>NZ_CP145311.1:0-3689496 GCF_042245395.1 Vibrio iocasae | reverse complement strand
GTGACCCCACTTGTTATTATTTGGTTTTGAAAGGACTGCCAATTCTACTCCCTGAGCAGTAAGATCTCCACAAAAAGATCGCTGATCCAGTGAATAAGATCAAAGTTATTCACATACTTACTTTTTATATACCTTGGATCCACACATTTTTCCCCAAGAAAATCCACACAGAAGCTAACAAAAACGGGATCTTATCGACTTATCCCCAAGATCGGATAGTTAAGCTGTAGCTATAAGACAAACTAATACTGAATATGTAATAACAACTGGTTATTTTAATCTTGCCCTACTTTACCAGTAACATACTTTCCATCCAGAAAGTGAGGTTTTAATAATATGAAATTCGGCTCAAAACTATTACTAACAATTATAGCTCTGTCATCATCCATAATTTCAGTTGCTCATGCCGCAACAGAAGTAAAAGTAGGTATGTCCGGTCGTTACTTCCCATTTACGTTTGTAGAGAAAGACAAACTACAGGGTTTTGAGGTTGATCTTTGGGATGAAATCGGTCGACGTAATGACTATAAAGTTGAGTATGTAACCGCTAACTTCTCTGGCTTGTTTGGTCTTCTGGAAACTGGTCGTATTGATACTATTTCTAACCAAATAACAATGACAGATGCACGTAAAGCAAAATACCTGTTCGCTGACCCATATGTAGTAGATGGCGCTCAAGTTGCAGTACGTAAAGGTAATGACAGCATCAAAGGTCTGAAAGATCTGGAAGGTAAAACCGTTGCTGTAAACCTTGGTTCTAACTTTGAAGAACTGCTACGTAAGAATGACAAAGAAGGCAAAATTAACATCAAAACATACGAAACAGGTTTTGAGCATGAAACAGCACTTGGTCGTGTAGATGCGTTTGTTATGGATCGAATCTCGGTTCTTGAAGTGATTAAGAAGACAGGACTTCCTCTACAACTTGCAGGCGAACCATTTGAAACAATTGAAAATGCATGGCCATTCGTGAACAACGACAATGGTAAAAAGCTTCAGGCTGAAGTAAACCAGGCTTTATCAGCGATGCGAGCAGACGGCACTCTGGCTAAAATTTCAGACAAATGGTTTGGTGCAGACATTACCAAATAACTAATTATCTAGGCTCCTACGGATTTGGGAGCTTACTTCTTTAAAAAAGGTGGGCTTCGGGTTCCACCTTTCTTGTTTCTGCGAGGTTTTCATGGGTTTTGATATCAACTATATGCTGGAACTGATGCCAATACTGCTTAAGTATCTGAGCACTACCATGGAAATGGCTATTCTGGGATTGATATTTTCTACAATTCTGGCTGTTATCATTGCCAATATCAGGGTGTTCAAGATTCCGGTACTGGATCAACTTAGCCAGCTTTATATCAGTTTCTTCCGTGGCACTCCATTGCTTGTACAGCTGTTCCTCTTCTATTACGGCTTACCACAGATATTTCCTATTTTTGTAGGTCTGGATGCATTTAGCGCAGCCGTAATCGGTCTAGCTCTTCACTTTGCTGCCTATATGGCAGAAACCATTCGTGCTGCAATTATTGGCATAGACAGAAGCCAGATGGAAGCGAGCCTTTCTATAGGTATGACGACATCACAGGCAATGAGAAGAATCATTCTTCCTCAGGCTAGCCGTGTCGCTTTGCCATCTATGATGAACTACTTCATCGATATGATTAAGTCCACATCACTGGCGTTTACCTTTGGTGTTGCAGAAATCATGGCTAAAGCTCAGATGGAAGCAGCCTCCAGTTTCCGTTTTTTCGAAGCTTTCCTTGCAGTAGCACTAATCTACTGGGTAATTGTTGTCCTGCTCACTCAAGTTCAAAACCGGGTAGAAATAAGACTGAATAAGGCGTACCAAAGATGATCAAACTAGAAAATATTCATAAGCAATTTGGTGATACGTCGGTTCTTTCAGGCATCGATCTAGAGATAGAAAAAGGCGAGATCATCGTAATCATTGGTTCTAGCGGAACAGGAAAATCAACTCTTCTGCGCTGTGTTAACTTTCTGGAATCTGCAAACAAAGGAAAGATCACAATAGATGATATTTCTGTTGATGCAGAAAACAGCTCAAAGAAAGACATTCTGGAACTAAGAAGAAAAACAGGATTCGTCTTCCAGAACTATGCTCTGTTTGCTCACCTAACAGCAAAGCAAAACATAGCAGAAGGTTTGATTACCGTTCATGGATGGAAAAAAGAGCAAGCCTACAATAAAGCACAAACCATCCTTGATGAGATTGGTCTGGGAGATAAGGCGGATAGTTACCCTGCCGCACTTTCTGGTGGCCAGCAGCAACGTGTAGGTATTGGTCGCGCCATGGCACTCTCTCCTGAACTACTTCTGTTTGACGAACCAACATCAGCGCTCGATCCAGAATGGGTTGGTGAGGTTCTTAACCTGATGAAAAATCTGGCGAAGAAGCATCAGACAATGGTGGTTGTCACCCATGAAATGCAGTTTGCCAAAGAAGTCGCAGACCGAGTGATCTTCATGGCGGAAGGAAAAATTGTCGAACAGGGTTCTCCACAAGAATTATTCTCTAATCCACAAGATCTTCGCTTGCAGAAGTTCCTGAACCGTGTGGGGTTCTGATCACTTATCCACTTTTGTGGATATTTTTAGATGATCTGCTGTGGATGAGATCGGATCAAAAGATCCTTGAGATTTGGTTCACAAAACGTATAATCCGCCAACCGGAATAAAAACGCTCTGTGAGCCTTATAATGATTGACTCTTGTGTAGTCAGTGATTACAATTCCGCCTCTTTGTTGAGAGGCGTCGGATGTTAAGTCCCACGCCGGGTTTAACAAAAACCTATAAACTACTGATCAGTAAAGGTATACACCATGAAACGCACTTTTCAACCTTCAGTTCTAAAGCGTAAGCGTACTCACGGTTTCCGTGCACGTATGGCTACTAAGAACGGTCGTAAAGTAATTAATGCACGTCGTGCTAAAGGCCGTAAGCGCCTATCAAAATAATTCGCGATTATTTTGAGTAAGTACGCGTTCAATCGGGAGTTACGTCTGTTAACTCCCGAGCATTATCAAACTGTATTCAAGCAAGCACACAGTGCTGGCTCTCCCCATTTCACTATCATTGCTCGTAACAATTCTCTTTCTCACCCTCGTCTGGGCTTAGCTGTTCCTAAGAAACAAATCAAAACTGCTGTCGGTCGTAATCGCTTCAAACGTTTGACTCGCGAAAGCTTCAGAACAAGACAACACAAACTTCCAAATAAAGATTTTGTTGTAATTGCGAAAAAGAGCGCGCAAGATTTGAGTAATGAGGAAATGTTTAAATTATTAGATAAATTATGGCGTCGCCTTTCTCGCCCTTCTCGTGGTTAGCTATCGGATTGATTTACATATATAAGTGGGTAATAAGTCCGCTTATAGGTCCGCGTTGCCGCTTTACACCAACCTGCTCAACTTATGCTATTGAGGCAATAAAAATGCATGGTTTTGTAAAAGGGTGTTGGTTATCTGGCAAACGTCTATTAAAATGCCACCCTTTGAATGAAGGGGGATATGACCCCGTTCCACCAATACAAGAAACTGACAGAGATAAATAACAATGGATTCTCAACGTAATATCCTGCTTCTTGCACTGGCTTTGGTTTCTTTCTTGCTGTATCAACAATGGCAAGTAGAGAAAAACCCGGCGCCACAGCAAGCTGTTCAAGCACAAAATGGCGGTACTCTACCGGCACCAGCTATTGCTGATGAGCTTGACCCTGCACCTGAACAAAACGCTTCTGCAAAACTGGTAACTGTTACGACTGATGTACTGACTCTGTCAATCGATACATTTGGTGGTGATGTTGTATCTGCAAAATTAAATGAATATGACAAAGAGTTTGAATCTGACGAACCATTCCAGATTCTTAAGAACTCTCAGGGTCATGTTTACATTGCTCAAAGTGGTTTAGTTGGCCCTCAAGGTATCGACCTTAGCAGCACAAGCCGTCCTAACTACTCTGTTTCAGCTGACGCCTTCACTCTTTCTGAAGGTAAGGATGAACTACGAATTCCGCTGACTTACACAGCAAATGGTCTTGATTACACAAAAACATTTATTCTAAAGCGTGGTTCTTACGCTGTAGATGTTGAGTTTGATGTTGTAAACAACTCTGGTAACAACGCTACATTTGGTATGTACGCTCACCTTCGTCAAAACCTGATGGATGCTGGTGGCAGCCTGACAATGCCAACTTACCGTGGTGGCGCATACTCAACTGAAGACGTGCGTTACAAGAAATACAGCTTCGAAGATATGCAGGATCGTAACCTTTCTCTGAACCTTCCTGAAGGTAAAGGTTGGGTTGCTATGCTAGAGCATTACTTCGCATCGGCATGGGTTCCACGTAACGAAGCTGGTTCTACTCTATACACTCGTGTTATTGGAAACCTTGGTGATATCGGTGTTCGCATGCCGAACAAAACTATTGCTAATGGCGAAAGCACTAAGTTTGAAGCGACATTGTGGGTGGGTCCTAAGTTACAAGACGCTATGGCCGCTGTTGCGCCTAACCTAGACCTTGTAGTTGACTACGGCTGGTTGTGGTTCATTGCTAAGCCTCTTCACTGGCTACTATCTATGATCCAGGGTGTTGTTGTTAACTGGGGTGTAGCAATCATTATCCTGACATTCGTTGTTCGTGGCGCTATGTACCCGCTAACAAAAGCTCAGTACACCTCAATGGCTAAGATGCGTATGCTTCAGCCTAAGCTACAGGCAATGCGTGAGCGTATCGGTGATGATCGCCAACGTATGAGCCAGGAAATGATGGAACTGTACAAGAAAGAAAAAGTAAACCCACTTGGTGGCTGTCTACCTATCTTCTTGCAGATGCCTATCTTCATCGCACTGTACTGGTCTCTGATGGAATCTGTTGAGCTTCGTCACTCACCATTCTTCGGCTGGATTACTGACCTTTCAGCTCAAGACCCATACTACATCCTTCCTCTATTGATGGGTGCAAGTATGTTTATGATTCAGAAGATGAGCCCGACAACTGTAACGGATCCAATGCAGCAGAAGATCATGACCTTTATGCCGGTTATGTTTACATTCTTCTTCCTGTTCTTCCCATCAGGTCTGGTTCTATACTGGTTGGTATCGAACATCGTAACGCTAATTCAACAGACGCTTATCTATAAGAATCTGGAGAAGAAGGGCTTACACTCTAAGAACTAAGATTTGAAAGAATCGAAGAAAGGCGGCCAAAGGGTCGCCTTTTTGTTATTAGCTGATTAAACTTTGGCTACAAATAGCTTATTGGGAGTGGATGGGGTGTTCGTTTTATAAGTGTTCAAAGCATGGATGCTTTGTTCAAGCCTCCATGGATGGATTCACGGCGTCTTATAAAATGAATTCCCTTTCCGCTCCTCAGATTTGGTAAAACTATGACTACAGACACTATCGTTGCTCAGGCAACAGCTCCAGGTCGTGGAGGAGTGGGTATTATTCGTGTATCCGGCCCTAAAGCGGCAGAAGTGGCGCTAGAAGTTACAGGTAAGAACCTTCGCCCAAGATATGCAGAGTACCTTCCATTTAAAATGGCTGATGGAACAGAGCTTGATCAGGGTATCGCTTTGTACTTTCCAAATCCGCACTCGTTTACCGGTGAAGACGTACTAGAGCTTCAGGGACACGGTGGTCCCGTAGTTATGGATATGCTGATTAAACGTATTCTGGAAATATCAGATGTTCGTCCTGCCCGTCCAGGAGAATTTTCAGAACGTGCGTTCCTAAATGATAAGATGGACTTAACTCAAGCAGAAGCGATTGCCGACCTTATCGATGCTAGTTCTGAAGAAGCCGCTAAATCTGCTCTTCAGTCTCTTCAAGGGCAGTTCTCCAAGCGCATCAACACGCTGGTTGAATCGCTTATCCATCTACGAATTTACGTAGAAGCTGCTATCGACTTTCCAGAAGAAGAGATTGATTTCTTATCTGACGGTAAAGTCAGTGGGGATTTGCAAACTATTATCGATAACCTAGAAGCCGTTCGTAAAGAAGCAAATCAGGGAGCCATCATGCGCGAAGGCATGAAGGTGGTTATCGCAGGTCGCCCTAACGCTGGTAAATCAAGCCTACTCAATGCCCTTTCAGGTAAAGACAGTGCAATTGTTACCGATATTGCAGGGACGACACGAGACGTACTGAGAGAACATATCCATATCGATGGCATGCCGCTTCATATAATCGATACTGCAGGTCTACGCAATGCTTCTGACGAGGTTGAGCGTATCGGTATTGACCGTGCATGGGACGAAATAGCACAAGCAGATCGTGTTCTTTTTATGGTGGACGGAACAACAACCGAAGCAACCGATCCAAAAGAAATCTGGCCAGACTTTATTGATCGCCTGCCTGAAAATATAGGTATGACAGTGATCCGCAATAAAGCCGATCAAACTAACGAAGAGCTAGGGATCTGTCATGTAAACTCCCCAACTCTGATTCGTCTTTCAGCAAAAACAGGCGAAGGCGTTGATGCACTTCGTAATCATCTGAAAGAGTGCATGGGCTTTTCTGGAAATAGCGAAGGTGGCTTTATGGCTCGCAGACGTCACCTGGATGCCCTGGAAAAAGCAGCTGAACATCTGAATATTGGCCAGCAACAGCTAGAAGGCTTCATGGCAGGTGAAATCCTGGCGGAAGAACTGCGCATTGCTCAACAACACTTGAATGAGATCACCGGAGAATTTACCTCTGATGACCTGCTAGGAAGAATATTTACATCATTCTGTATCGGAAAATAATCATTAAAAAGGAGCTTTCAAGCTCCTTTTTTGTTTCTCTCGCCCAAAAAACCTTTCAACTAATACCGTTGATTCAAAGACTAATTCATTCAATACTAAAGCCTGATGACAACGAATTAGATGAGGCTTTATACAACCATGATCCAAATTATTACTGGTAGCACATTAGGTGGTGCAGAGTACGTAGGAGACCACTTAAGCGATCTTCTGAATGAAAACGGACATGAAACCGAGATCCACAATAATCCGGCATTAGAAGACATTCCAAATTGCGGAACCTGGTTGATCATAACTTCTACACATGGTGCAGGCGACTATCCGGAAAATATTCAACCCTTTATCAACAGCCTTCTTGCAACACCTCCTAAAATGACAGATGTTAAATTTGCAGTTATCGCTATAGGGGATTCTAGTTATGATACTTTCTGCGATGCAGGTAAACATGCATATAACTTGTTGCTAGATATTGGGGCAACACCTTTATCTGACTGCTTTACGATAGATGTTTTAAAATCACAAGTACCAGAAGAACCAGCAGAAGAGTGGCTGAAAGAGAACCTTAAAAGTTTTTAACATTTAGTGGTATCAGAGTTCTGTACTCAGTCAAATTACACCCCAATGTGGATAACTATAAAGGTTACGTTATTAAATTTTATCCTATAGCAAAAATATCACATGTGGATAAAACTGAGATAAACAAGTGATCAAGCTATAGTTATCCAATTTATAACTTTGATCAGTTTCTGCATCTGTTGATAAGTAGCCCTTTTGATCCCAGCTACCTAAGAGCATGATCAAAACCTGATCACAAAATATGATCCACCCTGAACTCATGATCTTATTGATCTTTTCGAGCTTATCCACAGGATCGTGTTTCCCTAATAGTAGATCTAATAAAAAGATCTTTATATAGATCATATATACCTTAATCTTTTCTCGCGTAACCAAAAAATAGTGAAATTGATTTTCTCAGTGAGGCAAAACAGGTAAAATACCGCTCTTTTTTATATTTCCATTTTCTTTGAGTCTGATAGTTGTATTACAGTCTCGTTAGCTCTATCTAAGGTCGTTCAATGCTTTATCACGAATCATTTGATGTCATTGTTATCGGTGGCGGACACGCTGGAACGGAAGCAGCACTTGCTGCAGCCAGAACAGGTCAGAAAACCCTGTTGCTGACACACAATATTGATACCTTAGGCCAGATGTCATGTAATCCGGCTATTGGTGGAATAGGAAAGGGACATCTTGTAAAAGAAGTTGATGCTTTGGGTGGTGTTATGGCTCAAGCTATCGACAAAGCAGGTATACAGTTCCGAACGTTAAATGCGTCTAAAGGACCTGCAGTAAGAGCAACTCGTGCTCAGGCTGATCGCGTACTCTATAAAAATGCGATTCGTACTGTTCTTGAAAATACACCTAACCTGACATTATTTCAGCAGCCAGCAGATGATCTTATTGTCGAAAATGATCGAGTGGCTGGAGTTGTTACTCAAATGGGCGTCAAATTCCTCTCCAAATCGGTTGTACTGACCGTTGGAACCTTTCTTGGGGGTAAGATCCATATTGGAATGGAAAGCTCCTCAGGAGGCCGTGCAGGCGATCCACCATCGATCACGTTAGCTGATAGATTAAGAGAGCTACCGTTAAGAGTTGATCGTCTTAAAACGGGCACACCACCGCGTATTGATGCCAATAGTGTCGACTTTTCAGTTCTTGAAGTACAACACGGAGATAATCCAACACCGGTTTTCTCATTCTTAGGTGAAAGGGAGCAGCACCCACGTCAGATTCCTTGTTATATAACTCATACTAACGAAAAAACACATGATGTTATTAGAGCGAACCTAGATCGTAGTCCTATGTATGCGGGAGTGATAGAAGGCATTGGTCCTCGCTACTGTCCTTCTATTGAAGATAAAGTGATGCGTTTTGCTGACAAGAATAGTCACCAGATCTTTATTGAACCAGAAGGACTTACAACAACGGAACTTTATCCGAATGGTATTTCTACCAGTTTGCCATTTGATGTTCAGGTGCAGATTGTACGTTCAATGAAGGGGATGGAAAACGCTCATATTGTTCGACCAGGATATGCGATTGAATATGACTTCTTTGATCCGAGAGATCTCAAAAGTACCTATGAAAACAAGTTTATCAAAGGCCTGTTCTTTGCCGGCCAGATCAATGGCACGACAGGGTACGAAGAAGCCGCTGCTCAAGGTTTGATGGCTGGTTTGAATGCTAGTTTGTACTCTCAGGATAAAGAGGGTTGGAGCCCGCGTCGTGACGAGGCCTACATGGGGGTTCTTATTGACGATCTTTCGACAATGGGAACGAAAGAACCGTATCGTATGTTTACATCTCGTGCTGAGTACAGATTGTTATTGCGCGAAGACAATGCCGATCTTCGCTTAACAGAAAAAGGCCGCGAGTTGGGGCTTGTTGATGATGTTCGCTGGGCTCGATTTAACGAAAAGATCGAAAATATGGAAAAGGAGCGCCAGCGTCTAAAAGAGACCTGGATGAACCCAAAGTCTGAAGGTGTCGATGCACTTAATGCTCTTTTAAAAACACCTATGTCTCGTGAGGCGAGTGGTGAGGATCTGCTTCGCCGTCCAGAAATTAGCTACGATCAGTTGACACAACTTGATGCTTTTTCGCCAGCTCTTGAAGATAAGCAAGCTTCTGAGCAAGTTGAAATCCAGGTGAAATACGAAGGATATATCCAGCGTCAGAGAGACGAGATCGAAAAATCCTTACGACATGAGAATACAAAAATTCCTGCTGATTTTGACTACGATACCGTCCAGGGACTATCAAACGAGGTTGTCGCAAAACTGAAAGACGCAAAACCAGATACTATAGGTATTGCATCCCGTATTTCAGGTATTACGCCTGCAGCAATTTCAATTATTCTTGTTTTCCTTAAAAAACAAGGCCTACTGAAAAAAGGTGAAGAGTAGTGAGTTTATTGAAAGCAAAACTGGATTCCCTTTTATTGGAAACTGATCTTGATGTTTCAGAAGAACAACGCCAGAAGTTAGTTGGATATGTTGAATTATTGAACAAGTGGAATAAAGCGTATAACTTAACCTCTGTCAGGAATCCAGAGGATATGTTGGTTAAACATATTCTTGATAGCATCATCGTGAGTCCTTTGCTTACTGGCCAGCGCTTTATTGATGTTGGTACTGGTCCGGGGTTACCTGGAATTCCATTGGCGATCATGAAACCTGATTGTGAATTTTATCTATTGGATAGCCTTGGAAAGCGCATTCGGTTTATCAAACAAGTCTTACATGACTTAAACATCGAGAACGTGACGACAGTGCAGAGTCGGGTAGAAGAGTTTCAACCAGAAGAAAAATTCGATGCTGTACTAAGTAGAGCCTTTGCATCGATGACTGATATGGTGGAGTGGTGTCGCCACCTACCGAAGCCAGAAACAGGTAAATTTTTGGCTTTAAAAGGGCAATATTCAGAGCAAGAGGTTGCGGAGCTTCCGGAATGGTGTACTGTGATCGAATTCAAAGCTTTGCAAGTTCCAGAGCTTGAAGGCGAAAGACATCTAGTAACCTTAGCGGATAAGGATTTGTAGAGAGGTTAATTGTGGGAAGAATCATAGCAATCGCTAACCAAAAAGGTGGAGTGGGAAAAACCACTACCTGTGTCAATCTTGCTGCATCAATGGCTGCGACAAAGCGTAAAGTCTTAGTTATCGATCTCGACCCTCAAGGTAATGCAACCATGGCTAGCGGTGTCGATAAATACCAGATTGACGCTACAGCTTATGATTTGCTTGTAGAAGATACTCCGTTTGACGAAGTAGTGTGTCGAAAGACATCTGGTGGTTACGATCTGGTTGGAGCCAACGGTGATGTAACAGCGGCAGAGATCAAATTGATGGAAGTGTTTGCTCGCGAAGTCAGGCTAAAAAATGCTTTAGCTATGGTTCGTGATAACTATGATTTCATCTTTATAGATTGTCCCCCGGCTCTAAACCTACTTACAATCAATGCCATGGCCGCAGCAGATTCTGTATTAGTGCCAATGCAGTGTGAATATTTTGCCTTAGAAGGGCTTACTGCATTGATGGATACAATCAGCAAACTTGCAGCGGTAGTGAATGAAAACTTGAAGATTGAAGGTTTGCTCAGAACCATGTTTGACCCGCGAAATCGCTTGTCGAACGAAGTCTCTGACCAACTTAAGAAGCACTTTGGTGACAAGGTTTACAGAACCGTTATTCCTCGAAATGTGCGACTTGCCGAAGCTCCAAGTCATGGCAGACCCGCTATGTACTACGACAAACACTCTGCTGGCTCTAAAGCCTATTTAGCTTTAGCTGGAGAGATGCTTCGCCGAGAAGAAGTACCCGCATAAAAATTAAGGAATTAATATAAATGTCTAAACGTGGTTTAGGAAAAGGCCTGGACGCGCTACTGGCTACCAGTTCTATCGCCAGAGAGAAGCAGCAGGTAGCTTCTCATAGTCAGTCCCTATCGACAGATGGTGAACTGACAGACATATCTGTAAACAGTCTTAAACCGGGTATCTATCAGCCCCGAAAAGAGATGTCACCTGAAGCTCTTGAAGAGCTTTCCGCTTCCATCCAGTCTCAGGGAATTATTCAACCAATAGTTGTCAGACAAGTATCTGATAACACCTATGAAATTATTGCTGGTGAGCGTCGCTGGAGAGCAGCCAAACAAGCTGGACTTCGTCAAGTTCCATGTATTGTAAAGAACGTAAAAGACAACGCTGCTATTGCAATGGCGCTGATAGAAAATATTCAGCGAGAAGACCTGAATGCTATTGAAGAAGCTCAGGCACTTGAACGTCTTCAGGATGAGTTCGAACTGACGCATCAACAGGTAGCGGATGTTATCGGGAAATCGAGAACAACTGTCACTAACCTACTGAGGTTAAATCAGTTGGATGATGAGGTTAAATCTCTTGTTGAGCAGAAAAAACTTGAGATGGGACATGCTCGAACACTGCTGTCTCTTGAAGGCGGTTCACAAATTGAAGTTGCAAATGTTATTGCTAACAAGCAAATGACGGTTCGTCAGGCTGAGAAATTTGTAAAAAAATATTTAGAGCCTAAACAAGAACAACCTGAAAAGAGCGTAGATCTCGAAGCAATAGATATTTCTGAACGATTGACTAAAAGGATTGGTTCAGAGGTTTCTTTGGTCCGCTCAAGTAAAGGTAAGTCCAAGTTAACAATAACTTTTGATGAGCCTCACAAATTAGATCAGTTGATTAAATTACTTGAGAATGAGTAAGAGTTGAGCAACAACTTACAGTTGTTACATCAGATATTTTGAAAGTTGTAGGTTTGTAAACAATTTTGTTATTTAATGCTGCGTTTTTATTGCATTAATAATGTCTCAACGTATAATTTTCGCTGAATTTCCATGCACGGTTATAAGTGCGTAGTTGGAAGTATAAGAAGAGGTAAGAATACATGGTAGCTGCGCTGGCTAGGCCAGGACGAGCGCTTGCAAAGCGATTGTTATTGATTCAATCTAGCGTGGTTATATTAGTGGCAATAGGAATGGCACTAGCCGTGAATATTGACTGGGGAGTGTCTGCGTTAATTGGCGGTGGTATATTCGTAGTAGCGAATGCAGTTTTTGCGTTCTGTGCATTTTTGTACAGTGGGGCAAGAGCGGCACGAGCTGTTACAGTTTCGTTCTACACTGGCGAAACGTTGAAAATCCTTCTCACTGCAGTTCTCTTTTCTATTGTTTACATGTATATGCATGTGGAACTTGTTCCACTTAAAACAACCTATTTGCTGGCTTTAGGTCTTAATATCTTTTTGCCCGCGTTTTTCATTAACAAAAAAAAATAGGATGAGTTATGGCTGCGCAAGGTGAAGCGCTCACATCTATCGGTTACATTGAACACCACCTGACTAACCTGTCTTTATATAAGCTAGGTCTAGTTGCGGAGGAGTCAAGTTTCTGGAATGTGCATATCGATAGCCTGTTTTTTTCTGCGTTTACAGGGATGTTATTCCTTTGGGTTTTCTACTCTGTAGCAAAGAAAGCAACAACAGGTGTGCCGGGTAAGCTTCAGTGTGCTGTTGAAATGATTGTCGAATTTGTCGCTGATAACGTCAAAGAGACCTTTCATGGACGCAACCCATTGATCGCACCATTGGCACTGACTATCTTTTGTTGGGTATTGCTAATGAACATCATGGACTTAGTTCCAATTGATTTCTTACCTTATCCAGCTGAACATTGGCTAGGTATCCCGTATCTAAAAGTGGTTCCTTCTGCTGATGTTAACATCACCATGGCTATGGCACTCGGTGTCTTTGCTCTTATGATTTTCTACAGCATTAAGATCAAAGGACTGGGCGGCTTCGCGAAAGAGTTAGCTCTACATCCATTCAATCACCCTGTGATGATTCCGTTTAACCTGCTTCTTGAAGTGGTATCGCTACTTGCTAAACCGCTTTCACTTGGCATGCGTCTATTCGGTAACATGTTCGCTGGTGAGGTTGTATTTATTCTTATCGCTGCTTTGCTACCGTGGTGGCTACAATGGTTAGGTGCTCTTCCATGGGCAATTTTCCATATTCTAGTAATTTGTATCCAGGCGTTCGTATTCATGATGCTTACCATCGTATATCTGTCGATGGCTCATGAAGACCCTGATCATTAATAATTAATTTTTAAAGTTTTTTTCGGCATATAAGCCAACAACTATAAATTGGAGATAGTAATGGAAACTTTACTGAGCTTTTCAGCAATCGCCGTAGGTATTATCGTCGGTCTTGCTTCTCTTGGTACAGCGATCGGTTTCGCAATTCTTGGTGGTAAATTCCTTGAAGGTGCTGCTCGTCAACCAGAAATGGCTCCTATGCTACAGGTTAAGATGTTCATCATCGCTGGTCTGCTTGATGCGATCCCAATGATCGGTATCGTAATCGCACTTCTATTCACGTTCGCGAACCCATTTGTTGGTTCTCTATAATCGACAGATCTAAAGCTAAATAGAAACTTTGTCGTCGAAGAACAAATAGAGGGGTAGCTGTTGTGAATATGAACGCAACTCTGCTGGGTCAGGCTATAGCATTCTCACTTTTTGTGTGGTTCTGCATGAAGTACGTGTGGCCGCCAATCATGAATGCGATCGAAGAACGTCAGAAAAAAATTGCTGATGGTCTTCAGGCTGCTGAAAGAGCAGCAAAAGATCTAGACCTAGCACAAGCCAACGCTTCAGATCAGTTGAAAGAAGCGAAGCGCACAGCAACAGAGATTATTGAGCAAGCGAATAAGCGTAAGGCTCAGATTGTAGATGAAGCTCGTGAAGAAGCTCAGGCAGAACGCCAGAAGATTCTTACTCAAGCTGAAGCTGAAATCGAAGCAGAACGCAATCGTGCGCGCGATGAACTGCGCAAACAAGTTGCTACTCTGGCTTTAGCTGGTGCTGAGAAAATCCTTGAGCGTTCCATCGATAAAGATGCGCACAAAGATATTCTCGATAACATTACTGCAAAACTTTAAAGCGAGGGGCGCATATGTCTTTGACTACAATCGCACGCCCCTATGCTAAAGCAGCGTTTGATTTTGCGGTAGAAAAAGATGCATTAGACCAATGGAGTCAAATGCTTACTTTTGCTGCCGAAGTTACAAAGAATAAAGATATTGCTGAGCTTCTTACGAGTTCCGCATCTGCTGACAAACTGTCAGAAATCTTTATTGCCGTTTGTGGCGAACAGTTTGATGAATTTGGCCAGAACCTTATCAAGGTAATGGCTGAGAATGGCCGACTATTAGCTATTCCTGAGGTTTGCAATGAGTTTATTGCTCTTAAACAAGAGCATGAAAAAATGGTTGATGCAGAAGTGGTTTCCGCAACTAAATTGACCAAAGCACAAATTGCAGATATCAGCAGCAAACTTGAGCAGCGTCTAGAGCGCAAAGTTAACCTGAATTGCAGTGTAGATGAGGCCCTACTTGGTGGGGTTGTTATTCGAGCCGGAGACTTAATCATCGATAACTCAACGCGCGGTCAATTGAATCGCCTGAGCGATGCATTACAGTCTTAATGGGGATTGGAAGCATGCAACTAAATTCCACGGAAATTAGCGATCTGATCAAACAGCGTATCGAATCTTTCGAAGTTGTTAGTGAAGCTCGTAATGAAGGTACTATCGTATCGGTAAGCGATGGTATCATTCGCATCCACGGCCTAGCGGACGTGATGCAAGGTGAAATGATTGAAGTACCGGGTGGCCGTTATGCACTTGCACTTAACCTTGAGCGTGACTCGGTTGGTGCGGTAGTAATGGGCCCATATGCCGACCTTAAGGAAGGCATGAAAGTAACAGGCACAGGTCGTATTCTTGAAGTACCTGTAGGTCCTGAAATGCTTGGCCGTGTGGTAAACACACTGGGTGAGCCTATCGATGGTAAAGGTCCAATCGAAGCGAAACTCTCTTCTCCTGTAGAAGTTATCGCTCCGGGTGTAATCGACCGTAAATCGGTAGACCAACCTGTGCAAACTGGTTATAAGTCTGTTGACTCCATGATCCCAATCGGTCGTGGTCAGCGTGAACTTGTAATCGGTGACCGTCAGACTGGTAAAACTGCATTGGCTATCGATGCAATCATCAACCAGAAAGACTCTGGTATTTACTCTATCTACGTAGCTATCGGTCAGAAAGCATCGACTATCGCGAACGTAGTACGCAAGCTAGAAGAGCATGGCGCACTGGATAACACCATTGTAGTTGTTGCTTCTGCTTCTGAATCTGCTGCGCTGCAATATCTTGCACCGTACTCAGGTTGTGCGATGGGTGAATACTTCCGTGATCGCGGTGAAGATGCACTGATTGTTTATGATGACCTATCTAAGCAAGCGGTAGCATACCGTCAGATCTCTCTACTACTGAAGCGTCCACCGGGTCGTGAAGCATTCCCTGGTGATGTATTCTACCTTCACTCTCGTCTTCTAGAGCGTGCTGCTCGTGTAAGTGAAGAATACGTAGAAAAATTCACTAATGGTGAAGTGAAAGGTAAGACTGGTTCTTTGACTGCTCTTCCTATCATTGAAACTCAGGCTGGTGACGTATCTGCATTCGTACCGACTAACGTAATCTCGATTACTGATGGTCAGATCTTCCTACAGACAGAACTGTTTAACTCTGGTGTTCGCCCTGCGGTTGACCCAGGTATCTCGGTATCTCGTGTAGGTGGTTCAGCGCAGACTAAGATTATCAAGAAACTATCAGGTGGTATCCGTACAGCGCTTGCTGCATACCGTGAACTTGCAGCGTTTGCTCAGTTCTCATCTGATCTTGATGAAGCAACTAAGAAGCAGCTGGACCATGGTCAGAAAGTTACTGAGCTAATGAAGCAGAAGCAATATGCTCCAATGTCAGTATTTGACCAGGCACTAGTAATCTTTGCGGCAGAGCGTGGCTATCTTGAAGACATTGAACTGAACAAGGTTCTGGACTTCGAAGCAGCTCTACTATCGTATGCTCACAGCCACTTTGCAGATTTCTCAGACGAAATCAGCAAAACGGGTGCTTACAATGATGAAATCGAAGCGCAACTTAAGAAGATTGTTGACGATTTCAAGGCAACCCAAACTTGGTAATTGGTTCTTTGCGGGTGACCAATATGGTCACTGGCAATAATCCATAGAGAGAGAGTAATACGATGGCCGGCGCAAAAGAGATACGTAATAAGATCGGGAGTGTGAAAAGCACTCAGAAGATCACGAAAGCGATGGAAATGGTAGCAGCTTCTAAAATGAGACGTTCTCAGGACGCTCGTGAAGCTTCTCGTCCATATGCAGAAACAATGCGTAAAGTGATCGGTCATTTGGCTTGCGGTAATCTGGAATACAAACATCCGTATCTGGAAGAACGCGAAGCCAAGCGTGTTGGTTATATCATCGTTTCTACAGACCGTGGTCTGTGTGGTGGCTTGAACATCAACCTGTTCAAAAAAGCTATGCATGACATGCAGGACTGGAAAGAGAAAGGTGCAGAACTTGAGATTGCCATTGTTGGTACTAAAGCAACTGCATTTTTCAATAATAGTGGCGCTAAAGTAGCTGCTCAGGTATCAGGCCTTGGTGATAACCCAAGTCTTGAAGATCTGATTGGTTCTGTAGGCGTAATGCTGAAGAAATATGATGAAGGTGAATTGGACCGCCTGTACGTAGTATTCAACAAGTTTGTTAATACTATGGTTCAGGAACCAACGATCGATCAATTGCTACCACTGCCTAAATCGGAAAATGAAGAGCTGCAAAAACGTGAGCATTCATGGGATTACATTTATGAGCCAGAACCAAAGCCACTTCTGGATGCACTATTGATTCGCTATGTTGAATCTCAGGTGTATCAGGGTGTGGTAGAGAACCTGGCATGTGAAATGGCAGCCCGAATGATTGCGATGAAAGCAGCAACAGATAATGCAACAAACCTAATCGAAGACCTAGAGCTTGTGTATAACAAGGCGCGTCAGGCGGCTATCACACAAGAACTTTCTGAGATTGTAGGTGGTGCTGCAGCGGTTTAAGCATTGGAAAAACTAATTAGTTAGAGGATTAACGATGGCTACAGGTAAGATCGTACAGATCATCGGTGCGGTAGTCGACGTAGAGTTCCCACAAGGCGATGTACCACGTGTATATGACGCGCTTAATGTGGTTGAAGCTCAAGAGCGTCTTGTTCTTGAAGTTCAGCAGCAGCTAGGCGGTGGTGTTGTTCGCTGTATCGTAATGGGTAGCTCTGATGGTTTACGTCGTGGACTGGCGGTAGAAAATACTGGCGCTCCAATCACTGTACCAGTAGGTACAAAGACCCTTGGACGTATCATGAACGTTCTTGGTGACGCGATTGATGAGCGTGGTGAAGTAGATGCTGAAGAGCACTACGCAATTCACCGTGAAGCTCCAAGCTACGAAGAGCAGTCAAACGTGACTGAACTTCTTGAGACAGGTGTAAAAGTAATCGACTTGGTTTGTCCATTCGCTAAGGGTGGTAAAATCGGTCTGTTTGGTGGTGCAGGTGTAGGTAAGACCGTTAACATGATGGAACTTATCAACAACATCGCACTTCAGCACTCTGGTCTTTCAGTATTCGCGGGTGTAGGTGAACGTACTCGTGAAGGTAACGACTTCTACTTTGAAATGCAGGAAGCAGGTGTTGTAAACATCGAAAACCCTGAAGAATCAAAAGTAGCAATGGTATACGGTCAGATGAACGAGCCACCAGGCAACCGTCTACGTGTAGCATTGACAGGTCTGACAATGGCAGAACGTTTCCGTGACGAAGGTCGTGACGTACTGTTGTTCGTTGATAACATTTACCGTTATACCCTAGCGGGTACAGAGGTATCGGCACTTCTGGGTCGTATGCCATCTGCGGTAGGTTACCAGCCAACACTAGCTGAAGAAATGGGTGTTCTTCAGGAGCGTATCACATCGACTAAACAGGGTTCTATCACCTCTGTTCAGGCGGTATACGTACCTGCGGATGACTTGACTGACCCGTCTCCAGCAACAACGTTCGCACACTTGGATGCAACAGTTGTACTTAGCCGTAACATCGCTGCAATGGGTCTATACCCAGCGATCGATCCGCTAGATTCTACTTCACGTCAGCTTGACCCACTTGTTGTTGGTCAGGAGCACTACGATGTAGCTCGTGGTGTTCAGCAGACACTTCAGCGCTATAAAGAGCTGAAAGACATCATCGCTATCCTAGGTATGGATGAACTGTCTGAAGAAGATAAGCTAGTGGTAGCACGTGCACGTAAGATTGAGCGTTTCCTAACTCAGCCTTATCACGTAGCGGAAGTATTTACCGGTGAACCAGGTACTTATGTATCTCTGAAAGAAACTCTTCGTGGTTTCAAAGGTTTGCTAAGTGGTGAATACGATGACATTCCAGAGCAAGCGTTTATGTACTGCGGTACTATCGACGAAGCTATCGAGAATGCTAAGAAGCTATAAAGGCTAAATAGGAGGCGATATGGCAGCAATTACCTTTCACCTGGATGTAGTTAGCGCGGAGAAGAAGCTTTTTTCTGGCCGTGTTGAAACATTTCAGGCGACCGGGAGCGAAGGTGAGCTTGGTATTTTCCATGGTCACACACCGCTGCTGACCGCTATTAAGCCTGGCATGGTGCGTATTGTTAAACAGCACGGCCACGAGGAATTTATTTACGTTTCTGGTGGTATTATTGAAGTTCAGCCTGGTACGGCTACCGTACTGGCTGATACAGCAATCCGTGGTGAAGACCTTGACGCTGCTAAGGCAGAAGAAGCCAAGCGCAAAGCTGAGGAGCATATCCAGAATCAGCATGGTGATATGGACTTCGCACAAGCGGCCAGTGAACTGGCTAAAGCCATTGCTCAGCTTCGAGTAATCGAACTGACAAAGCAAAGAAGACGCTAATCATTTAGTGCATTGCTATAAAGGCGACCAATTGGTCGCCTTTTTGCGTTTATAGGAATATATACGCTTTATATTGCCAATTATTAACATTTCCCTTTTATACTTTTTGTCTATCACGTTAAAATCAGCTTCTTAAATAATTAGACGATAAGGTTATCTTCATGAAGTTTAGCGCGGTTATCCTGGCTGCGGGAAAAGGAACCCGTATGTACTCCAATATGCCAAAAGTTCTGCATACTTTGGCAGGAAAACCGATGGCAAAGCACGTCATTGATACTTGTACGGGACTGGGTGCTCAAAATATTCATTTGGTCTATGGTCACGGTGGTGATCAGATGAAAGAGGTCCTTGGAAACGAGCCTGTCAATTGGGTACTTCAATCAGAGCAACTAGGCACTGGTCACGCTGTTGATCAGGCATCTCCAAGTTTTGATGACAATGAAAAAGTACTGGTACTTTATGGCGATGTTCCGCTTATTTCCGCTGAGACCGTTGAAAACCTTCTTGATGCACAACCTATAGGCGGTATTGCACTCTTAACGGTTGTACTAGACGATCCTACGGGCTACGGACGCATTGTGCGCAAGAATGGTCCTGTTGTTGCTATAGTTGAGCAAAAAGATGCGACAGAAGAGCAGAAGCTGATTAAGGAAGTCAATACAGGCGTACTTGTTGCAACGGGTAAAGACCTTAAACGTTGGTTATCTGGTTTAAGTAACGACAATGCTCAGGGTGAGTACTATCTTACAGATATCATTGCAGCTGCTCATGAAGAAGGTGGTGCGGTAGAAGCAGTACACCCTGCGAATCCAATTGAAGTTGAAGGTGTTAATAACCGTATTCAGCTAGCTAAGCTAGAGCGCGCTTTTCAGGCTATGCAGGCAGAAAAACTGCTAGAGCAGGGCGTTATGCTTCGTGATCCTAGCCGTTTTGATCTACGTGGTGAGCTACAGTGTGGTCGTGATGTGGAAATCGACGTTAACGTTATTATCGAAGGTAGCGTAACTATTGGTGATAACGTAGTTATTGGTGCCGGCTGTGTTCTGAAAGATTGTGAAATAGATGACAACTCTGTGCTGAGCCCATACACGGTTGTCGAAGACTCTACAGTCGGTGAAGATTGTACAGTTGGTCCATTTGCACGCCTTCGTCCTGGCGCTGAGCTTAAGAACAAAGCTCATGTTGGTAACTTCGTTGAGATCAAAAACGGTGTGATTGGACTAGCCTCTAAAGTTGGTCACCTCACTTATATTGGTGACACCGAGATCGGTAAAGATACAAATATCGGTGCGGGTACCATTACCTGTAATTATGATGGCGCTAATAAGTTCAAAACGATCATTGGTGATGATGTCTTTGTTGGTTCTGACACTCAACTTGTTGCTCCCGTAAAGGTTGGAGATGGTGCAACAATTGGTGCCGGAACAACGGTAACAAAAGATATTGAGGAAGGTGAGTTAGTCATCACTCGCGCTAAAGAACGCAGAATTCCTGGCTGGCAACGCCCGGTAAAAATTAAAAAGTAAGTATAATTGCTGCGATATAAACCATACTTAAGGGTGACTAATGATAGTCACCCTTTTTAACAAAAAGCAGGAAGCAGAATGAGTGTGACTACTTTTTATCTGGATGTAGTAAGTGCCGAGAAAAAGATTTTCTCAGGCCGTGTGGAGACCTTCCAGGTGACCGGAAGTGAAGGGGAATTTGGTATCTATTATGGGCATGCTCCATTATTAACCACAATCAAACCAGGTATTCTTCGAATTGTTAAGCAGCATGGCCATGAGGAACTTATTTACGTTTCTGGTGGTATTGTTGAAGTCCAACCGAGTATGACCAATATACTTGCTGATACTGCAATCCGGGGCGAAGATATCGATGCCGCGAAAGCTGAAGAGGCTAAACGTAAAGCCGAAGAGCATATTCACAATCAACATGGTGATATGGACTTCGCAAAAGCGGCCAGGGAACTAGCGAAAGCAATTGCCCAGCTACGAGTGGCTGAACTGACGAAAAAAAGGAGAAAAACCGGTTAATAAGGTGTTTCTCCTTTTCTGTACTGGTCAAAACAGGTTTTAAGACAAAAAGAATTTGTAGGTTTCGTTATCCGTTTCATCCTTATACGGATAATCCAGCTCAAACAAATGCTCTGAGAACCGAGCTAGGTCAGACTCTTCCAGTTCAAATCCACAAAGTACACGGCCGTAATCAGCACCGTGATTGCGGTAGTTGAATAGAGTTATATTCCAATGTGTTCCAAGAGTACTCAGGAATTTAAGCAGAGCTCCTGGATATTCCGGAAACTCAAAGCTGTATAAGCGCTCCTGAAGCTGTTTCTTAGGACGACCACCAATCATATAACGGATATGCTGTTTGGCTGTCTCATCGTCTGACAGGTCGATTACTGGATAGCCACCATCACGGAGATCATGGATTACACTTTCCAGCTCTTCCTGACCGCCTTGAAGCCTTAGACCAACGAAGATATTTGCTAAACTCTCATCGCTATAACGGTAGTTAAACTCGGTTACCGCTCGACCACCAATAATCTGGCAGAACTTAAAGAAAGCACCTGCCTCTTCAGGGATAGTAACCGCTAACAAACCTTCCTTTTTCTCACCTATTTCACAACGTTCTGAAACGTAGCGAAGTCCGTGGAAGTTGGTATTGGCACCGGAAAGAACTGTGCCTAGCTTTTTGTCTTTCAGACCATTTTCTTCAGCAAACTTCTTTAGTCCTGCTAATGCTAGTGCTCCTGATGGCTCTGCAATCGCTCGGGTATCTTCAAAGATGTCTTTAACAGCAGCACAGATCTCATCGCTGGAAACCGTGATATGACCATCCAGATACTCGTTACATACGCGGAAGGTTTCGTCACCTATACGTTTAACGGCGACACCATCAGCAAACATACTGACCTGATCAAGAACTACTGGCTCACCTGCATCCATAGCCGCTTTAAGGCAGCATGAATCTTCTGGTTCAACAGCGATAACTTTGACTTCTGGCATTAACTGCTTAACCAGAATAGCAACACCGGCAGCAAGGCCGCCACCGCCAACCTGAACAAAGATATAATCCAGGTGACCGTTCTGCTGGAGCATCTCCATACCAATGGTGCCCTGACCAGCAATCACCAGCGGATGATCAAACGGAGGAACAAAGGTATAGCCGTGCAACTTAGATAGACGTTCTGCCTCGGCTTTAGCTTCATCAAAATTGCTGCCATGAAGAACCACTTCGCCACCAAAGCCTCGTACAGCATCAACTTTGATATCCGGTGTTGTCTGAGGCATAACAATAATGGCTTTAATACCAAGGTGTTTGCCTGAATAAGCGATTCCCTGAGCATGGTTTCCCGCAGAAGCGGCAATAACGCCTGCTTTTTTCTGCTCTTCAGTCAGAGTGGCAACCATGTTGTAAGCACCACGTAGCTTAAAAGAGTTAACCGGCTGACGGTCTTCCCGTTTTAACTGAACCTGATTTCCAATTCGCTCAGAGAGCCTTGGCATATCCTGAAGCGGTGTTTTTGAAGCGACTTCGTAGATTGGAGCGCGAAGAATATGGCGCAGATATTCTGCGCCAGTTTTCGGTAGAGGATGTTGCATATTGCCCATTTAGCTTAGCCTTCAAGCTTGGATTTATCGCGAACAGCACCTTTGTCTGCACTTGTTGCCATACTTGCGTATGCTTTTAGTGCAAAAGAGACTTCGCGCTGACGGTTAGCTGGTTTCCAGCCAAGTTCATCTTGTTTTGCGCGACGAGCGGCTAGTTCTTCTTCTGCTACATCCAAAGTGATAGAGCGGTTAGGGATATCAATAGTAACTGTGTCACCATCATTAACCAGTCCAATCGTACCGCCATTAGCTGCTTCTGGAGATGCGTGACCGATGGAAAGACCAGATGTACCACCAGAGAAGCGACCGTCAGTTAGAAGGGCACACTCTTTACCTAAACCCATTGACTTAAGGTAAGTCGTTGGGTAAAGCATTTCTTGCATGCCCGGGCCACCTTTTGGACCTTCGTAACGGATAACAACTACGTCACCTGCTTTTACCTTGCCACCCAGAATACCGTCTACCGCATCTTCCTGACTTTCAAATACAACGGCAGGTCCCTGGAACTTAAGGATGCTTTCATCTACACCTGCGGTTTTAACAATACAACCATCCAGTGCGATATTACCTTTTAGTACCGCGAGACCACCATCTTGGCTAAATGCATTTTCTTTAGTGCGGATACAACCATTTTCACGGTCATCATCCAGACTATCCCAACGACAATCCTGAGAGAAAGCTTCAGTTGTACGGATACCAGCAGGGCCAGCACGGAAGAAGTTTTTCACCTCTTCAGATTCAGTTTGCATGATGTCGTATTGAGCAAGCTGCTCTTGCATTGTGATACCAAGAACTGTCTTAGTCTGGTTGTTGATAAGGCCAGCTCTATCCAGTTCACCAAGAATAGCTAATACACCACCAGCACGGTGAACATCTTCCATGTGATACTTCTGAGTAGAAGGAGCTACTTTACATAGGTGAGGAACACGACGAGACATGGCATCGATATCTGTCATATCGAAATCGACTTCACCTTCCTGAGCTGCTGCTAGTAGGTGAAGTACAGTGTTTGTGGACCCCCCCATTGCGATATCTAGTGCCATCGCGTTTTCAAACGCTTCTTTATTCGCAATGTTGCGCGGTGCTGCTGTCTCATCACCTTGCTCGTAGTAGCGCTTCGTCATTTCAACAATACGACGACCAGCATTCAGGAATAGCTCTTTACGGTCCGCGTGAGTCGCAAGCATAGAGCCGTTACCAGGCTGGCTAAGACCTAGCGCTTCTGTCAGGCAGTTCATAGAGTTTGCTGTGAACATACCAGAGCAAGAGCCACATGTTGGACATGCGCTACGTTCGATTTGCTCGCTTTGTTCATCAGAAACGTTTGGATCGGCACCCTGGATCATAGCATCAACGAGGTCTAGCTTGATCAGTTGATCAGAAAGCTTGGTTTTACCTGCTTCCATAGGACCGCCCGAAACAAAGATCGTTGGGATATTCAGGCGTAGTGACGCCATCAACATTCCCGGAGTAATCTTGTCACAGTTAGAGATACAAACCATAGCATCTGCGCAGTGTGCATTAACCATGTATTCTACAGAGTCAGCAATAAGCTCACGAGAAGGCAGTGAGTAAAGCATACCACCGTGACCCATTGCGATGCCGTCATCAACAGCGATTGTGTTGAACTCTTTGGCGATACCACCAGCGGCTTCAATCTCTTTTGCAACCATCTGACCAAGGTCTTTAAGGTGTACGTGTCCTGGAACAAACTGAGTGAACGAGTTAACGACTGCGATAATTGGTTTACCGAAATCTTCGTCTTTTACACCTGTTGCACGCCATAGCGCACGAGCACCCGCCATATTTCGGCCATGAGTCGTCGTGGCACTACGATATTTCTTTGGAGTCGACATTGTGTTTGTATTCCTTTAATTACTTGTTCTGAGGGTAAACCGGATCTAACCAACCCCATTTATCTTCTGTTGTTCCGTCAAATAGTCCGAAGAAGGTGGACTGGATCTTCTCTGTGATAGGGCCGCGTTTGCCTTCACCAACTGTAATCTGATCGACACTACGTACAGGAACGATCTCTGCCGCAGTACCTGTCATAAAGATCTCATCTGCAAGATAAAGTGCTTCGCGAGCGATATTCTCTTCACGGATTTCATAACCAAGATCTTTTGCGATTGTCATGATTGCATCGCGAGTGATACCAGGAAGGATTGCGCTGGTTGCTGGTGGAGTGGAAAGCACACCATTTTTGATTACGAAGATGTTTTCACCAGCACCTTCAGAAAGGTAACCATCGACACTAAGTGCAATACCTTCTGCGTAGCCGTGACGACGAGCTTCACCGCCAACTAGTAGAGAAGAAAGGTAGTTACCACCTGCTTTAGCGGCAGTTGGAATAGTATTTGGTGCTGCACGGTTCCAGCTAGAAATCATCGCGTCTACACCGTTAGCAAGTGCTTCTTCACCAAGGTATGAACCCCATGGGAAAGCCGCAATGATCAGATCCATTTCGGTATCAACTGGTGGGCAAACACCCAATCCGACGTTACCTACAAAACCAAGTGGACGAATATAAGCAGAATCAAGCTTGTTTTCGCGCAGAGTCTCTTTACACGCTTCCATTAGCTCATCAACAGAGTAAGGGATAGGGAAGCGGTAGATTTTTGCAGAGTCTTTCAGGCGCTGCATATGCTCTTTATGGCGGAATACAATTGGTCCGTTAGGCGTGTTGTAGCAGCGGATACCTTCAAAGACAGAAGTACCGTAGTGCATAGCGTGGGTTAGTACATGGACGTTTGCTTCTGCCCATGGAACCATCTCTCCATTGAACCAAATATAATCAGCTGTATTTGTTGCCATTCTAAAATCCTTCTTTAAATTTTGTATGCACTGAGCAGTTCATCTTTTTCCAGATGAGAAGTGACGACATGTGTTACGTCCCAAAGCTTTTCGATCTGATTGGTTATCAGTGTAATCGGACGATCACTGTCTACCACAATTTCAATCTTAGCTAATTTACTCTCTTGGTTCTGTGTCGCAAGTATCTGCTTAATAATAAATCCACGGTGACGTACAACACGAAGAATACGTTCAACCAGAACAGGCTTATCATTTGCTTCAATGGTTACTAAATATCTTTCCATCAGGTGTTCTCCAACATATCCTGGTTTGCTGCACCTGGTGGTACAAGTGGCCATACATTCTCTTCTTCAGCGATAGCGACATGCAGCATGTACGCAGTTTCGCTTTCCAGCATCTCTTTTAGTGCTGGTTCAACTTCTTCTTTTCTGGTGATTGTTTTACCAGGAATGCCAAACGAAGCCGCCAGTGCTACAAAGTCAGGGTTGTCATCAAGAATAGTTTCACTATAACGACCATCGAAGAACAGAGACTGCCACTGACGAACCATACCTAAACGTTGGTTGTTCAAAAGAACGATTTTGACAGGAACGTTTCGGCGTTTAATGGTTCCTAGCTCCTGAACATTCATCATGAATGAGCCGTCACCAGTAATCAGGATAGATTCATCTTCAGGGCGTGCTACTTTCGCACCAATTGCTGCTGGAAGACCAAAGCCCATGGTACCCAGGCCCGCAGAGGTGATGTAGTTTTCAGGGCGACGAGGCTGCATATGCTGCGCTGCCCACATCTGATGCTGACCTACGTCGGTAGAAATGATAGAGCTGTCTGGCATCATATCTGAAAGTTGTTTTAGCAGAAGTGGAGCGTAAATAAGCTCGCCCGGATGGTCATAGCGCCACTTGAACTTGTTTCTTAGCTCTTCGGTGTGCATTAGCCATGGTGCTAGATCTTGTGTTACTTCAAGCTGAGGAAGAATTACGTTGATATCGCCACGAACGGGAGCGTGAGCATGTCTTAGTTTATTGAACTCTGCAGCATCGATATCGATATGGATAACTTTTGCTTTTGGTGCAAAGGTATCCAGTCTGCCCGTAACACGGTCATCAAAACGCGCACCAACAACGATCAGAAGGTCAGACTCCTGAACCGTAAGGTTAGCGGCTTTGGTACCGTGCATACCAACCATACCAAGATAGTTAGGATCGTGACGGTTTATTGAACCTAATCCTTTCAGTGTGCTTACTGAAGGCATTGGGTTGCTTTTCAGAAAGCTGCGAACCGTATCTGTGGCTTTCGCCAACTGAACACCACCACCGACGTATAGAACGGGTCTCTCAGCATCTGCCAGCAGTTCTTGAGCCGCATGCATACTCTCTTGAGTTGCTACCGGAATTGCTGGTGGCTCAAAGTAAGGAAGAGAGTGAACAGGAGCATCGGCTAACTGAACATCTTTCGCTATATCGACGATAACAGGACCAGGACGGCCAGATTTAGCTACTTCAAATGCTTCTGCCAATGTAGGCGCTAAATCATCAATATCAGTAATCAGGTAGCTGTGCTTGGTACACGCTAAAGACATACCGATAACATCCATTTCCTGAAATGCATCGGTACCGATTAATGGGCTGGCAACCTGACCCGTAATAGCAACAAGAGGAATGGAATCAAGGAAGGCATCAGCAAGACCAGTAACAAGGTTTGTTGCTCCAGGGCCGGACGTTGCCATACATACGGCCACATCCTGAGTTGCTCTTGCCATACCTATTGCAGCCATTGCGGCTCCCTGTTCGTGACGGCAGAGGATATGCTCGATACCACCATCGTAAAGGGCGTCATAGATTGGCATGATGGCACCGCCCGGATATCCGAAAACGGTCTTTATTCCTTCCTGTTTTAAGGCGGCAACAACTAAATCAGAACCATTCATTTATTGCCTCCTTGCGACGTTGTGTTTGCTTCATTAGTGCACATGTTGTGTTCCTGTACTTCTCGGTTAGCCTTCGGCATGGCTATTTTCATTAACTCAAATTACAAAAAACCCCCGGACCTTTCAGTGCGGGGGTTTTTGGAAATCTTTATTTAGTTTTTTCCGTTCACTCGCCCCCGCGCGGTTCTAATCAGGACCACGACAAGCACGATAATGAGAATGTTAAGTTTTGCGGAAAAATTCATTTGTTCAGTTATTTATATCTTTGTATATGTTTGCACCACTAGTGGTAACACATTAACCACTTTGCTGACAAGAAAAAACTCAGTCTTTTTTCATATTTATTCTTTTTCAAATCAGGATATATAGGTGTGAGTGCAAAGAATTCAGTATCTATTCATCTGTTTTGATTAAGGGAATTTATGGGATTGGCAATCATTCATAGTCGTGCTTGTGTTGGTGTAGAGGCTCCACAGGTTCAGGTAGAAGTTCATATCAGCAACGGCATGCCAGGTTTCAGTTTGGTTGGTCTGGCCGAGACAACGGTTAAAGAATCTAAAGATAGGGTAAGAAGCGCCATCATCAATTCCAACTTTGAGTTTCCTGCTAAGAAAATTACTGTCAATCTCGCACCAGCAGATCTTCCTAAAGAAGGTGGTCGTTTTGATCTTCCTATCGCTCTTGGTATTTTAGCCGCCTCAGAACAACTGCCATTAAGTTTGATAGATACACATGAATTTATCGGAGAGCTGGCTTTATCTGGTGAAATTAGGCCTGTTAAAGGCGTTCTTCCTGCAGCATTGGCTGCTATTAAATCTGAAAGGTGCCTAGTTGTACCTGATGCCAATGGTTCACAGGCTGCTTTAGTAGGGGAGAAGCTACACAAATCAGCCGTAGATTTAACGGATATATGTGCCTACTTGTGTGGTCAAAAAGCTTTAGGGTTACAGCAACCCAAAAGCTCTGAAAGCTGTTTATCGTCATCCAGAGATCTTCAGGACATCATAGGACAGCAACAAGGAAAGCGCGCTTTAGAGATTGCAGCGAGTGGCAGGCATAATCTCTTATTCGTAGGTCCCCCCGGAACGGGTAAGACTATGCTGGCATCACGACTATGTGACTTGCTTCCTGATATGACTGATGAAGAAGCTCTTGAGTCTGCTTCTGTTGCTTCTCTTACGCAACAGGATATTAACCATCAAAACTGGAAACAGCGTCCTTTTCGTTCACCGCACCATTCAAGCTCAATGGCTGCGCTTGTGGGTGGTGGTGTGAATTACATCAAATAATGAGAACGTACATTAATTAATGAGAATGAATGAGTGCAGTAGAAACCAAGATTGCGAGACGCTGATCTAGTACTATGGTTTAGAACTTAAAACAAAAAAAGGAACCAAATAGTCCCTTCTTCGTATTGAATGATACATCTACTGTAGGGTCAGAACGGGTCAGGCTCTTCAGGGTATTTGGCCTTACATGTTTTATGGAGGTGATCTAGTGCTCGTTTAACCTTGTTTACTGATACCTCAGAATGCAAATCTGCCATTAATTGTATGTTGTTCTGCTTATAGGATTTGTAAGGTTCAAAGTTTAGGTTGAGCATTTTCGATGACAAATTATGTAATATACAGTCATTAGAAGAGGAGCATGTACGACTATAATCATCGCTGTGTATGGCATCTGGAAGAGATTGGCTGGTTCTATGGGACGTTATTTCCACTCTAGGAAACCCAGAGGTGTCTTTTAACAATGCGTATCTGTCATTGACCTTCTTAGCATGTGTTATCGTCATATCTACAAAATAATCATTACGATAAACTTTTTCCAGCGTCCCTAACTCATAGAAAAAATCGTAAACTCTTATGTTGAGCTGGCAATCGTTTTTACCATTCCCATTAGTAAAGTAAGGTTTGGAATCCAACGTATCTGGATCTTCACTCTTCCAGGGGGATGAGTATGTGTCGTCTTCGTTATTGTATACTTTGTTTAGAAAGTCTATCGTTTCCTTGATTGAAGGCCCGTTAGCAGCAAACGCACTTGAAGCCAATGGAAGTACCAACAATAGACTTAATGACTTCAGCTTATTCATTTCTCAGTCCTTTGTTTAGATATGGGAAGTTTATTAATCTCTGAGAAATTAGCTTACATCTCGATGGTTCCTCCCACAAAATAAAGTGACTAATGATTGATATTGGACAATATTCACCGTTTTTTGTTTGTATGTTCATTGATTAGCTTACAAACAATAACGCATGCTGCTTTAGTGCGACATGCGTTGTTGGATGATGTCTATCGAGAATGATAGGTTCGTATACAAGGCTACTTATAAGAATTCTGAGCCTAACTGTGGGCCAGCTGAAACAAGAGCTTTACCGTCTTCATTGTCCGTATAGCTCTCGAAGTTTTTTATAAAACATTCAGCTAAGTACTCTGCTTTGCACGTCCATTCCTGAGGTTCGATGTAAGTATCGCGAGGGTCGAGAATGCCATCTTCAATTCCAGGAAGTATTGTCGGGATTGATAGATTGAATATCGGAATTTGCCTCTTGGGTGCCTCATCGACCGTATTGTCTAAAATGGCATTGATAATGGTGCGGGTATCTTTCAATGACATTCTATTCCCAGTGCCATTCCATCCAGTATTTACCAGATAAGCCTCTGCGCCAGAAGCTTTCATACGTTTGATCAATACTTCAGCGTATGCCGTAGGGTGCAATGTTAAAAACGCTGCACCAAAGCATGCAGAGAATGTTGGCGTTGGTTTTGTAATGCCACGTTCAGTACCTGCGAGTTTAGCGGTAAAGCCAGAGAGAAAATGGTATTTGGTTTGCTCAGGAGTAAGTTTCGATACTGCGGGAAGTACGCCAAAAGCATCTGCGGCCAAAAAGATAATTTTAGTAGCGTGGCCTGATTTTGAGATCGGTTTTACGATGTTATATATATGCTGAATGGGGTAGGAAACTCGGGCGTTTTCCGTCTTGGAGGAATCGCTAAAGTCGATACTACCATCTTTACGTATTACTACGTTTTCTAGAAGCGCATCCTTACGAATTGCGTTAAATATCTCAGGTTCGGAGAGTTTAGTTAGGTGAAGAGTTTTCGCGTAACAACCGCCTTCGTAATTGAAAACTCCGTCATCATCCCAACCGTGTTCGTCATCACCGATAAGCTTACGAGATGGATCGGTAGACAAAGTTGTTTTGCCAGTACCAGATAAACCAAAAAATAACGCGGTATCGCCAGCTTTACCAACGTTTGCTGAACAGTGCATAGACGCGATCCCTTTCAGTGGTAAAAAGTAGTTCATCATAGCGAACATCCCCTTTTTCATCTCACCGCCATACCAAGTGCCTCCAATGAGTTGTATTTTTTCTGTGAGGTTGAAAGCGATGTAGTTTTCGGAGTTAAGCCCTTGGCGCTTCCAGTTAGGGTTGGTTGTTTTAGCTGCGTTGATCACTACAAAGTCAGGGTTAAAAGAGTGCAACTCAACTTCAGTAGGTCGAATAAACATGTTTTTGACAAAATGTGCCTGCCAGGCAACCTCAGTAATAAAGCGCACCCTCATACGAGACTCAATATTGGCTCCACAGTAGCCGTCAATGACAAATAAACGCTTACCGGATAGTTGGGTTATCGTGGTGTCTTTCAGTTCATTCCATACTTCAACGGAGATAGGTTGATTGTCATTTTTTGCATGCTCAGAGGTCCACCAAAGAGTTTTTTGGGTCACTGCGTCTTGCACAATGTACTTATCCTTCGGTGAACGGCCGGTAAAAATACCGGTATCTACAGCAACGGCGCCTAACTCAGTGATGACGCCTTTTTCAAATCCATCCAGGTTTTTTCTGGTCTCTTCCTCAAACAGCAGTTCATAGCTTGGGTTGTATACGACTTCTGTTATATCTGTGATCCCATACTCTTTGAGATCATGGATCAAGTACTCATTTGTGTATTCCATTACGTTCATCGGGGGCACCTTTATAGGTTTGGTTAGCTGTAACAAATAGGGGGGTATGGATGATTGCATAACTGAATGTTGGTCGATGGCTTAAGTTCACCTAAGACTAAGTTCAGGTTAAATCGTGAGTATTGTAGAGAGTGATTTAGAGCGGAATGTGAATGATTTCGAATAATATAGTGTCTTTAAAAGCAGCTATGAATTTTATGTGATTAATGGCGTTATCGTTGGGGAGCGATAACGTCTCATTGGTACACTGTTGACTCAATAGAGAGGCGATTTGCTACGGAAACAAAAAACGGGGTTCACCCTCCAATGGTGGCGTAACAATAGTTTTAACCGTCAGATACGACAAAGCCACAGGCACTGCCTATGGCTTTGTATAACAGCTACAAAATGTTTATCATTCAATCTGAAGAGGGAACGCATTTTGTGTGCAAGGCTAGGGGGTTTATCACCATGTACATGGGAGGGAAATTCCCTAAGCTTATCGTATATCCTTGGTGGCTCACTTTGCAATTATGCCAAGTTCGATTGATACAATATCGATAGATAGTAGTTCAATGAAAAAGTATAGATATCCGAGGATCTTGAAATTAGTCTATAGGCGTGGGTAAATTGTCGCAAGTTTATTTTAAATACAAGAGACAGTGATTGTTTATCCTCATTAGATAGCATCAGAATAGGGCTCAATAGACCGCCACTTACATTTAGGAACAGATTATAACGACCAGTTACATATGTATTCTTAAGGTATGCAAGCGTATGAAGTACAGTATTTCTTGTAGACTCATCCTATCTCAATGAATGTAAAGCTACGAATTTTGGCTCTTTCGAACGGATAGTTCAGCCGACTTTTCCAGTCGGCTTTTTCTTTGATACCATGTTTGAATGTGAGTTTGTTCTCAGACAGGCTTTTGGAATATGATGAACTTATGCACAGTTTCAGGGGATAAGTGATGTATTACTTGGGTATGTGCAAAATAGCTAGTATGAGCCTTTAACGCTCTCTAGCCACTGTCACATAGAAGTAGACATATTTAGATGTCTTGTTTAACAAATTTAGTCAGCCCATAGGGCTACATAGTGGAGAGTATCCTCGCCACTATGCTGAGCCAAACTGGTGATGGAAGTCTAGTAATACTTGAGCTCTCCAAACTCTGCCCAGTCTAGACGAAAATGATCTTTATAGTTGAAAGTTAGGCGAATGATGGCATCTTCAAAGCTGATTGATTCTGGAGGGTTATCGTTTTTTGGATTAAATACACTTCCTGTGTTTTCAGTAGCATTAATCGTATCGTAAACGGTCGCATAGCTTTTACCGCTCTGAACTTTATTGCTGATAGTTTCAGAACCTTTACTGCGTGTGGTGTTGTCACGCATGTGATAAGTGCCATTTTGAATGCTCACCGTTTCAATCATAGTGTCTGAATGGTTGGTGAAGCGCCAAACCACACGCCCTTCATAACCTTTCTTATGAACTCCGTATTCTAAAGTAAACAAAGGCCTGCCACCCTTAAATACAGCTGCATATTTTGTGTATTTGTAGTTTTTGGACGATGCGATTTTATTTGATACTGGCTTAAGCTCAGGCAACTCAACTTCTTCGAACGTACTAACAGTCTTTGAAGTTGCGATGCTGTCTCCTTTCTTCGTTAGAGACGTATTCTCATCCTGAGTAAGTTCACCAATAAGTGCACTTGCTTGTTCCTCATTAAGATTCTCAATTCCGCGCTCTGCTGCCACTTCGCTTAAAGGCTTAATATTGATGATGGTGCAGTTGTTATCGACTCCGTTGTAGGTGCCGTTTTTCTTAAGGCACTGCTCTCGGGCTTCTGAGATAGCCTGTTGGCGCTGCTTGTTGGCAATTTGTGCAATTTCAGCTTTTGTATATTGGCTACCTTGATAGTTGTATTTGAGCTGCCCGGTGTCCTGATTTCGATATTGTTTTTGTGCCGCCTGTAGTTGTTTAGTTGCTTGCTGCTGAGCTTTGGCCGCTGCGCGTTGTTGTTTCTTTATTTTGATGACATCTTGTTTAAGCTGCTTTTGAAAAGCCGCATCTTGCTTGTCGAGCTCTTGTTTATGCTCAAAGAGTTCCCTAACAACGGGATCATGGATTTGAGAGCCGTCACCGGTGAGTTTTGCCATGTGTAGACCGGTAAGGTTCTTGCCCCCTCCATCAAAATACACATCTTTGACAGTCGCGGTCATGATTTGGGCAGTATCGGCTGCGTCCAGGCCTGAATTTAGAGCAAGTCCACCTACCGCTGCGGTAACGGCAAACTTCATAAAACCATCACCATCATCTTCTTCATAACGTTCAGTGCGACCACCAGAGCCCGAGATTAAGCCTCCCACTTTTTTATATTCTTCTTGCAGTGCTAAATCGAGTGGGGTAGAGCCTTTGTGCGTCAGTGCGTTCAAGTTCGCCCCACCTTTAATCAACCATTCCGTTGTATTGTAGAAGCCGTTGTAAGCACTTGCATGAAGAGGTGACCAGCCGTTCGAAGCTACTTTTATATTTGGTGATGCGCCCATCTTGAGCAGCAGCTCAACCACCTCGTAGTAACCTTCATTTGCGGCATTGTACACAGGGGTATAGTTTTTGTTAGTCGCTAAATCAACATCTGCGCCATAAGCAATCAGTGACTCCACTATTTTTTTGTTGCCATCAGCGGCTGCCTCTGTGAGCGGTGTCCAGCCTCCAGAACCATTATTCGTGTTCACCTCAGCACCGTTTGCAAGAAGGAGTTCTGTCATTTCAAGGTCTTCGTTTGTAACTGCTTCAAATAGAACACTCTCATCTTCGCTGTCACGATTGTTGATGTCGGGCCCATATTTAAGAAGGAGACTGGCTAACTCATGGTTTCCGGACTTAACAGCGTTGTGTAGAGGGGTATGAGATTGTTTATCTTTGACATCAATGTCTGAGCCATATTTAAGTAGAAGCTCAGCGTGTTCCTGTGACTGGGTTTCCATAGCAATATGCAAAGGGATCTGTTTATTCCAGTTGGCTTTGTTTGGATCCGCACCAAACCTCAACAAGTCACCAAATACTTCGGGTTCCAGTTTGTAGCTAACGGCTCTTCCAAGAAGAGATTGCTTACCTGTACTCCCATTGAGGTTAGTACCGGCTTTGAGCAAGAGGTAGATAGAGTCTTTTTTACGTTTCGCTTTAGAGTGATCCGGTTCGCTACGAGCCATGATGAGCTGACTCGATATTTCAGCTAACTCTTGCTGAGCTTGCTCAGTTAGGTTTGCTTTGTTTTTTTCTAGCGCTTGCTGTTTGCGCGCCAGAGACTGGTTCTGGGTATTGGTGTTTAACAGGTGTGAACCATACAAGTTGCTTCCCGCTATAGGCTCATCAATGGCAAAAAAGAGTGCGTTGAACCCGCCCCAACCATATTGAGAAGTATCATTATTAAAGCTTAAGCTGCTAGACAGTTGGTTCGGATTTGCACCAACAGAAAGAAGGTACTCAATGATGTGGGGGTGTTTTGCGTACGCGGCCAACATCAATGGAGAAAAGTTTTTGCTCAAATTATCAATAGGAGCACCAAGCTCAATGGCTTTTTTTACGGTTTCAAGGTTGCCCGAGCCAACAGCCAGGAAAGTGAGGTCCCGGCCATCTTCTGTTTTAGCATCAATATCGGCTCCTGCATGTGACAGCAACGCTAACATTTTCGTGTCGCCATTGTATGCGGCAAGATGAATAGGGCTGCCCCAGATCGTATTATCACCGGAGTTTTGAGTTACTTTCTCAACCTGAGCACCATGTTGAATAAGTAACTTGGCGACATCATATTGTTCATGTTCGACGGCTGTTAATAAAGGTGTGTAGCCAAAACCATCGATTTTGTTGACATCCTGACCCTGCTCAATGAATGCACCTATTGTCGCCAGATCACCGGAGTAGGCTGCATCGGTAAATTTAGACCGGCTGGCACAGCCTGATAGAAAAACCGTAACAGAGAGTACGACAAACAAAGAGCGTAGAGAAAAGCGATGTTTAGCGAAAAACGTCATAGAGATTAACCAACAAGTTCCTAGCACAAAAGTACTAATCATTCATTGAGCTGATATGAATATCAATTACCCAATCATTATATGTTATAACTGTGTTAACTGAAGCACACTAACGTGCAACAAAAATCGTGTTTACTAATGTGACAGCTCACTTGAATTCGGGGGGAGAGGCAGCATGGATAGTCAAGCCATTGCGATAGAAGAGCTTAAACTCGTTCAAGCCATCATAAGCAATCAAGAAAATACTCGTTTAAAGATCATGGGTTGGGGAGTGGCCGCTGTTGTCGCTATTTCAGTCTCTTACCTTGCAGAAAGAATTAACATGCCTCCAAGCTCTTATCTGGGACTTTCCGTCATCATCATAGGCTTATTTTTATGGTTGGACGTGATCCACCGAGTATCGGTTGACCGAGCTATTGAGAGGTCGGCTACCATTGAGCAATACTTAAGAGATGGGGGCGATTATGACGGCCCGAAGATAGGTCTGAGCATGTCAGTCAGTAACGGGCTCTCTTATCAACTAAATGCCGTTAAAAACATTCGGGTTTACGCTCCATATCTGGCACTAACAGGGGCTGTATTAGTGGTATATCTTTTTCACTAATACTTTAGTGCTATTTTTTTCTCTATGGAGAACCGGATAGGTTCAACGAGCCTATCCGGTTCTTGACGTTTACTTATGACTTAGTTCAAAGCCTCGCACGCTGCCTCCTTTAACCATTAGTTTGGCGTCTTCCTTGCCTAAGCACTTGGTTTTCTTGTTGCCTTTGTATCCACAAATATAACTATTCCAGTTTGGGCTGCCTGACACATTAAAGCCATATCCGCTGTTGGCCTTAGGCACTGTTGGGCTCAGCCTAATATAACCGGTCGCACCATTGTTTTTTATTCTTAAAAGAATGGACAAGTCAGCAGGCAAGGGCTCATCAGTATCAGCGTCCCACTTCCAACTTCCAGATACCAATGGCTCTCCCATCAATGAAGACAGGCGATATTTCACAGTCATTGTGCCGGTATTAATGCCGGCGACCGATACACCCATCTGACTAATCGTTCCTTGTATCTCGGTTTGATTATTATTTTTTAGGTTACCAGCGCGTACGAGACCGTGAGGTAGGGGAACCGGCTTTTGTTTCGATTTTGCCTTTGGCTTCTCAGTGGTCGATGCTTTCTCTTTCTCTTTCTCTTTCTCTTTCTCTTTCTCTTTGTCGTGAGTGACCCTAGTTTGCTCTTGTTCAGATAAGTCTTTTACCAGCGAGCCATAGTGAGAGCTGTCCGGCTTTTTACTTCTGAGAGCCGTTAATCTAGAGCGTTCAAGCTGCTCTATTTTTTTTGCATTTTCTCTCTTCTGCTGATTAGCACTGGTGATAGATTGATGCCTTATTGCTTCTACTTTTTGTTGTTGTTTTAACAAATGCGCAAGCGCGGGATCTTTAATGGAGATATCACCTGAGAGATACCGTTTATTTAATGCCGCCAGCGTGTTGGTTTGTCCCCCGGACCAAACATCTGAGACTGCTGCCGCAAAGACTTCACTACCATGATAGGCATTGACATCACTGGCGTAAATTCCGGTGCCGATTGCCGTGATAGTCAGGCCTTTCATTACGGTGTCAAAATCCCAAAACGATGCTTCTTCTACAGCCCCATACTCTTTGAGAACGGGAACAAGAGTATCTCGGTCATTGTCCAGAGCGATGTCCAAGGGATAACCAGCCGTACCCCCTAGTTCAACATTTGGGTTTGCCCCAGAAAAAAGAAGCAGTTTGGCAATATCAGGCTCATTGTCATAGATAGCTTGTTCAAGTGGATAGAAAGTGTAAGCACGCTTGGTTGGTATTCTCTCATTGACGTCAAAACCTGTGGCTAAAACCGCCTCAACAAGCGCGATATCACCTTCGCGAATCGCATGACCTAATGCTAAATCATAAGGGTAACGGTCAACATTACAGGTTTGATCGATGAGAAGGACTTGTTCCGGCTTTTTCGGTATGACGGTACACACTTTTAAACCCACTTCTTTGGGGGATGCTCCTAAACGAATAAATGCTTCAAAGCTATCGGTGTAGCCCTTTTGAAAGGCTGCAACAAATGCATCGTTGAGCTCTTGTTTGGAAGCAATCGCACCGTAGGTATATAACCTTTCGGCTATACGGCCACCCTTAGGGTTGACGAGCGCTCGCTGCATGGCTTGGTAACTCGATGCTTGTGAGCCACTTAAGAACAGAACGTCAATGATATCAGGGTTGCTGGCGTTGTAAGCTGCAGAGTACAGAGGAACGTTGAGTTTATTCTCTGCGTACATGGCTTCCGCGTCGGGGTGTACACCTTCTTCGACAATAAGATATTTGACTACTTCCAGTTGGTTGTATCGCGCAGCAACCGTCAGAGGAGAGTATACGTCTTTATAACTGCGTGTTAGGCCATGAGTGTAGTAGTGTTTGAGCCTATCAATTTCCCCTTTTCGTGCTGCAATTCTGGCTTGGTAAACTAAAGGTGTTGCACCTTTTTCAATAAAATAGTCACTTAAATGTGTTTCTTTTTCATCTTTATAGTAACGATCAAGACGCTTTGCCTGGACATTTAAGGCATTTAACTGTTCAGGTGTGGCTTTGACTCCGGACTCTATTGCAACGACGGCCTTATCCAGTAACTCTGTTAGCGCTTTACGGGTTCTTGGTTGTTTGTCTTCGGTTTGAATGGTACCGAGCACGCTGAGAATTTGGTCAATCTGTTGCTCTGGTGGCAAAGCATCGATTTGAGCCTTCTGGCTATCGGAAACCAGGGGCGCGGCACAGGCGGTAAGAAATGATATACAAAAAAGTAGTATCAAGCGTTTCATAAGTCGTCCTATTTATTTAGCGAGTTCCATTTTCTTGAGCGTGGTTAGACCACATAGGACTAGTATAAAGTGTTGTGCTTGATTCGTTCTGATAAAGGCTCACAAAATTATTAAGTTAGATAACAATAAGAGCAAAAAACGTAGGACATTTTTTTCATGTCTAAGGAACGATAACGATAACGAGCATGATAATGACGACAACAGTTCCTATGGCTCTTAGATAGATAGGTGCCTGTGCAAACTCGACGACATGGTTCTCATCATCAACGCTTCTCTTTTCATTATAAATAATCACCACTAATCTCCCTCTAATAGGGTGTTAAATTTACAATAGATGTATATTGAATGTATTTCAAATGTATAGTCATTCTCACCTTGCTATTTCAACTTTGGCTTTAGATATACTCGTTCAGGCCTTCCTACTTTTCCGTGCTCGTTTTTTGCCAGTAAGAATCCACTTGCCGCGCAATATTCCAGATATCGTCGTGCGGTTGTTTTACTGATCCCGATTTCGCTGCCTAAGCGCTCAGCGGTGTACTTGGCATCAGATTCAGTAGTGAACATCGTCTTGATTTTCTCAAGAGTCAGCTCTTCTATACCTTTGGGTAGTGTTTGTGAGTTCTTCTCTCTGGCTTGAATATTGAATAAATCATCAACATGGCGCTGACTACAGTTATCGTAGGCATTGATAGCACTGTAGTACTTTAAGTATCGATTCAGACTGTCTCGGAGTCGGTCATAGGACACGGGCTTAAGTAAATAGTCAAAACAGCCACATTGAAGCGCCTGTTTTACGGTGTCCATCTCGCTGGCTGCTGTTATCAGGATAACCGAGGTATTTGATAACTTTTTATCAGAAACCATTTCCCTCAAAAGCTCGACGCCAAGCCCGTCGGGCAGATAGTTATCAAGTAGGACAAGTTGTGGCTTTTGTATTCTTAGCATGGTTTTAGCCATTGCTAAGTTGGACGCAATGCCAATCGGGTTAAACCGTACAGTCTGCCTTAAAAACTCGGCATGCAGCTCTGCAATAGCGACTTCGTCTTCGACTATCAATACATCTATTGAATCCACCCAGCTCACCTTTACCTAACTAAATAAAAAATGCCTTTAGATTTGCTCCCGGGCACATCATGTCTATGTGCCCGGTACTCAGAAGTAAAAAGATGCTAAATCAATCTTTCAGTTTGAAAGAACTCACCAAGTCATCTAACTGACCAGAAAGCTGCAATAACTGATCACTGGCTGTGGCCATGGTTTCTGCAATGTCGGTGGTTTCTACGGTCAGCTGATTGATGTCCTCAACGTTTCGGTTGATCTCCGTGACCGTTGTTGCCTGCTCTTCAGTCGCGGTCGCCATTTGGATATTGCGATCACTGATTTGCTCGATGTGGACATTGATTTGCTGTAAAGAATGGTCGGCATTGTCCGCCTGAATGACGACCATATCGCTTTGTTCTTTACCCTGAGACATCGCAGAGACGGCCCTGGTTGATTCTTCCTGAAGCTTATTGATGACGTCCTGTATCTCTTCGGTGGATTCAGCAGAGCGACTGGCCAGATTGCGAACTTCATCCGCCACGACAGCAAAGCCCCTGCCTTGTTCTCCTGCGCGAGCTGCCTCAATGGCTGCATTCAAAGCCAGTAAGTTTGTTTGCTCCGAAATGCTTCGTATGGTTTCTAAAATAGAGCTGATGTTTTCAACCTGATCGGCCAGAGACTGAACCACTCCGGTTGCCTGAGTAAGTTCACTGGAAAGCACATCAATTTGAGTACGGGCTTCGCCAATCACTTGACTGCCTTCCTGAGCTTGCTTCGTCGTTTCTTTCGCTTCATCAGCAGCCTGCGCTGCATTACCCGCGATTTCTTCAACGGTTGCGCCTAATTCTGTGATGGCCGTTGCAACCTGAACGGTGTTATCTCGTTGAGAAATACACTTATCTTGTGTGAGCTTAGCTCTCTCTGCCACCTGATTAGCAGTGTCGGCTAAGACAGAGGAGCTGGTTGCGACTTTCTCAACAGAGTCATGGACTTTGTGTATAAAGCTATTGAAGCTTTTGGCGATGGACGCCAACTCATCTTCACCTTCTAAATCCACTCTGGTATTTAATGCCATGTTGTCTGCCGCATAGACAATAGAATTTCTCAAGGCGCTCACTCTCTGACGCAGGCTGAGTATGATAAGAGAAGAAACCAACACCGAAATGATTATCGCAATGCCGATAATCATACCCATGCGAAGCACTCCGGAGTTATAGTTTTCCTGACTGGTGGTATAGAGTTGCTCCGCCTGATCCAGTAGAGAGTCTAAGATGTGGTTGGCTTGCTTGCGCATGACGCCATAAGATTTAGCGTACTTGTCTTTGTATATCGCTTTGGCCTGATCAAGCTGATTGTTTTCAAGTGCCGCTAACATCGGGGTGAGCTCTTCTCGAATGACATCCTCAAATTTTGCTGCCAATTGCTCGACTTCTGCTCTGCGCTCGTCATCAACCTGGGCATTGATAGCGTGCTGCAACGCCTTTTGCATTTCAGGGATATCTTCTTCGCGAGTTTCTTTGACTCTGGTTAATACCCCTTTTTTGTCTTTTAACGAGGTTTCTTGCAGTAGCATCATATCGATACCGACACGCATTCTCGGAATGCGAGAGGCTATTTCAGCCATTGAGCGCATAGGAGAAGAAGTACTCTGATAAAGTTTCTTACCTTGTTCTTCGATAAACTCCATACTGTTAAAACTTGCCCCCCCTACAATAAGCAAAGCAATCGTAGGTAAGAGAACAGCGATTATCATTCGGGTTTTCAGCGTTAGTTTATTAAACACCACAGACCATCCTATTTAATAGAGCACATTAAACACATTAATAATTTATTGGATTTAAAGTTTTAACAACTTTAATAATTTTTATAGATTTAACTATTTTAGTAAACAATAAAATACCATAAAATCAAGCCAACAACTAACGAAGTGACATAAAAATTTAACAAAAGTGTCATTTTCTGCTTTTGGTTAAATAAGGTTATTTCATTTAGTTGTTGATGTTTCACCCACAACGATTGTTAGATGACATTTTTGTATACCTCGCCATACTCTCCACGATGATCGGGGATTTGACCTGCCTTTTGGGCGGGTCATTTTTTTATATTGGAATAAATTTAAATATTTGCGTTCTTTATGAATTAACGATTAATATCATGGTGTTATGCTGTTGCTTTAGATGTGTTTTTCCATTTTGTTCAAGACTAAGCACCCTGGTGATGTAGAGCTGAATATCCAGAGTGAGCGTAGGTTGCTCCGCCCCCATACCCAATACCTACGAGCTTTCTGAAACGCAGTTGAAGTCCCCAGGGTGCGCTCTCTTTACAATGAAATGAGCGCTGTTTTATGTGTTAATGTTGTGTAGCGCATTTATTGCGAAATTATAAAATCTTTATAACCTAAATGACTTAAATTGTTCCCCCTTATACACATCATAACTATACTCCCGCTCACAAAATGTACACCACAGCATGCTGGCCAATGCAGTTTAGTTATGCAGGTTATCCATTGCTTTTGATAATGAATTGGGTAAGTACATATGAGGTAGCATTTAGGTATATGAAGAAGTAGTGAAAGTACCTAAGCAGTCTGCGAAACACTTTTGTGATGAGTTTGGGAATGTTTATGTGTAGAAATTACTTGGTCATAGCTATTTTATGTTTGCTTTCTTTGCCTGTAGGGGCCAAGCGTTCTTCCGAGGTTTTCTCACAGCTGCAGTTTTATACTGAAGAATACCCGCCATACAACTTTATTGAAAACAAGAAAACGAAAGGGGTTGCCGTTGATTTACTTCAGGAATCAGCAGAGTTACTAAATAGTGAGTTGCAGGGCGATGCCATAAAGTTTCGGCCATGGGCTCGCTCGTACAGAACGGCCCTTCGCCAGAAAAACGCCGTACTCTTCTCTGCGGCCAGAACGGAGTTTCGCGAAGATCTATTTCAATGGGTGGGACCCATCGCACAGACCCGGGTAGTACTAATTGCAAAGAAAAACTCCGGGATCTTAGTGGAGGACAAAAAGGACATCCGATATTACAGCATCGGTGTAATGATAGATGATGTCGGTGAGCAATTACTGACAAAAGATGATGCTATTTTGGATAATAGAATCGACGTAGCTTACTCGGCAGAAGCGCTCGCTCATATGCTGATGCACGATAGAATTGACCTGTGGGCTTACGAAGAAAGGGCCGCTTTGCACGCCATTAAAAAAGCAGGGTATTCGCCCAACGACTTCCAATTAGTTTATAACCTACAAACGGTTGATCTCTATTTTGCATTAAATAAAGCGGTGCCCAGCGAAACGGTATTGGCTTTTCAAAATGCCGTAGATCTAATTACTAAAGCCAGTGGTGCACGAAATGACAGCACGTTTGTGAATCGATATGGAGAAAACTTAGAAGTATATTGGGAAGGAAATTAATTATGTGGTCATATTTCTATTTTTGTTTGAATGAAGAACTTCTTATTATTACTTACCTTGATTTTATTTCTAATTACTAATTTGATAAACAATATCTTTATTTATTATATTTTTAGTTAGAAGCTGAATCTGTTTTTATTGTTCGTTTGGCTGAATGAATGGGCAATAAAATGTATTGTTCTCGAATCCTGAGAATAAAGAGGTTTTTAGTGGGAAACTGCTTTTTTAATAAAGGTTTAGGTTGGGTGTGTATAGACCTAAGTCCTATGTTATTTAGGAATAGAAAAACTTAACATACCTCTGAACGTTGTGATGGTAAGTGCGATAGAATTAGAATTATACCTACTTTGGGGTATTTGTGGCTTAAGGGACGGTCTTGATTTTCTCCATTATAACTTCACTTTATTGGTAATCTGGCGTCGGGTGATGAATGCGACTAAGATTATTTTAGTTCTAGCCATTAGACTTAGTTGAAAGCATGAAATATTTATTATTCGCTTTAATAATGATATCAGCTTCTGGTTATGCTGAAACATTCAGAGCACACTGCCGCGAAAGAGCGCCAGAACTCATCCCCATCGAAGGCGGGTGTACAGGACCTGTTGCTGAGATTGTTGAACTTGCCGTTCAACGAATCGGGCATAGTGTGGAGTGGAGTCATGTGCCGTGGGCCCGAACCATCAATCTGGCCAAAATTGGTACGGTTGATATTATCCCCAGACACTCTATGAATCGAGATCGAGAACGCTACCTCCATGCAGTCGCGTATGGTTACAGTATTCGAGAAGTGTATTACATGATCAGTCCTAAAAAAGACATAGAAGTGAATACATTTGATGATCTCCTTAAGTATCGAATTGGTGCGCTTCGGGGCAGTTATTACTCAGATACGTTTGCCAAAGCATCTAACCTTCAAAAAGACTTTTTTAAGCACACTCCTCAAATCATTCAAATGTTAAAAAGCGGACGTATTGATGTTGCTATCACCTCGTCAAATCATGATGAAGAGATGTTTAGGGGGATTAAGGGGGTCAAGCAAGCAAGGTATATCGAATACTTTTACAATGGTCGGTACTTGAGTATCCCAAAAGAGTCCCGGATGTCGAAGTATTTTGACCGCTTGAAGAAGGCTATTGAAGAGATGATTGAGTCCGGTGAAATCGACGCAATATTTTTACAATACGGCCTTAGCCCCCCTTCGCAAAGATAGTATTTAGCATTCATCCACATTGAGTGCCTAGAAAAGGAACGAACAAAGTGGGACGCTTGAGCTACTTAAAAAGTCACCCTGTCAGTTATAGATCCGTATTATTGCCTTTTACCGCATTGAGTCTTATCTCCGCTGTAGCTTGGTTTCTGATTTTGTTCGAGGTGAACCCAGAGTTTTTTGGCAACCTTCTACTTGAGCAAGTTGCTTTGAAATGGATCTGGATTTTCGCGTCACTCTCTATCGTGTTTTTGAGTGTTAAGTTTGCGCGCACTGGGCCGGTTAATGATTACGGGAATAAGTACGTTAAGGTGGTTGGAATTCATTTTGCCAACACAGCGTTGTCCATGAGTGCGGGCTACGTAGGTATTATGTGGGGAGCCTTGCTCCCTATTTATCTACTGCAAGACAACCTAAATCTCCCAGTAGAGTATGCGTTTATCAACTTGTTGGTTGCTTGCTTATTGGCACTGGTGGGCGTTGTGCTGCTTTACTGCTTTTATCTTGTCTTAATGGCGAACAAAGACGCTCCGCAATGGCATTATGAACTGGTGTCGAGTAAAACGACAAAGTATCTCGTTGGCCTGTTTGCTTTTGCATTTATTAGTGGTCGTCTACCCGATGTTTTGAGGGTATTTAGGCCTGACTTGTTTTAAGTGACGCAGCCCAGCAGCTCCAACGCAGGGTCTTGAGATGGCCAAACCTTCTTGTTGGAGTATCGCCTCATTGAGTGGAAAATATCCAGTTACCATGTAATACTGGTATATGGTGGTATCTTAAATACCATGCGTACCATTTAGTGAGTGTTATATGAGCAATCAAAACGTACAGAATGCCATCGTGCAAGGATTTATGAGTCAGGCAAATCTTTCCTGGGGAGAGCAGGGAGGAAGTGAGCCTTTGTCTGGGCTACCACAGATGGTCAAGTTGATCATAGATGGAAAGGTTGTGGAGGTAAACCTGTCGTTATTTCAGCCAATGGGGTGTATTAACAAAGGTTTGACTACACCGGATGTGTATCTTGTTGATGGCCATCGTCACGTGCATGTGCTGAACTTTAGTAACCCTAAAGAAAGATTTGCATGGGAGCTTTCGAGCTCGATGCGTCAGGAGCTGACCAACCAATGGCAAATGTTGATTACAGATCCCTTGGGAAAACGCGTCAGCAGTTACAATGAGAAATTCAAAGCCAAATACATGTTTGAGCAACCTGATGAGCCTAAATTTCGCCCATTGATCTGTGAGCTTCAAAAGCTTGCACACATAGACATCACTGAAGAAATTGCACTTGAAGAGCAACTTGAACAGCTTGGGATACAGCGAATGGCGGAGTCTCAAGTGGTGGCGACCCAGCGATTTGCAGTAAAACGTGCTCAATTTTTAGAAAAACATGACCTCTACGATGCCAAGCAGCTTGCTCAGACATTACAACTCAGAGACAGTAATGCAAACCGAGCCGTCAACAAGCTGCGTGATTCGCAATCGGTTCTGGCGGTTAAAACACAAGATGGTTTTATGTACCCAGCGTTCCAGTTAGACAGAGAAGCCTGTATCTACGAGCCGCTTAGCCACGCTTTACCAAAGCTGTACAAAAGTATGACTGGTTGGGATATCGCGTTTTGGTTAACCGAGTGCTTTACGGTGACGATGGAGATAACTGAGATGCCTGACTCAGTAGTAGAAGACATCGTGAAGCAAGAACTGTCGCTGGATGATATGGCCGATGTGGTCAGTCAAGATGAGACACCAGATGGGACAGTGACATCTCGCCCCATTGATTTGCTCGTGAATGGTGATGACGCTACGTTCTCTGTTTTTGTCGAGGCTCTCCTTCATGAAGATACTCGAGTTATCCCTCATGCAAAGGGATGAGATAGATGAGAACCTATGATATTGAAGATGGAGAGTTTTTAGTTCGAGTCCACTCCCAAGAGTTTGCTTCAGACAGTTTTAAACCCTATGGCATTAGTGAAGGGCGATTTGATCCGGTAGCGGATAAGAACGGAAATGGTTTTAGCGTCATGTATCTTGGGACTCACTACATCGATGCGATTGCCGAAACGATTATGCGTAAAAATGAGAATGGTGCACGGCATTTCAACATTGATCAGATTGAGAAAAAAGAGATAACCACGTTATTAGTAAGCAAGAATATTCACTTGTTAGACCTCTCCTCGATTAAGGCGCTAGAGCCATTATTGGCAGGAGGAAAGCAAAATTACAGCAAGCTAAGAAATTTTGCGAAACTTGTGCTGAGTGATAAACGGTTTGATGAAGTTCAAGGGTTTATTTGGAGTGGACATCAACGAGGTATTGCCGGGGCGCGTGTGATGGTTCTGTTTGGTAACCGTATCGAGCCGTCAACCTTGATCCCTACCCATACTGAGAGTTTGTTATATCGAACGGGTTACAACAAGTTGCAAGATGCCGCGAATGCTCTGGGTTGTGTGATCCCTGAATATGTCCGCAAAGTAAGAAGACTAGAGGCATCGAGCCGACTTAAAAAATAGGTATTAGCCGTTATCACCGTCAGCAAAGCACGTTCACTGAGCAAACACTATAGTTAATATTGTCAGTGAGATTTGGAACAGAACAGGAAGAAAAGCCAGAGGGAAATTATGGCATTGATTAAAAAAAATATCTGGCTTGCTTTTCATTTTATCCTATTGTTTTGGTCCTTGTTTTTGGGCGCAGCAGCTTATATTACTTACCAGAGTGTTTATCATGAAGTGGCGCAAGAGCAAAAAGGACTGACGCTGTTGACAAGCAACTCGCTCAAGTCATCCTTTACGCAATATGAGACCATTTTAAACATTGTTGCTAGCGAGCTGATGAGAAGCAACAACTTCGAAGACAAAGCAGTCGCGTGGGAAATCCTAAATGATGTTGCGACCAAGGACCAGTCTATTCAGACATTTGCAATATTCAACCTAGAGGGGATTGTCGATGTCAGTGCGCCCATTCTAGTTCTCCCACGTGGAGAATCTTTGTTGCAGTTAGAAGAAAGCAAAACATCCTTTCAAGATACTCTGAGTAGCCAGGAAATAGTTCTCGGGCGTACGTATTTCAATAAGCACCTGAATAGCTTTATCCTGCCGTTTCAAAAAGCGGTACGTGATGATCGCGGAAACGCTCGGTTTGTGTTGTCGCTTTCCATTAACCTGGAGCGAGGTTTCGATTATTTCCTCAATAGTACGGATGAACATCTTGTTAGTCGTACACTTCTCTACAGAGAAAAAGACAGATATTTTCAGCTGGCTCCAGCAGACCAAATCCGTGACCAGGAGGTCTATCGATATCAAATCCCTCAAGAGTATGTTCAGGATTCCATAGAGAGGCTGACAAGGAATACGGGAGAGTCGTATGATGAAATTAAACAAAACGGCAAGGTCTATATTAATGAGTTGCGTCATCCTTCTCGTCAGTCTCTCAGCGCCAGTACTTATTTGAAGCAGTATGATCTTTGGTTGACGACTGAAATCAAACTGGATGAAGTTCAAGAGCAGTTTTTTCAAAAAGCGCTTTTGCTCTTTTTTCTTTGGATTGCATCTTCGTTGATTATGTTTGCTTTATTTCGAAACATTGCAGGTAGCGAAAAACGAAAGCAACAGGAGCTATTACATCAGGCGCGACATGACTACCTTACAGGGTTATACAATCGGTTCTACCTCGAAGATTACTTAAGCGCTTTACCCAAGAAAGCGCACTACTCGTTGGTCTTTTTGGATATTGATAACTTCAAGTCGGTGAATGATAGCTATGGGCATCAGGTAGGCGATGAAGTGCTAATTCAGGTAGCTAAAAGATTGCAAGGTTCGATAACCAACGATACGTTTCTGGTACGAACCAGCAGTGACGAGTTTGTGGCTATTACTGCCAGCACTAACCAAGAAGACGTTATGATGCTGTGTGAGTGTATGAAGCAGCAGTTTGATACCCCATTTCCCTCCAAAGACTATGAAGTAAAGTTAAGCGTGAGCGTTGGTGTGTCTCGCAAACCCTTTGATGGGAAAAAGCAAGAAGTGCTAAAAAGAAATGCTGATTTGGCTATGTACGAATCGAAAAAAAGTCGAGATGCCATTACTTTTTTTGAACCCCACTTGCTCGATGTTCATTTGCACAATATCGAAATAGAACATCACCTAAGAAAGGCTTTGGATAACAATGAGCTTTACTTAACGTATCAACCCCAACTCGCTTCGAATGGGAGTTTAAAAGGGGTAGAAGCCTTGATCCGCTGGAACAACGAAGAGCTTGGGTTTGTTGGTCCAGACAGGTTTATTCCTATTGCTGAGTCTATTGGAATGATGAATGCGATAGGTCAGTTCGTCATCGATAAGGCGTTAGAAGAGATATCTGCTATACAGGATCATAGTGGCTTAGAGTTTGACCTCTCGATAAATGTATCGGTCAAGCAGTTTCAGAGTGAAGCATTTTTCTCTTCTCTGATTTCGAGTGTTAATAAACACCAATTCGCTATGTCTAAGTTGCTACTGGAAGTGACAGAAAGTGTGTTGATCGATGATGTAGATAGAATTTGCGTATTAATGGACAAGCTTAGGCAACAAAACATTCGAATTTCATTGGATGACTTTGGTACGGGGTATTCGTCGTTGAGTCTATTGAAGAACCTGCCAATCGATGAGCTGAAAATAGACAAGAGTTTTGTGTCAGATATGCTGACAGATACGAACTCAAGCTCTATGGTTGAGGGAGTAGTTGCCATTGCGCAGAAGCTAAAAATGGTGACGGTGGCTGAAGGTGTGGAAACCGAAGAAGTGCAAAATGCCTTAAGGGCGTTAGGGTGTGATATATACCAAGGGTATTACTACTCAAAGCCAGTTCCGATAGAAGAGCTTGCCCTTTATTTGCGTTCATTCTCTGAGAGTAACCAACACTCGATTTAGCTTGAAGCTCTTTATTATTTTACCTACAACAGCCCGTTATTTTCATGAACTCGTCCTACAGGCTTTATTGTATTGCACAGTCATTCATACTGGGCTTATTGGCACTACTTCCTGTTCGACAAACCCTCTTACTTAGTTTTTAGAATTCTGATTACTTGCTTAGGCTGTGTTCCTTGTCTAGTGCGTTGAGCACACCCAGTAAAGCTTCGCAGATGTGCGAATTTTGACTCCCCTCTAATTTTTGAACCTTAGTTAACAGTATTTGGTATGGCGTTTCTGTGGTTGTTTTATCTTTGTGAGTCTCAATAATATTCATACAATGAATAAGCGTGTCAGAGGGAGGTAGGCTCTTTTCACTTAGATATTTTGATATCTGAGATTGACTTTTACCAAGAGTTTTAGAGAAATCTTCTTGATTTAAATTGGAAAATGATAATGCTTTTCTAACAATGTCTGCTGGGTTAATCATCGTATATTTCCAGTGGGTTCAAGTCGGTTGATAATTGATATTATGCATTAAATGAATTATAATCGCTAGTATTGAACTATACTTGTATCAGGCTTAGCATTAGGTTTGATCCTTGGAGGAGATGATGGCTAGAGCAGATTTGGTGATTAACCTTGTTGAAACAGGAATGAAAGGAGACTTGCCTCGTTTTAAAATGACGGCTGAGGCGATTGCTGCTGATGCAAGATTAAAACAACACCATCATCTGGCAACGAAGCTTAGTGATATCCTCACAACTTCAGAAGTGCTGCCTACGGGGACACCGACCTCTATGGATGAGCAGCTTCAAAATACCTTCTATGAGCTTCAAGCACTAAAAACCATTGATGACTTAGTGCTTCCTGTTGATGTGAAAGATATCTTTAATGAGGTAATTGAAGAGTATGCTCGTCGCGAAGTGCTGCGCTCATACAACTTAGTGCCTCGTCATAAAATTTTAATGTCAGGCCCTCCGGGGAACGGTAAAACATCGCTTGCTGAAGCTTTTGCAAATCATCTTGGCCTTCCGTTTTATGTTGTGAAATACGAAGGGATCATTGATAGATACCTGGGTAAAACCTCTCAACACTTAGACATGATGTTTGAACATGTCAAAACACGACGTTGTGTTCTATTTCTGGATGAGTTTGATTCCATCGGTAAAGAACGAGAAGATTCAAACGATAATGGGGAGATGAAACGTGTTGTGAACTCTCTTCTAAAACAAATCGATATGCTGCCTCCTCATGTGTATGTTCTGGCAGCGACCAACCATCAAGGAATGTTAGATAAAGCGATTTGGAGACGATTTCAGGTTCAGTTAGATATTCCTACGCCTACACAAGCGATGGCAAAACAATGGTTTGAGAATTTTACTGAGAGATTTGGTCGCTCATTGGGCTATGCTCCAGGCACTCTGGCACAAAAACTATCAGGTTTTAGTTTTGCAGAACTTGAAGAGTTTGCATTAGATGTTCAACGAAAATACGTGCTCGGTTTACCTGATAGTGAGACAGGCATCAAGAAAATTACAGAGCAGCGTCTTAAATACTGGAAAAAACGTTACAAACCAGAAGATTAGCCTCTAAACTAGGTCGCAGTAATCATTGGAAATGGAGTTTTCATGGATCTGCGACCTCATCTTACCTTCCTTAAGTCGACTAAAAAGTCTTTTTCGGGAACGGCATTCCCAAATAAAGTTGAAACTCCAAGCCTGATACTTCAGGCAAATCGTTTGACACCTAAAATTCAAAAGGTTGAAAAAGCGTTTGCCGAATATGCCATGCTTACAAGCTCAACCGATGGCCTTGTTCCTGAGAAAGTGCTGGTTCTCGAAGTTGCCGGAGAAGTGGCCAGTTTTGGGAGCGTTTTGAGCAAAGTCCCCGGTTTTGAGTTGCTGGCTCAAGAGCTACAAGAGTCCAATTTTGAAAGCGAAGATTTTTTCCGGCTTGATAAAGGAAAGGTAAAGCCGGTAGAGAGAACGGCCTATCTGGCGATGAGTAGTCAAGATGGCTTAAAACGATTGTTGGCGTATTGGGAACAACACAAATCGCAAGGACTGCCGACAGGTAAAAAAGCGCTAGGTAATGCCTTTAATCAGCTCATAGATTTGCGCGTCTGGGATGTAAAAGATCGTCTTGATATAAGAGACAGTGACGGCTACTCAATACTGACAGATTGGCAAGAACGAATGGAGTACATCGAAACATCGGGTGATGATGCACTTATTCCGTTTGAAGCTGAGCTTTGGTATCGAGACTCAGAGGCAAGCCGTCAGATATCTGAGCAAAGACTGACAAGGGCGATTTCCTTAGCTGGCGGCAATGTTTCCCGTCGATACGTGATGCCTGAAATAAGCTATCACTCTGTGCTTGGTAACCTTCCTGCAAGTTCGGTATCAAAAATCTTATCCGACTTTGGTTCCGATATAGATCTAATGCATTGTGATGACGTTATGTTCTTTAGGCCTGTCGGACAATGTACCGTTGCAGGAGGAGAGGACGAAACTGTTCAGGAAGAGCATTCATTTTACGAGCCAGAGCCACTCTCCACTTCTCCGGTTGTCGCACTTTTGGATGGGTTGCCACTGGAAAACCATGAGGCTCTCCGTGGGCGTATCATTGTTGATGATCCGGATGACTATGAGAGCGGTTACGATGGTGAACCTAAATCGCAGGTCCACGGCACATCGATGGCATCACTGATTATTCATGGCGATTTAAACTACCCGTCAAGTGTCCCTTTACCTCAGCCGCTTTATGTTCGTCCTATTATGAAGTTGGGCCAGCCAAACTTTAATGATGCGCGATATGAAGGTGTGCCAGAAGACGAGCTCCCCTTAGACTTGGTTCATCGAGCTGTAAAACGCATGAAAGAGGGTGAGGCAGGGCAGCCGCCAACAGCGCCTAATGTAAAAATCATCAATTTATCGGTGGGAGAAAGACACCGTCTGTTTGACAGAAAAATGAGCCCCTGGGCTCGAATGCTAGATTGGCTATCATATAAATTTGACGTGCTTTTTGTTGTGAGCGCAGGAAACATGACAAATGATATTCAGCTATCGATCACCGAATCAGAGTTTAATCAGTGTAGCGAAGAAGAAAAAGAATCTCATTTTTTTAAAGCGTTAGCCAGACAGCAACCAGAGCGAAGAATGCGAGCTCCAGCAGAGGCTATCAACGCGCTGACCGCCAGATCTTCTCATGATGATGGATGCGAGGGACCCTCTCCTCTGGCTTTTTGGGATTTTACCCAAAAAGATGGAATGCCGAGTCCCATCAACCCGATTTCTCTAGGGCGTCGTAATGCGGTAAAGCCCGAGATCATGATGCCGGGAGGCAGACAGTTATATCGTCAAAAATCAATTCTTGAAAGTGAGCCTTTATTGCTTTCGGTTGCGAACTCATCCACGCTATCTCCGGGAGTTAAAAGCGCTCACCCGGGTTCTAGTGGTAGCTTAAATAGCTATGTGTACTCAGCAGGGACAAGCAATGCAGCAGCGCTGACTTCTCGTCGACTTGGATTTTTACATGAAACACTAACCGACCTTAAATCCATGGGCAACTTACCTCAAGATGGGTTTGATTCGGTTCTACTAAAAGCAATGCTATGTCATGGGGCCCAGCACCATCCAGAGGCTAAAGAATTTCTTTCAGGTGAGCTAAAGACAAAACTCAATAGTCGAACCTTTAATTCTATTGTTAATCAGTTTGTTGGTTTTGGTGTCGTGGATGAGCAGCGGATCCATGGCTGTATTTCAAGTCAGGCGACGATGATAGGGACTGGGCATGCATCCGATAAAGACAGCCATACCTTTACCTTTCCTCTGCCTGGTTGTTTGGCCGCAAGTACCGAACAGCGTCGATTGGTTGTCACTGTGGCTTGGCTTAGCCCAATTAACGTAAATCACAATGAATATCGTGGTGCTAAATTTTGGCTCAAGGCCGATAAAGAGAAGTTAAAACTGGGCGGTAGTGAAAACTATCACCCTCACTTAATGCATGGAACGGTTGATCATCGCATCTTTGAAGGGAATAAGGCCGCTGCGTTTATTCATGGTGATGATTTATCGATTGAAGTGAGATGCAATTTGAGGGCGGGATTTAAAGAGTCTGGCTTAGAAGTCCCATTCGCTGTTATCGCCACACTAGATTCTCCGAACCTTCAACTTCCCATTTATGATGAAGTATCTGAACTCTTGAAGCAGAAGCAGTCTCAAGGTGTTGATGCATGATCAATATTAAGGAACTAAAGTTAGATTTTCCAAAAGACAATGTGCTTTGGCGTGTGCAATGGATTGATGGTGTACTGATTAACAAAACGAAAGATGTATCAAACCCACTTATACGCGTTCAAATTGTCAAACATGAGCCTGATGCTTATAAAAAGTTCTCTGAGTTCTCAGAAACTTGTGAGATTTATGTTGCCGTAGGTCGATTGCCGCAAGTCACTTTAGGCTCTTTATGGCGAAACAATGAACGCGTCTCTGGTGATGGGCATGTTCGAAGAAGGTTGACGGTATCCAAAGCGACGGGTATCGGAAAAAGAATATCACCTTTAGATTCTCGAAAGGTTGATGGAAAAAAACTGTATTATTTTCCTCCTTTTAGATACCAGTTCCCTTACAAAGAGAAAATTTGGAAGTCTAACTGTAGTTTACTGGAGCATAGTGGTGTTGAGTACATCATACCTAACGTGGAAATAGCACGGTTTTTCTATGCCACGTCCAGCTACACGGCTCGAATGTTATTTACCACCGATTTTGGAAAAGCTGCCGACAAATTAATCTACAAAAAAAGTTCCAAATTATATGGACCAGAGCGAATGTTTGTATTGCGCAAAGAAGCTTATGACTCAGACATCAAACCAATCTCTCTCCTATGTACAAGCCACCACGCTAGGGCTGCTGCTACACATGTGTACACTGGGCTTCAACTGGGTTTTATTTCTAATAGTGAGTCCTACGTTCGAACCTTTCTGCCGATGGACGGTTCCGAGTCATACAAGATGCGTGTGGATGGGATATGGTTAGAAGACAACAAGCGCTTTTTGGTTTTTCAGATAGTTGAGTCCGAGTTTGTTTACCCAGATGAAGTAGAGTCTATCGACTTTGCCAGATACGCGGAACGAGAATCAACAGAGAATGACAATAATACAGAAATCACACGCAGAGACACTCCGAAGCTAAGCTCTGACCCCTTACCTGAGAGAGCCATTCAGAGTGCGAAAGCACCAAGAGCTGGGTATGACAGACAGTTACTGAAGACGGGTGAGAATGGGTTCAAGCCCAAGATACCCGTACGTAAAGTGACATTACCGGCTTCTTCTGTAGAGAAAGAGCACTCTTTGCTGCTCGACTCTAATGAAGTTTGCCAAGATGAGCACTTTTTATCCACGGGCGAGGGCTCCTGGACTGAAGATCCAATAAGAGGCATTACAGTAATTCAAGGTGAAGATAATGATGAAAAGAAACCTAGGAGCATTATGCCTCAGGGCTTTGGTGCTTACTTTGAAGCCATTGATTATATCGAATTACAGAAGCCCGAATGGAAGATGCATACTGCCTCTCTCACTTTAGAGTATGACAACGTTGACGGGAGAACTCTCTCTCTTGTTCCACTGAGAAACAAAAAATGGACGGGTACTCCAGATGATAGGCGAAGGCTAGCGGGCACCACTATTTCACATCAAGGAAAAAATGTTGTTCTGCTTGAGCTGGAGAGAAAGAAAAAGTCTGAAAAATTCAGCTCTCTGCTGGTTTGGCATACGTCATTTCAGGAAATGACGCCGCGATTGTTTGACGTTTTTATGGCTGAGACCATCTGCCAGTCGAGATGGCCAAGCCCTGAATCTGACTCTGGCCGATTACGTGTTTGGGGGGACTACTTATTTTGTCGAGTCCAACATAACTTTGCGACAACGGATAAGTACGCCAGTGCGGTGATAGAGCGCTTATATGATTTTGTCTTTTCTGAGGATGAGCTCGAATCTGCAAACGAAAACACTGATGCTGTGGTGAAATCGGGAGAGCCGGAGTTGTCCACCTGAGTTTGATGGAAAAAGATATGAGGTTTTCGATTCCATAAATCGGTTGATGGTCAAGCATACAAACTTATTGAAGCCATTTTCTATTCGAAGATCGGTGTATAGGCCATGAGTCAATGATATACACCAACAACCTTTTATTGCGTCATAGAACAGCGAGCGCTTTTTTGTTTTCAGGATGGTTGTCATCGAACGGCCGGTTTTATCCTGAACTAACTTTAGCAAGTAAATTTGTCTCAATGTCATTTTTCTTAAACCAAAAAGCGCATAGCTATTGGCTGACTCTGTCTTAGTGAGTATATCCAAGAAGGGAATATGGCTGACATCTTTTCTTACCTCTTGGTGTAGTGACCGATTTACTTTCGACTTTAAGTTTTTATTTTTGTGGGAAGCACAGGTAAGCTTCATCAGAGAGCTCTTACTGTATGAGTTGCATTCTTCTAAATAGCGCCTTGCCGAAGATAACTCTGAACATGAAGGGCTATACTTCTTTTTATATATCCCAAGCCTTTGAATCGACTCTTGTATCCAAAATGGCACTGAGTGGGAGTCTTTTACGAGCTCAGAGTAGGTGAGCTTTGATGCAGATATAAGCTGTGCGAACCGGATAGGCCAATCAACGAGTAACCAAGAACAAGCATTAAAAATTTTGTGTCGAGTTGCGACCCTTTGATACTCCAAAACATCCCTTTCAAATGAGGTGGCTTGAGGCTCTTTGCAGCCAATAGATGCCAATCCATTCCAGGCTTTTTCCCTTGTTGAGCCTAGTAGCAACTTTGTTAGCATTCGCAAACCCTTAAAAAAAGCGAGGCAGTGCAGCCGACGATCGCTATTAACGAAAACGGTCTTTTCCATCAGGTGAGTTGTCCAGGCATTGCGATGGGACAGTTGAGATGACGTTATGTTCTTTCGATTGAGGAGAGTGGGCAGCATTAAGTGTCCACAATAAACACAATTGAGTAAGTGATGGCGCCAGTCAGAGTATCGGTGAAAAGCAGCAGGCTTATTGCAGTGAGGACAGGCATCGAGGAGCAGTGAGTGGTGTGTGCTGCAGTATGTTATATGTGCCAATCGCCACTCTAATTTAAGGTATGCGTTGTTTGCGATGCAATATGGGCAAAATTGTTGCCCGTATCGGAGTCTATTCCTATGTTGTACTCCAATAGGGAGTAAAAACGGTGTAGAGCGAGTGGGGTGGCATTGTTCGTAGTAAGTTCCGTCATAATGCGTCAGCGTAGTTGATAAACATTGGCTTATATGTGTTGATGTGAAATGAGCCAATGTAGAGATTATGGATGGTGGTGCAAAGAGGTCGATATCTCTGGTCCATATCTGAGTGCTGGGCCATATCAAGTGACCAAATGACTGAGACGTTAAATGGTAAGTCTTAGCGAGTCTCAATAACCATGAATAGAGCGACTCGCCATAGATGGGGTGTAAGTGGATAGGCCATAAATGACTTAGGTGATGTTTACCGTATAACCTTTTCAGCCATTTTTCTTCGCTCATCAGGAGCTATCCAGTTAATGTCGTTAAGAACGCCTTCATCGATTCGTTCTACATTGTTTTTTACAGCGAATATCGCAGCTTTTTGTAATATCGTTGATAGTTCTCCAAGCAACCCGTTCGACATAACCAACAACTTAGGAGCAAGCTCAGGTGAGGCAAGGTTAGAAGGCTGCTTTAACGGGAGAAGGCGCTCAAAAGAAGCCAATAATTGAACAAAGTCTTCATTGAGCTCCCATTTGGGAAGAGCAAAAGGCTCAAATCGATTGGCCAATTGTTCTTCTATCTGTATTGCTCTTAATGCTTCCCGAACCCCAATTGCAACGATGGGTATTTGTAGCTCGTTTCCTATATATTTGAGTACCTGCATAAAATGGCGCTGTTGGCTTGTCGAGCCTGCCAGTACGTTTTGGATTTCATCAATAAACAACATTTTCAAATTGATGTTTTGGCAGACATCAATGACTAATGAGAGTTTCTCAGAGACATGACTTGTGCGTTTATAGGGGCAATACACAGAGTCTAAAATGGCGTTGTATAAGCGCGCTTCGTCCGGTTTTGGTGGTGCCTGAACATAGAGTGCAGGAACAATAATGCTATCACCTTTAGGGTTATCATAAGCTGGGTTTTGTCGAATGAAGTGCTTTGCTAAAGCCGTCTTTCCATTGTTGGTATTTCCCAGCAATAACAAGTTAGGCATTCTGTGCGTCCTAGGGTAGTACAACAGATCTTCTAACTTTTCTAGTCCTTCCTTGGCCCGACTGTATGTGATCCACCTAGGTCTGCGAATGTACTCTAGACGTAGCTCATCAGGCTCCGACAGTAACTTGGCTACACTTTTATCAAGATGAGGGTACTCAGTCATCTAAAACCTCTCGGTCTGCAAATGGTGTGATATTGTCAAACAAGCTTTTTTCTATAGAGGACAAGCTAGATTTTGCTTTCGGTGTGTTCCCCTCCAGCGCTGACTTTTGCTTGTTAGAGCGCTTTCTTTGATTGTTTCTGCGTACTTTTTTTGTCTCTTGTTTTGCATTGTTCTCAATGGTTCTTAAGCGATTGAAGGCCTCAAAGATATCGTCCTCACTCGCATCTGGATTTTCTTCTTCTGCCTTTTTCTGTGCTTCTCGGTACTCCCAAATCGATACTGGTGGGTGTGATGTATCCCTATAGGGAATATCAAAGTACTCATTGAGCTCTGGGTCAAAAAAGTACAGTAAGCTGATATTTCGTGGATCTCTTCGGAAAAGAAACTTTCGTTTCAGCCTTTTGTTATTCGGGTCTTTTGCGTTGACATAAGTGCTCAAGATATCGCTGTAATAACGGCATTTATCTATCTGGACACCATAGCGTTGAATTGTTCTGAGTTCAAAAGGCATAAAGTCGAGTCTTAACCTTCTTTCATCAAGAATCTTCTCTGGTAGGCCTGTACCCGGTGACTCATCGTTGCCAAAGATGCCTTTTTCAAATTGTCTAAGCGGGGAGCAACCTAGCATCTTGTGTGTTCTTTGGTGATACACATCAGTGATGTAGATAGTGAGCCAACGTTCGAATTCAGACAGTGTTAATGATGCAGCTTTTTCTGAGTCGTAATTTTTCCTAAGCACCGGATTATGAAATGTGGTTCCTGGAAGGTTGTGAATTTCTTTATTAAAGGTCCCAAGTAGACGCTCTATATGTGCTCCATAATGAGGCCTGGCGACAGGACGCCAGCTGATATCAATGCCATACTCATCACACGCTCGCTTTAGCATCTCCCCACGAAATTCTTTGGCATTATCAGCATGAACGGTCGACATAACTCCCCATAGTGGCCAGTCTGTCTGAGAGCCATGCTTCTCTATCCAGTTATCTTTAGGAAGTATCGAATGAGATAGACAAAGCCCAGTAGAAAGGGCACCTGGAGGGTCAAAGCTTGTATAGAAGCCAGTGACCATTCTGCTGTATACATCGATAGCCAGTGTTATCCATGGCCTTCCAATAGGCAGCCTATGAATATCATCAACGAGCATAATATCTAGTTGAGTATGGTCTATCTGTACGACCTGAAGAGGAAAAGTGCCATCAGGAAATTCTCCCCGGTGAACGGAGAACTCTTGCTCCGCGGCTTTTCCGCCAAACCTAAATTTTATCTGTTTCTTTTCAGATATTTTCTGGATACGGCTTCGAACGGTATTTGGGTGTGGAGGCTCTAGCTTTGCATTTTTACACAACCTTATCACTTCCCTGCACACCCAAGACACGGAGTGTTTCTGTGAAGATAGGTAATGTTCATCTAAAACTTCGTTGATAATGGCGTTCACAGGAGCAGATAACTTAAGCTTCCCAGGTTTCACTCCTCTTTTTTCTGGAACCAGAGAAGATATTTTTCCTGTAGCGCGATACCGGTCAATCCATCGGTACAACGTTGCTCGGCTAACCTTGTTTTTCTGAGCCAACTCACTCATTTCAATCCGACTAAAGCGGTATTCTGGGTTGTCCAGAACAGGCCTAATCGCTTCAAATCGCTCTTGTGCTAACTTCCAATCGGCATCTGGCAGCAAGTGAATATCCTTGGGCCCTTTGTTGATATCACCCCCTTCATCAGTTGGACAGGGAGCCAACTGGGATATCTTAACGGTCTTGTACTCGCCTGTGGACTCATTGCGTGTTAATACCCTGTGTAGATCGACTTGTTGAGTGATAGTTAGCTTTTCATTATCTAGCAGTACTTTATTTCCTGGGGTGAATGACATCGTTATCATGAGTCACCTCTTTTTATTGGCAACCAAATTGGTGAATCCATCGTTAGTGGGCGATTTAAATCAGTGGCGATTTGGTTGCTGGAAACCAAATGCCAAATAATGGGAATATAGGTCGCTTGATTCCATTTGTTTGTTTTTAAGGTTGCTAGAAGAGCTTTAGGGGAGCTCTCCCGCAACTCAAACAACGTGCTCAAAATAGACAAAATATCTGTTTGCTTAGCAGATATATTTCGATACTGCTTTAGGAACCTAGCATTGGTAAGAAATGGGGTACGGATTCGTCTTTCGGTGTATATCTTGAAAACCCAACCTTTAGAGCGGGCGAGTTTAGTAGCTGCTTTAAATTTAGGTTTCAGCTCACTCCATTTTTCTTTTAACTCAGCCTCATACTTTACTTCCACCAGTTGTTGAGGTTGTTCCGTGAAAGAAACCAATGCATCGGGTGTATAGCAGCGCAGTTGATTTTTTTCATCTTTGAACTCAACTTTTACAGGTTGCTCTAAAAAATGATGAACATCCTCACGTTGTTCCAACATGATGAAGAGATCACGTTCAAGAGTAGACTCGAATGCAACCTGAGAGTCAGACTTATGCGTTGTGATTACACCAGTTAGATTTCGATAATTTTTTGGGATAGTTCTTACTGACATAAACTGGTCTCATTAGTAGCTGTAAAATACAAACTGGTATCACCTATAAGTGTAAATATTCTCAGTATTTGATGTACTATTGCACCAAAATTATAGCTTTGCACAATATATGTTCTCATAAATTGATGTAATTCACAGGTGGCTCAGTTCCCCGTCCAGGTGAGATATCTCTTGCTCATAATGGCTTGCTCTTTTTAGATGAACTTCCTGAATTCGAGAGAAAAGTGCTGGACTCGCTGCGTGAGCCATTGGAATCTGGAGAGATAATTATTTCCCGTGCAGCAGGTAAAACTCGATTTCCTGCTCGTTTTCAGCTCGTCGGGGCTCTTAATCCAAGCCCTACAGGGTATTACGAAGGCAATCAGGCTAGGGTTAATCCTCAAACCATACTGCGTTATCTGGGCAGAATATCGGGGCCATTTTTGGATAGGTTCGATATGAGTCTGGAAATTCCCGCACTGCCCAAAGGAACTTTAGCTGAGGGAGGTGACAGAGGTGAAACAACTCAGGTCGTAAGAGATAGAGTCATTAAAGCCAGAGAAAAAATGCTTAACCGAGCAGGAAAGGAGAACGCTCTGCTCACTAGTCGGGAAATTGAGCAGTATTGCGAGCTGAATAAACAAGATGCGGAGTTTCTGGAGAGCGCTCTTCATCAATTGGGGTTATCTATCCGTGCCTATCATCGAATTATCAAGGTAGCCAGAACTATCGCCGATCTTGAGGGTGAAGTTAATATTCAAAAAAAACACCTGTTAGAAGCTTTGGGGTATCGATCTATGGACAGGTTGCTCCGGCATTTGACGTCGCAGATAGTCTAGGATTGTACTTCTCTGACCAATGTGGGTTCGCATTCCATTCAGAATTGTTAACTGTATAATTGGGCGCTGGTTTTTTGCTCTGATTAAAATTATAAGTTACTTGTCATGCTAGGTTATATGGTTCTTTTTATAACAAGCTCATTGGTTATTATTAACTCAGCGGCTTGTTCTTTAGTTATCTGTTTTATCGCGCTATTTAAAATTCTGTTTCCTACGTTAGCGACAAAAATGGCGAACAAAGTAATGTGGATGTGGGCCACTATAAATTGCCTTATCCTAAAAACTTTTAATCGGGTAGAGTGGGATATTCAAGGTGTTGAAGAGTTAAAAAGGGATGGTTGGTATCTGATGATATCTAACCATCTTAGTTGGACAGATATCGTTGTTCTTTGCAGTGTATTTAAAGACTCAATACCAATGCCCAAGTTCTTTTTGAAGCAGCAACTTTTATATGTTCCGTTTATAGGCATGGCTTGCTGGGCTTTGGATATGCCGTTTATGCGTCGTTACTCTCGTGAGTACTTGATTCGTAATCCAGAGAAGAGAGGCGCAGATCTGGAAACTACCCGCCGTTCTTGTGAAAAGTTTAAAAATACACCAACGACCGTTGTAAATTATGTAGAAGGTACACGTTACACATACGATAAATTGGCTCGTTGTCGATCTGGATATAAAAACTTGTTGCAACCTAAGTCGGGAGGCATTGCATATACGCTTGCAGCCATGGGGGAGCAGTTTGAAAACATTGTTGATGTGACGTTAGCTTATCCAAAGAATCGAGAGAACCCTTTTAAAGCTTTGCTGATGGGCAAAATGAAAAAGATAGTCGTTCATGTGAATACTTATCCTGTGGATGAAAAAGTTCTGGGTGACTATTTCAATGACAAGCCTTATAAGCGAGAATTCCAGCTTTGGTTAGGGGATGTCTGGAAAGAGAAAGATATCCGCCTGGAACAGATCTATAACCAACACGGTTAATCTTTAAATGATAAATACTCTATCCAACCTGTTTCCAGCGGGTGTCAGGTATATGGTGCTTTCTGCATTAGGTTTTGCCTTAATGTCAGCTTGCGTAAAGTATGTGGGAAACTATGGTATCCCTGTATTTGAAATTGTTGCAGCAAGAGCACTGGTTTCTCTTATCATCAGCTATGCGGATGTGAAGCGTAAACGTATTTCTGTCTGGGGCAATAACAAACCACTTCTTTTTGCCCGAGGCATCGCAGGAACGGCCGCACTAATGTGTGTTTACTATTCCGTGACTACGCTACCATTAGCTGAAGCAACCATCTTTCAGTACATTCATCCGGTATTTACAGCTGTTCTCGCAGTTATTTTCCTAAAAGAGCGCATACAGGCATCTACGATTATCTGCATTGTTCTCTGTTTGCTTGGTATTTATGTGATGGTGAAGCCGACTATGGCAGAGCAAGCAATCACAAACCTGCCACTGTTTAGTGTTTGTATGGCGATTCTGGGAGCGTTTGGTAGCTCAGTTGCTTATGTTATTGTTCGAAAGCTAAGTCAGACTGAAGACAGTTCGGTAATTATTCTCTACTTCCCTATGGTTGCTTTACCCGTATCGTTGCTACTTATTGGTGATGATTTTGTTATGCCTGATCTCTACATCACAGGCTTGCTAGTTATGGTAGGGATTTTCACTCAGATAGGGCAACTGGGGCTTACAAAAGCGATGAGAACACAAGCTGCCGGGAAAGCATCCGCGTATTCCTATGTTCAGATTGTATTCTCAATAGTCATTGGTTTGTTGGTGTTTGAAGAGATTCCTTCAAACTGGACCTACCTTGGTGGTGCACTTATTGTAACCGGTGCTTTGATTAACGTGTTTGGTCCAAAGTTAAAGCTTGGCGGGCTTAAAGCCCGCTAAGCGAATTTACCATTGAGGCATTAAAGATAGCGGTGCTTCCTGAAGGGCTGCTATCTGCTCCTTAAATCCGAGCACCTGATTCTCCCAGTACTTAGGGTCGTTAAACCAAGGGAATGCGATAGGGAATGCTGGGTCTTCCCAGCGTTTCGCCAGCCATGACATATAGTGAACCATTCTTAGACCACGAAGCGATTCTATCAGTTTTAGTTCTGACTGGTTGAAATCACAGAACTCTTCATAGCCTTCCAGAATCGTATCTAACTGAGCAAGTTTATCCTGTTTTTCTCCGTTCAGAAGCATCCATAAGTCCTGAACAGCCGGGCCTGTTCTTGAATCGTCCAGGTCGACAAACATTGGGCCATCTCGCCATAGAATATTCCCCGGATGACAATCTCCATGGAGGCGAATCGGAGTAAAGTCACTGTTCCAGTGCTTTTCGATGGAGCTAATTAGCATATCGAGATCACTGAAAAAGGCGTTTTCCAAATGCATAGGGATGAAAGAAGAGTTCTGAAGAAGCTTACGCGGTTGATATAAGTACTCATCCAGTGAAATTGAAGGACGGTGCTGGAATGATGACTGTTGGCCTACGCTATGGATTCTTCCCATAAAGCGACCAACCCATTCTAGCTGCTCAAAATTATCGACTTCAAACTGACGGCCGCCAACACTTTCAAACAGGGCAAATAAGTACCCCTGATATTCATGCAGTGTTTTACCATCAATCACAACAGGTGGCGCTACCGGAATTTCCTGCTCGATTAGCTCAAGCGTGAAGTCATGCTCTTCCTGAATCTGTAGATGACTCCAGCGTTGTGGGCGATAGAACTTCACGACATAGCGTTTACGCTCTTCATCAGTAAATTGATAAACTCGGTTTTCATAGCTGTTCAAAGCCAGAAGCCCTGACTCTGCACGGATACCAATGCTTTCCAGTGCGTACCACATGAAATCTGGTGTAAGTGCATCAAAGTTGAAGGCGCTGTTATTCATTCTATTTTCCATAAATAAAAAGGGCCCGAAAACGAGCCCTGATTGTTCGAAGTTAAGCTTTGAAAGCGATTAGAGTTTTTTCACAAACCGGCTTTCAACTTCGATGGTAAAGTTTTCACTGTCGGTGAGTATAAACTGAATTGTCGCGACAGGTGAGATAAGTTTTTCTGGATCAACACCCAGGCTTATTGGTAGATTAAGAACTTCACCCGGATCAACCTGAACGGTTTGTTGTCCATACCACTTCACATCGGTTAGACCTGTTACATCCAGGTTGTACTCCTGAACCTGCTGGGTTTTGTTTATCACTTTCAGGTTATAGGTGTTTTCCACCATGCCGTTACTATTAACCTTAAACAGTTGATTCCGGTCTCTGAGAACACTTAGTCCAACTGGTTCTACACTGATTGTTTGAAGAACAAACAGTGCGCACATAAGTAGCATAACCGCACCGTAACCAATCAGCTTAGGACGCATTACACTGGTATGAACGCCTGAAAGCTTGTGCTCTGTCGTGTAACTGATGAGGTTTGGTTCGTACTTCATTCGGTCCATAGTTTGATTACAGACGTCAACACAGGCACCACAGTTGATACATTCGTACTGAAGTCCATCACGGATATCGATTCCTGTCGGGCAAACCTGAACACATAGGTCACAGTCGATACAGTCACCTAACCCCATCTTCGCTGGATCAGCTTTTCTTGAACGTGGCCCTCTGTTCTCACCACGTTTCGTGTCGTAACCAACGATGTAAGTATCTTTATCAAACATAGCTGATTGGAAGCGAGCGTACGGGCACATATGCAGACACACGATAGATCGCATCCAACCGGCGTTTGCATAAGTACAGACTGCAAAGAAGATCACCCAGAATCCTGACCAGAAGCCCGTATTAAAGGTAACAAAGTCTATAACCAGATCTATTACCGGGACAAAATAACCGACAAAAGTTATTCCGGTAACAAGTGCTATGAATATCCAGGCAACATGCTTAGCTGCTTTCCTCATCAATAGGTTACTGGTTAGCTTACCGCTATCTTGCTTTCTTCGTTTATTTGCCGAGCCTTCAAGCTTTTCCTCGAACCAGATATACATAAAGGTCCAGACTGTTTGAGGGCAGAAATAACCACACCAGACCCTACCTAAGAAGGTGGTAATAAAGAATAGGCCAAACGCAGCGATCATGAAAAGTAAGGCCAGAAGAGTAAGATCCTGCGGATAGAGTGTTGTACCGAAAAAGTTAAACTGCTGGCTTCCTATATCGAGCAGGATAGCCTGCCTGTCTCCATAAGGAATCCATGGGGTGAGACCAAAAAGCAACAACAAAAACCAGGAGCCATAACGCCTTAGTTTCTGAAAGGTACCTTTGCTCTCTCGAACGTAAATTCTATTACCTGGGTTAAACCTATCCTTTTGACCTTTGTGGGTTTTGGGATTGAAGGTTTTGGGAGTCACATCTTTAATATCTATTTTATCCTGACTCATGAAGTTTCCTTTTTGGGCTTTAGCCTCGCCTGAGCAAGCGGGCTATTTGACATTACTTTTATGCTTTTTATTTTGTATTAGCGGGCGATTATATAATCGTTAACATTTTATTTTCTTTAAGGTAGTCATATTTAACAAATTTTTAGAACAAAAAAACGACGCATGTGCGTCGCTTAATCGTCAGTTCAATATTAAAGAGTTACTCGATGATCCCTCTTGCTCTAAGGAGAGCTGTTTTAAAGTCATCTTCTTGATCCTTTGCTAGCCCAGGAATCATTTCGTCCTTTTCACTATTACGCATTTTTAGGTGATAGATAAGCACATCATCAGTCAGATCTTCCAGCTTTCCATCGTATCCGGCTTCCTTGGTTAGCTTGACTATAAATTCAATCAAATTCAGATCGGGATCTTTTTGCCACTCAGGGTGGATGAGCTCAATTAGTTCGTTTACGCGATGGCATTTCATTACTTTACTCCAAATATAGATATTTTTATGGGAGTTAAATTAACAGATCACGTGTGTGTAGAAAACTTATTCTGAGGTAGGTTAATGGAAAGAAAAAAGCGCAGTTAATAAGACTGCGCTTTTTTATTATGCCGCTTTAACTTGTTCATCTGGTCGCTTCTGCATAGCAACTCGTTTAACCAGTGAGTTTGCTGGTGTATTTGGTTTTGCTATCGGAGCTGCCACTGTACTACAACGGCGGCGAGACGCGCTTGCAGTATTGCGCGAAAACCTGACTGCTGTTGGGTGCATATATTTACCTAACGGTCAGGCACATCCATTGCCAATTTAATGGCCTGATAATTTATGAGATAAATCTCTTCTGGCAGCTGCCAATCCAATAAATGATCAGGAGTAACGATACTGAGTTCAACTGAACAAAGTATCACCACTAAGCTTATCACTACGTCACTTATTGATCGAGGCTATCTGTTAAAAAATGTTGCTTTTTTGTCCTGTGAAATAGCAATAAATTAGAGAGTTATGATCAGGACTTTTCCTCCGATTGTGATTAATATGGATATAGAAGAGTGAAACAGGTTGTAAAGGAGTAACAGACATGTCTTTTCTTAAAAAAACCTTAGCTACCTTTGGAATTGGTTCCGCACGAGTTGATTCAATATTGCAGCAGGAATATTTGGTACCTGGGGAAAAGGCAAGTATCAAAGTAGAAGTGTACGGTGGCTCTACAGAGCAAGAAGTCGATAATATTGAGTTGAAGATATGTTGCAGATACATCGCCGAAGAGCCTGTTAACAACAAAGATGACAATAATCATGGACAAAAACGCCGCGTCCCTAAAAATTATATTCTGAGTGAGTGGAAGCTTCCGTACGCATTCACCGTTAAGCCTGGAGAGCAAAGAGACTTTGATATTGAGCTCGATATTCCATGGAATACACCGGTTACGCTGGGTGATGCCAAGGTTTGGTTGGAAACAGGCTTGGATATATCTATGGCAATTGATCCTACTGACAAAGATACCCTTACTATTCGACCAGATGCCTTGATGGATGGTGTGCTTACCGAGCTTGAAGAGCAGGGGCTTCGCATCAGGCAAGTCGAATGTGAGGAAACAAAAGGTTTTGCATTACCTTTTGTTCAGGAGTTTGAATTTGTCCCGACTACGGGACCTTATCATGGTCGCTGGCGAGAGCTTGAAGTCGTAGCGCATCGAAGCGAAGAGTCTCTGGATCTTTGGTTTGAGATAGACAGACAGCAATCTGGTATTAAAGGAATGCTTTCTTCGCTATTGGGGACGGGTGAGCTGAAGAGAAAGTTGACTATTCCAGCGCACACACCTTCAGAAGAAGCAGGGAAAATGGTCCTAGAGTATCTGGATTCTACGACATAATATTTTCAGCTTACACGTGTAAGCTAAATGTGGCATACTCTAGGCTCTATTTATCTATAGGGCCTTAATATGCCTTCATCCAAAAACAACAGTGAATATAGTGTCAAAGAAGAGATGGCTAACAGTCTCTCTCATGCACTAGGCATTATTTTAGGTATTGTTGGTTTGATTTTGCTGCTTGTAAAGGCAAATAAAACCGATGCTGACGCTCTTACTATTACTAGTATGAGCCTCTATGGTGCCAGCGTAATCATTCTTTTTTTGGCTTCTACTCTGTATCATGCCATTCCCCACAAAAAAGCCAAACGCGCACTGAAAACATTCGATCACTGCGCCATATATCTATTGATTGCAGGTAGTTATACACCATTTTTATTGGTGAGCTTACGAACGCCATTAGCGATTGGTTTGATGATCGTTATCTGGACTATAGCTTTGATAGGCATTTTGTTTAAGGTGGCGTTTGTTTATCGATTTGAGAAGCTTTCTTTGATTAGCTATCTGACAATGGGGTGGTTATCGCTAATAGTGATTTATCAACTGGCGCTTCATTTGGATGTCGGAGGGCTAACATTGTTGGCGGCTGGTGGCGTGATTTATTCGCTCGGTGTTATTTTCTATGTATCAAAACGCATCCCCTTTAATCATGCTATTTGGCATGGATTTGTGTTAGCGGGATGCGTTTGTCACTTCTTGGCTATCTACTATTTTGTTGAGCCTGTTTAACGAGACTCAACTTGTGTTACTGATGCCTGAACGATGTACTGTTTTTGTTCAGGTAAGGCAATTACTAGCTCTTTGCCTTCTTTAGCTGTTTTGGGGCGAAGATAGGTGTCAGCCATTCGTTTAATGGATTTCCATACTGCAACCTCTTCTTTGAAGAGGAGGTTGTTCTGAACATCGTAAACACTCAGTTCTATTTCTACAGAAATTATGCTTTGGGAGCCTTGGTTAGTCACAGATGTAGGAATAGTTAATGAGCCAGATTGATACTCAGGTTTGCCTAGTAAAATATCTACGCCAGAATCAGAAAGCTGGAGTATATCTTTTTTACTTCCTGGTTCGATAAGAGTGCCCTTATTCAAGGTGTTGCTTGTTGCTTGAACAATCGGTATTGAATTAATGGCTACGCTAGTTTTTGATGTTTCATTCTTCTTAACAACATATTGCCAAGTAAAATCATCATTTATCTGTATTTCTCGGCCATCTTTTAATAAGACGGTTTCACCGCTTAATGCAGGAAATGAACAAACAAGGGTAAGTAGAGTAAGAGTTTTTTTCATAAAGAACCTCTGATTAACTTTTCCAAAATGGCGGAAAGAAAAGTACCAGTATTGTTAGAATTTCTAGGCGCCCCATTAGCATGCCAAAGCTTAGCACCCATTTTGCTGTGTCAGGAAGCGTTGCAAAGTTTCCGGTTGGGCCAATCACATCTCCCATTCCTGGCCCTACGTTTGCAACCGCAGTGATTGCTCCAGAAATACTGGTCGTAGGGTCTAGTCCAAGTGAGGCCAGACAACCAGCAATAACTATAATGGTAGCAAAAAAAGTAATTCCAAAAGCGACTACAGATCGAACGATATCATCGTTTACGGGACGGTGGTTATAACGCTGAACGAACACACCTGAAGGGTGTATTAGTTTCATCATCTGCTTATCCAGCAGTGTCATTGCTATCTGAAATCGGAAAATTTTGATGCCACCAGATGTAGAACCAGAGCAAGCTCCAGATAACATCAAGAAGGCGAACAACACAGTTGGTAGTGCGCCCCACGCAGTAAAATCTTCCAGCCCATAACCTGTTGTCGTTACTACAGAAACAATATTGAACATGGATACGCGTATTGCATCAGCAAAGCTATAGTTGTTGTGATATTGAAGCCAGGCCGCGACAATCAGGCTGCTCACGATAAACAGATAGGCAAACCCTCTAACCTGGGCATCATGGAACAGTGCACTAAGATTACGTTTCTTCATTGCAGTTACGAACAGTAAGAAGGGTAAGCCTCCTAGGAACATAAAAACTGTTCCAACCCAATGAGCGCCATTTGAGAAATGGTTCATTGAGCCATCGGAAGTTGAATATCCACCTGTAGAGAGTGTTGTAAATGCATGATTAAGAGCATCAAATACTCCCATGCCGGTGATCAGATAGCCGACAAAGCATGCCGCAGTTAATGCCAGGTAAACGGTTACAATGTTTTTGGCAACGGTTTTTGCTCTTGGTGCGCTTTTATCAGACCAGTCAGACGATTCGGTCTGGAATAACTTCATACCACCAACGTTAAGCATAGGCAGTATAGCTACGGCCATCACGATAAAGCCGATACCACCAAGCCACTGAAGCGTAGAGCGCCAGAGTAGTATGCTAGGCGCCATATCATCCAGGCCACTTAACACCGTCGAGCCGGTTGTAGTAATGCCAGACATGGTTTCAAAATAGGCGTCAGTAAAGCTGATATGGTTGATAAATACGAATGGAAGTGCGGCAAATGCACTGGAAATAGTCCATACCAATGTCGTTATCAGGAACATATCCCGAACACTTAATCGGAAGTGCTTTGTTCGTCCTATTGTCAAGCAGATGAACGCTGCAAAGTGAGTAATTAGTACGGCTTTACCAAACTCAAGAAATCCGTCAGTACCAGAAAAGAATGCCACTAGAGTAGGGACGTACATAAAGAGTGCTATCTTTGATAGCACTAGGCCGATCACAAAGAGTATTGGACGAGAGTTAACCATAATGTAGATCTAGCCAGTTTTTTACAGGAAGAACGGACTAGGCTGGAATAGCGCTTCTACATCTGGGATAAATTTCTTATCAACCAGGAACATTACAACGTGGTCGTCCTGTTCGATAATAGTATTGTCGTGAGCAATAAGAACTTCATCACCTCGTACGATTGCACCTATGGTTGTACCCGGTGGTAATCTCAGGTCACCAATTGCTCGGCCAACAACCTTAGAGGTTGATTCATCTCCGTGTGCAATAGCCTCGATTGCTTCTGCTGCACCTCGTCTAAGTGAGGATACATTTACAATATCGGCGCGTCGAACATGGGTTAGCAGTGCAGAAATGGTTGCCTGTTGGGGGGAGATAGCAACGTCAATTGCGCCACCCTGAACCAGATCGACATAAGCACTGCGCTGGATAAGCACCATGGTTTTCTTCGCACCAAGGCGTTTTGCCAGCATGGCAGACATGATGTTGGTTTCATCTTCATTGGTCAGTGCGATAAATACATCTACCTGATCGATATTCTCTTCAGTCAGCAGTTCCTGATCGGCTGCGTCACCACAGAATACAATGGTGTGTTCCAGCTCTTCAGATAGCTTCTCAGCCCGACTATAACTGCGTTCAATTAACTTTATGCTATGTTCTGTCTCAAGGCGCTTGGCTAATGAGGAACCAATATTACCACCACCCACAATCATAATACGGCGATAAGGCTTTTCAAGTCGCTGTAGTTCACTCATAACAGAGCGAATGTGGTTACTCGCTGCAACAAAGAACACTTCATCATCGGCTTCAATAATGGTGGTTCCCTGAGGGCGGATAGGGCGCCCCTGACGGAATATTGCTGCTACACGAGTGTCAATATGAGGCATGTGCTCACGAAGCGTTGAAAGGGCGTTACCAACCAGAGGACCGCCATAGTACGCCTTAACGGCTACCAGGCTAACTTTTCTGTCGGCAAAGCTAACAACCTGCAGCGCACCCGGATATTGAATCAGTCTTTCGATGTAGCTGGTTACCAGCTCTTCAGGTGCGATCAGGTGATCAACAGGAACAGCACCGGAGTGAAAGAGTGACTCTTTCTCTTTGAGGTATTCCGGAGAGCGAATTCGAGCTACCCGGTTTGGTGTATTGAAGATAGTAAATGCAACCTGACACGCTGCCATATTGGTTTCGTCGGAGTTGGTTACTGCAACCAGCATGTCTGCATCCTGAGCACCTGCCTCATGTAAAGTACCAGGATGGCTCGCAAAACCGTTAACAACTCTTAAATCATATTTATCCTGAAGCTCGCGCAGGCGGTCTCCATCTTTATCAACAACCGTAATATCGTTGTTTTCACCAACTAGGTTTTCTGCCAATGTTCCACCGACCTGACCAGCACCAAGGATAATGATTTTCATGACGTTGTTATCTCTTCAAATTACACCCGGCAATTGAACCAACCGGATATCAAAATAGTTAATCAGCTTTTTTCAGAACAGCGTAGTAGAAGCCATCCATATCTTCTTCTCCTGGTAAAATTTGTCTACCAGGATTTTCTGGATCGGAATCTACAAGTTGAGCGTTTTTGGTGCGTTCTAAAAATGCTTTTACCTGCTCACTGTTTTCCTGTGGTGTAACAGAACAAGTTGCGTAAACCATTGTGCCACCAGCTTTAAGTTGTTGCCACATCGCATCAATAATTTCACTTTGTAGTTGGGCAAGTGCCACAATATCATCAGCACGGCGTAGCCATTTGATATCCGGGTGTCTGCGAATTACACCAGTTGCCGAACATGGGGCATCCAATAGAATTCGATCAAACTGTTCCCCCTTCCACCACGCCTCAGGTGTACGAGCATCACCACACAGAACTTCTGCTTTCAGTTTCAGGCGTTTTAGGTTTTCATGTACACGTTTAAGTCTGTTGTTGTCACTGTCTATCGCAACAACATTACAATCTTTTGTGCGCTCTAGAATATGAACTGTTTTACCGCCCGGAGCCGCACAGCAGTCCAGAATAAGCTCACCATCTTTTGGTGTCAGGTAGTCAACAGAAAGCTGCGCTGCTGCGTCCTGAACAGATACCCAGCCTTTGTCGAACCCAGGTAACTCATTAACATCACAAGGGCGGTCAAGCTTAAGGGCATCATCCGCTTCAGGGTGTTTTGTCGCACCGATATTTTCGTTTTCAAGCAGAGCAAGGTATTCGTCACGCGAGTGATGTTTGCTGTTTACCCTTAGCCACATTGGCGCTTTTTGGTTATTGGCCTCAACAATTGATTCCCACTGCTCAGGGTATGCTGACTTTAATATTTTGAGCAGCCAGCCTGGATGGCCATATTTGCCAGCATCATGGCTAACAGCAAAGGCTTCCAGCTCTTCCTGATTTCTCTGGAAGTTACGTAGCACAGCGTTAAGCAGGCCACTTAGCCTTGGCTCTCTCAGCGCTTTAGTTGCTTCAACCGTTTCACTAAGAGCAGCATGAGCGGGAATTCTCATATAGCTAAGCTGGTAAAGACCGATAAGAAGCAAGTGGTGAATTACGCGTTTTTTACCTTTAAGTGGTTTGTCCATCAGCTTGCCAGCGATTGACTCTAATCTTGGAAGGTAACGAAGTGCGCCGTAGCACATCTCTTGCAGAAGAGCGTGGTCACGAGGTTTAATCGTTTGTTGTGCTGCTGGTAAGGCTGAGGATAGAGACTGGCCCTGATCGACCACCTGAAACAGAACTTTTGCGGCTGCTGCGCGAACATTCATGCTGGAAACCTGATTAATATTTATATGAATTACAAAGTAATAATCCCCGTTTTAACGGGGATTCTATTTAAGCCAGAATGCTTCCTGCTTCAAACCAGCTGCTTTTCGAGTTAAGTACGTCCTGTACTGGCATTGCTTTCTTACCCGGAATCTGGATGCTTTCGAGCACCAGTGTTCCTTTTGCTGTCGCAACATAGATTCCTGTCTTATCTGCTTTGATAACGGTGCCAGCAGGTTTGCCAGAGTCACTTGATTCTGCGCGAGACTTCCATACTTTTACGTTGTTCTCAGCAACAGAGAAATAGCTCATCGGCCAGGGGTTGAATGCACGAACACAACGCTCGATAAACTCTGCTTCCTGAGACCAGTCGATCTTAGCTTCTTCTTTAGATAGCTTACTTGCGTAGTTCGCAAGATCATCATCCTGTTTTTCTGGTTCAGCTTTGCCGTCAGCGATATCAGCTAGGCAATCAACAAGCGCCTCAGGGCCAAGCTCAGCAAGCTTTTCGTACATTGAAGCACTGGTGTCAGTTGCTTCAATAGGTAGTGTGGCTATCTTAAGCATATCACCGGTATCAAGGCCGATATCCATCTGCATGATAGTGACACCTGTCTCTTTATCACCCGCCCAGATTGAGCGTTGAATAGGTGCAGCACCGCGCCAGCGAGGAAGGATAGAACCGTGAACGTTGATACAGCCCAGCTTAGGTGTATCAAGAACTTGTTGTGGCAATAGTAATCCGTACGCAACTACAACCATGATATCTGCATTCAGATCAGCAAGCTCTTGTTTCGCTTCGTCTGACTTAAAGTTTTCAGGCTGGTAAACAGGGATGTTGTTATCAACAGCAATGTTTTTTACCGGGCTGGCAGTAAGTTTTTTGCCCCGGCCTGCTGGTCTGTCTGGCTGTGTGTATACAGCAATAACTTCATGTTCCGAAGACAACAACGCCGCCAGGTGACGGGCGGCGAAGTCAGGAGTACCAGCAAAGACAATACGTAGTGACTGACTCAAGGTAACCTCTTTATTTATTTCGTTCGTTAAAGCGTTTGATTTTTTCTAGCTTGTCTTTAATGCGCTTACGCTTTAGTGGCGACAGGTAATCTACAAACAGCTTACCTTCCAGGTGGTCAAGTTCGTGTTGAACACAGATTGCAAGAAGGTCTTCTGCATCAAAGCTGAACTCTTTGCCGTCTCTGTCCAGTGCTTTAACTGTTACTTCGTGTGCACGAGGAACCAGTGCTCTGGCACCAGGAACTGATAGACAGCCTTCTTCAATACCATCTTCACCACGTTTCTCAACGATTTCCGGATTGATAAGAACCATTGGTTCATCGCGGCTATCGGAAATATCGATAACGACAATACGCTGGTGGAAGTCTACCTGCGTAGCAGCAAGGCCGATGCCTTCTTCTGCGTACATAGTCTCTATCATGTCATCGACAAACTGTTGAATCTCAGGAGTGACTTCTTCAACTGGCTTTGCAACCGTACGAAGACGATCATCCGGAAAGGTTAATACTTGTAATACAGACATAAAATCTCGAAAAATGAACCGTTACTGTGCTGCTAAATTGGAAGCTGAGTAGACTCAGCCAACTCTGATGGCCTAATTCTAGACACTTTGAAGGTTAAATAACAGCAGATAATTAAGGTGCACCTCATCTATACATGCATTAAAGATTGATTATTGGACTGAGTAAGCATCGACACCGTCTCATTAGGCTGATCGAACATAGATAAGCTCGGGGTGAACTCAGAAAATAGGCACATCGAAATCCACAGCAGCAGACCAGTATGAAAAACAAATGCGAGAATGAGTTGATAGCATGGTTAACACTTAGCTTTACACCTGGCTTGGGTGGTAAAAGGCTGAATCGGTTGTTGAGCTTTGATTCTCCTCAAAATCTGGTGACATACTCATCTGAGCGGCTGTTTGGGTTAGGTCTTAAATCTGAGCAAGTTCAGTATATTAAAAGTGGCTCAACGAAGGATGTTGAAGTAAGCCTTGAGTGGCTGGGTAAAGAAACTGATAACCATATAGTGACGCTTCAAGGTAATGCTTACCCCCAGTTACTAAAAGAAATAAGTGCCTACCCACCACTACTTTTCGTCAAGGGAAATTTGGAACTACTGCAAGAACCACAAGTCGCAATTGTAGGTAGCAGAAATGCAAGTATCGATGGATTACACAGTGCCAAATCCTTTGCGAAAGACCTGGCAGGCAAAGGGCTGACTATCACCAGTGGCTTAGCTCTTGGTGTAGATGGCTATGCCCACGATGGAGCGCTTAGTTGCGATGGTGACACAATAGCTGTATTAGGATCTGGCTTATACAATATCTACCCTGTTAGACATAGAAAGTTGGCTGGAAGAATAATAGAGCAGGGCGGAGCTATTGTTTCTGAGTTCAGGCCCAATGCTTTACCAAGGCCAGAACACTTTCCGCGCAGAAATAGAATAATCAGTGGACTGTCTTTAGGCGTTCTGGTGGTGGAGGCGGCAGAGCGGAGTGGATCTCTGATAACGGCGAGATATGCTCTTGAGCAAGGGAGAGAAGTTTTTGCCCTACCTGGCTCAATAAATAGTCCTGGAGCCCGTGGGTGTAACTTACTTATTAAGGAAGGAGCCTGTCTGGTTCAATCTTCAAGTGACATCCTGAAAGAGCTCAATGGATTGTTAAGCTGGTCATTAAACCAGCAAAAAGATCTGTTTGAGCACGAAGACGACAATGAGGAATTGCCATTTCCCCAACTCTTAGCTAACGTAGGAGTAGAAGCCATACCAGTTGATATTCTGGCAGAGAGGACCAATATCCCTGTTCAGGAAGTCATGATGCAGCTTCTGGAGCTCGAGCTTCAAGGGCATGTTGCCGCTGTATCCGGCGGTTATATTCGAACGAGGAGGGGTTAGCTATGATGGACATTCTGATGTATTTGTTCGAAACCTACATTCACAGCGATGTAGAGTTGATGGTAGACCAGGACGAGCTTGAAGAAGAGCTATTAAGAGCAGGCTTTCACCAGGAAGAGATTTATAAGGCTCTTGATTGGTTAGAAGACCTGGCTGCTTTGCAGCAAAATGATGCGCAATCTGCAATTGCGACCAGTGCAGCAACTTCGACACGTATTTACACCTCAAAAGAGATGGAAAAGCTGGACGTTAAAAGTCGCGGCTTTTTACTATTCTTAGAACAAGTTAATGTTCTGACAACAGAAACCAGAGAAATGGTCATTGACCGAGTGATGGGATTGGAGACTTCTGAGCTATTACTTGATGATCTTAAGTGGGTAATACTTATGGTTCTGTTTAATGTGCCGGGAAACGAAAATGCCTACACCTTAATGGAAGAGCTACTATACACTTCAGAAACAGGGGTGTTGCACTAAAGCGATTGTTTAAACAGCAATGCGAGAGTAAATGAGCGGAAAAATAGATCATTCGTTGTTTGAAGCGCATGAGCATGCGTTAGAACATGAACCCTGCCCCAAATGTGGTGGAGAGCTAACTCTTCGCCACGGAAAGCACGGCCCTTTTCTTGGGTGTACTCAATACCCAAGTTGTGAATATATCAAACCCCTACACCAGAACGATGGACACATAGTTAAAGAGCTAGGTGTGCCTTGCCCTGAGTGTCAAAGTGAACTTGTATTGAGGCAGGGGCGCTATGGCATGTTCATTGGTTGCAGTAACTACCCTGAATGTCATCATATCGAGTCTCTTGATCAGCCTGAAGAAGAGACTGAACCAGATAAAATAGCTTGTCCAGAATGTCGCTCAGGACATTTGGTGGAGCGTAAATCCCGATATGGAAAGACGTTTTATGCCTGTGATAACTACCCTAAATGCAAGTTTGCTGTAAATCAGAAGCCAATAGTGGGTAATTGTGAGAAATGCGGCTTTCCACTTTTAGTTGAGAAGTCATTGGCAAGTGGAATTCGATACCAGTGTGCAGATAGAAAGTGCCACCATACACAAGAGTAGCTAATTCTTATTGAATATGGAGTAGTTGACTGGTTTTGATGGAGCAAACATACATGGGCATGGATGCCCATGTCTAAGCGAACAGGGATGTGTTCAGCGGTTTGCGGAATCAACTCCAGTCAGCCACTTTGTTTGGACAAAGGTTAGAAGTCTTCAACACTTTTCTTTAATGCAGGAAAAGCGTCTTCATCCAAAACCTCGGCCAGCTTAGTCAACTCTTCTTTAAGAAGCTCCAGAGAAGATGCAGAAACATTGATATGTCCCATCTTTCTACCCGGACGCTTATCTTTTCCATACCAGTGAACATGACAAGACTTCTGAGCTAGCACTGCTGTTGGAACAGAGTCTTCACCCAGAATATTTACCATTGAGGTAGGGCGAATCATATCTGTTCCACCAAGAGGTAGACCGCATACAGCACGTAGATGGTTTTCAAACTGACAAACCTCTGCACCCTGCTGAGTCCAGTGACCAGAGTTATGTACGCGAGGAGCTATCTCGTTAACCTGAAGCTTTCCGTCTACATCAAAGAACTCAAGCGCAAGAACACCAACGTAATCCAGTTCTTCAGCGACAGCGGTAAACATGGTTTTAGCCTGCGCCTGAAGCTCGTTGTCGATGATGGCAGTTGAAAGTGTGAGTACACCATTGGTATGAACGTTCTCCGCCAGTGGATACACTGCAACTTCACCATCTTTACCACGGGCTCCAACCAGTGATACTTCGCGATTAAAAGGTACAAACTCTTCAGCAACAATTGCCTGATTCTCAGTTTCAGCAATGCACTCAGCCATTTCAGCCCAGATAGCATCAATTTGCTCTTTATTCTTCAGGCGCCACTGGCCTTTGCCGTCATAGCCACCGAGGGTACTTTTGAGAACCATCGGAACTCCAACGTATTCTATAGCAGCATGAAAATCTTCGTAGCTGTTGATTACGTGGTATTTAGCGTTTGCTACACCAGCCTTATCCAGCAGAGCTTTCTCTAGACGACGATCACCGCCAGCCTTAATAGCTTCAGTTGTTGGTAAGAATTTACCGCTTGCTTCGCAGATAGCCAGTATATCGAGAGGAATATGCTCAAACTCTGCAGTAATCACATCTGCCTGCTCAATTGCGTTTTCCAGTCCCTGCCCAAGTACTTCCAAAGTTAACGGATGGACAGTATTTTTGCTGCGCACATCATAAGCTGAAATCTTTATATTCAGGGGAGCACCAGCAAGAGACATCATTCTTGCAAGTTGACCAGCACCTAGAACTAATACATGCATCTGAATTAGTCCTCAGCTGGGTTAGAGTTTGCCAGAACGGTTTCAGTTTGCTCAGTGCGGAAGGCTTCAACTTTTGCCATTACTTCTTCATCATGCGTACCGATAATCTGAGCGGCCAGAATACCGGCATTCGCAGCGCCAGCTTCACCGATAGCCAGAGTACCAACAGCAATACCTTTTGGCATCTGTACAATAGAAAGCAGAGAGTCCATACCTTTTAGCGCTCTTGACTGAACCGGAACCCCAAGAACAGGAAGGCTGGTAAACGCCGCTGTCATACCTGGAAGGTGTGCAGCACCGCCAGCACCTGCGATAATTACTTTAATACCACGCTCTTTTGCGCCATTAGCATAGTCAGCCAGAAGCTGAGGGGTTCTGTGTGCTGAAACTACTTTGGTTTCGTATGGCACACCAAACTGATCCAGCATATCTGCTGCCAGTTTCATTGTTGGCCAGTCTGACTTAGAACCCATGATAATTCCGACTTTCATCCTATACTCCTGCTGTAGAGATTAATTTGAGTGCAATTTGCGCGCATTATAAGGGGATTTTTGTGTAAGGAAAACGTTTGCGTGTGTTTTATTACCCTACTATTTACATAATGTAAAAAAATAGGCTTAGTCAGTTCAAATGAGAATTAGTACACTATTCGTAATAGTTATAGATAGAAACAGATTATGAGTGATTTAAAACAAGCGGTAGTAGCTTTGCAAGAAGGTGAGGTTATTGCTTACCCTACTGAAGGTGTATTTGGTGTTGGTTGTGACCCAGACAACTCTGTAGCTATTCAGAAGCTATTGAATATCAAGCAGCGCCCTGTTGAAAAGGGGCTGATTCTTATCGCGGCTAGTTATGAGCAGGTTTTGCCGTACATAGATGAATCGCAGCTTAGTCAAACTCAGTTAGATGAAATTCATGCTACCTGGCCAGGGCCCGTTACCTGGGTGATTCCTGTTAGCTCGAAAGTTACAGAGTTTGTTTCAGGTCAGTTTGATTCAGTTGCTGTGAGAGTGACCGATCACCCACTTGTGCAGGAGTTATGTTTTGCATACGGAAAGCCAATTACTTCAACCAGCGCAAATTTAACCGGGCAGCCTCCCTGCATGACTACAGAAGAAGTGATTGAGCAATTAGGTGGTACAGGAGTTGTTGTTCTAGAAGGTAAAACTGGTGGACGGGAAAAGCCTTCTGAAATCAGAGACGCAAGAACAGGAAAAATATTAAGACAAGGATAAGTATGAGCGTTGATAAGAATGCGGTAAAAAGTTTTCTTCTAGGTCTTCAGGATAGTATTTGTGAGCAAATAGAGAAAGAAGACGGAAAAGCAAAGTTTGTAGAAGATGCGTGGGAGCGAGAAGCTGGTGGCGGTGGCCGTACGCGCGTTTTGAGAGATGGTGCTATCTTCGAGCAGGGCGGTGTTAATTTTTCCCATGTGTTTGGCGATAAGATGCCAGCTTCAGCGACAGCACATAGACCTGAACTGGCAGGAAGAAAGTTCGAGGCTATGGGCGTCTCTCTGGTTATTCACCCGAATAACCCTTATGTACCAACCTCTCATGCTAACGTTCGATTCTTTATTGCAGAAAAAGAGGGTGAAGCACCTATTTGGTGGTTCGGTGGTGGCTTTGACCTGACACCTTTCTACCCTTACGAAGAAGATTGCCAGCACTGGCACGACACCGCTAAGTCTATTTGTCAGCCTTTTGGTGATGATATCTATACTGAGCACAAGGCTTGGTGTGATAAATACTTCTTCTTACCTCACCGTAACGAAACACGTGGAGTAGGTGGGCTTTTCTTTGATGACTTGAATCAATGGGAGTTTGAAAAGTGTCTCTCTTATATTCAAGCTGTTGGCGAAGGTTATACTCAGGCTTACCTACCTATCGTAGCGAAACGCAAAAACACAGAGTTTAGTGAAAGGGAGCGAGACTTTCAGCTATACCGTCGTGGTCGTTATGTTGAGTTCAACCTCGTTTATGACAGAGGAACCTTGTTTGGTCTGCAAAGCGGTGGCAGAACAGAGTCTATATTAATGTCTATGCCACCTCTTGCTAGATGGGAATATGATTACCAACCTGAACCTGGAAGCCCTGAAGAGAAGCTCTATAAAGAATTCTTGACGCCAAGAGAGTGGTAACTTGGCTTATAGTGTTGTAAATGATAGGGTCAACTGAGTTGACCCTTTTTATTTTATAGAAGTTGCAGGCAAGGAAATGGCTGGTACCCCAGATAAATATCTCGTGTTCGGTAACCCGATCTCTCAAAGTAAATCTCCGTTTATTCATACTCTGTTTGCCAGACAAACAATGCAAAACCTTGAGTACACCTCTCAGCAGCCGGAAGTCGGCGAATTTAAAGAGGCTGCTAAAGCGTTTTTTGAGAGCGGAGGAAAGGGGTGCAATATAACGGCTCCATTTAAAGAAGATGCTTTTCAGTTTGCCGACAGGCTGACAGAGCGTGCTCAGCTGGCGGGTGCAGTAAATACACTCAAGAAGCTGGATGACGGCGAGATCATAGGAGATAACACTGATGGAGAAGGTTTCGTTCAAAACTTGCTTCAGTATCAGGTTCCTCTGGAAGGCTCTCGTATTCTATTGATTGGTGCTGGTGGCGCTGCAAGAGGTGTTATAAGGCAGCTACTTGAGCACAAACCGAAAGAACTCGTCATTGCTAACCGAACTTTTGATAAGGCTCAGACGCTTGAAGAGATCTTCAAGCCATTTGGTAATGTAAAGGCGGCAACACTAGCAAGTATTAATGAATCATACGATCTGGTAATCAACTCCACATCGGCTAGTTTGCATAAGCAGCTTCCTGATATCTCCCCAGTAATCTTTTCTAAAAACTGCATTGCTTACGATATGGCATATGGAGCAGGGATGACGACATTCAATAAGTGGGCGAGAGACAATGGTGCTCTTCAGGCATACGATGGGCTGGGCATGTTGGTTGGGCAGGCGGCTGAAAGCTTTATGTTGTGGCGTGGGTTAAGGCCGGGTACAAAGCAAATTCTGCGTGAGCTTCGAAAGAACCTGGAAGGGCAATAATGAATCAGTCGATTTTATTCCCAGATATTCAGGAGTGGAATGAAGGCACTCAGGCTGTCGTTTTTCCCGCTCAGCAATCTGGTGCTCTTATTGAGTGTGTCATATCAAAAGCGAAGTTAGTTGAGCTTTCGGGTAAGAATATTGAGTCTGGCGAAGATGCTCTGTCCATATTCGCAGACTTAAGATTCGATCTGGAAGAGGTTGCGGAAGAGTTAATTGAAGATGAAATGTTTAACTCTTCCGGTCAGATAGAAATTAGCTAAGCTCTACAGGCTTTACATCATTTAGATAGTCGTTTTTGGTTTCGACATAATTGTTGGCAGACTTTTTAAGGAAAGCCAGTTCTTGCTCTTTTAAAGGGCGGGCCTGCTTTACCGGGCTGCCAACATAGAGATAACCACTTTCAAGGACTTTGTTTGGTGGAACCAGACTACCAGCACCAATCATTACGTCTTCTTCTATAATCGCACCGTCAAGAACAGTTGAAGACATACCGATAAGAACTCTGTCTTTAATCGTACAACCATGTAGCATCACCTTATGTCCTATAGTTACCTCATTTCCTATTATTAGAGGGTAACCATCGGGGTTTTGCTTGTTCTTGTGGGTGACATGGAGAACACTTCCATCTTGAACATTACTTCTTTCACCTATGCGAATATGGTTAACATCCCCTCTGGCTGATACAAATGGCCAAATACTGGCATCTTTCCCCAAAACAACATCGCCAACCAGAACGGAAGTTTCATCAACATACACACCATCACCTATGACAGGTGTAATTCCTTTGTAGCTTCTTATAGAACTCATAATATTCCCTCAAATAGCGTCAGATAAGCATAAAACTATATAGATAGTTAGTAAAACTAGCCTTTAGTGGATAAAAAACATCCAAACAGTAAAAAAAACGAAATAAATGCAAAAAAGGGCTTGCCAATGTGACGAAGGTCTCTATAATGCGCCCTCACTGACACGGCGGACACCGAACGGAAACGCTGATATCAGTTGGACGAACCACTCGAAAGAGGGGCTAGCAAAAAAGATTTTAAAAAGTGTTTGACACTGACGATTATCTCGCTAGAATGCACGTCCGCTTTGAGAGAAAGCCTCTTAAAGCAACGCTCTTTAACAATTTAAACCTATCAATCTGTGTGGGCACTCGTTGATGATAATCTAAAAGATTTATCAATGAACTGAGTGACCAAACGATGACTTTTAGTCATTGGCACAGTCAATTCATTATCGTTCTGTTGGAACGATAATAGCTTTGAAATTACTTATGTAGTTTTGAAGTCAGTATTCATTGAGCCGCATCTTAGATGCAAAAAAACTTTAATTGAAGAGTTTGATCATGGCTCAGATTGAACGCTGGCGGCAGGCCTAACACATGCAAGTCGAGCGGAAACGACTTAACTGAACCTTCGGGGAACGTTAAGGGCGTCGAGCGGCGGACGGGTGAGTAATGCTTAGGAAGTTGCCCGGTAGAGGGGGATAACCATTGGAAACGATGGCTAATACCGCATACTCTCTTCGGAGCAAAGTGGGGGACCTTCGGGCCTCACGCTATCGGATACGCCTAAGTGAGATTAGCTAGTTGGTGAGGTAAGAGCTCACCAAGGCGACGATCTCTAGCTGGTCTGAGAGGATGATCAGCCACACTGGAACTGAGACACGGTCCAGACTCCTACGGGAGGCAGCAGTGGGGAATATTGCACAATGGGCGCAAGCCTGATGCAGCCATGCCGCGTGTGTGAAGAAGGCCTTCGGGTTGTAAAGCACTTTCAGCAGTGAGGAAGGTGGTGAGTTTAATACGCTCATCATTTGACGTTAGCTGCAGAAGAAGCACCGGCTAACTCCGTGCCAGCAGCCGCGGTAATACGGAGGGTGCGAGCGTTAATCGGAATTACTGGGCGTAAAGCGCATGCAGGTGGTTAATTAAGTCAGATGTGAAAGCCCGGGGCTCAACCTCGGAAGGCCATTTGAAACTGGTTAACTAGAGTACTGTAGAGGGGGGTAGAATTTCAGGTGTAGCGGTGAAATGCGTAGAGATCTGAAGGAATACCGGTGGCGAAGGCGGCCCCCTGGACAGATACTGACACTCAGATGCGAAAGCGTGGGGAGCAAACAGGATTAGATACCCTGGTAGTCCACGCCGTAAACGATGTCTACTTGGAGGTTGTTCCCTTGAGGAGTGGCTTTCGGAGCTAACGCGTTAAGTAGACCGCCTGGGGAGTACGGTCGCAAGATTAAAACTCAAATGAATTGACGGGGGCCCGCACAAGCGGTGGAGCATGTGGTTTAATTCGATGCAACGCGAAGAACCTTACCTACTCTTGACATCTACAGAAGCCAGCGGAGACGCAGGTGTGCCTTCGGGAACTGTAAGACAGGTGCTGCATGGCTGTCGTCAGCTCGTGTTGTGAAATGTTGGGTTAAGTCCCGCAACGAGCGCAACCCTTATCCTTAATTGCCAGCACTTCGGGTGGGAACTTTGGGGAGACTGCCGGTGATAAACCGGAGGAAGGTGGGGACGACGTCAAGTCATCATGGCCCTTACGAGTAGGGCTACACACGTGCTACAATGGCGCATACAGAGGGCTGCTAGCTTGCGAGAGTCAGCGAATCCCAAAAAGTGCGTCGTAGTCCGGATTGGAGTCTGCAACTCGACTCCATGAAGTCGGAATCGCTAGTAATCGTAGATCAGAATGCTACGGTGAATACGTTCCCGGGCCTTGTACACACCGCCCGTCACACCATGGGAGTGGGCTGCAAAAGAAGTAGGTAGTTTAACCTTCGGGGGGACGCTTACCACTTTGTGGTTCATGACTGGGGTGAAGTCGTAACAAGGTAGCCCTAGGGGAACCTGGGGCTGGATCACCTCCTTAACGATATAGATTGTGCATTGATGAGTGTTCACACAGATTGATTAGGTTTAGAAAGTTTAGAGTAGAAGGTGCCCAACACCTTCAAGTTTTAGTGTCCCGTTCGTCTAGAGGCCTAGGACACCGCCCTTTCACGGCGGTAACAGGGGTTCGACTCCCCTACGGGATACCATTGGGTCGTTAGCTCAGTTGGTAGAGCAGTTGACTTTTAATCAATTGGTCGCAGGTTCGAATCCTGCACGACCCACCATTCTCTTCCACGGGAATTAAAACAATGTGGGCGATTAGCTCAGTTGGGAGAGCACCTGCCTTACAAGCAGGGGGTCACTGGTTCGAGCCCGGTATCGCCCACCACTCTCTAAGTATTTTTGGAAAGCAGTTATCCAAACCAATAAGAAGAAATATCGAATTGGTTGGATTTTTGACTGTGAGAATCCTTAGAAAGTGTTTATACACTTTTGCTCTTTAACAATTTGGAAAGCTGACGAATAACAACAATCCCCATATCTTTAGATATGCGTTGTTATTCAATTAAAAGTTCTCAAATCCTATGTCTTTATGATGTAGGTACCAACACACATTCAAGTGTTCTTGGGAATGACATTTTTTATTCAATGTTGTTCATATTTGAGTCCGGCAAAATCGTGTCTGCACATGTATAAAAATTGCAGACAACTTTGGTTGTTTGATTGAACAATCTTAAAGGTTTCTTAGAAACTCTTTGGGGTTGTATGGTTAAGTGACTAAGCGTACACGGTGGATGCCTTGGCAGTCAGAGGCGATGAAGGACGTATTAACTTGCGATAAGCGTAGATAAGGCAGTAAAAGCCACTTGAGTCTACGATTTCCGAATGGGGAAACCCAATTGCATAAGCAATTATCATTAACTGAATACATAGGTTAATGAGGCGAACCGGGGGAACTGAAACATCTAAGTACCCCGAGGAAAAGAAATCAACCGAGATTCCGAAAGTAGCGGCGAGCGAAATTGGATTAGCCCTTAAGCTTTTAATGGTTCAGGTGAACATGCTGGAAAGCATGGCAATAAAGGGTGATAGCCCCGTAACCGACAAACCATTTTCAGTGAAATCGAGTAAGGCGGGACACGTGATATCCTGTCTGAATATGGGGGGACCATCCTCCAAGGCTAAATACTCCTGACTGACCGATAGTGAACCAGTACCGTGAGGGAAAGGCGAAAAGAACCCCTGTGAGGGGAGTGAAATAGAACCTGAAACCGTGTACGTACAAGCAGTAGGAGCCTCCTTTGTGGGGTGACTGCGTACCTTTTGTATAATGGGTCAGCGACTTATATTCAGTGGCAAGGTTAACCGTTTAGGGGAGCCGTAGGGAAACCGAGTCTTAACTGGGCGTTCAGTCTCTGGATATAGACCCGAAACCAGGTGATCTAGCCATGGGCAGGTTGAAGGTTGAGTAACATCAACTGGAGGACCGAACCGACTAATGTTGAAAAATTAGCGGATGACTTGTGGCTAGGGGTGAAAGGCCAATCAAACCTGGAGATAGCTGGTTCTCCCCGAAAGCTATTTAGGTAGCGCCTCGGACGAATACTACTGGGGGTAGAGCACTGTTAAGGCTAGGGGGTCATCCCGACTTACCAACCCTTTGCAAACTCCGAATACCAGTAAGTACTATCCGGGAGACACACGGCGGGTGCTAACGTCCGTCGTGGAGAGGGAAACAACCCAGACCGCCAGCTAAGGTCCCAAATTATTACTAAGTGGGAAACGATGTGGGAAGGCTAAAACAGCTAGGATGTTGGCTTAGAAGCAGCCATCATTTAAAGAAAGCGTAATAGCTCACTAGTCGAGTCGGCCTGCGCGGAAGATGTAACGGGGCTAAGTAATAAACCGAAGCTGCGGCTGCAATCTTTGATTGCGGGGTAGGGGAGCGTTCTGTAAGCCGTTGAAGGTGAATCGTAAGGTTTGCTGGAGGTATCAGAAGTGCGAATGCTGACATGAGTAACGATAATGGGGGTGAAAAACCTCCACGCCGGAAGACCAAGGGTTCCTGTCCAACGTTAATCGGGGCAGGGTAAGTCGACCCCTAAGGCGAGGCCGAAAGGCGTAGTCGATGGGAAACGGGTTAATATTCCCGTACTTCTTACAATTGCGATGGGGGGACGGAGAAGGCTAGGTGGGCCTGGCGACGGTTGTCCAGGTTCAAGTGCGTAGGCTTAAGAGTTAGGTAAATCCGGCTCTTTTTAAGGCTGAGACACGATGTCGAGCTACTACGGTAGTGAAGTCATTGATGCCATGCTTCCAGGAAAAGCCTCTAAGCTTCAGATTGTAAGGAATCGTACCCCAAACCGACACAGGTGGTCGGGTAGAGAATACCAAGGCGCTTGAGAGAACTCGGGTGAAGGAACTAGGCAAAATGGTACCGTAACTTCGGGAGAAGGTACGCTCTTATTGGTGAAGTCCCTTGCGGATGGAGCTGACGAGAGTCGCAGATACCAGGTGGCTGCAACTGTTTATTAAAAACACAGCACTGTGCAAAATCGTAAGATGACGTATACGGTGTGACGCCTGCCCGGTGCCGGAAGGTTAATTGATGGGGTTAGACTTAGGTCGAAGCTCTTGATCGAAGCCCCGGTAAACGGCGGCCGTAACTATAACGGTCCTAAGGTAGCGAAATTCCTTGTCGGGTAAGTTCCGACCTGCACGAATGGCGTAATGATGGCCACGCTGTCTCCACCCGAGACTCAGTGAAATTGAAATCGCTGTGAAGATGCAGTGTACCCGCGGCTAGACGGAAAGACCCCGTGAACCTTTACTACAGCTTGGCACTGAACATTGAGCCTACATGTGTAGGATAGGTGGGAGGCTTTGAAGTGTGTACGCCAGTATGCATGGAGCCATCCTTGAAATACCACCCTTGTATGTTTGATGTTCTAACTTAGCCCCATTATCTGGGGTGAGGACAGTGCCTGGTGGGTAGTTTGACTGGGGCGGTCTCCTCCCAAAGAGTAACGGAGGAGCACGAAGGTGGGCTAAACACGGTTGGACATCGTGTGGTTAGTGCAATGGCATAAGCCCGCTTGACTGCGAGAATGACAATTCGAGCAGGTGCGAAAGCAGGTCATAGTGATCCGGTGGTTCTGAATGGAAGGGCCATCGCTCAACGGATAAAAGGTACTCCGGGGATAACAGGCTGATACCGCCCAAGAGTTCATATCGACGGCGGTGTTTGGCACCTCGATGTCGGCTCATCACATCCTGGGGCTGAAGTCGGTCCCAAGGGTATGGCTGTTCGCCATTTAAAGTGGTACGCGAGCTGGGTTTAGAACGTCGTGAGACAGTTCGGTCCCTATCTGCCGTGGGCGTTGGAGAATTGAAAGGGGCTGCTCCTAGTACGAGAGGACCGGAGTGGACGAACCTCTGGTGTTCGGGTTGTCATGCCAATGGCATTGCCCGGTAGCTAAGTTCGGAATCGATAACCGCTGAAAGCATCTAAGCGGGAAGCGAGCCTTGAGATGAGTTCTCCCTGGCACTTTAAGTGTCCTAAAGGGTTGTCGTAGACTACGACGTTGATAGGCAGGGTGTGTAAGCGTTGTGAGGCGTTGAGCTAACCTGTACTAATTGCCCGTGAGGCTTAACCATACAACACCCAAAGGGTTTTGTGGACTCGAATAAGAACGTTGAATGTGTATAGAACAGTTAATTAACATCAGTTTTCCGAATTAAAGAATTTGCTTGGCGACCATAGCGTTGTGGACCCACCTGATTCCATGCCGAACTCAGAAGTGAAACGCAATAGCGCCGATGGTAGTGTGGGGCTTCCCCATGTGAGAGTAGGACATCGCCAGGCTTTAAATTTAGACTTAGAGTCTAACCAGTGCGGAGCGGTAGTTCAGTTGGTTAGAATACCGGCCTGTCACGCCGGGGGTCGCGGGTTCGAGTCCCGTCCGCTCCGCCACTTCTTCTAAAGCCTTGTCGAAAGACAAGGCTTTTTTGCGTTTAATGCTCCCTGAAAGCGCTTTGCGCTTTAGTCTCTGCACTGGCCGTGCGTGTTGAGTCCCAGTTACCCGCAACCCCGCCACTTATTTTAACCCGATGCGAAAGCGTCGGGTTTTTAATGCCTGTCATTTCCTTCAATAGGACTCAAGAATCTTGCTAATACCAATTCCATTAATTAAGTTATCAGGTTAACCCAATCTCTAAAGCAGAGTGAGATAACTCTGCTTTTCTCTGAACAGAACTTATTCCAGGCACGACAAAGCTTGTCGACAATATCGCCATAGTTTTCAAAACATCGATTTGCGAGTTCGTTTTGACGAAGCCAACTCCACACCTGCTCTATTGGGTTCAGTTCCGGGGAATATGGCGGTATATGAATGATACTGAGGTTGTCAAAATCATCTGCAAGATAGCTTTGGTGCCAACTCGCTTGATCCATAATGACAACAGAGTGCTTACCTGTTGGTGTGGCATGTGAGATAAGCCGAAGTTGTTCCTTCATTGCCTCCATATTACTAACAGGCACAACAATGGCTTCCGCATCACCAGTGGTAACGCATACGGCTCCAAACAAGTATGCATATTCAAATTGCTGCTGTTGTACCGCCCTCGGACGAGTGCCCTTGGGAGCCCATATTCGGGTTGTCGTGTTGCGCTGACCAAACCTGGCCTCATCCTGGAACCATATCTGAACATCTTTTAGTGCGACATGCCCGGGGATCTTAAGGATCGTTTCTATTGGGAATTTTTTTAAAAGTTTCTTGGGCTTCTATTGATTGCTTAGGATGCTTGGAGCGAGTCGTAATCCAACTCAAGCCAATATCGTGTAGCAGGCGATATATCCCTGACTGTTGATAGGTAATACCAAAATTGCTTTCTATAAAGAGGCCGATCTCCCTTGCCTGAAGGCGGCCCCCATCAGCATTAACAGCGTGTTCGGTGACATACTCTTTGAGCTGTTGCCTTTGCTCTTCGGTTAAGCGGTGAGGCCTCCCTGAATGACGCTTTTCTTGCAGTCCTTCAAGGCCGTGATCGAGATAGGCCTTAACCCATTTGTTAACGCTAACTCTGCTGACTTTGAGGAACTGAGCGATCTCTGTACGGCTTTTACCATCAACAAAGTGGGAAACAGCAAGGTAACGTATTCTAAGCCGAGCGTTAGATGTGGAGTTGATAAGGCTGGGGAAATCGTGCTTCATGAGGGCTCCTTTAAGAGCCTTCATTAGATCACAAAATTAATGGAATTGGTATAAATTGCCAGCCAGATCTGAGAGTCTTTGCCATTTTGCTATTTCTTCAAATCGCACATTTTTAGCATAAGATAAAGACTCCCTTGGATTCTACCAAAATTGGCCCTCTACAGTCACTTAGGGCTGTTTAACACAATATGCCAATATTATATCACTTAAACCTTAGAATGGCCTTGTAGATCGTCCCATGAAAGATTCTGAGTTAATGTTTTCTATTCCGAAGTTTATTTACATCAGTGGCAATAAGACAAATACAGCCTATTAGTCCTAATAAAAGTTACTCCTGTAACATTTAAAATCTTTAAAGTTATTAAGTCTATGTTCCTAATTTTGTATTGGTAAAAGGAGGTTGTTAGCGTAAAATTTCGGCACTTTAAGATTTAGGTTTATGTTATGAGTCAATTTGCTACTTTAGGCTTTATCGCTCTTGGCGGAGCATTTGGTGCCTGTTCCCGTTATTTGGTTTCTGAGCTATGCATCGTTTTACTAGGGCGGGGCTTTCCTTACGGTACCTTGGTCGTTAACGTTGTTGGTTCATGCATCATGGGTATTTTGATAGCCGCTTTTGAAAAAGAGTTGCTAGCAGTAGCACCATGGAGGCAGATTATCGGCCTTGGGTTTCTGGGAGCTCTAACAACCTTTTCGACTTTTTCTATGGATAACGTTCTGCTTCTTCAGCAAGGAGCCTTTTTTAAGATGGGCTTAAATGTTTTGCTTAACGTTGTATTAAGTATATCTGCTGCCTGGGTAGGCTTCCAATTGCTAATGAAAAGTTAATCTTTTCCACATCGTTTAACAGGTCAGCTTGGTTTCTCCAGACTGATTTTATATACTGATTTTACTTGTCGGAGTGCCATTAGGCTGAGACCGTTAATTCGGGATCCGTTGAACCTGATCGGGTTAATACCTGCGAAGGGAACAAGAGAGATATAACAGATCTATTCTGAACCCATATCAATCTGTCGATACAGCAAAGAATTTTAGCTTTTTGCTGTCTCTCGACACCTCTTGTAGCATCTTTCCGGCAAGCATTTTATCAAGCAATAACGCAAGGAAAATGCATGTCGAGTCGCAAACAATCAAGGCTTATAGCCAGAAACTTTATCGATACGCTATCGGTTCAGTCATACCCCAACTCAACCAAAATCTATGTAGAAGGCAGCAAGAGTAGTATTCGAGTGCCTATGAGGCAGATAAGCCTGGATGAAAGTTTGGTTGGGGGAACTAAAGAAGCGCCAGTATTTGAGCCGAATGAACCTGTTCATGTGTACGATACATCGGGTATGTATACAGATCCTACCCATAAAGTAGACCTTCATAAAGGTTTACCAAAATTAAGAGAAGGTTGGATTTTAGAGCGAAGTGATACCGAAGTACTAAACGCAGTAAGTTCTGTTTACACCCAGGAGCGCTTAGACGATGAGTCATTAACAGAGCTTCGTTATGGCAATTTACCTTCAATTAGAAAGGCAAGACTTGGTAAAAATGTAACGCAGCTTCACTATGCCCGGCAAGGAATCATAACACCTGAAATGGAGTTTATAGCCATAAGGGAAAACATGAGACGTGCTGAATACCGTGATAAAGCTCTGATAGCTCAGCATCAGGGTAGAAGTTTTGGTGCAAACTTACCTAAAGAAATAACAGCTGAATTTGTACGAAGTGAAGTTGCTGAAGGGCGAGCAATTATACCTTCTAACATCAATCACCCCGAGACCGAACCAATGATAATCGGGCGGAACTTTCTGGTAAAGGTGAACGCTAATATTGGTAACTCTTCAGTGACATCCTCTATAGAAGAAGAGGTTGAGAAGCTGGTTTGGGCTACTCGTTGGGGTGCAGACACGGTAATGGATCTATCGACAGGTAGAAACATTCATGAAACTCGGGAGTGGATTCTTAGGAATAGCCCAGTTCCAATAGGTACAGTTCCTATGTATCAGGCATTAGAAAAGGTTAACGGCATTGCTGAAAACCTGACATGGGAAGTCATGCGAGACACACTAATAGAGCAAGCAGAGCAGGGGGTGGATTACTTCACCATTCATGCCGGTCTCAGGCTTCACCATATTCCAATGACCGCAAAACGTGTTACCGGAATTGTTTCCCGAGGTGGTGCCATAATATCAAAATGGTGTCTGGCGCATCATCAAGAGAGCTTTTTGTATACGCGATTTAGAGAGATATGCGAGATTTGTGCTCAGTATGATGTAGCTCTTTCACTTGGAGATGGGCTACGCCCGGGTTCTATTGCAGATGCAAACGACGAAGCTCAGTTTGCTGAACTTCGTACTCTCGGAGAGCTGACATCTATTGCATGGGAATATGATGTCCAGGTAATAATTGAAGGGCCTGGACATGTTCCGATGCATATGATCAAAGAGAATATGGAAGAGCAACTAGAACATTGTCATGAGGCTCCATTTTATACCCTTGGGCCTCTAACGACAGATATTGCTCCAGGATATGACCATATTACATCAGGTATAGGTGCCGCGATGATCGGCTGGTACGGCTGTGCGATGCTCTGTTACGTAACGCCAAAGGAACATCTTGGTTTACCGGATAAAGAAGACGTAAAGACAGGATTAATCACGTATAAGCTAGCAGCACATGCAGCAGACCTAGCAAAGGGGCACCCCGGAGCTCAAATTCGTGATAATGCTATGTCCAAAGCAAGGTTCGAGTTTAGATGGGAAGACCAGTTCAATCTAGCCCTTGATCCGGAGACAGCTAGAGCTTATCACGATCAAACCATTCCGCAACAGTCAGGAAAAGTCGCTCACTTCTGCTCTATGTGTGGACCTAAGTTTTGCTCGATGAAGCTCTCGCATGAAATACGTGCGTCAGAAGGTCGATCAGCTAACGCCCCTAATAACGATAGTGTTGATTTCCAGTTAGAACAGAAGTCAAAACAGTTTTTAGAAAATGGAAGTTCCCTGTATAGCCTTGAGTTTGAGGAGGATAGTTAAATGAATTTTCAGACCCTTGCAAACTCCAGTGTTTCACGTGAAACAATTCAAGATGAGCTTAGACACACAAAAAATGCAATCGACTTCGAGCTTAACTCAAATACAGGAGACAGTTTTAAGCCTATTGAAGCTGAAAAGTTTCGATTTTATCCGGCCGTGGAATCTGCTGAATGGGTAGATAGGCTTTTAAAGGTGGGTGTTAAAACAGTTCAATTAAGGATCAAAGATTCACAGCGTGAGAACCTCGAGGAAGAAATAGAAAAGGCAATTTCCTTGGGGCGCGAACATGGTGCCCAGGTCTTTATCAACGATTATTGGGAGCTAGCTATTAAGCATGGAGCTTATGGTGTTCACCTTGGCCAGGAAGACTTAATAGAAGCCTCAACGAGCTTAATTAAATCCGCAGGTATAAGGTTAGGGATTTCGACACATAGTTTTGATGAAATATTGATTGCTGCAAAGTTAAAACCTAGCTACATAGCGTTAGGGCATATTTTTCCAACGACTACTAAAGATATGCCTTCACAACCACAGGGGCTAGCACGATTAAGGGCTTATCAAAAAGCGGTCGACCATCTAAGTATTCGGCTAGGTCGTGATGTTCCTACTGTCGCTATTGGGGGGATCGACCTAAGTAACGCAAAAGAGGTTCTCTCGTGTGGTGTGGACAGTATTGCTGTAGTGCGCGCTGTTACGCAGGCTAATAACGTTGAGTTAGCTGTTTCCCTGTTTAACGATTTGATTACCGAGACGAGGCGTCGTGACGATGAGTAATTGTTTAAGTGAACTTCATTATCGTCGTTATGAAAGGCAAGTTTCGTTAGTAGAGGTGGGTGATATTGGTCAGGAAACGCTTTTACGATCGAACATTCTTGTAATCGGTTGTGGAGGGTTAGGGACTGCAGCATCAACATTTTTAGCCGGAGCTGGTATAGGTAAGTTGGTATTAGCGGATGGCGATAGAATCGACGAGTCTAATTTACACCGGCAACTACCGTATAAAGAGAGTGACATTAGTTACTACAAGACGTCCATTTTAAAGAGCTATCTAGAAGAGCGAAATAGGCACATAAAGATAAGAACTGTCGAAAACGATTTAGAAGGTGAACAGTTAGAGCTAGAAGTCATGATGGCCGATGTAGTTCTTGATTGTACGGATAGTTTCCAATCCCGTTATGCGATTAATCATGCTTGTGTAAAGAATAAAACGGTATTGATTTCCGGATCTGCCATTGGTTGGAATGGACAGATTATTTCAGCATTAAACGGGCACGCTAGCCAGCCTTGTTATCACTGCTTGTTTCCTGATTTTCAAGATGCTGAGTTTGAAAACTGTTCTTCACGTGGAGTCTTAGGCCCGGTTGTTGGGGTTATAGGTAACATGCAAGCGTTACAAGCTATAAAGCATCTTCTGGGATTAGAAACAGAAGTAGAGACTAGGTTACTAACTTTCGATGGCAAGTCACTTAACTGGGAGTCAATGAAAGGAATTAAAAACGTTTCGTGCACTGTTTGTGGGTCCGGAAAACAAAGGGATATGAAATGAAAATTTGGTTTGATAAAGATGAAGTGAACTTAGAAACGGGAAGTACGATAGACGACTTTCTAAAACAGTTTCGAATTGATACCAGTGGCAGCGCATTAGTGTTAAACGAAGTAATTTGTCCTAAAGGAGATTGGGATAAAACGATACTTAATGAAGAAGATCGCATTTCAGTATTTAAAGTGATAGCGGGGGGATGAAATGTTAAAGATTGCAAATAGAGAGTTTGAATCACGTTTGTTTACTGGTACCGGAAAGTTTAGCTCGAACAGAGTGATGTTGAACTCTTTGAAAGCTTCCGGAACTGAGCTTACAACACTAGCCTTGAAAAGGGTGGATACTAACAACCCTGAGTCTGATATATACGCGCCACTGAAAGCGAGTGGCATAAATCTGTTGCCGAATACATCTGGCGCAAAGAATGCGAAAGAAGCGGTTTTTGCTGCCCAGTTGGCTCGTGAGGCTTTAGATACAAACTGGGTTAAGCTCGAAATACACCCGGACGTTAAGTACTTAATGCCCGATCCTGTTGAAACGTTAAAAGCGGCAGAAATCCTCGTTAAAGAGGGTTTCATAGTATTACCTTATTGCCACGCAGACCCGGTTTTGTGTAAACGACTTGAAGAGGTCGGTTGTGCTGCGACGATGCCATTAGCTTCACCTATCGGGACTAACAAGGGGTTAGCTAGTGTGGAGTTCTTGAAGATAATTATCGAACAAGCGAATGTTCCCGTGATTATTGATGCTGGTCTTGGAGCTCCTTCTCACGCTTCCTATGCGATGGAGTTAGGAGCGGATGCGGTATTAATTAATACGGGTATTGCTAGCTCATCAGATCCTATCGCTATGGCAAAAGCTTTTAAACTTGCAGTGGAGTCGGGTCGTATTGCTTATGAGGCTGGTCTCGGGGAAACGAGCGTTCATGCGCAACACACCAGTCCATTAACAGAGTTCCTGGGGTAGAGCGGAATGTCTTTCTTCGAGCAAACTCAGGGAATGGATTGGGATGACACTAGTCTTTCTATCTATAGCAAAACTACCCGTGACGTAGTAAGAGCCCTAAACAAAAGCACTCTTGATCTGGAAGACTTTAAAGCGCTTATCTCTCCTGCTGCTGAAAACTATCTGGAAGAGATGGCACAAAAATCCTTTGTGTTAACACGAAAAAGATTTGGCAACATCGTTGGCTTATACGCACCACTTTATCTTTCTAACCTTTGTTCAAATGTATGTACATATTGCGGATTCTCTATGGACAACAGAATTAAGAGAAAGGTACTAAATGAGAAAGAAATAAAGGGTGAACTTGATGCTATAAAAAGAATGAAGTTTGACAATATTCTATTGGTAACGGGGGAGCATGAGGCTAAGGTTGGATTTGAATATCTTGCTAAAGCGATTTCTCAGACTAAAGATAAGTTTAGTTACGTGAACATGGAAGTACAGCCTCTAGAAGAACATGAGTATAAGGGACTTGTTAATGTAGGGCTTGATGGAGTAATGATCTATCAGGAGACTTACAACTCCCGCACTTATTCTCAGCATCACTTAAGAGGACGAAAGGCCGACTACCAATTTCGTATCGAAACTCCGGATAGGCTTGCTCGGGTAGGCATCGATAAAATTGGTTTAGGTGTTTTGATTGGTTTAGATGACTGGAGAACAGATAGCTTTTATCTAGCGACTCACCTGAATTATCTCGAAAAACGTTACTGGAGAACTCGCTATTCAATTTCGTTTCCTCGTATTAGACCTTGCGAAAGCGGGTTTCAACCTAAATCGCTTATGACTGATAGACAACTAGTACAGTTGATTTGCGCCTATCGTCTGTTCAACAATGAAGTAGAGTTGAGCCTATCCACCAGAGAGTCTGAACGGTTTAGAGATAATGCAGTAAAGCTTGGGATTACGAACATGTCAGCAGGCTCAAAAACTCAGCCAGGCGGGTATGCGAATAATAGTCAAGAATTAGAACAGTTCTCGATTGATGATAGTAGAACACCATCTGAAGTTGCTTTAGCTATAGAACGGGCGAATTTAGTGCCTGTTTGGAAAGACTGGGATAGCGCTTACTCGGGGTGATGTTTCACGTGAAACAAAAAAGAGAGGCTGATTACGCCTCTCTTTTTTTAGGTAGTTTAAATTTTTGCAGTTGCCTCTTTCAGCCACCCCAATACATCTGACTCCAGTAAAGGGCTCACCTCTTGCCAGACAGTTTGATGGTAATTGTTAAGCCATTCAACTTCGTCTTCTGACAACAGCGACAGTTCGATACATCGTTTGTCGATCGGGCATCGGGTTAATGACTCAAATCCAAGAACGCTCATATCACCGCTAGTATCTACATCTACGACTAATTCGAGGTTCTCAATTCGAATACCGAACTCTTGCTCACGGTAATATCCCGGTTCATTTGAAAGAACCATGCCCGGTAAAAGAGCTACGCTGTTTGGTGCTTTTGCGATTCTTTGCGGCCCTTCATGTACGTTCAGGAAGTGGCCCACACCGTGGCCCGTACCGTGGTCGAAGTCGTAGCCATAACGCCATAGATGTTGCCTTGCTAAAACATCTAATTGATGTCCGGAAGTGCCACTAGGGAATTTGGCGCTAGCTAATGAAATATGCCCCTTAAGAACGAGAGTAAATTGTTTCTTCATCTCGTTGCTAGGTTTACCGATAGCGACTGTACGAGTTATGTCTGTAGTGCCGTCAGGGTACTGACCACCAGAGTCTACAAGATACATAGTATCTGGCTGGATAGTTGAAGGTGTTGGCTGGTTAAGATGGTTGTAATGACACATTGCAGCATTTACGCTGGCTGCTGAAATCGTATCGAAACTTAGATCAACTAAGCTATCATCTTGGCGTCTGTAACTTTCAAGTGTATCTGATAATACCGCTTCATCATGATAAATACCCTGGTCAACTTGTTGATCGAGCCAGTGTAAAAACTTAGCCATCGCTGCTCCGTCGCGAATGTGGCAAGCTTTCATGCCAGAAATCTCAGCTTCGTTCTTTTGAGCTTTGAGAAGAGCACAAGGGTTCATTGTATCTACAACATTTACACCAGAACTTATAAGAGTGTTAAAGATCCATGCATTAGTTGATGACTTATCTACAACGACGGATTTGTTTTCGAGGCTTTTTAGAACAGACTCAAGCTCAACCGGAGCATATATACGAACACCGGTTCCTACATGATCAATAAAGTTTCCTGGCAAGCGTGCCGGATCGATAAAGAAATCAACTGACTCGTCGCTGTAAATTATTGCGTGGGAAAGCAGTACTGGTAGTCTGGAAACATCTAAACCACGAATGTTGAGAAGCCAGCATATGGAGTCTAACTCTGTAAGAACTGCTGCATCCGACTTGTTTTCCTCGATGAGACCCGCAACAAGTTTGCGTTTTTCTGCGCTAGATACTCCAACTTTACTAATATCCATTAGCATAACATCTGATAGTGTTGGAGAAGGGCGCTCTGACCACAGTTTATCTACTGGGTTGTCGTCGACAGGCAACAACTCAAAATTAGTAAGTTTCTGAGTTGTCGTTTCCAACCACTTCGAAGAGTGCATTCGCGGGTCAAAACCGATCTTAGAGTTACTTGCCAACTCAGAATTGATCCAATGCGTTAATGGCTCTTCAATTAGATGACGATACTCAAACACGGAGCCAGGAACCTGTTTTGTAACCTGAACCGTATATCGACCATCTACAAATATAGCTGCTTTATCTCTAGTTATAATTGCAGCACCTGCAGAACCAGTGAACCCTGTTGCCCAGAGTAAACGTTCGTTGTGTTCTGGCAAGTATTCTCCCAGAAACTCATCTTCATGAGGAATGACGAAAGCATCAAGGTCGTTTTTGCTTAGCCAATTTCTAACTTTCTCTACACGTTCAATAATCGTATTGGTCATGATGTTCCTTTAATAGTTATAAGTTTGTAGCAGCAGCTGTGACTGATTTGTCAGAATACTACGAATTAAGGTGGTGTGTCTTTTCCTTAATTATTTGCCTTAGCCAGGTGAGTGCAGGATCTTGTTCCCTTTCTTTATGCCAAAAAAGAGTATAGGCCATAGGGGGAAACTCTAGTGGTAGTGGTAATACTGTGAGATCATATTGCTCTGCCATCAGGTTTGTAAAATGACTTGGAGCTGTAAAGACAAAATCTGTATAGGAGCATAGATTTGCAGCACTATTAAAATCAGGGACGGTTATGGCGATATCTCTATCTAATCCTTTTTCCGCAAGCTTGTAATCTAGAAGCCAGCGGTCGTTTCCATCACATCGTACTTGCAGGTGTCTTAGCTTTAGATAAGCTTCAAGGTTCCAGGGTTTATTTAGGCAAGGGTGCTTTTTTCGTACCACGCATTTTTGATTGTCGCGGTAAATCTCCTGCTCACAAATATCATCTGGTGGGAGCATGGTTAACAAAGCATCCTGAAACTCAATATCTTTGCCTGTGATACCCATATCCAGCTGACCATTTTGAATGTCTTTAAAAGTATCTTTATTCCAGTTGTGTGTACTAATCGTGAGCTGTGGTGCTTGCTGAAAAATTGCCGGTAAAAAGTGTGGTAGCACCAAAGGGTAGACACTCTCAACGAGTGCGATATTAAAACAGAGCTGAGTTGTTTGGGGTGTAAAGCTTTCTGGCTCGCTAATCGCTATGAGCTGTGCAATTAGATTATCGAGCTTAGGCTTTATAGAAATAGTTCTGGCTGTAGGAGCAATACCATGAGAGGTACGAACGAACAGGGGATCATCGAACTGAGTTCTAAGCTTCGCTAACGACTTACTTACTGAGGACTGACTCAGACAAAGTCGCGAAGCAGCCCTGGTAACACTTAGTTCCTCTGCGAGAACTTTATAACAAACCAGCAGATTTAGGTCTATTCGGGATAGTTTCTCAAGGTTCATATGATTTTACTCATGGGAATATCACTCATGAGTATATGCCATTTCTATTCATATCACTAAACATATAAAATTTGCTCGTATTAAAAAGTGGGCAAAAAACATGACTTTTAAATCAAAGCTACAGGTATCTATTACGGTCTTATTGGTGCTATTTAGCCCTTTGGCAATCGACATATATCTTCCAGCTATTCCTATTATTGCGTCGTCGTTTCACGTGGAACACGCGCTCGCTCAAGATACAATTGCATGGTTTTTGTTTGCTATGGGTATTGGGCAACTTTTTGCTGGCCCCTTAGCGGATAGATACGGTCGCAAGGTTGTTGCGGTATGCGGTATTGTTTTATACGGAGCCAGTTCTTATTTAGCGTCAGCTGCAACGAGTATCGATTGGTTGTTACTTGCTAGACTTCTTCAGGGCTTTGGTGCTTGTGCTACTTCTGTGGCTGCTTTTGCAACGGTGAGAGACCTATTTGGGGCGAACAAAAGTGGACAGATGATCAGCTACCTTAACGGTGCTATCTGTTTCATTCCTGCCCTGGCTCCTATATTGGGTAGTTTCTTAACTCAAGCGTACGGTTGGCGAAGCAATTTCTCATTTATGACGTTGTTTGCGTTAGTCGTTGGGTTGGTTGTTGTCACTCAAATGAAAGAGACCAATAAAAGTAAAGCCGTTGGACCTATTTTTAGTTTAGAACGGTACAAAAGTGTTCTATCGTCAGATACGTTTCAGTTTCATGCGCTCTTATGCATGCTGGCAATGGCCGTGATACTTGCCTACGTAAGTGCGGCACCTATTGTTTTGATGGAAGGCTTTGGCCTTTCGATGAATGAGTTTACTTATTGGTTCGGAGCGAACGCCGCGATTAATATAGCAGCGGCATTTATCGCGCCTAAAATCATGCAAAGTAAAGGTAGTCACTTTACACTGATCTCAGGAATATCTCTTATAGTCGCGGCCGGTATTGGGATGTTGCTATTGCTGAACGTAGATCATCCTTTCGCCTTCATGGGCCCAGTGTTTTTGTCATCAGCTGGTTTTTCGATGATATTGGGTGCTGCCGCCGGTAAGGCTCTTGCTCCTTTTGGTAATAAAGCTGGTACAGCTGCGGCCTTGTTAGGACTAATTCAAATGAGCGGTGCAGGTATGTTTGTAGGAACTAGCCAAAGGCTAGGATTAGAACCACAGCAAAGTATTGCTTTACACATGTTAATTATTACTCCGGCACTAATCATTTTAATGAGCAGAAAAGGGAAAAAGTGGCATGAAGTCTATTCTTAATTAAATTAAGTAAGAGCCGTAGATAGAATAAATATTGTTTCCCGAAAGAAAAAAAGGAGTGTATATTTAACACTCCTTTACGACTAATTTTCTTAGGAAATATTTCACCTAATGGCATTAACCACCTATGAGATGGCTCGCGTATTAGAGCAACTAGAAGATGCACCTGAAAAAGTGATGTTTGGAAAGTTGCTTAGTGAGTTGGGTAATCAAAGTGAAGAGCGCATCCGCAGCGCAGCAAAGCAAATTCCACTGCATATGCTTCGTGATATTGTTTACCAGTTCCAGCAAGTTATTGAATCAAGAAAAGACGAACAAGTGCAGCTACTAGCTGAAGAGCTTGTTAAAGACGGTATTTCGGTAGACGAATTAAAAGCTTTTCTAACAAAGTAAATCTTAATAGCAACTAAATCTTGAAGAGGAATTAATTGCTATTAAGTTAATGAATATATTATTTAGATGACAACTTTCTCTTGATTAAATGATCTAGAGATATCTTTCCTGCACCCCAAACAATGATATTTAATATCATCAAGCCCCATAATTGATGATCATAAAAACCTTTTTCCCATAGTAATGGGTAGGAAACCACGGCTACGATATTAAATACGAATAGAGCGAAAGCCATAGGTCTCGTTAATAAACCAAGCCCCACAAACACCGGTAAAATGAGCTCTGCGGCCGTTCCCAGATAGGCTGCTAGTTGCCAACTGATTACTGGCACCTGATACTCTAGTTCGAATAAATAGAGCGTACTGTCCCAGGACGATATCTTAGTTAAACCCGACTTGAAGAAAACCCATGCGACCCATAGTCTGAGAAACAGCAAGAAAACTGGTACGAAAATGTTCTGGGTTGTTTTTATCATCAGTTCGTAGCTATGAATATACTTTGAAATCGTTGAGCTGTTCATTACTTAATCCTGTGTCTGATTTGTAAGAGTAAAGCCAGATAAAACGTCGAAAGATGAAATCTCAGGGAGAGCGTTTAGCTCGGAAGGTTCTATTTGGTTTAAAGGTTTGTTCGCGCGAATTGACAGAATCAACCTGAAAGCAGTAGTGCTGATAGTCGTGACATCTAGTTCATTGTTTGCAGTACTTCTGATTAAAACGCTCTCGGGTTTATCGATACTGATGTTCTCTAGTTGCCCTGAAATCACACCGTTATAGATAGAGTAAACGGAATAGTCTGAATTTAACGAAAAAGTACCGTGCTTGAGGTGAAGAACAATCTTGTCTTGTTGATCTTCTGGGACATCCGAAATCTCATTTAGAGGCTTAAGCATCGGTGATGGTAATGCTTGTGCTAGTTCGTTGTTAGAGCGATCCAGTGCATACTCCAATCTGGCAATGTCTACTAAGTAAGGAAGCGGCTCTGAAACGGTTTTTATCGAAGCAATAGTGCGTTCAAATCGTTCTCCAAAATGGGTTACGTCACCTTCGGAAAGCGCGTTTGTAAGTACGTGCTCTCTCGATAAGGCCTGAAAGCACTCATCTCCGACCAAAGCCTTGATTACTGGGTAGGTGGCTTCCAGTACTTCCGATAAACCAATAACAAAGTTGTTCCTGTATATCTGTAGTCTTTCGTCACTGGTAAAGCTAGTGCTCTCGATCATGCAAGGATTGTCTAAAGTAGATTCCTTATAGCGGAGCTCGTCGGCGAATCTATTCTGTAGTTCAGATAGGCTAATTGTCATGACGCATCCTTAAGGTTACAAAGAGCCTCTGACAAAATAGTATTTGCTTTATGTGCTTCAGACATCAGAACTTCTGGCTCTGGAATGTCCAGATCCCACTCAATTAGAGTTGGTCTTGCTCCATTTTTTTGAGTCCAGTCAGCATACAACTGCCAAACCTGAGGTGTCACTGGTTGGTTGTGTGTATCTATCCAGATTTCGCCCTTTGGGTGGTCTTTTACCGTAAAACCAGCAAGATGAATCTCTTTTACTACGCTCGCATCTATTCCATTAAGGTATTCGTGGCAATCAAATCCGTGATTAAACGAAGAAACATACACGTTATTTAGATCAAGTAGCAAATGGCAATCTGTTTGCCTCTGTACTTCAGACAGAAACTCCCATTCGGGAATTGTTGAGTGAGAAAACTTTAAATAACTCGAAGGGTTCTCTATGAGTATTGTTCGCTTCAGATATTCTTGTGCAGTTAGCACGTTGTTCACGAATATATCCAAAGCTTCTTCTGTATATGGCAGTGGTAAGAGATCATTAAAGTATTGGCCGTTATTCTCACTCCAGCTTAAATGATCTGAAACCATAAAAGGGTCGATATCGTCGAACAAGCCTTTTAGCTGTTTAAGGTGTTCAATGCTAATTCCTCCCGCAGACCCCAGAGAAAGCGCTACACCATGACAACTAATATCGTAGGACTCTCTAATTCGGTTAAGTTTTTTTCGATCAACACTATTCGGAAGCAAGTAGTTTTCGCTATGAATCTCTAGCCAGCTTAACTCTTGTTGCGCCTCTAGAAAGTGGTCCATATGAGGGGTTCTAAGGCCAACTCCAATTTCTTTGTGTAACCGCATACTCGTTCCTTGATGGTCTAGTTGGGAGGTCAGAGAGTATTTGGATCATGGGTGACCAAATACTCTCATAACCGAGGGATTAGCTAGATGAAGTGCTACCACCAGCAAGGCGGTCACAAAGACCTTTAGGTACAACAATAAATGCGTCTTTTTGGAAATCTTCTTTAGATGTACCAGCACAAGAGCTTGTTTTAGTCGCGCAGTCGTTTTTACCAGCTTTAGCAACGCCGTAGCACTTTTCTTTATCGGCAGCGATAGCTTGAGTGGTCGTAAGTGCAGTAGCACCGATAGCAAGAAGGCTTGAAACAGCAGCAGTTACAGCAATGTTTGACTTTTTCATTCTAAATTCCTCGAAGTTAATTCCGTATATTTAATCAGCACAGTTACCGTTTGTTAGATGTTGAGCATATCTGCAACTGGCTTGAAGATAAGGACTCGATGAATCGTGAAAAACTTTCAAAAAACTTATACTTATTTTTAGTATTTATTCATGGCTTGAATGTAAGTTCCTGTATTTTAGTAAATAGTTGCGATGATTTTTTTGTGGATTTATAAAGGAAAGTTTTTGGATAGTTGGGGTATAATGGCTGGATATGTATAAATAAACAGTAACATGGTTTGGTGAACTAAATGGATGCATCTTTACTTCTTGATGGCCTGAACGATAAACAGCGTGAGGCGGTTGCTTCTCCGTTAGAAAACATCCTGGTATTAGCGGGTGCAGGTAGTGGTAAAACGCGAGTGCTGGTACACCGAATCGCCTGGTTGATGTCTGTTGAGCAAGCTTCCCCATTTTCGATTATGTCGGTTACGTTCACCAACAAAGCGGCCGCTGAAATGCGAGGCAGAATCGAAGAGCTTATGATGGGAAGTGCATCTGGCATGTGGAACGGTACTTTCCATGGCATTTGTCACCGAATCCTAAGAGCTCACTATCTCGATGCAAAATTGCCTGAAGACTTCCAGATTATCGATTCAGAAGACCAGCAAAGGTTACTTCGCCGCCTGATTAAGGCTCAAAATTTAGATGAAAAACAGTGGCCAGCGAGACAGGCGAGCTGGTGGATTAATGGCAAAAAAGATGAAGGTCTGAGACCTAACCATATCGATGCCTACAACGACCCAGTTACCAAAACCTGGTTACAAGTTTATAAAGCTTATCAAGAGGCTTGTGACAGAGCGGGGCTGGTGGACTTTGCTGAAATCCTACTAAGGGCTCATGAGCTACTTAGAGACAACAAGTTTATACGTGAACATTATCAGGCTCGTTTCAAGCACATTCTTGTGGATGAGTTCCAGGATACCAACAACATTCAGTATGCGTGGCTCAGGATGATGGCTGGACCGGGCTGTAAAGTGATGATCGTTGGTGATGATGACCAGTCCATCTATGGCTGGCGTGGTGCGAAGATTGAAAATATCCACCGATTTACCGAAGAGTTTCCTTCCGTTAATACTATTCGTCTGGAACAGAACTATCGTTCGACCAAAACCATACTGAATGCTGCCAACGAGTTGATCTCAAACAACACTGAGCGTCTTGGTAAGGAACTGTGGACGGACGGTCTAGAGGGTGAAAAAGTTTCTGTTTACTCTGCTTACAATGAACTAGATGAAGCTCGTTTTGCTGTAAACAAAATTAAGGAGTGGCAGGATAAAGGCGGTGCACTTTCAGATACTTCAATGCTTTACCGGAACAACGCCCAATCTCGTGTTCTGGAAGAGGCGTTAATCCAGGCCGGGTTACCTTATCGGATCTATGGCGGTATGCGATTCTTCGAGCGTCAGGAAATCAAGGATGCTCTTAGCTACTTAAGATTAATGGCAAACCGAAATGATGACTCTTCTTTCGAGCGTATCGTAAATACACCGACGCGCGGTCTGGGGGATAAAACACTTGAAACCATTCGCTTCGCTGCGAGAGATCGTGGAGCGACTATGTGGGAAGCGAGTGTCGCCCTGGTCGAAGAAAAGGTTTTGGCTGGCAGAGCTGCGGGTGCCATGAGTCGCTTTATTGAACTGATTAATGCACTTGAAGATGATACTGCTGAGATGTCTCTGCATGAACAGACTGACCATGTTATTAAGGCTTCCGGTTTGTTCGCTATGTACGAGCAGGAGAAGGGTGAAAAATCCAAAGCTCGCATAGAGAACCTGGAGGAACTTGTCACAGCTACACGCCAGTTTGAAAAGCCAGAAGAAGCGGAAGAGATGACATTGCTATCTGCATTCTTATCTCATGCTGCTCTGGAAGCGGGTGAAGGTCAGGCTGATGAGTTTGATGATGCTGTTCAGTTAATGACACTTCATAGTGCAAAAGGCCTGGAGTTTCCTCTGGTATTTATGGTTGGTGTGGAAGAAGGCATGTTCCCTAGCCAGATGTCTGCGGAGGATGCGGTTCGCCTGGAAGAAGAACGTAGGCTCTGTTATGTGGGTATGACCCGTGCAATGGAAAAACTGTATATCACTTACGCGGAAATGCGTCGTTTATATGGTCAGGACAAGTACCACAAGCCATCCCGATTTATACGAGAACTGCCGGAAGAGTGTCTGGAAGAAGTGCGAATGAAGGCACAAGTGAGCAGACCGGCAACATCAGGAAGGTTTAGCCAGACTAGCGTTAAGCAGAACTTCAATGAAACAGGGTTTAACCTTGGCCAGCGTGTGAAGCACCCTAAGTTTGGGGAAGGTACCATTATCAACTTTGAGGGAAGTGGTCCGCAAAGTCGTGTTCAGGTGGCTTTCAACGGAGAGGGCATCAAATGGCTGGTTACTCAATATGCGAAGCTGGAGACCATGTAGGTTTCTAATTCCATCATCTTTACATGAAATCGCGATAAAGCTTCTGTTCTAAAAGCTTTATCGCAAAATTTAGAAGACCATATAAGAAAAGCCCCGATACTTGCGTATCGGGGCTATAGTCTTACTCGCAGCAATCCGGCTACTAAAAGTGCTCCATGCATCTAATCCATGATAGTGTGCTGTTTCCTTCAGCTTATTCCTTTCGTCGCCTTCCTAGCGGTGTCCTTGATCTTATCCTGATCTGCTAACAATCCTCGTTAGCGCACTTCACTTGTTCCCTGAGCGGTGTCCCTTACATCATCCTGATGTTAAGTCCTTGCCTCATCCAGAGGTGTCCATTGCATTTCCTTGCTAGCAACCATCCTAGTCACTATTGATTCCATTCAATGTCCGTTTTGCTTTCCTTGCCGATTACTCATCCTGAATAACCGAATCTTCATCCTGAAGACTACCAATCCGTGGTGCTTTCCATTCCTTATCAGCTCCCTGCCGACAAGTTAAATATTACTCTTTATGGTTAATTCAGCAAGGAGGTGAAATGGATTACAAGTGTCCAAAAAACAACCCAAAAACACTAATGCTTTTTAAAACAGAAAGTTAAGTCAAAGTTATGAATATGGCTTAGGGCTTAAAGATACTATTGCTTACGGCTTTGTAAGAGATCTCTCACAAGGGGGTGGGATTATGTCGTAACAGAGTGAAAACATTTGTTAACAAATGAGAGTGCATGATTATGCACGTAGATGGCTTTTTGAACAAATAATTGGGTATTTATGTAAAATTAGACTTATGAGTGCAAGATGGGCATTGGTATTTGTTATAAATTTAACAATTATTTAGGGTGAGTTAGCCCGGTAAAACCGGGCCAAAAGAGGGTAATTTCTATTGAGAGGCTGCCGCTTTTCGATTTTTTGTGCTGGCTTTTATACCATCAAAGCTAAACAAGAATAATGCAGCCCATATAAAGGCGAATGTTGTCGCTTTGTCATGATTGAACGGTTCGCCATAAACGGTAACAGCAAGAATAAACATCAAGCTTGGGCCAATATACTGGAAGAAACCTAGTGTAGAGAGCATTAGGCGTGTTGCGGCAGCGTTGAAGCAGAGTAGAGGTGCTGTTGTCACAAGACCGGCACTCAACAGTAGTATGTTGAGGCTCAAATCGTTATTAATTAGGTTTGATGTGTCTGAACTTGCAATAGCAAACAGATAGATAGCTGCAGCAGGGATCAAAACCATGGTTTCTACAAATAGACCGACCTGAGCATTGAGATTAACTTTCTTCCTTAGCAATCCGTACAAACCAAAAGAGATCGCCAGAGCAAGAGCTACATATGGTACAGATCCAAACGCGATCACCTGGATCATGACGCCTACAAATGCTAGCGCAACCGCCAGCCACTGTAGCTTCCTTAATCGTTCACCTAGAAAAACCATCCCGAGTATCACGTTGAACAGGGGATTGATGTAATAGCCCAGGCTGGCATCCAACATATGATTTGCGTTAACCGACCAGATAAATATAAGCCAGTTGGTCCCAACTAACAGAGCTGTCGCGGTCAGAATAAGGAGCTTCTTTTTGTCCTTAAGTACATTAACGACAGTGTTCCACTGACGGCTTACCTGGATAAGAGCGGCAAGAACAAAAAAAGACCAGATAATTCGGTGAGACAATATTTCCAGGGCAGGAACTTCCGTTAATGCCTTAAAGTAGATTGGGGCGATACCCCACATGGTATATGCACCTAGCGCAAATAGGACGCCCTGACGTGCTCGCTGTTGTTGTTCAGTTGTCATTAGTGTTTTATGGCTATTGGTATGATTTTATTATGGAGTCGTCCAGTATAAGAGTTATTCAATTGAGCTGCGAACAAATTACGGTTTAATTCACAATTAAACATCACTACAATGGCGGGCCAACTTATGCCATTCGCAACGACCCGGAATCAAAATGACATCAACTCTTCTGGCTGAAAACTCTGAATCTTCACTATTGAATGCCAAAGGTGTTCTTGGTGACGTATTTGGTTATCAGGAGTTCAGAGACGGACAGGCAGAGGTCATTGAGTCGGCGCTTAATAATCAGGATAGCCTAGTCATCATGCCGACGGGAGGTGGTAAGTCACTTTGCTATCAGATCCCGGCATTGAACCATGAAGGGATCACTCTTGTTATCTCTCCACTGATTTCGTTGATGAAGGATCAAGTTGATCAACTGAAAGCGAATGGTGTTGCAGCGGAATGTATTAACTCCTCAATGCCTCGTGAGGAGCTGATTACGGTTTATAACCGTATGAATCATGGGAAGTTGAAGCTTATATACGTTTCTCCGGAACGAGTATTAACCAATGACTTTCTGGAGCGATTAAGTTATCTGAACCTATCTATGATTGCAGTAGATGAGGCTCACTGTATCTCTCAGTGGGGGCACGATTTCCGTCCGGAATATGCAGCTTTAGGTCAGCTTAAAACTCAGTTTCCTCATGTTCCGGTAATGGCACTAACTGCCACCGCAGATGATGCTACCCGAAAGGATATCGTATCCCGTCTTCATTTGAGTGAACCGCATATATACCTCGGTAGTTTCGATAGGCCAAACATCCGATACAACCTGATAGAAAAGCACAAGCCCGTATCTCAGGTTATCCGCTTTCTTGGTGAGCAGCGTGGTCAGTGTGGAATCATCTATTGCGGTAGCCGGAAGAAAGTAGAAATGCTGACAGAGAAGCTTTGCAATAATCATATCCGTGCGGCTGGTTACCATGCTGGTATGGAAACTGATGAGCGTGCTTATGTTCAGGAAGCTTTCCAGCGTGATGATATTCAGATAGTCGTGGCAACCGTTGCATTTGGTATGGGCATAAACAAGCCAAACGTTAGATTTGTTGTTCACTTTGATATTCCAAGAAATATTGAATCCTATTATCAAGAAACCGGCCGAGCAGGTCGTGACGGTTTACCAGCAGAAGCCATGATGCTTTACGATCCAGCAGACATAGGCTGGCTGCGCCGGATGCTGGATGAAAAGCCAGACGGCCCACAGAAACAAGTTGAAAGCCATAAGTTAAATGCGATGAGTGCATTTGCTGAAGCGCAAACCTGTCGCAGACAAGTCCTGCTCAATTACTTCGGAGAGTATCGCCATGAACCTTGCGGTAACTGCGATATTTGTCTCGATCCACCGAAACACTTTGATGCGACTGAAGCTGCTCAAAAGGCACTTTCATGTGTTTACCGAGTGAATCAAGGTTTTGGTATGGGGTATGTGGTTGAGGTTCTTCGAGGCATGCAGAACATCCGAGTACGTGAAAATGGCCACGATAAGATCTCTACATACGGTATTGGCCGTGAACACAGTCATGATTACTGGGTTAGTATCATGCGTCAGCTTATCCATAAAGGCTTACTGTTTCAGAACATCACTCGTAACTCAACGCTACAGCTCACCGAAGAGGCACGCCCTCTGCTAAAAGGAGAGCGAACACTGGAACTTGCGGTGCCGAGACTAGATACTGCTGCTCGTTCAGCTAAGTCAGAAAAACTGACCAGCAAGAACTACGACAAGGTTCTGTTTGCTAAACTGCGTAAGCTACGTAAATCTATCGCTGATGAAAATGATGTTCCGCCATACGTGGTGTTCAGTGATGCAACGCTTATCGATATGGCCGAGATATTACCAACTTCATACGGTGAAATGCTGGCAGTAAATGGTGTAGGGCAGGTTAAACTAGATAGGTATGCTGATCCGTTTCTAGACCTTATTCAGGAGCACATTACTCATGGCTGATTTTGGGCTGGTGGAATATATAGAAGAAGAGGGCAAACTTATCCTCTCTTCCCCTTCATTCGATTTCGACTCTTACCCTGCACTGGGTGAAAAGCTCGTCTCCCTTCTTTCTGCATCTATTGTAGAGAAGCAAACCGATGCAGATATCCACTCCTGGTTGATTGATTTTGAAGGCTGCAAGTTGATGCTTAAAGCGGAGCATTACAGCGAGTCAATCTGGCTGGAGGCTTTGGCTCCAACAGAAAACAGAGAAGAACTCGATTATCTGGCAAAGCTTTTTCGCGTTGGCTTTTAACTTTCTGTTTTTGTAACTCGCTTCTTAAGATTGACTCCTCTTTTAAGTAAAGGTCTGGCTGTTCCGGAGTAAAACTTATTTTTCATGGAAGAAAAATTAGAGCGTACAGGGAAGTATTTACAGCGTTTTTACGCAGGAATATCCAGAGCTTTGTCGGGTACGAATATAAAATTCCCTTCACAAAAACGTTTGCTATTTTTTAACCTATTGCAGCCAAAACTGATTAATGTATAATCGCCGCCCGCTCTCAATGAGCAACGATATTTGTTAACCAGAGCATTTGCTCACTTGGGTTCCCTCAACCCCAAGCAAAACCAAAAAGGTACAATATGAGTAACTTTACCCCTGCGCAAATGCGCAAAGCACTATCTGTCCTTGTTCTGTTTCACCTGGTAATCATTGCATCCAGCAACTACCTTGTTCAGCTTCCATTTACTATCTTTGGTATGCACACGACCTGGGGCGCATTCACTTTTCCGTTTATCTTTCTTGCTACCGATCTGACAGTTCGTATCTTTGGTGCAAAGCTGGCTAGAAAAATCATCTTCCTGGTTATGCTTCCGGCACTGATTGCTTCATATGTACTATCAGTGATCTTCTATGAAGGTCAGTTTCAAGGGTTAGCACCACTAGGCGAATTCAACCTGTTCGTTGCTCGTATTGCGATAGCAAGCTTCATGGCTTACCTATTAGGACAGATTCTGGATGTGCAGGTGTTTAACCGTCTGCGCCAACTTAAGCAGTGGTGGGTAGCACCAACATGCTCAACACTAATTGGTAATGCACTAGATACACTGGCGTTCTTCGCGATTGCTTTCTACCAGAGCCCGGATCCGTTTATGGCTGAACACTGGACTGAAATCGCGCTGGTGGATTACGGCTTTAAGCTGGTAATTAGCCTTGGCTTGTTTGTTCCTATGTACGGTGTACTACTAAACTATCTGGTTAAGAAGCTGACTGCTGTAAACCCAGAACTGACTATCGCTGGTGTTAAAGCTTAATTAAGCCAACCGCACAAACTGCAGATAAAGAAAAAGCTTGTCCTCTAACAGAGTGACAAGCTTTTTTTGTTTTGAAGGAAGTTTAAAGAGAGAAACTAAACAGCCTTAATGGTAAGTGGCCAGCCCATATCGCTCTGACGATTCGCTTCAATTTCCAGCTCAGCACAAGTGAGAGGGTTCTTCTCTAACCACTGCTTTTCAATACTCAGGGTTAGTTCATCGTTGTCAGCTTTCAGCTCGAAGTCTGGCTGGAGGCTAACATCTCGTCGGTGAGAAAGCAGAACAGACAATCGTAGTAGACGAAGAAGCCGCTTACTGCTTTCAGCAGAAACGGCATGTTGCTCTGGTATAGAGCTTAGTTGCTCTCTATAACGACGAGCCAGTTCTGCTAATAGATGCTTTTGAGCTCTGGTATACCCAGGAAGATCCAGACTGTTCAGCAGGTAAGCACTATGTTCGCCACCTTTCTTAAAGTCGATAGATAGTCCTATCTCATGCAGCTTAGTTGCTGTTTCAAGCAGGTATGCAGCCTGTGGTTCAGCAATCCACGCTTTACCACCGCATTGCTCAAGAAGAGTAAGTGCTAACTTAGAAACCTGTTCTCCATAGACTTTATCTATCTGATAACGGCTCTGAACACTATTAATAGTTCTGCTTCGAATATCGCTTTGACGCATTTCCGGCATCATCTCATACACCATGCCTTCACGCAGAGCGCCACCGGCAAGCGTCATTGAGTCGATTTCTAGAAGCTCAAAGATAGCGATAAGAATAGATAGGCCACTAGGGAAAACTAAAGCTCGCTCCAGTGTTAAGCCTTCTATCTCCAGTTCTTCCAGGTGATCAGAACGCATTGCTTGTTTTTGCAGTCTTTTCAGCTTGGAGTGGGTGATTACTTCATCCATCCCCTGAGCAAGCATGATCTCCTGTAGCGCCTGTACGGTACCACTTGCGCCGACACAAACATCCCAGCCGATAGAAGTGTACTCTTCCAGAATCGGCTGAAGTGTCTCTTTAGCTTTATCGATAGCAACGTCAAAGTTCTTCTGAGAAAGCTGGCGATCTTTAAAGTACTTCTCAAGCCAGGTAACACAGCCCATTTTCAGACTGGTCAGCGCTTTGGCTTCAAACCCTTCACCAATAATCAGCTCAGTGCTTGCTCCACCAATATCAACTACCAGACGTTTACCGATACCTCCTGAGGTATGAGCAACACCCTTATATATAGTGGCTGCTTCTTCTTCACCGGAAATGATATCGATATCGTACCCAAGGATTTGATTCGCTTTCTCTATAAAAGTAGAAACATTAGTAGCGGTACGCAGTGTCGCGGTACCTACGATACGGATGTTCTCTTTTGGAATATCCTGAAGTCTTTCAGCAAAAAGACTCAGACAGTCCCATCCTCTCTGCATAGCTTCAGCACTAAGAGCATTCTGCTCATCAAGCCCTGCCGCTAAGCGAACTTTGCGCTTAATCTTTGCAAGTGTCTGAACGCTGCCATCTATATGACGCACAACGAGCATGTGAAAGCTATTCGACCCGAGATCGATAGCAGCGTATAACGGAGAAGAAACTGCCTGACTCATTCTATTCCTTTAAACTCTTTCCTACTTTCTTGGCTGGCGCGGACGTGAGTTGCGCTTGTTGCGATTTCCTTTGTATGAACCACCAGTATTTGTTCTACGGTTTTGAGAATTACGTGAACGCATACGGATTGGTGCAGGTAGATCTTCGATCAGTGCACTAGGGTCATAATCGGATACCGGAATTGTGTGCTCAATGTACTCTTCAATCGCAGTAAGATTGATAGCGTAATCTTCACAAGCAAAACTGATTGAGTGACCGCTTGCCCCTGCACGGCCAGTACGGCCAATACGGTGAACGTAATCTTCGCAGTCGTCTGGTAGGTCGTAGTTATATACGTGCGTTACCGCTGGAATATGAAGACCACGAGCAGCAACATCCGTTGCAACCAAAATATCGACTTCACCACGGGTGAACTGCTCAAGAATCTTTTCACGTTTCTTCTGTGGTACATCACCAGTTAGTAGGCCTACGCGGTGACCGTCAGCAGCAAGGTGTCCCCAGATAGAGTCGCACTTGAATTTGGTGTTAGCAAAGATAATTGCGCGGTCCGGCCATTCTTCTTCGATAAGAGTCTGTAGCAGAGACATCTTATGTTCATTAGAAGGGTAGAATAGCTCTTCCTGAATTCGGTGACCTGTCTTCTGTTCTGGCTCAACAACCACATGTTCCGGGTTATGCATATGTTCAAATGCTAACTCTTGTACACGGTAAGAAAGCGTCGCAGAGAAAAGCATGTTCAGGCGATCTTTCGGCTCAGGCATGCGACGGAACAAGAAGCGAATGTCTTTAATAAAGCCAAGATCGAACATGCGGTCAGCTTCATCAAGTACCACAGCCTGAATGCTGTTCAGGTTAAAGACACGTTGCTTATAGAAGTCGATGATACGTCCGGTTGTACCGATAAGAACATCAACACCTTTTTCCAACTTGGCTAGTTGCTTGTCGTAGCTCTCACCACCATAGGCAAGTGCAGCTTTCAGGCCTGTAGATGCAATTAATGGTTCTGCATCATTATAGATCTGGATAGCAAGCTCACGCGTTGGAGCCATAATGATCGCTCTAGGCTGAGTAACCTTACGGTCTTCAATCGCATCAGTTTTAAGTAAATGGTTAAAAGTAGCAGTAAGAAACGCTAGGGTTTTACCAGTACCCGTTTGGGCCTGGCCTGCAATATCTTGGCCGGTGAGCAGTACCGGCAGCGCCAAGGCTTGGATAGGGGTACAGTATTCAAACCCTTTTTTCTCCAATCCTTCAATAACTTGCGGATGTAAATCCAAGTCGGCGAATTTTTGCTCTGTGATATGCGTCTTTTTCATCGCTATAGAATATCAGGTAAGGGTTGCATTACGAAGTTAATTCAGGCTCAATAGGAAATCTATTTTCTGGTTATCATCCAACCAGTAGCATAAATAAAATTGGAGTGGAAGATGAGTGATAAGATGTTGCAGCTATCAGATGAAAGTTTTGAAAGCGATGTAATTAAAGCTGCAGGCCCGGTATTAGTAGATTTTTGGGCAGAGTGGTGCGGTCCTTGTAAGATGATTGCTCCTATTCTTGACGAAATCGCAGAGGAATACGAAGGCAAACTCACTATCGGTAAACTAAACATTGACCAAAATGCTGGAACGCCACCAAAGTTTGGTATTCGTGGTATCCCAACACTGCTTCTGTTTAAAGATGGTGGTGTGGCAGCAACTAAGGTTGGTGCGCTGTCTAAAACTCAACTAAAAGAGTTTTTGGACGCTAACCTGTAATTCGGGTTAGATTTTGTAAGCGATAAACCGTGCATCTTAACAAATGCGCGGTTTTGTTTTTTACAAAGCTAGACTACGCTTACTTTTAGTGCTAGTTTATCGCACGTTAAATAAACAAATGTTCATTTCTTGGTCAATCCTGTGGCCGAAAACAATCTTAACTAACACAAACAGATCCTATTTTGACTACTAAAGCTAAAGTAACCACCACTATGAATCTGACTGAATTGAAGAACAAGCCTGTTTCTGAGCTTGTTAAACTTGGTGAAAGCCTCGGTCTGGAAAACCTTGCTCGTCTAAGAAAGCAAGATATCATCTTCTCAATCTTGAAAGCTCACGCGAAAAGCGGTGAGGACATTTTTGGCGATGGTGTTCTGGAAATTCTTCAAGACGGCTTCGGTTTCCTTCGCAGTGCGGATAGTTCCTACCTTGCTGGTCCAGACGACATCTATGTCTCTCCTAGCCAAATTCGTCGTTTTAACCTACGTACCGGTGACTCTATCGCTGGTAAAATTCGTCCACCAAAAGACGGTGAACGTTACTTTGCACTTCTGAAAGTTAACACGGTTAACGACGACAAGCCGGACAACGCACGAAATAAGATTCTGTTTGAGAACTTAACTCCTCTGCATGCAAACGAACGCATGACTATGGAGCGTGGTAACGGTTCTACAGAAGATATCACGGCACGAGTTCTTGACCTTGCATCACCAATTGGTAAAGGTCAGCGTGGTCTGATTGTTGCTCCGCCAAAAGCGGGTAAGACAATGCTTCTTCAGAACATTGCACAGAGCATCGCATACAACCACCCAGAGTGTGAACTAATGGTACTTCTTATCGACGAACGTCCGGAAGAAGTAACAGAAATGCAGCGTCTGGTTAAGGGTGAAGTTGTTGCTTCTACCTTTGATGAGCCAGCTTCTCGCCACGTTCAGGTTGCAGAAATGGTCATCGAAAAAGCGAAGCGTCTGGTTGAACACAAGAAAGACGTTGTTATCCTGCTTGACTCTATTACTCGTCTTGCTCGTGCGTACAACACCGTTGTTCCTTCATCAGGTAAGGTACTTACTGGTGGTGTTGATGCTAATGCACTACATCGTCCTAAGCGTTTCTTCGGTGCGGCTCGTAACGTAGAAGAGGGTGGTAGCCTGACAATTCTGGCGACTGCGCTTGTTGATACTGGTTCTAAGATGGACGAAGTTATCTACGAAGAGTTTAAAGGTACAGGTAACATGGAAATTCACCTGAACCGTAAGATCGCAGAGAAGCGTGTCTTCCCGGCAATCGACTTCAACCGTTCTGGTACTCGTCGTGAAGAGCTTCTGACTAAGACAGAAGAGCTTCAGAAGATGTGGATTCTTCGTAAGATTGTTCACCCAATGGGTGAAATCGATGCGATGGAGTTCCTGATCGATAAGCTTGCGATGACGAAGACTAACGATGAGTTCTTCGATGCAATGCGCAGACAATAGTCTTAAAGCATTTTAAGCAAATTCTGAAAACGCCACTCTGATTGCCAGAGTGGCGTTTTTTTATGTTCTAAGTTTTTGAGTATCGACCGAGCCGAAAACGTTATTAATTTGTTATAATCGAACTAATTTCAATTTTCCGAACAAAAGGTTATGAACTTCAAGGACCTGAGAGACTTTACCGAACATCTGGAAAAAGAAGGCTTACTAAAGCGAATTTCTCACCCAGTCGACCCACACTACGAAATGACCGAGATCAGTGACCGAACTTTAAGGGCTGGTGGTCCGGCGTTATTGTTTGAAAACCCTATAGGTTACGATCTTCCTGTACTTACGAATCTGTTTGGTACAGCAGAGCGCGTTGCGATGGGGATGGGACGAAAAGAAGTCTCTGAGCTTAGAGAGGTCGGGAAATTGTTGGCTTATCTAAAAGAGCCTGAGCCACCAAAAGGCTTTAAAGATGCGCTGGATAAAATTCCGGTGTTTAAGCAGGTTCTTAATATGCCGACTAAGAAACTTAGAAAGGCGCCTTGTCAGCAGATCGTTTTGAGTGGAGATGAGGTCGATCTGGATAAGATTCCGGTAATGAGCTGTTGGGCAGAAGATGTTGCTCCGCTACTTACCTGGGGATTAACCATTACCAGAGGTCCAAATAAGAATCGCCAGAATCTAGGCATCTACCGTCAGCAAAAGATAGGCAAAAACAAAATTATTATGCGTTGGCTCGCTCATCGAGGTGGTGCTCTGGATTTGCAGGATTGGATGGAAACTCATCCGGGAGAACCATTTCCTGTATCCGTCGCATTTGGTGCTGATCCGGCCACAATTCTGGGTGCGGTAACGCCTGTTCCGGATACATTGTCTGAGTATGCATTTGCTGGCCTACTAAGAGGAAGCAAAACTGAGGTCGTTAAATCTGTAAGTAATAATCTGGAAGTTCCTGGGAGTGCGGAAATTGTTCTGGAAGGTTATATCGATCCGAATGAATTCGCAGAAGAGGGACCTTACGGAGACCATACTGGCTACTACAACGAAGTAGAACAGCATCGGGTATTTACCATTACGCATATAACGATGCGAGAGAATCCGATCTATCACAGCACTTATACAGGACGTCCGCCTGATGAGCCTGCTGTACTAGGTGTCGCGCTTAATGAAGTGTTTGTGCCTATACTGCAGAAGCAGTTCCCAGAGATTATTGACTTCTATTTGCCACCTGAAGGGTGTTCGTACCGCATGGCTGTCGTTACGATGAAAAAGCAATATCCCGGTCATGCCAAACGAGTCATGATGGGAGTATGGTCGTTCCTTCGACAGTTTATGTACACCAAGTATGTGATTGTATGCGACGAGAGTGTCGATGCGCGCAATTGGGACCAGGTTATTAAAGCAATGTGTGACAACATGGAACCCGTTCGTGACACATTAATGATAGAAAACACGCCGATTGATTCTCTGGACTTTGCTTCTCCGGTTGTTGGGCTAGGTTCAAAAATGGGGATGGACGCAACAATCAAGTGGGATTCTGAGAACGCGACCGCCCCAGAGCTATTAGATCATAGTAATGACGAGATTACCGAGCTGCACATAAGTCAGTTAAAGGATACTTTCCCTGAGATTATCGATATAGCGATACCCTCAGCGACTGCGGGTCGTTTTGCGGTTTTATCTATTAATAAAACTGAGCCTCAGCAGAGTAAGTCTGTATTGACTGGAGTGTGGAAGTTCCTTGAACAGTTTACCGATGCAAAGTTTGTGATCCTTTGCGACGAAGACGTCAATGTTCATGACTGGAACGACGTTATTTGGGCGGTAACTACACGCATGGATCCCTCGCGTGATACAGTTCAGATTCAGGCAGAAAATGGCAGATGTTCTAAGTTAGGTTTAGATGCTACCAATAAACTGCCAGAAGAGGTTACCCGTGAATGGGGTAAACCAATAAAGAAAGATCCCGAGGTTGTGGCGAAAATCGATTCAATCTGGGATGAGCTGGGTATATTAAGACAATGACCCCAAAAGTAATTTTGAGCCCAGGCAATATTGAGTTTGAGGTTCAACAGGGACAGACGGTGCTGGAAGCAGCGCTCAACAATAATATTAACTTTCCACACCGCTGTCAGGTTGGCGCATGTGCAGCGTGCCTGTGCCGAAAAACAGAAGGGGAAGTTTCTTACCATCTTGAACCTATGCTCACAGAGCGGGAAAAAGAAGAAGGTTGGATATTCCCCTGTCAGGCTTATGCCGAAACCAATTTAAAACTTACCTTTGAAGAGTAAGAGGACAAAATGACAATAAATTGTACAGTAAAGTCTATTGAGCCTTTAGCATGCAACACATTCAAAATTCTGTTGCACCCGGAACAGCCAGTGACCTTTAAAGCCGGCCAATATCTGATGGTAGAGATGGGTGAAAAAGATAAAAGGCCATTTTCTATCGCAAGTAGTCCATGTCGCCATGAAGGAGAGCTGGAACTACACATTGGTGCTGCTGAAGAAAATGCATACGCTTCAGAAGTTGTAGATATGATGAGAGCGGCTTTGGATAGTGGTAAGGAAGTCGCGATTGATGCGCCTCATGGTGATGCCTGGTTAAAAGAGACGGAACGTCCACTACTTCTCATTGCTGGTGGTACGGGATTCAGTTATGTCCGCTCGATTCTGGATCACTGCGTTAGTCAGAATATCCCCAATCCTATCTATCTATACTGGGGTGCTAAATCTGACTGCCAGTTATATGCTCTGGAAGAGATGAACCAAATCGCTTCAAGTCATCGCAACATAGAGTTTATTCCAGTTGTAGAGTCCGCTCCTCAGGAGTGGGGTGGTAAAGTGGGCAATGTTCTGAATGCTGTGAAAGGTGATTTTGAATCTTTGGCAGACTTTGACATCTATATAGCAGGCCGATTTGAAATGGCTGGTGCTGCAAGAGAACAGTTTAGTCAGGAGAGGGAAGCGAAGCGAGACCACATGTTTGCAGATGCTTACTCCTTCATTTAGTACTAGGTGTTACATAATTGTAAGTAAAAGGAGGGTTTTTATATCCTCCTTTGTCATTTTTGGCTTAGAAATAGCCATTTAAATAAAAAAATCAATTTTATTTAAAAAAGGGGTTGCGTCACAAAATAATCTCCCTATAATGCGCAACTCCCAACGGCGAGGCCTTACAGGTTAAGGGATTCGGCGCTAGGGAATGAAAATTTGGTCATGAGAAAATAATTGAAAAAAGTGTTTGACACTGACAGTTATCTCGCTAAAATGGCCGCCCACTTCAACGGAAAAGCTGAAAGGCTTAAAACTGAAAGTTTTAGTTGAAGTTGCTCTTTAACAATTTAAACCTATCAATCTGTGTGGGCACTCGTTGATGATAATCTAAAAGATTTATCAATGAACTGAGTGACCAAACGAAATAACTTTATGTTATTCGGCACAGTCAATTCATTATCGTTCTGTTGGAACGATAATAGCTTTGAAATTACTTATGTAGTTTTGAAGTCAGTATTCATTGAGCCGGTCGAAAGACCACAAAAACTTTAATTGAAGAGTTTGATCATGGCTCAGATTGAACGCTGGCGGCAGGCCTAACACATGCAAGTCGAGCGGAAACGACTTAACTGAACCTTCGGGGAACGTTAAGGGCGTCGAGCGGCGGACGGGTGAGTAATGCTTAGGAAGTTGCCCGGTAGAGGGGGATAACCATTGGAAACGATGGCTAATACCGCATACTCTCTTCGGAGCAAAGTGGGGGACCTTCGGGCCTCACGCTATCGGATACGCCTAAGTGAGATTAGCTAGTTGGTGAGGTAAGAGCTCACCAAGGCGACGATCTCTAGCTGGTCTGAGAGGATGATCAGCCACACTGGAACTGAGACACGGTCCAGACTCCTACGGGAGGCAGCAGTGGGGAATATTGCACAATGGGCGCAAGCCTGATGCAGCCATGCCGCGTGTGTGAAGAAGGCCTTCGGGTTGTAAAGCACTTTCAGCAGTGAGGAAGGTGGTGAGTTTAATACGCTCATCATTTGACGTTAGCTGCAGAAGAAGCACCGGCTAACTCCGTGCCAGCAGCCGCGGTAATACGGAGGGTGCGAGCGTTAATCGGAATTACTGGGCGTAAAGCGCATGCAGGTGGTTAATTAAGTCAGATGTGAAAGCCCGGGGCTCAACCTCGGAAGGCCATTTGAAACTGGTTAACTAGAGTACTGTAGAGGGGGGTAGAATTTCAGGTGTAGCGGTGAAATGCGTAGAGATCTGAAGGAATACCGGTGGCGAAGGCGGCCCCCTGGACAGATACTGACACTCAGATGCGAAAGCGTGGGGAGCAAACAGGATTAGATACCCTGGTAGTCCACGCCGTAAACGATGTCTACTTGGAGGTTGTTCCCTTGAGGAGTGGCTTTCGGAGCTAACGCGTTAAGTAGACCGCCTGGGGAGTACGGTCGCAAGATTAAAACTCAAATGAATTGACGGGGGCCCGCACAAGCGGTGGAGCATGTGGTTTAATTCGATGCAACGCGAAGAACCTTACCTACTCTTGACATCTACAGAAGCCAGCGGAGACGCAGGTGTGCCTTCGGGAACTGTAAGACAGGTGCTGCATGGCTGTCGTCAGCTCGTGTTGTGAAATGTTGGGTTAAGTCCCGCAACGAGCGCAACCCTTATCCTTAATTGCCAGCACTTCGGGTGGGAACTTTGGGGAGACTGCCGGTGATAAACCGGAGGAAGGTGGGGACGACGTCAAGTCATCATGGCCCTTACGAGTAGGGCTACACACGTGCTACAATGGCGCATACAGAGGGCTGCTAGCTTGCGAGAGTCAGCGAATCCCAAAAAGTGCGTCGTAGTCCGGATTGGAGTCTGCAACTCGACTCCATGAAGTCGGAATCGCTAGTAATCGTAGATCAGAATGCTACGGTGAATACGTTCCCGGGCCTTGTACACACCGCCCGTCACACCATGGGAGTGGGCTGCAAAAGAAGTAGGTAGTTTAACCTTCGGGGGGACGCTTACCACTTTGTGGTTCATGACTGGGGTGAAGTCGTAACAAGGTAGCCCTAGGGGAACCTGGGGCTGGATCACCTCCTTAACGATATAGATTGTGCATTGATGAGTGTTCACACAGATTGATTAGGTTTAGAAAGTAAAGAAGCAAACGTGGGTCTGTAGCTCAGGTGGTTAGAGCGTTCGCCTGATAAGCGAGAGGTCGGTGGTTCAAGTCCACTCAGACCCACCAATTTTACTTTATGCTGCGTTATGAAGCTCGTCGTGTAGTGAACTACACTTCCTCACTTCATGCCTTGCCTAAAGCAAAATAAGCAACACCACTAGATGGGGCTATAGCTCAGCTGGGAGAGCGCCTGCCTTGCACGCAGGAGGTCTGCGGTTCGATCCCGCATAGCTCCACCATCTTTAAGCATTCTTGCGAGTGTGTTTAAAAATGGTTTCGAAAGAAATCTTTGCTCTTTAACAATTTGGAAAGCTGACGAATAACAACAATCCCCATATCTTCGGATATGCGTTGTTATTCAATTAAAAGTTCTCAAATCCTATGTCTTTTAAAGATATAGGTACCAACACACATTCAAGTGTTCTTGGAATTTGAGTCCGGCAAAATCGAGTCTGCATCATGTATAAAAATTGCAGACAACTTTGGTTGTTTGATTAAACAATCTTAAAGGTTTCTTGGAAACTCTTTGGGGTTGTATGGTTAAGTGACTAAGCGTACACGGTGGATGCCTTGGCAGTCAGAGGCGATGAAGGACGTATTAACTTGCGATAAGCGTAGATAAGGCAGTAAAAGCCACTTGAGTCTACGATTTCCGAATGGGGAAACCCAATTGCATAAGCAATTATCATTAACTGAATACATAGGTTAATGAGGCGAACCGGGGGAACTGAAACATCTAAGTACCCCGAGGAAAAGAAATCAACCGAGATTCCGAAAGTAGCGGCGAGCGAAATTGGATTAGCCCTTAAGCTTTTAATGGTTCAGGTGAACATGCTGGAAAGCATGGCAATAAAGGGTGATAGCCCCGTAACCGACAAACCATTTTCAGTGAAATCGAGTAAGGCGGGACACGTGATATCCTGTCTGAATATGGGGGGACCATCCTCCAAGGCTAAATACTCCTGACTGACCGATAGTGAACCAGTACCGTGAGGGAAAGGCGAAAAGAACCCCTGTGAGGGGAGTGAAATAGAACCTGAAACCGTGTACGTACAAGCAGTAGGAGCCTCCTTTGTGGGGTGACTGCGTACCTTTTGTATAATGGGTCAGCGACTTATATTCAGTGGCAAGGTTAACCGTTTAGGGGAGCCGTAGGGAAACCGAGTCTTAACTGGGCGTTCAGTCTCTGGATATAGACCCGAAACCAGGTGATCTAGCCATGGGCAGGTTGAAGGTTGAGTAACATCAACTGGAGGACCGAACCGACTAATGTTGAAAAATTAGCGGATGACTTGTGGCTAGGGGTGAAAGGCCAATCAAACCTGGAGATAGCTGGTTCTCCCCGAAAGCTATTTAGGTAGCGCCTCGGACGAATACTACTGGGGGTAGAGCACTGTTAAGGCTAGGGGGTCATCCCGACTTACCAACCCTTTGCAAACTCCGAATACCAGTAAGTACTATCCGGGAGACACACGGCGGGTGCTAACGTCCGTCGTGGAGAGGGAAACAACCCAGACCGCCAGCTAAGGTCCCAAATTATTACTAAGTGGGAAACGATGTGGGAAGGCTAAAACAGCTAGGATGTTGGCTTAGAAGCAGCCATCATTTAAAGAAAGCGTAATAGCTCACTAGTCGAGTCGGCCTGCGCGGAAGATGTAACGGGGCTAAGTAATAAACCGAAGCTGCGGCTGCAATCTTTGATTGCGGGGTAGGGGAGCGTTCTGTAAGCCGTTGAAGGTGAATCGTAAGGTTTGCTGGAGGTATCAGAAGTGCGAATGCTGACATGAGTAACGATAATGGGGGTGAAAAACCTCCACGCCGGAAGACCAAGGGTTCCTGTCCAACGTTAATCGGGGCAGGGTAAGTCGACCCCTAAGGCGAGGCCGAAAGGCGTAGTCGATGGGAAACGGGTTAATATTCCCGTACTTCTTACAATTGCGATGGGGGGACGGAGAAGGCTAGGTGGGCCTGGCGACGGTTGTCCAGGTTCAAGTGCGTAGGCTTAAGAGTTAGGTAAATCCGGCTCTTTTTAAGGCTGAGACACGATGTCGAGCTACTACGGTAGTGAAGTCATTGATGCCATGCTTCCAGGAAAAGCCTCTAAGCTTCAGATTGTAAGGAATCGTACCCCAAACCGACACAGGTGGTCGGGTAGAGAATACCAAGGCGCTTGAGAGAACTCGGGTGAAGGAACTAGGCAAAATGGTACCGTAACTTCGGGAGAAGGTACGCTCTTATTGGTGAAGTCCCTTGCGGATGGAGCTGACGAGAGTCGCAGATACCAGGTGGCTGCAACTGTTTATTAAAAACACAGCACTGTGCAAAATCGTAAGATGACGTATACGGTGTGACGCCTGCCCGGTGCCGGAAGGTTAATTGATGGGGTTAGACTTAGGTCGAAGCTCTTGATCGAAGCCCCGGTAAACGGCGGCCGTAACTATAACGGTCCTAAGGTAGCGAAATTCCTTGTCGGGTAAGTTCCGACCTGCACGAATGGCGTAATGATGGCCACGCTGTCTCCACCCGAGACTCAGTGAAATTGAAATCGCTGTGAAGATGCAGTGTACCCGCGGCTAGACGGAAAGACCCCGTGAACCTTTACTACAGCTTGGCACTGAACATTGAGCCTACATGTGTAGGATAGGTGGGAGGCTTTGAAGTGTGTACGCCAGTATGCATGGAGCCATCCTTGAAATACCACCCTTGTATGTTTGATGTTCTAACTTAGCCCCATTATCTGGGGTGAGGACAGTGCCTGGTGGGTAGTTTGACTGGGGCGGTCTCCTCCCAAAGAGTAACGGAGGAGCACGAAGGTGGGCTAAACACGGTTGGACATCGTGTGGTTAGTGCAATGGCATAAGCCCGCTTGACTGCGAGAATGACAATTCGAGCAGGTGCGAAAGCAGGTCATAGTGATCCGGTGGTTCTGAATGGAAGGGCCATCGCTCAACGGATAAAAGGTACTCCGGGGATAACAGGCTGATACCGCCCAAGAGTTCATATCGACGGCGGTGTTTGGCACCTCGATGTCGGCTCATCACATCCTGGGGCTGAAGTCGGTCCCAAGGGTATGGCTGTTCGCCATTTAAAGTGGTACGCGAGCTGGGTTTAGAACGTCGTGAGACAGTTCGGTCCCTATCTGCCGTGGGCGTTGGAGAATTGAAAGGGGCTGCTCCTAGTACGAGAGGACCGGAGTGGACGAACCTCTGGTGTTCGGGTTGTCATGCCAATGGCATTGCCCGGTAGCTAAGTTCGGAATCGATAACCGCTGAAAGCATCTAAGCGGGAAGCGAGCCTTGAGATGAGTTCTCCCTGGCACTTTAAGTGTCCTAAAGGGTTGTCGTAGACTACGACGTTGATAGGCAGGGTGTGTAAGCGTTGTGAGGCGTTGAGCTAACCTGTACTAATTGCCCGTGAGGCTTAACCATACAACACCCAAAGGGTTTTGTGGACTCGAATAAGAACGTTGAATGTGTATAGAACAGTTAATTAACATCAGTTTTCCGAATTAAAGAATTTGCTTGGCGACCATAGCGTTGTGGACCCACCTGATTCCATGCCGAACTCAGAAGTGAAACGCAATAGCGCCGATGGTAGTGTGGGGCTTCCCCATGTGAGAGTAGGACATCGCCAGGCTTGCTTCCTTGTTTTCAGATTTTGCCCTTTTTTGTTAAGGAATGTCTGAAGGCAAAACTAAAACCTAGCATATTAAAGTAAGACTAAGTTTTAGAACAATTTGTGGAGAGATGGCTGAGTGGTTGAAAGCACCGGTCTTGAAAACCGGCATACGTTAATAGCGTATCTAGGGTTCAAATCCCTATCTCTCCGCCACTATTAAGAAAGCCCAGTCGAAAGACTGGGCTTTTTGCTGTTCTGCAGATAAACAGTAACCCTGATCATACCAATATATTAACTCTCTCAACTCTCCAGCTTTTTTAGGCTTTGTTTCAATCTCAACCTCTATCCAAATTGAACTCTGGTTTTCTAGTTTCATAGAAATATCCTACCCCATAAAATCTCTACGATTACCGGGAATAGTAGTAATACCAATTCCATTAATTAAGTTATCAGGTTAATCCAATCTCTAAAGCAGAGTGAGATAACTCTGCTTTTCTCTGAACAGAACTTATTCCAGGCACGACAAAGCTTGTCGACAATATCACCATAGTTTTCAAAACATCGATTTGCGAGTTCGTTTTGACGAAGCCAACTCCACACCTGCTCTATTGGGTTCAGTTCCGGGGAATATGGCGGTATATGAATGATACTGAGGTTGTCAAAATCATCTGCAAGATAGCTTTGGTGCCAACTCGCTTGATCCATAATGACAACAGAGTGCTTACCTGTTGGTGTGGCATGTGAGATAAGCCGAAGTTGTTCCTTCATTGCCTCCATATTACTAACAGGCACAACAATGGCTTCCGCATCACCAGTGGTAACGCATACGGCTCCAAACAAGTATGCATATTCAAATTGCTGCTGTTGTACCGCCCTCGGACGAGTGCCCTTGGGAGCCCATATTCGGGTTGTCGTGTTGCGCTGACCAAACCTGGCCTCATCCTGGAACCATATTTGAACATCTTTTAGTGCGACATGCCCGGGGATCTTAAGGATCGTTTCTATTGGGAATTTTTTTAAAAGCTTCTTGAGCTTCTATTGCTTGCTTAGGGTGCTTGGAGCGAGTCGTAATCCAACTCAAGCCAATATCATGTAGCAGGCGATATATCCCTGACTGTTGATAGGTAATACCAAAATTGCTTTCTATAAAGAGGCCGATATCCCTTGCCTGGAGGCGGCCACCATCAGCATTAACAGCATGTTCGGTGACATACTCTTTGAGTTGTTGCCTTTGCTCTTCGGTTAAGCGGTGAGGCCTCCCTGAATGACGCTTTTCTTGCAGTCCTTCAAGGCCGTGATCGAGATAGGCCTTAACCCATTTATTAACGCTAACTCTGCTGACTTTGAGGAACTTAGCGATCTCTGTACGGCTTTTACCATCAACAAAGTGGGAAACAGCAAGGTAACGTATTCTAAGCCGAGCGTTAGACGTGGAGTTGATAAGGCTGGGGAAATCGTGCTTCATGAGGGCTCCTTTAAGAGCCCTCATTAGATCACAAAATTAATGGAATTGGTATAATTACCTCCTCTTTATAATGAAAAGTGTCAGTAAGAGCGATTTGTATCACAATTGAGACTATCTTATTTATATGAATCTGGGTTAGTATGTGTGCGGTTGCGTAAGCATTATAATTTTTTATATGTATACTGAGAGATATTTTGTGAGTTTTCGTTATGATATTAATGGCTTACGAGCCATTGCTGTTATTGCAGTTGTGCTATTCCACTTTCAACCTGACTGGCTTCCTGGTGGGTTTATTGGTGTAGATGTATTTTTTGTTATTTCCGGTTTCTTGATGACCGGTATCCTATTTAGAGCCTTAGAGAAGGACTCATTAAACATATTCAAGTTTTATGTCGCACGAGCAAATCGAATAATTCCTGCAATGACAGTTATGTGCTCGGCTGTTTTGGTATATGGATGGTTCTTCCTGTCTTCCCAAGAATACGAAGTCATAGGAGAGCATGTTGCTGGAAGCTTAGGCTTTTTTTCTAACATTATTTATTGGAAGGAATCGGGCTATTTCGATGCGGCATCACATGAAAAGTGGTTGTTGCATACCTGGTCTTTGTCCACAGAGTGGCAATTTTATATCTTATACCCAATCGCGTTGTTGGTTCTTAAAACGTTTTTGTCTCTCAATAATGTCAAACGAGTGGTTGTAATCACTGCCTTACTTGGTTACGCATTTTCTGTATTGGCGACGATGAAGTGGCCAACAACAGCCTACTATTTATTGCCTATGCGAGCATGGGAGATGCTTTTAGGGGGCATTGCATACCTTTACCCCAATCCTTTCAGAGATCGCTTCAGAAGAGGTTTTGAGCTAATAGGCTTAGGCCTCATAGCCACGTGCTTTGTTTTTGTTTCTAGCGAATCTCCATGGCCGGGAGCACTGTCGTTGGTTCCTGTCTTAGGGACTTATCTCGTATTGTGTGCAAACCGTCAGGATAGTTTGTTGACGAATAATAGCGTTTTTCAGGCCTTAGGAAGATGGTCTTACTCTATTTATTTATGGCATTGGCCAGTCGTTGTATTTGGCTTCTATGAGTACGACAACTGGTATATTTGGGGGATTCCAATCTCTTTGATACTTGGATGGCTAAGCTATCGATTTGTTGAGTCTTATCGTTTTCCGGGCTACACGCAATGGACGCACTTGTTACGCATCAAACCTCTGTGGGGGGCTATGGCAGTAGTTTGCTTGTCTGTTTCGACAATGCTTACAAATGGATTCAATGTTCCTTATCGCGCAGCGGCAAATACACCAGAGTCAAAGTTTTTAGATAAATACGATCACTATGAGCTTGATCCTACAGGACTGTATGCAATGTGTAATGCGTCATATAAGACTAGGGATACAGGGAAATCTCAAGTCGATGCAAAATGTATAAGTGACAAGAAAGGCGGTGTATTTGTATGGGGGGACTCTCATATGGGGGCAGTTTCTGTTGGGTTGAGAAAAAACTTGCCTGAGGGGACACCGTTTAGTCAGTTAACATCATCAGGGTGTGCACCTTCGTTTGTAAGGAAAAGTAATGGGATTGACCATTCTGATATAGGTTGTAACTACTCGAATAAGATAGCCTATGATGCCATTCTCAAAACGAAACCGGATGTAGTCGTTGTAGGGTCATTTGGTAAGCATGAAAACAATGACTGGCCGCATACGATTGAAACTTTGAATGAGCTGGGTGTAAAAACAATCGCGGTTATCGGCCCATTACCTCAGTGGCAACCATCATTACCGTTTGTATATGTAAAAAGACATTTTGGTGAAGAGTATATCCAGGATAGAAATTTCGATAAGTCTGTTATAAAGACGAATAATTATCTGAAAGCGCTACAAGCTAAAAATAAGGACTTTGTCTTTGTTGATATGCTGACTCCACTATGTAAAGGGGAAGGTGCGCAAATGAAGTGCCGGGCTAAGGTGGGAGATGAGCTGATGATTTTTGATTCGGTCCACTTAACAACCTCAGGCTCCGATTATGTAGTGAGAAAAGTAGTCTTGGACAAAATCTTTCCTAATTCGGAGCTGCGAATAAACTAGATATAGTTCTTCATATCTCCACATACCAGTGAGCCCGTAATTCCAGCGGGCTCACTATCTCAACTATATTTTGATTTTTTAGATTTATAGCTCTTTAGGCTCCCCAAAGTAATAGCCTTGTAGATAGTCAAAGCCGAGGTCTTCAGAAATCATTGCTATCTCCTGATTATGTACAAACTCTGCTACGGTTTTAGCACCAAAAACCTGACACAGATTTACCAGAGCTCGTGTTACCTCTCTTTGCTTAACATCTTTGTCCATATTCTTAATAAGACTTCCATCTAACTTAATAATCTGAGGTTCTAATTTAATGATTTCATCGATATTGGAGTATCCCGAGCCAAAATCATCGATAATTAATTTAGCGCCCAGAGACTGTAAGTGGTTACACACTTCCCTGACACGTCCGTAGTCTTTTATCTCTTCGGTTTCAAGCACTTCAAGGCCGACTCGTTCAGGGTTATCTAATGACAATATTTGTTGCTCTAGTAAAGTTACGGTTTTATCACTAACCAGATCTTGAGGGTTAAGATTAAGCGAAAAATTTCCAGTTTTTGTCGACATCAGATTAAAGGTGTTGGTTATCATCTGTCGGCTAAGTCTTGTATATAGGTGTGTTCCTTCAATTATTGGAAGGAACTGCCCTGGAGATATGACTTTACCGTTTTCTACGATTCTAACCAGACACTCTTGTGAATATTGGTTGTGATTGTGTGTCTGTACGATGGGCTGTACATAAGTTCTTACCTGGTTTCTTAAAATAGCCCGACTGACAACGGATAACCAGTTAAGCTGAGATTGGCGCTCATCCGCTTTTGATTGAATATCTTTAACGTTACACACATGGCGGTTGTGTTCTTTAGCCCATCTTCGGGCCTCAATAGACTTTATCAGTAATTCGTCAGCAGAGAGCAGTGGGAAGTCTTCAGCACTTATTACACCTGCATTTAAAGATACTGATATATGATCCATTTCCGAAAGACCGATAGGTCGAAAATTAATCTGCTCAAATTCTTCGACAAACTCATAGAATTTGGTTAGAACAGCACCAGTATCGTTGTCAGAACTTACAATGATCGCCCACTCCCCAATGCCAATACTGTAGAGGTCTATAGCTGGGTATAGTTTTTGAATCTGCTTGCGACCATAATGGCTGATGTCCATTAAGAGTTGGTCACCAATTCGATAGCCATACTTCTCATTAATTTGGCGGAAGTTCATCAACTTCATGGTGATCAGATACCCATTGCGACTCATCTTGCTCAAGTGTTCCTTGAGGGCAATTCTATTTGGCAACGAGGTTCTGTGATCTAATCGATAGCTCTCTGTTAGTCGCCGGGCTTGTTCTCTCATTCTCTGTTCCATACCTTTTTGCATTCTATCTACATCAGATATCGCGTTATGTATTAGAGAAAATAGAGGAGTAATTTTGTCCCGGTTGATACTTTGCCGTACTGTATCTGTTACGTAATTTGGTTCTCCTTCCCTGATGGTGAGATAGGTAAGACTATGGTGAAGAACTTTTTGCTGACTTGCTCTGTAAAACTCGCCACTAAAATAGCTTCCTTCTGTAAGTGCGACAGAAGCAAACTGACGAAGCTCCTTATCACCTTCTGCAAAATTTAGTCTGGAAGAGCAGTTATAGACAAAAACGATATCGGGACAGTCTTGAAGAAGCTGTTCAGATTCCAGCTGAACCTGTTCGAGGGTCAAAGATGGATGGTTGTAACAAAGGCGAACATGATCGCCTTGTTGAAGGTGTCCGCTAAATCGAATACCGCCATCTTCAGCAATACTTTCAGGGATGCAGATATCCTGGTTTATTCTGTCACCTCTCATTAGAGGGAAACTCTTAAGCTCATACAGAGATAACTTCTTACCATCTCCAAGATAGTGCTGATACAAATCAGAGCAACTGCGATGGTCCAGAGTTAAGACCTTATTTCCTTCAACTTGAGTGACTTCAAATGTACGACCAACAGGGTTCCATTCTATAAATCCACCATGGCGAGCGTAGAGGTCACTTCCATGAAGTGCGACCGCCACAATTGCTTTATTGGCAACATGGTTGTTAAGTAGCACCCAAGAGCCAAATTCGTTCAGCTGAGAGACACCTCCGGCAACAGGTATTGTCGGTGTAATGTTATTAAAACTAGCAAACAGGCCACTATCTTTTGAATCTATGTTATCAGCGAAACTGATCACAGCTTTTGTGTATTTTTGTATGTCCAGGTTTTCTGTGAGCAGTAAACTATCCTCAATTTGTAAATTACTCTCTGATAGCTGTAAAAGGGTCGAAGAAATGGAGGCATTTTTTAGCTCTGTAAGAATAATAAGTGTCCCTTGGTTAGACACTTTTGCATCGTGGATATAGTGGCTTGTGCTGTGACCTATAACTTCAATACCATCTATATGCTCAGTGAGTGTGGCACTGAGGCTTAGCGCTGTCTCAGCACTTTGCGTTGAACAAATTTGTGCAAAATAGCTGCTTTCAGAGCTAATGCTGATATTGCCCAACTGACTCACAAGCTCTCGCTGGCAAGCAACAACAAACGAATAATTATTCATCAATGAGTTACAACCTAATTCTTATACTTATGAAACCTAGCTACTATTGGTTATAAATGAATGTTTCTGAACGTGCTTGTTTTTTAGGCTTGCAATGTTACACAGATCTTATTCTTTTGTAATAGATAATAGAATAATCGCAAAAGTTAGAGTTTTTGCACTAATTTGTAATCAGTGTCGTATCCATTTGTTCTGCTCAAATGGCTTGATATGGTTTGCCAAGGTAGAACCCCTGAAGGTAATCGACACCAAGATCCTCGGCAGCTTTGCAGACATCTTCATTGTGCACAAACTCGGCAACGGTTTTTGCACCAAGAACTTCACAGAGTTGTATTAGCGTCTGTGCTACTTTTCTCTGCCTCTGGTCGGTATCTATCGAACGGATTAGACTGCCATCAATTTTAACAATCTGTGGCTCAAGCTTTATTATTTCATCTATGTTTGAGTAGCCTGAACCAAAATCATCTATGATGATTCTTGCTCCTAAGGAACGCAGGTGATTGCAAACTTCTATCATTCGTCCGTAATCGTGAATTTGTTCGGTTTCCAATACCTCTAATCCAACCCTGCCTGGATCCTTGATCGCCAGAAGACACCTTTCTAACAAGAGTATGGTCTTGTCATTCATTAAATCCTGTGGAGATAGGTTAATGGAGAAGGGTATGGTTTTATTTTTCATCACAGAAAAGGTGTGTTTAATCATTTGACGACTTAATCGTGTATATAAATGCGTGCCTTCGATGATAGGCAAGAATTGTCCAGGAGAGATGATTTTCCCTTCATCTCTAATCCTGACTAGGCATTCAACAGCAATTTCTTTATGACTATGTGCTTCTAAAATGGGTTGGGCGAAAGTGACAACACTATCGTTTAATACCGCCCGACTTACGCAACTTAACCATTCGAGCTGAGATTGTCTGTTGTCATTTTCTTTTTCGAGCTGTTTTGCGCTAAATACGTGTCGGTTGTGCTTAGCTGCAAAGCGACGTGCTTCTATGGATTTTAATAGAACTCTATCTGGCGATACATTAGGGTAGTCCCTTCGGCTGGTGACGCCAACGGATACAGCAACGGATAGATGTCCCAGCTCTGGTCTGTTGGCTGGATCAAAGTTTACATGTTCGATTTGCTCTGCAAATTCAGATATTTTCTTTTTAAGTGCGACGCCAGAAAGATCGGAGCTAAAAACAGCCGCCCATTCACCGGTGCCTATGCTGTATAGAGTACAGTGCCGTCCAAGAGCTTCCTGAAGCAATGATTCGCAATACCGACTAATGTCCATCAACAATTGATCGCCAATATCGTAGCCATACTTCTCGTTTATTTGAGGGAAGTTGTTGAGCTTCATGGTGATCAGGTGCTCGTTCAGTCGTATTTCAGATAAGCGCTCTTTCAAGACCGATCTATTTAGCAGATTTGTTCGCAGATCAATACGATAACTCTCTGTAAGAGCTTTAGCTTGCTGCACATACTTTTCTTCGAGTTCGCTATGCATCATATCGACATCAGTGATCGCGTTTCTTATCAGTGAAAAGAGCGGAGATATCGCGTGATTTTTATCCGAATAACTATTATTCGACGCGGATTCGGAAATTTTTTCCTTCATTGCCAAATAAGTCATGCTGTGATGCAAAATGGTTTGTCTGGTTTTATCTCTGCAAATTTCTCCCGAACAGTAAGTACCGTTAACGGAACCTAAAGAAAGGAAGGGCTGTAGTTCCTCATTGCCTTCCATGAAGTCTAATCGAGACGTACAGTTGTAAATGAAGATGCTATCCGGATTAAACTTGTTAAGCTGCGTTGTTTCCAACTGAACCTGTTCAATAGTTAAAGACGGGTGGTTATAACTAAACCTGACTTCACTACCTTCAGCTAGTTGTCTATCGAACTCAATAGAACCATCAGGATAGGTAGAGATCGGGCTGTATAGGTTTTGCTCGCTTTTAATCCCTTTCATCAAAGGAAAGTTGACGATGTCAGATAAAGGGGCCTGCTGTCCATCGGCCAGATAGCGATTGTAGATATTGACAGCTGAGACTCCATTTAGAGAGATAACGCGATGATTCTGGGATTCCGTAACGACAAACCTTCTGCCAATAGGATTCCACTCGTTAAAGCTGCCATACGTGGTCTGAAGCTCATTACCATGTATCGCTACGGCAACGATAGCGTCATTGTGTATGGATTGGTTTAGCATAACCCAATGACCATACTTAGATTTTACTGAAACACCTCCAGAAACAGGTATTAGAGTGTCGAGGTGGTTAAAGGCCTGATATAAAGAGAAATCACCAGCGGTGATACCATCAGCAAAACTGATAACGGATTGAGTACTCTCTTTCAGATCTAAAGAGTGAACCAGAGACTGGCTATCTTGTGAGTGGTTATCCGTTAAAGGTATGACACTACTTGTTAGAGTGCTTTGTTTTAGCTCTGTAATGACAATGAGAGTACCGTGGTCATAAATCTCACCACGAAAAATGACGTTGGTAGTACTTTGGCCAATTATTGTACATAGGGGAAGAGTCTGACCTAGAAGTTGGCTATAACGAATACTCAGTTGGTCGTTCTGAGTCGAGCAAATCTGAACCAAATAATTTGCTTGGCTATCAAGAACTATTTCATCGAGTTGAATATGTAGCTCTTCAGGTGATGTCACCAATAAAGGATAGTTTCTCATCCGTATATACCGCTAATGCCCTTGCCTAAAATTCTGGCCATACCAATAATATAGTCAATAAATGGCTGACTAAAAAAGAGAAACAAGCAGCAACACCTTAGATTCTCTAATACTTAAATCCAAATGACGAGATTCGGAAAGCATGAGTTAGATAAACTCTAATAACGCTTCGAGTTGATTGATTTCTATATCTGGAAGTATGCGGGCCTTTGGGGCGTTTTTAATGCTTTTATCCGTATAGTTTGACCAACATGCTTGGAACCCTGAAACTTTCGCTCCCATAACGTCTGTTCTGAGGTGATCGCCAACGTGCAGTATGTTCTCTCTTGGTAAGTTCAGATAATTGGCACTTGAATCAAACATATCCGAAAAGGGCTTTGAGCGTCCGTCTGGCCCGGCTTTGTATACTTTTTTAAAGTAACCGCCAATACCAATTTTATTCGGATCAACATTACCGTTAGTAATCGCAATGAGAGGGTATTTTTCTGCAAGTTGCTCCATTACGGTATGAGTTATATCGGGGATATCGACCTGGTTTCTAAGCCACAGAGCGTGTTCAATGCCTTCCTGAGCAGCTTTTCGGGCAGCTTCTGTTGAATAACCTAGTTGCAGTAAACCTGTTTCGATCTGAGTCTGTCTCCATAAGGTCACATCATGACAGATTTCAGGATTAGCACGCGCAACTTCTCTTTTAATTTGTCGCCACCTGGAAACGGGAACGGTAGAAGATACAGGGTGCTGAGTGTAGAGCCAACTCACCATTTCGCGCTCGACATTCTCAATGACTGGGCGATTATCATAAAGTGTATCGTCTAGATCAAAAGTCATCGCTTTTACGGGTTTAAGGTTTCTATATATCAGCATTGAGTTGACCTATTTCTTCTTTGCTCTAGGGTGAGCTTTATCATATTCCTGAGCGAGATGTTGAAAGTTAAGGTGAGTATATACTTGCGTTGTCGAGATATTTTCGTGGCCTAGCATTTCCTGAACCGCTCTCAGATTACCACTAGATTCTAGTATATGCGTTGCGAATGAATGTCGCAGTTTATGCGGGCTAATGTGGCTTGCTACACCTTGCTTCAACCCCCATTCTTCCATTCGCTTTTGTACACTTCTGTGTGAAATTCTGCGGCCAAGTTTTGAGATGAAAAGGGCGGGCTCGTCTTGTTTCATAAGTAGTGGCCTCAGCTTTAGCCACTTAGCTATCCATTCTTTCGCCAGACCGCTAAAAGGAACTTTTCGCTCTTTGTTGCCTTTACCGATGACACGAAGCTCATCTGAGCCAAGGTTTACCCCTTTTACATCAAGGCTAACCAATTCAGCGAGTCGAAGACCTGCGCCATACATGAGCTCCATAATCGCTCTGTCTCTCACGGCTAACGGATCCTGTTCATCTACTTCCAGTAATTGGCCTACTTCATCAACGTCCAGGTTTTTGGGTAGTGTCTTGTCTTTTCTAGGTGCTACAACCCCTTTAGCGGGGTTAGCAGACAGTTCTTCTGTATATATCAGATAATCAAAAAAGCTTCTGAGGGATGAAAGCCGAGTTGAAATACTATTAGACTTAAGTCCCTGTCGGACCCCTTTGCTGACAACTTGCCTTACCCATTTGGAATCGACGTCTTGCCAAGAGTTTAATCCTTTTGTATGCAGATCTGAGGCTATAGTCTCCAGCTGCTGACGGTAATTCCGAATCGTTAGGGGACTTAACCCTCGCTCACTTCGAAGATATTCGTAAAAGCGAGCTAAGGGTTCAGAAAGGCTATCAGGCAGTGGTTTGTTCGATGACATCATTATCTTTCTCACAAGCCCATTCCATAGTTGAAACGAGATGTGAAACAACAAGTGCTAGATGGCGCAAGAACAGGGTGTCCATATTTGGTTGGAAATGCCCACCATCTTCCGATGAGAAAGCAATAACACCTAGAGGCTTATGTTTATTCAAAGAGAGTACAACATAAGATCCAAGTTCTGGGACATTTTGCTCTCCAAACAGAAGCTCTCGGTCAGCTTTTCTCAGGCGGCCAAGATAAGCGTCTTTCCCGTTAAAATGATTTGTTGCAAAGCGATGCCAGCTGTCGTATCTCAGATGAGATTTACTATCCGGACTATCAATTAACCTGACATATCCTTTCAGGCCAAGCGTGACAGCTTTGCTTGAGATACATGCGATAAGCTCATCGATAGTTGTGCATTTCAACACAGATTCCTGAAGGTGCATAAACTCATGAAATGTTTTGTCATTTTCTGCTGCTAATGACATCAACTGAGTTATTTCCTCTTCGAGTTCCTGAATTTTCTCTCTCTGCCTGCGCAGTTGAATTTCCACCAGAGATACAGCGCCTTGCTGTTGATGAGGTAGAGAAAGTTTATCTACCAGTCCCGGGCGGGTTTTAAAAAAGTCGGGATAGTCTCTAAGGTACTCTTCTACGATTTCAGCAGTAAGAGCACCAGGTTCTACATGAGACAAAACATGTCCTCTTTTTCGTTAACAACTAATTTGGCCGTCGAATACATGCGCGACTGGGCCGGTCATAAATAACGGATGGCCTGGACCATCCCAGTGAATAGTAAGGTCTCCACCTGGGAGATGAACCAACACTTCATTGTCTAGGCTACCTTGAATAATGCCCACAGCGACAGCACCACAAGCACCACTACCGCATGCCTGAGTTTCACCAGCTCCTCGTTCATATACACGAAGTTGGATTTCATTACGGTTTACAACCTGCATAAAACCAGCATTGACTCTCTCAGGGAAACGTTCATGGGACTCTAATAAGGGCCCAAGAGTATCTACATCGGTAGTATTTACATCATCTACAGTGGTGACCACATGAGGGTTACCCATACTAACTGCTCCGCAGAAGAGAGTATGGTCTTCTGCTCTCATAATATAGGTTTTCTCAGTTTGCTTAGCTTTAAACGGGATCTTAGACGGTTCAAATACAGGTTCACCCATGTTAACGGTGACCATGTTATCGTCTTCAACCTTCAGCACCATTTTGCCTTTCTTGGTGCTCACGCCAATGCTGAACTTATTCGTCAGCCCCTTCATGCGCACAAATTTGGCAAAACAGCGAGCACCATTGCCACACTGTTCCACTTCGCTACCATCGGCATTAAATATACGATAGTGGAAGTCAGTTTCTGGATCATAGGGTGCTTCAACCACTAAAAGCTGATCAAACCCAATCCCCGTATTCCGGTTCGCCAGACGACGGATTAAGTCAGGAGAAAAGAATATATTTTGGGTAATGCAATCCACAACCATGAAGTCATTACCCAATCCGTGCATTTTAGAAAAATGGAAATGCATATCTGTCTCTGTTACTCCGGTAGCAAGTGTTCGAGTTGCCAAAGATCGGTGATTTTTTCACGCTCTCTTATCAAGTGAACTTTATCACCATCCACCATAATTTCTGCAGCTCTTGCTCTGGCGTTATAGTTTGATGACATAGAGAAGCTATACGCACCAGCAGAACGCACGGCCAACAGGTCGTCTTGTTCGATGGTTAGCTCTCTGTCTTTGCCTAAGAAATCGCCTGTTTCACAAACAGGACCTACGATGTCATAGGTATGAGCTTCCCCATCTCTTGGCTTAACTGGAACGATATCCTGCCATGCAGAGTATAGAGCTGGGCGCATCAGATCATTCATAGCTGCGTCTACAATAGCAAAGTTCTTAAATTCGGTATGCTTTAGGAACTCAACCTTAGTTAGAAGAACACCAGCGTTTGCGGCAATAGCTCGCCCTGGCTCGAAGATTAGCTCGATTTCAGGGTGATTTTTTAAACGTGCAAGCAGTGCTTTAGCGTAGTCTGATGGTTGTGGTGGAAGCTCATCTTTATAGATAACACCAAGGCCACCACCGACATCCAGATGATGTATATGGATGCCATCTTCGATAAGCTCATCAATCAATGCCAGTAGTCGATCTGTTGCATCGATAAATGGTTCGATTTCTGTTAGCTGGGAGCCTATATGGCAGTCAATACCCTGAACATCAATGAACTCTAAGTTATCTGCGTATGCATAAACTTCTTTGGCACGGTCAAACGCGATACCAAATTTGTTATCACGCAAACCAGTAGAGATATACGGGTGAGTCTTTGCATCGACATCTGGGTTGATGCGCAGAGAAATAGGGGCTTTTACACCAAGCTCGGATGCTACTTTATTTAGACGATCCAGCTCGGGCTCAGATTCAACATTGAAACATTTAATTTTTAGTTCCAGTGCTCGTTTCATCTCAGCTTCTGTTTTACCTACACCTGAGAATACGATTTTTGATGCTTTACCACCCGCAGCTAAAACGCGTTCCAGTTCACCACCAGAGACGATGTCAAAGCCTGAACCTAGACGTGCAAGGGCATTTAGTACACCGATGTTGCCATTTGCTTTAACGGCATAACAAACCAGGTGAGGGTGCTCTCCTACAGATTTATCAAATGCATTCCAGTGGCGTTCTAGCGTAGCTCTGGAATAAACATAAAGAGGTGTTCCGTACTCATTAGCGATGTCGGTAAGTGGGACATTTTCAGCCCATAGTTGGCCATCATCCTGATAATTAAAGTAATCCAATGTTCTTTTCCCTGCTTATTCTTACGATCTGTTCTCGATTAGGACTGCGTTTCTTCAGTCTGGTTTGCATCTTCAGGCATATAGAGCGGGCCTGTGTTACCGCAGCCTGCTAGGCCAAGAAGTGATGTCAGACAAAGTGCAGCTAGTATCTTTTTCATAGTACATATCGTGATTATTGATTCAATGCCCCCTATAATCGCACTACCGATAAGAAAAGCAATAGGATAGAGCAGGATGAATGCAACTGAATATCATGAATTGGTTGACGAAGAGTTTAGTCAGCTAGAGGAAGCGATAGATGAGTCTGGTGCGGATATTGATTATGAGCGCGTAGGAAATGTTCTGAATCTTGAATTTGAAGATAGAAGTCAGGTAGTTATCAACAAGCAGGAGCCGATGAAAGAGATTTGGCTTGCTTCAAAGTCTGGTGGCTTTCATTTTTCGTATCAGGATCAAAAGTGGATTTGCTCAAAAACCGGAAGTGAGTTTTTTGAAAAAGTAAAAGAAGAGTGTGAGATACACGCTCAGGAAGAGATAGAGTGGGAATAGAAAAAGGAGCGATCATTCGCTCCTTTATCAAATAGGTTTAGCAAGCTTAGCCTGAAACTAAGCGTTTACAGCTTTAGAAGACTTTACCGGAGCACCACCGTCGTTTCTGTAAGGAACGACATACTCGCTTCCATCTTCACATTTCACGATTTGATAGTATTGAGGAAGGTTAAAGTTAATCAGCTTACTTTCCGCTTCACCTTCACTTGAAGAGGTGTAGAATCGATTGACGCTGCTGATCATAGAGTCCTTGTCACCATTAAACTGGTGATACACCTCAATCTCGTTTTCCTCGTCCAGCACATAGATATTGAAGCCAATATCTGTATCCTCGAAAAAGAACTGAACCAAGCCTTCGCTCGCAAACCCATCAACAACTTCTGGTAGATGGTAATCCTGCTCTTTATCAAGCATAGAAAGTGGTGAGCCCTGAAGCTTGTTAATTGAGATGCTCTTATAAAAGTCGACAGAGTTTTCTAGCTTCTGAACAGAGACTCCTCGCCTTTCAAAAAACAACCCAAACATTTCGTTGGCGACTTTGATGGCTTTAAAGCGCCTTCTCTTTTGCTGCTCAACAGGCTTAAGTCTTAACTCTATGCACTCAGCAAGCAATTGATAAACACAGTTACGCATGATGCCGCGTAAGTTTTTGCTGTAGCAGAATACATCAACAGATTCTGGTGGAAGGGCGTCTTGATGCATCTTACCTAATACTGTTTTTAGTGCATCCAGAATGGCGGTTTCACCGGTAAAGTGAAGCGTTCTTACTTCATGCCATGAATTTCGATAAACCAGATCAACACTTCCAACAAGGCTCTTGTTTTCGTCACCAAAGCTAAAGATATCCGTATTTTGAACATCAAACTTGGTCATCTTTGGGTTCAGGTCCAACTGAGCTGTTGGGTCGTCCTCGAAGTTGATGAACATAGCAAGCTGGCTAATTTCACAAGGACTTCCCAACGCCTGCATCGTTGGGCGACGTTTGCGAAGTGAGAACGTATTTCTGAGGTCACTCACCATCTGGTAGAACTTGTCGATGTCCAGATCGGCATCTCGAACCACAGAGTGGAGTCGGGTTGATTCGGTTATTAAGCCATTAAAAAAGGACCAGGCTACAAGCTTACTAAGATACTCGTTGTGCTCCAGGTATGGCTGACCGATAATTTCTTTTGCTACCAGAGGCTGCTTATACAGATACCAACCTGGCTTGTTGACTCTACCTTCCCTGACCTGAATAAAGCTTAGATTTTCTTCATGCAAGTCAGGCGAAATCTGAGGGTTTAGCAGAGTCACCTTTCCCGGCAGAATCTCAAATGCAGCGTAGAGTTTACGTGCAAGAATACTGATATCTTGCGGGCTAATTGAGGATGTGATGTCGTTTCTGCGGGCGAACTGAATCAGGTTACGGTAACTAAGCATCAAAGCATCAAGAAGACCATGATGTACAACCTTTACCTGTTTTACCTTCCAGTTGCGTCGGTTATCCAACTCTTTAATGACGGATAGATCCCAGCCCCATTGTTGGGTCATTTCTGTAAGCGCTTCACGTCGCCATTCAACAGAACCAGCACCGGGCTCACGGGATAGCTTTTCATGCGTCTTTAGGTAGAAGCAGCGACGAACAAGATCCAATCGCTTGTCATCTTTAATCCTTTCAAGATAACGAGTTACCTTCTCAAGCATCAAGTAGTATGAATCCATGCTGTACAAGTCAGGATCGTACGCAAAGAAACGTCTTTTGTAATCAATACTTAATAGCTGTGTATGTGGGTATTCCCACGAATAAGCTTCCAGAAGGATAGCTTTTAAAACGGATTTGTAAGGTGAGTCGATGCTCTTGTATAGCTGCCACAAGTTAGAGCCGAAGTATTCTTCTGCAGGAATTCGATTCAGCTCTCCGAAATCTATCCACTCTTCACAGTTGATATCACCACTGCTACAAAGCTGAGAGACATATTCGTTATAGCACTCCTCCATTTCTGGTGGAACGATATGCCATAGTAATCGTTGGCCTGCTAATCGAACGGCTGAACGGTAAAACTCATCTAACAGAAGAAGATGTTGAGACGAGCCACAGTTATCACCGGTCATCTCTTCAGATTTATTACTGCGAAAGCGCTCTTCATCCATCAGGAAGAAGTTTGCTTCAACACCATAACCTTTTGCCCATTCAGTAATCAGCATGCACTTATTGCTTAAGTGCGCACGTGTATTACTGTCCATTGATGGAGATACACAGACCCAAATATCAAGGTCACTTGAGGTACTTTGACCAATAGAGGAGGTACTGCCCATGGTATACAGTGCGAGTACTTGAGGCTCTACAGTGACTTCAGGCGTTTCTTGTTGGCCCAGAGAAACCTGCTCGATAAGCTGATTTTGAATATCATTTGGTTCAAAACCAAAGATTCCATGTGGGACAGGTTTATCGTAGTAAGCGGGAAATGCAGGGTGGTTGTAGTGAAGAAGAACAGGAATAAAGTTAAATACTTGCTGGCTTTGAACATCCATAAGTGCCAGCGCGCGATCAATTCGCTGCTGGTTAAGTATATCGAGTCTACTTATTATTTTATGGGTATAAGCCTGCAAGAGGTATTCCTTGATTGATAGTTTTTCGTTCTGATTTCGTTTGAAATTTATTCTTTATGGTCAACAAAACGTGATCAATTTAACACTTTTGGCCTTCTGAGTAAAGAAAATACGATCCTCTTCAATACTTTCAACAAAATGCAACATTAGCATCAATTTGGGATGAAAGTCTCTACTTTTTTAAGTTGCTTCTAATACTAGTGTAGCTGACAACTGCGACATGTATCACACTATCTTTATCTAATAATGAAAATCGCGGTGCTTTTTATCACTACTAATAACAACAGATGATTCCAGTACGGTTACAGTGTTAGGATTAGCTTCAAATCTATAACAAGTTCTGGAAGTTGTATCCCTATGTCCGAAAGTATTACCAATCAACCAATTCGTATTGCTACTCGTAAAAGTCCTCTAGCTCTCTGGCAAGCCTACTATGTAAGAGATGCGCTTATGGCCGCTCATCCAGGCTTAGAAGTTGAGCTTGTTACTATGGTAACCAAGGGCGATGTGATTTTGGATACCCCTTTAGCCAAAGTCGGTGGTAAAGGCTTATTTGTAAAAGAGCTTGAAGTAGCGATGCTAGAAGGTAGGGCTGATCTGGCTGTGCACTCTATGAAAGATGTGCCGGTAGATTTCCCTGAAGGTTTGGGACTGGTTACGATTTGTGAGCGTGAAGATCCTCGTGACGCTTTTGTTTCCAATACATATAACAATCTTGATGAACTTCCACAGGGTGCGGTAGTTGGTACTTGTAGTTTACGTCGTCAATGTCAGTTAAAAGAAGCGAGACCAGACCTACAGATCAAAGAACTGCGTGGTAACGTCGGAACCAGACTGGGTAAACTGGATGCTGGCGACTATGACGCAATTATTCTGGCTGCGGCTGGCCTGAAGCGCCTGGAGCTTGAAGAGCGTATTCAGAGTTTTATTGAGCCAGAGCAATCATTGCCAGCAGTTGGTCAGGGTGCGGTTGGTATTGAGTGTCGATTAGATGACGAAAGACTGATTAAATTACTTGAGCCACTCAACGATGCTGATACAGCAGACCGAGTTCGTTGTGAGCGTGCAATGAACTTAACTCTGGAAGGTGGATGCCAGGTGCCAATTGGTAGCTACTCTCTGCTTGACGGTGATGAAATCTGGTTGAGAGCTTTGGTTGGTGAGCCAGATGGAAGCAAGATCGTGCGTGGTGAAATACGCGGTAGCAGAAAAGATGCAGAAGCATTAGGTGTTGAGTTAGCTAATCAGCTACTTGATGAAGGTGCTAAAGAAATTCTAGAGAAGCTATACAGCGAGCACTAAGCTTGGCTTCAAATGATAAAGTGAGGTGAGTTAATAGCAATGAATGCGGTTTTAGTGACACGACCAAGCCCGGAAGGGGAAGAATTATGTCATTCACTGGGTGAAATTGGTATTCATGCTATTCATTTGCCTCTGATAGCGTTTAAACAAGGAGAAGAAGCCGAGAGTTTACTTCTCCTGCTCAAAAGCTCTGACATAGTTATTGCTGTCAGCAAGCCCGCAGTTGAATGGGCGCACAAAATTTTGTGTCATCATGAGCAGAGCTGGCCAGAAAAATTGCTTTATCTTGCAATTGGTCAAAAAACCGCCGATGAATTCAGCAAATGTACTCAACAGGCAGTACACTACCCAAAGATAAGCGATAGCGAACACTTCCTGGAACTACCTCAACTAAAACAGTTAGATGGTAAAAAGGTACTAATACTAAGAGGGAATGGTGGTCGTGAGCTTATTCGTGCCAAACTATCAAAAGAAGGTGCATTAGTTAATTATTGTGAAGTGTACCAGCGTCAAACACTTGTTTTTAATGGACACTCTGAGATAGAAAAATGGCAAAGAAACAATATTGACCACATTGTTGTAACCAGCGCGGAACAGCTAAGCATTTTAATTAGCTCTGTTCCCAAATATTTTCATGATTGGCTTTATCAAAAGACGTTGCTGGTGCCAAGCAACAGGATCGCAGAGATCGCTTCTGAATCTGGATTTGCCAGTGTGGAAGTGACAGGGAGTGCCTCCAACTCTGAACTGTTAGCAGCAATACAGTCGTTTTCAACAACAGGACTTACGCATGACAACTAAAAAAAACGAGAATTTGGAATCTGAAAACAAACAAGACTCTCAACCCGAAGAAAAGAATGATGCTGTTGTGACTACTCCTGAAGAGGAGAGTAACTCTGAACCTAAAGTTGAGGACACCCCCCCAACAACTGAACCAGAAGTTGAATCAAAATCTGTATCAAAGGAAAAAGAGCCTAAACCCGCAGAGAAGCAAGGAAGCAAAGGTACGAAACTGGCGACGTTAGCCATCGTACTTTCACTCTTTATTGGTGGTGGTGTCGCATACATGACCAACCAGCAAGCTCAGCAATATAAAGCGCAAGTCGCTGAACTTAAATCTCAGATAAGTCAGCTAAGTGCTCAACTAGACAAAAAACTATCTGATACTTCTGCCAGTGTCGCGTCAAACATGAACACGCTTGAGGCAAAATCTGAAACCTTGTTTAATCAGCAGAATGAGAGCATTAAGAGCTTACAAGTCGCGATCTCTGATATTAAGGGACGTCGCCCTAATGACTGGCTGTTAGCTGAAGCTGATTATCTGGTTAAACTGGCAGGTAGAAAACTATTCCTGGATAAAGATGTCGAGAGCGCAACACTGCTTATGGAAAGTGCGGACCAGCGAATTTCAGCGCTGAACGACCCTAGCTTGGTTCCTCTTCGTAAAGAGATGACGAAGGATATTGTTTCCCTTAAAGCGGTTCCTCTTATTGACCGAGAAGGTCTGGCTATCCGTTTGACGACTTTGCAACAGCAAGTCGATGAGCTTCCATTAGCAAATGCGATATTGCCTGATGCACCTGTTGTTGAAACAGCAGAAGTATCTGGAGATATCAATGATTGGCAAGAAAACCTGGTGACTTCTCTGAAAGATTTTTCTGAGCAGTTCATTACCTTCCGTACTCGTGATGGCAATGTCATTCCTCTTCTTTCGCCTAAGCAGCATTACTATCTGAAAGAAAACATTAAAGGCAAGATCGAGAACGCTATCAGAGCGGTTTACTCTGAAAATAAAGAGGTTTATCAAACCTCTCTTCAAGTAGCTAATGACTGGTCAACACAGTTCTTCAAGCTCGATGACCCATCTGTAATCCAGTTCAACAAAACGCTTTCAGATTTAAGTAAGAAGAATATTGAGGTGACTTACCCTGTTAAGCTGGTTTCTCAGAAGGCGCTTTCAGATGTCATCAACGAAAGACTGCGCAGAGAAGTGACTAGTATGACTATGGAGGAGAAAAAATGATTCGATCTATTTTCCTCTTTGCTGTTCTTGGACTGGGCTTGTTCGCAGGAACGCAGTTTAATGGTCAGCAAGGTTACGTATTAATTTCAATTGCCAACACCACAATTGAAATGAGCGTTACAACTCTGGTTATTTTTGTCGTAGCTCTGCTTGCCGCTTTATTCGGGCTTGAGTATCTGATTAAGAAGGTACTGCATGCTTCATCGACAACCTGGAACTGGTTCAGTGTGAGAAAGATGAGACGAGCTCGCCGTTATACTAACGAAGGTATTGTGAAGCTCCTCGAAGGTGACTGGAAAGGTGCAGAGAAAAAAGTGACTCGCTGGGCTAATCATCATGATATGCCACTTCTGTGTTATCTGATTGCCTCTGAGGCAGCACAAGAGATGGGCGATGACACCAAGCGTGACAAATATCTAGCGCTTGCGAACAAGCAAGATAACTCTGAACTTGCTGTACAGCTAACGAAAGCCAGACAACACAATAGAAATGGTGATTTCGAGTCTGCACTGGCGGTACTATCTGAGCTAAAAGGCAAATATCCGGATAATACAATGGTTCTGAATCTGCTTAAGAACTGTTATGTGAAGCTTGGGCAGTGGAAGCCTCTGCTCGATTCTTTGCACAAGCTGGAAAAGGCAGGCATTGTAGATGCTAAAGAGCGTGAAGCGCTATTCCTTGATGGTCAGTGTGGCTTGATGGAACAACTTGCTCAGCAGAAAGGAAGTGAGGGACTACTGTCTCACTGGAACTCTGCACTTAGCAAAAAAGAGAGACAGAACACCAGGTTGGTTCTCTGTCTGGCTAATCAGTTAATGCTTCGCAAAGCGGACTCTGAAGCGTTTATTATTATTCGTGAAACACTTAAGAAGAATAAAGACGATGCACTTATTGCCGTTTTGCCTGAGTTAAATCTTCCGGATTTACATCCAGTGACAGTCTTACTGGAAGGAATCGTTAAGAAAGACGCAGAGAATGCGGCGGCATACAGCGCAATGGCGCAACTGAGTGTTCGTGCGGAGAAATGGCCTGAGGCTCAGGAGCAGTTTGAAAAGGCGCTCTCTATTCGTGCTGATGTGTCTGACTATGCTTATCTGGCGGATGTTCTGGAAAAACAAGATATGACTCAAGCTGCGAACGATGTTTCCAGGAGAGCACTCACTCTTGTGAACGTATAAATTAACAACTAATAAATGTAATAAGGCCAGCAATTAGCTGGCCTTATTTATTTGTACTCCATTCTATTTAAATATTATTTTACACTTCAGCGTAATATTTCTTCTATAAGTATTACCGAGATCATGCATTAATATTTTGTAATTATTTCCCGCTTTGTAATTATTGATTGAATAAATAATATTCTTTTAGCAGCGAGATTAAATTAATCAAAAATAATGAGATTAATTAAATTATAAAGAATGCTGTTTCGAATAAATAATAAAACAAATTATTCGAACAATATGTGGTTATGTATTTTACAAAAGGGTATTAATATGAAATTAAAGCCAATTGCGCTAGCTATTCCTATGGTGCTGGCAGCGGGTTCTCTATCAGCAGCAGAAGTTTATAATAAAGATGGTAATAGCGTAGAGCTAAGTGGTTGGGCTAAAGCGTTTGGTAATGTTCTCGATACAAACGCAGTGGACAAAGAGGGGAAAGAGCTAGACAAAGATCTCCATGTTCTGACTGATGCAAATCTAACAATCAAGGCAACACACACTATCGATGAAGAATCTAAGTTGATTGGTACATACGCTATCAACACTGGTAGCTCAATCGATAAGAACGCAAGCTTCGATGATATCAAGTTCGAATACGACCACACAACCATTGGTAACATCTCTATCGGTGATACAGGGAACTCCTTCGGTGCTATCGAAAAAGCTGGCGCTGGTGAAGGTGACAACCTTTATGCAATCGGTCAGGGCGGCGTTGATGGACAAGGTCTTCGCTATAAAAACTCATTTGGAGATTTCAACTTCTCTGCAAACTATGAAACGGACTCTAGCTCAGATGTAGACTCAAACTATGCGTTCTCTGGTGAATACAAAGTAGAAGATAGCTTCTCTGTTGCAGTGGCATACGGCTCTGACGGTGATGAAGCAAGCTCTTCAGGTATCGGAGCAGATGTTAACTTTGGAGACCTGAAGTTTGGTGTGACATACATTTCGTTCGAAGGTGCCGGCTCTTTGAAAGTTAATGATGATGTTGAATTAGAATTAGACCCAGACAACAAAGGTGATTCATACGCACTTAAAGCTGAGTATGTTATTGGTGCAGCAACCGTTTATGGCTCATTCCAGCAAGTTGATGGTGAGTCAAAAGGTGTAGATGTTGAAGCTAGCACTATGTATGCAGGCGTTGATTATAAATTCACCGATAGCATTACATCTTATGTCGTCATTCAGGATGGCACTGTAGAAAGGGCTGGTGTTGAAAAAGAAGGTACGAACTTTAAGTTTGGTGCTAAATACTCGTTCTAATATATTTTAACAAGAATATATTTGATTATATTAATAAGCCTATATTTTATATAGGCTTATTAAATTAGGTTAAGACGTGTATTTATGTCCGCTTTTATCCGCATTAAATACGGATAAATAATAATTAAAAAACTGTGACATTTCATCGGGGTGGTTTTCATTAAAGTATTTAGATAATTGAATGCCTACTTCATATGTGCATAATTTTCCATCTTTCTGATTCCTACGCAATTTGTATTCAGATTTAAAACTACCTGATAAATGTACAGAGGTTATTTTTTTCAACCATTGGCTTTTGTTCATCATCTTTCGGGCCTCCTGCCAGGTTCCGTCTAGCAAGATAAAGAGTATGGGAAGATGAGTATCAGATGCACAGAAAGCACTGAGCTCCATACTTGTTTCTGAGGGGTATAAAACCACAGGTTGATAGTTATGGCTTTCAATCATCTTCATCAATGATGCTGGGGGACTGACTCTATCCCAGATATGGATACTGCTGTTACCTAATGACTGATGCAAAAGCTTACCTGTATTTGTATCACGATATCTCTCATTGGGATGGGTAAGCAGGGCGATGTGCCAGTCAGTTTGTATCTGCGGAATTTGGTGGCAAACACACTGATGTTTCAAGCCACAGTTCGGGCATGGCTCAGGTGTTAAATCATTGCTTGTCATTATCTGGAACTCTTTTCTGGATAGAGGACTAAGCCACCATCGGCTATTGGGTATGTTGTTCCATTGATAATCTCTTCAACCGCGATTAACTTTTCATCTACGACTGTAAACAAGCGATTCGAGAGAAGGCGTTGTCCTTGATGTCTTGTCATAATGACTTGGACTTGCTGTGAGTTGATTTGTTGCCAGAAACCTTTTTCTTTAGTTTCAGCTCCACCAGTACCTGATTGGTAAGTGATGCTTGCTGAGTGATCTTGTGTTAATGCCATTGAGACAGAAAATCCTCCACTCTTTGTGCTGGTGGCGGAGTATGTTCCGACCCAGTCCAAAGATGTATCAACATCAGAACGATTAATACATTTTTTTTCCAGACTCTTCGTTGAAGCATATTTGAGCTCTGAGGCGATAAACTGTGCTCCAAAATCTTGTTCTGGAGCAGTTTGAGGCATAGGGAGCAAGTGGCCTGAAAACTCAGAATATAATGGCTGATAAGTCTCTGTCTGGAGGTTTGTAAGTTCTTTTAATATTTCTGGTTTAGTCTGCAGTAAATATTGCTCGCGACTTCCACATGGTGTAAATGTTCGGCTATCAGGGCCTAATACCAGAGTTCCCTTCATTTCAAAGGGTTGAGGTACAGCAGACTCTGTCGTTGCAAAAACTCCCTCTTCGGGATTCGTTGAGGTCTCTGATAGAGAACTGCATGCCTGAAGCAGAGTCAGTAAAGCAATCGATACGAGTGTGGATTTGGTTTTCATCAACTCAGTTCCTGTGGAGCAAAAACAAAAATGGTAGTCGTAAAAGACTACCATTTAGTTTGGGTAAGAATCTAATTGTCTAGATCAAATGATCTCTCAGGTAATGCGCGACCGCATCATTTTCATTTGTACCTATCACTTCAATATCTGGGAGAGCATCAAATACTTTCGGGTGTGCGCTACCCATGACAAGACCTTTCCCAGCCATCGATAGTAGCTCTACGTCATTCATACCGTCACCAAAGGCGATGCAATCTTCTAGTGTATAACCGAGAGATTCAGCGACAGCTTTTAGTGCATCTCCTTTAGACACTTCTGCAGCCATAATTTCTAGGCAAAATGGTGTAGAGAAAGAAGCGTTTACCTGATTACCATATTTTTCGTTTATCTCGTCTTCGAATTGAACTAGGTGTTCATGATCAGGATAAACAAAGAAGATTTTTGCGATACCTGTTGTCGGGGCGTTATCGACATCAAAAACACCATATGCAAAGCCTGAGTCTTTGTGGAATTTTTTAAGGAGTTCATCTTCCTGATTGATAAACCATTCGTCATCCTGGTAGATGTTGATTCTGATATTTGGATCTTTTTTTACAATATCCAGAATTGGCTGAACAATATTGCTTTCAACATTCTGACTGTACAGAAGTTTATCGTTTAGGTCGTGAACACGCGCACCGTTAGAGGTAATCATAAATGCAGGAATACCAACTTGTTCGCGGATTCCGGCTACGTCTACATGATGGCGACCTGTCGCGAAAATAAAAGTCTTTCCTTTATTATGCAGTTCTACCAGTGTCTCTTTACTGAACTGATTTAGCTGGTGGTCTGGCGCTAAAAGCGTGCCATCAAGATCAGATGCAACAATTTGATATTTCGCTACGGTCATGTGTTCCTCATAAATCTGAAGTGTGGGTGCTGAGAGCTGTTTCTCGGCAATAGTCCGTAGTTTATGTAAAAACGGACCGAAAAAAGAGGGTAAACCTACTTTTCCTCTTTTAATGCTCTAAAGTACTTTGTATTAGTTCTTATTAAAGAAAGAGAATAGTTTTGTTAGTGCAGTGTTACGATACTCATCATTCTCAAAAAAAATCTCATGCCTGGACCCCTGCACGACTTCTAACCTGGCTTGTTCGTTTGTTTTTCTGAGTTTGTCTATAAATTTGTTTTGATCTTTATTAGAGACAATGACCTCTCCGGAGGCTTGCAGTAACAAGAACGGAAGAGTCAGCTTTTGAGATTCTGAGATACATAGTTTAGCGGCATTGAGGTTTTGCCAGATCCATCTTGCACTAGGACCACCGACCTTTAGTCCTGGCTTATCTTCGTATAGTTTGCGAAACCAGCGATACCGGACTTCGCAACCGGAAAGAGGGTTGTCTTCAAAAGGCTTAGAGTAATAAGTTGTATTGCTGGTCCCATAGTCAGGCTTTGAATGAAACATCGCCTTGAGCCTCATAAATGGAGCGCTGATGGGTTTTAAGTACCAGGCAACATTTACTCCATACATAGGAGCACTTAGTGCGACTGCATTAAAGTTATGTTCGCTGTGCAGCTGCAAGTATCTGGTGCTGATGGCACCTCCCATTGAATGGGCAACCAAAAAGCGTTTCTCGTATCGGTGCAACTGAAATTGTTCGATAACTGCAGCCATATCTTCAACATAGTCAGAAAAAAACTCAACATGACCGATATCGGAGTTCGTTACTAAGCGGTCGGAACAACCTTGTCCTTGGTGATCGAAAGAATAGACGTCATAACCATTGCGATAGAAGTCGTAAAAGAGTTCCTGATACTTCCATACTCCTTCAATTCGGCCATTAACAATAACGACTGCTTTGGAGTGATTTGGTGATGTTAAAGATATCCAGTAGAGATTTTTGTTTGTTTTGTTTTTTAAATACCCTTCATTTCGAGCTTCCCACAATGCGCGAATATTGCCCTCAATGTCGGTAGTAAAGTTTTTTTCTGTAGTTAATAGATATTCGGAATCTTTGGTCATCATCAGGACATTTTTGGTTTTAGGGTCAATAATTATATCTTTAGTTTATTTAGCTTACAGTGCACGGTTATCACTAAGAAGTACAACGTGACTGAATTCACGTAAGTATATAATAGTGTGAAATTAAATTCATAAAAGCCTATCAACTCAAACCACTCAAAGCTACGATTTAAGTGTCGTGAAATAAGAAGAATGGATTGCTATGTATACATATGTTGCTCGTCAGCCGATTTTTAACAAAAGTAAGCAAACAATAGGTTATGAACTGCTGTTTCGTGATGGTGAGCGAAATGCCTTTCCAAGTAGCATAGGAGAAAACCGGGCAACATACCGTTTGGTAGTAGAGAATTTCCTGTCAATGGGGCGGAATCCATCCGTTTTGTCTTCCCGAAGCTTTGTCAATTTTACCTATGACTCGATTATTCACGATCTACCGCTCATGCTACCTAAAGATCAGGTGGTTATAGAGGTTTTGGAAACCTGTGAGCCAACGGATGAGTTATTGGCGGCAATCAGAAAGCTCAACCGGTCTGGCTATATGATTGCATTGGACGACTTTACCTTTGACCACAAATGGGACGAATTTCTTCCATACATCCACATCATCAAAATTGATGTAATGAGACATGGTGTTGATGATGCGTGTGACTATGTTATTGAGCAGAAAGAGAGAGGTGTCACCGCTTCTTTTTTAGCTGAAAAAGTAGAAAACCAAGATGAATTTGATGCCGTTATGGAAGCGGGCTTTCGCTATTTTCAGGGATACTTTTTCAGTAAACCAGAAATTGTGAAACAAAAGTATGTCAGTCCAGAGCAGATATTAGCGTTGGAGTTGATCAAAGAGGTAATGCAACCTGAGGTCAACTACAACAAGGTAGAGCAAATTATTGCCAAAGACCTTTCGCTTTCGTACAAGCTTCTGCGGTTTGTGAATACCATGTCTCCACGTATTGACAAGCCTATTGAGTCATTTAAGCAAGCATTAGTTTACTTAGGACAGGAGAAGCTAAAGGTGTTTGTGTCACTGGCAGCGGCTTCGTACGTGTCGGGTAACAAGCCTCAGGAGCTATATGGACTCTCGATGCAAAGAGCGCAGTTCTGCCTGATGATGTCTCGCATAAGTCAGTTCCAGGGGTATCGGAATCAGGCGTTTATCATTGGTCTCTTTTCAATGCTTGATGCACTGATGGACACACCGCTGGAGAACATGATTGAAGATTTACCTCTTTCGGAGAACGCCAAATCTGCTTTGCTAAATCGTGAAGGTACACTTGGTTGCCTGCTAAAGCTGGAAGAGTGTTACGAAAAAGCGGATTGGATTGGTCTGGAAGAGATGTGTACTGAACTGGGCCTTGAGCTGGCAGATGTAAGTCCGATACTGAGTGAAGCTCAGAAGTGGAGCCAGGAAATGCTAGAGATGTCCAAATAGTGAATATTAAAGTTTGATGACAAAAAGCGCGTGTCGGTTGACGCGCGTTTTTTTTATCATAATATATGCGCATATCCATATGTAGTGAGTGTTATATATGTTACCAAATCAGTTCTTCAAGATGCTTTCAGATGAAACACGTGTGCGTTGTCTGCTTTTAATCGCCAGAGAGGAAGGCTTGTGCGTATGTGAACTTACTGAGGCTCTTAACGAGAGCCAGCCCAAAATCTCTCGTCATCTTGCGCAGCTTCGTCAGTCAGGAGTATTGATTGATGAAAGAAAAGGGCAGTGGGTGATGTATCGAGTTTCAGACAACCTTCCGGGATGGCTGTTAAAGATTATTGATGGCTTGAAAGAGTCAAGTTGTCTAAAAGAACAATATCAGCAGGATATTGACAGATTAAATGCTTTCAGCGGACGCCCTTGCGTTTAGCCGATAGCAAAAATAGATTTCTATCAGAGGGTTAAAAAATGCCTATTAAAGTTGGAATTAACGGTTTTGGTCGTATTGGCCGCCTTGCTCTGCGAGCTTCTTTTGATTGGGAAGAGCTTGAGTTTGTTCAAATCAATGATGTTGCTGGTGATACAAAAACCTTGGCTCATTTGCTTGAGTTTGATTCTGTTCAGGGTCGCTGGCACCACGAAGTAACCGCAGACGGTGAAGAGATGGTGATCAATGGTCAACGTATAAAGACAACTCAGGAACGTAATATCGACGCGATTGACTGGTCTGGTTGTGATGTTGTTATCGAGTGTACAGGCGTGCATCGTAAAACATCTTTCCTGAACAAGTACCTTGATCAGGGCGTGAAGCGTGTCGTTGTTTCGGCACCGGTAAAAGAAGAAGGTATTGCGAATATTGTTGTAGGCGTGAATGACGAAATTTTCGACCCAGCTGTTCATAAGATTGTTACCGCTGCTTCTTGTACGACCAACTGTATCGCGCCAGTGGTTAAAGTGATTCACGAGAAGCTAGGCATTGAACAGTCTTCTTTCACTACTATTCACGACCTTACCAATACTCAGACTATTCTGGATGCGCCGCATAAAGACCTTCGTCGCGCTCGCGCTTGTGGTATGAGCCTGATTCCGACAACAACAGGTAGTGCGACAGCGATTGTTGAGATTTTCCCTGAGCTAAAAGGCAAGATTAATGGCCACGCGGTACGTGTACCTCTGGCGAATGCTTCTCTTACGGACATTATCTTTGACGTTAAACGTGATACCACGGCCGAAGAGGTCAATGCACTTTTGAAGGAAGCATCGGAAGGTGAGCTAAAAGGCATTCTTGGCTTTGAAGAACGTCCGCTAGTCTCTATCGATTACAAAGGTGACCAGCGTTCTACGATTGTAGATGCGATGTCGACTATGGTTGTTGGCTCTCGTATGGTGAAGATCTATGCCTGGTATGACAACGAAATGGGTTACGCAACACGTACTGCTGAGCTTGTACGTAAAGTTGGTCTGGCATAAGGAAGTATTGAAATGACACATCCAACATGGGAACTAAACATCCTTGAAGGCAAAGCAGCTCTTATTCTAACGCCTTGTCCGGGTACTAAAGAGGCTGGTCTTGAGGAATCTCTGAAGCAACTAAAAGAGCAAGGTACGGTTGCGATTGTGACCGCTCTTGATAAAGAAGAGATGGAAAAAGTTGGCGTTGCAGCTCTACCTGAAATGACGGAAGCGCTTGGAATGACCTGGTTCAATCAACCTATTGAAGATGATCAGGCTCCGGGTGAAGAGTTTGATGCTCGATGGGAAGTGATTAGTCCTAAGGTCCAGGAAATGTTGAAGCAAGGTGGAAAAGTTGTTCTTCATTGCCTTGGTGGCTCGGGCCGTACAGGCATACTTGCAGCACATATTCTTCTGGAGCAAGGTTGGGATCTGGAAACAATTAAGCGTGAAGTTAAGGCGCTTCGCCCAGGCGCGTTTACCAAGCAACCTCAGATCGATTACATCGAAAAAGTAGCAGCTAAATTCTAGTTCAAAGAGCTTTTGGATCATGATGATCCAAAAGCTTTAGAAGCTGCCCACCTGAACTTAAAGTGGTTAAAACTATGTTCTCCAATCTAAGTAAAAGTGTTCGCCAATATATGCTGGTGACGTTTAACTACTGGAACTTTACCATCACGGACGGTGCGTTAAGAATGCTAGTGGTGCTTTATTTCCATGACCTTGGATATGGCACGTTAGCAATTGCTTCACTTTTCCTCTTCTACGAATTCTTTGGTGTTGTGACCAACCTCATCGGTGGCTGGTTAGGAGCGCGCCTTGGCCTGAACAGAACGATGAATGTTGGCCTGGCAATGCAAATCTTTGCGTTGGTGATGTTAGCGGTACCAAGCGCATGGTTGACCATTCCTTGGGTAATGGCTGCGCAAGCCATATCCGGTATTGCGAAAGACCTGAACAAAATGAGTGCGAAGAGCGCTATCAAGACTTTAGTTCCAGATGAGCAGCAGGGTGCATTGTATAAATGGGTTGCGATTCTGACCGGTTCTAAGAACGCACTAAAAGGTGCAGGCTTCTTTATTGGTGGTTTGCTTCTTTCGCTTGTTGGATTTAAGTTGGCGGTTCTTATTATGGCTGGTGTACTTGCCGTAGTTCTGAGCGGGAGTTTGATGTGGCTTGAAAGTGATATGGGCAAGGCCAAAAACAAACCTAAGTTTAAGCAGATTTTTTCAAAGTCTCAAAGCATCAATATTCTTTCAGCAGCGCGTATGTTCCTGTTTGGTGCACGTGATGTATGGTTTGTGGTTGCGTTGCCGGTATACCTTGGCTCGGTTTTTGGTTGGAACCACACTTGGGTCGGTGGCTTTCTGGCTCTATGGGTTATTGCTTACGGGTTTGTGCAGGGAATTGCTCCTAAAATTACCGGGAAGGCACAAGGTAAAGTGCCGGATGGTTCTGCCGCAACATATTGGGCTGCAATCCTTGCTGGTGTAACCGGTTTAATTGCTTATGGTGTGCAGGTTGAATGGCAACCGGAGCTGGTGATTATTGTTGGGTTGCTTATTTTTGGTGCTGTGTTTGCGATCAACTCTTCGTTGCACTCATACCTGATAGTGAGTTATGCCAAGGGTGATGGAGTTTCATTGGACGTAGGCTTCTATTACATGGCAAATGCAATGGGACGTCTGATAGGTACCATTCTTTCTGGCTGGGTGTTCCAGATGGCAGGGTTGGCCGCTTGTCTGTGGGTTTCTTTTGCGTTTCTTTCGATTACGGTGTTTATTTCTGTCTACCTGCCCAAGGTTAAGCAGCCAGAACTCGCGTAATTTCATATCCTGACGACATAATTAAAGCCAGTTGTATCTGGCTTTATTTGTCTTATCTATCAAAGATCTAAAAGCACTCCTCGGCTTTATTTTCGTGCTATAGTTTTTGGATAAACTCCAAATGCTATTAAATTATGAGAAAGCACGTTTTCTTTTTCGATGTTCTTCGTTGTGTAGCAGCACTCGCTGTTATAACTATTCATGTTTTGGGACCTTATCGGCATGAGTTTGGGAACATACCTTTATTTGAATGGTCGACGGCAATTACCCTCAATAGCTTCAGTCGGTGGGCGGTGCCTGTATTTATTCTGATCACCGGAGCCTTGATGTTGAGCGACCAGCGTCCATTTGATGCTGGGTATTATGTGAAAAAAAGGCTCGGGAAGGTGTTGCTGCCTTTTATTGCCTGGTCTCTCTTCTATTGTTACTTATCAGGTTGGAGTAGTGATGGATACAGTTCAGAAGTCTCTTTGGAAGTGTTAAAAAATAGTCCTCATGACGCGACGTATTACCACTTAGGCTTTTTCTATTATTTTATTCCGTTGTATTTTGTAATTCCTTTTCTACAAGTATTTGTGAGAAGAGCGGATAAAGCGGCGCTATATGCTTTTGTTCTACTGTGGTTGCTTACAACCGGGCTCTACCTGTTTAGGTTTGACGGAATATGGAGCTCACAACTGTGGTTATATAGTGGGTACTTACTATTAGGATACATTTTGTATCAGAAACTACCTCTTACGAAGCTAACGGTGAGTTTAGTTACGCTTGCCGGGACCATTGGGTTAGTGAGTACGGCTGCAATGGTGATACAAGGTAGTATTGAGGCTGGTGAATATACATTTGGACGTTGGCTTTCTTATAAAACGTTAAATACGGTTGCTGCTGCATCCATGATATTTATGTTGGGGCGCTATTATGGTGAAGGGTTATCAGATAAAGCCAGAAAGGTAGTTGGATTTATTAGCAAACATAGCCTAGGTATCTACATTCTTCATCCAATCTTTCTTTGGCCGATGATTGAGCTCGGTTGGCATGAAGGAATGAATCCGATTTGGTTTATTCCGCTTTGGGTTGCGTTAAGCGGTAGTGGTGCCCTTGCAATGAGCTGGTTGTTCTCTTTATCGGGCAAAAGTCGCTGGCTATTGCCTTAACATGTGTTGGTCAAAGTAGGGGGCTTTATCTAAGAATCATCATTTTGCTTTGACTTGATGATTAACTTTTTAATATATATAGAGTTAATTGCAATGTTAGGTAATGAATTTCTGCTTTGTTTCCTATACTTAAAATGAGACAAGGATTGATAGCTTAAAAAGCATTTCTGACGAAGGGATGGTAAGTGTTATGTCAGATATTGAAAGAGTTGTAGTTCGCACTCGTCGACTGGAGAAATTACTTCGGGTGCAATATCACGCAGATGGGAAGGGTCTGCATCAGCTAATCACTAGCTGCGAAGAGAGGTTGCCACATGATGTGATTGGCAAGCTTAGATATGTTGCGACCATAAGAAACAAGATTGTCCATGAAGAGAATTATCAGCTAGAGGATCGAAACGACTTTTTAGCAGTCTGTGATGATTGTGAGCAGGAACTAACACCAAGAGCAAGCCGTTTTATCTGGCGAGCTGCTGTCGCATTGATGATCCTATTTACTCTTGCAGCCTTGGGTTTTTACTACATTCATTGGGACACATTATCTGTTCACTTATGAGCCTCTAATACTAAAGAGGAGTTCGCCAATAGAATTCCTCTCTTAGATCCAATAATTGGTATTGAGTACTGGACTAATCTCGTTCATTCCATACACTACTTCGGTTAAATCACAGAGGTTTCCTCATTTTTATTGGTTAGCTGTTGGAATTTCGGGTCTTGTTTAAGCCTATAACCCTTTCTATTTTACTGATTATTCTTGGAATATTCTCCGAACTACAACCTCATGTTCTTTGGGTTGCTGTTGCCCTGTCTTTGGCTGTCTGTGTGGAACTGTTGGTCGCCTTTCAAAAAATAGGTAAGCGCGCGGCCTTTGTTATGACATTGATAATGTTTATCTGTTACAGCAAATCATTCTGGTTGCAGCTAGAAGGTGGGTTATCCTGGTGGTTACCAGCATTGCTTTTTGCCTCTGCGGTTATCGTTTTTTTCTTAATGCTGCCCCGCCTGGATTCAATCGTCTTTCCTGTCTTGATGATGGGGCTGGTTCTGGTTCAGCTCTGTTGGGCTGCGACACAACTTTGTTTAAGTGAGCCTGTATTTGGACATCAGCTTGCCTGTGCAGGTGCATACCTATTCGCCCTTTCTGCGCTTTTGGGAGCAGGAAATGCAAAGCAGAATAATAAAGCGAACAAAAACAATTTAGTTTCAGGAAGCTACTTACTTGCACACTCGTTGATAGTGGCTTCTGTTTTATAATTCAAATCTTCAGCCACTAATATAGGCTGCTACATGTGGAGTTGTTTATGTCACAAAATACTCATGGTCATGAAGTTCTGGAGTTACTAGCAGAGACGCCAATGTCGAAAGAAGAACTCAGAGAGACTTTAGAGAAGAAGTTTGGTTCGGAGCTGATGTTTAGAACTTGTAAGTTTGATGCTATCGCATTTGAGGACTTGTTTGAGTTCTTTATTCAGCGTGGAAAAATCGTTGAATCAGATGGGGTGTACAGCACAATGAGAGAGAAGATTTGCTCTCATCACTAATCTGACTAAAAGGGCCAGCAAATATGCTGGCCCTTTTAGTAACAGGAAGATTTATTGGGTCATATGCTCGAAGTAGCTGAAAATTCCGTTCAGGAACATTTGAACTGAAATCATAAGAAGCAGCATACCCATCAATCGTTCTATCGCTGCAAGACCTTTTGGCCCGACAATTTTCTCAAACAGTTCACCAAACAGAAGAATAACAGCAGAAGCTGACCACGCAATTACGATGGCTGCAGACCATTCCAGCATTCGGTGTGGTTCCTGATGAGCGATCAGGATGAGTGTTGCCAGAATCGAAGGCCCTGCAAGCATAGGGATCGCCAGAGGAACAATCATTGGCTCTTCACCAGCCGCCAGACCCATAGCGGAGTCTTTGGACGGGAAAATCATTTTTAATGAAATTAGGAAAAGAATGATTGCACCTGATATAGAGATCGCTTCCTTTTTAAGTGCCAAGAAGTTAAGAATGCTTTCCCCTGAATAGAGAAAAACAAGCATGACAAAGAGCGCAATCAGAAGCTCTCTAATCAGGATTACTCTGCGCCGTTTCTTTTCTATATGGCGCAAAATCGAGGAAAAAATAGGCAAATTGCCCATCGGATCCATAATCAAAAATAGCATTACAGATACGGAAATTAAATCCATCGTTTAAGTCTCTATAACCGGAAATCGAATGGGCGCAACTATATCACCGAATAATGGTTGTGGCTTGCTTTTGGATAAAAATAAATAGGCTATTTTCGGCCTGTTATACATGGCCTTTATTGCATGTGTTTTCGGCGAATATCCAGTAGTGAAAAAATACCGAAAACAAGGATAGACCACTTCTCCCAGCCTGAGATTTTTACCTTATCGCCAAAGGCTCCGATAAAGATCATCATCTGCACAGCATGCATCATAAATAGGAAAGCCGTCATGATGTATAGAGCAATGGCTGCTTTACCAGGAAATGGCATAAACAGGTTCAGAATCAGAATAAACCAGACAAACGCGATAGAGGCCTTTGCCAGAAGAATAAGTATTTTCATTTAAGTATTCCTTTCGAATAAGCGATAGCTAACTTGTCCTGCTGTTTTTTCTCTGTGAAGGTGCCAGCTCAGAGGTATATTATCCAGCGTCAGCTCTTTTTCTGTTTCAACATAGATCATAGCATTTTCCGCCAGCCAGCCATTGCTTTCTAGCAGTTGCACTACTTCGTCAAGAAGCCCTTTTCTGAATGGAGGATCAATAAACACAACATCATGCGGTGTTCCCTGGCCTTTCAAAAAGGCTAACGCATCGGTGTTTAGTGCTTCGATGTTCTCCGCTTTTAACAGAGAGATATTGGATTTTAGTTGCTGGTGAGCTTCCGGGTTCAGTTCAAGCATCGTCACTTTTTCTGCTTGTCTTGATGCAGACTCAAACCCAAGCCCGCCAGAACCAGAAAACAGGTCAAGGCACTTAGAGTGAGGAATATCTTGTGCCAACCAGTTAAACAGTGTCTCTTTTACTCTGTCCGTGGTTGGTCTAAGACCCTCCGCATCTTTCACAGGTAGCTTTCGCCCTCTCCACAAGCCAGCAATAATACGTACATGACCGGTTGAAGTCCTGTTTTGTGAGGTGTTTTGTCGACGACGTCTTACCATAGATTTTTTGACCGCAAATAAAGTGTTACTATATCAAATTCGCTTGTATCGGGTTGATAAGGCGAAGTTGAATAATTAAATAATTGACGAAGTGTACCAATCAAACAAAAAAATTTTCACTACTTTGTTGTTTTATCATTTTTCAGGTACAGATTGAGACTCAGGAATTCATCCAGATGACGGAAAAGAAAAAGCGCGGATTACTATCGTGGCTCGGGTTTGGTGACGAAGAACAGGCACCGAAAGAGAATGTAGAGCAGGAAGAGCTGAGCGAAGAAGCTGAGCTACCTGTTGAAGAAGAAAAAGCGGAAGCTTCAGAAGCTGATTCTTCAGAAACAGAAACGTCAGATCTCGAAGAGACAGAGGCGGAGTCAGACCAGGGGCCAGACTCCGAAGAAGATGAATGGAGTGACGAGGACTGGCAGGAAGATGATTGGAAAGAGGTTTCTTCTGAGTCCGAGGAAGACGTTGCTGAAGAAGCCGAAGAGTCAGTAGCGAAAGAGCAATCAGAACCTAAAGTGGTTGAGCAGGATAAGCCAACAGAAAGCTTTTTTGCTCGTCTGAAGCGTAGTCTTGCCAGAACCAAGATGAACATCGGTGCTGGATTCTTTGGCCTGTTTAAAGGCAAGCAAATTGATGATGATCTATTTGAAGAGCTAGAAGAGCAGTTATTGATTGCTGATGTGGGTATGAACACCACAGTAAAAATTATCGATAACCTGACAGAAAAAGCATCTCGCCATGAGCTGAAAGATGGTGAAGCGCTGTATGGTCTGCTTAAAGAAGAGATGGCCGAGATCCTATCTCATGTGGAGCAGCCTCTTGAAGTTGATACAACCAAAACTCCATACGTTATTTTGATGGTTGGTGTGAATGGTGTAGGTAAGACAACAACGATTGGTAAGTTGGCTAAACAATTCCAAAGTGAAGGCAAAAAAGTGATGCTGGCTGCGGGTGACACCTTCCGTGCAGCGGCAGTTGAGCAGCTTCAGGTTTGGGGTGAGAGAAACGATGTTCCTGTCATTGCCCAGCATACTGGCGCGGATAGTGCTTCTGTTATCTATGATGCCATCGAAGCTGCTAAAGCGCGTGGCGTGGATGTTGTAATTGCGGATACCGCAGGGCGCTTGCAGAACAAGAGCAACCTGATGGAAGAGTTACGTAAGATTGTTCGCGTAATGAAGAAGATAGATGATTCTGCACCACATGAAATTATGTTAACACTGGATGCTGGTACGGGGCAGAATGCGATTAGTCAGGCTAAACTGTTCAGCGATGTCGCTCCATTAACCGGTATTACGCTGACTAAACTAGATGGAACAGCAAAAGGTGGCGTTATTTTTGCCCTTGCTGACCAATTTAAAATTCCAATCCGATATATCGGTGTGGGTGAAGGTATCGATGACCTTCGCAAGTTTAATACTACAGACTTTATTGAAGCGCTATTTAGCAGAGATGACTAAAAGCCACTATGTGGTCCTGATATAACCGAGTCAGAGGACGAACGGGTGATAAAATTTCAGCAGGTTAGTAAAGCCTATCGTGGTGGCCGTCAGGCTCTGCAAAAAGTTGATTTTCATCTGCGAAGAGGTGAGATGGCATTCCTGAATGGTCATTCAGGAGCTGGTAAGAGTACATTGCTTAAGCTGATTTGTGCTATGGAACGCCCTTCCGACGGAAAAATTAGCTTCAATGGCCATGATATTACTAATATCCCGGCTAAAGATATCCCGTTCCTTCGAAGACTCCTGGGCATTGTATTTCAGGATCACCGGCTACTTACTGACCGTTCGGTGTTTGATAATGTTGCCTTGCCGATGCGTATTGAGTCGGCCTCTGAAAACGATATCAAGCGCAGAGTATCTGCAGCCTTAGATAAAACAGGATTACTGGACAAAGCAAAGTGCTTACCTAGTCAGCTTTCTGGCGGTGAACAGCAACGAGTTGGGATTGCCAGAGCAGTTGTTAACAGACCAACGTTGCTTATTGCCGATGAGCCTACAGGTAATCTTGATCCTGAGCTTTCCGGTCGAGTTCTAAATTTGTTCGAAGAGTTTAATAGAGTCGGAGTGTCGGTAATCTTGGCTACCCATGATATTGGCTTGATTCAAAGCCGGCCGCAGTACCGTCGTCTGGAGCTTAATCAGGGCTTTCTAAGTGAGGTTCAAGGCTATGGGCAATAATGCCAGAAAGCAAAAGGCATCGAGTAAAAGAGATAGCTTTTTAAGAATTCACTTCAGTCAGGCAAAGAAAGCATTCTTATCTTTGTGGGAAAGGCCGTTAGGAAATCTTCTGACATTAGCTGTTATTTCAATGGCGCTAGCGTTACCCGCAAGTATTTATCTCGTTGGGAAAAATATTGCGCAAGTTGCTGATAGTGTCGCAACACCTTCTCAGATTAGTGTTTTTCTGCATGAAGATGTGGCAGAAGCAAGAGTTATGGTTCTGAAAGATGAGCTTGAAAACTGGGAAGAAGTTCAGGCTGTTGAATATATCTCTTCGCAGCAAGGATTGAGTGACTTAAGTCAGCACTCTGGATTTGAGCAGGCCCTTTCTCTTCTTAGTGACTACGCTTTGCCTGCTGTACTCGTTGTAGAGCCAGCAGTTGAGACTAATGAGCAAATCAAAGCCATCGCGAGCCGCATTCAAAAAGATGAGTCAGTTACGGATGTTAGGCTGGATGAAGATTGGTTATCGAGACTAGACGCGATACATAAACTGGCGGTAACCGTTGTTATTACACTTTCAGTATTGATGTGCGCAGCCGTATTTTTGATTGTTGGCAATACAATACGTTTTACCATTCTTGCTCATAAAGAGGAGATACAGGTAATGAAGCTGATTGGCGCGACTGATAGCTTTATCCTTCGTCCTTATCTTTATTATGGAATGTGGTTTGGCTTTATTGGGGCGGTATCTGCCTGGATACTTACAGCAGTTATTACTATATTGTTGAACGGCGCTGTAGAAGAACTCGCATCACTTTATGATAGTCGCTTTAGACTTATCGGCTTAAATATAGATGAATCTGTTCTTTTACTTATGCTAGGTCTTTTCTTAGGCTTTATCGCGGCAAGGCTGTCGGCTAGAAGTCATCTAAAAGAAATTGAACCAGTTTGATGTGATTTTGTCATAAAAATACCGATATAGCGTCATAGTTGTTTAGTAGAAATAGATAATATACTTGTATAGCGCCTGTATCTGTGGATAATAAATCCCCCTTCTTTAAAATTGATTCATCTCAATTTTAGATAGAAGAGCAGTAATAATTAGCTTTCTCTGTTAGAGAAACGAGTGAGGAATTGAATGGCAAACCAAGCGTATCCAATGGCTTTAGTTACACAAGATAGCTTAGACAGCTATATTAGCTCTGTGAACAGCTACCCAATGCTGTCTGTAGAAGAAGAGCGTGAACTAGCCGAGAGATTACATTACAAAGGTGAAATTGATGCTGCGAAAGGGCTTATCCTTTCTCATCTTCGATTCGTTGTTCATGTTGCACGTGGTTACTCTGGCTATGGTCTTCCAATGGCAGATCTCGTTCAGGAAGGTAACATTGGCCTGATGAAGGCGGTAAAACGCTTTAACCCGGAAGTGGGTGTTCGTCTGGTCTCTTTCGCAGTTCACTGGATTAAAGCTGAAATTCATGAATACGTTCTGAGAAACTGGCGTATCGTAAAAATTGCGACAACCAAAGCTCAGCGTAAACTGTTCTTTAATCTGCGTAAGTCGAAAAAGCGTTTAGGTTGGTTCAACAACGGTGAAGTAGAAACTGTTGCTCGCGAGTTGGGTGTAGAGCCTTCAGAAGTGAGAGAGATGGAATCTCGCCTTGCCGCTCAGGATGCTGCTTTTGAACTGCCGACTGAAGATGACGATGCTGGTGTAAGCATGTCTGCTCCGGTTCTTTACCTGGAAGACAAAAACTCAGATATCGCTGAAAGCATTGAAGCGGACAACTGGGAAGAGCACACAAATACTCGCTTGTCTCATGCACTTGCGACTCTGGATGATCGTAGTCAGCACATTGTTCGTTCACGCTGGTTGGATGATGAAAAATCAACACTTCAAGAACTGGCTAAGACTTATGGCGTGTCTGCTGAACGAATCCGTCAGCTTGAAAAGAATGCCATGAAAAAGCTGAAAGCAGCCGTTGGTGAGTTCTAACCATTCATCGCTAGAATAGATTAAAAGAAACCGGGATCAGATGATCCCGGTTTTTTTATGCTTTTAGATCAATAAACCACTTGCAAGCTGTGAATAACTTTGTGTAAAAAGTGAAATCTTGTTGTAAGAAAGCGGGGTGCAATAGGCTCTGATCGGTTTTTTACGATTGGGGATAAAAAATGAAATACGCACAGATTAAGAAAGATCATCACTATATATTGTGGATCTTTTTCTTAAGAACCACTTTATCAACGTAATCCACAAGTTTATGCACAGTTGGCTAAATTTCGATCTTTAGTGGATAACCCTGACGTTCATCTGTCCATATCTGCGTTGGGATAAGTTACAATGGTCAAATAACAATAAGGAAGTGACAAATGAGTAGTTTCAAGAATATTGATGTATTAGAAGCGTATAAATTGTTGGAAGATAAGCGGGCCGTACTTGTTGATATTAGAGACCCTGGTTCGTACACAATGGCCTGTCCACAGAACTCATTTCATCTAACTAACGATACGATCGTAAACTTCATGGATGAAGTGGATTTTGAGACACCGGTAATGGTTATTTGCTATCACGGTGTCAGTAGTCAGGGGGCTGCTCAGTATTTGATGAACCAGGGGTTTGATGAGGTCTACAGCATTGATGGTGGTTTCGAAGCGTGGAAGCGTGCTGGTCTGCCAATTGAGAAGAGTGAGTAGATGATCCGATTAATCGTTTTGGATAACCCTCGGTTAGCACAAGCTTTTATCGACTATATGGCTTCTCGTAAGATAGAAGTTGCCATGATGCCAGAGGGGGGTGGTAGTTTTGCTCTTTGGCTAAAAAATGTTGAAGATCAATTGGAAACTGAAGCAGAGCTAAAGCATTTCTTGGCCAATCCAGATGCCAGTAAGTATCATGCTGCATCATGGGACATGGCTGAATCGAGAAATCAGAAGTTTAAGTATCACACGCCAAGTATGTTAAGTATGGTGAAGGCAAAAGCCGGGCCGATTACGTTGGCTGTGATGGTGATAGGCATAGTTATTTTTGCTCTGCAACAGATCGGGTTTGGCAGGCTAGTTTTCAGTTATATGCATTTCCCTGCATCGGCAGAGCAACAATGGCAGCTATGGCGATGGTTATCTCATGCACTGCTGCATTTTTCGGTTATGCATATTGTCTTTAATATGCTTTGGTGGTGGCAGTTAGGCGGAGACATAGAGCAACGGTTAGGCAGTGGAAAGCTCCTCCAGATATTTGCTCTTTCAGCACTGCTTTCAGGTGCAGGCCAATACTGGGTTGAAGGTGCTAACTTTGGTGGCCTGTCAGGTGTGGTATATGCGCTACTCGGTTATATATGGGTTCTAGGTACACGAGCACCAGAAAAAGGGTTGGTGATACCTAAATCTATAGTAGGTTTTATGCTGGTCTGGTTGATTCTTGGATATGTGCAATCATATTTAGCCATTGCAAACACCGCTCATTTAGTGGGTTTGTTAAGCGGGGTCGCGCTTGGATTTAAGGATAGCGGTTCCAGCGTTCGAAAGGCTTAAGACAATAAGGCAACCTTACGGCTGCCTTTCTCATCAATACAAAGTGTTATTGCGCCAGATACTCAGAAAAAAGAACTTTTGCAATTATAGTTTTGCCTGTTTCAGCTAGTAGCAGGCTGTTCAACAAATCTAATAGCTCAGTCTCTAACGCGGCTTTGCCTGCCAGTGACTTAACCTTTTCTTCTTGTTGCTGCCCGATATGCTCAATTATTGCGTCTCTTATTAGCGGCTCATGAAGTTCAAGATCCGCAATATAACTGCTATCTGCCACCATTAAGTCGACACTGACGCGCAAATAAACAATGGTTTTCCCCTTGGTATACACATTTGTTGTAATGTGAGGAGATAAAGCATAGTACTGTAGAATTGGTGCTGCTTTTTCTTCTTCTGCTATTGCTGATACTGAAAAGAAGCTGCTAACAGTGAGCAGAAGTAATACGAGGAATGATCTAACCATATTTGTGAGTTCTATATTTTTTATTCCAATATCCAGGGCGATTTTGTCTGTTAAAATGGCTTAGGTACGCTTGTATTGTGATGTTCATTTCACCTAAACTTCACTCACTAGTTTATAACAATAATGCTAACTATAAAAAACAAATATGCCCGAGCAGATTTCGTTGTACATTAACGCTCTAAAAAATGTTGAATGGAAAGATATTGAATCTTTTGAATTATCTACAGACTTTTTACTGGATTGGTTGCAGGAAGAAGGCTCATTGTCCCGACGCCTCGAAAAAGAGTGCCAGGATCTATCCGTAAACTTACTTAGCAATCATGTTATTCAGGGAGAAAGTTTGACAACTCAGGAGGTTTCTCTCCTTAGCAATGAAGCGTGTATCCTTAGGGAAGTGATTTTAAATGGAGATGATAGCCAATGGGTTGTTGGCAGAACCCTTATGCCTCTCTCTTCGTTAGAAGATCAGCAGTACGATCTCAGCGAATTAGGTGAGATTCCTCTCGGCTTAACAGTTTTTAGAGCAGAAGAAGTATATCGTGATAAGTTACAAGCTGGATGGGCTAATACTTCGTATGGCAAGCTGTTAGCCAGGCGTTCAAGATTATGGATGAATGGTAAGCCTCTTTTAGTTGCTGAACTTTTTTTACCTGACTCTCCGGTATACGTTAAGGAGAATGTATAGATGAGTTTCGTCAAAGCCAGAGCATACTGGCAATTGATGCGCATGGATAAGCCAATAGGTTCATTATTGCTGTTATGGCCGACAATGTGGTCACTAATATTGGCCGCGGATGGGTTACCGCGTTGGGATGTGCTTATCGTGTTTGTTGCCGGCGTTGTTTTAATGCGTTCTGCCGGATGCGTAATCAATGACTTTGCAGATCGAAACATTGATGGAAAAGTTAAGCGTACTAAAAACAGACCAATTCCTTCCGGTACGGTATCTGCGTCTGAAGCAATTATATTATTTCTCTTACTTGCCGTTGTTTCTTTTGTTCTGGTTTTGACCATGAACACTCTAACGGTGAAGCTCTCTTTTATCGGTATAGCGCTCGCATTTATTTACCCTTTTATGAAGCGCTATACTCATTTACCACAGCTTTTTCTCGCATTGGCATTTAGCTGGGCAATCCCCATGGCATGGGCTGCACAGGCCAATGAAATCTCGCCATACGTATGGTTGCTATTTGTGATAAATGCCATGTGGACGATTGCTTACGATACAGAATATGCCATGGTTGATCGTGATGATGATTTACGCATTGGTGTTAAATCTACCGCTATCTTGTTTGGCAGATTAGACAAAGCTATTATTGGCGCTTTGCAACTTCTAACTATCGTTTTACTTATTGCATTGGGTTATCAGCTTCAGCTTAGCCAATGGTTCTATTGGGGAGTATTAGGCGCTGCCTCGCTATTTGTTTATCAGCAAAACCTGATTCGAGGCAGGGACCGAGATAAGTGCTTTCAGGCTTTTTTGAACAACAATAATGTAGGTTTGGTACTAACGGTTGGAATCTTTTTAAGTACTCTTTAATTAATGCCGATAGATAGAAAAAAGGTTCTGCACTGCAGAACCTTTTTTAGTCTATTTCTCTTCTAATTCTTCGTTAGGAACATCCTCTTTGGATATCAGGCTTTCCTGAATCGTTAGCCTAACCTCTGAAGTTAGTAGGCCGGATAGCATCTCTGCGAGCTTTTGAGTTCTTTCAATATCGCACTTTCCATCGATATCGATATAGTTTTCTTCTTTCAGTACGCTGAACAAAGAAGAGAATACACCCTTATCAAAGAACTCTGGTGCGTTGATACCGTGCAGACGCCCCAGACGTTGAGCGACTTCCTGGCTTCTTTGTTCCAATTCTGATCTATCGACACTTGGGTCAAACACTAATTGGTTTATAGCTATTGCATAGCGCTGAAGTGTTTCCGCAATGCTTCTTGCTAACAACATTAGTGACTGGATCTTCACCTGATTGATTGAAAGTATGCCATCGTTAAGCTTAATTAACTCCTGCCTTACTAGCTCATCAATGATGGCTATGACTACTTCTTTTAATTCATCCTGTTCATATCGTAAGAAAAGCTCTTTCTTCAAGAATGGGTACAACTGAGCAATAGTTTCCTGAACTTGTGCCACAGAGACTTTTTCGTTTCGAACAACCATCAGAGCAATCTGAGATGGAATAGCAAACAAGTGGATAATATTATTTCGATAGTAAGTCATCAAAATAGACTGATGACGATCAAGAGAGATAATCTCACCGACAGCATCTCGCTCAGTAATGAACTTGTTGAGAGCCAGAGCGTGCTCTACCAGTTCTTCTGCTGATTTATCCGGTGTAGTACTTGTTTCCGAGTAAGGGACATTGCGAAGTAGCTGAGTGTAAGAGTCTATTTGCGCTATCAGTGTCTCTTTGGCTAGAGCGCGTTGACGTGATGCAAGCAACGCTGTTGCACAAAGTGTCAGTGCGTTTGTTGCTGCTGCATCATTGATATGCGTCATCATCTTGTTCGCAATCTGATTGACGACTGGTGTCATCCAGTGAGGTCTAGGTACTTCTAACGGATTAATGTCTTTGGTCCACTCAGGCACATGGGTATTCAAGTAGTTATTGAGTGGGATAGGCTCACCAAAGTTAACGTAACCTTGTCCGAAATCTCTCAGCTTACGGATGGTTTTAATTACCTGACCTGCATTCTCTTTCTCTTTACGCTTCCCTCGAAGCTCTTTGGCGTAAGTAGAAACTTCCATAACGTGTTCATAGCCAATGTACACAGGAACCAAGGTAACGGGACGGTTCAGGCCTCGAAGCATCGCCTGAATAGTCATCGCTAGCATGCCCGTTTTAGCTGGCAGTAGTCGGCCTGTTCGGGAGCGTCCACCTTCACTGAAGTATTCGACTGAGTAACCTTTTGCAAAAAGTTCTGCAAGATACTCACGGAAAACGGTTGAGTAGAGCTTGTTGCCTTTAAAGCTTCTGCGAATAAAGAAGGCTCCACCTCTGCGGAAAATTGGACCCGCAGGGAAGAAGTTCAGGTTAATACCCGCGGCAATATGTGGAGGTACCATTCCTTCACGATACAGAACATATGAAAGCAGTAGGTAATCCATGTGGCTACGATGGCAAGGAACGTAAACAATTTCATGCCCTTCCTGCGCAAGTCTTCTTACCGTTGAAGCGTTGCTAATATTTAGCCCTTGATAAAGTTTGTTCCACAACCATCCGAGGAAACGGTCTCCTTTCTTTACTAGGGAGTAGGAGAAGTTAGCTGCGATTTCATCAAGAATTGAATGCGCTTCTTTTCGCGCTTTTTCTATGCTGATTCCTTTGCTCTGGGATTCATCTTCAATGGCTTTCTGAATAACCTGAGAATTCAGTAAGCGTTCGAACAGTTGTTCACGATTTGGCAGGTTCGGACCGGACGCAGCAAGTTTTTGTCGCGAAAAGTGGATACGAGCTACCCGGGCAAGCTTTTGAGCAATCGCCTTATCGGTACCGTGCGAATCAGCCATATAACGCAAAGAAACAACGGCACTAAATCGGATCATGCAATCTCGTCCGGATAGCAACATCGCTTTGGCTTTTTGCGGGCCATTCATCGCTTGTAAATATGGGGTTTCTTTTTCTTCTTTACCCGGTTTTCTTCCCCAAAGGACGGAAGTTGGAATTACCTGTACATCCAGTTCACTATCTTGAGCATGCATTTCCAGTAGTTCTGAAAAAAGTTCAACTGAAGCGCTAGGGATGTGCTTGTCGTCCTGAAGCAAAGTTGGTCGTGAGCTAATATAAACGTAACGACCCAGTGTTTTTCCGTTAATCTCTAAAGGTGAGAGAGGGTCGGGTAAACCAAGTGCTAAAGCTTGCTTTCTCATACTGTGCAAATCCACATTCGAGCGGAATGGCATCGCGTATATGAGAGGCTTATTTAAATCAATGCCGAGATCTTCTATCGGATTTGATGGAATCGCTTTGCTTTTAACCAAAACAGAAATTGGTAACTTAACGATTGAACGGGGAATGATTCGTCCTGAAGACATCTATAACTGGCCTCGAGAAAATTCAAAAAATCTAAGCGAATACTTTGTATGATTGCGTGTGCAAACAGAGCATATATGTCGCTTAACATAGAGAAGTCATAATTTGGTGCAAGGATATCAGAAACTGGTCAAACCTTTTATTGTTAAAAGGCAATAACGTAATAATAGTCTGAAAATAATTATAAATTGAACTCATAGGCAGGGAGAATAAATGAAGAATCCAGATAACAAAGGTTTCAAACGGCTCATAAATGCGAGTATATACTCTAGCCAAGGGCTGAGAGCTGCGTTTAAAAACGAAGCAGCATTTCGACAGGAGGTCCTTGCTGCTCTGATTATGCTGCCATTGGCTTTTTATTTGGATGTGGATTCAACGTATCGTGTCTTAATGGTGAGCACAGTTTTATTGGTGATGATCGTTGAACTTCTGAATACCGCTGTGGAATCTGTAGTGGATAGAATTGGCCCTGAGTTTCATGAGTTAGCTGGTCGAGCGAAGGATACTGGTTCGGCCGCCGTAATGGTTGCTATGGTTCTCTGTGGATACGTTTGGTGTGAAGCCTTCTATTTCACATACTTTTAATAGTGATGGAAGACAGTGATTTATTAAGGTTTAGAATGTGTTCCACATGAAACAGTTGTGATGAATCAACAAGTTTTTCAAATGTTCCTTTGCAAGTCCCTACTTACTGTATATACTCACAGTTAACTGTATAAAAAGACAGGTGACTTATGAAGCCGTTAACCGCTCGCCAACAACAGGTATTTGACCTGATTAAAGATAAAATCGATGACACAGGGATGCCGCCAACCAGAGCTGAGATTGCTCGTGAGTTAGGCTTCCGTTCAGCGAATGCTGCTGAAGAGCATTTAAAAGCGCTTGCTAAGAAGCAGGCTATTGAAATTATTCCTGGAGCATCTCGAGGTATTCGAATTCTTCTTCAGGAAGAAGCCAGCAATGATCCAGGGTTACCTCTTATTGGTCAGGTGGCTGCGGGTGAACCAATTCTTGCTCAAGAGCATGTTGAAGCTCACTATCAGGTTGATCCTACTATGTTCCGCCCTCAAGCCGATTTTCTTCTTCGTGTTCACGGAGAGAGTATGAAAGACATCGGCATCATGGATGGTGACCTGTTAGCCGTTCATAAGACACAGGATGTTAGGGATGGCCAGGTGGTTGTTGCACGTGTTGATGATGACGTTACAGTTAAAAGGCTAGAGCGAAAAGGTGCTACCGTATTACTTCATGCTGAGAATGAAGAGTTTAACACCATTCAAGTAGACCTGACTTCCCAGCATATGGCTATTGAAGGCATTGCTGTTGGTATCATCCGTAATACTGACTGGATGTAATTTGATATAAGTCATGATATTAATTTGCGAATGTAATTGATATTCATTATCATCTTTCTTGATGAGAGGAAGATGATAATGAGTCGTGACAATATAAACCTATCGTTTAGAAAACATAAGAACAAGCCGGAATACTTGATCCCAGCCAATCTACTAGAACCAATGTGGTTAAGAAGTAGGGAGAGCTTTGTTGATGGTGGGCTAGTCTATGATCCGATTGCTGCTAAAGCTTGCAAGCAGTGTCACCTTTCTCCTGAATGCCTTTCTGGAGATGTTAATCAAAAACAGCTTTTACACGCGACACTCACCAAACTCTGCGATCTTCGAGTCCAAACGTTTCTACAAAACCACCCACAAGGTTTGGTTATTAATGTTGGCGCCAGACTAGATACACGCTTTTATCGGCTTGATAATGGATTGTGTCAGTGGATTGAGCTCGATATTAGCGAAAATCTTTTATGGCGCGAAAAACTGTTTCATCACAATGAACGTTACCAGTTAAAAATTGGCTCGGTAAGCTCAACGGATTGGCTGGATGATATATCTATCCATGAAAGTACCCCTGTTCTAATAGTATGTGAGCAAGCATTGCTGGATTCAGACGAGCGACAAGTCGCAAGGCTCATTCAATACTTAGGACGTCATTTCACCAAAGCACAGGCTTGTATAGTTTTAGCTGGCGATAAGACTGCTTCAAGGTTGGGGCGCAAGTTGGGTTGCGGTGAGTATGCTCATGGCTTTTCGTCACCACAGGAAAAGCTAATTGGTTGGCTGCCTTGGTTAAAATGGACAAAACAGTACTCACCACTTGACCATGAATGTGGTAGATGGAAGCTTTGGCATAAACTATTAAGAAAATTCTCACCGATCAAAAATAGACTGACACCGACCGTAATCGAACTAAGTTGGTAAAGGATATACCGAGCTATTAGGTATCCTCGGCACATCCCTGTCAGATTAAAAAAGTCGATTCAAACCATTTAGGGCAGCAACACGGTATCCTTCAGCCATTGTTGGATAGTTAAATGTGGTATTTACAAAGTACTCAATAGTGTTGGCTTCACCTTTCTGCTCCATAATAGCTTGTCCGATATGGATGATCTCCGCAGCTCGCTCACCAAAGCAGTGGATACCCAGTATTTCTTTAGTCTCTCTGTGGAAAAGGATTTTTAAACTACCAATATCCTTTCCTGCTATCTGGGCGCGAGCAAGATGCTTGAAAGAAGCGCGACCAACTTCGTACGGTACTTTAGCTGCAGTTAACTCTTGCTCAGTTTTTCCTACTGAACTGATTTCAGGGATAGTATAAATACCCGTTGGAATATCTTCGATAAGGTGTGTATCCATATTACCTTGAGCAATATGCTGAGCTAGGAAGCGTCCCTGATCATATGCTGCGCTGGCAAGGCTTGGATAACCAATAACATCACCAACTGCGTAGATATTCTCAACCTCAGTCTTATAGTGTTCATCGACATTGAGTTGCCCTCTGGAGTCAGGTGATAATCCAACCGCTTCTAAGTTGAGTTTATCGGTGTTGCCGGTTCTGCCATTTGCGTATAACAGGCAATCGGCACGCATTTTCTTACCTGACTCTAAATGAACGATTACACCATCCTTTGTGCCTTCGATCTTCTCGTACGTTTCGTCGTTCCGAATGATGACTCCGCTGTTCCAGAAGTGGTAGGAGAGAGCATCTGAAATTTCGTTGTCTAAGAATGAAAGCAGTCGATCTCGAGTATTAATCAGGTCAGTTTTAACGCCTAGACCTCTGAAGACGGATGCGTACTCAGAACCGATGACCCCGGCACCATAGATGATGATATGTCTTGGGTCATGCTGTAGTGAAAGGATTGAGTCGCTGTCGTAAATGCGTTCATGATTAAAATCGACATCTGAAGGTTGATATGGTCGGGAACCAGTAGCGATAACAAATTTATCGGCAGTATAGGTATCTACAATCCCATCCGGTTTAGATACAGCAATGGTATTGTTATCTGTAAAACGAGCCTCGCCAAATATCAAAGAACATTCGTTTCTATCGTAAAAGCCCTGTCTTAATCGGGTCTGTTTGTCGATAACCGTCTTAGCGTGATTGAGTATATTGGAGAAGGTGGAATGTATACTGGAGTTGTTGTTACAAAAAAGCGGGTTGTTATTAAACTCTATAATTCGGCTTACTGCGTGTCTCAGTGCCTTTGAAGGGATAGTACCCCAGTGTGTACATCCGCCACCTACACTGGCTTCCTTTTCAATTATCGCAACTTTGAGCCCTGCTTTAGTTAAGCCCATTGCTGCGCCTTCACCACCGGGGCCACTACCAATTACAATTGCATCATAGTGATTGGGCTTCACCATTACTTCCATCCTTAGTGTTTTTTGTTAACATTTACTTATCGAGATTTTAACCTCTTAATTTGTCAGGTAAATGATCTTCCTATAAGAGAGTGGTGACGATCACGGAGTTATGAGAAGGGACGCGCGTTGTGACTCAGTGATTTTCTACTTGCCCAAATTCGCGCTATAGTAAGGGCCTGTAGTAATGATTGCTTGCGATAAAAAGATTGAAAGAAAATAAAATGGGAATACGAGCACAGCAAAAGGAGAAGACTCGTCGCGCCTTGATCGATGCTGCTTTTAGTCAGTTGAGTGCCGATCGTAGCTTTTCAAACTTAAGTTTGAGAGAGGTCGCGAGAGAAGCTGGAATTGCGCCAACATCATTTTATCGTCACTTTAAGGATATGGATGAGTTAGGACTAACAATGGTAGACGAAAGTGGACTTCTGCTTCGTCAACTAATGCGTCAAGCTCGTCAACGAATTGTTAAAGAAGGTAGTGTGATAAGAACATCGGTAGAGACCTTTATGGAATTTATCGAGAGTAGTCCGAACGTTTTTAGGTTGTTGTTACGCGAGCGTTCGGGAACATCCGCTGAGTTTCGCGCTGCAGTAGCGAGAGAGATTCAGCACTTCTCAGCAGAAATGACAGAATACTTAATCAGTACTGGCATGAATCGAGAAGAGGCAGTAGTACAAGCAGAAGCATCGGTAATATTGGTCTTCAGTTCCGGAGCGGAAGCGCTTGATTTAAGCAAGCATGAAAGAGAAGAACTAACAGAGCGTCTTGTTATGCAGCTGAGAATGACAGCTAAAGGCGCTTATTGGTATAGAAAAGAACGTGAACGGCAGAAAAATAGGATATAACTATGTCGAATGAGGCTCCCCTAAACTCTGGTCAGTCAGAGAGAAAGACACTTATCTTAGCGGCTATCGCTGGTATGTGTAGTAATGCACTGTTATCTTCAGTAACACTTTCTGAAGTGTCATTTTCCATTTTCCCATTAATCGCATTGGTACTGTCTCTACAGATGCTATATGACGGTTACTTAAAAAGCCCGGTTGCAGAGGATATTCCACTAATTGGTTTGGCTTGCTTCTTTGTCGGGGCATTTGGACACTCCGCATTTGTAAAAGCTCAGTTCCCGGAAGTAGGTTCTAACTTCTTCTCTATTATAGTCACTATGTTGTTGATGGCATGGGTAGGTAAGAAGCTTGGGTATATGAATAAGAACCATGCTTAATCTGCTAACGAGCCTCATGGCTCAATGATGAACATCTGGACCCCGCTATATTAGTGGGGTTCTTTTTTATCACTCAAAGCCTGTCATTCAAAGGCACGTCACTTCTTCATACTGTGCACTTTTCTTTTGTTCACTCCCTCTCCATAAGCTGATGAATCGATCGGTAACCTTTGATTAAAAGGAATATAAACAAAGGCTTACTTATAATTTTCCTGACCTTAACTTTAGAGTCATTCAAGGTGAAGAGGTTAGAAGTAGTATTGAATGTTACTAAGGTGGCAAACAATAAAAAGCAGTTTGTTTTCCACCTAAGAGGAGCATTTACGTGGAGAATTTAAATGACGACTGATTACGACGAAAGAGCCATTGATATTGATGAGCCTACAAACTCTATGATTACTCAGGAGATAGAGGTTAAAAGTAGTGGTGCAGACGCGGGGGACATCGGAAATCCATATCATCACGGTATTTTGGGGTTGGTTACTGGGAACAACTCTATAGATCAAATCGTATTTGATTTTATAAACTGGAAAATCCAGGTGCCATCGCTATACCTCCAAAACAGGATTGGTGCATGGGTAGGTCCAACGACCATTGCTATTGATAGTTCATCACGTAACTTATACTGGAATTCAGTTACAAATGCTTTCAGAGTATTTGGTAGTTCCGCATCGATATCTGAGATATCGAAAAATGACCATCTAATGGCCGTTTTTCGTCCGGAGTCAGGGGTATCCTGGTGTGCTTGTCCAAACTTTAGGGTGGTATCAACCAATGATACGACGGCAATACCTCGTCTGAATGCTCAAAAGCAAGGTGTAATTTTGAGTTTTGATTCAGCATTCAATGTGGATTTTGAAGCTAAACGCTTTTCCTTTCATTACGAGAATGTTTGGATGTATAGAGGCACTGAAAGAGATATCTCGCTAGCGGGTTACTCAGTTTCTATTAATAATGAAACACGAATGATCTATTACGATGCCAGTACATATAAATTGGTCACCACTAACAGTAGAGATAGTGCACTTGACTATAAGAACCTGTGGTTGATAGCTGTAATATTTCCACCGCTCAACTTGGTGGCATGGAGCGCTGCAACGAAATACTCCATCAATGGGCAAATGTTTAACTATCAGGATGCTCCGAAATTAGCTGAACAGGCAATATCTGAGGTAGCGGCTGTAGCTTCCACAACAAATGCGGTAATGGCCGCAACTATCGGTGCGATTACAGGAAAAAACCTGATTGATTATGTTCGTGGTCAAGAAGCTGTTGCTGAAAAGTGGTCATTGCCAGTTTGCGACTTGTATCGAAGGTCAGGTCTGAATTACGCAAACAAAGATATGTTTATTCAAGCAGACCAACTGCACTACAAGTCCGCTGGTTATGCTCATATAGCTACCATGACAGCCGAGTTTATACGTCAGAATGCACCGGCTGGTGGAATAAAAGGGAAGTCCATAGGTGTGTTAGGTGGCTCGTACTCTGTAATGTGGGAATCACATGCGGCTAAAGACGTTTGGGTATCTGAGTTAGGTGTTACTTATACCGACTATGGAGTGAGTGGGGCAGGCTTTACAAAGGAAGGCAACTATATTGATGATCAGGCCGATACCGCTGGCTATCATGATATTTATATTCTTTGGTGCAGTACGAATGATGCCACTTCAGCTAAGCCAATAGGTAACGTTAATGATTATGACCACTCCACCCAATGTGGCGGAATGAATCTGGCCATTCAGAAACTGTATTACAAAAATCCCTCCGCAAAGATACTTATCTTTAACTCGATGAAAGCCTATTCTTCAAAGTACTTGTATGATCCTACAGTTATCAGGGAATATTAAATATATTCAGTAGAGATTTGTTTAAGCGCTGATTTTCTAACTCTGATCAGTAACTATATGTTAGATATGAGTGTTTATAAAAATGGGTTAGGCAGTATGACGGTATACACCTAACCCAACTTCCTACTTTATGCGCTCTAGCAGCACACCCGCTTCCATATGGTGGGTATATGGATTGCTAGGTCTGATAGCGTCCATTAAAGTCTAGGATTGTTTTCTAATTCATTGATATTAATTGTTTATGTTGATTTCGTTGTCCAGTGTCGTCTTAAGAGATACAATGAAAACTCACTTGTTGCCGTACCCCGAGCCGTACCCGGAATCAAAGGATGTTGATCGTCATGAGTAAGCGAATTAATAAAAATGCGACCTTGCAAGCGCTGAAACCAAAAGAAAAAGAGTACTTAGTTGCGGATAAAAAGGTTGAGGGGTTGAATATTAGGGTTCGACCAACAGGTACAATGACGTGGACATTTCGCTTTCAATTGGGAAAGAAACACGAAAAAATTTCAATGGGGCGCTATGACCAATCAGACCCAGAAAGAGGAATGACATTAGAGCAAGCAAGAGATGAAGCTGGTCGCTATCGCAGTTGGCTGGAAAATAGCAAAAACCCAAAGGAAGAGCTTGCAAGGGAACGGCGTGAAAAAGAGGAAGCTAAGACGTTTGATGATGCTTTTGCTAGTTTTGATGCCAAGCGTTTATCTAAGCAGCTACGTGGCTCTCAGGCTAGAACCATCTATACCCGTGATATAAAACCACATATCGGTAGGATTAAATTAGCGGATTTAAGCATCGTCGATCTTAATAAAGTCTTTGATGCGAAGGTGGGTAAAGATGGAAAGAGGATGGCTGGTGCTATCGGAGCGTGCCATAAAATCATCAATCAGGTTATCAATCACGCCTTAGCATTGAATATGCTAGACTCCCACCCTGCACCACAGTTGAAAGCAAGAGATGTTGGTGGTGGCTCCAAGGTCACTAAACGACACCTTAGCTTTGCTGAGCTAAAGACTTTGTTAATAAGTATGCCTTCTTGGCGCACAGACCCATCTAACATCCGTTTAATGCAGTTCTTAATCGGTTGTGGGCAACGTATTAGTGCCGTGCTCGAAATGCGCTGGAGTGAATTAGATTTGGAAAAAAAGGTGTGGTTACTTCCAGCCAGTTCAGAGGAGCGTCACACCAAAAGCCAAGAAAACCGCAAAGTTCCTTTAAGTGACTATCTACTCGCTCTTCTCAAAGAGCAGCGTACAAACGTGCCGAGTAAATGGAAGTTGGTTTGGCCTCAGTTGACGGCCGATAAAGTTCAAGAGCCAGCAGCAGTGCGTGCGTTGATCAAACGTAATATCCCGACAGACTTAGAGCACTTCTCACCACATGATTTGCGCCGTACCTTCATTAGCCGTTGTAGTGAGATGGGGTTGGATATTGTTGCCATCGAAAAGACGGTAGGCCACCAGTTACCCGGAATGTTAAGGGTTTATAATCACCATGACTATATTGATGAGCAGTTATCTGTATTGCAGGCTTGGGGTGAAAAATTACAAACACTTACCATCGAGAATGTAGTTCAGTTATCTCAGCCTAAATTAGCTTAGAGCGTCACCTGTCAATTTTCTTTATTAACTGTGTAATACTTAACAGGGATGCCGTGTTGAATGACGTTCCTATTACTACCTTCGAGATTAGGTTCTGTATCAGCCCCTTGAACCCCATGGCTATTTTGCTCACTCATTGTTTCCTTAGTCTGAGGTTGTCCGTCAACTTTATTATCTTCGTTAGACTCTAGCTGCCGAATTCTTTGTTGTAGTTCTGAGTTCTCTTTAGCTTCTTTACTGAGTTCTTGCATTAAGTTACGGTTTTCCCGTTGCAGAGACTTCAAATGTAACTCCTGCTCAGCGTGCTCCTTTTGTAGTTGAATGAGCTTCTCTTCTACAGTCGGTATACGGCCTAAGACTTCTGTGTTTTCCTCATTACTCTCTGCACTGTTTGAAAGCGTATTGATTCGTTCATTAAAATCCTTTTCTAGAGATTCAACCTTTTCCTTTAACTCAATATATTTACTGTCATTTCGATTCGATAAAGCAGAGAAGTCATGATCTAGCTTTGGCCTGCTTTTTTTTGTTTCTAGCTTCGTCTTGTAGGTCTCGTCTATAAGATCGATTAAAGCCTGCTTAATTGATGCATTAGGTCTAGCGCTCTTTTTTGCGAGTTGCTTAAGCTTATCTTGGGTAGTTTTATCAAGAGACAAGTTGTAGAACTTCTTGTTTTGACGTGCATACTTAGCACGCCAAGTATCACTCATCGTGCCGATAAAGCGCAGCCCAGTGTCACCATAGTCATTTAGTTCACTGATTAGCTCTATGAGTTCTGAGTAGCTTAGTTCGTTTAATGAGTAGCTATCGATTAGCGCTGTAATGGGGATATCTACATCTGGTGCTTCAACTTTCTTCTTAAGGTAATTGCGAGCCCATTGAAGATTACTATTAGTCTCTGTGAAACTTTTTGGTAGCTCTTTTTTCTTAGGCAATGTCGAATCCTTATTATCAAAGCGGCTCTGAGTAGACTGTTTTCATGGAGTGATAATCATACAAAAACGTGAGAGCTAAAAAATCCAATACTGTCACATTTTTAGTCTTATAGCTTGGTCACATGACATGCCTATAGTACTATCGAAACAGGTAGTTAATAGAGAATTAATTAAGAATGCCTCCACCGAATCTGTCGAAGTTTGTACTAGTAAAGTTTGATTATGTCACTCCAGAAATGCGATTTTTTATCGCAGGATTATTGTTTGAATACTTTAACGTGGGCGGTTTTGTGTTATCAGCTAAAGACCTAAGCGGGAAGTATGGCGTTTCTCTAAAAACGGTAAACTCGACACTCAAGTATTTAGTGCAGTCAGGCTATGCAAAACGCTCAAATTTTTCAGTAAAACGAGGTCGGCCTATCGGACGGTATACCTTTACCTCAGAGCTGAAGAAAAAACTTAATGAGTCATCAGATTGGATAGATTCCATTAGAACAAGTCGGTTTTGGGAGAAAGCTGTCATCAAGTTGCTTCAAGCTCCTAGCACTGAAAGCTCGACGTTCACGGTGTCCAATCGTTACCTGATATGCCTTTTGGTATTGTTTGCGAATGAATTAGGTGTCGTTGAAAAAATCCCAGCATCAAGGATAGCTAAGATCCTCAGTTTCTCTTCTTTAAGGCTGCGTTCCCAACTTAGTCATCTGGTCAACAATCAAGTGCTTCTTAGCTATACAAGTGGTGTGACTGGAAAGTATCTCTTCGGTAAGTCTTCAGGTATCTACTACCTCAATATAGAAACCGTCGTAAAAGTATTAGGTGGAGGCTCGGAAACGGCATCATTCCGTCAGGTTTATCAGGAAGCTCTCTCCCATGATGGTGATAGATACTCTGCTCAAAGCCTGTATCGCTTGGCACCACTAACTGACGGTAGTGAATCAGAGGTAAGTAGGGAACTCTTGCAGGAGGAAGAGTACCAAGAAGAATGGTGGCCTTCTTATAATCGTGAATCCTTTAATTTAATGAAGTGTTTCCTGTCAGATCAACAAATGAATAGAGTTCCAGACTATTTGCAAGCAAAACTGGAACAATACATTGCGGAACATCTTTCAATTTCATCAATGTCAGAAGGGCAAAGTGAAGCTTATGCCAACTTGAAGAACAAGATCGGTGAAGAGTGTATACCTAAGAAGTGGCATGATGACATTGCAGCGAGGAATGAATTTGCAGATGAAGAGTCCTTTACTCAACTCACTGAAACGATCTTTAGCATTACCGAAGGCGTAGCTTCCAAATATACTGATTACTTTGGCTTGAGTACGATTAGGAATGCTTTATTTCGTATAGCGCCGAATGAAGATGGCTTTACCATTGAAGCATTTGAATTGCTAGGCAAGCGATGAAGCAAAATCAGCCCATTATCTTCCACGATTACCACAGTCTTCGAGAGGAAGAGAGCGTCTATAATGGCCATCAATGCCGAGACCAAAGGCATACAGCAAATCGAGTTCTTAATGTACCTCAACAGAGTTAGATAAAAAAATACTCATCTCACCCCTATTGTATAGAGAGTGTCTGCATCAGCATGATGCTCTTACCTAGCAGGCATGACTGAAGAGAATCAGTTGTGTCTGCTGGATTAAGTGAGTAGAGAAGACTGGGTAGGATTTATAATGCTTAGAGGAGCATGACTATGCGACAACATTATAAATCTTTTTCTTTTCTTCTTTTTCTGAAGAACTACTCAACCAAGAAGAGTCCTCAAGACTCTGATACTAGCCAATGTCAGTAATAATCAATTCAATGACATTCTATCTAGAAGTCATATCACCTAGCTTCATTCATCATTCTTAATCAATGGATACGCTCTCTATGAATCTGAGTAAGTTGGTTACAGTGATAGCTCATGAGTTCACTGGACTGCTAGAGCCATAAGTAGTCTGGTGGTATGGCTTTCTATGCGAAATAAACTCTGTGGTTGTTCCTTATTGTATGAGACTACTTGATTCCCAATGGGGCTAGATATCTTGGCATCCAAGGAAGTCATTACTTTTACAACAAGATACAGAGGTCATGATGAGATTGATTCGAATGCGTGAAGTACTTGATAAAACAGGCCTTAGCAAAGCAACGTTATATCGCTTAATTGCGACTGGTGAGTTTCCTGCGAGTATCCAAATATCTTCTCGTGCAGTGGGTTGGGAGGAGTCGCTGGTGGATGAGTTCTTAATGAAGAAGGTTAGCCAAAGCATCTTCAAACGAGAGCAGGCTGAAATGAAGAAAAGCCCTCATTACGTTCCCCCTGAGAGAAGAGTCAGCCCCTACTTACGATACTAAGGCAAAAAAAAAGGAGCGTCATGCTCCTTTCTGATAATCAACAGACTACAAGCCTAAGGCTTGAGCTGTCTGTTTGTATTCTTGTTCGATTTGAGATTTCACTAGCTCTCGCCTTGCTTCAATAGGTGCTCTATCTGAGATGGCTTGTGCGCGTGACTCAAGCTGATTCAGTTCCCCCTCTTTCCACTGGTTGAGAGATTGTTGAATCTGCTCAGGCGTAAGAGTGGCTTTAATCGATTCAACACTGAGCGCATCAACAGCGCTGGCAGCACTTACGTTCATTGACAGGGTTAAAGCAGCTAGTGAGATGGCTTTGGTAATGATTGATTTCATGATAATTCTCCAATTGAGATGTGTGTATTAATTAGATAAAACTCAACGAAGTGACGACAGGTGGGGTAAACGCAAATGGTCGAAAAACAGGGTTTTCTTTAATAATATGCGTCTCAGATGTGGTTGTTTCGACTAGGCCATACTAAGGGGGCGGCCGCCCCCCTTAACATTGCTCGTCCTAGCTAGAGACGGTTAATGGCGCAATCAATTGTTAAAGCACAGTTCTGCCTTGCACACTAACCTAATGGAGTTGAAGTAAGGTTAGTGCCCCATGCTTTACTTTGATTGCGCTATGGCTCAATGGAACATGAAAGGGAGTAAGCATCCCGTAGATTCCATTGAATTTGTGAAACAAAGGTAAGGTATCACTGCTTGCGTCACTATCTGTCCGATGCAATCAACGGAGTGATGTTGTTTGTTTGCAGTGTTGAGCGCTCAGGCTCTGATTTGAGTTGATATTGGTGCAACTGAAAGTCTGACGGGTAATCAAAGTAGAAGGTCAGAACTTTCAACTTAGCAATACACGTTAAAGGAAGGTCGTCGTAATCGTTGAGTGTGTTTTGATAGACCAGATATAGCTCACTTGTGGTCGTAGTCATACCGACTGGTGAGATTTGCTCTATCTGCTCACCGGATTTAAGGGTAAGCGTGATTTGTTTTTGATGCACCAGTGCAACTGAAATGGGCTCGAAAAACTCCCCTAGCGCCGTTGGTGCGTTTAGCTCATCAATGAAGGCATGTGCTTTTCTTGTATCTCCTTGTGGTGATCTCATTCCTGTATGAGAGCGAGGTTGGACTCGTAACAGGCTGAATGCAAAATCAATGGCGTATTCTAAGGATGGTGGAAGTTTCTGACTAAGGATGGCTTTAGCAAGCTGTAGTAAGACAAGTTCCCTAGCGCCTAAAGTTGGTTGGCTGTACATTCCCCGACTATATCCGAAAGGCTTACTTCGAGTGTCTTTATCGACATCAAAATAATCGACGATGACATCAAGATTACGCTGTACGCTTCTGATGCCGCGATACATCCCTGCATCGGCTAACTCAGCCTGAAGCTGCTTAGCCGTCACCTTTCGACCTTGTGGAATACGTCGATACAACTCAAACACCAATGATAATTGCTCTGTGGTACTGGCTTTATCCCTTGTTGTCATTGTTAGGTCACTGCTGGTGGCTGATTGATAGAATGGCAACCATCCTAGCGATGGGTGCGTCACTATCTGGCCGATAGCGTATTTAGCTCATCGTTATTTTAACTTCGTCATAGGCCTCCATTTGTACGTAAGCGAGAAAATTGTTTTCCCATAGTGAATAGAACTCCACAATGGCTTTGTCGTGACAGCTTTTCCATCCCATAGGGACAATGAACGCTTGCCCGTTAGCGACATCAAAATCCACATTACGCTCAAGTTCTGGGTAGACGTTGCCCATGTAAGCGAAGTCCGTGAGGTATTGGATTTGATATTGGCTCTCATCTTCTTTTAACAACATGATTTCTACTGGGTGATAGCCACCAGCGTCAGCACTGTAAGTGGTATCTCGAAAGTTAATGGTGAGGCTTTCACAGTTCTCCTTGTTTGGATTCTGTTTCCAGAATGTCTCGACTTTACTTTTCAGCAAGCTTTTAAGCTTCTGAGATATTGGTGAGTATGATGATGTAATGGTCAATGGTTGTTGTTTCATCGTTTTTTCCTTTCAATAGTTGGCTATTCAATCGAATGATATGTATCTGAAATTAGTTTGAATCGAATGTGGCTGGGGTTGTTAAGGCTTGATGGACAAGCAACGACTAGAATTGACTGACGGCTGTTAACGTCTGTATATCGAACTGTGATGCCTTTAGGTGATTGGTGAATGCTTTGAGCCAACTAACGAAGAGCGACTGCACTTCAGGTCTATTGAGCTCACATCGTTGGATGTCGGGTTGATAGAACCATTGGTATTTGAAGTTGAAATACAAAGCCACATCAACACTCTCAGCTTCTGGTGATGGGTAATCAAAAGAAGCGATGAATCGTACTTCCCAAGGCTCATTAGCGTTAGCTCGTTCAAGCTGTACCTCTATGGGCTGTATCCCGCTTCGGTTGCGATAGAAGCTTGCGACCTTAAGGTTAAGTGCCACTCGTTTTGTTTCAGTAGGAATGTCGTATTGGTTAATCAATAATTCGACAAGCTGGTGGAATTGGTCGAGCTTGAAGTTACGTTTGATATCACTATTCATAACCAGCCTCTCTCAGCAAAAGACACACAATCACTGCCCACCACAATGTGGTCGAGTACTCGCACATCAACTAGGGCTAAAGCATCCTTTAAACGTTCTGTAATGCGTCTATCTGCTTGTGAAGGGGTTGCATCACCGGATGGATGGTTATGAGCAAAAATCACCGCTGAGGCGTTTTTCTCTAGTACCAGCTTCACAACCTCTCGTGGGTACACTGAAGCACTGTCCACCGTGCCAAAGAACAACTCATTGAATTCAATCAACTGATGCTGGTTATTAAGCAGCATCACCCCAAAGACTTCCCTTTCATATTCTCCTAGCTTGCAACGCAGAAAGGCTTTCGTGTCCATAGGACGTGTAAAGGCATCCCCACTCACTAATCGGCTCTCTAAGATCTCGACAGCTTTCTCTAAGATCTGGTGCTCTGTAACGGGAGCGCTGAAGGTATATAGCGTTTCCATATCTTCTCCTTGTATCAATAAATGCAATGTTCAAGGGGATGATATAGATGTGAATAATTCTTCAATCGAATCCCAATCCACTATGAGACCAACTGAGACTTGTTGAGATAAAAAATACAGACCTGCGTCTTTGTTTGAGTGATACCAACAAAGGCAACAATCATGAACCCAAACCATTTAAACACTGAACACCCGAATCGCTTGATGAGATTAAAAGAGGTTATGCATATCTGCGGCCTTTCCAGAGCGTCGATTTACAGTTTCATGGAAGACGGCTCTTTCCCTCAATCCGTGTCGCTAGGCGCGAGAGCCATTGGTTGGCGATATCAAGATCTTCAAGACTGGATACAGGAAAAGATTCAAGAGCGAGACGAGAAGTTAATCAAGCAGGCAGAGTTGAAAGCAAAACAGGATAAGCGTTATGGCAGATAATACGATTGAGAATGAATTTTTCCGTGAGTACCAAATCGATACGGTGGATGGCGGCCTTTCGTTGCCACTAATAGAAAAACTCTATTTTGCTTATCGAAGCGTACTAAGTCGCTTTACTCACAGCTATGTGTTTCGGTTCCGGTTAGGCATACCGGGAAAGTACAACCATCAGGCCAAGATGTTATTCAATCAGTGGTTTTATCGATTCTGTCATTACAGACAGCGTGACAAGATTAGTGTGATATGGAAAAAGGAAATATCTGACACTGGCGCAATCACCTACCGCTTCACGATGTTTTTAGATGCGATTCCCTATCAGCTGATGGCAAATGAATACCAAATCAGAAAAAAACTGACGAAAGACATTACACGAACGTGGGCAACGACCACACGGATGAGTAAAAACGATGTCAGTGACCTTTGCTCTTTCCTAATTCAACCTCTGCTTGAACTCAATAGAGAGCATGAGGATTTTGACTACCAACACCATGACTTGTTCTACGCACTAAGTAGACAAGCCAGTATCGGCAGGAATCATGACGTTGACGCAGAGAACATGCTGGGTTTATTTGTTAGTAAATCTAAAAAGAAGGGAAGGAAGTCGAGACAAAGACAGTCATTGTCTTCTGCCCACCAGCACAAACATGATTGATGTTGTGAGCAAAGATGTAGACCAATAACGGGACGCCCTACAAATCAACAAGCTGATATCCGCTTAGGGAAATTTTTACACTCCAGCTCTATCTCATGAGAGATAACCATAGAGGAGAGACTTCATGAGATTGGTTCGTTTGAAAGAGGTCATCGAAAGAGTGCAGTTGAGTAAATCTACCATTTACAAAATGATGGCTAACGGGGAGTTCCCACACAATGTATCGCTTGGTGAGCGAGCCTCAGCATGGGTTGAGCATGAATTGGATTTATGGATAGAGAACCGGGCATAACAACATAGGCCAGTAGCGAAAGCTGCTGGCTTTATGTCCGTCCACAAGAAGCCGAAAATTAATCATTTTCAGTTGTGTGACTTGTCTCTATTCTCAATTGGATGGATATTGCCCTATGCGATATTAGGCTACCTCACCGAGCAAAATACAGGGAAGATTGACCGTGACTATATGAATGTGCAGTTCACCAAATTCTTGAAACAGCTTGAACAGCCTAACGTGACTCCTGAAGAAATGCAGCAGGCACGGGATGAGCTTCATAAGTCTTTTGCTAGCCTTAGCCAAGCTGAGCAAAAACAAGCTCGCAAGCTATTGATTGATATCCAAGCGGGAAATTTAATTATTGAAGCTGGTAAAACTTTGCAAGACTACATCACAAGCGCTCAAGCTGAAGAAGAAGATCAAGCTCTACAAGTCCTTGTTGATGCCTTGGGGTTAGATGGAAACCAACTTAAAGCATTAATGTTAGGTAACGTTACAGCTACTAACTTAAACGACTACGGACGATTTGATAAGCTAAAGGAAAGTGTAGATAAAGCAAAAGCAAAAGCGTATTTGGAGCAAAAGCTAGGTCAATCATTGATACCACCAAAAGTGAATATCGAACTGAATAACCTTCTACGAGAATTTATCTTACAAGGCAGTACCGTCTAGATTAATCGAACTAGACGTTTACACTAGACTGAAGAACGAAAGGTGGCACGTGATAGGTGCCACTTTTTTATGCCGTTCATTTAAACCAAACTTATAGCGGTTTTTCAATAGTAGAAGTTCCCCCCTGTCTTTATCAGTACGTAAGAAAGGCTATCAACTTCACCCCTCCTCAATATGCAGCTAAACAACTTATTTGTGGTTGAAGGCAAATGAAAAAGGTTGCACTATAGACAGCTTACTACAAGCATTAACTTTTATTGAGAGGACTTATGGGGATCGGTTCCAACTACTATGTGGAAGTAGCACAACAAGAGCATGAAGAAGCGTTACGCCAAGAAATGGCGCAAGATGCAGCTGTAGATATTGTTAACGGGAATAGCCGAGCCTCTTCCATAGAAGCCGCTGAAAAAAGAATCGCAGCACAGCAAGAGGCGTTCTCAACAGGCGCTTATACTGAAGATGAAGATGGAGTCGTGTATTTTAACGATTCATCGATAGAAAGCCCTGCCATTCCAAGAGGCAAAGAAGCACAGGTTAAAGCTATCGCAGAAGAGTTGCTCGAACACTTTGAATAAGCTTGTGCGTAATTATGGAACTGACACTAGATTGTGAAAAAACAATAAATGTAAAACTGGATGACGGCAGTTACGCAGTTTTATCTTTAGAGAAAGGGCATTGTCCCACGCTCAAGCGTGCAAGCATGTTTGAGTCACTCTTTCCTCAAGATACTGACCAGATTCTGGTATCTGATTATATTAGTGGTGGTCAATCGTCATACTACCTTTCAGGACGCCACGGTTTTTCATATGACAGTGAACTATTTAATCACGTATATGTTGGTGCTGCTGATAGAGCTCAAATAGAAAAGTCTTATTTGTCATGCCTCAGCTTTCAGCCTACTTTAACCATGAGGTCAAAAGAAAGTTTGAGAAAGGCGGTTACATATCAGCTCAAACCAATATTGAGACACTACATGCTGACCTCGTAGATAGCCATCACTTGAAACAAGTTGATATTTTTCAATCTAAGCGATTGAAGGATAATGACAAAGGTGATGGTTTTATATTTATTAACACCCTTGATATCACTTTTACTTACGATACCCCTATCTCAATGGAAGAGATCACCAACTTGATGGTCAAAGTGACTAACCTGTTTACTTTTTCTGCGAGACTAGGTGGGGAAGAATTCGTTCTGTGCACTAGATGCGATGCTCTGTCTAAATCCGTGGCTATAGCAAATGAATTGTTAAATCGAACACGGTCTATCTAATTGAAGATTGGAAACTATCTTACGGCTAGTATAGGCATTACTTTGAAATCTTCAAATGAGCTGTCCCACCAAGCTATGTTGCGGGCTGATCAAGCGCTTTATAAAGCAAAAAAAATGGAAGGGACCGACTTGAATGTTTTGAGTTCTCGTCGGGAACAGAGTGTTGACCGAATCATAATTTTAATGGCTTTGTTGCGTGTCAAACCGAAGGAAAATTAGTTTGAACTTGAATAGAACTCAAATGTACGAACTGCGTCATAAGCATGACATAATAATTGTTAAGCGTACAAGTCATATCCCCGTTGATCATCAAGTGCAGAATCTGTGCGCAAGGGAGTCCAAGTAGCTCCTACAATCTCCGGTAACTGCAAAATTGCTTCTCAGCATAAGCAACAAGACAGGAAGGACAGGGTTACTGTCTTTTCCGGTGTCATGTGGTGAAGGGGGCGGCGGTTAATCGTCTTGATGTTATTGGGAAAAGCCTTATCCGATGGGGAACTTTGAGGTGTGCACATGAGTGTCGTTGGGGATAGAGATAAAGTGATCTTACTTTTTTGGAAGGTGCTAACTCTAGCATCTGAGAAAATTAGTTTAAACACTTCAATATAAATGGCATAAATACCATTTAACATTCCGGCAACTCTGCCGATATGCAAATTGAGCGGTTTTCTTAAGTGAACAGGTGTTCGAGAGAGAAGTATCATGATAAGAGGGATATGTAGTGAGTATTAAGCAATTTGGATTAAAAAGGATCTTGCTCCTATCGGTAATGATATTGGTTGCATTCTCGGTGTCAGGAGTGAGTCTAGTTCTCTACCTTCAGCAAAAAGAAGCATTGACTGCCAGTGTTATTCAAGAGAGTGAAATGTACGTTGAATCGAAAGCTCTCATTGTGGAAACGCTAGTTAATGAAAAAGTGGGTGGTATAAGTAAACTTGCCCAGCAATTCAAAAATAAAGAAATGTCTGGCAGTGAACAGGAAATCATTGAACAGACGCACTTTCTAGCAAACGCTATGAACTTAAACAGTGCTGTTTTGGCCTTTGAATCAGGTGACGCGTATTGGAACCAGACTGGAGAAACCTGGCCAGAGCATAAATTTGATGGTGATGTCACACAGCGAAGTTGGTATCAAGATGGGCGTAACGCTTCTACAGTGACAGTCACAGAACCATACTCAACAGATGGAAAAGTGTACTGGTTAACCATCATCGAAAAAATCAAGGGAGGCACTGTTTCTGTCGACATGAAGCTTGATTTTCTGAATGCCCTTGTTGCTAAATCTAATGATATACCGGGAGCGACAGCTGTTATCCTCAATCAGGATACAACTTTCTTAGCATCTTCATCTGACGCGATTAAGGCTGGTGAAAAAGGCAGTGATTTTGATTGGTTTAGAGATGTCGTTAATGAAGCAGTAAGTCGTGAAAAGTCGATGATTCATTATGTGCTAAATGGTCAGGAGAAGATTCTTTTTACACATCGAATAAACGCAGGTGACAAACATTGGTATTTTTCCGTAGGAGTCGACAAGTCTATTGCCTTTGCCAAGTTGGAAGAATCTAGGAATACGGCTATTTATGTTTCTGCTATTGCTATGGCAATAAGTTTACTGTTGAGTTACCTCCTTATTCAGGTGCTCTATAAGCCTATTCTGGCGTTGAAAGAAACCATTCTGAACCTATCAAGTGGTGACGCAGACCTAACAGCTCGATTGGAGGTGGAATCTAACGATGACCTTGGTGATATTGCAAAAGGGGTTAATCGTTTCATAGAAAACCTGCAAAATGTGATGTTAGATATTCAAGGTGTGACGACAAAGCTAGATGCGAATGTGGGTAGAATGAGAGACCACTCGGAGAGGAATCGTGATATTTTACAAAATCATGTATCCGAAACTGAGCAAGTAGTAGCGGCTATTGAGGAGATGAATGCCACAGCGGACTCTATGGCGAGCGATGCTGCAAACACTGCGAGTTTGACTCAGAGAGCAAATGATACAAGTTCGGAGTCTAGGGAAATAGTCGAACGCTCTCAGAATACCGTGTCTGGATTGATTGATGATGTCAATCTATCCGCTTCCAATGTCCAACAAATGAATGAAGAAACGCAAAGTATCAACAAGGTACTGAGCGTAATTGGTGAGATTGCTGAACAGACTAACTTGCTGGCGCTTAACGCTGCGATTGAAGCGGCACGAGCAGGAGAGCAAGGTAGAGGGTTTGCTGTCGTTGCTGATGAAGTAAGAAATTTAGCGAGTCGGACAAAGGATAGTACTGAAGAAGTAGAAGCGGCATTAGAAAACTTGTTGAAAGGCACTGGCGCAGTGGTGAGCTCAATGGAAGACACTAAATCTCGTTGTCAGGATACAGCTAATGGTGCAGGTGAAGTAGCAGTCAGTTTGGAAAAAATGAGTGATTTTGTTGATGAAATAAATGACTTAAGCACTCAAATAGCCACGGCTGCTGAGGAGCAGAGTAGTGTCACTCAAGAGCTTAGTCGAAACATGTCGGCTATTAGTGAAATTGTCAATGAGTTGGATGATAATGGTCATAGTGCTTTAAAAGATGCAGAAGATGTCGCTGAAATGAATATGCATTTAGTGACGATAGTGAATCGATTCAAGTTCTAAAGCCGAATCAATGTGAGCTTAAGATTCATCTAAGCTCACATTCGTAACTATAAATGTCGATATCTGTGAGCAGTTTTTTCAATGTTCAAAGATGTCAGCTCTGATGTAAATCCCCGTATTTATGATGATAGATAATGATTACGAACGGTTGCTATCGGCTACCGTTGACAATGCGCTACTTTATTTATGGATTCATGTGGCTAGTTCGAAAAGGCGTGTTCCAACAAAAAGTAGAAACCAATTATTGATTGCTTGGCTGAAACCCAAGATAAAAGATGCAAAGTATAAGAAAATAAAAAATGAGTTGAAATCCATGATTCTGAGTGCGAGGGATAAAAATGGGAGACTGGAAGACGGATTAATACGTTTACGCGAGCTTTCAAGGGAGCATCTTGCACAGTTCAATGATATGTATCAACTCAACCAACTTTTGCTTAAATTGAAAGAGCTGGATTACTCGTCTGAACTCTATGAATTAGATCAGGAGTATGATGCAAAGACGATGTATATCTCCGAAGATGAAATCGCGCGCTGTTTTAATGAGTCAAATCAACAGATAGCCTCAATTCATGCATACGCTTCTAAAAATTGTGTGGATGCCATTGTTGATGTTGTTAATCAAATAGGTACTCACGTAGCCAAGAGGCTGCCAGGGAATGAAAGTGGATTCTCGAAGTTCACGTTAAGCCCCTCTCGTCACTTGTAGCAATATCAAATATGAAAGTATTTCCCAAACCCATGGGCTCCAATTTGATCTTGAGTGGCATTGGTTGTAGTCGAATTTTTCACTCTGATTTAGGAGGGCTGTCACGAAGCCGTTTGCTATCTCAGACTGTCCTCTTTAAAAAAATTTAATCGGTATTTATTCCTATGGAAATTCAGAACTATACGCAAGATAGAGCAATCGAAATCGCAGATTTGTACCATCAATCTGTGCACTCGATAGACTCTTCTCTTTACACGCAGGAGCAGAAAGAAGTTTGGGCTCCAACGCCACCAAATTATGCATTCTGGGAGCAACGACTAATTGATAAGAAACCATCTTTGGCCATTATTGATAATCAAGTCGCTGGATTTATTGAACTCGACGTTGATGGACACATAGACTGTACATATACACACCCTAATTATCAAAGACAAGGTGTTGCTTCTGCTCTTTACGAACACGTGCTCAGTATAGCAAGGTCTAGAAAGCTTTCTCGACTTTACGTTGAAGCTTCATTGGTCGCACTACCTTTCTTTGAAAAAAGAGGATTCGTAATTGTCAAAAGAAATGAGATATACAGACAAGGCTCAACGCTCATTAACTTTGATATGGAAATGCTTTTAAGTGGCTAAAACTACCCTCTTTGTCCTCTTAGGAGTATGGGAAATTTTTAGTCTATTCAGGTCCCCCTATTCACTTTGCTATTCTTCATGGTTCTTGTTAGTTTCCAGTGCTACGGGATTTGGTTGATTCGAATTAGCTGCTCTGACTGATATCCTAAGAGGCTGTTACCTAGTTACGAAAGGTCAGTATAAACGGGAGAAAGATTTGAGACTAGACTACGGAAGAAACTTTAAATTTTTGCGTATTGTTGGATGTTGTATTGCTACTTTGATTGTTTATAGAATGTCTGCAATCGCTATAGCATACCAACCGGGAATGATGAACCCGGTGTCGCTAAGCGACCTTTGTGTATTAGCGCTAAGTACTATCATTGTTTTCTATTGCTTAACGGCGTATTGGCGTGTGGAGTTCAGACCAGATCAAGTCGTTTCAGAATATGGTTTCCCGTTATGGCGAAACTCAAAGAGTTATCGAAGTATCAAAAACATTGAGTTTAAAGTTGATTTTATAGAAGTTAAGAATGGCCCCGATAAAGCATATATCCGAGTTGATTTGTCTGTTCATGGACGTGAACGTCCATACCCAGTTTGCTCATTGTATCAGGCCCGTGGGAGTATGTTTTTTATGGAAGATTACTTTAAAAAGAGACATAACACCGAAATATTAAAGTTTAAATCAGATGCGAATAGACTTAGATGTTTATATCCTCAAACAACAATAACATTAGATGAAAAAGTCGCCTCTTTTTACGAGTCGATGACTTCGGAAGTATTTCCTTGGAATTGAGGCTGGTCAACGTTTCAGTAATTAATATTGCAGCTCTCAGTCAATAAATACCTGTAAGGTTATGACAATTCCAACTCCATAATGAACTTACTCCCTTCCAACCAAACAACATTAAAGCCATGAGACTCATATAGTTTAACGTTATGTACCTCACAGCGTAGATACAAAGCTGGCAACTCCAACTCAATGGCTTTAGATATCGCAAACTCAATCAATATTGTAGAGATACCTCTTCCTCTATGCGTAACGGGAACATAGACCCCATCAAGCCAATAATTATATCCATCATATTCTGTTAACTCTCGATACTTGATCTCGCCAGCGCCTACTAACTTATTCTCATCATGTACAACAAAAGCCATTGGTATTTTACTTCGGTTGGTACCTCGTACTACTTTTTGTACTACAGTTTCTAATGTTGCTTCTGGATCATTCTGTTCCCACTCATGTAAATACCAATTGGCGATGTTCAATACTTCATCAGGACAATCCGCTAATAACGAAATTTTCATATTTCCTCGGTCACATATGCTTGCACGATTGTTAGTCAATTGTTGGGGTTTCAGAGTCCTTGCCAACTAGGTTAGGAAGGGTTCAAAAGCGTCAAACGTTGAGAATCACTTCTAAGCAGTTTACATAGTGTCTTGGACTCAAGTACAAAGGGCGACATATCTAAAAATTAAAGCAATGAGATACGTGATGTCATAAGAGTTAGATTACTTAACCGCCACAAGCTTATGGTCTATAGAGATAGAACGTAAAATGTTAGAGCGATATGCTTCAACGCAAAAAAGACATAAAAAAGATGTTTCAACAACAAAAAAAGTTCTTAATGAGTTGACAGGAGTACAACGTTCTAGATTTCAACTTTTCTTGTACAGGTTATGTTTCATCCGAATAAGCTAACAGTAATGATTTCCAAACTCAAGCTGACATAACCCATAAAAAGCTCGATTGTTTATTCCAAAGCGATAAAAGAGACATTGATTCTAGGTGTATTTGTCGGAAGGTTGATAAATTTCCAACAAGAAACAACATGAAATTTTATAGATAGACAAAACTAGTTTAGAGTTTGGCGTAAATTCAGTCTGCGAGATTAGATATAAAATGGAATCTTTTCGCAAAATACTCCTATGTAGTTTAGTGCTTGTATCTCCGTTCACGCTTGCCTATCAGTTAGCACAAGAAGAACAAAAATATGTAGACCGGTATGTGACCGCAATAAATAGTAAAAGCCTGTCAGCTCTTAAGTCTTTGTCTCATCCAAGCTACCTCAACTGTATTTCTGATGAGAATCAAGACTTCTTCGATTCGTTATTTCAAAAAGATTTAGAAAGAAACATACCACCTGATTACAAAGTTTCGTTTTCAAAACTTACAGTGGATAATGCTAAAACAGAGCGCGAAGGTGCTAGTAAGATTGGATTGCCATATCCAGCCCTGCCTACACATGATATGCAAATCGACTTTGCCAAAAGTGAATACTCTTTTGTCACTATACACAGAAAGTTAATTCTGGAATCTGGAGAGTTCTATCAAGTTGGAGGCTGTCCGGAAGTACATATCTTAGAAAGGTATCGTGTAATGCAAAAGAGGCGTAAAGAAGATCTTCTAACAGCGAAAAAACTTCTTGGCGAGTTGACTGAAGAACAACGCTCTAGATTTACAAATTTGCTGACAGAAGGTAAGAGAATTGAGGCATGGAAAGGTTACAGTAAAGAAGCAAATATATCTATAGGTATGGCGAAGTCAGTACTAGAGCAGTTAATTGAAACAAACAACTAGGGCTTGCTAAGTTCCCCTACAACAATGATGTAATTTATTGATAAACCCAATTTAAAAATAGTAAAGGTTAAGTGGGTTACAGGGAGGCTGCGTTTAGGTGAAATGTAGAGCCTATATCGACCCTGTAAATAATTCGGTGTAACTGACATTGGTTACAAGTATTCAGTTATATCTTTAAAACCTGAGCAGATTCTTTCATCAAAGCCTGCGTAATTTGTGATAACACGCGAGAGCGAATACCAGCATGCTGCCAGTATAAAGGTGCATACAGTGAGATATCTGGCGCGATATTCACTAATTCTTTCGTTTCAAGTGTGTTCTTTAGGAATCCTTCTAGGGTTACACACCACCCCATCCCGAGTCTAGCCGCTTCAACAATCCCTGACGCACTTGGTAGATAATGTACTTGGTTGGGAAGAACATCGTGGCCTGTGGCCTTTTCAATAAAACGTTTCTGTAAAAAGTCCTTATGGTCATAGTCGATCATGGGTGCTTGTTGAAAGGCTTCAATAGTCAGCCCGTTGCTAAAGTAACGCTCATATATGGTAGGCGTTGCTACTGCACAATAACGCATCTTTCCTAATGTATGTACAACGCACCCTTGCAATGGTCTAGGCTCTGAAGTCAAAGCTCCAATAACATGGCCATTCCTTAAGTGCTCCAAGGTAAAATCTTCATTGTCGACTCGAACATCAAACTGATAGTTATACTTTTGATAAAGCGGGGCTAGCGCATTGAGTAGCCAAGTTGAAAAAGAGTCTTCATTAACGGCAATCGAGAACGTGTTCGCATGAACTGCAGTTGGTTCATTGAGCAGAAAATCGCTCAGGACCTCTGATTCTAGCAAGGACATCGGTTTCACTCGAGATAACATTTTTTCGCCCGCTGGAGTTGGTTTACAAGGAGACTGTCGGACTACTAATAATTGACCCACGCGATCTTCTAGTTGCCTGATACGTTGTGAGATTGCTGATGGTGTCACCGATAAGCGTTTGGCTGCGCGTTCAAAACTAGTTTCTTCTATCACTGCTATAAAAGCTACAACTTGTGGAGATAATAAGCTCATGGACTCAATTTAGAATTTCTTAACTATGTTGGGACTATATCATTTCTCTAATTTTCGTAAAGTATCTACATCTTCACACGAACAAGAAAGTCAAAAAGAGAAAGAGCTATTTTTACATCGGTGCTGACATTGGTTAGGAAAATGCCTTTGTTCTCAGGCAAGGTCTTCTAAGTCATCACTTAAGCAACATTGTAGCGGTTTGCACCTTTAGCGACATCGCGCCGATTTCATCCCACACTGCTGTATTGGGAACAAAGTTGACTCGGTGTCCAGAACTGATAGAGCTTTTCTGTCTTTATGCTGGCAACTCATTGTTTTCCAGTGGCGAAAAGTAAAATCGCCAATAACTCATGCTATTGTTGGGATGTTTCAATTGACTATGTATTTTCAAGTGTTTGTTATAGCTTGTTTTTATGGATTGCTTGGTTGAATGGTTTGTAAATTGCGGGCAGTTTTTTAAAGACGGAGTCTTGCTTGTATGAAAGTAGATAAAGCTTAGACGAATGTATCGTTCAAGATGCTTCCATTAGAAATCATAACGCGCATTTAGATATTCTAATTTTACTAATCCCTCTCTCCACTTTACTTTGTAAAAGTAGTTTTCAGCCATTTGAAAGAGGTCAATTTGTCTATAGCATTGTTTCAGGGCGCAGCGTTAGGTATAAGCATGATCGTTCCGATCGGAGCTCAAAACTCCTTTCTGATTAGTCAGGGTATAAAGAAGCAACACCATGTTTTAGCAGCGTTTATTTGCGCAATGTGTGATGTTGTTTTGACAATCTCAGGCGTATATGGGGGTAGTCACCTGATATCTAGTAGCGATCTGCTTCTGTATGGTATCACCGTTAGTGGCATCATTTTTTTGCTAACGTATGCCTCGATATCTTTGTTTCGGGCTTGTAAGTTTGAATATGATGAATTTGAAACTACGTCGGCTTCTTTTGGCAAAAAAGCAATTATTCTATCTACGTTAGCTGTAACTTTATTGAACCCACATGTCTATCTGGACACAGTCGTTATTCTGGGTAGCGTTGGTGCTACATATGAAGACCTGGATAAAATCTACTTTGTATCAGGAGCTATATTTTCGGCCTTTGTTTGGTTTTTTGGTGTGGTAATATTGGCTGCTCGACTGTCAAGTTTACTTTCTAAGCCAAGAGTGCAGCAATCCATTGATATAGTAGTCGCAGCTATAATGTACATGGTCTCATATAAGCTTTTTGTCAGTACTTTTGGGTGAAATTGGTGTATCTCAATGAAATGATTGCGTTGATAAGTAGTGGGTGCTCTTATGTGTAGACCAGTTCTTCTCTTGATCATATTGCAGCTTATTTTTTCTGCTTGTGCTGTATCCGGTGAAATTCGTATTACTGAAGGCGTTGGGGTAGTAAACCTGTTACTGGATAAAAATAGTGGGAGGGGAGAGCTACCAGTTTATTTCTATAAACCAAAACACTTTGGATATGAGTCAAGTGTATTGATAGTAATACCGGGTTCAGGTCGAAATGCGGCTGACTATCGTGATAGCTGGATTGATAGTGCCAACGAATACAACGTTTTGGTTATCGTACCCAAGTACTCTCCGGATGATTACGACTTTGCAGCTTACAATCTAGGGGGGGTAATTACGAAACTTAACTATTCAAATGTTAAAGTAAAGCGTCATTCTGGTCGTATATATAGTTATGTACTTGATGATCATGATATTAGTTTTGAGTATGTTAAAGATTCTAGAAATTACATCTTTCATGATTTCGATAAAATATTTAGTGCTTTTAAGAGCGCTATTGGATTTAGTCAAGACACCTATGATTTGTTTGGTCACTCCGCAGGAGGTCAACTATTACATAGGTATGCGATATTTAAACCAGACTCACTAGCAAACCGTGTAGTTGCCGCAAACTCTGGGTTTTATACGTTACCAGCATATAAATTAGAGTTCCCTCATGGATTGAAAGGTATCAACGATACTAAAGTGGATCTCTCAAGTTCTTTTCGTTTGCGTTTGTTTATTATGGTTGGTGAAAATGACAATATGAATTCAAAACAAGGGATTCTTCTGCACACTCCAAATACTGACCAACAGGGTTTGGGGCGATACGAACGAGGTCAATATTTCTACTCTTTCTCTAAAACTAAAGCGATTGAATCAGGGTTCGATTTTAACTGGCACTTAAAAATTGTTGAAGGTGTTGGCCATGATAAACATGAAATGGGATACGCTGCTGCAAAGCTTCTTTATGGCGAGCTTTAAGTTTCATATGGAGAATCTCAGCTAAACCGAGATGTTTAATACGTAGATAAGGAACTATTTCATAATCAGTTGTATAACTTGTCTGTTTCTATTTTCAAATTTTACAAACATATTGTGTATATTAAGGCGTTAGTATGATTAAAGGAAGCTGTTGTTGTGGAACGGTTCAGTTCGAATTATCGGAAGAACCAAGTATGATGGGAATGTGTCATTGTAGTCGTTGTCGTAAGGTTGGTGCTAGTTCATTGGTTTTCGTAAAAGCTAATAGCCTGAAAATTACTGCAGGGCTAGAAAAAATAACTGTTTTTAAAGCGGAACCTCCTTATCAATATGATCGATGTTTCTGTTCTAATTGCGGAACATCTCTTGGGGAAATTCTTTCTAAGATGGATTCATTTCCAATTAATGCACATTGTCTAGATACTGAATTTGAAATTGAGAACAGATTTCATGAATTTGTTTCTGAAAAACCTCGTTGGCTCAAAATTGGAGACAGTGCAAAACAGTTTCCTAAACACCCAAATGAATAACAGAACATACGAAATACCGAAACTGGCGTGAGTTTTTCTTGTTAAAAAATAGTAACTTTATTAAAGCTTAACAATAATCAGACATCTAACATAGGGAAGCAAGATATGTACGAACTTTTAGTTGGCCTGGAAGTTTCAAATGATGAAATGTATTCGGACTATCGGTCGGCCATAAAACCGTTACTGAAGTTATTTGGTGGGCGTTTCGGTTTCGATTTAGTCGTTTCTGAGGTTCTACATTCAGATGTCGATGAACCAATCAATCGAATTTTTACGATTCAATTTCCTGGCCAAACTGATGCAGAAGCTTTTTTTTCAGATAGTGAGTATTTAAAAGTAAAAGCTCAATACTTTGATGCATCTGTATCTAATACGACTATAATTTCGAGTTACGAAAGAGCCACTTAACAAGCTTAAGTGGCTACGCAACAATTGATAGCAACAGCATCTAAAGAACAATCACAAGTAACCGAAGATATTACTCCACGAATCACTCACATCAATGAAATATCGATTGACACATAAGCCAGTGCCGAATAACTTGCCAGTACCAGTGAGGGTGTCGCGAATGCTGCAAAAGCACTTAGGAACCAAAACTTTCAAACTATGAGTTAAGTTTGACTAACAATATGTCTTCTCGAAAGAAGTTGGTTATTTAATTCATAAACATCCAGTATAGTTGAAAGAGTGCTTATGAATCATGCGCTTAAGGCTCTCTTGATGTGCCGCTACCTAAAGTTACAATCCTCAAAAAATAACTTAAGTTAGTACTTTATATTAGTTGTTGAAAATCCCCGACAGGTAAAGGCTTGCCAAACAAGTAGCCCTGATAGTGCAAGCAGCCTTCGTTGTTTAAGTAGTCACGTTGACCTTTCGTTTCAACACCCTCAGCAATAGTATGCAACCCCAACGCTTCTGACATTAAAATGATTGTCCGAACAATGGATTGGTCGCTCTTGTCTGTTTCCAAATCATCGACAAAAGACTTGTCAATTTTAAGGTGGTTCAGAGGTAATTTTTTTAAGTATTTTAACGATGAGTATCCGGTTCCAAAATCATCAAGAGAAAACAAAATACCAATGTCTCGTAACTCATTCATAGTATTAATGGTCGATTCCATGTTGTCGACGAACACCGTTTCTGTTAGTTCAAGATATAAGCTTTCCTCTTTTATTTTATACTCACTAACTAGTTGTTTTACCAGTTCAGTAAATCCAGGCTCTCTCAATTGTTTGTAGCTAATGTTCACAGACAGAGTTAAGTTTTTAAATCTAGGAAGTTGTTGCCATGATAACAGTTGACGACATGCTTCTTCCAGAACCCATGTGCCTATGGACACAATTAAGCCTGCTTTCTCTGCGGCTGAAACAAAATCATAGGGGCTCATCAATCCCCGTTCAGGATGGTGCCACCTAAGGAGTGCTTCAGCACCCAAGACATTACCATGGTAGTCGACCTGAGGTTGGTAAAAAAGTTCAAACTGCGCTTCCCTGGTAGCTACGCGTAGAGCATTCTCCAGCTCGAACAAGGAAGCGACTTCTGCTTGCATTTCAGGGTTAAAAAAGCAGACAGCATTTTTACCCGAATGTTTGGCTTTATACATCGCGATATCTGCTTGTTTAAGCAGCTCAGAGCCTTGAAAAGAGTTACTATTGAACAAGACAGCACCAATACTCGCGCTGCTTGTGTATTGATATTCATTCAGTTCGTATGTTTCAGACAAAGTGTCTAACAGTTTCGAGGCGACAGTCTCAGCAAGAGAAGTTGCATCTTTCGAAGATTCTCCCAAATCTCGCAACAACACAACAAATTCATCTCCCCCAAAACGTGCAAGCGTATCATCGACGAGCAAGCAGCGCTGAATGCGTATGGCCGCTTCTTTAAGAAGAGCATCGCCATGCTCATGGCCGTGGGTGTCGTTGATGGTCTTAAAATCATCGATATCTAAAAAAAGTAAAGCATGATAACTGCTACTTTTATTGCATTTTTCAATCAACCCATGAAGTTTGTCGAACAATAAATGGCGATTCGGCAAGTTGGTTAACGAGTCATGATGCGCTTGATTAAAAAGCACTTTTGCTCGTTCTTTTTCGTTTCTCGATATCGCATGTGTTAGCGTCAAAAGCAAAATGTTATATAGAGAAAATACATAAAAGGCGAAAGTAATGCGATTTACGAAGCTGTCAATGACATATTGTTCGTCAATTTTTGAGACAAACCAAAAGTCCAGGAACTCGTCATAATAAGAGACGACATGATAACGTATGTCTGATGCCCGCTCAGAAAACTGGAATTCAGTAAAATTTTGATTCGCCTTTGTGTTTTCTCTCAATGCCAAATAAAATGCTTCATCCACTTGCTGTGTGTATACTACATTTTCATCGGTGCTAAACACGGGATACTTATCACGTCGAATGATTTCAACCATATGTTTTTGAACTTCCGAATCATGACCATCAAAAATTGGGGTATTGTCTAACCTAATCCCAGCTGTCATGACAGCGACTGCTTGAGGTGCCCCGTCTGGAAGGTAAATGGCTTTTCGAATAGGCATAGCGTAGTTCTCAGCCTCCAATGCATTGATGACATACGTTGGCCCTGTCTGGATCTTTTGGCTATCTCTCGCGATACTGAATGACTCTCGCGTTTGTTCCAGTGTCATTAAGTTGGGAAGTTTCTCTAAGTCAAAATTCGAGCTGGCAACCAACGCTCGCCCATCATACGCTACTAGACCTAGCCCAAGAAATGCGTTATAGGTCACCATAGTGCTGTCTAACACGGCATCATGAATAGGTTTGTCTGGTAAATGATGTTGAGAAATTAAGTACAGCCCCAAAACGCTGAGCAATGATTCCTGGGATTCAATAAAAGCACGAACTGAGTTACCAAATAGCTCTATATGAGCCTGTTGCTTGTTCAATGCTTCTTGTTTAGTAGACTGCCAACCGTAATACGCATAATAAGAAAACGCTGCCAACGACGTAATAAAAACGAGAGTAAATATCATCCATACATTTCTTTTAAAAGTCATTCTCATCCTTTAGTGTTTTAATGCGACTATTGCTTTGTTACGGAAAAGGTTAACGTGCTATCTCTTAAGGGGGTGAATCAAGAGCTCAGTCATTAGATCTCTAAGCGCTTAAAAATTGATGCAATTTTTTGGACGTCGTTGAACTTGTCTCTGCACTCAAACGCTAGCTCTCTTTAATCACAAAGCTGCCCCTCAAGTGCTCGAACTAAGTTGATTATAGACTCTATCTCACTTTTTATAAGTTTGTGTTTTGGGGATTTGACTTTGAGTTTTAACCAAGCAATTAACATTATGTTTATTGTTGTCCTTGGTACGAACTTTTAGTGAGCTGCTACATTTAACCAAAGGTCCAGTAGTTCCTCATCTACAGTTGATACTAACAAACTTTAGTGCTCACATCGGATTGTATTACTCACTGGTTCACCAAAAATATTGAGCCAAGTTATAAATAGCAGAAAATTGAATTGACCATATCATTACATATTCTAAAAATTGCTTCCAACTTTAGGTGCTATGCTCTAATGTTGAACGGTGAAATTCTTATGTAACAATGACTAGGTTCAGGAGTCTATTTCTTAAGAATGTGTTTGGTTTCAGAGTCAGAGAACCTTATTTATACTAACATCAAGTCAGCTCCATTCTTTAATCGTATATTTGGTCTTAAGCTAGTAATATTTTCACTTAGGGTATAATGCGGGGTTCCTGTTGGTTGTGTTTTTGTAATGTTTTTTAATATCAGTTATTTGCATTTAAATGGGCGGCATGATGTAACCCGCCTTTTGGACATTACGGTGAAGTTGTGCTTAACGACTTGAGTGCAGGGTGTGGTGGTTACGAGGGAAATGCTCAAGCATTCCGAATCTTACGTACTTTAGAAAAGAAACATTACGCTTATCCGGGGCTAAACCTAAATGTACGTACACTAATGGCTATAACCAAATACTTCTTCAATAAGCAGCAGAACAGTAAAAAGTTCTTATACGATGCTGATTATGACTTTTTGAAAGGGGCACTCGAAAGTAAAGGAGTTGCTGTCACCAAGAGTATCGACGCTGAAATAATGGATTTAGCCGACGAAATTGCGTATGCAGCTCACGACCTAGAAGACGCACTAAGCTTTGGCATGATTAGTTTAGGTGAAATAGTTCATGAGTTTAGCATTAGCGACAAGTTTAAAGATGCATACCCAACGATGGCTAAGATTGCAAAAGACGCACAAAATGTAGCTATGAAAGCTAGTCGGAGTGGGACATCTGAAGAGTATGCAATTGTTCTCAAGAAAGAGCTGACGTCAAAAATAGTTAATACTTTATGCTCTGACATTGGTTTAGTTGGTGGTTGTTTGGGTTACAAACAACATGCAAAGCTAGCTGAGGGCTTGAAGAAACTGTTGTTTAAAGCAATTCTTCGTAAGAAAGATATCCAGCTTTACGAACGAAGAGGCGAGCAGATTATTCGTGGCTTGTTTGAGGTTTATTCTGATGAAAATTACAACAAAGATAACATCTTACTACCACCAGAGTTGCGTGCAATTAATGACTGTAAAACTCGCGTAGTTACTGACTACATATCAGGCATGATGGATTCATATGCCGCTCAGGAGTATGAAAAGTACTTTGGTAAGGGCAGTGCAGATAAATTCTATTTTAAGTAGAGTTTGCTCATAACAACTTAAGTGGACAGTCAACGCGTGGTGGTTTTAGCAATCAAGTTGGCTAATGTGTTTACGTTGGCTAGCTTGAGTTTATCAATGCGTTGCTACTACTTATTGGGCGTTATAAAACCGAGGACGTTCCATGGAAAAATCTGAGTATGGTAAATGGATTCATGCAGCCTTTACGGGAGCTAGTTTTGCTTATTTCCTAGCTGTGATTGATAAGGTTGATCTGATCACTTCAAGCGTATTTTTGTTTTGGGCAACAATCTTTTTTGCACAGGCTCTTATTCTAAATTCCATATGGGCAGTTGCGCATCATGGTTTCGATGCTGAGATTAACTCGCTTCTGAAAAAACATAGTATGTTTCGTCGTTTCAGTAGCTTATCGCAGTGGTTGTTCATTTTTGCAGTAATAGCGCTAGTTTTACATGTCTTTGTACCAATCATGAAAGCTTTGTTATAAAAAAGCTTTTAAAACGGACTCACGCCTTAACTTCCTTAGCATGACGGCTTATACAGGTGTAATTCGGGTAAATAAGCGGGATATTAGCCAGCTTAAAAACTGAGCTAAAGAAGACTTCGAAACGCTCTCAATGGCATAGAGAAAACTCGTTTTACTATCAGTGCGGTAGTAATTGCTAAGTCGTTAAATCGGCGAAGTCTACCTTGTTAGTTTTGCTTCCACCCGGCTATCGCTTCCCTCATCAACTCTAGTTAATTGTTCTGTAATGGGGTTTAGATATGTGGCTATGCAATTGCGTGCATTTTTCTAGAGTAAATAGTTGATGGCATTGTATACTGCTGATTTTCAATGTTGAGAACTTACGATGAATTACGAACAAGATCCGATGACAGGCTTTAAGACATTAGAGATGGCGTTTTCCGAAGGGTTTCGAATGAAGCGAGTACCGTTCACGGAGGATATTTATTTTGTTAGAGATAGAGCTCTTGGATACTACCGCTACACTTACGCTCGCCTAGATAAGCTAAAAGTCTTACAGACTGTTGTTTTGAATGGAAAAGAAGAACTTAACGGGCTACCTTGTTTTGGTTTGTACTACGGAACTCTAGAATCATTAAGAGGCACGGGTGTAACTGTCCCGTATATTCAAAAGGTACTTGCTGAATTCACGAAAGGTCTGCCGAAAAAACTCTCTGAGTTTTATATCGAGACTAGTGTTGATATCTCTAACGAAGCATCTCTTGCTGTTGCTGAAAAGTTGTTTGGTGAGCCAGCGACAGACAGCGTGGATGAAGCTACAGGTGAACCAATTAGAGTTTGGCAAACTAAGGTTGGTCGTTAAATCCGCATACAATCATTTAAGGCAGACATCTTAATTGGACGTCATTTGCAAGGAGTAAATATGAGATTTTCGTCAAGGTTTATAAAAGCCAAAGGCGAGCAAGAGATCATCTTCGAAGATGCTCCTAAGAAAACTCGAATTGGTTATTATTCCAATGTTCTAGAGCCTTATTTAAAGTCTGGTAGGCAAGGTCAATTTGAGCCTCTTGATTGCTATGAAGTTCATGAACAGTTTTGTAAGCTTATTCGTGATGAGAATTTGCCGTGGGACTACGACGATCAAGATGGTCGAACATCACTCTACAGCCATTTACTGCTTTGTGATTGGTTTGAGTTCTACGACTTAGTCGAGATGGTTGCGAAAATCTTAATCGAATACAACAGTGATCCGTTCGCAAATGATTTATATCGCTACCAAGGCTATCAAACGAAACTTAACGCATTGTTTGAAGAAGACGCGGTCGGTTGGCGGCTAAACGAGTCCGGTGAACTCTACAGACACATACCAGAGGCTCTTGTTTCTAGGTTAAATAGTGTTTCATCTGACATTGAAGCTCAGTACCAACCTGCTCGCGCACATTACAAAAAAGCGGTTAAATTCCTTTATCAGCACCCGATAGATCCATCAAACGCAATAAAGGAGATAGTAAGTGCATTGGAAAGTGTAGCAAGAGTTCAAAATACAAGTGCTTCGACTTTAGGTGAAGCTATCAAGCAAATGAAGAGAAAAGAGCAGTGTCCTCGACTGTTACTAGATTCGATGGATAAGCTTTATGCATATGCTAACAGTACCGTTCGTCACGGAAATAGAGAGGTTGTAGACGTCACCCTACAAGAAGCTGAATTGGCTCTACATACAGGTATTGCATTTATTCGCTATCTTATTGATAACAAGTAAAATTACATATGGTAAGCCGTTGTATATAGGCGTGATAAAAAGTCTGGTGACTTAAAACCAAAGCGTGCGCTGAACACCTCACTAGGACAGAAGCTAGAAAAGGTTTTAAGGACAAAAAAATATAGCAAATGCTCAATAAGGATTTTCAACACATGGCACTTTTGCTATCCGTTAAGATTTGTGTTTACGCTGCTTGCAGCGACTTTGGTATCGCGTTGCTCTGCCCTTAACAAGGCTACACTCAAAGTTCTACACCAATCATTTGAATTAACCTTCAGCTTTGTTAATTCTAGTGTTGTGAAACTATACTCACATTTAATCACTGGAGGATTTATGGCTAAAAATATACGTGGCAATAACGACGGCGATCATGGTGAAAATGACTCTTATACAATTCAAGGTCGAGGGGTTGTTAGTCGAGAAAAGCTTGTCGATGAGGTCAACGCAGGAAAGCACCCTAACCATCACGTAGTAAATGTAAATGGTGAAGATTATGTTCGGTCAAACCCTGACAAACAGGAATCAAATAACGTAAACAAAGATTAGTCGCATAAGTTTCTTGCTAAGCAAGTAGTTAAGAGAAATTCCCAACGTTTGGCATTTTTAGTGTCATCGTTGCTCACCTTAGTGCGGCGTTAGCACTCTTAATCGTAGATTGACCAGCATCTTAGAAAAAAGCTGGAGGCAAAATGATTTACTCGAAAGATTCCAAACAAGAATCTGACGTAATAGTTTTTGGTAAGTCTGAAGAGCAGATTGCACAAGATCTTGAAAATGGAGTCTCTAGGTTTGGAGGCAATTTTCGAGAGCCCAGTTATTCAAGAGCATATCTAAATTCTGCGAAAGTACTCTTAGATAATGCGATTTCCACTAATCAACTTGATGAGTTTGGTTTACCCATTTTCTATATGGTGCGCCATGCAACCGAGCTTAAACTGAAAGATCTACTTGGTTTGGCTTATGACGTGTTAAAAATGCGACACGATCTAGATGGAAGTGAGAAATCTGAAGCCGAGTTGCCCTCGAATAAGCAGTTAAAACGCTTTGAAAGTAGTCATGAGATAAATAAGTTATACGATGACTTAAAGGTTAATTGTAAAAAACTCGACACTGTTGTGCCGAACTTCTTGTTTGATCCTGTGGTTGAGTCGATTCAACGCTATGAAGTTGCGCCCACATGGTCACGATATCATAAATCTAACAAAGGTCTTCATGTGGCAAATGAAATAGAGCTTCCCATTGTTCGGCTAGTCAAAGACTTAGAAGCAATGTTTAAAGGCGTATCCTATGACTTTGAAAACTATACAGACACTCTTGAATCAGAATTATATCACGAATTCAATCACTTAATGTATCGTCTCGAAACCCCTGAGTGCTAACAAAACTTAAGAGTGATTCTCAACGCTTGGCATTTTTACTGTGCGTTACGTTCAGTTTTTAAGGTGGTATGCGGAAACATAGGTATTGCGTGCCTCTCACTTAAAAAGGTGTCTAGTTGTCTAGGTGTTTAGTTGTTGCGTCGGTAAATAAAGAGGTAGGTAGGTTGGGTAAAAAGAAGCGCAAAAAGTCCAAATATGACTTGGTTAAAACTCTAAGTCCAATGGCATTCCCAGTTGAATATGAAGAGTTTACAAAGTCTCTTTATGCGAAAGCGTGTCAGGGTTCTCGAGAATTATGGGGAAAAATCAACAGTTTAGAAGAATTGCAAAATACCCCTGAGCTTAGAAAGCAATTTTACAGCACTGCAAATAGGGGCATGATGTCAGCACAAGATGATATCGTCGCTATGGTTCAAAGTGAAGACAAGCTCGATTTCCCAAAGGAGTTATTGCTTCGAGGCATTGCAGATGCAATTGCATGGCAACTTTTAGGGCATCAATTAGCTCATGCGAGGAGATTTTTCAAATCAACAGCTCAGCCAGATCTATATAACAGCAATTTTGAGTCTGTGGTGTTTGCGGCTCGAGAATCACTGAAAGATAAGCCTAATGCAGTGTCACTTATATCAGATTTAACTTCATTTATACAAGTTGGGGATCTACTCGTATATGAACCAGAAAAAGGTTTAACGATTGCCGAAGTTAAAGAGGGGGCTATGAATGCCAAAATTGGCGATTTCATGAAATTCTACGCAGAATCTCGTTGCGATAGAGCTCTTTATTATTTCTCCAATCGCGAGGGTGAGCAAGCGGTTAAGCAGCTTCAGCGAATGGCTCGTCAAGTCAATAGAATGTCCCATGTAACATCAGTTCTTAGTAAGGGGTACGGTGTTGACCCTGATTCAAATGAAAAAGTTAGAATACCAGAGCCATTCTTCCCCATTCAGATGTGGGATGACAGACTCAACAGTACACTAGAGCAAGCAAATAGTAAGGGTTGGGCTCTAGATGTTATTGATAATTGTCTTTTTCTTGGTGTATATACATCAGATCATATGCGAGTTGGCGGACACATTATGTTCAACGCGTGGTTTGACGAAATGGGGGGGACTCCCGAATGCCCAAGGTCTCTATTAATTGACTGCATGCGTAATCCTTTAGCGCTACCTATATTTAGTCGGAACATTTCAGATGAAGATAAATTTGATGTGTTGTTCGGGAGAAAGCAAGTTTGTATGGGGATCTGTATTGAGTCACTATTAAGTGAATGTGAACAAGCAGGTTTCTCTGTAAGGTTTGCTACTAACAAAGAACAAGGTCGCTTAAATCAAACGGGTAAGCGACCATATAAACACAAAGGCAAAGCAGTATTTATAGGTAAAGGCAACAAAGAATTTGTCTTGATGGATGGCATTTTTTTACGTGTTATGTTCCATGGACAAAGCCCAATATCTGTAATTAGAACAATTTTGGAAGATGTTGAAGTAAACACTTATCAAACTGAATCAGAGTGAGTGTTTACGGCGCAGTGGTTTAGATTAGTAGGTCGCGCTGCTCACTACTTCACTGGGCGTTAACTCTATGTTGAGTTTGGAGGTAAGTTTGTCAGTAGGCTCAATCGGTAAAAAACAAGCAAAGTCTGGAAATGTTGGGTACAGTGATCCAGTTACGATCCATGAAACTACTCGTTCAAGAATAGACTTTGTTCCCTTCTACATAACTAAATCCCAAGGTGTAGAGCTTGCTGGGAAAATAATTACGTATAAAAAAGATAAGACACCTTTTGGCTGGCTTCCTGTCGATGAGAAATCAGTCTCATTACAAGCCGGATCGTTGCTTAAGTTGTACGAAGCCATAAAATCACATGTTGCAGTAAAAGATGAAACTGAGGGTGACTTTCTATTAATTCGAGTCAATGATGGTACAGCTCAGCTAGCTGAACATGATCCTCAATCCGTAGCAAACGCATTGACGGCGGTCTTATCACAAAGTGAAATAGTTAAGCATTTGGAGAATACTGATTTATCAGACGAACTAGCTAATGCTTTAAAAGGTTCAATCCGCTTAAAAGATATGAAGTCGGCAGTTAACCAGCTGCGCAATCATCTAAATAACCAAGAAAATGATGAAAAAATATATCAAAAGTGGTGTGAGGAATATCCATGGGCATTCGGTAATGCTTATGTCGTAAATGATGACGTTAGGGCTATCTCTCCTCACGATCACTTAGATCTGATGCTGTCGAATGTAATCGGTGGTTTTCGAGATATTATTGAGTTAAAAAGGCCAAATATGGAAGTCTTAAACTACGATAATTCTCACCGGAATTTTTACTTTTCCTCAGAAGTGTCGAAGGCAATTGGCCAATGCCATCGATACATGGACGTGTTTAATGATGTTGCATCCAAAGGGCTAGCAGATCACCCCGAAATCGTTGCATACCATCCTAGGGCAACGATTGTTATTGGTCGTTCTTATGATTGGAGTCCTGAAAAACACAAAGCATTGCATGGGTTAAATTCTAGGTTAACTAGCTTATCTATAATGACTTATGATCACCTTTTAAACCAAGGTGAAAGACTTGTAAATTTGCTAGAGCCTAACCAAAGCTCTTTAGTTGATAGTCCAGCTGTAGACTGTGATGACTGGGTAGATTTCGAATTCTAGAGAGTTAACAAGTAAGAATTAAATGCTCCGCAGTCAGCGCTGAATCCCGATTGTTGAACAAGCCTGAAGCATCTATATGCTATTTGTCTTGTGTTCAAAGTTTGGTAGTTGACAAAAAAGCCCGCGCAAACACAGCTGTATAAGGGTAAGCGTCCGCCATTGTCACCGCTGGGGTTAGCTCTCTTTATATTGTACAGAGTACAGAATAGGTGGCTGGTTAATTAGTAGGGAATGCCTCTAGCACAACGAGGTTGTGATAATATGAATTATTACCATCTGTGGCGAGAGGCTTGCAATAATGGCTTGATTCATAAACGATATATTTGAATGTGAGACTCGAATTGATTCAAGGTGCTTAACTTAGCTTTTACTAGGGCAGGGGGATTGAAATTATAGAATAATTGAATGCCCCGTACCCCGAGCCGTACCCGGGGTGGAATTTATAATGCCTTGTTTCGTGCTAGTTCCTTATTTTATAGGCTCTAGCAGTACGCCCGCCTCCATATGGTGGGTGTATGGGAACTGATCAAACAGAGCGAATCGTTTGATTGCGTGTGTTTCTTTAAGAATGTCTAGATTGTCTTTTAGTGTCTCAGGGTTACATGAGATATATAGAATACGCTCGTACCCCTGAACCATTTTGCATGTATCGATATCCATCCCTGCACGAGGTGGATCGACAAAAATGGTATTGCAGTTGTAGCTTTTAAGATCAATGTTCTGTTGCTTTAGACGACGAAACTCTCGTTTACCTTCCATTGCTTCGGTAAACTCTTCCGCAGACATGCGAATGATTTGTACATTTTCAATGTTGTTGGCTGCGATATTGTATTGAGCAGAATCGACTGATGGCTTAGCTAGCTCTGTTGCCAGTACACGCTCAAAGTTCTGAGCTAAAGCTAGTGAGAAGTTTCCATTACCACAGTACAGCTCTAGAAGATCGCCTTTACTCTCGTTAGTGCAATCTATCGCCCACTCCAGCATTTTCTGTGCTACTTCACCATTAGGTTGAGTAAAACTGTTTTCGACTTGTTGGTAGATATAAGGTTGGCCATTAACATTCAGCTTTTCAACAACGAAATCTCTGTCGAGAACGATCTTCATCTTACGAGCGCGACCAATAAGGTTCAGGTTAAACCCTTCCGATTCTAACTGCGCTTTTAGGTTTTTTGCATCTTCAGTCCACTGCTCGTCAAGCTGGCGGTGGTATAACAGTGATACAAGGATTTCACCACTGAGTGTGGATAGAAAATCTACCTGAAATAGTTTTTTACGAAGCGACTCTTTATCTTTAACCAGCTCTACTAATTTAGGCATCAAGTCGTTGATTAGTTTGCTTGCCGCCGGGAATTGGTCAACTCGATACTTTTCGCGAGTTTCCTGATTGAACATGATGTAATAAAGGTCATCACCTTCATGCCAAACTCGAAACTCCGCACGCATTCGGTAATTCTTCTCTGGTGATTCATATACCTCAAGCTCGGGAACACCATATTCGGAAAACAGCTCATTCATACGAAGCTTTTTTTCTTCTAGTTGTTCTTGATAACTTTGAGGGTTCATTTCAGGAATTGCCATATCGTTGCCTTACTCATTCGCACGGAGAGCGCAGATTTTATTCAATAGCAGGAGCATGTCCAGCTTTGTGTTGCTTTATTTAAAGTGTAATTCGATATACGCATGTATTATGACGATTTTTTATTATAGGAGGTTAACTTTCTATCTAGACACTTAATCAGTGAATAGATAGTATTTTCCCGATTGCTGATAGCGATGCTTTATATAAATCATTTGCATTACAGGGAATCCGGTGTAATTCCGGAACTGACGCGCAGCGGTAATAGAGAACGAACATCTTAGGTTAAAAGCCAAACACTGCTTGAATAAAGTGGGAAGTGAGATGCTAGGTAGTACGTGTTGTATTGAGCTCTTAAGTCCGAATATCTGACAGCAACGTTAAGTATAAAAATACTTGGAAAATTCTACGCGATTTAGGGAATTACAATGCGAAAATCATCTATAGCGATAGCAGTGGCATCGCTTCTTTCTTATACCTCATTTTCATACGCGCAAAACTCAGCTTCAGATGAAGAAACGATTGTCGTGTTTGGAAGAAGTGAAAATGTAAACTCTGTTTCAGATATTGCATCTAATATCGTTGTCATCGGTCAGGAAGAAATAAAAGCCAGTGGCGCGACCTCATTGTCTTCGTTGCTCCGTAGTCGAGCCGGTATCCAGATCTCTGACTCAAACTCAGGCCCTACGATAGCAATGAGGGGCTTCTCTGGTAGCCAAGCAGCACACAACACTCTAATCCTTGTTGATGGAAGAAAGCTTAACAAGCCAGATTTATCCGCCCCACAACTTTCTTCAATCCCGCTCAACCAAATAGAAAGCATTGAAGTAGTATCGGGTAGCTCTGGTGTTCTTCACGGTGATCAAGCTGTCGGTGGTATTATTAATATCATCACTAAAAAAGGTGGTGAAGTCACAGAGCTAAATGCATCTTTGGGAAGTAATAGCGCTTATGGTGGTGGAATTAATCTGTCCCGACAGATATCTGATACATGGAGTTATTCTTTATCTGTTAGTCAGGATAGTGATGAGAATTATCGGGATCATAATGACCGCGATACAGCGATGCTTCTGGCTCGTATCGACTATGCAGAACAAGATGAAGCTTTTTATACAGAATTCAGCTACTACGATAATTACCGTCAGTATGCAGGTAGCCTGTCAAAAACTAAATTCGAAGAAAATCCAAAGCAGGTGAACCCTGCAAACGCAAACGACTATGCTCATGAAATAACAAAGGCAGCTCGATTGGGTTATAAGCGTGATATCAATAAAGATTGGCTGGCTAAAGCGGATTTAAGTTTTGATGACACTTCCATAAACAGTATTGGTTGGGGCTCAAAAAGAGAAATAGATAGCATTCAACAAGCTGTTCAACTTCAGGCTGAAAGAGCTTTGTCAGTAGATGCAGGGAGGGGCAACCTCTTAGTTGGTCTGGATATTGGCCATTCCGACTATGACGCATCAACCAGAAAAAATAAGCAACTAATGTCTAGCTTATACTCTCAGATAAATTACCCCGTATCCAATAGCGTTACTCTTATTGGTGGCGGCCGCTACTCTAAAGTAGAAGACGATATTAAAGATTCGTCCACTTATGCTGGTGGAGCGACTCTCAAAGAGGATGCAACAGCACTAGAGCTCGGGGCAAATATCAAACCAAACGACAATACACGTTATTATGTTCGTGCAGAAAGCAACTTTCGTTTTGCTAAAGTTGATGAGCAAGCTTATACGTCTCCAGGGGTTGCTGGATTGAAACCACAAACTGGTGTTTCGATAGAAACGGGTGTTGACTATATCTGGGACGACTATTCAGTTAAATTTGATATATACAACTTAAAGCTTGAAGACGAAATAGTTTTCGACTCCAGTGCAGAGAAACCCGTGGGCGGTAACTTTTCCGGGGCGAATGTAAACTCTGATCCTACAGAAAGGTTTGGTGGAACATTCTACTTCGATGCCTATGTCACGGAAGAGCTAATGCTTGGTGCCGAGTATAGCTATGTAAATGCGGAATACAGCAAAGGTGACAACAAAGGAAATGATATTCCTTGGGTAGCAAGTCATTCAGGTAGAAGCTTTGCTAACTACGATTTAACTTTTAACTGGAAGCTGTTCGCAGAAGCCGTTTACGTCGGTGAGAAATATGAAAATGGCGATAGTGGTAATGTAAACGACAAGTTAGATGCATACTGGCTTGGAAATTTGGCGCTTTCCTATATTAACGAATCATTTCAGGCAAATCTGAGGGTTGATAATATAGCGGATGAAAAATATGCAGATTTTGTAAGCTATTCCAGTTTTGGTTCAGGGTACTACGTGGGGCATGGAAGAGAAGTTAACTTAAGTGTCTCTTACTCATTTTAAATAAACAGTTATAGGGGGTCGGAGTATTTCGGCTCCCTGTTGTTCAATAGCTGACTTGCTAAGTTGTCGAACAGTAGTATCATCGTGGGAAATTTCTTAGCTTCCTTTTAATCTTGTCAAATCTAGCCCAAACTTCCTCTAAAGTTTTAATCTTCGACTCTGGTGTCGGTGGCCTTTCTGTCTACAAAGAAATAAAAAGATTGCTGCCAAATTTAGAGTACATATATTTATTTGACAATGAAGCTTACCCATATGGTGAGCTACCCAAAGATGTGCTCATCTCTCGTGTCGAAAAGCTGGTGGTTAAAGCGGTCAAGCAAGAAGGTGTGGATTTGGTCGTTATTGCCTGCAATACAGCGAGTACTATCGTTTTACCAGTACTGAGGAAGGTGTTAGATATTCCGGTTGTTGGTGTTGTTCCTGCAATAAAGCCTGCTAGTCTTATCGCACATACAGCAGTTGGCCTGATAGCAACGCCCGCTACGGTTAATAGAGAATACACACACCAGCTAATAGAAAGCTTCGCTTCAGCTATGCCTGTTGAGCTACTTGGAACAACCAGGTTAGTTGATATGGCAGAAGAAAAGCTTTGCGGAAAAAAAGTCGATTTGGATGAGCTAAAGGAAGTACTTTCTCCGCTAGTGAACAAAATCGATGTTGCTGTACTTGGTTGTACTCATTTTCCACTATTAAGAGAAGAGATAAATCAGGTGTTTAATGAGCGAGTTGTTTTGATCGATTCTGGTGAAGCGATAGCACGGAGAGTTAAGTCTTTGTTACCCGTAATTGTAGGTCAGAGAAGTCATACCCGATTTAAGATATTTTGTAGTGCAGCTTTAACGGATAAAGCTGCACTAAACAGAGCTGTAGAAAAACTTAACTTTGCTCCTATTGAGATGCTTCCGATTCAGGATGTTTAGGATCGTTTGCAATACGCACTTTCAAGGTTCTCTGCATATAGTCGTTGTCATTTAATGCATTGATTGCTGTTTCAGCATCTGTACTTGCCATAACAACAAAACCAAACCCTCTCCTTTTCCCTGTGCGTTTGTCTTTCATTAGCCTTACAGCGAATACTTCTCCATGTTCAGAAAAGAGCTCACGAACGTTCGACTCGTTAGCCTTATATGGCAGATTGCCCACATATAGAGTTTTAGTTGATGGCTTGCCTTTTTCTTTCTTGTCTGTAGAGGAGTTAGAAAGTGAAAGAACGAAAGAAGTAGCGGCTACGCCAATGATGAATGAAATTGATGGTAAAGGTTGCTCTGGTGAAATCATGTAGAAGATAGCCGCACCAAGAACAGCTAAAGCAACCAGTAGAACAGTAGATTTTTTAGAGTTCATATAAGAATACAACTTTTAATAGTTAAATTAAGGATTAACGTTATTAACATAACGAACACATGAATCTTACGTTTATCCACATATGAATGCCAATGTAATGGTGTGACCGCCTTCAAATGTTGAAATTTTATCCAATAAACAAGGTATTGATTGTTTTTCCAACGCTTGGAAAAAAAATTGAAAAAAGATCTTGCACTAAAAAAGATCCTCCCTATAATGCCGCATCACCGACACGGAGTGAGGCGCTAGTCACACTTTGAGTTAGGAAAGAGAAAAAAGATTTTTTAAAAAGATCTTGACTCAACAAAACGGAAGCGTAGAATACGCATCCCTAACTGAGCCGCTAAATGGCTAAGTTAAATTGCTCTTTAACAATTTAAACCTATCAATCTGTGTGGGCACTCGTTGATGATAATCTAAAAAGATTTATCAATGAACTGAGTGACCAAACGAAATAACTTTATGTTATTCGGCACAGTCAATTCATTATCGTTCTGTTGGAACGATAATAGCTTTGAAATTACTTATGTAGTTTTGAAGTCAGTATTCATTGAGCCGCATCTTAGATGCAAAAAAACTTTAATTGAAGAGTTTGATCATGGCTCAGATTGAACGCTGGCGGCAGGCCTAACACATGCAAGTCGAGCGGAAACGACTTAACTGAACCTTCGGGGAACGTTAAGGGCGTCGAGCGGCGGACGGGTGAGTAATGCTTAGGAAGTTGCCCGGTAGAGGGGGATAACCATTGGAAACGATGGCTAATACCGCATACTCTCTTCGGAGCAAAGTGGGGGACCTTCGGGCCTCACGCTATCGGATACGCCTAAGTGAGATTAGCTAGTTGGTGAGGTAAGAGCTCACCAAGGCGACGATCTCTAGCTGGTCTGAGAGGATGATCAGCCACACTGGAACTGAGACACGGTCCAGACTCCTACGGGAGGCAGCAGTGGGGAATATTGCACAATGGGCGCAAGCCTGATGCAGCCATGCCGCGTGTGTGAAGAAGGCCTTCGGGTTGTAAAGCACTTTCAGCAGTGAGGAAGGTGGTGAGTTTAATACGCTCATCATTTGACGTTAGCTGCAGAAGAAGCACCGGCTAACTCCGTGCCAGCAGCCGCGGTAATACGGAGGGTGCGAGCGTTAATCGGAATTACTGGGCGTAAAGCGCATGCAGGTGGTTAATTAAGTCAGATGTGAAAGCCCGGGGCTCAACCTCGGAAGGCCATTTGAAACTGGTTAACTAGAGTACTGTAGAGGGGGGTAGAATTTCAGGTGTAGCGGTGAAATGCGTAGAGATCTGAAGGAATACCGGTGGCGAAGGCGGCCCCCTGGACAGATACTGACACTCAGATGCGAAAGCGTGGGGAGCAAACAGGATTAGATACCCTGGTAGTCCACGCCGTAAACGATGTCTACTTGGAGGTTGTTCCCTTGAGGAGTGGCTTTCGGAGCTAACGCGTTAAGTAGACCGCCTGGGGAGTACGGTCGCAAGATTAAAACTCAAATGAATTGACGGGGGCCCGCACAAGCGGTGGAGCATGTGGTTTAATTCGATGCAACGCGAAGAACCTTACCTACTCTTGACATCTACAGAAGCCAGCGGAGACGCAGGTGTGCCTTCGGGAACTGTAAGACAGGTGCTGCATGGCTGTCGTCAGCTCGTGTTGTGAAATGTTGGGTTAAGTCCCGCAACGAGCGCAACCCTTATCCTTAATTGCCAGCACTTCGGGTGGGAACTTTGGGGAGACTGCCGGTGATAAACCGGAGGAAGGTGGGGACGACGTCAAGTCATCATGGCCCTTACGAGTAGGGCTACACACGTGCTACAATGGCGCATACAGAGGGCTGCTAGCTTGCGAGAGTCAGCGAATCCCAAAAAGTGCGTCGTAGTCCGGATTGGAGTCTGCAACTCGACTCCATGAAGTCGGAATCGCTAGTAATCGTAGATCAGAATGCTACGGTGAATACGTTCCCGGGCCTTGTACACACCGCCCGTCACACCATGGGAGTGGGCTGCAAAAGAAGTAGGTAGTTTAACCTTCGGGGGGACGCTTACCACTTTGTGGTTCATGACTGGGGTGAAGTCGTAACAAGGTAGCCCTAGGGGAACCTGGGGCTGGATCACCTCCTTAACGATATAGATTGTGCATTGATGAGTGTTCACACAGATTGATTAGGTTTAGAAAGTAAAGAAGCAAACGTGGGTCTGTAGCTCAGGTGGTTAGAGCGTTCGCCTGATAAGCGAGAGGTCGGTGGTTCAAGTCCACTCAGACCCACCAATTTTACTTTATGCTGCGTTATGAAGCTCGTCGTGTAGTGAACTACACTTCCTCACTTCATGCCTTGCCTAAAGCAAAATAAGCAACACCACTAGATGGGGCTATAGCTCAGCTGGGAGAGCGCCTGCCTTGCACGCAGGAGGTCTGCGGTTCGATCCCGCATAGCTCCACCATCTTTAAGCATTCTTGCGAGTGTGTTTAAAAATGGTTTCGAAAGAAATCTTTGCTCTTTAACAATTTGGAAAGCTGACGAATAACAACAATCCCCATATCTTCGGATATGCGTTGTTATTCAATTAAAAGTTCTCAAATCCTATGTCTTTTAAAGATATAGGTACCAACACACATTCAAGTGTTCTTGGAATTTGAGTCCGGCAAAATCGAGTCTGCATCATGTATAAAAATTGCAGACAACTTTGGTTGTTTGATTAAACAATCTTAAAGGTTTCTTAGAAACTCTTTGGGGTTGTATGGTTAAGTGACTAAGCGTACACGGTGGATGCCTTGGCAGTCAGAGGCGATGAAGGACGTATTAACTTGCGATAAGCGTAGATAAGGCAGTAAAAGCCACTTGAGTCTACGATTTCCGAATGGGGAAACCCAATTGCATAAGCAATTATCATTAACTGAATACATAGGTTAATGAGGCGAACCGGGGGAACTGAAACATCTAAGTACCCCGAGGAAAAGAAATCAACCGAGATTCCGAAAGTAGCGGCGAGCGAAATTGGATTAGCCCTTAAGCTTTTAATGGTTCAGGTGAACATGCTGGAAAGCATGGCAATAAAGGGTGATAGCCCCGTAACCGACAAACCATTTTCAGTGAAATCGAGTAAGGCGGGACACGTGATATCCTGTCTGAATATGGGGGGACCATCCTCCAAGGCTAAATACTCCTGACTGACCGATAGTGAACCAGTACCGTGAGGGAAAGGCGAAAAGAACCCCTGTGAGGGGAGTGAAATAGAACCTGAAACCGTGTACGTACAAGCAGTAGGAGCCTCCTTTGTGGGGTGACTGCGTACCTTTTGTATAATGGGTCAGCGACTTATATTCAGTGGCAAGGTTAACCGTTTAGGGGAGCCGTAGGGAAACCGAGTCTTAACTGGGCGTTCAGTCTCTGGATATAGACCCGAAACCAGGTGATCTAGCCATGGGCAGGTTGAAGGTTGAGTAACATCAACTGGAGGACCGAACCGACTAATGTTGAAAAATTAGCGGATGACTTGTGGCTAGGGGTGAAAGGCCAATCAAACCTGGAGATAGCTGGTTCTCCCCGAAAGCTATTTAGGTAGCGCCTCGGACGAATACTACTGGGGGTAGAGCACTGTTAAGGCTAGGGGGTCATCCCGACTTACCAACCCTTTGCAAACTCCGAATACCAGTAAGTACTATCCGGGAGACACACGGCGGGTGCTAACGTCCGTCGTGGAGAGGGAAACAACCCAGACCGCCAGCTAAGGTCCCAAATTATTACTAAGTGGGAAACGATGTGGGAAGGCTAAAACAGCTAGGATGTTGGCTTAGAAGCAGCCATCATTTAAAGAAAGCGTAATAGCTCACTAGTCGAGTCGGCCTGCGCGGAAGATGTAACGGGGCTAAGTAATAAACCGAAGCTGCGGCTGCAATCTTTGATTGCGGGGTAGGGGAGCGTTCTGTAAGCCGTTGAAGGTGAATCGTAAGGTTTGCTGGAGGTATCAGAAGTGCGAATGCTGACATGAGTAACGATAATGGGGGTGAAAAACCTCCACGCCGGAAGACCAAGGGTTCCTGTCCAACGTTAATCGGGGCAGGGTAAGTCGACCCCTAAGGCGAGGCCGAAAGGCGTAGTCGATGGGAAACGGGTTAATATTCCCGTACTTCTTACAATTGCGATGGGGGGACGGAGAAGGCTAGGTGGGCCTGGCGACGGTTGTCCAGGTTCAAGTGCGTAGGCTTAAGAGTTAGGTAAATCCGGCTCTTTTTAAGGCTGAGACACGATGTCGAGCTACTACGGTAGTGAAGTCATTGATGCCATGCTTCCAGGAAAAGCCTCTAAGCTTCAGATTGTAAGGAATCGTACCCCAAACCGACACAGGTGGTCGGGTAGAGAATACCAAGGCGCTTGAGAGAACTCGGGTGAAGGAACTAGGCAAAATGGTACCGTAACTTCGGGAGAAGGTACGCTCTTATTGGTGAAGTCCCTTGCGGATGGAGCTGACGAGAGTCGCAGATACCAGGTGGCTGCAACTGTTTATTAAAAACACAGCACTGTGCAAAATCGTAAGATGACGTATACGGTGTGACGCCTGCCCGGTGCCGGAAGGTTAATTGATGGGGTTAGACTTAGGTCGAAGCTCTTGATCGAAGCCCCGGTAAACGGCGGCCGTAACTATAACGGTCCTAAGGTAGCGAAATTCCTTGTCGGGTAAGTTCCGACCTGCACGAATGGCGTAATGATGGCCACGCTGTCTCCACCCGAGACTCAGTGAAATTGAAATCGCTGTGAAGATGCAGTGTACCCGCGGCTAGACGGAAAGACCCCGTGAACCTTTACTACAGCTTGGCACTGAACATTGAGCCTACATGTGTAGGATAGGTGGGAGGCTTTGAAGTGTGTACGCCAGTATGCATGGAGCCATCCTTGAAATACCACCCTTGTATGTTTGATGTTCTAACTTAGCCCCATTATCTGGGGTGAGGACAGTGCCTGGTGGGTAGTTTGACTGGGGCGGTCTCCTCCCAAAGAGTAACGGAGGAGCACGAAGGTGGGCTAAACACGGTTGGACATCGTGTGGTTAGTGCAATGGCATAAGCCCGCTTGACTGCGAGAATGACAATTCGAGCAGGTGCGAAAGCAGGTCATAGTGATCCGGTGGTTCTGAATGGAAGGGCCATCGCTCAACGGATAAAAGGTACTCCGGGGATAACAGGCTGATACCGCCCAAGAGTTCATATCGACGGCGGTGTTTGGCACCTCGATGTCGGCTCATCACATCCTGGGGCTGAAGTCGGTCCCAAGGGTATGGCTGTTCGCCATTTAAAGTGGTACGCGAGCTGGGTTTAGAACGTCGTGAGACAGTTCGGTCCCTATCTGCCGTGGGCGTTGGAGAATTGAAAGGGGCTGCTCCTAGTACGAGAGGACCGGAGTGGACGAACCTCTGGTGTTCGGGTTGTCATGCCAATGGCATTGCCCGGTAGCTAAGTTCGGAATCGATAACCGCTGAAAGCATCTAAGCGGGAAGCGAGCCTTGAGATGAGTTCTCCCTGGCACTTTAAGTGTCCTAAAGGGTTGTCGTAGACTACGACGTTGATAGGCAGGGTGTGTAAGCGTTGTGAGGCGTTGAGCTAACCTGTACTAATTGCCCGTGAGGCTTAACCATACAACACCCAAAGGGTTTTGTGGACTCGAATAAGAACGTTGAATGTGTATAGAACAGTTAATTAACATCAGTTTTCCGAATTAAAGAATTTGCTTGGCGACCATAGCGTTGTGGACCCACCTGATTCCATGCCGAACTCAGAAGTGAAACGCAATAGCGCCGATGGTAGTGTGGGGCTTCCCCATGTGAGAGTAGGACATCGCCAGGCTTTATTTCGCACTTGCTTGAGATTCAAGCAAGTCACCATAGGGTTCTAAATAAACTTAGAATTTTATGTTGACTTTCAAAGTGAGAAGCGTATTATACGCACCTCGCTGACGCGCTAAGGTGCTGAAAGCAAAGCTCTTTAACAATTTAAACCTATCAATCTGTGTGGGCACTCGTTGATGATAATCTAAAAGATTTATCAATGAACTGAGTGACCAAACGAAATAACTTATGTTATTCGGCACAGTCAATTCATTATCGTTCTGTTGGAACGATAATAGCTTTGAAATTACTTATGTAGTTTTGAAGTCAGTATTCATTGAGCCGCATCTTAGATGCAAAAAAACTTTAATTGAAGAGTTTGATCATGGCTCAGATTGAACGCTGGCGGCAGGCCTAACACATGCAAGTCGAGCGGAAACGACTTAACTGAACCTTCGGGGAACGTTAAGGGCGTCGAGCGGCGGACGGGTGAGTAATGCTTAGGAAGTTGCCCGGTAGAGGGGGATAACCATTGGAAACGATGGCTAATACCGCATACTCTCTTCGGAGCAAAGTGGGGGACCTTCGGGCCTCACGCTATCGGATACGCCTAAGTGAGATTAGCTAGTTGGTGAGGTAAGAGCTCACCAAGGCGACGATCTCTAGCTGGTCTGAGAGGATGATCAGCCACACTGGAACTGAGACACGGTCCAGACTCCTACGGGAGGCAGCAGTGGGGAATATTGCACAATGGGCGCAAGCCTGATGCAGCCATGCCGCGTGTGTGAAGAAGGCCTTCGGGTTGTAAAGCACTTTCAGCAGTGAGGAAGGTGGTGAGTTTAATACGCTCATCATTTGACGTTAGCTGCAGAAGAAGCACCGGCTAACTCCGTGCCAGCAGCCGCGGTAATACGGAGGGTGCGAGCGTTAATCGGAATTACTGGGCGTAAAGCGCATGCAGGTGGTTAATTAAGTCAGATGTGAAAGCCCGGGGCTCAACCTCGGAAGGCCATTTGAAACTGGTTAACTAGAGTACTGTAGAGGGGGGTAGAATTTCAGGTGTAGCGGTGAAATGCGTAGAGATCTGAAGGAATACCGGTGGCGAAGGCGGCCCCCTGGACAGATACTGACACTCAGATGCGAAAGCGTGGGGAGCAAACAGGATTAGATACCCTGGTAGTCCACGCCGTAAACGATGTCTACTTGGAGGTTGTTCCCTTGAGGAGTGGCTTTCGGAGCTAACGCGTTAAGTAGACCGCCTGGGGAGTACGGTCGCAAGATTAAAACTCAAATGAATTGACGGGGGCCCGCACAAGCGGTGGAGCATGTGGTTTAATTCGATGCAACGCGAAGAACCTTACCTACTCTTGACATCTACAGAAGCCAGCGGAGACGCAGGTGTGCCTTCGGGAACTGTAAGACAGGTGCTGCATGGCTGTCGTCAGCTCGTGTTGTGAAATGTTGGGTTAAGTCCCGCAACGAGCGCAACCCTTATCCTTAATTGCCAGCACTTCGGGTGGGAACTTTGGGGAGACTGCCGGTGATAAACCGGAGGAAGGTGGGGACGACGTCAAGTCATCATGGCCCTTACGAGTAGGGCTACACACGTGCTACAATGGCGCATACAGAGGGCTGCTAGCTTGCGAGAGTCAGCGAATCCCAAAAAGTGCGTCGTAGTCCGGATTGGAGTCTGCAACTCGACTCCATGAAGTCGGAATCGCTAGTAATCGTAGATCAGAATGCTACGGTGAATACGTTCCCGGGCCTTGTACACACCGCCCGTCACACCATGGGAGTGGGCTGCAAAAGAAGTAGGTAGTTTAACCTTCGGGGGGACGCTTACCACTTTGTGGTTCATGACTGGGGTGAAGTCGTAACAAGGTAGCCCTAGGGGAACCTGGGGCTGGATCACCTCCTTAACGATATAGATTGTGCATTGATGAGTGTTCACACAGATTGATTAGGTTTAGAAAGTTTAGAGTAGAAGGTGCCCAACACCTTCAAGTTTTAGTGTCCCGTTCGTCTAGAGGCCTAGGACACCGCCCTTTCACGGCGGTAACAGGGGTTCGACTCCCCTACGGGATACCATTGGGTCGTTAGCTCAGTTGGTAGAGCAGTTGACTTTTAATCAATTGGTCGCAGGTTCGAATCCTGCACGACCCACCATTCTCTTCCACGGGAATTAAAACAATGTGGGCGATTAGCTCAGTTGGGAGAGCACCTGCCTTACAAGCAGGGGGTCACTGGTTCGAGCCCGGTATCGCCCACCACTCTCTAAGTATTTTTGGTGCTGTAACCAAACCAATGGTGTTGATTATTGGTTGTTTTTACGACTCTGAGATTATTTAGAAAGTGCTTTATGTACTTTTGCTCTTTAACAATTTGGAAAGCTGACGAATAACAACAATCCCCATATCTTTTAGATATGCGTTGTTATTCAATTAAAAGTTCTCAAATCCTATGTCTTTTAAAGATATAGGTACCAACACACATTCAAGTGTTCTTGGAATTTGAGTCCGGCAAAATCGTGTCTGCACATGTATAAAAATTGCAGACAACTTTGGTTGTTTGATTAAACAATCTTAAAGGTTTCTTGGAAACTCTTTGGGGTTGTATGGTTAAGTGACTAAGCGTACACGGTGGATGCCTTGGCAGTCAGAGGCGATGAAGGACGTATTAACTTGCGATAAGCGTAGATAAGGCAGTAAAAGCCACTTGAGTCTACGATTTCCGAATGGGGAAACCCAATTGCATAAGCAATTATCATTAACTGAATACATAGGTTAATGAGGCGAACCGGGGGAACTGAAACATCTAAGTACCCCGAGGAAAAGAAATCAACCGAGATTCCGAAAGTAGCGGCGAGCGAAATTGGATTAGCCCTTAAGCTTTTAATGGTTCAGGTGAACATGCTGGAAAGCATGGCAATAAAGGGTGATAGCCCCGTAACCGACAAACCATTTTCAGTGAAATCGAGTAAGGCGGGACACGTGATATCCTGTCTGAATATGGGGGGACCATCCTCCAAGGCTAAATACTCCTGACTGACCGATAGTGAACCAGTACCGTGAGGGAAAGGCGAAAAGAACCCCTGTGAGGGGAGTGAAATAGAACCTGAAACCGTGTACGTACAAGCAGTAGGAGCCTCCTTTGTGGGGTGACTGCGTACCTTTTGTATAATGGGTCAGCGACTTATATTCAGTGGCAAGGTTAACCGTTTAGGGGAGCCGTAGGGAAACCGAGTCTTAACTGGGCGTTCAGTCTCTGGATATAGACCCGAAACCAGGTGATCTAGCCATGGGCAGGTTGAAGGTTGAGTAACATCAACTGGAGGACCGAACCGACTAATGTTGAAAAATTAGCGGATGACTTGTGGCTAGGGGTGAAAGGCCAATCAAACCTGGAGATAGCTGGTTCTCCCCGAAAGCTATTTAGGTAGCGCCTCGGACGAATACTACTGGGGGTAGAGCACTGTTAAGGCTAGGGGGTCATCCCGACTTACCAACCCTTTGCAAACTCCGAATACCAGTAAGTACTATCCGGGAGACACACGGCGGGTGCTAACGTCCGTCGTGGAGAGGGAAACAACCCAGACCGCCAGCTAAGGTCCCAAATTATTACTAAGTGGGAAACGATGTGGGAAGGCTAAAACAGCTAGGATGTTGGCTTAGAAGCAGCCATCATTTAAAGAAAGCGTAATAGCTCACTAGTCGAGTCGGCCTGCGCGGAAGATGTAACGGGGCTAAGTAATAAACCGAAGCTGCGGCTGCAATCTTTGATTGCGGGGTAGGGGAGCGTTCTGTAAGCCGTTGAAGGTGAATCGTAAGGTTTGCTGGAGGTATCAGAAGTGCGAATGCTGACATGAGTAACGATAATGGGGGTGAAAAACCTCCACGCCGGAAGACCAAGGGTTCCTGTCCAACGTTAATCGGGGCAGGGTAAGTCGACCCCTAAGGCGAGGCCGAAAGGCGTAGTCGATGGGAAACGGGTTAATATTCCCGTACTTCTTACAATTGCGATGGGGGGACGGAGAAGGCTAGGTGGGCCTGGCGACGGTTGTCCAGGTTCAAGTGCGTAGGCTTAAGAGTTAGGTAAATCCGGCTCTTTTTAAGGCTGAGACACGATGTCGAGCTACTACGGTAGTGAAGTCATTGATGCCATGCTTCCAGGAAAAGCCTCTAAGCTTCAGATTGTAAGGAATCGTACCCCAAACCGACACAGGTGGTCGGGTAGAGAATACCAAGGCGCTTGAGAGAACTCGGGTGAAGGAACTAGGCAAAATGGTACCGTAACTTCGGGAGAAGGTACGCTCTTATTGGTGAAGTCCCTTGCGGATGGAGCTGACGAGAGTCGCAGATACCAGGTGGCTGCAACTGTTTATTAAAAACACAGCACTGTGCAAAATCGTAAGATGACGTATACGGTGTGACGCCTGCCCGGTGCCGGAAGGTTAATTGATGGGGTTAGACTTAGGTCGAAGCTCTTGATCGAAGCCCCGGTAAACGGCGGCCGTAACTATAACGGTCCTAAGGTAGCGAAATTCCTTGTCGGGTAAGTTCCGACCTGCACGAATGGCGTAATGATGGCCACGCTGTCTCCACCCGAGACTCAGTGAAATTGAAATCGCTGTGAAGATGCAGTGTACCCGCGGCTAGACGGAAAGACCCCGTGAACCTTTACTACAGCTTGGCACTGAACATTGAGCCTACATGTGTAGGATAGGTGGGAGGCTTTGAAGTGTGTACGCCAGTATGCATGGAGCCATCCTTGAAATACCACCCTTGTATGTTTGATGTTCTAACTTAGCCCCATTATCTGGGGTGAGGACAGTGCCTGGTGGGTAGTTTGACTGGGGCGGTCTCCTCCCAAAGAGTAACGGAGGAGCACGAAGGTGGGCTAAACACGGTTGGACATCGTGTGGTTAGTGCAATGGCATAAGCCCGCTTGACTGCGAGAATGACAATTCGAGCAGGTGCGAAAGCAGGTCATAGTGATCCGGTGGTTCTGAATGGAAGGGCCATCGCTCAACGGATAAAAGGTACTCCGGGGATAACAGGCTGATACCGCCCAAGAGTTCATATCGACGGCGGTGTTTGGCACCTCGATGTCGGCTCATCACATCCTGGGGCTGAAGTCGGTCCCAAGGGTATGGCTGTTCGCCATTTAAAGTGGTACGCGAGCTGGGTTTAGAACGTCGTGAGACAGTTCGGTCCCTATCTGCCGTGGGCGTTGGAGAATTGAAAGGGGCTGCTCCTAGTACGAGAGGACCGGAGTGGACGAACCTCTGGTGTTCGGGTTGTCATGCCAATGGCATTGCCCGGTAGCTAAGTTCGGAATCGATAACCGCTGAAAGCATCTAAGCGGGAAGCGAGCCTTGAGATGAGTTCTCCCTGGCACTTTAAGTGTCCTAAAGGGTTGTCGTAGACTACGACGTTGATAGGCAGGGTGTGTAAGCGTTGTGAGGCGTTGAGCTAACCTGTACTAATTGCCCGTGAGGCTTAACCATACAACACCCAAAGGGTTTTGTGGACTCGAATAAGAACGTTGAATGTGTATAGAACAGTTAATTAACATCAGTTTTCCGAATTAAAGAATTTGCTTGGCGACCATAGCGTTGTGGACCCACCTGATTCCATGCCGAACTCAGAAGTGAAACGCAATAGCGCCGATGGTAGTGTGGGGCTTCCCCATGTGAGAGTAGGACATCGCCAGGCTTTAAATTTAGACTTTAGGTCTAACCAGTGCGGAGCGGTAGTTCAGTTGGTTAGAATACCGGCCTGTCACGCCGGGGGTCGCGGGTTCGAGTCCCGTCCGCTCCGCCACTTCTTCTGAAGCCTTGTCGTAAGACAAGGCTTTTTTGCGTTTGAAGTCAACGAACGAAACAGTATTGTATTCTCCACAATAGGCTCTATATCGGCGATACACAAAAAAAGCCCCAGGTTGTGGGGCTTCGAGACTTCATTGAATCCAGTAGCTAGCTACTTTTTCTTCCACAAGTAGTATGCGCTTGCAGCTGCTACTAACAAGATTAAACCACCAGTTAGCTCTTCAGGATGGGTATGTGCTGCTCCTGGGTGAGCCAGAGCAAGCGTTGGGAATAACGTTATCAGAGTTAGTAGTTTTTTCATTTTTCTTTCCTTTATTGTTTAGCTATTTCCCTGTTTGGGATAATTGTTCTGATTTAGTGCGATAGCGAGCTGGCCTAAGGCCAAACCTCCGTCGCCACATGAAAATTGTTGGTGCTTCAATATACTTACTTGCCCACCTAAGTGCTCTTCGAGAAGCGTGTTAAGAAGCTTGTTGTGGAATACTCCCCCAGTAACGACCAAGTGCTCTAGTTGATTTTGCTCTTTAGCTTTAATTGATATTTCCGCTAAGGCTTTCGCCATAGCATGATGGAACCCCCAGGCTTTCGCGCTGGTTTCTGAGCGATTATTTAACCAACTATTCCAGAATGAACTGATATCCAGTTCTAGTCCTTTCGTTGGTATCTCTACAGCGAAACTTGATTCAGTGTTTTTGGAGGCCAGAGCTTCAAGCTGACAAGCTGCTTGCCCTTCGTACTCAATACCATCAAATCCAATACCAAGAGATGCTGCGACTGCATCGAATAATCGTCCGGCAGATCTTGTTGGATGGCAATTCAGGTTTTGAGCGACAGCTTTTTCAATAAGATCCAAGGGTTTGTTCGGAAACAGCCTGTTCATTTCTTCTTTAGAGAGATTACAGAACTTATGCAGGTGCGCATGTAAGCTTCGCCAGGGCTGCTTAGCGGCGAAGTCACCTCCTACAAGGTCTATAGATGGAATGCCTCCAATTCTCTGGCATTCAGAGTAGTCAGCGATCATCAGCTCTGCCCCCCATAGCTCCCCATCATCTCCGTAACCTAAACCATCAAGGGCAAGTGCCATGACTTTACCTTGTTCTGGTTGCCAGCCGTTCTCTAGAAGACAGCTAGCGATATGAGCATGGTGGTGCTGAATCTCTATGTGAGATCCTTTACGAGACTTAGCATACTGATGACTAAAGTATCCAGGATGTTTGTCAAAGACGTGGTTGTCTATGTTGACCTGATACAAAGATTCAAAGTGGTTAATCGCCTCTTTGTATTGAGTCTGGGTTTCTATATTGGACAGATCTCCAAGGTACTGGCTTACTATGATCTGATTGCCTTTTCCGATAGCAAAGGCATTCTTAAGATCGCCTCCATAAGCCAGATACCCATCTGCATTTGGAAAACCTTCTGGTAGATTCACTGCGTCTGGTACAAAGCCTCTGGAGCGTCTGAGAGTTTCATAGGAGTCTTTATTAACCCGGACGAGGGAGTCATCACAGCGCTGGACGATTTCTCTGTTATGAAGCACAAAGATATCGACAACTGATGCGAGGTTCCGTATTGCTTCTTCGTTAGAAAGTGCCGGTGGAAGTCCTGTAGCATTGCCGGATGTCATAACCAGTGGTTTCTTGAATGCATCTGCTATCAAATGCTGGACCGGATTGGAAGGAAGCATGACTCCTATTTCATTCAGCTCTGGTGCAATGTTTTCGGCGATGTAGTTATTGCCTTTTTTACTTAAGAGTGTGATTGGTGCTATACGGCTCTCAAGCAATTCCTGCTCTTGCTCATTGAAGTAAGCAATCTCGTTTATGCTGGATAACTCGTTCACCATAATAGCGAACGGCTTATATTGCCGGTGTTTTCTGTCTCTTAACAACTGAATAGAGGTTTGATTGGTAGCGTCACAGGCGAGGTGGAATCCCCCTACTGACTTAATCGCAATAATGTTTCCATCAGTTAATGCGCTAATTACATGACTTAACCAATTACCTTCTAGCTTGTCGCCACTTGAGTTACATACCCATACCTCAGGACCACAGTCGTCGCATGCTACAGGTTGGGCGTGATAACGTCGATCACCGGGATTTTCATACTCTGATAGGCAATCTGGACAGAGAGGAAAATCTTTCATAACGGTCTTTGGACGATCATAAGGCAGTTCATTGATGATGGTGAACCTTGGGCCGCAGTGAGTGCAATTGATAAATGGGTACTGGTAGCGTTTGTCTTTATTGTCGTGAAGCTCCTGAATACATTCCGGACAGGAAGCAGCGTCAGGCACTACCTGAGTATCCATTGCAGTCGCTTCTGACTTGGCGATACTGAAATTACTAGGAACGGTATCCCACTCAAAATCTTGAGAATGCACCGAATCTATCTGAGCTAATGGAGGTAGTTCGTTAACAAGCTTAGTCTGAAACGTATGCAGATTGTCGCTGTTTACAAAGCGTATCAGAACACCTTCACCGTCATTAAGAACTTCACCACATAGTGCTAGCTCATGAGCTAATTGCCAGACAAAGGGTCTGAAGCCAACGCCCTGAACCTTTCCTTTTACTCTTAGCTCAACACCATTCATAACCAATACCCTTAGCAGATTCTTGGCATAGGTTCACTGGAAGGAAGATCCAGCCAGCGGCTTCCACCAAACAGGTTTTTGATGGTCACTTGCTTCGAGCCATTTGCGCTACCGATGATAGCTGCATTCTCGCCTCCAAGTGTTTTTCGTAATGCTTCGACTGCGGCCTGAGCATCTTCTTCCGATACGATGGCAATCAGCTTACCTTCGTTTGCAAAGTTAATAGCTTCTAGACCCAGCAGTTCACAGATGCCTCTTACCTGAGGTGTCAACGGAATAGCATCTTCATCTAGCTCAAGACCACAGCCTGAGCTTTGCATAAACTCGTGCAATACCGCGTTAACACCGCCTCGGGTTGCATCCCTCAGGCATCTGACACCTTTTAAGGGAATAAGAGATTCTACAAGTGGATATAGATGTTGGCAGTCACTTTCTAACTGTCCATCGAGCCCGAGGTTTTCCCGAAGGTTAAGTATGGTTGCCCCGTGATCACCTATTGTGCCAGAAACAATAATCTTGTCGCCAGGTTGTATGGTGTCGGCTCCCCATTCTATACCTTGAGGCACAGCACCAAGTCCGCTTGTATTAATGAAAACTTTATCAGCAGCACCTTTCGGAACCACTTTAGTATCTCCGGTTACTATTGTGATGCCAGCTTCACTTGCTGCTTTGGCCATAGAAGCAACGATTTGCTCAAGTTCATCAATTGCCAGACCTTCTTCAAGAATAAATGCAGCAGACAGAAATAAAGGCTTAGCGCCACTCATAGCAACATCATTAGCAGTGCCATAAACAGCCAGCTTGCCAATATCGCCACCAGGGAAGAAGATAGGGTCTATTACAAATGAATCCGTAGAATACGCAATCTGCTCGCCAACAGCTGAAAACTGGTCGATAGGTAGTCTTGCCTGATCTTCTTGTTTATCCAGTGTGTCGTTAGAAAAGTGTTTAACAAACATTTGAGCGATAAGTTGTTGCATCGCTTTACCGCCGCTACCGTGTGCAAGGGTGATTCTGTCAGTCATTACGCTTCTCCCTCTTTCTCTGGATATTTAGCCCCGTAGTTATAGTAAGCGGCACATGCACCTTCAGAAGATACCATCAATGCACCGATGGCAGTTTCAGGCTTACAACTGGTTCCAAACAATGGGCAATCTGTTGGCTTACATCGCCCTGCTAGGATTTCACCACAGCGGCTACCTTCAGGATCTTTGGAGTCTGATTTCTTAGTTTCGAAGAATAGCTCTGCATCGTATTCAGAGAACTGCTCTGTCAGCTTAACACCTGACTCGTTGATCACGCCTAACCCGCGCCATTCGCTCTCTTCCTTCACTTCGAAGACTTCAGAGACAGCATTTAGAGCATTTGGGTTGCCATGATCCGAAACCACTCTGGAGTACTGATTTTCAATTTCACACTTAGCATCTCGGATCTGAGTGATGACCATTAACAGGGCTTGAAGCATGTCGAGTGGTTCGAACCCGGTAATAACAGACGGCTTGTGATATTTGGTCGCCAGAGGTTGATATGGGTTCTTACCGATAACCATACTAAGGTGGCCCGGAAGCAGGAAGCCATCGATACGAACATCATCTTGATCCAGCAGCGCCTCTAAGGTTGGCATTATGGTGATGTGCTGACAGAAGATTCTGAAATTAGGGACTTGCTTTCTTTTCGCTTCCAGAAGAGTCATTGCCGTTGCGGGCATCGTTGTTTCAAAACCAAGCGCAAAGAACACAACCTGTTTATCGGGGTGCTTTTCTGCCAGTAGCAGAGCATCCATTGGCGAGTATACAATTCGTACATCACAGCCTCTAGCTCTGGCATCAAGGAGAGAACCATTAGAGCCGGGTACTCTCATAGCATCACCAAAGGTGCAAAGAACAGTGTCAGGCTGATCGGCTATCGAAATACATTCGTCTAGGCGCGATTTAGGCAAAACGCACACCGGGCAACCCGGGCCATGAACAAACTCAAGACTATCAGAGATAAGTTGTACGATACCGAATTTAAACAAGGTATGGGTATGACCACCACAGACTTCCATAATCTGCAGAGGTTTCTTTTCATGTGGGATTTCTGCCAGTACTGCTTCTATCTTTTTAACCAGCGTTTTTGCGAGCTCCGGATCGCGAAATTCATCTACATATTGCATCTCTAATCACCTACTGCTTGCCTCTGACTAAAGTCATCGATTTCATGATCCAGCGCCTGCATAGATTCCAGCGCTGCCAGTGTTTCTTTAGCTTGTGCGTCATCAATAATGCACATAGCAAAGCCAACGTGTACTAATGCCCACTTGTCGATAAGTGCATTTGGGTCACCATCGACTACGCATGAAAGGTTTACTTCGCGTTTAATTCCGCTTACTTCTACCGTACCGAGCATGCTTTCCGCATCAGTGATAGCGACGATTTTTCCGGGGATACCTAAGCACATAATTAACGAGCCTCCAGCCAGTCTAACCAGCTCTGCATACCTTCTCCTGTTGTCGCAGAAAGTGTCATATGTTTGATATTTGGATTAACACGCTGAGCATTCTGAATACATGCTTCCACATCGAAGTTTACATATGGCAGAAGGTCTATTTTGTTTACTACCATCAGTTCTGCATTGGCAAAAATATCAGGATATTTAAGTGGTTTATCCGCGCCTTCTGTTACCGAGATAATGGCTACTTTGTGTGTTTCTCCTAAATCAAATGCGGCAGGGCAAACTAGGTTGCCTACATTTTCAATAAACAGTGTTGTACCTGTTTCAGGTGCCAGATTCGCGATAGCTTCCGAAACCATTGCAGCATCCAGATGGCATCCTTTACCAGTATTGACCTGAATGGCTTTTGCTCCGGTTTCACGAATTCTATCCGCATCATTTGTGGTTTGCTGGTCGCCTTCGATGACTGCACATTTAGTATGATCAAGTTTCTTCAGCGTTTCCGTAAGAAGGGTGGTTTTACCTGAACCTGGGCTAGATACCATATTCAGGCTCTTGATCTGTCTGTTGGCCAGGAAAGAACGGTTCTTTTCCGCTATCTCATCGTTTTTAGCCAAAATATCCTGTTCGATCTGCACCATTCTGCTCTGAGTCATGCCCGGTGCATGAGAGTGCGCAGGCCCTTGCCCATAATGCAGGTCATCACCGTCTTTTTCTGGCTTAAAAGCCTCGTGATGGTGATCATGTGTATGGTCATCATGTGAATGATGATGGTGATCATGACTATGCCCATGGTCATGGTGATGTGGTTCGTGATGATGCGGATGGTCGTGAGAATGAGGCTCCTGACCATTGACGTGATAATGAATATGAACCGGGCCGTGATAGTGATGATGGTGAACTATTTGTGCCTGATGAGAGTGATCATGATGGTGATGATCGTGTGAGTGCTCATGTGAATGGTCGTGGTCATGGCTATGACCACCTTCAATTTTAACGTTGCCTGCTGCGCAACCGCATGTAGTACACATCAGATTACCTCCAATTCACGAATCTTCATTTCATCCCCACCCTTGGTTTGAAGGCTAAAGCCAGCACAGTCAGGGCAGGGGTCTAATCTGTCACTGATACTGACTTCTTTCTGGCAGTCAAAGCACCATGCTTTGCCAGAAAGCTCGTTTATTTCTAGTTTTGCGTTGTTAGCGATAGTACCTCTGCAAACAACGTCGAAGCAGAAATGCATTGCATCGGTTTCAATGCCTGCAAAGGGGCCAACATCAAGAAATACAGTTTTCACTTGCTTGTATCCCTGAGCCGTGGCCTGCTCTTCGATTACCTGAACCAGACTTTCACAAAGAGACATCTCATGCATAGTCTGTTACTCCTTAACTTCTATCTGAAACTCGACACAAGGGTCGATAGCCCAGATAAGCTGTCGAACCCAGCTAGGATCGCTGGTTTCCAACTGTTGATTCATTAATGCCTGTTCAACCACGCCGCCTTTGTCGAAGTAACGATCGGTTGGGGCATTGATTTCATAAGATTGAATAACTCCATCAGAACTTAGCTTCACGGTATGTGCTAAAACACCTCGAGAAGCATGTGCCATACCTGGCTCTGGCATTCTGGCTAACTCCGGATTTTCGGTAATCCGACTGATTTCGATAAACCGAGCTAACATACGGGTAACTATGCCTGAGCCCCAGCAATCGAGAGCTTGCTGGATTAATGGGTGATTCTTCTGTCTTACCAGACTTCCGGACTCAAGATCTTCTGACCAGTTATCATCCGATCCCAGTGAAGCCGCATTATGTAAGTTCACTGAAAAGTGGTGCGCATAAGGTGCATCTGTCTGCGTCCAGTCTATAAACTCAGACCACTTCAGAGAGCGAAACTTAGATGGACGAATTCCAAATAACGACTCAAGTTGAGCTTCAATCTGAATCCATTTATCCGCAGAAACCTTAGAACTGCCCTGATCATCTAGTGTTACAGGTGGAAGTGCCTGTAGCGATTGCAGCAACAGCCTATTCAGGCTAATGCTCTCTTTCATCGCATACTCACTACCAAACAGTTCTCTCTGCATCTGCCACGTTTGCCAGCAATGCTCTTTCAGCCATTCCAATGCACATCTCTCAGCCAGAGAGTCACTCATTTCGGGTGATAGTTCACGAGATTGAGCTTTAAAGATAGCACCTGTGGCAGCAGCTTGTTGTGCCTGAGAACAGAGTAAGAAAACCTTAGGTATCAACTGGATCGCCTGCTCTGGAGTTTTACCGCAGAGTAGCTGTCCTATTTTCGTCGGGCGAGAGTTATCGATTGAGACACTTGTAATCGTACATGTCTCATTAAGCTCTATAGTGAGCACTAACTTTCCGACGAAATTAGCTGAAGAACCTGCTGTCATTATTCACTCTCTAGTGCAGCCTGACCGCTGGCCAGTTTTCTAAACAGGCTCCGCTTGGATTTATCGGCAATATCTGTGGTCTGAATCGCTGTGATCAACTTTCGAACATCTCCAGCTACTCTTAGAGCATCTTCCTGACTAGTAAAGTCCTGAACAGGTGATTGGACCGAGCAGGATAAGTAATGCCCAAGATTTTCATGTTCACCATAGATAAAATTATAATCACCAGCAGGCAGGCGAATTCCGACTTTTTCTCCGATATCAAACTCACGCCAATCTCTATCTTCACCAGGAAGTAGCATGATGCTCAAAGTCCAAGGAGTAAGAAGAACGCCAAGCCAGTCACCTTCGTACTCAGAAAAACCGACAGCTTTAACCTGCAATTTTTCATTTACAAATGGCATTTCATTCATCTGATTTTGATGAATTTGCCCGAATACTTCCTCAATGATAGAAGAGGGATTATCAATATAGTTCTGCGGCACGTTCAAAATCTCCTTCTGCTAAAGCTTTCTGTAGTTCGATCGCTTTTATCGCCTCTTCGGGCTCTACTTTTTCTACAGCAAAACCACCTACTTGAATGAGCAGGTAGTCGCCTACCTGGACATCAACGTCCATCATTAGAAGGCTTATTGGATAGTCTTTGTTTTCAGCATCAACAATTGCTGAATTTCCGTCTTCCGATATGCTGATGACCTTAGCGGGTACGCCTATACACATACAGCGTCTTCTTTGAATTCTGGCTGAACACCGATCTTATCGAGATAAGCAAGAACTCGTTGTGTCATGTTTTCCATCTGTCCTGATACGGTATCGGTCATTTCGAGTCCAGGTTCTACTGACTCTGGGATAATGCCAACAAGGTAGATGTTCTCAGGAGATTCGTCTGTTAGCTTGAGAGCACCAAGAAGATCAGATAATCCTAGCTGGTGGGGTGAGACTTTATTGTTGAACAGGGCTGGTACTTCATCGTCATACAAGTCAACGACAGTACCCGGAGCATCTCCGGTCAGTACCGCATCGATAATGATGACATGTTCTCTGCTGGCAATGTAATCCAGTAGCTCCATTCCAGCTGTGCCACCGTCCATCAGCTCAATGCCTTCTGGGAACTGATAGTTTTGTTCAAGATGGTTGATGACATGAACACCGATGGATTCATCACTCAAGAGAAGGTTACCTACACCTAATATCAATACATTCACATCTTTCTCCTCGTATCGCTATTTACTTCTCTGACGGAAGTTAAAAATAAGAGAGGTATTTGGGGATACCTCTCTTTTAGATAGTGCTTGGGTCTAAAGCACTTTGACTTTGGTAATACCTTCTCCGCGAGTATCCACGATATGAACCGCACAGGACATGCATGGGTCGAAAGAGTGAATGGTACGGATAACCTCAAGTGGATTCTCTGGGTCAGCAATTGGAGTACCAATCAGAGATTGCTCATACGGGCCCATCAGGTCTTCATTGTTTCGAGGTCCTGAGTTCCAGGTTGATGGTACAACCGCCTGATAGTTCTCAATCTTGCCATCGTTGATCACGATCCAGTGAGAAAGAAGGCCACGAGGTGCTTCATGGAAACCTACACCTTTAACTACGCCATACGGGAATGTTGGCTTCACGTAGGTTGTTGTATCACCAGCGGCAATATTATCTATCAGCGCTTGCCACTGCTGGCTTAGATGATCCTTAAGCACTGCACAACGAACTGCACGTGTCGCGTGGCGACCAAGCGTTGAGTGAAGGTGCTTAATTTCCGGAGTGATACCGGTTAGTGTTTCGAATGCACCTAGCACATCATTAAGGTGTTTCGTTGTCTTTTCATCACCAGCGGCTACAGCACATAATACCTGAGCCAGAGGACCTACCTGAGCAGGTTTGCCGTTGAAGGTAGGTGACTTAACCCAAGAATACTTACCTTCGTCTTCGAACCCTGTGTAGTTAGGATTTGTCATACCATCCCACGGATGGAAAGGACCTTCCTCCTGGTACCATGAGTGCTTACTACTTTCAGCAACACCATTGATTAGGAATGGGTCTTTGTGGCCAGTGATAGGTTTAAAGGTAGAAAGATCACCGTTCTCGATATAACCGCCAGGCATCAGGAAGCTACCGTTTTTACCATCGGTTGGTAAATCAGGCACAGCCAGATAGTTAGTCACACCTTCACCGATAGATAGCCACTCAGGGTAGTGAGCTGCCACGATAGCAACATCGAGCTTATAAACCTGTTCGATAAACTCTTCGAGCTCGTCGATAAAGGTTTTGATGTACATCAGACGTTCTTGGTTAAGTACGGCAGGAGCATCAAGGTTGATTGGGTTAGCGACACCGCCAACAGCCAGGTTTTGGATATGCGGGCTCTTACCACCAAGAATAGCGACAATACGGTTTGCGTTGCGCTGGTATTCCAGAGCCTGAAGGTAGTGTGCTACTGCGATTAAGTTAATTTCAGGAGGAAGTTTCATCTCCCTGTGACCCCAGTACCCATTTGCGAAGATACCAAGCTGACCACTGTCTACCAGACCTTTTAGCTTATCTTTCACCTTCTGGAACTCTGCAGCTGAGTTCAGAGACCATGTAGAAAGTGGACGACAGATCTCTTCACACTTCATTGGATCCGCTTCTAGTGCTGATACCACATCAACCCAGTCCAAAGCAGAAAGTTGATAGAAGTGAACCACGTTATCGTGAATACCATGTGCTGCAACGATCATATTACGAATGTATTGAGCGTTTACCGGGATATCTAAATCCAGCGCGCTCTCAACAGAACGAACAGATGCAATTGCGTGAACGGTTGTACATACACCACAGATACGCTGAGTGAACACCCATGCGTCTCTAGGGTCCTGACCTTTAAGGATCTCTTCCATGCCTCGCCACATGGTGCCTGATGACCAGGCATTAGTGACGACACCATTTTCGATTTCGCAGTCGATACGCAAGTGGCCTTCGATGCGGGTGATTGGATCAATTGTAATGCGTTGACTCATTGTTAAACCATCCCTTTAATTATTTTCTGAGCCACTCAGGCTTTCTTGTTGAATACGGTTTGTTGTTGCTGCGCCAGGTAATACAGGCAAAAGTTTAATAATCACGATGTAACCCACGATTTCGATAGCTACCAATCCGAAGGAAAGTAGGATTTCCTGAATCGATGGGAAATAGGAGTAACCATCTCCTGGGTCATATGCGACGAGTGCTAGATCAATTCGATACATAGCAGCACCGATTAGCAGCGATGTTGCTGCCGCAAACATTGCAGGAGCGTTGTTTCTGATGTGCTTAATGAAAATAACTGGCAGAGCCAAAAGTAAAGTTTCAGCAATAAACAGCCAGCTATACAGGTCGCCTGAGAAAACGTATTCCCATTTATCTGTCAGGTTCACAGCATGCAGTCTTAGGATGACGAACATACCGACCAGCACCTGAATGAAAGTAAACAGGCGGTTGAACAACGGTACTTCATCTGGCATACGACCTTTCATACCAGCAGCTACGATTGCACCTTCAAACACTACAATCGAGAAGCCCATAATTAGAGCGCCTAGCAGTGAGAAGAAAGGCAAGAACTCGTAGGTTTGCCATAGCGGGTGGATTTTGTGCCCCGCCGTGATGAACAATGATCCCATTGATGACTGGTGCATCGCAGGTAGCAGAGCACCCAAAGCGATAACTGCGAACAGAATCTTGTTGAGCACCTTCAGAGGTACCTTCAGGCCTACCTTCTCTAACAGTGCCGGTGCAAACTCCATTACTAGTACAGCGAGATAGATAGTCATACAGACCGCTGTCTCGAAGAGTACCGAGTTGGGGTTAAAGTGTCCGGGAATAAAGAAGTAAGGCATGTTCCACCAACGGCCGATATCCATTGTGATAGAAAGGCCGCCAAGTGCATAACCGAACAGACTGGCTAGCAGTGCAGGTCTTACTAGTGGGTGGTATTCACCTTTGTTAAATACGTAAACAGCCCAGGCCAATGCCCAACCACCACACGCGAAACCCGTACCTACCAATAGGTCAAAGGCGATCCAGATTCCCCATGGGTAGCCACCGTTAAGGTTAGTAACTGGGCCTAAGCCAAGTACCAGACGCTTGATGATTACGATGACACAAACAAATGCAAAAAAACCAAAGAAGACAACAGGCCAGTTTATCAGGCGGCCACCGACCGGTTTCAGGTCACTATGATCATTCATGGTGGTCTCCTTTATCCTTGCTATTGTTTTCGTCACGATCTGGATACATGCTCTTACGAGTCGCATACATCAGACCAACAAAGGCTGCGAATGGAAGCATCATTCCTTGATACAGGGTGTGCTGAACGGTTTCTGAACGAGCACCATAAGATTGAGCTGGCATATCATGCAGATCCAGCTTATCGAATGGGACGCCTGCAAGTACCAGTACCTGAGTACCGCCACCTTCAGTTTCACCGTAAACATGAGGGTAATACTCTGGAATATCTTTTTCGTGAGTTAGGCCTGCATCAATTCTTTCGCGAGGGTAGTCATAGCTTTCGCCGACTTTCTTCTCTAGACGCTTTTTAGCTTCTACAAGCAATTCTTCACGAGAGCCGTACAGAATTGCACCAGTAGGGCAGACTTCTACACAACCAGGAAGCAAACCTTGATCGATACGTTCAACACCTTTCTGGTTACATAGCTGGCATTTTTGAATCTGACCAAACGGGTCATGGTATTCGTACTTAGGAATGTTATATGGGCAAGCGATCATGCAGTAACGACAGCCCGTACAGGTATCTGGGTTGTTGGTCACAATACCGGTAACAGGATCTTTGCGCATAGCACTAACCGGGCACGCAGAGACACAGTTAGGATCGACACAATGCATACATTGGCGCTTAACGTAAGAGAAACCATTTTCTAGCTTATCTTTCTCAGTGCCATCACCATTGCTGTAACGACGAATTACGTTTAGCGCATAAGCGCTCAGATGGCTGTTCTGCTCCCATTGAGCATCGCCATTAGGGTTTGGCTCCATGTTGTTTACATCTTTACACTTAACAACACATGCCTGACAGCCAATACACAACGTGGCGTCGTAAAGCATTCCGACGCCATCTGGTAGAGGTGGATGAGATTCTCTCGCCATTGAGGGGCAACTGCTTGTTGCAATAACAGCACCACTCGCGGAGAGTTTCAAAAAGTCTCGGCGGTCCATTTAAGCCTCCTCGTTACTCTTTGATTTACCATTGTCTTTCTTCTGACGTGTTAACTCACGTACTGTCATGATGCTAACACCAGCAGCCAGACCCGCAACACCACCTAATAGCGCTGAAGCACCAGGAGATGCAGACTCACCAACGGTTGTTCCTACTTCAGGAAGTTGCGCTGGTGGAGTAGGCTGGCGAACACTAGCAAGTTGATGGATACCTTTAGTAAAACCGATATCTTTTTCATTACAGCCAATACATGGGTGACCGATACCAACAGGCCAGATACCACCGCCAACATCACAGAACTCAAGCGTTGAACAGTTGCCGTAAGTTTCTGGACCCTTACAGCCAAGTTTGTATAGGCACCAGCCTTCTCGGTGGCCTTCATCTCCAAACTCAATGGCAAAGCGACCAGCATCAAAGTGTGGTCGACGTTCACAGTGTTCGTGTATACGACGGCCATATGCGAATACCGGGCGACCTTTCTCGTCCAATGCAGGTAGGCTGTTATAAGTAAGAAGATGTGCAACCACTGCTAAGAAGTTATGAGGGTTAGGAGGACAGCCCGGAATGTTTACAATCGTTTTATCGGGAAGTACTTCGTGCAGTGCTTTAGCTTCTGTTGGGTTTGGTCCAATAGATGCCACACCGCCCCAAGCAGAACATGAACCGATAGCAATGATTGCTGCGGCCCCTTCTGCGGCTTCTTTGATATGATCGACGATAGGTTTTCCTGCAACCATGCAGTACACACCTCCGTCTTTAACCGGAATTGAACCATCAACGACCAGTACATATTTACCTTTGTACTTCTCCATTGCATGGTGTTTATTTTCTTCTACTTTATGTCCAGCAGCAGCAGAAAGTACCTCATGGTACTCAAGTGAGATCATATCGAGAATGAGGTTTTCTACTGTAGGGTGTGTTGATCTCAACAGGGATTCTGTACAGCCAGTACACTCTTGCGCACCAATCCAGATCACAGGGGGTCTCTGTTTCTTGGCTATTGCATCAGCAACTTTTTGACCAGCGTTTGCACCAGTAATCCCCATAGTAGCGGCAAGACCAGAGCAAAATTTCATAAAGGAGCGGCGTGATACACCTTGTCGTTCTAAAAGATCGTAGCCATCCATTTCAGACCATCCTTTGTATTTTATTTGTCGGTTATAGGAATAGAGCTATTTTCAGCTTGTTGTTTATTAGTATTTGTTAATATTCACAAGTGTAAGGAAATGTAAAATTTTTGCTAACTGGAATGGTTGATCTAAATCAATGTGAAAACACTTAGTAATAGTGGGTGTTTAAATATATGCGCTGGGTTTATGTTTTAGTTAAAGGTAGTAGCCATAAGGGGTTATATGTATTTTGTAAGGGAAGTTATCTATCTAAAAAGAAAAGATAAATAACGAACAAACTAAGATAAATAAAACAAAATAGTTAATTAAATGTTGTAAATAAGAATTATTTACAACGAATCTGAAAGTTTGTTATTAACATTATTAAATAATAGGAAAGAAAAATAAAAAAGAGCACATTGAGTGCTCTTTGAAAAGTTTGAAATAGATTTTAGAGGATTCTTTTCAGAACCCGATCTGCTCTGACTCGCGTTATGCGCTTAAGTAACTTTTGAACGACTGATGGATAAGATTCAACTTTCTCTAACTGGCGATAACTACCAATAACCGTTGTGTGTTGAAGAATATTACTGACTTCTTGCTCGAACTTGTCTGTTAGTTTGTGCATGTGATCATGAATAAGCAGGCCATTTTCCAGATCCAGACTCCAAGCTCTTGGATTCAGGTTATTACCTGTTAAAAGCATATAACGTTTATCGATCCAGATGCCTTTTAAGTGGTAGCTATTGCAGTCGTGTTTCCATAAATGAATAGAGAGTTTGCGACTGGCTATATGGGCTTCGTTTACCTTTGCAAAGCGACGCAGGTTCATTTCATAAAGGTAAGGTAGACCACCAATGGTTTTAAAACCGTCTTCAGGCGGAATATAGAAGTCATTTGCGGTTTTATCCCCAACGACAATAGTTACCTTAACGCCTCGCTTAATCGCTTTCTTTACTTCCTTAGCTACAGATTTAGGGAAATTAAAATACGGTGTACAAATGAAAATCTCATCTTTTGCTTCTGCGAGTAGCTGATTAATAGTGAGATTCAGCCTATTACGACGTTTTCCAAGCCCAACAAGTGGTGTTAGGGATACCTGATCAGCACTTGTTTCTTCTGGCTGAAATATATATTTAGATTGGGCTAATCTTGAACGAAATTGGCGAATAGCTTGTTTAAGTTCTTTAGTTTCTGGCTTATCAGAATCACAAAGAGAGTTCACTGCAGGATGAGCAAGCATTACTGATTCAATAAAATGAACCATGCTGTTTGCTAAAGTTTCGTTGGTAATGACATGGTAGCGATCGAAGCGATATTTACCATTGTAACCAAGGTAGACATTATTCAGGCTGGCACCGCTATAAATTACGGTATTATCGAACACAAAGCCTTTAAGATGCAGTACACCAAATACTTCGCGCCCACGTACTGGAACACCGTAAACTGGGATTGTGTGTTCGTACTTTTCGCTATATTTTTTATATAGTGCAGCATTACCTTCAGACTGCTCAGCACCGATTAAACCCCTTTGCGCCCTGTGCCAGTCAACGCAAATCTTTACATCCAGATTAGGGTTCTTCTGTTTTGCCGAATATAGTTCGTCGAGGATAAGTCGCCCAGCGTCATCATCTTCAAGGTACAGAGCAGCGATATAGATACGCTCTTGAGCGTTTCTAATCTCTTCTATCAACCTGTTCCGGTAATCTTCTGCTGAAAGCAGAATTTCAAGTTTATCCGGATCAATTGCGATAGTTGGCATCTGTTTAAACGGAGTACTTAACGCCATCATATAGAGTGATATACCTCGGTTACTGCATAAGTGCGAATTTCGAATTTTACCAAATATATTCGAGCGATTTCTATTGTTACATGTCTATTTAATTAGATTTTGTAAACTTCATAGGAATGAGTTGCTTACCACTGCGTGAATATCGCTCAAAAAGTGTACGAAGTGGGTTGGGAAGTTCATTGACTTCAATGGTAAAAAAGCCGTTTAAAGAATAGAAGCCTTCGAGGTGAGCGTAGGCGAAGCAGTAGTCATTATCATTTAATACTTCTGCCTCACAATAATCCAGAAGTGCATGACCGATGCCTTTATTTCTGAACTCAGGAACAACAACCATGCCAGTTAGCAATCGGTATGAATCCACAGGCCTTATTCTCACAACACCACAAAGGGTTTTATCCGAATAACAAACATAAATAAGCTCGTTACTTTTTGCTTTTCCGGAAGGGTAGTGCTGCTTATATAGCTTTTGGGCTATGGGAAGCTTTATTGCTTCCAGCTTTTCGATATGAATTAGAGGCATTTGCTGGTGTTTTAATAAGTCCGGTATACTATGACAACTTTTATTCTACCGCTAAGTATCATGCAGATATACCAAAAAGCCAGCCTCAAGCCCTTCCATACATTTTCTATCGAAAGCAGTTGTGAGTTTCTCGTTATAGTGGAGTCAGTCGATGACCTAATTTCGGTGTACAGAAACAGTGAATGGGCTCAATTGCCTAAATTAATGCTGGGTAAAGGAAGCAATGTGCTTTTTACTGAACACTTTAATGGTGTTGTAGTGGTTAACCGTATCACAGGTAAAAAGGTAGCCGAACAGGAAGATGCGTACCTGATTCATGTAGAGGGTGGTGAAGACTGGCCCGAATTGGTGGAATGGTCGGTTGAAAATGGTTATGCAGGATTAGAAAACCTCGCGCTAATTCCTGGCTGCGCTGGTTCTGCTCCAATTCAAAACATAGGCGCGTATGGCAATGAGTTTAAAGATTTCTGTGCTTATGTTGATGTTGTTTGGCTGGAAGACTTTTCAACGCAAAGGCTGACAGCCGAAGAGTGTGAGTTTGGTTACCGGGACTCGATCTTTAAACGTGACTACCATGGCAAATGTATTATTGTGGCTGTTGGTCTCAAGTTGCCTAAAGAGTGGAGCCCTAATACTTCATATGGTCCATTACAGGCAATTGCAAAGAGCGAGCTAACTCCCGAGCGTATCTTCTCCGAAGTGTGCAATATCCGTATGGAGAAGCTGCCTGATCCAAATAAGACAGGCAATGCCGGTAGCTTCTTTAAGAACCCAGTTATTGAGAGTGAGCAGTTTAGGCTTTTGAAGCAAAGTTATCCGAGCATAGTTGGATATCCTAGCGGTAACAGGGTTAAAGTTGCAGCTGGTTGGTTGATTGACCAGTGTGGTTTGAAAGGTGTTAGTCGTGGTGGAGCTCAGGTCCATCCAAATCAGGCTTTAGTATTGGTCAACAAGGATCATGCAACCGCCAGCGATGTAATAGCATTAGCGAGTAAGGTGGTTTCAGAAGTAGCACGTCGATATGAAATCCATCTGGAGCATGAAGTTCGCTTTATGGGAGCGACAGAAGAAACGAACCTATCTGAATGTCTGAAATTAGGGAAGCCCTTGATATGAGAGATTACAGCGTAAAATTAAACATCATAAAAATACTTAGTGGTGGGGAGTTTGTTTCCGGTTCAGATGTAGGTGAAGTGCTGGGAATTTCACGTGCCGCGGTTAGCAAGCACGTAAAAAGCCTTGCTGACTGGGGATTGGATGTATTTAGTGTACAGGGTAAGGGATACAAACTTTCCGAACCGCTCTCGCTGTTAGATCAATTAAAACTGGAACAAAGAGTACAAGTGCCAGTTATGCTCATCCCCATTATCGACTCAACAAATCAATACCTGTTAGATCGTGTAGATAAATTAGAAACCGGTTCGGTTTGTCTTGCTGAGTTTCAGGAAAAGGGGCGGGGCAGAAGAGGGCGCGAATGGATTTCCCCCTTTGGTTCCAATCTCTATATGTCTATGTATTGGCGACTTGATGCGGGTATGGCCGCAGCTATGGGGCTAAGCTTAGTGGTGGGCGTGGCTATCGTTGAAGCGATGGAAAAATTGGGTATTGAAGGCGTGAAGCTAAAATGGCCAAACGATCTTTACTATAACGATAAGAAGCTGGCAGGCATTCTGGTCGAGATGTCTGGGCAAGCTGGTGGTGCAGCACATCTTGTAATAGGCATGGGGTTAAACATATCTATGCGCGAAAACATTGAAGGCATTACGCAGCCATGGACCTGTCTTAAAGATGTACAGAAAACACTGCCTGATAGAAATGACCTTGCTGCTGAATTAGTTACAGCATGGAACAATGCGCTTGAAGAGTATGAACTATATGGTATGAAAGGCTTTGTTGAGCGCTGGAATCGTTACGACAACTTCAAAGGAAGGCCAGCCAAACTCATCATGGGTAAACGTGAAATAGAAGGCATAATCAGAGGCATTGACGAGCAAGGGGCTGTTTTACTAGAAACATTAAATGGTGTTGAAGCTTTTATTGGCGGTGAAATTTCTCTTCGTGGACAAGTAAGTTAATGGTGTTCGTTCCGGTGTAGTGCACTGGAACGAGAACAACCTATTTTCTTAACAATACTTCTTCCACCGTGTGATTCTCACCTTTCTTAAGAATCAACTGAGCCCGTTCCCTTGTTGGCAGAATATTTTCTCTTAGATTCTTACCGTTAATTGAACGCCAGATATCCTGCGCTTTATTGATCGCCTCTTGTTCATTGAACTCGGTATAGTGCGAGAAATAGGAGCCAGGCTTTTTAAATGCGCTTTCTCTAAACTTTAGAAAACGGTTCACGTACCACTCTTCAATTAGCTGAGTTTCAGCGTCAACGTATATAGAAAAATCGACAAAATCTGACACAAACACCCGATGTGGGTCGTGTGGGTAATCCATGCCGCTCTGCAAGACATTTAAGCCCTCGATAATCAAGATATCAGGAAGGTCGACAACTTTCTCTTCTGTAGTTATGTCGTAAGTAATATGCGAATAAACCGGGGCGGTAACATTGCGTTTGCAGGCTTTTACATCAGAAACGAATTTTACCAGTCTGCGCATATCATAAGATTCAGGGAAGCCTTTCTTTATCATCAGATCGCGTTCATTCAGAATCTTGTTAGGTAATAGAAAGCCGTCGGTCGTGACAAGTTCCACCTTCGGGTGTTTGTCCCAGCGTGACAGTAAAGCTTTTAACAGACGGGCCGTTGTGCTTTTTCCTACAGCGACACTACCAGCAATCCCGATAATAAAAGGGGGAGGGAGCTCACTTTTGTTCAGAAATTTGTGCAGAACAGTATTACGTCCCTGACGGGCTGAAACATAAAGGTTCAAAAGTCTGGTCAGGGGAAGGTATATCTCTTCTGCTTCCTTCATGGTCAGGCTTTCATTAATACCTTGTAGTTCTATCAAATCTTGCTCTGACAGGGTCATAGGGACGGAATTTCGTAAATCCGCCCACTTATTCCTGTCAAAGGACATGTAAGTACTCATAGCACACGACGTCGTTTTTATTAGATGAGCTGCGAAAATACATCAAGTAACAAAGAATTCAAACGATACGAGCTACAGAATCTTGGAAAAGGTGGCAAAAATGAGTGATTTATAACCAATTGCGCATAATATTAAGGAAAAAGAAGTTTTTTTTAATTTTCCTATTGCAAGGTGCCAGATCATCCCATAGAATGCGCCCCACTTATGTGCCGACTTAGCTCAGTAGGTAGAGCAACTGACTTGTAATCAGTAGGTCACCAGTTCGATTCCGGTAGTCGGCACCACTTTCTCTTTTATGAGAGAATGTGCTAAAAAATTTTGGAGGGGTTCCCGAGTGGCCAAAGGGAGCAGACTGTAAATCTGCCGGCTCCGCCTTCGATGGTTCGAATCCGTCCCCCTCCACCATATTCTTTAGGAAATAGCTCACAGAGTTACTACGTGTTGCGGGCATCGTATAATGGCTATTACCTCAGCCTTCCAAGCTGATGATGCGGGTTCGATTCCCGCTGCCCGCTCCAACTCATTATGAGTGCTGATATAGCTCAGGTGGTAGAGCGCATCCTTGGTAAGGATGAGGTCGGCAGTTCGAGTCTGCCTATCAGCACCAGCTCTGTAAGCAATTATTTCCTTTTGATACTTTCTTCTAACTAAACTATGTTTAGTGATTGAGAGTAAGTTAACTACCAAAGATTTGGTTGCGTGGTCATCAAAGCCACCTTAAATCCGTACCTAGAGGGACAACTCATGTCTAAAGAAAAATTTGAACGTACGAAACCGCACGTAAACGTTGGTACTATCGGCCACGTTGACCACGGTAAAACAACTCTAACTGCAGCTATCTGTACTACTCTTTCAAAAGTATACGGCGGTGAAGCGAAAGACTTCGCATCAATCGATAACGCTCCAGAAGAGCGTGAGCGCGGTATCACAATCGCAACTTCACACGTAGAATACGATACTCCAACTCGTCACTACGCACACGTAGACTGCCCAGGACACGCTGACTATGTTAAAAACATGATCACTGGTGCTGCGCAGATGGACGGTGGTATCCTTGTAGTAGCTGCGACTGATGGCCCAATGCCACAGACTCGTGAGCACATCCTACTAGGCCGTCAGGTTGGTATCCCATACATCATCGTATTCATGAACAAATGTGACATGGTTGACGATGAAGAACTACTAGAACTAGTAGAAATGGAAGTTCGTGAGCTTCTATCTGAGTACGACTTCCCAGGTGATGACCTACCAGTAATCCAGGGTTCAGCTCTAGGCGCACTAAACGGCGAGAAAGAGTGGGAAGACAAAGTAGTAGAGCTTGCAGAAGCACTAGACTCTTACATCCCAGAGCCAGAGCGTGCTGTAGACCAGCCGTTCCTAATGCCAATCGAAGACGTATTCTCAATCCAGGGTCGTGGTACAGTAGTAACTGGCCGTATCGAGCGTGGTATCCTAAACGTAGGTGACGAAGTAGAAATCGTTGGTATCAAAGAAACTGTTACAACTACATGTACTGGTGTAGAGATGTTCCGTAAGCTGCTTGACGAAGGTCGTGCGGGTGAGAACGTTGGTGCACTACTACGTGGTACTAAGCGTGATGAAGTTGAGCGTGGTCAGGTTCTAGCTGCACCAGGTTCTATCAACCCTCACACTAAGTTTGAGTCAGAAGTATACGTACTATCTAAAGATGAAGGTGGTCGTCACACACCATTCTTCAAAGGCTACCGTCCACAGTTCTACTTCCGTACAACTGACGTAACTGGTGACATCCAGCTACCAGAAGGCGTAGAAATGGTAATGCCAGGTGACAACGTACAGATGACTGTAGAGCTAATCGCACCAATCGCGATGGACGAAGGTCTACGCTTCGCAATCCGTGAAGGTGGCCGTACAGTAGGTGCTGGTGTTGTTGCTAAAATCTTTGATTAAGATTTGACTAACAGCTAGTAAAAAGGGCATCATTTGATGCCCTTTTTCTTCACTGTTTTAAATTGAATACATGCATTTTGTGTATCTCAATGAAAAGTAAAGAATTTTTAATTGAGAGTAATCTTGATTAGCATGAATACGTTGATAGTTGAGTCGCGTATTTAGAATGAGCCCTGCAACAGCGGGGTTGTTGTCGTCTATATTTAAGACTTGGACAGGTTAGTTTTATGAAAGCAAATGCTGAAGCGCCTGACAGCTCAAATGCAGCAGATATTTTTAAATGGATTGTTGCTTTTGCTCTAGCTGCCGCCGCTGTTGTTGGTAATCACCTCTACGGTGAAATGTCTGTTGTTATTCGAGCAGCTGCGGCTGTTGTATTAATTGCTGCTGCACTTGGTGTTGCTGCTACAACAACAAAAGGTAAGCAAGCGATTAACTTTGCACGCGAATCCCGTATGGAAGTTCGTAAAGTGGTTTGGCCTACACGTCAAGAAACCATGCAAACAACTTTAATCGTTTTGGCTGTAAGTATTGTTATGGCTCTGGTTCTATGGGGCATTGACGGCATTATGGTTCGTCTTGTTGCCTTTGCAACTGGGGTGTGAGGGTTCTAATTCATGAGTGAAGCTCCAAAAAAACGCTGGTATGTGGTTCAGGCCTTTTCTGGTTTTGAAGGTCGTGTAGCTCAGTCTCTTCGTGAGCATATCAAAATGCACGCTATGGAAGAGCTGTTTGGTGAAGTTCTGGTTCCTACTGAAGAAGTAGTTGAAATGCGCGCCGGTCAACGCCGCAAGAGTGAGCGCAAGTTCTTCCCAGGATACGTTCTGGTTCAGATGATCATGAACGATGAATCATGGCACTTAGTACGTAGTGTTCCACGTGTTATGGGCTTCATCGGCGGTACATCAGATCGTCCAGCACCTATCACAGATAAAGAAGCTGACGCGATTCTTAACCGTCTTGAGCAAGCGAGCGAAGCGCCACGTCCACGTACTATGTACGAAGCGGGTGAAGTTGTTCGTGTTAACGACGGTCCGTTTGCAGACTTCAACGGTACAGTTGAAGAAGTTGACTATGAGAAGAGCCGCCTGAAAGTGTCTGTATCGATCTTTGGTCGTGCAACACCGGTTGAGCTTGAATTTGGTCAGGTTGAAAAACTTGATTAAAAAAACACCTTTTTAGGGTTGTATAAGGCGCGAATTATGAATATAATTTCGCGCCTTTTTACAGTTAGCGCTGTAAAAAGAAGAATTATTTAACCGGGGAGCTGATCAGCAGATTAGCGTTACTACCCAAACTTAGGAAATATCATGGCTAAGAAAGTTGAAGCTTATATCAAGCTGCAAGTTGCAGCGGGTATGGCTAACCCAAGTCCACCAGTTGGTCCTGCTCTAGGTCAGCACGGTGTGAACATCATGGAATTCTGTAAAGCGTTCAACGCAAAAACAGAATCTGTTGAGAAAGGTCTTCCAATCCCAGTTGTAATCGCTGTTTACAACGACCGTTCTTTCACTTTTGAAACTAAGACTCCACCTGCAGCAGTTCTTCTTAAGAAAGCAGCTGGTATCAAGTCTGGTTCAGGTCGTCCAAACACTGAAAAAGTTGGTACTGTAACTGACGCTCAGCTACAGGAAATCGCAGAAACTAAAGCTGCTGATATGACTGGTGCTGACGTTGAAGCGATGAAGCGTTCTATCGCAGGTACTGCTCGTTCAATGGGCCTAGTGGTAGAGGGTTAAGATCATGGCAAAACTTACTAAGCGTATGCGCGTAATCCGCGAAAAAGTTGACGTAACTAAAGAGTACGAAATCAACGAAGCTATCGCTCTTCTTAAAGAACTAGCAACTGCTAAGTTTGTAGAAAGTGTTGATGTTGCTGTAAACCTAGGTATTGATGCACGTAAATCTGACCAGAACGTACGTGGCGCAACAGTTCTTCCTCACGGTACAGGTCGCGAAATCCGCGTTGCTGTATTTACTCAAGGTGCTAACGCTGAAGCTGCTAAAGAAGCTGGTGCTGACATCGTAGGTATGGAAGATCTAGCTGCTGCTGTTAAGAAAGGCGAAATGAACTTCGACGTAGTTGTTGCTTCTCCAGATGCAATGCGTGTTGTTGGTCAGCTTGGTACTATTCTTGGTCCACGTGGCCTTATGCCAAACCCTAAAGTTGGTACTGTAACTCCTAACGTTGCTGAAGCGGTTAAGAACGCTAAAGCTGGTCAGGTTCGTTACCGTAACGACAAGAACGGCATCGTACACACTACTATCGGTAAAGCTAACTTTGAAGCTGCTCAACTACAAGAGAACCTAGAAGCTCTTCTAGTAGCAATCAAGAAAGCTAAGCCATCTTCAGCGAAAGGTACTTTCCTGAAGAAAGTAAGCATCTCTACAACTATGGGTGCTGGTGTTGCTGTTGATCAGGGTAGCCTGAACACTCAAGCAAGCTAATTTGCAAAGGTGCGAAATTAGTGTATAATTTCGCGCCTAAATATTTGTGGTTGGGACTGTCGTCACATTTTAAATGAGATGGACAGTCTCCGTCCAAGACCGTAGGCGTTCCGATTCTTTTTAGGTTGAGGAACTTAATAAAACCTACGTAGACGGTGCCCGAACTGACAGAAAGCCGAACTATTTTAGATTGTCTTTCTTCTGGGAATGCACCGTATGAACTCCCTCTATTTTTAAAGCGAAATAGTGGGTGGTGTAACGACAACCAGGAGTAAATCCAAGATGGCTTTAAATCTTCAAGACAAAAAAGCAATTGTTGCTGAAGTCAACGAAGCTGCCAGTGGTGCACTTTCTGCAGTTGTTGCTGACTCTCGTGGCGTTGAAGTAGGCGCAATGACTTCTCTACGTAAACAAGCTCGTGAAGCTGGTGTTTACGTGAAAGTTGTTCGTAACACACTTGCACGCCGCGCTGTAGAAGGCACAGACTACGAATGTCTAAAAGACCAATTCGTAGGTCCAACTTTGATCGCATTCTCTAACGAGCACCCAGGTGCTGCTGCGCGTATCTTTAAAGATTTCGCGAAAGAGAACAAAGAATTTGAGATCAGAGCTGCTGCATTTGAAGGCGCTATTACTGACGCTGAAGTACTAGCAACTCTACCAACTTACGACGAAGCTATCGCACGCCTAATGATGTGCATGAAAGAAGCTTCTGCTGGCAAGCTGGTACGTACTATCGCTGCACTACGCGATCAGAAAGAAGAAGCTGCGGCATAAGCCTTGCTTTTTACTGGTTGCTTAATAAACTAATTGTTGACTTAAAAGAGAATTGTTATGTCTATTACTAACGAACAAATCCTAGACGCAGTTGCAGAAATGTCTGTAATGCAAGTTGTAGAGCTTATCGAAGCTATGGAAGAAAAATTCGGCGTTTCTGCTGCAGCAGCTGTTGTTGCTGGCGGCGCTGCTGGCGGTGAAGCTGCAGAAGAGAAAACTGAATTTGACGTAATCCTAACTGCTGTTGGCGGTAACAAAGTTGCTGTAATCAAAGCGGTACGTGGCGCTACAGGCCTAGGTCTGAAAGAAGCTAAAGGTCTAGTTGACGGCGCTCCAGCTCCTCTGAAAGAAGCTATCGCTAAAGACGAAGCTGAAGCTCTTAAAGCACAGCTAGAAGAAGCTGGTGCTACTGTTGAAATTAAGTAATTATTACTTAATTTCTTAGCCGAATAGGCTAATGGCTGGTGGTTTAATGACCACCGGCCTTTTTGCGCTGTAGGGCGAGGACGAAATTTCCGCTGTTTAGTCGTCCATGCTCATGCAAAAAACCACTAAGTCTGATCTATAGGGCTTAGGGTCTACAGTAAACAGTCGTTAGTCACTGCCCCTCTCATAGGAATGGGTAGTTTGGGTCACTTATCAGCGAGCTGAGGAACCCCATGGTTTACTCTTATACCGAGAAAAAGCGCATCCGAAAGGACTTTGGTACTCGTCCACAAGTGTTGGACATTCCATATCTGCTGTCAATCCAGCTCGATTCGTTCGACAAATTCATCGAACAGGATCCTGAGGGACAATACGGTCTTGAAGCTGCTTTCCGTTCTGTATTTCCAATTCAGAGCTATAACGGCAATTCCGAGCTGCAATACGTTAGCTACCGTCTTGGTGAGCCAGTTTTTGACGTTAAAGAATGTCAAATCCGTGGTGTAACTTATTCAAAACCACTACGCGTAAAACTACGCCTTGTTGTTTTTGATAAAGATGCACCAGCAGGTACAGTAAAAGACATTAAAGAACAAGAAGTCTACATGGGTGAGATTCCACTCATGACAGACAATGGTACCTTCGTAATCAATGGTACCGAGAGGGTTATCGTATCCCAGCTGCATCGAAGCCCAGGCGTGTTCTTCGACAGCGATAAGGGTAAAACCCACTCTTCAGGTAAAGTTTTATATAACGCACGTGTTATCCCTTACCGTGGCTCATGGTTAGACTTTGAGTTCGATCCTAAGGATAACCTATACGTACGTATCGACCGCCGTCGTAAGCTTCCTGCTTCAATCATCCTGCGTGCTCTTAGCAAGACTACTGATGAGATCCTGGATATCTTCTTCGAGAAAGTGAATTTCGAAGTTAAAGACCAGACTCTGATGATGGAACTTGTTCCTGAGCGTCTACGTGGTGAAACAGCTACTTTTGATATCATAGCTGAAGGCAAAACTTACGTTGAAACAGGTCGTCGTGTTACGGCTCGCCACATCCGTCAGCTTGAAAAAGATGGCGTTGAGTTCATCGAAGTACCAGTTGAGTACATCGTAGGTAAAGTTTCTTCTAAAGATTACATCAACGAAGAAACTGGCGAGATCATCGTAGCTGCTAACCAGGAAATTTCTCTGGAAGCACTGGCGAACCTATCTCAGGCAGGTCACAAGAATCTGCAGGTGCTGTTCACCAACGATCTGGACCACGGTCCATTCATGTCAGATACACTACGTATCGATAGCACAACAGACCGTATCTCTGCGCTAGTTGAAATCTACCGCATGATGCGTCCTGGTGAGCCACCAACAAAAGAAGCGGCAGAAGCGCTATTCGAAAGCTTGTTCTTCTCTGAGGAACGTTACGACCTATCTACTGTTGGTCGTATGAAGTTCAACAGCTCTATCATGCGCGAAGATGCAGGTGATCAAGGTATTCTTGATGAAACTGACATTATCGAAGTCATGAAGAAGCTTATCGCTATCCGTAACGGTAAAGGTGAAGTGGATGATATCGACCACCTTGGTAATCGTCGTATCCGTAGCGTAGGTGAAATGGCTGAAAACCAGTTCCGTGTAGGTCTGGTTCGTGTTGAGCGTGCTGTAAAAGAGCGTCTAAGCCTTGGTGATCTTGACAATATCATGCCTCAGGATCTTATCAACGCTAAGCCTATTTCTGCTGCCGTTAAAGAATTCTTCGGTTCTTCACAGCTTTCACAGTTTATGGACCAGAACAACCCACTTTCAGAAGTAACGCACAAGCGTCGTATTTCTGCATTGGGTCCTGGTGGTCTGACTCGTGAACGTGCTGGCTTCGAAGTTCGAGACGTACACGTAACTCACTACGGCCGTCTATGTCCTATCGAAACACCTGAAGGTCCGAACATCGGTCTGATTAACTCACTTTCTGCGTTTGCTCGTTGTAACGAGTATGGTTTCCTAGAGACTCCATACCGTCGCGTTGTAGATGGTGTTGTAACTGATGAAGTAGATTACCTATCTGCTATCGAAGAAGGTCAGTTCATCATCGCTCAGGCGAACTCTGCTTTGACAGGGGAAGGTTCTTTCGAAGAAGAACTGGTAACTGCTCGTCAGAAAGGTGAATCTGGTCTGCACCCACGCGATCAAGTTAACTACATGGACGTTGCAACCAACCAGGTTGTATCTGTCGCTGCATCTCTAATTCCATTCCTAGAGCACGATGATGCGAACCGTGCATTGATGGGTGCGAACATGCAACGTCAGGCCGTTCCAACACTACGAGCTGATAAGCCTCTTGTAGGTACTGGTATCGAGCGTAACGTAGCAGTTGACTCTGGTGTTACAGCAGTAGCAAAACGTGGTGGTTCAGTTCAGTCTGTAGACGCTTCTCGTATCGTAGTTAAGGTTAACGAAGATGAGTTGGTTCCTGGCGAAGCTGGTATCGACATCTACAACCTGACTAAGTACACGCGTTCAAACCAGAATACATGTATTAACCAGCGCCCAACAGTACTACCTGGTGAGCCTGTAGCTAAAGGTGACGTTCTAGCGGACGGTCCTTCTACAGACCTTGGTGAACTGGCGCTTGGTCAGAACATCCGCCTGGCATTCATGCCTTGGAATGGTTACAACTTCGAGGATTCAATCCTTGTATCTGAGCGTGTTGTTCAGGAAGACCGTTTCACAACGATCCACATTCAGGAACTATCTTGTGTTGCTCGTGACACTAAACTGGGTTCTGAAGAGATCACTGCGGATATTCCAAACGTAGGTGAATCTGCTCTGTCTAAACTGGACGAGTCAGGTATCGTTTACATTGGTGCTGAAGTTAAGGGTGGCGACATCCTAGTTGGTAAGGTAACACCTAAAGGTGAAACTCAGCTAACACCTGAAGAGAAGCTACTACGTGCTATCTTTGGTGAAAAAGCATCTGATGTGAAAGATACTTCACTGCGTGTACCAAACTCTGTTTCAGGTACTATCATCGACGTTCAAGTCTTCACTCGCGATGGCGTAGAGAAAGACAAGCGTGCGCTTGAAATTGAACAGATGCAGCTGAAAGAAGCGAAGAAAGACCTTACAGAAGAGTTTGAAATTCTGGAAGGTGGTCTGCTTAACCGTGTTAAAGCAGTTCTTATTTCTGGCGGTTACTCTGAAGCACAACTTGACTCTATCGGCCGTAAGAAGTGGCTAGAGCAGTCTCTTGCAGATGACGAACTACAAGCACAGCTTGAGCAGCTTGCAGAGCAGTGGGACGAGCTGAAAGCTGACTTCGATAAGAAGTTCGAGAACAAGCGTCGTAAGATCACTCAGGGTGATGACTTAGCACCTGGTGTACTGAAGATCGTTAAGGTTTACCTAGCGGTTAAACGTCGTATCCAGCCTGGTGATAAGATGGCGGGTCGTCACGGTAACAAAGGTGTAATCTCTAAGATCAACCCTGTTGAAGACATGCCTTACGATGAGAAAGGTCAGCCTGTAGACATCGTACTTAACCCACTGGGTGTACCGTCTCGTATGAACATCGGTCAGATTCTTGAAGTTCACATGGGTCTGGCTGCGAAAGGTATCGGTGACAAGATTAACCAGATGGTTAAGGAACAGCAGGAGCTGCATAAGTTCCGTGAATTCCTACAGAAGGTTTACGATCTTGGTGATACCCGTCAGAAAGTTGATGTTGCAGCTCTGTCTGATGACGAAGTACGTACACTGATTAAGAACCTGCGTGGTGGTCTACCTATCGCTACTCCAGTATTTGATGGTGCTCCAGAAGAGTCTATCAAAGAGCTGTTGAAGCTTGGTGATCTGCCTGAGTCTGGTCAGCTAACGCTATTTGATGGCCGTACTGGTGATGCGTTTGAGCGTCCTGTAACTGTTGGTTACATGTACATGCTTAAGCTGAACCACCTAGTTGATGACAAGATGCACGCACGTTCAACCGGCTCTTACAGCCTGGTAACTCAGCAGCCACTTGGTGGTAAAGCTCAGTTCGGTGGTCAGCGTTTCGGTGAGATGGAAGTATGGGCACTAGAAGCATACGGTGCTGCTTACACTCTACAGGAAATGCTAACTGTTAAGTCCGATGACGTGAATGGCCGTACTAAGATGTATAAGAACATCGTAGATGGTAACCACTCAATGGAACCTGGTATGCCAGAATCGTTCAACGTACTGTTGAAAGAGATTCGCTCGCTAGGTATCAACATCGAGCTAGAAGACGAAGAGTAATCCTTACGGATTATCGGTAGAAAGGCGCTCTAGCGCGGGCGCCTTTTAACTCCTCACAGGAGCTGATTGTGAAAGACTTATTAAACTTTCTAAAAGCACAGCATAAGACCGAAGAATTTGATGCAATCAAAATCGGTCTTTCTTCACCAGACATGATCCGTTCATGGTCTTTTGGTGAAGTTAAAAAACCTGAAACGATCAACTATCGTACGTTCAAACCAGAACGCGATGGTCTGTTCTGTGCGCGTATCTTTGGCCCGGTTAAAGACTACGAATGTCTTTGTGGTAAGTACAAGCGCCTGAAGCACCGTGGTGTTATCTGTGAAAAGTGTGGCGTAGAAGTTACACAAACTAAAGTTCGTCGTGACCGCATGGGCCACATCGAACTAGCATCACCAGTTGCACACATCTGGTTCCTAAAATCACTGCCGTCTCGTATCGGTCTGTTAATGGATATCCCTCTACGTGATATCGAACGCGTACTTTACTTTGAAATGTACGTAGTAACAGAACCTGGTATGACAGACCTAGAAAAATCTCAGATGCTTACTGAAGAAGAGTATCTGGATCGTCTGGAAGAGTGGGGTGATGAGTTCACTGCGAAAATGGGTGCAGAAGCGATCAAAGATCTGCTTTCCACTATGGACATGCACGCAGAAGCTGAACAAATGCGCGAAGAGCTTGAGTCTACTAACTCAGAAACTAAGCGTAAGAAGATCACTAAGCGTCTGAAGCTTGTTGAAGCGTTTATCTCATCTGGTAACAACCCAGAGTGGATGATCCTTACTGTGCTTCCGGTACTTCCGCCAGATCTACGTCCTCTAGTACCACTAGATGGCGGTCGCTTTGCGACTTCTGATCTGAACGACCTATACCGTCGCGTGATCAACCGTAACAACCGTTTGAAGCGTCTTCTAGAGCTAGCTGCTCCGGACATCATCGTACGTAACGAAAAGCGTATGCTGCAAGAGTCTGTTGATGCACTTCTAGATAACGGTCGTCGCGGTCGTGCGATCACGGGTTCTAACAAGCGTCCTCTGAAATCTCTTGCTGATATGATCAAGGGTAAGCAGGGTCGTTTCCGTCAGAACCTACTAGGTAAGCGTGTAGACTACTCTGGCCGTTCTGTAATCACAGTAGGTCCATACCTTCGTCTGCACCAGTGTGGTCTTCCTAAGAAGATGGCACTTGAGCTATTTAAACCATTCATCTACAGCAAGCTAGAAACTCGTGGCATGGCGACGACAATCAAAGCAGCTAAGAAGATGGTAGAGCGCGAAGAAGCTATCGTTTGGGATATCCTGGACGAAGTAATCCGCGAACACCCAGTACTATTGAACCGTGCACCGACACTTCACCGTCTAGGTATCCAGGCGTTCGAACCAGTACTGATCGAAGGTAAAGCAATCCAGCTACACCCACTAGTGTGTGCTGCGTATAACGCCGACTTCGATGGTGACCAGATGGCGGTACACGTACCTCTAACTCTGGAAGCTCAGCTTGAAGCTCGTACACTGATGATGTCGACGAACAACATTCTGTCGCCAGCGTCAGGTGATCCGATCATCGTACCTTCTCAGGACGTTGTATTGGGTCTTTACTACATGACTCGTGACAAGATCAACGTGAAAGGTGAAGGTATGTACCTTGCTGGCCCTGAAGAGGCTGAGAAGGCATACCGTACTAAGACTGCTGAGCTACACGCTCGCGTTAAAGTACGTATCACTGAAACGATCCGCGACGAAGATGGTGAAGAGACAACTGAAACTAAGCTAGTTGATACGACTATTGGTCGTGCAATGCTTTGGCAGATCGTTCCTTCAGGTCTACCGTTTGCTCTGGTAAACCAGAAGCTAGGTAAGAAGCAGATCTCTACACTTCTTAACGAAGCGTACCGTAAGCTTGGTCTTAAGGACACAGTAATCTTTGCTGACCAAATCATGTACGCTGGTTTCGCATACGCGGCACTTTCTGGTGTATCTGTTGGTATCGACGATATGGTTGTGCCAGACGCTAAGTACACTGAGATCGCAGAGGCGGAAGAAGAAGTACGTGAAATCCAGGATCAGTTCCAGTCAGGTCTGGTAACTGCTGGTGAGCGATACAACAAAGTTATCGATATCTGGGCATCTACCAACGATCGTGTAGCGAAAGCGATGATGGATAACTTGTCTTCTGAAACTGTTGTTAACCGCGACGGTGATGAAGAACAGCAAGAGTCTTTCAACAGCATCTACATGATGGCCGACTCCGGTGCTCGTGGTTCTGCTGCGCAGATTCGTCAGCTAGCTGGTATGCGTGGTCTGATGGCACGTCCAGATGGTTCAATCATCGAGACGCCAATCACCGCGAACTTTAAAGAAGGTCTGAACGTACTTCAGTACTTTATCTCAACGCACGGTGCTCGTAAGGGTCTTGCGGATACCGCACTTAAGACAGCGAACTCCGGTTACCTAACTCGTCGTCTAGTAGACGTTGCACAGGACGTTGTTGTTACTGAACACGACTGTGGCACTCACGAAGGTGTCGATATGATGCCTCATATCGAGGGTGGTGACGTTAAAGTACCACTAACTGAGCTGGCGCTTGGTCGTGTAGTTGCTGAAGACGTACTTAAGCCGGGTACAGAAGATGTTCTTATTCCACGTAACACCCTGATCGATGAGAAGTGGTGTCAAATCATGGAAGAGAACTCTGTAGACAGCATGAAGGTTCGTTCTGTTGTTACATGTGACTCTGACTTTGGTTGTTGTGCACAGTGTTACGGTCGTGACCTTGCTCGCGGTCACCTTGTTAACCAGGGTGAAGCAGTAGGTGTTATCGCAGCACAGTCAATCGGTGAACCAGGTACACAGCTTACCATGCGTACGTTCCACATCGGTGGTGCGGCATCGACAGCGGCGGCAGAGAACAGCATTCAGGCTAAGAACACCGGTTCTATCAAGCTACACAATGCTAAGTTCGTAACCAACAAAGATGGCAAGCTAGTTATCACTTCTCGTGCATCTGAAATGACCATCATTGATGAGTTCGGTCGTACGAAAGAGAAGCATAAACTACCTTACGGTTCGATGCTGAACAAAGGTCATGACGACGCAGTTGAAGCTGGTGAAACAGTGGCAAACTGGGAAGCGCACACCATGCCAATCATCACTGAAGTGGCAGGTCGCATCCAGTACGTAGACATGATCGATGGTGTTACTGTTTCTCGCCAGACGGATGATCTAACAGGTCTTTCTTCAAGTGAAGTAACAGAAGCAGCAGCTCGTCCTGCAGCAGGTAAAGATATGCGTCCAGCTATCAAACTTGTTGATGCAGCAGGCAAAGACGTAATGATCCCTGGTACTGATATGCCAGCTCACTACTTCCTACCTGGTAAGGCGATTGTAAACATCGAAGATGGTGCTGAAGTTGGTATCGGTGACACGCTAGCTCGTATTCCTCAGAAGTCTGGCGGTAACAAAGATATCACCGGTGGTCTTCCACGAGTTGCTGACCTGTTTGAAGCTCGTAAGCCTAAAGAGCCTGCGATCCTTGCTGAGCACACAGGTACTGTAAGCTTCGGTAAAGAGACTAAAGGTAAGCGTCGTCTGGTAATCACTCGCGAGGGTGGTGATACTTACGAAGAGATGATTCCTAAGCATCGTCAGCTTAACGTGTTCGAAGGTGAGAAGATCGAACGCGGTGATGTAATTGCTGATGGTCCGGAAACACCGCATGACATCCTACGTCTACGTGGTATCCATGCTGTAACTTCTTACATTGCTAACGAAGTTCAGGAAGTTTACCGCCTGCAGGGTGTAAAGATTAACGATAAGCACATCGAAACTATCGTTCGTCAGATGCTACGTAAGTGTACTATCACATTTGCTGGTGACTCTGAGTTCTTACCTGGTGAACAGGTTGAGTACGCTCAGGTTAAGATTGCTAACCGTGTTCTTGAAGCTGAAGGCAAAGAGCCTGCACGCTTCGAACGTGAGCTTCTTGGTATCACTAAAGCATCTCTTGCAACTGAGTCGTTCATCTCAGCAGCATCGTTCCAGGAGACAACTCGCGTACTAACAGAAGCTGCGGTTTCTGGTAAGCGTGATGAGCTACGTGGTCTGAAAGAGAACGTAATCGTTGGTCGTCTAATCCCGGCTGGTACTGGTTTTGCGTACCACCAGGATCGTCAGGCTAAGCGTGAAGAGCAGCTAGAAGGTCCGTCAGCTGAACAAGCGACAGACAACCTGGCAGCACTGCTTAACGCAGGTTTCTCTTCTGATGAGTAATCGCGAAAGCTAATAAGAAAAGGCACCGGTTTCGGTGCCTTTTTTGTATATAGAATTTAAGGGAAAGTAACATGACAAGCCGAGTTTATGTAATCGCGCAGTTTAAGCCTAAAGAGGGCAAAGAAGCATAGCTATTTGAAGTTCTTAAAGCTCTGGAACCCGACTCAGTTCGTGAAGAAGGCTGCGTCCAATATATTCTGACACGTCAGATTGATCACCCTAGTGCGATGAGAAACGGTTATCCAATCGTCTTTAATGAGATATGGAAAGATGGTGAATCGTGGGCAGCACATGGTAGAAGAAAACAGATACAAAACTTCTTTGATACACAAGTAGCTTCAGAGAGCGGACTAGTAGAAGATGCGATGGTCACCGCATATACGGACGAAGGGTATAACTATGATGCCCCAGTATTCGGGTAATCATTCCTAGCACTAGAAGAAGACCACCGGCTACAGTGGTCTTCTCCTATATAAACTTATGCACCAGGAGGTAGCGCTAAACTCTCTGCAATTAGCTGGATTAACTGGTCTTCTACCGCGAATCGCGTTTCTAGAATCTCGCCAATAAGAGAGTAATCGCTGTCGAATGTATCGAGTGTGTCCTCAGCATCGACATCTGCATACTTATCTGTAAAGTTAAGCAGTGGATCGGTGGTAAGAACTATCTTGCCATACGTCTGATTAATTTCGTCAGTTGGAGAGAACCCCGTTGCTTTCCACTTATCCATAACCATTTCATAAATTTTGAAATGACCTTCAGAGATATAATCCACCAGAATCTGGCTAAAAGATTGCAGCTCAGCTGGTGAAGGAAGTGCAGTAGACGTTGCGTGCTTACAGTATTCGACTACTAATGTCTGACGAGTATCCAGCCAATGATCGATTACGTCATTGGACCCACCTAACTGCTCTTGCGTTTGTTTAAATTTATTAAGCATGACCATGTCCCTCATGATCGGATAGCTACACGTTGTAGCAATCAAAAGCTCTAATGTAAGAGCTATCCATTCAGAATAATTTTTAATTGTGATACCAAGTTAGAGTAACATTTGAGGTGTTATTTCTTTCGTTGGTATGAAATTAGATTGCCAGTAAAATGGGGTAACTTCAAGTAGTGAGGTCAAAGGATGTTAAAAAATAGTGACAAAAAAAGAGACTTTTTGGCCTATTGGGTAGTCGTTGATAATAGTGATATTTGGCTAGTTAATGGAGAGATTCCCAAAGGTAGAGCCGATGAGTTTGGTTTGCCGGAGGAGAAGGCTATTAAGGTTGGTTCCTATCAAGGGACTCCGGTTATGTGGGTCAATGAAGCTGATGTAGAACAAACGTTAGAGCTTGCTTCGTTAAGAGAGTTATTGCTTGTTGAGCAAGAACTATTTTTGCTTGTTAGCAAAGCAGTTCAATACGGACATATGACGCAAACTCAACGTTTTTGCTCAAAATGTGGTGGTCGGAATTTTCTAAATCACATAGAAATTGCAATGCAGTGTGGGGAGTGTCGTAGTATCCATTACCCACGAATATACCCTTGCATTATTGTTGCTGTGCGCAAAGACGATAAGATTTTGCTGGCTCAGCATCCAAGGCATAAAACTGGGATGTATACGGTGATAGCTGGATTTACAGAAGTGGGAGAAACGCTTGAACAGTGCGTTGCCCGTGAAGTCAAAGAAGAGACAGGTATCAACGTAAAAAATATACGTTACTTTGGCAGTCAGCCTTGGGCTTTTCCGTCCAGTATGATGGTTGCTTATCTTGCGGAATACGATTCTGGAAAGCTATCTCCTGACTATACCGAGCTATCAGATGCTCAGTGGTTTTCTATCGATAACATGCCGGAAGTAGCACCAGAAGGAACCATTGCCAGAGCTTTGATTGAACATACCGTTGAAGAGATAAATAACAGATAAAAAAAACCCTCCTGTAAAGGAGGGGGTAAGTAAGATGTCGTTATGAGATGCTGGGTTACGGAACCCAGTTATTATAGTTTTCGCTAGCGTGCAAATTTGTATCACGCTCAAATTTGAGACGCAATGTAATAACGAATATTAACGCTGAGAACATGATCCAGGTTGCAAAGCGTGCACTAACGCCCCCCAGCCTGTTAAAGAATGCTAAGATGACTGCTTCATATAATAAGAAGCCTATATGGATTATTACGGAATGACAGAACTAAAAAATGACCGCTACCTACGAGCTCTTTTAAAGGAGCCAGTAGATTACACACCAGTATGGATGATGCGCCAAGCTGGTCGTTACCTGCCAGAATATCGTGAAACAAGAAGCGTCGCGGGAGACTTTATGTCTCTTTGCCGTAATGCTGAGCTTGCTTCAGAAGTTACCCTACAGCCACTTCGTCGCTACCCATTGGATGCTGCGATTCTTTTCTCCGACATTTTGACTATCCCGGATGCGATGGGGCTGGGCCTGCGCTTTTCTGCGGGAGAGGGACCGGTTTTTGATAAGCCGATTACCTGTAAAGCTGATGTTGATAAGATTGGCCTTCCAGATCCGGAAGGTGAACTTCAGTACGTGATGAATGCCGTTCGTCAGATTCGTAAGGATCTACAAGGAGAAGTTCCTCTAATTGGTTTCTCTGGCAGCCCATGGACACTGGCAACCTACATGGTTGAAGGTGGTAGTTCAAAAGCGTTTACTAAGATCAAGAAGATGATGTATGCAGAGCCAGCAACGCTACATGCGCTTCTGGATAAACTTGCAGACAGCGTTATTGAGTACTTGAACGCTCAGATTAAAGCGGGTGCACAGTCCGTAATGGTATTTGATACCTGGGGTGGTGTGCTTACTCCTCGCGATTACAACGAGTTCTCTCTTCAGTACATGCACAAGATTGTCGATGGTCTGATTCGTGAAAACGATGGTCGTCGTGTACCAGTAACACTATTCACTAAGAATGGTGGTATGTGGCTAGAGAAGATTGCAGCAACAGGCTGTGATGGTGTTGGTCTTGACTGGACAATTGATATTGCTAATGCAGTAGCACGTGTTGGTGACAAAGTTGCACTTCAGGGCAATATGGATCCTTCAATGCTATATGCCTCTCCAGAGCGTATCCGTCAGGAAGTGGGTTCAATTCTGGAAGGCTTTGGTAATGCGGGTACAGGTCACGTATTCAACCTTGGTCACGGTATCCATCTGGATGTACCGCCAGAAAACGCTGGTGTGTTTGTAGAGGCTGTACACGAGCTTTCTAAGCCATACCATAAGTAACATCTCCGTCACTCCGTATAGCGAGGAACGTGCGAAGTACGGAATCTGGCTATAGCTAGATCCCGGACTTCGCTTAGGCTCATCCGGGATGACGAAAGTGTTGATTCCCACGCTCCTGCGTGGGAACGGCGTGTTCACAAGCGTTTGTGAACATACTCCCTCATATACGGAACAACATCACTCTCAAACCACTCATTTTTCCTAAGCCATAAAGTATTCCGTGGTGAGGGATGCGGGAGAGGGATAAACTCAGGCGCCCATCTTTCCCATGCTTTTACAGTTTCTGTAAGTGTCTTAGGTTTATCTTTTAGGTAGTAATTTTGCGCGTACTGGCCTATTAGCAAGGTCATTTCTATATTTGGTAGAAGCTCTAGTACTTTAGCGTGCCACATAGGCGCACATTCTTTTCTTGGTGGTAGATCACCGCTCTTACCCTTCCCTGGATAACAGAGCCCCATAGGCATAATGGCTATTTGCTTAGGATCGTAGAACCTATCTTTGTCTAGCTCGAGCCAATTTCGTAGTCGATCACCACTCGGATCATTCCAGGGGATAGAGGTTTTGTGCACCCGTGTTCCCGGAGCTTGACCAACTATCAGCAAGCGAGCTTGACTGCTTGCCTGAATAACTGGATTTACTCCTAGTTCAAGCATCGGCTCGCATAACTTACAGGAGCGAATTTCCTTTAATAGCTCCTCTAGCATCAGTAGCCCTTTTCAAAATCGATACGGTTTTTTAGCTGAAAACCATCGCGCCAGAGAAGGTAGTTCTCTTTAAATATCTCGAACACCTGCTCGGGGAAGCTATAAGCAGCGATATGTGGTGTGACCGTTACTTTAGGGTTGTGCCAGTACGGGCACTGTTGAGATATGGGTTCATTGATAAACACGTCCAGAAATGCGTGCTCTATTCGTTCTTTGTCTAAAGCATTCAACAGGGCCTCGGTAACTACTGAATCTCCACGTCCTACATTAAAAAACAGGGCGGATTTGCAGCACGCGAAGAAGTTTGTATCGAACATTCCTGCGGTTTGAGGAGTGCTTGGCAACGTAGATACGATGATATCCGCTTCAGCAAGCCGAGACTTGAGCTGTTCTATATGTACAACCTCGCTAAAAGCAGATTCTTTGGGTGGAATACCAGTTCGGTTGACACCGATAGTGTGTAAATTAAGTGCGCTAGCCGATTTCGCGAGATAGTTACCAAGGGCTCCCGTACCCAAAATCACCATTTTCTTTTCCGCTAGTGTTGAATATGAGTGTGGCTTCCAGAGTTTATCCTGCTGCTGGCTTTTATAAGTATTGAAATGACGGAAGTAGGAGATGGTATACCCCAGAACATATTCAGATATCTGCTGACCAAAGATGCCTTTCACATTGGTGAGATCGTAATCTTGCCTCAATCCCTCTTTCATCAATGGATCCACGCCTGCATAAGTAGACTGTACCCAGCTGATATTGGTGAACTCTTCGAGGCACCCAGCAAGTACGGGAGGAGCAGCCAGCACAATGTCGGCTTCTTCATTGTTTTTGGTAAGCTCAAGGTCTGGCAGGTTGGCTTTATGGAATAGGTCCAGATATTTACTATCTGTTTGCGTTAATATTCTTAGCTTATTAGAGAAATTATCCATATGCTTTCTTTTTTCCTTGTGGCGGATCAAGTACACTTCCGCTGTTATCAATAACCGCTATCCCGAGATCCTATGTTACAGAATCCACTTCAAGTTCGCCTGGAAAAATTTGAGCCGTGGCAACAAATCACTTTTATGGCTTGCCTGTGTGAGCGTATGTACCCTAACTACGCGATGTTCTGTGAGCAGACTGAATTTGCAGAATCTCGGGTCTATAGAGAGATCCTTGATGCTATCTGGGAACTTCAGACGGTAAAAACTGCCAAGATTAATTTTGAAAAGCAGCTAGAGAAGCTGGAAGAGCTTATTCCAAGCTCTGAAGATTTTGAGTTCTATGGTGTATATCCGGCTATTGACGCTTGTGTTGGTCTTTCAACTCTAATACATGGCTTGCTGGACAGAGATTATCTGTTTGAGAACATGCTTAAACTAAGCCAACAGTCTGTAAGTACGGTTGCTCAGCTTGAGCAGGCTGAGACAGGTATCGAGATTACCAACGAGAACCAGAAAGAGAACGAAGCGGTTTGTGAAGAATGGGATGTTCAGTGGGCAATTTTTCGACCACTTCGCGAAGCGAAAGAGCGTGATATTGAGCTGATTAAAGATCTTCGCAATGAACTGCGTGAAGAAGGCATTAGTAATATCGGGGTGAGTTTATAGGCAAAAGGCTATAGGACGAACTTCGCTCTAAAGGCAGTAGATGTTAAAAATCCTACTGCCTACTGCCTACTGCCTACTTATTCCTCGTCTCGGCTCTCAATCACACCATGAGCCTTTTTCCAGGTCTCCCAGCGCTGATAAGCCAACTGCTGCATGTCTGTCGCTCGGTCTGCTTCATCGACAATCTCTTCACCCAGTAGGTGCTCAAATACATCTTCAAGGGTTACGATTCCCTGAATGGTTCCATACTCATCAACGATAAGCACAAGCTGAAGGCGCTGTTTCATCATGGTATCAAACGCTTTCGGCAGTGATACATTGTTTAGTAATACGCTGATAGGTCTCATTACCGCGCCCAGTTGCTTGCCACCTTCTCCAGACTGCTTTAGACGATAAAGCTCAAGGCGATGAACGAAGCCGATGATGTTATCTTTTTGCTGGCTGTACACCAGAGGGCGAGAGAATGGGATATCCTGATGTTCTTCCAGAAATTCATCAATAGTCTGCTCCGCTTCGACACGGAAAACAACCGGGCGTGGTGTCATAACGTGTGTAACGGGTACATCTTGTAAAGACAGCAAGTTGCTTAGGATTTTTGATTCACCTTCATCGAACTCACCACTGTCTTTTGCCAGAGACGCCATTGCGGAAATCTCATCTCTTAACTTAGGCTGAACCGAGCCGTGAGAAAGACGCTTAGTAATTTGATTAGACATCCATACAAACGGAGTCAAAGCCCAAACCATCCAGTTTAACGGGCTGGTGGCGTAAGGAGCTAGCTGTCGCCAATATGTTGCACCGATAGTTTTTGGCACAATCTCCGAAAGAAGCAGAATACCCAGAGTCAGTAATGCTGAAAATAAGCCAAGCCACTCGCTGCCAAATACAACCGTTGCCTGCGCACCAGCACCGGCAGCACCGATGGTATGCGCAATCGTATTTAGCGTAAGAATCGACGCAAGAGGTCTGTCGATGTCTGATTTTAGTTCGTTCAGCTTTCCTGCTGCGGGGTGGTTTTCCTGTTTTAGCTGCGCAATATAACTTGGAGTAATACTCAGAAGAATCGCTTCAAGCACTGAGCAGATAAATGACACGCCAATGGAAATGGCGATATAAACAGTTAATAAAAACATAAGCCTCTAGTTAGGATAAAGGTGAGGATTTCACCACTAATACCAGTAGTTACTGGCATTGAGTACGGTAATAATTTGGTTTAAGTGCTTTGATTACAAGAGTTCTCTTTGTCAAAAGTGTATCAAATTGTGAGTTATTGCGCATAAATTGTGTAATTGTTAGTCATTAAAAGAAAAGTTCACAGACAAACCTTTGCCAGATGGGGTGTTTATGCTTTACAGTGAGATAGATTTTGAAAACACAAGAGAAGGGAAACCTAATGAACAAGACCCAATTAATCGACTTTATCGCTGAAAAAGCGGATTTGTCTAAAGCACAGGCGAAAGCTGCTCTTGAAGCTACTCTTGACAGTGTTACTGATACACTGAAAGAGGGTGACCAGGTTCAACTAATTGGTTTTGGTACATTCAAAGTAAATCACCGTGCAGCTCGCACTGGTCGTAATCCAAAAACTGGTGATGAGATCCAAATTGCAGCGGCTAACGTTCCAGCATTCGTTGCAGGTAAAGCACTGAAAGACGCAGTGAAGTAATATAAAAGCGTCGAGCCTTAGCTCGGCGCATTTTCTTCCGTGCATTTTACGAATGAAAAAGTCATTTTTTCTCGCCTTAGTTCCAACCATTCTTATCGGTTGTTCTTCAGGAACACCTACCGAGCAATCTGAACAATTTGTAACAATGACAGGCGGTCAGTCTGTTGGTGATACAACTAGTCTTTATTGGTACTCTGAGCAATTAGCATTACCACATTCTGCATCGGACTTTGTCGCTTCTGGCGATTACGGTTGGTATCGGTCTGACTACAGATGGAAAAGTAACAAGCTTAAAGAAGTAATCCGAAAAGGTGAGCTTTTACAAGAAAACCTAGAGCTGGCTCCGTATGAAACTCATCTTAGATTTAATGATGAAGGAGAGGCGGTTTATCAACGCTATCGGCTAGATGGTAAAGTGTTACCATTAACGCCTGAGCAAATTGGACATATTCAGCGAGAAGCACAAGCGCTTCGTACGGTAACTTCTGAGCAAAACAGGAAAGGGGAAAGACTGTACCAGGGGTATTGGGACGGTGAGAAGTTCACAACCTGTAACGGCCAGGTGTTCAGTTCGCTGGAGTTTAACCAGACGCTACCTACTTTCGTAATCAATCGATTGGCAAACTTAGATAGTTATGCCGCTTTTCTGGGAACAAGTAGCCCGAACAAGCTGACGATTACAGATATTTATATGCTCCATGATGAAAACTTCGATTGTATAGAGCCGGTAAGTTACATCGAAGATTAATATACGACGAATATAAGAAAGGCGCTGAAATCAGCGCCTTTTTGCTATAAGCCGTTTGCTCTGAACAGAGTTACTTTTCCTGTTCTCTTGCAATCGCTCTGTAGCCGATGTCATTGCGGTGGAACATTCCATCCCAGCTAATCTGCTTAGCAAGCTCGTAAGCGCGCTGTTGAGCTTCTGAGACGCTATTTCCTAGTGCCGTAGCACACAGTACGCGACCACCGTTTGTAACCACGTTACCGTCGTTCTCAGAGGTGCCGGCATGGAATACCTTTTCACCTTCAGTTTCAGCCTGAGGTAGCCCAGAGATCACATCGCCTTTGTTGTAGCTACCAGGGTAACCACCAGCTGCAAGTACGATACCGATAGAAGCACGAGGATCCCAGTGTGACTCACATAGGTCTAGCTTCTCATCAATGGCATCAAGACAAAGATCAACAAGGTCCGACTCCATACGCATCATGATTGGCTGCGTCTCAGGGTCACCGAAGCGACAGTTGTATTCGATAACCTTTGGCGTACCGTCTTTGTCAATCATTAACCCAGCATACAGGAAGCCAGTGTATGGGTGACCTTCCGCATCCATACCCTGAACCGTTGGGTAGATAACTTCTTCAAGGATGCGCTCATGGATCTCTGGAGTAACAACTGGAGCAGGGGAGTATGCGCCCATGCCGCCTGTGTTCGGGCCAGTATCTTTGTCACCAACACGCTTATGATCCTGACTGGTTGCCATTGGCAGTACGCTCTTGCCATCAACCATTACGATAAAGCTCGCTTCCTCACCTTCAAGGAACTCCTCGATGACAACGCGGCTACCCGCTTCACCGAAGGCATTACCAGCAAGCATATCTTTGATTGCGTCTTCAGCTTCTTCTAGTGTCATCGCAACGATAACGCCTTTACCAGCTGCAAGGCCGTCGGCTTTAACTACAATTGGAGCACCCTTTTCACGAACATAAGCCAGAGCTGGTTCGATTTCGGTGAAGTTTTCGTACTCACCTGTAGGGATTTTGTGGCGTGCAAGGAAGTCTTTAGTGAAAGCTTTTGAACCTTCAAGCTGAGCCGCTGCTTTTGTTGGGCCAAAGATAGGCTGGCCAGCTTCGCGGAAAGCGTCTACAACACCGATAACCAGTGGTGCTTCAGGGCCAACAATAGTTAGCTCGATGGATTTTTCTTTCGCAAAGGCAACCAGTGCGTCGATGTCTTCAACGCCAATGTTTACGTTTTCCAGCTTAGGCTCTAATGCTGTACCAGCGTTACCAGGAGCAACGTATACGGTTTCAACATCTGGGTTTTGTGCTGCTTTCCAGCCAAGAGCGTGTTCGCGGCCGCCGGCGCCAATAATCAGTACATTCATGTTTTTTAAATCCTTATAGCTGCGTCAGAGCGTCTATTTCTGCGTCAATAGTGCTCATTTACTATCGTAAACTCCGCGCTTTTTCCTTGAACTAGAAGCGCTGACTTGCTCTAACGTTTAAAAGTTGTTTTATAGCTTTGCTAATTTCCCTTAACTAAAAGAAATGGCTCTGCTCTAAAATGAAAAACTTTTTTAGAGGTATATAACTTAATCTCGTTCCCACGCTCCGCGTGGTAATGCATACCAGACTCAATGGTTTGAGCAAAGAGTCTGGTCGCATGCCTCTTAGTGACGGAAGTGACGCATTCCGGTGAAGATCATCGCCATGTCGTGTTCGTCGGCTGCATCGATAACTTCCTGGTCGCGCATTGAGCCGCCTGGCTGGATTACACACTTGATACCCGCTTCTGCCGCTGCGTCGATACCGTCGCGGAATGGGAAGAATGCATCAGATGCCATTACGCTGCCTGCAACTTCAAGGTTCTCGTCAGCGGCTTTAATACCTGCGATTTTCGCAGAGTAAACACGGCTCATCTGACCTGCGCCAACACCGATAGTCATATCGCCTTTTGCGTATACGATAGCGTTAGACTTAACGTACTTAGCAACTTTCCAGCAGAATAGCGCATCTTTTAGCTCTTCTTCTGTTGGCTGACGCTTAGAAACCACTTTCAGGTCATCTAGAGTTACCATGCCTTGATCGCGGTCCTGAACAAGTAGACCACCGTTTACACGTTTAACATCGAATCCAGTTGTCTTAGTTGACCATTCGCCACACTCTAGAAGGCGAACGTTCTTCTTAGCCGCAACAACTTCTACCGCAGCTTCTGAAACTTTAGGTGCGATGATTACTTCTACGAACTGACGTTCAACAATAGCTTGTGCTGTTTCAGCATCCAGCTCTTTGTTGAATGCGATGATGCCGCCAAATGCAGACGTCGGGTCTGTTTGGTATGCGCGGTTGTATGCTTCAAGGATATCTTCACCAAGAGCAACGCCACATGGGTTAGCGTGCTTAACGATAACACATGCTGGCTCGTCGAACTCTTTCACACACTCAAGAGCGGCATCTGTGTCAGCAATGTTGTTGTAAGAAAGTGCTTTACCCTGAATTTGGCGTGCAGTAGAAACAGAGGCTTCTTCTGGGTTTGCTTCTACGTAGAAAGCGGCTGCCTGATGGCTGTTTTCGCCATAGCGCATGCCCTGCTTCTTCTCAAACTGTTGGTTGAAAGTGCGAGGGAACTTGCTCTCTTCATCCCCTTCTTTGTTCTCACCGTAAGAAGGAACCATAGTACCGAAGTAGTTCGCGATCATGCCGTCGTATGCCGCTGTGTGCTCAAATGCAGCGATAGCAAGGTCGAAACGAGTTTCCAGAGTCAGAGATTTTTCATTCTGATCCATTTCAGTGATAACGCGATCATAATCAGATGCGTTTACAACAATAGTGACGTCTTTGTGGTTTTTAGCCGCAGAACGAACCATTGTTGGGCCACCGATATCGATGTTCTCTACTGCATCTTCAAGAGTGCAGCCTTCTTTCGCTACAGTTGCAGCGAATGGATAGAGGTTAACAACAACCATATCGATAGGGTTGATGCCGTGTTTATCCATGACTTCATCGTCTTGACCGCGACGACCTAAAACACCGCCGTGTACTTTCGGGTGAAGAGTTTTAACGCGACCGTCCATCATTTCAGGGAAACCAGTGTAGTCTGAAACCTCAGTTACATTGATACCTTTTTCAGCAAGAAGGCGTGCAGTACCGCCAGTAGACAGAATATCCACACCACGTTCTGCAAGAGCTTGTGCGAATTCTACAATACCAGTTTTGTCCGATACGCTGATAAGCGCACGACGAATTGGGCGAGCGTTATTCATTACTTCCGTTTTCCTTTAAAGTCACAGAGTTGATAGTAAGGCTAAAATTGATGGCGCGTATTCTAACGAATTTGTAATAAAAATGCTCGCGCAATCGTTTGGCATCACAAAAATAATTATTTTTCCCTACTTTTTATACCAATTTCTGGTGTTGATGGATAATGCAAAATATGAATTGCGCAGGTAAATTTCAATATGTTTCTGATTGGTGAGTTATCAAAAAAGAGTGGAGTATCAGCGGATACGTTACGGTTTTATGAGAAGAACAATCTTTTAGTTCCTAGTGGACGTAGTGATTCTGGGTACAGGTTATACAGCGATGAAGACCTTGAGAAGGTACACTTTATTCTTAATGCCAAATCTCTGGGCCTAAGCCTTGAAGATATCCGAGTTTTGCTAGAAATTAGATTGGAAGCCACAGAGCACAGTTGCGCTGAGGTTAAGTCAGTCACCAGTGCCAAATTAGAGCTGATCGATAGCAAAATCGCAGAGCTGACTAGAATCAGAAGTGCGCTTAAGCGGATTAATGATGCTTGTTGTGGCTTGCGTGAGCAAGACGCCAGTCATTGCTCGATATTAAATGCGCTAAAAAAGTAGCGATATTCAGCCTGAATGCAAAATAATAGGTTGATAACAGAGCAAATATACAGTCAACTATACAGAACAAATTAAATATAGATTTAATCAAGGATAGGCCATGAGCAGCAGTAACATTCTTACTCAGTCCCAGATCATTAGCGGTCGGGATATTCCACTTAAAGAGCTTCTTTACGCAAAGAGAGTGTTCGACAATTATTTGTTGATTGCTAAGGGAAATAAGCCAGTAGAACTGCTTGCTGAAATGAAAGATGCGGTAAAGGGTGTTGAGTACTTTAAAACGGAAAGCGATCCTTGTGAGGCCAGAAATGTTCTGAGTGCTATGTTTGCTGAGGTAGAAGCCTCTGACTCATTTGAGCAGTTTGAAAACCTTTCGCAAAAACCATGTGCTGCATTGGATGAGCTGATTCAAGATCGTATTTTACTGATCAAAACAGAACGTGAGCTTTTGTTTAAGTACGGCTACGACGTATCTAAAATCTAGATTCTGAAAAAATTGAATTCAGGCTGGTGAGCTCAAAGAAGACCAGCCTGACCTAACGCGTTTAAAGTTTACGTTTTTTACTAATATCTATCGCACCAATATAATCTTCTTTAAATGCGGCTGATGTCAGCATCCGTTCTGGAACCTGCATACGAATTATGGTTCCTGCTTCTACTACCGTCTTAGTAGGTCGACTTACCATATGAACAAGATTACCACTAACAAGGCGAATGCCCTTATTAAGAACGGCCTGATAGTTCACGTCTACGCGCTGAACTAACTCAAACCCGAATAGAGTTAAAGGTTTTTCAGTCACACTGATGTTTTCCCTGAATTCCGCCTGAATAATGACGTTCTTTGATAGGATGATACTTTCAAGTTCCCTTACTTTATCTTCAACCGAGGCCGAGAAAACCCATTCGTTCAGAACTCGCTCCCACTTTCCACCCAGGCGCATGCATGCAGCATAGGTAAAACGGTTTTTTCTTCCGGGTTTCATTGTGCAGATAGCAATCGAGTGTTGCTCTGCATAGGGTAATGTAAGCTTGAAAACGGCATCTGCAGCGTAGTGCTCATACTTGTTGGTTATCTCTTCTACATGCAATGTCACTTCACCTAGAGGAAGATCGGTGCTGAACTCATCGATAAGAATGCGACAGAAATAACCATTTTTGGTGCACTTAAAGTAGTCTTTCTCTCGGGATAATACGGTAAATGTTTGCATAACTACTTTTCTGAGTTGCCGTCTAATATTTGTTGAGCCAAGCGTTGTTGTTCAATGCTCGCCTGTTCTTCTTCTGATACTTCTTCGATATCGTGACTTTGTTGAATCTTTTTCAGAATGCGGTCAAGTTTCTCGCCAACCTTACCTTTGTTTTTAAGGGTGCTGAGATCAAAGTCGTTTCTTTGCTTGTCAATTGACGTTTCGAATTCTTGCTGATTGTCTATATTGACCTGAACCAGGCTCTCTTTCTCATCAAGAATGATATCAAGGTTATTGATCATCACTTCGGTGAAGGCTTCTCGGTAAAGAGACGCAAACTCTACCTCCAGATAACGTTCAGAAAGGTTTCTGATAGCCCCTGAACGACGTTTGTGAATAAACTTTTCTACTCTGTTAACCGGTTTACCTTCAACAAGCAGATGTTGTCTGGCTTTAATGATCTCAGCTTTGGTTGGAGTGTCGATAAGCATTTCAAGCAACTTCATTGCTGGTGGCCATTCGTTACCCGATGCAAGGCGCTCATAGATGTTATTCATCAAGCGTTCGTATTGTTCCTTCGTCAGATCAGAAGCAAAGGTCATAAAACGCATATCTGGTTCATCACCAAACTCTTGTCGAATCTTAGGCTTGCTGAACAAGTCCATCATTTCCTGCCACAGGCGATGAATCTTAATCTGCTGCTCATTGTTAAAACCCGACAGTCGCTCAATGGTTCTGTCGGTAAATTGAGCTTTAGGAGCACTAGTCTTCGGGTTTATTTCTGCAGGTCTATAAGTTTGAGTTGCCGGAGCTTTACTTGTAGTGGTAAGTGCATTCTTTTGCTGGCTCTCTTTCAGCTCTTTACCTCTGCGTTGCAGATATTGGCTAAAATCTTCCCCACCAACTACCTCATGCATCGCTTTAGGTGAATTTTTCTTGTCGTTATTACTCATTATGATTTACCTGCAATTAACGGTGGGGTTAAGGAAAAGCGATAAAAAAGATTAATCATCCCAGTCACACTTTGACTGATTATAAAGGTTCTTTAGCTTTTCTTCGTATTCGTCACGAGAAGATTGTTTAACAACGGGCTGACTTGCACGAGAAGGCTTGAAGGCATCATTCTTGAAGTGGAATATTTTCTGAGTTAAACGATCATTGAGCATCGACTGCGGGAACAGCTGCTCTCCTGTGTTATGAACGTCCTCAACAAATGATTTCCAAATCTCAGTTTGCCCTCTTACGCCATTGGTATACATAGTGGTTTCAGCCCAGCTAGGAATTTCATTTGGAGTGATCTCAATGATGTTAATCATCTTTTCATTTTTGTTCGCTTTGAGCGGCTTTTGATAAGCAAATTGAGAACGATTTAACTTGGCTTTTGATGGTTTCGGCGCTGCGGGCTGATGACTGGCATTGTAGTAGTTTGTCATCGTTGTCAGATTCTGTTGTTCCTCTCTGCTAATCCCTTCATTGGAAATGCCTCTTTCCGTTAACAGCTGGCCAGAAATGTTTCCTTCCCCGTGTAATGTCTGTATACGAAGTGGTCCACCTTTTTGTGTCAGTTTTTGAAAGCAGTTATTAATTAAGCTGTTTGAGGCTGACATCATTTGTGACAGTTCACTGTAGGTCGTACTGAAGTTCCCTTTCCTATCGGCTAAATCAGAAAGGGCAACAAGAAGTAGTTTTTCTTCTGCCGTAACAGTTTTGTATTTCCAGGCTAATTCTAGGAACCTTGAAGACATATGACACTCAGTAAACGTTTGGGAATAGTAATATTATGGATGCGGTGGAAGATCGAATCAATCTTGGTCTTATCAATAAAAGAAAAGCCTTTTGGTTATTCGAATTTTGCATGGCTTGTGTTGGAATGAGAAACAAGTAGAATCAGCAAAAATTATAATCCTGGACTACCATGCCTAAATACGAACTTCATCGCCGGGACTATAGCCCCCTTTTTGGCGACAACCTTGCTGGTGGCATATGTCGAGAGAGTCTTTCTCCGAAGCACCATAAAGCCGAAAACAAAATTACACGAAGCCCCAGACTGTCTAAGGCCAATATTGAACGTCGCTGGGAGGCGTTGGACAGACCTGAACTAAAATCAGAGTTGTTGGATGAGCATACTAAGCAACAAGCGGATGCTTATCATAAAAACATTGAGCACTTTATTGGTACCGTAAAGCTGCCAGTTGGTCTTGCCGGGCCATTGAGAGTGAATGGATTATTTGCCAAAGACGACTATCTGGTGCCATTGGCGACGACAGAGGCCGCATTGGTAGCGTCATATAACAGAGGTGCACAATTACTTACGGCTGCTGGTGGTGTCAGCGCAATGCTGTTGAACGAAGGGGTAACGCGTACTCCTGGATTTGCATTTTATGACTTGATCCATGCAGGACAGTTTGTTGCCTGGGCCGTTACTCAATACGACCGGTTCAAACAGCTTGCTGAAGCGACGACTTCTCACGGCAAGCTTATCGATATCAATGTGAATATCGAAGGTAATCATGTCTATCTTGTCTTTGAATACCTGACGGGAGATGCGTCAGGACAGAACATGGTTACCATTGCGACTAACGCGGTGTTTGAGTTTATATTAGCCAATACCCCAGTAGAGCCTGAATACGCATTTTTAGATGGCAACCTTTCAGGTGACAAAAAGGCCAATAGCCAGACTTTACGCAGCGTGCGTGGCAAAAAAGTAACAGCAGAAGCACATATAAGCGCGGAGCTGGTTCAGAAGTATCTGCATACAACGCCTGAAAAGATGCAGCAGTTCGGTCAGATGACGACTGTTGGAGGCACCCTGAGTGGGACCATCGGTATAAATGCGCATTATGCTAATGCACTCGCAGCTTTTTATATAGCCTGCGGACAAGATGCAGCCTGCGTTTCAGAATCGGCTGTCGGTGTTACTCGGATGGAAGTTAATCGTGATGGCGGACTATACGCGAGTGTAACCTTGCCAAACCTGATGATTGGTACTGTGGGTGGTGGCACTGGACTTCCTAGTCAGAAAGCGTGTCTCGATATAATGGGGTTGCATGGTAACGGTAAATCACAGGCGTTAGCTGAGGTGTGTGCCGCGCTCTGTTTAGCGGGCGAATTATCCATTGTAGGTGCTTTTTGTGCAGGCCACTTCGCACGAGCACACCATAAGTTGGCTAGATAAGTGATTAACAATCGAATGCCACACTTTTTAGAACAAGAGAAAAATATGAAACCAAATAAAGTAGATAACAAAAAACGTAGAATTCAGAAAAAGCTATACCTGGGAGAGTTTGCCGTTTTAGGCTTTGAAATTAGCTGTAAGACGAGCATTAACGATTTTGATACGTACGATGCGTTTATGGATGAGTTCATCGATTATATCGAATCAATAGGGTTGTGTTTCGGCGGAGGTGGACTTGAAGAGTTTGAAGGCTTTCTGTGTCCACTAGCAAGGTACGGCTCAGCAACTGACGAACAACGTGACAGTATTAAAAGATGGCTTGAAGCTAGAGCGGATATCTCTGATGTAACTATCGGTGGCTTAGAGGATGCAAACTACAGCTTCTAAGTTGTAGTTAACAGGTAAAACCTCAAGCAGGAATTCTCCAGTATTCGGTTCTGATGTGAGTTCAAATAAAAAAGCCGTGTTTCCTTATGGAGACACGGCTTTTTAAGTAATGTGTTAGCAAGAGCTAATTAGTTCATGCCATATTTCTTTAGCTTCTTACGAAGAGTACCGCGGTTGATACCCATCATGTTTGCTGCGCGAGTTTGGTTACCGCGAGTGTATTGCATGATTGTGTCTAGTAGAGGTTGTTCAACTTCTGCCAATACTAGTTCGTACAGGTCGTTGACGTCCTGACCGTTTAACTGAGCAAGATAGTTCTTAAGAGAAGCTTTAACAGAGTCACGTAGTGGCTTCTGTGTGATTTGATCTTGTGAAGTTACAGTTGTTACTGTTAGTGGCTCGGAAGTCAGATTTTGTTCGAACATATTCGGTCTAGCTCTTCTCTGTTTATGATGCAGTTTTATCAAAATAACCTTCTAATGCGTCTAACTGCTCATTGGCAGCTTCGATGGCATTGAAGGTACGGCGAAACTCATTTGCTTGTTCATGCTCTTTTAGGTACCACCCTACATGCTTACGAGCGATGCGAGGGCCTAAATAGTCACCATAAAACTGGTGAAGCTCCTGAACGTGACCAAGCAAAATTGCTTTCACTTCCCCAACTGGAAGATCTGGCATAGTTGTACCGCTTTCCAAATAGTGTTGGATTTCCTGGAAAATCCAAGGACGCCCCTGGGCTGGTCGTCCGATCATTAAAGCGTCTGCACCGGTATACTCCAGCACATATTTTGCTTTTTCCGGGCTGTCGATATCACCATTGGCAATGACAGGGATGGAAATAGCTTCCTTAACCGCTTTAATGCTTTCGTATTCTGCCTCTCCTTTGTACATGCAAGCCTTGGTACGCCCGTGTAAGGCGAGAGCTTGTATGCCGCAGTCTTCGGCTAACTTAGCGATCTGGACACAGTTTTTATTGTCTGTATCCCAGCCAGTACGGGTTTTTAGTGTCACAGGGACATCTACAGCATTTACTACCGCCGTTAAAATCTCTTTTATGATTTCCGGATATTGAAGTAGTGCCGAACCCGCTAGCTTCTTATTCACTTTTTTGGCAGGGCAACCCATGTTGATATCGATGATTTGAGCACCGTTCTCAACACTATACTGAGCTGCTTCTGCCATAAGCTGTGGATCTGCGCCCGCAATCTGTACGGAGCGAATGCCCGATTCGCCTTCATGTACCATGCGTTGTTGGGACTTTGATGTTTTCCACATGCGAGGGTTAGATGACATCATTTCACTGACTGCCATGCCCGCACCGTATCGAAGACACAACTCTCGAAAAGGTCTATCGGTGACTCCTGCCATAGGGGCAACGATAAGATTATTCTTTAGTTGATAGTTTCCGATTCTCAAAACGTCAATCACAGTTCTACACCAGCAAGGGCGCGCATTTTACGCATTTTTTTGATGCGTGAAAAGACTAAATTTTGAGCGTTTACAATTTAATTTGCTAAATCGCCTATTTTTCAGGCAATTAAAAAGGTCAAAAGTGTGATCTATGCTTTTTTCTGCCCTGCAATGCGACACCATTCTTGCATCTCAACGATAGGTTCAACTTCCAACTCGTCTCTGTAGTAGTTCGCCACATCCTCTGCCTGAGTATCTAAAACACCGGACATTGCAAGAAGACCATTTGGTTTAATCAGACCTTTGATGACGCCAGAAAGCTCTCTTAATGGGCCAGCAAGGATGTTCGCTACCACTACGTCGGCAATCAGGTTATCAGGTTGATCTTGTGGAAGGAAAAGCTCTAGCTTATCTGCGACACCATTTCGCTCTGCATTTGCTGTGGACGCAATAATTGCCTGGGGATCAATATCGATACCGATAACCTTAGCGGCACCTAGCTTGATAGCTGCTATAGCCAGAATGCCTGAACCACAACCGAAGTCGATTACGGTTTTGCCTTCTAGATCTAAACCTTCCAGCCATTCAAGACACAGTGAAGTAGTAGGGTGGGTACCCGTACCAAATGCCAAACCAGGATCAAGCATAACGTTTACCGCATCTGGTTCTGGGATTTCACGCCAGCTTGGGCATACCCATAGTCGCTCACCAAACTTCATTGGGTGGAAGTTTTCCATCCACTCGCGTTCCCAGTCTTTGTCTTCAAGTTGCTCTACTTTATGTGCAAAGCCTTCTTCAAGCATATTAGAGCCTCTGATCTGCTCCAGAACCAACGCTGTGTCGATTTCTGCATCGTATAGAGCAACGATATCAGTTTCACCCCAAAGGCGTGTCTCGCCCGGAAGAGGCTCGAATACTGGGGTATCTTTGGCATCAAGAAAAGTAACGGACAGTGCGCCAGTTTGTTCCATTAACATATCGCCAATTTGTTCAGCGTTCTGGTCAGTTGCATTGAGTTTGATTTGAATCCAAGGCATGGGAATTCTCGGTTTGATAATGGGAAATTGCGTGAATTTTAGCAGAATCTCAGTGAATACCAATCGAATTCAGTGACAGGAAAGGGCTGGTATCGAACGCAGACTCGCATAAACCCATCCATGGGGCTCCACCTCGCCATCCTTGAGCGAGGAGGGTCTGCTTATCGATACCAACCATTTCCCGAAAAGATTCGGACAACAAAAAGGGAAGCCGCAGCTTCCCTTCTTCTATATATGTACTCAGCGATTACTGAAGACCAAGCTTCTTCTCAAGATAGTGGATATTAGCTCCACCATGCTGGAAGTTCTCGTCGTTCATGATCTCTTGCTGAAGAGGTACGTTTGTCTTAATACCTTCAACGATCATTTCGCCCAGAGCATTCTTCATACGTGCAATTGCTACATCACGGTTTTCACCAAACGTGATCAGTTTACCGATCATTGAATCGTAATGAGGTGGTACTGTGTAGCCCGTGTAGATATGAGATTCCCAACGTACACCCATACCGCCCGGAGCGTGGAAACGCTCGATCTTACCCGGACAAGGCAGGAAGCGTTCTGGATCTTCTGCGTTGATACGACATTCAACGGCATGGCCGCGAATCTTGATATCGTCCTGAGTGAAAGACAAAGGCTGACCAGCAGCAACACGAAGCTGCTCTTTGATAAGGTCTACGCCAGTGACCATTTCAGTAACAGGGTGCTCTACCTGAATACGTGTGTTCATCTCGATAAAGTAGAACTCACCGTTTTCATATAGGAACTCAAAAGTACCAGCGCCACGATAGCCAATCTCGATACATGCACGAGTACAACGCTCACCGATGTACTTACGCATTTCGGCAGTGATACCCGGAGCCGGAGCTTCTTCAACAACCTTCTGGTGACGACGCTGCATAGAGCAATCACGTTCACCAAGGTGGATAGCACCGCCCTGACCATCAGCAATAACCTGAACTTCAACGTGACGAGGGTTCTCAAGGAATTTTTCCATATAAACCATGTCATTGTTGAACGCAGCTTTTGCTTCTGCACGAGTCATAGCAATTGCTTCTACAAGTTCAGCTTCGCTACGTACAACACGCATACCGCGACCGCCGCCACCACCAGAGGCTTTGATGATTACCGGGTAGCCGATACGTTTCGCGTGTGCTTTGTTTTTTTCTGCATCGTCGTCTAGTGGACCGTCAGAACCAGGTACACATGGAACGCCCGCTTTCTTCATTGAGGTGATAGCAGAAACTTTGTCACCCATCATGCGGATAGTTTCAGCTTTAGGGCCAACGAAGATAAAGCCGCTACGTTCAACCTGCTCAGCAAAGTCTGCATTTTCAGACAAAAAGCCGTAACCCGGGTGGATGGCAATCGCACCTGTTACTTCAGCCGCAGAGATGATGCGAGGAATGTTTAGGTAGCTGTCGATACCGCGAGCAGGACCGATACAGATAGCTTCATCTGCCAGCAGTACGTGCTTAAGATCGCGGTCAGCTGTTGAGTGTACAGCAACCGTTTTGATGCCTAACTCTTTACATGCGCGAAGAATACGAAGTGCAATTTCACCTCGGTTCGCGATGACTAATTTATCTAACATAGTTTCGACCTCGATTATTCGATAACAACAAGTGGTTGATCGAACTCAATTGGGTCGCCGTCTTCAGCCAGAATTGCTACAACAGTACCAGACTTGTCAGCTTCGATCTGGTTCATCATCTTCATTGCTTCAACGATACATAGAGTGTCACCAGCATTTACTTGCTGACCAACTTCTACGAATGGCTTAGCTTCTGGGCTTGGAGCGCGGTAGAAAGTACCAACCATTGGAGAAAGAACTTTGTGACCAGCAGGTTCAGATGCCGCTGGAGCCGCAGGTGCTGCTGCTTCAGTTGCTGCCGGAGCAGCCGCTGGTGCAGGTGCTGCAACAGGTGCAGGTGCCGCAGCGTATTGAACAGGTGCTGCTATTGGTGCAGTACCATTACGGCTGATGCGTACGGACTCTTCACCTTCAGAGATTTCCAGCTCAGCAATGCCAGACTCTTCAACTAATTCAATAAGCTTTTTAATTTTACGGATATCCATTTTTCTTTCTCTTTTATTAAGACTTGCACTCTGAGACAGAGTGAAGTGATTAAAGTTCGTTAAGATTGAGAACGCAGTTGCTTAATTGCTGCGTTCAACGCAAATTCGTACCCTTGTGCACCGAGCCCACAAATAACGCCAACCGCTTTATCAGAAAGATAAGAGTGGTGACGGAAAGGTTCTCTGGCATGTACATTTGATAAATGTACTTCAATAAAGGGGATATTAACGCCCAGCAAAGCATCACGTATTGCCACACTTGTGTGGGTAAACGCCGCTGGGTTAATGATGATGAAGTCTACTTTCTGGAAAGCGTCATGAATGGCCTCTATGAGTTCGTATTCACGATTAGACTGTAGGTGCGTCAGTTCAATATTAGCTTGATTGGCTTGTTCGGTAAGGTTCTCTACGATCTGACCCAGGGTTTGTGAGCCGTAGTGACCAGGCTCGCGAACACCAAGTAGGTTAAGATTTGGACCGTTTAAGAGTAGAATGCGCGATTTTGCAGTCATCTTGAGGTCATCTTCCTTTAAATGGATTGTAAGATAAGTTACCGACTATTATTTGAACTTTTGTCGCTAATTTCCAGTAAAAATGTAGTCATCAAACATTTTAGACCAAGATTATAGTTAATTCACAGCAAATAGCAGCAATTTACTGGTCTAATCACCATGAGTGAGTGGGCAAAAGTGTAGCGCAGTTAACACTTTCAACGACAGAGAGTTGTTAGCGCTATGAAAAATTGATGATCTGAAATGAAGACAAATAGTAAAAAAATAAAAAACCCGCTACCTGATTAAGGTAGCGGACCAGTTGTTATACGTTTATCTGGAAGTACGGTTTAAGACATCTCTGCTTTTTCAGCAATCAGCTTATCAACCACACTTGGATCTGCCAGCGTTGAAGTATCACCAAGGTTACTTGTGTCACCGGTTGCGATTTTACGCAAAATTCGACGCATGATCTTACCTGAACGTGTCTTCGGTAGTGAATCTGTCCAGTGCAGTACATCTGGTGTTGCAATTGGACCAATCTCTTTTCTTACCCAATCTTTCACTTCTTTATGAAGTTCTGCACTTGGGTACTCTCCAGCATTAAGTGTAATGTAAGCGTAGATAGCCTGACCTTTAATGTCATGTGGAACACCCACAATCGCAGCTTCAGCAATCTTTTCGAACGCTACCAAAGCGGATTCAATCTCTGCAGTACCCATGCGGTGACCAGATACATTTAGTACGTCATCTACACGGCCAGTAATCCAGTAGTAGCCATCTTCATCACGGCGAGCACCGTCACCAGTAAAGTACATGCCACGGAAGGTGGAGAAATATGTCTGCTCGAAGCGCTCATGGTCACCATAAACGGTACGCATCTGACCTGGCCATGAATCAAGAATTACCAGGTTACCTTCTGCCGCCTGATCGTCGATGATATTACCCATGTTATCGACTAGCGCTGGTTGAACACCGAAGAATGGACGAGTTGCTGATCCAGGCTTCAGCGTGGTAGCACCTGGTAGTGGTGTAATCAGAATGCCGCCTGTTTCAGTTTGCCACCATGTATCTACGATAGGAGACTTCTCGTTACCTATAGTCTTGTAGTACCACTCCCAAGCTTCAGGGTTGATTGGTTCACCTACAGAACCCATGATGCGCAAGCTGTCTCGGGTAGTGCCTTCGATAGCTTCATCACCTTTAGCCATAAGCGCACGGATTGCAGTAGGAGCTGTGTAAAGGATGTTGACCTGGTGCTTATCGACCACTTCACTCATACGAGCGGTGCTTGGATAGTTAGGTACACCTTCGAACAGGATAGTTTTGGCACCGTTTGAAAGCGGACCATAAATCAGATAAGTGTGTCCGGTAATCCAGCCAACATCAGCAGTACACCAGAAGGTTTCACCCGGCTGATAATCGAACACATACTTAAACGTCATTGTGGCATAAACCAAGTAACCGCCAGTAGTATGTAGCACACCTTTAGGTTTACCTGTTGATCCAGATGTATAAAGGATAAATAGAGGGTCTTCCGCTTTCATCTCTTCAGGTGGGCAATCGTCAGATACATTTGCTGTTGCTTCGTGCCACCAAACATCGCGATGCTCGTGCCATGCAACATCACCACCAGTACGTTTAAGAACAAGTACCTTTTCAATGGTTTTAACTTCTGGGTTAGTTAGTGCTTCGTCCACATTCTTTTTAAGAGGAACGGCGCGGCCGCCACGAACACCTTCGTCAGCAGTAATTACGACTTTAGCATCAGAGTCAATGATACGACCGGAAAGAGCTTCTGGAGAGAATCCACCAAATACAACGGTATGGACAGCACCAACACGGGTACATGCAAGCATAGCAACCGCTGCTTCAGGTACCATTGGCATGTAAAGACAAACGACATCACCTTTTCGTACGCCATTTTCTTTTAGTGCGTTTGAAAAACGACATACTTCTTTGTGCAGTTCATTAAAGGTAAGAGTCTTATCATCATTTGGGTCGTCACCTTCCCAGATAATCGCGACATCATCGCCACGCTCGGCAAGGTGACGGTCAATACAGTTAGCTGAGACGTTAAGCGTGCCATCTTCAAACCAGCGAATATCAACATGTCCGGTATCGAATGAAGTGCTCTTAACTTCTGTGAAAGGCTTTATCCAGTCGACAATCTTGCCGTGCTCTCCCCAGAATCCCTGAGGGTCACTGACGGATTGTTGATACATAGTCAGGTAGGTATCGTTATCGATGTGAGTCTCTGCTTTTATATTTTCTTTGACCGGATACACGCTCATTGCTTCTCTCCTTGTGAATTCAGCAATTTTCCATTTGATGGGCTGACAGTGACAACTGATGTTGAGTTTGTAGGGTACAGTTGCCTCTGTTAATACAATGTTATAACTCTCGGTTAATACGAATCTTTTCTCAATTAGACTTTAGGATAAATTGTCGACAATGCTACTCAGTAGCTTGATTATTATCGTAAATATGCGGAGGTAAGGGCTGGAAGATCGCCATAACGAAGGCGAACGTAAACAAGAGCTGCGGAGATCGCATCCTGAAGAGCGTCATGTTTATTGTCCTGTGGAGGAAGATCAAGGTGCTTACAAATGGCATCTAAGCTGAGGTCAAAGTAGGCATTTGGCAGGTGTTTCTCTAGCATCTCATGATAGATATGGCTGACCTCGATTAACTCATTTGGCATAGGAAAACCAAAGTGTCTTTGGCATGCAAGGTCAAGAATCGTTTTGTCGTAGTGAATGTGATAACCGACCATCGGTCGATTACCCGCGAATTCCAACAGCGCTTCAATCGCTTCTTTTTCTGTCATACCATCGATTAGATCTTGATGACGGATTCTATGAATTCTTACCGAACCCGAGTCAAGAGATTGCGGTGCTCTCAGTCGGACATAAAATGGTTCACTGGTGATGATTCGATTGTCGATGATCTTTGTTGCAGCGATGGTGACCAGCTCTGCTCGATGCGGATCTAAGCTGGTGGTTTCACAATCCAGCGACACGTATTCTTTATGCTTGCAGGCAGCAAAAAGATGGCGATGGGGAGAATCCTTCAACCGGTAGTGCCAAAGTTTGCGCTTAAGCCAGTTCATCATTCACGGATTTGGTAGTGATAGCCAAGCCACTGCTTAAACTTCTTCACAACGTGCAGGCTATGACGAAGAAGATCTCGCTCAGTTCGATCTAACAATTTAAGGTCGATACTGTTGTGGCTATGCTGTTGTGAAAGCTGCTGTGCAAGACGAAGTTTGAAGAATTGCTTGAGTGCCTCAGTCAGGTTGTCAGCGGTTTCTTTTTCTAAAACCTTTCTCTTCATAAGCGCTTCGATTCTTTCGAAGGTGTTGTTTTCTTTAATTTGATATTCAAGACTTAAGGCTCTGACACCATGCACTATCGGGAATATTCCTCCTTGTTTAAGGTCGACCCCTTCTTTCGACGACTTTACGTTACCAAACAGAGTTAAAGGCACCGAGAAGTTAAGAGCCGGGCGAGTAAACTCGGTAAGGATGAGTTCCTGATCTGCCATTAAGCTGCTGAGGTGTTGCTTGATGGGTTTTAGTAACTTTTTATTGCCAGCAACCGCATGAGCATCTGCCACTATCGCTAGTTTCATAACCTGTTCCGGGCGAGCAGCTTCGACCCATTCGGTGATAGTTTGTTTCCATTCAGATTCACTCTGCACCCATTCCGGATTGTTGACCATGACCTTACCAGGGCAAAGAGGATAGCCAAGTTGCTGTAGCGTGTGAGTAAAGATATCCAGAATAGGGCGATGATCAGGCCAGCGAAATCCGTTTCTGGTAATGATGGCGTTATCCTGATCCGTTTTCAGAATCTGTTCTCCACGCCCTTCAGAGCCAAGCACAACAAGGCAGATATCATCATGTAATGCTGGCGGAATAACGAGTTCGAAAGCCTTCTCAATGATTTGCTCATTGACCGCTGAGATTAACTCCATAATAAAGCGGGTGCGGATACCGTTAGTCAACAGGCTATCGACTAGGTTTCTCTGTCTGTTGGCCGCCAAAGCCAGTTCATCAATCGTTGTGGAGCGCGCAATACTAAGTGTCAGTACGTGGGAGTGTGTTGAGAACGCACTGAGAATTTGCGTCATATCCAGCATGCCGACCGCTTTATTCCCCTCACAAACCATTACGCGTTTCATGCGTTTTTTCGTCATGGTGATCATGGCATTAAACAGAAAGTCACCATCATCGACATGGAAGACAGGGAAAGTAGCGATATCACCGACTCGGGTATCAAGAGGATGTCCGTCAAGCATTACAGCATGCAGCATATTGGTTCTTGTCACGATACCGTAGGGATGTTCACTAGGCTTTGCTATAAGGCGGGGATCATCTTCGTTGAGCTCAATAAGCGCAGCATCTAAGGCTTTCTCTTTGAGGTATCGCGTCACTTCGGTCAATGACATATCTGAAGGCAGAATGACTGCTGGATGGTAGATGGAGTTATCAACCTTGGTCAGGATAAATTCTGCCAGGTTTTGTTGTTGTTGAGCCGCTTCAATGAGCTCCTGACGTTTAGCCAAGTTATTGTCAAAGTAGGCTGCAAACTCACCGTTCTCACTATATAGCTCTATAAAAATAGATTTAGGCAGAAGATACGAGAGGGTATCTTCCAGAGCGATATACTTATGCTTGACGCTGTTTTCGAATTGGGAGCGGACATCAAAAATATCGTCGTTAGCATAGTGCGCAAATATTTCCGATTCATCAGCGGAACGTTCTTCTACAGCACCTTTTATCAAAATATAGAGGTGTTGGCTCTCTTCACCTGAACGAAGAATGGCATCTTTCGCTCTGTAATAAGCGACATCCAGAGACGAACGCAGACGTTGCTGCTGCGTCTCAGTCAGGCGATCAAAAGGTGGGGACTGCATGTTGAACTTGTCAGGCATAGGAGCGTCTTTTTCTTTTAGAAAAACCTATTCTAATTCTGACAAATATATGAGGTTCCTCCAGACGACTTTGGTCTAATGATGTCATACATTTCGTGATTTTTATTCCGAACAGTGTATGTCAATTAGGGAACAAAAAAATGACAAATGTTCCCTTTTTAAACTAGGGCAACAAGCGCATAATACGCGCGATTTTATAACCATATTGTCAGGCTTTATTTTATGTTCTCACCGTCACCTTATGGATGGATTTCCCAATACTTTCTTGGGTTCTTTTTTGCGTATGGCGTCTATTTACCTTTTTGGGCGCTTTGGTTTGAAGACCAGGGTATCTCTGCTTCAGATATTGGATTCCTATTGGGTTTAGCATTTGCGACCAGATTCATTTCCAACCTGTTTATAACTCCAAGATTACATAAGGTTGAACATCTGATTCCTGCTATACGGATTATCAGCCTTTTATCCGCAGTATTTATTGCCTTCCATTTGTTTGCTGGAGGTAATTTCTGGATGCTGGCACTGGCAACGATTCTGTTCAATATGTGCTACGGCCCGATGATTCCGTTAAGTGACGGACTTGCGAACTACTACTCTAAGCTGAACCTATTAGACTATGGCCGTACGCGCTTGTGGGGCTCGATAGCATTTATTGCGGGCTCAACAGTGGTTGGTTATCTAGCTGCACAGTACGGTTCGGACATGATCGTGTACACCGCGCTATTTGGTATGGTGGTTGGCTTTGCATTCTCCATGCGTAATCCAAACCCGGTTCCTGTCTCAGATGGTGATGAGAACGCAGACAGACCTAAGCTACTTTCCTTACTTAAGGATAAAGAAGTCCTCGCTTTTCTGGTTCTGATTTCATTGATTCACGGTAGCCACTCTGCTTATTACAGCTTTAGTTCAATCTATTGGAAAGCAGCAGGCCATACAGAGAGCACCATTGGATATTTGTGGAGCCTTGGGGTTATCGCTGAAGTAACGGTTTTCGCGACAGCTAAGAAGCTATTTGAAGGTTGGAGCCTTCAGAGAATGTTCTTTATCGCGTCTTTGGGTTGTTTGTTGCGTTGGTGCCTGACGGCGGGCACGACAGAAATCTGGGCACTGGTTATGATACAGGCTCTGCACGGTGTGACTTTTGCCATGGCTCACCTTGCTGCGATTCAGTTTATTCAGAAGGCGCCAAACAGCCAGATGGTTCCATTACAAGCGTTATATAACGCCATCCCAATGGGGGCTGTTATTGCTGTAATGACGACGGTAAGCGGTTGGGGTTACGAAAACTTCGGTGCTGATGTGTTCTGGGCAATGGCGGTTATGGGCCTTATTGCTTGCTTTATTCGAGTAACGCCAAAGAAATCCGCACCGGAAGCACAAATACAGAGCTAACTGGCTGAATTATTAAGATCTTTGTCTACACTTAAAACCGAGGTATTCACCTCGGTTTTTTTGTACAGGGAAGATATAAATGCAAGGTTGGATAGTCGTTCCGGTATCTCTGGCTTATCTGGGGATACTTTTTTTGATTGCCTGGTATGGAGACAGGCAGACTAAGTGGCTTTCAAGTTGGAGGCCTTGGGTCTATAGCTTATCCATTGCAGTTTATTGTACGTCGTGGACGTTTTATGGAACGGTAGGGCAAGCGAGCAACAATCCCTGGTCATTTCTTCCCATTTATATTGCTCCTATCGTTTTCTTTGTTTTCGGTTGGCGCGTATTAGCAAGAATGATTTTGATTGCTAAACGTGAGCATATTACTTCAATAGCAGACTTTATTGCGGCTCGATATGGCAAATCTCAGGGGTTAGCCGTCACAGTTACCTTAATCGCGGTTGTTGGTATTCTGCCTTATATTGCATTGCAGCTTCGCGGTATCACCATGGGGCTGGATATCATCGCTCCAGGGCTTAACTCACAGTTAGGGTATGGAGATACTTCGGTCTCTTGGTTTGTTGTTGGGGCTCTGGCCATCTTTACCATGCTGTTTGGTACACGTCATATTGATAATACTGAACACCATCGCGGGATGATGATGGCAGTTGCATTTGAGTCCATCGTTAAGCTTGCTGCATTTCTTATTGTCGGTGTTTTTATTATTTACATGATTGTCGGCAACAGCGAAATTGAGCTGCTGTCGATGGCGAGAGAGACTTATCAACCCCCCAATGTTCCAGGCTTAGTCGTACACACATTGTTAACGATGGCTGCGATTATTTGCCTGCCAAGACAGTTTCATACAATGGTAGTGGAAAATGAACGGGCACAAGATCTTCATGTTGCACGAAAGGTGTTTCCGACATACCTGATTTTAATGAGTTTGTTTGTTTTACCCATAGCCTGGGTTGGACAAAGCCTTTTGGCAAACAGTCCCGCGGATACCTATGTGCTTAGTCTTCCATTGTCTGTTGGGGCAAATAATATTGCATTATTGGCCTTTTTAGGGGGAACTTCAGCAGCCAGCGGCATGGTAATCGTTTCTACAATCGCGCTTGCGATCATGATGTCGAATGATCTGGTATTGCCATTGTTATTGAGGCGCATGCGCCTTGCTCAACGCACCCACAAACACTTATCCGGTTTGCTGCTCAATATTAGGCGAGCACTGATATTGTTAATCCTATTTGGTGCCTGGGGTTTCTATCTGGCATTAGACAACATTCAATCCCTATCAGTTATCGGTCTTCTCTCTTTTGCTGCTATTGCTCAGTTTGCACCTGCGCTCATTGGTGGAATGTACTGGCGTGCCGGAAACCGAAAGGGAGTTTATGTTGGTTTGCTGGCCGGATTTACAGTGTGGCTGATTACTCTGATGGATCAGACAGGAATGTTAGCAGGTACTGAAGAGACAAACTTCTTATTGTGGGTGACTTATCCGCCAGAACCCTTTGCCAGTTGGAATATGTCATCAGCAGACTGGGGGATGGCATTAAGCGGGATAGTCAACTTTAGTGGCTATATCATCGTTTCCCTGCTTACACGCGCCAATATAAGTGAGCGCTTACAATCCGCTGCGTTTGTTGGGGCACCTCTTCCTGAAAGTGAGAACGTTAGTTTATACCAAAGCCGGGTGACCGTTTCAGAGCTTGAGTTGCTGGCATCGCGATTTGTTGGTCGAACGAGAGCAAGAAGCGCATTTAATAACTTTTGGCGTCAACAGGGGAAAACACTACTTCCTAATCAGCAAGCCTCTGCTGCTTTGATTCGACATACGGAAAGAGTACTTGCTGGTGTGTTTGGTGCTTCCTCCGCGAAGTTGGTACTAACTTCTGCGTTGCAGGGCAAGAAGATGCAACTGGAAGAAGTGGCGACTATTGTTGATGAAGCTTCTGAACTGTATGACTTTAGTCGAGGCTTGCTTCAGGGAGCGATTGAGCATATTAGTCAGGGGATTACAGTTGTGGACAAGCAACTCAGATTGGTCGCCTGGAATCAGCGTTATCTTGAGTTATTTGAGTTTCCTGCCGGGTTAATTCAGGTAGGCCGGCCTATTGCTGATGTGATTCGTCACAACGCACAAATAGGGCTTTTCGGGCCCGGTGACCCTGAAGAACATGTCAGAAAACGGGTTTATTATCTCGAACAGGGATCTCAGCATACTTCATCACGTGTTTATCCGAATGGCCGCCATATTGAAGTGCAAGGTAACCCAATGCCGGGTGGTGGATTTGTAATGAGTTTTACAGATATCACGGTATTCCGTCAGACAGAAGAAGCACTTAAGGAGGCCAATGAAAACCTTGAGTTCAGAGTTCGCGAAAGAACCAAAGAGCTTGAAGATCTGAACAAGAGGCTGGTGAATGCTACAACAATTGCGGAGTCCGAATCACAATCGAAAACCCGATTCCTCGCAGCAGTGAGTCATGACTTGATGCAGCCTCTTAATGCTGCGCGCCTGTTTGCATCATCGCTTTCGGAGACTGCAACGGATGTTGAGAGTAAAAAATTCTCTGGTCATATAGAGAGCGCCCTTGGTGCTGCGGAAGAGTTGATTGGTGATTTGTTGGATATCTCTCGCCTGGAAAGAGGGAAGATGGATGTTAACGTCAAAAGCTTCGAGCTAAATGATGTTCTAAGCAATTTAAATGCAGAGTTCAGCGCATTAGCAAAAGGACAGGCGATAGAATTTAGTACTGTCTCTTCCAACCTGATTGTATATTCCGATCCTAAGCTATTGCGTCGGGTACTACAGAACTTCCTTACCAATGCTTTTCGTTACAACCCAAGAGGAAGAGTTCTGTTGGGCGCGAGAAGGGACGCCGGACAAGTTCGTATAGAAGTCTGGGACAACGGAATGGGTATTGCCCCAGAAAAGCAAGAAGCGATATTTGAAGAGTTCACGCGGGGTGATTCAAGCCATGTATCTCAGGGACTGGGTATCGGACTCGCAATAGCAAAAGGTATAACCAATGTTTTAGGGCATGATATTGGTTTACGTTCATGGCCTGATGAGGGAACGGTTTTTTATGTGAACGTTGAGCGTAGTGACGCTGTTGAAAGAACCATTCCGGAAAAATCTCAAGTAACAGATACGACGTTAAAAAGTGTCAGGGTGCTATGTGTGGACAATGAAACAGATATCTTACTTGGTATGAGTGAACTTCTGAATCGCTGGGGGTGTGAGGTTAAAACGGCACACGATCTGGTCGAAAGCATGAAGTGTCTGGAAGATGACTGGAAACCTGATGTTATTTTCTCTGACTATAGGTTGGATAATGACAGAACTGGTCTGGAAGTACTTCAGCAGTGCCGACTACGTCTTGGTAGCAGTTTCGATGGTGTGGTGATCAGTGCTGACCGGGGAGATGATATGTTGGCGGCTATAAAAACAAACGGGTTCAGCTTTATAGCCAAACCCGTTAAGCCTCTAAAATTGAGAGCGATTCTGAATCGTGTACAGAGTAAGAGTTAGTCTACATGCACCGTGATATCTGATTGGTTGAATGCTCGGAACCCGGCATGAATATCTTCTGGTAATACCCTGCCAACGGATAATTCTGGCAGGTTGTCCAGAGAGAAGAAGCCAATTTCTGATATCTCGGTGTTCTCTGTAAAGCACCCATCTGTTGCTTCGGCTACAAAGAAGATCTTATAGATCGAATATGGGAGCTTTGGCGTATAAGCATGACTGTCTCGGTCCTTGATGGCATAAAGGCGGCAGTTTTTTACACCATAACCCGCTTCTTCCTGTACTTCCCTTATAACCCCTTCGAGTGGCGGTTCATTTTGATCAGCCCAGCCACCCGGCATCGTCCACTTGCCATCAGATTTCTCTTTTACAAGTAGAACCTTGTCCTCTTTGACAACACAGCATCGTAAATCAATTTTAGGCGTTGCATAACCTTCTTCAGGAAAGAAAAACTTCTCGATTGTGGCAAGGTCGGCCTCACTATACATGGCGTATAACTCATGACTGATTGCTTCCAATCTCTCATAACGCTCCTTATCAAATGGATCTTGAACATAGTGCAAACCAGTTTGAGCTATAGCCCGGATTTCTTTGATTAGAGCGTGCATGGGGTATTCCTTATTGTTTAATGTTCTGCTTTAGGCTATCTGATGCGATGCGAGTGCTGAAATACAGCCAGCTAGCAGCACCAACAAACTTGAAGCCCTCTTCAATGATCTGAAGATCTTCGTATGTGAAGTGAAGGTGAGTTTTAAGGTGCCAAGTTAGCATGTCTGAAGTGATGGAAGCTGCCAGTAAGCCTCCAGCAAGAATGAACGCGAAACCATCAATTTCGAAGATAGTTTTGAATTGTCTTAGCAAAAGAGCACCGCCACATACTGCGTAAACAGCATAGCAGATATTTTCTTCGATATATCTATCGTGGATTAGGAAGAAGTCATCTACAGCAATAACGGAAAGCAACATACCAACAAGAATGAGCAGCTCTTTTCTGTTCTTATCCACGGATTCATTTAAGTTAAATGCGGTGAAGTAACAGATTGCTACACTGGAAACCCAAATCCAGCTGCCGATATTAGATAGAAAACCCAGGAAACTTGATACTTCCAGCTGCTGAAGCGGGTCGCGAAGTGCTTCAACAGTCTCAAAACCCGCGCTTTTTAGTGTAGAGAAAGCTGAAACATAAAAAATAACTGCAGGTATAGCAGCAAACAAAACGTAACGTTTCATTTTGGTTGGCTGAAAGGTTTGTTGAAAGACCTGATGGAAAAATGACATAGATAACTCCAGAAATGCCCTTGGAAAGAAGCATGTAATCTTATGTCGTTATCCTTTTAAATTAATGTGTGGCGGTTTAACTTTTGGTTAGGTTTCTGTAAAGCAAAAAACCGGCATGTTTGATGCCGGTTTTTGAATGTTAAGTGCTAATTAATGGTTATGAGCTGCGCCAGAACCTTTTGGATAACGGATAGACTCAACCATATCCTGTACATCTTCTGGTACTTCAGCAGTAAACTTGTTCACCACGATTGATACAGTGAAGTTCACACACATACCTAGAGTACCGATGCCTTCTGGGCTGATACCGAACCACCAGTTGTCAGGTGTATTCGCTGCTGGGTTTACAAACTTGAAGTAGATGATGTAAGCCGCTGTAAATGCGATACCTGAAAGCATGCCTGCGATTGCGCCTTCCTTGTTCATCTTCTTATAGAAGATACCCAAGATGATTGCCGGGAAGAAGGACGATGCTGCCAGTCCGAACGCAAATGCTACTACCTGTGCTACGAAGCCTGGTGGGTTGATACCTAGGTAACCTGCACAGACGATGGCGAAGAAGGCTGCCAGTCGTGCGGCGGTCAATTCCTGTTTATCCGTCATATCCGGTTTAAACCCTTTCTTCAACAGGTCGTGGGATATGGATGTCGAGATTACCAGTAGCAGACCTGCTGCTGTTGATAGTGCCGCTGCCAAGCCACCTGCTGCTAGTAGTGCTACTACCCAGTTAGGAAGTTTAGCCAGTTCAGGTGATGCCAGTACGATGATGTCTCGGTTGATCTTCATTTCGTTACGGTCATCGCCAGAGTAGAACATCTTGCCGTCGCCGTTCTTATCTTCCCAAGCTACAAGACCTGTGCTTTCCCAGTTCTTATACCAGCTTGGTGCTTCCGCTGCTGCTACACCTTTCATGTCAGGACCGTTGATAGTATCGATCATGTTTACACGAGCGAATGCTGCTACTGCTGGTGCAGTTGTGTATAGGAACGCGATAAATACTAGTGCCCAACCTGCAGAGATACGTGCATCAGATACTTTAGGTACCGTAAAGAAGCGGATAATTACGTGTGGAAGACCCGCAGTACCAACCATTAGAGCCGCACAGATAAAGAATACGTCAACCATACTCTTCGACCCGTCGGTATAGGCGGTAAAGCCGAGCTCCTGAGTCAGTCCATCCAGCTTGTCTAGTAGGTAAACATCAGTGCCAGCCATGGTAGAACCAAAGCCTAGCTGTGGAACAGGTGTGCCAGTCATCATCAAAGATGTGAAGATTGCCGGAACCATGAATGCGAAGATAAGTACACAGTACTGAGCTACCTGAGTATAGGTAATGCCTTTCATGCCACCAAGTACAGCGTAGAAGAACACAACACCCATACCGATGATGATACCCATGTTGATATCAACTTCCAGGAATCGTGCGAATACCACACCAACACCACGCATCTGACCCGCAACGTAAGTAAAGGATACGAAGATGGCACAGAATACCGCTACCATACGAGCCGTTTTAGAGTAGTAACGGTCACCGATGAAATCAGGCACAGTGAACTTACCAAACTTACGCAAGTAAGGAGCAAGACAAAGAGCAAGTAGTACATAACCACCTGTCCAACCCATTAGGTAAACACCGCCATCGTAACCGATGAAAGAGATGATACCTGCCATAGAGATGAACGATGCTGCCGACATCCAGTCAGCGGCTGTCGCCATACCATTCGCTACAGGGTGTACACCACCACCTGCAACATAGAACTCACTTGTTGAGCCAGCGCGAGCCCAGATTGCAATGCCGATATACAGTGCGAATGTAATACCGACAAGAATAAACGTCCAAGTTTGAATATCCATTTCTATAACCTCTTAGTCTTCCTGTACGTTGTACTTCTTGTCGAGCGCGTTCATGCGCCAAACGTAAACAAAGATCAAAGCAACAAATGTGTATATTGCGCCTTGCTGTGCAAACCAGAACCCAAGTTTAAATCCACCGATTTGGATTGCGTTTAGTGCGTCGACAAATAAGATTCCTGCTCCGTAAGAAACAATGAACCAGATCGCCAATAGAGTACCCATTATGGTTAGGTTTTCCTTCCAGTAGGCTTGTGCGTGATCCGAGGATTCGAATGACATGGCCTTCTCCTTCCGTTTCGTTATTTGGTGTTAACAAACTGTTACGGAATTTAGATTAGCAGGCCTTATAAAAGATCTCAGTCCAACTTTAGTCGGGGACAAAAACAAGAAAACGCCCTGAAATAGGGCGTTTTTGATAGGTTTGTTTGAAAATTCGAGTGTTAAATAAATGTTAACTTAGCCTAAGGTCTAACTTTCCGGCTCTAATTGCTGAAGAAGAATTACCGCCTGAGTACGATTTTGTACGCCAAGCTTGCGGAATATGGCTGTCATATGCGCCTTGATCGTAGCTTCGGAGACATTTAGCTCATAAGCAATCTGCTTGTTGAGCAGGCCATCGGACAGCATTCCCAATACTTTGTATTGCTGAGGAGTAAGGGAGGCGATCTTCTCTGCAAGATCATTACATGCCTGGCTGTTCTTCAATAGCTCCTCAGGGAAGAACGGGTCACCATTAAGAACTTGATTTAGGGCACTAATCAAAGCACGCATATCGCTGGATTTTGGAATAAAACCAAACGCACCGTGGCTTTTAACCTGACTGACCACGCTAGGTTCTTCGCTTGCTGAGATGACTACTATAGGCAGGTCAGGGTACTCGGCTCGCAGGTGAATCAAACCAGACATTCCGTTTGCTCCCGGCATTTTTAAATCCAGTAGCAACAGGTCTGGTTCATCTTCTTTTTGCAGTAAAGCCAATAAGGCATCGAGCGAGTCTGCTTCGAGTAAGTTTGCTCCACTTATTGCCATATGAACTGACTGAAAAAGCGCGTTTCTAAATAGCGGGTGATCGTCAGCAATTATAATTGTATAGGTCGAATCCATGACGTTATTAACCTTAGTTTCTGGGGCTAAAATAGCACTTAACTAAGTATTGTATGGTTTTGAAAAATGGACAATATTTGAGCTTAAAAAGTCTGAGAGGAGTCTAGTTTTATTTACAATAATTTAACGTCATTAAGCGAAAGGTAGTAGAACAATATTTCAAAGTCGCATAAATCCATCCATGGAGCTCCGACTTGCCGTCCTGGCAAGTAGGCTTTGAAATATTATCCTACCACCTTCCCCAAAAAGGCTATAGAAGGTTAATTAATCTGCTGTCCTTCAATATGCTCAAGGAAAGGCTCTGCTTCCATAAATCCGGTCAGGCGGGCGTTGGAGTGGTAGTTACCTTTGCTATCCCAAAAGTCTATCGTAGGAAGTCCCATCACTTTTAGCTTTTTGAAGATCTCCACATCTTGTGGGCTGTTTTTTGTTACGTCGGCTTGAAGAAGAACAAAGTCTTTCAACTTGGCTTCAACGTCCGGGGTATGGAAGGTGTACTTTTCAAACTCTTTACACGCAACACACCAGTCGGCATAGAGATCAAGCATTACAGGTTTGTTTGCTTTATTGGCTAATACCAGTTGTTCTTCTAACTCATCAAGAGAAGCTACACGGATAAACTCAACTTGTGGTTCGTAGGCATTGGTTTGTCCCGTCCAGTGGTTATAGATAGGAACTGCTGAGCCCACAATGCCAAGAACAGCGATAATACCAACCAAGCTTTGTTTCCAGCCGCCAAACTCGAGGCTGTTCTTTACATGGTATAACCAACCAAATGTGGCTACACCAAGCGCGCCCCAAAGAGTGATAGCCCAGCTTTCAGGTATTAGTCTTTCCAGGAAGAAGATTGGTGCGGCCAGCAGAATAAAGCCGAACAGGATCTTCACTCTGTCCATCCACGCGCCGGCTTTAGGCAGAAGCTTGTTGCCGAATACAGCAACAATCATCAGTGGAATACCCATGCCAAGGCCTAATGCATATAGGGCAACGCCACCAGTAACCAGATCACCACTTTGTGCAACGTACAGCAGTGCACCAGAAAGAGGGGCTGTGGTGCAAGGTGAGCAAACCAAACCAGAGATGGCACCCATAGCAAACACGCCAGTCATGTTGCCACCAGTTTGCTTGTTACTTTGATTGTTCAGCCAGGTTTGAACCGAGCTAGGTAGCTGGATGGTATAAACACCAAACATAGAAAGCGCCAGCAACACAAACATAATGCTTATGCCAATCAAAACATATGGATGCTGGAGCGCAGCCTGAAATTGTAAACCTGCTGAAGCGACAACGAGTCCTAATAGGGTGTAGGTAAGCGCCATGCCCTGAACATAAACAAATGATAGGGTTAGCGCGCGAGACTGGCTTAACTTACCACCACCTAAAACAATACCCGTCAGAATTGGGTACATAGGGAAAACACAAGGGGTAAACGCAAGTCCGATACCCAGCGCTAAGAACAGAAACGGTGTCCACCAGTTATCTTCTAGCTGACCTGCAAGCGATGATTCTTGAGTTTTTGGCGCTGCTTTAACTTCTGAAGTATTGATCGTATTCGCTTTGACTGAAGAAGCTGGTGGCGTAGTTCCTGGGGCACCGATAGCTGTCAAAGGGACGACTTTTGTTTCTGGTGGATAGCAAAAACCAGCTTTAGCACAACCCTGATATTGAACAATGAGCTTTGCTCCATCAGAAACAGATGCTAACGGAACGGTAATATGCAGAGGTTTGTTGTAGATGTTTACCGCACCAAAGAATTCATCTTTGTAGGGTTCACCATCTATAAGTTCAAAAGCTCCAATTTCACCATTCTCAATGGAGACAGAAAGTCTGTGCTGATACAGATAGTATCCATCCAGTACGTCCCAGTTCACGATGACTTTGTCGTCTACCTGAGTTGCAACAAAAGGAAAAGCTTGATCTACAGTGACGAAATCAGAATTGTTATTACCAAAAGCTGAAGAGCTGTTACTGTTTCCAAATAAAGCGTAAGAAGGGCTGGCAAATGCTAATAACCCTATTAAAAACATCGAAATAAATGCGCGCATAATTACTACAAACTGAAAGCGATATCTATAAGACCACGAAGAGTCGGAATTTCTTCCATCATACTGGAAAAAGGAAGGAAAAATAGTGAACAGAACGCAAAAAGGGGAAGCTAAGCCTCCCCTTTAGAGTTAGATAGCCGGAATATTAGCTATAGCGTTTTGCTTTGTATTGGGGCTTCATCAGGTTTTCAGTAGAGAAAATATCATCTAACTCTTCTTCGGTAAGCAGTCCGCGCTCCAGTACGACCTCTCGAACACTCTTACCGGTTTCTGCGCAGATTTTACCAACAATATCACCTTCGTGATGACCGATATATGGATTAAGGTAAGTTACGATACCGATAGAGTTGAACACGTAGGATTCACACACCTCTTTGTTCACCGTAATACCATCAATACATTTGTCGCGAAGGTTTACACAAGCGTTTGCAAGAATATCTAGAGACTCAAACATACATTGAGCAATAACCGGCTCCATTACATTCAACTGCAGCTGACCACCTTCCGCGGCGAAGGAAATAGAGGTGTCGTTACCAAGTACTTTAAAGCAAACCTGGTTTACTACTTCAGGAACAACAGGGTTCACTTTAGCTGGCATGATAGAGGAACCTGCCTGAAGTTCAGGAAGGTTTATTTCGTTAAGTCCTGCACGAGGGCCAGATGAAAGCAGGCGTAGGTCGTTACAGATCTTGGACAGTTTAACTGCCAGACGCTTAAGAGCTCCGTGAACCATCACGTAAGCACCACAATCCGAAGTAGCCTCAATAAGGTTTTCTGCTGGTACACATTCCAGGCCGGTGACCTCAGCAAGACGTTTGACTGCTAGTTCTTGATAGCCTTCAGCGGCATTCAAACCTGTACCGATTGCGGTCGCACCAAGGTTTACTTCCAGCAGAAGTTTAGATGTGTATTTGAGGTTTCTTATCTCTTCCTCAATAGTCACTTCGTAAGCTTTAAACTCTTGGCCGACTGTCATTGGTACCGCATCCTGAAGTTGAGTGCGGCCCATTTTCAGAACCTGAGAGAACTCTTCGCTCTTTTTATCAAATGAGCCTTTTAGATACTCGACGGATTCGATTAATTTCTGAATGCTGTTATATACCGCTACACGGAAACCGGTAGGGTAAGCACAGTTTGTCGACTGGCTTTTATTTACGTGATCATTTGGGTTAATAAATTCATATTGACCTTTTTCTTTACCCATCAGTTCAAGAGCAACGTTTGCAACCACTTCGTTGGTATTCATGTTCACTGATGTGCCTGCGCCGCCCTGAAATACATCGGAAGGGAACTGATCCATACACTTTCCGGTTTCTAGAATAATATCGCAGGCTTTAATTATGTAATCGGCAACATCGGAAGGAATGACACTAAGCTCTTTATTCGTCATTGCAGCCGCTTTTTTAGTCATTACCATTCCGCGAACAAATTCAGGGACATCTGAGATGTTTTTGTCTGAAATATTGAAGTTCTCAATCGCACGCAGGGTATGAATGCCGTAGTAAGCGTCGGCCGGGATATGGCGTTCACCGAGCAAATCATGTTCAATGCGAGTTGCATTTGAATTAGAGGAAGATGTAGTCATACGGATAGCCTTTTGTTTTATTTCAGTTAGATAATAGCTATATATCTGGCTAAAAGTAGTTAATAGACCACTATTTCTGTCAGGGATGAGCAATTTTTTTATTGGATCGTAAATTCACGTAATATTTGTGTTTGTTGCGCCAGATTCGCGTAGACTAAGAGAGATAACAACTAAATTTGGTTACCAAAGGAGAGTTCGTGTTTCCGGTTTTATTGCTGCTATTTATATGTGTACCGATCATCGAAATCGGGCTATTCATTCAACTTGGTGGATTCCTGGGCTTATGGCCGACAATCGGCCTGGTGTTACTTACTGCAGTTGTAGGTGCTTCTTTGGTTCGTAGCCAAGGACTACAGACTCTGATGTCTGTTCAAAGCAGAATGCAACAGGGAGAGCTGCCTGCTCAACAAATCCTTGAAGGTGTGATGTTAGCGGTTTCGGGTGTGCTTCTTCTTACACCAGGGTTCATGACAGATGCTTTTGGTATGATTGTGCTTCTGCCAGCTCCAAGAGCGGCATTAGCGAAGCAGATTATGGCGAGAGTTAAGGTGAACACCATTTCAGGTGGTGGCTTTCAGGGAGGTTTCCATTCTCATGGTGACTTTGGCCAGAATCCATTTGAGCAAAATGATCCTTTTCGCAATCAAGGTGGGGACGGGAACACTTTTGAAGGCGAGTTTGAACGTAAAGATGAGAACAATAAGGATGATAACAACAGGTTGAATTAGTCCTGCTATCTCTTCTTCGTATAAGTTAAGGGCCCTAATATGAGGGCCCTTATAGTATCTATTTATAGCGCACCTTCAAAACCTAACTGTCTCCACGCTTCAAATGCGATAATGGCCACCGCATTTGATAAGTTCAGGCTACGGCTATCCGGCATCATAGGAATGCGGATACGTTGTTCCATAGGCAGACTTTCAATCAGTTCAGCGGGCAAACCTCTTGTCTCAGGGCCAAAAAGCAACACATCACTCTCTTTAAAATCCGCATCTATATGATGGCCTGTTGTTTTTGTTGTACAAGCGATCAGTCGATACGCACCTTCACGTTCTTTTTCCAGATACTCAACAAAAGCCTCTAAGTTTTTGTGACGTTTTACTCTTGCTAAATCATGATAATCCAGACCTGCGCGCCTTACTTTTTTCTCTTCAAGATCAAAGCCAAGCGGCTCAATCAAGTGCAGGTTAGCACCGCAGTTTGCACATAATCTTATGATGTTTCCGGTATTCGGAGCGATTTCAGGTTCGTATAAAGCAATATCTAGCATGAGTGTGTTTCTGTATTTAAGAAAGTTGGGGAAGTATATAGCAAGACGATCCGGCTGAACATATGCCGGATCATTCAATAAGAAAGGGTTATTATTGTTGAGTCGGTAACTGAATCTCGACTTTCAAGCCGCCCAGTTCGCTTCTTGATGCTTCGATAGAACCATTATGTTGTCTGATGGCACTTTCTGTAATTGCCAGCCCTAAGCCCGCACCACCAGAATTCCTGTCTCGGGCATACGACACACGATAGAACGGTCTGAAGATCTCTTTTAGTTCTGCATCTGGAACGCCTTCCCCGTTATCCTCGACAACAATACTTAAGGTGTTTGCACCTTTTGCAAAAGTTACTCTAATTTGATCTTCGCTGTAGTGGATAGCATTGCGAATAATGTTTTCAACAGCGCTCATCAACAAGTTCGGATTCCCGATTATCGTACATTGAGGTATCGGGTTGTAAGTCAGTTTTTTATTTACTTGTTCTGCTTCAAACTCTGCGTCTTTGACCAGTTCATCCCAGAGCTCTTCACCAGAACACTTCTCTCTGACTTGATGGCTATTTACCTGCATTCTGGACAGTTCAAGCAGCTCACCAATCATTTTTTCCAGCCTTTCTGCTTCCGTATCGATTCGATTAAGCTCATCACTTTCACCTAGCTTTCTTTTCGCCAGAGCATTAGCCATTCGCAATCGTGTCAACGGTGAGCGGAGCTCATGAGAAATGTCGGATAGCAGCCTCTGGTTTCCTGAAATCATTCCATTTACAGCCAGAACCATTTGGTTAAACGCAGCGCCCGCCTGTTTGAATTCGGTACTACCTTGTTCCAGAGACGGGTCTTCCACAAACTCGCCATTGGCTACTCTTCTAGCTGCACTCTCTAGTTTTATTGCAGGCTTACTTAACGCCCATGCCAGCCACATTAAAAAAGGTGTACTGATAAGCATGACAGTCAGTAAGAGTTTGAAAGGACTATCTAACAACTGAATTAAAAAAGGAGCAGGTGGATCTTGTTTGTCCCCCATAAACATATAGAGTTCAGTATTTGCCAGATGAACAACAACCGGGCCCGCAACCAGAAAACGACCATATTGTCTCTGGCGAGGTTTGTCGAACGTTTCCATACTGGTGATGAAGTTTTGAATTATCCTCGACTTCATTCTCCCATAATCACCAACCAAATTTCCGTGTTGATCGGTGAAGTAGATAACGGGTTTGTCATCATCTTTGCGACGATTGTTACTGATTCTGGATAGGATATAGCCCAGATTTTCCTCTCGGGAGAACTTCGATTCCAGAAAGTGAGCAACTTCCTCTAGTTTCCGAATATTGTTTTTGTGAGCGGAGTGAGTTTCTCGTGGATCCAGATTGGAAGTGACAACTACGCCGATCAGCACCACAAACATGGTGAACCAAAAGATAGCGAATATTCGACCATAGAGATTTGAAAACTTAGGTAACCGCATTAGTTTTCCTCAATCAGAAGGTAACCTCGTCCTCTGAGGGTTTTGATACGTGGCTTTCCATCGCTACGCTCCGGCAATTTTTTCCGTAAGTTTGACACGTGCATATCGATTGCCCGGTCAAAAGGCGCAAGTCGTTTACCAAGTACATCCAGGCTGAGTTGCTCTTTTGTCAACGTTTCTCCCGGGTACTGGATAAAGTGGGCAAGTAATGAAAACTCTGTTGTGGTTAGGTCAATAAGGATATCGGAACAGTAGGCTTCCTGTTTACCTGGGTAAATCTTGATATCCTGATGTTGAAGACAATCGTTTGATTTGGAACCTGTGCCTGATTGTGTTCTTCTTAATATGGCTTTCATCCGTGCGAGTAACTCACGATCGCTAAACGGTTTTGGCAAGTAGTCGTCTGCACCTAGCTCAAGCCCGATCACTCTGTCTATCTCTTCTCCTTTTGCTGTCAGCATCAGAACCGGAGTTTCCCACTTTTCTCGCAGCTTTTTAAGCATGTCGGTGCCACTCATTTTAGGCATCATGACATCGAGTAATATCAGGTCTATATTTTCGTTTACAGCTAGCAACCCTGCTTCACCATCATTAGCTTCCGTTACGTTAAACCCTTCAAAGGTTAATACTTCTTTTAACAGGCTGGTAAGTTCAGTATCGTCATCCACTAATAATATGTTTGCCATGGTAAAGCTCGCTCCGACTATTTTTCTTAACTTCAGTATTACTGATCTTAATGAGAAAATTAACCACTTCTTCTCTCTTTACGTATCTTTACGATCTCTATACGTTGCTTTACTTAGCAAGCAGTAATCTATACTCAACCGCTGTGAAGACAGCATTCAAAAAGCGAACTAGTAAAAAAGGGTTTAGATGATGAAAACTACAAAGAAATTAGTATTGGTAGCTGCTGCTCTTCCACTTGTATTTGGTACAGCAAGTGCTTACGCATTTGGTGGCAAGCATGGAGGTAAAGACTTCGGTGGCAAATGTGGTGGCTTTGACCGTGGCGCAATACGCCAGCTAGACTTAACGGATGAGCAGAAAGATCAGTTAGAAGCGATGCGAGATGCAAAGCGTGAAGAAATGCAAGCGCAGCGTACAGAGCGTATGACAGAACGTCAGGCAGAGATGCAAGCTTACCAGGCTAAAGTTCAGGATTTGGTTTTAGCCGATACATTTGATGAAGCTCAGGCACAAGAGCTGGCGAAAGAAATGGTAGATAAGCGTGCTGAACGTCGAGCAGAGATGCTAAAAATGAAGCATGAAATGTTAAGCATTCTAACGCCTGCACAGAAAGAGCAGTACAAAGAACTTCAGGCTGAACGTATGACAGAGTGTTCTGAAAAAATGGCTAAACGCATGGAAAGACGCAACAAGTAAGGGGCACTACATTTCGTTAGATTAAATTGCCTTTTCTTAAAAGAGCAGCCTTCGGGCTGCTTTTGTCGTTATACGCACTTTCCATGAAGATAAACTGATACCCAAGTCACAATTTCAAGGTTATAATCTGCGCAATTCATTCTCTTCCAAGCATAACAATGAAAGACGAATATTCACGATTAGTTTCAACAGCAGCATGGCTGGCAACAGGTGTGGCAACAATATTGTTAGTCGCAAAAGTATCGATCTGGTGGATTACTGGCTCCGTAAGTTTGCTGGCATCATTAATTGACTCTTTTCTGGATATTGGTGCATCTCTGGTTAACCTGATTGTTGTAAGGTACTCATTACAACCTGCAGATAAAGAACACACCTTTGGCCATGGTAAGGCAGAGTCCTTAGCGGCACTGGCTCAGACTATGTTTATTTCAGGTTCCGCTTGCTTCCTTATTCTTACCGGTATTGAACGTTTTTTCAGACCACATGAACTGACATCTCCTGAATACGGTATTTATGTCAGTGCGTTTGCAATGGTAATGACCGCTGGATTAGTTGCATTTCAAAAGCATGTAGTGAAAAAAACAGGTAGTCAGGCGATAGCTGCAGATTCGTTGCATTATCAAACTGACCTGTACATGAACATCGCCATAATGGTCGCGCTTGCGCTGAGCTACTTTGGTGTTGAACAAGCGGACGCCGTATTTGCTATCGGTATTGGCTTCTTCATCTTATACAGTGCGTACCAGATGATAAAAGAGGCGATTCAGTCGTTGCTTGACAGGCAACTACCTGAAGAAGAGCTTGAGCAGATTCGTGGAGCGGTTAACTCGGTTGAAGGTGTTCGAGGTGTTCATCAGCTTAGAACGAGAAAGTCTGGACCTGTAAGATTCATTCAGCTTCATTTGGAACTTGATGATCAAATTCCTTTAATTGAGGCGCACCAGATTGCTGATGAAGTAGAGGATGCGCTTGAAAGCTTGTTCCCACAGGCTGATGTATTGATCCATCAGGATCCGGTCTCTGTAGTATATGGTACAGAGAAAGGACAAAAAGAGCTTGGTTGGTAGAGAAGAGGGCTTCGAAACAGAGACGAATATATCGAAATCGTCTATTTTTTGTCCAAAAGAGCTATACTCAGTTTGATTCTGATATGAATCAACAAAGTTTTTTAGCAAAATTGTAATACTCTTACATAAGTAAAAAAATTTCAGTATTCCGTAAAGAAATTGTCTCAATATAGAGCGTATAGTAATTAAACGGGATACATTTATAATTTCGCCAATTTTGGCATCTAAATTTGTAATTTTGATTTATAAAATCGAGGGTGAGCATGATTAAGAAGATCGGTGTTTTGACAAGTGGCGGTGACGCACCAGGAATGAACGCAGCAATTCGCGGCGTGGTTCGTACTGCACTTTCAGCAGGTCTGGAGGTATTTGGTGTTTATGACGGCTATCAGGGGCTTTACGAAGATCGTATTGAAAAGCTAGACCGTTCAAGCGTTTCTGACGTTATCAACCGTGGTGGTACTTTCTTGGGTTCTGCACGATTCCCTGAGTTTAAGGAAGTTGAGATTCGTGAAAAAGCGATCGAAAACCTTAAAAAGCATGGTATCGAAGCGCTTGTTGTAATCGGTGGTGACGGTTCTTACATGGGTGCTAAGAAGCTGACTGAAATGGGTTACCCATGTATCGGTCTTCCTGGCACAATCGATAACGATATCGCTGGTACAGACTACACTATCGGTTACCTGACAGCACTTAACACAGTTATTGATAACATTGACCGTCTGCGCGACACGTCATCTTCACACCAGCGTATTTCTATCGTAGAGATCATGGGTCGTCACTGTGGTGATCTGACTCTGATGTCTTCAATTGCGGGTGGCTGTGAGTACATCATCACTCCTGAGCGTTCATGGAGTAAAGAAGAGCTTATCGCTAGCCTTCAGGAAGGCCTGGATAAAGGTAAGAAGCACGCAATTATCGCTCTGACTGAGCTAATGATGGATGCGAACGAGCTGGCGAAAGATATCGAAGAAGCGACGGGTCGTGAAACACGTGCAACTGTACTGGGTCACATCCAGCGTGGTGGTCGTCCAACAGCGTTTGACCGTGTACTAGCTTCACGTATGGGTAACTATGCTGTACACCTTCTAATGGAAGGTCAGGGTGGTCGCTGTGTAGGTATCCTGAAAGAGCAACTTGTACACCATGACATCATCGATGCAATTGAAAACATGCGTCGTCCTGTACGTGATGATCTTTATCAGGTAGCAGAAGAGCTGTTCTAATTACAGAACTCTTAAGTTATTTTCGAGCGACTGTTGGTTAGCCAACAGTCGCTTTTTTACGCCTTTAACTCAGACGCTTGAAAGCATCAGGATCAAAAAAGGCCGACAAACGTCGACCTTTTATCAAGCGAATTTTAGTGAGTGACTAAAATTAAGCCTTAGCTTTTGCCGCTGCTTTAGCGATAGCTACGAAGCTCTTCGCGTCTAGAGAAGCACCACCAACTAGAGCACCGTCGATGTCTGGCTGTGCAAAGTATGCTTCCGCGTTTTCTGGCTTAACAGAACCGCCGTACTGGATGATTACTTGCTCAGCTACTGCTGCATCTTTTTCAGCGATCATTGCACGGATAGAAGCGTGGATACGCTGTGCGTCTTCTGCTGTAGCCGCTTTACCTGTACCGATAGCCCAGATTGGCTCGTATGCAATGATAGCGTCGTTTAGAGCTTCAACACCGTAAGCGTCGATAACAGCGTTGATTTGACGAGCGCATACTGCTTCAGTTTCACCAGCTTCGTTCTGAGCTTCAGATTCACCGATACAGAAAACAGGCTTAAGACCATTTTCTTTTAGGAATGCAAATTTCTTAGCTACGAACTCATCTGATTCGTTGTGGTATTCACGACGCTCAGAGTGGCCGATGATGATGTGAGTAGCACCGAAGTCTTTAAGCATTGCTGGAGACATGTCGCCAGTGAATGCACCGCTGTTGTTCAGGTCAGTGTTCTGTGCGCCAAGGATTACCTTATTGCCACCTTTTTCGATGATTGTTTCAGCAAGGTCAATGTATAGTGCTGGTGGAGCAACTGCTACGTCTACGCCAGAAACACCTTCTAGCTCAGCGTTAATTCCTTTTAGCAGCTCAGTTACCATTTCTTTGCTGCCGTTCAGTTTCCAGTTACCCATAACAACAGGTTTGCGCATAGGAATATCTCCAAATATATTAATGTAAAAAACAAACGTAATTGCGAAAGAATATAACAGATTAATGCAGTCAGATCATGACTCGAATCATTACTTTCGCGGATCTTTTCTAGTCACTGACAAATGAGGTGGTAAAAGATAAATTGATCCTATAGTGACTCAGTATGCAAAATCATAGCTAATTTATCAGATTCTGCGAATGTTACTGTATGTTTAAAGAAAATAATCATAGATGAGAATACGAGAGTCGAATGCCGAATTTAGTAATGGAATACACAAACTCAGTTGATGAACGAGTGAATGTGCAAGGATTGTTGGAAGATTTGCATCAGGTAACGATAGATAGTGGTTTGTTTGCAGCTGATGATGTGAAAACCCGAGCTCTTCGTTGTCACCATTGGTTAATAGGGAACAAAGGAGACAGTGAAGACTTTATTCATATCTCCTTTGAACTGCTATCAGGACGTACTGTAGAGCAGAAAAAGAAACTTGCAGATGATTTGATGGCAGTTCTTAAAAGCCAGACTTCTGCGGTGTACAGCTTAAGCCTGAATATTCGTGATATGGACAAAGAGACCTTTGTTAAGGTTCTGAATAACTAAGGGCAGCTCATACATCTTTTATGGTCGGTTGAATGGAATGATCTCAGCACTTTCATTCAACTCGATATCCCCTTCCAGTACCCCTTTAAATCTTCCCATCTGGCTACTTAATTCTTGCATAAGAACAACATTTGCGTGATGTGGGTTTTTGCAACGCTTTATAACTCGGTCTATGTGGCTTTGTTGGGCTCTCAATCGAGGCTGCATCTCTTCAGATGCAAAAGTTATTGCCTGTTCGCACATTTCCTGTTTAAAAAGCTCGAATGCTTTAGGGTTGTTTTCGGCAAGCTCTACAAGCTCGTCAAATGGAGGTAGTGTTTGCTCAATTTCTGCATACTCCATAACTTCTCCTCTCTTCCCTTATGCGTGGGATTTATTAAAAGTGTAGTAGAGAATTGGGAAAGAGAGTCTCAGTTTTGAGAAAGGGCTGGTGTGGTGAGTTCTGGCTTGTTTTTAACTGTTTGTTTTAATTAGATATGAACATCTTCGCTCATTATTAATAATATGCTCGGTACGCTCAATTTCTACTTCGGAACCGAGGAGTTTTTCAAACACATTTAATTCTGACTGACAAAGAGTAGGGCAGTGCTTTGCAGCTTTGCAGATCGGACAATGGTTTTCTGTAAATACGAAGCCTTCTTCTGTCTCTGCTAACTCTGCCATATAGCCGTCTAGCTCGCGAAGAGAAACTAATTGAGCGAGCTTTTCTCTCAGGGAAAGTTCTGGTGTTATCGCTAAAGCGTATCTTTGAAATGTTTTTGCTTCTCTTTCTGCGGCAACTTTTTCTACGCCTTCTTTTCCAAACAGACTTTCGACAGCTTCAATAACCTGAACGGTGAGGTCATCATGTTTATCAGAAAATTGAGCGTGCCCTTTTTCTGTCAGTGACCAGTGGCGGGTAGGTCTGCCAACTTTAACTTTTACATCAAAGTGTTTTACCAGTTCAGTATCTTCAAGAGCTTGTAGGTGTTGCCTTGCTCCCATCGAAGTCATCTCAAGATCTTCTGACAGCTTCTTAGCGGTGATCGCACCTTCTCTTTTAATTTTTTCCAGAATGATATCGATGGTTTTCACTAGATTACCTGAGTTGCTGATGAGTTTTAGCTAGAGTCCGAATCATTATGGATGATATGTTTAATAAAGTAAATTGTTTACTAAATTATTGTTAATTATACGTAAAACTAATCTAATGCTTTAAAAATAAAAAAGCGCAGCAAAAGCCGCGCTATCGAATGATTAGAGTCGGTACTTAGAGAATAATATCTCTCACTTCCTCATCTTTGCGCTCAAGGTAGTGAATAGATTTAATGCGACGAATCGTACGGCAACGGCCACGGATAAGAAGTGTTTCCGTTGTTGCAATGTTACCATTTCGAGTAATGCCTTCTAGTAGGTCACCTTTAGTAATACCGGTTGCAGAGAACACGACATTATCGCTCTTAGCCATATCAGACATTTCAAGCACAACATTCGCTTCAACACCCATCTCTTTACAGCGTTCGAGCTCAAGCTCACCGTGTTTACGGTTCTCTTCGTTGTCACCTTTTACTTCGTGACGTGGAATCAGGCGGCCATGCATATCACCATCCAGAGCACGGATAACAGCAGCAGAAACAACACCTTCAGGTGCGCCACCGATACAGTACATGACATCAACTTCACTGTCAGGCATACAGGTCAGGATAGAAGCAGCTACATCACCATCTGGCACAGCAAACACACGAACACCCATTGATTGCATCTGAGCAATAACTTCGTCGTGACGAGGTTTAGCAAGAGTAATCACAACCAAAGTATCAAGCGTTTTACCCAGTGCTTTTGCAATATTTTTCAGGTTTTCTTCCAGAGGAAGTCTTAGGTCTATACAGCCCTTTGCTCCAGGACCTACAACCAGCTTTTCCATGTACATATCAGGTGCTTTCAGGAAGCTGCCTTTTTCGCCAGCGGCAAGAACAGCCAGTGCATTAGCTTGTCCCATCGCGGTCATACGTGTGCCTTCAATTGGGTCTACAGCGATATCAACAGCATCACCACCCACACCTACACTTTCACCGATGTATAGCATTGGCGCATCATCGATTTCACCCTCACCAATTACGATTTCGCCACTGATGTCTGTTTTATTAAGCAAGCTACGCATTACTTCTACTGCAGCACCATCAGCTGCATTCTTGTCACCACGTCCAAGCCATTTGTAACCAGCCAGTGCAGCACCTTCAGTTACACGAGAAAAAGCCATCGCTAAATCGCGTTTCATGTTTACTCCAGTTGAAAAGTAAGAGGGATAAAATTTCGGCGGGATTCTATCATAACGTGACCGAAAACGTTTGCTCTTTGCGCATTTTTTTTCAGGGAGCGGTGTCTGTTAAAGAAGGATAATCTGTGAAGAAGGTAAACATGTATCTAAAATGCGGGTAAAGTCAGCAACAAGTCAAAATATGCTTTAAAGTTGAGCATCTGACAATATTTCTACAATATAAGGAGTGCGATCTGCTCACGGCTGAGTAGAATAAAGGCATTCAGGGTGAGAGTGACTCATCACAATAGTTACATATAAGGTAGATAAATATGTCGTTAGAAGTGCTAGAACAGTTAGAAGCAAAAGTACAAACCGCAGTCGATACAATTACACTTCTTCAAATGGAATTGGATGAGCTGAAAGACAAGAATGGCCAGCTAGAAGCAGAAGCTAACTCTCTAAGAGAAGGCCGTGAAGAGATGGAAAGACAGAACCAGCAAATGCGTGAAGAGCATGATGCGTGGCAAGAGCGCATCAGGACATTGCTCGGCAAAATGGATAACGTGGAATAATTAGTTTCTATCGTCGTGATTGCAGCTAACTCTGCGGCGTCGATGCTCACTTACATTCGTAAGCTCCGCGTCTCCTTCTTGATTTAGCAGCATTCACTTAGATATAAACCTAATTATTACTATTGCTAGAAAGTAAAAAAAAGCAGCTCATTGAGCTGCTTTTTTAATGAGGGTTTCCTCGTTCCCACGCTCCAGCGTGGGAATGCATATCTCAGCTTGGAAGTTACTCATCTTCCTCGTAGTCGTCATCGGTTTCTTCGATGTCGAGTTTGGCATCGAGAGGCTCCTGAGAGATGATGATGCCGGTGTTGTCGGCGTAGAGGTAATCTTCTGGTAAGAAAGTAACGCCGCCAAAGTTTACAGGGACATCTACTTCGCCAATATCCTGAGCTGTTGCGCCAACGGGGATAGAAGCCAGGGCTTGGATGCCGACATTCATATCTTCCAGATCGTCTACTTCGCGGATGCATCCGTAAACAACAATGCCTTCCCACTCATTCTCTTCTGCTAGTGCTGCGATTTCAGCATCAATCAGTGCGCGTCTTAGTGAGCCGCCACCATCAATCAGAAGGACGCGACCATTGCCGTCTTCTTCAAGAATGGAACGGATAAGACCATTATCCTCAAAACATTTGACCGTGGTTATTTGACCTGCAAAGGATGCGCTGCCGCCAAAGTTACTGAACATTGGCTCTACGACATCAACTTGTTCTAAGTAAATATCACATAGTGCAGAAGTATTGTATTCCATACGAGACGTCTTCTATTGGTGGACACTAAATCTGAGTATATCCAGACATTAAGCCAATGCAATGACAAGGCTCAATTATCTCGCCAGAGTTTGAGCTACAACCATTAGTGAAAACAAAATGTTAGTAATAACCGCGCATTTTACGATAACTGGCAACATAGGCGCGATTTGAACCGGAGATTCAGAAGAAAGTACTGCTTTACCATGTTTGCCAATAACGGCAGCCGATAGCAAAAATGGAACGACGAACCAGAGCTGTGAAGAGTTCAACGTCAGGTAACCAGCAAAAGCTGCGAAGGCAACCCAGATCAGAACAAGGTGATAAACTTTAGCACATTGCTCGCCAAGCCTTACTGCTACAGTGCGTTTGCCACACTCCCGGTCGTTGTCTATATCACGCATGTTATTCACGTTGAGCACCGCGACAGCAAGAAGGCCACAACCTAATGCAGGTGCTGCAATGGTCCAGTCAACAGAACCTGTATGCAGGAAGTAAGTACCACCAACACCCAGAAGACCAAAGAAGATGAACACAGAAAGATCACCAAGCCCGACGTAACCATAAGGTTTGTCACCCATGGTATAAGCAATGGCGCTGATAATCGCGAGCAGCCCCAACCCTAGAAAGGCGAGGATATTGGTAAGGCTATCCAAAGAGTAGAAAATCAGGGCAATACCAGCGGCAATTGTAAATACGATGTTCAGCACAATCGCTTTTTTCATTTCTTCCTGAGTCACTGCGCCGGACTGCAATGCTCTCGTAGGGCCAAGACGATTTTCGTTGTCTGTTCCTTTTTGAGCATCACCGTAATCATTCGCCAGATTCGACAAAATTTGTAGAAGAGTTGCAGTTAGTAGTGCGAGCAACATGATAGGAAATGAAAATCGACCATCCGAATGAGCGAGGCTGCTGCCGGTAAGGATAGACACTAATGCAAGTGGAAGTGTCTTTGGTCGGGCTGCGTCCAGCCAGATTGAAAGCGATTTATTCATTAAGATTATCTATTAACTACCCAATGTGGGCAGTATATCAACTGTTTGCGGAATAAAAAGCCCACCTAAAGAGGTAGGCGGGCTTTTTGTTGAAGCTGATACTATTTTACGCTTAAAGGATAAATCTGCTTAGGTCTTCATCTTCCACTAATTCACCAAGATGAGCAGTAACATAATCAGAATTGATAGTTAGCGTGCTTCCCGGTTTATCAGTAGCTTCAAAGGAGATTTCGTCCATCAATCTTTCCATTACTGTGTGCAGACGACGAGCACCGATGTTCTCGGTTGTTTCGTTTACACGCCATGCTGCTTCAGCTATTTGGTTTATGCCATCTTCTGTGAACTCGATGTTCACTTCTTCTGTTTTCATTAGAGCGATGTATTGCTCTGTCAGAGCAGCACGAGGTTCAGTAAGGATACGTTTAAAGTCATCACTGGACAGCGCTTCAAGCTCTACACGGATAGGCAAACGACCCTGAAGCTCAGGTATCAGATCAGAAGGTTTTGCTACCTGGAATGCACCTGAAGTGATGAAAAGGATATGGTCTGTTTTTACCATACCGTGCTTGGTCGAAACTGTACTGCCTTCAATCAGAGGAAGCAGGTCTCGCTGAACACCTTCACGAGAAACATCCGGACCAGAGCTTTCACCACGCTTACAGATCTTATCGATTTCATCGATGAAGACGATACCGTTGTTTTCAACGTTGTCGATAGCGTTCTCTTTCAGCTCTTCCTGATTAACCAGTTTTGCAGCTTCTTCTTCAGTTAGCGCTTTGAAAGCATCTTTGATTTTCAGCTTGCGGTTTTTCTTGGTGTTGCCAGCCAGGTTTTGGAACATGCCCTGAAGCTGATTTGTCATCTCTTCCATACCAGGAGGAGCCATGATTTCTACACCCATTTGTGGTGCAGCAACATCAATTTCAATCTCTTTGTCGTCTAGCTTACCTTCACGCAGTTTTTTACGGAAAATCTGACGAGTGTTTGAGCTGTCGTCTCTGGATTCTTGCTCTTGTTGTCCCCATGCATCTCGTGCTGGTGGAAGTAGAGCATCCAGAATGCGCTCTTCTGCCTGCTCTTCAGCGCGGAACTTTACTTTTTCCATCGCTTGTTGGCTGGTCATCTTAATCGCAACATCGGTTAGGTCGCGAATAATGGTTTCTACCTCTTTACCCACATAACCAACTTCCGTGAACTTGGTTGCTTCAACCTTGATAAATGGCGCATTTGCAAGTTTTGCAAGGCGACGGGCAATCTCAGTTTTACCAACACCCGTTGGACCAATCATCAGAATGTTTTTTGGCGATACTTCAACACGTAAGCTTTCTTCAAGCTGCATTCGGCGCCAGCGATTACGTAGGGCAATAGCAACAGAACGCTTTGCTTTGTCCTGGCCGATAATGTGGCGATTCAGTTCGTGAACAATCTCACGAGGTGTCATTTCAGACATATGTGTTACCTCAATTCTTTATTCAGCCGCAGTTTCAAGTTCTTCTACAGTGTGGTGATGGTTGGTAAATACGCAAATATCACCCGCTATTTTGAGCGACTTCTCTGCAATTTCACGTGCATCCAGCTCAGTATTTTCTAGCAGAGCCGTTGCTGCTGCCTGGGCAAAGTTACCACCTGAGCCGATAGCAATCAGATCATTTTCTGGCTGAACTACGTCACCGTTACCGGTAATGATGAGTGATGCTGTTTCATCAGCAACCGCAAGTAAAGCCTCAAGTTTTCTTAATGCTCTGTCGCTTCTCCAGTCTTTTGCCAGCTCTACAGCTGCTTTAGTCAGGTGTCCCTGATGCATTTGTAATTTGGATTCGAAGCGTTCAAACAGAGTAAAGGCGTCTGCCGTACCACCAGCAAACCCAGCAAGTACTTTGTTGTTATACAGGCGACGCACTTTCTTTGCGTTTCCCTTCATTACGGTATTACCCAGGGATACTTGGCCATCACCGGCTATAACAACTTTGTTGCCACGGCGTACAGATACAATGGTAGTCACGAGATAGACCTCTTTTATTCGTAATGTGATAAAAGTTATATGAGGCTATAAAAAAGAAAATCAAGGGAAAGAGAGTGAGATAGGAGCTATCTCACTCTTAAATTCTGAAAGGTTACTGTGCTTCTTTCCAGATAGCGCAAGGTTCTATTTTTGCTCGCTGGAGCTTATGTTTGTCCTTCTCTGCGTCACGTTTAAACTTATACGGGCCTAGAACAATTCTGTACCAGCTGCTGCCTTCTTTTTTGCGGATTTTGCTGTTGATACCCTGAAAGGCGATATTTACCTTACGGGTTTGAGCTTGCTCCATCGTTTTAAACGCACCACACTGCATGATGTAAGGGATATCGGAGACAACGAGTTCATTGTCTTCAACCTGAACTTCTTTTTGAGGCAGTGTATTTACGTATTCCCACTCTTCTTTCGGCGGAGGTGGCAATGGTTTTGCTTTTTTAGGCTTTGGTTTGGTGACAACTGGGGCTGGTTTCGGTGGCTCAGGATCATTGCTAAGAATATAAAGTCCATAACCAAATCCGCTAACCAGCAACAGGGCAACAATTGCAGCCTTGAACGGGAAGCGTTTAGGTGATTTCTTTCGTGCAGGGCTCTTTCGTTTGCCTTGCCCTCGTCTTACGTAGTCTCTGTTTGCCACTGTTTTATACTTCGAAGCAGTTATTAAGCGGGATACATGTTAATCCAGTTTAAGGCTCATTGACAATTATCTCTTTCAAAAAGAAACGGTGCTGAACCAGCACCGTTTAAGAATAGAGCTATTGTCTATATTCTAGGTGGCGCAGCACTGTTGCGGACCACCAGTTTTGTCTCTAATAATCTCGAACCAGCACGAACATCTCGTCCCTTAAGAAGCTCAAGCATCATCAACATGGCTTGTCTGCCTATTTCATAGCGAGGCTGAGAAATAGTGGTCAAAGGTGGATCGCAATACTGAGCAAACTGAATGTCATCAAAGCCAACGATGGAGAGATCTTGCGGAACTCTTAGCCCAAGCTTTTTCGCTTCCTGAATCGCACCAATTGCCATGGTGTCGTTGTGACAGAAAATCGCGGTTGGGGGCTCTGGGAGTGAGAGCAATTTGCGTAGTGCTTTTGCACCTCCGGCAAATGTGAAGTCGGCTGTCGCACAGTAAGTCGTGTTCATAGTGATACCTGCACGACGCAGAGCCTGTTGATACCCTTGATGGCGGAATTCACAGAGAGGTGCATTGTCTGGCCCAGAGATTTGAGCCACTTTTTTGTGCCCCATTTGAGTCAGGTAATTTACCGCTTCAAATGCAGATGTAAGGTTATCAATATGAACCGTTGGAAGTTCAAGTTCCGGTGCGTATTCACACGCCATAACCAAAGGTGGAAGGTTTTTTTGCTCTGGCTTACTTACATCAAAAGGAAGATCTGTACCAAGAAGCAGCATTCCGTCGGCCTGTTTGGTGAATACCAGGTTTACAAACGAGCTTTCGCGCTTTTGTTGTTGCCCACTATCACCTAACAGAACCAAATAACCATTCTCCATAGCAGCATCTTCTATGCCACGGATTATCTCGGTGAAGTAGGGGTCACAAATATCAGGTACGATGGTGACAATGGTTTTTGATTCGTTTCTGCGTAAGTTTCTTGCCAGAGAGTTAGGCGCATACCCAGCTTCAAGTACAGCATCTTCTACTTTTTTTCGCGTTGATGCGGAGACTTTTTCAGGGTTCATTAATGCTCTGGATACAGTAGCAGTAGATACCCCAGCCAACTGGGCAACATCCTTCATTGTCGCCATATAAAATAACCTCTTTCCTTCAGACGTTGTTCAGGTTTTGTACACCTGAACATACACACATATGTTTTTTCTTAGTGTATGCTTTTGCGATTGCGCTGTTTACGGCAAGATTAACAAATTTTGCATAGCGTTCGTGATATTCGTCACATGAATGTAATTAGAGCAAGTTAGCTGAGATCTTGCGGCTCTATATCCATCGACCAACGCACTTTTTTTGCTGAAGGTAGCAGTGATATCACAGGCTTGGCTGAATATAGCAGCTTTTGCATTGTAGTTCGGTTCGGTGCTTGCAGAATCAATTGCCAGCGGGATTTCCCTGCTTTTTTAGCAAGAGGTGCGGGTGTTGGTCCTAATATCATGCACAAGTCATCAAATAGCGGGTGAGACTCCAGCGTAAACTTAACTTGCCTCAGAAAATCTTCGACAAACTCGCCCTTGTTTGCTTCCGCTCTGAAAAGTGTAAGGAAGCTAAATGGAGGTAGCGTTGCTTGCCTTCTCTCCTGAAGGGCTGTCTGAGCAAAGTGTCCGTAGTCTTTATTTAATAACGCTTGTAATAACGGATGCTCTGGATGGTGAGTCTGAAGGATAACTTCACCGGGCTTGCTCGCACGTCCTGCGCGTCCTGCAACTTGCACAAACAGTTGAGCCAGACGCTCTGATGCTCTGAAGTCACTGCTATACAAAGAACCGTCTATGTCCAGCAGGCTTACAAGGGTCACATTTGGAAAATGGTGGCCTTTTGCAAGCATCTGAGTCCCTATCAGAATCTGATATTCGTTCCTTCTTATCGATTCCAACGCGCTTTCAAGGCTGCCTTTTCTGCGTGTACTGTCTCTGTCGATACGAAGAGTTTTGTATTCAGGGAAAAGTATAGAAAGCTGCATTTCGAGCTGCTCTGTACCTACGCCAACAGTAACCAACTGATGAGAACCACACTCGTGGCAGTTATGTATAACTGGCTTTTGCGAGCCACAATGGTGACATCGAATCTCGTTGCTGTTCTGGTGATAGGTATAGTAAGCATCGCATCGCTGACACTCTGCTATCCAACCACACTCATGACACATAAGAGCAGGGGAGAACCCCCTTCGGTTCAGGAATAACAATACCTGATTGCCTTCATCCAAGTGTCGACGCATTTCCGCGATTAAAGGAGAAGAAAGCCCGCTTTCCAGATAGAGCCCTTTTACATCCAGAACTTTATTTGTAGCAGGCACTGCGGAGCCTGCTCGTTGAGAAAGGATAAGATGGTGATATTTCCCCGATAGAGCGTTATATAAGGTTTCCAGAGATGGTGTTGCTGAGCCAAGTACTATGGGGATGTTTTCTTTGTGTGCTCGCATGATAGCCACATCGCGAGCATGGTATCGAAGGCTATCTTGCTGTTTGTAGGAGGCATCGTGCTCTTCATCTACCAGGATAATGCCCAGATTGGTAAACGGAGTGAATAGTGCAGAGCGGGTACCAATAACAACACCCGCATGTTTATCCCGAGCAGATAACCAGGCATTCAGACGTTCGGTGTCATTTAAGCCTGAATGAATAACGGTAACTGGGACATTAAAGCGTTTCTTAAAGCGGTTAATGGTTTGGGGAGTTAGCCCTATTTCTGGTACAAGAACCAGAGCCTGCCTGCCTTTTTCTAAAACTGGCTTAATCAGGTTAAGGTAAACTTCGGTCTTTCCTGAACCAGTTACACCTTCTAACAGGTAGCAGCCAAACTCAGAATTGCTGTTTACTGTTGCTATGGCTATCGCCTGCTCTGAGTTGAGCTTAGGTTTATTCTGATCTGTTTCTATCTCTTCAGGCCAGCGCTCAGCAACCAGTTTTCTTTCTAAGGAGACAACCCAGTCTTTTTCAGCCAGAGACTTAAGAAAAGTAGAAGAAACACCTTCGTCTTTCATTTGTTGCTGAGTCATGGGGCCAGACTGAAGCAACTGCATTGCCTGGGCCTGTTTTACAGCATTACTGCTAATTCCGGCCATCAACTTATTCTTGCCTGCTTCAGTTAATTGCCATTCAATCGTTGATGCCAGCTCTGCAGCTTTTCCTTTTCTTAATGCGGATGGTAAGGCATTGGAAAGTGTATCTCCAAGCGGATACTGATAGTACTGGCTGGCCCAGTTGAGTAAGTCATAAAGCTTTTGAGGCCAGACCGGTTCAGCATCCAGAACTTCTGTTATGGGCTTTAACTGACTTTCCGAGAATTCAGACTGATGGACCATAGCCGTTACAATACCAATCTGGTATCGGTTTGCGGGTCCAAAAGGGACTTTCACTCTGCCACCAATAACTGGGAACTGATGAGGTTGGATTGTATAATCAAACCTTTTATCCAGTGGTACGGGCAGGGCTACTTGGGCTATGGTCGGGCGCATCAATAATTACAAAAACGAAGATTAAACAGAGTGGTAGTTTATACCCTGAACCTGAATATGCACACCTACTTGCCAGTAAAACTGTAATCGAGAAAAAAATGGTGAAAAAACTATCAAATTGGTTGATCCCAACAGCACTATTCTTTACTATACTGCGCCTTGACGGTGTAGCCCAAGGTTGCACTACTTAATTTTAAATACGTGTGGTGTCCGGCTTAGAATCGGATAGCGACACGGCCTATATATGAGGTTTTCCCATGAAAGCAGGTATCCACCCTGAATACAAAGCTGTAACAGCAACTTGCTCTTGCGGCAACACTTTTGAGTTCAACTCAACTCTTGCTAAAGACTCTATCCACCTAGACGTGTGTGATAAGTGCCACCCATTCTACACTGGTAAGCAGCGTATCGTTGATACTGGCGGCCGTGTTGATCGCTTCAACAAGCGTTTCGGTGCTCTTTCAAGCAAGAAGTAATTACTGCTTAGTAATACCGAATTCTAAAAAGGACGCAATCGCGTCCTTTTTTGCATTTATATACTGAGCATAAGCATCTACCTAATGCATTTTCAGTATATAAATTAAATGATTTTAATAGCTCTTCGTCTTTGCAGTCAGGATGCTATTCAGTAAAATTAGCGACCGTTCATTCCCCCATAACCACTTCAAGGTAACACCAATATGTCTGATGACAATCGCCAAGAACAATTTCGCCAACAAGCACTTCATTATCACGCATACCCAACAGCAGGAAAAATCTCTGTTGAGCTGACCAAGCCAGCGGATTCAGCAGAAGATCTCGCACTGGCATACAGCCCGGGTGTTGCAGAGCCGGTGCGTGAGATCGCTCAAAACGTCGAGAATGTTTATAAGTACACAGGTAAAGGCAACATGGTTGCAGTTATCTCTAATGGTACAGCGATTCTTGGTCTGGGTAACCTTGGCCCAATGGCATCTAAGCCAGTGATGGAAGGTAAGGCGCTTCTGTTTAAGCGTTTTGCAGGTTTGGACTCTATCGATATCGAAGTTAAGCACCGTACTATCGATGAGTTTGTCGATACGGTTGCAAACATCGCGGATACTTTTGGTGGTATCAACCTAGAAGATATTAAGGCACCTGAATGTTTTGAGATCGAGCAGCGACTGATTGAGCGTTGTGACATTCCAGTTTTTCATGATGATCAGCATGGTACTGCGATTGTTACCGCTGCAGGTATGCTGAATGCGATTGAACTTCAGGGTAAAGAACTTTCTGAATCAACTATCGTGTGTCTTGGTGCTGGTGCAGCAGCTGTTGCTTGTATGGAACTATTGATTAAGTGTGGTGCGCAGCGTGAAAAGATCTACATGCTTGATCGTAAAGGCGTTATTCATACTCGTCGTGAAGATCTTACTGAGCACAAAAAGCACTTTGCGAACAACACAGATAAAAGAACTCTGGAAGATGTTATCAATGGTGCAGATCTTTTCTTGGGGGTATCTGGCCCTAATTTGCTGCCACCAGAAGCTCTGGAGTTAATGGCTGATAAGCCTGTGGTATTTGCATGCTCTAACCCTGACCCAGAAATCAAACCAGAGCTGGCACATCAGGTTCGAAATGACCTGATTATGGGTACTGGCCGTTCAGACTATCCTAACCAGGTAAACAATGTTATCTGTTTCCCATTCATTTTCCGTGGTGCGCTTGATGTCCGTGCAAGTGAAATCAATATCGAGATGAAGCTGGCAGCGGTTGAAGCTATTCGTCAGCTGGCTAAAGAGCCTGTACCGGAAGACGTGAAGAAAGCCGCTGGTGTTACTGAGCTTGAATTTGGTAATGAATACATCATTCCTAAGCCAATGGATCCGCGTCTGCTTCCACGTGTTGCTAAGGCTGTTGCTCAGGCGGCAGTTGACTCTGGTGTAGCACGCATTGATATGCCTAAAGGGTATATGGAAAAGTAACAGTATTGTACTGTCGATTTATGTCTTGTTCCCATGCTCTGCGTGGGAACACATACCGGGCTTAAACTGACCTAGTGTAAGGCTATTTACCGAATGAACTCTATTCCGCTGGGTACTACTTCAACCACCGCTTCGGATTCTGCGTTTTACTATTTCGGCGGACCTCAAAATAGAGTGAAGCCTGTGGCTGACCACCTGTATCTCCAGCTAGTGCAATGGTTTCGCCTGCTTTAACTTTGTCACCTTCAATCTTCATCAGTGTCTGATTAAAACCATATAAGGTCATGTCACCTTTGCCATGATCCAACAGTACAACTAATCCATAACCACGAAGATAGTCAGCAAACACGACGGTACCTGAGTAGACCGCTTTTACCGGCTGTTCATAGTTGGCGTCGATAACCATACCTTTCCAGTTCACCTGACCACTTTGCCGCGTACCATAGTTGTGCAGTACTCGACCTTGCAATGGCCATGGAAGCTTACCTTTCTGTCTTGCAAGGCCATCCATAGGCACGGTATTACGTTTCGCAGCCTTAGCAATTTCAGACTTCAGGCGAGTCTCGTTGCGTTGTAGTTCAGCAAGGTAGTTCTTATTGCTGGATATATTGCGTTGAATTTTCCCGACGGTTCCTTTTCGCTTTTTCTGGGAGCTCGTCAGTTCAGTCTGTTTCTTTTTCTGTTGTGCCAGCAAAGACTCAATTTGTCTTTGTTCATTGATGAGTTGCTGATTTTTGGTTACCAATTGCTTTTGAGTGGCATCCAGTTCTTCGATAGCTTTTGTTCTGGCTTTAGCAAGGTGCTGAAAATAGTGAGCGATACGAGCGTCTTGTTCACTGTTTGAGGAATCGAGTAACGCCTTTGCATCATTATTGTTTTTGGTTACGTAGTAGGTTCGAATAAGCTCCTTTAATGTTTCTGTCTGAGCTTTTTTCTTCGATTCAAGTTCGGATTTTTGCTTGTTAAAAACGGCAATATTCTTATTGGCAGTTTTTAATTTTGATTCGGTCTTTCTTATTTCTTGCGCCAGAGAGGAGATGGAAAGTTCATGCTTTTTCAGCGATTTTTGTAAGTTATTAAGCTCTTTTTGTTGAGAGGAAAGAGAACTTTTTTGACGAGATATTTCACTTTTTACACCACTCAGTTCTTCCTGGCTTGCAATAATAGATGAGGAAAAAGTTAGGGGTATCAATGCAGCTAAACAAGTAACGGAGAGCTTTTGTACTCTGTTAAAAAACTGTCTTGATTGCTTAGGTGTGAAAAGCTTCATCCGTTGAATATCTCAGGTGCTGAATGCGTATTGAGCTCAGTATACTTAAATTCAGCAATAAAAAAACGTCAGCGCTATAAAACGCTGACGTCTTCAAATATGAGTTAAGTATCTATATCAGAAACTTATTTTAGTAGAGACGCACCAGTCATTTCTGCAGGAACTTCCATATCTGTTAGCTGAAGCATAGTTGGAGCAAGGTCAGATAGTTTACCACCTTCTACAAACTCAACTTCTTTACCACCAACGTAGATTAATGGAACAGGTAGGTTGGTATGTGCAGTGTGAGTACCGCCTGTTTCAGGATCTACCATCATTTCTGCGTTACCGTGATCGGCAGTAATAAGTAGCTGACCATCAACTTCGTTGATTGCGTCTACAACTTTACCAACACACGCATCTACAGCTTCGATAGCTTGAACAGCTGCTTCGTATACGCCAGTGTGACCAACCATATCTGGGTTAGGGTAGTTACAGATGATAGCGTCGTACTTGCCAGACTTAATAGCAGCAACCATCTTCTCAGTAAGTTCTTCAGAGCTCATCTCTGGCTGTAGGTCGTATGTAGCAACTTTAGGAGATGCTACAAGGCTACGATCTTCGCCATCAAATTCAGCTTCGATACCACCGTTGAAGAAGAAAGTAACGTGTGCGTATTTCTCTGTTTCAGAGATACGTAGCTGAGTCTTGCCTTGCTTAGATAGCCACTCACCGTATGTGTTCTCAAGAGACGCTGGTGGGAAAGCAATAGCTAATGGGATATCGGCAGCGTACTGAGTCAGCATTACGAACTCAACTGCAGGGAACTTAGCGCGCTCGAAGCCTTCAAATGCTGGAACGAATGTGCGAGTGATCTGACGAGCACGGTCAGCACGGTAGTTCATGAAGATAACTGCGTCGCCATCTTCGATAGCAGCAGATTCCTGACCTTCAGTTTTGATAGCCGTTGGTTTAACGAACTCATCGTTTTCGTCACGAGCGTATGCTGCTTCAAGACCAGCAACCGCAGAATCAAAAGTGAAGTCTGCTTTTTCTTCAGTTAGAAGCTCGTATGCTTTTTGAACGCGATCCCAGTTGTTATCACGGTCCATCGCGTAGTAACGACCAACAAGAGAAGCAACACGGCCTTTACCAAGCTCAGCGAATAGCTCATCAAAACGCTTAAGTGAACCTTCAGCACTACGTGGCGGAGTGTCACGTCCGTCAAGGAAGCAGTGTAGGTAAATCTTTTCAGCACCACGTGCAGCAGCCATTTTAACAGCAGCGTAAATGTGGTCTTCGTGGCTGTGTACACCACCTGGAGACATTAGGCCCATTAGGTGTACTGCTTTACCAGCGTTTACCGCTTTATCAATAGCTTCAACAAATGCAGGTGTGTTTTCGAACTCACCATCAGCGATTGATTTAGTAATACGAGTAAGGTCTTGGTATACAACACGACCAGCACCAATGTTAGTGTGACCAACTTCAGAGTTACCCATCTGACCGTCAGGCAGGCCAACGTCCATGCCAGAACCAGAAATCAGAGTGTTTGGTTGGTTAGCAAACAGGCCGTCCAGTACAGGAGTATTTGCGTTTGCAACTGCGTTGTTTGCGTTATCTTCACGGTATCCCCAACCGTCAAGAATCACTAGAGCCATAGGCTTCTTAGCTGACATAGTTTTGACCTCGTCGAATCGTATTGAAACTTCAAAAATAAAATTAGCGTAACTTTACTACACTTTGGGGGTAAAACTGTAGGGTAAGATCAAATAATGATCGCTCTTAGTTGTTACTCTCTTACATTTTGCCCCTGACATAGTGCCTTAAGTGTAGCCCTAAATTTTCGGTATAGAAGTATTGTTGCGAATTGTTCTCAACAAATAAAGTCTATTTTAACGATTGTTTTGATAGGTAATGTTAATTTTGAAAGATCATTTCCTCATTTATCGTTAAGAAAAGCTTTCGACTCTCGCTTCGACTCACCTTCCTCGCTATACTCACTGCTTAATTTTAGACAGACTGCCCATACAAGGGTTTTATTAGCAAGAGTGCAGGACATGCAAGAATATATCGATTTTGTTCAAAATAATTTGCTTCTCTCAGTACTGTGGATTGGTATTGCTGCAGCTTTGATCATGAATATTGTGAAAGCTAAAACAGCGGGCTACACAGAAATTACACCAGCGCAGCTAACGCACTTCATCAACAAAGAAGATGGTGTTGTGGTTGATATTCGTACTAAAGATGAGTTCAAGCAGGGCCATATTGCGGGTGCACTTCACGTTTTACCGTCAGACATTAAGTCTGGTTCATTTGGTGCCCTTGAAAAACATAAAGCAAACCCAATCATTGTGGTATGTAAGACGGGTACAACAGCTCCAGAGAGCGCAAATCTACTTGCAAAAGCAGAATTTGAAAACGTTAATGTTCTGAAAAGCGGCCTTATTGCATGGGACGAGGCGAAGATGCCTCTAGTTCGTGGCAAGAAGTAAGAACAACGAAAACAGTTTATAACTAAAGATTAAGATTTTAAGGAATACAAAATGGCTGAAGCAGCACCTCAAGATAACCAACAGAATTTCACTATTCAGCGTATCTACCTAAAGGACGTTTCTTTCGAAGCGCCAAATTCTCCTGATATGTTCCAGAAAGAGTGGAACCCAGATGTGAAACTGGATCTTGATACTCAGAGCCGTGAACTAGGTCAGAACGTATATGAAGTTGTACTTCGCCTGACTGTAACTGTTAAGAACGAAGAAGAAACAGCGTTCCTATGTGAAGTTCAGCAAGCTGGTATCTTCACTGCAGAGCAAATGGAAGCGGGCCAGCTGGCACACTGCCTAGGTGCATTCTGCCCTAACATCCTGTTCCCATACGCTCGTGAAACTATTTCAAGCCTGGTTGTTAAGGGTACATTCCCTCAGCTAAACCTTGCTCCAGTTAACTTTGATGCTTTGTTCATGAACTACCTTCAGAACCAGGCAAGTGAAGAGCAGCAAGAGCCAAAAGCTGACGCTTAATAAGCACAAGCTGAGCGTGTAGCTCACGCTACAATAAATGCACAAAGCATCTAGAATAGTTGATGCGATGTGCATTTTTTATTTCTCTTAATCAGGATGCAATATGACAAGTACTACAGGAAAAGACGTTTACGGCAAAGAGATTGAAATGACAGTCATTGGTGCCGGTTCATACGGAACATCACTGGCTATTTCTTTGGCTCGTAATGGCACTAATGTGGTTATCTGGGGTCATGAAGAAGATCATATGGCGCGACTGGAATCAGCGCGTTGCAACGAAGAATTTCTACCAGGTGTAGATTTTCCGGATACCTTAATTGTTGAGTCTGATTTAGAGAAAGCAGTAAAAGCCTGCAGGGACATTCTTGTTGTCGTACCAAGCCACGTATTTGGTATTGTATTAAATAGTCTGAAACCACACCTTCGTGATGACACACGAATTTGCTGGGCTACGAAAGGTTTGGAGCCTGAGACCGGTCGACTGTTGCAGGAAGTTGCCTACGATACTATTGGTGATAGTTATCCGCTGGCGGTCCTGTCAGGACCAACATTCGCTAAAGAGTTAGCAATGGGAATGCCAACGGCTATTTCTGTAGCTTCTCCAGACGACGAATTTGTTCAGGACTTGCAGGAGAAAATTCACTGCAGCAAGACATTCAGAGTTTATGCGAACAATGATTTTATCGGCATGCAGCTTGGTGGCGCGGTGAAAAACGTAATCGCTATTGGTGCAGGTATGTCGGATGGTATTGGATTTGGTGCTAATGCCCGTACCGCGCTTATTACTCGCGGTCTTGCAGAAATGACTCGCCTGGGTGTCGCTCTCGGTGCACAAGCGGAAACCTTTATGGGTATGGCCGGACTAGGCGATCTGGTTCTAACTTGTACGGATAACCAGTCCCGTAACCGTCGTTTTGGTTTAGCGCTTGGACAAGGAAAAGATGTTCAGTTAGCACAAGATGAGATTGGTCAGGTAGTCGAAGGCTATCGGAATACTAAAGAAGTTTGGTTACTGGCAAGCCGCATGGGGGTTGAAATGCCAATTGTTGACCAAATCTATCAAGTATTGTATCAAGATAAGAATGCGCGACTGGCAGCACAAGACTTGCTGGCTCGCGATAAAAAAGCAGAAGCGTAATTAAAAAGAAGGTTGTCCCTATGAGCTGTCAATGCACTCCAGCAAATGTATGGCAAAGTATTGTTAAAGAAGCAAAAGAGCAGTCGGAGCAAGAGCCGATGTTAGCGAGCTTCTATCATGCCACCATTATCAATCATGATAGCCTTGGGGCTTCTCTTAGTTACATTCTTGCAAATAAGCTGAAGACGGCTTCTATGCCAGCTATGGCTGTTAGAGAAGTCGTTGAGGAAGCATTTGATAAAGATCCTGAGCTTACTGAATCTGCCGCTTTTGATATCTGTGCGACAGTAAGCCGTGACCCTGCGGTTCAGCTTTATTCTATCCCTCTGCTTTACCTCAAGGGCTTCCATGCCTTGCAGGGATATCGCGTTGCAAACTACCTTTGGAAGCAAGGGCGTTTTGCATTAGCGACTTATCTTCAGAATCAGATTTCTGTAGCTTGTCAGGTAGATGCACACCCAGCGGCAAGGATTGGTAAAGGCATTATGCTTGACCACGCGACTGGTATTGTTATCGGTGAAACAGCCGTTGTTGAAAACGATGTTTCTATACTTCAGAACGTAACCTTAGGTGGTACAGGTAAAGAGTGTGGAGATCGACATCCGAAGATTCGTGAAGGTGTTATGATTGGTGCCGGCTCTAAGATTCTGGGTAATATTGAAGTGGGTGTAGGTGCTAAGATCGGTTCTGGTTCTGTGGTCCTTCAGCCTGTGCCAGAGCATACAACTGTCGCGGGTGTTCCGGCTAAGGTTGTAGGTCGTCCTAAATCGGATAAGCCTTCAGAAGATATGGATCAGGCGTTTAATGGTAAATCTGAAAAGCTTGTGGACGGTGGTGGTATATAGTCCCAATCAGTTACTTTAGTTCCGGAGTAGCAAACTCCGGAACGGCTTCTCTTCTTAGTTTCAATGCATATAAATATCCCAGAACACCTCCCAGAATATTTCCTGCTGCAATACCAATAAAAAGCCCCTGAATGTCGTATATCAGGCTACCTATCCACGCGAATGGCAAGGTAAAGACAAAGAGTCGAAGAACACTCCAGTAAAAAGCGTTTAGTGGTTTGTGCATGGCATTCAGGCAACTAATGAGCAACATGATTATTCCCTGAAACCCGTAGCTTACCGGAACTATAATAAGGTAAAGCCAAATGAGGTCGTTTACTGCCTGCTCTTTACCGAATAGGGCTGCCAGTGGAATGCTGAGTGGCACCATCATGATGAAAATCAGCAACTGGAAAAGGATAGAAAAACGCATGCTTAAAAATAGTGCGTGAAAGCTTCGTTTAGGGTTCTCTGCTCCCAGATTTTGAGCCATAAATGGTGTCAGTATTGAGGCCAGAGACATAACAACCAGAATCAACAGTGACTCTATACGTTGTGCGGCACCGTAAGCTGCAACAGCTTCTGTACCATGGGTGGCCAAAAGCTTCATAAGCACTGCTCCGGACAAAGGAGTCATAGCACTTGAAAGTCCGGCAGGGGTGCCGATTTTCAATACACGACCCCAATCTGAAATCAGAGTTCTGATATTCGGAAGTGAGAGTAGTTTTTCCCTGCTTGCCAGTAGGTAGAGTGACCAGCACAAAGCCGCTAACCAGCTTACTGCACTGGCTATTGCCGCTCCCTGAATTCCAAGCTCTGGAAAAGGTCCGTAGCCAAAGATCAATAAGGGATCGAGAACTCCGTTGATCACACCAGCAAACATCATGATTTTCGCAGGGGTCTTTGTATCACCTGTTGCTCTGATTGCTGCGTTGCCCGCCATAGGAATGACCAATAATGGAATGGTGAGATACCAGATCACCATGTAGCCATTAATTAGCGGTATGAGCTCTGGCTCTGCCCCCAAAGCCAGAAACAGTGGTTCAATAGAAACCAGCCCGAACAGTGAGGCCAGTGTGACGAGCATTATCGCCAGAAGAAGGCCATGAGTTGTGAGTGTCGCTGCGTGTTTTACGTCTTGCTGTCCTAACAATCGACCTATGCTGGTGGAGAGCCCGACACCGATACCCATGGTGATGCAGTTGACACCGAAGGTGACCGGGAAGGTGAAGCTTATCGCGGCTAGCGCCTGAGTACCAAGCAGCGAGATAAAGAAGGTATCAACAACGTTAAATAGCAGAATAGCGACCATTCCAAAGACCATCGGAACGGTCATCTGGCGTAGTACTTGTGGAATCGGATCTGAGAGGAGTCCGTGCTTATCTTGCATTTCAGTACGTTATTGAGAGAACAGGGGCACAAGGATAACGCTTTTTGGTGCTGACGAGTAGATAAAAAGAATCCTCTTTACGGTCTAAAGAGGACTCTGCTATCTGTTCACTTACCGGGAATGCCCGACTCCATAAACCGCTACGATTAGTTCTGAACTAAGCCAAGGTTTATCCCTCGGGCATGTTTATTACGTCGGGCACACCCAGCAAGTGCTAAATAATTTATACGGTCCCTGGTTAACAACCTGGGCCACAATCCAGGCAATGTTTAATCATTTCAGGGCCAAGGTGCAGCTTAGCGTTCAGGTCGCGCAGTGCGGTACGAACACCTTCCTCGATAACCGGATGGTAGAATGGCATATCGAGCATTTCAGAAATTGTCATTTTGCTCTGGTGCGCCCATGCTAATAGGTGTGCCAGATGCTCTGCGTTTGGTCCCATCATTTCTGCGCCAAGGAAGCGGCCGGTACCTTGCTCACCATATACGTGCAGGATGCCTTTGTTGCGTAACATTACACGGGAGCGACCCTGGTTTTCGAACGAGACTTCTCCTGTCGCGAAGCAGCCACAAGTGCCTAAGCGTTCTGTAATTTGTTTATAGGTTTCACCAACCATAGCTATCTGAGGATCAGAGAACACGGCTGAAATTGATGAACGACGCAGACCTGCTCTAATATCCGGGTAACGACCAGCATTGTCTCCAGCTATACGGCCCTGATCAGCTGCTTCGTGTAGCAATGGGATTTGGTTACTTGCATCACCAGCAATAAAGATTGAAGGTACTGATGTCTGTAGTGTGTAATGATCGGCTGTCGGAACGCCACGTGCATCAAGCTCGACATTAGTGTTTTCAATGGCTAACTTGTCTACGTTTGGACGACGACCTGTTGCAGCGAGTACATAGTCTACTTCGAAGGTTTCCAGCTCATCTTGTTTATTCATAAACATGATTTCTACTTTTTCACCCTTACGCTTCATGCTTTCAACTTTTACGTCAGCATCAAGGTAGAACTCTTCGCTGAAGGCTTTGTCGGCATAAGCCATTACTTCCGGGTCTGTGAGTGGGCCAACTTGTCCACCAAGACCAAACAGTTTCACTTTTACACCTAGGCGATGTAGCGCTTGCCCAAGCTCAAGACCGATTACACCAGGGCCGAATACAGCGACTGACTCAGGCAGGTCATCCCAGTCAAATACATCATCATTGATAATCAGGCGATCACCGAGCTCATTCCACACGGCTGGATAAGCAGGGCGAGAACCTGTTGCGATTACAATGCGGTCTGCGCTGATTTCTGTATGGTCGTCAACCACTAGCGTATTGTTATCTACAAACTTTGCGTAGCCGCCTATTTTGTCTTCAGCCGGGATTTCATCAACCCCTTCGAGTACAAAACCTACAAAGCGATCACGTTCATGCTTAACACGATCCATTACCTCACGACCATTGATAACAATTTCACCTTGCGGATGCACACCAAAACCCGGTGCTTTTTCAATTTGGTGAACGCTTTCAGCAGCAGCTATGAGCAGTTTAGATGGCATACAGCCTACACGAGCACAGGTTGTGCCATAAGGGCCACCTTCTATGATGATGACGTTTTTGCCATGCGCTTTGGCTGCGCGATATGCACCAAGTCCGGCTGTACCGCCACCAATAACAGCGACATCTACGTTAATTTTTTTCATGGCCATGTTCTCCACAGGGTAATGTTCTTTACTGAATTCAAAACGTACGAATCCGCTCTTCGAATAAATAGAAGAGACCTGACGTTTGATTGCTTTATTTCGTTTTAGGGGAGAGTTCCCCCTTCATAGAGAAGGGGGAAACTTGGAATTACTTAGCTAAGTAAGCGTCCAGCTCTTCGCTACCACCGATGTGCTTACCACCGATAAATACCTGAGGCACTGTTGAGCGGCCAGTTACAGCGCGTAGTGAAACTGTTGTTGCGTCTTTACCAAGTACAACTTCTTCATAAGCAAGGTTTGCATCAATAAGTGCTTGCTTTGCTTTCGCACAGAAAGGGCAGCCTGGTTTTGAAAATACAGTAATGGATTCCTGAACTTTGTAGTCTGGAGCTACATGACCAAGCATTGTGTCTGCATCAGATACTTTGAACGGGTCGCCTGGCTCGTTTGGTTCGATGAACATTTTCTCAACAATGCCATCTTTAACTAGCATACTGTAACGCCATGAACGCTTACCAAAGCCCAGGTCGTTTTTGTCGACCAACATACCCATGCCATCAGTGAAATCACCGTTACCATCAGGAATGAAGGTAATGTTGTCTGCTTCCTGATCGTCTTTCCATGCATTCATAACGAAAGTATCGTTTACAGACACACATAGAATTTCATCAACACCATGCTCTTTAAATACTGGGAATAGCTCGTTGTAGCGTGGTAGGTGGCTAGATGAACAAGTCGGAGTAAATGCGCCTGGCAGGCTGAATACGATGACGGTTTTACCTTTGAAAAGTTCATCCGTTGTAACGTTAACCCATGCATCACCCTGACGAGTCGGGAAAGTAACCTGTGGTACTGCTTGGCCTTCTTTAGATGTAAACATATCAATTTCCTTTATTTTTTATAGAGCCAACTGGCTTCGTGATTCAGTGTAAGGGATAGTTCTCCCTTTCGTTGAGATCATTATTCAAAAATTACGTTGATAGCTCCAATCGTTTAATACTATAGTAACGATAGTTAGTTTCTATCTTAGAGGTTTTCATGAATATCCGTGACTTTGAGTATCTGGTAGCTTTAGCAGAGCATAAGCATTTCCGAAAAGCAGCTGAGGCTTGTTTTGTAAGCCAACCGACACTAAGTGGGCAGATTCGTAAGCTTGAAGATGAGCTTGGAACAGCTCTGTTGGAAAGAAGTAGTCGTCGGGTGTTGTTCACCGAATCTGGTTTGCTGCTTGTTGATCAGGCCAAGAGGATTCTTAGTGAAGTAAAAACCTTTACTGATATGGCAAGCCTGCAAGGAAAAGAGATGAGTGGGCCGCTACATATCGGCTTTATTCCGACGGTTGGTCCTTACTTGTTACCTAAGATTGTCCCAAGCCTTAAAGATGATTTCCCGGATCTTGAACTTTTTCTTCACGAAGATCAGACGCATAAGCTAGTTCGGCAATTGGAAGAGGGCAAGCTTGACTGTCTGGTGTTAGCTTCAGTAGCAGAGACAGAACCATTTATTGAGCTCGATTTATATGATGAAGCTTTGTGTGTGGCCGTACCGTGTGACCATTCATGGGCAGAGAAAGATACGCTAAACATGAAGGAACTGAATGGTAAAACGGTTCTTTCGCTAGGAGATGGACACTGCCTGCGTGATCAGGCTTTGGGGTTCTGTTTTGCTGCTGGCGCAAAAGATGATGAACGTTTTAAAGCAACGAGTCTGGAAACTCTAAGAAATATGGTCGCTGCGGGGAGCGGCATTACCTTACTGCCCCAGTTATCAGTACCAAAAGAGAAAAAGAAAGATGGCGTTTGTTATATCCGAGCTCAGGACCCGGTTCCTTCAAGAAAGATTGTCTTGGCTTACAGACCTGGCTCACCGTTGAGAAAGCGTTTTGAGGAATTAGCAACAACCATTGCTGATTACATAGAGAGTGACTCCTGACGTATAAAAAATGAGCCCCTCAAATGAGGGGCTCACATCTTCGTTTGGTTGTTCACTTAGAAAAGTGATTCTTCACCTTCATTAGCGCTACCAGAGAATAAATCCAGTTCATCTACAGCACTATCTTCAATGAACTCTGTAGGCTCAGTTCCGGATAGGAAGTACTCAAACATTGTTTTTGAGCCAGACTGCTTGGTAAGAAGTCCGCTATCTCGGTCAATTCGAACACGTACAATATCTGATGGAATAACCTTCCTTTGCGATGGAACACCTTCGAGAGCGACTTTCATAAAGTCGACCCAAGCAGGTTGAGCTGTTTTAGCCCCCGCTTCACCACCAGGGCTTTGCTCATCTTTTGAAAGGTTTGTATTGTTGCTGGTACGGCCAAGTTTACGTTCATGGCTATCGAAGCCTACCCAGGATGTTGCGACGATGCCCGGACCATAACCATTGTACCATGTATCTTTTGATTCGTTGGTAGTACCGGTTTTTCCACCAATGTCTCGACGTTTCAGTTTCTGTGCACGCCAGCCTGTGCCGTTCCAGCCTGTACCCTCACGCCAGTTACCACCACCCCATACATTGCTATACATCATCTCTCTTACGAGAAACGCAGTTTGCTCTGAGATTACCTGAGGCGCATAGTGAATCGCGTTTTCATTTTCTGTCGGTTCAATAAAGTCGGCTTCATTCGCTGCAATATCTTCTGCTTCTACACTTAAAGCTTCTTCCTGATCTTTTCGAACACTGTTTGTCAGATAAGGTTTAGTTGAATCATCACAATTCTGTCTGCAAATGATGGCAGGATTCGCTTTAAATTCAAGATCACCAAAAGGTGTTTCTACATGGTCAATGTAGTACGGCTCAACATAGAAACCACCATTCGCGAAAACGGAGAAACCTTGTGCCATCTTAACTGGAGTGAGACTTCCCGCTCCCAGCGCAATGGTTTCAGAACGAGGCAATTCGTCCAGTTCAAAACCAAAACGTGTCAGGTATTCGCGAGTATTATCCAGGCCAACCTGACGCAGCACGCGCACAGCCATTACGTTTTTAGACGTAGCAAGGCCAATACGAAGACGAGTTGGGCCGATATAAGTTGGTGGAGAGTTCTTAGGTCTCCAAGCCGTACCCATGCTTGAATCCCACTGGTTAATAGGTGCATCGTTAACCAGTGATGCCAATGTCATACCACTATCAATTGCCGCAGAGTAGATAAATGGCTTAATGCCAGAACCTACCTGGCGCACAGATTGTGTTGCTCGGTTAAACTTGCTGTGAACAAAGTTGAAGCCACCAACCAGAGATAAAACAGCACCATCTTCTGGGTTCATTGCTACAAATGCAGTGTTGGCATTTGGAACCTGACTCAGTTTCCATACATAGGCGAATTTAGGTTCGTCTTCAACTGCATCCTCAATAGGTGTTTTCGTCATTGGGCGAACCCAGATCTGTTGGCCTTCTTCGAGGATTTCAGATGCATTCTTTGGGGCAGGCCCCTGTTTTTCATCAGTAATGAACTTTCGAGCCCACTTCATCCCGTCCCAGCCAATCTGCGCTTCACCCTGATTCTTGATAAATACTGTTGCGGCTTTTTCTTCAACAGAAGTGACAATAGCTGGAGAAAGCTCTCCATAAGTCGGTTGGCTTCTGAGGTGTTTAGTCATCTCATCAACGGTATATGCCGATTTACCTGTGGTCCAAAGTACTTTTTCTTCGCCACGGTAACCGTGTCTTTCATCATAAGTCAGCAGGTTGGAAACAGCGGCAGTTGTTGCTGAATTTTGAAGCTTCGAGTCAACAGTAGTGTAGATCTTCATACCTGAGGTATAAGCATCTTCACCATATCTTTCTACCATCCATGAACGAGCAATTTCAGCCACATAAGGTGCTCTCAGTTCAATTTCAGCTCCATGATAGCGGCCATCTAAAGGCTCAGTACTTGCAGTATCGAACTCCTCCTGCGAGATATAGCCTTCGGTCAGCATACGACCAAGAACAACATTACGACGGTTGGTCGCACGTTCGATGGAATAGATAGGGTTCATGGTCGAAGGTGCTTTTGGCATACCTGCGAGCGTTGCAACTTCACTTAGAGTCAGTTGATTAAGCTCTTTCCCAAAATAAACTTGTGCTGCAGCGCCAAAACCATAGGAGCGATATCCAAGGAAAATCTTGTTTACATACAGCTCCATAATTTCTTCTTTGGAAAGCAGTTGCTCTATGTGAACAGCGATGAAGATCTCTTTGATTTTTCGCATGATCTTCTTTTCATTAGATAAGAAGAAGTTTCGTGCTAACTGCTGTGTAATGGTACTTGCCCCTTGCTTTGCAGAGCCAGAAATCGCCACAACAAAAGCTGCTCGTGCAATACCAATTGGGTCAATACCCGGGTGGCTATAGTAGCGGCTATCTTCAGTCGCAATAAGAGCATCAATCAGATCCTGAGGAATCTCATCAAAGGTAACTGGAACGCGGCGCTTTTCACCAAACTGAGAAATGAGTTTACCGTCTCGGCTGTAAACCTGCATTGGGGTTTGAAGCTGCACATCTTTTAGTGTTGCAACATCTGGTAACTCAGGCTTTACGTAGTAATAGAATCCGACAATTGTCCCCACTCCAAGAACAATGCAAACCACTGAAAAAATTAACAAGTACTTTATGAACTTCACCGGATAATCCCTGATTAATAGAGGTTTTTAGCTTTCCTAATGTGCAAGCTTAACACATTGGTTGTAGTTAAGCCTGTACAGAATAGATTCAATTTTCTAATCAAAATATAAGGAGGCTGCATAATGTTTCAGACAATGGTTACTGGTGTAGAAATAGGTCCGAAAAGTATAAAAGCAGTCTCTGTTAAATACTCCAAAAATAGAATTAAACTTGTGCAATACAGAAATTTTACAAGTCATGCTTATATTTTGGATGATAGTCACACACTGGATTATCAGGGGATTGTAAATAAACTCAAAAGATTAAAGTCTGAACTACCTATATTTGGTCGAAGAATCGCAGTTTTGGTACCAGATTCGGCAGTAGTTAGCCGTTCTTTAAGCATCGATGCGACGATTGAAGAGGACGATAAAGAGTTTGCTATCTATGAAGCCTTTGCCACTCACTCTCCCATCTCTCCTCAAGATTTAAGAATTGACTTCACCGTTAATGAAGACAAGTGTTCTATCAATGAACCCAAAGTAATTTATCAGGTTTATGCAGCGAGGAAAGAGGTGGTTGATGAGCGTATCTCTGTAATTCGAGATGCAGGGTTGAAACCCATATTGATCGATACAAAAGCTCATAGCCTGCTAAAAGTATGGGAGTTCGCAAGCCAAGTATTCAAGTGTAATAACTGGTTGTTGGTACACGCTGGAGTCGACCAGACAATAGTTTGTTGTGGAGGGTTAGCTTCATCACCGCTTATCAAGACGATACCTGTCGGTCTAAACCAAGAGAGTGTATCCAACCTTACTCAAGCGAGTTCGGATTCCTTCAAAAAACATGAAGCCATTGCTTGTTCTATTGCGATGCAGGTTCAGCTATACGTTTCCTCGGCATCTGATTCGAATCTAGAAGGCATATGGGTTACCGGTGATAGCAGATGTGTTAATGAGTTGTGCATTATGCTCGAAGAGCAGACAAAACTCACATGTGTACCGCTTAACCCATTAAAACTAGTAGATGATAAAAAAGTCTCCTACTCCGATGAGAACGAAGGCCACATTTATAGTCTGGCACTTGGCATTGCTATCAAAGGGCTTTGTTGGAGGGATGACAGATGATGCCGAACATAAACTTCGTGCCCTGGCGAGAGCAACACAGAGCAAGATATCGTAGGCTGTTCTGGTTGATGCTAGTTATTGTCTGCATCAGCTCTGTTCTAATTCAGTTTACGATTTACCATTCTCTGCACCAACAAGCACTCTCTGTTCAAGATAGAGTCAGTCGTCTTCAACATTCACTGGAAGAGTTGAAGAGTACGGCCGAAAAGCTAACTCAGACGAGTTTGGTTGTTACTGAAATAAACCAACGAATACAAAGTACAGAAGCGCTCATACAAAGACAATCGTTACCTCAAAAGCTGGTCAATCGAATAGCTGATTTAGTGCCTAAAAATATCTACTTAAAAGCGATTAGCTTTGAAGCTGGCAATGTACAGGTCGATGCAACGGCGACAGAAGCTGAACATATTTCGTTTTTTGCGTTACTGCTTCAGTCGCATCCAGAATTTAAAGAAGTGAGTGTGCGTTCAACGACCCATGTCGCTAAGGATGAGTTGATTGCAAAGTACCACTTTATGATCTCTTTTGCTTTCGATATGGAGGAAAGTAATTGAATCGCATAAGAAAGCTGGATTTGCATGACATTCCAAATTGGCCCAGAGGTTTTCAAATAACTCTGTTGGTCACATTGTCAGTGTTTCTGCAAGGCGCAGCTTTTCGGTTTGTGGTGCAGCCTAAGCAGCACTGGATTGATGAACAAAAAAGCATGGAAATAACGTTACAAAATAGTATAGCCATACATGCTAATAATACAGCTCAACTCAAGGGTAAGGAGTCAGAATTAAGGCAACAAGTTAAGGTTATGAAAGGTATTTTAAACTCCACAGTCAGAGAAAATACAGAGACAGATGTATTAACAGATATCAATACGTTTGTGTCTGAAACAGATTTGATTCTGCTACATTCCGCAAAGGGAAACGTGATTGAAGGTGAGGATTATTCCAGGCATCAACTAGAAGTAGAGGTTACGGGTAGTTTTCATGATGTGCGAGCTTTTCTGAAGTTTATATCAATGCTCGATGTGATGGCCATTGTTGAAAAGATGAAACTATCTAGATCAGGTCCTGATAGCTCGGCCATTTTAGGACAATTGAGCATCGTTATTTTTCACCCAACTAACAAGTGGATAGAGCATATAAAAAATCGTCTTCCAGACTTTGATATCAAAATCGAATCGTTCAGTGGAGGAATCGAAGAGAGAAGGGAAATATATGTGGAGCCAACTTACACTGATCCTTTTCATCCCCCTTTGGCGAAATCTTATCTTAAAGATTCTCATCACCTTTGTCTCGATGCGCCGAAAGCTGTGCAGTTAAACTACTACAAGCTTAGCGAACTTTCTCTCAAAGGAACCCTTACATCAACCTTCAGTAAGAAAGCTCTTATTCAACTGCCTGAGGGAAAAATAGTCGCTGTACGAGAAGGTGACTGGTTGGGTTACGAAGGTTGGATTATCTCGCGAATTAACGAGAGCGAGTTGTTAATGCAGAGACAATCTCAAAAAGAGGAAGGATGTTTCTTGCAGGAAGTCAGTTGGTCGAGAGGTGTGTTTTTAAATGAATAGGCTTTTGATGCTACTAATTTTGACCTGCTTATCTTTAAAACCTTTGGTTAATGCAGAACCGAACACCATGATAAAGATGTCGGAAAACAAGCGAATCTCAGTGAGTTTTCAGGATATACCTATCCGGCAGGCACTTCAGATTCTGGCTGAGTTCAATCAATTTGATATTGTGGTTTCTGATAATGTTCAGGGTGATATTTCGCTTAGGCTTGAGCAAGTTTTATGGGAACAAGCACTGGATGTGATTTTGCAGACCAATGGATTAGGAAAGCGCACTTTAGACAACATTATTATGATTGCTCCTGAAGAGGATTTTGGGCTGAGAAAGCAACATGAAACTCAAATGCTTAAAATGGAAAAAGAGTTAGAGAGGTTAGGTTCAAGAGTAGTTAGAGTTCATTTTGCCAAGGCCTCTGAACTGGCTGACACCTTGTCATCTGGGCAAGTAGGGCTCTCTTCACGAGGTTCTGTTTCTGTCGATGCCAGAACCAACTCTCTGGTAATAAGAGACCATGAGGACAATTTGAATGAAATAAGTGAAATGATTGCGATGTTAGATATTCCTATTGAACAGGTGCAAATAGAGGCTCGTTTAGTAACGATTAGTGAAGGGGATCTGGAAGAGCTTGGTGTTCGATGGGGTGTGGCAGGTAGTCGAGGGAATATTGAGACAGGAGGTTCACTGGAGGGGCTTACTTCAAGTCCGGACAACCTTTCTTTAGATGATGTACTCAATGTGAACTTAGGTGCAACGAATCCTAATGCTTCTGGAATTGCCTTTTCAGTCGGATCATTATCTGGAGTCATGCTTGACCTTGAACTGTCGGCACTACAAGCAGAGTCAAAAGCGGAAATCATTTCTAGTCCAAGGCTGATCACAGCAAATAAGAAAACAGCATATATAGAGCAAGGAACAGAGATCCCTTATCTGGAAGCGGCTTCGAGCGGGGCAACATCTGTCTCTTTCAAAAAAGCAGTCTTAAGTCTGGAGGTCACTCCTCAAATAACACCAAATCACCAAATAGTGCTCGACTTAAACGTTACTCAAAACAGCCCTGGAGAGACAGTTCGAACAGGGTTTGGCGAAGCTGTTTCTATCGATACCCAGAGAATAGGTACTCAGGTTTTAGTGAACAACAACGAAACCATTGTGCTTGGTGGGATATACCAATATGACATTAGAACTTCAGTGGATAAGGTTCCTGTGTTGGCAGAATTACCTTTAATCGGGAGTTTATTCCGTAGAACTTATGAAAGCAGACGTAAAAAAGAACTGCTTATATTTGTTACTCCAACGGTGATTGAAGAACAAGTTATGCAAAAAAGATCTTTTGAGTAGAGATAAAGTTAACTCTTTAATAATAAATACAAAAATTTGTTATATGGCGTGCTAAATGAATTCGCTGGTCTATTGTGTCGGGAAGAATTACTGCAAGCGGACAAAATAAAGTTGCATTAAGGGCAGCAGATCTAGATAATTTCGGGTCTTATCACGAAATAAATTGTGAGGAATCGGTGCTGCAAGCCGGTCGGTTATGTGTAAATCTCGATCTGATTTGTAGCAATGTCATTGAATTAACGCTGTAAATTAATGCTGAACATGGCTGAGAAACGTAACATTTTTTTAGTTGGCCCTATGGGGGCTGGCAAAAGCACAATTGGTAGACACCTTGCCCAACAACTTCATATGGAGTTCCTTGATTCTGATACCGTTATCGAAGAGCGCACTGGCGCAGATATCGCGTGGGTATTCGATGTAGAGGGTGAAGAGGGTTTCCGTAAGCGCGAAGAAACAGTAATCAATGACCTGACTGAAAAGCAGGGCATTGTTTTAGCTACTGGTGGTGGCTCTGTTAAAAGTAAAGAGAGCCGTAATCGTCTGTCTGCAAGGGGCATTGTTGTATACCTTGAAACAACGATTGATAAGCAGCTTGCTCGTACTAACCGAGATAAAAAGCGTCCTCTTCTTCAGACTGATAACCCACGTGAGGTACTTGAAGATCTGGCTGGTGAAAGGAATTCACTATATGAAGAAGTTGCTGACTACACTGTTCGCACAGATGATCAAAGTGCAAAAGTAGTAGCCAACCAAATCATAAAAATGATAGAAGAACGTTAAGTTCATTTTTTTTGGAGAGCCAACCATGGAACGGATAAACGTCGATCTTGGTGAGCGCAGTTACCCAATTTCTATAGGCGCCGGGTTATTTAATAACTCGGCGCACTTTTCTTCTTTAGGTCTAAAGAAAAAAGCGGTCGTTATTAGCAACGTAACTGTTGCTCCTCTATATGCTGAAAAGGTAATTGCTCAGTTAAATGCTCAGGGATGTGAAGCTGCATTACTTGAGTTACCTGATGGTGAGCAATATAAGAGCCTTGAAGTCTTTGATACCATTATGAGCTTCCTGCTGGAAGGCAGCTACGCTCGTGATGTTGTTTTAGTTGCCTTAGGTGGTGGTGTTATTGGTGATATTGTTGGCTTTGCAGCCGCTTGTTACCAGCGTGGTGTGGATTTTATCCAGGTTCCTACAACATTGCTGTCTCAGGTCGACTCTTCAGTCGGTGGTAAAACAGCTGTCAATCATCCCCTTGGTAAGAACATGATTGGTGCCTTTTATCAGCCGAAGTCTGTAACTATAGATATTGACTGCCTTAAAACACTACCTGAACGAGAGTTTGCGGCAGGCATCGCTGAAGTTATCAAATACGGCATTATTTATGATGAAGCATTCTTTGTCTGGTTAGAGGGTAACTTGGACAAACTCTATGCTTTAGATGAGTCGGCACTTATTTATGCGATTGCTCGTTGCTGTGAAATTAAAGCAGAAGTCGTGAATCTGGATGAGAAAGAGTCTGGAATTCGAGCGCTATTGAACCTAGGTCATACTTTTGGTCATGCTATTGAGGCAGAACTGGGGTATGGTAATTGGTTACATGGTGAAGCCGTTTCTTCAGGGACAGTAATGGCTGCGAAAACAGCGCAACTTCAGGGACTTATTACTGAAGAACAAGTAGAGCGTATTAAGCAAATTTTGATACGTTCAAAGCTGCCAGTCCATACTCCTGAGTCGATGTCATTTGACGACTTTATGAAGCATATGATGCGAGATAAAAAAGTCTTGTCCGGGCAACTTCGTTTGGTTCTTCCTACTGATATTGGTAAAGCTGGTGTTTTTGCTGATGTTCCAACGGAACAGATCCAACAAGCAATCGATTTTTGCCGTCAATAAAGATACATCCTAGAAAACAGACTGGTAGGTTTTGATGAGTTTAGCTCATGAATTGCGTGTCCTTGATTTAGATTCTCAGATAGAGTTGCTTGAGCGAGTCAGGTTACTGACCCGTTTTGGCTCTAACCTCATTAATATCGCAGGGCAATCGGGCTCAGGTAAAACCTGGATTGCTCAACGCTTTCTTGAGGCATACGCTCAGGATAAAAACCAGTCTTTATTGATGTGTCACCCCAACCAGTCTGATGAGCAGAAAAAAGCAATTCTGCTTAATCAGATTGTTGCCAACCCTCTGTTTAATGAAAATGACAAAATCATAGATAGCTTTTCTCGTCTTATACAAGATGAAAGCTGCGATCTTGTTATTGTCATTGATGATGCCCATTTGTTGACTGACAACTTGCTAGCCGAACTGTGGGCATTGGTGCTAGAAGCACAGTCGAACCCTAAATGGAACATTAATATTGTTTTGTTTTCAAACGGTTCGACTTTAGAACCTGTTCTAAGTCGGCTAAGCTATGGACAAGAAAATAAACCGATTTCACTAGAAATAGAGCAACTGAGACCGAATGAAGTCCAGACTTTTCTCGAGCTCATGGTGCTGAAGTTTGTTTATAACGAAGATGCGAAGAAAAAAGTTCGTAAGGATGCGACCAAAACGCCTGCACTTCCGGGAGCATTGATAGCTTTAGGGGAACGTAAGATGGAGAAGAAGATTATTATTCGCTCAATTATTGGCTCACCATTTAAGATTTTAATACTTGTTCTTATCTTGTTGGCTTTGATTGCGGGCGGATACCTTTGGTTGTTTGCTCAGCCTGGCCCGGAGAATAAGACCGGTGCGAATGCTGAAGTGGACCGACCGACTGAACAAGTGAGTTCGGAAAGTCAGGAACTAAAAGATGGTGCCGATCAAATGGTGCTGACCCCTGACGGTAAAAGTAATCTACCTGCTCAAGACAACACTTCTCAAAGCAACATGACGCAGGACGATAATAAACTTGCGGTTCCAGCAGGTGCGACTGACGATGCCGAAGATTTACCTCCATCAGTGACTGATAGCGTAGTGAGTGTTGGCAACAATGATGATGGTCAGCGAGTGGTTGTTCCGTCAACAGTGGTAGATGCCCTTCTTGAAGGTGAAACAACACCAGAAGCTATTATTATCGATGATGCTGTTGAACAGGCTAAAGATCAGGCTTCTCAAGCAGACAACACCGAATCCGATGAATCTGCACCTCCATTGATTACCTTCTCTTTCTCCAAGGAAGAGTTGTTAGGTGTTTCTGATCGAAACTATACACTTCAACTGGCTGCAATGCGTTCTTTGGAAGAGGTTCAGGACTTCTTACTTGTACATGAGATGGAAAACAAAGTTCGCATTTATCCGACGGTTCGTTCAAATGAGAACTGGTATATCGTGACTTACCGCGACTTCCCAACTATTCAGCAAGCCAGAAATGCGCGTACAGAGTTGCCTCAATCCGTCCAAATTCTTCAACCTTGGGCAAAATCAATGCTTCAGGTTCACAGGGAGATAGAGCGTGCAAATTAACGCTGAGTCGGGGCTGAAAATGTGGTACAGTCCGCTCCCTCGTAATGTAGTGGTTGGTTAAAGAGCGGTAGATGAAGAAGCAACGTGCCTTTCTTAAATGGGCTGGTGGTAAGTATGGTCTTGTTGAAGATATACAACGTCATCTACCTGAAGCAAAACGTCTTATAGAGCCGTTTGTTGGCGCTGGCTCAGTTTTCCTTAACACTGACTACGAAGAATACGTACTTGCCGATATTAATCAGGACCTGATCAATATCTATAACCTGCTGAAAAAAGAACCTGAAAAGTATATCGAAGAAACGAAGCGACTGTTTAAACCAGAGTGTAACCGTAAAGAGTTCTATTTGGATATCAGAAAACAGTTTAATGATACGGATGATATCTGGTTTCGCTCCACCGCATTTCTCTACATGAATCGATTTGGTTTTAATGGCCTATGTCGATACAACAAGAAGGGCGGTTTCAACGTACCTTTTGGCTCGTATAAGAAGCCATACTTCCCAGAAAAAGAGATGGAGTTCTTTTCGGTTAAAGCACAAAAAGCAACGTTTGTTTGCGAAAGCTACGTTGATACCTTCAAGAAGGCTCGCAAAGGCAGCGTCGTCTACTGTGACCCTCCTTACGCTCCTTTATCAAATACAGCTAATTTTACTTCTTATGCGGGTAATGGTTTTACGCTTGATGATCAGGCCGAACTGGCAAATATTGCAGAGCGTACAGCCAAAAAACGGGGTATTCCGGTTCTGATTTCTAACCATGATACCAGCCTTACCCAGCGCTTATATAAGGGTGCCAAGCTTGATACGGTTCAGGTCAAGCGCACTATCAGCCGTAATGGTGCTGGACGAAACAAAGTAAACGAGTTGTTCGCTTTGTTCGAGTCTACTGCGGGTAGGGATTCTCAGGAACGTATCAAAAAGAGTTTGGTCTGATTTCCGATTCTTAGGTAGAATTGCGGCCAGATTCTGAACACTACAATAACCCTGAGGTCTGGTATGAAAGATTTTTTAATTGCGCCGTCAATTTTATCCGCTGATTTTGCTCGTCTTGGTGAAGACGTAGAAAATGTTCTAAAAGCAGGCGCTGACGTTATCCACTTTGATGTAATGGATAACCACTTTGTACCAAACCTTTCATTTGGCGCTCCAATTTGTAAAGCGCTTCGTGATTACGGAATTACTGCACCAATCGATGTTCACCTAATGGTGAAGCCTGTAGATCGCATCATCCCTGATTTTGCAAAAGCGGGTGCGACTATGATTACTATCCACGCGGAAGCGACTGATCATCTGGATCGCAGCCTGCAACTTATCAAAGAGTGTGGTTGCCAGGCTGGCGTAGTCTTCAACCCTGCGACACCTCTGCACTATCTTGATTACACTATGGATAAAATCGATATGATTCTTCTTATGTCGGTTAACCCTGGTTTCGGTGGACAGTCATTTATTCCTTCTTCTCTTGATAAGCTGCGTGATATTCGTAAGCGTATTGATGCTTCTGGTCGTGATATTCGTTTGGAAATCGACGGTGGTGTAAAAGTAGAAAACATCCGTGAAATTGCAGAAGCTGGTGCGGATATGTTTGTTGCAGGTTCAGCTATCTTTGACAAACCAGACTACAAAGCGGTTATCGATCAGATGCGTGAAGAGCTGGCACAGGTTAAGCGCTAACAAATTTTTTAAAAGGGGCTGAATTTGCCCCTTTTTGATATTCAGGGTACGTCATGTCTTTAGAAAAAATTAAACTTATCGCTTTCGATCTGGATGGAACACTACTTGATAGTGTGCCGGATTTGACAGTAGCGGTAGATCAGGCTGTTCAGGAGCTGGGTTACCCGGCGATAACAGAAGAGCAGGTTAGAGAATGGGTTGGTAATGGTGCTGATGTCCTGTTAGGAAGAGCGTTAAGCAGAAGTCTTGAGGTGTCAGAAGAGCTGGATCCTGAGCTGCGAAAAAAGGCTCGGGAGTTATTTAATGGTTTCTATGCCTCATGTGGTCACAACCGTAGTCCTCTTTATCCAACTGTATTTGAAACACTCATCAAATTGCATGAAGCAGGTTACAAGCTTGCTCTTGTCACCAACAAACCTGGTGTATTTGTTCCCGAAATTATGGAGCAACACAAGATAGACCATTTGTTTGTAGAAGTGATAGGTGGAGAAGACTTCCCTAGACGTAAACCCGATCCAATCGCCCTAAACTGGCTGCTGGAGAAATACGAACTATCAGCCGAGGAGATGTTGATGGTTGGGGACTCTAAGAACGATATTCTGGCGGCGAAGAATGTGAAATGCCCTTCGTTTGCTCTTACCTACGGGTATAACCATGGAGAGCCTATCTCCGACTCTCAGCCGGACTTTATTGCTGATGAGTTAGCAGAGTTATTGAATATTCTGCCTGCAACGAATTAATTGGTATCTAGCTCTGGAAAAATACTCGTTAATGAGTACACTGCTCTATTCTAGGTAAAAATATCTAATTCAAGAAGTATCTATTTAAGAAGTAATTAAGGAAATCATAATCATGAGCAAACCTATCGTATTAAGTGGCGTTCAGCCATCAGGTGAACTAAGTATTGGTAACTACTTAGGTGCTCTGCGTCAGTGGCAACAGATGCAGGACGATTATGATTGCCAATACTGTATCGTAGACCTTCATGCGATTACGGTTCGTCAGGATTCTAAGGCGCTATATGAAGCAACACTGGATGCTTTGGCTATCTGTTTGGCTGTTGGTGTAACTCCAGAGAAGAGTACTCTATTCGTTCAATCCCACGTACCTGAGCACGCTCAACTGGGTTGGGTTCTGAACTGCTATACGCAGATGGGTGAACTGAATCGTATGACTCAGTTTAAAGACAAGTCTCAGCGTTATGCGAACGACATTAACGTTGGCCTTTACGACTACCCGGTACTAATGGCTGCGGACATTCTGGCTTATCAGGCACAGCAAGTTCCTGTTGGTAGCGACCAGAAGCAGCATCTTGAGCTTGCTCGTGATATCGCGAACCGCTTTAACAATCTATATGGCGAAACATTTGCAGTTCCTGAACCATATATTCCATCTGTTAACGCTCGTGTAATGAGTCTTCAGGATGCGACTAAGAAGATGTCTAAGTCGGATGATAACCGTAAAAATGTTATCACTCTGCTAGAAGACCCTAAGTCTATTACCAAGAAGATTAAGAGTGCGGTAACCGATCCAGAAGATCCGCCACGTGTTATCTACGATGTAGAGAACAAGCCTGGTATAGCAAACCTTATGGGGCTAATGCATGCGGCAACAGGTCAAAGCTTCGAAGAGATTGAGAAAGATTTCGAAGGTAAGATGTACGGCCACTTTAAAGTCGCTGTCGCTGAATCTGTAGTTGCTATGCTTGAGCCTGTACAGGCGGAATACAAGCGAATTCGTGAAGATCGTGCGTATCTTGATTCAGTGATGAAGACGGGTGCAGAGAAAGCATCAGCTCGCGCAGCAGTAACTTTGAAGAAAGTATACGAAGCTGTTGGTTTTGTAGCACGCCCATAAATTCCATCCTAAAAAGCTTGAAAAAAGGCCATTCATCTGCCAGATGAGTGGCCTTTCTTATTATTGAGATTACGGATCGGTATCACAATAAATTCTACAAGAATGTAACACATCTATAAAAAATGTTTCATCTCTCTCATTAAAATAGGTACGGAGTGCGGTTAGTTTGTCCAAAAACTTGTCAACCGCACTTTTTCTTAACTTGTATACCTACAAATAGGACTGAATTGTTATCGCGCAGAAAAGGGGTTTTTGCCGATAGCATAGAGGTGAAACATGGATAATAAATACTACAGAAAAACACTGATCGCGACGGCTATAGCATTAGCTTCGTCGACAGTTTCAGCAGAGGTTTTAATCTCCCAATACGTAGAGGGTGGCGCAAGTAACAAAGCGCTTGAGATAGCTAATGCAGGCGAGAGTTCCGAGACTCTTACCGGTTACGAGCTAAAATTGTTTTCTAATGGTGCTGCAGAAACAAGTAAAGTAATCGCACTGGACTCTGTAACACTGGCTGCGGGGGAAGCCTATGTGTTTGCAAATTCGAACGCTGCTCAAGCTATACAAGATGTAGCGGATGTTATTAATAACAGTGTTATTAATTTTAACGGTGACGATGCGGTTGCTCTTTACAAAGACGGGGTGCTCATTGATGTCATTGGTACTATTGGTGAAAGATCCAATTGGGCAAAAGACGTCACTCTTGTTCGAAATGAAAGTGTAACAACACCTAATAGCACTTACTCACCAGGTGAGTGGACTGATATTGGTAAAGACGTGTTTACCGGATTAGGTGAGTATGGTGAGACAACTGAACCCGATCCAGGCTTCCAGTGTCAGATAGATGGAGCGGAGCCAACCTATACGGCTATCTATGATATTCAGGGCGATGCTGATAGTTCACCTCTGTCCGGAAGCAAAGTTTATGTGAAAGGTGTTGTTGCCGCTGTCACAAATAGTCTGACAAAAGGTTTCTATCTACACTCAATTTCTCCAGACAATGACGCGAAAACTTCCGATGGTATCTTTGTTTATACCAATGAAACCAGCTCACAACTTCAGCCTGGAGACGTAGTGTGTGCCTATGGTGAAGTGAAAGAGTACTGGGGATTAACTCAGCTTGCTGTGCGCGATCAGAGCTACGTTGCTCTTGAAGGTCAAGGCCAGGGCGCTCCTGCAGCTGTTGAGATGGAGATCATTGGTTCTGATGAAAGCATGGATGATACCTTCGAACGTTATGAAGGCATGCTAGTGAAGCTTAACAGCGAACTGGATATGCGTGTATCTCGTACTTTCAGCTACGACTATGCAGGTCGTCGAAACAACATGGTTCTGGCTCAAGGTCGTCCAAATCCTCAGCCTAACCAAATCTTTGTTCCAGGTTCTGAAGAAGCAAATACTCAATCTGAAGAGAATGCACAGAAGCGTCTCTACGTAGAATCTGATCACAAAGCAGCGAACGGTGAAATACCTTATTACCCTGAGTTTGGTCGTACAGATGCTGATGCAGACGGTTCAACAGAAGACTATATTCGCATTGATGATCGTGTTGTCGGGTTAGAAGGTGTAATGACATATAGCTTTGGTGAGTATCGTCTGATTGCTACTAATACATTGGATCAAAACAACTTTGTGCACCTGACTCCACGCGAAGAAGAACCTGAGTTGTATAAAGGCGATTTACGTATTGCAACCTTCAACGTTCTAAACTATTTCAATTCTCCATTTGGTGGTGATGCTAACCAGTTTGGCAGCAGCCGTGGTGCAGGTACACAAGAAGAGTTCGAGCTTCAGGAAGCGAAGATTGTTCAGGCAATTCTGAGAATGGATGCTGACATTGTTGGTCTGATGGAGATTGAGAACAACGGTTTCGGTGAAAACTCAGCGATTCAGCGCTTACTGGATGCAGTGAACAGCCAAATCGATAAGAAGAAAAAACGCTATAAGTTTGTTGCTATTGATTCTAACAATGATGGTGTGACCGATGCTCTGGACTCGGTAGGTACTGATGCTATCGCAGTGGGTGTTTTCTACCGACCTAAGGTAGTTAAACTACTTGATCCACGTGTAATCAGTATGCCTGCGCAGCAAGCACCGGAAGTTGTAGATGGTGACGGCAAAGTTATTGAAGACGGTAAGAACTACCAGCGAGACTCTATCGCTCCTACTTTCAAAGTTAAAGGAGTAAGTGGATACCGTAATAACAACAAGCTGACTATCGCTGTTAACCACTTTAAGTCTAAAGGTTCTAAGTGCTGGGAAGATGCAGCAGCTGAATCTGCTGGCGGACAAGGTGGTAAAGACGCAGACAGACAAGGTTCTTGTGAAAACTTCCGTGTAGCAGCAGCCGTTGCTCTGGGTGATGCTATGGCCTCAATTGAAGGGCATAAAGTCATCGTGGGTGATTTGAACTCGTATGCTAAGGAAGATCCTATGCTAGTACTGACAAACTTTAACAGTGCTGAGCTTGGTCGTGATATTAAGGCTGCGCGTAATACATTCATTGATGGTGTTGAGCAATTTGGTGACAACGGTGCGGTGATCACTGAAAGCTACGGCTACACTGATGTGATGGCGTTGCTTCACGATGATACAACGTGGAGTTACTCATACAATGATGAAGTTGGTTCGTTGGATCATATCCTTGTAAGTGAAAGCTTAGCTTATCGCGTTGTTGATGCTGCTGACTGGCACATTAACGCGGCAGAGTCGTCGTTGTTTGAATATGGTGGTAAGTACACAGGTGATTTACCTAAGTATGCTGACCAATACCGTTCTTCAGACCACGATCCTGCAATCGTGGAGCTAGACATCAAAGGTGGTAGTGTTGGTATTGCTCTATTGCTAGGCCTTGGTGGGTTAGGCGTTATGCGTTCCCGTAAACGTTAAGTCTATTTACAGTGAAACATCAGGTGGCTCATAGAGCTGCCTGATTTTTTTCTTGCCTTTCGGTGCTCAGTCGGCACAATACCGCTCTCACCAGATAAATATGCGGACACCAATGCTTCTTATCATCGATAACTATGATTCGTTTACTTATAACCTTTACCAGTACTTCTGCGAACTGGGAGCAGAGGTAAAAGTTATACGTAATGATGAGATCGATATAGCCGGTATTGAAGCTCTAAACCCTACACATTTGGTCATCTCTCCTGGCCCATGCACACCGAATGAAGCTGGAATTTCTTTAGAGGCAATAAAGTATTTTGCTGGTAAGTTACCACTTCTGGGCGTTTGTCTGGGGCATCAAGCTATCGCGCAAGTTTTTGGTGGTAAGGTTGAGAGAGCAAGAGAAGTGATGCATGGGAAAACATCACCAATTCGCCACAACAACAAAAGCGTGTTTGAAGGACTTAACAACCCTCTTACGGTAACCCGGTACCACTCTCTGATTGTAAACAAAGCGTCCCTTCCAGATTGTTTTGAAATTACTGCCTGGACAGAAAGCCCAGATGGAAGTTTTGATGAAATTATGGGTTTTCAGCACAAGGTGTTACCTATCGAAGCTGTTCAGTTCCATCCAGAGTCAATCAAAACAGAGCAGGGGCATGAGCTTCTGGCAAATTTTCTAAAGCGTTAATATCGACTTTTTTCTTCGTTCATAAGCTTGAACCCGATCACTATTCTTAACAATACCTATCAATCTCTGATATAACTTCACTTATGAAAGTTTATGCGAGGAAGACATCCCTCCTCTTCCTTTTCTGTACTGTTTTGCTGAATTATTCCAGTTTTTCAGTAAAACTTCGGGAAATTTTCATGAATTCAGTGATAAAGCAATGAATAAATAGTCAATAATTGTGCCTTATCGCTATTGTGTTAGCAGTTATTAAGACTATTTCTCTATTGAATTAGTTAATAAATTGTAAATACTATGCGTAAATAGAACAAAATACCAACAGCTTGAGTTTTGAACTCAAGTCATAGCATTGGTACCAATATGGAGTATTGAGACGATGGGAAATAAAGTCGAACGTAGCTTGTTTAATGACGTGATGGTGCCTTGTTATAGCCCGCTTGAAATGATTCCTGTAAAAGGAAAGGGTTCACGAGTGTGGGATCAGGAAGATAACGAGTATATCGATTTTGCTGGTGGCATCGCTGTTAGCTGCCTTGGTCACTGCCATCCGGCAATGGTGAATGCTATTACTGAGCAGGCTAATAAGATCTGGCATCTGAGTAATGTAATGACAAATGAGCCCGCTCTTCGCTTGGCAAAGAAGCTGACTGAGATTTCTTTTGCTGAAAAAGTGTTTTTTGCGAACTCTGGTGCAGAAGCTAACGAAGCAGCACTTAAGCTGGCACGCCGTGTCGCGGCAGACAAGTTTGGCTCTGAAAAGTCAGAAATCATTGCATTCAAACAGGGCTTCCACGGAAGAACCTTCTTTACTGTAACCGTTGGTGGCCAGGCTGCCTATTCAGACGGTTTTGGTCCTAAGCCAGGTGATGTAACGCATCTGGACTACAATGATATTGACGCATTTAAAGCGCATATTTCAGATAAAACCTGTGCAGTAATGATGGAGCCACTTCAGGGTGAAGGTGGCATTGTTTCTCCAACACCAGAATTTGCTAAAGCGGTACGTGAGCTTTGTGACCAGCACAATGCGTTACTGATCTTTGATGAAGTTCAGACAGGCAATGGCCGTACAGGTACTTTCTATGCCTATGAAGGTCTTGGAGTGACTCCGGATATTCTTAGCACAGCAAAATCTCTGGGTGGTGGTATTCCTATTGGTGCGATGCTTACAACTGACGAATACGCACCGCATCTGAAGGTAGGTACCCATGGCTCGACGTATGGTGGTAACCCGCTGGCTTGTGCCGTTGCAGAGGCGGTAGTTGATATTGTTAGCCAACCTGAAACGCTATCTGGTGTTGCTGAAAGAGAAGCACTATTCCGCGATGGCCTAACCAAAATTAATGATAAGTACGGCATCTTTAGTGAAATACGCGGTAAGGGACTACTTATTGGCGCCGCTTTGAATGAAGAGTGGCAAGGGCGTGCGCGTGAAGTGTTAGTGGCTGCAGAAAAGCAGGGGCTGATGGTTCTTGTTGCTGGTGCAAATGTTGTGCGCTTTACACCTTCGTTAGTTATTCCAAAAGAAGATATCGAAGAAGGCTTAGCTCGTCTGGATAAAGCAATCGCAAGTATTGTTTAAATAAAAACTGGTAGTTACTTCTCCACCTCCGTGGGGAAGTAACACGTTCAACAGAGACTGGAACTGTTGAGCAATTGTCAAATTAGCATCTGGAGGGAGTTGTGATGCTGGTTGTTAGACCGATTAAAAAAACGGATTACGAAGCACTAAGAATATGTGCGGAAGAATCAGGCCATGGATTTACTTCACTGCCGGTTAACGAAGAGCTGTTAACCAACCGAATTAACCACTCTGTAGCAAGTTTTGATAAACCGGATGTGAATGAGCCGGGTGATGAAGGCTACCTAATGGTTGGCTTTGACTCTGAAACAGGTGAAGTTGCGGGTACAACCGCCATTGAAGCCTCAATAGGCTGGGACGTACCTTTCTATACATACCACATTAGTAAAATTGTTCACTCATCACCTAAGTTGGGTGTAAACAATGTGGTTAAGCTGCTTACTTTTGGCAATAACTACACTGGCTGCAGTGAAGTTTGTACTCTTTTCTTAAGACCTGATTTCCGTGGTGGTTTCAATGGAAAACTGATGTCTAAATGCCGCTTCCTTATGATGGCAGAACATCCTGAGCGCTTCTCAAAGACGGTATTCGCTGAAATGAGAGGTGTTTCTGATGAGAATGGCGAGTCACCGTTCTGGCAATGGTTGCAAGAACACTTTTTCTCTATCGACTTTACTCTGGCGGATTACCTGACTGGCATTGGCAAAAAAGGTTTTATTGCCGATCTGATGCCGAAGCTGCCGATTTATATCAACCTGCTTAGTAAAGAAGCTCAAGAGGTTATCGGTAAAGTTCATCAGAATACGGTTCCTGCATTGAAGTTGCTGCAGAAAGAAGGTTTCGTTTGCCGCGACTATGTTGATATTTTCGATGCGGGCCCGACAGTCGAATGTGATCTTCAGAATATCAATTCTGTACGTGATTCGTTCCGTGCTAAAGCGCAGATAAGCGAACATTCAAGTTCGCAAGATTATCTGATCATTAATACCTCTTTTGAAAACTTCCGAGCAGTTGCTGCTAAAGCCGCATACGACAATGAGTCTGGGAACGTGATTTTAAGCGAGGAGACTGCGAAAGCCCTCGAGATAGGCAATGGCGATAACGTTCGCATGCTGGCGATTTAAGATAAGGATACAAGTATGACTCAATGGATTTCAGGTCAATGGGTTGCGGGGCAGGGTGAGGTTATGACTTCATCAAGTCCTTATAATGATGAAGTTATCTGGACTGGCGATAGTGCTACTCCAGCTCAGGTTGAGCAAGCAGTAAAAACAGCACGTAAAGCGTACCTTGAATGGAAAAAGCTGAGTTACGAAGAGCGTGAAAAAGTCGTACTGGCGTTTGCTGAAGAAGTGAAAGCAAACAGCGAAGGTATTGCAGAGATCATTGCAAAAGAAACCGGTAAACCATTTTGGGAAACCAAAACGGAAGCGGGTGCGGTTGCAGGAAAAATTGCTATTTCTATTCGTGCCTATCATGAAAGAACCGGCGAAAAGCAGCGTGAAGCAGCAGGTAATCAGATTGTATTGCGTCACAGACCACTTGGTGTCATGGCGGTGTTTGGCCCATATAACTTCCCGGCTCATCTTCCAAACGGACATATGGTTCCAGCTTTGCTGGCGGGTAATACAATCGTGTACAAACCATCTGAGCAAACTCCTGCTACCGCTGAGTTCGTCATGAAGCTATGGCAGAAAGCAGGCTTACCTGAAGGTGTGATTAATATGGTTCAGGGTGCAAAAGAGACAGGTGTTGCTCTTGCTGAATCTAAAGGCATTGATGGCCTACTGTTTACCGGGAGCGCAAATACCGGACATATTCTTCACCGTCAGTTTGCGGGCCAGCCAGACAAAATGTTGGCTCTGGAGATGGGGGGTAATAACCCTATGGTTATCTCAGAAAATTATGGTGAAGTGGATGCGACGGTTTACACAATTGTGCAATCTGCATTTATCAGTGCAGGTCAGCGTTGTACCTGTGCCAGAAGGCTCTACGTACCTGAAGGTGAAAAAGGTGACGTGCTGATAGAGAAGCTTGTACAAGCAACCAACAACATAGTTGTTGATGAGCCGTTTGCCGATCCTCAGCCGTTTATGGGGCCACAAATCTCAGCTCAGGCAGCAGAAGTCATCCTTAACGCTCAGGCTAACCTTTTGACTATGGGCGCAGAGTCTTTGGTTGAAGCGAAACACACAAAGGCAGCTTTCGTTACACCTGGATTGATTGATGTTACCAAGGTCGCTGAACTTCCAGATGAAGAGTACTTTGGCCCGCTACTGCAGATTGTTCGTTACAAAGGTTTAGAAAACGCAGTTGATATGGCCAATGATACACGCTTTGGTTTGTCAGCAGGCTTAGTGTCTACCGAAAACAGCGAGTGGGATTATTTTGTTGAGCATATCCGTGCAGGCATCGTAAACCGTAACCGCCAGCTTACCGGTGCTAGTGGTGATGCACCATTTGGTGGCCCGGGTGCATCCGGAAACTTACGCCCAAGCGCTTACTACGCAGCAGACTACTGTGCATACCCAATGGCTTCAATGGAAGGTAGTGAGACTCTTCTGCCTGATACATTGAGTCCTGGAGTTAAGTTGTAACGTTAACTGTATCTATACGGGTATGGTTCCGCAAACCGCTCAAGTCATCCCTGAACGCTTAAACAAGGGCATCCATGTCCTTGTATGTTTGCTCCACCATACCCACACAGATACAGCGCTTATGCTCGTTCCCACGGTCCCCGTGGGAATGCATATCTGACTAAAAGAGCTTTATTAATGTCGAAATTGTTTGGTTTTATTGGCTCTGGTCTGCATTACCACGGGGAGCGTGGGAACGAGAGTTATTGGTAGATTCCTAGCTAGGTGAACGGCCAGTTCAGGAATGAAAATGGTGTGTCCAAGGAGGAACTATGTCACCAGATTTACTATTCCAGTCACTATGGCAGGACTACATCGCCCGCCTTTGCCCTTCAGCAGAGAAGGTTCATTCTTTACTTGAAGAGAATGAACCTCTTATCAATGATCATATCGCGTTGAGAACTTTCGGAGTAGAGCCTTTAGGTATTCAGACTCTGGCTAAACCATTTCTCGATTTAGGTTATAAAGAGTGTGGCGATTACGTGTTTGAAAGTAAGAATCTAACGGCAAAACACTTTGAACACCCTAACCCGAAACAACCAAAGGTTTTTATTAGCCAACTTGAGGTTGGTCTATGTTCTCCCGAGTTAGGTGCCATAGTTAACCGTTTAGTCGGGCAGCTAGATGCTGAAAAACTGAATTCAAGTGACTTCCTCTCAGGAGGCCGACTATGGGAAATAAGCCATCAAGAGTATGAGTTACTGGCAAAAGAGAGTGAGTATGCAGCGTGGTTATCTGCCCATGGGTATGGAGCTAACCACTTTACTGTAAGCGTTAATCAGCTTAATGAGTTTGATGAAGTGAAAGCGGTAAATGACCACCTGCGCGATTCAGGTTTCCGTATCAATGAGTCAGGTGGCGAAGTTAAAGGCTCACCAGACGTACTGCTTGAACAGTCATCAACTATGGCAGATAAGGTTCCTGTACAGTTTAGTGATGGCGAGTTTGTTATCCCCGGTGGCTTTTATGAGTTTGCTAAGCGCTATCCGATGGCTGATGGTGCCTTATATCCGGGGTTTGTAGCGGCTTCTGCAGATAAGATTTTTGAGAGTACAGATAATTAAGTACTTTAAATACTCCCGGACACTCGTTCAGTCAGTGTCCGGGGGTGGTAACTTACTGCTTATTCTAATCCAAGATCCAAAGGCGTTTTACTAGGTCTGCCCCCAATCTCTCTGGTTAGCTTAGGAACAAGGTAACCAGAGGTTTGTTCCATGACTCCCCGCATTATTGTTTTTGCTTCCTCATCACTAACAAAGAAATGGGCCGCACCCTGTACTTTATCCAGAACATGGAGGTAGTAAGGTTGGATTCCAGCATCAAATAAGCACTCGTTAAGCTCCACTTGTGTAGGTATAGAGTTATTGACCCCTTTCAGAAGGACACCCTGATTCAATAGAGTTGTACCGGCAAATTTAAGTTTGGCGAACGCTACTTTTAAAGTGTCATCAATCTCGTTTGGATGGTTGATATGAGAGACAAAAACAACCTGTAATCGTGTCGTCCGAATCAGATGACACAGATCATCAGTGATTCTTGAAGGAATAACAACGGGCAGACGGGAATGAATTCTCAGCCTCTTAATATGTGGGATATCGCTGATTTGTTTAAATAACCACTTCAGCTCGTGATCTTTTGCCATTAGCGGGTCACCACCGGAGAGAATGACCTCATTTAGCTCATCGTGCTTAGCGATATATTCAAGGCTTTGTTGCCAAACTGCTTTTGAACCTTTGTTATCACTATAAGGAAAGTGTCTTCGGAAACAGTACCGACAGTTAACAGCGCATCCGCCTTTTAATATCAACAGTGCTCTATTTTTATATTTATGAAGTAATCCAGGTTGTTCATTATCTTGCTCTTCCAGAGGATCTGAAGAGTATCCAGGGTGGACGTCAAGCTCCTCAGTGACAGGAAGAACCTGAGTAAGCAGTGGATCATTGATATCGCCTCGCTTCATACGAGAGACAAAAGAGTGAGGAACCCTTTGTGCAAACTGTCTTTTTGCATCGAAGCATATCTCACCCTCACTGTTTTTCGGCCACTCAGATTCTGGAATATGAAGCAATTTAAGCAAAACAATAGGATCTGAGATCCCATTCGCCAGTTCATTGATCCAGTTTTGCTCAACAGAAACTGATTTTCGGGTTATGATATGCGACATTAAATTTGACTCGAAAAATACGATAAGAGGAAACAATGGCTACAGTTAGCACTAATGAATTCAAAGGCGGCCTTAAACTAATGCTTGATAACGAGCCTTGCGTAATTCTTGAAAACGAATACGTAAAGCCGGGTAAAGGTCAGGCGTTCAACCGCGTTAAAATTCGTAAACTACTTTCTGGTAAGGTGCTAGAGAAAACATTTAAGTCTGGCGAAACTTGTGAAGTTGCTGACGTAATGGATATCGACCTAGATTATCTATACACAGACGGCGAATTCTACCACTTTATGAACGCAGAAACATTCGAACAAATCGCTGCTGATGCAAAAGCGGTTGGTGACAATGCTAAGTGGTTGGTAGAAAACAACACTTGTATGATCACTCTTTGGAACGGTAACCCAATTACAGTTACTCCACCAAACTTTGTTGAGCTTGAAGTTACAGAAACTGATCCAGGCCTTAAAGGTGATACTCAGGGTACTGGTGGTAAGCCTGCAACTCTGGCAACTGGTGCAGTTGTTCGTGTTCCTCTATTCATCCAGATTGGCGAAGTCATCAAAGTAGATACTCGCTCTGCTGAATACGTTGGTCGTGTGAAGTAATCTCTCTATTCGCGAACCATTAAAAAAGGCTGACACATTGTCAGCCTTTTTAGTTTCTGTTTTCAGGTATTTTAGATCATATAGACAAATACAACTGCCAGAACAGTGATAAAGCCAGCAACAAAGTAGCAAGCTATTTTACCCGCGGTACCAATATGCAGCTTAAGATCGTGCATACCGTGGTGCAGACGGTGCATTGCATGCCACATAGGCAGCGCCAGCGTACCGATAACAAACAGAGCACCAATAAAGCTGGTGGCAAAGTCGGCTACGCGCTCATAGCTCATTGCTTCTGCATCAATAACACCTAATGGTGCAAGGATACCCAGAACCAGTACGGTCACAGGGGTGATCATTGCAAACCAGGTGCCACCGGCACCGAACAGTCCCCACCATACCGGCTCGTCTGAACGTTTTGGATGTTTATCTACCACAATCGACTCCTTATACGATGATGAGAACAATCAGGGAAATCGCCGCTACAGCGCCCCACTGTGAAAGTACAATCAGCTTCTTATCCAGCAACTTACCCTTGATGCGAATCGGCATCACCTGAGGCATCATGCCAAAGAAGGTCTGAGCGTGGAACAAGCTGCCCAGCAGCGCCAGGATGTTGATAAAAATCACCAATGGGTTACCCATGAAGGTCAGCCACGCTTCCCATGACTCAGGGCCCTTCACTAAGCTGCCCAGCCCCCAGGTCAGGAACAAAGTGAAGAAAATCAAAGGCAGTACCGTTGCTTCACGCAACATGTACATACGGTAGAACTTGCTCTTCTGCCACCAGGTGGCTTTCATTTCACGAACATAAGGTTTACGGTTACTCATGTTTTACGCCTCCTGTGGTTTCAGCATCGCAATCATAAAGTCTTTCGAAGATTCTATCTTGCCCTGGTTAACAGCTGCAGCCGGGTCGACGTTCTTCGGACACACTTCCGAGCAGAAGCCCACGAAGGTACAACCCCAAACGCCGTTTTCACCGTTAAGCAGCTCCATACGCTCTTCTTTACCATTGTCACGGCTATCTAAGTTGTAGCGGTGCGCAAGAGTAATGGCCGCAGGACCTAAGAACTCAGGGTTCAGACCAAACTGAGGACACGCGGCGTAACACAGGCCACAGTTGATACACGCAGAGAACTGCTTGTATTTTGCCAACTGCTCAGGGGTCTGGTTGTTTGGCCCATCTTCTGGTGTACGGTCATTGCCTAAGATGTAAGGCTTCAGGGCTTCTAAGCGCTCAATGAATGGCGTCATGTCCACGACTAAGTCTTTTTCAATCGGGAAGTTCGCCAGTGGCTCAATCAGCATGCCATCCGGGTAGTCACGTAAGAAAGTCTTACACGCCAGTTTTGGATAGTTGTTCACCATCATGCCGCAAGAGCCACAAATCGCCATACGGCAAGACCAGCGGAACGACAGGTTTTTATCTAAGTTATCTTTGATGTAACCCAGTGCATCCAGAAGAGACATGGTCTCATCAAACGGCACTTCAAAGGTCTGGGTATACGGCTCTGCGTCTTTCTCAGGGTCATAACGCAGAATGTCGATTTTCTGTACTCGGTTCGCCATTATTTCTGCTCCTCTGATTCACCTGCTTTGGCCGCGGCTTCAGCGGCTTCTTTGGCTGCCGCTTCTTCTGCTGCTGCACCATACAGACGCGCTTTAGGCTGAGACTTAGTGATGATGACATCGCTGTAATCAATCGATGGCGCCGCATCTTCATTGAAGTGCGCCAGAGAGTGTTTCAGGAAGTCCTTATCATCACGCTCAGTGCAGCCTTCATCCAAACGCTGGTGTGCGCCACGGGATTCACGACGAAGAATCGCTGAGTGCGCCATCGCTTCCGCCACTTCCAGACCGTAGCCCACTTCAATGGCGTACAGAAGGTCAGTGTTAAACACCTTGCCTTTGTCTTTGATGCCAATGTTCTTATAACGCTTCTTAAGCTCAGCCAGTTTGTTGATGGTCTCTTCCAGCAGGTCTTCACGGCGGTAGATACCACAGCCCGATTCCATGGTTTTACCCATTTCAGTGCGGATTTCTGCCCAGTTCTCATCGCCTTCTTGCTCAAGCAGTGCGGCAATGCGTGCTTCCACCGCTTTCACTTGCTTCTCAATCGACGCGTCATTCCAGCCTTTGAACTCTTCTGCGCGTTTCACGGCGTTCTCACCCGCTACGCGGCCAAACACCACAAACTCCGCCAGAGAGTTTGAGCCCAGACGGTTGGCACCGTGCAGACCAGAAGAGGCACATTCACCCACGGCAAACAGACCTTTAATCTTGGTCTCACAGTTCGGGTCACACTCAATACCGCCCATGGTGTAGTGCACCGTTGGACGAATTGGGATTGGCTCTTTTGCCGGGTCGACGTTAACGTACGCTTTGGCCAGCTCACAGATAAACGGCAGACGCTCTTGCAGGTACTCTTCACCTAAGTGTGTCAGGTCCAGGTGCACCACATCACCGAGTGGGTGCTCAATGGTGTTGCCTTTTTGCTGCTCATGCCAGAACGCTTGAGACACTTTGTCACGAGGGCCCAGCTCCATGTATTTGTTCTTTGGCTCGCCAACCGGGGTTTCCGGTCCCATGCCGTAATCCTGAAGGTAACGGTAGCCATTCTTGTTGACGATGATACCGCCTTCACCACGACAGCCTTCGGTCATCAGGATGCCCGTACCCGGCAGGCCCGTTGGGTGATACTGAACAAACTCCATATCACGCAGTGGCACGCCATGACGATAGGCCATCGCCATACCATCACCGGTCACGATGCCACCATTGGTGTTGGTGTTGTACACACGACCCGCACCACCCGTCGCCAATACTACTGACTTAGCCTTAATGGTCACCAGTTCACCTTCGGACATGTGAATCGCCACCAGACCTTGTACTTCGTCATCTTCAACCAGAAGGTCAACCACGAAGTATTCATCAAAGCGTTTGATGGAATCGTACTTAATCGAGGTCTGGAACAGGGTGTGCAGCATGTGGAAGCCGGTCTTATCCGCAGCAAACCAGGTACGCTCTACCTTCATGCCACCGAAACGGCGCACGTTCACGTCCCCGTTCTCTTTACGGCTCCATGGGCAGCCCCATTGTTCCATCTGAATCATTTCGCGGGTCGCATTCTCCACGAAATACTCCACGACATTCTGCTCACACAGCCAGTCGCCACCGCCAACGGTATCGTTGAAGTGGTTATCCAGGCTGTCCTCATCTTTGATGACCGCAGCTGACCCGCCTTCTGCGGCCACGGTGTGTGAACGCATAGGGTAGACTTTCGAAATCAGGGCGACTTCTAAGTCAGGGTTGGCTTCAGCCGCTGCGATTGCAGTACGAAGACCAGCGCCGCCAGCGCCGATGACTGCGATATCTGTGGTTATGGTTTTCACAGTTATCCTCCAGTGTATTTTGCAACTAACAAGGGATGACACTAAAGTGTGCATCCCCAAGTGCATGCTCAAGATTTATAATAAATGTTTCACCTCGCTCCAGTTTACGGTAGCGATGTCATGAAAACATTGATGACATTGGTTTTTTTGTCATAGAAATGTGGTTTTTATGCTTTAAAACTGAATTTGTGATTAGTATCACCAGATCGTAAAATTAGCTCAGGATTATTTAATATCACCAAGTAGTTATATGAATGACAGCACACAAAATTGGCAACCAAATGCAACAATCTTACAACTGAAAAAAAGAGCTGAGCTGATTTCAAAAATCAGACAGTTTTTTAGTGGAAAAGATGTTCTTGAAGTAGATACGCCTGCAATGAGTCACGCCACAGTTACAGATATCCATTTGCATACTTTCAAAACCGACTTTGTTGGTCCGGGTTATGCGGACGGTCAAAATCTCTACCTTATGACCAGCCCTGAGTTTCACATGAAAAGACTTTTGGCAGCAGGTAGCGGCTCCATCTACCAGATCTGTAAGTCATTCAGAAACGAAGAAAATGGTCGTCACCACAACCCTGAATTTACTATGCTGGAGTGGTATCGGGTAGGGTTTAATCACCATGACTTAATGGAAGAAATGGATGAGCTATTACAGCTTATTCTAGGGTGTGGTAAAGCGGTGAAAACTACCTATCAGCAGGCATTTTTAAGTGTACTTGAAGTGTGCCCTCTGGAAGCGCCCATGGATGAGCTAAAAGAGGCTGCATATGAGTTGGGTTTGCGAGATATTGCCGAAAAAGAAGAGGATAGAGATACCTTACTTCAACTGTTGTTTAGCGTTGGAGTTGAGCCTCATATCGGACAGCATGCTCCAGCTTTTGTTTACGATTTTCCGGCGTCGCAGGCAGCATTAGCTAAAATCAATCAAGACGATCCTCGGGTGGCAGACCGCTTCGAGGTTTACTACAAAGGAATTGAGTTAGCGAATGGCTTTCACGAGCTGGATGATTCTGCCGAACAGTTAGCCCGATTTGTTGAAGACAACCAATATAGGAACAAGTCTGGACTAGAAATGCAGCCCATCGACTATAACCTTATCGATGCACTTAAAGCAGGACTTCCTGCATGTGCAGGCGTTGCTCTTGGTATCGACCGATTGATCATGCTGGCACTCGATTGTGACCATATTGATCAAGTGACCGCTTTTTCCTTCCCCAGAGCTTAAGAGACCAGTATCCCGGTTCCCAACACAGCGATAACTGCACCAAACCAGGCAAAGCGATTAGGCCTTTGTCTGGTAATCAACCATAATATTGGCAGCACCATAATGGGTGTCGTTGAAGAGAGCAGGGCGACCATACCAACGTTGCCGTCTCTCAATGCATACAGGATAAGTGTCATACCAACGGCCATTGCCAGAAAGCCATTGATAAAGGTGATGCCAAATACTCTTAGTGTCATAGGTTTTATTGGCTTGGCTAGCTTTGCCCCTGTCATTCTGAACAGAGAGTGAGCAACAAATGCCGCTATCATTCTAATAGCAGAAGCTGCAATAGGATCAACGGAGGTTTGCATAACGGGCTTCGCGATTATTCCGCCTAAAGCCTGACACAACGCTGCCAGTAAACCGAGCGCAATACCTACCCAGACATTTCCCTTTACCTCTTCCCAGTCATGCTGGTCTGCTTTTCTTTTTCCAAAAAAGATTGCCGTCAGGACACCAGAGAACACTAAAGCAGAGCCGATTAATTCGGCTCCACTCATAGTTTCACTAAACAGGAAATATCCCAGAATAGTAGAGAATACTGCGTGGCAAGAGAATAGCAGTCCTGCTTGTCTTGGTCCCATGCGATTCATACAGGCAAATAAGGCTGTATCACCAATAAAAATACCTATCAGGCCAGAAGCGACCATAGGAGATATATGGGAGAACTCTACCGTAAACCAGCCACCACTGATAAGCGCCATTGTAGATAAGATGACGGCAGTGCAACCCATTCTCCAGCGACTATAGGAGAAAGAGCCTAAATGACGGGCAGGTGTAACAGAGATGATACTGGATATTGCCCATAAAAAGGCAGCAGCAAGAGCAAGCCACTCAAATGACATAACGGTAAAGTGATATTTTTAAAGAGTGGAATAACTATGCACTATTTATTAAAGGAGAGCTACAAAAGAACGCCTCCATATCTTGAGTGATATTGAGGCGTTCTTGCCTTAGAAAAACAGATGATTAAGTGATGATCAATGCTGCGGTATAAACAATAAGCAAGCCGACAACACCGATGATAATGCCCGTCTTCGCCATATCTTTACTTTCAATAAGGCCGGTAGAGTAGGCCAATGAGTTAGGCGGTGTAGATACCGGTAGAATCATACCAAGTGATGCAGAGAAGGCGACGACAACCATCAGTCCCTGAAGGCCACCGATAACCGATAGACTTTCCATAGATGCACCAATAGCTGCGGCAATTGGCATCAACAAGTTAGCTGTTGCAGTGTTCGACATAAAGTTCGCCATCACCCAACAGACAAGAGACATGGTGATAACAACTGCTACCGGAGATAGAGACTCATAGTCGATAGCGTGTGCCAGTGCTGAGGCGAGTCCAGTTTTATCCAGACCAATACCAATTGCGATACCACCGGCAACCAGCCATAACACATCCCAGTTGATGAGCTTAAGTTCGTCTTTACCCATAATGCCAGTAAGCGTGAACACAGCCAGAGGAATGATAGAAACAACGTAAGTGTTCATTCCATGAACCTTAGTTGTCATCCATAACAGAATCGTCGCTGCAAAGGTTACGTAAACAACGATGGCTCTCCAGCTTTTCTTAAACTTACCATCAAGTCTGAGTACCATGCTCTCCTGAGATGACGGGAATAGTTTCTGAAGCAGGAACCATGCAAGGGTGAGCTGAACAATGACAAAGGGTAAACCCATCATCATCCAGGTTAGGAAGTCTATACTGTTCTCACCAGTCAGATACTGCAGAGCAATGGCGTTTGGTGGCGTACCTATTGGAGTTGCAATACCGCCAGTATTCGCTGCTATTGGAATACAGAGTACAAGCGCTTTGATACCTAAGTCTCCTTTTGGTGCTGAAGCAACAATAGGGCCAAGTAAGGCAAGCATCATTACCGTTGTTGCAGTATTCGACATGAACATCGAGAAGACTGCCGTTATCAGCATCAGGCCAAGCATAATGAACTTTGGTTGGGTGCCAAATGGTTTCAAAAGCACTCTGGCAAGGTTGTTATCTAGCTCATATTTAGACGCGGCGATAGCAAGAGCAAACCCCCCCATAAACAGAATGATAATTGGTGAAGAAAAAGCACTGAATATATCCGTGTAATTCATCATCTCACCAAAGTTATGCCCTTCCGGAGGCGATCTGAATAGATGCAAGCCTTTGTTAGATATCATGATCAGTTCCAGAGAAATAATCAGTATCGAGGTTGCAAACACCGGAACTGGTTCAAGTACCCAGAGTAGGGCTGCAAGCAGGAATATCGCAAGCAATCTGTGCTGGACTACAGTGAGATCATCTATTGGTATTAGATCAATCGGAAGGAATAGGACTAAGGTGGGGATTGCAAAGCAGATAAATAGCCTTATCAGGATCCCTGTATCTATTTTTTTCTTCTTCATCTTTAGCTCAACCTTGTCTCCGAAATAGCTGCAACTATTCGGACGTAAATTTAAAATTAACTGTAAGTTAGCTTAAAGTAAGTAAAAATCGGTTACTTAGATCAGGATTTAGTTTTCGCAATCGAAAGATAAAATTGTTGAAATGGTTTGTTTTTGGTCAAATTTTGCTTTAAAGCACACAAAAAAGCCGACAATAAATGTCGGCTTGGGGAGATTACAGAATCTTCTACTCAGCGCTTTCGTTATCTGAGTCCTGTTTTAGGTGAGCGTAAGGTCTACCCAGTACGGTTTTTTCACCGTTTGCCATGCTTTTATCAAAGGTAACCTTGCCTTTAGCAAACATATTGATGACGGTTGAACCGAGCTTAAAGCGTCCCATCTCGTCACCTTTTTTCAGAACAACAGCCTTATTGCCTTCGCTTGGGTAGTCCCAGCGATAAACCGTATTTCCGCGAGGTGGTGTGATGGTGCCAGACCAGACAACTTCGATACTGCCAACAATCGTTGCACCAACCAGAATATGTGCCATTGGACCAAACTCTGTATCGAAGATGCACACAACACGTTCATTCTTAGCAAAAAGACCTGGTACGTGTTCTGTTGTAAGAGGGTTTACTGAATAAAGCTCGCCCGGAACGTAAATCATCTGACGAAGCGTGCCGTCACAAGGCATGTGAACTCTATGGTAATCACTTGGGGAAAGATAGAGTGTCGCAAACTCACCATCTTCGAACTCTTTATACAGCTCGTAATCACCACCCAACAACTCCTGTGCAGAGAAATCATGTTTCTTAGCCTGAATCAGTCGGCCATTTTGGATTGGACCAAACTGACTTACACGAGCATCTGCAGGGTGAACGATTGTCTGTTCACCTTCTTCAATTGGTCTTGCATTCTCTTGAAGCTCACGAACGAAAAAGTCGTTAAAAGATTTGAAGTAAGCAGGGTTAGAATGAAGAGCTTCATCCATGTTTATTTTGTATTGCTTGATAAACAGGCGAATAATCGCAGTAGTAAAACTTCCTAGTTTTGCTTCCGCTAGCAGGCCAGCCAGCCTTGTAATAGTGTGCTTTGGGCCCCAAAGCTGAAACCAGATTTTTACTTTTTCTATAAGTGTCATATCTACTTATTACCAATATCCATTGTGCTATGCCGCGCGAATGTTACTCAATATCAAAAAGTTTGTACACTCGCGAAACAATTTGTCATTCCTAATATGGCTACAAGTCAGCTTTTTTGCTCCGGGAATACTGTCTATTCGCCTTGTTCTCACTCATGCTTTCGATGATTCTGTGGTAGTTATCAAAACGAGTTTTATCTATCGAGCCATTTTCCATCTCTTCTCTTAGGGCGCAGCCTGGATCGTCCAGATGTTTACAATCTCGGAACTTACAACCGCCTAGATGTGGACGAAACTCAACAAAGGCTTCAGTCACTTCATCTGGTTCCAGATGCCACAAACCAAACTCTCGCACTCCTGGTGAATCAATCAAGTCACCGCCTTTAGGGAAATGATACAAGCGAGCCGCTGTTGTTGTGTGTTGCCCAAGTCCAGAGTTTTCTGAAACAAGGCCTTCTTCTGCGTTAACTTCTGGGAGCAGCGCGTTAACCAGACTGGATTTACCAACACCAGACTGACCTACAAAGATGTTAATTCGATCTTTGAGTTCCGCTTGGAGTTGGTCGATACCTTCTCCTGTTTCTTTACTAACAAACAACACTTTGTAGCCGATAGACTCATAGACACTCAGCTGCTTTTGATAGTCTTCTAACTGACCTTCAGGAATAAGGTCAGTCTTGTTTAACACGATCAATGGGGCAATGTGCAAAGTCTCAGAAGCGACAAGATACCGGTCGATAATGTTTAGCGATAGCTCAGGAAGAACAGAAGATACGATAACCATCTGGTCTACGTTTGCTGCAACAGGCTTTAGGCCGTCGTAATAGTCTGGACGTGTCAGCATAGAAACACGTGGCTCAACAGCTTCCACAACACCAGAAATACCAGCCATAGACTCAAGCCCCGGCTTCCAGATAACTTTGTCTCCGGATACCAGGCTTTCTATGCCTCGGCGCAGGTTACATCGGTGGATTTCGCCACTGTCGGTGTCTTCGATGTCAGCATGTTGTCCGAAACGAGTGATAACCAGCCCTGTTTTTGCTGAGCCCAGCATGTTTTCATCCCACTGAACCGTTTCTTCTTGTTTCAGTCGTTTCTTCTGGTTGCTGCGTACTCGTCGCACCTGACCCTTTGTAAGCTTTTTCTTTTTCGCCACGTTATTCCTGTATGCCCGCAGGCACTTTGCTATGGTTGTTTACTGCTAGGACGGGTATCATAACTCTTTTAAAGGCAAAATAGGCAACTCATCTATGTCATTCAGCGATCAAAACTTAATTTGGGTCGATCTTGAGATGACGGGATTAGATCCCGAAATACACAAGATCATTGAAATAGCGACGATAGTGACCGACAGTGAACTCAATATTCTGGCTGAAGGTCCGGTACTCGCTATTCATCAACCAAAGGAAGAGCTGGATAAAATGGATGAGTGGTGCACAACCACGCATACCGGAAGTGGCTTGGTAAAACGCGTACAGGAAAGTAATGTTGATGAGCAAGAAGCAATTCGTCAGACAGTAGAGTTTCTTGAAAAGTGGGTACCTAAAGGTAAATCACCGATTTGCGGTAACAGCATTGGACAAGACAGACGTTTTCTATACAAACATATGCCTGAGCTGGAAGAGTACTTCCATTATCGCTATTTGGATGTGAGTACACTAAAAGAACTGACCCGCCGTTGGAAGCCGGAAGTATTGGACGGTTTTTCTAAATCAGGTAGTCATCTAGCTTTGGATGATATTCGGGAATCGATTGCTGAACTTAAGTACTACCGCGAGAACATATTTTCTATTTAAGTTTTCTATGCACCTAAGCCCTTAAATATAAAAATCAGGGGCTTATTTGCGCTGTTTGGCGTTTTTTTCATCAAACTGTAAAAAAAATCAATTTTTTCGATAGAAAGACTTGCATCACAAAAAAATGCTCTTATAATTCGCAGCCCTAAACGACGAAAGACGTTTAAAGCGACACTAGCTCAGTTGGTAGAGCGCAACCTTGCCAAGGTTGAGGTCACGAGTTCGAACCTCGTGTGTCGCTCCAAATTACAGTTTTCATCGTACTTAACGGTGACACAATACGGACGCGGGGTGGAGCAGCTTGGTAGCTCGTCGGGCTCATAACCCGAAGGTCGTCGGTTCAAATCCGGCCCCCGCAACCAAATGCGACACTAGCTCAGTTGGTAGAGCGCAACCTTGCCAAGGTTGAGGTCACGAGTTCGAACCTCGTGTGTCGCTCCAAATTACAGTTCTCATCGTACTTAACGGTGACACAATACGGACGCGGGGTGGAGCAGCTTGGTAGCTCGTCGGGCTCATAACCCGAAGGTCGTCGGTTCAAATCCGGCCCCCGCAACCAATTCTCTTTATGAGATATGCGACACTAGCTCAGTTGGTAGAGCGCAACCTTGCCAAGGTTGAGGTCACGAGTTCGAACCTCGTGTGTCGCTCCAAATTCTCCTTCTACAGTTATCAGTTTTTATAACGGTAGAACTGACCAGACATGGTCATCCGCTCTTTTCATGCTGTGAAGCATAATCCCACAAAATATATCGTTCTGAGCTGAATAGGTTTTTTCAGCAATGAAGGCTTCGATGTGCTGATTGCACTGTTAGCTGACAATTTTTCCACCGCTCAATCATATATAGAGTGGTAGCTCAGTACATTTCTAGAATATTATTCAACAGACTTATCCACACAGTCGTTTCTGTGGATAACTTAGTGTATATTTCTATTTGTCAGCGATCAGATGAGCTATTTAAGTAAGATCCTTTCTCATTGTTAAATAATCAAAAGTAACCTGAATACAGCTAAGTGCTTGATTTTTAGTGTGGTGCTCTTTCGTTTTTCAGTTTTTTAAGTAAATAAAAAAGATCATTAAGTCGTTGTTTTTTGATCTTCATCATTTCTACGTGATGTGTTTAACTTTCTTAAGAACGTTAGAATTTTGACAGGAATATTTTTTTGTCCACATTAAAAATTTGGGAGCTATATCAAACACTGTACGTTAATCGTGTGTAGATATGCCAAAAATCTATGCATCTCTGGGTAAACCTTTCTCAATTATACGAATAAGACGTTCGGTTTTATTATTTCGTCCAGGAAGTTGTTCTAGCTGCTGTTCGAGTGCCCACCGGATATGTTCATCCAGTACTTCACTTAAGCCAGTTTTGCCTTTAAGTGCATCAATGTATTTTTGCGAGTAGGGTGCGTTACCTATAGCAATTGATAGGTTTCTTAGCCACTGAACATAACCAATTCGACGAATCGCAGAACCTTCCATATTTTTTAGGAACTCATCTTCACTCCATGCCCAGAGCTTTATTAGGTCGGCATCTTGAAACGCTTCTCTTCTGTGAAAATCCTGACGCTCTGTAATGTTAGAATGCCGATTCCAGGGGCACACTAACTGACAATCATCACAGCCATATATACGGTTGCCCATCTGTTTTCTGAATTCTTCAGGAATAACGCCATCGTATTCGATGGTGAGGTAAGAGATACATTTACGTGAATCCACAACACCTTCGCTGACAATCGCACCTGTAGGACAGGAAGTAATACATGCTGTACATTTCCCGCATTCATCTTCAGAAGGAGTATCGGTAGGTAGTGGTAGATCGACCAGTAACTCTCCTAGAAAGAACCAAGAACCTGCTTGTTGATTGAGTATGAGTGAGTGTTTGCCCACCCAACCTAACCCCGCTTTTTGCGCCAATGGGCGTTCAAGGATTGGGGCTGAATCAACAAATGGGCGAGCACCAAGAGAAGAGACTTCATTTTTAATTTTTTGTGCCAGCTTTTTTAATTGATTCCGTACAAGCTTATGGTAGTCACGGCCAAGAGCATATCGGCTGATATAAGCTTGGTTCTTGTCTTTCAAATTAGATGCAAACCCTGCTTCTGGTGGCAAGTAATCCATCCTTGCACTGATTACTCTCATGGTCCCCGGTAGCAGCTCATCAGGTCTGGCGCGCATCATTCCGTGTCTGGACATCCACTCCATTTCACCGTGAAAGCCTCGATCCAACCATTCTTGCAGAGGTTTTTCGTGTTCCGACAGGTCAATATCGCTGATACCAACTTGCTGGAAGCCAAGCTCACTTCCCCATTGTTTAATCTTTTGTGCAAGTTGATCGTAGTTCATAAATTCAGCTCTTCTTAAATCGGAGCGCGATTGTAAACCTTTGGCTGTAGCGGGAAAAGACATCTGATACAGGTAAGTATAAAAGTTAAATAAGAAAATTTATCTCTTTCTGACAACTTACTGTTTTTGTTTGATTTAATACCTTTCGCATTCCTGAATATCAAAATTCATTGCCCCTGAAGTCTTGTATCTCAAAACAGACACAGTTTACTATGCGACTTTTGCAGATTTTTATATAGTCGAAAAAGTAATGACTGAAATGAATACAAAACTATTTTCTCTAGAAAACGAAGCTTCAACAGTAGCGCTTGGAACGTCTTTAGCTGGCATTTGTTCGCAGCAGACGACGATTTATTTGCATGGTGATCTGGGAGCGGGTAAAACGACCTTTAGTCGTGGTTTTGTTAAAGCTCTGGGTCATTCCGGGAATGTGAAAAGCCCGACATATACACTGGTGGAGCCATATCAGCTTGCTGACTGGCAGGTCTATCACTTTGACCTGTATCGACTTGCTGATCCGGAAGAGCTGGAGTTTATGGGAATCCGTGACTACTTTACGCCAGATGCAATCTGTTTAGTAGAGTGGCCGGAGAAAGGAGAAGGTCTACTGCCAGCAGCGGATCTTGATATAGAAATTCGCTATGTTGGCGAGCAAAGAGAAGCTCGCTTAGTCGCAAATAGCGAGTATGGTAAGAATTTGCTTAGTCGTTTGGAGTTGAGTTGATTTATAAGCAAGTCAGAGCTCTTTTTTATCCGCTCATTTTATTATTATCGTTGTTTTCTACCAGTGCATTCGCAAATGTGCTGGAAGGAGTCCGTGTTTGGCCATCACCGGATGAAACACGCGTAGTCATAGATTTAAAGTCAGAGGTTGAGTACAGCTACTTTACACTGACCAGCCCATACCGAATCGTTGTTGATCTGAAAAAGACATCTCTTGATGCTAAGCTGCCAATGACAGTTTCAGATAGCAAAGTCCTAAAAAAGATTCGTAAGAGCTCGCCTCCGCAGAAAGGCACATTTCGTCTGGTTTTTGAACTAAAAACGAAAGTTACTCCCAAGCTATTTAAGCTAAGCCCCACACCAGGAGGACAGTACGGGCACCGCCTGGTGGTGGACATGCCTCACTCCTCAAAGAGCACTGCTCCTGCAACAACATCCAGTAGTTCTGGCAAACCTAAAGCGAGCCGCGATGCATCTCAGCTTTATGGAAATGCGGATATTGTTATTGCCATCGATGCTGGCCACGGCGGTGAAGACCCTGGTTCAGTCGGACCAACTAAAAAATACGAAAAGCATGCGACGTTAGCGATATCGAGAAAGTTAGCAGATCAGATCAACAGAATTGATGGTATGAAGGCGGTTCTTACTCGTAATGGAGATTACTTCGTTAATCTGAATAAACGCTCTGAGATTGCTCGTAAGAAGAAAGCGCATATGTTGGTCTCCATTCACGCGGATGCTTTTACTTCTCCACAACCTCGAGGAGGTTCGGTATTCGTACTTAATACTCGTAGAGCGAATACTGAAATAGCACGTTGGGTCGAGAATCATGAAGCTCAATCCGAGCTTTTAGGGGGCGCAGGTGATGTGCTTGCTAAGAATGCAGACGACAAAAACGTAAGTCAGACCTTACTAGATCTTCAGTTCGCTAACTCTCAAAAGGAAGGGTATAAGGTTGCCGTTAAGATGTTGGCTGAGATGGGGAAAGTCACTCGCTTGCATAAAAAGAAACCGGTCAATGCCAGTCTTGCTGTATTAAAATCACCGGATATTCCTTCTGTTCTAGTTGAAACAGGGTTTATTTCTAACCCGACGGAAGAGAGATTGTTATTCCAACGCTCTCACCAGAACAAGTTAGCACAAGCTTTGACTAAGTCTCTTGTTCAGTATTTTGAAGAGAATCCGCCAGAGGGTACCAAATTTGCTCAGCGTAGAACTCTCAAAAAGCACAAAGTATCTCGCGGGGAGTCACTTTCTGTCATTGCTAAAAAATATGGTGTTTCGACTAAGTCGATCATAAGTACTAACAACTTGAAGAGTACCAGTCTGGCTATAGGTCAGGTACTGACTATTCCAGGTAGCAAACCTATCGTTGTAACACAGCCTAAAAATCCGGTTGAAACTGAAGTTATTACCCATGTCGTTAAATCTGGAGAATATCTAGGAAAGATTGCTTCCAGGTACAAAGTATCTGTAGAAAGCATTCGGAGACAGAACAAATTAAAACGCGATACGTTATGGGTTGGTCAAAAACTCAAGATAACGGTTAAGCTTAAGGACCGCTCACCAAGAGTTCATGTGGTGCAACGTGGTGAGTTCCTTAGTAAGATTGCTAAACGCTATGGTGTTACTGTTAGTAGCATCCGAACTGCAAATAAATTGAGATCCGATGAACTGGCAATCGGTCAGAAACTGGTTATTCCATACCGATAGGCTGTTTATCTAACTTTAAAAAGAATAATCAGTGACAATAAAAATATTGCCAGCACGTCTGGCAAACCAGATCGCAGCAGGAGAGGTTGTTGAGCGTCCTGCATCGGTTGTTAAAGAGCTTGTTGAAAATAGTCTGGACTCTGGCGCTACCAGAATCGATATCGATATCGAGAAAGGTGGCGCTAAGCTTATTCGTGTACGGGATAACGGTAAAGGCATTGTAAAAGATGAGCTTGGCTTAGCATTAAGTCGTCACGCTACCTCCAAAATCCATACGCTTGATGATCTGGAAGCCATTTTAAGTCTTGGTTTTCGGGGTGAGGCTTTGGCGAGTATCAGCTCAGTGGCTCGTTTGACACTGACTTCGCGTACCGCAACTCAGGAAGAAGCCTGGTCTGCTTACAGTGAAGGCCGGGATATGGCTGTGAAGCTGCAACCTTCGGCACACCCGGTAGGAACGACCGTTGAAGTGCTGGATCTCTTCTTCAATACACCGGCCAGACGAAAGTTCTTAAGAACTGAGAAAACAGAGTTTTCCCATATTGATGAACTTCTGAAGAAGATCGCTCTGAGTCGTTTCGATGTCACCATTAATTTGCGTCATAACGGTAAGTCGGTACGTCAATACCGAGCCGCTAAAACTGAAATTCAGGCAGAAAAGCGATTGGCGTCTGTTTGTGGTTCCGCTTTTGTCCGTAATATGTTGAAGATAGAACTTGTACATAACGGCCTTAAGTTAAGTGGCTGGATTACAACTCCAGAAGGGGCTAGACAGCAAAGTGACCTGCAATATTGCTATGTAAACGGGCGTATGATGAGAGACAAGCTTATCAATCATGCTATCCGTCAGAGCTATGAAACAACACTGAAACCAGAGCAGTTTGCTGCTTATGTTCTATTTATCGAGCTCGATCCTCATCAGGTTGACGTTAATGTCCATCCGGCTAAGCACGAAGTTCGTTTCCATCAGGCTAGATTAGTTCATGATTTTATCTATCAGGCTCTAGCGGATGCACTGGCTCAGAGTAACTATATAGACTCTCCTCAACGCTCAGAAGCGGCATACGAAACACCTACTCAAGATACTGACACTTTCGAAGTGGCGGAAACCCGAGTTCCAGATCAGGTAATGGAAGCGATAGCTAAGACACCGGCTTATCCAGGACAAAACCATTACAAAAAAGAAGAAAGAACAACAGATAAAGAATCTCATTCACAATCTGTTACAAATAACTCATGGGTGGATTCTGGTTCTTCTTATCGTCAATCTTCCAGCAAAGGTGGCAAGAGAGAGGTGGAAGCTTCATCTAGAAAGGGTGAAGTCCGAGCTTATCAGGAGCTGTTAAAAACACCGGATGTAAAACCACTTGAGGCAAAACAGGTAGAAAATGAGGCATCCGGTAAAAATTTAGCTACTTTAAATGATCTACCGATAGACAAGCTGAACAAAGCGATTTCAGTTGTGAACCAGCGTTATTTGATGATGAGTTCATCTAACGGAGCGGCCTTAGTTTCTCTTGCGAAAGCTGAGTGGTATAGGAGCTTAGGGCAACTTCAGACTAATAGTGGTTCTCTGAAGCCTCAGCCATTATTAGTGCCTTTGTCGGTGAAATTAGAGAAAGAGTTAGTAGCTGCACTGGAAAGTGCTCAGGTGCTTTTGAAGAAGTTTGGTATTGAAATTAAAGCCAAGAACCACAATAGCATAATGGCGATGGCAGTACCGCAACCGTTAAGACAACAAAATCTACAACAGTTGCTACCGGATCTGTTATCTTACGCGGCTCAGAACATAAATGAGCTGGATGAACAGACTCTGGCTTATTGGCTGACACAACAGATTACACAGATAAAAAGTGACTACACTTTGTCTGAGGGCATCCAGTTAATAGCTGAATTAGAGCAGCTATGGGAAGCTGGACTGCCATTAAATGATCGGCAGTTTGTACAGCCAGTTGATTTCACCGCCACGGTAGCAAAGTTTAATGAATAAAGAATTACCTTTGGCTCTGTTTTTAATGGGCCCAACCGCTTCGGGCAAGACAGATTTAGCAATCAAACTCCGCCAGAAGTATCCGGTAGAGATAATTAGTGTTGATTCAGCGCTGATTTACAAAGGAATGGATATAGGTACAGCGAAGCCGGATGAAGAAGAGTTAAAGCTAGCACCTCATAAGCTGATAGACATTTTAGATCCGGCAGAAGCGTACTCCGCTGCGGATTTTCGTCGTGACGCCCTGAAAGAAATGGCTGAAATAGTAGCAGACGGAAAAATTCCTCTATTGGTTGGCGGAACTATGTTGTATTACAAGGCTCTACTAGAAGGGCTTTCGCCATTGCCTGCTGCAAATCCTGAAATCAGGAAACAGATTGAAGAGGAAGCAGAGGCAAAAGGATGGGGGGCACTTCATGATCAGTTAAGAGATCTTGATCCCGTATCAGCAGAAAGAATTCACCCGAATGATCCACAAAGATTGTCTCGGGCATTGGAAGTTTATCGAATTTCAGGTAAAACTCTAACTGAGCTGACAAAAACTCAAGGAGAACCTATTCCTTATCGAGTTAAACAGTTCGCAATTGCGCCTAAGGAAAGGGCAGAACTCCATCGTCGAATCGAACTCAGGTTTGATAAGATGATCCAGTCTGGTTTTGAAGATGAAATGAAGGCACTCTATGCCAGAAAGGATCTTCACCCGGATCTTCCATCAATACGATGTGTGGGTTATCGACAGATGTGGGACTATTTGGACGGGAATTGTTCTTTGGACGAAGCGGTATTCCGTGGCGTCTGTGCAACCCGCCAATTGGCCAAGCGACAAATTACCTGGTTACGCAGCTGGGATAATTTAACTTGGTTAGATAGCGAGAACATTGAAGACGCTCTAAAGTTAATGTCGAATGCAATAGAATCGAATTAACTTTGCTGTGTATAATGTGATCGTTTTTGCGTAAAAGTGTGCTATAGCTTATTAAGTGCGCTTATTTTGATTCATTTAGCTCAATGCAAAAGCAGCTTTACAAATTGCCATGCAACTAATAGCTAAATAACTACAACTACAAACAAATAAGGAAAATAAAATGGCTAAGGGGCAATCTCTACAAGACCCATTTCTAAATGCGCTACGTCGCGAACGTGTGCCTGTTTCAATTTACCTGGTAAACGGTATCAAGCTGCAGGGTCAGATCGAGTCATTTGATCAGTTTGTGATCCTTTTGAAAAACACTGTAAACCAGATGGTTTATAAGCATGCGATTTCTACTGTTGTTCCTGCTCGTGCAGTAACACATCACAGTAACTCAGAGCGTCCTCAATCGGATCGCCCACAAGAGAAATCGGAAGATTAATATTAAAATAACGAATTTGTTAGTAAGGAGTTGATTGCTTGTTTGACCGTTATGAAGCCGGTGAACAGGCTATTCTTGTTCATATCAACTTCACGCAAGAGGGTGAGTGGGAAGATCTCAGCGAGTTTGAAATGCTGGTTTCTTCTTCGGAAGTCAATACGCTACAGGTGATTACCGGTAGCCGACAGGCTCCACACCCTAAATATTATGTTGGAGAGGGTAAGGCAGAAGAAATTGCACAAGCCGTGCAGCTTGCTGATGCTGATATAGTGATTTTTAATCACTCCCTCTCTCCTGCCCAGGAACGAAACTTAGAAAAACTGTGTAAGTGTCGTGTTTTAGACCGAACAGGTTTGATTCTTGATATTTTTGCTCAGCGAGCACGAACCCATGAGGGTAAGTTGCAAGTCGAGCTTGCACAGCTCCGCCACTTATCCACCCGATTGATTCGCGGTTGGACTCACTTAGAGAGGCAGAAAGGTGGTATCGGTTTACGTGGGCCGGGTGAAACTCAGTTAGAAACTGATAGACGTTTATTGCGTGATCGTATTAAAGCAATTTTGCGTCGCTTGGAGAAAGTAGCAAAACAGCGTGAGCAGGGAAGACGAGCTCGTAACCGAGCTGAAATTCCAACTATCTCACTTGTCGGCTACACCAACGCTGGTAAATCTACGTTGTTCAACCGTATTACTGAAGCTGGTGTTTATGCTGCCGATCAGCTTTTTGCTACCCTAGATCCAACTTTGCGTAAAATAGAGTTGGCTGATGTCGGCCCTGCTATCTTAGCTGATACAGTAGGGTTTATCCGTCACCTGCCACATGATCTAGTTGCCGCGTTTAAAGCAACGCTACAGGAAACTCAGGAAGCTGACATTCTGTTACATGTTGTCGATGCCAGTGATGATCGTTTTCGAGACAATATCGAAGCGGTAGATATCGTACTGGAAGAGATTGAAGCTAATGAAATTCCTTCATTAGTGGTGATGAATAAAATCGACAATATGGATGGTCAGAAACCTCGTATTGAACGAGACGATGAGGGTATTCCTCGTACCGTCTGGGTTTCAGCAATGGAAGGTCAGGGTATAGATTTACTGTTTGAAGCATTGACTGAGAGGTTAGCCAGTCAGATGGTTCAGTACCGTCTTCGCATTCCGCCACAATTTCAGGGGCGACTGCGTAGCACATTTTTCGAGATGAAGTCGATTCAGGGCGAAGAATATGATACAGATGGTAACTTATTGATCGATATCCGAATGCAGCAGGTAGATTGGTCTAGACTTGAAAAAAGAGAAGGGGCAGCTTTGGGTGACTTTATCGTTCACTAAAGGGCTGCTACAGTATAACGTCATATAAAATGATGGAGCTTTCTGATGGCGTGGAATGAGCCTGGTAATAACAACGGCAATAATAATGGCCGCGATAATGACCCGTGGGGTAATAATGATCGCGGTGGAAAAGGTGGCCGTGATCAAGGACCGCCAGACTTAGATGAGGTTTTTAATAAACTGAGTCAAAAACTGGGTGGAAAGTTTGGTAAGAAAGGTGGAATCCCCTCTGTCGGTGGTGGCGGCGGTGGTGCAATTGGCTTCGGTCTGATTGCCATCGTAGCGATCGCGATTTGGGTATTCTCAGGTTTCTATACCATAGGTGAAGCGGAAAGAGGGGTAGTACTTAGACTCGGCAAGTACGACCGTATTGTTGACCCAGGTCTGAACTGGCGTCCTCGCTTTATCGATGAAGTAACTCCTGTTAACGTTCAGGCAATTCGTGCATTGCGTGCTTCAGGCACAATGCTTACGAAAGATGAAAACGTGGTAACGGTAGAAATGGGTGTTCAATACCGTGTATCTGACCCATACAAATATCTGTTCCGTGTTACTAATGCAGATGACAGTCTACGTCAGGCGACTGATTCAGCACTTCGCGCGGTAATCGGTGACTCTCTGATGGATGCTATCCTGACAAGTGGTCGTCAGCAGATTCGTCAGAGTACGCAGGAAACGCTGAACCGTATTATCGATAACTACGATATGGGCCTTATCATTGTTGACGTTAACTTCCAGTCAGCACGTCCACCAGAGCAAGTTAAAGATGCTTTCGATGATGCTATCGCAGCTCGAGAGGATGAGGAGCGTTTCATTCGTGAAGCAGAAGCTTATAAGAACGAAATCCTTCCTAAAGCGACCGGTCGTGCAGAACGTCTGAAGAAAGAAGCACAGGGTTATACAGAGCGTACCGTTAACGAAGCGCTTGGTCAGGTAGCTCAGTTTGAAAAACTGCTTCCTGAATATCAGGCTGCTCCGGACGTAACTCGTGATCGTTTGTACCTGGATACAATGGAAGAAGTATACACAAGTACTTCTAAGGTTCTGATTGATTCTGAATCAAGCGGTAATCTGTTGTACCTTCCAATTGATAAGCTAGGTCAGTCAAGCGGTGAAACTGCGACTAAACGTAAGGCGAAAACAACATCTGCTTATGATGAAATTGAACTTGAGTCTCAGCGCACTGACACTCAAACAACTACAACGCCGTCTCGTTCAACTACACGTCAAGGGAGATACTAAGAATGCGTAAGTTAATGATCCCTGTTCTTGTCGTTGCCCTTGCACTAATGCTGATGTCACTGTTTGTGATTCCAGAGGGTGAGCGCGGTATTGTTATTCGATTTGGTCGAGTACTGAAAGATAACAATGATGTCTCTCGAATCTATGAGCCGGGTCTTCACTTCAAGATGCCGCTGTTTGATCGAGTTAAAACGCTTAACGCACTTATCCAGACAATGGATGGTCGTGCTGACCGTTTCGTAACGTCTGAGAAAAAAGACGTTATCATCGATTCATACGTTAAGTGGCGTATCGAAGACTTCGGTCAGTACTATCTGGCAACAGGTGGTGGTGATACTCTGACTGCTCAGGCACTACTTGAGCGTAAAGTTACTGACGTCCTTCGTTCTGAAATTGGTTCGCGTGAAATCAAGCAGATTGTATCCGGTCCACGTAGTGGCCAGATTGATCCTGTGGTTGACCCTGAAAACGGTGAAGTAATTCCTGAAGCAAGCCTTGAAGCGCTTGAAATTGAAGGCCAGCGTGACGTGATTATGGCTGAGGTACTGAATGATACTCGTGAGAGTGCTATGAATGACCTTGGTGTTCGCGTAGTTGACTTCCGTATGAAGAAAATCAACCTGCCAGATGAAATCAGTGAGTCTATCTACAAGCGTATGCGTGCAGAGCGTGAAACTGTAGCTCGTAAGCACCGTTCACAAGGTAGAGAGAAAGCAGAAGTTATCCGAGCTCAGGCAGAGCTTGAAGTGGCAACTGTCCTTGCAGAAGCGGATAAAACAGCTCGTGTAACACGAGGTGACGCAGACGCGAAAGCTGCAGCAATCTACTCAGATGCTTACAACAAAGATCCTGAGTTCTTCAGCTTCCTGCGTTCATTAAGGGCGTATGAGCGTTCATTCAGTGAGAAGAGCGATATTCTGGTTCTGGATCCGAAGAGCGACTTCTTCAAGTATATGAATCAGTCGAACGGTTCAGCGACAGCTAACTAAGTCGTACTGACAATATACAAGAGGCTCCCAGTGTGGAGCCTTTTTTATGCAAGCTTAGGAAGCCATATAAGCTATCACAGCCCCGGCAACCACTAAGCAACCACCAACTCTTCTTAAATCGTTGTTGGATTGCTGACTGAGCTGTGCGACCATTTTTCTCCAGCCATTAGGTGCAATGAGTGGTCCGATCCCTTCTACTACCAAAACTAAACCTAATGCGATTAAAAGAGAGCTATTCATCACCAACCTTCTAAAAAAATTAACATTATCAAAGTACTTGCGAATAGTACGCTAAGACTTCCTATTATTCATATGATTAACGGTAATATTCAGTATCATATCTTTTCTCAATTATGACATTTTTATGCTTAAAAAATGACTGCAAGAATCAAAGTAAGGTGCTAGAATCCATTTTTAACTAGCAATCAGACTTGGAAAGATGGGAAATAACGTAGTCGTTCTTGGCACCCAGTGGGGTGATGAAGGTAAAGGGAAAATCGTTGACCTTTTAACGGAAGATGCAAAGTACACAGTTCGCTATCAAGGTGGACACAATGCAGGTCATACTCTAGTCATTGACGGTGAAAAAACCGTTCTTCACTTAATTCCATCCGGTATCCTACGCGATAATGTGAAATGTATTATCGGTAACGGTGTTGTTCTTTCTCCGGATGCTCTAATCAAAGAGATGAAACCTCTGGAAGAACGTGGAATTCCAGTTCGTGAGCGTCTATTCATTTCTGAAGCCTGTCCGCTAATTCTTCCATACCATGTTGCTCTGGATCAGGCGCGTGAAGCTGCTCTTGGCAAAAAAGCGATTGGTACAACTGGTCGTGGTATTGGTCCATGTTACGAAGATAAAGTGGCTCGTCGCGGTCTTCGTGTTGGTGATCTATTCGACAAAGAAGCATTTGCTACAAAGCTAAAACAAGTAATGGACTTCCATAACTTCCAGCTACAGCACTTCTACAAAGCAGAACCAGTTAGTTACGAAGAAGTTCTTGAGCAAGCAATGGGCTATGCAGATCTTCTGACTTCAATGGTTATTGATGTAACTGATGAACTTGATTCAGCACGCAAGCGCGGTGACAAAATCATGTTCGAAGGTGCTCAAGGTACTCTTCTTGATATCGACCACGGTACATACCCGTACGTAACCTCTTCTAACACAACCGCTGGTGGTGTTGCGGCAGGTTCTGGTTTCGGTCCTCGCCACATTGGTTACATTCTTGGTATTGCGAAAGCTTACTGTACTCGTGTTGGTTCTGGTCCTTTCCCAACGGAACTATACGATGGCCTTGATAAGCAAGACCCTGTAGGTAAACACCTGGGTGAAGTTGGTCATGAGTTTGGTGCGACAACGGGTCGTTTACGTCGTACTGGTTGGTTTGATGCAGTTGCGATGCGCCGTGCTGTTCAGATTAACTCAATCTCTGGTTTCTGCCTGACTAAGCTGGATGTTCTTGATGGCCTAGAAGAGCTAAAAATCTGTACTGGTTACAAGATGGAAGATGGTTCTGTAATGGAAGTATCTCCAATGGCAGCAGACGAGTTCGAAAAAGCGACGCCAATCTATGAAACACTTCCTGGCTGGTCAGAAAACACATTCGGTGCTCAGTCTATTGACGATCTACCTCAAAATGCCCTTGACTATATCAAGCGCATTGAAGAGCTAACAGGTGTACCAGTAGATATTATTTCAACTGGCCCGGATCGTAACGAAACGATTATTAAGGTTCACCCATTCAATTCATAATTGAGTGTGAATCAAAATGTTAAGATAGCTGGCTTATGGCCGGCTATTTTTTTATCTGATGATCTCAATTTCAACAAAGATCTTTCTCTGCTGTTCTGGCAGAATAGGGGCTGTTGAGAGTGAAAATTTGACTAAAGTTCCGACGGGGACTGTCGATAACAAAGCACGGTATGAATAAAGAGTGCAGGTATGAAGCTGAAATCGATAGCAGCTTCGTTGTTATTCGTGCTGGCGTCACCATTCTCATTCGCAGCTGAGGATGTTGGTGAACCAGTGCCGATATACTCCGAAGCTGAGTTGATAACCCTAATCAACAAGAATAAGCACCTCGAAAGAGTTAAAGCAGATAAATGTCAGATTGTGGAAGATATCGTTGCTCGTGCGACGCGTATTAACCTGCCTGCTTACGAATACCTGTATGGCGATATGCTCTCCTGGGGAGTGTGCGTTGAGCAAGATGTAGAGCTTGGGCTTTACTATATCGAAAATGCGGCTCACCAAGGCCTGCCAGCTGCTCTGGAAAAGCTCGGTAGCTATTACTCGCGTGGTACATTAGTTCAGCAAGACAAAGAGCGTGCAATACCTTACCTTCGTGAAGCGGCTCAAATGGGCAACCTTAACGCGAGAGTCCATCTGGCAGAGCTTCTGCTAAGAGATTATGGAAGTCCGTTAGATTATGAAGACGCCTACCGTTGGCTATACAACTCAGTGACTGCGGATAAGCGCATGCATAGAAGGATTAAAGTTCTCCGTGATGGCTTGGAGCAAAGAATGCCAGAGAATATTATTGCCCGAGCGAAACGCAGGGAAGTTTTCTGGTAACAAGCCTGAGTTTAATACCCATACCTGCAAACTATTCGTTATACCCCGCAACTGCGGGGTGTTTTATTTCTGTAGCTTAATCATTTAGTTCTATATACTTAAAGCATATCCTTCCTTGCACAAGCAGGTTTAGCTATGTCCGAAAAGATCACACAAGACAAGTTTGCTGATCGAGAATCTCGCAATTATGAAAACCCAATTCCAAGCCGGGAATTTATCATTGAGTTTTTAACCGAGGCTAACGTACCGATGAACAGAAATGATCTGTTTGAAGTCCTTGGCCTTTCTGGTGAAGAGCAGTATGAGGGGCTGCGCCGTCGTTTAAGGGCAATGGAAAGAGATGGACAGTTAGTATTTACTCGCAGGCAGTGTTACGCGTTGCCCGATAAGCTTGAGCTGGTCAAAGGTTATGTGATTGGTCATAAAGATGGGCATGGCTGGGTAAGACCTGAAGGTTCCGTCGGCAAAGATAATGATCTGTTACTTCCTCACCATCAGATGAGAACCATCTTGCATGGCGATTACGTTCTTGTTCAACCTGCTGGCACTGATAAACGAGGCCGCAAAGAGGGCAGGCTTGTTCGAGTGCTGGAAGAGAGAAAAACTCAGATAGTTGGTCGTTTCTTTATGGAGCAAGGCTTTTGCTACGTGGTTCCTGATGACTCACGCATTAGTCAGGATATTCTGATTCCCGAAGAGCACCGAATTGGTGCCCGTATGGGTAATGTTGTTGTGGTCGAAATAACAGACAGAGCAAGTCGTACACGGGGAATGATGGGGAAAGTTGTTGAAGTGCTGGGGGAAAACATGGCCCCGGGTATGGAGACTCAAATAGCAATCCGAACCCACCAAATACCACAGGACTGGCCATTAGAGGTTGAAAAACAGATTCAAGATCTCGAAGAAGAGGTACCAGAAGAGGCGAAAACAGGCCGGGTTGACCTTCGAGATCTCCCGCTAGTTACCATTGATGGTGAAGATGCTCGTGATTTCGATGATGCTGTGTATTGTGAAGCTAAGCCTAGTGGAGGGTGGCGCTTGTGGGTAGCTATTGCAGATGTGAGCTACTATGTACGCCCTGACACCGCCTTAGATAAAGAAGCGATTAATCGTGGTAACTCTGTTTACTTCCCATCTCAGGTTGTACCTATGCTACCAGAAGTTCTTTCTAATGGCCTCTGCTCGCTAAACCCACAAGTCGACCGCCTCTGCATGGTTTGTGAAATGACGGTTTCGGCCTCTGGTAAGCTCTCTGGATACAAGCATTATGAAGCGGTAATGAACTCTCATGCACGTCTGACTTACAACAAAGTGGATGCCATTTTGAATGGGGATGAAGAGCTTCGTGAGCGATATGGAGCGCTGGCACCGCATCTCGAAGAACTACATAGGATGTACAAGGTACTTAAAGGCTCTCGTGATAAGCGCGGTGCAATTGAGTTTGAAACCGTTGAAACCAAGTTTATCTTCAATGCAGAGAGAAAGATCGACCGTATCGAGCCATTGATTCGTAACGATGCTCACAAGTTAATAGAAGAGTGCATGATTTTGGCGAACATCGCTTCCGCTTCTTTTGTTGAAAAGCTGAAAGAGCCTGCGTTGTATCGTATCCATGAATCTCCGGGCGAAGAACGCTTATCAGGATTCAGAGACTTTCTTGGTGAGCTTGGACTTAATTTGACTGGTGGATTAGAGCCAGCCCCAACAGATTACGCTGATCTTATGAAGGCGATAGGCGAACGACCAGATAAAGAACTTATCCAAATCATGTTGTTGCGCTCTATGAAGCAGGCAGTCTACAACGCGGACAATGCAGGTCACTTTGGTCTGGCATTGAAACGCTATGCACACTTCACTTCACCAATTCGTCGTTATCCGGATCTTTTGCTGCATAGGGCAATTAAGTACCTGATAGCTAAGCAACACGGTACACATAAAGATCGCTGGACACCAACAGGTGGATATCACTATTCATTCGATGATATGGATTTCTACGGTGAGCAGTGTTCCATGACTGAGCGACGAGCGGATGATGCGACGCGAGAAGTGTCTGACTGGCTCAAGTGTGAGTACATGCAGGATCATGTCGGTGAAGAATTGGACGGGGTTATTGCCAATGTAACTGGATTTGGTTTCTTCGTAAGGTTGACTGAGCTGCATATTGATGGCCTGGTACACATTTCTACACTAGCAAATGATTACTACCAATTTGATCCAATAGGTCAAAGACTTATAGGTGAGAGTTTTGGTCATATCTATCGATTAGGTGATCAGGTTAAAGTGAAAGTACTTTCAGTTAACCTAGATGACCGTCAAATTGACTTTGAATTGATCGAAACAAATCGTAAGCTACGCGGCAAAGGAAAAACGGCTAAGAGGCGTGCGGCTCAGGCTGAAAAAAAAGCGGCTGCTGGCAAAAAAGAAGCGGTTAAGTCTCGAAAGCGTGGTGTAAAGGCGAAAGCCAAAGCCATGATTGAGCCAACCAAAAGACCGGATGGTACAACCGAGGAATCAGGAAGCAACCCTGCACGTAAGAAGACAAAAGCCGAGAAAGCGCGTAAGAAGAAGTCGCGTACGAAAGTAAATAAGGCTCGCGGTAAGCGAAAGAGCAAATAAAGAGAAATCATGAGCAACGAATTTATTTATGGCATTCACGCCGTTAAAGCAGTGTTGGAAAGAGATCCTGCACGATTCATTGAAGCATTTGTATTAAAAGGTCGTCAGGATGATCGCCTTATGCCAATCCTGAATGATCTTCAGCAGTGTGGTGTATCTATTCAGCAAATGGGACGTAAGGCTCTGGATGACAAAGCTAAGGGAGCGAATCACCAGGGAATTATTGCCAAGGTAAAACCAGCTAAACAGCTTAATGAACATGACCTTGACGCGATTGTAGCTCAGCATGTTCAACCACTATTCCTTGTTCTTGATGGTGTCACTGATCCACATAACTTGGGAGCGTGTTTACGTAATGCAGATGCCGCTGGCGTAGCTGCTGTGATTGTTCCTAAAGACAAGTCTGCACCACTAACGGCCACTGTAAGCAAAGTAGCATGTGGCGCTGCTGAAACTGTTCCTCTGGTACGTGTTACCAATCTAGCCCGTACAATGCGTGCATTGCAGGAACAAGGCGTCTGGTTTGTAGGGACTGCTGGTGAAGCTACTCACGACATATATCAGGCGAAACTGACAGGTCCTCTTGCAATCGTAATGGGTGCAGAAGGCGATGGTATGCGCCGTCTGACACGTGAAACCTGTGATGACCTAATCAAGATTCCAATGGCAGGAACTGTTTCTAGCCTGAACGTATCTGTTGCTTCGGGTATTTGTCTGTTTGAAGCGGTAAGACAACGCAGCCTATAAAAACACAGTGCCATCTGACTTTTAAGCGTCAGATGAGTGTCAAAAAAAGCAGGTGCAAAATACTCCTTGCACCTGCTGCCTCATTTCTATACAATTTGCCGTCCTTAATTCTCGGTCACTTTTTATTAGTTCCTTGCTTCCTCTGGACGACCGGGCCAAACGTGGAAGCTAATAATCCGTAAGGAGCAACCAATGCGTCATTACGAAATCGTATTCATGGTGCACCCTGATCAAAGCGAGCAAGTTGCTGGCATGATCGAGCGTTACACTGGTTCTATCACTGAAGCTGGCGGTACTATCCACCGTCTAGAAGACTGGGGTCGTCGTCAAATGGCTTACCCAATCAACAAGCTTCACAAAGCTCACTACGTTCTAATGAACGTTGAAGCTGACCAGGCTGTAATCGATGAACTAGAAACTGCTTTCCGTTTCAACGATGCAGTTCTACGTAACATGATCATGCGTACTAAATCTGCTATCACTGAGCAATCTATCATGCTTAAGCAAAAAGAAGAGCGTGCAGAGCGTGCTCCTCGTCGCGAAGAGCGTACAGAAGCTAAGCCAGAAGCAGCAGCTGAGTAATTTTCACTCAGACTTTTAGTAATTTACTTAAATTTAAGATCAGGAGATAGCCCATGGCTCGTTTCTTCCGTCGTCGTAAATTCTGCCGTTTCACTGCAGAAGGCGTACAAGAGATTGACTACAAAGACGTAGCAACTCTTAAAAACTACATCACTGAAGCTGGTAAAATCGTACCTAGCCGTATCACTGGTACAAGCGCTAAGTACCAGCGTCAACTAGCTCGCGCTATCAAGCGTGCTCGTTACCTAGCACTACTACCGTACACTGATAAGCATCAGTAATCGGTCGTTTTATTAAGAAAGAGGATTAAACAATGCAAGTTATTCTACTTGATAAAATCGGTAACCTAGGTGGTCTTGGCGATACAGTTAACGTTAAATCTGGTTACGCTCGTAACTTCCTTATCCCTCAGAATAAGGCAGTAATGGCTACTAAAGCTAACGTTGAAATGTTCGAAGCTCGTCGTGCTGAACTAGAAGCTAAAGTTGCTGAGCAACTATCTGCTGCTGAAGCTCGCGCTGAGAAAGTTAACGCTCTTGAAGCTGTTGTTATCGCTTCTAAAGCTGGTGACGAAGGCAAACTATTTGGTTCTATCGGTACTCGTGACATCGCTGACGCAGTTACTGCTGCTGGCGTTGAAGTTGTTAAGAGCGAAGTTCGCCTTCCTGAAGGTGCTCTACGTACAACTGGTGAGTTCGAAATTAGCATCCAGCTTCACTCTGAAGTATTTGCTACTATCAACCTACAGGTTGTTGCTGCTGAGTAATTTCAGTATCAAAGACGATTTAAAAACACCAGCTTCGGCTGGTGTTTTTTTATGCCTGAACTTCTTGATGAGAACGCTAGAACAGGAACAACAAGTTTACGGTGAATATTGAGTCGGTATTGCTCAATCCTTCAGGAACTCTGTCGTGGTATTGGCGGGAGTGCGACACCTTTAATGCTATATCGTCAGTAATATTGTTAATTGCACTGATATTCGAATCCAGGTTTGTATTGCTGCTTCCCCCTGTCACGGTTAGTTCTCCGGACAATGCGAGTGAGTCTAATACCTGCCAGTTAATATTCACACTTCCTCGGGCGATAGGTTCTTTAACAACATTTGGAAAGATAATATCGTCATCGTCAAGCTCATCAAGGTTTGGCTCCTGGTATCGGTAACCAGGACCCACTTCAACTTCCATAATAAAGTCACTGGAGAATGAGGTTTGATAACCAAGACCACCTGATAAAGTGTAATCTTTAAAGTAGGCGCTATATTTCGAATCTACGCCTCTAAAGTTTCCGTAAAGATAGACATTTGAACCTAACTTGTAGTCGGTCTGCGCCTGATAGGTCGCTTGTCTTTTGTCTTCTACCCCATCTTTATCTAGCTTATATAGCTTTAGCTCACCAGAGTATCGATGCCTGCCAGACACGTACTCAACATCTCCTCGGGCATTCAATGATTGCGTATCTGAGTTACCTGAGTGAGATTGGTATCCGAACTCGACTTCTGTCGCGAGTGGTGATTTAGCCTCTTTATCTTCTGTTGCTGTATCTTCCGCGTATGTGAATGGACTAATCAGAATGGCAAGCAACAACAATCTAATGGGCACAAGAACCTCTATGTGATTAAAAACATAGTCGTATATTAAGTATGAAATACTTTTATTCGTCAAAGATATGTTAATTGTTGATCTATTCACGTCAAAGCTTTGTTTGTAGAGCAGGTAATAAATTGTTCTTGAACATGCATATTGAGGCGACTTGGGTATAATAACGGGTTATGCACAAATTCAATGAGAGTCGTCATGGCTGAAGTCCGAAATATCAACAATGCAGATGCACAAGTAGATGCTATTAAAGTTCCCCCGCATTCTCTGGAAGCCGAACAATCCGTTATAGGTGGCCTGCTTCTGGACAATGAGCGCTGGGACACTGTAGCTGAAAAAGTGTTGAGCACAGACTTTTATAGCCGACCGCACCGTATTGTTTTCGAAGCTGTGAAAGCGATTCTCGAAGAGAGCAAGCCTCTCGACCTTATTACCTTATCTGAGCACCTTGAGCTTCGTGAAGAGCTTGAAGATGTTGGTGGCTTTGCTTACTTAGCTGACCTGGTAAAGAACACTCCAAGCGCAGCGAACATTAATGCTTATGCCGATATCGTTGCAGAACGTGCTTTGGTGAGAAACCTCATTGGTGTTGCCAATGAGATAGCGGATGCTGGCTACGACCCACAGGGGCGTACTTCTGAAGACCTGCTCGATATGGCAGAGAGCAAGGTGTTCGCCATAGCAGAAGAGCGTACCACCGAAAATGAAGGTCCACAGAATGTAGATAGCATTCTGGAAAAGACGCTTGAGCGTATCGAAATCCTGTATAAAACACCACAGGATGGTGTTACAGGGGTAAATACAGGGTTCACAGACCTAAATAAGAAGACTGCGGGTCTTCAGGGCTCTGACCTGGTAATTGTTGCAGCCCGTCCATCGATGGGTAAAACCACATTTGCGATGAACCTCTGTGAAAATGCGGCAATGGATCAGGATAAACCTGTATTGATCTTCTCACTAGAGATGCCCTCAGAACAGATCATGATGCGTATGCTTGCTTCACTTTCTCGCGTTGATCAGACAAAAATCCGTACTGGTCAGTTAGATGATGAAGATTGGGCGCGTATTTCTGCCACCATGGGTATTCTCATGGAAAAGAAAAACATGTTTATTGATGATAGTTCTGGTCTGACTCCTACCGAACTTCGTTCTCGTGCCAGAAGGATTGCCCGTGAACATGGCGGCTTGAGCATGATTATGGTGGACTACCTTCAGCTAATGCGTGTACCGGCTCTTTCAGACAATCGTACATTGGAAATCGCGGAAATTTCTCGTTCTCTTAAAGCATTGGCAAAAGAGCTGAATGTCCCTGTTGTTGCGCTATCTCAGCTTAACCGTTCCCTGGAGCAACGAGCGGATAAACGACCAGTTAACTCCGACCTTCGTGAATCGGGCTCTATTGAGCAGGATGCCGACTTGATCATGTTCATCTATCGCGATGAAGTATATAACCCGGATAGTTCACTGAAAGGCATTGCAGAAATCATTATAGGTAAGCAGCGTAACGGCCCTATCGGTTCTGTTCGTCTTACATTCCAGGGGCAGTTCTCTCGATTTGATAACTACGCAGGCCCTGCTTTCGATGATGAGTAAGGGAGCTACTGAAATATGAGTCAACTGAAAGCGGCTACGGCTTTTATCGATCAGAAAGCTTTACAGCACAACTTAGCTCTTATTAAGTCAAAAGCACCTAAAAGTCGTGTACTAGCCGTTATAAAAGCAAATGCGTATGGCCATGGAGTAACACAGGTTGCTCGCAACTTTGAAGGGGCTGATGCTTTTGGTGTCGCCAGAGTAGAAGAAGCAGTAAAGCTGCGTGAAAGTGGCATTGAAAAGCCGATTTTATTACTGGAAGGATTCTACTCAGCCAGTGAACTTCCGGTTCTGAGCAAATATAACCTCGAAACGGTTGTTTATAACCTAGAGCAACTGGATGCTATTGAACAATCAGACCTACAGAGTCCACTGAAAGTTTGGCTAAAAATAGATACCGGTATGCACCGATTAGGCATTGATCCCGAGTCACTGCCTTTGTATCTGGAACGAATATCGAACAGCAGCAAAATTCAAAAGCCCATCAACTACATAAGCCACTTTGCTTGTGCAGATGAGTTAGATAGTCCGTTTACCAGTTCTCAGATAAAGTGCTTCCTGAATACTATAGAAGGGCTTGAAGGTGAACGTTCCATTGCGGCATCTGCAGGGATTTTGAAGTGGTCTGAAAGCCATATGGAGTGGAACCGACCAGGAATCATTCTGTATGGTATTTCTCCATTTGATTCGGTTAATGCCAAAGAACTTGGCTTTAAACCTGTTATGACTCTGAAGTCGAAGATCATTTCGGTTAAACGAGTGAAAAGAGGTGAGTCTGTTGGGTATGGCGCTGCATGGACTACGGAAAGAGACACAACAGTTGCCGTCATAGCCATTGGATATGGTGATGGGTACCCACGGACAGCACCACATGGAACCCCAGTTTGGATTAACGGGCGAAGAGTTCCGGTTGCTGGTCGAGTATCAATGGACATGTTAACGGTAGACTTGGGACCTGAGGCCCAGGATAAAGTTGGTGATGAGGCTATTTTTTGGGGCAATGAGCTACCTGTCGAAGAAGTAGCGAAACACGTTGGCACTATCGGCTACGAACTAGTCACCAGACTGACATCCAGGGTAGAACTCGCGTATGTGCCAACCGACTGAGAAACTTCGTAATAAGTTTTTCTATTTAATTTCCTCTTTAATTGCCTTTCTAAGTTTCAATAGCTTTGCTGACGGGTGGCCATCTTGGGATCATGAGACCGCCTTCGTTCCGTTTTTCTACACCTCTGACAGTATGGGGTTTACCTTAGGTGCTGCAGGTCTGGTGAAAGGTGTAGGGCAACCTCAGGCTGGTATTCTGGGGATTGGTCTTTACTCTGACAAAGGTAGTCACCTGAGTTACTTTTCTGGAGTGAACTATCAGTTGGGAGATAGCTGGTTATTAGGTGCTGACGGCTACAGCGCCAAGTTTGTAGAGTTCGACTATTTTCTGGGTGAACAAGGCGGCAACGCATCTAGTGCAAATCAAACAACCATAACGGATGGTAGAGAGTCGAACTATCGTTTATCTTTCAGGTATGTCCTGCCGATTGGCAATGCCAAAAACTCTGGTGCTGATGCGGCACTTCAATCCTCAAGAATCATTACTGGTAAAACGCCTTTTGAAAGTGGCGTCACGACCTTTGAGCTACAGCCATTTTATTCATCTCGGGATCTGAGTATTAATTACGATGAGCCAGAAGAATCGTGGGGAGTTTCATTTGAGCTTGACTGGGACAACCGTAATGATGTTCGTAACCCCACAAAGGGTTCAAGAACAAGGTTGAACATGACGTACTCACCTGAGTATAAAGCTGATAGTGGGTGGACTAAGCTAGAGTTCGAGAATAGCCATTATTGGGACATTGGTAAACTTGATGATGTCTTTGATAAACAGGTTTTAGCATTTAGCTTTTATACAGCAGATACTCCAAACTGGGGAGATTGTAACAGTCAGGAGTGCCACAGGCCACCCGAGTATGAGCGAGTGATGTTAGGTGGCTTGTATCGTCTTCGAAGTTATGGTTCAGGTCGTTTTCATGGACGTTCTGCTATTCATTACAGTACCGAGTATCGTGTAATGCCAGATTGGCAGCCATTAGGGGAATGGCCAGTGTTCAATTTCTATGATGTTCCCTGGTGGCAGTGGGTGGGTTTTCTCGATGTAGGCCGAGTCGCCGATGAATACAACCTGAAAACACTGCACACAGACATGCGGTGGAGCGCAGGTGGAGCTATCCGTTTTCAGGTTGAAGGTATAGTCGTAAGAACCGAAATGGCCTGGGGGCAAGAAGAAAGCATGTTCAGGGTAATGGTCAACCAACCCTTTTAGCCAATGTCAGCTACGGTTATTCACCCTGTATCGTTACGACGATATTTCTTGAACCACCATAGTCGCGATGCTCTCCTAAGTAGATACCTTGCCATGTTCCTAAAGCTAATCTACCGTTACTAACAGGAACTGTAACGCTGTTACCTATTGTAGAGGCTTTGATATGAGCGGGCATGTCATCATCCCCCTCATAAGTATGCTGATAGTAAGGGGCTCGCTCAGGTGCTGACTGATTAAAGTGGCTTTCTAAATCAGAGCGCACGGTGGGATCTGCATTTTCATTGATAGTCAGGCTGGCAGAGGTATGCTGGATAAATATATGAACCAGGCCAACAGACAATTCTCTTATTTCAGGGAGTTGTTTCTGAATTTCATCCGTTATCAGATGAAAACCACGGCTTCTATTTTTTAAGGTAATGGATTTTTGTGTCCACATGATAATTACTCGCAGTAGTTGTTGGCAAAAGGTACGTAAGACGGTATTGTCGTCAGGGATTTTTGTCCCGCACCGTGTGCAGAAGTCATATCAGAGGGTATTTTAACCAAGTGTTCTCTGATATAACTCAAAATCTATATATATGAGTTAAGAGATAATCTTGCTTCGGGCGTGTTGATAATCCATCAGCACGCCCAAAATTATAATAAGGGTATTACCACCGGATGGGTACAACCAACTAATTTTAAGTCTTCGGCCAATGTGGAGTCGTTACTGCATTGGACTGAATTAAATCTACTGTCATATCGGGATGAACACCATGTTGAAAAACGTCAATCCAACTCAAACCAAAGCTTGGAAAGAACTGACTGCTCACTTTGAGTCAGCTCAGGATATGGAACTTAAAGCGCTGTTTGCTCAGGACGAAAACCGCTTTGATAAGTTTTCTGCAAAGTTTGGTTCAGACATTCTTGTCGACTACTCAAAGAACCTTATCAACCAGGAAACAATGGAAAAGCTTTTCGCGCTAGCAGATGAAACTGAGCTAAAGGCAGCGATCGAAGCAATGTTCAGCGGTGAAAGCATCAACCAGACTGAAGGTCGTGCTGTTCTTCACACAGCACTTCGTAATCGTAGCAACACACCTGTGCTTGTTGATGGCGAAGATGTAATGCCAGCAGTGAACGCTGTACTTGAGAAAATGAAATCATTCACTGACCGTGTTGTTTCTGGTGAGTGGAAAGGTTACACAGGTAAAGAAATTACTGATGTAGTTAACATCGGTATCGGTGGCTCAGACCTTGGCCCATACATGGTGACAGAAGCACTTGCACCATACAAAACTCGCCTGAACATGCACTTTGTGTCGAACGTTGATGGTACCCACATCGCGGAAACACTGAAGAAAGTTGATCCAGAAACAACGCTTTTCCTTGTTGCTTCTAAGACTTTCACTACTCAGGAAACTATGACTAACGCGCACACTGCTCGTGATTGGTTTCTTGAAGCAGCTTCTGATGAAGCGCATGTTGCTAAGCACTTCGCTGCACTTTCTACTAATGGTGAAGCTGTTTCTGAGTTTGGTATCGACACAGAGAACATGTTTGAGTTCTGGAACTGGGTTGGTGGTCGTTACTCACTATGGTCTGCTATTGGTCTTTCCATTGCACTAAGCATTGGCTACGACAACTATATCGAGCTTCTATCTGGTGCTCACGATATGGATAAGCACTTCACTGAAACTCCGTTTGAAAGTAACGTTCCGGTTATCCTTGCTCTTATTGGTATCTGGTACAACAACTTCCACGGTGCTGAGTCTGAAGCGATCCTTCCATATGACCAGTACATGCACCGCTTTGCGGCATACTTCCAGCAGGGCAACATGGAGTCGAACGGTAAGTACACCGACCGTGAAGGCAACGCAGTAGACTACCAAACTGGCCCAATCATCTGGGGTGAGCCTGGAACTAACGGTCAGCATGCGTTCTACCAGCTAATTCACCAGGGTACTAAGATGATCCCATGTGACTTTATTGCTCCTGCAATCAGCCACAACAAGGTAGGCGATCATCACCAGAAGCTAATGTCTAACTTCTTTGCTCAGACTGAAGCGCTTGCGTTTGGTAAAACAAAAGAGCAAGTTGAAGCAGAATTTACAGCAGCAGGTAAATCTGCTGAAGAAGTAAAAGATTTGGTTCCGTTTAAAGTGTTCGAAGGCAACCGTCCAACTAACTCGATTCTTGTTAAGCAGGTAACGCCTGCAACGCTTGGTGCATTGATTGCAATGTATGAGCACAAGATCTTTGTTCAGGGCGTTATCTGGAACATCTTCTCATTCGATCAGTGGGGTGTTGAACTTGGTAAGCAGTTAGCTAACCAGATCCTTCCTGAACTAGCGGATGAGTCTCCTGTAGATACTCACGATAGTTCTACTAATGGTCTGATCAACGCATTTAAGACATTCAAAGCTTAAATAAAGCTATCAGCAGGGTGTATAGCTCTGCTGAGTTTTCAGATTGCAATAAAAAAGCTGATGCACTTATCATGCATCAGCTTTTTTTAATGCTATTAATTCTGTTATTCGAAACAGATTTCGATAAATGCGTTACCCCATTCAGAGGTAAAAGGCATGATAATAATGGCACCTTCACACTTATGACGAATCGTGTGTCCTTTACCGGAAACAACGATTGGTGTAGCCATATCAAATTCAAAACCACTGTCTGAAAGAATACGTTTGGCGCCACCAGTAACCATGTTAGTGATTTCACCAACCATATCAGTTACTTCTTCATTAAGACCATTTGGCCTTTCACCTAGCATGTTTTGCATAATCTCTAATGCAAGGCCTTCATCGAAGGTAATGGACATTGAGCCACGGGTTTGATCACCAACCATACCAATCAGGCCGGATACATCACCTCGGGCGATTTCATCTTTCTTAACTCTTGGTTTCTGTGGTTTTAGCTCTAATGAAGCCATTGTTTTCAATACGTTCATTAAAGAAGCTAAAAACGGGTTTACAAATTCAGCGCGCATATCACTCTATCTATCTTGTTTTTCTATGTCTGATTGGCACTTACTGCATGTGCCATGAGTCTCTATGACATTATTCGTGATGTTAAAGCCATGTTTTTTAGCATTACTAGCTAACAAGGCTACCAGATTATCATCTAGAAGTTCTATGACGTTACCACATTGGTCACAAATAAGCAGTTGAGAATGGTGTTTGTTTGAGCCACATGAGCAACAAGAGATAAAACTGTTCTCGGATTCTACTTTATGTATAAATCCTTGCTCCATTAAAAAGTCTAAAGCTCTGTATACAGTAGGAGGCTTTGCTTGTGGTTCACTTTCTTTTAACTGCTCTAATAAATCATAAGCACTAGATGCACTAGAGTTTGAACAGATTAGCTCAAATACGCGTCGTCTTTGAGGAGTAAAGCGTACGCCTCTCGTCTCGCATATCTCAGATACTTGTTCAATTAATGTATTGTCCAATGTGCTCACCATAAAAAGACGGTAATCGTAATATCCCTATTAAATGCGGGATCCTCGCATACACTAAGCTAAAAGCCTATGCTGAATCAAGTAAATAGAGCAGATATAGGCTTCATATGTTTCTCGCATTTATATAAGAGTAGCACGAGTAGTAGGATTTTCTTTTGATGTTTCGGAATTAAGCTCTTGTAATCCTGATTAAGTCTGTTTGCTTTAGTGTAATAATATCAAGGTGTTAAACTTGATGACGATTTAATCAGATTTTGTTGAAACTGTATCTTCGAAGAAGGGTATACATACCTACTTGGGCATTGTCTTTAGTTGATGTAGAATCTGCGCTCTTTTGCTAGGCAAATAAACCCGAATAGTAACTAGTTGGATCCAGTCATGCTAAATAGCGATACTCTTAACACTGACACCTCGAAAGAAAAATTTGGAACAAAGAGTGGCTTTGCAAGCTCCCGCTTCAGCGTTGCGCCTATGCTCGATTGGACTGATTTTTGAGGTTTTACAAGGGGTTTAAAGATATGAGGCGAACCATAGGCGACCCGAGAGATTGTTAAGGGCTAGTAATTTGAAGTTACTAGCCCTTTTATTTAGTAGCTAAAGCTTAAATCCCCCACATCCAGATTCAGATCAGTACCTTTCTCGCTTTTGGCCTTATCTACGCTTACAGGCTTTTCTGATTTAATTGTAAGAGCTACTTCAGACTTACTCTTTATGGTTTGATTAGTTAGTGGCTGGTATGGATTAGATAGCTTCTGAGAGCTTAATCCGCCAGATTGATATGCATAGTAGCTTTGTTCTGTCCGGGTGCGTTCAGTCTGGTTATTGGTTTCGTCGGTGGTAATACCCAGCTTAGCATTCTTATCTTTAATGCTATTTAGTTTATTAGCCAGATTATCGACTTCATTACCGGCTTCGTCTGTTTCAATTTTCCAACCATCTGGAATAAGCGCATCCGGGAGTTTGTTGATCAGCCGCTTAAATTTATCCCAAAGCCAGCCAATTTTTTCACCTACCCATGCAATCACTTTATCAAGCCCAATAAACTTATCTACCAGATAAGTAATAGCAATAATTGCTGCTCCAATAGCGGCGACTATCATCCCGATGGGGTTTGCCATGATAACGGCATTAAGTCCAATCAAAGCCACCTTAAAGATAGCTACTGCAGCGACGATACCTTTGAAATTTTCGGCCACAAATAGAATGGCATTACCAAAGAATTTAAAGGCGTTGAAGGTGCCAGAAACAATATCTCTCAGCTTTGCTATTGCTCCTTCCCGCCAATCCATGTTCTTCATGTTTAGGGCGAGGTCTTCCATGATGAAAGAGAGCTCTGCCATGATGGGTGTCAGGGCACTTATTTTCAGTGAGTCAACGATAGCGCTCAGTTTCTTCAGGGATGACGCGAACATCTGAGCGTTCTTTGAAGACTCTTCACTAACAGGACCACCACTGTCATTTAAAATCTGTTTAGCCTTGTTGTAGCCGTCAACACCAGATCGCAGAGCAGCTAACATCTTTTCACTGTCACCACCAAAGAACTCATCAGCCATAAAGTTCTGCTTAGCTACATCGGTTTCATTGGCAATTTCTCTAAGCAGCACCTGATATGCTTCAGAGACATCCTTAGCGTTCATTAAGTCCTGATAGGCCTGACGATTACCTGTATCTTTAAAGTAGTCGTTCATGGTTCCGCTTTGCAGAGTTTTCATCTCCCCCCAACGGAGCATCATCTCTTTTATAGCAGCGTCCATATCTTCCGATTCTGCCCCGGCGAGTTTAGCCTGAAGCCGGATGGCCTGAAGTTCACTAATTGGCATTTTGACATCATTGGCCGCGCTTGCCATTTCATCTAACTGTGTGGCGGTATCGCTAATAATCAACCCAAAGCCAGTCATAGAGCCGAGCACACCCGCCCCGGCCATAGCGGTGTTCTTAACGCCTCCCAGTGTTGGCATTTTTATAGAGCGGTTGAGCTTGTTGATAGGCTTCATTGCACTCTGAAGAATGCCGTATTTCTTACTGAGTTTGGTTATCTCTTTTCCATGTTTCTTGTAGCTCTTATTTAGCCGGTCACTTTCGCCGTCCAGATCATGCATTTTCACACCAGACTTGGTGAGCTGCTTACCCAACTTGACCAGGTGAGAGCGGTAGCCTTCTTGTTGGTCAGTGAGCTTATTAAGCTTTTCCTGTTGCTTGGTAATTTTCTCTGTAAGAGCTGCGCTTGGTTTTTCAACTGCAGAAGCTTTGGCTTTAAGCTCCTCCAGTTTTTCACTGGTTGCTGCAATGGCTAAAGCGTTTTTATCCATTGCTTTTTTGGAGTCTTTAAAGGAGTCGATCATACCAAGTGCGGCTGAATCATCAGCCTGAACTTTTTGTACTTTTTTTATAGCTTTGGCGTAATGGTCAGACTCACTTGCCATGCCTTTAAGTGGCGCGGTAGCTTTATCCACAATCCCCATCACGACTGATAAATTCATTTTCATATCGGTTTCTCTCTGGATACAAAAAAAGAGAGCTCATTCGCTCTCTTCTTGTTCGTTTCGTTCTCTTGCCAACTCCCGGAACAGTAACAGGTCATCATAGCTGAGTTTGTCTATCTCGCTGGGTTGCCAATGAAATACAGTGGCAATGTCTGCGTAATAGTCTTCAACTCGCTCTATTAACGTTCCGTATTCACGAAAAAAGAGGCGATTTCTGTTAATACAGGAGCCCAGTTAGATGGATCCCAGTTAAGCAAGTCGCGTTCGTTGAGACAGGAAATTCGGGGTAGCAGTTTTTCCCCTGCTTCAAATTTCATCTCACAGACATCAATCAGGCTTAATCCGCGAAGCTGGCCAGAGTGAGGTTTACTGATTTCAACTTCTTCAAGCGTGTTACCGTCTTTCTCGATTGGAACGGGCAACTTTACTTTTTTAGTTTCTGCTTGATTCTTAATTGCTGTCGCCATAGCCCAGTTCTTCCTTTAGTTCATTGAGTTTGGTTTTGCGTCCGCCTTTGCTTGGGTCCAGTGCCATAACCTGTTCAAAGAGGATATACGCTTTTTCCGTTTCACCTTTTTCATAGTGCCAGTCTCCGACCAGACGGAACATTTTCACTTTAAGCGGGGCGTTGGTTGCCAGCTTACCTTCCAATAAATCCAGTACGGCTTTTTGAAGGTATTCACGAATGAACTCTTTTCCTTCTTTGTCGGCGGTATGAGAATATTTAAAGACGATATCGCAGAAGGCGGTTTGTCCGTTCGATTTCCAGCTATTAGGAGTTTCCAGCCCCATATCAATAGCAGCTCTGAAACAGTCGTGAACCTCGTTCAGATTGCCTAAATCAACCTGCCACTGATAGAACCACCAGATCACATCCAATCCGCCAAGGTTGCTATGAGTGGTAAGCAGTTTTGCAACCAGAGGCTGATACTTGTTCACCAGCTCCTGTTTATATGGGTCTTTTTCTTCAGAGCCCGCCAGTGTTCGCAGGTAGGCTAAATCCTGCTTAAGGACATTCTGAGTTTCATCCCATGGTTTATCTGTCAGAGTAGAGGCGGTTGTTCCGCCTTCTACGACTGGAATTAATTCAGGCTTGATGACTCGTTCTGCCACTTTTTGCTTGGCCTGCTCCTGAGCTCTGCGTTTTAGTAGTATGGATAGCATAGTTTTTCCTTACTGCGGGATGAGCTCAGTACCGTTGAATAGCACTTCAATTTGTCCGTCTTTAACGGCCAGCTCTATCGGATCTACTGTCCAAGCATCCATAAGGGTATAAGTTTTCCCGCTGTTGGTCTGGTATGTCAGGTTCTCCCCGCTAAAGTCTCTCAGTGCTTCTTCATCAGTGGTCTTCGCGTGGGCAATAGTTACCTTGATAGAAGGAGCAGTATCGAATACTTCACTGTGACCGATCACTCCCTCATCACCCATAACCGCTTCACGTTTAGCGTTGCCAAAGTTAATGGTTGCACCTTCTTTGGTAGGCAGGCGACCAAGAGAGCCGGCATCAAGGAAACCACGGCTGGTAATAGTTGTACTCATAGCTTACTTCCTAAATTGAATTTTACCGGCAGTAATGATCAAGCCGTTCACGAACTGAGGGGAATCCTGATAATTAATGCGTTGCTTGTTGGTGTCGTCTAGCTCAACGATGAGCGACTTCTTATAACCTTCAAAGTCCTGAACAATGCCGTTGTATTCCAGCTCCCTGTACAGGGCCAGTAGTTCACTCTTGAACATACTTGGTGTAACAATTACCTGACCTGGTGCGAATCGGGTACCGTCTTTTGCCACCTTATGACGACCGTATTTGCTTAAGATGCGAGAACGCTGTTTCTCACGGAAATACATTGCTGTTGCAGGGGTCATCATGTCCAGATAACTGTTATCCGCTACACCTGAAGCGTTTTCTGTGTATGCCGTTACCGGACGTTCAACCTGAACCTCTTTGGTGGAAGTGACGGTATAAGTTCCCATGCCTTCGTGCAGCAACAGGTTTCGTTCTGCCCAGTCGAATTCGCTATCAGCAATGGAGTAAACACCGCTGAGCTTTAGTGTTTGCAGAGGGCGGCAAGGGTCATTAGCCAATGATGGTGCAATTTGTCCCGCCCATGCTGCTACAGCGCGAGCATCAGACAGGGCTTCATTAGCAGAATTACCCAGTTTATCGACAGACATAAAGCCAATAAGCGGACAGTTACTCTTAGAGCCAAAGGTCACAAGTTCAGCGTGAGTACCTTGCTTAGGAATGTAGGCTAGTCCGGGAATCTGGTTAAGTGCGTCATATCGTTTCTCAAGAAACTCGCCAAGATCACGGATAGTGGTTTCATCATTCAGAGAGCAGATAATGTGGTGATACTGCTTGTCACCCAGAGCTGCCAAAGCTGACATGGTATCAGTACCATCAACAGTGATAGCGTAAATCGGCATGGTTTCATCTTGCTTACGGAAGAACTCCACCATTTCTACAACATCTGAAGTAGAGAAGTGCTCAGCCGCAACGGTTTCGTCCATACAGAGCTTAACGACATTTGCAGCAACAGTCGCACCTGCAACGGCTTTACCAACAATCAGCACAACTTGCTGCTCTTCGGCACTGTTTGCCAGGCTGTTATCAATCTCAATATAGACTCCCGGTACACGGGCGTTATTCGGGACTTCTGAGAAGCTAATACTCATTATTCAGTATCCTTCTTTTGTGTAGTAGAGCTGGCTTTCACCTCTACTACGGATTCATCTTTAATCCGGCGAAGCCAGTAGGTGTTACGTGGCTTTTCTTCTCCGGCACTTTTCAAAGGCTCACGGGTTTCAGGATCCCGAACCATCAGCCCTTTTTTCGGTTTCACTTTGATAGTTTTCATTAAGCTGCTTCCTGTAAGACAAAGTATTCTGCGGCCATGGCTAATAGCTCGCGTTCAAGGGCTGGAGTCCAGCCAATAAAAGTTCGTTTAGGCATCTGGTAGTTGCGTTTGGTAAGAAGCCCGCCTTCCCACTTGCCTGTTTTGTTGTTGTAGAAACCATTCACGCGAGTGGTGAATGAAATCTCTGAGCCTTCGTTATGCTCCCGGCCCACTTTTCCTGCTATGCCTTTTACACCTACTTCAAAACTGTCTTCTGCAACATGAGTGCGTAGTGCTTTAGAAAAGCCCTGCATCATGCTTTTGTTATCAACGGTGTTTAGGGCTAACATCCGACGTTGGTGTTTTGCACCATGCTTACCTCTAACCCCACGCGAAATAATCGTGGCTTTGCGTGCTCTTCTTGGCTGATATGGACTGTTATCAATATCTCTCTGGGTTCTGATTTGTTGCCTGAAGAACTGCCTTGCCCGGTTTGCCATACGGCGGTTTAAATCAAATTTTTCCGTTGCGGTTAATATCAGGCTGTCTACCATTTGAGTTAACTGCTCAGGGCTTTCTAGTCTCATGGCAAGTCATCCTGATGGCCGACAAAGTAAACCAGCTCATTAAGCTGTTCGGCATCGGCTGCTGCTTCAAACTCACTTTCACATTCGTAACGCTGGCCGTTCTGCTTCCAGTTACCTTGTTCATTTTCAATGAGCGAGTAGCTTTCTCTCAGGTCGAGCTTGATTTTGATATCACACTTACCGTTATCGAGTAGTTCTACCGCGAAAGTAGGATCAGCAAGTCCTTTTTCTAATCTGTCCGGGTCATAGTTGTTGAGCCAGTTAAGCAGGTGCATAAACAGTACATGTGGCTCTAGCTTCTCATTCTGGATAAACACAATGGCGGTGTATTCCAGTTCATAGCCATCAACAAAAGGGCCTTGTCCGCTGAACACTGCGCCATCTTCTGCCCACACATCGAAATTCTTAGCCTCGGTAACATGGGCTTTAAACAGGTCGGTTATGCTTTGCAATGCCTTCATCAGACCACCTCAAAACAATAGGTTTCTTTACCATTGAGAAGCAGATCTACGGCTTGGCGATATTGCACGCTACAGCTCTGCTTTTTATCGCTCAGAGCTTCCTGCCTGTCTGCCGCTTCTGCTGTTGCATCGGTACTAATCTGAATGCCCAAGAGCTCACTGGCTGTCAGTGCAAATACGGCTTGTGTATAAAGCACTGCTGCTGATTCCTCATCACCATATTTATCCTGAGATAGGGCGGTTAGGTTCTGATAACTGGAAATGGTTTCTTTCAGCTCCTGATGCACCTTGATACGGGAGACTTTTGCTTGTTGCAGAATGCCCGGCTCTGCTTCATTGCTTAGGAAATTAAACAGAGACTGGAACTCTGAAATTTTGAGTGCGGGATATTTGTCAGTAGCCGGTAGCTCTGATTCAAATACATCACTTTTATCACCAACAAATTCCATGCTTTCACCTTTGAGGGAATGCAGGCATCAAAACGCTAATAACAGTTAAAGCCTGGGCTTAGCTGATAAAGCGATAGTGCCTGCATTGGGGGGTGTTAGTTATTAGTGCCAGGCACCTTTAATCCAGAGCTTCACATTCTTGAACTCGATAGCTGCCGCTTTACCCTTTTCTTCAAGGACGTAAGCCATGTTCATAGATTCGAAGTTTTCAATCTGGTCTTTTTCATCGTTCTTCTTACCTGTCGAACGGCGAATGGAACCTTCCTGAATGTAGATAGACAGGTTGTCGTAACTGGTCACCATAATGCCAGTAGGCGGGAAACCGGGTACTTTTACAGCAGGCAAGCCGCCATAGGTACCAATTACCTGCATCTCTTGAATCTTGCCTTTTTCGCTTGGTGTATTGCCATGCGCTTCATAGAATTTAGCTTTGTCGTAAGCAAGCAGATCAGAGCCAATGATGGCAATCAGGTTCGCATCGTTTTCACATGCATCGTGCACTAGATTCTTGGTTTCAAGAACGGCCAGATCTAGGTTGATGAAGTCGCCTACTTCTTTACCTGCACTGCCGTCACCACCTTCACCGATGCGGATTGCATTTGAACCCTCAACGACTTCGGAGATCAGACGTTCAGAGTTGTGGTCACGCATAGCCTGATACCAACCCTTATTGACGTCTTCACCGTTCGGGTTCGCTTGAGCATCGGTGTTTGCAGCGACACTTTCACCGTACCAACCGATAGTGATTTTGTTCGCGTCAATCTGCTCTCGGTTGTTCTTACTCAGGATAGCGTTGAAGTTTTTATGGTGTGCCCATGCATCAAGTTTGGCGTAGCGAATAGCCGTATCAAAGTTGGTTTGCTCACACATGTAAGGCATGGCACCCAAGCTTGAAAAGTCTTTAGGGGTACGTTTCCCATCACCTGAAGTATCGGTACGACTGGCAATCATACCCGTCACACCAAGGCCGACAGACTCACCCTTTTGGTTCTGTACGGAAATGATGTTGATTTCCTTTAAGAACCAGTTGCTTTCCCGGATGGCCGCAATAATCTTCTGAGTCCCGTTTGGTGTGACATTGAACTTCTCAGTTGCGTCATTCACACCATTTTGTTTTGCTACTGCCTGAACGTATTGGCTTAGCTTGGTTTTAGTATTCTCTTGCATGTTTTTACCTGTACAAATTTGGTTTAAGTTCAGAGGAGGAGCTTACAAATACGTTTCTTCGTCAGCGTCCTGACCTGCCAGTTTGCGCTCTTCCTCATCGGTGAGCTTGCTGAATTTTTCTGTCATTTCCGACAGTTGAGATGACAGCTCTTCCACCTGACCTTTTAGCTCGGTAACTTCTTTATTTTCTTCCTGCTCTGGCTTGCCTTGTTCTTCTGGTTCGCCCTGAGCGGAAAGCTTTTCAATGAGCTTGTTTACGTTGCTGTTTAGTTCCTGGTTCTGCTCAATGCTTTTCTTGAGTAGTTCTTCAGTTTCTTTACTCATATCTTCGGTTTCCTGTTGTTTTGATAGTTGCTCATCAGTGGCATCAGGGGCGCTTTTGAGCAGGTTGAATAATTTGGTAAGAAGAGAGCTTTCGTTATTCCCCTCTTCGGTCTGACTTGAAAAGTGTTTGGCTTCGATGGTGTTGCCTGTAGTGGCATAGGTTTTATCAGAGTTGCCACCTTTAGCTGACAAATGAATTTGGGTTGTTGCCAGTGAAGCAGGATCGTCAGTTAGGGCCAGTCCAGTAAGGTATGCTTTGCCTGTTCCTGCAAAATCTTCCATAAACTCACAAGAGGTATGGAGTAGCTGACCACGCTCAATCATGTTTAGTAGATAGGAGTTTGGCTTTAGGACTGCGAATAGTTTGTCATCCCGCTTTTCAACTGACAGTACTGAACCGAATTTGTAGCTGTATTTGTAGTGGTCTTCATTAATGCGAGCGGTATAAACATCAGTGCTATACGTTTCCGCAATATCATCAATAATTTTCTGATCTACAGTGCGGCCATCAACGGTATTACCTGCCTGCAAAATACAAATTGGCTCTGACTGAAACATGTCGTTTTTCTCCTAAATTCGATGATTCCAATCTAACCAAAGCCCTTAACTTTTTGTATTTATGTTGTTTCTAGATATCCGATATAGAATCCGCTCAAGCTGAGTAATTACGGTACCTGTAGCACTATGCAATCATGGATACCAATGTTGCTACTGAGCTGAATCAGCCAATTTACACACCAGCCCAGACCCAAGCGTTTGGGCTGTATCTACGTCAATACAAGCCTGCCGAAGTTGCGGAGAAGGTTGGTGTAGCTACACGCACGATTCAGCAATGGATTTCAAAATTTGACTGGAAAACGATGCGGGACGATGCGCCTGTAGAGCTGATGTTGCGCCAGCGAATAGCCTATCTGATGTGGATTGACCACAAGCATGAGGAGCAGCTTAAAGAGCTGGAAATGCTGCTTGAGCAGAAGCGCAAGCGAGATGAAGCCGACAATAAGCGCTCTGGTAATTTCAGCTCAGGTGGTGAGAAGAAGCGGGGCAGAAGACCCAACAAGGTTAAGAACGATATCTCTCATATCACTAAAGAAGTGCTGGATGAGTTCCGGGAGAAAACCTTCTTTGAGTATCAGAAAGAGATCCACGCGCATAAGTGCAACGATGAGCTAAACGAGTTCCGTTTTTACCTGAAATCACGCCAGATAGGTTTAACTTATTATTTCGCCTATGAAGCGTTTGAAGATGCCGTTCTTAACGGAGATAACCAGGTATTCTTGTCTGCTTCGCGTAAGCAGTCGGAGATATTTAAGAACTACATCCGAAGGTTTGCCCTTGAGATTGGTGATGTTGATTTAAAAGGTAAGGATGAGCTGCAACTTAGTAATGGTGCAACGCTATATTTCCTATCGACCAATGCCCGAACCTCACAAGGTTTTAACGGCCATGTTTATTTTGATGAGGTTTTCTGGATACCTAAGTTCGGGGAGCTGGACGATTACGCAGGCGGCATGTCTATTCATGACCGATACCGGACCACGTATCTTTCTACTCCATCAACGGTAGCCCATGAAGCGTATCCAAAGTGGCAGGGTAAGAAACAGCACAAGATTGATATTAGCCACGGGGCGCTTAAAGGTGGCTCTCTGGGTGTGGACGGTATATTTCGTCAGATCATCACCATTGATGATGCTATTAACAAAGGCGCGACTTTCTTCAATATGGATAAGTTGCACCGAAAGTACCCGGATAAAACGGTATTCGATAACCTTCTTCGTTGTGTGTTCCTGGATGATTCCGCTTCTGTATTTGCACTTAAGGCGTTACTGGCCTGTAAAACAGATACCTCTCTCTGGAAGGATGTTGACCACAACAAAGCGCGGCCTGTCGGCAATGCAGAGGTTTTGGTTGGTTATGATCCAAGAGGTGGCGGACAGGGTGAAGGCTCAGACGATGCAGGCTTAGTGGTTGCTCTAAAACCTAAAAGAAAAGGCGGTGTATTTCGGTTGATTGAGCGGGTACGCCTTAAAGGTTCCAGCTATGAAGATCAGGCTCAGGCGATTAAGGGCATAACTGAAAAGTACAACGTGGTTTATATGGCAATGGATGTAAGCGGGGTAGGTTCGGCCGTTGCTGAACTTGTTCGTAAGTTCTATCCAACTCTGGTTGAGCTCGACTATTCACCTGAAATGAAACGAATGATGGTCTACAAGGCCAGAGAGATTATTAACGATGGTCGCCTGTTGTTTGATGGTGAATGGGACGACCTTGTTCACTCGTTCCTGATGATTCGCCAGCACACCACCAAGGCAAGCAACCAGGTAACCTTTATTTCTAACCGCAGTAAGGTTGGCTCACATGCTGACCTTGCCTGGGCTTTAATGCATGTAATGCGTTGGGAGCCAATTGATATTAATGATGAAGATGGCGCAACGGTGTCTATTTTCTAAGTGAGGCAAAGTGATTGATATTGAATTCTCTAACCCGGTCAGTGTGATGAACAGTGACATCCTGAGCTATTTGGAGGTTGCCTTAATTGATGGATTATATGAGCCACCTGTCGCACTCGATACGTTAGCGAAAGCGCTTAGGGTGAACCCTATGCATTCCAGTGCGATTGAGTTTAAGCGTAATACCCTGGCTTATGCGGTGACGGTGAGCGATTTAATTTCTCGCAGGGACTTGAAGCGATTTATTCAGGATTACCTGACTTTTGGCAATGGTTACTTTCAGGTAGTGCGCAACCTTCTTGGAATGGTCGTGCAGATTAAACACATACCCGCTCTGTATATGCGCAGGCGTGAAGACCTTGGGTACACCTATAAGCCAAAAGCTTATGACGATGATGGGCGGATAGATTTCAGACCCGGCCAGATATTTCACCTGGCTGAATATGATATTGCTCAAGAGCTTTATGGCTTACCTGGCCATGTTAGTGGCCTCACTTCCATCTGGCTCAACGACGATGCGACTTTGTTCCGCCGACAGTATTACCGAAATGGGCAACATGCTGGGTATTTGTTGTATATGAATGAGCCGAGCATGACTAAAAATCAGGAAGAAGAGATAAAAGCCAAGCTTCAGGCCAAAGAAGGAATGGCATTCAAAAACATGTTTGTGAATGCCAAAGGCAAAGATACCAAAGCACCAGAGTTAAAACCGATTGGTCAGGTTGAAGCCAAAGACTCGTTCAAGGACGTGAAGAATCAGACGATGAATGATGTATTAGCCCTTCACCGAGTCCCTATTGAGTTGATGAGTGTTCGCCGTGAGAGTATTACTTCGCTTGACCTGAACAAAGTTGATTGGCTGTTTCACAAGAATGAACTTCTGCCGCTTATTGATGCTATGCAAGAGCTGAATGAGTTCGTGGGAACGAAAGTGATTACAGTGAATGAATATAAGAGCCTAGAGCCAGCAGCATAATAAAACAGGCTCCCGCAGGAGCCTGATACTTATTCCAGTTTTTCTACTTCTTTTAGCCTCTTGCCTTTGAGCGACTGAATAATATCGCTTACCGTACCCTCAACAACATCGTTAGTGCTAAGGCCTTTGAGTTTTTCAAGGCCCCAGATAACCGCGCGGGTAGCGAAGCGTTCTAAGATAACCTTCCAGGTGATTTGCAGGAAAAGACCTTTGAGGACTTCCCAGATGGTTTTACCGATAATACCGGTTAGAAATGACATGTGTGTCTCCCTTAGTGAGTGTGTTCGTATTGACCGGAGCGCATGAGCTGGCTGAGCTCATCGGCACGTTTACCGACCTGAACCGCCCAACGGCTATCAAGCATTTCGATAGCAGCCATATTGTAGTTGTTGCGTTCAAGGGCAATCAGCATTCGCTCAAATTTCTTGAAGCGGTTGAAACCAAGGTTGAACATCATATCGACAATGACGGCCTGACGGGTTTCATTCAGGGAGCTGAAGAACGGCAGCGTTTTAGCTTCCTCAAGTGTGCGATTGATATCATGCTGCAGCATCACTTCCGCTTCTGCTTCAGAAATACCGTTGTCCTCAATGTTACGGCCATAACCGATAGTGAGTTTATTGGCTGTACAGTGGTACGGTTTCAGACGTAAGCCTTCGTGCTTTTTAAGTAATTGGGTTGCGATTTTTAACATAGTTACATCACCTTATATGCAGCGGTTAATCCCGCCAGAATGATCACGGGTTTCTCAATTCCCATCTTTCTTTTCTTCGATATCCTGAATCTGCAGTATTGCCAGTTGGGTACTCACCCAGTAATGACGCATTGCCATTAACCCGGAAAGGATCGCAACAATAAAGGCAATGAGCTGAGCTATATCGTTGAGTGACATCCCTGCCAGCGCAGCGCTGATACTGGTAATTAGGCTGGGTTTACCCATACTCATCGGTTCCCCTTATTCGTAACTGGTGACGAAACGATACAGACAAATTTGACTGACATAATGCTCTCAGTTTGTTGATTTTCTTTAGTGTATCGTTTGGAGTAAGTGACGGATATTTGGGCGGATTCTAGATAGAGGATGTAGAAAACCCAGCAGAGAAGCTGGGTTTGTTGAGGTGACAACTAGTTAATTAGCGGTTCAGGCCATGGGTTTTCTGTTTGTATTTTTTCCCGGGCTGCTAAGGCTTGCTGTTCAAGTTGCTCAGCTTCTGCTATCGCTTCTGGCGTGGCGATAATATAGCGCTTGATGTAAGCTTCTTCAGTTAGTGGGGAAACCATTTGAGAGTATGCTTCTCTGCGGTTGTCATCGATTTGATTGTATTCGGCAATGTACTTATTGTTTTCATTTGTTACCCAGTTTTCAGTAATCCATTCATCCCATTCAGTTTCGGGCTTTTCAATTGTGTAGTCATCAGTCACGAGAGATTTATCATCAAACTCTTTGGGCTCTCTCGTTTGTTTGTGGTAAGCCGTTACCTGAATAGGCTTAACTTCCACTATCCAGCAATTTTTATCTAAATCATACTTGCAGTGTTCAGTACCCTCATCGTACTCAGGTACTTCTGACCAGGTGGCAAACTGGGGCAAAATGAACTCTTCATAGCCAGCCACCTTATAAACTTCACTAGTACCGGCATAAATATAAGTTTCAGGGTGAAAGTGATGCGCTTTTTTCATTACATCCAGCCTCTATGAATTTTGATTGAAAGGTTTGCTGTTTTAGGCTTCGTTTCAGAACCAGCCAACTGCATTTTTTGATAATTCTGACTGCCATATAACCATGTATGACTACTGTCCGATACAGTGTTTCTACCTATACTCGCTTCGTTAGATGATATTGCACCTGCACCATCAGTGTTTGCTGCACTCATTCCTGGATTAAGTTTTAAGTCGTGGTGGTGTTCTCTAATTGAGTCTTCGGATGTTTGACCGTGACTCTCTCCTGAAACAGTACCACGGACAAAATGTCCCAAATGATGGTTGGGAAGGGTAAAAGTTGTCGCACCATCACCATCACCAAACTTCATAGCGTTAGCCATTGGGTCGGCATCTTTTGTCGCTTGAGATATTACTTGCCCTGTTTCCTGCGCATAATCCCAAAGTGGCTTATCAGTAATCCGCGAGAACTCACCGCCTTTTAAATCTAACCAACCAGGCTTACTTCCGGGGTGATGAAACTCGCCAATAAGCCCAACCATATTGGTTAGGTACAATTCATCAAGTTCTGTCTTGGTTACATACTCACTGTGCTTAAAAATAACCTCACCAGCCTGACCAGAAATAGCTGCTTTCAGAGTGACCATGCCACCAATACCTTTAGCCAAAGCAACCTTAGGTGTGTCGCATTCGATAACAATCTGATCAGTGCTGTCCAGTACATTGATTTTATGCAGGTACTCATCAAAATGCGTTTCAATTGGCAGGTTCAGAATAAACGTCAGAACACCGTTCTCATCAAAATAACTGGTTTCAATCAGGGCATTATGAAATGAATACAAGTCTGCGCTGTTCGCATCATGGGTTAATGCGCCAATGAGCTGATACTTGGTAACCGTATCTTTTAGCTCGCTGTTTAAAATATCTATCCCATGCTCGGTAGGGATAGCCTGTAATGCGCTCATGTGTTTTCTCCTATCTCTAGTTGCCATGCAATGGCGGTGGAGCATGTGAATTGTGTGTTTCCGGTGAGTTCAAGTTCAGAACTTAATTCCGGTGTAATAGCTAAGGCCGTGCTCTGGTTAAACTCGGTGTTAGCATCAAAGGGATAATTCCAGGCGAATTCCGTATGAGGTAGCCGTTTCTTTTCAAACTCAGCAAATACCCTGTCATTGTCGTAAGAGAACAGGTCAATTTTGATTAAATTCGGGCTGTTCACATCATCGTATACAGTGCCGGTGCTGCCGCTTTCATTCAGCAGAGTCTGATAGTCACGTATCTTCCAGCCAAATAAGCTATCACTGAACTCTGTCAGTAAGGCCAACTGAACTTCGTCATGTGTTTTTTTGAAATCAATTGCCATTCCTTCAATCAGGCTGGTTAGCTCCTGATTGTCTGGACCCTGCCAGTATTGCCCTTTAGGTAAGAGGGCTCTGGTTGCATCTTCAAAATCTCTTTGCGTGTAATCAGGGATTAAGTCGGAGGTGTCCACGTTACCTCTCCTAATACATGAATTTGATTGCTGTTAATGGTTATCTCTACCGTTGGGCTTTTCACGATGAAGTTATTAGTGACTGCCGAGATAGCCAATACGATTTCAGTCGGTGTGATGGATTCAGGCTTCTCGGTTTCATCGTCTATCTTGCCCATTTTGGCTTTAACCATATTTTCTAAGGCAGTAACCACATCGTCACGAACGGCCTGATCTTCTATACCCTGAATCTCAATGCTCAGTACTGCCTGCTCGGGCAACAGAGCTTTAGGGTGACAACCGGCTAATCGGTTATTTTCAAACGTTTCCTGAACCAAAGAGACAACTTCAGCACCAAGAGTTGGATTGTTTTCACGGGCACCAATATAGACCTCTACCATTCCGCGCTCCGGGGTGTTATCTAGCGCCCAGGCGAAATCCACATCTGAGTGTGCAGACACGGCCCATACTTCATAGTCATCAGCCTTACCAATGAGATCATTTTTCTCAAAGGCAACAATGACTCTTGCACGCCAGTGCTCAAGCTCTTCAATATCTGCTCCACCATCAATGCCCTGGCATTGCACATTGCTTGGGTCTACACCGCTTAAGCCTTCACTTAGCGTTAATGTTGCTCCAGCAGGTAGGTTACTGCTGATACCTGAAGCTAAGGCGACTACCTCAACTGGGGAATCGCTGTATTGCTCTTTGACTGTCTCGAACTCATTACCGGCAGGATCAGTGAGTAATCTGCCTTTAGGGATAACCACGGCTCCACCTAACTGAGTGAACAACACGAAACCACGGGCAAATGTGGGTAATAAGCGCGGGGTATCGTGCCTGTTGGCATGAAGGTACAACCACGGCTCAGAGCAGGTTTCAGGGTGTAGCTCTCTGAAAAGCTGGTCCTGATAACCATATTGCCCATAACTTACGCCAGCGATAGCGCAGGCAATGGCATTGATTGCCGGGTTATTTTGTCCTGTCTTAGCGATCAGCGTTGATTGGGCTCTGTCGATAAGTTCTTGTAAGCTTCTTTGAGTGCTCATAGTGGTACCTCAAACTTTGTTCCATCAAGGAGCGTGATAGTGATGTTTCTCTCCATTTGGCTTGGTTTTTCTTCCCATACTGAAACGTCTATGCTTTTGGCGTATCCATCAGTGATTAACCAGGCTAATGCCGTCTCGTAAAAGCGTTTTGCAAGGCTTAAGGTTTGAGAAGTGACTTTCTCGCGCTTCAGTGTCCAGTCACGAGAGCCGACCATAGTCAGCAACTCATCACTCCAATTGCCACCACGCTCTTCTTTGTTCATCCGTGCCCGGTCATTTTGTGTAGACTCAGCATGGTTATAAATGCTTTGCAAAGCGGCATGAGTCATACCTTCCTTTGAGGTAACAGGAGCAGTGAGAGCATTTAAGTTAAATTGGCTCATTACTTATTTGGCTCCTTTGTCGTTCTGGTCTGGTTGTCATCGGTGTAATCATGGTCATGGGTTTCTACCGTGACACCACCAAACTTACCGGAGCTACCGCCCACATTGCCTGCAACGTCTAAATTGCCTCCGATAGCAACGTCCCCTGAAAACTCTGTGCTTTCAGCGGTAACGCTAACTTTAGGAGCGGTGACATTGATATCACCGGCAGCAATAACCTCAATCTTTGCTGATGAATTGATTTTGATAGCATCCCTGGTGAAGTGGATCAGGTTGCCTTTATCATCCAGTACGGCCACTTCCCCAGGCTCTAGTTCTATCTGATGGCGTTTATCTTCTACGCTCACGGTAAAACCACGAGCAGTCACACCACCGATAAACAGGTTATAAGTTTTGGCTCCAACCAGAGGACGGCTCATAAAACCGTAGTTATGTAGTCGGTCAATCCGGTCATTGGTTCGGCCCAGTGCGGTTTTGATTTGCAAACGGCCCGTTGTTGCTCCGGTCACCGTTCCCGTGCCAGTAATGTTTTTGATTCGGGCCATCAGCCTTTGTTGCTGCTCTCTACGCATGGCTTTGTTCCTTAAATGGCCGGAACAGCTCTACCGATGTGTTTACAGAGCTTTCGGTCACCGATAACCCTAAAGCTTTTATAACCAGCATTTCATTGAAACTCTGCTTCTTGTCGATAACCCGGATAACACGGTTCAGACCATCAATAGCCAGTTCGGGAAACAATCCTGCAATGTTGGTTGATGCGGTCAGGCTTTCCGCTATGGCTAAATCCCTTTCATAAGTGGCTCTGGATAAACAAGCCTCTGCACTTTGTAGTTGGTCGCAGATAATCACCATGGTGCGTTGTTTATTGATACCCGGTGAAGTGATAACAGCATTGGCATCATCCCACGCGCCTTGCACTTCAGTACGGTAAAACTGTTTGTTGAAGGTTCGGGAAATATCAAGATTTTCAACGTTATTTCCGGTTTCAAGGCCTATGCCTGCAATAGTGGCGTGAGCTGTGTTTTCTATCGTTAACACACCGTTTCGCTCGATCAGCATAAAGCCCTGCTCTCGGATTAGCTGAGCCACGTTTTCAACCGGTGACTCCGCACTTATCTGAAACTCAGGAACGGGGGAAAGCTTGCTTACCAAGCTACGAACATCTAACCCGAAAGGCTTTGCCAGAGAGCGAAGCAACTTATCAATTGGCTGGTCGTATAGAGCGTCCATACTGATGCGTGAATCAATCATGTTGGCACTCTTTGAACGGCCAGAAATAGCAATATCCTGAGAGCTTGAAGCCGTGGAGCTATCCACCTTATCAATCTGGCCCGTAAAGATTGAGCTGTCATTCAGCCTGAACTCAACAGGCAGAGGTTCGGTGATGTTCATCGGTGCAATGCTGCAGCTAAATGTATGTGCAAGCTGCTCTATCGAGTAGTTCAGATCCGCTTTATAAAAGGGAACATGGCTACCATTAATCTGCAAAGATAACTTATTCATCCGGCATCCCTCACGGCAATATCACCACTCATAAAGAGCGGGTGAAGAGGGGAGTTAATCGCTCTTAGTAAACCCTCTTTGGTGTATTCATCATGAGCGATAGCTAAAGCCGGTCTGAACTTAGGAAGCTGAGTAGTACGATTGGCACTGCAGCCAGATACCAGTTTGTCATGCTGGCTTTGAAGGTTTCCTTTCAAGGAAGCCAGAGCATCATACAGAGTCAGACTTTCCATGGTAGAGCTTTTGGTCACTTCAGTGATTCTGTTATCTACACCTGATATCAAAGCGGATACGTCACTTTGCATAATGGCAGGTTGTTTGGTTGCAGTAGTGACATCAAAAGTATCGTTTTGCTCAAGAAGGGTAAGATCTTTACTCATCTTCACCGCTCCGGTGACCATCTGAACGTTGTGATGATTGGTAGCAGGAGTGTCTTTTACCTGTTTAAGCATAAGTGCCTGAGCGTTACGTGAGTTGTCTACGGCCTCACTCTCTGAGTTAGGTTCTGCCTGCACACCAGTGGCGACTGAATCAACAGCACTTGAAAACAGTCCTGCAAAGTTATCAGGCTGATTACTCAGGCTGCTGACAGCAGCGAACGCGCTATTAATGTTGCCATTTATGTCTTTTAGCGTGTCATCGGCCAGATTCAAGCGGTTGGTGATATCGACCAACACGTTCAGGCTTTCGGTGAAATATTCCTGAGTCTGGTTTATTTCCGCTACGTCCATCTTCTGAACGTCCTGACTGAATGATTGAGTCGAAATACTTTCAACAATGCTTGCCTGCTCTTTAGAGCGAACGGTTGCCGGAGCGGTGATAGTAGGAGATACACCGCTCCGGACAAACGTAAGACTGAGAGTCACCAGACCACGCTTGGTACTGATGTTCTGCGAATAGGTTTCATAGGTCAGGGAAAGTTCACCTAACCAAGGGTGTTCCAATTCACCCAGGGGAGTCTTTTCGAGGTCGTTGATAAATGCGTTGGAGTCAGCCAGAGAACTGGCCCCGACAAAAACAACCTCAAGGTTAATGGTCCGGGCTTTACTGCCCATCACTCTGATGTGTGGCAAGTCAGCGTAAGGAACTTCACTCACATGAAGACGCTTACCACCATCAATGGCGGTGCTGAGGATGTTGAGCCTATGCCCATTCCAGCGTCCGTGTTCGTACTGTCGTTCCCACATCAGAAACTCTCTTAAATGCTATGAAAAAGTCGAATCAGGCTGAGTCAGAAATTTTGTGGCGGGATATGGGCGCGCAGACCTCGCTCGGGCTCACCCCTCCCTCCGCACTAAAATTCAGCACTGCAATTTTGCGCAATCTGAGGCGCAATTAATTTCGGTAGGTTTATTTGAGCACAGCCCTTGTGGGAACTGAATCAAGGGCTGTTTTAGATTGGGAATATAGAGATCGTTGAAGATCGTTTTTGTGCGTTTTTAGTTGTTTTTGCGATCCTTTTAATTCTCATAGCCGATATGCCTCTAAGAGAATCGCGTCCATGCGACTTAATTTGCGTACGGCCAAAGAAATACGCTTGCTCGAAACGCCTGTTTTTAGGGCTGCTAAGTCGTAAGTAAAGCCGGACTCAATAACCAACTTTGCAGCCTCCTTGGTTTTCTCCGGCATTTCCCTGGAAGGCAATATTTGAAGTAGGCCATCTAAGCGCTTTTTAGGAATTAGGTTCATTTTAATTAATTTTTCCGTAGTCTAGGCGTCCGGTTTATGCGCTTTGTTCTAGTTCCGTGAATATATCCATCTGGTTTAAGTCACCTTTGCAGAGCTCCGGCTGAAGCTCTGGATCAGGTTTATTACCAGTGGGTTCAATAATCCTGTTAACTGTGGTTAAGGTCGTAAAGGCTTTACCGCAGTTTAGGTTTAAACACTGGCAATATGCTTCTCGTGTGTCTTTCGTTATTGCCCTGGATGTAGCAATCCGGGCTTTGCTCTCGCAGATAGGGCAGGTGATTAGCATGGTTATAACCTCACTCCATTTTCTGATTTTGAAATATCAGCAACGCTCACCCCCAAGCGTTCTGCACATTCACTAAGAGTCTCGCCTTTAGATAGGCGCAATTCTCTGAGTAATCGACCTTTAACAAATTGTTTATGCCTATCAAAAGGAACACGGCCTCTACCATCACAAAATTTGCATTGATGAATGGTGGTATAGTGAGTCGAGCTATCAACACCAGTATTGTGAAAGGCTACGCTCTCAACATTACCGTTGCATACTGGGCATATTTGTTCTTCCAAAGCTTCAACTGCTACGAACCTGGACTCAGTTGAAGCATCGCTCAAGGCAATTATTAGGTTTAGAGGTGTTGTTTCTTCTAACTTCACCATTTCTTCAAAGGCATCAAGATCAGATACAACTCCGTCATGTTGCTTATAGTCATCCATCCCTAGCCAATCAGTTGAGTTATCAATTGCCACTTCCAGAAGTATTTTTACGGTGCTCATTCTTCTTCCTCCCAGTCATTGTCTTCTGCACAAAGGTCGTAGAAACAATCATGGCAGAGCTTTTTACCTTCAGGACTACCATCGTCCACTTCGTTAACATCAAACCAGTGTTCAATGGTTTCCCCACACTCATCACATTTATCAACCAAAGATTCATAGCAATCAGAGCAAACCATTTGCTGCCGTTCTCCAGTCTCCTTTAATTCCGTAAGGTCATGTAGTTCACCACAGTTTTGGCAAGGTGTTGGCATTTCCATATCTACTCCTTAAAACAGACTTAAGTCCGGTTGTTTATATTCGTTTTCTTCTGACTGGTCGGTTTCATCTTCCCAACCATCAAAGTCCATCCAACTCAGGTTATCTTCCTGTTCTTTAACCTTGATAAGCTGCGCTGGCCTGATATTTCCGTGTGCGTCCAGCTCCGCAGGGCGGATTTGGATTTTTGAACCATCTTCTAACTTCAGTGCACTACCTTTTAAGAAGGCATTTATTGCCGGGTCGTCATAATCCGGTGGATTTTCCAACCATTTCTCATAAGGAGTTGTTAATTTGGATACCTGACTGGTGACCTGTTCTCGGAGCTCCTCCGTACAGTTATTGACAGAACTCCGAGAGGAGCCAGAGGCTCCAAAAGCGGTCGCTTCGCTCCCAGTGGCAGGCGCGTTCACATCATCATTCTTATTGAACGTCACAACGCGCTTGGTGAATTTCCATGTGGATGGGTCATCGGTTGGTTTATCAAACTCATAGGTAACTTCTTTCTTCTGCTCAGGTTTAGCACCTGACTTAGGCACAATAGAAAAAACTCTGGTTCGGGTTTTATATTCCTCTCCGAATGCTTCGAAGCCCTTCAGCTTCTTAACGTCCTCTCCGTGAGGGCTGGCATATTCAAGAGTTTCATAAACATTCGTGATAAGCAGATCTCTACGCTTAACGAACGGGCCACCTTGCCCCATGATGTAGTCATGCCAGTTGCCTGTATCAGCAGCCTGCATGGTTTTCACTACATCACCGTTATTTGATTCGATGCTTGGCTGATATACCTGGCTAAGCAGGATAAACAGATATTTAGAATCGTACTTCTTGTTAGAGCTGATGATTGCTACAGGAATAGGCGGACCAACAAGATCACGGCCAGTCTTAACTTCCAGCTCTTCATAGATGCTCAGCATCTGATCACGCTTAAGCATGGTCAGATAATTCAGGAATGATGCTCTGTCCAGATTGGCATAACGGCGTAGCTCCCGGTATGTGGTAACCGGCGCACCACCAAAGAATTGAAATTGACGGATGTTCCAGCGGCTTTTCCATGCTGAAACGTGTTTAGCCATATCTTTAACCGACTTGCCTGTTTCGTCAGAAACTTCTCCATCCATGGCATAACCATCAATGTTCTTAGAGATGTATTTCGCAATGTAGCCAGTAGCCGTACCCTTTTCAGGGTCAATAAAACCCACATCACAACGTGGACGGTAATCCATAGGGCCAACATACTGACATTTGCGGAAAGGCTTCTGTTTTTCCTTTTCAAACTCAGGGTGAAGCTCCGCTCTGTCTTCGGCTGTTGCATAAGAAATAAAGATGTCACGAACCTTGTCTACTTCTTCCGGCTTTACCCAGATCAGTAAATGCCAGTGTGGTGTACCATCGTGATGTGGCTCGGCAACACGAACGCCAAACCAACGGAGCCCTTCATTATTTAGCTTTGTTCTGATGAGCTGCCACACATGGTTAAGATAACGCTGAGTATCTGCAGGGCTGGCACCATTCCAGTGAGGAATATAACCACCTCTTTTGTAGGTGTTGTGATACTTAGATGGTGCAGTCAGAGTAAGGAAAAGCCCCTGCAATCCCATGGCATTAGCAATATCTTCACAACCTCTGGTTCTAACCATAAGTTCATGTCGGCGAATAGCTGGATTAGCCTGACTTTTCAGAACCATGTCTTTAAGTTCAAACTCTTCACCTGTTAGTTCGTCCCATAACACCATGTTCAGGATCGCTTCCCAGTTCTGTTTTTGTTGGGCTTTGTGTTCACGAATACAGTCCCATGAACAATATGGTGAAGCTTTGGAAGACACCTGACCCATAGCAATAGCCAAGTGCTCTCTCATGATTTTTCGGACTTTCTTCAGCCTTCTCAGCCACCACTTCTCATCACGGATTTTCAAAATATCAGTAGAGGCGCTTTGAGCATTTTGCTTCTCGTATTTTCGGGGAGGGATAAGGCCGAACTGCTTAACAAAATCCGCAAGCTCTTCGTAAACCTCCGGTAGTACTTCTTCCAGTTCATCATCATTTTCACAGGCGTATTCATCTGCCAACAGATCCAGCTTTTTATTGGCAAGAACAGAGAGCCTGAAAGCCATATCTTTTAGCTCATCAACTTCCAGCTCTGCCAGAATCCGGGCTTTAGCTGGTTTGGCTTTTTCTTCGATTCGTTCAAAGTCGAACTTCATTTGCTGGTTCGACTTAAAATCACTTTGCTCAGAGTTGTTATCTTCGCTGAGCAAAGCCATTTTGTGAGTATTTGGAAGACGTTTGTATCTGTCCAGAACCATAAGCGCCCGCTGTTTAGCGGGTAGCATTTTTTCACGCAGGTATTGGTTGGCTGCTGTTCTACCGTCTTTTTTGAAAATACTTTTATAACGGTTAGCAAAGTACTTCATCAGGTAGGTTGGCAGATCACTAAAGAACTTGTTTTCTGTTCGCCAGATATGATCGTGTGAGTTGAGCTGATAAAGGTCACGCTCAATAAAGTTCTGGTCGTCCGGTTCAGAAGTTAGCCTTGGCTTATAGCCATGAGGGATGCAAGCATCCCTCTCATCTACTGGAAGTAGGACTTTCCACGGACACTTTATCGGCTTAACTGGCTGGTAGTACGATGAAACGAGCACATGCTCATGTAGCAAGGGTGCTTCATGTGGCTCAAGCTCTACCGGGTGGGATATATAATCATGGCGGGTCACGTGTTTTAAACCCTACCCATAGCAACGAGTGCGATATTTCAAAATGCACTGAACATGGCTGTAATCCATCTCCATTTTTTCAGCAATCTGATAAGGGCGTAAGCCTGCTTCTTCTAGTTGCCTGCATAGCTCTACATCGTGGTTACTCACTTTGGCTAAAGGGTGGTTTTCGCCATGCTTCTGAAGACAAATGCCTAGCTTACGAGCCTTACTTTTTACGCTTACCTCAGTTCTGGTTAGCTTGTTTGCAATTTGTTTGGCAGTAAGTAACTGAGCATTTCGTTTAAGAAACTTAACTTCGTCATTACTCCAAGGCATCTTATTAACACCAACAAGGGTAAAAGCGGTTGAAATGCCTCTTCTTGAAGCTTGAGAGCGAAAGTAATCAGCGGATATACCGCAATCCGCTGCTATATCTTTTGCTGGTCGGGTGCCTGCTTCTCTTAATGCGCTTTCCAATCTCATGCTGCCACTTCCATTTTTGCTAGTGCTTCAGCACAAGAAGGGGATATCCATAAGCACTCGGTTCTGCTTTTCGTTCCTTTCCCAGCAGAAATACGTGAGCTTTTAGATTTTCTTTCCCAACCAACCAAAGTGTCGTTGTATAGCTCGGAGTCATAGCCACTGAGTACTACATATCCACTTAGACTAAGAAGACACTGCAGCAACTTTTCATGGTCTTTTAATGTCATTTCATGGGTGTAACTACGGTTACCTTTAACTCGTGTTTCCGGAAGGTAAGGAGGATCGCAATAGTGGAGTGTATCTATAGCATCGTGCTTACGAAGTACTTCAACAGCAGGCTTATTTTCAATAAGTACAGCAGAAAAGCGTTTCCCAACGGCTGCTAAGTTATCTGGATAAAGAGACCATAGGTGCATTGCAGTGGCGTACTTGCGCTTAGTATCAATACGAAAACCACTTGCAGATGTAGTTGCAGCAAATCCCATCGTTGCACGGACTACAGTTCTCCGGGCTTTTTCTAATGGTTCATCAGTAGGCTGAAGCGCAATTTCATAGTCTTCTCTTGAATATGGTGTTAAAGCACATAACTTTCTCAGCTGTTCGTTGGTAGCCGGATTTCTAAGTACCTGGAACAGGTTTACTACATCAGAATCTATATCGTTGTAGACTTCTGAATAGCTACGAGGTTTTCTTAACAGCACACTACCAGCACCGCCAAAGCATTCTGTATAGCACTTGTGTTCAGGAAAATGTTCTAGTACCCAAGGAGCTAGGCGGAATTTACCACCGTGATAGCGCATGACCGGGGAAGTAATAGCTGTCATACGGCCTCCAACTCTTGAGTGCTAACCAGCATATAACCACCTTTACCGCGCCCCTTGCTGATAAGGCCTTTATCAACTGGATGCATTACGCAACAGCCTAAAGTACGGCAAGCTTGATTAACTGCATCTGTCATTGATTCGAAATCGCCAATGAGCTCATTGGCAACTTCCTGAGTGTCTTCGTGTCGGACAATTCCACCTTCTGGACAAAGGCGAACAGCGGAGTACATCATTAGCGAGCCTCCCCAACGAAAGCGATAACATGATTGTTTTTAATAGCTTTTGTGTTGTGGCTACTCAGAACCTGAATGATTTTGTGCTTGCTCACCAGTTTCTGTTTTTCCTCAGTCCAAGCACGAAAAATGATTACGTCTAGTTCGTCGTACTCGTCTGATTCATATCCGTCCACAAAGGCTTTCTTCCCTTGCTGTAGTTGAGTGAACTCTTCTTCAGAGATATCTCTATGATGTACCGCCATATCAGCTTGCCTCCATAGTTGGGTAACCATGCAGTGGCTCACAGTCACGCCACCACATCTGCATAGTTGATTTTTGGGATGTACTGCGAACACACGCAGAAACAAAGAAAAGAGCGCGAATTGCGCCAATAGCTTGATGATGAGTTGCTGAGTCAGTTGATTGGTTAAATACAACAACCCAGTAAACCCACCACGCAGTGATAAAGTCTTCTAAACAAAGTCCTTGTTCAGTGCCGTTTACATTCACTAGCATTGCGCGGGTAGAATCCAACTCAAGCATTTCGCCCTGGCTGGATTCAGTTACGTTAAAAACACGAACAAACTGCTCAATCTTGCGAGTAGTAAAGCCTTCAGAACGAAGGCCATGTTCAAGATCTTTGCGAAAGATAGTGATTACGGAGTTCATGCAACCTCCTGAGAACAAATAACAAAGAAGCGGTGCTCAAAGGCTGGTAGACGGCTGTTATGCATACCTCTTTTCATTAGTCGCTCGGTTTCAATAGTTGGGATTGTTATGTCCTCAACTCTTTTAACCATCATGCTTCCTTCGTACTCATCCTTGAGTGAAATGTTCTCGCCACGGCTGTGATATTCACAGACAAGAACATCCATACGAGGTTGTGTGTTTACAGGTGGGTCAACCGTGAAGTCAATAAGCCAGCGACTTTCAAACTCGAATTGACCATACAGCAAGGTATGGTCATCACTGATTGCATCAAAATCAGAATCGGCAACGGTGTAGTTAATTTGGTGGGTTAAGGTTTTTCCTGTTTCAGGTTCCCAGTATGCAGACTTCGCGTTCCAGCGGGTGATAACGGTAAAGCTCTTAAGCTGCTTATCAACTTCTAAAAACAGGCCATGCATAGCTTTACGGCCTGTTTTTCGGCACGCAACAAAGTAGGTTTTGTTCGGAAATGGCCTTCTAACAACGAGGTCTTTATCGGCAGTTAAAACTACGTTTAGCTCTGGGATCTGAACATCAACTAAAGAAAGCTCTACTTCCTTATATCGGTTGATGATTTGTGGAACTAAGTGCAATAACATTATGCTTCCTCCTCAGGATTCAGCACATGAGCTGGATGCGTAACGAAGCAGTTAAACGTTCTCCAGATTTCAGAAACGTACTTAGCCTGGAACTTGGCATCATCAAGTGCAGAGTGATGAGTTCCTTCACGGGTAAGAGTTGTTTTAGGGTCGATATTCAGAATGGAGCGCCCCATCTCAACGATGGTTCGCACATCACGATCATTCCAATGACTGAAGTTTGGACGGATGCGAACGGCTTTGAATGCGTTGTTCAGAATTACGTTATCGAAACCACTGCCGTTACCCCAAACCTGAATTTCTTTTGATTCACCAAGTTCAGAAAACCACTGATTAAGTGCTAACAATGCATCTTTAAGTGATGACTTAGGAGTATCTTTGAGGAAGATAGCTCTGGCTTCTTCACTTTGAGTTAACCACCAGGTGACAGTAGAAGGATCAATATCACTATAGTAAGCGGCACTATTCAGGTTAACGATAATTTCAAACTCTGAGCCTAGTTCGCCTGTAATAGGGTTAAAAACTACAGCACCAATTGAAACAATTGCTGCATTACTGGTATTGCCCATTGTTTCCAGATCTAACATTACATGTATGTTCATTTCTCTCTCCTTACTTACCGATCACTGACAAGCAGTACTGTTCAAACTGATAAAGGGCTTCATCATCGAAGCGACCTAAATCTCTTAGGGATAACATTTCAAGGAATAGGCGGCGGTTGCTCATATCGAGGTTCAACCACTCATGAAGTTGAGATGTTCTCTTAGTCATTCCGCTGCGATACCAGCTAGCGAAAGAGTGAGCGAAGAAATCACGCGCACGATCACCACCGTTATCAATGGCTTCTTTCAGATCGGCTAATACTTCTTCTTGCGGGCGGTAGACCTGAACGAGTTCTAATTTCTTAGCGATAGGGTCTAGTTGAATAAGAATTTCGTGCTGTTGGGCAGTGTCGCCTTTGTTGAACCGCTGTTTAATCAGCTCAATAGTGTCTTCAAGTAGGGATTGTTCGAAGGTGCTCATGCTGCCACCTCCGGATCAGATTCCGCAGCATAACGAGCATCAATGAGCAGCCCAGTTAATTGACTTTCAATTTTAATCAACTGATCCAGCGAACCTTCTTCATGAAGGTACACATGGGTTCTTTTCATTAGGTATACATGTGGCACGCCTTCTTGGTAAATTTGGTTGGCAGGAACAGCACAGACAGAAAATTCGTTTACGTGACTAGCAATCTCTGTATGAATATGAATTACATCAGTATTAGCCATCGCCAACACATTGATGGCATGCACTATGTCGAACACTTCACGCTGCTTCCTTGCGAAAGCTATGTCTTCAGCTAGCTCAACATGCTTAAGCTCTTCTCCATCTGCTGAAATATCGATATCTACTTGCAGATTCCTTGGTAGAAGCGTACTCATCGCGAATATCATCTGACGTTGATTTCGGATAGCGAGATCATTAAAACGCTGGGATTTTTCTAGGCTTGCTGTGCATTCTTCAAGTAGAGATTCAGTTTTTTCTAGATGAACTCTGGCTTGTTCTCTGGCCTCGATTGCTTGTTCTAACTCGGTTTTAGTTTCCATATTCCTGCTCCTACACATGAATTTTGGATGAAAAGAACCGCCCCCTAACGAGGGCGTGACCAAAACGGTCTATTTGTTGCTGCGCTTTTTACGGCTAGTGGGTATTACTAAACTGGCTATGTTTGAGCTTGCGAACGTCACCTACTCTTCGTTCGATTTTCATGTTCATTTCTTTTAGAAAGTTCATGCCTTGACGAATCTGTTCTAGCTCGATATCTGTGAAGTCATCAAAAGAACGACCATTGTGTTCTCTGGCTGGCATTAAACCGCCAGCGATAAGAATCATTCCGCGCTCTTTGTCTGTTAGTTTGTCGTAGCAGTTCTTGATTTTTTTGCGGATAGCTTTAGGACCAAATAAGGCCTTGCATGCCTGAATGCTAGCTTCCGCTGAAGGTGCTGTTTCTTGTGGTTTTGTATTTAGTTTTTCTGCCAACTGACCCATGGTTATCCCCTATGCAAGTCCCGGAACCGGCATACCGTTGGTCACAATGTCCAGACTCATAGATAAGAGTGGTGATGTGCCTTGGGTGCGGTTTTCCAGATCAGAAATTAAAAGCACAAGATTGCTGATACCCAGTTGTGCTTTGTCGATGATGCTGTTTCTGGCTGAGCGTGATAGACGGTGTTCACCACCGTGCTCTAGAGCCATTCGTGACAAATCACCCGCAGCAGTAGAGTTTTCAAGAACTCGCTTAAGGAAAGTCACGTTGTCAGAATCACTTGCAGTAGAAGGAATAGGGGCTGTAACCAAGTCCAAATCACGAGATAGAGAATTCCAAATCGTGTAATCGTTAGTTGTCTTGGTGATAGCAACCAGAACAGGCGGTGTAAGTAGCCTTGGTTGCTCAGGGTTAAGCATATTTCTCAGAACATTTTTAGGCAGGCCAATTTCATCAGCCAGATCAGACATATTATTGTTCTGAGCAAAGGCAATACATGCCTCATCAAATGCTTGTTGTGCAGAGCTTAAAAACTCGCACATTGAAGGTTTAGCGCCCATATCTGATACTCATCCTGTAGCAAGTGATACTGATGGATTAGTGAAAAGAACCGTAAATGGATTCCCACTCGGTTTTTGCTTCTTCCCGCTTTTTATCGATGTAGTTGGCTAGGTCATCGACTGAAACAAACAATGGCATTTTGGTACCAAGGTTCTTTTCAGTACCTTCATGGAGACGGAATGCAGGGACAGGAAATTCATTGGCATTCACTTTAGCTTTTGCGGTGGCGTACTTCATACCGAAGTATTCCTCGGAGATATCGCTTAACTTAACGATAGGAGCACCAAATACGGCGTGTAACGCATACTGAGTATTCATAGCTTTACCTCAAATATACCTTGCATGGTATACTGCACTTGTTTATCTGCGTTTATCTCCGTTTGTCTGCAAACTGTCGGAGGTAAACGTTGTTTATCCTATTTCTTTTAGGATTACTATTTCTTTTAGTGATCCTATTTGTTGTTTCTTTTGAAGTCAATGTGATTTTAGGAATTTCAAGTGCGCGAATGGTTCACAACTTTAGAGCTGATCGACTTAGATGGTTTGCCAAGCTCTAATCAAGGATTAAGTCAAAAAGCTAAGAGAATGGGCTGGGTATCCCGAAAAGCAAAGGGTAAAGGGACTTTGTTGGAGTACCATATTTCCAACTTTGATGACTTCATTATTGCTCAGCTACGTCAAAGATTTGGTGTAGAAGAAATTCCTGATAATGTGACAGAAATCACCAATATAGGTGGTGTAAAATCAGTCCATCAAATGGATGTGTGCCCAGTCCCGGTATACAACGTTTATGCGGCATGTGGTTGGGGGGCTGAAAATGGTGCGGAATACATTATTCGAACCGAGTTCTTGCCCTGTCAGTGGCTTGCCCGATTCGGATTAACAGAAGATACTGCCAAGATCATCACCTGCAAAGGCGATTCGATGGAAGATACATTGAGTGATGGTGATGAGGTTCTTGTAGACATCAGGGAGCAGGAACACCCGGTAAATCATGGTGTATATGTGGTTCGTATAGGTAAACATGCATACATCAAACGTCTGAAGTACGACATTATGGCAGAGGGCTATGAGGTAATATCAGACAATAAAGAAGAATACCCCTCATTTATTGTGAACGGAGAAAAACTCAAAGAGTTTGCAGTAATGGGGAAAGTGGTCACCACTGTTATGAAGACGGTGGTTTAGAAGTAAGGCATCCATATGGGTGCCTTTTTTGTTATTGGCTATTAATAAAAATATAACTACTTAGGAGTTGAGTTGTATGCTCAAGAAAGGACTGAAAATCTTTGGCGTATTGTTTGGTTTGTTTGTGGCTTTGATAATTGGCGCAGCAATTTTTAGCCCAGAAAAAGCACCTGAATCTCAGATAGCATTTACAGAACAGATAAATGAGTTCAGAACTGTTATGAAAGAAGTGAAAGAGTCAGGTAATCAAGTTCAACAAAAGAAATTAGAAGGCCTGTATGACTCATTCATTAACGAAAGTCGAGAGGTGCAGTCTTGGTACGCGAATGTTATCTCTGTAATTGAAAGTGAAGACGGCATTCAAATAAAGGCATCTTACTCCGACAATCAACACGACAGTTACGCTGATTATACCCAACTATACCATTTAGCCATTAATAAAAAGCATGCTATTCAGGCATTGAGCAATTTAAAGAAGGGTGATGATATCTTTTTCACTGGTTCGTTGGGGGAAGAGATGTCACTTACGTTTTCAGGGAGTCTTGAGCAGCCAGAATTTTACTTTGAACCCCAAAGCATAAAACTTTCCCTAGAAGGAAAAGCAATAAGTATGTAGTCAGTAAGTTACCCATAAGGTAACCGACTAGCTGTGTTCAGACTGTATAAATAATAAATCCATCAACCACATGTGCGCGTGTGGCTTTTTTGTTGGTTAGGAGAATAAGAGTGAAGTATATAAATACTAGTTGTCACCATCTTTTCATCGAGCAGGGGACATATGAACAATTTAAGGGTGGAGCCGAGGCTATTAAGAACTTTCAGGAGTTTGCCCGTTCGTCAGTAAAACTCACCCAAGAAAACGAAAATACACAAGAATACCTATTTAATGATGATTCTAGTGTAAAGTCTGAATTTGAAGCATATATGGATGACCCAAACCACTGGGATGTATTCAGTGAAAGGTTGGCGGCATCGCTTCTAGAAGAACAGCAAGACTCACAGAAAAAGCTAGACAGCTTTAAGAGAAAAGTAAAAGTAACACCTGGTAGCTTGCTTCTTATTCACTGTAAGCCCTCTGATAATGATGTTGAGGTCTTGGTCTTGATCAAAATGGAGCAAGAAGAAGTAGCTAACGTTGAAGATTTTGAGCACCTGTTTGGCCTTCCGACTGAGAAAAAAGCGTTAAATACTGCCTTGGTAACTTTTGAAAAAGGAAAAGAGCCTGCTTTATGGGTGTCTCGGGCAAATGCTTACTGGATAAAATTCTTAGATGTCTCCCCAATTCGCTCAAGCAGTGTCAATACATCAAATGCATTTGATGCAATCGATGGCCAGCTTAATAAGCTAAAAAAAGACTTTAAAGCTGATCACCTGTTGATAAGAAACCACCTTTTAACCTATCTACGCAATCATGACGGGGAAACTATTTCCTATCAAGACATTATAGAAACAGTGGTGCTTGAACATAAGCCGGTAGATAGTAACTTTAAGCCGAAAGAAGTCGCAGATAAATTGTTGGCTCTACCAGGGAAAGCTAAGAAGTCATTTGATAAGCAGTTTGAAGTTGACATGTCGAGCGTAAAAGCCAAACGAAAGTCAGTTATCTCATTGACAGATAAAATCGAGCTAAACTTAAAAGATGGAATAGCAAATCTTAATGAAATTATTGAGCCTTATGATAGTAGCGGTAGGAAAGGCATTATTATCTACAGTGAACAAGGCTATGAGCACTTTAAGAAAAGCACAGAAGAATAGTTATGTTAGATGATGTTAGAAGCATTTGGACAACTCCAATAGTTGAATGGGAGGCTGCAAAAGAGTCTCTTGATTACTTCTACGCATCTAGCAAACTTGAAAGCTTACTTGAAAGTGATGTTGACTCTTTGTCTGACTTCCTGAGAAAACGCCAGGACTGGCAAGATTCATACACTGTTAAAGTTTCCTATGAGTTTGAAGAATCAGTCGAATTCTCTAATCGCACTTCTCAAGATGTATTAGATGAAAGGCTTGAAGAGTTAAGAGACTGTATTGAGAACCTTGATGACGATGAGCAACATCTTACGGTTGAGGTTGAAGTCTTTAAGAAGCTAAAAGAGGTTGGTGACAACGTTCTGGTTGAAAACGTTTATTCTATTGATGCCTGGTCTAATTACCTAAATAACCTCTCCATAGAAGAACTACATCGCAACATTCACAAGCGCTATCATAGAGTCGGCATTGAAGGTGTAATTTTTCTGGGTGACTTCACCATCGCCTGTAAAACAGACTACTTTCACTTTATCCCGAAAACTGAGTTCTCAAATGAAATGTTCAGGGTCGCACTCAGCAAAAAACGAGTAGATGATTTATTGAAACTTAGAAGTAATTTGGGGAACTTTGCTAATGCTTCTGAGTGGCAGTTTTTACCAGATCACTTTAAGTTCAGTGAAGCTGTTCCACCGGAACTGAAGCTTGTGAAAACTATTTTTAATTCTCTTCACAATGTTTATCTGATCAGCTTTCTAGCCAATTTTACTATTGTTAACAATGGTAAAGTTGAATACACCCTAAAAGGATTCAAAGACATTGTGGGAGTGTATGAACTAGATGCGTTGAGAAGCTTGGACGCAAGTTCACTCTGGACCTTATACCAGTGGATATACCAGGCTAACTCTGTCGATAAAATAGGAATTACCAGAAATGTTATTCCACTTCACGTCGAAGACTTATTAAAAGTTGATGATGCCGTTATTGCTTCAGCTTATTCTGGCTTCAACCTCTCTCAAAAAGATGATGTTAAGAGTTATATTGACTCTACAAACAAGTTAGCTGACCAAGTACAAGCCACATCTCAGAAAGCCAACGATATTGCAGAAAAGATAGCTCACTCTATCAAGGCAGGAGTATGGGGAATTGGTACTTTTGCTATTTCAACAGTCCTTTTTAGGATCTTTGCGCGAGGTAGCGAAATCCATACATATTCTGACTTATTGATGTTTATCGGCTCACCGTTATTTGTTGGAATAATGGTGTTCGCAATTCTTGTGTTTAGTGCTTTGTTTGGGCTTGCTCTGTTTGAATCTTGTGAAGATCAAAGGCGTTTTAAAGAAATGTACGATAGCAGTAAGAAGGTTTACCAGAACGTTCTTACTGAGGACGATATAAACAATATTCTTTCAGATGATGAGCACTTTAATCTGAACAATACATATATAAATAATAAGCGGAAGTTTTACATTAATGTTTGGCTTGTGACTACGATTCTTAGTGCGATTGTTTTAGTTTCGGCGACTTGTTATGCAAGCTCTCAAAGCACAGAGCCAGAGATTGGTAGTCAAGTTAGCGGCACAGAACAAGTTAAGTAGTTTTTAGATGGCGTTCAGAATTCTGTGCCAACTAATTTATAAAAAAGGCCCCCCACAAGTAGGTGAGGGGCCTTCGTTTGTAAATGCTGATTAAGCTGCAACTTCGACTGACGTGCATTCAGTTGATAACTCTCTATAGTCATCAACGACAACGATTTCGAACTCAGTAAAAAGTGCTACAGGTTTTACTGTTCTACCTCTTTTTTCCAGTTTCACGAAACCTTTATTCGCAAGTGCATTGAGAGTTTTTGACAGGTTTGGTTTTTTTCGGCCTGTCATTTCTACCAGCTCAGTTATAGTTTCAGGGCGTTCTGATTTGATTAGTTTCAGAAGCGCTCTGTTTTCGTCGCACAGAAGCTGGGATATTGCGTTTAGAGATGTAAACCATACCTTAGGCTCATTAGCTTCAGGAGTGTATTCACCTTTCAGAACAGCAAGTGTGCGCTCTCTGATCATGTTCTCTGGCATAACACCAATTCGTGCTTTCATAGTCTTATCCTTCAATTTCTTTAATAGTTTCATCAACAGAATCGAAAAAATCTTCGACTAACTTTGCTGCTGATTCAAACTCATAAGGCACCCCTTTATCAGAGGCGGTGCGATGCTTATGATCGTATGGTCGCTTCGCTCCAGCGACTAATCGTTTTCCTTTAACTTTAACCGCGTGTGCATTGTCGTATCCCATTACGCGGGTACCATATTTATTATGCAAAGTAAGGCGGTATTTAATTCCGTGAGGTACATCTTTCGATGGTTTTACGGTCCAAGCGTCAATTCGCCATGTATAACCATCATCCCTGCTTACTTCTGTTCCATGAAGATCTAGTAGGTACTCTAATCCTTGATGTTGTGTATTAGCTTCAGACATATTTTCTCGTTTATTGTAATAGTTATGTCCTGAGTATAACTATTGGATTGTGGTAGTACAAGGTTTTTTACTGCTTCCTTGTGTAAAACCTTTTAGGTAGCACTGTGATAAATGGTGATGATGCCTCGAAGCTGCCATACCTAGCTCCTTATGGCGTTAGGTGTTTCTGTTATGTAATTTATGTGGAAATAGTTGGGTGTATACTTGCCAAAGAATATTCAAATTTCTATGTCCGGTAACCTGGGCCACTTCTTCGATTGAATATCCAGCTTCAAATAACCGACTTGCACCCTCTCGCCGTAGGTCGTGATAACGAAGGTCTTCAATTCCAAGAGAGTTCCGTACTCGCTGAAAGCCGGCAGTTACCGAACGGGAGTTATACGGAAATATCAGTTCCCCTTTTCTTTCCTGCTTCATTACGATATCAAATGAATCACCTAGCAGAGGAACCAGCATATGGTTGCCTTCTTTCTTACGAGGGTCTTTCCGATCACGGACAACAACAGTTTTATTTTTTTCGTTCAGGTCATCCCAGCGTAAAGCACACACTTCACCAATTCGCATACAGGTGAGAATGCTAAACTCTAAGATGTCCCGAAAAGGAATCCGGATTTTTCCGTTTGACCTGAAGTTTTCTCTGGCGGCTAGGCCTTCTTTTAATTTATCCAGCTCTATAGTTGTGGGTCGCCTTGTTCGCCTTTGGGATTTACCTACTAACTTCATATCAATAAGTACTGGTACAGCTTCTTCAAACACTGCGTAGTTCGCCTCGATATTGAATACCGGGTTCGCCTTTTTCATAACAGAGCGAAGGTAGGCCACATCATGGTAAATCGTTGCTGGTTGTGCACCAGCGGCTTTCCTGTTTTTACAGTGTTCTATCAGATCAGCAGTTGTCAGTTTGTTGGTTTGAACCTTGGCTATATCGCAATCCCGGAGCATTTTAATTACAAATTGCTTGGTTCGCCCCGTGTTGTCCCATAAATGGCGTTCTGCAATAAATAAATCTAACAGCTCACTAATGGTAGTAGTGCGTTGAGTATTAAAGCCTTTTTCCTCAATTTCGTGCACTTGCTGTTTTGCCCAGGCAACGGCTATAGCTTTTTTCTTATGTGTTTTAGAGAAACGTTGTACAATTCGCCCACGTACTTTTTTAACGATAATAGTTGCTTTGTAGCGCTTCTCACCACTACTAAGGGTTCTGGTCTGAATGCTATATGATGCCATTGAGTATCTCCACGAGGCGACCCATTTACTATTTTGGAAGGCGAACTATAGGCGACCCACCAATCTTATTTTATGTCAGTTCATGGTATTTTATCGTAGTTGACAGAATTAATAAATTCCTTATGAATCAAGATACAGTAAGCAAAACAAGTAAATTCAATAGTTCCCGATTTTCTATAGCACCTATGCTCGATTGGACTGACAGACATTGCCGCTATTTCCATCGTCTAATGACATCAGAATCTTTGCTTTATACAGAGATGGTCACTACGGGTGCAATTATCCACGGTAAGGGTGATTTTCTTGCTTATAGCGAAGAAGAGCATCCAGTCTCTCTTCAACTTGGTGGGTCTAACCCTACTGATCTGGCAACTTGTGCAAAGTTGGCTGAAGAGCGTGGTTATGATGAGATTAACCTAAATGTAGGTTGCCCTTCAGACCGAGTTCAGAATGGACGTTTCGGTGCCTGTCTAATGGCTGAACCTCTGCTGGTGGCTGATTGCGTAAAAGCAATGAAAGATGTTGTTGATATCCCGGTGACGGTAAAAACTCGTATCGGCATCGATGACCAAGACTCCTATGAGTTCTTAACAACGTTTGTTTCTACAGTTCATGAGCAGAGTGGGTGTGATGATTTTACTATTCACGCTCGTAAAGCATGGTTGAGTGGTCTAAGCCCGAAAGAGAATAGAGAAATCCCGCCACTGGATTACCCGCGTGCGTACCAGCTAAAGAAAGATTTTCCCAATCTGACCATTGGAATAAATGGTGGGATTAAAACGTTGGAAGATAGCTTAGAACACTTAAAGCATCTTGATGGTGTAATGGTTGGAAGAGAGGCTTATCAGAGCCCTTATCTGCTCTCTCAAGTTGACCAGATCATCTTTGGCTTAGACAAGCCAGTTAAAAAACGTCGCCAGATAGTTGAGGAGATGTATCCATATATAGAGCGCGAACTGTCAAAAGGCGCTTATCTCGGCCATATTACTCGTCATATGTTGGGGCTTTTCCAGGCAATGCCTGGAGCGCGTCAATGGCGTCGCTATATTAGTGAGAATGCTCATAAGCAAGGAGCGGGTATAGAAGTGGTGGAAACTGCTTTGGCAAAAATACCTGCAGAGTTGGACGTGTAAAATTAACCATTAGTTAGTTAATTTTACCAAACCATTATCTGAGGCCGCTGCATTAAATGCAGCGGCTTTTTTAATTGTTTGAAAGTATGGGATTTTTCATATAGCAGGAATTGGCCTACTTCCTGCTATATCTAGGAAAAAGAGGAGATGATGTATGTTTGAGTTTATTTTCTTATTGGCTTTTCTGGGTATGTTGCTGTTCACCGGAATTTCATTTTTGACAGTATTGGGTGCTATCGCTATCTCATTTCTTGTTATGTTTATGGCGGGAATGGTTGGGTTCATTTTTAAACTGTTGCCTTGGCTGATAGTCATTGGGTTAGGTGTCTGGTTCTATAAAAGTCAGTCACGTTCATATAGGCGTTATCGTTAATCAAGGCTAAGACCAAATAACGAGGGGCCTATACAAAGATTTTTCAAGCATCTGCTATGAACTCAACTGTGTATGCTAATATCTTGGTAAGTCAGTTGTTTTTATAAATATAAGAGGTCAGGCATGAGCAGATGCTTATCCCGAGCGACATTAATAACCTTATTGCTACCTTTCGCTCCGAACGCGTTTTCTGCGGAATCGGTAGGTATTAGTTTCGGAGTGGATCACTGGTGGTCTAGTACTCATAACCGTGCTGAGGATGACGGCAGAAATGTTAACGATGATACTTCTTCCTTCTATTTTGATATCGAGCATGATGTTCAGTACGTTCCGAATTTTAAGCTAAGGTACAGTAGTGTAAATGCACCAAACATCCTCTCACTAGATAAGTATGACTATACCTTTTATTACGACATCATCGAGCATGAGCTTCTCCAGTTTGATTTGGGCTTGACCCTATCTCAGTATAAAAACACCAAGTACCAAGACTTGAATAGTCAGGGTTATGACTTTAATAGTAGTGTGTGGAGTATTTACGCTGCTGGTGTGATTGAAATTCCGAATACTAACCTTGATATCATTGGTCAGTTTGATTTTGCTGACAGAGATGTAATGAAGTCGGCAGAAGTGATGGCCGGGTTGCAGTATCGCATTGATATTCCAGTTGGAGAACTTGCTTTGCGAGGTGGGTATCGAGTTATGGACTACACCTTTAAAGAGTTGGGAACTCCAGAAGATGAAGAACTTTTGGTGGACGGGTGGTTCACTGGGCTACAATTTAGTTTCTAATTGGAATGTATAGAACACCTGGCTTTAGTCAGGTGTTTTTTTATATCTAAATGAAATAAAAAGTAGCGTATCGGTGTAAATGAGCCATGCTTAAGTAGTAAACCTTTATCGCGAGTCACCGGGAAAGAAGCACGAGGGGATAGTTATGACTCTTACAGAGCTAAGGACGCTATATAGAGATGAGCAGCTATTAGAAGCGATTATTGAACCCTCTATTCAGGATGGTGGTTGGGTTGTCGAGTTCCGTCACGCAAAGGGAGGGTTTGTTCCACTCACTGATTCTCGTGGTGAGGAGTGCCAGTATTACGATTTAGATCTGGCTTCTAAATCGGCTATGGCTGTCGGTTTTAAGCAAGTCAGAGTTGAAGAAAAATAACCTGACTTTCTATATTTCAAGTTTTCTATTACCAAAAAGTTATAAAACATAACCTTCTATTCTTTTTTGTTATTAACGAGAGTGGTTAATCTATCGTCACGCAATTAACAGGAATATCGTGACATGGTACTTAAGGAACTCTCTGCTTTAGCAAGTCCTCTGAATGACCAGCAAATAGGTCAGCTTCAGCAGGCTGCCTCAGAACTATCCCCACAGCAGCTCGCATGGGTGAGTGGATATTTTTGGGGAATCAGTCAATCTCAATCTGTTGCCGCAGGAGCACCTATCGCTCAGGCAGCCTCTGCTGTTTCTGCAGCTCCAGCGGGTAAGCTCTCTATTATTTTTGCTTCTCAGACGGGTAACGCAAAAGGTGTTGCTGAGTCACTGAAAGAGCAGGCTCAATCTGAGGGTATTGAAGTCGCGCTGTTTGATGCTAGCGACTACAAAGGTAAGAACCTTGCAAAAGAATCGCATGTGATTTTTGTGGCCTCTACAAACGGAGAGGGTGAGCCGCCAGATAACGCGATTGAATTGCACGAGTTTTTGCAGTCCAAGAAAGCACCTAAGTTAGATAATCTTAAGTACGGTGTTATTGGCCTTGGCGATTCAAGCTACGAATTCTTTTGCCAGACAGGTAAAGATTTTGACGAGTATCTGTCTAAGCTAGGTGCAAAGTCCTTCATTGATAGGATTGACTGTGATGTCGATTATGAAGACCCGACTGCAGATTGGATTAAGCAAGCGCTTAATACAGCAAAAGAGGAGTTAGCTGCACCAACGAATGCTGAAGTTGTTCAACTACCAGTTGCGCAGGCCGCTCATTCTCAGTACACCAAGCAAAACCCATATACTGCGACGCTTTTGACCAGCCAGAAAATAACTGGCCGCGACTCAGGTAAAGATGTTCGACATATCGAGATCGATCTGGAAGATTCAGGTCTTACCTATCAGCCAGGTGATGCGCTAGGTGTTTGGTATGAAAACAGTAACGAACTAGCCGATCAGATTCTTGCAAAAGTTGAGCTGTCAGGCGCAGAAAGTATTGAAGTGGATGGTGAGAGCATTTCGATTCGAAACGCACTTATCTCCAAATACGAAATTACGACTTCAAACCCACAGCAAATCACTAAGTATGCAGAACTGTCGGGTAGCAAAAAGCTTGAGAAGCTGGTGGCTGATAAAGATAAGCTACGTGAGTACTCAGCTAATACTCAGCTTATTGATGTTCTTTCAGAGAAAAAGACAAAACTAACGGCAGAACAATTGGTGGGCTTACTAAGAAAACTGACGCCTCGTCTTTACTCAATTGCATCAAGCCAGTCTGAAGTTGATGAAGAAGTTCATCTAACGGTTGGAGTAGTAGAGTATCAAAAGGGTGAAGAAGCTCGTTTTGGTGGCGCTTCAAGTTTCTTGTCTCACAGGCTAGAAGAAGGTGCTGAGGTTAAAGTATTCGTTGAAAACAACAATAACTTTAAGCTTCCAGCAGATGACAATACACCAGTTATCATGATTGGTCCGGGGACAGGTATCGCACCTTTCAGAAGCTTTATTCAGGAAAGAGATAACCGCGATGCGGAAGGAAAGAACTGGTTGCTTTTCGGTGACCGTACGTTTACCCAAGACTTCCTATATCAGGTTGAGTGGCAAAAGTATCTGAAATCAGGTCTTCTGACAAAACTAGACGTTGCATTTAGCCGAGATCAAAAAGAGAAAGTTTATGTTCAGAACAGACTTCTGGAAAATGCAGAAGAAGTGTGGAGCTGGATCAATGATGGTGCACATATATACGTATGTGGTGATGCAAACCGTATGGCAAAAGATGTGAACTCAGCATTGGTGACAATTGCTCAGGAGCAGGGGCAGTTGTCAGCAGAGAAAGCAGAAGAATTTATAAATACACTACGTAAAGAAAAGCGTTACCAAAGGGATGTCTACTAATGAGCAAACAAGAAGTATTAGGTCAGGTGTTAGGTCCTCTTTCGGATAACGAACGCCTGAAAAAAGAGAGTAATTTCTTACGCGGTACGATTGGGCAAGATCTGCAGGATCAAATCACAGGTGGATTTACGGCAGACAATTTCCAGCTGATCCGTTTCCATGGGATGTATCAGCAAGATGATCGCGATATCCGAGCAGAACGAGCTAAACAAAAGCTTGAGCCGTTGCATAACGTGATGCTTCGTGCACGTATGCCGGGTGGAATAATTACTCCCAAACAATGGCTGGCAATAGATAAGTTTGCTGACGAACATACCATGTATGGAAGTATTCGTCTTACTACTCGTCAGACTTTCCAGTTTCATGGCGTATTGAAGCCAAATATTAAGTTGATGCATCAAACATTGAACAGTATTGGTATCGATTCAATCGCGACTGCGGGTGATGTTAACCGTAATGTACTATGTACAACGAATCCGGTGGAATCGGAGCTGCATCAGGAAGCTTATGAGTGGGCGAAGAAGATCAGTGAGCATCTTCTACCAAAGACTCGAGCTTATGCAGAGATCTGGCTAGATGGCGAAAAGCTGGAAACTACAGATGAAGAGCCAATTCTAGGTAGTACTTATCTACCTCGTAAGTTCAAAACTACGGTTGTGATTCCACCACAGAATGACGTCGATGTTCATGCAAATGATCTTAACTTTGTCGCGATTTCTGAAGATGGCAAGCTAGCTGGTTTCAATGTGTTAGTTGGCGGTGGCTTAGCGATGACACATGGAGATACATCAACGTATCCTCGTCGCGCTGATGACTTTGGTTTCGTACCTCTGGAAAAAACGCTGGATGTGGCTGCGGCAGTTGTGACCACTCAGCGTGACTGGGGTAACCGTTCTAATCGTAAAAACGCCAAAACCAAATATACGCTAGACCGTGTTGGTATAGATGTATTTAAGGCTGAAGTGGAAAAACGAGCGGAAGTTAAGTTTGAGGAAAGCCGCCCTTATGAATTTACTGGGCGTGGAGACAGAATTGGCTGGGCAGATGGCATAGATGGAAAACACCATTTGGCTCTGTTTATAGAAAATGGCCGACTGTTGGATTATCCGGGCAAACCTTTAAAGAGCGGTGTGGCTGAAATAGCTAAAGTTCACAAAGGTGACTTCAGAATGACAGCAAACCAGAACCTTATTGTTGCTGGTGTGCCGTCTGATCAGAAAGAGTTAATTGAGACGATTGCTCGTGAACACGGCCTTATTGATGATGGTGTAAGTGAACAGCGCAAAAATTCTATGGCGTGCGTTGCATTCCCTACATGTCCTCTGGCAATGGCAGAAGCAGAACGTTTTCTACCAGAGTTTGTTACTGATGTTGAACAAATCTTGAAGAAACACGAACTACCAGAGCAAGACAATATCATCCTTCGAATTACTGGTTGCCCTAATGGCTGTGGTCGAGCAATGCTCGCGGAAATAGGTCTGGTTGGTAAAGCTCCTGGACGCTATAACCTGCACCTTGGTGGTAATAAAGCAGGAACCCGTATACCTAAAATGTATAAAGAGAACATTACAGACAAGCAGATCCTTGAAGAAATAGACGTTCTGGTTGGCCGTTGGGCTAAAGAACGTGAAGAGGGAGAAGCTTTTGGTGATTTCGCTATCCGAGCTGGAATTATAGAAGAAGTAATTGTATCCAAGAGGGACTTCTATGCCTGAGTTGAGTAAAACAAGAATCGATTTGTATGAGCTTCTAAAGCTAAATAAAGCGGAACAGACAATCCAGTTAGCAGAAATTAATTCTGAGCTAGAAAGTATGAGTGCGGCAGAAAGAGTTCAATGGGCACTTGCTAATTTGCCGGGAGAGCATGCGTTGTCTTCTAGCTTTGGTATTCAGGCTGCGGTAATGCTGCGCCTGGTAACGAAAGAGAAAGCTGATGTTCCTGTCATTTTAACGGATACGGGTTACCTCTTTCCTGAGACGTATCAGTTCATTGACTCATTAAAAGAGAAGTTAGATCTGAATTTGAAGATCTATCAGGCTCAAATTAGCCCAGCGTGGCAAGAAGCAAAGTTTGGTAAATTGTGGGATCAAGGTGTCGAAGGCATCGAGAAATACAACAAACTAAACAAAGTAGAACCAATGAAACGTGCGCTAACAGAGCTAAATGTGTCTACCTGGTTTTCTGGGCTGCGAAGAGAGCAGTCTAGTTCAAGAAACAATTTACCAGTGCTTGCCATTCAAAATGGGGTATTTAAGTTTCTGCCGATTGTGGATTGGTCTAATAAAGATGTTCACTACTATCTTGAAGAGAACGGTCTTTCATATCATCCATTATGGGATGAAGGTTACCTTTCTGTTGGTGACACACACACAACTGTTAAGTGGGAACCTGGCATGAAAGAAGAAGATACTCGTTTCTTTGGATTGAAACGAGAGTGTGGTCTTCATGAAGATGACACAGAGATAGACGGTTCGGGAATTTAAAGCTGCTTTTGCAGCTTTATTTTTGAGCAATGATTAATAAATCTGTGGATAAGTTGTTATTTATTTCTTAGTAAAGTGGTACAAATAAGCGCTTCAATTAATATCCGCAAAAAAAGCATTTTTTTTAGAAAAAACCTTAAAAAATGCTTGCCAAGAATAATCCGATCTCTATAATGCCCCCTCGCTGACACGGCAAGGCTCACAAGGGTTGAGTCGTTGAAGCAGACAGTCAATTTGAGATGTAAAATCGATATTGCTTTCACTTTTAAAAGTGAAAATAAAAAAGCAAAAAAGTGTTTGACACGAAAGATTAAATCGCTAAAATGACCGTCCGCTTTGAGAGAAAGCCTCTTAAAGCAACGCTCTTTAACAATTTAAACCTATCAATCTGTGTGGGCACTCGTTGATGATAATCTAAAAGATTTATCAATGAACTGAGTGACCAAACGAAATAACTTTATGTTATTCGGCACAGTCAATTCATTATCGTTCTGTTGGAACGATAATAGCTTTGAAATTACTTATGTAGTTTTGAAGTCAGTATTCATTGAGCCGGTCGAAAGACCACAAAAACTTTAATTGAAGAGTTTGATCATGGCTCAGATTGAACGCTGGCGGCAGGCCTAACACATGCAAGTCGAGCGGAAACGACTTAACTGAACCTTCGGGGAACGTTAAGGGCGTCGAGCGGCGGACGGGTGAGTAATGCTTAGGAAGTTGCCCGGTAGAGGGGGATAACCATTGGAAACGATGGCTAATACCGCATACTCTCTTCGGAGCAAAGTGGGGGACCTTCGGGCCTCACGCTATCGGATACGCCTAAGTGAGATTAGCTAGTTGGTGAGGTAAGAGCTCACCAAGGCGACGATCTCTAGCTGGTCTGAGAGGATGATCAGCCACACTGGAACTGAGACACGGTCCAGACTCCTACGGGAGGCAGCAGTGGGGAATATTGCACAATGGGCGCAAGCCTGATGCAGCCATGCCGCGTGTGTGAAGAAGGCCTTCGGGTTGTAAAGCACTTTCAGCAGTGAGGAAGGTGGTGAGTTTAATACGCTCATCATTTGACGTTAGCTGCAGAAGAAGCACCGGCTAACTCCGTGCCAGCAGCCGCGGTAATACGGAGGGTGCGAGCGTTAATCGGAATTACTGGGCGTAAAGCGCATGCAGGTGGTTAATTAAGTCAGATGTGAAAGCCCGGGGCTCAACCTCGGAAGGCCATTTGAAACTGGTTAACTAGAGTACTGTAGAGGGGGGTAGAATTTCAGGTGTAGCGGTGAAATGCGTAGAGATCTGAAGGAATACCGGTGGCGAAGGCGGCCCCCTGGACAGATACTGACACTCAGATGCGAAAGCGTGGGGAGCAAACAGGATTAGATACCCTGGTAGTCCACGCCGTAAACGATGTCTACTTGGAGGTTGTTCCCTTGAGGAGTGGCTTTCGGAGCTAACGCGTTAAGTAGACCGCCTGGGGAGTACGGTCGCAAGATTAAAACTCAAATGAATTGACGGGGGCCCGCACAAGCGGTGGAGCATGTGGTTTAATTCGATGCAACGCGAAGAACCTTACCTACTCTTGACATCTACAGAAGCCAGCGGAGACGCAGGTGTGCCTTCGGGAACTGTAAGACAGGTGCTGCATGGCTGTCGTCAGCTCGTGTTGTGAAATGTTGGGTTAAGTCCCGCAACGAGCGCAACCCTTATCCTTAATTGCCAGCACTTCGGGTGGGAACTTTGGGGAGACTGCCGGTGATAAACCGGAGGAAGGTGGGGACGACGTCAAGTCATCATGGCCCTTACGAGTAGGGCTACACACGTGCTACAATGGCGCATACAGAGGGCTGCTAGCTTGCGAGAGTCAGCGAATCCCAAAAAGTGCGTCGTAGTCCGGATTGGAGTCTGCAACTCGACTCCATGAAGTCGGAATCGCTAGTAATCGTAGATCAGAATGCTACGGTGAATACGTTCCCGGGCCTTGTACACACCGCCCGTCACACCATGGGAGTGGGCTGCAAAAGAAGTAGGTAGTTTAACCTTCGGGGGGACGCTTACCACTTTGTGGTTCATGACTGGGGTGAAGTCGTAACAAGGTAGCCCTAGGGGAACCTGGGGCTGGATCACCTCCTTAACGATATAGATTGTGCATTGATGAGTGTTCACACAGATTGATTAGGTTTAGAAAGTTTAGAGTAGAAGGTGCCCAACACCTTCAAGTTTTAGTGTCCCGTTCGTCTAGAGGCCTAGGACACCGCCCTTTCACGGCGGTAACAGGGGTTCGACTCCCCTACGGGATACCATTGGGTCGTTAGCTCAGTTGGTAGAGCAGTTGACTTTTAATCAATTGGTCGCAGGTTCGAATCCTGCACGACCCACCATTTCCTTTTAAAGGAAAATATCAAGTTTGGGGCTATAGCTCAGCTGGGAGAGCGCCTGCCTTGCACGCAGGAGGTCTGCGGTTCGATCCCGCATAGCTCCACCATTCTTGATGCCACATATTGTGGGCGATTAGCTCAGTTGGGAGAGCACCTGCCTTACAAGCAGGGGGTCACTGGTTCGAGCCCGGTATCGCCCACCACTCTCTAAGTATTTTTGGAAAGCAGTTATCCAAACCAATAAGAAGAAATATCGAATTGGTTGGATTTTTGACTGTAAGAATCCTTAGAAAGTGTTTATACACTTTTGCTCTTTAACAATTTGGAAAGCTGACGAATAACAACAATCCCCATATCTTCGGATATGCGTTGTTATTCAATTAAAAGTTCTCAAATCCTATGTCTTTTAAAGATATAGGTACCAACACACATTCAAGTGTTCTTGGAATTTGAGTCCGGCAAAATCGAGTCTGCATCATGTATAAAAATTGCAGACAACTTTGGTTGTTTGATTAAACAATCTTAAAGGTTTCTTGGAAACTCTTTGGGGTTGTATGGTTAAGTGACTAAGCGTACACGGTGGATGCCTTGGCAGTCAGAGGCGATGAAGGACGTATTAACTTGCGATAAGCGTAGATAAGGCAGTAAAAGCCACTTGAGTCTACGATTTCCGAATGGGGAAACCCAATTGCATAAGCAATTATCATTAACTGAATACATAGGTTAATGAGGCGAACCGGGGGAACTGAAACATCTAAGTACCCCGAGGAAAAGAAATCAACCGAGATTCCGAAAGTAGCGGCGAGCGAAATTGGATTAGCCCTTAAGCTTTTAATGGTTCAGGTGAACATGCTGGAAAGCATGGCAATAAAGGGTGATAGCCCCGTAACCGACAAACCATTTTCAGTGAAATCGAGTAAGGCGGGACACGTGATATCCTGTCTGAATATGGGGGGACCATCCTCCAAGGCTAAATACTCCTGACTGACCGATAGTGAACCAGTACCGTGAGGGAAAGGCGAAAAGAACCCCTGTGAGGGGAGTGAAATAGAACCTGAAACCGTGTACGTACAAGCAGTAGGAGCCTCCTTTGTGGGGTGACTGCGTACCTTTTGTATAATGGGTCAGCGACTTATATTCAGTGGCAAGGTTAACCGTTTAGGGGAGCCGTAGGGAAACCGAGTCTTAACTGGGCGTTCAGTCTCTGGATATAGACCCGAAACCAGGTGATCTAGCCATGGGCAGGTTGAAGGTTGAGTAACATCAACTGGAGGACCGAACCGACTAATGTTGAAAAATTAGCGGATGACTTGTGGCTAGGGGTGAAAGGCCAATCAAACCTGGAGATAGCTGGTTCTCCCCGAAAGCTATTTAGGTAGCGCCTCGGACGAATACTACTGGGGGTAGAGCACTGTTAAGGCTAGGGGGTCATCCCGACTTACCAACCCTTTGCAAACTCCGAATACCAGTAAGTACTATCCGGGAGACACACGGCGGGTGCTAACGTCCGTCGTGGAGAGGGAAACAACCCAGACCGCCAGCTAAGGTCCCAAATTATTACTAAGTGGGAAACGATGTGGGAAGGCTAAAACAGCTAGGATGTTGGCTTAGAAGCAGCCATCATTTAAAGAAAGCGTAATAGCTCACTAGTCGAGTCGGCCTGCGCGGAAGATGTAACGGGGCTAAGTAATAAACCGAAGCTGCGGCTGCAATCTTTGATTGCGGGGTAGGGGAGCGTTCTGTAAGCCGTTGAAGGTGAATCGTAAGGTTTGCTGGAGGTATCAGAAGTGCGAATGCTGACATGAGTAACGATAATGGGGGTGAAAAACCTCCACGCCGGAAGACCAAGGGTTCCTGTCCAACGTTAATCGGGGCAGGGTAAGTCGACCCCTAAGGCGAGGCCGAAAGGCGTAGTCGATGGGAAACGGGTTAATATTCCCGTACTTCTTACAATTGCGATGGGGGGACGGAGAAGGCTAGGTGGGCCTGGCGACGGTTGTCCAGGTTCAAGTGCGTAGGCTTAAGAGTTAGGTAAATCCGGCTCTTTTTAAGGCTGAGACACGATGTCGAGCTACTACGGTAGTGAAGTCATTGATGCCATGCTTCCAGGAAAAGCCTCTAAGCTTCAGATTGTAAGGAATCGTACCCCAAACCGACACAGGTGGTCGGGTAGAGAATACCAAGGCGCTTGAGAGAACTCGGGTGAAGGAACTAGGCAAAATGGTACCGTAACTTCGGGAGAAGGTACGCTCTTATTGGTGAAGTCCCTTGCGGATGGAGCTGACGAGAGTCGCAGATACCAGGTGGCTGCAACTGTTTATTAAAAACACAGCACTGTGCAAAATCGTAAGATGACGTATACGGTGTGACGCCTGCCCGGTGCCGGAAGGTTAATTGATGGGGTTAGACTTAGGTCGAAGCTCTTGATCGAAGCCCCGGTAAACGGCGGCCGTAACTATAACGGTCCTAAGGTAGCGAAATTCCTTGTCGGGTAAGTTCCGACCTGCACGAATGGCGTAATGATGGCCACGCTGTCTCCACCCGAGACTCAGTGAAATTGAAATCGCTGTGAAGATGCAGTGTACCCGCGGCTAGACGGAAAGACCCCGTGAACCTTTACTACAGCTTGGCACTGAACATTGAGCCTACATGTGTAGGATAGGTGGGAGGCTTTGAAGTGTGTACGCCAGTATGCATGGAGCCATCCTTGAAATACCACCCTTGTATGTTTGATGTTCTAACTTAGCCCCATTATCTGGGGTGAGGACAGTGCCTGGTGGGTAGTTTGACTGGGGCGGTCTCCTCCCAAAGAGTAACGGAGGAGCACGAAGGTGGGCTAAACACGGTTGGACATCGTGTGGTTAGTGCAATGGCATAAGCCCGCTTGACTGCGAGAATGACAATTCGAGCAGGTGCGAAAGCAGGTCATAGTGATCCGGTGGTTCTGAATGGAAGGGCCATCGCTCAACGGATAAAAGGTACTCCGGGGATAACAGGCTGATACCGCCCAAGAGTTCATATCGACGGCGGTGTTTGGCACCTCGATGTCGGCTCATCACATCCTGGGGCTGAAGTCGGTCCCAAGGGTATGGCTGTTCGCCATTTAAAGTGGTACGCGAGCTGGGTTTAGAACGTCGTGAGACAGTTCGGTCCCTATCTGCCGTGGGCGTTGGAGAATTGAAAGGGGCTGCTCCTAGTACGAGAGGACCGGAGTGGACGAACCTCTGGTGTTCGGGTTGTCATGCCAATGGCATTGCCCGGTAGCTAAGTTCGGAATCGATAACCGCTGAAAGCATCTAAGCGGGAAGCGAGCCTTGAGATGAGTTCTCCCTGGCACTTTAAGTGTCCTAAAGGGTTGTCGTAGACTACGACGTTGATAGGCAGGGTGTGTAAGCGTTGTGAGGCGTTGAGCTAACCTGTACTAATTGCCCGTGAGGCTTAACCATACAACACCCAAAGGGTTTTGTGGACTCGAATAAGAACGTTGAATGTGTATAGAACAGTTAATTAACATCAGTTTTCCGAATTAAAGAATTTGCTTGGCGACCATAGCGTTGTGGACCCACCTGATTCCATGCCGAACTCAGAAGTGAAACGCAATAGCGCCGATGGTAGTGTGGGGCTTCCCCATGTGAGAGTAGGACATCGCCAGGCTTTAAATTTAGACTTAGAGTCTAACCAGTGCGGAGCGGTAGTTCAGTTGGTTAGAATACCGGCCTGTCACGCCGGGGGTCGCGGGTTCGAGTCCCGTCCGCTCCGCCACTTCTTTTAACCCGATGCGAAAGCGTCGGGTTTTTTAATGCCCGAAATTTACGCCCTTCGGTCGTACGAGTCCCGGTTGCCCGCAACCCCGAACTGGGCGTTCCCGCCATTCCGCCACTTCTTCTGAAGCCTTAATACCAATTCCATTAATTAAGTTATCAGGTTAATCCAATCTCTAAAGCAGAGTGAGATAACTCTGCTTTTCTCTGAACAGAACTTATTCCAGGCACGACAAAGCTTGTCGACAATATCATACCAATTCCATTAATTAAGTTATCAGGTTAACCCAATCTCTAAAGCAGAGTGAGATAACTCTGCTTTTCTCTGAACAGAACTTATTCCAGGCACGACAAAGCTTGTCGACAATATCGCCATAGTTTTCAAAACATCGATTTGCGAGTTCGTTTTGACGAAGCCAACTCCACACCTGCTCTATTGGGTTCAGTTCCGGGGAATATGGCGGTATATGAATGATACTGAGGTTGTCAAAATCATCTGCAAGATAGCTTTGGTGCCAACTCGCTTGATCCATAATGACAACAGAGTGCTTACCTGTTGGTGTGGCATGTGAGATAAGCCGAAGTTGTTCCTTCATTGCCTCCATATTACTAACAGGCACAACAATGGCTTCCGCATCACCAGTGGTAACGCATACGGCTCCAAACAAGTATGCATATTCAAATTGCTGCTGTTGTACCGCCCTCGGACGAGTGCCCTTGGGAGCCCATATTCGGGTTGTCGTGTTGCGCTGACCAAACCTGGCCTCATCCTGGAACCATATCTGAACATCTTTTAGTGCGACATGCCCGGGGATCTTAAGGATCGTTTCTATTGGGAATTTTTTTAAAAGTTTCTTGGGCTTCTATTGATTGCTTAGGATGCTTGGAGCGAGTCGTAATCCAACTCAAGCCAATATCGTGTAGCAGGCGATATATCCCTGACTGTTGATAGGTAATACCAAAATTGCTTTCTATAAAGAGGCCGATCTCCCTTGCCTGAAGGCGGCCCCCATCAGCATTAACAGCGTGTTCGGTGACATACTCTTTGAGCTGTTGCCTTTGCTCTTCGGTTAAGCGGTGAGGCCTCCCTGAATGACGCTTTTCTTGCAGTCCTTCAAGGCCGTGATCGAGATAGGCCTTAACCCATTTGTTAACGCTAACTCTGCTGACTTTGAGGAACTGAGCGATCTCTGTACGGCTTTTACCATCAACAAAGTGGGAAACAGCAAGGTAACGTATTCTAAGCCGAGCGTTAGATGTGGAGTTGATAAGGCTGGGGAAATCGTGCTTCATGAGGGCTCCTTTAAGAGCCTTCATTAGATCACAAAATTAATGGAATTGGTATCACCATAGTTTTCAAAACATCGATTTGCGAGTTCGTTTTGACGAAGCCAACTCCACACCTGCTCTATTGGGTTCAGTTCCGGGGAATATGGCGGTATATGAATGATACTGAGGTTGTCAAAATCATCTGCAAGATAGCTTTGGTGCCAACTCGCTTGATCCATAATGACAACAGAGTGCTTACCTGTTGGTGTGGCATGTGAGATAAGCCGAAGTTGTTCCTTCATTGCCTCCATATTACTAACAGGCACAACAATGGCTTCCGCATCACCAGTGGTAACGCATACGGCTCCAAACAAGTATGCATATTCAAATTGCTGCTGTTGTACCGCCCTCGGACGAGTGCCCTTGGGAGCCCATATTCGGGTTGTCGTGTTGCGCTGACCAAACCTGGCCTCATCCTGGAACCATATTTGAACATCTTTTAGTGCGACATGCCCGGGGATCTTAAGGATCGTTTCTATTGGGAATTTTTTTAAAAGCTTCTTGAGCTTCTATTGCTTGCTTAGGGTGCTTGGAGCGAGTCGTAATCCAACTCAAGCCAATATCATGTAGCAGGCGATATATCCCTGACTGTTGATAGGTAATACCAAAATTGCTTTCTATAAAGAGGCCGATATCCCTTGCCTGGAGGCGGCCACCATCAGCATTAACAGCATGTTCGGTGACATACTCTTTGAGTTGTTGCCTTTGCTCTTCGGTTAAGCGGTGAGGCCTCCCTGAATGACGCTTTTCTTGCAGTCCTTCAAGGCCGTGATCGAGATAGGCCTTAACCCATTTATTAACGCTAACTCTGCTGACTTTGAGGAACTTAGCGATCTCTGTACGGCTTTTACCATCAACAAAGTGGGAAACAGCAAGGTAACGTATTCTAAGCCGAGCGTTAGACGTGGAGTTGATAAGGCTGGGGAAATCGTGCTTCATGAGGGCTCCTTTAAGAGCCCTCATTAGATCACAAAATTAATGGAATTGGTATAACTAGGCGTCCCCGACGAAAGACAAGGCTTTTTTGCGTTTGAAGAAAAATCAAATATCTGAGAACAACGCAATATAGATCACATTTTACTCGACATGGTTCAACTCATAAGCTAAATTGGGTGTATAGACGTCTAGATAGCTTATGGAGAAGAGTTGTGCCTATTAAGATTCCCGATCAATTACCTGCATCCGATGTACTGCGTAATGAAAATATATTTGTTATGCCAGAGTCGCGAGCTTCTACTCAGGAAATTCGTCCACTTAAGGTCTTAATTCTCAACTTGATGCCAAAAAAAATTGAGACAGAGACTCAGTTTTTGCGTCTTCTTTCAAATAGTCCACTACAGATCGATGTGGAACTTCTGAGAATAGACAATCGTCCTAGCAAGAATACCCCTACTGAACATTTGGATACCTTCTATCGTCAGTTTGAAATGGTGAAAGAACGTAACTTTGATGGATTGATCATAACCGGAGCACCACTTGGCTTAGTTCAGTTTGAAGATGTGATTTATTGGGAGCATCTTGAAACGATCATGAGTTGGGCGAAAAAGCACGTAACCTCAACACTATTTGTATGTTGGGCTGCTCAGGCTGGCTTGAAACTCCTTTACGACCTGCCTAAAAAAACTAGAAAAGAGAAACTGTCAGGTGTATATCATCATCAGATTCAGCATCAGTTTCATCCAATACTTCGTGGTTTTGATGATACTTTTCTTGCCCCCCACTCACGTTATGCGGACTTCTCTCCAGAGTTTCTAGAAGAGCATACAGATCTGGATATTCTGGCCGTTTCTGATGTCGCCGGGGTTTACCTTGCCGCGACAAAAGATAAAAGGAATGTATTTGTAACAGGTCATCCTGAATACGACTCTCACACTTTACACAACGAGTACGTTCGTGATCTTGGAGAGGGTATGGACCCTGCTATCCCGGTTAACTACTATCCTAACGATAATCCAGATAATAAACCCATCGCGAGCTGGCGTAGTCATGGACACCTTCTGTTTTCTAACTGGTTGAACTACTGCGTTTATCAGCAAACCCCTTACGATCTGGAACACTTCTCTGAAGAAAACTTCACAGTTGATGAGTAATTCGACAATTACTATTAAAATTACTCAACAAGAACATGCAGAATAATCAACATCTGGGTACAGACTCCGTGTGATAGGATGCTCAGATAATAAATATATTTAGGAAGTAGACACTGTGACAGCAAGCAACATCCGAAAAATAATAGAAGAGCAGCTGAAAAAAAGAATCCTGATAATAGATGGTGCTATGGGAACCATGATTCAGGGGTATAAGCTTGAGGAAGAGGATTACCGAGGAGAACGCTTTGCTGACTGGCAGTGTGACCTCAAAGGGAACAATGACCTTCTTTCTTTGACTCAGCCAAAGATCATCGAAGAGATCTATGATGCCTACCTGGAAGCTGGTGCAGATATACTTGAGACCAATACCTTTAATGCTACCACTATCGCGATGGCTGACTATGAGATGGAAAGCCTTAGTGAAGAAATTAACTATGAATCGGCAAAACTGGCAAGACGCATTGCGGACGAGTGGACAGCTAAAACCCCAGAAAAACCTCGTTTTGTTGCCGGTGTCCTTGGTCCAACAAACCGTACCTGTTCAATCTCACCTGACGTAAACGATCCGGGTTATCGAAATATCTCATTCGATCAACTTGTTGAAGCCTACTCTGAATCTACCCGCGCACTGATTAAAGGCGGTTCGGATCTTATCCTTATAGAGACGATCTTCGATACTTTGAATGCTAAAGCTTGTGCATTCGCTGTAGACACTGTTTTCGAAGAGCTTGGTGTAAAGCTGCCTGTAATGATCTCTGGAACCATTACAGATGCATCGGGCCGTACTCTTTCCGGTCAGACGACAGAAGCCTTCTATAACGCACTGCGCCACGTAAATCCTATCTCCTTTGGTCTTAACTGTGCACTGGGACCAGATGAATTGCGTCAATATGTAGAAGAGATGTCTCGTATCTCAGAGAATTACGTTTCTACCCACCCTAATGCGGGTTTACCTAATGCATTTGGTGAGTATGATCTCTCTCCGGAGGATATGGCAGAGCATATTGGTGAGTGGGCTGATAGTGGTTTCCTAAATATTGTGGGTGGTTGTTGTGGCACGACACCAGCGCATATAAAAGCTATAGCGGATATCGTTGATGGCAAGAAGCCTCGTGACTTACCTGATCTGCCAGTAGAGTGTCGCCTTTCTGGTCTTGAGCCTTTAAGTATCGCTAAAGAGTCTCTGTTTATAAACGTTGGCGAACGGACAAACGTAACTGGTTCCGCTCGCTTCAAGCGCCTTATAAAAGAAGAGCTTTACGATGAAGCATTAGAAGTTGCCCGCCAACAGGTTGAGAACGGTGCCCAAATCATCGATATCAATATGGATGAAGGGATGCTTGATGCCGAAGCTTGTATGGTAAAATTCCTGAACCTATGTGCTTCTGAGCCTGAAATCTCGAAAGTACCTATCATGGTCGACTCATCCAAATGGGAGGTCATTGAAGCGGGCCTTAAATGTATTCAGGGTAAAGGCATCGTTAACTCTATCTCTCTAAAAGAGGGTAAAGAGAAGTTTGTCGAACAGGCAAAACTTATTCGTCGCTATGGTGCCGCTGTCATTGTAATGGCTTTTGACGAAGTTGGTCAGGCGGATACCCGTGAACGTAAAATTGAAATCTGTACCAATGCATATCGAGTTCTGGTTGATGAAGTTGGCTTCCCACCGGAAGATATTATTTTCGACCCAAACATCTTTGCTGTCGCTACTGGTATCGATGAGCACAACAATTACGCGGTCGATTTTATTGAAGCTGTAGCTGATATCAAACGCGATCTACCACATGCCATGGTTTCTGGTGGCGTGTCTAACGTCTCCTTTTCATTCCGAGGAAATAACTACGTTCGAGAAGCGATTCACGCAGTGTTCCTATACCACTGTTTTAAGAACGGTATGGACATGGGGATTGTAAATGCCGGACAACTTGAAATTTATGACAATGTACCTGATAAGCTCCGTGAAGCGGTAGAAGACGTCGTCCTTAACCGACACAACGATGCAACTGAAAACCTATTGGAAATTGCTGCAGAGTACCTCGAAAAAGCGGTAGGTAAGCAAGACGATGCATCGGCTCTTGAGTGGAGAACCTGGCCAGTAGAAAAGCGCCTTGAGCATGCGTTGGTGAAAGGTATAACTGAGTTTATTACCGAGGATACAGAAGAGGCGCGCCAGAAGGCATCCAGACCACTAGAGGTAATCGAAGGACCTTTGATGGATGGCATGAACGTGGTGGGTGATCTGTTCGGTGAGGGTAAGATGTTCCTACCTCAGGTGGTTAAATCTGCCCGTGTAATGAAGCAGGCCGTTGCTCACCTTGAACCTTACATTAATGCTGAAAAACAATCAGGCAGCTCAAACGGTAAGATATTACTGGCTACGGTAAAGGGTGATGTTCATGACATCGGCAAAAACATTGTTGGTGTTGTTCTTCAGTGCAATAACTTTGAGATCATTGACCTTGGCGTAATGGTTCCTTGCGAAAAGATTTTGAAAGTCGCTAAGGAAGAGAATGTAGATATTATCGGTCTGTCTGGTCTTATTACCCCGTCTCTGGATGAGATGGTTCATGTTGCTAAGGAGATGGAACGACAGGGCTTTGATATTCCACTAATGATTGGTGGTGCAACAACCTCTAAAGCCCATACAGCCGTCAAGATTGAGCAGAACTACTCTAAGCCTGTTGTTTACGTAAATAATGCGTCTCGAGCGGTTGGTGTTTGTACAACACTATTATCTGACGAGCTACGTCCTGCATTCATTGAAAGGCTGGATAAAGAATACGAAAAAGTTCGTGAGCAGCACAACCGTAAAAAACCTCGTAGCAAGCCAGTTACACTAGAGCAGGCTCGTGAAAATAAAGTCGCTTTGGATTGGGATACGTACACTCCACCTAAACCAGCCAAGCCTGGTGTTCATATCATCGAAGATATGGATATTGCGACATTGAGGAACTATATCGACTGGACTCCATTCTTTATGACCTGGTCGCTAATGGGTAAATACCCAGCGATACTAGAGCATGAAGAGGTTGGTGAGGAAGCGAAGAAGCTGTTTAAAGACGCTAACGATTGGCTGGATCGAGTGGAATCTGAGAAGTTATTCACAGCAAGCGGTATCTGTGGTTTGTTTCCGGCTGCCAACATTGGTGATGATATTGAAGTGTACACTGATGAGTCTCGCACTGAGGTCTCAAATGTTCTCTTTAATTTACGTCAGCAAACTTTAAAGCCGAAAGGTTATAACTATTGTCTGTCCGATTTCGTTGCGCCTAAATCCAGTGATAAACAAGACTGGGTTGGCTGCTTTGCTGTAACTGGTGGTATTGGTGAGCGAGAGCTTGCAGATGAGTTTAAAGCGAAAGGTGACGACTACAACGCTATTATGGTTCAGGCTGTTGCTGACCGATTAGCCGAAGCTTTTGCAGAGTACCTACACGAGAAGGTTCGTAAAGAGTATTGGGGCTACGCTCCAGATGAATCATTCTCGAACGAAGAGCTGATCAGAGAAAACTATCAGGGAATGCGTCCGGCTCCAGGCTACGCAGCTTGTCCAGAGCATACAGAGAAGCAGCAAATCTGGGATCTACTGGATGTAGAGAACAAAATTGGTATGCAGTTAACATCTAGCTACGCAATGTGGCCAGGTGCATCCGTTTCTGGCTGGTACTTCTCACACCCTGAGTCTAAGTACTTTGCTGTTGCTCAGATCCAGCAGGACCAGCTAGAAGATTATGCACAACGTAAAGGTTGGAGTGTTGAAGAGGCAGAGAAGTGGCTAGCGCCTAACTTGTAGCGAATTCTTAGCTTGAAAGTGTTTGTAAATAGGTGCGCATATGTAGCACCTATTTTTTTAGATTTCTGCTTAGTGGGTGTGGTGGAGCAAACATACAAGGGCATGGATGCCCTTGTTTTAAGCGTACAGAGATGTCTTGAGCGGTTTGCGTAATCATTCCCACTAAGTGGAAACAGTGCACTAATTAATCTTCGAACAACTCCATATGAAGCATCTGCACTGCTCTTCTCGCTTCTGACTCTTCCAATAGGAAACAAAGGTTATGTGCACTCGCACCATAACAAATCATCTTCAGGTTAAAGTCTTCTAAAGTGCCAAATACCTTCTTAGCGTAACCTCTTGCCAGACTCATGTTATTGCCAATCAGTGCTATTAGAGAAAGGCCCTGATCTACCTCTACGGTACATAATTCCTCAAGCTCTTCCTGAACCTCTTTTGGTAGTTCAGGCGCACCACCCGCGGTATTTGTTTGATCTAAGGTTAATGAAACACTGATTTCTGAAGTAGTGATAAGGTCTACAGAGATCTTATGTGCAGCCAGAATTTGGAATACCTTCGCCAGGAAACCATAGGTCTGGAACATATTAGCGCTGCGAAGCGTAATCATGGTTTGATTACCACGTAATGCGACTGCACGGAACAGAGGTGAACTTTCAGCTTCTTGCCTAACCCATGTGCCACCTTTCTCTGGTTCTTTAGATGAACCTACAAACACTGGGATACCGTGACGAAGCGCTGGAACAAGTGTCGATGGATGAAGGATTTTTGCACCAAAGTTAGCCATCTCTGATGCTTCGCTAAAGCTGATTTCTGGAATTGGAGAGGCTTTTGGAGCAATTCTTGGGTCGGTAGTATAAATACCTGGAACATCTGTCCAGATCTGAAGGCCTGCAGCTTCCACTGCTTCTGCAATGAGAGCGGCACTATAGTCACTGCCTCCACGTCCAAATGTAGTAATTGCCCCTTCAGCATCAGAACCAATAAAGCCCTGAGTAACTACAAATTTTTCCTGACAAAGAGGAGTCAACTTTTCTTTCGCCAGATCGGCGATCGTTTCAAGCTCAGGTTCTGCTTTACCAAACGCACTATTGGTGCGCATGATATCTCGAATATTAAAACGAACCGTTTCTAGCCCTTTCTCGTTCATTATCTGAGTGAGGATATGCGTCGACATTCTTTCGCCATATGCCACGATATGGTCAGTCAGTTTATCACTACTCTGAAAAGATGCCGCTTCTGCTGCTGAAGCTACGCTTTTTAATAGCGAAGAGATAGCTTCTCGTGTTACAGAAGGGTTAGAAAGTTGGTCAATGATCGAGTAATGAATTTGTTCCAGCTGTTCAATGATATCCTGGCGTCGACTTTCATCTTGCACACCATTAGCCAGTTCAACTAATAAGTTAGTTACACCAGAACAGGCACTAATAACGACAAGCTTAGAGTCTGGGTTTGATTCTATAATTTCAGCACAACGGCTCATTGCTTCATAATTCGCAACGCTGGTTCCACCAAATTTAGCAACATTGAATGCGCTCACAGGCATTTCTCCAAAATTTTTTAATACAAATTTGTGCTACTGGACTCAAATGGAAAAGTCCTAAATAGCGGTAACATTTTGAAGAGAGAGTCAGAGAGTAGAGGAAAGGCAAAGAAAAGATGCGTATACCTCAGAAGCTCTTCACCATTGCTGGTGACAGTTAGCAGGATTCAACCTGACTACCCGACAACTATTCGTCCACAATGAATACTCATCTCGGCACTGCTCCCCCTGAGTGATTAGTATTGGAGTTGTGGCTCCACTAAACACCTGCCTGGGCAATGCTCCTCTTCTGCATAAATGCCTTTTCATTGAACGTTTTTAGTGCTCAAAAGTCAATCGCTAAAATGAATATTTAGCTAAATAATATTCACTATATCTGAGCTGAATTGTGGCAGAGGTAGAAATGATCTAATCTAACTAGGTCCTACCGAAATATAATAAACAAGGAATAACAATGACAATTAACAGCTTTAATCCACCACGTAGAACATTGATGGGGCCCGGGCCATCCGATATATCACCACAGGTTTTGCAAGCGCTTAGTCGCCCGACAGTTGGCCACCTTGACCCGCTTTTTATAAAGATGATGGATGAACTTAAGCAACTGTTGAAATATGCGTTCCAGACAGAAAATGAGTTCACCATTGCCGTTTCGGCTCCGGGTAGTGCTGGTATGGAAGCGTGTTTTGTCAACTTAGTAGAACCTGGTGACAAAGTCATTGTTTGCCGAAATGGTGTATTTGGTGAGCGTATGCGAGAAAACGTCGTACGCTGTGGTGGTAAAGTAGTCGTCGTTGATGATGAATGGGGCTCCCCTGTATCCGTTAATAAGGTTAAAGAAGCGCTAGATGCTAACCCTGATACAAAGATAGTTGCTTTTGTACATGCGGAGACCTCTACTGGTGCGCAGAGTGACGCTCAGGCACTAGCAGAATTAGCTCAGGAAAGAGGTGCGTTAACGATTGTTGATACTGTTACATCTCTGGGAGGTGTACCGCTTAAAGTAGATGAGTGGGGGTTGGATGCGGTTTACTCAGGTAGCCAGAAATGCCTGTCTTGTGTACCAGGGTTAGCACCTTTAACATTCTCTCAAAAAGCGGTAGAGAAAATAAAAAGTCGTCAATCACCTGTTCAGAGTTGGTTCTTAGATCAGAGTCTGGTTCTGGGGTACTGGAGTGGGGAAGGCAAGCGTAGCTACCATCATACCGCTCCGGTAAATAGCTTGTATGCTCTGCATGAAGCTTTGCTTATTTTGAAAAATGAAGGGTTAGAAAATGCCTGGGCCCGCCACGCTGCGATGCATGAAAAGTTAAGAGGTGGCCTTGAAAAACTAGGTATGATTTTTGTGGTTGAACAAGAATACCGTTTGCCTCAGCTTAATGCTGTATTTATACCTGAAGGTGTGGATGATGCTTCTGTAAGATCCAGACTGTTGAATGAGTACAACCTTGAGATAGGGGCAGGTTTAGGAGCATTAGCAGGAAAAGCGTGGCGAATTGGCCTGATGGGTTATGCCGCTAAAAACGAAAATGTCACACTTTGCCTGAAAGCTTTAGAAGAAGTACTGACTGAGTAGCTGGACTAAATACGAGGAGGCTTTGCCTCCTCATTAACTTTCAGGGGTGGCTTCATTCTGCTCTTCAGAGCGTTGTGGTAAATCATCTACTAACTGGACATTGCTGAAATCCGTATTAGGAAATAAGTACTGGGCTTCATCTCTTATTTGTTCTGCTTTTGTTTCTTGTCCCATTCCCTGATATGCAATGATCAGATTTTTATACATATCAATTCGAGGTTTATGTTTTATCGCTTCTGAAGACCAATCTACATAAGGTTTAAGAAGATTTTTTTCTCCGGTTACCAAGCCAAGCTTAAGGTATGAGCTATATATATCCCAGTCTATTCGGTCCTTCCACGCGATTTTATTAGTTAGCTTTTCGAGTATTTCAGGGTTCTTGGGTGATGAAGTTTCGAACTTGATGAGTACATAATTACTATGCAGTACAGTTGCCATAAAAGCTGTTGTTATTGCTGGTAGCAATAGACTATTTAAGCGCATTGAAAGTCTGGTTAGCTTAGAAAAATGGTAGTTTTTATAGTTCGCTGAGCGCTGATCAAGCCAGAACAGTAGAACAATAAATGCTATCCAATGAATCGCTGAATGATAAAACGGATACTCCAGCTGGGTGTGTATGACTATCGGGACGAACAGAGCGGTAATTGCCAGCCGTGTCCCATTCCTTACCGACATCAGCTTAGCCAAAACAAACAAAACAGCTATCGCGATACCAATTAAGGATACCAAGCCACCTTCCACTCCCCAAAGAAGAAGTTCATTGTGAGGGTGTTCCATAGAAGGAACTCCGGGAAAGTAATTTGGGTTGAGTTGATGCTGCCTTGCGGTATAGACAATGTATTCTGGCTCGAATCGTCCATAACCGTAACCAGTAAAAGGTTTCTCGATAAACATATCGACTGCCTGAGGGTAGGTTATGCTACGGACACCATCTAGATCTGCCTTCTCTATAATTTGATTGGTATTACCTGTCGAGTAGCTAAGCATGAATCCAGCCGCAATGCCGACAATCACAGATGTAAACCAACCAAATAATCGCCTTTTAGTAGAGAACTTATAAAGGTATGGGAGTACCAATACGGTACCTAAAGAAGCTCCCAACCAACCCGTCCTAGAGGCAAGAACGACGATCAGTGGCACTGTTACTGCTGGCATTAAATAAAGTAGTGTGGTGCGAGAAAGTCTTTGACCATACTTTTGTTGCTGTCTTGCAAGAAGGTACCCGGACAACACTAACCCAGTAGCAAGAAAACTCGCCATGACGTTTGGCTGCTGGAATATTCCATATGGCCTGGATTGATGTGGATTCATCCCTAATATACTTAGGTCTGGTGGAAACAAGTACTGGATATACCCGAACACCGTCTGAATCACCACAGCGATAACAATGAACCAAAGTAATCGTTGTTTATGTCGGTTGCTCAGCGAAAACTGTTGAAGAACAAAGAAGAGTAACCAACCCGTCCAAAGTGCAACTAATCGTTCAATGGCTCCTGATGGGGATGCATTGGTATAGAGAATGGGTAGGGTTAAAATGATACTGCTTATCAGCAACGCAATAGTGAGCTTTGTGTACCTGAATACCCGATTTCTTGCGGTTTGGTAGAATCCGAATCCCAGTGCGAAACTTAAGAATATCCAGGTAACGCTATTAAATGGCAGTTCTAGCCCGAACCCACCAGGGTTGGGCATGTAAAAGTGCATTGCCAGCATAAAGGTGAGCCCCATGGCATACATAAACTGTCGGTTTAGTGGAGCTTTGACTTTTTGAGCAGCCAACTTAGTTCCGCTTAAATGCACAATTGCCATGGTTGTGGACGTATCCTTACTTTATGCTGGTGTTATTCCTCATACTTTACCTTTTTTTCCTATTTCAGCATAGGTTTGAAGAGCATAGGTTTAAGGAATCGAGCTGTATGAGAACCTTCGACTTTCGCCACTTCTTCAGGGACTCCTTGTGCGATGATTTGACCACCACCTTCACCGCCTTCGGGGCCCAGATCAACTATCCAGTCAGCAGTTTTGATGACATCCAGGTTATGCTCGATGACCACAACGGTATTGCCGTGATCGCGTAGCCTATGCAGAACCGCCAGCAACTGCTTAATATCATGGAAATGAAGACCAGTGGTAGGCTCATCCAGAATATAGAGCGTTTTTCCTGTATCCCTCTTAGAAAGCTCTCGGGATAATTTTACCCTTTGGGCTTCACCACCGGATAAAGTAGTCGCAGCCTGACCTAAACGAATATACGAGAGGCCAACATCCATCAAGGTTTGAAGTTTTCTTGCAATAACGGGAACTGGATCGAAGAACTCTCTTGCATCTTCAACGGTCATTTCCAGGACTTCATCAATGGATTTGCCCTTGTAGCGAACTTCCAGGGTTTCTCTGTTGTAGCGTTTCCCTTTACAGACATCACATGGAACATATACATCGGGAAGGAAGTGCATTTCAACCTTGATAACCCCATCGCCCTGACACGCTTCACAGCGTCCACCTCGGACATTGAAACTGAATCGACCTGGTTTGTAACCTCGTGAACGAGACTCTTGAGTACCAGCAAATAGTTCACGAATAGGAGTAAAAATACCTGTGTAAGTTGCCGGATTTGAACGTGGAGTTCTTCCTATTGGGCTCTGATCTATATCGATAACCTTATCGAAATGCTCCAGCCCTTTTATCTTTTTGTAAGGGGAAGCTTCAGCGGTAGTTGCGCCATTTAACTCTGTATGAGCAATTTTGTAGAAAGTATCATTAATCAGAGTCGATTTTCCTGAACCTGATACACCCGTGACACAACTGAACAGGCCAACAGGCAGAGAAAGGTTGACATCTTTCAGGTTATTTCCTGATGCACCAACCAGTTCAACCATTTTCTTGCGGTTGATTGGTGTTCGCTCTGCAGGAATTTCAATCGACTGTTTGCCACTCAGATACTGACCGGTCAGCGAGTTTGGATTTTCAATAATTTCATCCATAGTGCCTTCTGCAACAACAGTACCACCATGAACACCCGCACCAGGGCCAATATCAATAACATGATCAGCAGCCCGAATTGCATCCTCATCGTGTTCTACAACCAGAACAGTATTACCAAGATCACGCAAGTGAGTGAGTGTTTTTAATAGTCTCTCGTTATCTCGCTGGTGGAGGCCAATAGAAGGTTCATCAAGAACATACATAACGCCTACAAGACCAGCGCCGATCTGACTGGCTAAACGAATACGTTGGGCTTCACCGCCGGACAGAGTCTCTGCGCTTCGGGATAAGTTGAGATAATTCAGTCCAACATTTATAAGGAAATGAAGGCGATCATTGATCTCTTTCATTACCTTCTCTGCAATTTGTGCTTTCTGGCCAGTCAGTTCGAGTTGTTGGAAAAATGCCATCGCATCACTGATGCTCATTTCAACGATAGAAGGCAGAGCAGTTTCGCCAATAAATACGTTTCTGGCTTCAGTTCTCAGGCGAGTGCCATCACAGGTTGCACACTCTTTAGTCGAAATGTATTTAACTAAATCTTCTCTAACGGCATTAGATTCAGTGTCTCGGTATCTGCGTTCAAGTGTGTTTAAAATGCCCTCAAACGGGTGACGCTTAACCCTAATATCACCTCTATCATTGATGTACTTGAACTCAACCTCTGTTCTTCCTGAACCTTTTAGAATGACATCTTTGATCTTTTTGGGAAGAGTTTTGAAAGGAGCAAACAAATCAAAACCATAATGTTCGGCCAAAGAGGAGAGCATTTGGAAGTAATAGTAGTTTTTCTGATCCCAGCCTTTTATTGCACCTTCAGCGATACTTAGATTGTCATCGACAATAATTCTTTCTGCATCAAAGTATTGCTGAACACCTAAACCGTCGCAGGTAGGGCAGGCACCGGCAGGGTTATTGAACGAGAACAATCTAGGTTCTAGTTCTTGCATGCTGTATCCACAATGCGGACAGGCAAAGTTAGCAGAGAAGATAATATCGTCTTTATTGTTGTCATCCATCCAGCAAACAGCAGCGATGCCACCTGATAGTTCGATTGCAGTTTCAAAGGATTCTGCAAGCCTTTGCTGTAGATCACCTCTAACCTTAAAGCGATCAACGACTACTTCGATGGTGTGCTTTTTATGTAGTTCCAAAGGTGGTGGATCAGAAAGATCACAGGTTTCACCATCGATTCTTGCTCTTATAAAACCTTGTGCTGCAAGATTTTCTAATGTCTTTACATGTTCACCTTTGCGTTCTTTGATGATCGGTGCGAGCAACATCATCTTAGAGCCTTCCGGTAACTCAAGAACTTTGTCTACCATTTGACTGATGGTTTGTGCTGATAGAGGAGCGTGGTGAGTCGGGCAACGAGGTTCACCTACACGTGCATAGAGAAGTCGAAGATAGTCGTATACTTCTGTAATGGTGCCCACAGTAGAGCGAGGGTTATGAGAAGTTGACTTTTGCTCAATAGAAATCGCGGGAGAAAGGCCTTCAATATGATCTACATCTGGCTTCTCCATAAGAGAAAGGAACTGTCTTGCATATGCTGATAGTGATTCAACATAACGCCTTTGGCCTTCTGCGTAGAGTGTATCAAATGCCAGTGATGACTTTCCTGAACCAGACAAGCCAGTTATTACAATTAACTTATCACGTGGGATAGTCAGGTTTATATTCTTAAGGTTATGAGTACGAGCGCCTCTGACTTCTATCTGTTCCATTCTTTGAGCTCATTTTGCAGTCAATTTGCTAAGTATCGCACAGCTTCAGATTAGAGCAAAGAAAATACTGGATAAAAAAACAGTAAAAAATATGCTGCCAATTGGCAGCATATTTTAGATAAGTAGAGTTGGCACTGTTACTTTTTGATAGTAGAGTGTTTGTCCAGCTCTTGCTTTTGCATATCTTTTTTGTAGACATTTTCGTAGCAGTAGTTAGTCGCTTCGATGTAACCATCAACGCTACCACAGTCAAAGCGCTTACCTTTGAACTTGTACGCCAGAACACAGCCAGCTTTCGCTTGCTTAAGTAGTGCATCAGTGATTTGAATCTCACCACCTTTACCTGGTTCTGTATTTTCAATGATTTCGAAAATATCTGGAGTAAGAATGTAACGACCGATGATAGCCAGGTTGCTAGGTGCTTTACCTTTCTCTGGCTTTTCAACCATATCATCTACACGGATGATATCGTCTTTAATCATTTCACCTGCGATAACACCGTACTTGTGAGTTTCATCCTCTGGTACTTCTTCTACTGCAATGATTGAGCAACGGAACTGCTTGTAAAGAGCTGCCATCTGAGCAAGAACACCGTCGCCATCTTCATTCACACAAAGGTCGTCCGCTAGTACAACAGCAAATGGTTCATGACCAACCAGCTCACGCCCCATAAGGATAGCGTGACCCAAGCCTTTCATTTCTCTCTGACGGATATAAGTGAACTGAGCTGAGTGCATGATATTACGGATATCAACCAATAGGTTTTCTTTGTTTGTACCGCTAATTTGGTGCTCTAGTTCGTAGTTAATATCAAAGTGATCGAATAGGGAGTTTTTACCTCGACCAGTTACGATGCACATGCCGTCTAAGCCCGCTTCAATAGCCTCTTCTACACCGTATTCGATGAGTGGCTTGTTTACTACAGGCATCATTTCCTTAGGCATAGACTTTGTTGCAGGCAGGAAACGCGTACCGTAGCCTGCAGCAGGGAAAAGACATTTTTTAATCATTATTAAACCCTTGATTTATTTGCGTTGTTATCAACTTCTTATAAAACAGTAGCACAACAGTATTGCAAGTGAAATTAATGCAGGAACAACTTTCTGAAATTTAACCTGCTTTACGTGTTTCTGTATTTTCTGGTTACGGAAGAAACTTATGCGCCCATTCTATCGCCTGGGTACGGTTTTTAACCTTTAATTTTCGGAATATTTTGTACAAATGTGATTTTACTGTGTGTTCGCTTACAAAAAGTTGATCAGCAAGGCTATTATTTGACACGCCTTCTTTTAGATACTGCAAAACTTCGATTTCTCTTTGCGTAAGGTTGGTAAAAAGAGGCTCTGTATGCCTAAGAAGCACCGACTGATAATAACGAAGCAACTGGGCCGCGATGTGTTCGGGAATTCGATACCCCCCCTTAGATATCTTCTTTATTTCTCCTAGAAAAGTCGGCTCATTCTCATTGCTAAGAAAGAATCCTCGTACATGCCCTAATGTAATAAGTTCAGAAGTTTGAATGGACTCTGGGCCATTTATAATGATCGTCTTTCGGCCCAGTATCTTTTCAAGTATTAGCTCCTTGAGTTCTTCAAGTTGAACTGATTGATAATTTATAACGAAAATAGTGCTGTCAGTCTTATCAGATTCCCCTATGGCCGGAAGTGATTTTAGACCACGGGTTTCAAAGTGGTTGAGTATCAATAGTTCGAGTGGTGTCGGCGTGTAGGTTGAACTTGATGAGGCTTCAGGTTGCAGATAAACGATTTTATTCACTTCAAACATATTGGGACCCTCTTATCCATTTGGTTCATGCAGAGGTATTAAAAACGGATTTGTTTTGAGGTGGTATGTTAAAAAGAAGTGTTTTTCGGGTTTTGCGCTTCATTTAGGGAGGTTTTGGTAACTATTTGAAGTGTCAATAATTGAGATGATGGAGTGCTTCGCAATTATCATTTTCAAGATCTAATTCGTATCAAATCGGCTTATTAGGCTTGATGGAGACCATTTACATGGTATTCTTGTCACCCATAAATTTAAGCAGAAAACTCGAAGAGATAACGGAGCAAGACATGGCAAGCCGTGGAGTAAACAAAGTAATCCTGATGGGAAACTTAGGGGGAGATCCTGAAGTTCGTTATGCATCAAATGGTAATGCTATTGCAAACATTACAATTGCTACATCAGAGACTTGGCGTGATAAAGCATCTGGCGAACAACGCGAAAAGACAGAGTGGCATCGTGTAGTTCTATTCGGTAAAACTGCCGAAATTGCTGGCGAGTACCTTCGTAAAGGTTCGCAAGTATATGTTGAAGGTCAGCTTCAGACCCGTAAGTGGCAAGATCAGAATGGTCAGGATCGCTACTCAACAGAAGTAGTCGTACAGTGGCCGACAGGTCAAATGCAGTTGCTTGGCTCTCGTCAGCAGGGTCAGGGCCAAGGGGCTCCTGCTATGGGTGGGCAGCAGCAACAAGGTGGCTGGGGACAACCACAGCAACCAGTTCAGCAGCAGCCTATGCAACAGCAACCAGCTCAACAACAGGCTCCTCAACAAGCGCAACCGCAGTACAATGAGCCTCCAATGGATTTTGATGATGACATTCCATTTTAGGAATGAAGATATACATCACTGTCATATAGAAAAAGCTCCGAATATCGGAGCTTTTTTATTTTTTAAGTACTTTGCTTACTATTAATATCCAATCAGATACCTTGTGTTCTTGCTTTCTCTAAATACTTTCTTCGTAAGCAAGGCTATAAATACGGATAGAGACAAAACACCAATAACGCTAAAGCAGTATAAAAATATATTGTTTTCTCCTTCGGTAGGCGTTACTCCAGCCACTTTATAGACTTTGTCCACGACAGGTGTTATCCATGGGTGAATGAAAAATATGGCGAAACTAGTGTTAGATATCGTATCTAATATTCTAGATTCAAACTGATACTTTTCGAATGCAGCATAGAGTGCGAAGATCAGAAACAGCTTTTGAATATATTGAAGATCAATGCCAGCATATTCAAAGATCGGTTTGTGGTAGTTACCTTGATGGCCTGTCATATACTGGATAATAGACAGTGAAAGAACACCTAAAAATAATATGATGATTTTGTTCTCAAGGAGATCTTTAACTTTTTTCGAATGGATAGAGACCAGAATACCTATCAAATATACTGGTGTGAAATAAATCAGATCTTGTATTGCATTTTGGCCGTTAACAGCTCTGTGTGCAAAAATGGAAATCAATGATAATAACGTAATCGAGAGTATCTGGACTTTAAGATCTGATTTTATGAATTTAATATGCAGTGGTGCAGTAGCAAACAAAAGTATAGCAAATGGTATATACCAATAGGCAACAAGAGCAGAGCCCGTAAGAAAATACTTTATTACTGTCGATAGAGTGCCTTCACCAGGTTGGAACATCGCGCCATCAGCATAAAGTATGCTGATCTCATTCAATGTCAAAGCTTCGATTGGCTCGAAGTACCCTTTTGGTAAAACATACGAAATAGTTATAGCCAGGGTGCTTAGTATAAAATAAGGTATGCCTACATTTTTAAATTTGTTAGTTAAAAACTTCTTGTAATCATACCTTTTAAAAAAAACATAATGGAACATAAATCCAGAGATAAATACAAAGAGCGAAGTTCCCCCAGTAATTATGTTTCTAATTATTGATGACAGAAAGTCATCCTCAGTAAACCCAGTACTATACATATGACCAGCCACAATAATAATTATCGCTAGTCCTCTAAAGTTACCTATTGATTTCAAGAACATATTATACCCAATACATAAAATAAACTTTGTATTTAAATATGATAGGTAAGGTATAAAAACTAATTATCAAGGTTAAGTTAGCTTACATACAGAATGCTGTTCTGTTATTATTATTGTCACCTATGAGAGTAATGTTTAATAAATATTTAGATTATTTGTTAAGGTTGGGTTTTATTAATAATTGATTGTATCAGTAAGGTTATAGGCCTTGGTTTCAACGTAACCTCAAGCTCTCTTTCTGATGGGTGTGATAAGTAAATATAATAGGAAAGGTAGAAGGGCGGATCATCAGGTCAAAGTTAACATACAAACAGAATGCTGTGTTTTTACTCTATCCATTCCTGACATAGTGCCCCCAAGTGTCATTCAGGAAGTTTATCTATTAGGAATTTTGTTGGTGGATGAACATATAGATAACGATGCCTTTGTTATCAAAGTTATCAAAAGTTGTCTTTAAAATACGGTTGTTGAAAGTCAATTTTTTGCTATAAAGCAAATCCATATGCTCTTTTAGGAGATACATGTCGACATTATCTTTTGATACGGTTCATATTTTATCAATAAGCAGCAATAATTAAGTTAGCGAACCGATAGGCAAAAAGGACTTTGTCAGTGAGATATACACCAACACTTAAACTCAGCACCCGCTTGACCGCATTCATTACCGTAATGGTAATAAGTGCAATGTTTGTGTTGTTTATCGGAGGAACACTGTCGTTCAAACGTGTTGGTGAGGATTATCTTAATAAGAACTTGGAAAATATCGTTGATGTTATTGAGCAAGAGTTTGTGGCATCAAAGACTCCTGAACAGATAGATATTTGGTTACCTAAGCTATTGCGATCTAGTCACATTGTTTCGCTGGATATCAACTCTTCAGAGTCACGCCTTTATCATTTTGAAGAAGACTTACCTCCAGCTGAGAGAAATCGTTTAATATCCAGACAATACATATTAACAGGTTCAGGTGACATAACAGTTGAACTACAGGTATTGCCTCCCTATTTAGACTCAAGTTACTCATTGGGCTCTCTTTCATTTATTTCTTTGGCCATTGCTATTGTTATTCTTTTTTTAATTCAGGGAGTGCAGTGGCTAAAAAGGCAATTAAGAGGGAGTGAGTTGCTGGAAGAAAGAGGGCGGATGCTACTCGCTGGTAGGGTTGAAGAATATGCTAAAGGTGATCACCAAGAGTGGCCTTATACTGCAAGTGAGGCACTGGATACCCTTATCGAAGAACTTAGAGATGCAAGACAAGAACGAAGCCGGTTCGATACGTTTATTCGTTCACATACATTTCTGGATCAGTTAACTGGTGCTGCCAACAGAGTACTGTTTGATAGTAAGTTAGAGTCAGCGCTTCAGGAAAGCGGAGCGACTGGTGGCATGATGCTGTTTCGAATAAATGATTGGGAGAATGTGTATGAAAACAATGATAAATCTGTCGCTGACGAGTTTATTATTGAAATGGGTCGCATTATTTCCAACATTTCTCAACGTTTTCCAGACGTTGTTTTCTCTCGCTATTATGATTCTGACTTTGCGCTGCTCATTCCGCATCAGACAGATAAAGACATTTCTGTTTTGGCAAACCAGTGTGTTCGTCAATTTGAAAAAGTTGAGCCGATTGAGCCTTTAGAAAAGGATAACTGGTGCCATATTGGCATAACTTACTACTCCGAAGGTGAACGACGTGGGCATATTCTTGGAGAAGCAGAAACCGCACTGAAAAGTGCTCAGTTACAAAACATAAATACATGGAGTCGTTTTCAGAAAAAGATCAAAGATAGTGATTCAAGAGGTACGGTTCGCTGGAGAACATTGTTCGATAAATCTTTCCAGAAAGAAGAAGTACTCATATTTGAGCAGCCCTGTTATCTGGTTGATCCGAGTACTAACGAAACAAGTTTCTTGCACTCCGAACTATTTAGCCGAATAAACGATGATGGTGTCGGGATATTAAAAGCATCTCGATTTATGGCAGCGGTTGAATTAGTTGGGTATGAAGCTCAATTGGATCGTCTTGTTTTTAAGACTATTTTTAACCAATTAAAAGAATCTCAGTTACTAACATGCTATTCTATAAACTTAAACGTACTGCCTTTCAGAGATAGGAATCATGTACGCTGGTTGAGAGATGAGCTCCTTCAAATGACCTCTGATATGCGTCGTTCTTTGAGTTTTGAGTTCACTGAAGGCACTTTAGTCAAGCATCTCGACTTTATGCGACCTGTAGTAAAGATGATTTCAGGAGTCGGTTGTTCCGTTATTGTTGGGCAGGCAGGGCGGACAATTACCAGCACGCACTATATTAAAGATCTTAATGTTGATTATTTGAAGCTTCATCGAAGTTTGGTGAAAAGAATCGAACAACGGCAGGAAAATCAGCTATTTATTAGAAGTATTGTTGGTGCGTGTGATAAATCCAAAACTAAGGTTATTGCTGTAGGTGTAGAAACAGGAAGGGAATGGAGAGCATTAGTTGAATTAGGTGTTGATGGTGGGCAAGGAAGGCTGTTTCAAGCTGAAAAACAGATAATTCCTAAGCCAGAAGCTCCGTTAGTTCAAATTGGTCGCAGAAACCGTTGGCGTAAAAAATACTAGAGATAAGTGATAACGATGAACTTAAAGTCATTGCTTGCCAAGTTTACATCAAAAAATAAAACCAAAAGCCAGAATTATATTGTGATTCAGGCCGACGCCATTTATTGCTCTGAGCCAAATAATAAAGCCGGCTTAATAAACAAGTTTCCTATCGAGTCCGGTTGGGAATCAACGCTCGACTCCGCACTCTCAGTTGCCAACTTTGTTGGACACCAGTTCACCGTTGTCGTCTCGTCTCAGTTTTATCAAAACTATCAGATAGATAAACCGGAAATACCAGAAGAAGAATGGTCTGGAGCTCTGCCATTCCTTCTAAAAGACCTTATATCAGAAAGAGTTACGGATATCGTCGCTGATGGCTATCCGGTGCTTGATGGGAAAAAGGCGCAGGTATATGTGCTTAATAAAACTACCCTTGGAAGCATTAATGCGGCTATCGAAAATGCAGGGGCAACTCTAAGCAGAATTATCCCTGAGGATGAAGTTTGGGGACATCTAAAGAGTGATTATCCAAACTTCATGCTGCTTCATCGATCTGAGAAGTCTAATTTCAAAATTGGTGCCTATGTAGAGCGAAAGATTCGTTTTCAACGAGTCATTCGCGGTGTTGTCTCGCCATTAACTGGCACGGCAATGGGCGATCTTCAGCTCGATAGCTTAGCTTTGGAAATACAGCGCTCAACAGATTTCCTTTCATCTCAGTACCGAGATGTCAGCATCAATCACTTGTATGTTTGCTGTGATGAAGAAATCCAGTCAGAACTGGTCTCTGCACTTTCTGAAAGACTTGGTGTTCAGGTTTTTGCAACCACAGAGCAAGAAAGAGTGGTATGTGGAGAACAACTTTTACAGTTGGCGCAGATTCTACCACCTGAGGGGATCAACCTCTTTCCTTCTTATCTGAGACCAAAAAGAGAACTCTTAACGTTAACAAACGTCGCTATTTCTTGGGGAATCGTTGCCGCGATCATGTTGTCGTTATTCGGTTTTTACTCAATTCAAAATGCTAAGTTCAATGATAAAGCTGAAAATGTTAGGCGAGAAGCAGATCATCTTACACAAGAGTTGAAGAGCGTTCAGGATCAGGTTGTTGCCCATAAGCCAACACCGTCAAAAGTTGCAGCACTGGAAAGGTTAAAGCTGGAAATTAAAGATAAGAAACGTTCGCTCCAGGCTATCGGAGACTTCGATACTGCTGAACAGGCTGGTTACTCGGGAGTGATGAGTTCATTGTCTGAGTTGGATACCAGAGATATTTCTGTCGCGTCGATTATTCTGGACAAACAAAAGCTAAATTTAAGCGGTTTGGCTAGAACTCCTGATAGTGTGCCCCGATGGGTGGCACAGTTTAAGAATGAGGTAGATCTGGTTGGAAGAAACTTTGAGCAATTAGTTATCGGAAGAAACGAGAATGATGTTGTGACTTTCCAGCTTGTCACAAGTGTAGATAAGGAGTCTCTTATTACCTCCACTCCTGTAGGTGAGGAGCAATAGTATGGATTTTTGGCAAAAATATAGCGAAAAATTTCTAGCATTGTCGAACCGGGAAAAGTGGCTATTGATGCTAGGAGGTTGCACTGGGCTTTTCTTTTTATTGCTGACTTTTTTGGTAGAGCCTGCCATCCAGAACAATGAAGCGGTTAGAAAGCGCATTCAAACGGAGTCTAATCAGATTCTGGCAATGAAAGGTGAAATGCAAAGCCTGAAGAACAGGTTAGGACAAGATCCAGACAAAGAAATCGACAAAGAATTAAGGCAACTAATGGAGAAAAGCCAAGAGCTGTCGTCAGAGCTTGCTGAGCAGGTTGATAGATTGTTGTCGCCTGGGGAGATGGCTAACTTGCTTCAGGAAGTATTGGTTAGCAGCAAAGGCCTTAAATTAGTCTCTCTGGAGTCACAACCGGCTAAACCTGTGCTAGCCGATGCCGATAACAAAGGAGTGAACTATTACATTCATCCGGTGCGCATAGAGCTCACGGGAAGCTACTTTCAGATTAAGGATTACCTTAAATCTTTGGAAGGTATGACGGTGAAATACTTCTGGAGTAAGTTTCAATATCAGGTTGAAGAGTACCCAAAGGCAAGGTTGGTTTTGGAAGTGTATACATTAGGTACGAGGCTGGAGTTTATCGGTGGTTAGCAATAAAGCGAAAATATCTTGTCTGTTGATGGCTACATTCTGTTTGTTGGGAAATGCAGTCTACGCTGCCGATGACCCTACTGCGCCGTTGGACTGGGCTCAACCTAAGGTGACGAGTAAGACGAAAGTAAAGAAAAAACACCCATTACCATCAGTTCAAAGTATTGTTTGTGAAAAGGATAAAGATGGTTGCTATGCGATTGTAAACAGCAAAATTGTAAATCGTGGGGAAGTAATTAATGGATTCAAAATAAAAAACATCACTTCAGAAAAAGTCGATGTTACCAGAAGTGGTAAACAGTGGGAGCTTAGAGTCTTTCCGCTGGATATTAAGCAATAAGGTTTCATAAAAATGCGTAAAGTCTTAACAGGAATAATAATATTCGCATTGGTTGGCTGTTCAATGGGGCATAGAGACCCCATAGAGGCCAAGCAAGCGCTGAATGAAGCTGCAAACAATGCTAATAGCCGAAGTCTGGATGAACTTCCTGCGTCTGTACAAGCTGATCTGATGCCTGAACTGGATTCAGGAAGTGGTTTGAATGACAAGATATTGAAGCGCTTTAGAGTTCAGGCTAAAGACGTAGATGCTCAACTCTTTTTTGCCAGCATAGTTAAAGATACGGAGTACAGCGCAGTTATTCATCCAAAAGTTTCAGGCACTATCACTCTTAACCTTTCTGATGTCACTTTAGATGAGTTGCTTGATGTTCTCAAAGATATGTATGGCTATGACGTAGTCAGAAGTGGAAAAATTTTACAGGTATACCCAGCCGGAATCCGAACAGAGACAATTCCTGTTGATTATATTCAATTTACAAGAAGTGGGCGCTCGCTAACCTCCATTACAACCAGTACTGTTACTACCCGTGATGAGGGGAACTCGAACGATACATCCAATAACAACTCAAACAGCTCAAGTTCTAGTTCGAGCTCTTCATCAAATAACAACAATAATAACAGTAACAGGTCGTCTTCGAACAATACCATCACAGGGGGTACAACCATTGAAACGAAGAATGAGAGTGACTTCTGGAAACAACTACAGAGCTCAGTGTCATCGTTAATCGGAACTGGAGAAGGGCGCAGTGTCGTCGTTTCTCCTCAAGCTGGTTTGATGATGGTTCGGGCATATCCTGATGAGATCCGAGAAATAAAACAGTTCCTGAACTCTTCAAGTCAAAGGCTTCAGCGTCAGGTTATTTTGGAAGCGAAAATTCTTGAAGTAACGCTAAGTGATGGTTACCAACAAGGTATTAACTGGTCAAATATGTCGCTTTTCGGCAATGACATCTCTATCGCCAGAACCGCTGTGTCCACTACTTTGCCGGGAATGAATGAGATTGGTGAGTTACTGGGTGGTCAGACTAACGTAACGATCTCCGACGGAAGCTTTCAGGCGGTGCTTAGTTTTATGGGGACGCAGGGTGATTTAAATATCCTCTCTAGCCCGCGTATAACAGCAACGAACAACCAGAAAGCGGTCATCAAAGTTGGTACCGATGAGTACTTTGTTACCGGTGTTGAGTATAACTATCAAGAGGTTGGCGACACGGTTATTAGAAACCCTGAATATCAGATGACGCCATTTTTCTCCGGTATTTCTTTGGATGTGACCCCTCAAATAGATGACCAGGGCAACGTTCTATTGCATGTTCATCCCTCTGTTATTGAAGTTGTCGAGAAAAACTACGACTTTTTGGAAAATGCACCGTTTGCCAGCAGTACGGTGCGTGAATCCGACTCTGTCATAAGAGCAAAAGATGGAGACGTGGTTGTTATCGGTGGTTTGATGAAATCAAACACGAAAAATCAGGTATCTAAAGTACCGTTTCTTGGTGATATTCCGGGGCTTGGGCATTTGTTTAGAAATACCAATAACTTCACCGAGAAAACCGAGCTAGTCATCTTGCTCAAACCAACAGTGGTTGGTGTACATACCTGGCAACAAGAGGTTGAAAGATCTCGAGATTTATTGCAAGAGTGGTTCCCTGATTCGGAGTAAAAATGTATCAGACATTTTTTAGCTTTAGTCAGGCACCATTTAGCCTGACACCCAATACCGGTCTTTTCCATGGCCTACCACCTCATTATGAGGCTATTCAGACCGTCTTGTCTGCAGTCGAAATGGGCGAAGGTGTGATAAAGGTGACGGGAGAAGTGGGCACTGGAAAAACCATGGTTTGCAGGATGTTACTCAACGAGCTAATGGAAAAAGTGGCGTTGATCTATCTTCCTAATCCGGTGTTATCTGCAGAAGAGCTAAGACAAGCGATAGCCAAAGAGCTGAAAGTAGAAAAGCATCCAGATCAGACGCTTGTGGATGCTATTCAAATGCGGTTGTTGGAAATCCACAAAACAGGTAAATCTACGGTCGCTCTAATTGATGAGGCTCAAGCGCTGAGCGATGAGGCGCTTGAGACGCTTCGGTTATTTGGAAACTTTGAAACAGAGAACAGCAAGCTTCTTCAACTGGTTATTCTTGGTCAACCAGAACTGGATATCCGACTGCATGCGGATCACCTGCGCCAATTTAGACAACGGATTACCTTTAGTGCGGAGTTACGTCCTTTGAATCAAGAAGAGACGTTTGCGTATATCAGTCACCGTGTTCATATTTGCGGATCTCGTGATGATATCTTCAATGAAGGTATAAAAAAGGCTATCTGGAAGGCAAGCAAAGGAATCCCTCGTTTGATTAACCAGATTTGCCATAAATCATTACTGCTGGCTTTTAACGATCGAAGTGTAAAAGTGAGTAACAAACATCTGTTTGCTGCTTTGCAGGATACTTATGATGCCCGAAAACCAAAATATAAAACCCCATACTTATGGGGATGGAGTGAGGCATGAGTGTAATTAACAATGCGCTTACTGACATAGCAAACAAAGAGAATGGTGAGTCATCAACACTCAAGCGGGCAGAAATTCCGAAGGTGAAGAGTTCAGGGAAGCTTGCCTGGGCGATTGGTGGTTTAGCATTAAGTTTGGCTCTCGGTGGCTGGGCGGTATCTACTCAGATGGACGATGACTACGCCCTTGATTTAGTAGATAAAGTAAACAGTGAAAAAGCGAGTGTAGACAGCGCTATTGTTGAGTCGGTACCGTTATCTGTACCTGCAGAACCAATGACAGAACAGGAGGTCGATCTCCAATCTCACGCGGTTAAGCTTTCTCCAACGGTTAAGGTTTCTGAAGAGAACAACTTACCTGTATATAGCGTAGATAGAAATACTCTGGTAAAGAAAAAAACGGTAGCTAAACAAACAGCAAAACCTAGCCCTGCAGCTAAGCCATTGCCTGCGTCTAAAAAGGTTGAACAGAAGCAAACAATTCAAAAAAGAGATGTAACTAAGAAACCGATTAAAATCGCTCAAGTAGAGCAAACAAAGAAATCGACAGATTTAGATTCTGGCGCTATGCAGGTACAGCATGTTGAGCTGACTTCCGCACAAATTGCCCAAAAAGCAGTAGAGCGAGCGAAGCGAGCATTAGATAGTAATGATCTGAGCAGAGCCATTAAAGAGTATGAAAAAGCCCTTAGATACAGACCTTCGGATGATAAAAGCAGAAGAAAGCTAGCTGCGCTCTATTATGGTAAGAAAAATGTTCGAAAGTCGGTAGAGGTATTAAGGCAGGGCATTCGGCTGGATGAAGATAACCAAAAGCTCCGAATCGCATTGAGTAAGATATTAGTTAAGGAAGGTCAGCCTGAAGCGGCATTAAGCCCTTTGGTTCACCTGCCTGAATCCGCAAGTATTGAGTACCTGTCATTGAGAGCAGGATTGGCGCAACAGACTAAAACCAACGCTATCGCGATGGAAACCTACCAGCAGTTGGTATTACTAGAGGGTGATAACGCTCGCTGGTGGTTAGGGTTAGCCATTCAGCAAGAGAGAGAGCTCAACTACGAAGCTGCCATAAGTTCCTACACGAATGCTTTAAGCCGAATTGGACTTTCTAAAAACAGTCAGGCATTTATCCGTGATCGATTGTCACTTCTCAAAGGCTTAGTGGGGAACGGAAATGCAGATTAAACTGAAAAAGCGCTTAGGTGACTTGCTGGTTGAAGAAGGTATTATAACTGAAGAACAAGTGGAATCAGCACTTCAGGCTCAACGGCAATCTGGTCGAAAGCTAGGTGCAACACTTATTCAGTTAGGGTTTTTATCTGAACATCAGTTGCTAGACTTTCTTTCTCAGCAGCTATCTCTCCCTCTTATCGATCTTACCCGGGCAAATGTAGATGTGGATGCTGTGCAGCTACTGCCAGAAGTACATGCCCGCAGAGTAAGGGCGTTAGTGATTAGCAGGCATGGTGACGTACTAAGAGTAGCAATGAGTGATCCAGCCGATCTTAGCGCGCAGGAAACAGTGCTTAGTCGCCTGGCTCAGTATCAGGTTGAGTTTGTCATTGCGTCAGAAGGTCAGTTGGTTGATAGCTTTGATCGTTATTACCGTAGAACAAAAGAGATTGCCTCTTTTGCCGAGCAGCTTCATGCAGAGCATCAAACTACGGAGACCTTTGACTTCGGAGTAACTGAAGAGGCTGACAGTGATGAAGTTACAGTCGTAAAGCTGATTAACTCACTGTTTGAGGATGCAGTTCAGGTTGGCGCATCGGATATTCATATAGAGCCTGATACCAGCATTCTTCGCCTTCGCCAGCGAGTAGATGGTGTTTTACACGAAACAATACTAAGTGAAGTAAATATTGCTTCAGCACTGGTTCTTCGTTTGAAGTTAATGGCGAACCTGGATATCTCTGAAAAAAGACTTCCACAAGATGGACGCTTTAATATTCGGGTGAAAGGTCAGTCTATTGATATCCGTATGTCTACTATGCCAGTTCAACAAGGTGAATCGGTGGTAATGCGCCTGTTAAATCAGTCTGCGGGTGTTCGAAAGCTGGAAGAGTCAGGTTTGCCAGATGATCTTCTTGTTCGCTTCAGAAGGCAATTAAAGCGACCACATGGGATGATACTTGTTACTGGCCCAACAGGTTCAGGTAAAACAACGACTTTATATGGCGCATTAACTGAGCTGAATGACCCTTCCAAAAAGATCATTACCGCAGAAGATCCTGTTGAATATCGTTTGTCCCGTGTGAATCAGGTACAGATAAACCCGAAAATAGATCTCGATTTTTCTACCGTTCTTAGAACATTTTTACGTCAGGATCCAGATATTATCCTGGTCGGTGAGATGCGAGATCAGGAAACTGTCGAGATCGGATTACGAGCCGCACTTACGGGTCACCTTGTTTTAAGTACTTTACACACGAATGACGCAGTGGATAGTGCACTGCGTATGATGGACATGGGTGCTCCGGGGTATCTGGTCGCAAGTGCAGTAAGAGCCGTCTTAGCTCAGCGGTTGGTAAGGAAAGTGTGTACCGACTGCAGTGCTCCGGACGTGTTGGATGATGCGCGAAAGAGCTGGATTGAAAGTCGTTTCCCAAATCAGGCGAACGCTGCATTTACAAAAGGAGTGGGGTGCCAGCGTTGTAACCTAACTGGATATCGTGGTCGTATTGGTGTTTTTGAGTTCCTGGAGTTGCAGGAAGAGATGATGGACGCACTACGAGCAAATGATGCCGTGGAGTTCGCTATAAAGGCGCGTCAAGCTGAAGGGTATAAACCATTGCTGGTATCAGCAATGGAGCTTGCTTTGCAGGGTATTATCAGTATCGATGAAGTGATGACTCTTGGGGAAGGTGATTCATCGGGAAACACAGATCCGATTTATCTGTAAGGGTGTCAGATGGCGAATTTTAAGTATCAGGGTAGAAGTCCGGATGGTAGCAAAGCAGCAGGAGTGGTAGACGCAGCCTCTGAAGAACTCGCGGCCGAGTCTCTGATTAACAAAGGCATTATCCCGACATCTATTGTGCCGATATCGGACTCTGAATCTTCGTTTGGCTTTGATTTGGCAAGATATCTGACGCCATCAATTCCTCTCGAAGCCTTGGTGATATTTTGTCGTCAGATGTACAGCCTTACCAAAGCGGGTGTACCGCTTTTAAGAGCGATAAAAGGATTAACTTTAAACAGCACCAATAAACAACTAAAGCAGGCATTGGAAGAGGTGGGTGCCGAACTTACCAACGGCCGAAGTTTGTCTGCATCTATGAAGTTGCATTCTAAAGTGTTTAGCCCATTGTTTGTCTCAATGATCAATGTGGGTGAAAACACAGGTCGTCTGGATGAAGTGCTCCTGCAGCTGAGCCAGTATTACGAACAAGAAGTCGAAACCCGTAAGCGCATAAAAACAGCGATGCGCTATCCAACGTTTGTTGTGACTTTTGTCGTGGGGGCGATGTTCGTACTTAACATTATGGTCATTCCTCAGTTTGCCACTATGTTTGGTCGTTTTGGGGTAGATCTGCCGCTGCCAACCCGAATACTGATTTCGACATCGGAGTTTTTTGTTGCCTATTGGCCTTGGATGATTATTGCGATTATTGGCTCTTTTATTGGTTTTAAAGTATGGGTTTCAGGCATTGCTGGAAGAGAACAATGGGATAAGTTCAGATTAAAGATGCCTATTGTTGGTGACATTGTTAATCGTGCGCAGCTAGGGCGATTCTCCAGAACGTTTGCACTGATGCTTCGTTCAGGCGTGCCACTGAATCAGTCAATAGCGCTTTCAGCAGAATCGATGGGAAACAAGTACCTCGAACTGCGGCTGCTAGAGATGAAAAATGCGATAGAGGCGGGAGGAAGCGTTTCTGCTACTGCGATAAACGCAGGGATATTCACCCCTTTGGTTATCCAGATGATCGCTGTTGGTGAAGAAACGGGTCGAATTGATGAGTTATTAATGGAAGTGGCAGACTTCTATGAGCGCGAAGTGGACTACGACTTGAAAACCCTGACTGCGAGAATTGAACCGATTTTATTGGTTATTGTCGCAGGTATGGTTCTGGTGCTTGCATTGGGTATCTTCCTGCCAATGTGGGGGATGCTGGATGTAATTAAGGGGTAGAATGAGTATAAAACCGAGATTTGCGGTTTGGCTTCTGCTTGTCCTTATATTGATTTCATCATTTCTTTTTTCGTGGGAAAAGGTGGAACCAGAGGCGGAAGCCGCTGCCTATAGTGTGGCAAAGAAAAGAATGCTGGATTGGGCAAATCACTATAAGCAGTCATGGTTAGTACATAAGTACCCAGATACATTGAAGATACAGAATCAGGATGTACAGTTTAATCAACATGGCTGGGTAGTTCCGGGCAGCCTAAAAAGTCCTGACTGCAAACGTTGGTTTGATTTGTTGCATCCGGAAGAAGAAATAATGGGGCGTCAGTACATTGAAATGGAAAGCGAGCCTTTAGAAAACGGCACTCAGTGTCGATATATATTTACAGATAGAAGGAAAATTGTTGTCTCGCTGCAGGGCAAACACTTTTCTGTTGAACTAGTAAATTAGTAGAAATGTAGTACTTCTAATTACTTAAGAATGTTTAAGGTCGAGTGATATGAGAAAAGCATCGGGTTTCACATTAGTTGAGCTGGTTGTTGTAATTGTAATCGTAGGGCTTTTAGCCGTTGCAGCATTACCTAAGTTCCTGGATGTAACTGATGAAGCCAAAAAGGCAAGTATAGAAGGTGTTGCTGGTGGGTTTGCGACTGCAGTTTTATCCGCCAGGGCGCAATGGGAAGCGGAAGCCAGGCCCAAAAATACAAGTGGCTCTAACTCAGTCAATTATGACGGCACCACTTTTTTGCTGACCAGCTCTTCAAACTCAGGTTTTAGAGATGGCTACCCGATAGCGTTAGACAATGGATCTGGTTCTGATTCGTCAGCGACCAGCAGCTCTTGCCGGGATTTGATGGACGAGTTGCTGCAGAACCCTCCTCAGGTGGCCGTAGTAGGCAGTACAACAAGTGATAGTAACTATTCCGCTGAAGCGATCAATAGCGGTGAATGTCGATACACTCAGCTAGAAGGAACAACCGGGCATTATTTTACCTATGACGTTAATACAGGAAGAGTGACAGTTTCGTTGCAATGAGCTTTAGTTAAGTAATTAAGGTGATAAAAAAGAACATTAGATATGTGTTGAGTTTATAACTAAATGTATTCGGGTTTTATAGTGAAATATCGTATAATTTCTTGAATATACAATGTGTTATTGAATTGCCTGTTGTGTTTGTGCGTTCATATTCACGTAACCAATAAGTAAGAGAGTATAGCTATGAAAAGACAAGGTGGTTTCACCCTTATAGAGCTAGTGGTAGTGATTGTTATCCTTGGTATTCTTGCGGTAACAGCGGCACCAAGGTTTTTGAATTTGCAGACTGATGCAAGAAACGCTGCGTTACAGGGGCTGAAAGGTGCTTTAAACGGAGCAGCAGGTATTACATATGGTAAGGCTGCCATAGATGGTAAAGAAACTGATTCAACTGAAACAATTACAGATAGTGGTGTTAGTATCGGTATCGTTTATGGTTATCCTGCAGCTAGTACAGCTGGTATCGATGTAGCTGCTACCCTGGATGTAACGAATGATTGGGATGCTTTTCAAGGGACGGGTATTCGCTATTATACGTTCAAGTCTGATAGTGGGTTGAGTGCTGCTCCGAACGATTGCTTCGTTTCTTATCAGCAGGCTACCTCAGCAGCAGCGTATTCAATTACTCTAAATGACTGTGCTAACTAAGATTTTATACAGGGTTTGTTAAAGCAAGCCCTGTAAAATTGTTAGGCTTTACAGTTATGATCAGATATTTCTGAGGCAAGTATCAATGAAGGGCAACGTGCGTTCAAAATGTGTAGCCGGTTTTACACTTATTGAGCTCGTTATTGTTACTATTCTTCTCGGAATAATCTCCGTCTACGCTGCCAGCAGATATATAGGTAAATCCAGCTTTTCAACATACGCTGCTCAAGAGCAAGCCATTTCTATTGTCCGTCAGATCCAGCTTGGGCGGATGTATTCCAATGTCACCACCCCTGATGACAATTATCAACTAGAGATTTCCGGTAACTGCTTAGGTTCAGTGCAGAGCTGTGATCTTAGCGATGATGATGCGGAGACTATCAGTAACCGATTATTGATAGATGATAGTCTCACTCTGAGTTCCACTCATTCTCTTATTAACTTTGATCTTTTAGGTAATCCAGACGTTGGTGCGGTAACCATTACTATTTCAAATGCAAGTGGTACTGAATCCAACCGGGTTTGTATCAATGCTCAGGGGTATGTGAATGGCTGCTAAGACAGTTAAAGGGTTTACCCTGATTGAAAGCGTTGTAGCCATTGTAGTAATGGCCTTTGCCATGTTGTCTCTTGTTACTTTTTTGTTCCCAGAAGTAGAAAACTCTGCTCGCCCACATTATGAAGTCAGAGCATCGGCATTAGCGCAAAGCCTGATGACTGAGGTTATTTCAAAAGGGTTTGATGAGAGCAGCGATCCAGACGGAGGGTATGAGCGTTGTGGTGAAGGAAGCAGAGTTTGTACTCTTTCAGGAAGCTTTGGACCTGACGGTGCTGAAACAGTAGGTAGTTATAACGATGTAGATGACTATATTGGTTGCTGGTCTACTAACAGTCATAGTGAGACCTATTGTTCAGGAACTCCGGTCGGTAACTTGAGTGATATTTTCGGTACCGACATCTCTACAGATTATCCCAACTTTGCTGCCAATGTAGCTGTGTTTTATGAAAATGGGTCAGAGCTTTCCGGAACTAAAAGCGAGGTTATCAAACGGGTTCAAATAGATATTACTGCTGGAGAATATGGCACATATACCTACTCTGCGTACAGGGGGAACTACTGATGAAGTCTCGTGGTTTTACCTTGGTCGAGATGGTCATGACTATCATCATTGTTGGCATTATAGTGCTCGGTATTACGGGGTATATAGAATTAGGCTTTAGAGGGTATACGGATACCATAGACAGGCAAAAGGTGCAGAATCAAGCTCGGTTTGTGATAGAAAAAATGTCCCGGGAGGTTCGCCACGCTGTGCCTAACAGTTTTTCTCTTTCTGGCGGAAACAAGTGCATCTCATTTTTCCCAATCAAATATTCAGGCTTTTATACTCAAAACGAAGCGACGAACAAAGTCGAGTTTATTGCAGATAATCAAGGCAACACGGTTTCTTTTACTTCCGGTGATCGCATCGTAATAAACCCTAGCCGAAGTAATGATCTGGGTGTCAGTAGTAGTGCTTCTGCATCGGTTTCTGATTGCGCGATTAACTGTAGCGTCACACCTGAAGGCGTATATACCATAGACGATAACTTCACCAGTCACTCAATAGCGAATCGTCATTACATCTACAATGTGAATAACGAAGTTACTTATTGCCTCAGTTCAGGTGTTGTTACTCGAGAGCAAAACAATACGACCTGGACTGTTGGTGATGGCATTGATGTTGCTCAATCCAGTTTTAGTTATCAGCAGGCTTCGTTACAGCGAGGTGGTTTAGTTCATTTGAGTTTACTCTTTGTTCAAAATGCAGAAGAGAGTAGCTATAAACACGATGTGCAGGTGCTCAATGTTCCATAAGCCAATGATACGACTGAAGCAGAAGCGCAAGAAAAAACAGCAAGGAAACATGATTATAGTCATCGTGTTTGTTTTGGTTGTTATGGGACTGCTGGCGGCAAACTTGTCTCGTGTCCGATGGTCTAACCAGGATACCCTGACCAGAGAATACTTAGGAACGCAAGCGTGGTTTTTGGCTCATTCGGCAAACGAATGGGCACTTACTATCCTATTTCCATTGAACGAAACAGAATTGCCTTCTGAGCTAACTACTCGCTGCGATAGTATCAACGGTACATTAGGCGCTACAGCCGCACAGGCGTTAGTTGATAACGCAGGAATGCCATGTCGGGCTCCAACTATTGTATGTAATGCGCCGGATAGCAATATTCCTGATGATCTTCAGTACTATACTGTTACTACAACCGCGGTGTGTGGTAACTCGGCTTCGCATCAGGTTCAGCGAATGCAGGAAGTGTGGGCTAAGGGAGTCAAATAAGAAATGTGGATTATATTAATCGCGATAATGTCACTCCTTCTCGCTCCGTTATCTTACTCGGCTGAGATTTCTTGTTCCGCAATTAACTTTAGTCAGGACTTTACCATTGCCTTTGAAGTAGAAGGCGAAAATGACGACCAGTTTCTGAACCTCAAAAAGAACAACAATCATATCGTCTACCTTTGGGCTGCGAAGGAAGATGACGATTCTGATCTTTCTCAAGCCTATATTTTTGAAGAGAACCTACAGGATGATGTTAACTATCAGGTAAGGATCACGAACAGAAAATCGGGAAACCAAGATTTCCTTACTTATAACATCAGAAGTATTTCTCCAACGGTATCAAGCTGGAACACAACACAAAAAACCGACTCATTTTCTGGTTCTCATGATGCATCGGGTTCAAATAATGATGGATTAGAAAGCGGAACATTAAAGTGTTACGACACGGTATTAGAGCTACCAGATGATAACTCCGGGGATTTGATACCAGATATCTGCCCATATTTCCCGGAACCAGCTCAGTCGTGGAGTTCCGACAGTAAGCTGGAAGCGAAGTCCCCCAAAGCAGGAGACTCGGCGTATGCGTATCATATTGGTGGGTGGTCTCAGGATTATCAAAATATTTATCTGAATGGTAATAACCTTAAAATCGGCTTTAATAAAGTGGAAGGCGATGCTTTTAAAGGTCCAAATAAACGAAATACTTGTGAAGTTGGGACATGTAAAAAAAATGGGCAAAAAGCAACTGCACCCAGTGAAATATCACCAGATTACGGCGATGAGGATCTAACAATAGGGGACTGGAACTACACACAAGTATGTTCTGCTGTAGGGGATAGCCCACAAAAAGCATGTCAATATAGTTCTGAAAACGGAAACGTTGTCATTACGATTCAGGACAACTTAGAAAAGTTAGAGATTATATTTGATGATGCGATTATTCACTTTAAGTCTGCTCCGGGTCGATATGGACGAACGATCGAAGAGTACATAGTAAAGAGTTCAAACAATGTTAGTCGTTTCACTGAGTCAGGTGTGTATAGCTTTGAGAAATTCATCCATGATACAAGCGGAACGATTCAGACTGGCAGCAATATCATTTGGGCAGTAGAAGAGAGTGTCGAACTCAAAAGTAGTATGAGTTTTGTGAGCACTTTGAATCCGGATGATTTTGTAATATTTGCACCCAACGAAGGCTCTGAAGTCAAAATAGAATCTGCGATGCTGACGGATATGTATGCGCTGGTGTTGGCTGACAAAATAGAATTCAAAGACAATTTTACTCTTCATGGTGCAGTAACCTCCAATGAGGTAAAAATGGAGACACCGTATTCCACGATTGTTGGTGAGAGTAAGTGTTTCAATCCGTCGCCAACTGAAGACCTCTATCTCGAAATCACAGAAGCAAAAGAGTTTGCACTGCTTTGCGAAAATCCGGAGTTTACTTTCACTGTCAGAGATGCTGGGAATAACAATCAGGTTGATACGGATTATTCCGGAACTATTGAGGTTTACCTCCCGTCAGGCATTTCGGTTAATAGTGTTGTAAAAGGCTCTGGAAGCAATGGCTCGTACACACCAGAGAACGGTGAATTGATTCTTAGATTAGATGCTTCTTCCTATGGTACTTACACCATTGAAGGTGAGTTAAGTACGGACCCCACAAAAGATGACTCAAGCGAGCTTTATGTCGCGCCATATAAGTTTGATTCAGACACGGTCTACGCAATAGCGGGTAATAACACCAGCTTTTCTCTTAAGGTCTTAGCTTGTGACGATGGTTCAGCAACAGTGGTCGATGATTATGATGGCTCGAAAACGCTAACTCGCAGTGCCACAACCCTAGAACAACCGACAAGCGGGCAAGGCGGTATACTTGGTAATTTATCTGTTGCTGGAACGACGGCTCAATCGGTAAATGTTACTTTCAATGATGGTTCGGCATTTGACGTACTGAACTATGATGAGTCTGGAGCAATAAGCTTTATGCTATCCGACCCATCATTTAGCTGTCCAATAGGATTTGATTGCGAAACCGATGGCGGTGCTGACTGGGATGCGCTTGAAGGTGTCGTTAATGTTAATGCTCGTCCCTGGACTTTTGCCATCTGTGAGCCTAATAACAGGGATATGACGGGCACTTCCTCTGGGGGGGGCGGGTTTATCGCTTCAGGTGCTCAATTTAGTCTGAATGTTTTACCTATTCGTTATGTGAGTGGTGCTACTTCTGGTGATATCGAAGTTGATAACTCTCACTGTAGCAGTTCGTACGTAACCAGAAATTTCTTCAATTCTAGTTCTCCTGGAGCAACGGTTAAAATGCTTGGTGCGTTGCATACGCCTTCTGGTGGTTCAGCAGGAAATAGCGTGCTGGTCAATACAGGTTTTAGCAAGCTAAACACCGAAGGCAGCAATGAGCAGTATGAGTTTACAGGTTTGAGTTGGGATGAAGTGGGCAGCCTTGAAATCGGTGTGAGCACTGAATCTGATTATTATGGAATGACGATCAACCGTGGATATCGGAACGTTGGCAGATTTTATCCGAATCATCTTTCCATCGAGGATCATGACTGGACGTATGCAAGCGGGCACAACGATTTTGGCTATATGGAGCAAGCCATAGGACATCGCTTGGTTGTTGAGGCAATCAATACTGCTGGTGGTTCAGTGGCAAATTATCACCTGTTTAGTGATAGTTTGATCGAAGATATTCAATACTATGCCGTAGAGGGAAGTAACGGCTTGCGTGGGCGCATTAGTGGCGTTGTTAATGGAAAAGGTGCAACCAGTGATAGTATTCTGGATACATGGGGAAGCAGTTCGGATTGGGAGCTCGTTACGAAACCTGATAACACAGAAGTATCCCAGTTAATCATTGAATCGGACAACTTTACCTTCCATAAGGATACAGACAGCGGAGCCACAAACTATACGACTATCCAGGATGGCCCTTATAACGGCAGTAACTCAAGCTTTGGCCTTGAAATCATAGGTAGTACATCAGACGCAGTATCATTTAGCAGTGATAGATCGATACCTATCGCCATATCCGTACTTGGCGTACCACCAAATTTTCGCTATGGACGCATGAAGTTGTCCGATGTTGGTGGCAACGTTGATACCAATATCACCGTACCACTTTCGACTGAATACTGGACTGGCACTGCATTTATTGAGAACACCGATGATAGCGGAAGCCAGCTCGATGCTGATGACTTTTGTCGGCAAACAATCTGGCGTGATAGTGCAGGAACATCCTCTGCATCTTTTATCACTGCAGGAACGGAGCAAGTCAGCTCGGGAGAATACGGTGATTTACAGGCGACTCATGGTGGTGATAGCCGTGAGCAAGTCCGGTTGTGGTTACGTCAACAAAGCATATTGCCAGACGGATTGGATACATCTGACTGTAGCTCAGGAAGTACCGTTAATCAGCCGTGGTTAAGGTATAACTGGCGAGGTGTCGGAGATGAGGATCCTTCGGCAGTTATTGTCTTTGGTATATATCGCGGGAATGATCGCATCATTTTCAGGGGAGAAAATCGTTTAACCGGGCAATAAAGCGATACTCCTGAAAACTAAGAAAACTTCAATAAAACTGCTTTCTGCAGGAAAATTGAAAAAAAAGCGAGATTAAGCCCATGTTTATGCTTCAATGCCTTGCTGTAATGGCAAGGCATTGGTACATTTAGTGCAATTTTGTCTTCTAATATTATCCAACGAGCGAAGAGTATGTTTAAGAAACTTCGTGGCATGTTTTCAAATGACCTGTCAATAGACTTAGGTACAGCCAACACTCTTATTTATGTAAAAGGTCAAGGCATTGTTCTTGATGAACCATCTGTTGTAGCAATCAGCCAGAAACGCGCTGGTGGCCAAAAAAGCGTCGCTGCTGTTGGTCATGAAGCTAAGCAGATGCTGGGTCGTACTCCTGGCTCAATTTCTGCCATCCGTCCAATGAAAGACGGTGTTATTGCTGACTTCTATGTGACAGAAAAGATGCTTCAGCACTTCATTAAACAGGTTCACGACAATAGTGTACTTAAGCCAAGCCCTCGTGTTTTGGTTTGTGTTCCTTGTGGTTCAACTCAGGTTGAACGTCGTGCAATCAAAGAGTCTGCTTTGGGTGCCGGTGCTCGTGAAGTTTATCTGATTGATGAGCCAATGGCGGCAGCAATTGGTGCGGGTCTGCGTGTATCAGAGCCAACAGGTTCAATGGTGATCGATATCGGTGGCGGTACAACAGAAGTTGCGGTTATCTCGCTAAACGATGTTGTGTACTCATCCTCTGTTCGTATCGGTGGTGACCGTTTTGATGAAGCAATCATCAACTACGTGCGTCGTAACTACGGAAGCTTGATTGGTGAAGCAACTGCAGAAAAGATCAAGCACGAAATCGGTTCAGCTTATCCTGGTGATGAAGTTGAAGAGATTGAAGTTCGCGGTCGTAACCTTGCTGAAGGTGTGCCACGTAGCTTTACTCTGAACTCTAACGAGATTCTTGAAGCTCTGCAGGAACCACTAACAGGTATCGTGTCAGCGGTAATGGTTGCGCTTGAACAGTGTCCACCAGAACTGGCGGCAGATATTTCTGAGAACGGTATGGTTCTGACAGGTGGTGGTGCATTACTTAAAGATCTGGATCGTCTTCTGATGGAAGAGACAGGTATTCCGGTTGTTATTGCTGAAGATCCTCTGACTTGTGTAGCAAGAGGTGGCGGTAAAGCTCTGGAAATGATCGACATGCATGGTGGCGATCTTTTCAGTGAAGAGTAATTCCATTCACAGTCCAGTTTGGGGTGAAGTGGAATGAAACCGATTTTCGGCCGGGGACCATCCCTGGAGTTACGCCTACTAATTTCAGTAGTTTTATCAGCCAGCCTTATGCTGGCTGATAGTCGTCTTGACGCCTTCCATAATGTTCGTTACGTACTAAACAGTGCAGTATCCCCGATTCAGTATCTTGCTGACATGCCGCGAACCATGTTCGATGGCCTTTATCAACGCCTGAATGACAGGCAGTCATTACTGGAAAGCAACAATGCGATGAAGCGAGAGATGTTACGCCTTAAGAGCGACGTATCTTTGCTTCAGCAGTACAAAGAAGAAAACCAGCGACTACGTAAGTTACTTGGCTCTTCCTTCGTCAGAGATGAGAAGAAGGTAGTGACAGAGGTAATGGCGGTCGATTCATCACCATATCGTCATCAGGTCGTTATCGATAAAGGGCATGTCGATGGTGTTTATGTAGGCCAGCCAGTAATCAACGAAAGTGGCATTGTTGGTCAGGTCACCTTTGTTGCCGCACATAACGCCAGGGTTTTGCTGCTTGTCGACTCAAACAACTCGATACCTGTTCAGGTTGTCAGAAATGACATTCGTGTTATTGCATCGGGAAATGGTGATATTGGCTCTGTCTACCTGGAACACATTCCGTTAAGTACAGACATTCAGGTAGGTGATATGCTTATCAGCTCTGGCCTTGGGGGAATCTATCCGGAAGGTTATCCGGTTGGTTATGTAGAAGAAGTGGATAACGACAACAGTCGACAGTTTGCTTACATCAAAGCGAAACCAGCGGTGCAGTTTGATCGACTGAGATATTTGCTATTGATCTGGCCGAATGGAGACAGACAGCATCAAGTTATTGAGTCTCAGGATACGATAGAAAACCAACAAGTTGGAGAGTCCGGTGAAGAGTAATATTTTCAGTGGTAAAGTCGTTATTTGGGTGACTTTCCTCGTAGCTTTGGTTTTTCAGACAATACCATGGCCAGGTGAAATGGATCTATTTCGTCCGTCCTGGCTGTTGTTAGTGACATTCTACTGGGTTTTAGCGCTTCCACATCGAGTAAATGTAGGTACCGCGTTTCTGCTAGGGCTTTTATGGGATCTCCTGTTAGGCTCAACGCTGGGCATACGCGGTATTGTTATGTCAGTAGTAACTTATATTGTTGCATCCAACTTCTTAGTGCTAAGAAATATGGCTCTCTGGCAGCAAGCTATTTTGGTTGGCTTTTTCACGATTGCAGCTAAATTACTTGAGTTTGGCGGTGAGTATCTTATCCAGGATGTGACCTTCAACCCGATGTCATATTGGGCAGGTCTAGTAAACTGTATCTTATGGCCTTGGTTATTCTTGTTGTTAAGACGAGTGCGTCGTCACTGGCATATTAGGTAGGAGGGATTGTGTCCGCATCAGAAAAGGGTTCGCAATCACTCTATTTGGCATCAGGTTCTCCACGAAGAAAAGAGCTTCTCTCTTTGCTTGGCGTTCCTTTCACCATTGTTAAGCCAGATATTCCAGAAAACCGTAATCCAGAAGAAAGTGCTCAGGATTACGTGAAAAGACTTTCTAAAGAGAAAGCTTTGGCTGGTATGAAACTGGCTACTGAAGCAGATAGTGTTGTCATAGGTTCAGATACAATTGTCGTTCTGGGTGATCAGGTATTAGAAAAGCCTGAGCATCTGGATGATGCGATGCAAATGTTGTTGTCCCTATCAGGGGGGCGGCATCAGGTTATGACAGCAGTAACGGTTGCGGACAGCAACAAGACTAAAACACGCCTGATTATTACAGACGTATGGTTCAGAGAAATATCAGAAGAAGAAATCAGAGCCTATTGGGCATCTGGTGAACCATGCGATAAGGCTGGTAGTTATGGAATCCAGGGAGTAGGCGGGCGATTTGTCTCAAGAATTGAAGGCAGCTACCATGCGGTAGTTGGCCTGCCTCTAATGGAAACTGACCAGCTCTTGCACGAATTTATCTAGATTAATGAGAGGCGCTCATGAGTGCAGAGTTATTGATTAACGTAACCCCAAGTGAAACAAGGGTTGCTCTGATAGAAGGCGGTATCCTAAAAGAAGTTCATATTGAACGTGAAGCTCGCCGGGGAATCGTAGGTAATATTTATAAAGGTCGTGTATCCAGAGTTTTACCTGGAATGCAGGCTGCATTTGTCGATATCGGGCTGGAGAAAGCGGCATTTCTGCATGCGTCAGATATCGTCCCTCATACTGAATGTGTTGCTGAGAATGAGAAGCAGCAGTTTCAGGTAAGAGATATTTCAGAACTTGTTCGACAGGGGCAAGATATTGTCGTTCAGGTGGTAAAAGATCCTCTCGGTACCAAAGGTGCTCGTCTGACTACCGATATCACTCTTCCTTCTCGCTATTTGGTCTTTATGCCTGGAGCTAGTCACGTCGGTGTGTCTCAGCGAATCGAAAGTGAAAAAGAGCGTGAAAGGCTCAAAAAGAATGTAGCAGAGTACTGTGATGAAAACGGTGGCTTTATCATTCGTACCGCAGCTGAAGGTGCTGATGATTTAGAACTGTCCCAGGATGCGAGATACCTGAAAAGACTCTGGCATAAAATCACTGAGCGTAAAAGCAAGTATAAGACTCGTTCTACACTGTACGGTGAGCTAGGTTTAGCACAACGAATTCTTAGAGACTTTGTTGGTATTGAACTTAACCGGATACAAGTTGACTCAAGGTTAGCATTTGAAACCCTGAAAGAGTTTACTTCGGAGTTTGTCCCTGAACTTGCAGATAAGCTAGAGCTTTATGAAGGTGATAAACCTATCTTTGATATGTTCGATGCTGAAAATGAGATTCAGCGATCTCTGGATCGAAAGGTTACTTTGAAGTCTGGTGGCTACCTGATCATTGATCAAACGGAAGCCATGACCACTATCGACATCAATACCGGAGCCTTTGTTGGTCGTCGAAACCTGGAAGAAACCATATTCAATACCAATGTAGAAGCCACTCAGGCGATAGCAAGCCAGCTTCGTTTGAGAAATCTGGGCGGTATTATCATTATCGACTTTATCGATATGGCTTCAGAAGATCACCGTAATCGCGTTCTTGCTTCACTTGAACAAGCCTTATCGGCTGACAGGGTTAAGACTAATATCAATGGATTTACCCAGCTCGGTTTAGTTGAGATGACTCGTAAAAGAACCCGTGAAAGTATTGAACATGTCCTATGTAATGAGTGTCCAACTTGTGAGGGGAGAGGTACGGTAAAAACTGTCGAATCCGTCTGTTACGAAATTCTGCGTGAAATCACCAGAGTTAACCGTGCTTACGATGCTGACAAGTTTGTCGTCTATGCATCTCCTTTCGTTGCGGAAACACTGGAAGGTGAAGAGTCACACGCAGTGGCAGAACTTGAAGTGTTCATTGGTAAACAAGTAAAAATTCAGGCTGAACCTCTGTATATGCAGGAACAGTTTGACGTTGTCATGATGTAATGGAGCCTTTGTGGCCAACTGGATGACCCGCCTTGGGCGCTTTTTATTGTGGATTGTAGTAACGGTATTGGTCACACTTGCCATTGCTGTTACTACCCTGCGTATCGCTCTACCACGCCTTGATGCATACCAAAATGATATTGAGGCCTGGGTTAAATCAGAAACGGGTATTCCTTTTAAAGTCAGTAGCGTAAAAGGTTACTGGCGAAATACTCACCCCTCTATTTCCCTCAAGAATCTTGAAGCTGAGTTTGAAGGCGCCAGCGAGGTTTCTTTTTCTGTAGAAGAAGTTCAGCTTGAAGTCGATCTGATTGAATCTTTGCGCACGCTTAAGCCCAAGGTTGCGGTGCTTACCGGACATGGCTTGAAGCTTGATATCAGTAATGTCGATATACTGGGAGGCTCAGAAAACAGCCCAGCAGAAGCAGAGCATCAGGGTGATTCACACTCAATAGTCAAGCAGATAGAAAAGTTACTTTTCAGGCAGTTACAAGACTTTAATCTGGTCGACTCTCAGATCAAATATCAGTCGCTAACCGGAGAGGTTCGCAAGCTCGATATTGAGAATGTAGCCTGGAACAATACTGACAACCGACATCGTATCGATGGTGTGGTTAGTATTACCGATAGCCACATCAACAGCCTGGCAGTGGTTGCAGATTTTTATGATCACGGTTCTTTGTATGATGTCTCCGGGGACATCTATGTAAAAGCACAGCACATACGTGTAGCACCCTGGCTGACACAATACCTCCAAGAAGAGACCGGGATTACTAGTGGTAACGTGAGCTTTAGTAGTTGGTTAACGTTAGAGCATAGCAGACCGGTTGACGCCTACGTCGAGCTTCTTCCTTCTGAACTCAATTGGCAGCAAGACGAACGAAAACATACGCTTTTCCTTGAGAAAGGGATATTCAGACTAAGTCCGACTGATATTGAAAATGGCTGGACAGTGAGTGGCCACTCGTTATTGGCGAGAACCGATGATGAACCCTGGCCAGATTTTGACGTTGCTTTCGAGTGGAAGCAGAACAATTGGCGGTTAAATATATCCCAGTTGGATATCGATTCGTTATTGCCACTCGTTCATCTAATGCCGGATTCTGAAACCGTAACTGAATGGATTGATAAACTTGGACCTAGCGGTCTGGTTGAAGACATTAGAGTGTCAAACGGTGCTGACAATGGAGAATTACTCTACTCCGCCACATTAAGCCGTGGTGGAATGAAGCAATGGTATCTCTTACCGGAAATACATGATCTCTCTGCAGTGATCTCAGGGAACAAAAACAAGCTTCAGGCAAATCTGAATCTGATCGATGACATCTTGCCTTTTGGAGATGTTTTTCAGGCTCCGATGGTAATCAAACAGGGTGCGGTAGATATTGTCTGGGAGCGCGATGAGCAAGGTTGGAAGCTTTGGTCGGACAGAGTGACGGTTGCGTCTCCAGACGTGCAGGCTGTTGGAGAGTTTCGTCTCGATTTCCTTAATGATGCTTCGCCATTCTTAGCAATTTATGCTGAAGCTGATGTCTACAATGCGGGAGAAACCTGGCGTTACTTGCCGACACTGGCTCTGGGACAGGAACTGACCAACTACCTTTCCACTGCAATACAGGGTGGTAAGGCGAAAACTGCTCAGATACTTTGGCACGGTAGCATTGAGGATTTCCCTTACCTCAACAACAAAGGCGTGTTTCAGGCGAAAGTAGGGTTGCGAGATGCTCAGTTCAGCTTCTTAACAACATGGCCTACGATTGAACAACTTAAACTAGATTTGTTGTTTGAAAATGAGTCGATGTACCTAAGCTCCAACCAGGCAACCTTAATGGATGTAAAAGCCGATAAGATTACCGGGCGTATTCCGAGTCTTGGGCCTGACGGGCATATTGAAATTGAGGCCGCGGCTACCGCGAAAGGAAATGCGGTCAGAGATTATATGATGGCAACGCCTCTTGTTGATTCTGTTGGTGCAGCTCTTACCGCTGTGCGGGTCAAAGGCGACGTTCAATCTGAATTCCAGCTCAATATTCCATTCTCAGAAGAGAAAGAAACACGCGCCTGGGGTTATGCCGACCTGAAAAACAATACCATCGATATCGAGACACCAGCTATGAAGCTGAACAAAGCGAGTGGCAGGATAGAGTTTGATAATGATGTAGTTAAAACATCCGGGCTTTTGGCGAATCTTTTGGATCAACCCGTGTCTGTGGACTTTAAAGGAGAGAGCCAGAACAAAGGATACGGTGTCAATATCGACCTCGTTGGTGACTGGGAAGTTAAACCTCTCGAACCTTATGTGGGGCAACATTGGTTAGATCCTATTGGTGGGCATGCTCCGTGGTCAATGGATATCGATCTTCAACTCAATGATGTTGGTTTTACTTACCAAATCGATACTAGAGCTAACCTTGAGTTCGTATCAAGTAAGTATCCTCAGCCACTATCAAAAGCGCTTGGTGAGAAGTGGACTGCTCGTATGCAGGCGTCGGGCAATCAGGAAAATATTTCGGCCAGACTGCAATTGCCAAATGCGAAGTATCAAACTGAAATAGATATCACAAAAAATAAGCCAGTTCTTACTGCAACTAACCTACTATTGGGTAGGGGAAGCTTTAAAGTGAGCCCTGTAGTTGGTCATCATCTTACTGTCCGAACAGATAAACTTGATTGGGATCAGTGGTTATCAATGTTGCAGACAGCAAGTGAAACGGAAAGCGATGCGGTATTGAGTCAAATGAATACGCCTGAATTGCCTTCTCCTGAGCGTATCAATATGTCAGTCGATAGCTTAAAGCTCGCGACCATAGACTGGAACGATGTGAACTTTTCTGCCAAGAAAAGAGGACTTTCGTGGCAAATGGATATCGAAAGTTCAGAAGTGAAAGGTAAAGCAACTTATCTAGAGCCTTATGACTTGAGTGTGGCTCTGGAAAGGCTTCATATATTTATTCCTAGTTTAGATGAGACTGAGCTAGAACAACCTGTTGCTGAGCTTGAAGAGAACCAGCCACTGATTTCTGAATTCGACAGAGCATTTCACCAGCAAATGCCAAATCTGACTCTGACAATTGACGATTTTTGGCTTCAAGGTTACAAAGTTGGGCGCACGAATGTAGACGTTCAAAGAAAGCAAGACAGATTGGTGTGGAATAATGTTGAGTTTAGTAGCGGTAGCAATCAGGTAAAGATAAACGGTTGGTGGGAACTGACTGAAAAAGATAGTCAGTCTGAGCTTAATATGTTTGTCAAAGGTGATGACAATACTGATCTAATGGAGCGATTTGGTATCAGTTCCGGTATTCAGAGAGCGCCATTTGAATTAACGAGTAACCTTAATTGGCAGGGCTCACCCTGGTCTATGAAAGTTGATACTCTGAATGGGGATGTCAGTACTAAGTTTGGCAAAGGCATCATTAGTGATGTTAGTGGTGCAGCTAAGTTATTAGGTTTGTTTAGCCTGGATTCGATCATCCGGCGTATGCAGCTAGACTTTACGGACGTGTTTGATAAAGGATTGGCTTTTAACTCAATTACCGGTACGGGTAAAGTCGATAACGGTATCTTTAAAACCGACGACATCGAGATGGATGCCATCGCTGGGGATATGAGTATAAAAGGTATGGCGGACTTGAATCAGAATACTGTCGATGCAAGAGTTGAGTTTGTACCTGACCTTACGTCTGGTATTCCGGTGATTACTGCATTTGCTGTAACGCCTCAGACAGCGGTTCTGGTTTTTGCTATTTCAACTGTGCTTTCCCCGGTGGTTGACGTATTTACAAAGGTTCAATATGAAGTGAAAGGGCCTCTGGATTCACCAGTTGTTAGAGAAGTTTCGAGAAATAAGGGTGAATTTAAAGTACCTACTTCGATCAAAAACAGAAACAATTAGGGAGGGAGCCCTATGAGTAAAATAGGCATCATCCAGATGACTTCTGGGCCAAAACCTAAAGAAAACTTGCAGTATATAAAAGAGCAATTGGATGTGCTTGCAAGCTCTGGTGTTAAGTTAGTGCTTACTCCAGAGAATGCACTTGTGTTTGGTGACAAGAAGGATTACCACAAAAACGCAGAGATACTGGGTGAAGGCATTATACAGTCTCAGCTCGCCTCTTTAGCCAAACAGCATCAGATATGGTTGATTATCGGTAGCATGCCTATCCGCCAGGAGCAGAGAGTCACGACGACAACTCTGGTGTTCAATCCTGACGGAGAACTCGCTGCTTATTACGACAAACTTCATATGTTTGATGTGGATGTAGCAGACAATCATTCCCGATATCGTGAGTCAGAGACATTTGCCGCTGGAAACCGACTATCTTTGGTTGATACCTCTTTAGGGCGTGTTGGCCTATCTATCTGTTATGATGTCCGTTTTCCACATATGTATTCTGAACTCAGAAAGCAGGATGCAGATATTATTGTCGTTCCTGCGGCATTTACCGCTACCACAGGTAAGGCGCACTGGGAGGTTTTATTAAGAGCTAGAGCGATTGAGACCCAGTGCTGGATTGTCGCTTGTGGGCAAGGTGGGATTCATCCATGTGGCAGGGAAACCTGGGGACACTCGATGATTATTGACCCATGGGGAAATGTGGTAATGAAGCTCGATCAAAAGTCCGGTGTACTTGTAACTGACATTGATCACAACATAACAAAGACGGTTCGTGCCAATATGCCATTAGCAGAGCACGCTCGTTTCACCTCAATTCTAAAAAGTTAAAAGGTATACAATGACCATAACTCGTGTAGAACAGGCGCTACTTTCGCCTACTGGCTTAACCGAACAAAATGTAGCAGATACTTTAGCTGCTATTGCGACTCGCCAGGTTGATTATGCAGATATCTATTTTCAGTCTAGCTGGCACGAGTCTCTGGTTCTTGAAGATAGTATTATTAAAGATGGTTCGTTCAATATTGACCAAGGGGTAGGTGTTCGGGCTGTTACTGGTGAGAAAACAGGTTTCGCTTACTCGGATCAGATTGAAGCTGAAAGTCTTATGCAGAGTGCGATTGCTGCTCGAGGTATTGCTAAAGCAGGCCAAAATGCTCAGGTTAAAGCGTTTTCTCGTAACTCCAATCAGACTATCTATAACTCAGATAACCCACTAGAGAGCCTTGAGAAGCAGCAGAAAATAGATCTGCTTAAAGAGCTGGATGTGTATATCCGAACCAAAGAACCTTTGGTTCAGGAAGTAACCGCGAGTTTGAGCGGTGTTTATGAGCAGGTATTGGTTGCGGCAACAGATGGAACTTACGCCGCTGATATTCGCCCGTTAGTACGATTATCAATTACGGTCTTGGCCATTAAAGGTGACCGTCGTGAGCGAGGCAGTTCAGGTGGTGGTGGTCGATATACTTATGAGCGATTTTTAGACGTCCAGGATGGCAAGAAAGTTGCGTTCTTCTATGCAGATGAAGCCATCAGACAAGCTATGGTTAATTTGGAAGCTGATGCAGCTCCGGCAGGTGCAATGCCAGTTGTGCTTGGTTCAGGCTGGCCGGGTGTTCTTCTTCATGAAGCTGTTGGTCATGGGCTTGAGGGTGACTTTAACCGCAAAGGTTCATCTGTGTTCTCCGGCAAGGTAGGTGAAAAGGTAACTTCTGACCTTTGTACCATTGTTGATGACGGTACTATGTCTGATCGACGTGGTTCGATGAATATCGATGATGAAGGTGTTGAAGGACGCTACAACACGCTTATCGAGAACGGTGTTCTTAAAGGCTACATGCAGGATAAGATGAATGCCCGCCTGATGGGTGTTAACCCAACGGGTAACGGTCGTAGAGAGTCGTACGCGCATCTTCCTATGCCACGAATGACCAACACTTATATGCTTCCGGGCGAGCACTCACCAGAAGAGATCATTTCCACGGTTAAGAAGGGCCTTTATGCACCAAACTTTGGTGGAGGTCAGGTGGATATCACGTCGGGTAAGTTTGTATTTTCGACTTCAGAAGCCTACTTAATTGAAGACGGCAAAGTGACGCGTCCGGTTAAAGGTGCCACACTGATTGGTTCGGGAATCGAAGCGATGCAGCAGGTATCTATGGTAGGTAATGATCTAAGTATAGACCGCGGTGTAGGTGTGTGTGGTAAAGCGGGGCAGAGTGTACCTGTAGGTGTAGGTCAACCAACACTGAAGCTGGATTCCATTACCGTTGGTGGTACTGAGTAATAGTGTTGGTAATCAATTGAGTCAGGCAATTTCTTCATAAAGACGCTGTGAGACGTCCTTGTGGGCTCCGAGTTTTTCATCCATGAAAAACAGGCTTTATTACGAAACTGCCCAACTCAATTTAAGCTACGTGCACTATTAATTCTTAAATGATAGCGGTTTGCGGAACTGTAATCAGCTAAGCTCGAAGAGATTATTTCGGCAGCTAGTTCCCACGGTCACCGTGGGAATGCATGCCAGAGTTAAATTACATCTCTTCGTCATTCAACTCTTTCAGGAGTTGGAAAATCTCGCGAAAAGCCTTTGGTGGCTTATTTGCTTTCTTCTCTCGATTTGCCTGAAGGTAAAGCTGACGCAGACGCTGTCTGTCGGCCGAAGGGTAAATTTCCAAAATCTCATTGATAACGGAGTCCCCTTCTGCAATTAGCTTATCTCGTAGCTGTTCCAGCTTATGAAGTTCAGCTGTTGCCTGAGAATGTTTATTGCGGAATTTATCCAGAGCGGACTGAATTGGCTCAGGATCGATATTGCGCATTAATTTACCGATATACTGTAGCTGACGACGCTTCGCTTCGTTCTTAAAGCGCTGCGCATCTGCAATTGCTTCTCGTAAATCGTCTGGTAGAGGAAACTTTTCTAGTGCAGCAGGGCGGATATCAACCAGCTCTTCCCCTAATTTCTGCAAATCTTCCATGTCATTCTTCATCTCGGTTTTACTTACCCAGATGATTTCTTCTTCCTCTTCCCATGGAGCTTTTTGGTTTTTTCTTGCCATTTATCTTCTTTCTTCAACTTATGTGGAGAGATATTCAATGTTACTTGAGCATATTTTAGCAAGAATTGTGGGGAGATTGGGAAAAGCTTGTTATCCTAGAGGAAATATATCTAAGAATAGAAAATATTATGGACGTAAAACAGCAGGTTGCTCATCAAAGAGTTGAGCTTGAAGCAGCAGTCGAGAAGGCATTAAAACTGGCAACAGGAACCGCTGATGCCGCTGAAGTCGCAATAACTAAAACGACAGGGCTAAGTGTTTCTACTCGTATGTGTGAAGTAGAAAATGTTGAATTTAATAGTGACGGTGCTTTGGGTATAACGGTTTACCGTGGTAACCGTAAGGGTAGTGCCTCTACTTCTGATTTAAGTGAAAAAGCGATTACTCAAACTGTCGAGGCCGCGCTGGATATTGCGAAGTATACTTCTGAAGACCCCTTCGCAGGTCCTGCTCCAAAAGAGCTGATGGTTCAAAATATACCTGACTTAGATCTTTTCCATCCAGATGAGCCTGAACCCGACCATGCTGCTGAAATTGCAATTTCAGCAGAAAAAGCTGCGCTTGAATTTAGCGACAAGATTAAACAGAGTGATGGTGCCAGCTATGACAGCCACTACGGTATCAAGGTTTACGGAAATAGCCACGGATTACTCGCTAGCTACCCATCCAGCCGCCATAGTGTTAGCTGCTGTGTGATTGGTGAAGGTCAAAATGGAGTGATGGAACGTGACTATAGCTATACGGTTTCGCGTCGCGTAGAAGATCTCTGGAAGCCTGAGACTGTAGGCCTGAAGGCTGCTGAAAAAACGGTTAGCCGCCTGGATGCACAAAAGCTTAAAACTGGTCAGTTTCCGGTCATGTTCGCTTCAGATGTCGCGACAGGTTTAATGGGGCACCTGGTGATGGCGATTAGCGGTGGTAACCTTTACCGTAAATCTTCATTCTTATTAGATCACCTTGGTCAGAAAATTCTTCCAGACTGGTTCAATATTGCAGAGAAACCACATGTCTTGCGTGGCTTGGCTTCCAGCCCGTTTGATAGCGAAGGGGTTGCTACGTCAGATCGTAAGATCATTGATGATGGAATCTTGTCTACTTACTTGTTGACCAGCTATGCCGCCAGAAAAATGAATATGACACCGACAGGCCATGCTGGTGGCATCCACAACTGGTACGTACAGTCTACAGGTCAAAGTTTTGAGCAGATGCTAAAAGAGCTAGATACTGGCTTCCTCGTTACTGAATTAATGGGGCAGGGTGTGAATGTTGTTACTGGCGATTACTCCAGAGGTGCGGCAGGGTTCTGGGTTGAGAATGGTGAGATTAAGTACCCGGTATCTGAAGTGACGATTGCAGGCAACCTGAAAGATATGTTTAGTCAGATCGTTGCTGTTGGTAGCGATGTAGAAACTCGCTCTCAAATTCAGACAGGCTCTATTCTTCTTGAGTCCATGAAAGTGGCAGGGGAATAATTTAGGCGATAGGCGATAGGCGATAGGCGATAGGCTAAGAGTTTACCTCGTTCCCACTGTTCCCGTGGGAACGCATTACTGTATTCAATCCGTCAGAGAACGAAGCTCTAGTTTTTATACACTCCCACGCAGGAGCATGGGAGCGAGAGTATTTTTTCTAGATAAATATCGTTGCCAATCCAAGAAATACGGATAAACCAATGACATCAGTCACGGTTGTTAGTGCCATTCCTCCTGCCAAAGCAGGGTCGATATTCATCTTTTTAAGCAATACAGGAATAACTACCCCTGCAATACCAGCGACTAACAGGTTGGTAAGCATTGCTGCCGAGATAATGCCTCCTAGCAACCAGTTTCCTTTCCATACTATGACTATGCCACCAATAATACAGGCCCACAAAATACCGTTTAAAAGGCCGATACCTGCTTCTTTTAGCAGAAGTTCACGTTTGTTACTGTCACCAATCTGACCCAGTGCAAGTCCACGAATAACCAGAGCAACGGTCTGGTTACCTGCAACACCGCCCATAGATGGCACGATAGTCATTAAGACTGCGATAGCTGCCATTTGGTCGAGAGTTGCTTCAAACATGTTAGAAACAGAAGCGGCCGCTAGCGCTGCGAGCACGTTGGCACCCAACCATACGCTTCTTCGTCTGGCAGATTTGAATACAGGGGCAAAGGTATCTTCATCATCGTCCATACCCGCCATACTCATCATTGAGTGGTCACCTTCTTCACGGATGATATCAACCACGTCATCAATGGTGATACGACCAACAAGGTGTTGGTTTTCATCTACGACTGGTGCTGATACCCAGTCTCGACGTTCGAAAAGGCTAGCAACGTCAGATTCAGGTGTTTCAACAGGGATGGCTTCGTCAGCGTCGTCCATCACCTCACTGACTTGTACGTCTGGCTGAGTGGTAATCAAGGTTGTCAGAGACAGGTGACCAATCAGACGGCTTTCTTCATCAATAACATAAAGAGCATCGGTAACATCAGGCAGTTCACCTTTCATTCTGAGATATCGCAACACCACGTCTACATCCACGTCTCCACGAATAGTGGTTACGTCGGTATTCATAATACCGCCAGCGGTGTCTTCAGGGTATGAGAGAGCTTTCTCAACACGATCCCGGTCAGCGAAGTCCATTTGTGAAAGGACTTCTTTTGAAACGTCATCAGGAAGGCTTCGAAGAACGTATGCTAAGTCATCCGTATCCATGCCCTCGGTGGCTTCAGCAAGCTTTTCCGGGGCCATTTTAGAGACGACATCGTCTTTTACATCTTCGTTCAGTTCGTCAAGAATATCACCGTAGTCTTCCGGGTCGGTGAGCTGCCAAAGTACATCACGGGATTTACGGGGAGAGGCTTCGAGAAGGTGAGCGATATCTTCAGGCTCCATGTCCTGAAGTTGACGCCGAACGTGAACAAACCGGCCGTTATCAAGGGCTTCTGTGACTTCCTGAAGGATTTGATGGGTTTCAGGTGTTTGTTCGAGTTCCTGCAGCTGCTCTGCCATGCCCACCTACCTTTATAGTTTCGCTAATGCTCTGAATAATAGCTTAATTCTATACTCAAGTTTAATAAATTCTTATGACGCTGAGAGATATTAAACACGGAAGGGTTTAGAGTGGGTAAAATTCAGACTATTCGTCTTCTTCGAATTTGTCTTCGATGAGGTGGCAAACGGCAACAAGAGCTTGTTCTGCCTGAGGCCCTTTTGCTGTTACGGTTACGTGCTGTCCCTGAGCAGACTCCAGCATGATGAGCCCCATAACACTGTCTGCACCCATCTCTTTGTTTTCTTCGTTGCTTAACGTGACTTCTGCGTCAAAGCTCTGCGCCAGTTCAACCAGTTTCACCGCTGCTCTTGCGTGTAGCCCTAGCCGATTTTGAATTAAAACGGTTTTACTGCTTTGTATTTCACTTCCCTGCATAGATACAACCTACTTGTGATGCTGCTCTAAAGACTTATGTCTGATGAGTACCTGATTCCCTTTGTCTCGGAAGTATTGTCCTATCTGCTGAGTCAGATAGACAGAGCGATGTTTACCTCCGGTACAACCTATAGCAATAGTAAGGTAGCTACGGTTGTTTTTCTCCAACAGAGGTAACCATTTTTCAACAAAACCTTGTGTGTCTTGTTGAAACTCATTCACAGCAGCATGTGATGCAAGGAACTTTTCGATAGGTTTATCAAGTCCGGTTAATGGCCTTAACGATGGTTCCCAGTGTGGATTTGGCAAAAAACGCACATCAAACACGTAATCCGCATCGGTTGGGATACCGTATTTAAAGCCAAATGACTCAAACACCATAACCAGTTCCTTAGACTCTTTACCCAGGACACGCATACGAACCGTTTCACTTAAATCGTGCAGCGATTGATTGCTACTATCTAGTACTAAATCGGCTTGCTCTTTAAGTTCTTCAAGAAGTTGCTTTTCTTTTTCAATGGCTTGCTGAAGAGTAAGTTTGTCATCACCAAGAGATAGCGGGTGTAGACGTCGGGTTTCACTATAGCGCTTCAGCAGCGTTTCCTGACTGGCATCCAGAAAAATGACAGTGACATCAGAGTAATTTTTAAGCTGCTCTATTGTGTCGTGCAATAAGTCCGGGTTATTAGGAAGGTTACGTATGTCGATGCTTACCGCAACGTTTTGCTTACTGCCTTGTACCGAAGTGACAAATTGCTGTAGAAGGTCGACTGGAAGGTTATCAACACAGTAGTAGCCTAGATCTTCTAGTACTCGCAGTGCGACACTTTTACCCGCGCCAGATTGGCCGCTAACGATAATAAGCCGTGTCTTTTCGCTGGGTTGTGTTTTTGTCTGGCTCATTTTAGCTTGTCATGATTTCAAACAGCTCTTTATCACTCTTAGCATTTCTAAGTAGTTTTAGAGTCTGTTTATCGTTGAGGCGTTCGGCCATCGAAGACAGGGTTTTCAGGTGCTCTTTACATTGAGCATCCGGAACGAGAAGAGCGAACAGTATATCGACAGGCTTATTGTCTATCGCATCAAAATCAATGGCTTCCTCGCATTGAACTAAGACAGCTATAGCACGATCGCATGAAAACATTCTTGCGTGAGGAATAGCAATACCGTTACCGATACCGGTACTTCCCATTTTTTCTCTGTTGAGCATACATTCAAACAATTCCGTTGAGTTCTGCCCACTATGCTCTGCTGCGATTTGACTAATGATCTCCAGAGCACGTTTTTTACTTGAACATTGGACTGCACTTTTCGTGCAGTCCAGTGTTAGCACATCGCTAATTTGCATGACTAATGACTATTTAATTTTTCTTTGTGTTTATTAAGTTGACGTACCAGCTTATCAACGAGCGCATCAATAGATGCATACATATTTTCATCCTGAGCCGTTGCGTGAATATCTCCCTGACTCACATGAAGGGTTGCTTCGGCAATTTGGTTCATTTTTTCTACGCGTAAAATCACATGAACATTGGTGATATGATCAAAAAACCGTTCTAACTTCTGAAACTTCGAATGAACGTAGTCCTGCATTGAATCCGTAAGATCAACGTTATGGCCTTTAATATTGATTTGCATAGACTTTCCTTCTTGTTGTGCTGCCTAAAGCAGGCGTTTACGCTGGCTGGAAGGGGCAATACCCAGAGACTCTCTGTATTTTGCAATCGTACGTCGTGCGACCTTTATCCCTTGGTCAGCCAATAATGCAGCAATCTTACTATCACTTAGTGGCTTAGCAGTGTTTTCTGCCGCAACTAATTTTTTGATCAAAGCTCGAATTGCTGTAGACGAACATTCTCCACCATTATCCGTACTTACATGGCTGGAGAAGAAATACTTAAGTTCAAATATACCTCTTGGTGTATGCATAAACTTCTGAGTCGTAACCCTGGAAATGGTGGACTCATGCATATCAACGGCTAAAGCGATGTCGTTTAGAACCATTGGCTTCATCGCTTCTTCACCATACTCAAAGAAATCCTGCTGATGCTCAACAATGCAGCGAGCAACTTTGAGTAATGTTTCATTTCGGCTTTCTAAGCTTTTTATCAACCACTTAGCTTCTTGAAGGTTGCTTTTGATAAACTGACTATCTGCGCTGTTTCCCTTACCAAGAGAAGCATAGTGCTGGTTTACCTTTAGGCGAGGAACACTGTCAGGGTTGATAGCAACTGTCCACTTACCCTTATCCTTGAACACCGATACATCTGGAATGACATACTCAGTTTCATCAGGCGTAATTCGACTGCCCGGTCTTGGATCGAGTTGCTGAATCAGAGTCATCACTTCTTTTAACTCTGCTTCTTTAATCTTGCTTTCTTTGATGATGAGCTTGTAATCACGGTTGCCAAGCTGATCGATGTGTTTTTCCAGAATCAGTCTGGCTTCCTGCAACCAAGGCGTATCTTCGGGGTAGGTAGCCAACTGAAGCAACAGGCACTCTTGCAGGTTTCGAGAGGCAACTCCAAGTGGATCAAACTGCTGAATTCTTTTTAGAACGGCTTCTACTTCATCGAGCTCTACGTCTTCAAGGTTTAAGCTTTCTAAGATCTCTTCTGCAGAAATAGTCAGGTAACCAAAATTGTCAACAGCATCAATTACAGCCGTTGCTATGGTTCTGTCGGTATCGGAAAAGGGCGTTAAATCAAGTTGCCAAAGAAGGTAGTCCTGAAGACTTTGGGTTGTTTCACCCTGATAGATTGGCATATCGTCATCTAATGCTATGCCGGTATTGCCTGTGTTTGCGCTATAAACATCATCCCAGGATGCGTCTATTTCTAAATCATTACTGATCTCTGATTTCTCAATAACCTCAGAGCTATCTGGAGCATCTGGCTCAGATACAAATTCTTCACTTTGCTCCGCAGCCGATTCTTCTTTTGCTTTGGCTGCCTCTTCACCAGAAGACTCTTCTTGTCCTTCATCAACATCAAGTAGCGGGTTTGACTCTAAAGCTTCCTGAATCTCTTGTTGGAGATCCAAGGTTGACAGTTGCAACAGCCTTATTGCCTGCTGCAGCTGAGGTGTCATCGCTAACTGTTGACCTAGCTTGAGTTGTAATGAAGGTTTCATTCAGTATTTACTACCTTGTTATTCTTTTAGCGTGGTTACATTTTAAGTATATAACCAAGTTTCCATAATATGCAGATCAGGCTGATAAACTGAGAGCAACGTGGTGTTTGTTTAGCCCTCGTATCATAATTTGAACTGTTCGCCCAGATACACCTGCTTAACCTGTTCGTTTGCAAGTACCTGATCTGGCGTACCTTCTGCAATCAGGTGCCCCTGACTTACTATGTAGGCGCGCTCACAGACATCCAGAGTTTCTCTTACGTTGTGGTCTGTAATCAAAACACCAAGTCCGCGGTCTCGCAAATGTTCAATAATCTTCTTAATATCAATAACGGATATTGGGTCAACACCTGCGAAAGGCTCATCCAGAAGGATAAACTGTGGGTTTGCAGCCAATGCTCTTGCAATCTCAACCCTGCGGCGTTCACCACCTGAAAGTGCCATACCGTTACTTTTACGGATATGTTGGATGTTAAACTCATCCAGCAAGTCTTCCATGCGATCCTGACGATCTTCTCTGCTCAGTTCACTACGAGTCTGAAGAACAGCCATAATGTTATCTTCTACAGATAGCTTACGGAAAATAGAAGCTTCCTGAGGAAGGTAACCTATCCCCATTCTGGAACGGCTGTGCATTGGAAGAACACTGATATCCTGATCATCGATAAGAATCTGGCCCTCATCTCTGGCAACAAGACCAACGATCATATAAAACGAGGTGGTTTTACCTGCACCGTTAGGGCCTAGAAGGCCGACGATTTGACCCGATTCAACTTTCAGGCTTACATCAGCAACAACTTTTCTGTTCTTGTAGCTTTTAGCTAAGTGCTCTGCTCTTAATAATGCCATATCACTGCTTAGTTTGTGTTGGTTGAAGTACGGTAGAGACCCGTTTCTTCTCTTCACCTTGTCCGCCATCAGCGGTTAGCTTCTGAGAGGTGATTTTATAAGTAATCTTCTCACCCTGGATGGTACTTTCATCCTGAGCTAGAACAGCTTCTTTTAGCATAGTTAGCTGATCGTCATCAACATTGTAATAAAGCTCTTTTGCTCTACCTTTCAATGTTTTACCTTCATCAGTCAATTGAGAGAAGGTTGCTGGTTCACCGTAGGCTTCGATCTCTTTTAACGTATCGTCGATCTGACTACGGATTACGATTACTTTGTCAGCATTGATATTGATGCTGCCTTGTTTAAGCTTTACGTCACCTAAAAAGGTTACTTTGTTGCTTTTCATATCCAGATGTTGTGAATCTGAATCGATATAAATAGGTTGCTCTGAGTCGCTCGACAAAGCGAACGCATTTGATGTGGCGAATAGACAAGCAATTAGACTAAGGTGTGAGAGTTTCATATCTACCTTGTACATTGTTATATAGGGTAGCGACGTTTTCACCGAAGTTTCCTTTCATCGCTTGCCCTTTGTTTTCAAATTGGGGGCCAACAAGTACTACCGGGTTATCAGCCCAAAAATCCCGGTTATCCAAATGGATTAACATTTCATCCGTTGCCATCGTATCGAAACTGGCATTCGGTAATAGGTTCTTTGCTAGAACATTACCATATAATCGCAATACATGCTTTTTATCCAGCACGCCTCGATCGGCATTTATTTCCCATTCTTCTACTTTGCCTTCTTTGAAAACAAAAAGAACAGGGTATTCAAACACGGTATCACCGCTTTTCGCATAGTGATCCAGGTTTTTAGCAGTTACTCGATAACTTCTGATCCCCGACTGGTTGTAGCTAGTGTTGTCAACATTCTTGCCACTTAAGGTCGGTAGCTCTAAGTCTGGTGTTACCTGCAAATTCAGTTCTTGCCTGCCAAGATAGAGGTAATAGGCAGAATAAGCAGAAACAATTATCAGCAGTGAGTAAATTATTCGAGCGAAATTCATAGTACCTGTATCTTAATATATTAAGGAATCAACTATAGCTGACATTACATTACGCCAGCTTTCAGTAGATCATGCATATGCACAGCACCCACTAATTTTTCTTCTTCGCATAACAGAAGTGCAGTGATGCTTTTTTCCTGCATAAGGTTTACACCTTCAACAGCCAACAGGTTTGGTGATGCAACTTTTGGGTTATGGGTCATCACTTCAGAAATAGCCGTTTCGTGGATATCAACTTGCTTATCCAGCATTCGACGCAGATCACCATCTGTAAATACACCAATCACAACATCATTCTCGTCGACAATGGCTGTCATACCCAAACCTTTCTGCGAAATCTCTAAAAGCGCATCTTTAATTGAAGCTGTTGGCTTTACTTTGGGTAACTGTTCACCAGAGTGCATAATGTCATTTAATTTTAGCAACAGTTTACGGCCTAATGCACCACCTGGGTGTGACAGTGCAAAGTCATCGGATGTAAAACCTCTTGCTTTCATTAGTGAGACTGCAAGGGCATCTCCCATAACAAGGGTCGCTGTTGTACTAGAGGTTGGCGCAAGACCAAGGAAGCAAGCTTCTTCTGGAACCGTTATTTGCAGGTGAATATCTGACAGTTTAGCCATTGTAGATAGGGGCTTACCAGTCATACTGATGATTCGAATGTTCAGGCGTTTTAGTACAGGGTACAGACCTAGAATTTCTGACGATTCACCAGAATTAGAGATGGCGATAACAATATCACCCGGCTCAATCATGCCCAAATCACCGTGAGAAGCTTCTCCCGGGTGGACAAAAAATGATGATGTGCCAGTACTTGCTAATGTTGCTGCAATTTTTTTACCGATATGACCAGATTTACCCATACCCATCACAACAACTTTACCTTTGTTGTTTAGGATGAGTTCACAAGCATCCACAAAGCTTTGATTTATATATTGAGAAAGTTGTTGTAGGCCTTTTATTTCAATATTAAGTACATCATTTGCTGCACTCTTGAAGTCAAAGTTTGTCATCTGATTTGGCTCCTGCTCTTTAGGCCGTCATATGAATAAATAGATAAACTTGGTACGCAATAAAGCTGATAAATAGGAATCCAGCTTCAAAGCGATTAATGCTACGAGACTTACCCAGAGCAAACAATACCAACAACATAGAAACGATGAGCATGACCCAAAAGTCACGTCCCATAACATGTTCGCTTAGCATTGATGGGTTCAGGATTCCCGGAATTCCCATCACAGCCAGAATATTAAATACATTGGAGCCGATGATATTACCTACCGCCATATCATCTTCACCTTTTAGAACACCAGCTAAAGAAGCGGCGAGTTCAGGTAAGCTTGTACCAATAGCAATGATTGTCAGGCCAATAACCAGATCGCTCATACCGAAGTGCTTAGCGATGATCACTGCGTTATCAACGAGCATATCTGCAGCGAATGGTAGCAATAGCAAGCCTATGACGACCCAAATCGTCGCTTTTGAGCTACTAACGTCGTCAGGGATTTCAGATTCCTGCTCGTCGATAAACGCATCTCCCCTTTGCTTTTCTTTTCGGCTAATAGCCAGCATCGCAATGATAAACATGGCGAATAGAACAAACAGAAGAACGCCTTCATAGAAGCCAAGGTGACTGTCCCAAAGAATCAATCCAGCTAATAGAGTGACCACAATCATCAGAGGTAGTTCACGGCGAATGACCGCTGAACTGATAGAAAGAGGTTTAATTAAAGCAGTGATACCTAGAATCAACGCAATATTAGCGATGTTTGATCCAAGCACGTTACCTACTGCTGTATCGGTTTTACCAGCTAGGGCAGCTGTTGCAGACACCATCATCTCAGGTGCAGATGATCCCATAGCAAGTATGGTCATACCGATGACAAGAGGAGAGACGCCAAAGTTTCGAGCTAATGCTGCGGCACCGTAAACTAGCTTATCTGCGCTCCACACTAAAAGTATCAAGCCCAAAATCAGCAAGGCTACTGCTTCAATCATGATGATTCCTACAAAGTTTCACTATTAAACATAGGGCCGCTAATTCTGACGTTAAGCGTATAAAAAGGGAAGTTTAAGTTTGAAGAAAATCAATATCGAATTTGCATATGTTAACACCATTAGAATCGTGTTGTACCTCTTTGGGAATAGCTAAATTCGACCTCAGTCAAAAAATTTTGTGAATTATACGCTGATAAAGATGTCAAATTCCACCGGAAAATAGTTTTACTTTACACACGGGTGATATTCCATATCATTGGGATTCTTTTCGAGCATTAGCTCATCTATACAAAATAAGTATATATATGTCGACAACGGATCTAGTCACAATTAACAACCTTAGTTTTTATCGTGGTGATCGGGCGATATTTAATGACGTCAGTCTAAAAGTACCGAAAGGGAAAGTAACGGCAATTATGGGCCCGTCGGGCATCGGTAAAACGACTTTATTAAGGCTTATTGGTGGTCAGATTCCGCCAGAAAAGGGCGAAATATGGTTTGATGGCCTGAACATTCCTACATTGAAACGCTCTAAGCTATATATAGCAAGAAAGAAAATGAGCATGCTGTTTCAGTCAGGCGCTCTCTTTACCGACATAAACGTATTCGACAATGTTGCATTCCCGCTAAGAGAGCATACGGAGCTCCCCGAGGAAATTATCCGTACCATGGTTCTGCTAAAACTAGAAGCAGTTGGTTTACGAGGGGCTGAAAAACTGATGCCTAGTGAGCTTTCGGGCGGTATGGCACGAAGAGCGGCATTGGCACGGGCAATAGCGCTTGACCCTGAGATGATAATGTATGACGAACCCTTTGTCGGACAAGATCCTATAACAATGGGTGTGTTAGTTGAGTTAATCAGAAACTTAAATCAGGCATTGGGTTTAACCTCGATAGTCGTTTCTCACGATGTTCCTGAAGTAATGAGCATTGCTGACCTCGTTTATTTGCTCGCGGATGGGCGAATTATTGCAACAGGAACGCCTCAGGAGTTGAGGGATAACCCTGATCCTATGGTGCAGCAGTTCCTTCAGGGCCAGGCGGATGGACCAGTACCTTTCCGTTTCCCCGCTTCCGATATTTCAAAAGGGTTGTTTAATAATGATTGATACTTTAATGGATTCAATCGCTGGTATTGGGCAGAGAACTTTGAGGCTTGTGAGTGCCTGGGGACGCGCAAGTCTTATGTTGTTTGGCGCTATCGCGAACAAACCTCAGCCTATCAAGAATTTTCCATTGCTCGTAAAGCAACTATACAGCGTTGGCGTTCAATCTTTAGCTATTATCGTCGTGTCCGGCTTGTTTATCGGTATGGTTCTGAGCCTGCAAGGTTTTGTTGTACTGGTCGATTATGGTGCGGAAGGCAGTTTAGGGCAGATGGTTGCTCTATCTCTTCTTCGTGAGCTTGGGCCTGTCGTTACAGCACTGCTGTTTGCAGGGCGAGCGGGTTCTGCTTTGACAGCGGAAATCGGCTTAATGAAAGCAACGGAGCAGCTATCCAGTCTGGAAATGATGGCCGTTGATCCTCTCAAGAGAGTGATCGCTCCTCGCTTATGGGCAGGTTTGATTTCAATGCCATTGCTTGCCATGATTTTTATGGCTGTGGGTATCTGGGGTGGTCAGCTTGTTGGTGTCGACTGGAAAGGTATCGATCACGGTAGTTTCTGGTCTGCGATGCAATCTTCAGTTCAGCTTGGAAAAGATATTGGCAATAGCTTTATCAAATGTATGGTCTTCGCTATCACAGTTACGTGGATAGCTCTGTTTAACGGTTACGATGCTGTACCTACGTCTGAAGGCATCAGTAAAGCAACCACTCGTACCGTTGTTCATTCTTCTTTAGCAGTGTTGGGGCTAGACTTTGTCCTAACTGCCTTGATGTTCGGGAACTAAAAATGCAACAAACACGTAAATTGGAATTATGGGTAGGTGCCTTCATACTAGCAGGCGTTATCGCGATTTTAATTATGATCTTTAAGATCGCAAATGTGACCGGACTTGGCTCAGGTAACACCTATGAATTAAAAGCATCGTTTGACAATATTGGTAGCCTAAAAGTGCGTTCACCAGTGAAAATTGGTGGTGTCGTCGTAGGAAGAGTGAGTGCGATTGATTTAGACACAGAACAGTACATTCCTGTCGTTACTTTATCTATTGATGAAAGCTTCGGGCATTTCCCTGAATCATCCAGTGCGCAGATCCTGACATCCGGATTGATTGGTGAGCAGTATATCGGATTGGTACCAGGCTTTGTATTTGATGATATCGAAATGCTTGGCGATGGCGACTATATTGAAGATACGAAGTCAGCTTTGGTACTGGAAGATCTGATAGGCCAGTTCCTATATAGCTCAAAAGACTCGGAGGAGTAAGATTTGAATATGTTTTATAAAGCCTCACACTTCTATCGTTTTTGCGCTCAGGTGCTTATGGGATTCGCTCTGATAACGACAACTGCATCTGCTCAGGAAGTTGATAAAACAAAGCCTTATGAAATGATGAAGGCGGTTTCAGAAAGTACGTTTGCACGACTTAAAGCAGAAAAAGAGCAGATCCGTGAACAACCTGAACTTCTGAAAACAGTGGTAGAAGAAGAGCTGATGCCTTACGTAAACTATCGTTATGCTGCTCTTAAAGTACTTGGTCCGAACCTTAAAAAAGCCAAGAAAGAGGATATTCCAGAATTTATTGACGCTTTTCATCAGTACCTTGTGACCTCTTACGCCCAAGCTCTGACACTGTATACCGACCAGACAATTGAGTTTGAACCAGAAAAGCCGGTTCCAACCGGAAAGCGAATCACTTCTGTGAAACTGGATGTTATCGATGCTCCGCGCCCTAACATCAAGCTTGAATTTAAACTGCGAAAAGACAAAAAGTCTGGTGAGTGGAAAGCATTTGACATGATAGCTGAAGGGGTAAGCTTACTTTCAAGCAAACAGTCAGAATGGAATGGTAAAATCAGAAAAGATGGTGTTCCTGCTGTGAGTGAAGAACTTTTCAAACTAGCAGAAAAACCAATTCGCTTTGAAGGTGAGCAGAAATGAGTCACCCTCAATGGTTGAATCAGAATGGGAAATATCAGCTGATTGGTGAGCTTACACGGGACACTGTTCCGGGTATATGGGCAGCAATTTTGCAATGGAATCCAGAACAGTCTGAGCTGGAAATATCCTTAGAGAAATCGGAACGAATTGATTCAGCAGGAATGGCATTATTAATTCAGTTAATAGAGCATGCAAAAAATCTAAACTGTCATATAATGCTCAGCTTCGTGCCAAAAGAACTGTGCACACTTTTTCAACTAAGCAATGTTGAAGGTATGCTGGCAAAGAATTTAAAAGATTAAACGGGACATATCGTGGAAAGTAGCGACGTTAAAAAAATCATTGAAGACGCTCTCGATCTTCAGGAAGTTCATGTTAAAGGTGAAGGTAGCCAATTTGAAGTGGTTGCTGTAGACCCTTGCTTTGAAGAAATGGGCCGTGTAAAAAAACAACAAACAATTTACGCTCCTCTGATGGAATACATTCAACGAAATGATATTCATGCGGTATCAATAAAGACATACACTCCTGAAGAATGGGCTCGCGACAAAAAATTGATGTCGCTTTAAAGGTTTTACAATGGATAAATTTAGAGTTAAAGGGTCTAGCACCCCTTTAAACGGTGAAGTATTAATTTCTGGTGCTAAAAACGCGGCTCTGCCGATCTTGTTTGCCTCAATCCTAGCGGAAGAACCAGTAGAAGTTGCTAACGTTCCTAAGCTTCGCGATATCGATACAACCATGGAGCTTCTTAAGCGCCTTGGTGCAAAAGTAGAGCGTAATGGCTCAGTTCACGTTGACGGTAGTGCAATTAACGAATATTGCGCACCATATGATTTAGTTAAAACCATGCGTGCCTCTATTTGGGCTTTAGGTCCTTTGGTTGCTCGTTTTGGTAAAGGTCAGGTTTCTCTTCCGGGTGGTTGTGCAATCGGTGCTCGTCCTGTTGATTTGCATATCAATGGTCTTGAGCAATTGGGTGCGACTATTACCCTGGACGAAGGTTACGTAAAAGCTGAAGTTGATGGTCGCCTAAAAGGTGCTCACATTGTGATGGATAAAGTGAGTGTTGGTGCCACTATCACTGTTATGTGTGCAGCGGCATTGGCTGATGGAACCACAACACTGGATAACGCAGCTCGCGAGCCAGAGATTGTCGATACGGCAGACTTCCTAAACAAACTAGGCGCTAAGATTTCTGGCGCAGGTACAGATACGATAACTATCGAAGGTGTAGAGCGCCTCGGTGGATGCAAGCACTCTGTCGTTGCAGATCGTATCGAAACGGGTACGTTCCTAGTTGCTGCTGCAGTATCTAAGGGTAAGATTGTTTGCCGCAATACTAACTCTTCATTATTAGAAGCTGTTTTAGCGAAACTTGAAGAAGCTGGTGCAGCAATCGAAACGGGTGAAGACTGGATTAGTTTGGATATGACGGGGCGTGAGCTAAAAGCCGTAAGTATTCGTACTGCTCCACACCCAGGTTTCCCAACCGACATGCAGGCACAGTTTACTTTGCTAAATATGATTGCAAAAGGTGGCGGTCATATCACGGAAACTATCTTTGAGAACCGCTTTATGCACGTGCCAGAACTACAACGTATGGGGGCCAAAGCGGAAATCGAAGGAAACACTGTTATCTGCGGTGATGTTGATAGCTTGAGTGGTGCGCAGGTCATGGCAACAGACCTTCGAGCTTCGGCTAGCCTTGTTATTGCTGGCTGTATTGCAAAAGGCGAAACCATTGTTGATCGTATCTATCATATCGATCGCGGTTACGACAAAATTGAAGATAAGCTAACAGCACTTGGTGCAAATATTGAGCGATTCAAAGAGTCGAGTTAGAATTGCATCCAAAATGAAAGCCGGAATCAGCTTCGATTTCGGCTTTTTTAGTTTTACTGAGGAAATTCAATGATTGCTATATTACGTGTTATCGCTGTCGCGATATTTGCCGTATTTATGTTCGTATTCGGTGTAGGTTACAGCTTGTTAAGCCCGCGTAATCCCAAAAACGTGTTTTCGGTTGGCCGTCACTTTCACCGTATGGGTAAGATATTCGGTTACAAAGTGGATCTTAGGTTTCCCGATGATGTTTATACCAGAGGTCAGCATGTCTATATTGCTAACCACCAGAACACCTGGGACTTGTTTACCGTTTCTGCGGCTATTACGCCAAAGACAGTGACGGTAGGTAAGAAGAGTCTGGTTTGGATTCCTCTGTTTGGTCAGCTCTACTGGATCACTGGTAACATTCTTATCGATCGTTTTAATAAGGCAAAGGCGAAAGGTACCATTGATCAGGTCGTAGAGAAGATGAACACTACGGACGCTTCTATCTGGATGTTCCCTGAAGGTACGCGTTCACGTGGTCGTGGTTTGCTACCATTTAAAACGGGTGCTTTTCACACTGCAATTGGTGCGGGTGTACCAATTATTCCTATCGTATGCAGCACCACTCAGGGAAAACTAAACCTAAACAAGTGGGACAACGGTCATGTGATCATTGAGATGCTTCCACCAATCAGCACTGAAGGCTATGGCAAAGAAAATGTTCGTGAGCTAGCAAACATATGCCGTGAACAAATGAAGCAGAAGCTTGAAGAGATGGATGCAGAGGTTGATGCACTAAATGCAGGAACCAAGAGACTGAACGAAGTATAGCTTCGGTCAAAGTTATCGTACGAACCTTGTTCTTCGGATAACAGGAAAACAAAAAAGCGTGAAGAGATATAATCTTCACGCTTTTTACTATTTAAGTACCCAGTAGATTATTTTCTTACTGCGATTGCCTCAATTTCAATCTTCACATCTTTAGGCAGGCGTGCAACTTCAACACATGAGCGGGCAGGGTAGTTTGCTACTTTATGTTCATCAAAGAAGCTGCCATAGACTTCGTTTACAGTACCAAAATCATTTAGATCTTTTACAAACACGGTCATTTTTACAATATCGGTAACGCTGAGCCCAGATGACTCAACAACAGCCTTAACATTTTCTAGTGACTGACGAGCTTGTTTAGCGACATCTTCAGATACGATTTCCCCTGTCGCAGGTATTACTGGAATTTGACCAGAAGTCATTACCATATTACCTAAGTCTACACCTTGTACGTATGGGCCAATTGCCGCTGGTGCATTTTCTGTATGAAGCACTTTAGTCATTAGATTTCCTTATTATTTAATATATAGCCACTTGCGTGGTTCAGACGCTTCCAGTTTGCTACTCATTTTCTTACAGGTCAATGACTTCAGTGAACACCCAGACGAGTTCTTACAATCTTCTCACACTCATCAATTTTAGTGATATCCCTGGGAGCGATCATAACGGTGTCATTGCCACCAACCGTACCCAGAATTTCGGAATGAGGCTGCATATCAATAATCCTTGCAACTAGTTGAGCACTGCCTGGGTGGGTGCGCACCACAACGACAAGTTGATTATGGGTAATGAATTCAATCTGGGAAGATATTGCGGAGTTAACCTCAATGCCTTCATTTTCTATGGTAAGGCAATAGACTTTTTTTCCGTAAGCATTGGGTACTTTGGCTACACCTAAGCGGGTGAGCAGTCTAGACACTGTGGATTGGCTGACGTCGTCATACCCCATTTTTATGAGGCTGGTCCGAATATCATCTTGAGTTTGGAAACTTTGCTGTTGTAAAAGACGTTTGCAGGCCGCTGTAATATTTTCATCAGTATGCATATTCAGTGGCTCAGAAGCATAAGTTGTATTCACGGTTTAGCTCCTCTTTTCAATCGATCTATATGTAAGAAGTATATCGCTAGTCCATGCAATAACTCATTGTTATGGTTTGTGTTTTTTATTATGTGATGGATGATAACACCTAACTTCACTTTATTTATTGATAGCGCTCACCAAATAAAAAACTAATAATTTCTTCAATATTGGCATAAAAGTTTGATATTTATGCGGACTATTAGGGTTTTTATCCGAAGGGTTTTCGGAGGGAGGAATTATTGCCATAGAAGACAGTTAGTTAGGTGTTTACAGTACGTTTTAGTGTTATTTGTTATGCCTAAACTTGGAATTTCAAAGGTAATAAAACGTAAAAAACCCGCAAATAAATTGCGGGTCATTCTAGGTTTTGTGACAGCTTGAGTGACTCTTAGTTTTTTGTCTCTGTCATGATTTCTCGTGAGAAAACTTTCTCACAGTACTTACATTTCAGCTGAACATCTTCTTTCTTCTTAATTACATTGAAGCTACTGTCTACCGGCTCACCGTGAGATATACAGTTGGTGTTTGGACAAGCAAACACGGCCTGAATAGACTCTGGCAGAGATAAGTTCATCTTCTTGGTAACGTCATACTCTTCAATCTGATTTACCGTTGCCTTTGGTGCATAAAGCGCCAGCTGGTTTGCTTGTTCTTCCGTGATATAAACGTTCTCTATCTTAATCAGATCCTTTGCTCCCAACTCAGAAGAAGGTAGGTTCAGGCCAATAGTAATTCTCTGATTACGCTGATCTTTGCTGAATAAACGAAGTACTTTGATACCTACATTTGCAGGGATATGGTCGATAACAGTTCCGTTACGGATTGCTTCTACCTGAAGTTTTGTTTTAGCCATCTTATCTCTCCTGCTTATAGTTCTTCGTTCAATACAAGTGCTAGTAGTGCTTCTCGGGCATAAACACCGTTTTCCGCTTGCTGGAAATAGTAGGCGTGCTGAGTCTTATCTACATCAGTCGTAATTTCATCCACTCTTGGAAGTGGATGAAGAACCTTCATGTTCTCGCGAGCTTCAACCAACTGAGATGCCGAAAGAATAAATGCAGATTTGATATGAGCATATTCAGACTCATCGAAACGTTCTTTCTGAACCCGAGTCATATAAAGTACATCAAGCTCGGGGACAACCTGTTCGATATCTTTATGCAGACTGTATTGGATTCCGGCATCATCGAGCTCTTCGCAGATGTAATCAGGCATTGCTAATGCATCTGGAGCAATAAAGAAGAATCGGTTGTTATCAAACTTAGCCAAAGCCTGAGTCAGGGAGTGCACAGTTCGGCCATATTTTAGGTCACCTACAAGAGCGACATTTAGGTTGTCCAGACGGCCTTGTGTTTCATAAATTGAGAACAGATCCAGAAGTGTCTGAGTTGGATGCTGGTTTGCACCGTCACCGCCATTCACTACCGGAACACCATCAGAAAACTCAGATGCAAGTCGCGCAGCACCTTCTTGTGGGTGACGCATGACGAATGCATCTACGTAAGACGAAATAACCTGCACGGAGTCTGCCAGCGTTTCACCTTTCTTCGCGAGCGAGGTGTTACCGCCGTTATCAAAACCAATAACAGTTCCACCCAAACGTTGAATAGCTGTCTCGAAAGAAAGGCGAGTACGAGTTGAAGGTTCAAAGAAGCAGCTAGCAACAACTTTATTTTTTAGTAACTCTGGGTTCGGAGTTGCTTTCAGTTTACCTGCTGTTTCCACTATCAGTTCTAGTTCACTTCTGCTCAGTTCCGGAATGGAAATGATGTGCTTTTGATATAGCGAATTCGCCATTGCTCTCTTCCCTCTTATGTGTGGTACCAATTAGGGCAAGTAACTATGCTCCGACTTGTCCTGATTGGTATAAGGCCAAAAAAAAGCCCCCTAATTAAGGAGGCTCTTTTAAAAAATAATATCAATAGAAAATAAAACGGATGCCGATGGTAGTCGGCGCAGTGCTTGTTTCTCTAACACTTTGTGGTTCATTTTCTATCTCTTCTCAGACAAATTGCGAAGGATTATACGCCCATTTTTTGTTAACGCAAGCGATTGCGTTAACTATTCTTTAAATGAAAAAATATGCAAAATTAGAATGATTGTGATTAGTGGTTAAATTAATTAAAAACAAATGGTTACCTAATTCATTTACATGAATTATGAATAAAAATGCCAGCTCCTAAGAGCTGGCAAAATAACGTGAAATACAAGTTCTAAATAAATGTGAGAGCCTGAAATTAGTGACCCAGAGTCGCAACCATAACCGCCTTAATTGTGTGCATACGGTTTTCTGCTTCATCAAATACGATGGAGTAATCTGACTCAAATACGTCTTCAGTCACTTCTAAGCCAGCCATGCCATATTTCTCAGCTACTTCTGCACCAACGGTTGTTTCATCGTTGTGGAATGCAGGTAGACAGTGCATGAATTTCACATGTGGGTTACCTGTTGCCTTAATTGTGTCCATGTTTACCTGATATGGTGTCATTAACTTAACGCGTTCATCCCATGCTTCCTGAGACTCACCCATAGATACCCAAACATCAGTGTATAAGAAGTCACAACCTTGTACGCCTTCCTGAACATCTTCAGTCATTGTGATTTTCGCACCAGTTTGCTCTGCAATCTCTTTACATTGTGCAACTAGTTCTTCTTCAGGCCAGAACTGCTTTGGAGCAACAAGGCGGATATCCATACCCATCTTCGCAGCACCAACAAGTAGTGAGTTACCCATGTTGTTACGAGCATCACCAAGGTATGCAAATGTAATTTCATGAAGCTGCTTGCCGCGGCCGTGCTCTAGCATAGTCAGGAAGTCTGCCAGAATCTGAGTTGGGTGGAACTCGTTAGTCAGGCCATTCCAAACAGGAACACCAGCGTATGCGCCTAGCTCTTCAACAATTTCCTGACCAAAGCCACGGTATTCGATACCGTCATACATGCGGCCAAGAACTCGGGCTGTATCTTTCATTGATTCTTTGTGGCCGATTTGTGAGCCAGATGGACCAATGTAAGAAACTTGAGCCCCCTGATCGAAAGCCGCTACTTCAAATGCACAACGAGTACGTGTAGAAGACTTTTCAAAGATAAGAGCAATGTTCTTGCCAGTTAAGCGAGGTTGCTCGTAACCGTTATACTTCGCTTTTTTTAGCTCAGCAGACAGTTCAAGGAGGTGTTGAATCTCACGTGGAGTGAAATCTAGTAGTTTTAGGAAGTTACGGTTGCGAAGGTTAAAAGCCATGTTAATGATCCCCTTGTTTAATCTTGTCTGGCTGACCACTTTTTTTAAAAGTAGATGAAGTGATCAGCGCGATTACCTATGTTTAACTTATTATGAGTAAAAAGTGAATAAGTATTCTTTTATTTTGCGATAATATTTGTGCCGGCTTCACCTTTCAGAATGCTAAGGCCATCTGAAAGAGCACCAATACCAACGAGCTTGCCACCTGATTTTACGAACTCGCAAGAAGCATCAATCTTAGGTCCCATTGAACCTGCATCAAACTCAATCTTGCTTAGTTCAGTTGGTGTTGCTGTTCTGATTGCTTCTTGAGTTGGTTTACCCCAATCAAGATAGACTGCATCAGCATCTGTAAGAATAAGTAGTGCGTCCGCGTGGAGCTGTTTTGCCAGGAATGCTGCTGACATGTCTTTGTCGATAACGGCTTCTACACCAACAAGCTTCCCGTCTTCGATTTTAACTGGAATACCACCACCACCAGTACAGATAACCAAATGGTCCTGATCGATAAGTGTTGTAATTGCATCATGTTCAACAATACCAGTAGGTAGCGGACTAGGTACAACTCTGCGGAAATGTTCGCCATCAGGCTTCACTGTCCAGTGATATTTCTCTGCCATCTCTTTGGCTTCTGCTTCCCCATAAATTGGGCCAATTGGCTTGGTTGGATCGGTAAACGCAGGGTCTTCCGGGTCAACAGTCATTTGCGTAAGCATGCAAGTGACATCTTGTTTAGGAAGAATGTTTTTTAGCTCCTGCATAAGCATGTAGCCAATCATTCCTTGAGTTTCAGAACCAAGTACGTCCAATGGATAAGGATTCACTTTTTTATACTCAAGACCTTGCAGAGCAAGAAGGCCAACCTGAGGACCATTTCCGTGTACCAGTACAACATTGTACTCTTGAGCGATTTCAGCGATGGTCTTAGCAGCAATAGCAATGTTCTGACGCTGTGTTTCTGCCTCAAGCGGCTCTCCACGGCGTAGTAGGGCGTTGCCACCAAGGGCAACTACAACAGTTTGTTTAGTCATTGGTTTATCTCTCATTGAAGGCCGTTACACTGACGGCCTCTATAAATTAAATTCCGTCTCTCTCGATTGGGCAGCTCATGCAGCGAGCACCACCACGGCCGCGGCCTAGTTCATCACCTGGAATTGGTAGTACAGTGATGCCTGCTTTGTCGTATTTTTCGTTGGTGTATACATTACGCTCGTAGCCCACAACTACGCCTGGTTTAACTGTCAGTACGTTGTTTGCGTCGTTCCACTGCTCACGCTCTGCTTCGAAGCTGTCACCACCTGTGGTTATCAGGTTAAGCTGACCAACACCTAGTGCTTTCTCAATTGCAGTAACGAAGTAGCCTTCTTCTTTCACGTCAACGCGGCCAGTTTCATCACCTGTCAGGCTCCAGCATTTCACGTCTTTGCGAACGACTTCTGGATAGATTGAGAAGGTATCTTCACGCATATGTGTCATTACTGTATCCAGGTGCATGCAAGAACGATGTTTAGGCAGTTCCATTGCGATAACTTGCTTAGCTTGGCCATGTTTGAACAAGCCAGATGCAAGCTGTTCAACGCCTTGTGGAGTAGTACGCTCTGACATGCCAATCAGCACTGAGCCCTTACCAATGACCAGAACATCACCGCCTTCAATAGTTGAATAATCGTAGTTGCGTTCTTCATCGCCAAAGTACTTAATGAAGTCCTGACCAGCGAACTCTGGGTGCCAACGGTAAATAGCACGTAGATGGTTCGTCTCGCGCTGACGAGCTCTCTTCGCCATTGGGTTAATAGATACGCCACCGTAAACCCAGCATGATGTATCACGAGTAAATAGATGGTTTGGTAGGGGTTTGATTATGAAGTCGTTTGGCTCATGAATGCTGCGCATCATAGAAGAAGATGGCAGTGGCATTTCTCCGTAACTCAGGCCACCAAGTAAGATAGATGCAAGTTCGTAGTTGGATTGATCACCTAGAAAGCAACGAACATCGTTGGCGAATCTTTGTCCCAAACGGTACTCTGATACTTGCGTGGTCAGTAGCCACTCTTTCGCTTCAGGAACAGCCAGAGTTTCAGCTAGTAGATCTTGAAGAAGTAAAACTTCCACACCTTGTTCTTTTAATGTTTTAGAAAAAACATCGTGTTCTTTACCTGCTTGTTCAACAGCAAGAACGTCATCAAATAATAATTCGTGACAGTTGGAAGGTGTTAAATGATTTAGAGCTCTTTCAGGTCGATGTAATAATACTCGACGCAACTGACCAATTTCTGAACCAACATAGAATCTGCTCATTTTCTATCTCTCTATATAGTGCCGATATAGTAAATTTAATTAATCTCGGCTGTAGGGTAATAATGAATAGCTATTTAGCTTTGATATTAATTTTACTTATTCAGTCTTAAGTAAAAGAGATCATGATCACACAGTGATTTCTTTTGCAATTGGTCACTTATGGGGTTTTTTATTCAGCTCGCAAGGATTGTTCTTGATTGACTTATATTCATTTTTTAAGCATCAATCTTATCTTAAGTTATTGATTTTATAATGGTGAATAACTATGTTTGGAATTTTATTCAATAGTATTTTATTTGGGTTGACTGTAAAAAGATAGAATATTCACTATTTATGTTTTCCTATGTGTTAGTTAGTGAAATTTGCTTGTTAATTCTTCAAAGATTATTTAAAAGTTTGAACTTGGTCGTAAAATTAAGGTTTGTTTATTTGTTCTTGTTAGGAATGTATTTTTAAAATTTAATTAATATTAAAGGAGATTTTTAATTAGTTGGAATGCAATTTTATTCATTCTTACAAGTTGATAATTTAGTGCTGTTAATTATAAGTGTTTTATGAATTCCTTTTTTTATATACGAAAAAAGCCACCGTCACGGTGGCTTTAGAATTATGGATTAATTCTGGTTAGTTCTACATTACTGCTCCAACACTTAGCAGAACCATAATTAATACAGTTAACATCCCCAGTAGCGGTGCAACCCATTTTAGCCATCGAACATATGGCACTCGTGCAATTGCCAGTCCACCCATCACTACTGCCGAGGTTGGTGTAATTAAGTTTACGACTCCTGATGCAGATTGATAAGCGGTGACGACGAGTTCTCGACCAACGCCAGCAAAGTCTGCAAGTGGTGCCATAATTGGCATTGTCAAAACAGCTAGACCTGAAGATGAAGGAACCAGGAATGATAGTAGTACTTCAAGCCAGTACATTACGTTAATGAACATAACTGAAGACAGGCCAGTGACAATATGTTCCGCCGAGTTAAGAATAGTATCGGTAATCATACCTCTATCCATAATCACCACGATACCACGAGCGATACCGATGATCAGTGCAACACCCAGAAGGTCACGAGCCCCATCGATAAAGCTGGTTGTAAATTCTTCTTCGCTCATACGAGCAACTAAGCCGATGATGATTGTTGCTGCCAGGAACATAGCTGAAATTTCTGCCATCCACCAACCAGCAATTGCAACACCGTAAATCATGATGCCAAATGAAGCGGCAAATAGAGCAAGGATTACTTTACGAGTTGTTGTGAACTCCATGCCTTCGTCAGACTTGTCACCCAGGAAGTGTTTTTTGTTCTCTTCGAACTTGTCGTAAACAATGGATTTAGTTTGATCTTCACGAACCATCTTCGCGTAGCGCATAACATAACCAACACATAGCGCCCAGCCCACAGCCAGAATAATCACTCTAAGGATGATGCCATCTGTGAAAGGAATGCCGGCTGCGTTTGCTGCGATTACTGTCGCGAATGGGTTAATGGTTGAACCCAGAGTACCAATGCCTGCGCCAAGTAGAACCGTGGCTGCTGCAACAACCGGGTCGAAACGCGCTGCCATCATTACCGGAACAAGTAGGGTGTAGAATGGTAGAGACTCTTCTGCCATACCGTAAACAGTACCACCAGCAGCGAACAGAGCCATAAGGATAGGGATCATCAACTCTTCTCTTCCTTCGAGTCGATGAGTCACTCTTTCAATACCAGCATCGATTGCACCGGTTTTAGTTACCAGCCCAAGGAAGCCACCGATGATTAAGATAAACAGTGATACGTCAATTGCTGTTGCTTCATAAGAATTGTGGTCGTAAAAACCATCAATTGGAGCAAGCAGTACATCTACAACTCCCTGAGGGTTAGCCTCTACCGACTGATAAGTCCCCGCTACAGGAACTTCTCTTCCAAGCTCTTCATTCATCTGACGGTCATACTGACCAGCAGGAACGATCCAGGTGAGCATGGCTACAATAGCAATCAAAGCAAATAATATGGTGTAGGCGGATGGAAATTTGAAGTTGGCGAATAAGCCACCTTTTTCTTCGTTTTGTACGGTTTGTGTTGTCATCGTTATCTCCTTGCACCCAGACGAGTTTTTTCAGGGTGTAAAACAGCGCACCGACTGTTTGGATCGGCGTAAAGTGTTATGTAAAAAGGAATGATTTTTCGTGTTTCTGAGAAGATCATATAGCCATAAAGGGGTGGCTAACTTTGCTGTCAATCACATAAAAAATGGAGAAATATTTCAGCTAATAAGTGTTAGTTGGATTGCTGTGGGTTTGTTTTTAACTTTAGTGGGTGAATATTCTGTTTATGTTTTTGGTTGTTATTTTGGAAAGTATGCAAGACTAAATTCAGTTATTTCCTATAAGCACAAGCTGTATTTAGGGGTTATATGAAGAACGTAGAATTACTTATGCGCTATTTCGTGAATAATACCCAGGCTGCTTTTTCAGGAAGATCGGACTACGGGAAAAGTATGCATATTTTTCTAAGGACGTAGGTCATGCAATAAAATGCTAGAAGTTTGAACTAGATCCAAAACCGCTGGAACGATGTCCAGCGGTAGAGAGGGTTATTTAAATACTATCTCTTTCAATTGGGCAGCTCATACAGCGGGCGCCACCTCTTCCTCTTCCCAGTTCATTGCCTGGAATAGGAAGTACTTTGATTCCTGCCTTATCATATTTCTCGTTGGTATAGACATTACGCTCGTAACCGATAACTACCCCTGGTTTTACCGTCAGAACATTATTAGCATCATTCCATTGCTCTCGCTCTGCTTCATAGTTATCACCACCCGTTGTGATTAGCTTCAACTGATCAATGCCGAGGGCAGACTCTATGGCTTTTACGTAATTAGGTTGCTGTTTCGCTTTGATGCCACCTTTCGCATCTGGTGTTAACTGCCAGGTATCGAGTTGACTGGTCATTATTTCCGGATAGACAGAGAAGGTGTCTATATCCATATGCGTCATGACAGTATCAAGGTGCATACAAGAACGGTGTTTCGGCAAATTAAGCGCGATCACTTCTTTCGCTTGTCCTGCCTTAAATAGACTCGCAGCCAGATTCTCAACACCTTGTGGTGTCGTTCTTTCAGACATGCCAATCAGGACTGCACCTTTACCGATAACTAAGACGTCACCACCCTCAATATTGGCGTTGTCATAATGAAGGTCTTCATCACCAAAATATTTGACGAAATCACTTCCTGCAAAAATAGGGTGCCAACGATAGATGGCTCTCAAGTGATTGGTTTCGCGCTGGCGAGCAGGTTTCATCATGGGATTGAGAGATACACCACCGTATACCCAACAGGATGTGTCACGTGTAAACAGGTGATTTGGTAGAGGCTCGATGACAAAGTCCAGCGGACGATGCATTTTCGGTAGCATCGAAGTTGAGTTCAGCTTGAGCTCCGAGTAAGCCAATCCGCCTAGCAATACTGTCGCAAGGTGTTCATTATCCATTTCGGAGAGGTAATTTCTAAGATCTCGTGCAAAAGTAGGACCGTACCTGAAATCGGATATCTGGTTGTTCAGAAGCCACTCTTTTGCTTCTGATACTGCGAGCGTTTCAACCAGAAGGTCATGAAGAAGAAGTACTTCAACATCTTGCTCTCTGAGAGTCTGGGCAAAAATATCATGCTCTTCCCCTGCTGCTTCAACAGCCAGAACATCATCGAACAGTAGCTCCTGACAGTTCGATGGGGTCAGGTGAGTAAGCGCTCTTTCCGGTCTGTTTAGTAGCACACGTCGAAGTTGGCCTACCTCTGAACCTACATATAATTTGCTCATTTTGTTTCCTTACAGTGATTCCTTCTTTTCTTTATGACAAGTATGAAACTATTTATCAAGCTCTATTGTTAATATAATGTTTCTTTTTAATTGGTTTTTGTTTGATATTATTCTTTATATTTAGTTAATATCAGTTGTTTGTTTTTAGGGTTGTTTGGGGGAGGTGTACGAAAAATCTGAGTTTTTATGCTCTGTCTTCATTCGACGTATAAAACTAACAATAAGACATTAAGATCTTGATTTAGATTGATAAAAAAACGGTGGCTGGTGGTTTGAGAAAAAATTCTATTCATCAACAAGAGATAGAATGTCACTTTTACCCGACAGTAACTCAGGCTAACAAAAACGATATTGTTCTAAAGTTTGCCGAATCGGAATAATTCGCAGTTTGGTAGTGATAACTTGCTTCTCAAGCGACTATAACAAAGACATACTAACCCGGATAAGGATCATTGCTGGTGGTAATTTATTGCAATCCATGCGATATTTCACCGCGACTTCCCTCTAATGTTTTAGCCGAAAATCCGGAGCACAGTATGTCTCAGCAAGACGAGTACCTAACGGTCGAAGAATTAATTGAAATCCAGAAAGAAGAAACCCGCGATATTATCGCTGCGCTTCTGGAAGATGGCAGTGAGCCGGATTCACTGTATGAAATCGAGCATCATCTGTTTGCAGAGAGCTTTGAGCAACTAGAAAAGGCCGTTGTAGAAGCTTTCAAAATGGGTTTTGAAGTGTTGGAAGCCGAAGAAACAGAAGATGAAGATGGCAACAAGCTTCTATGCTGTGACGCTACAATGGAATCAGCACTTAATGCTGAAGTGATTGATGAGCAGGTGGAGAAACTGGTCCACTTGGCTGAAAAGTACGACATAATTTATGATGGCTGGGGCACCTATTACGAAGGTGAAGATGCCCTCTATAATGAAGAAGATGACGAAGAAGAGGAGTAACCTCTTTACTGAACTTCTTCAGTAATAAAAAACTTAATAATATACAATACCTTAACGTCAGTACGCTTTGAATAGATATTGGTGAGCTGTTTCTCATTACGAAATCTTATACAGATACTATACTGTATGGAAACGGCTAAAATGCTAAAATATTCTTATATATTATCAGCTTAATATTTGTGCTGCGTTGAGGTAACTATGTACCTATCTTTAATTCAGAGAATCATATTAGGGTTCTCGGTTGTCATTGTCTTTGTTATCACTATTGGGGTGTCTTCCTATTACTCCCAATCCCAAATGGCCAAACAGCTAGAGCTAACGGCTTCGACTCTCACAGAGATCCTTGATGAATCAAACGTGCTTGTTCAGCACCTCCAAAATGCCAATAGAGCGATGCTTGTGCATGCTAATAGTGACTCTGAACAGCGCAGGTCAGAATTGCGGGATGATTTTGAACAAGCCTCTCTTTCTTATTACGAGGTGATCACTAAGCTTACTGAGGATCTGAAATCCTATGATCAGCTTCAGGAAGTATTGATAGAAATACAGGATCTATCCGTTAATATTCTGCAAGATGCAGAAGCGCATTTATCGTTACATGATCAAAGGATTGCAGCACGCAGCAGTTCGACGACGGAGTTATATAAGTTCGAAGAAGAGTTCTTGTTTTTTCAACAAGATATGAAAGATCTATTGTTCGATGCGGAAGGCAATCAACAAGTTGTGTGGGATATAGAGTTTATTCAAACTCAGGGTAAAGGAGCAGAAAGCTATCTACAAAAAGTACTGGCAGCCTCCAACAACGAGCAAGCATTAGCTATCAAAAAAGAGCTAGATGCTTACCTTGAAAGATTCAAAGAAAAGTCTGAACGTATAGTTAATGATCTCCCAATTAGTAAAGATACGGTTGTTTTCTACGAGCAGCTCCTTAACAAAGCCATTGTTGAACCGGACGGCCTTCTTCAGCAGCATTTAAAGTTTATTGCTCTTAATGATGAGAGCCATAAACACCTTTCTCATATCGCTATTGAACTTGATACAGTGATCGAAGATTCAACTGCATTGATTTCGGAGATCAGAAGCATCTCTCAAGAAGCAGTGAGTGCAGCCAAGAAGGACTCATCAGACTCGTTAACTCTTAACTTTATTCTGGTGTTGGTATCAGCAGCAATTGCGATTGGTGTTGCTTATACAGTAGTGATTACAGTGCGCAAACCTTTGGTCGCCATTATCAAGAACCTGAAACTTTTAGAGCATGGTGATTTAACACAGCGCATAGAAATCGATTTTCGTTCTGAGTTAGGCAGAATTGGCCTGCATATCAATCAACTGACCGATCAGCTAAATAGCCTTATCTCTCAAATCCAACAATCGGCCAATACTTTGAGTAATGTTGCCAGCGAAAGTCAGGCAATGAGTGAGCAAACAAGCAATGACGTTGGTCAGCAACAGAAACAAACAGACTCGATTGCAACCGCAGTGACGGAAATGGAGCACGCGGTTCATGAGGTGGCTTCTCACGCGGTAGAAACCAGCACAGAAGTTGATGATGTGGTTCAGTTGGCAAATGGCAATATGCAGAACATGCAGAAGAACCTGGAGTTTGTGAATGAACTTCAGGCGTCACTAGCAGACGCTACAGGAGTGATTCAGGGGCTATCCACTGAATCGGTACAGATTGGTGAAATTCTGAATGTTATCCAATCTATCTCAGAGCAGACCAACTTGCTTGCACTAAATGCAGCGATTGAAGCGGCAAGGGCAGGTGAGCATGGGCGTGGATTCGCGGTGGTTGCCGATGAGGTTCGTTCGCTGGCAACCCGTACTCAGCAATCTGCCGATGAAATCAATACTATGATTGTGAGCCTGCAAGAAAAGTCGAAGCAAGCGGTGACCATTGTTGAGTCAAATATGAATCATGCGGAACAGTCGGTTGAACAGACTAACCAGACTTACGAAACGCTTCAGGAGATGGTTGCCAAACTAAGTACCATCAATGATATGAGCCGCTCTATAGCAACAGCCTCGGAAGAGCAAAGTGCTGTTGCAAAAGAAGTTGCTCAGAATATTGTGGGTATATCAGACATGGCGACCAATATCTCAAAAGACTCTCGGGAAGTCGCACGCAACAGTGAGTCGTTAAACAATCTCTCTTCAGAGCAGTCTGAATTGGTTTCTCAATTTAAGATCTAATCTGGCATTAAATGATCTGGATCAATTTGTCGCTTTACCCGTATAATGCAACAAATTTGATTCAGATCAATCTACTATGCAGTTATCACTTGCCGGTTACTGGCAACTTTCTCCACTTACTGACCTTTCTGTTCCTCAGGACGACATCTTTGTTCCGGCTCCTTTGAGTTCCGTGCTACCTGCAGATCTGGCAGAAGAAGAGATCGTCCAGCAGGAATGGCATCTGATGCACGATATAGAAGTGGATGAAGCTATGCTGAGTTATCCCGCTATTGACTTGATGATTGGTGGGATAGACTACTTTTGCGAAATTCGGGTGAACGGTGAGGCCGTGATAGATTGTGATGGTACTCAACTGCTATATAAAAAGGATATAAAACGCTATTTGAATGAGGGAAGGAACCGCTTTGAGCTTTTGTTCCTTGAGCAAGAAGACGATCTATTGTTGGATGAAGATCTTGCCTGTCCTTTAGGCGCACCTATCCCGGATAAAAGAGATCGAAGAATGGGGATCTGGCAAGCACCTTATCTCCAGTTCGTTCGAAATTTAAGGCTCGACCATATCGTAACAGAGCAAATCTGGCATCACGGTGGTGGTTGCGAGCTACGCGTGGATCTTTTTTATCAGGTATACAGTGCAGGTTTGGTTTCTGCTTCAGTAACTTTTAATGGAATGAAGTTGTCGATTCCAATTGATATCCGAAGTAATCAATGCAGTGCTCTGTTTCAGGTTGAAGCGCCGCTCACAGGCCGTGACAACAGCTTTTATTTTCTCGAAGTAGAGCTTGATGGGGAAAAGCGCACATTGCAGATAGAACTGAATCCGGAGAAGAGTGTTACTCATTACCCGGTTTGATTTCTCACTCAGAGCTCTTTTAGCATCCGAACTTCACAATCTGTATGCCCGGTATTGCCGAGCGGTTTTGATATTTGTTTAAAACCAAGCTTTTTGTAGAGGACGATAGCTTCCACAAGCTCATCTGTGGTTTCAAGGTAGCAGTGCGAAAAGCCTTGCTGACGAGAAAACTGGAAGCATGTACCTGCGAGTTTGGCAGCCAGGCCTTTTCCTCTGGCCTCTGGAAGGAAGTACATTTTCTGAAGCTCACAGATTCCTACTTCTCCTTCTAATGGAGCGATACCCGCGCCACCAACGATCTTTCCTTCAAACTCCAGAACCCAGTAATGAGAATGTGGTTTTTGATATACCTGACAGAGTGTATCTAGTGTTGGATCGGCAACGCTGTAGCCTTTATCTGCTGTGAGACCATACTCGGCAGATACTTGTCTGATTACAGAGGCGATACCAGAATTGTCGTTGGGAGTTATCGAGCGGAAATGAAAAGCAGTTTCAGGGGAGTTTAAATCAGCGCTCATAATGTTCTCTCAGATAAAGAAGTGCCAACCAAATTAGATTTGGCTGGCACTAATGTCAAGAGAGCAGGATGAGTCTGATTTAGCAATGGGCCATTTGAGTATCGATTGTAGTTACCACTTGCTGCTTTGCTGTGTTATTACGCATCCATACTTTTTCGTGGAAGTAGTAAGCGAAAGAGTTAATGGTTGGCTCAATCATCGCCATGACACCACCGATGAATGCATCGCCTGTTAGCAGGAAAGTTACGGTGAAAGCGACGCTAAAGTGAATAACTGCAAAGCTGGCTGTTTTCACTCTGGTATTTGCTTCGTTGCGCTTCAGAAACGGCACTTTCTGCCAAATCTTTTCATGTATGTAAAAGAAGACGGTGTTGATTGATGGCTCTATCATCGCAATCAAACTGCCAATTAATAGGTCGCCAGTTAATATATAGGCAACGGTGGTTGCGATAGTGAAGTGTATTGCTGCGAAAGTTATTGTCTTGATCATCCTGGTTCTCTCTGTCTGCTGTTCTTTGTTATAAGTATTATTGATAATCATTCTCATTAAGTAAAGGGGATTTGCACTATTGTTGTAATAGGCAAATCCTTCCTGAAGAATGGTCAGAGATGAAAAGGGGAGAAAGTCAATTGATCTTGTGAGTATGCATCTGCAATCCAGAGTAATAACCCGGGAAGTCACGTATAAGTTTTAACTGTTCATCAGTCATACGTTTAAGCGAGATGCCTTTAGAAAGTTTAACGGCAACTTCACCACTGTGTTGCCTGAGAGCGATACCTTCAATTTCGACATCTTTGCTGTCTGAGAAGTGGATGACACCATTGATTTTGACGCCTAGAGGGACGGGAACTTCGCTTCGGTATAGCAAACGCATACCTAATTCAGATATTTCACAAACCTGAAAAACTTGTCCTTCCAGTTCGATAGAAGGTCTTTCTGATTTCGGATAGCGAAGCCTGTAAAATTGCCGCTTCTCGTGGTTTAGCTCTTGTTTCATACCGGGCCTTCCGAGTATCCGTCCGCTCAATGACAATAGCTTCCACTTTCGTAGACGCTATTGTCAGTATAGTCAACTTTTTGAGGCTCAGTTATATCCTGATTTTTAGTAGTTAAACCGGGATACGTTTTCTCTCATACTCTCGGTCAGTTTTGCTAACTCGACAGAGGCTGCGCTACTTTGCTCTGCTCCTGTAGCCGTTTGATTTGAGATATCATTGATTGCGGTAACATTCTGATTTATTTCATTGGTTACACTGCTTTGTTGCTCAGCGGCTGTTGCAATCTGAACGTTCATTGAGTTTATTTTCTCAACGCTATTGGCAATTTTACTGAGTGCCTCGCCTGCCTGTTGAGCCATTTCAGCGGTGACTTTGGCTTGTTCAGAACCCTGCTCCATACGTTGCATGGAATGATTACTACTCGTCTGAAGGCTCTGGATCATCGCTTTGATCTCTTCTGTCGACTGTTGGGTGCGGCTGGCAAGTGAACGCACTTCATCAGCAACAACCGCAAACCCGCGGCCTGCTTCACCGGCTCGGGCCGCCTCGATGGCTGCATTTAATGCCAACAAGTTGGTTTGCTCAGATATGCCATCGATAACATCAACCACGCTACCGATCTCGTTACTTTGCTGAGAAAGCTGGTGGATAGCAGTAGTGGATTCAGAGATCTCTTCGTTTAGTGTGCTGATCATGCTGATCGTCCTTTGCAGCACATCCATACCTTCGTTAGTGGCATGATCGGCTTCGTCAGAAGCTTCAGCAGCAGAAGCAGCGCTGTTCGCGACCTCTTGTACAGTAGAGGTAAACTCGTGAACGGCAGTTGCTACTAGTTGAGTTTGTTGCTGCTGCTCTACAATGTTTTGTTTGGTCTGTATTGCTACTGCTGAGCTCTCTTCTGCTGAGCTTGCAAGCTGCACAGCATTTTGGCTCATACCGCTTATTACGGACTGGAACTGAGTCACTATTTCATCAACGTACTCAGATAGTTTGGCCAGTTCGTCATTGCCGCTGAACTCTACTCTTTGTGTAAGGTCGCCATTGGTCACTTTCTCTGCCGTACTTTGTATCTGTTCCAATGCTTTTCTAATCCGACCAAGAATAATGAGCGCAAGGAAAATGATAATACATGCGACGATCGGAATGGCTACAGATAAGGAAATAGTAAATGAGCTAATATAATCTTCGGTTTCTATGAAGGTATTTCGCGCATCATTAACCTGAGACTCCAGAAACTCGGTGGCGATCTTGTCGACATTTACGAATCTCGGGTTTATCACGGTTAATAGAATCTGGTTCGCGTTGGTAAAATTGCCTTTTCTCATCTCACTGACTGAAACATTGAAACCGAGATCAGTGATCTTCCTGAGTTCTTCTACAAAAGAATTGGCCAGATTTCTCTGTTCATCAGTTAGATCCGAAACCAGTATTTCATTTTTTAACAGGTCTTCAGTTTCACCAAGAAATTTGAGCACACGATCTAAGTGAAGATTGACCGGATGATCATGCATAGTAGCGAACTTACCATCAGGATCATGTTGAAACGCGAGCAGCAGCTCTCCTCTGGCATTTCCGACAAGATTGATCGCTTTGCTTGCTCGGTTGCTATTTGCCATTCCCTGAGAGTAGAGAACCTCAATAGCCTTAGCCGTGGTTTGCATGCTTGAAATTGAGGTATAGGCGATGGCAAGCAGAGCAATTATCACGAATGCAGACATTGCCCTCAGCCTAAATTTAACGCTGTGATAGTTCATAATTTTTCCCAACTGACATCTTAATAAACGGAACGAATTCTTTCCTAAATCCCTACTTTTAATAATAGATTGTGCGAATGCTATGCGCTTGATTGATTAACAATATTTGACCTTGAGCAAATAAACTGTTCGAAAAAGTGGAGTAATGTGTCTTATTCCTAATTGGGGGCTGGGTTACACATCTTGAGAATATGTGCATTGATAAGATTCATTCGGCCTGTGATAAGATAAGCCATATTAAGAAATTAAAGAGTAGCAGCGAAATGAGTAAGATTTTAATAGTAATTCCAGCAAGATATGGCAGCACCAGACTACCTGGAAAACCCTTGTTGAAAATTCGCGGCATTGAGATGATAAAGCGAGTATCTGCAATCGCTGAGAACGTCAGTATCCAGTATGAAGATTGTAGTTATGTTGTGGCGACAGATGATGAAAGAATTGAGAAGTTCTGTCAGCTTAACAACATCCCTTCAGTGATGACTTCAGAAAGCTGTAAAAGTGGTACCGATCGTAGCTGGGATGCGGTAAAGCACGTAGAGCAAAAACCAGAGTTTGTTATCAACCTTCAGGGTGATAACCCACTTTGTCCTCCATGGTTTATTACTTCTCTGATTGATGAATGGCTGAATACTCAGACTAAAGGCGTTTACACTGCATATGTACCGCTGAACTGGGAAGAGCTGGATAAACTTCGCGAAGTCAAAGAGGTAACACCGCATAGTGGTACAACCGTTCAGATAGATCGCAGTGGTTACGCGATTACTTTCAGTAAAGGCATTCTGCCAGTGTTGAGAAAAGAAGAGTCTTTAAGAGAGAAGCTGGCGGTCTCTCCGGTTAAACGACATATCGGTCTTTATGCTTATACTTATGATGCTCTGGAAAGCTTCTTTGAATGGGACGAAGGCATTTATGAAGCGTGTGAAGGACTAGAACAGATGCGCTTCATTGAAAATGAAACCCCGATAAAGATGGTGGAAGTGGGTTATCAGGGCCGTATTGGTATGAGTGGTGTTGATAGTCCGGAAGACATCGCAAGGGCAGAAGCTATTATCGACCAGTGCGGGGAGTTTGATTTTCTTGCTAGCTAAGCTCGAAGATATTTCCCACGACATTACAGGCTATCGATTCAATGAGACAGATAGCCTGTTTTCGTTTCTGAAGATCACTGAATCACACTGGTCAGTGAACAGTGCGGAACTAGAGTTTGAAGAGATCATAGAGCGGGAAATGTCTGGGAAAGACTTTTCTGCTAACCCGAAACTTACCATTGTCTCTGGTATTCCTTACTCTGGGAAAAGCACATTTGTTCGGGCAAATAGTGCCTGCTTTGATGACTGTGTGGACATCGCGTTTGATAGCTTAATGCGTAAGCTGAGTTTCTATCACCAACTCGTTAGCAAAGACAGTGAAGTGGCATTCAATAAATGCGAGCTGATTGCTCGGGTGTTGGGATACGAACTCATAAGACGGTCAGCAACGAATCAACGGAATATTGTGTTAGAGCACAGTTCTACTCCTGAACAACATTTACAGTTGTACAAAGCATTGCAAAGCGATTTTGGCTATCAAATTGATTTTATTTACATTAAATGCTCTCTAAAAGAAGCCCTTCACAGAGCTGAAAAAGAAAACATGAAGCGCGACGGGGAAAGATACACCCCTCATGAATACATAGAGCAGCGATATCATCTACTGCAAGAAATGCTAGTCAAATACCAACAGAATTTTACTATTAAGGTTGTTAATCAAAATGAGCTTGACCACTACGCGTGTCATAGCCGTTAGACACGGTAATACATTCAAGAAAGGCGATACTCTTCTGAGAGTAGGTAAACGCACCGATCTGGATTTGGTGGAAACTGAAAAGGGAACCAAAGCCGGACAGTACATTAAGAACCAGGGTTACAAGGTTTCTCATATCTACAGCGGTCCTTTGAAGCGACATATTCAAAGTGCAGAACTTATTAATAATGCGCTGCAGGTAAGCAACGATAAGATCACCATAGATGAACGATTTAATGAGCTCGACTACGGTGAGCATGATGGGATGCCGGAAGCAGACATCGTTGAAGCTGTGGGTGCTGATGCACTTAAAGAGTGGGATAAAAATGCTACGGTTCCTTCTGCCTGGGATGTAGATGTTGAAAAAATAAAGGCCGATCTTGCTGATTTTCTTAATGAGATTTCTTCTAAGCACAACGGAGAAGATGTATTGGTTGTGACCAGTAATGGTCTGCTTCGTTTTTTACCTTTCGTGATTGATTGTGATTACAACGAGCTTGAGCTTAAAGTCCCGACCGGTGGTGTCGTTGTGATTGAGAGAACAGAAGGAGAGAGTTGGAAAATTAATGAGTGGGGAGTGAAGCCATAGTCTATGAGAAATAGCGTACTTACTTTGATGACCACTTTATTATGTACATCGCAATTTAGTCTTGCTGCCAACTTTGAACAAATGACAACGAATAAATCTGATCATCAGATTATCGATGTTCGCCCTAGTGAGTTCTTTAATGGATGGCCTCAGGCAGGGGTGACTGAAGGAGGGCATCTACCTGGCTCAGTGAACCTATCGGCTCATTGGCTTCCGCTACTAAGTAGTGAACAGTTTGAGCAACAGTTAGATCTTAAGGGGTTAGATTCAGAAAAAGCCACATACCTGTATGGTGATCCAGAAGATCAGCAGTTGCTTAAATCTAGGTTGGAACAGTCTGGTTTCGGCAATGTCATCACCATTGATCAGCCACTTAAAGCTTATTCTGGAGAGCTGGTCGCTCTGGACAACTTTAAGCAGCTCGTTTCAGCTAACTGGTTGTTTGATCTATTGGAAGGTAGGAAGGTCGCTTATGGTCCACAAAAAGGATACAAAGTTGTGGAAGTCGCCTGGGGGCCACCGACAAAACATTTGGTTTCCCATGTTCCTGGAGCGGGATACCTAAATACTAACCTGATTGAGACGGAAGAAAACAAGTGGAACCGAGTGTCGGACGCTGAGCTTCAGAGCTTGCTCGAAGGCATGGGTATAAGCCAGGATACAACGGTTATTCTTTACGATCGAAACAACATGGCCGCGTCGCGTGCCGCGAACATATTCATGTACGCAGGTGTAAAAGATGTTCGTTTGTTAGATGGTGGCTGGAAAGCCTGGAACCTAAACCATTTCCCGACCGAGCCTCTTGTTAATGAAGCGGTAGAAGCGGTTGAGTTTGGTGTCAGTGTTCCGGCAAAACCTGAGTATGTTATTGATATTCCAGAGGCCAAGGCATTACTTGCTACACCAGAGACTTCGTCATTGGTGAGTATCCGTAGCTGGGATGAATATACCGGAAAAACCAGTGGATATAGCTACATCGAGAAAGCAGGGCGTATTAAAGGTGCTCGTTGGGGACATGCAGGTTCAGATGCCTACCATATGGAAGATTTCCATAACCCAGATGGAACCATGCTAAGTGCTGCCTTAATCGAAAAGAACTGGGAAGAGTGGGGCATTTTCAAAGATCAGAATGTTGCGTTTTTCTGTGGAACAGGCTGGCGTGCGTCTGAAGCGTTTTTCTATGCCCATGTAATGGGGTGGGAAAATATTAGCGTCTTTGATGGTGGTTGGTTTGAATGGAGTATGGATACAGCGAATCCAGTTGCAAGCGGAGTACCTGAAAGCTGCGACAAAGCCTGCGTTGAAACAGTACAGGCTTTGTGATTCGATAGTTATCTCATTAAGTCGTTATTCCATTAAATAACGACTTAACTGAACACCGCAACACTCTGGCGGCTGATAGCAACCAGCTCGCCAGCGCTATCCCAAATATTTGCTTCTAAGTGCGCATATCCTCCAGCAGCTTGTCTGGTATGCGCCTTATACGCAAACCACTCATTAGGTTTTACAGGCTGGTGAGGGTGAATAAATTCTAAGTTCCACATCATGGTGCTAGCGGGAGCTGGCTTTTTCATCATTTGCAGCACAGCTGGTGGCCAGGCATCGATGAGACAAATCAGATGAGCATCTGTAATCGATTCTGGTGCTTCTTTAAAGCGCATCCAGCCGTGCAGCTCAGATTGTGGAGAACTGCTATAGGGCATGGCGCCCTTTGCAACAGCAAGGTTTATATTTTGAATAAACTTCGGTGTTACATCTGGAATAACGGGAATTTGCTGTAAGCTTTGAGGATCTGGTAAATCATGCACATCTGCCTCACTCACTTCGATATCTGAAAATCGGTCTGTTCCAAAGCAAGCTTGTTGAAAAACAGCGACCTGCGAGTCCTGAATTATCCGCGCTACTATCTGCGAAGCACTCTTCCCTTCCCTGAGAATCTCTACTTCAAACGAAAATGGCTTGTCTGAAAACAGTGGTCCTACAAAGTTAGTCGTTAATGATCTTAACGGTCGATCATCTGTAACTTTTTCCTTTATCGCAGTGTAAAGCAGAGCGGCAGATAAGCCTCCAAACGCGGTTCTTCCCTGAGCCCAGCTCTCAGGAAACGTCATTGATCCTTCACCGTCAGCTATCTCTTTTGCTTTATTTAGTAAGGTATCGATATGCATAACAGTCCTTGTTAATATTTTGTTAAAATACGATTCTCTAATGTTAACTGGTCGGATCTGATAAATCAATAGCCGAATATTTCACTCATTTGTACAGCATTGGGAGTATTTGGATCATGATGTTCCAAAAGCACCTATCGCTGTACGATCACAAAACAGATCTTTTTTAACTCACATTAGTCTGCAAAAAAGTTCAATGAAACTAGAATCTTAATAGATATTGTGTATATATTAATCCTTGTAAGTTGTCAGGATAACTACATGTCGGTTTGGCTGGAGTACAAAGCCGTACCATTGTGTTTAAAGCTGAGATAAGGAAATAACAATGGCTGAACATGATGAAACAGAGAAAAACGAAGAAGTTGAAGTAGTCGATCAGGAGGTTGATCAAGAGATTGAAATAGAACAGGAAACTGTATCTGAACTTGATCAACTAAGAAGCATTGTATTTGGCGCTGCAAAAGCGGATTTAGATGCTCATCTGGTAGAGCTTCAAAAAGAGATGCGAGCTGGGTTTGATCAAGCTGCTCAAGAGCTTAGAGAGCAGGTTGCTGAAATGCAGGCTGCGTTGAAAGACAGTGTTGATAGCTTAGATAACCGGATTACCTGGGTTGATAGTCAGCATGACGATAAGACTGCGGATCTAAGCGCTTATGCTGATAAGCTGGCTTCTGAAATTGAAATGAACGATACCAGTAGCAAGCAGCAAGATGATGAGTTACAAAGGCGTTTAGAAGAAGAAGTTCAGGATCTTACAGACAAGTTTACCCGTCAGCACGATCAAACCATTGAACTGCTTAATCAGGTCAAACAAGAACTTAATACCTCGAAAACAGACAGAAAAACCCTTGCCAGACTGCTTGCTACCGTTGCGAGTAACCTTGAGACAGACGAGGATGATGGCTGATTTTGCCTATGAGTCGAAAGGATGGATCGACTTCAGATAATCTGGAGATGCAAAAGCTCCGGGAAATCGTCTTAGGTAAAGATAATCAGCTAGTCAAAGATACTGTAGAGGACAACGCCCGGGATATTGTCAGCAATGTACTGACTGAGGCTCTGCACGATCGAGAAAAACAAGATGGGACGGTCAGAAAAGTTCTGACACCTCTGGTTGAAAAGTCGGTTGAAGCTTCGGTTGTAGCGCGTAAGGATCAGTTTGTCAGCTACCTCTATCCTCTTGTTGGTAGCCTGGTCCGAAAATCCGTGAGCGCCTTTCTGGCAGAGCTGGTCGAGCAAACCAACGAGTTGCTGGAAAGTAGCCTTACCTATCGAGGCCTTAAATGGCGTTTCAAGGCCTGGCAGGCAGGTGTCAGTTATACCCAATATGTTGTAAGCCAGACATTTGTATTCCGTGTAGAGCAAGTTCTGCTTATCCACCGTGAAACTGGTATGTTGCTTAAAACCGTTGTCAAAGACAAAACTCAGGCAACGGATGGCGACATGGTGTCTGCGATGCTTACGGCTATTAATGATTTCGTTGCAGACTCATTTTCTAATCAAAGTTCCGAAAGCGAACAAAGTCTGGATGAAATCAAAACCGATGATTTCACTCTGCTCATTAAGCAAGGGCCACAGGCGTTTCTTGTCGCTGCCATTACCGGAAATGCCCCTGCTAATATTGGTGAACAATTACAGCTGACGCTTGAAGATATCCATAGTATCTATGGAGAGGAGTTCAGGGTATTTAATGGCGATGCTGCACCATTTGAAAACACAGAAGAGCAACTCACTGACTGTCTTCTTTCCCAGCAAAAAGAAGAACAGGTTAGTAAGAAAAAATTTCCCTGGTTAGCGGTTTTACTCATTCTGATTGCTGCTTCATATGGTGGCTATCACCTATTTAAGCAATGGCAACTTGATTACAAAGCGTGGCAAGTTCACCAGCTCGAACAGGTTCCCGGCATAGTGCTCTTAAGTTCTGAACGGTGTGACGATCATATTTGTGTCGAGCTACTAAGAGACCCTGTGGCCCTGGATAGCGCTGAGTGGTTGAAAGGTGTCGATGTCCCCGTAAATAAGATATCGATTCATGAACGACCATATCAGTCTTTGGAACCCGATCTTATCCATCCAAGAAGGTTAAAAGTACTCGAAGGCTTCCCCGAGATTACGTATAGCCAAGCAGATTCGAAATTTTATGGAGAGTTGGATAGCGGGCGATACCAGCAGTTCCGACAAAGTGTAACCCCACTAGCAGGAAGCACTGGCTTAGAAGACTTGTTGAGTGAAGTCACGGTGGTTCGTGAAGAAGTAAAAGATGCGCTATTTAGTAATTTTTTACTTGAACAGAACATAAAAGATATTGAACAAACAAGTATTCACTTTGAACTTAATAAGAGCGAGTTGGGACAGGCTTCTCTTGCTGAGGTTCACGCTCTGAGCAAGAAGATTAATGCAACTACGGATATAGCATATAAACTGAAACAAGAGCTACAGATAATTGTTATGGGGGCGAGCGATTCTGTCGGCTCAGAAAACTACAACTTAAAGCTCAGTGCGAAACGTGCTGAAGCAGTTAAAAACGAGTTAATCCGGCAAGGAGTGAACCCTGCCGTGATAAGAACCGTTGGGCTAGGTATTCTGGAATCAGTAAGCGGATCCAGAAGAGTGATTTTAGGTGTAATCAGGCTCAGGCCTGAGAGCACTGATAAAGTGCAGGATTAGATGATTCAAAAAAAAGTATGCATGCTAGGTGCATCGGCAGTTGGGAAAACCAGTCTGGTAAAACAGTTTGTTGAGGGTATCTTTTCCGATAAGTACCTCACCAGCATCGGTGTGAAAGTCGACAAAAAGCGGGTGGTTCTAGCCGAAGATACTGTGCAGTTAATGCTTTGGGATATTGAAGGTGTTGACCGTTACTCCGGCTTTAATCCGAGATACCTTCGGGGAGCCGCAGCAGCCATTATCGTGGTAGACCAGACTCGTCCTCAGTCCCTTGAAGATGGTTTAGAAATCTTTCGAATGACAAAAGAGAACGGTGATATTCCCGTCTTTCTTGTCATAAATAAAAATGACCTTCCTGCCTCTAAGTCTTGGGTTTGCCCTTCGGAAAGTGACTTCATTAGCTCGTTTGATGCCTCGTTTAAAACCAGTGCCAAAACAGGTGATGGTGTAGATCAGATGTTCTCTGAGATTGCTCAGAAAGTCATAGACTGCAAAGCCAATGGTCTAAAGGTGGAATAGTATGAAAGCTTCGTTTCTACAGGAACTAGGGATCTTTGATTGCGTTGTTTTACAGCAAAACAGCTCAGGTACATTCACGCTTCTTCACGCGAACAACCATTGGTTTAATCAACTTTTCCCCTCTACCAATACCGGCGAGACGATTTCATTAGATTTAGATCCTGTTTATCTGGTTGATTTTTTGTTTGATGCAAATGAGTTTTGGGAATTAGGTTCTGAAGGGCGGATCAATTCGGGAATCTGGAGTGAATCGATAGGGGATGATCTTCTCCGATTAGAAGCGGCAGCTATCCTCAAAGATAATGAGCGCTTTCTCGTTCTATTTAATCTGGAAAACGAATACAACAAGCGCCAAAGTACATTACAGATCGCCAGAGAGTTACTTCTATCAAATGATCGTATTATCGAGCAGCATGAGCAGATCCTTGAGCGCATAGAAGCAGCGACGAGAGAAATAAGCTCCGAAGACATTAAACTGTCCGCTAAAGGTTTGATAGACAGTGCCGAGTTTGGTGTCGCCATTTTCGACTCTAATATAAGACCACTTGAGCAGAACCCATCGCTCTACCGTATATTTGAAACCCGTGAGGGCGCGACACGACAACCTGCGGAAGTGCTGTTGGAACTATGTCAGAGGCAGTTTCCTGAGTTTGAGAGAGTGTTAGAAACATCAAGTCGATGGAGTGGTGAGCTCTATTGGTTGAAGCCGCCTGCATTAAGTCGCTGGCTGCAATTAACGGTTTGTCCGGTAAAAGATAGCCGTGGAGTGAATAGTCACTGGCTGTTTATGGTTACGGACATTAGCCGCGAAAAATACCTGCAACAGAGCAATGAAAAGCTAACCTATTTTGATGTATTAACCAATCTGCCTAACCGACAGTATTTCTGGCAAAGCCTTGAAAATGCTATCGATCTCAACCAGAGTTTTTTTGTTCTTCAGTTGGATGTTAAACACCTGAAGCGAACCAATGAGATTTTTGGGTTTACTGTTGGTGATCTGGTTTTAAAAGAGATTGTTGAGCGAATTCGGCCTTTCCTAAACCAGAACGACATTTTTGCACGAATCGGTGGTAACGAATTCGCAGTGATACTTAGAGATTGTGAACAGTCTCATTGTGAGAAGCTTGCGAAGCAGCTAATCGAAACCGTGAGTGAACCTTATTTTGTACAAGATAAGTATAAGTGCAACGTAGGTTTAAGTATTGGTGCGGCACATTACCCGTGTGACAGCCTGAATGCAGAAGAGCTGATGAAGTACGCGGATTTATCTTCTTTCTCTGCCAAACAAAAGCCAAAGAGCAACATTCAGTTTTATTCAACTGAACTGAAGGAGCGTTCTCGCAAACGCATTGAGCTGGAAGCGGCTATTCGGGAAGCCATTGAGCAGGAACAATTCGAGCTCTACCTGCAACCAGTCCTGGATCTGGAAAAAGGGTGCATTGTTAAAGCGGAAGCACTGATTCGATGGCAGAAACCGGGTACTGGCATTGTGCCGCCGGATGAGTTTATACCACTGGCAGAACAGACAGGTTTGATTGTCTCGATAGGTAAATGGGTAATAGATAGGGCAATGAAGATTTTGGCTGATCTTCATAAGCAGGATAAGCCGATTAAAATATCAGTAAACCTTTCACCAGTTCAGGTGAACGACAGAAATCTGCTCGACTTTATTCATTATAGCGTGACCGACAATGATATCGATGCTTCATATCTTGAGCTTGAGTTAACGGAAGGCGTGTTGGTTCAGGACTTCGAAAAGATCAGTTACTTCTTAGAAGAGGTAAGAAAACTGGGGATCAGTGTTGCTATCGATGACTTCGGCACAGGTTACAGCTCCTTATCTTATCTGCAAAAACTGCCGATAGATCATCTGAAGATCGATCGTTCCTTCGTTTGTGAATTAACAGGAAACGAAAGTGACAAAGCAATCGTGTTGGCTGTTATCGCAATGGCGAAAAGCCTTAATTTAGGTGTGATTGCGGAAGGTGTTGAGAAAGAAGAACAACAACAGTTCCTTAAAGACAACAGCTGCCAGGCCGCCCAGGGATATCTATACAGCCGACCAATACCGTATGATGAGTTCTGTAAGTTGCTGGATGAGTAAAAGAGAGTCGGTATCTAATTTTGAGATGCCTATTCCCTAATCCTCTTGGCTAGTTGATTTTGCATAGTAAACCTAAGAGATTGAGCCGACTGTCTGTGCCTTTCTCTGGGATTATTATGAAAGCATGTCTACGCTGCCTTTCGATTACTTCTACCTTTATTTTTAGCTTTGCTCATGCAGGGGATGTCTTTCTTGCTGGTGGGTATGGCGTCGCTAGCAACTCAGGTAAATATGATCATACAGGGTCGAGTGTTGAAGTAGGGTATCTGTTTGACACTAATATTATGCTTTCAGGATCAATGTCATTTCTGAATAGCAGTGAATCGGGTTGGCCATATGATCCAGAAGAACTAAAAGGAGTCAGCGCAAGTTCGATTAAGGTCGGAAAGCAATTTGATTTTGACAAAAACTCAGTAAATTTAAGTGCAGGTGTTGCCAACTATGAGTTTGAGAGGCGAGGTAGCAATTCTGATTCCGATAATGGATTAGCGCTCGGTTTGGGGTATCGCTACAACCTAAGTGATAACTTCGGCTTAGGAGTTCAGTACAATTACTTTGGCTCTGAGGAAGAGAACTTCTCTCAACTAATGATGAGTGTGACTTTTTTCTAATCTAACTGAGTTAATAGTTATCTGATGTTCAGGGGTAGGGATCAATAGTATAGAATCCTACTAGCACCTAAAAAGCCTGAGAGGCATAGCACCAATGATTGAGCAGACGTTAAAGCAGTATTTTGGATTTGATTCCCTGAGAAATGGCCAGGAAAAGGTCATTACAGATGTACTTAACGGACGCTCGGCAGCGGCGATATTTCCCACTGGCTCAGGTAAATCCTTGTGTTATCAGCTTCCCGCACTGCAATTACCTCATCTTACCTTGGTTATTTCTCCATTATTGGCACTTATCAAAGATCAGGTAGAGTTTCTGCATAGTAAAGGGATTGCAGCGGCAAGTATCGATTCAACACAGGATCGGGAAACAACGCAGCAAATCATGCAGCAAGCGAGAAGTGGTCAGCTAAAGATCCTGATGATTTCTGTAGAGCGCCTTAAAAACGAACGCTTTCGACAGTTTATCTCACAGGTACCTATCTCTTTGCTGGTGGTGGATGAGGCTCACTGTATTTCCGAATGGGGCCATAATTTCCGCCCTGACTACCTGAAGTTGCCTCACTATCGTCAAAGCCTGAATATTCCGCAGGTACTATTGCTGACAGCAACGGCTACACCACAGGTTATTGATGATATGAGGAACAAGTTCGCGATCGAAGAAAGTGCCGTAACGGTAACAGGCTTTTACCGTAGCAACTTAGAGCTTCAGGTTATTCCCAGCAGTGAAGAGCATAAACGTTCAAAGCTTATTGAGCTTATCCAGCGCTCACCAGACGCACCTACCGTTGTTTACGTCACCTTGCAAAAGACTGCAGAACACGTTGCCCAGGCTCTGCAACAGGCTGGTATTAATGCCACAGCCTATCATGCAGGACTTGCCAGTGATTTGAGAGAGTCTATTCAGCAAAGGTTTATGCAAGGCAATACATCCTGCATTGTCGCCACTATTGCATTTGGAATGGGCATAGACAAAGCAGACATCAGAAGAGTTATTCACTTTGACCTGCCAAAATCGATAGAGAACTATTCGCAGGAGATCGGGCGTGCAGGGCGTGATGGTATGCATTCCGAATGCACGATTTTAGCCAATACCAATGGTTTGAATACTCTGGAAAACTTCATCTATGGTGACACGCCAGATAAAACGGCTATCGCGCATGTTATCGATCAGGTTTACGCTTGTGATAATGACTGGGAAGTGATGCTTAACCAGCTTTCCAGAGACAGCAATATCCACCAGCTGCCTTTAAAAACTCTTCTCGTCTACTTGGAGTTGCATGGCGTGATTCAATCTCAGTACAGCTATTTTGCAGATTATCGCTTTAAGTTGTTAGAGAGTGAATCTGTAATTATGAGCCGATTCCAAGGAGAAAGGAGGGCGTTTGTAGAAGCGATTTTCCAGTGCTCAAAGAAAGCGAGAACCTGGCACAGCTTAGACTTTGATGCGCTGTGGATGACATACAGTGCAGAACGAAAAAGAGTTGTTGCGGCAATAGATTACTTTAGTGAGCAAGGTTGGATTGAGCTTGAGAGTAAGCAAATAACAGATGTTTACAGAGTATTGAACACGCAGGTTGTAAAATCGGATCTTGTTGAGTCCATGTATCGCTTATTTGCGCAAAAAGAGAAGAACGAAATCGGCAGAATTCACGCAATGGTAAACTTTTTCCAGAGTATAGAATGCCTTAGTTATTCCCTCGCATCTTACTTTTCCGACTCCAAAGCCCCAGAAAAGTGTGGACACTGTTCCGTGTGTAAAGGAGATGTAGCAACGCTTTCAGGAGCTGATTTAGCACCGATTGATGACGAACAGCTCTTCAAATGGATACAGCCTTACAGGCAGGCAGGTGGTAATGGCTTATCACCAAAAGCCATTTGTCGCTATCTATGTGGAATCACAACCCCATTAAGCACAAAGCTTAAAGCAAGCAAGATGGAAGGTTTTGGGAAGTTGGAAGCTTATCCATTTGCAACTGTAGCTAGAAAGGTAAAAGAGCTTTTGGAACATGATGATCTAAAAGCCAGGTAAGCTGTACAACTGCGATTTAGGCGCTGCCAACTTACCTGGATGTAGCTTGTTCGGGGCTTAGTTTGTGGATGCCTCGTACTGGGCTTCAATCTCTGCCGCTTTTTGTGCTGCTGGCCTTGATTGCAGTGCTGACAGATAAGCAGTTAGTGCTGGATATTCAACTAGTAACCCAAGTGCTGCAGATGTTTCAACAATGAATGACAGTAAGATATCGGCTGCAGTAAATTGCTCTCCTACAAGCCACTTATTCTCCGTCAAATGGTTGTTTAGGTAACCAAGAATGAGCGCTAGTTCTTGTTTGCTATAACCGTCAAGAAAACGCGTTTCACTTCCGTCGATCTTCAAGAAGTAGTGAAGCAGCAAAGGTAGTGCTGCAGAGCTTTCCGCAAAATGTAACCACTGCAAATAGAGTGGATATTGCTCTGACTCTTTTGATGGAACGAGTGAGTCGGAAGCAAAACGCTCAGCTAAATACTCGGTGATGGCTCCAGATTCTGCCAGTACACGGCCTTCTTCTTCAATAACAGGTGATTTACCTAGTGGGTGAATCGCTTTCAGCTCAGGTGGCGCTAAGTTAGTTTCTGGCACTCTTTGATATGCTTTTACATCATACGGAACCTGAAGCTCTTCCAATAACCAGATAATTCTTTTTGAACGTGACTTATTTAAATGATGAAGCGTAATCATGAGCTGACCTATTGTTGTATTTGAGTGGTTTATATATTCACTCTAACAATAGAAAATTAAGTTTGCAAGCAATTATATTGCGTGCAACTGTTTGTGTTGGTGCAGCTTAATTAGCTTTAGGAACATCATGATCCAAATACTCTATAAGCTGCTCAATGCACAGGTACAGAATGAAAAAAGCCTGTTGAACATACTCAACAGGCTTAAAGTTTTGCGATATTTATTGATAGGTTAAAGCAAGTTGTTTATTGGCCAAGGCAAGTGTCGCCAATACGTGCTGGTGCAATCTTATCTAGTGTCACGTTCAGCTCTTTCCAGTCGCTCGCCATTTTGTCTGCTTGCTTCTGTGTTAGTACACTGCCGTTTTCAGCAATACGGTCTGCTTCTACTTTCGTGTAGTGGAAGATAGTCATATCAACAGACTTGTCGTCTTTGTATGCTTTTTCCATGTTTACGACGTTTTTCTTGCTGTCGTCGATGAATACAACGCTATCGAACTTCTGACCAGTTTTGTCCATCATGTACTGAAGCATTGTGCCTTTGTTCATACCTGTGGTCATCATGATACCGTTGATATAGCTAAGCGCACGCTTAGGGTTGTCAATGTACACAGGCATTGTGTCAGAACCTTTTTCCGTAAGCGGAGAAATAGTCATGTCATAGCCGTTACGGATCATTTCACGCTCAGTCGCTGCACGGTAGTTAGGAGAACGTGAAGTTAGAGCAAATACAGTCAGCCCTTTGTCCTGCCAGCTACGAACTGTTGCAGGTACATCTTTTTCGATGAGTTCCTGAGGAACCAGTTCATATAATAGGCCGATAGAGTCCTGGAACAGGCAATCTACTTTGTCTTCAGCAGCAGGTTTTACATCTAGCTTGCCACGCTGCCACTGGTACCAAATGTCACCACCAAGGTCAGAAGTAGAAGTCAGTAGAGTATTGTCAATATCGATAACAACTAGTGGGTTTTCGCCTTTCTCAGTTAGTTGACTAATTTTAGTAGCAACATCGTTAAAACTTTCAGTTTCTTTTACCACTACATCAGCAGCAGCAGAAGTACTAACCGCTAGTGTTACTAGTGCAGCAAGAGTATTTAGTTTCATATCCTATCCCTCAAACAGTATGCTTTGTGCCACAATAACTTTCTAATTAAGCAATTGTTAATTAAAGCTATGATTTTATAGATTTTTTCAGAGAGGGGAGTATATGTATTTGTTCCATTTTAAACGGGAGGTTGCTCACATAAATACAATGCTATTGTTATAAAGTAACATATAAAAATAAAATAGGAGCACGCAAACAATTAATCAACAGATTTCTTTATTGAATCTGGCCACTTTTCTTCATAACTTGAGGTGTCAAAGTTAACCAGTTCGACTTTCTCATAGATTTCTGCGGCAACTAGCTTTCTTTCTGTATTAAGAAAATATATCAGCTCACAAAGAGAGTTAGATACCAACCTAAGCCGGGTTAGGCAAAAGTTACTTTTGGCATTCGACATTGCAGAGCATAACAACTCTTCTAATGCCAATATGGATTCGGAGTTTTTATGTGCTTCTTCAAAAGTTTCGAGGAACTCTTTATATGTTATGTATCGTCTGTTTCCTGAGCTATCGATACCCGCAATTCGCTCACCAATTTCGGCTTGCATCAATTGAAATATAGGTCTGTCTCTTGAAACTCTGGATTTTGAAAACTTCTGGAGATCGGTTTCTGCAAGGGCTCTCTCTACCTTTTTTAAGTGATAATTAAAGGTGTTGGTTTTAGTGTTGTCGCCAAAGTCCAAAAAGCTTATGTCATTGCGTAGTGTATCAACCCAGTAAAAATATTTGGCAAACAGGTACAGAGTGCTCGATAAGTAGTGGCTTTTGGTCATGGGCCAGGAGCCATACATTGGTTCGTTATCTTTCGAGAGCAGAACTGGATTTTTGGCCTTAGATTGTTTCTGGCAAAGGTGCCAAAGACGATCTTGCAGATCGGTAGCTGAAGTTAAAATAGTACCTGAGTATTTATCAACGGTGCTTTCTAGCTGGTTATTAATTTCGATTCTATTGGAGTAATCTAGCTCGGACTTCTTCAGCGAAGACCTATATTTCTCGATATCTTTCTTAAAAAAATTGTCGACTAGCGCTTTGCCTATAAAGGTAAAGACACCTATCGCAGTAGCAGCGCCTCCTACGCCTGAAAATGAAAGTAGGAATACTTCTGAAATTGTCATGAAACCTCCCTAATTGCATCTAGAGCTTATGTTTAACGCTGAAGCGAGTGGCGATACACAAACCAACTAACCCAAAACAAGAAGCATCTCTGAAACCAAACCAATGAGTTAATCATAGTGAAGATTATTTCACTGTAGCCGTCTTTGTTTTGATATTAGTGGAAAGCGATACATGGCTAGGGGGTAGGAGTTTAGTTTAGATTGGCTTCAAAAGGGACAACAACAAAAAAAGCCTGACGAGTTTCCTCATCAGGCTTTCTGGTATCTGGTGGCCCCTCGCAGACTTGAACTGCGGACCAATCGATTATGAGTCGACTGCTCTAACCACTGAGCTAAGGGGCCGAATAGGTGGATGATTATAGGGGAACGTGGGGGAACTGTCTAGCGGCTATAGGGGGCAATTACGCTTAGTTTTTATCCACTTAAACTGGGAATAATAAAAAAGGTGAGCAATCGCTCACCTTTTGTTCGATATTGACAGTGATATCTGCTAAATATCGTGGCTTATCAACTGATATAAGCCAGTTATTTAACTGCCATCACTTCAATTTCAACCTTTGCATCCATTGGAAGCCTTGCTACTTCTACACACGAACGTGCCGGAAATGGCGCATTGTGCTTAGTGAAGAAAGCATCGTAAGCAGCGTTAATGATCGTAAACTGATTCAGGTCCTTTACAAAGACGGTCGTTTTTACGATGTTGGCCGCGGTCAATCCGGCTTCCTCAAGTATTGCCAGTGCATTGTTTAATGATTGATTCGTTTGCTCTGCCACATCTTCAGGTATAGCTTTTGTTTCTGGATCCAGTGGTAGCTGTCCAGATGTGATAACCATGCTGCCTAAGTCGACACCTTGAACATAAGGACCGATTGCTGCTGGTGCATTGGAGGTAGCGATAGCTGCCATATTCTTCTCCTTCTGATTAACCGTTGTAAGCTGGCAGCATGCCTGCCATAGACATAAAGTGGAACGCTGCTGTAAGAACACCAAAAGTAAGCAGTGCTGCTATCATTGGCTGGCCGCCTGGTGCAACAAAGCCTTCGCTGCCGTTTTCTTTAGCTCGTGTTTTGTGAGCAAGCATAGCCGGTACGATACATGTCCAAACTGTCGCTGCTGCACCTGCATAACCAATTGCGATTACAAACCCGAATGGGAATAGCAGTGACAGAACTAGTGGTGGTAAGAAGGTAACCGCCCAAGTTTTAGCGCGCCCCTTTTTACAATCTTCGAACTTGAATAGGTCTGCCAAATAGTCAAACACACCTAAACCTACACCGATAAATGAAGACAGAATTGCTGCCATTGAGAAGGCGTTGATAGCATTTGATACCTTGTCAGATTCGATCACTGTGCTTAAAGCCGTTAGTAGTGCGTCGACGTTGCCACCTTGCTCGATAACAGGACCAAAGTTAGAGCGAGGCAAGTTACCAAAGATGCTGACAAGCCAGAGCGTGTATAGACCCAGTGCGATAACGGTGCCACCAAGAATCGCATACTTAGCTTTGCGCTCTTCTCCGTAATAGGCGCGCATAGACGCAACCGAGTGATGGTAACCAAAAGATGCCAGTGCTACAGGAAGCATAGCCATTGCGTATGGTGCATAGCTTGATTCTTTGCTTGCTTTATCAAGCAGTACAGCTACATCTACTTTTACCGCAAGGCCGGATACACCAAATACAAAGGTCAAGATCATAAGAGCAATAAGAACGACAGAAATTCTGTCTACCGCTCTTGTTGAGTGCCACACAAATGCAGAAAAGATAAGTACAAAAATTACTGAGGCTACTTTGCTATCGATACTCAACATGTCTTGAATTATCAAGCCAGAGGATGTGATGTAAGCGTATAAAAGAATGCCGCCTACAAAGTACACTGCCAGATTGTTAACGAAGTTGATCTTATCTCCCAACAGGTCTTTCGTTACTGTGTTGAATGAGACTTTCAAGTCATAGTTTTTGAACGATTCCAGCAACATCCAGCCAGAAACTGTCATAAACATCATGGTAATCATAATGGCCAGAAGTGACCAAATCATCCAGGAGCCAGCCCCAGCACTGGGGAGTCCGAGCATTCCGGCACCCACACATACACTTGCGATAATGCAGGAACCGCCAAGTAGAGACGGAGTTTTATTCATATTGTTGTGACCTAAAAAATAACGTTATTGGACTTAAAAAAAGCGCAGTGAAATTACTGCGCTTTATGATTGATTATGCTTTTTCTTCTAATTTTGTTGTCTGGTCTACGTCAGCACTTTCTACCTCTTCTAGGCGGGCAGTAAAGTGGCGAAGTACTTTAGGCTCATAAGTAAACGTCAGACCTTTCACATTAGCTGCGTTCTCTTTAACTTCTTTGAACGCTTCAATGATGAAGTTCATATGAGTTTGAGTGTAAGTTGCACGAGGAATCGTTAGACGCAGAAGCTCTGCCGGGCAAGGGTGCTGCTTACCTGTTGCTGGATCGCGGCCAAGTAGCAGTGAGCCAATTTCTACAGCACGAATACCCGCAACTTTGTATAGCTCACAAGCCAATGCGTGTGCTGGGAACTGGTCTGCCGGGATATGTGGTAGTAGTTTACCTGCATCAACGAACGCAGCGTGTCCGCCTGCTTGCTGACAAACAACACCGATCTCTTCCAGGCCATCTACCAGGTATTGTACCTGTGCAATACGGTAAGCAAGCCAGTGCTGTCTCATACCATCGTAAAGGCCAACAGCAAGGCGCTCCATTGCACCGCCTTCAAGGCCACCATAAGTTGGGAAGCCTTCCTGAACAACACAAAGTGTTCTACATTCTGTGTAAACGTCCAACATGCTGTCATCTTTGAAACAAAGTAGGCCACCCATCTGTACCATGGCATCTTTCTTCGCAGACATCGCCAGACCATCAGCATACTTGTAAGATTCTTTTGTAATCTGCTCAATAGTCCAGTCTTTGTAGCCTTCTTCACGTTGCTGGATGAAGTATGCGTTTTCTGCAAAACGAGCAGAGTCCATGATTACTGGGATATCGTACTTCTGAGCGATTTCATAAACCGCTTTCAAGTTAGCAATAGAAACTGGCTGACCACCTGATGAGTTGTTAGTGATTGTGCTTACAATGTAAGGAACGTTCGCTGGCCCCGCTTCTACAATCGCTTTCTCAAGCTTTTCAAGGTCAAAGTTGCCTTTGAAATCAGCTTCAACAGAGGTATCGAATGCTTCGTCTGTATAAACGTTGCGTGCTACACAGCAGTTAAGCTGAGTGTGGCCCTGAGTTGTATCGAAGAAGTAGTTAGAAATAGCGACCATTTTCTCACGGTCTAAGCCTTTTTCTTCTTCACGTTTCTTGATTAATACAGGGATGTAAATCTGTTCTGCACCACGACCCTGGTGAGTTGGGATTGTGTACTGATAGCCGAAGATGTCTTCAACAGCTTTTTGTAGTGCATGGTAGCTGCGGCTTCCGCTATAGGCTTCGTCACCTCGGAACATTGCTGCCTGCATTTCTTGTGTGATTGCGCCTGTACCACTGTCTGTCAGCAGGTCGATAAAAATGTCATCACTATCAAGAAGGAAAGGGTTCATCCCTGCTTTTAAGATAGCAGATTCGCGATACTCTCTAGTTGTACGTTTTACTGGTTCAATTACGCGAATACGGAATGGTTCTGGTAGGTGTTTAAAGTGATCCACAATGTTTTCCTTTATTTAATTAATAGCAGTTCTTCTCGTGGATATTTAATTATTAAATATTCACAAGTGAACTTATTTATATTTTGGGTGCAACAACTCAGGTTAATTAAATAACCTTAAAGCCTGAGTCGAGATTTTTGCTGACAGGATCCAAAAATAGGCTTGATATTAAGCAGATAGAGGTACTGTTAGCAGAAGTGGCGCAGCAATGCGCGCAAGGGTTTATCTAGAAGGGAAGAAGCAAGCGATCTTGTAATCTAAGTTGTACCAAAAAGATTGGCTTTGATCGATGTTCATTGCTAACCTCCTTTTTGAAACTTATTTGACGGATACGAGATATATTCTGATTATCTATAATAATAACGACATGTCATTATTATCTAATTCATATTGCGATTTGGATAACATTTTATTTTTAAGTTGAGATAAATATTATTAACTTATTTTTATTTTTAAAATTTAGGCATAAAAAAAGGTGAGTAAAACTCACCTTTTTAGTTTGAATGTCTGTAGCTCTAATTACTCATCCAGGAAGCTGCGCAGAGTTTCTGAGCGGCTTGGATGACGAAGCTTACGTAGTGCTTTTGCTTCGATCTGACGAATACGCTCACGGGTAACGTCGAACTGCTTACCAACTTCTTCAAGAGTGTGGTCAGTGTTCATGTCGATACCAAAACGCATACGCAGTACTTTAGCTTCACGCGGTGTCAGACCTGCAAGAACGTCTTTCGTTGCTACTTTCAGGCTTGTCGAGGTAGCAGAGTCCAGAGGTAGCTCCAGAGTTGTATCCTCGATAAAGTCACCTAGATGCGAATCTTCGTCGTCACCGATTGGTGTCTCCATTGAGATTGGCTCTTTAGCGATCTTCAGCACTTTACGGATCTTATCTTCAGGCATCTGCATACGCTCTGCCAGTTCTTCCGGAAGCGGCTCACGACCCATTTCCTGAAGCATCTGACGAGAGATACGGTTCAGCTTGTTGATTGTCTCGATCATGTGCACAGGGATACGAATAGTACGTGCCTGGTCAGCGATAGAACGAGTGATTGCCTGACGAATCCACCATGTTGCGTAAGTCGAGAACTTGTAACCACGACGGTATTCGAACTTATCTACCGCTTTCATCAGACCGATGTTACCTTCCTGTATCAGATCCAGGAACTGTAGGCCACGGTTGGTGTATTTCTTCGCGATAGAGATAACAAGACGTAAGTTTGCTTCAACCATCTCTTTCTTCGCACGGCGTGCTTTCGCTTCACCAATAGACATACGACGGCTGATGTCTTTAATGCTTTGTACCGGAAGAGAAGTCTCTTCTTCGATAGCTGCCAGCTTCTGAATAGAGCGACGAATCTCTTCTTCGTTACGCTTGATCTTCTCAGCGTATGGCTTGTCTGATGCTAGTACTTCGTCTAGCCATGCCTCTGATGATTCGTTACCAGTAAACAGAGTAACAAAAGACTTCTTAGGCATTTTGCCGTACTCAACACAGTGGCGCATAATCAGGCGCTCTTGAGTACGTACACGATCCATAGAGGTACGTAGTTCGTTTACAAGGTAATCGAACTGCTTTGGAATCAGACGGAATTCTTTGAACACGTCCAGTAGTTCACCAGATGCTTCTTTAGAAGCGTTGGCTTCACGACCATGCTCATTGATTGCTAGTTGAAGGTCCTGATACTTGTTACGAAGGTCAGTAAACTTCTCCAGAGCCAGCTCTGGATCGATACCTGTATCTTCTTCTTCATCCTCGTCGTCATCAGAGGATTCTTCATCAAGTTCTTCGTCGTCTTCTTCTTCAAGCTCGGTTTCTGAAAGCTCAGAACCGATGTGAGTTGCTGTAGGTGCAGCAGTCTCTGCATCGTTCGGGTCTACGAAGCCTGAGATAAGGTCTGTAAGGCGAAGCTCTTCAGCTTGTACCTTGTCGAACTGCTCAAGGATGTAAGAAATAGTGCCAGGGTATTCTGCAACAGAGCATTGAACCTGGTTGATACCATCTTCAATACGCTTTGCAATATCGATCTCGCCTTCACGAGTCAGTAGTTCTACTGTACCCATTTCACGCATGTACATGCGCACTGGATCGGTAGTACGGCCAATTTCGTTTTCTACACTTGAAAGTGCAGCTGCGGCAGCTTCTGCTGCGTCTTCATCGGTGATGACGTTGTCATCGTTTAGAGACATTTCATCTGCATCTGGTGCAGTTTCAACGACTTTGATGCCCATGTCGTTGATCATCTGAATGATGTCTTCTACCTGCTCAGAATCTACGATTTCTGCTGGTAGATGGTCGTTAACTTCGGCGTAGGTCAGATAGCCTTGTTCCTTGCCTTTAATTACAAGTAACTTTAGCTGTGACTGCGGATTTTGATCCATAGACGATATCCAACTTCTGGTCTGAGTGATGATGTAAGAATGCGAAACGCAAACCGCCAATTATAACAAATTGAACAAACTTTGACTACGAGTTAAGGGTTACGCTTTTAAGTCTAGCATTAAAGCTAGCAGCTCCCGTTTTTCTTCGGTTGATAAACCGACACTTCTTTCTTTCGCTTGCAAAGCTTCAATCTGTTTTTCAATACACTGGGCAAAGATTTTGTCCAATGCATCCAGGAATATATCTTCTTCAATATCATCGTCTTGCAGTGGGATGTCCCAACCTGCCAAGCGTGATATCAAACTTTCATTTTTATCATTACGCCAATATTCTAATAATTGGCCTGTGCTGATATGGGGATTTGATCGACAATTATCAACCACATCCGTTAATAAACTTAGTCCGGGAATGGAAATTTCGCGAACACTAGTTAAGTCTGGCACCAATTCTGCGAACCCCGGGTTCTGAATTAAGAGCGCGATCACTTCCCGCATTGGGGTTCGCTTAATCTCTTTATGGGGCTGTGGTGCTGTATTTACTGGTGCTTTCTTCCGAACCTGATGGTCTAAAAAGTTACCCGTCTTCTGACCTAGCAACCTGAAAAGCTGTATTTGTAGATGTTCATCAGGCACTTTTTCAATAAGCGGTTGTGCTAGTGCTTCTAGCGCGGCTTTACCTTCAGTACCACTGATCTTGATTTGTTCGCCAAGATTCGCAAACAGGTACTCAGAAAGTGGCGTTGCATTGGCAACTTGTTCTTCAAACGCTTCTTTACCGTATTTACGGATGTAGGTATCCGGGTCTTCACCATCAGGTAAGAACAGGAACTTAAGGACGTTGCCGCTTTTCAGATAACCCAGCGCATTTTCCAGCGCGCGCCATGCTGCTTCTCGTCCGGCTCTGTCACCATCGTAACAACAAACCACAGTATTGGTTTGTCTAAACAGCATTTGTAGATGGTCGCCAGTAGTAGAGGTACCTAGCGATGCAACCGCATAGTCCACACCATATTGCGCTAGTGCCACCACATCCATATAGCCTTCAACCACCAGAACCTGTTCCGGCTCACGGTGTGCCTGTATTACTTCGTAAAGGCCATAAAGCTCTTTACCTTTATGGAAAACAGGGGTTTCTGGTGAGTTCAGATATTTTGGGGTGCCATCGCCAATAACACGGCCACCGAAGCCGATCACTCGTCCGCGTCGGTCGCGTATAGGGAACATAACACGTCCGCGAAACCGGTCGTAACGATTACCCTTATCATTTTCGATAAGCATACCGCCAGTAACCAGCATATCCTGAGTGTCTTTGTTCTGGCCGAAGTTCTTTCGGACTGAATCCCACTCATCAGCAACAAATCCAATGCCAAACTTCTGGACGATTTCGCCAGAAAGGCCACGCTCTTTCAGGTAGTCGATAGCGTGTTTGTTACCAGATACTTTTAACTGAGAACGATAGAACTTAGCGATACTCTCCAACAGGTCGTAAAGGTTACGCTTTTCCTGTGTATTGCTTCGGGGAGCATTGCTAAATTTACCACTACTTTCTTCGCGAGGTACTTCTAAACCCTGGCTATTTGCCAGCTCTTCTATTGCTTCGACAAACTCAAGGTTGTCGTAATTCATCAGGAAGTCGATGGAGTTACCGTGCGCACCACAACCGAAGCAGTGGTAGAACTGTTTTTCCTGGCTGACAGAAAAAGAGGGAGTTTTCTCGTTATGGAAAGGGCAGCAGGCACCGTAATTTTTGCCCTGCTTTTTAAGCTTTACTCTGGCATCAACAATATCAACGATATCTACTCGGGCGAGTAGGTCGTCAATAAAACCGCGTGGAATAAGTCCTGCCATATGCCTCAGAGTTTCTTATACGGATACAAACAAGCCGTGCACTCCGAAAAGGATAGCACGGCTTGCTATAATTTGATTCAGGTATCAAGCAAGTTTAGAACGAACTAAACCGCTAACTTTACCCATATCTGCGCGGCCCTGAATCTGCGGCTTAAGCACGCCCATTACTTTGCCCATGTCTTGCATGCCAGCTGCACCAGAATCAGCAATAGCAGCTTCAATCAGAGCAGCTACTTCTTCTTCGGTTAGCGGTTGAGGCATAAATTCCTCAAGGACTGTAATTTCAGCTTTTTCAGCATCAGCCAGGTCTTGACGACCTGCAGATTCAAACTGCGTAACAGAGTCGCGACGCTGTTTAACCATTTTTGTCATTACAGCAATGATGTCGTCGTCAGTCAGAGTGATCTGCTCGTCAACTTCACGTTGCTTAATTGCTGACAGGGCTAAACGGATAGTGCCAAGGCGCGCTTTGTCCTTGGCTCTCATCGCATTTTTTTGCTCTTCTTTGAGTTGGTCAATAAGAGCCATAACTAATTCCTTCTGGACTTAGCTATTAGTACAGGCGAACGCGACGTGCGTTTTCGCGAGCTAGCTTCTTAGCGTGACGCTTCTGAGCAGCTGCTTTAGCGCGTTTGCGAACTGTTGTTGGTTTTTCATAGTGCTCGCGACGACGTACTTCAGATAGGATACCTGCTTTTTCGCAAGAGCGCTTGAAACGACGTAGTGCAACGTCGAACGGTTCGTTTTCACGTACTTTAACTACTGGCATATGCCTTTCACCTCAGGGGTTATTCGTTAATGCTGGTTCCATATTTACCGTATCGACATCGATCGGTATTTAACCAGCTTGATCAAAAATGGTGCCGAATTTTAATCCGATCACCATCCCTTTGTAAAGTATTATCGTGGTCAAAATTTGTGGAATTAGGTAATATTGCGCCAATTTTACTGATTGAGATAGGCGTGCAGAGAAAAGTATGCGCATTTTAGGTATTGAAACATCCTGTGATGAAACAGGTATTGCGATTTATGATGATGAGAAAGGATTGCTTTCGCATCAACTATATAGCCAGGTAAAACTTCATGCGGATTACGGTGGCGTAGTGCCTGAACTGGCTTCCCGTGACCATGTGAAGAAAACTATCCCTCTTATTAAAGAAGCACTAAAAGATGCGAATCTGACTTCTGAAGATATTGATGGTGTTGCTTACACAGCTGGCCCGGGCCTGATTGGAGCACTAATGGTCGGTGCAACCATTGGTCGCAGTATCGCTTACGCTTGGGATGTTCCAGCAGTGCCTGTGCATCATATGGAAGGGCACCTTCTTGCGCCTATGTTGGAAGATAATCCACCACCATTCCCGTTTATTGCTCTGTTGGTTTCTGGTGGTCACTCAATGATTGTAGAAGTGCAGGGCATCGGTGAGTACAAGATTCTTGGTGAGTCTATTGATGATGCTGCCGGTGAAGCATTTGATAAAACAGCTAAGCTTCTTGGCCTTGATTATCCAGGCGGTCCATTGCTTTCGCGTCTTGCAGAGAAGGGCACTCCGGGCAGATTTAAGTTTCCTCGTCCAATGACAGACCGTCCGGGGCTGGATATGAGTTTCTCTGGCCTGAAAACTTTTGCTGCTAATACTATCGCTGCGAACGATGATGACGAACAGACTAAGGCAGATATCGCCTACGCATTTCAGGAAGCAGTATGTGCAACACTGGCGATTAAGTGTAAGCGCGCGTTAGAACAGACAGGCCTTAAGCGTATCGTAATTGCTGGTGGTGTAAGTGCGAACAAGCAGCTACGAGCTGAACTGGAAGCGCTGGCTGAGAAAGTGAAGGGTGAAGTTTACTACCCACGCACAGAGTTCTGTACTGATAATGGAGCGATGATCGCTTATGCAGGTATGCAACGGTTAAAGAATGGTGAAGTGTCGGATTTATCGGTAACAGCTAATCCAAGATGGCCGATTGATACTCTAGAGCCTATCAAGTAAAACTATTGTGCTCGCTCCCATGTTTCTACGTGGGAGTATGTACCAGAACAAAGCTATTCAGATATGCATTCCCACGTGGAGCTTGTGGAGTGGGATCACATCTTGTATCACCGTAACCTACTTACTATCTCCCACCTTAGGTTCGGTTCCCTCTATCAACCTCTTTATATTGTCGTGATGCCTGAAAATAATCAGGCAGCAGAGCATTGCTACAGGCAAGGTATATTGAGGCTTCACCAGCCAGGTATAAAAAGGAGCGAGAAGTGCAGTAAATATGGCAGCTGCTGAAGAGTAACGTGATATCAGAGCAACAGATAACCAGGTAATACCGAGCATCCAGGTTAACTCCCATCCTATCGGTGCAATCGCACCAACCGCAGTCGCGACACCTTTTCCGCCTTTGAAGTGAAAGAAAATAGGATAAATATGTCCCAGACAAGCTGCGATTCCTATAACACCAAGTATCAGAGGGTCGATACCAAGATAATAGCTAACCCACACAGGAATGGTCCCTTTAAGCATGTCGCAGATCAATACAGCGATAGCCGCTTTTTTCCCGCCAACTCGGAGAACGTTCGTTGCTCCGGGATTTTTTGAACCAGAAGATCTTGGATCTGGAAGTTTATATAGACGACAGATCAACACAGCACTAGAGATCGAACCTAACAGGTAGGCAAAAATGATCATTATCAGTGCTAGTGGCGTCATCGTTAATTCCTTTGAGGATGATCGACAAACTAAATGTTTGTTATCATGAGCAACCTTTTTGTCGCGATATTCAAAATCATACGTTCTTTTGAACACTTTTGGTATCCGACCTGTCTCAGATTTGGAGTAACTACATGTCGCTGGATAAAGTTTTTATTGAACAGCTTGAAGTCATCACCACTATTGGTGTTTATGATTGGGAACAGACCATCAAGCAGAAGCTGGTTCTTGATATCGAAATGGCTCATGACAACAGAGCCGCAGGTAAAAGTGATGATGTGGTTGATGCTCTTGATTATGCTGCAGTAAGTGAAGCCGTGTTAAACCATATTGAAACAGGTCGTTTCCTGTTGGTTGAGAGAGTCGCTGAGGAAGTCGCTGAGTTGATCATGCAGAAGTTCTCAGTACCCTGGGTCAAGATTCGGCTAACGAAACCTGGAGCAGTACCTCAGGCCAGAGGTGTTGGGGTGATTATAGAGAGAGGCCAGCAATGACCACTGCCTATATTGGTGTCGGAACGAATATAGAACGTAAAAAACATGTAAAAGCTGCTATCCAGGAGCTGTCAAAAATTGATAAATCGCTTATAGTGTCGCCGATTTATGAGTGTAAAGCAGTCGGTTTTAATGGCCCGGTGTTTTATAACCTTGTAATTAGACTAAATACTGCTTTTACGTTAACGGAATTTTCACATTGCCTGCGTAACATTGAATTTAGTTGGGGAAGAAAAGAGAACGCTCAAAAGTATCAGGATCGTACACTTGATCTCGATATTCTCTTGTTCGGTGAACAAGTGTCCAAAGCTAACCCTGAGATTCCAAGAAACGATATCTACAAGTATCCGTTTGTTATTCAGCCTCTCTACGATTTGGCGCCAGATTTGGTCGTGCCAGGAAGTGGAGAAAGGGTTCGTGAAATTTGGGCGGGAATGGACGGCTTGGACTCCCTGAAAGTAGTAGATTTATTAATTTAATGGACACTTATGACTTATATAGAAGCTTTTATTCTCGCCTTAATTCAGGGCCTGACTGAGTTCTTACCGATCTCCAGTTCTGCGCACCTGATTTTGCCTTCAGCTATATTGGGGTGGGAAGATCAGGGCTTAGCCTTTGACGTTGCTGTGCATGTAGGCACACTTGCCGCTGTTGTAATCTATTTCCGTAAAGAAGTGATAACGCTCTTACAGGCTTTCTTCCAATCTATCTTTAAAGGAAGAAGAGACAAAGAGGCGAAGTTGGCTTGGATGCTGTTGTTAGCGACCATACCGGCTTGTTTGTTTGGCCTGTTTATGAAAGACATCATTGAGCTGTATCTACGCAGTGCCTGGGTAATTGCGACAACAACGATAATATTTGCGCTATTGCTTTGGTGGGTGGATAAGAACGCCTCTTTGATGAATAACGAATATGAGGCTAGTTGGAAAAAATCTCTGTTTATTGGTATTGCTCAGGCTTTGGCGATGATTCCGGGGACATCGCGTTCAGGTGCTACTATCACAGCAGCACTTTACCTTGGCTTTACACGAGAAGCGGCCGCTCGATTCTCATTCCTGATGTCTATCCCAATCATTACGATTGCAGGTACGTATCTTGGCTACAAACTGATGAATAGCGCTGAGATTGTACATACCGGGCATTTATTTACAGGCATTATCACATCATTTGTTAGTGCTTATATCTGTATTCACTTCTTCCTAAAACTGATTTCAAGAATGGGGATGACCCCATTTGTAATTTACCGACTCATACTCGGATTTGGCTTATTGGCAATGCTTGTAATGGCTTAATTTAAAAGAAGGTGGGCTACGATTTTTCGTAGCCCATTTTTAATTTCGCCCTAATCTGTTTGTCTGCTGTCAGCTAATGCTATCGAGATTGCATCGATTCTTCTCTTATCCAGTTCATCCCGTATCGCTTTGCCTTTAAAACCATCTGAAATAATCTCCTGAACCTCGATAGAAAGAGCAGCCTGATAAGCGGATTCTACAATCGCTTTTTGAGGGTAAGCGTTGTCTTCAAAACCTTTCCGTCCTTGATGGTCGGCTACGCAACTCAGTAAAACACCTCCCAGCTTTTCCGGCTTTCTCCAAACATCCAAACTGTTAAAGATTTTAAGGAAAGTCGCGGGTCTCAGTTCTTTTGCTCTATGTATATTGGAGTGCTGAGCGCAAACTGCCAGAGCGAGCTCTTTGTATTCATTTGGCACTCTTACTCTTTCACATAGCGCTTTGATGATAGGGAGCCCACGTGACTCATGCATTTTATGGCTAGGCCACTCTGCCTTTGGTGTTACACCTTTACCAAGGTCATGTGTCTGTGCGGCAAAACGTATTACCGGGGAACTAACGAGCTTAGCCGCTTGATTTGCTACCATCAGGGTGTGCACTCCAGTGTCTATCTCTGGGTGCCATTTTTCTGGCTGAGGTACTCCGAACAATGCGTCAAACTCAGGAAGAACGATTTTCAGTGCACCGCACTCTCTTAATACCGATAAAAACACATCTGGGTTTTGCGTTAGTAAAGATTTATGCCACTCCTGCCAAACTCGTTCTGGTGTTAAGTGAGATAACTCACCTGACAGGACAATCTGCCTCATCAGCTCAATGGTTTCATCGGCCACCCGAAAGCCCATATGAGAAAGCTTTGCAGCAAATCTTGCGACTCTGAGTACTCTGAGAGGGTCTTCGACAAATGCTTCAGATACATGTCTTAGCTTGCGATCTTTCAAGTCTTGTTGGCCGTTGTATGGATCATGAAGCGTTCCATCATCATCCATTGCTATCGCGTTGATGGTTAAATCGCGTCGTTTAAGATCTTCTTCCAGAGTAACATCTTGAGAAAAGAAGCATTCAAACCCGGTATAACCTGAGCCTGACTTTTTTTCTGTTCTTGCGAGGGCATACTCTTCTTTGGTTTTGGGGTGCAGAAAAACCGGGAACTCTTTACCGACGCTCTGATAGCCTTGCCGAAGCATCTGATCTGGGGTTGATCCGACAACAAGCCAGTCTTTATCGTGGTTTTTAATGCCCAATAGCCGGTCTCGGACTGCGCCACCAACAAGATAGATCTGCAATTTGAACACTCCTGACAACAATTCACTTATATGTACTTTACATTCTATCAGCTGGTGGTAGTTTTCTTTAAGCCTGTTTTGTCAGGCGTAGCTGTTAAGAAGAGATCGCAGAAATGTATAAAGACTACTTTGGTTTTATTGAAGCACCATTTTCAATAGTGCCAAATGCAAAATACCTGTTCCTTAGTACTCGTCATCGAGAAGCGTTAGCGCATCTTCAAGCTGGGTTAGGTGAGGGTGGCGGTTTTGCTATGCTGACTGGTGAGGTCGGGACGGGCAAAACAACCGTATCCAAAGCTATGCTCGCTTCCATAGGCAGTGATATCGAAGCCCGATTAATATTGAACCCAACCTTTTCAGAGACTGACTTACTCGAAGCTATTTGTGATGAGTTTGCTATCGGTTATCCGGAAAATGCTTCACTTAAACAGTTAAATAAAGTGATCTTCAGTTACCTTCATAGCAATCATGACAAAGGAAAGCAGACTCTTCTGCTTATCGATGAAGCGCAGCATTTGTCGGCTGGTGTACTGGAGCAACTGCGACTTCTTACCAATTTAGAAACGGACAGTCAGAAGCTTCTAAAAGTGTTGTTAATTGGTCAGCCTGAGTTACAGGCAAATCTTCAAACAGAACAGCTACGTCAGTTAGCTCAGCGTATTACTGGGCGATACCACTTACTTCCGTTAACTGAGCAGGAAATAGAGCAGTACATTCATTTCAGAACAAAGACCGCTGGTGTTGAGTCTCAACTGTTTTCTAAAAAAGTAGTGCGGATCGTTGCCAAACAGACGGGCGGCGTACCCAGACTAATTAATCTGGTCTGTGATAAAGCGCTTCAATATGCTTGTTACAACGGAGAAAAGACAGTTACTGCATCTGTTGCTGAAAAGGCTTGTGAGGATGTGATGTCTTTTCAGGCTCCATCGTTTAGCCGAGGAAAAATTCAAAAAGAAAAGGCGAGCCCACTTCCCGCTTATGCAGCGCTTGCGGGTATCGCGTTGCTCATTGGTAGTTATAAGTTTGCGCCACAAATTCAGAGCTATACCGAAGTGCAACTTGAGCCGATTCCTGTTGTTCAGAATATAGAACAGCCACAAGCTACAAGCAGCGATGACTTACAACAGTTTATGCAGCGGAGCAGCAGCGAAGTTGAAGCGATTCAAACGCTATATCGCCTTTGGGGGATGGAAGCGGGTGCCAGAGAAGCGAACTGCAATTCCGAGTTTAAAGTCCCGTTCCAATGTGAGCAGGTAGTTGGTCAGCTAGAAGATATAAAAGCAAATGGGCGGCCTGTTGTTCTGAATTTAAGTGAAAATGGTCGGAGTTTTTACGCTGTGCTTTATGCGGTATATCAGGATAAAGCAGAACTGCTAAATCAGTCAGAGAGAATTCAGGTGCCTGTTAGTTGGCTAGAGTCGGTATGGAACGGAAGTTACACAACGCTCTGGTACAACGAAGTGGACAGAACGCTTAGATTTGGTAGTACTGGTGAGTCGGTGAAAGTTTTAGATACATTGCTGGCGAATGCACTTAATGAGCCTCTTTTGGAAGAAGAGACATTTGGTGACCGGATGTATCAGCGCGTACGAATCTTTCAACTATGGCAAGGGCTTGAAGCCGACGGCGTCGTGGGAACACAAACATTACGCTTACTGGATTTGGTTGCTAATCAGAGTGCTCCTGAATTGAAGATTTACCCTCATAATGAACAGGAGGGTATCTAATGAGTCATTGGAGTCGTAACCCTTTAACGCTGTTTTCATTAGCACTGTTGCCAGCCGCAATCAGTGTTGGATACCAGATCTATCAGACAGTGGAAAATCGCCAAATAGAAGTTGAGTTGGCGAAACAGAATATTGCGCTTTTAGCGGAACAAAAAACCAAACCCGTGAAGCCTGATGTTGTGATGCTTGAGTACCCTAAACTTGAACAAGGTAAACCACTGGCCCTTTTAAGAGCCAAACTTATTCGACAAAACGCGGAACAGCCTTTGGAGAGTGGTTCTGCTAATGTAAATTCGGATTCTTCAACGAAACAGGTTGCAGAGAAATCAAACGATGTTCCTCGTAATGTAGAAAAGAAGAGCAAAGAACTTACTTTAGATGAGCTTGATTTGAGTGAACTTTCTCCTGAACTGGCAAAACTGGTTCAGGGTGCTCTGGATGAATCTGATTCAACGGCTACTGAAGCTGGTACTAAGTCAGAGCCTATAGCGGTGACAACTCAGCCAGATAAGCTTGCCGAGAGTCGTGGTAAGTACGAAGGAAGGTTACCCCCCCTTGATCTGCAGACACATATGTATGCGACAGATTCCAAACGAAGGTGGGTAAAGATCAATGGCAGAGAACTCAATGAAGGGGATTGGTTGGACAATGATATTCAGCTGATATCAATAACACCCAGAATCATTGTTATTGAGTTTGCGGGTCAACCAATAGAAATTCCGGCTCTATTCGAGTGGAAAGGCTAAGCTTCAAATAGGACGCAATAAAAAAACCGCTCCACGATGTGAAGCGGTTTTTTAGAAATGGAGCTTATGCCCAGCCGTTTGGCGATTTTTTACGGCGAGGAACAATGTGAGGAAGAACCAGGCCTAATAGCAAACCGATTCCCGCAACACCGCCACCGTACATAAAGTACTTAAGAAGAAGGTCTTCTTTTTGCGTATCCAGGCGAGCACGTAGTTCACGAATCTCTGTTTGAGATGAAGTTAGCTGCTGGCTAATATCACTATAGCTTTGCTCTAGCTCTGCAATTTGCTTGTTACGGATATCAAGAGATTCGATTAAACCTGCTTGCTCCTGATTTGCATTCTTTTCGGCATTTGACAGTTTTTCTTTTACTGTCGCCAGCTCTTTTTCCAGAGCAGGAAGACGAACTGCCATACTTGCGCGGTTAGTAACAAACTTGCTCTCAACCCAGCCTTTACGGCCTTTACTGTCAATCACCTGGCTATAACCAGTTGATTTGTCCACTTCAACAAGGTTGACCTTGTCTCCTGCGTTCACGCTTCCGATGATTCGGAACTGGTTACTTGGGCCGGAATGCATGTAAGTGAAAAGGTTGTCTGCGATATAACGTTGTGCTGCAAAAGCGCTCGGTGTGGCAATCAGCATACACAATACCAAGCTGAATAATTTCTTCACGGTAAGTCCTTTCAAATCCTTCATTGAAACCAAGACTATTTAGGGCGAGATGACCTTAGTCTTTTTTTTAAATTCATGGGTTGAATAGTAAGAAGTTTCATTAGGCGCTGCAACAAAAGAGGCCCTGTAATTGACCTTTTCTGTGCAATTGAGTCAAATATGACATTATCCTAACGAAACTTTCGTGTTTAGTTTCAGGAGAATATTGCCAGAATAATCTCATAGAAGACTATCGCCAATATCGCTCCGGCAGGAAGAGTCACTACCCAGGAAACCACAATATTACGAACTACCCCAAGGTTTAGTGCAGCGATACCACGTGCAAAACCAACCCCCAATACTGCGCCTACCAGCGTCTGAGTAGTAGAAATCGGCAGACCTGTACCAGAAGCTAACACCACAGTTGAAGCGGTTGCAAGCTGAGCTGCGAAACCACGGCTTGGCGTCAGTTCAGTAATGCCCGTACCAACGGTTGCCATTACTTTGTGTCCTAGTGTTGCTAGTCCGACTACGATACCAATACCACCCAGAGGAAGAATCCACCATGCGATACGGCTTTTTGCGGTAATCTCACCCATGTGTTCAACAGTAGATACGATAGCGGATAGTGGTCCAATCGCGTTTGCTACGTCATTAGAGCCATGTGCAAATGCCATAGCACAGGCTGTGATGACCATCAGAATGCTGAAGATACTTTCAACTCCTGAAAAATGGCGGTCTTCGTTATTGTCTGAGAATTTCTTACCGATATAGATGTAACCACAGATCATAACGATCACGGAAACCCCAATAGCCCAGCCCCAGGCTTCTACACCAGTTAGGTGCAATCCAACATGCTTCAGACCTTTCTTAATCGTCACCAGCGCGATAGTTAGTGTCGTTAAGAACATGTACACAGGTACATAGCGCTTAGCATTTTTTAGGGGAGTGTCGGTATCAAAGATAAACTTTTGAGCACTTATAAATAGCCAGTACGCGATGATGCCGGCAATTAAAGGTGTGACTATCCAGCTACCAACAATGCCTTTTACAGAGTTCCAGTCTACGGCATTGCTGCCAACTGAGATTAATGCAAAACCGATTACCGCACCGATGATGGAGTGTGTAGTTGATACTGGCCAACCCATAAAGGAAGCAAGCAACAGCCAGGCACCAGCGGCGAGTAGCGCTGACATCATACCGAAGACAAGTGTTTCTGGTTGATCTGCAAATACCGCTGTTTCGATTACGCCTTTTCGAATCGTGTCGGTAACTTCACCACCCGCAAGGTAAGCACCAGCGAACTCGAAGATCATCGCGATGACGATAGCTTGTTTTACGGTTAATGCTTTAGAGCCTACGGATGTACCCATCGCGTTTGCAACATCGTTGGCACCGATACCGATAGCCATGAGTAAACCAAAAAATGCGGCAAAACCTATAAGCAGAGTGCCGTAGTTAGCAAGGATATCCATAATTCAATCCAATAATTTAGTCATACCAACACCGCAACTCATCGGTGCCACTATGTTTAGTGGCACTATGCGGTGAGTATTTATCTGAAATAGTGAGTTAGGAACGAGCTAGCATAAGCTCAAGACGGTGTCCGACACGAAGCCCCTGGTCTGCGATGTCACCAAGCAGTTCCAAGACTTTGTACATGAAAATCACATCGATAGGATCGTGCTCTTTTTCCACTTTTCGAAGATCGCGACGCAGTTGCATCTGCAATGCATGAGTTTCATCTTCAATTTCATCGAGTCTGCAGATCATCTCTTCGACAAGATCGACTTCACGTCCTTTAAACCCTGTCTCTAGCAACTCATCAAACTCGCAAACCACTTTGTATGCTTGATTAGCAGAGCTTAGGCAGCTCTTAACTAATTTAATAAAGTCTACGTAAAGTGGTGCAGGTAGTTTAAGTTGGCGCACAATAACGCGCTCAGAGATAGCTTTAGAAAGGTTAGCTAGTTTGTCTTGTTGAGTGAGTAGATCAAGCAAGTCGGTACGAGCTACGGGAAGAAATAACCCTTTAGGAAGGCTTATGCGGATTTCACGCTTAAGGATATCTGCTTCTTTTTCTTTGTCAGAAATGATGCTGCAAACTCTGGTCGCTTCAGACCAGTCATCTTTATGGCATGCTTCAAAGAAGCTCACCAAGTAAGAACAGCATTCATCTACGCATACAGCGTGTTCTTGCAAAGGCTTAATTGGGGATTTAGCGAACAACCCCATAATAGTATTTACTGGCATAATTATTTACCAAAAATATAACCGATTTAAAAAGTCGTTTTTCTAGTGAAATGTGCTGCGGTCATAAAAGGAAGCGCATGGTACAACATAAAATAGGTAGTGAAAACTGATTTAGATCATCGGTAATAAAAGAATTCACACTTGCTGTTCATAACGTTAAGCAATATCCTTTCTATTATCTTAGTACTAAGGGATAACTATGGAAACCGAGATAGAGCTGAAGTTCTTTGTATCGCCTGATTTTTCTGACAAGTTAAGAGAGAAAATAGCAGACACCAAAATACTTCAGAACAGTTGCCGGGAGTTGGGGAACACTTACTTCGATACTCAGGACAACTGGCTGCGTCAGCACGATATCGGCTTACGTATTCGACGGTTTGATGAAGTCTTTATTCAAACAGTTAAAACCTCTGGAAGAGTGGTTGCGGGATTGCATCAAAGACCAGAGTACAATGCAGAACACTCCTGTAATGAACCTGAACTCACTCTTCACCCATCTGATATTTGGCCGGATGGTAAGTCAGTTAATGAACTTCAGGCTGAGTTAACACCGATTTTTTCTACCAACTTCACCCGAGAGCAGTGGTTGATTGGTATGGCGGACGGAAGCCAGGTAGAAGTCGCTTTCGATCTTGGTGTCGTGATTGCCGGAGACCAGGAAGAGCCTATTTGCGAAGTTGAACTAGAGCTTAAATCCGGACAAACCGATGCATTGTTTACTCTTGCTCGCTCGATTTCTGAAGATGGCGGTATGCGTCTTGGAAACTTGAGCAAGGCCGCAAGAGGTTACCGTTTAGCGAAAGGCTACACGGGTGATAAAGAAAAGCCGCTATCGCTGGTTGATATCAGAGAAAAGGATTCTGTAGAAACCTGCTTTATAAAGTCAATGGAGCATGCACTTTCGCATTGGCATTACCACGAACAGATCTTTATTGAACGTCCTTCTTTGTCGGCACTGCACGAGATTCGTTATGCCATCACTTTTGTCAGACAGATTCTGACAGTATTCGGTGGAATTGTACCTAGACGAGCAAGTGCCATTTTGAGACAAGAGCTGAAATGGCTTGGACAAGAGCTCGAATGGCTAAAAGAAGCGGACTATATTGATGACCTTTGTGAAGACAAAGGCCATGCTCTTAGGAAGTTGGATGCTCGTAAGCGTTTAGTTCAGGAACTTAAAGAAGATCGAGAGCAGCTTCCAACACGTGAACAAACATTAGAGCTGATGCAATCGGCCAGATACACAGGCTTACTGCTGGACCTTAGCCGTTGGATCTTAGCTCGTGGTTGGCAACCATTTTTGGATGAAAAAGCGCGAGATAAAATGGCTAGGCCGGTCCGACGTTTCTCCGAGAAGCAGTTAGATCGTACCTGGGCAGAACTAATAGAAGCGTTTCCACCAGAAAGAGAGTTGAGTCGTCAGGAGTATATCGATCAGAAGTATCGCCTGACACGTAACTTATACACGGGAGTTTGCTTTGCGGCTATCTATGATATTGATCAGCGCAATGCATTCAGAATGCCCTGGGCAGATTTGTTGCACGGTATTGATGACTTGTTAACGCTTAAGCCTCTTCAGAAATATTTGGAACTATTAGAAGACGAAGAGAAAAACCAGTTAGAGCGTTGGTTAGCAAGACAAGAGACTTCAATTCTGCATGCAATGGAGCAAACCAGAGTAATGAGTATTGAAGCCCAGCCATACTGGAACACAAACTAAGGCTGAACCTTGTTTATCTAAATAGCAGTTGGAGAAATTAGCCAACTGCTATTTTTTTATCTGCTTTTCCAGTTCCTCAACCTTAACTAATAGCTCTTCTTGTTGTTTTAGTAGTTTGTGTAATAGCTCATTATTGTCATGCTGAAGCTTTTTAGGTGTGTTTTGAGCCGGAGAAGAAATAATAGAAGTGATTAGCCCAGAGATCATACCGAAAATACCTACCCCGCAGACAATAATAATGGCAGCAAGTGCTTTTCCTGACTCTGTGACTGGGTAGTGATCACCATATCCAACCGTCGAAACGGTCACAAATGCCCACCAAAGTGCATCCTCACCAGACTTAATATTCGCGCCAGGTTCATTTCCTTCTACAATAATCATTAAACCTGAGCCAAGGGTAAGCAACATGACAAGCAGAAATATAATCGAAGCTAATGTCGCTTCTCTACGGTTCTTTTGCATCTGCTGAAAGATATGCTTTCCGGAGCGTATAACTCTCACGACTCTTAGTATCTGAAATAGACGTCCATAGCGCAGTGGTTCATATATAGGGAGGCTGGCAAGAAGATCTATCCAATGTGTTTTAAGGTATTCTTTTTTATCGTTAGAACGAATGAGATCAATCGTCCAAAGCAACAGAAAAATGCTACAGATTAATCGATCAAGGTCGATAAGGGTTTTGAGGATATCTGGCGTCGGTTTAAGGAACAATATTCCAGAGATCACAAATAACGATAAAAATGATAATAAAAGAGACATCAAACTCATCGGTTTAATATCATTTTTGGTATGATGTTTTTTCATACGAGGCTCGAAATAAATGTTTTTAATGTCCCCTAGAGCCCGAAAATAAATTAAGTATTTATAATTTAAGAAATATAAGGCTACCTGGTACTTATATAGAATACGTGGAGAATTGAGAATGGCAAGTTTGGTAATCAAGCCATGGGAAAGGGTAATCACCGATATACGGTTAGTTCCGAAGCTGGTTCTGCTAATGGTGTTCAGCACCATTCTAATTGTTGGTAAGCAGCTATGGGATGCCAGTGTATTTTACTCTTCTGTCGCAGCAGTCCAAAAAGAGCAGGCTAAAGAAACCGCAACAGCGGAGTCTGGGATTTTGTCTACCATTCTTTCTGACTCGGACGGCAAAAATGTAGAGATGGCAGAGTATGCGTTCGGCACTATTTCTCGACAGCATAGCGGGGCTCATTTTACTTATTTAGTGAAACTGGACTCTGGTGAAGTACTGGGTCATCCAAATGCCAGAAAGCTATCTGACCTAAGTAGTATGACAGACACAGGCTCAACGGTCTCAAACCTTATCAAATCAAGCTCTGACAGATTGGCTTTTGAAGCCAATGAAGGTGAGCGATTCGAGTATCTGGTTAAAGTTAAAGGTATCAACTGGGTGATTGTTGCTTCACAAAGTGCTGAAGTTGCTCAGGAATACTATGATGACTATATCGCTCAGGTGATCTGGCAGACGCTGGTAATGATCATCGTATTTGTTGCGATACTACTCGGTGCCGCCTCTACAATGTTAAAGCAGACGCGTTTTATTACTTCCTCTATTAAAACGATGGCTGATAAAAACCTTTCTGAACCTATTACGCTTGATTGCAAAGATGAGTATGGAGACCTTGCTAGCGAGCTCGAAAAAACCCGAATTCAATTGCAAGATGTTATTGGAGCACAGGTTGCTGCATCAGAAGAGCTATCTACGCTTACTGAAGTCATGACTATGAGCATGTCTGAAACTAAAGAATCGACTCAGGAAGAGTTTGCTGAAATTGACCAGCTGGCTTCTGCAATGAGTGAAATGACGTCAACAGTAAATACGGTTGCCGATCACGCTCGCAGTGCTTCTTCTGTTACGGAGCAAGCGTCAGAGCAGGCAAAAAGTGGTCAGCGCTTTGTTCAGGATACGGTTGGTAAGATGAACGAGCTGTCTGGTGATATCGCTCAGTCTGCTCAGGCTGTTAATCAGGTTGAAGAGCGTGTAGACGCAATCGGAAGTGTTGTTGGCACTATTCAGGGAATATCAGAACAGACTAACCTTCTCGCTCTGAATGCTGCGATTGAAGCTGCTCGTGCCGGTGAAGCGGGTCGAGGTTTTGCTGTTGTCGCAGATGAAGTAAGAAATCTTGCACAGCGTACTCAGCAGGCAACGGTAGAAATTCAGGATATGATCACCCAACTTCAGAACAGTGCGAACTCGGCTGTTGAACTAATGGAGAAGAGTGTCGTTGAAGCCGCTGATGGTGTAGAGCTGGTTGCGAATGCAGGAACAGAACTTGATGGTATCGTGACTCAGGTTACTAACATCAACGATATGAACTTCCAGATTGCGACTGCGGCCGATCAGCAAAGCAGTGTTGCAGAAGAGATGAATCAAAACCTGTCCAATGTCCGTGAGTTGGTCGAAGCGTCGGTATCTGTTATTAGTGAGCTACTGGAAACATCGGAAATGATGCAGTCAAATGCTGAAGAATTGGATACTAAGATTCGCTCATTTAAGATCTAGTTCAACGATTTAAAATCTACGTTCGATAAAACGCTCGCTAAAATTCTAGTGAGCGTTTTTTATTGCTAGAGTATTGGGATATCGCTCAACGCAAGCAAGGATGATCAATGTTATCGCTTCCAGAATCCCTTAAGACTGAAGCAGAAAAGGCCTCTGCCCGATTATCAGAATCGGCACAACAGCATATCCAGCTATGGCCTCAAGAAATACAAAACGATCTGCAACGAGTACTGGCGCTCAGCCATTTTGTTGAAGACTCCCTGAGCAGAGACGAATCCCTCTGCAAAGCTTTTCCTGAACTTCTGAAAACAGAGAACAGGAGTGATGGCTATAGAGACGCTTTAAAAGCGAAACTGTCAGAGTGTGTTGATGAGAATCAGGGACACCGTATTCTGAGACAGTTCAGACGTCAGGAGATGACGCTTATTGCATGGCGAGACTTTATGGCTTCATGGTCATTGGATGAAAGCCTTCAGCACATTTCCGAACTTGCGGAAGCGATGATCTTTGAAACTTATGAGTGGCAATATACGCTTTGCTGCAAAGAGTGGGGAACCCCTTGTGATACAGAGGGTAACCCTCAACCAATGCTGATTATTGGCATGGGTAAATTAGGTGGCGGTGAGCTTAACTTCTCTTCTGATATCGATCTTATTTTTACTTATCCGGAAAATGGTGAAACTCAGGGTGCAAGGCGAAGTATTGCCAATGCTCAGTTTTTTACTCGTCTGGGGCAACGGATTATTAAAGCGTTGGATCTGCAGACGTTTGATGGCTTTTGTTATCGCGTGGATCTACGGTTGCGCCCTTTTGGTGATAGTGGTCCTTTAGTGATGAGCTTTTCTGCTCTGGAAGACTACTACCAAGAGCAAGGCAGGGACTGGGAACGCTATGCCATGATCAAAGCAAGAGTCATGGGGCGGGAGATGTATCCACAGTATCAGGAGCTGCGTCAGATGCTACGGCCATTTGTGTTCAGAAGGTACATCGATTTTAGTGCCATTCAGTCACTGCGAAGAATGAAGTCGATGATATCCAGTGAGGTTAGACGCAGAGGATTAAGCAATAACATTAAGCTCGGTGCTGGTGGTATTCGGGAAGTTGAATTTATCGCTCAGGTATTTCAGCTTATGCGAGGTGGGCGAGAGCCGTCTCTGAGGGGACGAGGGTTATTAGAGACGCTTGCAGCGATAAAAGAATTAAAGTTGCTTGAACCCAATGAAGTTGAGCAATTGGTTGAAGCATATCGTTTTCTAAGAAGGGAAGAGAATCTTCTTCAGGCGATGGGTGATAAACAGACGCAGACTCTACCTGATAGCGAGCAAGATAGAGAAAAGCTGGCTTTAGCCATGGGCGAAACATCCTGGGAAGCGTTGCTGGAAAATACACAAGAACATATGCGAAATGTTCGCTCAGTCTTCGAAACCCTTATTGGCGAAGATGAAGAAGAAGCAACTCACGTGGAAAGGCATTTTTCTGAGCTCTGGGATATGGTGCATAACCCGGACGTGATTGAGCATATCTTAAAAGAGGATCTCTCTTCGGAAGATGTAGAAACAGATGCACAGGTAATACGAAGCTTTAAGGCAGATATTGCTAAAAAAACGCTTGGGCCAAGAGGTAGGGAAGTTCTGAATCGTTTGATGCCAAAGCTATTTCAGGCTATTTATCAGCATCAGGATGCGAAATTTGGTCTACCTAGAGTGCTGAGCTTGATGCATAAGATACTTACCAGGACCACTTATCTTGAGCTTCTTGATGAGCACCCGGCCGCACTCAAACAGTTGGTACGATTGTGTACAGCCAGTCCAATGATTTCAGAGCAGTTAGGACGCTATCCTATTCTGCTGGATGAGTTATTGGATCCAAACCAGCTCTACAATCCTGTTCCGCTTTCTTCTTACAAAAGTGAGCTAAGAGATTATCTTGCCCGCATACCTGAAGATGATATGGAACAGCAGATGGAGGCCCTTAGACAGTTTAAGCAAACCTGTATCCTCCGTATTGCAGCTGCAGATATTGCAGGTGTGTTACCTGTCATGAAAGTGAGTGACCACTTAACCTATCTCGCAGAAGCTATTGTTGATGCGGTTGTTCAACAGGCATGGCAGCAACTAGCAGAGAAGTACGGGGAGCCAACTCATCTGAAAGACAGGGATGGAAAGGGCTTTGCAGTGATTGGGTACGGAAAAGTAGGTGGCTGGGAGCTAGGTTATAACTCTGATCTGGACATCGTTTTTATGCATGACTGTCCGACAAATGTGTATACCGACGGTAGAAAAGAGATTGATGGCAGACAGTTTTATCTTCGTCTTGCCCAGCGCATTATTCATATTTTCTCTGTTCGAACTGCTTCCGGAATCTTGTATGAAGTTGATACACGTTTACGTCCATCCGGTGCTTCTGGCTTGCTTGTAAGCCCAACAGATGCGTTTGAAGAGTATCAGAGAAATGATGCCTGGACATGGGAACACCAGGCACTAGTCAGAAGTCGGGTGATCTTTGGTGATGACAAATTGTTGCTGGCATTTGATGACATTCGCCACCGGATACTTTGTCAGCCAAGGGAAGAAGAACAGCTGAAAAAAGATGTCTCGGATATGCGTGTTAAAATGAGAGATCATCTTGGTGGCAAAAAGGCCGGAAGATTTATGCTAAAACAAGATGTTGGTGGGATTACTGATATTGAATTTATCGCACAGTATATGGTCTTATGCTACAGCGCGGATTATCCTAAGCTGACTCGTTGGTCTGATAATGTCAGGATATTTGAGTCTATGATGCAGCAAGATATTGTTACTGAATCGGAAGCCAACGCGTTGACCGAAGCGTATATCACTCTGCGAGATGAAATTCATCATAGAAACCTGCTGAATCAGGATGCTGATGTTGATGAATCCAGATTTATCGATGAAAGAAACTGTGTAACCGATAACTGGGTTAAGTGGCTGGGATAATTGCACAACTTAATGACCATAATATTTAGGTGCTATGTTAAACTTGCGCCCAGAATGATTTGTTGGAGAAATATATGAAACCGAGCCTACCTGAATATGATCAAGCAGGTGTGTTGATAATTGGCGATGTAATGCTGGACAGATACTGGTATGGCCCGACAGGGCGTATCTCTCCTGAAGCTCCAGTTCCGGTTGTAAAGGTAGAAGAAAACGAAGAGAGGCCAGGTGGTGCTGCTAACGTCGCGATGAATATCGCAGCGCTTGGCGGTCAGGCTAATATTATTGGCCTTGTTGGTGATGATGAGCCTGCAAAGGTTCTGGAAAATACTCTGAGTTCGCTTAAAGTGAACTGCGATTTCGTCACTCTGCCAGACTATCCAACAATCACTAAATTGAGAATCATGAGCCGTGGTCAGCAACTTATCCGTCTTGATTTTGAAGATAAGTTCGAAGGTACCGATCCTGAACTGATGTTGTCGCGTATGGATGCTCTGCTACCTAGCGTTAAATCCGTCGTGCTGTCTGACTATGCTAAAGGTGGTCTGGAGCATGTTCAGGCTCTTATTCAAAAAGCTCGCGCGAAAAGCATTCCGGTATTTATTGATCCAAAAGGCGCAGATTACGAGCGTTACCGTGGAGCAACACTACTGACTCCAAATATGGCAGAGTTCGAGCTGGTTGCGGGTAAAGTAAAAGACGAAGAAGATCTTATTAAGAAAGGTCTGGAGCTGATTGAAGCTTATGAGTTTGAAGCTCTGCTGGTAACACGTAGTGAGAATGGTATGACATTACTGCGTAAAGATCAGGAACCGTTCCACTTGCCGACTCAGGCAAAAGAAGTTTATGACGTAACAGGTGCAGGCGATACGGTAATCTCTGTGCTTGCTGCCTCTGTTGCTGCAGGCAAACAGCTTGACGAAGCGTGCGCGCTAGCAAACGCGGGTGCTGGTGTGGTTGTAGGTAAACTGGGTACCTCTACTGTTTCTGAAGTTGAACTGGCTGAGGCTGTTCATGGTGGTCAGGATACCGACTACGGCATTATCTCTGAGTCAGCTTTGATTGAAGCCGTTAAGAAAGCCAGAGCAAAAGGCGAGAAGGTCGTTATGACAAACGGCTGCTTCGATATTTTGCATGCTGGTCATGTTTCTTACCTGAACCATGCAGCAGAGCTAGGCGATCGTCTGATTGTTGCTGTTAACACTGATGAATCCGTTAAGCAATTGAAAGGACCTGGGCGTCCTGTGAATCCAACTGATCGTCGTATGGCTGTATTGGCTGGACTTGGTGCGGTTGACTGGGTTGTTCCATTTGGTGAAGAGACTCCACGTCGCCTTATCTCTGAAGTATTACCAAGCCTGCTAGTGAAAGGTGGTGACTACAAACCGGAAGAAATTGCCGGTGGTGAAGAGGTGATTGCTGCAGGCGGTGAAGTACGTGTACTTAACTTCGAAGAAGGCGTATCAACGACTGAAATCATAAATACGATTAAAAGCAATAAGAACTAATCGTTAAAACCTCAGGTAACAAGATAAAGAAAAGGGCTGATAATGAATTATCAGCCCTTTGTGTTTTTAGCTAAGTATTTCAATTAGCTCGCAGATTTCAGTCCTGCACTGATGTCCAAAATTTCTTGCTCACTCAGCGTACCAACAGCCTGCTTAAGATTCAGGATGCTGATGATGTAGTTGTAACGAGCGTCCGAAAGGTTACGGTTCGCATCGTATAGGCTACGAGTTGAATCCAGAACATCAACGATGGTACGAGTACCTACATCAAAACCAGCTTCGGTCGCTTCAAGAGCTGACTTTGCAGACACTACAGACTGTTCGTATGCCTTGATAGTACCAATACTAGCGTTAACGTTGTTGTATGAGCTTCGTACGGTTGTCACGATGCTGCGGTAGCTCGCTTCAAGATCTTCACTCGCTGCAACGTAATTGAACTCAGCCTGTTTAACCAGAGAAGTTAGGTTGCCACCGGTATAAAGTGGAACTGACAGGTTAAGACCAATATTAAAGTTGTTTGAATCAGCATCAGGCGCTGATGGCATATTGGAAATATCAGAATAGTTGTATCCGCCATCTAGAGTTAGCGATGGAAGGCGGTTAGCGCTTGCTAGCGAAATGTTATCACGTGCAATGTCCTGAGCAATTCGTGCTGTAAGCAATGTCAGGTTTTGCGTTTGTGCTTGCTCAAGAAGCACTTCTGGTGACTCATTCATACGATCTGCGCTGAAACGAGCAGTGTCCAAAATGTCCAGGTTAGTATGAGCCTGACCGGTAATCTCACGAAGAGACTCATAGCTGTTAATCAGGTTGTTTTCGCTAACCACTTCGTTTGCTAATACGGTGTCATACTGAGCTTGTGCGTCATGAACGTCAGTGATTGCAGACAGACCCACTTCAAAACGTTGTTTGGTTTGTTCTAGCTGACGAGCAACCGCTGCTTTCTCAGCACGTACAAACTCCAGGCTATCCTGAGCGCGTAGTACTTCGAAGTATGCTGTTGAAACACGAAGAATTAGATTTTGCTGCTCCGCTGCATAAGCGGCATCAGATTGGCGAGCTGTTTTTTCTGCCTGATCTAGAGTAATCCAGCTTGAACGTTTATAAAGCTCTTGCGTAAAGTTGATTCCAGCAGACAATGCATTGTTTTCTGCAGAGTTTGATGAAGGGTCGCTTCTTTTAATATCGTAGCCAGCTGTAAGATTTATTTGTGGCAAAAGTGTACTGCGGCTGGATGTAATCGCTTCGAACGCTGCATCTCTGTTAGCCGCAGAGCGTAGTAGCGTTGGATCGTTTTCTTTAGCAAGGTTGTAAATTTCAGCAAGGTCTTCAGCGTATGCAAGTGATGAAGCACTTCCTAGGGTCACACTGATTAAAAGTGGTAGAATTTTTTTCATTTTGGCTGGTCCCGCCTTGTTTAAATGATATCCGACAAGAGTTTAACCCATGTTGAGGGCTCTTTGCTCAATTCTTTGCGTTTTTTTACATTTAATTGCACGGATGTGCAATATATTTTTTGAGAATTAAACAAAATAACTAAACCTTCTCAAAAAAGTTGAACCTAATCATTGGTAGTTCTTATTGACTAATATTAGAATAGCCGCGAGTTCAGAGGCTATTAAAACAAAGTATGGAAGCATAGGTATGAAATCACAATATACTTCACAAGATGTAGAAATACTGTCGAAGGAGACACTATTTCAGGGCTTCTTCAAAATGGTGAAGTATCGCTTTAAACACAAATTGTTCAAAGGTGGCTGGAGTGAACCTGTTGAAAGAGAACTGTTTGAGCGTGGTCATGCGGTCTCGATGTTGCCATACGATGCTATCCGCGATGAAGTTATTCTTATCGAGCAGATTAGGGTTGGAACTCTGGAGCAGGAGAATCCGTGGCAGATAGAAATAGTTGCTGGAATTATTGACACCGATGAGTCTCCTGAAGAAGTCGCCCGAAGAGAATCCATTGAAGAAGCGGGTGTTGAAGCTAAAGAACTGATAAAAGTAACGAGTTACTATCCTTCTGCTGGTGGCTGCTCCGAAAAGCTCGATGTTTATGTTGGGCAAGTGGATGCGTCTAATGCAGGTGGAATTCATGGTCTAGAATATGAAAATGAAGATATTCGAGTACAAGTCGTTAGCCGTGAAGAGGCATATAACTTAGTACAAGACGGTAAAATTGAGAACGGTGCCTCAATTATTGCGTTGCAATGGTTGGAGCTAAACTATAAAGACTTACAATCGCGATGGCAGAAATAGCAACTGATAAATCGTATCACGTTGATCTCGCAGCATTAATGCGTGTGTACGAAACAAATTATGCGAAATTAAACGCTTTGCTTCCCGCTAAAGCGAGTGTCGGGGATGTGCGTTCGTATCAAGTTGCAGAAATTGCCTATCAGCTTGAAGTAAGCGAAATAACAAAATATACGACATTGATCGATGTGAGTCAGTGTGATGAGCAGCTTATATTTCCGCTGCCAAAAATGACGGTCAGACTTTACCATGATGCGCGGGTAGCAGAAGTGTGCGCAAGCGAGCAGATATCAAGAGTGAAAGCTCGCTATGACTACCCAAATAATAGAATGATGCAGAAGGATGAAAAGTTTCAGATCAATCAGTTTTTGAGTGATTGGCTGACATTCTGCTTAAAACATGGGATTAGCAGAGCTCCCTTATTCTGAGCAAAGAATTAAAGGTTGAGCTAGCAAAAAGTCTGAGCCAGTTTACAGGAATTTAATCAGGTTAATTGTTTTGAAATTATCGGCAAACTCGGAAAGAGACAGTATAAAGCTATTGCAGCTGACAGATACGCATCTGTTTTCGACAACAGATGGCTGTTTGCTGAGTGTTAACACGCTAGATAGCTTTCATGCAGTGGTCCAGGAAGTTATCAATCAAGAGGTTGAGTACGATGCAGTACTTGCGACCGGTGATATCTCGCAGGATCACACAGCGAAATCGTACCAAAGGTTTGAACAGGGCATAGCCAGCTTAGAGAAGAAATGCTTATGGCTGCCAGGAAACCACGATTTCAAACCAAATATGAGTAGTGTATTACCATCTGAACAGATCTCAGCGGATGAGCATGTACTGGCAGGCGATCACTGGCAAATTATTCAGCTGGATAGTCAGGTTACCGGAGTACCGCACGGCCGATTGAGTGAACAGCAGCTTGCTCTTCTAAAAGATAAGTTAGAAGAGTACCCGGATAGATATACACTGATACTTCTTCACCATCACCCAGTTTTAGTTGGTAGTGCCTGGCTTGACCAGCATACGCTTTATGATGCTGACAACTTCTGGAACATCATTGTTAAGCATACTAATGTGAAAGCGACCTTGTGTGGTCATGTCCATCAGGAGTTTGATGAGAGACATTTTGGTGTCAGAGTGATGGCAACACCTTCGACTTGTGTACAGTTCAAGCCGGACTCACAGGACTTCGCTTTGGATGCAAAAGAGCCGGGGTGGCGAACACTGGAGCTTAAGAGTGACGGTACTATTGAAACACGGGTGCATCGCCTCAAAGGATCCGATTTCCTACCTGACTTTAATGCCGGTGGTTATTAAAGTTCGTCCTTACTACTTATTCAGGTAATCGTTAATGAGTAAACCCTCACTACTGCTTTATATACATGGCTTTAACAGTTCTCCTCAGTCACATAAGGCTAATGTTATGAAGGCATATTGTGAGAGTCACCGGCCGGATATAAAGGTTGTGGTGCCTCAGATGCCATGCTTTCCTTCTGAGGCAAAAGCTCTTTTATTAGAGATTGTTGAGAAGTATAAGCGTGACTATCAGATAGCTCTGGTTGGCAGCTCACTTGGTGGATATCTTTCTACCTGGCTTAATAGCTTATATGGCTTTAAAGCGGTTGTTGTTAACCCAGCAGTTAAACCTTATGAGCTACTACAAGATTATTTAGGCGAACAGGAAAACCCTTATACCGGTGAAAGATATGTTCTTGATGCTATCCATGTGGAGCAGCTTCGGGAACTAGATGTCGCTGAAATTAAAAAGAAAGGTGATTTTTGGTTGTTACAGCAGGAAGGGGATGAAGTGCTGGATTACAGGCAATCGGTAGATAAATTTGCGGGCTGTAAACAGAATGTGGAGCCGGAAGGTGACCATAGCTTTGTCGATTTTGAACGTTACCCAACTGATATCATTTCGTTTCTGGAGCTTTAAATTTAGCCATTCAACGGCTTAGCTTCATAAAAATATGCTACATATTCGCCTCTTGCTTGACATAACCTGCCATGTTCCAGAGTATGTAGCCTTATTGCTTCTCCCGTGAACAAGTAAGTTTTACATCTTAGCGCCCGCTATAAGAATTTTAAAACGTCATACTTTCAGGGCAGAGTAGTAGCCTGAAAATATTTGAGTAAATTCCGTATTATGACTGAACAATATAATGCTGGAGCCATTGAGGTTCTTAATGGTCTGGAGCCAGTACGTCGCCGACCAGGGATGTATACGGATACAGTGCGCCCTAACCACCTTGGTCAGGAAGTTATCGATAACAGCGTCGATGAAGCACTTGCCGGTCATGCCTCCAAAATACAAGTAATACTTCACGCTGATCAATCACTTGAAGTGATTGATGACGGTCGAGGTATGCCTGTCGATATTCACCCGGAAGAGAAAGTCTCCGGTGTGGAACTGATTCTCTGTAAACTCCACGCTGGTGGTAAGTTTTCCAATAAAAACTACCAGTTCTCAGGTGGTTTGCACGGGGTAGGTATCTCTGTTGTAAACGCCCTTTCTAAGAGAGTGGAAGTGACGGTTCGCCGCGATGGCCAGGTGTATGAGATTGCATTTGAGCATGGTGAAAAAGTATCAGATCTGACAGTAGTAGGAACCTGTGGACGTCGTAACAAAGGTACCAGTGTTCATTTCTGGCCAGACAGCCAGTATTTTGATTCAGGTAACTTCTCTGTAACCCGTTTAGTGAATAACCTTCGTGCTAAAGCGGTACTTTGTCCGGGGCTTGAAATCACTTTCTCTGACAAGGTAAACGGCAACGAGCACAAGTGGCACTACGAAAGTGGTCTTAAAGATTACCTTGCAGAAGGCGTTAAGGGTTACACCGTTCTTCCTGAAGAGCCTTTCACTGGGCAGTTTTCTGCTGAAACCGAAGCGGCTGACTGGGCGATTATCTGGCAGCCAGAAGGTGGCGAACAGATTACAGAAAGCTATGTAAACCTAATTCCGACAGCGCTAGGTGGTACTCATGTAAATGGTCTTCGACAGGGCTTACTTGATGCTATGCGTGAGTTCTGTGAGTTCCGCAACCTGCTTCCTCGTGGCGTGAAGCTTACGGGTGATGATGTATTTGATCGTTGTTCTTACGTTCTATCCATCAAAATGCAAGATCCTCAGTTCGCGGGTCAGACTAAAGAGCGCTTATCATCTCGTCAGTGTGCAGCATTTGTTTCCGGAGTGGTTAAAGATGCCTTCAGCCTTTGGTTGAACGAACGCCCTCAGCTTGCTGAGCAAATGGCTGAGATGTGTATTGCTAACGCACACCGTCGTATGCGCGCTGCTAAGAAGGTAGTTCGTAAGAAAGTCGCTTCAGGACCTGCACTTCCGGGTAAACTGACCGATTGCTCTATTCAGGATCTGGCTCGTACAGAACTCTTCCTGGTGGAGGGTGATTCTGCGGGTGGTAGTGCTAAACAGGCTCGTGATCGCGAGTTCCAGGCAATCATGCCACTACGCGGTAAGATACTGAATACCTGGGAAGTTTCTGCTGATCAGGTACTGGCTTCTCAGGAAGTACATAATATTTCGGTCGCATTAGGTATTGATCCTGATTCTAATAATCTTGAAGATTTGCGTTACGGTAAAGTCTGTATTCTTGCGGATGCGGATTCGGATGGTCTGCATATCGCCACCTTGCTTTGTGCTCTATTTACCCGCCATTTCCGTGCTTTGGTTGAAGCTGGACATGTTTATGTAGCAATGCCTCCACTATTCCGAATCGACTGCGGTAAAGAGGTCTTTTATGCCCTTGATGAGGATGAGAAAGAGGGTATTTTGGAACGTCTGAGCAAGAAAAAAGCGAAAATCAATGTGCAGCGATTTAAAGGTCTGGGTGAGATGAACCCACTTCAGCTGCGTGAAACAACGATGGATCCGAATACCCGTCGCTTGGTACAGCTAACCATCGATGATGATGAGCAGACCAATGAAATGATGGATATGCTACTGGGTAAAAAGCGCGCGGATGACCGTCGCTCTTGGTTGCAGACTAATGGCGATTTAGCAGAGGTTTAACGGATGTCTACTGAGATTACTTATGATGGCGTTGAACAGTTGCCAATGCGCAAGTTTACTGAAGACGCTTATCTGAATTATTCAATGTACGTAATTATGGACCGAGCCTTGCCTTATATTGGTGACGGTCTGAAGCCCGTACAGAGACGTATTATCTATGCAATGTCGGAACTTGGCCTTTCGGCAGCAGCAAAATATAAAAAATCTGCCCGTACTGTTGGTGACGTACTAGGTAAGTATCACCCGCATGGTGACTCTGCCTGTTACGAAGCAATGGTGCTAATGGCCCAGCCATTCTCCTACCGTTATCCGTTGGTTGACGGTCAGGGTAACTGGGGTGCTCCGGATGATCCAAAATCATTCGCAGCAATGCGTTATACCGAAGCAAAACTTTCTAAGTTTGCTGAAGTTCTTTTGGGAGAACTAGGTCAAGGTACGGTTGAATGGCAGCCTAACTTTGATGGCACCATGAAAGAACCACAGATGTTGCCAGCACGTTTACCTCATATTCTACTGAATGGAGTAACTGGTATTGCGGTTGGTATGGCGACCGATATTCCACCACATAATGTTCGTGAAGTGGCAAATGCGGCAATACATCTACTCGATAACCCGAAGGCAGAGCTTCCGGATGTTATGGAGTATGTTCAAGGTCCGGACTATCCGACAGAAGCAGAAATTATCTCTCCAAGGAAAGAGCTAGAGAAGATTTACCGAACAGGTCGAGGAAGTATAAAAGCTCGTGCTGTATGGCATAAAGAAGGCTCGGATGTTGTTATCACAGCAATTCCTCATCAGGTTTCCGGTGCTAAGTTGCTTGAACAGATAGCAGCTCAGATGCGAGCCAAAAAGCTGCCGATGGTTGATGATCTTCGTGATGAATCAGATCACGAAAACCCAACTCGTATCGTGATTGTTCCTCGTTCTAACCGAGTAGATACCGATCAGCTGATGAACCACCTGTTTGCCTCTACGGATCTGGAGAAGAATTTCAGGGTTAACCTGAACATGATTGGTCTGGATAACCGTCCGCAAGTTAAAGGTCTGGTTCAGATTCTTTCTGAGTGGATTGAGTTTCGCCGTGCAACCGTTCGCCGTCGTCTACAATATCGCCTTGATAAGGTGATGGCACGCTTACACATCCTGGAAGGTTTGTTAATTGCTTATCTGAATTTGGATGAAGTGATTGAGATTATCCGTACTGAGGATGATCCTAAAGCGGTTCTGATGGAGCGCTTTGGTATTACCGATATTCAGGCTGATGCCATTCTGGACACCAAACTTCGTCATCTGGCGAAGCTGGAAGAGATGAAGATTCGTGGTGAACAGGAAGAGCTGGAAAAAGAGCGTGAGAAACTAGAACTGATTCTTGGCTCTGAGCGTCGTATGAATACGCTGCTGAAGAAAGAGATCAAAGCTGACGCAGAGAAGTATGGTGATGATCGTCGCTCTCCATTGGTTGAGCGTAGTGAAGCAAAAGCACTGACTGAACGTGAACTAGTGCCAAGTGAAGCGATCACCGTTGTTCTTTCGGACAAAGGCTGGATTCGTCACGCCAAAGGCCATGATGTGGACCCTGAAGGTCTGAACTACAAAGCGGGTGACAGCTATCTGGCACACGCCAGAGGCAAGAGTAACCAGCAAGCCGTATTCCTTGGCTCCGATGGACGAAGTTATTCGCTTGAATCTCATTCTCTTCCATCTGCCAGAAGTCAGGGCGAGCCAATTACAGGACGTCTGAACGTTGCAGAGGGGACATCAGTTCGTCAGGTCATAATGGGTGAAGATGATCAGCTATGGCTGGTTGGCTCTGATGCGGGGTATGGTTTTGTTTGTAAAGGCGCCGATCTGCTTTCTAAGAACCGAAGTGGTAAAGCGTTAGTTAACTTGCCAGCAAGCTCCGAAGTAATGACACCGATGACCGTCGCAGATATTGATACCGATGAGATTCTGGCCATTACTAACCTTGGTCGGATGTTGATGTTCCCAATTAAGGACTTGCCTCAGCTTAGCAAAGGTAAGGGTAATAAGATCATTAATATCCCTGCGGCCAAAGCTAAGGCTCGTGAGGAGATAGTGTCTCATCTGACTTCAATCCCACAAGGGGCTTCGATAACCCTTTATGCGGGTAAACGTAAGCTTGGGCTCAAACCAGCGGATTTAGATAACTTCCGTGGAGAGCGTGGACGAAGAGGTGGCTTATTACCTCGTGGTCTGCAACGGGTCACTCGAATTGAAGTTGACTTACCTGAGCAACAACCAGAGCAGACTGGTGAATAAAGAATAAAAAACCGGCGAAAGCCGGTTTTTTCTGTCTGGAGAATGGTTCAGGTTTAGTTGTCTACGGACTCGGCAACAGTGACGGTGAGGTTAATGTTCTTTCCATCGCGCAATACACCGAAGTCAATCACGGTACCCGGTCTTAAGTCTGTAACAATATCCATAACGCTCTGCCTGCCGTTAATTTTCTGATCTCCGATACTCAGAATTACGTCATTTTTCTCAAAACCTGCATCTGCCGCTGGTCCCATCGGATCGATACCTAATACGATAATTGCACCAGTATAGTCCCCCCCAAGCAGGCGAGACGTCATGGCATTGACATCTTGTCCGTCGATGCCGACATAGCCACGGATTACCCTGCCGTCAGCAATAATTTTTTGCATGATTTTGTTGGCTAGCACATACGGAATCGCGAAGGATATGCCATAGGTTTCAAGTTCTGTTGCTTGCTGAAAAGACGCAGTATTAATTCCTACCAGCTCGCCACGTGTATTAACCAGTGCTCCACCAGAGTTACCCTGATTAATGGCAGCATCTGTTTGAATAAATGATTGTCTACCCATGCTGATCGATGAACGACCAGTGGCAGAAATAATGCCAAATGTTGTGGTTTGTCCCAGGTTATATGGATTACCAATAGCCAGAACAATATCGCCCACTTTTGCCTGGTATTCAGGATTAAGAGGAATTACTGGTAGGTTAGTCAGCTCTATACGAAGAATTGCAATATCGGTTCTTTGATCTTTGCCCACTAACTGCGCGTTAGCAATTCTGCCATCCTGCAGAGCGACAATGATCTGATCCGCTTTAGCAACAACATGGAAGTTGGTGATGATATAGCCTTTTTCACTCACTATGACACCAGAGCCTAGCCCCTGTGTCTTAAGTTTGCTGCGATCCTGAGCGGTATATTGTCGGCTGTAGATGTTTACAACAGCGGGTGCAGCTCTGCGAACCGCGTTATTAAACGAAACCTCAACATCCTGAAAGCTTTCGACTTTGTTGACAATATCCTGTGGGATAAGGTTGATATTCGTTCTGAGCGAAGGAATAGCGAGTAAGACGATAACTGCAGTCGCCAAACCTAAACTAATGGAACGTAGAAAAAAGCTCAGCATTGAGTCCTCTATGCTGTTGTTATTATCTTATGTGTAAGCATGAAAGGATAACATTTAGGCAATCTGAATAGCAATTCAATAGCGGTATGATTGGGTGTTGGTAGGATGAGCTAAAGCGAAAAAACAACAAAGGGAGAACAGAGTCCTCCCTTAAGCAACGAGAAAGTTGTGATTTTAGTTATCTGACAACCAAATACAGACTTCTTCCGTTTCGTTGGATGTTTAATGCCAGAACACTTGGTTCTTGCTCAACGATAGTTCTCAACTCAGCAATATTCTTCACTCGTTGACGGTTTACACCAACAATGATGTCACCGGCTTCTAGTTGATAAGCCTGAGCTTTTGAACCTTCTTCTACAGATGTAACCTTAATGCCTTGTACCGGATCTTTATCGGTTGTGTTGGTGAGCTGCGCACCTGTTAATCCATCGTGGATCTTTTTGGCCTGAGCTTTCATTTCAGTAGATTCACCTAAGGTGACATCAAATGACTGTCGCTTACCTTCACGGATAACTTCGAGCTTAATCTCTTTACCAGCTCCGAGCGTAGCGACTTTAGCTCTTAGCTCGCCAAAGGTGTGAATATCACGACCATTGATAGATACGATGATATCACCGGCTTCTAAACCTGCTTTATCCGCTGCACTATCAGGAACCACCTGACTCACAAAAGCACCTTTACTTGATTCGTAACCCAACGCTTCAGCTAGTTCAGATGTGACTTCTCCACCCTGAACCCCAAGCATGCCGCGTTTAACTTCACCAAACTCAAGGATTTGGTCAGTTAGGTTTCTCATCATATTAGATGGAATAGCAAAGCCAATACCGATGTTGCCACCGTTTGGTCCTAAAATCGCGGTGTTGATACCGATTAGCTCACCTCTAAGGTTTACCAGAGCACCTCCAGAGTTACCGCTGTTTATTGCTGCATCTGTCTGAATGAAGTTTTCGAAGTTTTCGATATTAAGGCCACTGCGTCCAAGCGCAGAAACGATACCGGAAGTTACCGTCTGACCAAGACCAAATGGGTTACCGATAGCTACAGTGAAGTCACCAACACGGAGGCTATCCGAATCGGCCAGTTTTACCTGAGTCAGGTCCTTTGCTTTCTCTAGTTTTAGCAGAGCAATATCTGACATTTCGTCACCACCAATGAACTCTGCATCGTATTCGCGGCCATCATGCAGCTTCACGCGAATTTCGTCAGCACCATCGATAACATGGTAGTTGGTAACAACATGTCCTTTATTAGCGTCAATAACGACACCAGAGCCCAACCCTCTGAAAGGACGTTCTCTCAATTGTTCTGTTGGAAAATCAGGGCCAAAGAAAAACTTGAATGAGTCTGGCAGGCTTTGTCTTGAAACTTGTTTGCCTTCTACAGCAATGCTGACTACAGCAGGGGTGACTTGCTCCAGCATAGGTGCCAGGCTAGGGAGTTGTTCGTTGTTTACCGCGAGCGGTAGAGCCGCTGTTGCAGGTAGTGGTGTGATGAGTGAACTTAAGCTGATAGAAAGTGCAGTCAAAACAAGCAAAGGTTTTTTCATCATATTCTCCTCTTTAATTTATGAGAATTATGACTCAAAAACCTTTGGTTAGTTCAGAAAAAATTTGAAGTAAGTCAAATAAAGTGTTCAGTCAGCAAACTTATGCTTTTACTGGCTCAGGGGAATCAAGTATCTCTTTGACTTCTGGTTCAAGTAAACCGGTAGCACCTTTTGCATAGTCTTTAGGTGGCATATCGATTTCTTCTTCTTTTTTCTCTACTTCTTTACTCACCTTTTTAGAGAAAGGATTGTCCTGCTCCGGAAGATTTGGCAGCAGTTCAGAAGAGGTATCTGCCATATGCTGATAAAGCTTGGTGTAGTCTTTACCCAGAATATCCAGCATTTCAGCAGTCTTCGCAAAGTGATCAGCAAGTTCCTGTCGTTGTTGTTCCAGCTCAAACTTAGATGCTTCCAGTTCCTTTTGCATCTGCTTATGTTTCTTATATTGGGGGGTTTTTATACGAGCTATGATGATTCCTAAAATCGCCCCTACCAATAAGCCTATAAGTCCATAAATCAAAGGCATAACGGCTCCTTATAATAGTTTTAAGTAACAATTTTGTTACAGTAGAATTACACATGCTCTGGCGTCATGGTACTATGACAGAGCAGTCTGATAAAGAAATTTAAGCTGATCAGGTATATCAATGACGCCTCTACAAAAATATAAAAAAGACATCGCAGAATTTGGGTTTCAGAAAGACCCTGCCCAGGAAAATGCAGTAACCCAACTCGATAAGCTGTTTTCAGAATATAGACATTACGAGTCCCTGCCAGTTCCTACTCTAAATCGTTTCGAAAAGTTAATGAGGAAGAAGGTAAAACCTAATCCGTTGCCCAAGGGTATTTATATGTGGGGTGGAGTGGGTAGAGGAAAAACTTACCTCATGGATACCTTTTGTGAGTCATTGGAAGGAAAAAGGGTCTTTAGGGTCCATTTTCACCGCTTTATGCTTCGTGTACATGATGAACTGAAAGCACTGGGTGATACGGCTGATCCTCTCGAAAAAGTGGCAGATAATTTTAAAGCAGAGTTCGATATCATTTGCTTTGACGAGTTCTTTGTCTCTGACATTACGGATGCCATGATACTGGGGACGTTGTTTCAGGCATTGTTTGCCAGAGGTACTGTTTTAGTAGCGACCTCAAATATCCCACCAAAAGACTTATACAGAAATGGCTTACAGAGAGCTCGCTTCCTTCCTGCAATAGACTTGATTGAGCAGAACTGCCAAGTAGTAAATGTTGATAGCGGTATTGATTACCGACTGAGAACTCTGGAGCAGGCAGAGATTTTTCATTCTCCTTTAGATGTGCAAGCCACAGAAAACCTGAATCGATACTACGGGCAGTTGACTACTGAATGCCATGCATTAGTCACCAATATTGAAATTAACCACCGTGATATTCCTATCGTTAAAGCTTGTGATGGTGTTCTGTATGCTACCTTTGCGCAACTTTGCCAGTCGGCAAGAAGTCAGAATGATTACATAGAGATATCCAGAATTTATCACACGGTTCTACTTGCGGATGTCATGCAAATGAGCGCAACTTTGGATGATGCTGCGAGACGATTTATTGCTCTGGTCGATGAGTTTTATGAGCGCAATGTGAAGCTGATTATATCGGCAGAAGTGGAGATGGACTCACTGTATGAGGGTGGACAGTTAGAGTTTGAATTTAAACGCTGTTTGTCTCGTTTAGTAGAAATGCAGAGTCATGATTATCTTGCTAAAGAGCATTTAGCTTAAGGTCAATAGCGGCAAGTGGTGCCGGGCTGTCTGTTGATTGAAATTTTTTTTAAAAAATAGATGATTTTTTCCCCACACTTCTCTATAATCCTGCGACCCACCGTTACTGCAGCCTCTTAGAGGCGAGAGTGCCATCCACTCGAAGGGGTGATGTCTGGGGCTCTTAGACAGTGGGAGCGAAAGCTCCTTAAGTGTAAAATTTAATATTAACGGGTTATTGTTAGCATGAAAACTTTCGTTGCTAAACCAGAAACTGTAAAACGTGACTGGTACGTTGTAGACGCTGAAGGTAAAACTCTTGGTCGTCTTGCAAGTGAAATTGCATCTCGCCTACGTGGCAAGCATAAAGCTGAATACACTCCTCACGTAGACACTGGTGATTACATCATCGTTGTTAACGCTGAGAAAGTTACTGTAACAGGTAACAAAGCTGCAGCTAAAACTTACTACCGTCACTCTGAATTCCCAGGTGGCCTAAAGTCTATCACTTTTGATAAGTTGATCGACAAGAAGCCTGAGATGGTAATCGAACTAGCTGTTAAAGGTATGCTACCACGTGGTCCTCTTGGCCGTGCTATGTACCGTAAGCTAAAAGTTTACGCTGGCGCCGAGCACAACCACGCTGCTCAGCAACCAACAGTACTAGACATCTAATTGGGGATTATGGAAATGGCAGAGAATCAATACTACGGCACTGGCCGTCGCAAAAGCTCAGCTGCTCGTGTTTTCATCAAACCAGGCAGCGGTAACATCGTAATCAACAAGCGTGAACTAGACGTTTACTTCGGTCGTGAGACTTCTCGTATGGTTGTTCGTCAGCCACTTGAGCTAGTTGAAATGACTGACAAGCTTGACCTATACATCACTGTTAAAGGTGGTGGTATCTCTGGTCAGGCTGGCGCTATCCGTCACGGTATCACTCGCGCTCTTATGGAGTACGATGAGTCTCTACGTCCTGCGCTACGTGCAGCTGGCTACGTTACTCGTGACGCTCGTCGCGTTGAACGTAAGAAAGTTGGTCTACGTAAAGCACGTCGTCGTCCACAGTTCTCTAAGCGTTAATTTCTCACCAGAAATTACGCTCTGGTTTTATACCGGATTGTGGTTCAAAGCTCGGCTATATGCCGGGCTTTTTGTTTTTTATATCTTGTGAAATTTCTAATCACATAACACTTCTCAATATTTCAACTCTACATATTGAATAACCTTACTTTTTTGTGAAGTTCTAAACGATTTCTTGTTATAAATGTTAACAAAAGGTGTATTTTTCCTTATTATTCCCGCTTAATAAGTAAAACTAATATTTTTTTGTTAGCCAGAAAGCTCCGTAGTCACACCATAACCATAATTGCGGAGTAAATGGGAGATATGTTGGATGAGCAATGCGCCTTTAAACAGTGGACGTAGGCGTTTTCTGACCGCTACAACAGCAGTTGTTGGTGGCTTGGGAACTGTCGCAGTCGCTGTACCTTTTATAAAGTCCTGGAACCCTAGCGCAAAAGCGAAAGCTGCAGGTGCTCCAGTGGAAGTTGAGATTGGGAAACTTGATGATGGTCAGATGGTTCGCGTCGAATGGCGTGGTAAACCTGTCTGGGTTGTTAAGCGTCCTGAATCTACAGTTAATGCCCTCAAAGAAATTGATGATCAACTTGCAGACCCTGGTTCTTCTGTAGAACAGCAACCTGCATATGCACAAAATGCTTACCGCTCAATAAAACCTGAGTATTTTGTTGCTGTTGGTATTTGTACTCACCTTGGTTGTTCGCCTACCTATTTACCAGACAGTTTCAGTGAACAGGTTCAGGGAGTGAAGTCTGGGTTCTTCTGTCCTTGTCATGGTTCTAAGTTCGATATGGCTGGTCGTGTATTCTCTGGGGTACCGGCACCATATAACCTGGTAATACCAAGGCATATGTACCTAAGCGATAGTAGGATTATTATCGGCGTGGATGAAGAGGGAGAAGCGTAATGCAAGGACTAATGGATTGGTTTGAAAAACGCCTGCCTATGATGAATGCGTACAGAAAGCATTTATCAGAATATCCGATGCCGAAGAACTTTAACTTTTGGTATCTGTTTGGCTCTTTAGCAATGTTGGTTTTGGTAAACCAGCTTGTGACAGGTATTTGGCTGACAATGAGCTATGAACCATCAGGTGATGGTGCATTCGCTTCAGTTGAATACATCATGCGTGATGTGGAATACGGATGGCTATTACGCTATATGCACTCTACTGGCGCATCGGCATTCTTTGTGGTTGTGTATCTGCACATGTTCCGTGGTTTGATTTACGGTTCATACCAGAAGCCACGTGAGTTACTTTGGATCTTTGGCATGCTTATCTTCCTAGTGTTGATGGCTGAAGCATTTATGGGTTACCTGCTACCTTGGGGGCAAATGTCATATTGGGGTGCTCAGGTAATTATCTCGCTCTTTGGTGCCATACCGGTCATTGGTGATGACCTGACACTTTGGATTCGTGGTGACTATGTAATCTCTGGAGCAACTCTAAACCGCTTCTTTGCGTTGCACGTAATTGCACTTCCGATTGTTCTTCTACTGTTAGTTGTATTGCATATTTTGGCGCTACACGAAGTTGGTTCGAACAACCCTGACGGTATTGAGACCAAACTGCCAAAAGGAACTATGGGTGAGGGGTATAAGACTCAGTTTAAGTTCCACGAGTACTACGACAAGAAGTACGACATTATCGACTCTATTCCTTTCCACCCGTACGGTACGGTGAAGGACTTTATCGGTATTGCAGGATTCCTGTTCTTCTTCTGTTATGTTCTGTTCTTCAACCCAGAAATGGGCGGTTACTTCCTTGAGCCACCTAACTTTGAAGCAGCGAACCCGTTGAAGACTCCTGAGCACATTGCTCCGGTATGGTACTTCACACCGTTCTACGCAATTCTGCGTGCGGTACCAGATAAGTTACTAGGTGTAGTAGCAATGGGTGGTGCGATTGTCGTGCTATTCCTTCTACCATGGCTAGATCGCTGTAAAGTACGTTCTTACCGTTACCGTAGTAAGTTTCATTTGATTAATATCATCCAGTTTACTGTCAGCTTTATTGCTTTGGGTATTCTTGGAGCTCTGCCAGCAACTGACCTGTACACGCTTCTAGCGCGTATATTCAGCCTGGGATATTTCATGTTCTTCGTTTTACTGTTCTTCTACAGTAAAAATGAGGCAACTAAACCACTTCCAGAGAGGGTGACATTCAAATGAAAAAATGGATTCTAGCGTTATTTGCAATGTTACCGACTCTGGCTTTTGCTGCTGGTGGAAGTAACGTACATTTAGATGCCGCGAACAACGACTTGTCGGATAAAGCGTCATTACAAAATGGTGCCAAGCTATTTATGAACTACTGCTTTGGCTGTCACTCAACACAGTATCAGCGTTACCAGAGAGTAGCTGAAGATATCGGTATCCCTTTGGATCTAATGAAAGAGCACATGGTGTTCGATCCTGAGGCGAAGATCGGTGACTTGATGGAAAATGCGATTCCTGAAAAGGATGCTGCTAAGTGGTTTGGTGCTGCTCCACCAGATCTAACTCTAGTGGCTCGTGTTCGGGGTACTGATTGGCTATATACCTATCTTCGTACTTTTTACCACGACCCAGCTAAAACGTTTGGTGTAAACAATATTGTTTTCCCAAGTGTTGGTATGCCTCATGTGCTTGAAGAGCTTCAGGGTGTTACGACACCTATTTATGAAACTCACACAGTAGATGGCGTTGAAGTTACAACTGTAGTGGGTGTTGAGTCAGATGGCACTGGTGAGCTAAGTGCTAGTGAATACGACGAAGCGGTACGTGATTTGGTTAACTTCCTGGAGTACTCTGCGGAGCCAATGAAGCTTGAAAGACAAGCGATGGGCTGGTGGGTCATGGGCTTCCTGGTTATCTTCACTATCGTAGTAGTATTGCTTAAGAAAGAATATTGGCGTGATGTGCATTAATTATGCTACCATACAGCGCTAATTTTTGTGCAATGGAGGCAATTAGCCTCCATTGTTTTTTTATTTGTAAGTGTTCTGGAGGGCTCAATGGCTGTTGCTGCCAATAAACGTTCTGTTATGACTCTTTTTTCAAGTGCATCTGATATGTACAGCCATCAGGTACGTATCGTACTGGCTGAAAAAGGGGTAAGTGTTGAAGTTGAATTGGTTGATGAAGCCAATCTGCCAAATGAACTGATTGAGCTAAATCCATATAAGTCGGTTCCGACTCTAATTGATCGCGAACTTGCTCTTTACGATTCAAAGATCATCATGGAATATCTTGATGAGCGTTTTCCTCATCCACCACTAATGCCTGTTTATCCGGTTGCTCGTGGTAACACTCGTCTAATGATCTACCGTATTGAGCGCAACTGGTACTCAGTTGCTCGCAAGATTGTAGAAGGTAACGCAGAAGAAGCAGAGCAGGCTCGTCAGAAGCTTCGCAATGATCTGCTAACTCTTGCACCTGTATTTGCTGAGTTTGAATACTTCATGAGTGAAGAGTTCAGCCTTATCGATTGCTACCTTGCTCCGCTACTATGGCGTCTTCCTGTTCTTGGTATCGAGCTAACAGGTCCTGGTTCTAAAGAGCTTAAAGTTTACATGAACCGTGTATTTGAGCGTGATTCATTCTTGGCTTCTCTAACAGAAGCTGAGCGCGAGATGCGTCTGGTACGTTAATTCATGGATATTGATGCAATGAAACCACGCCGCCCTTATTTATTAAGGGCATTTTATGAATGGCTGGTTGATAATGATCTGACACCTCACCTGGTTGTTGATGCAACCCTTGCAGGTGTGCGTGTTCCTCTTGAGTTTGTTCAGGATGGTCAGATTATTCTGAATGTTGCGCCAAGAGCTGTTGGAAATCTTGAGATGGGTAATGACGCAATTACGTTCAATGCCCGCTTTAGTGGCAGGCCTCACTCTGTGATTGTTCCTCTTTATGCTGTTCAGGCGATCTACGCTAGAGAGAATGGTGCAGGAACAATGTTTGAGCCAGAGGATGCATACCTGGACATGCAGGAAGCAGAAGAGCAGATAGAGGAAGGATTCTCTACTGTTGATAGCTCTGATGCACCAAATGACGAAATTGAAGTCTCAGATGAAGAGAAGCCTAAACCTAAAGGGCGTCCTAGTTTGAGAGTCGTTAAATAACGTATTCAATCAAAAAAAGCAGCGTAAGCTGCTTTTTTTATATGAGTCTCTTAGATTCGATCAAAGATCTTCTTCGGTAAAAGTCTCATCTTCAATTGGCTGGATATAACGAACTGATTCAGAAGAAGAGGCGTCATCTTTGTTTTCCACAACTTTAACCGGTTGCGTATTTGATAGCTCTTCAGCGGGTGCTGGGGCATTCTTGTCTTTTTCTAGCTCTTTCTGTACAGGTGCGTTTTCGCCATAGTAGAAGGCCTTCATCACTTTTTTGACACCAGAAATATTACGGGCTATTTCTACAGCAAAATCGGCTTGCTGATGCGATACTGCACCTACTAGGAAAACTTCACCATCTTCTGTATAAACCGAGACTTTTGCGTCTTTGAGCTCTTCTTTGCCAACTAAAGCTGTTTTAACTTTTGTTGTAATCCAAACATCTTTGCTGATCTCGCTGATACTAAGAAGAGGTTTAACTTTCATCTGGTTGTAGATGTTTTTCACCCCTTTAATCTTACTTACTTCATTAGTAACTTGAGCTTTGTACTCCTGATTAACAGCCTGCCCCATAAGCAGAACGTTGCCACGGAAAGTTGTTGCGCTTATACGTACATTAAACTGGAGCGGCGCTTTATTACCTAGCGCACTTGCTTGCAAAGATATATCCTGATCGGTGATCAGCTCCTTATTTGATCTTGGATCAGTAACGGCATAAACAGTGGTAGCGGCACCAACGGCCACCAGTCCTGCACAGCCTGATACACTGACAAGCATGGCGATGACGAAAAGAGAACGTAGGTACTTTTTCATAGTTACTTACTCTTCGTGTGAAGGAAATAGCACCTGATCAATCAAGTCGCACAGGCAGTGCAATGTGACCATATGTACTTCATGAATTCGAGCTGTTCGCTGAGATGGAATCCTTATCTCCACATCGTGCTCGCCCAGTAGGCCAGCCATCTCGCCCCCGTCTTTACCTGTGAGTGCGATAATCGTCATATCACGGCTTACAGCAGCCTCCATTGCTTTTACAATGTTCTTACTGTTACCACTGGTAGAGATGGCTAGCAGAACATCGCCTTCCTGCCCTAGAGCGCGCACCTGTTTAGAAAATACTTCCTGGTAGTGATAATCGTTAGCTACTGCTGTAACCGTTGTCGTATCAGTATTTAGAGTCATCGCAGGTAAGCTAGGACGTTCTGTTTCAAAGCGATTCAAAAGGCAAGATACGAACTGTTGAGCGTTAGCAGCGGAGCCCCCGTTACCACAGCAGATAATCTTATTGCCATTCAAAAGAGTCGTAACCATAGCCTGAGCTGCGTGTGTTATTGCGTCTGGCAGAGCCTCAGCAGAAGCGATTTGAATTTGAATACTTTCGGTAAAGCTTTCTTTAATGCGTTCTTGCATGTTTATCCTTCAGTGATTGCATTCTTTATCCAGTTGATATCTCTTCCATCTTCGTGAATTGCTATGACATCAAACCGGTACTCCGTCATATAAGGAGAAAGGTTATTCTTGTTAAGCCAGACATTCACAGTGCGTTTTAGTCTGGTTATTTTTTTATGGTTTACAAACTCTGCTGCATTACCATAGCGTTTGTCTTTTCGGTATTTTACCTCGACAAACACAAATGTGTTGCCATCTTTCATAATCAAATCTATTTCACCGAATTTAGTGTTGTAGTTTTGACCTATGAAAGATAAACCTTGGCGAAGCAGGAAGCTCTTCGCCAAAGCTTCATATTTATCTCCAATTACTCGTCGGCTAAAGAGCATTGTGCTCCGCCCAGCCTACTTCGCGCTGGATGATACATTGTTCACCCATAGTCAGTTCGCCGGTTTTACCTTGTACTCGATAATCTGGGACAATCTGCATTTTAGGAAGTTCAGTAATTAACTGGTAAGCGTCCATACCAAGAGCATGAAGCCTCTTCTGTCCATTGCTCTGCTCTGGCCAGAGTTCTTCCATCTTAGCATCCAGCATTTCGTCATCTTCTATCAATAACGGAATATCACTGTAGATAACACCTGAAAGGTCTTCAAACTGGCGCTTACCACCTGCGTTACTTCTAGAATTAGAGAATAGCTTAGGCGGGGTTGCTTCCGGATTGACGGCAACTTCAATGAATGGCTTGATCAACGTTAGTTCTGAACTTCTAGCCACGATATAAACTGAATCGATATCTCGACGGCTACGAGGTTGGTTTTCTGTCTCGGTCCCCAATATGTTATCCATTTGAACGATGCGAGCCTGGCTTGATTTCAGACCAAATACGGTATCGATAGTCTGTTGAAGTTGGGCTTTTGAACCGAAGTAAGCCACTTCAACTTCAGTTTTGTTGTTGGCTTCCCACTCTTTTTTGAATGCTTCGGTAACGCGTTGTCCCAGAGCTCCTTTTGGCGCAAGTAACAGAGGATATTTGTACCCTTCTTCCGTTAGGTGTTTTGCGGCCTGACTAACCTCTTGTTCTGGCGAAAGAGTCAAATAGCAGTACTGAGGGTTTTCTGCTAACTCTTCAGGGAAGTTAAGAGCGAGCATAGGGATTTTATTCTCCCTTGTTTCCTGCATAGCCTGAATCTCTTCAATTTCGGATTTCACAAGAGGACCAACGATGAAGTCGATATTTTCTTCAGAAAGCTTTTCATTGATTTCTTCAGTACTAAGTTGGTTGGTGTCGAAAACCGAAAGCGTTGCATCTTCTGGTCTCATAGGGTCTTGAAGAAGTGCAAACAGGAAGCCATCTCGTACTAGCTGGGCTTGTTTTTCATACTTTCCGGTTAGCGGGAGAAGCAATGCTGTACGTTTTGGTTCAGTAATCTCTAGGTTTAAAATATCTTGAATAGCACCTGGCGTGTATGTCGCTGCTGGGTGCTGAGTGTTCTCTTCAAACCATGATTCAAGAGTCGATTTTAGTTCTGCAACATCGTCATTGAGGACGTTCATGTAAAGCGCAAGGTCAATCCAACCACGCATTACCCAGTCGTCGGTTCTTGCTTTGAAATCATTAAGGTCGATTTCAGAGTACTGTGACAGATGGTCCCAGATTCTGGAAGCCAGTGCTTCATGCTCGGTTTCTGCTGAGATGTTATAAAGCTCATTCAACTCAAGACTGGCATTGAAATAGTCACCGGTAGTTTCGTATGCATCTGCTCTTATTGTGTGGTACTCAATCCATTGAGCATTGTCGAGCTCCCACCAAGGTTCGAAGTAGAGCTCTTGCTGAACAACTTCTGGTCTTTCGAGCGCCATATCATTTTGAGCTCGTAAAAGTTTCCATTCCGCCATTTGAGGAACGGTAAGCTTTTGCTTTTCAAGGCGAGAGATGATCAGAGATGCCTGCTGGGTATCACCTGATTCTATCGCGGCTTTAAGGGCCATGATTAACCAATCATTCTGTATGCTGCCCTTGCTGCTGTCCGCCTTGATTAAATATGCTTCAACACCTTGTGCCGGGGCTAAAGAAATATCAACCGATTGAGGTTCAGGCGGTTTTGAAGAACACGCAGCTAATGTAATTGCTAGTGCAATTGGAGTAACGATGCGTGGTACACTAATTTGCTTGTGGTTCTTTCTAGCCATGAGTTCTTATTCAACTATGTGTAAAATTGTCTCTATATTAATCGCTGAAGTGATGGTAAACAAATGACAGATAATAAAACTTACCCGTCCGAGATCCCAACTCTCTATATTGTACCGACTCCGATCGGAAATCTAGGGGATATTACCCAGCGAGCCCTTGATGTACTTGCGTCTGTTGATGTGATTGCTGCAGAAGACACAAGACATACAGGTAAGTTGCTGTCTCACTTTAATATTCAGACCAAAACTTATGCTCTTCATGATCACAATGAACAACAAAAGGCTCAGGTTTTGGTTGAAAGGCTGCAGCAGGGGCAATCAATCGCTCTAGTCTCTGATGCAGGGACGCCACTTATCAGTGACCCAGGGTATCATCTTGTAACAAAATGTCGTCAGGCAGGAGTTAAAGTTGTTCCTCTGCCAGGTGCTTGTGCTGTGATTACTGCACTTAGCGCCTCAGGTTTGCCATCTGACCGGTTTAGCTTTGAAGGTTTTCTACCACCAAAAAGCAAAGGCAGACAGGATAAGCTAAGAGAAATTGAAAAAGCAGAACGTACCTGTATTTTTTACGAGTCACCTCATCGAATCATGGATTCTTTGCAGGATATGTTAAAAGTTTTGGGGCCTGACCGCGAAGTAGTACTTGCCAGAGAGCTGACTAAGACCTTTGAAACTATTCAGGGAATGCCTTTAGGAGAGCTAATTCCGTGGATTGAAGAGGATGATAATCGTAAGAAAGGGGAAATGGTTCTGTTGGTTCACGGCTACAGAGAAAGTTCGAAAGAAGAGTTCCCACAAGAGGCTTTGAGGTTGCTTGGATTACTGACGAAAGAGCTACCTTTGAAGAAAGCTGCAGCTATTGTCGCTGAAATGCATGGCGTTAAAAAGAACGCTCTCTATAAATGGGGTCTTGATAACTTAGAGTAGGTGCCGGGCTAATAGCTTGATATGTGGTGAGGCTTCTAGTACAATCCGCCGCCGGAGTTGACCGGGTAGTCGCTGCTTCGTTGATGTCCTTCTTCCACGTGTTGGGGGAGACTGACGAAGGGGAGGAAAGTCCGGGCTCCATAGAGCAGGGTGCCAGGTAACGCCTGGGGGGCGCAAGCCCACGACAAGTGCAGCAGAGAGAAGACCGCCGATGGCTCCTTAGGGAGAACAGGTAAGGGTGAAAGGGTGCGGTAAGAGCGCACCGGGCGACTAGCAATAGTTCGTTGCAAGGTAAACTCCACCCGGAGCAAGACCAAATAGGCCTCCACATTGCGTTGCTCGCGTAAGGAGGCGGGTAGGTTGCTGGAGCCAGTGAGCGATTGCTGGCCTAGACGAATGGCTACCGCCGCGCAAGCGGAACAGAACCCGGCTTACGTGTCGACTCCCCCAATAAGAAAGCCCACTGCGCATGCAGTGGGCTTTTCGCATTCTATAAGCCTTTCAAAAAAATCTATTACCAAAGTCCTATGCTCAAAAACATTGAATATTGTGGAACTCTGCTAATATTAAATTGTGAGTAAAAAGTCACAACAAAATAACAAAACTAACAATATTGGCTAGGGGAATATAATATGTTCCGCAATATAACGTCGGGTTTATCTTTATCGCTTGCCGTACTCTTGTTCAGTGGTTTAGCTAATGGGGCTGGAGAGCAAAGCAGTACCCAGAGCTTCGAACAAGCCAGGAATACTATTGTTGTTGGTCGGGTAAGTACTAATCCCAAAAAGCACTATAAACATCAGAAACTACTGGTTGATTACCTTGCAAAAAACCTGAGTGAATTTGGAATCACTGAAGGCAAAATTCTATTTGCCAAAAATAATGAGCAAATGATTCGATACATCAAGCAGGGCAAAATTGATCTGATTACTGAAACTGTCTTTTCTGCAACTGAGTTTAAGAATCGGGCGGGAGCAGAGATGGTTTTACGTCGATGGAAGAAAGGTGTTCCTGAGTACTCATCCCTGATTTTTGCCAGAAAAGACAGCGGTATAAAATCTTTTGACGATTTAGTTGGAAAAACCATCGCTTTTCAGGATGCTGGTTCCAGCACCGCTTTCTTCATCCCAGCCGCGCTTTTAATTCAGTCAGGTTTTCAGCTGGTGCCTTTGGATAACCCACGAGAAAGTACCCCTCCAGGGACTATAGGGTATGTGTTTGCAAACAAGGAAATAAACATATCAGCCTGGGTTCATAAAGGTATCGTAGCTGCCGGCGCACTTAGCGATCTGGATTGGGATAATGAAGAAGACTTACCAGAAAACTTTCGTGCAGACAGTGTCATTATTTACGAAAGTGTACCGTTTCCTCGCAGTGTCGAACTGTTTAGACCGGATATGGACTCTGCGTTAAAGCAGAGAATTACCGAACTTCTGTTGACTGCACATGAAACAGAAGAAGGTAAAAATGCACTCAGGGCTTATCAGAAAACGACTAAGTTTGATGAGCTATCCGCTCATGAAGAAAGCCTCCTTTTAATTGATGATTTGGTGAAAATAGTGACAGAGCAACTATAGCGAGTACTACATTTTCACTTCGTTATCTCAGGGAGGGTTTAGATGGCGATTTTCAAATATAAGCTAGGAATGCAAGGGCGATTTATTGTAGGCAGTATAGTGTCTGTGACACTTATCATTGCGGTAATTTCTTTTGTGCAGCTATACAATTTCAACGTTACTTCCGATCGAGTTTTGGCTCAGAGCGTAGAAGACACTAAAAGTAGTTTACTTGCGCAAGCTAAAAAAAGAGGGAAGAGCTTGTTAGACTACTTATCAGTGTCTCTGATCAACCCAATCTATCAGTATGATCTGGAGGCGACATACAACTTAATTAAGCCTCTATTTTCGAATGAAGAGATCAAAACCATTGTGGTGTTTGATGACAAAGGAAAAATCTTTCACGATGGTGTAGAAACCATACCAACTTATGGCGAGGTGATAGAGCAGAGAAGTTTGTTAGATAAGGTATTGATAGATAAAGAGCCCTACTTATACATAGAAACAGATACCATCACTATGGCCCAGCCGATACTAATCTCAGATAAAGCTTTGGGTGGCGTATTGTTGGTTTGGTCTCTGGATTCCATACACCATGATATTTACTCCATAACCGCACACATAAATGCCACTGCAGATACTGGTTTTAAAAACATCGTCATAGCATTGGTTATTACTGCAGCAACAGCTGGATTGGCCGGCATACTTGTCTCTATTGCTTTATCTCGTTCCTTAATTGTTCCGATACAAGCTTTGGTTAAGCACACGCAAAAAATCGTCAAAGGGGACTTTGATAGTAAAAACAAAGTGGAACGGGATGATGAAATTGGCGAGCTGGCTAGTGCCTTTAATGAGATGGGTAGAAGTCTTAAGCGACAAACTCAGGAGATTTCATTCCTGGCATATCATGATTCACTGACGAAGCTTCCAAATCGAAATCAGTTCTTCAGACAGTTGAGCCAGTTAATTTCCAGAAAAGAAACAAATGAAATTTTCTCGGTTCTGTTTTTAGATCTGGATGAGTTTAAGTTTGTGAACGATAACTACGGTCACGAGACTGGGGATCAGTTGCTGTGTGACGTAGCAGAACGTATAGCCAAGAACCTTAGAGGCGGACAACTTATTCTGGAAAACATGTCACCAGCACCAGAGTTTGTTGCCAGAATCGGTGGTGATGAGTTCTTAATCTGTCTGCCAGATGTCGCTGACAACATAAGCGCTACTAAGGTAGCAAACAGACTTATTCAGGCTATTCAGAAACCCATTCAGGTTCAAGATAAAGAGATCATCATTGCAGCCAGTATTGGAATTGCAAACTATCCAAATGATGGTACTTCTGCAGAGGAACTGATTAAAAACGCAGACATTGCGATGTATAAGGCAAAAAGTATGGGGAAAAATACATTTGCCAACTTTGATCAGTTACTCAATCTACAGGTTAAAAACAGAATGGTGGTGGAGCGAGACTTACGTAAAGCCATTGATGAAGGTATGGAACAATTTGAATTATGGTTTCAGCCTCAGTTTGCGCTGAACTCAACGGAGTTAGTCGGTGCAGAAGCATTGATTCGCTGGCGTCATCCTGAGAAAGGATTAGTGCCTCCGGATGAGTTTATCGGCATTGCTGAAGAGTGTGGTTTAATTATTCCAATAGGAGATTGGGTGATTGATGAAGCATGCGAACAACTGAAGATTTGGCAAAAATACTGCTCGGAGAAATTTCATTTGGCGGTAAACCTGTCAGCAAGGCAGGTCTATCGTTCTAACTTAGTCGAAAAACTGGACAAAGCTTTAAGAAAACATCAGTTAACACCAGATCAGCTACATGCTGAAGTAACGGAAAGTATTCTGATAAAGGATGAATCTGTTGCCAAAAACGTTTTGGATAATATTAGAGAGTTAGGAATACAACTCTGGCTGGACGACTTTGGAACAGGCTACTCATCTCTATCTTACTTGAGGAGCTTTGATTTTGATGGTGTGAAAATTGATAGAAGCTTTGTTTCCGATATCGAGGTTGATAATTTTGATCGTGCGTTAACTTCAGCGGTTATTGATATGGCTAAAGGCCTAAACATCGCTGTTGTAGCTGAGGGCGTTGAAACAAAACTTCAAGCTGAGTTTCTGGCTGAGAAAGGTTGTGACATCGCTCAGGGATACTATTACAGCAAACCGCTACCCGCTTTCGAGTTTGAAACAGAGTATTTTGGCTTACTAGAACAACGAAACTACCTGTAACGGTATTAGTTGCATATGAATTATACTTCCCCATTTGCAGAAATTTGACTGCAAATAACATATTAAAGCTAGCCACATTAGTGCAAATCAGTACACTATTACCCTGCTTTATTTAATATGAAGATCAGCGGCCACGCTGATGATGTAAGCCTTCGAAGGATAATGAGTTCCAATCATGACTGAATCGTTCCAACATATCTCTGTTTTACTTAATGAATCTATTGACGGTCTGGATATTAAACCAGATGGTATCTACATCGATGGAACTTTTGGTCGTGGCGGGCATAGCCGAAACATATTATCCAGATTGGGTGAAAATGGTCGCTTATACAGCATTGACCGCGATCCTACTGCAATCGCAGAAGCTAAAAAAATAGATGACCCTCGCTTTACTATTATTCATGGACCTTTTTCAGGCATGGCTGAATATGCCGAAGAGTACGGTATTGCAGGGAAAGTCGACGGGGTTTTGCTGGACCTTGGTGTATCGTCTCCTCAGCTTGATGATGCCGAGCGAGGCTTCAGCTTTATGAAGGATGGTCCTCTTGATATGCGTATGGACCCAACCTCAGGTATTCCTGCTTCTCAGTGGCTACTTGAAGCAGATTTAGACGATATAACTTGGGTGCTTAGACAGTTTGGTGAAGAGAAGTTTGCCCGTCGTATAGCTCGCGCAATAATTGAACATCGTGAAGATGATGAGAAAGAACCACTGACTCGCACTAGCGAGCTAGCGAAGTTGATTTCGGATGTGTCACCATCCCGTGAAAAGAAAAAACATCCGGCGACTCGCAGTTTTCAAGCGATCCGAATCTACATCAATAGTGAGCTGGAAGAGATCGATACTGCACTAAAAGGTGCGTTAAGTATTTTGGCTCCTGAAGGTCGCCTTTCAGTTATCAGCTTCCACTCTCTTGAAGATCGCATGGTGAAACGTTTTATGCGCAAAGAAAGTAAAGGGCCGGAGGTTCCTCACGGAATTCCTTTAACGGAAGATCAAATTAAAGAGCTTGGCAGTGCAAAGCTTAAGACTGTGGGCAAAGCAATCATGCCTTCGAAAGAAGAGGTTGAGGTTAATAACCGCTCACGGAGCTCTGTTCTGAGAATTGCTGAGAAACTTTAATGCTCCTTAGTCGATTCAAGAAAAGAGCTACTACAGAAGAAGCGCCAGATAGGGCTAATCAGCCCAATCTGGCGAGATTGATCTTAAAGGACATTTTTACAGTTGGTCGACTTCCATTGCTGATGCTTATCGTTATTTTTACGCTTGCAATGGGAGTGGTATTCAGTACGCATCATACCCGCCAGGCAGTCACAGAAAAGAACCTGACCTTACAAGAAAGGGACAGGTTGGATAACGAATGGCGCAACTTAATTTTGGAAGAAAATGCATTATCAGAGCATAGCCGCGTACAGGCTGTGGCGGAAAAAGATCTCGAAATGATTCGCCCAGATGCAGATAAAGAAGTCTCGGTATCTCTGCAATGATTGGAAACAAGAAAAAAACACCTCCCAAAAGGTCCAGAAACAATACCGGTAAAAAAAGTACCGATAAAAAAGCCTCTCGCAATAAATCAGCGAATAAACGAGTTGTAAAAAAAGAACCAGAGTCGTTACTTATCAAGTGGCGTCTATATGTTGTTTTGGGTTTTGTTGTATTTGCATTTTTTGCCCTTGTTGGTCGGGCTGCTTACATTCAGGTCATAGAGCCAGATAACCTGATTCGTCAAGGAGATATGCGATCGGTCCGTGTTAAGGCTTTACCTTCAGCTCGTGGGATCATCTCAGATAGAAATGATGAACAGCTTGCCGTGAGTGTGCCTGTTCAGGCTGTATGGGCTGATCCAGTGGCGATATACAAAGCTGGTGGTATTCAGGAAAGAGAACGTTGGTATGCACTTGCCGATGTTCTGAGTCTTGACCGTGAAGGCTTGATCAAAAAAATCGAAAAGAATAAGAAGCGTCGTTTTATATACCTTCAGCGTCAGGTTAGCCCTGCAATGGCGAACTACATTAAAGAGCTGAAACTTAAAGGAGTCGGCCTTAATAATGAGTCTCGTCGGTATTACCCTTCTGGTGAAGTAAGTGCTCACGTGATCGGTGTGACTGGTATTGACGACAAAGGTCTCGAAGGTGTCGAGAGAAGTTATGATTCCTGGTTAACGGGTGAAGCGGGAAAGCAAACTATCCGTAAGGACCGATACGGGCGTGTGGTTGAGAATATTTCTTTGAATGAACGTAAGGAAGGCAAACCGCTTCGTCTTACAATTGACCAACGTTTACAGGCAATCGCATACAGAGCGATAAAACAATCTGTCGCTGACCACAGGGCAACATCTGGATCCATCGTTATTTTGGATGTAGAGACTGGCGAGATTCTCGCGATGGTGAATGCGCCTTCCTACAACCCGAACAACCGTGAACAGCTGCAAAGCTTCCGAATGCGCAACCGTACTATAACCGATGCATTGGAGCCAGGCTCAACGGTGAAACCATTTGTTGTTCTTGCAGCGCTTGAGAATGATGTGGCCGATTCGAACACCGTGATTGATACCGGAAACGGCATCATGCAGATTGGCGGTAGCCGCGTACGTGATACCTCAAAAATTGGTAAAGCAGACCTGCCAACCATCTTGAAGAAATCCAGTAACATCGGTGTAGCGAAACTTGCATTGGATATGCCTCTGGAAGCTTTGCTTGGGATGTATAGCTCGGTAGGTTTTGGTTCGACATCAGGAATTAATCTTATTGGTGAAACCGAGGGTATTTTCCCTAACCGACGTCGTTGGTCGCAGTTTGAAATAGCCACACTAGCGTTTGGTTATGGTTTATCAGTGACACCTGTTCAGCTTGCTCATGCTTATGCCACGTTGGGCAGTTATGGCATGTATCGCCCTCTGCACGTTGTAGAAGGTAATAAACACGATCGATCTCGTCAGGTAGTGGACAAAGAAAACGCAAAATACGTTCTGGAAATGCTTGAGAAGGTGACACAAGAAGGTGGTACTGCAACTCGTGCCGCGGTTCCGGGGTACAGAATCGCAGCAAAAACTGGTACGTCACGAAAGGCGACCGCAGGTGGATACAGTGATGAGTATGTTGCGGTGGTCGCTGGGGTGGCTCCTGTGAGTAAACCCAAGGTCGCTATGGTTGTGATTGTTAACGAGCCACAAGGCGACCTTTATTACGGTGGTTCAGTCGCGGGACCAGTTTTTTCTAAAGTAATGAAATCGACCCTACAGGTGCTGAACATTGCGCCAGATGCAAAGTAAAAACAGAGAATAATAACAATGACATTAACGCTTAATTCCCTTATTTCACCTTGGTTACAAATTGAAGACGAAGAGTTTGCAAACCAAGAAGTGACCTCATTGGAGCTTGATAGCCGTAAGGTTATGTTGGGCTCGACTTTTATTGCTGTTGTGGGGCATGCCATAGATGGGCGAACGTTTATAGAAAAAGCGGTCGAGAATGGCGCAAATTCCGTTATCGCTCAGGCATGTGAAAGCAAAAAACATGGATTGATTGAATTCGTAAATCACTGCCCGGTGATTTACATTCAGGATTTAGATAAGAACCTTTCTGCGCTGGCGGACAGGCTTTACCCAAAGAAACCTGCATTGATAGGTGTTACTGGCACCAATGGGAAGACAACGATCACGCAACTTATCGCACAGTGGATGACGTTGATAGGCAAAAAAGCTTCAGTGATGGGAACAACTGGGAATGGCTTTCTTGAAAATTTACAGCCAGCAGTAAACACAACAGGTAGCGCAATTGAAATTCAAAAAACATTGAATGAACTTGCCAGCCAAAGTGCAGAATATACGGCACTTGAGGTTTCCTCTCATGGTTTGGTCCAAGGAAGAGTTAAAACACTTCCTTTCTCAGCAGGCGTCTTTACTAACTTGAGTCGTGATCACCTCGATTATCATGGCACCATGGAAGAGTATGCTAACGCGAAGATGCAGCTTTTTACTGGACACCAATGCGAGCATGCCATCATCAATGCCGACGATGTGGTCGGCGAAGCCTGGCTTAACTCTCTTACCGATTCGATAGCGGTTTCTTTAATAAAAAAGCCAGAACAGAAAAAAGCGATTTGGGCGAAAGAGGTCGTTTACTCAGAGAGTGGCATTACCATAAGCTTTGATGGCTACTGGGGTTCTGGTGAGTTAAAAGCGCCATTAATTGGTGCATTCAATGCATCGAACTTAATGCTGGCATTCGCAACATTACTGGCTTTAGGGTTTTCCAGCTCTGATTTAATTGCCAGCTCTCCAAGGTTGCAGCCTGTAGTAGGGCGTATGGAACTGTTCAAAACCTCTGGCAGAGCGAAGATCGTTGTAGACTATGCACACACTCCGGATGCTCTGGAAAAAGCGCTCTCTGCCTTACGAGTTCACTGTAAAGCGAATCTGTGGGCTATTTTCGGTTGCGGTGGTGACAGAGATAAAGGCAAACGCCCTATGATGGCGAGCATTGCCGAGAAGTTGGCAGATAAAGCAATACTGACAGATGATAACCCTCGCAGTGAAAACGCCGAGCTGATAGTTAAAGATATGCTGGCAGGAATGAACAAACCTGAAGATGCGATTGTCAGACATGACAGATATGAGGCTTTACTGTATGCCACTGAGCGAGCAGGGGAAGAGGATATTATTCTTCTTGCCGGAAAAGGACATGAAGACTATCAGGTATTAAACGGTGAGACGATTCACTATTCTGATAGAGAGTCAGCAATGAAGATTTTAGGATTAGTGGAATGATCTCAACATCACTAAATGAAATTGGACAGGTACTGCAAGCGACTTTGGTTGGCGATGACTGTCCCATCAATGCAGTATCAACGGATACCCGAACGCTTTCTGATGGTGCGCTTTTTGTTGCACTGATTGGTGAGAGATTCGATGCTCACGACTTTGCGCTACAAGCGAAAGAAAACGGAGCAAGTGCATTATTGGTAAGTCGAGAGTTGCCTGTTGAGCTTCCTCAGTTAATTGTAAAAGATACGCTTATTGCGCTTGGTGAACTTGGCTCTTGGGTTCACAAACAGTGTGATATCCAGACGCTAGCTATCACCGGCAGTTGTGGGAAAACCACTGTTAAAGAGATGGTCGCTTCTATCCTAAAGCAAAAGGGAGAAGTACTGGCAACTGCGGGTAACTTTAACAATGACATTGGCTGCCCTTTGACTTTGCTGCGCTCAGAACCCAAGCACGATTACGCAGTGGTTGAACTCGGTGCCAATCATATAGGAGAGATTGCTTACACTACGGCTTTGGTAAAACCATCCGTAGCATTGGTGAATAATGTCGCTGAATCTCACCTGGAAGGTTTCGGTTCAATGGATGGCGTTAAGCAAGCGAAAGGCGAAATTTATCAGGGGTTGAACGCTGGTGACACTGCGATTGTTAATCTGGATAGTAACGGTGAACAATTCTGGCAAACGGTGCTAAGTGACAAAAGTGTAGTCACTTTTTCTGCCAATGATCAAACAGCAGATTTTTACCCAACCGACATTTCGATTAATGATCTGGGTGAAGCTTCCTTTGCTCTGAACACACCACAAGGTGAGATTGATGTAAGTTTGGGGCTTGTTGGCCTTCACAATGTTTCTAATGCATTGGCAGCAGCAGCACTCACAACTAGTTTTGGTGCGTCACTAGAGGAAGTTCGTTCAGGTTTGGCCGAGCTTTCTAATGTTAAAGGACGAGTAGAAACCCATCAGTTAACAGAGAAGGTTAAGTTAATAGACGACAGCTATAATGCCAGTGTTCCTGCTATGAAAGCCGCGGTAGACCTGCTTTCAACATATTCAGGTCAAAGGTGGCTCATTTTGGGCTATATGGCTGAACTAGGTGAGGAAAGTCTTGCACTTCATCGTCAAGTCGGGGAACATGCAGCACCATTTAAGTTCGAGCATGTACTTACTTTTGGTGAAGATACCAAGGTAATTAGTGAGGTATGTAATGGCTTGCATTTTGACACGCATGACGAACTTCTGACATATGTAGAACAAAATTTATACAAAAGCTCTGACCAGGTGCATACTCTTTTAGTTAAGGGAGCAAACAGTGCTCGTATGAGTACGGTAGCGGAAGCTTTGAAGGAGAACTTTAAATGATTATTTGGCTTGCTGAATTAATACAGCCATATTTTTCGTTTTTTCGATTATTTGAGTACCTGTCGTTTCGCTCAATTCTGAGTGTTTTGACTGCATTAGGACTGTCCTTGTGGATGGGACCGAGACTGATAGCTCGCTTGCAACTACTGCAAATTGGACAGGTTGTACGAAATGATGGCCCTGAATCGCACTTTAGTAAGCGTGGAACGCCAACGATGGGGGGAGTGATGATTCTCGCTTCTATCGTGGTAAGTGTGTTGCTTTGGTCGGACTTATCTAACCCGTATGTCTGGGCTGTAATGGTGGTACTTCTGGGCTATGGTGCTGTTGGTTTTGTAGACGATTATCGAAAAGTAGTAAGAAAAGATCCTGCAGGTTTAATCGCGCGCTGGAAGTATTTCTGGCAATCAGCTATTGCGATTGTGGTGGCATTTGCTCTATATGTGCACGGAAAAGATACTGCTGCGACTCAGTTAGTTGTTCCTTTCTTTAAAGACATCATGCCTCAGCTCGGCGTGTTGTACATCATTTTGACTTACTTTGTTATCGTGGGCACAAGTAATGCCGTAAACCTGACAGATGGTTTGGACGGTCTTGCTATTCTTCCAACCGTATTGGTTTCTGGTGGTTTTGCTTTTATTGCCTGGGCCACTGGTAACGTGAACTTCGCAGCTTATCTGCACATTCCATACATTCCGCACGCAAGTGAGCTTGTTATTTTCTGTGCTGCTATGGTTGGTGCAGGGCTTGGATTCCTTTGGTTCAACACGTATCCAGCCCAGGTATTTATGGGGGACGTAGGCTCTTTGGCGCTTGGCGGGGCACTCGGAACGATCGCTGTACTGGTAAGGCAAGAGTTTGTTCTGGTGATTATGGGTGGTGTGTTTGTAATGGAAACATTATCGGTCATTCTTCAGGTTGGCTCATATAAGCTTCGAGGCCAGCGCGTGTTCCGTATGGCACCGATTCATCACCACTATGAGTTAAAAGGCTGGCCGGAACCTCGCGTCATTGTTCGTTTCTGGATTATTTCTATTGTTCTTGTACTGATCGGGTTAGCAACACTTAAGGTTCGTTAATTAATGGATAGATGGAACAATATAAATAAGGTTGTTGTACTAGGGCTCGGTATTACCGGGCTCTCTGTCGTTAACTACCTGCTAAAAATGCCCAAATCACTTTCGATTAAAGTGATTGATACAAGAGAAAATCCTCCTGGTAAAGAAGAACTGAACAGCAGTGTTGAGCTTCATACCGGAAGCTGGAATATGGAATGGCTGCTAGAAGCCGATATGATTGTGGCGAACCCAGGCATTGCGCTGGCAACACCTGAACTCAAGCAAGTTGCCGAAAAGAACATTCCGATTGTCGGGGATATTGAACTTTTTGCCTGGGCAGCTGAGGCCCCGATCATCGCCATTACCGGTTCGAACGGAAAAAGCACGGTTACAGATTTAACGGGTGTCATGGCAAAAGCGGCAGGATTAAAAGTCGGAGTTGGAGGAAACATTGGTGTTCCAGCCCTGGAGCTTTTAAATGATCCTTGTGAACTGTATGTCCTGGAGCTCTCGAGTTTTCAGCTGGAAACTACCTCGTCTCTGCAACTCAAAGCTGCGGCTTTTCTAAACCTTTCTGAAGATCATATGGATCGTTATGAAGGGAAGTTATCTCTATATAAAAAAGCCAAGCAACGTATCTTTGCTAATGCCGATTATGCGGTGGTGAACAGAGATGACCCAGAGACTTTCCCGGAACAGTTTGATGGTGAAGTCGTCACATTTGGGTTTGATGAGAAAGAGTTCGGCTTATCGCAGGGTAATGGTTGTGAATACCTTAGCGATCACGGAACTCAGGTTTTGGCGACATCTGAACTGAGTCTGGTTGGAAAGCATAATATTGCCAATGTATTGACTGTACTGGCACTGCTAAAATGCGCAGGTATAGATTACACACAAGCATTTGATGCATTAAAAAGATACAAAGGGCTAACACACCGTTGTCAGCTCGTAGTAGAGAGGAATGGCGTTCGCTGGGTCAATGATTCAAAAGCGACGAATGTAGCGAGCACCTTGGCTGCGCTTTCAGGTTTAGATTGCTCAGGAACATTGCATTTATTAGTGGGTGGTGTTGGCAAAGGAGCCGATTTTTCTGAACTTGCACCAGTATTGGCGAAGTTAAGTGTGAAGCTTTATTGTTATGGTGAAGACGGAGACGAGTTCTTGAAACTTCACCCATCGGCTACTCGCTGGGTCTCTATTGAAGAGATCGTGGGCTCTGTTTCTCAGGAAGTGCAATCAGGTGACATGGTTATGCTATCTCCTGCTTGTGCTAGTTTTGATCAGTTTAAAAACTTTATGGCCAGAGGGGATGCTTTTGCTCAACTGGCAGAGCAGTATTCGTAGTAAGACGTTGTAGTTAAGTGTAGGTAAGTTTGTAGTGGCGATAAAAAGATGGCTAGGAAGAGTGGGTGATTGGGGAGCAGATTCTGTTCCTGAAGCGCTGTTTGATCGTCAGTTAGTATGGATTGCTATAGGGTTAATGTTAACCGGGTTAGTGATGGTGACATCCGCTTCCTTCCCGATCAGTACCAGGCTAACCGGACAGCCATTTCACTTTATGTTTCGTCATGCCATCTTTATTGGGCTTGCTCTTTGTACGGCAGCAACCGTATTGCAGGTTCCGATGAGGCGCTGGTTGCGTTTTAGCACCATTTTATTAGGAATATCTCTCTCCCTACTAATTGTCGTCCTTCTTTTTGGTAAATCAGTAAATGGCGCTTCAAGATGGATTCCTCTGGGGCTATTTAACCTTCAGCCCGCCGAAGTGGCTAAGCTTTCCCTGTTTATCTTTATGGCGGGCTATCTGGTTCGAAAGCGAGATGAGGTGAGAGAGAAGTTCTTTGATGGCTTCTTTAAACCCTTAATCGTATTTCTTGTATTTGCCATGTTGCTTTTAGGGCAGCCGGACCTTGGTACGGTTGTTGTAATGCTTGTCACAATATTCGGTATGTTGTTTATCGCAGGGGCTAAACTCTGGCAGTTTATCGCGTTGATGATGGCGGGTGTAGCCGGTGTTGTTGTTCTGATATTTGCTGAACCTTACCGTATGCGTCGTGTTACGTCGTTTTGGGACCCGTGGGAAGACCCATTCGGGAGCGGTTATCAGTTAACTCAATCCCTTATGGCGTTTGGCCGAGGTGAATGGTTTGGACAAGGTCTAGGGAACTCTATTCAAAAACTAGAGTATCTTCCAGAAGCACATACCGATTTTGTATTTGCTGTTATAGGTGAAGAGCTTGGTTTTATTGGTGTGATACTGGTATTAATGCTGATTTTTTCTCTGGTGATAAAAGCGGTATTGATTGGTAAAAAAGCGTTAGAAGCGGAAGAACAATTTGGTGGTTACTTAGCATTTGGTATTGGAATCTGGTTTGCTTTCCAGACTTTGGTGAATGTTGGGGCTGCTGCGGGCTTAGTACCAACCAAGGGACTCACCTTGCCATTGATCAGTTACGGTGGCTCCAGCCTGATAATCATGACTACAGCGGTTTCGATATTGTTGAGAATTGATCACGAGTTAAGACTCAATCAAACAATAACACCAGAAAATAATCAAAAGGAAAATGAAGATAATAATGAAGAAGAATAAACGTCTATTGGTTATGGCTGGTGGTACTGGAGGACATGTTTTTCCGGGGTTGGCGGTAGCAAAACAGCTTCAGTCTGAAGGTTGGGAAATCCGCTGGCTGGGTACTGAAGATCGTATGGAAGCAGAACTGGTTCCTAAACACGGTATCGAGATCGATTTTATAAAGGTTAAAGGGCTTCGCGGTCAGGGTATCGCTAAGCTGATTAAAGCACCATTCCAGATCATTAATGCCATTTTTCAGGCAAGAACTCATATCAAACGATGGAAACCCGATGTGGTTTTAGGTATGGGAGGTTATGTAAGTGGACCGGGAGGCGTTGCAGCCAGAATCGAAGGAATTCCCTTGGTTTTACATGAGCAGAATGCCGTTGCGGGTCTGACAAATCAGTGGCTATCAAAAATCGCTAAAAAAGTCTTTCAGGCTTTCCCTGGAGCTTTCCCTAACGCAGAAGTTGTTGGCAACCCAGTAAGAGAAGATGTTGTCTCCATTCCTTCACCAGAGAAGAGGTTAGAAGGGCGTGAAGGTGATATCCGTATTCTTGTTATGGGGGGCAGCCAAGGGGCAAGAATTCTTAATACAACACTGCCTGATGTATTAGCTAAGTTAGGTTCTGGCTATACCGTTCGTCATCAGGCGGGAAAGAATAATCAGCAAGAAGTTGAAGGGCTCTACCAGGCTGCAGGTTTTGAAAGCGTGGAAGTTACCGAGTTTATTGACGATGTATCTGAAGCATACGAATGGGCTGATTTACTTGTTTGCCGTTCTGGAGCGTTAACGGTATCGGAAGTCTCAGCGGCTGGTGTTGGCGCAATTTTTGTCCCATTTATGCACAAAGACAGACAGCAAGCACTAAATGCAGATCATTTGGTTGAGTGTGGTGCCGCTTTAATGGTAGAACAGCCCGAATTGTCTGTTGATAAACTGGCAGGTATTATTGCAGGCTTATCCCGAGAAGAATTAACAGCAATGTCAAACAAGGCTCGTGCAGCCGCAAAGACAGATGCAGATAAGACCGTTGCAAAAGCGATTGCTGCCTTAACAAACTAATTGAGAAACAGTGAATGACTATTGAACATACCCAAAATATTTCCCAGATCCGCGCAGTAGTACCAGAAATGCGCAGGGTGAAGACTATCCATTTCGTAGGCATCGGTGGTGCCGGAATGAGTGGTATTGCGGAAGTTCTTCTCAATGAAGGGTATGAAATAACGGGTTCTGACATTGCTGAAAACCCAGTTACAGAAAGACTGACTAACAAGGGTGCGAAGGTCTACATAGGTCATCAGGCATCAAATGTAGAAAAAGCGAGTGTTGTGGTTGTATCTACGGCAATCAAAGTGGACAACCCTGAATTGGTCGCAGCGAAAGAGATGCGCATTCCTGTAGTAAGACGAGCAGAGATGCTTGCTGAGTTGATGCGCTTCAGGCACGGTATCGCTGTCGCTGGTACTCACGGAAAAACCACGACGACAGCTCTGGTTACCCAGATTTATTCAGAGGCAGGGCTTGATCCAACCTTCGTTAATGGTGGATTGGTAAAAAGCGCTGGTACAAACGCACGTCTGGGTTCTAGCAGAATTTTAATTGCTGAAGCAGACGAGAGCGATGCGTCTTTTCTTCACCTACAGCCGATGGTTAGCATCGTTACAAATATTGAAGCAGACCATATGGAAACCTATGGTGGCGACTTTGAGACGTTAAAACAGACTTTTATCGACTTTTTGCACAATCTACCGTTTTACGGACAAGCGATCGTTTGTGTTGATGATCCTGTTGTTCGTGAACTTATTCCTAGCATTAGCCGCCAGGTCATTACATACGGTTTCTCTGAAGATGCTGATGTACGTATTGAAAACTATCGTCAGGAAGGGCAACAGGGCAAATTTACCGTTATTCGTGAAGGTAAGGATGCTTTAGATATCACGCTGAACATCCCGGGTCGTCACAATGCACTCAATGCATCTGCTGCAATTGCCGTTGCGACAGAAGATGATATTGACGATGAAGCTATCTTGCGAGCTATGGCTGGCACGCAGGGGACAGGTCGTCGCTTTGAACATCTGGGTGAGTTTGAGACAGGAAATGGCCAGGTGATGCTGGTGGATGATTACGGTCATCACCCAAGTGAAGTTGATGTAACTATTCAGGCTGCAAGAGCAGGTTGGGAAGACAAGCGGTTGGTTATGATTTTCCAACCTCATCGTTACAGCCGAACTCGTGACCTTTATGATGATTTTGCGAATGTGCTGGAAAACGTTGATGTGTTGATTATGCTCGATGTTTACTCCGCAGGAGAGAAGCCTATTAATGGTGCAGATGGTCGATCGTTGTGCAGAACAATTCGCAGTCGGGGTAAGATTGATCCGATTTTTGTTCCGAATATGAATGCTTTACCATCGGTTTTAGCAAACATAATGCAAGATAATGACTTAGTACTTACACAAGGTGCTGGCGATGTTGGTAAAGTCGCTAAACAACTAGCTTCACTCAAGCTTGATATCAAAAACATGAAGTCTGAGTAATTAAAACCTCACACATTCTCTAATATTACGCATTTTTGGGTAGATAGTTTGTGTGTGCTTTGTATAATTCCAATGGCTTTAAAAAGATTTAATCCAATCTGACTAAAGTTGCTAAGCTTCGAGTTATATAAAAAAGCGAAAAGATAGCGATATTGAATTAAGAATGAATAGTGCAGTTGGTATCGATGACTCGAATCAGGCAATAAACAGAATAAAACAGCACGCTTTAGGCGGTGCTTTTTTGCTTTTTGTTCTGCTTTCTGTTGGTACTCTGCTCTATTCCACAATAAGCTGGATGCTGGATGAACAGCGTCTACCCCTGTCAAAGCTTGTGCTTCAGGGTGAGCTTGAATATATCGCTCCAGAAGATGTACGAACTGCATTGGCGAGCTTAGACCATCTGGGTACGTTTATGTCTCAGGATGTTAATGTACTGCAAAGGGCTATTACCGAACTTCCGTGGGTTGCACAAGCATCAATACGGAAACAATGGCCGGATATTATCAAGGTCTATCTGGTAGAGCATAAAGCTTCGGCTATCTGGAACGGCAACGCATTGCTAAATGAGCACGGTGATGTATTCGAAGCAGACGTAGCTCAGTTAAAAGAAGACAGAGTAAAACTTTATGGCCCTACAGACAGTGAGCATAGAGTATTAGAGACCTGGCGAAAGGTAACTCCTCTGTTTTCCTCTCTCGAACTTTCAGTCACTTCCGTGGTGCTGAATGACAGACGAGCGTGGCAGATGATTCTGGACAATGGTATACGTCTGGAGTTAGGGAAAGAATCTTTAGATGAGAGGTTGGATCGATTTGCTTCTCTCTATACGCAATTAGGGAACAAGGCTGCACAAGTTAGCTATATTGACTTGCGGTATGATACGGGAGCTGCGATAGGGTGGTTTCCGGAAGAAGATTTAGCACAAGAGAGTACAGATGACTAAGACTGCTGACGATAACATCATTGTCGGTCTTGATATAGGCACAGCTAGCGTATCAGCCCTTGTCGGTGAATTACTACCAGACGGGCAGATCAATATACTTGGCGCAGGAAGCAGCCCGTCCAGAGGTATGGACAAGGGTGGCGTAAACGATCTTGAATCGGTAGTTAAATCGGTTCAACGCGCAGTTGATCAGGCCGAGATGATGGCCGAATGCAAAATCAGCAATGTTTATATTTCACTATCGGGTAAACACATTGCAAGCCGGATAGAGAAAGGAATGGGGGCTATCTCAGAAGAAGAAGTTTCCCAGGATGATATGGACCGTGTTATTCACACGGCTAAATCGATCAAAATTGGGGAAGAGCAACGAATTTTGCATGTGATTCCTCAGGAATTTACGATCGATTATCAAGAAGGTATTAAAAATCCGCTTGGTTTGTCTGGTGTACGTATGGAAGTAAGTGTGCACCTTATCTCCTGTCATAGTGATATGGCGAGGAACATTATTAAAGCGGTAGAGCGCTGTGGCCTTAAAGTAGAACAGCTGGTTTTCTCTGGGTTGGCTGCGAGTAATGCGGTTATCACTGAAGATGAGAGAGAGCTTGGTGTCTGCGTTGTTGATATCGGCGCAGGTACCATGGATGTTTCTATCTGGACTGGTGGCGCGCTACGTCATACTGAAGTATTCTCCTATGCAGGAAATGCAGTCACCAGTGATATTGCCTTTGCTTTTGGTACACCAGTTGGTGATGCGGAAGATATTAAGGTACGCTATGGCTGTGCGTTAAGTGAACTGGTCAGCAAAGATGATACAGTAAACGTACCTAGCGTAGGTGGTCGACCTTCAAGAACATTAAAGCGTCAGGAATTGTCTGGCGTCATTGAAGCCCGATATGCAGAGTTGATGGGTTTCATAAATCAATCAGTTAATTCAGTTCAGGCCAAGCTGAGAGAAGAAAATATCAAGCACCATCTGGCTGCTGGTATTGTCTTAACCGGTGGGGCATCACAGATTGAAGGCATGGTTGAATGTGCTGAACGAGTGTTCGGTGCAAACAGAGTACGAATAGGTAAGCCTCTGGAAGTGAGTGGGCTTACCGATTATGTTAAAGAGCCGTACCACGCTACGGCAGTTGGATTACTTCATTACGCAAAAGATAGTCAAACAAATGACGACAGTGAATATAGTGAACCAAAGAGTTCCTCATTCTCTGGATTATTTAGTAGAATGCGTAATTGGATACAAAAAGAGTTTTAACCTGAGAGCAGGATAAACGGAGATAACACATGTTTGAACCGATGATGGAAATGTCTGACGATGCGGTAATTAAAGTCGTTGGAGTTGGTGGCGGCGGCGGTAACGCTGTAGAACACATGGTTCGTGAGTCAATCGAAGGCGTTGATTTTATTAGCGTAAACACTGATGCACAGGCACTACGTAAAGCGAGTGTGAATTCAGTAATCCAGATTGGTGTTGATATCACCAAAGGTCTGGGTGCTGGTGCAAACCCTCAGGTAGGTCGTGATTCAGCTCTCGAAGATAAAGAAAAGATTAAAGAAGCAATCTCTGGTGCCGATATGGTATTTATCGCAGCCGGTATGGGTGGCGGTACAGGTACAGGTGCAGCTCCGGTTATTGCTGAGGTAGCGAAGGAACTAAATATCCTTACTGTTGCCGTAGTAACGAAGCCATTTGGATTTGAAGGCAAAAAGCGTCTGGCATTTGCTGAACAAGGTATTGAAGAGTTATCGAAACATGTCGATTCTTTGATCACCATTCCAAATGAGAAATTATTAAAGGTATATGGACGCAGTGTAACCTTGCTAGAAGCTTTTGGTTATGCGAATGATGTACTTAAGAACGCTGTACAGGGCATCGCTGAGCTAATCACTCGCCCAGGTATGATTAACGTGGACTTCGCGGACGTTAGAACAGTAATGTCTGAAATGGGCCACGCAATGATGGGTAGCGGTGTTGCTAAAGGTGAAGAACGTGCAGAAGAAGCAGCTGAAGCGGCAATCTCTTCTCCACTTCTTGAAGATATTGATTTGGCTGGTGCACGAGGCGTACTGGTAAATATTACTGCTGGTCTGGATATGCGTCTGGACGAATTTGAAACGGTAGGTAATACAGTTAAAGCCTTCGCTTCCGATAACGCGACAGTAGTTATCGGTACGTCACTAGACCCAGATATGACAGATGAATTCCGCGTAACAGTTGTTGCAACTGGTATCGGAAGTGACAAAAAGCCTGAGATAACTTTGGTAGCAGGTTCGGCAGCTAAGCCAAAACCAGCACCTCAGATAGCTCAGCCAGCTGCACCGCAACAGCCAGCAGCTGCAAAAGTTGAAGAGAAAGCGGCACAACCTTTGCATCAAAAACCAGAGGTAAAACCGCAACCGGCAGCCCCGTCCAATGCAACTTCTACTGTGAATAACGGTCAGAGTGCTGCAGCTAAGACGGAGAAGGAGAGCGGCTACCTGGATATTCCGGCATTTTTACGTCGTCAAGCTGACTAAAAATCCGGCAAATTTGACTGAGGTCTTATTTGTGATATTATCTGCGGCCGGTTTCATAGCTGGCCGTGATTTGTAGCACTTAACTTGAGGCATGGTAAATGATCAGACAACGTACTCTGAAAGAAATCGTAAAAACGACTGGGGTTGGTTTACACTCCGGGCGTAAAGTTACGCTTACCCTGCGTCCTGCAGCTGCAAATACAGGTATCATTTATCGTCGTACCGACTTGGAACCAGCTGTCGATTTTCCGGCGGATCCTGACTCAGTTCGCGATACAATGCTATGTACAGCACTGGTTAATGACGAAGGCGTTAGAATTTCGACGGTTGAACACTTAAATGCAGCGCTTGCTGGTATGGGTGTTGATAACGTAATCATCGAAGTGGATGCTCCTGAGATTCCAATTATGGACGGGAGTGCGAGTCCATTCGTATACCTAATCCAGTCAGCTGGTATTGAAGTGCTTAATACGCCAAAGCGCTTTATCCGAATCAAGAAGCCAGTACGAGTAGAAGACGGTGACAAGTGGGCCGAGCTAGTGCCTTACAACGGTTTCCGTATGGACTTCGAAATAGACTTTAACCATCCTGCAATTGAATCAGACGAACAGCGCATGCTGTTTGATTTCTCTTCAAACGCATTTGTTAAAGATATCTCTCGAGCGCGTACTTTTGGCTTCATGAAAGATATTGAGTACTTGCAGTCACAAAACCTGTGTCTTGGTGGTAGCTTCGATTGTGCAATCGTATTGGACGAATACCGAATCTTGAACGAAGAAGGTCTTCGCTTTGATAATGAATTTGTAACTCACAAAGTATTAGATGCTATTGGCGATTTATACATGGGTGGCCACAGTATTGTTGGTGAGCTTCGTGCTTTCAAATCAGGTCATGGTCTGAACAACAAGCTTCTTAGAGCTGTAATGGCAAATCAAGAAGCATGGGAATGGGCAACATTCGAAGAAGAAGTTGGTTCACCAGTCGCATTTGCAGAGCCAAATATGGTTCTTGCTTAATAAGCTAATTTTCGAAAAAGCCAGACATGATGTCTGGCTTTTTTATTGCCTATTTTTTGTAGTTGGGATCTTTGGAGTGATCTTTCTTGCTCAATTCTCTTTAAATAGGATCATTATTGCCACCTTTCGGAAAAAAACGGCCATTCCCCTTCCCTTAATATTGCCCAATTTATGTGCATTTTGTGATGAGAGATTGCTTGCGAATTGGGCAGATTAGACAAAATTTTTAAGGCTGCTCAAACTAATCGCAATCCTAATGGTCGGGGATGAAATAATCCCTTAATATATGGCGCATTATTTTGACCAAGGCTTGAAAACTCTACGCTTCACCACAATATCAAGAGTCACAGGATTTATTCTCAGTATTCTTAGTGATAGAGACTGACAGCATTTTTAGGCTACGTAAGCCAGATAACAAGAGATTCACAACAAATGATAACTAAGCTACTGACAAAGGTAATTGGCAGTCGCAATGACAGAACTCTGCGACGATTAAGAAAAATTGTAAAACAGATCAACAACTACGAGCCTGACTTCGAAGCACTTTCAGACGAAGAGCTAAAAGCTAAAACAGTTGAGTTTCGTGAGCGCCTTGAGAAAGGTGAAACTCTTGATCAGTTACTACCAGAAGCTTTCGCTACAGTAAGAGAAGCCTCTAAGCGCGTATATGGTATGCGTCACTTTGATGTTCAGCTGATTGGTGGCATGGTTTTAAACAATGGCCAGATTGCAGAGATGCGTACTGGTGAAGGTAAAACACTTACAGCAACATTACCTGCTTACCTTAATGCACTTCCAAGTAAAGGTGTTCACATCGTAACAGTGAACGACTATCTTGCGAAGCGAGATGCGGAAACCAACCGCCCACTATTTGAGTTCCTTGGCATGACCGTTGGTGTGAACGTGCCAAATATGGCTCCACCAGAGAAACAAGCTGCATACCGTTGTGATGTTCTTTACGGTACAAACAACGAATTCGGTTTTGACTACCTTCGTGACAACATGGCCTTCAGAAATGAGGATCGCGTTCAACGCGACCGTTTCTTTGCGGTTGTCGATGAAGTTGACTCCATCCTTATCGATGAAGCTCGTACTCCACTGATCATTTCTGGTCCGGCAGAAGATAGCTCGGAGCTATACACTCGTATTAACACGCTGATCCCTAGCCTTGAAAAACAAGATCAAGAAGACTCAGAAGAGTATCGCGGTGATGGTCACTACACAGTAGATGAGAAGTCCAAGCAGGTTCACCTTACTGAAACTGGTCAGGAGTTTGTTGAAGAGCTTTTGACTAAGAATGGTCTGATGGAAGAGGGCGATACGCTTTACTCACCGGCTAACATTAGCCTTCTTCACCATGTTAATGCTGCACTTCGTGCGCACGTACTATTTGAAAGAGACGTTGATTACATCGTTAAAGATGGCGAAGTGATTATCGTTGACGAACATACTGGTCGTACTATGCCAGGTCGTCGTTGGTCTGAAGGTCTTCACCAAGCTGTTGAAGCTAAAGAAGGCGTTAAGATTCAGAACGAAAACCAGACTCTTGCATCGATTACGTTCCAGAACTACTTCCGTTTGTATGAAAAACTGTCTGGTATGACAGGTACCGCAGATACGGAAGCATTCGAATTTCAGTCTATTTACGGCCTGGAAACGGTAGTTATCCCAACAAACAAGCCAATGATTCGTGATGATATGGCGGATGTGGTTTACCGTACTGAAGCTGAAAAATTCAACGCAATCATCGAAGATATCAAAGAGCGTGTAGCCAAAGGTCAGCCAATTCTTGTTGGTACTGTTTCTATTGAGAAGTCAGAGCTTCTATCTAACGCACTGAAGAAAGCGAAAATTAAGCACAACGTACTTAATGCCAAGTTCCACGAACAAGAAGCGGACATCGTAGCAAACGCTGGTGCGTCGTCTGCAGTAACTATCGCAACCAACATGGCTGGTCGTGGTACAGATATCGTGCTAGGTGGTAGCTGGCAGGCAGAAGTCGCTAAGCTTGAAAACCATTCTGATGAACAAGTTGCTAAGATCAAAGAAGACTGGCAGGTTCGTCACGATGCGGTACTAGAATCGGGTGGTCTGCATATTATTGGTACAGAGCGTCACGAATCTCGTCGTATCGATAACCAGCTACGTGGTCGTTCTGGTCGTCAGGGTGATGCAGGTTCTTCTCGTTTCTACCTGTCTATGGAAGATTCGCTACTTCGTATCTTTACATCAGACCGAATGGCTGGACTTATCCAGAGTGGTATGGATGAAGGTGAAGCGATTGAAAGTCGTATGCTTTCCCGCTCTATCGAAAAAGCACAGCGTAAAGTTGAAGGTCGTAACTTCGATATTCGTAAGCAGCTTCTTGAGTTTGACGACGTAGCTAACGATCAGCGTAAAGTCGTTTACGAACTGCGTGATGAACTGATGAGCGTAGATGACATCAGCGAAATGATTACTCATAACCGTGAAGATGTGTTTGCATCGGTTGTTGATGAGTATATCCCGCCACAGTCTCTGGAAGAAATGTGGGATGTTGCCGGCCTTGAAGAGCGTCTGAAGAATGACTTTGATCTGGATGCGCCGGTTCAGGCATGGCTGGATGAAGACGACAAGCTTTATGAAGAAGCGCTTCGTGAAAAGATTCTGGAACAAGCGGTTGCTGTATACAAAGGTAAAGAAGAGACTGTAGGTGAACAGGTTCTGCGTAACTTTGAAAAATCAGTGATGCTGCAAACACTCGACAACCTATGGAAAGAGCACCTTGCGGCAATGGATCACCTCCGCCAGGGTATTCATCTACGTGGTTACGCACAGAAGAACCCTAAGCAAGAGTACAAGCGCGAGTCGTTTGAACTGTTTGAGAATTTGCTTGAGACACTGAAGTTTGATGTTATCCAGATCCTGAGTAAGGTTCGAGTTCAGCAACAAGAAGAAGTTGAGCGTATGGAAGCACAGCGTCGTGCTCAGGCGGAAGAAGCTGCACGTCGTCAGCAGTTCCAACACCAGGCGGCTGAAAACCAGCTTGATGATGGTGAGCAAGAGCAAGGCCAAAATGCACCGCAGCGACCTGTTGTACGTGAAGGAGAAAAGGTCGGTCGTAACGATCCTTGTCCTTGTGGCTCAGGTAAGAAATACAAGCAATGTCACGGTAAGCTTAGTTAAATAAGGTTTACTGACAGAAGATATAAGCCTATTAGCTTGTAAAAGTTGGTAGGCTTTTTTATGGAATCAAAATAATGAAAAGAGTTCATATCGCTGCCGCTATTATTCTTAACGAATCCAGAGATAAAGTTTTTATCACGAAGAGACCGGACAAAGCACATAAAGGCGGGTTGTGGGAATTTCCTGGCGGCAAAGTAGAAGCAGGAGAAACGGCAGAGCAAGCTACTGTGCGTGAGTTATTTGAAGAAATTGGTATTGAAGTAACGGCACTGCATCACTTTGAAGCGCTTACTCATGATTATCCGGATAAGTCACTCATGTTTGATTTCTACGTAGTTACTGAGTTCTCCAATACTCCTTATGGTAAAGAGGGGCAAAAAGGAGAGTGGGTAGCTATTCCTAAGCTAGTAGATTACGACTTTCCCGAAGCCAACGTGCCAATTTTGCATCGGGTAATAAAAGAATATGAATAAAAGCAGGTGAGATGTTTACGCGTCTCACCTTTTTTATTACTTTAGATAGAATAAATTTCATACCCCTGAAAATGGAGAATAACGCAATGGTAAGAATTGCGATCGCAGGAGCTGCAGGCCGCATGGGCCGTAATCTGGTCAAAGCAACCCACCACAATCCACATTCATCTGTTGGCGCTGGCTCGGAACGTCCAGAGTCGTCTCTTATTGGTGTCGATATTGGCGAGCTGTGTGGAGAAGGGCATTTTGAAGTATCTCTTGTAGATAGCCTTGAGAAGAGCATCGATAACTTTGATGTGATTATCGATTTTACGGCACCGGTAAGTACACTTGCGAACATAGAGCTTTGTAAGCAACACAATAAAAAAATCGTTATCGGTACTACTGGATTCTCAGAAGAAGAGAAACTTCAGATTGATGAGGCTGCAAAATCTATCCCGCTGGTGCTTGCTCCAAACTACAGTGTGGGTGTAAATCTGGTCTTTAAGTTGCTTGAAAAGGCTGCCAAAGTAATGGGTGATTACACGGATATAGAAATAGTCGAAGCACATCACCGCCATAAAGTTGATGCACCTTCGGGTACTGCAATTGGTATGGGGGAAGCAATTGCTACAGCAATGGGCAATGAACTAAGTGATGTAGCAGTTTACGCTCGTGAAGGGATAACTGGCGAACGTACTAAAGATGAAATTGGTTTTGCTACTATTCGTGCCGGAGATATCGTGGGTGAACATACTGCAATGTTTGCCGATATCGGGGAGCGTGTAGAGATTACTCATAAAGCTACCGATCGTATGACTTTTGCCAATGGTGCTGTTAAAGCTGCAATCTGGCTAAACGACAAGGAACCTGGCTTCTATACTATGACAGAAGTACTTGGACTTGATGAGCTTTAAACCCACACGTTAAAAAATAATTTCACCGATTTACATATTTATGCGTCAGGAATGCTTGACGCATTTGCCTTTCTCTCCCCTGTGTCCTATAAATTAACTAATCGTATTTAAGTCGAAATCATGTATTTTAGTTATGGTTTTGACTGTTTGGTTGCTTATTTTTTCTTTGTTGGCGTTAAGTTGTGGTTTAATTTGTATTTTAACGTTTGCTCGTTGGGGTTTAAAAGTTGGCGAGACAAATTGTAAGCTAATTCTCCCGCAAATGGTGCTTTGTACAATATCTATGTTAATTGGACTATGTTTAGTATGGTTTTTGGGGCTTTTTGTTTGAAACTTAATTGTGATTGCTATAAATGAATATTTAAATAAGAATGTTTGTTGACATAAATCACACTACTACGTAGAATGCCGCCGTTTATCTAAATTCCGTAAAGCTATTTTTTTATGGCTAAAAGGAAGGTAGAATTGCAAATTAATACACAATTTATGCATTTTTATTCTGGAGGTTGTCTTGAGTAAGTCAGCACTGCTAGTCCTTGAAGACGGGACAGTATTCCACGGAGCATCCATAGGCGCGGATGGAACTGCCGTTGGTGAAGTCGTTTTTAATACCTCAATGACGGGGTACCAAGAAATCCTCACTGATCCTTCCTATTCACAACAAATCGTAACCCTTACTTATCCTCACATTGGCAACACCGGAACAAACTCCGAAGATGAAGAATCCTCATCTATTCATGCACAAGGCCTTGTGATTCGTGATCTTCCTTTAATCGCTTCTAACTTCCGTAACGAGCAATCCCTTTCTGATTACCTTAAGTCACAGAATATCGTAGGTATAGCAGATATCGACACGCGTAAGCTAACGCGTATTCTTCGTGAAAAAGGTGCACAAAACGGTTGTATCGTGGCAGGTACTAACATCGATGAAGCGTTGGCACTAGCTAAAGCAAAAGAGTTCCCAGGCCTTAAGGGAATGGACTTAGCAAAAGAAGTGACAACTAAAGAAGCTTACCCATGGAAACAAGGTTCATGGACGCTAACTGGTGGTCTGCCAGAAGCGAAAGACGACAGCGAACTTCCTTATCATGTTGTGGCTTATGATTTCGGTGCCAAGCGTAATATTTTGCGCATGTTGGTTGACCGTGGTTGTCGCCTGACAGTGGTTCCTGCACAAACAAGTGCAGAAGATGTATTGGCTATGAATCCAGACGGTGTCTTCCTGTCTAATGGCCCTGGTGACCCGGAACCTTGTACATACGCTATTGAAGCAACAAAAGTGTTCCTTGAAAAAGGTCTGCCTATCTTTGGTATTTGTCTTGGCCACCAGATCCTTGCTCTGGCATCTGGTGCACAGACAGTGAAAATGAAGTTTGGTCATCACGGTGCTAACCACCCGGTTAAAGACTTGGATCGCGAAGTAGTAATGATAACTTCTCAGAACCACGGTTTTGCTGCGGATGAAGAGACTTTACCTGCGAACCTGAGGGCAACGCATAAGTCTCTGTTTGATGGTTCTCTACAAGGTATCCACCGTACAGACAAGCCTGCGTTCAGCTTTCAGGGTCACCCAGAGGCGAGCCCGGGTCCACATGATGCAGCGCCATTATTCGACCACTTTATTGAACTAATTCAACAGCACAAAGCTTAATTGGAGCCGTAGAGAATGCCAAAACGTAATGACATTAAAAGTATTCTAATACTTGGTGCTGGCCCGATTGTTATCGGTCAGGCGTGTGAGTTTGACTACTCAGGTGCGCAGGCGTGTAAAGCGCTTCGTGAAGAGGGTTACCGAGTAATCCTGGTAAACTCAAACCCTGCAACGATTATGACTGACCCTGAAATGGCAGATGCGACTTACATCGAGCCAATTCACTGGGAAGTTGTACGTAAGATTATTGAAAAAGAGCGTCCGGATGCAGTGCTACCGACAATGGGGGGTCAGACGGCTCTTAACTGTGCGCTAGAGCTTGAAAAGCAGGGTGTACTTGAAGAGTTCGGTGTAGAGATGATCGGTGCAACGGCTGATGCTATTGATAAAGCAGAAGACCGTTCTCGCTTCGACGCTGCTATGAAGTCTATCGGCCTAGAGTGTCCTCGCGCTGATACTGCGAAAACCATGGAAGAAGCCTACAAAGTACTGGATATGGTCGGCTTCCCATGTATTATCCGTCCTTCATTTACGATGGGTGGTACCGGTGGTGGTATCGCTTATAACAAAGAAGAGTTCGAAGAGATCTGTCGCCGCGGTTTGGATCTTTCTCCTACCAATGAGCTTCTTATCGACGAATCTCTAATCGGCTGGAAAGAGTACGAGATGGAAGTGGTTCGCGACAAAGCGGACAACTGTATCATCGTATGTTCTATCGAAAACTTCGACCCGATGGGTATCCACACTGGTGACTCAATCACAGTAGCACCGGCTCAGACTCTAACTGATAAAGAGTACCAGTTGATGCGTAACGCATCGCTGGCAGTACTGCGTGAAATCGGTGTTGAGACGGGTGGTTCAAACGTACAGTTTGGTATCAACCCGAAAGATGGCCGTATGGTTATCATCGAGATGAACCCTCGTGTATCCCGCTCTTCTGCTCTTGCATCAAAAGCAACAGGCTTCCCGATTGCAAAAGTAGCGGCAAAACTTGCAGTTGGTTTTACGCTTGATGAACTGATGAACGACATCACTGGTGGCGCGACTCCAGCTTCATTCGAGCCAACTATCGACTACGTAGTAACTAAGATTCCTCGCTTTAACTTCGAGAAATTCGCTGGTGCAAACGACCGACTGACTACCCAGATGAAGTCAGTGGGTGAAGTTATGGCGATTGGCCGTAACCAACAAGAATCTCTTCAAAAAGCACTGCGTGGCCTTGAAGTTGGCGTGAACGGTTTCGACCCAATGGTCGACCTTGACGCACCAGATGCTCTGACAAAAATTCGTCACGAGCTAAAAGAAGCTGGTGCAGAGCGTATTTGGTACGTAGCGGATGCATTTCGTGCTGGCATGTCTGTAGACGGTGTATTTAACCTGACTCAGATTGATCGCTGGTTCCTGGTTCAGATTGAAGAGCTGATTAAACTAGAAGAAGAAATTAAAGCGGGCGGTTATGCAGGTTTGAACGAAGCCATGCTGCGTAAGCTTAAGCGCAAAGGCTTCTCTGATGCTCGTCTGTCGGACTTGCTTGGTATTGCAGAAAGCGAAATTCGCCGTTCTCGCGAGCAGTTCAATATCCACCCTGTATACAAGCGTGTTGATACCTGTGCTGCGGAATTTTCTTCTGATACTGCTTACATGTACTCTTCTTATGATGAAGAGTGTGAAGCTAACCCAACAGATAAAGACAAGATCATGGTTCTGGGCGGTGGTCCAAACCGTATCGGTCAGGGTATTGAATTTGACTACTGCTGTGTACACGCATCTCTTGCGCTACGTGAAGATGGCTACGAAACCATCATGGTTAACTGTAACCCTGAAACCGTTTCTACCGATTACGACACCTCTGATCGTCTGTACTTCGAACCAGTAACTCTGGAAGATGTACTTTCAATCGTTCGTGTCGAGAAGCCAAAAGGGGTTATCGTTCAGTATGGTGGTCAGACTCCACTGAAACTGGCACGTTCTCTTGAAGCTGCTGGTGTGCCAATCATTGGTACTAGCCCGGATGCAATTGATCGTGCAGAAGACCGTGAGCGCTTCCAGTCTGCGGTAGACCGTCTTGGTCTTAAACAGCCAGAAAACGCAACAGTAACAGCTCTCGAACAGGCTGTTGAAAAGTCTAAAGAGATTGGTTTCCCACTGGTTGTACGTCCATCCTATGTACTAGGTGGTCGTGCGATGGAAATCGTATATGACGAAGCGGACCTGCGTCGTTACTTTAACGAAGCAGTAAGCGTATCTAATGAGTCTCCGGTTCTTCTGGACCGTTTCCTTGATGATGCAACGGAAGTAGATATCGACGCTATCTGTGATGGTGAACGCGTAGTTATCGGTGGCATCATGGAGCACATTGAGCAGGCGGGTGTTCACTCCGGTGACTCTGCATGTTCACTTCCGGCTTATACGCTAAGCCAGGAAATTCAGGATGAGATGCGTACTCAGGTTGAGAAGCTTGCTTTTGAACTGGGTGTACGCGGTCTGATGAATACTCAGTTTGCGGTGAAAGATAACGAAGTTTACCTGATTGAGGTGAACCCACGTGCAGCGCGTACGGTTCCGTTTGTATCTAAGGCAACTGGTGCTCCACTTGCTAAGATCGCAGCGCGAGTTATGGCTGGTCAGACTCTTGAGTCTCAGGGCTTCACTAAAGAGATTATTCCTCCGTACTACTCAGTTAAAGAAGTGGTTCTGCCATTCAACAAGTTCCCGGGTGTTGACCCGCTACTTGGCCCTGAAATGCGTTCTACTGGTGAAGTAATGGGTGTTGGTGCAACTTTTGCGGAAGCTTACGCGAAAGCAGAGCTAGGTTGTGGGAATGTATATCCAGAGGGTGGTCGTGCACTGTTATCTGTTCGCAATGATGACAAGCAGCGTGTTGTTGACCTTGCTTCTAAGCTAACTAAGCTGGGTTACCAGTTAGATGCTACACACGGTACTGCGGTTATCCTTGGTGAAGCGGGTATTAACCCTCGTCTTGTGAACAAGGTTCATGAAGGTCGACCTCATATTCTTGACCGTATCAAGAACAATGAATATACCTACATCATCAACACAACGGCTGGCCGTCAGGCTATCGAAGATTCTAAAGTGCTTCGTCGTGGTGCTCTGGCTGAGAAGGTGAACTACACTACTACGCTAAATGCTGCGTTTGCTGCATGTATGGCTCATACTGCTGATGCTCGTAACTCAGTGACTTCTGTACAAGAGCTACATGCTAAAGTGAAAGAAAGTCTGGCGTAAGCTAGCTTTACTTAATGGCTAAATTGAAAGGGAGAGAGCTTAGGCTTTCTCCCTTTTTTGCTTTTCATCAGGCAGTTAGATGCTGCATACTGTATTTTCTTAAGTGTGTGAATGGCTCTGCTAGGAAGCTCTATGCGTAAGTTATCTATCCTGACTCTTGGCGTTGATTCTTTAGAACGCTCTGCTAACTTTTATGAATCAGTTCTCGGGTTAAAACGAACGGATTATCAATCCGAAGAAATCATCTTTTTCGATCTTGATGGACCAGAGCTGGCTCTGTTTCCTAAAAGTGAGCTTGCTAAAGACATTGGTATTCCAGCAGAAGGAAATGGTTTTTCTGGTATTACACTGGCTCACAATGTTTCATCCTCTAAAGAAGTCATAGAATTGCTAAGCAAAGCTGAAGAGCAGGGCGGTATAATCGTTAAGCAGGGTCAGCCAGTATTTTGGGGTGGATTTTCTGGTTATTTTTCTGATCCCGATGGCCATCTATGGGAAATTGCTTGTGGATCAGCTGAGTACGCTAAAGAAAAGGAAGCCTAATATGATACCGCTAAACACTTCTATCGTTGCTGGAGTTGCTCTGTCTGAAATTGATGGAGAAACAAAAATGCTGTTGATGAAAAGGGTCAAAGGGGGCTACTGGTGTCATGTGGCAGGATCAATTGAAAATGATGAGACTGGCTGGCAGGCAATAATCCGGGAGTTTGATGAAGAGACAGGCATCAAAGTGACTTCTCTATACAATGGCCAGTGTATTGAACAGTTTTACGAAGCGAACGTGAACGTTATTGAACTGATTCCAGTGTTTACAGTGTTATGCCCACCAAATCAAGAAGTGACGTTAAACGAAGAGCATACAGAATATAAGTGGTGCAGTCTTGAGGAAGCCATCGAACTAACACCATTTCCTAACCAGCATGATGTCTATAGGCACGTTTGGTCTTACTTTGTCGATAAGCCAATAAATAATCTCTACAAGGTGAATATATCCGAGTAGCGTCAGGCGTACTCCTCATACACCAGTTTGACAGCTTTTTCTGCTTTTTCTCTTTTGTCAGAATCTTTTTTAAGAAATGGCAGTACTGTTTTATTGACGGATGTAATTAGTGTCGCAATCTGTTTCGAGCCCATATTATCAGGTCGGGTTTTGGCAAGTATATCAAGCAAATTGAGACCGATACGTTCGCTGTAAGGGTAGAGGTAATAACCACTCAAGCAGGTTTGACACGCTTGCTTTAACAAACCTTGTTCCATCTCCTTTTCAGCCTTTAGAGCGATTTTATTGCTTTGAGAGCACCTGAGTTGGTGTTCTTTTTTCCTTTGCTCAATAAGCTTCCTATTGATCTCCTTTTCCATACCTGAAGCCTGATCGTCTCTGTTATCTATCTTTTGATAGACATAGGCAAATTCTTTTACGAGCATCAGATCGTCTAAGATAGAAAGGAAGTGCGCTTTCGTTGAGGAATCTACTTTTCCGATGATAGGAATGATGTCTGAGATCATTCTTAACGCTTCGGGTAGGCGACCTTTAAAAACTAAAGCATGAAGCTCAATAATTGACAGTTTTACTTTGTCTTCGAGCGTATATTTTCGCTTCTCTATTTTATTAACTTCTAGCTCAAACTTCTTTCTGTAAGCTGCCTGAGCATCTCTGCAGTTACTCCTTACATAAAGCAATGCTCTTATATACAGGAGCTGGTTATCCAGTTTGGTCCGTCGGGTTCCTTCTGCAATTTGAACTGCCTGTAAGTAGCTTTCGAGGCACTTTTCAAACTTCTTAACAAACAAATACATGTGACCCAAAAGTCTCAGCCTGTTTACATCTAGAGTTATCTGGTTAGCGAGTAATTCATATGTATTTATAGCACCAGCTACGTCAGACTTGGACAATAGAATCTGGGCTTGAGCTTCTATCAATCCCGGTGGCAGAGAATTACCATTGGATGAAATACGTTGAAATGTTTTTTCGGCTTCGTCAGTTTGACCATTATTGATGAGAGCAGAGATGAGAACTTCATATAACCAACTACTATCCGTATTCTTGTCGAGTCGGGAGATCATCGAGCGATACAAATTAACAGTAACATCGTGCATCCCATGCGCGGAAAAAAAGCCGCCTCTGTACTTCTGGATTGGATAGAACAGCTCTGGGTACTTGATTTCCACCTCATTACACTTGCTCAATAATTCACCCAATGGCTCATTGTCACTAGCAAGACCAATTAAACTTATTTTTTGTCGGGATATAAATGCAGCGCGAATCCTTTTGGTTGCGGCCTTCAAGGAAGCAAAATCTGGACCTTGTAAAACAATGACTTCATCTACTTCAGAATTAACCCCTTGCGATGGAATGGGTTTATCGCTGAACACAACAAATGTTACGTTGCGGCAAACCATATTCTTTTCTTTCATTTCTGAAGCAACTTCTACAGATGTCAGTAATGAATTAGGGAAAAGGTGCTCGCTGACAACAAGGTCAAATTTTACAGGGAAATATGCACCGACTGCGGCTTCGGGAGAGTAGCTGGAATAAATTTGATGTTCTTTGAAGCCCAGAAGTATTAATAACTTCTTTAAGTTCTCTGCAGTTGTTGTCGAACGATTGAGAATAAGAACACAGGCTTCACTGAACGATTTCATCTAGCTTTATTTTGTTTTGGTTTTTATTTATACGCAGCGGTATATATAAATTTTTTATCAAAAGCGACAATATAGAGCAAAAAATCGGCGCTTCATTCCAAAATCGAGGGTATATTTGATAACGCTAATTTTTGATTATAGCTCTGTAGCCGTCGTAGTTATTTTCTGTAACAAACTCCAGATGGTTCTTTATGCTTTCTAGAGCATCGTCTTCATAATGGGAAACATACAGGAGTTGACTTAGGTTTTCGGTCGCTATCATTTCCAAAGTATTTTTCACTAGTCTTCTCCCTAAGAAATCGAGTCCTTGATAAGGTTCATCCAGAATTAATAATGTTGGTTGTTTTACGATGGCTCTGGCAATCAAGAGTAACCTTTGTTGTCCATATTCTAATTGCTTGAAAGGCGTGTTTTTAAAGTGGCTCATATGCAGGATGTCCAGCCACTCCTTTGCTACTTCGGTTTCCTGTTTTGATGGTTTTTGATATAAACCGATGGAGTCATAAAAACCGGATAATATTACGTCTAAAGCATTGCAGTTGACCCGATATTGAAGATGGAGTGAAGACGAAACCATCCCTATGTGTTTCTTTATTTCCCATATAGTCTCGCCACTACCTCGTTGCTTGCCAAATATCTGAATGTTGTTGCTGTAGCATTGAGGGTGGTCACCAAAAATCATTCCGAGCAGGGTGCTCTTACCGCAGCCATTTGGTCCTTTAACCTGCCAGTGCTGACCATTATCAATACGCCAGTCAATTCCTGAAAATATGACCTTATCCGTGTACGCAACTCTTCCTTCAGTAAGTTGAAATACGGGGTTATCAAATTTAGCCTGATGCCGGTGACGACGAACGAGTGACATTATCTGCTCGCTCTGTTCCTGAGATTGCTTCTTAAGCTGAGATATTATTGGGTGACTATCCCAGTCAGATTTATCCATTTGTTCTTCTAGCCTTCCTCTGCTGAAGAGTGCAATGTTTGTAATCCATTCTGGCATGTCTTCTTCCCGAGAAACAATCACTACCATTTGAATTTCTTGCGAAAGCTTTTTCAGGTATTCAGCCAAAGACTTTCTGTGTTTTATATCCAGACCCGCAAAGGGTTCATCCAGTACTACAAGTTCTGGGTTGGTGGCTAATGCTCTTGCCAGCATGACCCTGCGCGTTTCACCTGTGGACAGAACTCTGAATCCCGAATCTTTTAGGTGGGAAAGATCCAGTTCTTCAATAAGTGATAAGACCAGCGATTCATCATTACATTGCTCACTAACTAAAGAAAGTACAGTACTACCAGTATCAATTCGATCCAGAAAGTCGGTGTCGTCTTTGGCAATTTCGGCTTCTAATAAGCGCTGTTGTTCAACAAGAGAAACCTGTGCCATTTTGTCGCTGGTAACAGAAAAGGAACCCGCTTCTACCGGATAAGACTCGCAAAGAAGATCCCCTAGTAGTGAGCCAATATCACCGTCTGTACTAAAGATTCCCCAAGATTGCTTTTCTTCAATCTTCCATTCTTCAACTTGTAGTTGATAGGTAGGAGCTTTAGCAATTAGCTGATTAAAAACGATTTCCATATCTGTTCTCTTTTCATTCTTATGTTGAATAAAGCTTACTCTAAATTTGGTATTGATCGCGAGGAAACAAAAAAAGTTTATACAGGTATAGACACTGTATGAATCAACAGTATAATGATCGAAAAAGTTTAAGAACACTTTGTGTGGAGAAAGTAATGGACGAGAACAAACAGAAGGCTCTTGCCGCGGCGCTTGGTCAGATTGAAAAACAATTTGGTAAAGGTTCTATCATGCGCCTTGGTGATAACCGCACTATGGATGTAGAAACAGTATCAACAGGCTCACTGTCTCTTGATATTGCTTTGGGTGCTGGCGGCCTTCCAATGGGACGTATTGTTGAAATTTACGGTCCAGAAAGTTCAGGTAAAACAACGCTAACTCTTGAGTTGATTGCTGCAGCTCAGCGTGATGGAAAAACTTGTGCGTTCGTTGATGCTGAACATGCTCTTGATCCTGTCTACGCAAAGAAACTGGGTGTAAACATTGATGACCTACTTGTATCTCAGCCAGATACAGGTGAACAGGCGCTGGAAATTTGTGATGCACTTGCCCGTTCTGGTGCTGTAGATGTACTGGTTGTCGACTCTGTTGCTGCTCTTACTCCAAAAGCCGAAATCGAAGGTGAAATGGGTGATAGTCACATGGGGCTGCAAGCTCGTATGCTTTCTCAGGCAATGCGTAAGCTAACAGGTAACCTTAAGCAGTCTAACTGTATGTGTATCTTCATCAACCAGATCCGTATGAAGATTGGTGTTATGTTCGGTAACCCAGAAACAACAACGGGTGGTAATGCGCTTAAGTTCTACGCTTCTGTTCGTCTTGATATTCGTCGTACTGGCGCTATCAAAGAGGGCGATGAGGTTGTTGGTAACGAAACTAAGATTAAAGTTGTTAAGAACAAAATTGCAGCACCATTTAAAGAAGCTCACACTCAGATTATGTACGGCCAGGGCTTTAACGCGGAAGGTGAACTAATCGACCTTGGTGTTAAGCACAAGCTGGTTGAAAAAGCGGGTGCATGGTACAGCTACAAAGGCGATAAAATTGGTCAGGGTAAAGCAAATGCTTGTAAGTTCATGCGTGAAAACCCTGAAGCAGCAAAAGAGATTGATACAAAACTTCGTGAGATGCTGTTGACTCCAGCAGTTATTGAAGAAGATGACGCTGCTCCAGCTGAAATGCCTGTAGACGGCAAGTAATTGTTAAAAGTAATAGAGTAAGGGCGCTTGCGCCCTTCTTTTTTATCTGAATTTTATATGTCTTCATTTACCGCACTAGAAACTTCAATTTATCTGTTATCCCGTCGTGACCACGGTAGATACGAACTCCTGCAAAAACTCAAAAGCAAAGGCTACTCCGAAGAAGATGCAGAAAGAGCGGTCCAGTATTGTGTTGAAAGCAATTACCTTAATGATCTCCGGTATGCGCAAAGCCAGGTACGTCAGCATATTTCTAAGGGGCACGGTGTAAATCGAATCAAGCAGGAACTTTCGTTTAAAAGAGTAGAAGAAGAGGTTATCTATCAGGCTATTGAGTCTGAAGAAACGGATTGGTTTGAGCTGGCTAAAGTTGTCGCTGAGAAAAAGTTTAAAGGCAAAAAGGCAGTTGATCAGAAAGAATACGCGAAGCAAGTCCGATTTCTTCAATATCGAGGGTTTGACTTCGAGCAGATCAACTATGCTCTCCGGGGAGAGAGTTGAATCTACACCACAAATCTCTGTTTATCATTTGCGTTTGAATAAATTCTTCCATTAGCTCGCATCTTAGATGGGTTTGAGTATACAATACCCGCCATTAAATTATTTTGGGCGTTTTCTGCCCTAATTTCCATCTCGAAAGTTTCAGGAAGAGTCGCATGTACATGAGCACCGACGAGATACGCAGCGCGTTTCTAAAGTTCTTTGAAAGCAAAGGACACCAAATTGTAGATAGTTCTTCATTGGTACCAGCAAATGATCCAACACTGCTGTTCACTAATGCGGGTATGAACCAGTTTAAAGATTGTTTCCTTGGCCTTGAAAAACGAGCCTATACCCGAGCCACTACAGCTCAGCGTTGTGTGCGTGCTGGTGGTAAGCACAATGACCTTGAAAACGTAGGTTTTACAGCTCGTCACCATACTTTTTTTGAAATGCTTGGTAACTTCAGCTTTGGTGATTACTTCAAAGATGATGCAATTGCTTATGCATGGGAATTTTTGACTGAGACTCTGAAGCTACCTAAAGAGAAGCTTCTGGTAACGGTTTATGAAACTGATGATGAAGCGTTTGAGATCTGGAATAAGAAAATGAATATTCCGGCTGACCGCATTATCCGCATTGGTGATAAGAAAGGTGGTAAGCCATACGAATCAGATAACTTCTGGCAGATGGGTGATACGGGACCTTGTGGTCCATGTACTGAGATCTTTTATGATCACGGTGAACACATCTGGGGTGGCCGCCCTGGTTCACCTGAAGAAGATGGTGACCGCTTCATCGAAATCTGGAACAACGTATTTATGCAGTTCAACCGTCATGCTGACGGAACAATGGAACCGCTACCTAAGCCATCTGTTGATACAGGTATGGGTATTGAGCGTATCGCTGCAATCATGCAAGGCGTTCATTCAAACTACGAGATTGATGTATTCCAGACGCTTATCAAAGCCGCTTCTGAAGTCACTGGTCATAAGGATCTTACCAATCAGTCACTGCGCGTTGTAGCTGACCACATCCGTTCATGCGCATTCCTTATCGTCGACGGCGTTATGCCATCAAACGAAGGTCGTGGTTATGTTCTACGTCGTATTATCCGTCGCGCAGTCCGTCACGGTAATAAGCTTGGCGCACAAGGTGCATTTTTCCATAAGCTAGTCGGTGTTCTTGCTGAAGTAATGGGCACTGCGGGTGAAGAGCTTAAGAAACAACAGGAACTGGTTGAAAAAGTACTTCGTATCGAAGAAGAAAACTTTGGTCGTACACTTGAACGTGGTATGACAATCCTGACGGAAGCTCTGGATAACCTAGACGGCAAGGTGCTGGATGGTGAGACAGTATTTAAGCTGTATGACACATATGGCTTCCCGGCAGACTTAACAAATGATGTCGCGCGTGAGCGTGAATTCTCGATCGACGAAGCAGGCTTCGAAAAAGCAATGGAAGCGCAGCGTCAGCGTGCACGTGAAGCGGGTCAGTTTGGCACCGATTATAACGAAGCAATTAAAGTTGACGCTTCTACTGAGTTCCTTGGCTATGAGGGCACAGAAGGTAATTCAGAAGTTGTTGCCATGTTTGTCGAAGGCAATGAAGCTGATGCACTATCTGCTGGTGACAAAGCTATCGTTGTATTGAGCGAAACGCCTTTCTACGCTGAGTCTGGTGGTCAGTGTGGTGATGCTGGTTTCCTTAAAACAACGGCTGGTCTGTTCAAAGTAGAAGATACTCAAAAGCTGGGTAATGCGATTGCTCATCACGGCGAGTTGACTGAAGGTGTGCTTGCAAAAGGCGATAAAGTTGATGCAGTTGTTGATGCAGAGCGTCGAGCTGCTATCTCATTAAACCACTCTGCGACTCACTTGTTGCATGCTGCATTGCGTACTGTACTTGGTGAGCATGTCGCTCAGAAAGGTTCTCTTGTTAAACCTGAAAACCTACGTTTTGACTTCTCTCATCTGGAAGCTGTTAAACCGGAAGAGCTAAAAGAGGTAGAGCGTCTGGTTAACCTGCATGTTCGCTCTAACCACAATATTGAAACCAACGTGATGGATATTGAGTCTGCGAAAGCTAAAGGCGCGATGGCACTGTTTGGTGAGAAGTATGACGATGAAGTTCGTGTACTATCTATGGGTGAGTTCTCAACGGAGCTATGTGGTGGTATCCACGCGTCGAACACTGGTGATATCGGTCTGTTTAAGATCACTTCTGAAGGTGGTATCGCAGCAGGTATCCGCCGTATCGAAGCGGTGACAGGTGAAGCTGCACTGGACGCAATCGAAGCTCAACAACTGCAATTTGAAGCGAAACTATCTGAGTCTGCGACTAAAGCAAAATCTCTTGAGAAAGAGATTCAGCAGCTTAAAGACAAACTGGCAGCCGTTGAAAGTGCCAATGTTATGGGTAAAGTTCAGAATATCGCTGGCCATAAAGTGCTTATTGCTGCGTTGGAAGGTGCGGACAACAAGAACCTTAGAACTATGGTTGACGATATTAAGAATCAGGTTGGTAGTGGCATTATCCTACTTGCTAACGTTGCTAATGGTAAGGTTGGTTTGATTGCAGGTGTAACCAAAGACCTGACTGGTCAAGTAAAAGCTGGCGAGCTGGTTAACCTTGTTGCACAGCAGGTTGGCGGTAAAGGCGGTGGCCGCCCGGATATGGCTCAGGCTGGTGGTACGGATATTGATGCTCTTCCAGAAGCGCTTAAGTCTGTAAACCCTTGGCTTGAAGAGCGCCTGGGTAAATAACTTATATTCTTGAAGATATGATTTAAGAATAGAGCAGATAGAAACCAACTAACTGAGGTTAGTTGGTTTTTCTGTATAAGATTGACGTAAATATAACGTAATTAATAGCTGGACGAGATAGATTCTCGGGGAAGGTGAAGACTGGTGAAAAAGCCGCTACACGTTTTGAAATTTGGTGGCACTTCAGTAGGCTCAATTGAGCGTATTAAGTCTGTTGCTGAACGAATTGTTCGAATAAAAGAGTCAGGTATGAACCTGGTGGTTGTGGTCTCTGCTATGTCAGGTGAAACCAACCGTCTAATGGGAATGGCAAAAGAGATAGATGCTGTACCCAATGCACGTGAGTTAGATGTTTTATTATCTGCTGGTGAGCAGGTATCTATGGCATTGCTTTCTATGACATTAAATAGAATGGGCTATAGGAGTACATCACTGACTGGTGGCCAGGCTGGAATATATACGGACAATTTACACAACAATGCGACTATAAGGCATATCAAAACGGAACTGATTAACGAGCTTATTTCTGATGATCAGATCGTTATCGTAGCGGGATTCCAAGGCATTAATGAAAATGGAGATATCACGACTTTAGGGCGTGGTGGCTCTGACACGACAGCAGTTGCGTTAGCCGGAGCGTTAAAAGCGGATGAATGCCAGATCTTTACCGATGTAGACGGAATATACAGTTGTGATCCAAGGGTTGTAACTGATTCGAAAAAACTGGATATTGTCGATTTTCCAAATATGGAAGAGATGGCAAGGAAAGGTGCAAAAGTATTGCATTTACCATGTGTCATAGAAGCAAAAGAGAAAAACGTACCATTAAGGGTACGGTCATCATTTTCTGAAGGTATCGGTACCCTTGTTAAAGGGGATGAATGTGTGCACGGTATCTGTGGGATAGCCTTACAAAAAGATCTTGTCTTTATTCACGTAGAACAAGTTGAATTTGAAACATTGATCAAACAATGCCAGTTACTGGGGATCACTGTCTGGACTGTGATCGAGGAAGCAAATCGACAAGGTGTTGTTGTTAAACAAGATGCTTTCGATAAGTTAGCACTGGTTTTTGGTTCTAAAATCCGTAATAGTGAAGAAGTGAGTTCACTTACTTGCGTAGGTAGTAAGGCAGAAGGAATTGTTCAACACTCAACTGACATTCTTTCAGAAAATGCGATAGAGATATTTGCTTCGACTTCTGGTCAGCAATTTTCAATGCTATTGCTTAAACTAGAAGTAATAGAAAGAGCAGCTAATATTATCCATGAAACTTTCATAGTTGCGAAAGACTTAGTTGAAAAACAAGAAAAATTAGCGGTAATTTAGCCATAGGCGTATTAAGCTAATTTACGGGTCTATTGGTTTTGTTGGATAATAAGCACAAATAAAGAAAGATAGTTCAGAGATCACTCAAGGAGCACAGAATGCTGATTTTGACTCGCCGCGTAGGCGAAACTTTAATGATTGGTGATGAAGTTACCGTTACTGTTCTTGGCGTAAAAGGTAATCAGGTACGCATTGGTGTAAATGCACCTAAAGAAGTATCTGTTCACCGTGAAGAGATATATATGCGCATACAAGCTGAGAAAGGAACTGGAAACCCAGGTTCAGGAAACTACTAATCAGACTTGAAGGCTAGTGAGTTCACTGGCCTTTTTCTATTTTGAATGTTGTTTTTCATCATGAAAAGCAACAAAAAAGCAGCAATTAAACCACTATTGGTTGATTCCTGCTCTATCACGCATTTTTTACCGATTTAATCTCAGAAAGTCATTGACATATTTTTGGTAAATCGTAATATGTGCGTCCGCAAGACGGTGAGGTGGCCGAGAGGCTGAAGGCGCTCCCCTGCTAAGGGAGTATACGGTTTGTAGCCGTATCGAGGGTTCGAATCCCTCCCTCACCGCCATTCCTTTTTAAGGATGTCTTGCAGATTATAGAAAACGCGCTCGTAGCTCAGCTGGATAGAGTACCTGGCTACGAACCAGGCGGTCGAAGGTTCGAATCCTTCCGAGCGCGCCATTCTATAAAAAAGGTGAGGTGGCCGAGAGGCTGAAGGCGCTCCCCTGCTAAGGGAGTATACGGTTTGTAGCCGTATCGAGGGTTCGAATCCCTCCCTCACCGCCATTTGGTTTATCTATTTGGTAGACTGATAACATGGTCAAAAGGCCATTTTTTTCGTTTCTTAGAAACGAAAGTGTGATAAGCTTCACACCCTCGCGCGCTCGTAGCTCAGCTGGATAGAGTACCTGGCTACGAACCAGGCGGTCGAAGGTTCGAATCCTTCCGAGCGCGCCATTATTAAAAATGAATATAATCATTTGGTTATAGAAAATATCTCAGTGCGCTCGTAGCTCAGCTGGATAGAGTACCTGGCTACGAACCAGGCGGTCGAAGGTTCGAATCCTTCCGAGCGCGCCATTTTCTACTACCTTTGTTATGTTCATCAAAAAAAGAATTCTTGCGCGCTCGTAGCTCAGCTGGATAGAGTACCTGGCTACGAACCAGGCGGTCGAAGGTTCGAATCCTTCCGAGCGCGCCATTCTTTCACATTTAAATGTACACAAATTGATATTGCGCGCTCGTAGCTCAGCTGGATAGAGTACCTGGCTACGAACCAGGCGGTCGAAGGTTCGAATCCTTCCGAGCGCGCCATTCTTTCCATTTAAATGTACACAACTGATATTGCGCGCTCGTAGCTCAGCTGGATAGAGTACCTGGCTACGAACCAGGCGGTCGAAGGTTCGAATCCTTCCGAGCGCGCCATCATTCTAAAGCCTTGCATTCGCAAGGCTTTTTTATTTACTCCTTAATTACACTTCAAGTAACAACCTTGCTAAAATAATTTAACTTATCATTTACAAATGCCTGTTTTTAAACTGAAAATACCAGTTTTATTACTCGTATCGCATTAATTGTGCGCATTTTCCCTTAAGTTAACCTTAACGCTTAGTTAAATAGACTAGAAAAGGCTTTGTATGGAGCTGAAAGTCTTTATTTATAAGAGAATGGCGTTAATTTTGTGTGTTATCTTTCATACACCTGTAAACCAAATTGACAATTATTTCCTAATCGAGATAATCCTAAGCCACGCCAAGTTTACCGTACAAAAAACGCAATCTTGGTATTTTGTCAGGATGACAAGAAAGGAAGCATAATGACAGATATTGGAAGCTTATTAGGGGAAGCAGCAACACTAATGGCCACTGGAATGGTCGTTGTTTTTGTTTTTCTAACAATTCTAGTTTATCTGGTTCGGTTAATGTCCAGGTTACTTCCAGAAGAAGTGCCTCAACCGATCCCAGCACCAGTTCAAAAATCACAAGTTCAATCTACATCATCATCTACTGTTAGCCCTCAGGTTGTTGCAGCAATTTCTGCTGCTGTACATAAGTACCGCAACTCTGCCGCTAAGTAAGTAGCTTTGTGCAGGAATAAAAGGAGTTTACAAGCATGTCTAAACCACTTGCTATTACAGACGTAGTACTACGCGACGCTCATCAATCGCTATTCGCTACTCGTATGCGTATCGAGGATATGTTACCGATTGCAGCCGAGCTAGATAAAGTTGGCTACTGGTCTTTAGAGACATGGGGTGGCGCAACATTTGATTCATGTATTCGTTTTCTGGGTGAAGATCCATGGGAGCGTCTGCGTGAGCTGAAAAAAGCGATGCCAAATACACCGATGCAAATGCTGCTTCGTGGCCAGAACCTTCTTGGTTATCGCCACTATGGTGATGATGTTGTTGAAAAATTTGTTGAACGCGCTCACGCGAATGGTATGGATGTTTTCCGTATCTTTGACGCGATGAACGATGTTCGTAACTTTCAAAAGGCAGTTAAGTCAGCGGTAGATGTGGGTGCACATGCACAGGGTACGCTCTCCTACACAACTAGCCCGGTGCACAATGCGGATACTTGGGTTGATCTTGCTAAACGCCTTGAAGATCTAGGCTGTCATTCTCTTTGTATTAAAGATATGTCAGGTCTGCTTAAGCCATATGAAGCAGAAGAGTTGATCACTCGTATTAAAGCATCTTGTGATGTCCCTCTTGCTCTTCACTGTCATGCTACTACGGGTCTTTCTACAGCGACTGCAGTTAAAGCGGTTGAATCTGGATTGGATATTCTGGACACGGCTATCTCTTCAATGAGCCAGACATACGGTCATACGCCAACTGAGACAGTTGTGGCTATGCTGGAAGGTACAGAGCGTGACACTGGCTTGAAACTTGATCAGATTGAACCAATTGCAGCTTACTTCCGTGAAGTACGTAAGAAGTATGCGAAGTGGGAAGGCGCAATGAAAGGTGTCGATTCTCGCATTCTTATTGCTCAGGTTCCTGGTGGTATGTTGACTAACATGGAAGGTCAGCTGAAAGAACAGGGTGCTGCTGATCGTATCGATGAGGTATTGGAAGAAATTCCACGCGTACGTGAAGATTTGGGCTTTATTCCATTGGTAACACCAACGTCTCAGATCGTTGGTACACAGGCTGTTATCAACGTACTAACTGGTGAGCGTTATAAGAGCATCACGAAAGAAACGGCAGGTGTTCTAAAAGGCGAGTACGGCTCAGCCCCAGCAGAAGTAAACAAAGAGCTTCAGGCACGAGTGTTGGATGGTGCAGAACCTGTAACTTGTCGTCCTGCTGATCTGCTTGAAGATGAGTTAGACACACTAACAACAGACCTTTTGGAAAAAGCAAAAGCAGATGGTATTTCTCTGGCTGAAGATACAGTCGATGATGTTCTAACATACGCACTGTTCCCTCAGGTTGGCCTGAAGTTCCTTAAGAACCGTGGCAACCCTGATGCGTTTGAACCAGCTCCGGGCAAAGAGCCTGAAGTGAAAGCGGCACCTGCTCCTGCAGCAGCGCCAGCGGGTGGCGTTGAGTCATACAGCGTGAAAGTGGATGGTCAGGTATACGATGTAGAAGTTGGCCCTCAGGGACAGCTAACGTCTGTAGCTCCAGCTGCTTCAACAGCGCCAGCTCCTCAAGCAGCCCCTGCGGCAGCACCAGCAGGCAATGCCGAAGCTGTTCCTGCACCACTTGCAGGGACTATCTTCAAAGTAAATGTACAGCCAGGCGCTCAGGTAGCCGAAGGTGACGTACTTATTATCCTTGAAGCGATGAAGATGGAGACTGAGGTTCGTGCATCACGTGCGGGTACAGTTGCTGATATTCAAGTTAAAGAAGGCGATTCAGTTGCAGTGGGTGCACCACTTCTGAGTCTTGCATAAGGGAGAATCATGGACGGTTTATTGATTCTTTGGTCGGAGACAGGGATAGCGAACTTCGATTTTGGTCAGATTTCCATGATCATCGTTGGTTGTTTATTGCTGTTCTTGGCAATTCGCAAGGGCTTTGAGCCTTTGCTACTGCTACCGATCGGTTTTGGTGCCATTCTGGCAAACATTCCGGGTGCAGGCTTTACTGATGAAGGTGGTCTGCTGTACTACGTTTACTATGCAGGTATTGAAACCGGGATCTTCCCGCTTCTTATCTTTATGGGCGTAGGGGCAATGACTGACTTCGGTGCGCTTATCGCTAACCCGAAGACATTATGGTTAGGTGCAGCAGCACAATTTGGTATTTTTGCCACTCTGTTTGGTGCAATCTTGCTTAACTATATTCCGGGTATGGAGTTCTCACTTGCCGATGCATCTTCAATTGCGATCATTGGTGGTGCGGATGGGCCGACAGCTATATTCTTGTCGAGCCAACTATCCCCTGATCTGCTCGGTGCGATTGCAGTAGCTGCCTACAGCTATATGGCTCTGGTTCCAATTATTCAGCCACCGATTATGAAAGCGCTGACGAGTGAAGATGAGCGTAAGATCAAGATGGCACAGTTACGTCATGTTGGTAAAGCAGAGAAGATCATCTTCCCTCTTGCTGTACTATTGATGGCTATTCTGTTCCTGCCTCCTGCGACTCCGCTGGTCGGTATGTTCTGTCTGGGTAACCTGATGCGTGAAGCAGGTGTGGTAGAGCGCCTGTCTAAGACTGCTCAGAACGAGCTCATCAACATCGTAACTATCTTCCTTGGCCTGGGCGTTGGCTCTAAGCTTCAGGCAGATAAGTTCTTGAATGTTGAGACGCTGGGTATTCTTGCTCTGGGTGCGGTTGCATTCAGTATCGGTACTGCTGCTGGCGTATTAATGGCGAAGCTTTTGAACAAGTACTCAGAAGAAGATATCAACCCACTCATCGGAGCGGCTGGTGTCTCTGCGGTACCTATGGCGGCACGTGTTGTTAACAAGGTTGGCCTGCAGGCTAACCCACATAACTTCCTGCTAATGCATGCTATGGGTCCAAACGTTGCGGGTGTACTTGGTTCGGCAGTAGCAGCAGGTATTCTGTTAGCGCTTGTTGGATAAAAGTTGGATATTTTGAGGGCTTTTCGCTTGTTCAGAGTCTAACCAAATCATTTAAAATGGTTTATAGTCAAAGGGATGCTAAATGCATCCCTTTCTTTTTGAATGTTGATAGGGAAATTACATGACAGAGAATAAAAAAGTCGTTATCACCGAATTTGGTAGCCCGGAAGTTTTAGCTATTCAAAGTGAACCTGTTCCGGAACCAAAAGCCGGAGAGGTGTTAGTTAAGGTGTTCTTTGCCGGTGTTAACCCTATTGATGTGAAAACTCGCGCGGGTCTTGGCTGGGCAGCAGAGCAAAACAAAGACAAACTTCCGTGGACGCCTGGTTATGATGTCTCCGGGAAAGTCGTCAAAGTTGGTGAGGGAGTAGTATCCTTCGAAGTAGATAACTATGTAGCGGGTTTCATCGGGTTCCCTTTGGAAGGTGGTGGTTATAGCCAATATTTATCGGTTCCCGAAGAAAAACTGTGTCGCGTTCCCGATGCGGTGACACTTGAGGGGGCGGCAGTTCTTCCTCTTGCCGGGCAAACAGCGGCTCAGGCGATGAACAAGGCAGGTGTATCATCGGAAGATAGAGTTTTGATACTTGCTGGCGCTGGAGGTGTTGGTCACCTGGCGGTTCAAATTGCTGTTGCGGCTCAGGCTGAAGTTTATACCACTTGTAGTGAAGCTAACTTAGATTTTCTGGCTAACCTTGGTGCCCATGCCATTAACTATCAGTTTGCACCAGTTTCGGAACGATTAAGTGATGTTGATGTCCTAATTGATCTGGTAGGTGGGGATGCCGCTCTGGATGCGCTTAAGTGTCTTAAAGATGGCGCACGGGTTGTGACTATTCCTACTATTACCGCAGAAATGATATGCGAAAAGGCGAAACTACTGGGCTTTGAGGCAACCGGTATGTTGGTAGAACCGGATACGGAACAGCTTGAAACCATGCTTTATATGGTCAGTGTTGGCTTGCTCAAGACCGAAGTCCAAAAAGTTTACTCTTACAAAGAGTCCATTGAAGCGCATAAACAAGTTGAAACAGGCAGAACGCGAGGCAAGATATTACTTGATATGCAACATTGATAGAAACGATTTCCCACTGGTTTAGTGAGTCTGCACTTTGGGTTCTATTCTCTACAGGATTTCTTAGTGCGACTCTTCTCCCCGGAGGCTCAGAAGCTGCTCTTGTCGCAACTCTGACATTAGAACAATATTCAGTAATTTCGGTTGTGTTAGTTTCCACCATTGGCAATACACTAGGTGGATTAACCAACTATTGGTTAGGCTTATGGTTGCCAAACCGAACTCAAAACGAAAAACATGGTCATAAAGCCATACTCTGGTTAAACAAACACGGCTACTTCGCACTACTCTTTAGTTGGTTACCTGTCATTGGTGACCCTCTTTGTTTAGCCGCTGGCTGGTTGCGAATGAAATTCTGGCCGTGTTTAGTTCTTATTGCCATAGGAAAAGCACTCAGATACAGCCTTTTGGCTGCGCTATTTTTAGGTTTTTTTTAGGAGCTCTTATGAGAAAAATCTGGCTTGGAATGGCCTCACTTGTGGCGTTGTATGGCTGCTCACAGTCTGCACCTGTCAATGTGTCATCAAATTTGCCTGAAGGTATCACTCTTGTGGAAGAAGTGGGCGAGATATCAGGTAAGGTAAACATTCCATATTCAAAATATGAGCTTGATAACGGCTTGACGGTCATACTCTCTCCGGATCACTCGGATCCGCTTGTACATGTTGACGTAACGTACCACGTGGGTTCTGCGCGAGAAGAAGTTGGGAAATCTGGTTTTGCTCACTTCTTTGAACATATGATGTTCCAGGGCTCTGAGCATGTTGGTGATCAGGAACACTTTAAGATCATCACCGAAGCTGGTGGTACGTTAAACGGCACAACAAACCGTGACAGAACAAACTATTTTGAAACGGTACCGGCTAATCAGTTAGAGAAAGTACTTTGGCTGGAATCTGATCGTATGGGCTTCCTGATAGATGCGGTCTCTCAGAGAAAGTTTGAGATCCAGCGAGATACGGTTAAGAACGAGCGTGCTCAAAATTATGATAACCGTCCATATGGATTGATGTGGGAACGTATGGGGGAAGCGATGTACCCTGAAGGTCACCCCTACTCATGGCAAACTATTGGTTACGTAGAAGATCTGGATCGCGTTGATGTAAACGATCTGAAAGCATTTTTCCTGCGTTGGTATGGTCCTAACAATGCCACCATTACTATTGGTGGTGATTTAGATACTGAGCAAACACTTGAATGGGTGAAAAAATACTTTGGAACCATACCTCGTGGCCCAGAAGTTAAAAATGCACCTAAACAGCCAGTTATGCTACCTGAAGACCGTTACATCACTTTAGAAGATCGTATTCGTCAGCCAATGGTGATGATTGGCTGGCCAACAGGGTACCGTGGCGATGAAGATCAGATAGCTCTGGATTCACTGGCTGCTGTACTTGGCGATGGTAAAAACAGCATTCTTTATCAGGAACTGGTGAAGACAGAGAAAGCGATTGATGCTGGTGCGTTTCATAGCTGTTCTGAGTTGTCGTGTAGCTTTTATGTCTATGGTATGGGTAACTCTGGAGATAAAGGTGATTTAACGCCTATCTACAATGAGCTTATGTCTGTACTGGATAAGTTTGCTAAAGATGGTGCAGAACAGGATAAGCTGGAGCAAATAATTGGTCGTTCTGAAGCTGGTGCTGTGTTTGCTCTGCAGAGTGTTCGTGGAAAAGTAAGTCAACTTGCATCCAATGAAACCTTCTATGGCCAGCCTGATCGTATTGAATCTGAACTAGAGAAGATTCGCGCTGTGACACCTGAATCTGTTATGGAGGTGTACAACAAATATGTAGAAGGAAAAAACAAAGTCACGTTGAGTGTTATTCCTAGAGGGCAGGACAAGTTGGCTGTTCGTGAAGCTACGTTTGTTACACCAGCAAGGACGTTACCAGAGTACGTTAAAGTGGCTGATAGTGACTTAGCATACACTAAAGCTGTCGATGATTTTGATCGTTCGGTAATGCCATCTGTTGGTGATGCGGTGAAAGGAACAATGCCTAAGCTTTATCGCCTTCACCTTGACAGTGGTATCGAAGTACTCGGGACAAGAACGTCGGAAACTCCGACTGTGATGCTGAAAATACAAATGCCAGCCGGTAATCGATTTGTCGCTCGTGGTAAAGAAGGGCTTGCCGCGCTAACTGCTGATATGGTGATGGAAGGATCTCAGAAGAGGAGCATCGAGCAAATCCAGGCAGAGTTAGATAAGCTTGGAAGCAGCATTACCATGGGGGCGGGGAACTACACAACGACAGTAACAGTCAGTTCTTTGGATAGGAACTTAAGCGATACTTTGACTATCTTAGAAGAGCTGTTGTTTAAACCAGCCTTTACTCAAGAAGCATTTGACAGACTTAAGAAGCAATCTTTAGAAGGTTTAGTATACGAACATCAAAAACCGTCCTGGTTAGCTTCTCAGGCAACAAGACAAGTACTGTTTGGTGATTCCGTATATGGTCGTTCAAATGATGGCACGGTTGAGTCTGTGGAATCTTTAACTCTGGATGATGTTAAGGCCTTCTACACTTCCAACTACACGCCAAGTGGCACTGAGGTGCTGGCTGTTGGAGATATCAGTAAATCGCAGCTTGAAGAAGATCTTACATTCCTGAACCAATGGCGTGGTGAAGATGCTCCATTGTTAAGGCCACAGGTGATACCGGCTAATAAAGAACAAAAAGTCTATCTGATCGACAAGCCTCAGGCGCCACAAAGTGTCGTGCGTTTGGTCAGAACAGGTCTTCCTTATGACGCGACTGGGGAGCAGTACCTATCGAAACTGGCTAACTTTAATCTGGCTGGCAACTTTAATAGTCGCATCAACCAGAACTTACGAGAAGATAAGGGCTATACATACGGTGCGAGTGGGTATCACGCAAGCAATCGTGAAGTTGGTCTTTTGGTGTTTGATGCACAAGTCAGAGCTGACTCTACCGTTCCTTCCATCAAAGAGTTTATGAAAGAGATGGATAACTACGCTAAAAATGGTATGACCGATGAAGAGATGGCATTTATGCGTCTTGCAGTTGGCCAGCAGGATGCGTTGAAATATGAAACACCCGGAAAGAAAGCGCAGTTACTTCAGAATATTCTGGTTTACTCACTGGATGACGACTATATAGAGCAGCGCTATCAGTTGCTGGAAAGTGTCGGAAAAGAAGAGTTGGATGCTATTTCTAGCAACTGGTTTAACCCGAAAGACTATCAAATTATTGTCGTCGGGGATGCTGAATCGCTCCTCCCTCAACTTAAAGAGTTGAATATTCCTGTAGAACAGCTTGAAATTCAGAAGTAGTGAACAAATAAATAAGAGAGGGGCAATCAGCCCCTCTTACTTTAACTACATGATAAGCTGGTAATCTCTTGTAAAGAGAGTAATCTACGCAAAAACTCAATAATATAAGTGGCCTTTGTTTTGACTAATTTCTCTTCACGACTCAGAAAAGTCGCTAATAATCCAGATAGCTTTAAGCAATTTATTCGTGGTGTTGAGCGTGAATCTCTACGTTATACTCAAGATGGAAAGTTAGCACTGACTCCTCATCCTGAAGGCCTGGGCTCTGCGTTAACTAATAAATGGATTACAACGGATTTTTCAGAGTCGTTACTTGAGTTTATTACACCTGTATCGAACGATGTAGAAGAGTTGGTCGATCAGCTATCAGATATTCATCATTTCACAATCAAGCAAATGGGAGAGGAAAAATTATGGCCTCTTTCTATGCCTTGTTTTGTCGAGCATGAGGATGATATTGCACTGGCTCAATACGGTAGCTCGAATACCGGTAAAATGAAAACCCTTTACCGTCAGGGTCTGAAAAACCGATACGGTAGCATGATGCAGATTATCTCTGGTGTGCATTTTAACTTCTCTTTCCCTGAGTCTATGTGGGATAGCTTGTATGGAGAGCAGAGTGAAGATGAGAGGCAGAAGACAAAGTCGGATGCATACTTCAGTCTTATCCGAAATTACTACCACTACGGATGGCTAATCCCATACCTGTTTGGTGCATCACCAGCACTTTGTAGCTCATTCCTGAAAGAACAAGAAACCAGCTTGCCTTTTGAGCAGCTGGGACATACTAAGTATCTGCCATACGCCACATCTTTGCGTTTGAGCGATTTGGGTTATACCAACAGCGCCCAGAGTGAGTTGAATATTGGTTACAATAACCTGGAACATTTCCTTGATGGTTTGGATAAAGCCATCAACACTCCGTCTGAAGACTTTGCCAAAATTGGTATAAAGGTTGATGGTGAATATCGTCAGCTCAACAGTAATGTTTTGCAGATCGAGAATGAACTATATGCTCCTATCCGTGCTAAGCGAGTAGCTAAGTCAGGCGAAAAACCATCAGAAGCTTTGAGACGCGGTGGTGTTGAATACATAGAAGTTCGCTCACTAGATGTGAACCCGTTTAGCCCGGTGGGTATTACCCGAGAGCAAATTCGCTTCCTGGATCTATTCCTGACATGGTGCTTGATAAAAGACGCAGACACTGTTTGTAACTCTGAGTTGAGTTGTTGGAAAGATAACTGGAATAAAGTCATCCTTGAAGGTCGCAAGCCAGATTTGATGCTTAGAGAGCTGAGAAACGGTTGTGATGGTAAAGAGCTTTCCCTTCACGATTACACAAAGCAAATATTCTGTGATCTCGAGGAAATTGCTGCAGAAATGGATAAAGCGATTGGCGGAACTAAGTACGCGGATACATGTTCTCTTCTGCAAACCTGGATTGATAACCCTGAACTTACTGTCTCCGGCCAGTTGCTGGAGCAAACTAAGTTAGCTGGTGGTATTGGAACACTAGGCTGTAAGTTAGGTATTGAATACAGAGAAAAACATTTAACCCACGAATACAAAACTTATTCTGAAGCATTGATGTTGGAAGAGGCTAAAAAATCGTTGGTTGAACAGCACCAAATTGAAGAGTCAGATCAGGTCAGTTTTGAAGATTTTCTGGCGGATTACTTTTCATATTTAAATGAATAACTAGAATTTGATATATCACTTTTGATATTTAAGCGGAGTAACTCAATGCCATTACTGGACAGTTTTACAGTTGATCACACTCGTATGAATGCACCAGCTGTACGTGTAGCTAAAACAATGCAAACACCTAAAGGTGACACAATTACGGTGTTTGACCTACGTTTCTGTGCACCAAACAAAGATATTCTTTCTGAGCGAGGTATTCACACTCTGGAACATCTATACGCTGGATTTATGCGTGCACACCTGAATGGTAGCGATGTAGAAATTATCGATATTTCTCCTATGGGTTGTCGTACAGGTTTTTACATGAGCCTGATTGGCACACCTACCGAGCAACGTGTCGCTGATGCCTGGGTTGCTGCAATGGAAGATGTCTTGAAGGTTGAAGGCCAAAACAAAATTCCTGAGCTGAACGAGTATCAGTGCGGTACATATGAAATGCACTCTCTGGAAGATGCAAAGGCTATCGCTCAGGGAATTCTTGAAGCAGGTGTTTCTGTAAACAAGAACGATGATCTGGCACTGCCTGAGTCTATGCTTCAGGAACTGAAAGTAGACTAATAAAATACGCCCTCTAGCTCCTATGCTCTGTGTGGGAGTAAAGTCAGGTATGAATTCCCACGCAGAGCGTGGGAACTAGACAGAACCTGAAAATAACAAAAAAAGCGCGGGTATCATGGATACTCGCGCTTTTTATATACTGCAATTACCAAAGTTATTTTTTGGCCGCTGGAAACACCTTAACCATACTGATTTTGTTTTCCGTGAACTCAATAATTTCCATCGTATGATTTTCGATATTGATGCTCAGCTGGCTTTCTGGAATATCTTCCAAATGTTCTAGTATCAGGCCGTTTAGCGTTCTTGGACCATCAGTTGGTAGCGTCCATTTGAGGCCTTTATTTATATCGCGGATATTGGCACTGCCTTCAATCATAAAGCTGCCATCATTTTGTGGCGTGATTTCATCAGATAGGCTTGGTGCAATAGACGTGGTGAACTCACCAACGATCTCTTCAAGGATATCTTCTAGCGTCACAAGACCGATAATGTCGCCATATTCATCCACAATCAGGCCGATACGTTCTTTGTTTCTTTGGAACTTTAGAAGCTGAACGTTAAGCGGTGTTGCCTCAGGGATGAAATAGACCTCATCAGCAGCACGAAGAAGTGTCTCTTTGGTGAACTCATTTTTTTCCAGCATCAAACGGTAGGACTCGCGTAATCGGAGCATGCCTACCACTTCGTCAATTTGATCGCGATAAAGAACGATTTTTCCGTGAGGAGAGTGTGTCAGCTGGCGAACGATCGATTTCCAGTCATCGTTAATATCGATCCCTGTGATCTCGTTGCGTGGAACCATAATGTCGTTTACTGTGACATTTTCCAGATCCAAGATGGACAATAACATATCCTGGTGTCGGCTAGGGATAAGTCCACCGGCCTCATTTACTACCGTACGGAGTTCTTCTGAGCTCAATGGGTCGTCTGTGCCGTGATTGGCTTTTACACCGAGTATGCGCAAAAAACCGTTGGTGATAAAGTTAACCAAGAGAACGAGCGGTGAAAGAACCTTCATCAATAACGAAAGAACAATGCTACTAGCGTAAGAAACTTTTTCCGGATAGAGCGCAGCAAGGGTTTTTGGTGTCACTTCTGCAAAGACAAGAATAACGAGAGTCAGAACGCCAGTCGAAATAGCCACACCCACATCGCCATAGATTCGCATACCTAAAATCGTTGCGATAGCTGATGCAAGAATATTAACGAGGTTGTTACCGATAAGAATAAGACCGATAAGGCGGTCTGGTCTATTAAGAAGTTTTTCGACGCGTTTAGCACCTTTGTGCCCTTTGCCGGACAGGTGCTTAAGTCTGTAACGGTTCAGAGACATCATCCCTGTTTCTGAACCTGAAAAATAACCAGATATAACGATCAGACAAGCTAGTAGGGCGAACAAAATGCCCGTTGATATGTCATCCAAAGTTGGAGTTTCCTTTTTATAATCCTGCTCAATTAATGACCTAATTAAACTGAGCTGTCAAATAGATTTAAGTCGTAGAGTAGGGCTAAGAAAGAATAATCTCACTCACAAATCGACTACCAAAGTAGGCAAGGGTAAGCAAACATGCTCCGGCCATTGCGTACCAGGTGACTTTTCTGCCGCGCCATCCTTTGTGGTAGTGTCCCCAAAGCAATGCCGAATACACTACCCATGCGATCATCGACAGGATTGCTTTGTGAGCTTTGCCCTGAGCAAACATATCTTCAAGGAAGATGAAGCCCGAGATAAGGGTAAGAGTCAGAAGTCCGGTACCAATTAGAATGATACGGAAAAGTTGACGTTCTATCTTTAATAATGGTGGAAGGTTCGGGTTGATAGCCAGTGCTTTCTTGGTTTTCAACTTGTAATCAAGCCATGCAAGCTGCAAGGCAAACAGTGCACCGATCGTTAATGTTGCGTATGAGAACAGAGCCAGCGTGATATGAATTAGCAGGCCAGGGTTGTTCTCGAAATGCATGACTACAGCCCCGGGAAGGAAAGCAGAAGCCAGGATGTTCATTGCTGAAAAGCTATAAACGACAGGTAATAAGAACCAAAGGCGAGTTTTTAGCATGGCCACACTCATTACCAGCGAAATAATAAAGCTGATAACAGAAGCGACATTTAGAATGCTCAGGTTTTGTCCAGTTACACCATCCGTATGGATCAGATCGTGAAGCAGCCAGGCATGAAAAAATAGAGCTAGTATCGCACTAACAAATACAGTCTTAGTTCTTATTCCTGTCTGGTGCGCTAACCCCGGTACGATCATACCGATGGAGAGTGTGTATAAAATAGCGGCAACAACTGCGAGTAAACTGTCCATGCTTTCCGAAATTTTCTCAAATAATTAACAGATTATAACTCGGTTCCATAAGATGAGCTATCCGGGTTTTTGTGAGAGAGCAAAGAAATCAGCCAATTTAAATGCACATTTTGATTGATCATCGGCCAGTGGGGTATACTCTCTGCAATTATTCGCTTTGCGAAATCGAATTGATCGAAAGAGACAGACATGTTTGAGAATTTAACGGATAGACTATCCAGTACGCTGAAAAATATCAGCGGTAAAGGTCGCCTTACAGAAGACAATATTAAAGAGACGCTACGTGAAGTGCGTATGGCACTTCTTGAAGCGGACGTCGCTCTTCCTGTTGTACGTGACTTTATCAAAAGAGTTAAAGAAAGCGCGGTAGGTATCGAGGTTTCTAAATCTCTGACTCCGGGGCAGGAGTTCATCAAGATCGTTCAGTCAGAGCTGGAAGGTGTGATGGGCGAATCCAACGAAGCGTTGGATCTGGCAGCTCAGCCACCTGCGGTTATTTTGATGGCCGGTCTGCAAGGTGCCGGTAAAACGACCAGTGTCGGTAAGCTTTCTAAACTCCTTAAAGAGCGTGACAAGAAGAAAGTACTTGTCGTGTCTGCCGACGTTTACCGCCCTGCGGCGATCAAACAGCTGGAAACACTGGCATCGGATATCGGTGTTGATTTCTTCCCTTCTTCAGCAGATCAAAAACCTATTGATATCGCAAACGCTGCAATTGACCACGCGAAGAAGAAATTCTTTGACGTTCTGATTGTCGATACCGCGGGTCGTCTTGCTATTGATGAGCAGATGATGGGTGAGATTCAGGAGCTTCACTCAGCGATCACTCCTGTAGAAACCTTGTTTGTTGTGGACGCAATGACGGGTCAGGATGCGGCAAATACAGCGAAAGCATTTGGCGATGCACTACCACTAACAGGTGTTATCCTGACTAAAGTGGACGGTGATGCGCGTGGTGGTGCGGCACTTTCTGTTCGTCACATTACTGGCAAGCCTATCAAGTTCCTTGGTGTTGGTGAAAAGACTGACGCGCTTGAACCTTTCCATCCGGATCGTGTTGCTTCTCGTATTCTTGGCATGGGTGACGTTCTTTCTCTTATCGAAGATCTAGAGCGTAATGTCGATAAGAAGAAAGCTGAAAAGCTGGCGAAGAAGTTCAAAGAAAAGAAAGGTTTTGACCTTGAAGACTTCCGAGAGCAATTAGGTCAGATGCAGAACATGGGTGGTATGATGGGCATGATGGATAAGCTTCCAGGCATGAACAACCTACCGGCTGATGTAAAAGATAAAGTTGACGACAAGATGTTTAAGCAGATGGAAGCAATCATCAGCTCAATGACAATGAAAGAGCGTCAACGCCCTGAAATCATCAAAGGCTCTCGCAAGAAGCGTATTGCTGCTGGTTCTGGTGTACAGATTCAAGATGTAAACCGCCTGCTTAAGCAGTTCACTCAAATGCAGAAGATGATGAAGAAGATGCAGAAGGGTGGTATGAAAGGCATGATGCGTAACATGCAAGGCATGATGGGCGGAATGGGAGGCATGGGCGGTATGGGTGGCCCAGGCGGATTCGGTCGTTTCGGACGTTAATACCCCAATCCTTAAATCAAAGATAACAGAGGTGGTCAATTGACCACCTTTTTTTTGTATAGTTGTGCTCGTTCCCACGCTCCTGCGTGATAATGCATACCTCAGGTTAGGAAGTCTGGTATTGCTTGAAGTAGCAAGTCCGATATGAATTCCCACGGAGACCGTGGGAACTAGACAAGTTAGCTAGAAATAGAGTCTATTATTTACCCCACCAACATCACATTTTGCTTGCAAAACATCCTAAGAAGAGTAAAATTCCGGGGCTTTAAATTGGCACGAGGCCCCAAGAAACTACTTCTTTGGGGTTTATTTTATTATTGAGAAAGCAAAGAGGACGATATGGTAACCATTCGTTTGGCACGTCACGGCGCTAAGAAGCGTCCATTTTATCAAATCGTAGTTGCAGATAGCCGCTTCGCTGCTACTGGTCGCTACATCGAGAAAGTTGGTTTCTTCAACCCAACTGCTCAAGGTCAGGAAGAAGGTCTACGTCTAGACCTAGACCGCGTTAACCACTGGGTTGGCGAAGGTGCTTCTCTATCTGATCGCGTTGCTAAGCTAGTTAAAGACGCTCAAAAAGCGGCTTAATTGGTCAGTAACAAAATCATGTCGATGGAAGGAAAAGAGACAATGAGTGAGCAAAACGAAAAAATGGTAGTCGGCAAATTTGGCGCTACATATGGTATTCGTGGCTGGCTTAAAGTTATTTCTTTCACAGACGACGCTGAAAGTATTTTTGATTACAGCCCTTGGTTTATTAACCAAAAAGGGCAGTGGGTTGAATATAAAGTAGAGAGCTGGAAGCGCCATAACAAAGGTATGGTAGCTAAGCTTGAAGGTATGGATGTTCGTGAGGAAGCTCACTTACTGACAAACTTTGAAATCTCTATCAACCCAGACTCACTACCAGAGCTGTCAGAAGATGAGTTCTACTGGCGCGAATTGTTTGGTATGCAAGTGGTAACAACCAAAGGTTACGACCTTGGTAAAGTTACAGATATGCTTGAAACCGGTTCAAACGATGTTTTGGTTGTGAAAGCGAATCTTAAAGATGCTTTTGGTCAAAAGGAACGTTTAATTCCGTTCCTTGAAGAGCAGGTGATCAAGAATATTGATCGCGAAGCTCAACGGATCGAAGTTGACTGGGATCCTGGATTTTAACTCCGCAGTGGAGCGATAGAACGATGTGGGTTGGCGTAATAAGCCTATTTCCTGAAATGTTCCGTTCAATCACTGAATTTGGAGTTACAGGTCAAGCGGTTAAAAAAGGTCTTTTGTCAGTTGAGACATGGAATCCTCGGGATTTCACTCACGACAAACATCGAACAGTCGATGACAGACCTTACGGTGGCGGTCCTGGTATGTTAATGATGGTACAGCCTTTGCGCGATGCTATTCATACTGCCAAGAAAGCTTCACCGGGAAAGACGAAGGTAATCTATCTTTCCCCACAAGGTCGTAAGCTCGACCAGAAAGGGGTAGAGGAACTGGCAACAAATGAGAACATGCTTCTGATTTGTGGTCGTTACGAAGGGATAGATGAACGCATCATACAATCTGAGGTTGACGAAGAATGGTCAATCGGAGATTTTGTGATGACGGGTGGCGAACTGCCAGCCATGACGTTAATAGACTCAGTATCAAGGTTTATACCGGGCGTACTTGGAGATTTTGCGTCAGCAGAGGAAGACTCTTTTGCCAATGGCTTGCTGGATTGTCCGCACTATACTCGTCCTGAAGTGCTGGATGGAGAAGAAGTACCAGGAGTACTGAAATCCGGAAACCACAAGGACATTCGTCGCTGGCGACTAAAGCAGTCGTTAGGCCGTACTTGGCTTAGAAGACCAGAGCTCCTGGAAAACCTAGCTCTGACTGACGAACAGGAACAATTACTGGCTGAGTTCATTAGAGAACATAAAGCTAAGTAACCTATTTAATTTAGTATCAGTTTATTCTAGGAAATTTAAAAATGAGTAACATCATCAAAGCTCTTGAGCAAGAGCAAATGAAATCTGACCTTCCAAAGTTCGCACCAGGTGACACTGTTGTTGTTCAGGTTAAGGTTAAAGAAGGTGACCGTGAGCGTCTACAGGCTTTTGAAGGCGTTGTAATCGCTGTACGTAACCGTGGTCTACATTCTGCATTCACTGTTCGTAAGATCTCGAACGGTGAAGGTGTTGAACGTACGTTCCAAACTCACTCTCCAATGGTTGATAGCATTGAAGTTAAACGCCGTGGTGCAGTACGTCGTGCCAAGTTGTACTACCTACGTGAGCGTTCTGGTAAGTCAGCTCGTATCAAAGAGAAGCTTGCTAAGAAGTAATGCTAAACCAGCATTTCTCATAAAGAAGAAGGGGTTCCAGTTGGAGCCCCTTTTTTTACTTTGGATTTAAGCTGGCTATTTTTCGCAATAGCCGCTTCGTCAGTGCTCATTTACTATCGTAAACTCCGCGCTTCCTCATTGCTCTTGCAAAAAATCTCTGCGCTTAATTCTCAAAGTTTATTCTATACACTCGTTCCCACGCTCTGCGTGGTAATGCCTACCAGTGTTATGAATTCCCACGGGGACCGTGGGAACTAGAAGAACCAAGAACCTTAATAAGTATCCTCAGACCAACCGTCTGAGTCAGACATATCCGGGGCACCCGGAATGGAATTCTCTTCATCTGCCCACTCACCGAAATCTATCATCTGACATTTTTTGCTGCAGAAAGGGCGAAACTTGCTTTCTTCAGTCCACTCAACGTCGCTTTGACAGGTCGGGCATTTTACGATGGTAACTTTAGACATAGTCGTTTCCTTACTTTTTCTTCTTCGCTACTTTCTTTTTCGCTTTCGCAGCAGTGGCTTTTTTCTTGTCCGCAGCTTTCGTTTTTTTCTTTTTCTTGAACACAGGCTTTTTGTGTTTAGGACGCATCCCTTCAACAAAGCGTTCTTTGATATCTTCTTTCGTGTAGCGAGCAATTCTGTCCATCATTGGCTGATCGTGAGCTTCTACAATAGAAAGTGCGCTGCCTTTTTTACCGGCACGGGCTGTACGGCCGATACGATGCAGGTAAACATCGGCAGTGCGAGGCAGGTCGAAGTTAATAACATGAGAAACGTCTGGTAAATCGATACCACGCGCGGCAACGTCAGTAGCCAGAAGAACATTAACATCACCATCTCGGAAGCGACGAATAGCGTTGTTGCGTCTGTCCTGAGGCATTTCTCCCTGAATCCAGCTACATGGGATCTGTGCACTTTCCAGTTGAGAACGTAAGTCAGCAAGACGCTCACGTGTTTTCAGGAAGATAATTGAGCGTTCAGCTTGTTCAGTAACAATATGCTTTAGAAGCTCTAGTTTATGTTCCATGCTGTCTGCACGGTGATACCACTGAGTGATCTTTTTGCGCTCACGACGGGATGGTTGAGCATCAATTTCAGCTGGCTCTTTTAAAAGATCAGCAGTGAAGCCTTCAACGCCACGTCCTTCGAGCGTTGCGGAGAAAAGAAGTGTTTGCTTACGCCAGCGGCACTCAGCAGACAAGCGATCGACAACAGGGCCGAAACCCATATCCAGCATGCGGTCTGCTTCATCAAGAATTAACCACTCAATAGCGCGGCAATCAAAGCGTTCAGCTTCAATGTACTCCATTAAACGGCCAGGTGTTGCTACTACGATATCCTGAGTGGTAGAGAGGATATCCGCATGCTCCTGATACTGAACACCACCTGTGATGGTAAATACTTTAAGGTTCGTGTTCTTCGCCAGTGCTTGAGCTTGTTCTGAAACCTGTATTGCTAGTTCACGGGTAGGCGTCAGAATCAATACGCGTGCCGGGCCAGCTTTTCTACGTGGAAAATCTAGAAGGTATTGCAGTGCAGGAAGAACAAAAGCCGCTGTTTTGCCAGTACCTGTTGGTGCTGATGCCAGAATATCCCTGCCATCCAGTGCTTGTGGAATTGCTTCCGCCTGGACTTGAGTTGGACGATCAAAGCCAATATCTTTGATGGCATCCAGTAGTTCAATATCCAGTTCCAGTTCTGCAAAATTTCTGATCACAATAAGATCTCCGCAAGCATTGAGTAAAAAAGGTGAGGTGATGAATGTGTCATGGCCTCAGACAGACCGCGCATTATAAAGGATCTTTCGCAATACTACATCTTTAAATAGAAGCTCTTTGTAAGCTCTGTAAATGGTTTTGTATACCCTTCTGAGTCTCTGATAGTTATCTCTGTTGCAGACAAGGGCTTAGGCATTGGAGAAAGCTCAATCAATAACCTGTTTGTAGCTTTTCTATTGGTAGGTTTAACTCTGCATAATGCAGTTAAGTGCCATCCCAGATTCCTAGCAATTTCAATAAACTGCTCTCCCTCAGTCAGAGGAAGTATAAAGCATGCATTTCCATCGACTTCTAGAATCTCAAGGCATTTTATGAGCAAGGCTTGATGCTCTAAACATCCTGTATGTCTGGCTGTAGCGCGTTGTTGAATGTGAGATTGCTCTCCAGATACAAAATAAGGGGGATTACAAACTATGGTGTCAAACCTTTCATCTGGAACATAGTCCAGAATATCTTGCTGAAGCAGCGTTATTCTTTCATTCCAGTTACTGGTTCCAAAGTTAATGGTCGCGGCTTTTGCTGCCTCGTGGTCAATTTCCACAGCTGTAATCTTAGAGCGAGTAAAGCGTTGAGCACACATGAGAGAGAGCAAGCCAGTTCCGGTGCCAATATCCAGTACCTGAGGTGTTTCTTTATAGCAGTTAAACCACGCACCCAGCAGGACTCCGTCAGTGCTTACAGGCATTCCAGATAATCCACCGTATATTGAGAACTCTTTAAACATAAAGTCTTTTGTGGTCTTGTTAATTTTTTTCATGATCTTTTGTTAAATTATTCTCTTATGGCTCATATTTCTAAAATTAAAATAAATATTAGTCATATCATCTTAATTTCATGTTCTTTGTATTGTTGGTTTTTATTTGTATATCTGCTGCATAAATCATCCAGCCCAGTCAAACATACTGATTACATATATCTTAATTGGATTTATATGTTGAATTTTTAGATTCTATTGATAAATAACTCGAACTTATTCATGATCTGTCGCCTTGAATTGGATTTATATTCTAATTAAATTTCTATCTATACAATTTTATATAAGGGTGTCTAATGAAACAGAGCCTTAAATTCTCAGATGTAATTGCCGTGGGCTTCATGCTTTTTGCCTTTTTTCTAGGGGCTGGCAATATCATTTTTCCTCCTCTGGCTGGTCAGTTAGCAGGTGAAAATGTCCTCCCGGCTATGAGCGGTTTTCTGGTTACTGCGGTAGGCTTACCTTTAATTACCATTATAGCGATAGCTGTTGCGGGTGGAACCTGGGATCTGCTGACGAAAGATCTTCCAAAACAAGCGGCCACGTTAATTGCAGTTTTAATATTTATCATTATTGGCCCTGCTTTTGCTGCACCCAGAACAGGATTAGTTGCGTACGAAATGGCAGTGAAGCCTTTCTTGACCGACGCTGGCCAGTTTGATCTTGCGATATTCTCAATATTCTTCTTTGCGGTGGCAATGTACTTTGCCTGGTCACAAGGAAAACTTATCGACATTATCGGTAAAGTACTGACGCCAGCTTTGTTTGTCGGTTTACTTGTGCTGGCATTTTCAGTCTTTGTGAATCCACAGGGCGCTATCATGGCTGCTCAGGGAGATTATGTCTCTCAGCCTCTAACAACAGGGTTCCTTGAAGGTTACAACACAATGGATACCTTTGGTGCTTTAATGTTCGGTATGCTAATCGTAGATGTATTGCGTAAAAAAGGCATTACAGAGAAGAAAGCGACGACGAAATACCTGACCATGGCAGCGGTAATTGCGGCATCAGGATTAGCGTTTGTCTATATTTCACTGTTTTATCTTGGAGCGACCAGTACTGAGGTTGCAGTAAATGCAGATAATGGTGGTGTTGTTCTCAGCCAGTATGTTCAGGCTCTGTTTGGACCGTCAGGTCAGGTGGTATTGTCCGTTATTGTTCTGTTGGCTTGTTTAACAACGGCGATTGGTTTGATTTCTGCGTGTTCAGACTACTTTTGCTCTTTGACACCTGTACCTTATAAAGCTTGGGTTATCATTAACGGTATTGCTTGTGCAACGGTAGCTAATGTAGGTCTTTCACAGCTTATTGCACTATCTGTTCCTGTGCTGTTTGCACTTTACCCGGTTGCAATTGCTCTGGTCGCACTTACTTTCTTTAGAAAGCGTCTGCCAAACCCACAGCTTGCTTACCGATTCGTTCTTTCCGTCTCTTTGCTTTTTGCATTGATCGATGCAGCTAAGATTATTGGTATCAATGTCTCTGTGTTTGAAGTTCTACCACTATTTAGCTTTGGTATGGGCTGGGTACTACCAACTACAGTGGCTCTGCTGGCGATGTTTATCATTCCTAGTAGGCAACAACAGTTGGCGCAAGAAACGGCTTAATCTGGATAAATAAAAGTAAAGCCCGATACATCATCGGGCTTTCTATTTTGAGTGTTACAACAACTCACTGTATTCAGTCAGAATTTGCTCACACCAGGCAGCAATTCTTTCATCGCTAAGCTCATATTGAGAGTCTTCATCGAGAGCTAACCCCACAAATTTAGAGCCATCTTCCGTGAGTGCTTTTGAGGCCTCGAACTCGTAACCTTCATTTGGCCAGTAACCTAAGAATTGTGCCCCTGTCGCTTGTAACTCATCGTGGAGCATACCCATGGCATCAAGGTACCACTCTCCGTAGCCTTCTTGATCTCCGAGACCGAATAGAGCGACATACTTGTTTTCTAGAGAGACTTTCCCAACGTCAGGCCAGATCTCGTTCCAATCTTCCTGAATCTCACCAAAATCCCAGGTTGAAATACCAAAAATCAAGAAGTCATAGTCTGCTACCTTTGATAGCGGTATGTCTTTTACGTTATAAATATCAACGAGTTTTTCACCAATAATGGCTCGTATTTTTTCCGCTGCCATTTCGGTGTAACAGGTAGATGAACCGTAGAAAAGTCCGATTTTCATAGAAGTTAGGCTTGTTATTTCAAAGGATGATGATCAGGATTCTACCGATAATTTAAGCGTTAACAAGTTAGAATAACTAGTATTTTAGACTTCTCTGACATACTCTAACTCATCAGTTTGCAATACTCATTGGCTGAGTAACTTATACCAACAAGAGATTGAATGATTAATAGTCAGACTTTGGTGGAGCAATTTCTGGATACTATGCTTCTTGAAAATGGTCTTTCAGAAAACACCTTATCCTCATACCGAAATGATTTAAATCGCTTGCTACAGTGGATGGAAAAGGAGTCGTTAGCTCTTGATACTGTTAGTGCTGAGAACTTGCAAGACTATCAGGCATGGTTGCTGGATAAAGGTTACAAGCAAACATCCAGAGCAAGAATGCTTTCCGCAATCAGACGGCTGTTCCAGTATATGAACCATGAGCAGGTTCGGGAAGATGACCCTAGTGCGCGCCTTATTTCACCAAAGTTACCCAAAAGGTTGCCAAAAGATCTAACGGAAAATCAGGTAGAAGCTTTGATGGATGCACCTGACCCAAACAATCCTATCGAGCTGCGTGATAAGGCAATGCTTGAGCTACTCTATGCTACTGGATTGCGAGTAACCGAGTTGGTGAGCCTGACAATGGAAAACCTGAGTCTGAGGCAAGGGGTTGTCAGGATCATAGGTAAGGGTAACAAAGAACGCTTAGTGCCTATGGGAGAGAATGCCATAGACTGGATTGAAACTTTTCTTACGGAAGGTCGGTCTGAATTGATGGGGGAAAAAACCTCTGACGTTGTTTTTCCGAGTAGTCGGGCAAAGCAAATGACGAGGCAAACTTTCTGGCACAGAATTAAGCATTATGCGGTTATTGCGGGAATTGATACCGATTCACTCTCTCCGCATGTTCTGAGACATGCTTTCGCAACACATCTTTTGAATCATGGTGCAGATCTCAGAGTAGTTCAGATGTTATTGGGACATAGTGACTTATCGACAACCCAAATTTATACTCACGTAGCTAAAGAGAGGCTGAAGCAGATCCATAAAGAGCATCACCCCCGAGCTTAAATAGATAATTATAAGGTGAATTTCATGAGCGTTTTACGCCGAGTTTTATTCGTAGTTTCTCCATTTTTGGTTGCTGCCTGTACTGAAGCAGAGGAACCTAAAGTTACTCAGGAAAAAGAAGCAGCCCCGGTGGAAGTGGCAGAAGGAATCAATACCCCCTCTGTTGATGAAGCTTCCATCAAAAAGCATTTCGAAGCTGTGGGTGTTGAAGTGAATAGTATTGAAAAAACTGCGATGGCGGGTGTCGTTGAAGTGACGACTACCGGTGGTGTGGTTTACTCAGATCCAAAAGGTGAGCACTTTATTTCAGGTACCTTCTTCTCGTTTGATGAAAATGGTCGTCCGGTTGATGTACTGGCAGAGAAGCAAGCGCCAATGAATGCTGAGATGATAGAGAAATTTGCCGATGACATGATTGTTTATAAGGCAGATGATGAGAAGTATGCAATTACTGTTTTCACCGACACCACCTGCACATATTGCGTGAGGCTTCATAGCCAGATACAAGGCTATAACGATTTAGGTATCACGGTGAGGTACCTGGCTTACCCAAGACAAGGCCCTGAAGGCAGCGTTGCTGATCAAATGGCGCAAATCTGGTGTTCAGATGATCCTGCTAAGTCGATGCATGAAGTAAAGATCGAGCGTAAGTTCACTGGTGAGGTGAGTAATCTGGAACAGTGTCAGCAGAAGATTTCTGACCAATTCTATCTTGGCCGAGACTTGGGAATTACGGGGACACCTGCTATTTTCCTTCCTGATGGAAAACTGGTTGCTGGTTATATGCCACCTGCTGGTTTGTATCAGCGTTTAGAGCAAATGTAATCAAGCTAAAGATCACAGGGCTTCAGAGTACGAAGCCCTGTCTACTCAAACTCAGAACCACCGATAATATGATTGAAATTACCCGCCGCCCTGAAGTAGATTTGTCTCTTCTTCCCGATACCATCCCTCAACTTTTAAAACGTATCTATATTAGCCGAGGAATCACTTCTGCAGAACAACTAGACAAATCTGCCAGAGGCCTGATTTCCTTTCAGAAGTTAAACGGAATACAAAGAGCCGTTGAACTGTTGCTTCAATTTATTGAAAACGATAAGCGAATTATTGTTGTTGGAGATTTTGACGCTGATGGCGCAACGAGCTCCGCTTTGTCTGTCGTTGCTCTGCGTAGTTTAGGCTGCAAAAGTGTCGATTATCTGGTGCCAAATCGTTTTGAAGATGGGTACGGTTTAAGCCCTGAAGTTGTTGAGCAGGCTATTGAGTATCAGGCTGATGTCATCATGACGGTGGACAATGGCGTTTCTTCTATTGAAGGTGTCCGTTACGCCAAATCAAAGGGGATTGATGTGATCGTTACCGATCATCACCTTCCCGGCTCTGAGCTGCCTGATGCTGATGCCATGGTGAATCCAAATCTCGAATCATGTCATTTTCCTTCTAAGTCATTGGCTGGTGTTGGGGTCGCCTTCTACTTAATGATGGCGTTAAGAGCGCATATGCGTGAGTTAAACTGGTTTCAGAACAATGGTGTTCAGGAGCCTAATCTGGCTGAGTTGCTGGATTTGGTCGCTTTGGGAACCGTTGCTGATGTGGTGCCTCTGGATGAAAACAATCGAATATTGGTTCATCAGGGATTACAGCGGATAAGAGCAGGCAAGGGCCGACCGGGCATTCAGGCATTGATCGAAGTGGCTAAACGCGATGCAAGAAGGCTCGTCGCAGCTGATTTTGGTTTCGCTTTAGGCCCAAGAATCAACGCAGCAGGTCGTTTAGATGACATGTCTTTTGGTGTTGAACTCTTGATGAGTAACAACATCTATGCAGCACGAAGGATGGCGAATGAGCTGGATGGACTAAACCAGACTCGCAAAGAAATTGAAGAAGGGATGAAGCAGGAGGCCATGGCTTTCTGTGAACGTCTTCAGTTTGGAGAAGGCAACGAGTTACCTTATGGCCTTGCGCTATTTCAGCGTGACTGGCACCAGGGAGTCATTGGGATTTTAGCGTCCAGAATCAAAGAGAAGTTTCATCGCCCGGTGATAGCATTTGCTGATGGTGGTGATGGCTATATCAAAGGTTCGTGTCGCTCTATTCCCGGTCTGCATATGCGCGACACTCTGGATTTAATTGATAAACAACATCCGGGAATGATTCTCAAGTTTGGTGGTCACGCAATGGCGGCAGGACTTACTATTAAAGAAGAAAGCTTTAATCAGTTTGCATCTGCTTTTGATGAGGCGGTGCGTAAAGAATTGGATGAAACCGCGCTGAAAGGTGTGGTTGTTTCTGACGGTGAGCTACAACCTGAAGAGTTTTCAATGGCTATTGCCGAACAACTTCGCGCTGGTGGCCCATGGGGGCAAAATTTCCCAGAACCTGTGTTCGATGGAGAATTCAAAGTCTTGCACCAGAAGCTTGTGGGAGAAAAACACCTGAAACTCATGGTAGAGCCGTTATTTAAAGGCTTTCCGACCAACCTGACACTGGATGCTATCGCTTTTAACGTTGATTTACGTCGCTGGCCTGACGCATCAGTCAAAACTGTAACGCTTGCCTATCGTCTGGATATCAACGAGTTCAGAGGTAATCAGTCACTACAACTGATGGTTGAACATATAGAGGCAAAGTAGTCTTACTTCCCTTAAGTTGAATAGAGGTTTACCGGGTGTGCCTGATGTAATGAACATGCCGATACATGGAATCGGCATGTCGTGCAAAGTCAGAATGAAGGCGGTTCATGGAATCAGGTATTCCCGGTAAGCCTTTAAATTCGCAAACCTTAGAAGTAGTAATCAACCTCAAAGCCAAAGAACGTATCATCCCAATGCTTTGCATCTACATAGTTCAGGCTCAGGTTTGCATCGACCTGACCATTGCTCCAGCCAAACTTGTTACCAAACCGGAACTCCTCACCCGCATCGGTTTGGTAAGAAACATCACCACGGTAATAGAACAGTTCAATAGGAACTAACAAGCCTGCTTCAAACTCAAGTGTGTCGTCAGAGTTACTGTTCAGGTAGTTCGCACCCAGATCCACGATACCAAAAGAAACCGGCATAACATACTTACCACCTACCGTAAGCTGATTTGCAGCGTCAAAATCGTAAGAGCCGTGTATTACCACATTTTGATTGATGTTGTACTGACCATTAATGTTGAAAGTGTCACTATCATTTCCACCATCCCAGTTACGGTAGTCTAACCCAACTGCAGCTACACCATTGATGCCGTATTGGCCTCCAAAATTGAGTGTGTCACCACTGTCCTCATATGTCACATGAACCTTAGTTGACACGTTGCGTACGTCTTGAGAATGATAAGCATAGTTTGGAATATATAGCTCGTTTGCTGCCATTGCTGTACCAGAAATCAGCGTCACTGCTAATGTCGCTAGCTTGAATGATGTTTTCATCATCTCTCTAATCCTTATTTACTAAACCGTTAGTTATTCGAGATCTCCGTACTGTATAAAGTGAATGTCAGGTACATGTTCATTTTTAGGGGTTTGACATAACGCTGACATATTTTTTAGACGTGTATTTATGGATGGAAAAGGTCCACTTTTGAGTAGAAAAATTTCTGTATCTTCGTCACATTTTTCAGTAGAATTCCTCGGTTAAATTCTATTCAAAAATACAGACTCGAAATGTTTGAAATCAATCCTATAAAAAACCGCCTGCAGGACGTGACTGAACGTACGAATGTCCTTAGGGGGTATCTTTGACTATGACGCCAAAAAAGAGCGTCTTGAAGAAGTAAATGCAGAACTAGAACAACCGGATGTATGGAACGAACCTGAGCGTGCACAGGCGCTGGGTAAAGAGCGTTCTTCACTTGAAGCGGTTGTAGAAACCATCGATCAGCTTGATCAGGGTGTAGACGATGTAGACGGTCTGCTTGAACTTGCGATTGAAGCTGAAGATCAAGAAACCTTCGATGAAATCGATCCAGAGCTTGCAGAGCTTGAAGCTAAGCTAGAAAAGCTTGAATTCCGTCGTATGTTCTCTGGCGATCATGACTCTTCTGACTGTTATATCGACCTGCAATCTGGTTCAGGTGGTACAGAAGCTCAGGACTGGACTTCAATGATGCTGCGTATGTACCTTCGCTGGGCGGAAGCTAAAGGCTTCAAAGCGGAAGTTATCGAAGTATCCGAAGGTGATGTGGCTGGTCTGAAATCAGCAACTGTTCGTATTGCGGGTGAGTATGCTTACGGCTGGTTACGTACCGAGACTGGTGTACACCGTCTGGTTCGTAAATCTCCGTTTGATTCAGGCGGTCGTCGCCATACTTCATTTGCTTCTGCATTTATCTATCCAGAGATTGATGACAACATTGCGATTGATATCAACCCGGCGGATTTACGTATTGACGTATACCGTGCATCGGGTGCTGGTGGTCAGCACGTAAACACCACCGAGTCAGCGGTTCGTATTACTCACTTGCCGACCAACACAGTTGTACAGTGTCAGAACGATCGTTCTCAGCATAAGAACAAAGATCAGGCGATGAAACAGCTGAAAGCAAAACTGTTTGAGCTTGAACTACAGAAACAAAATGCTGAAAAGCAGGCGAACGAAGACGCTAAATCGGATATCGGCTGGGGCAGCCAGATCCGCTCATATGTACTGGATGATTCTCGCATCAAAGATTTACGCACTGGCATTGAAAACCGTAACACTCAAGCGGTTCTTGACGGTGACTTAGACAAATTTATCGAAGCAAGCCTGAAATCAGGCTTATAAGCGCATTTTAAGGGTATAAAACAATGACTGAACAGGTTCAACAGCCAGAACTAAACGAACAGGAAGAGAACAAGCTGATTGCTGAGCGTCGCGCTAAACTGGATCATATCCGTAAGAGCTGCAAAGCAAATGGTCACCCTAATGATTTTCGTCGCGACAGCTTAGCGGGCGATCTTCAGGCGCAATTCGGTGAAAAATCTAAAGAAGAACTGGAAGAGCTGAATAAAACAGTCGCTATCGCTGGTCGTGTAATGGCTAAGCGTGGCCCATTCCTTGTTGTTCAGGAAACTTCTGGCCGTATTCAGGCATACGCAGCTAAACCAGTTCAAAAAGAGCTGAAAGAGAAGTATCAAGGCCTTGATATCGGTGACATCATCGGTGTGAAAGGTGCGCTTCATAAGTCAGGTAAAGGCGATCTCTACGTAAACATGGAAGAGTATGAACTGCTGACGAAAGCACTTCGCCCACTTCCAGAGAAGTTCCACGGTCTTACTGACCAAGAGATGCGTTACCGTCAGCGTTACGTTGACCTGATTGTGAACGAAGACTCTCGCACTGCGTTTATCATCCGTTCTAAGCTGGTTTCTGCAATCCGTAACTTTATGAGCTCTAAGCAGTTCCTTGAAGTTGAAACCCCAATGATGCACGTGATTCCTGGTGGTGCAACAGCTCGTCCGTTTATCACTCACCACAACGCGCTGGATATCGACATGTACCTACGTGTTGCACCAGAGCTATACCTTAAGCGTCTGACTGTAGGTGGTTTTGATCGTGTATTCGAAATCAACCGTAACTTCCGTAACGAAGGCCTTTCTCCACGTCACAACCCAGAATTTACAATGATGGAATTCTATATGGCGTACGCTGATTACCGCGATCTTATGGATCTGACGGAAGAGATGCTAAGCACTGTTGCTCAGGAAGTTCTTGGTTCAACATCTATGCCTTATGGTGAAGAGACGGTTGAATTTGGTGGCACTTACGCTCGTATGAGCATGTTCGAAGCTATTAAACACTACAACCCGGATCACGCAGACATTCAGGCGCTGAGTGAAGAAGACCTTCAGGATCGTGAGAAGATGGTTGCTATTGCTAAGTCTGTACACGTAGAGGTTGAAAGCTTCTGGACTTGTGGTCAGCTACTTGAAGAGATCTTTGGCGAAACTGCTGAACCTCAGCTAATCCAGCCAACATTCATTACCGGCTACCCGGCGGATATCTCTCCACTGGCTCGTCGTAACGATGATAACCCGTTCTTCACTGACCGTTTTGAGTTCTTTATCGGTGGTCGAGAAGTGGCTAACGGTTTCTCTGAGCTTAACGATGCAGAAGATCAGGATGCGCGCTTTAAAGCACAGGTTGCAGCGAAAGACGCGGGTGATGATGAAGCAATGTACTACGATGCGGACTACATCACTGCACTAGAGCACGGCTTGCCACCAACGGCTGGTCAGGGCATCGGTATCGACCGTCTTGCAATGCTGTTTACCAACACTCACACTATCCGTGACGTAATCCTGTTCCCGGCAATGCGCCCACAGGGTTAATTATTAAACTCGTCATTTCGCCAGCGCAGGCAGGAGTTTTGTGAACTTGTGTTGACTAGATCCCTGCCTTTGCAGGGATGACGTACTTGAACAAAGCTAAAAGGTGGTCTTTCTGATCACCTTTTTTGTATCTGACAGTCTGCTAGCTGACAGTAGATAGCTCTGTGTGCTATAAATGTCGACCAGATTAAATAAAGAGATCTTTACTGTGCGCTTATTCAGTATGGGGCTTTTTCTGCTCCTTTCCTTCCTGGTTTATTCTCTTGTCTGGGGTAAAAATGGTGTCTCAGATTATCTGAACGTATCAAGTGAAATAGAAGTTCAGAAGACAGTGAATGCTGGTCTACAAGAGAGAAATGACGAAATGTTCGCTGAGATAGATGATTTACGTCAGGGACTGGACGCTATTGAAGAGAGAGCGCGACATCAACTTGGAATGGTAAAAGAGGGTGAGACCTTTTACAGAATAGTTGGTGACACATCGAGTAAAAATAAGTAGAGAGTTCTAGTGAGTAAAAATAAATACTACGCTGTTGTGCCTGCTGCTGGTGTTGGCAGCCGAATGAAGGCTGATGTCCCTAAGCAGTATCTTCAACTGCACGGTAAAACTATTCTTGAGCATACAATCGAAAAGCTCTTGGCACATTCCTATATCGATACTGTTGTTGTTGCGATTAGTGAAAGCGATCCGTACTTTTCAGAGCTTCCAATCGCCAATGATTCTAGAGTAATCAGAGTTAATGGCGGAAAGGAAAGGGCGGATTCGGTTCTCTCTGCTTTGACCTATCTGGAAAAAAATACGAATAACGACAATTGGGTATTGGTGCATGATGCCGCGCGTCCTTGTGTTGCACCGGAAGATATCAATAACCTGATAGAGCAGGTTTCAGAGCATTCCGTTGGTGGCATTCTTGCTGCACCAGTGCGCGACACAATGAAGCGCAGTAATAATGAACAGAATATTGAATCTACTGTCGAAAGAGCAAACCTGTGGCATGCATTGACACCACAAATGTTTAAAATTAAAGAGCTCAAAGAAGCACTGGAAGAGGCTCTGGAAGCCAATGTCGTAATTACCGATGAAGCCTCTGCAATGGAGTGGCTTGGTTTATCACCAAAGCTGGTTGCAGGGCGAACTGACAATTTAAAAGTAACCCAGCCGGAAGATCTTGCTCTGGCTGAGTTCTACCTGAGCAGAGAGATACAAGCATGATAAGAATTGGTCATGGGTTCGACGTACATAAATTTGGTGGAGAAGGCCCGGTAATCATTGGTGGCGTAGCGGTTCCTTATGAGCTGGGGTTGATTGCTCACTCTGATGGTGATGTTGCTCTTCACGCTTTAACGGATGCATTGCTTGGCGCGATAGCTGAAGGGGATATCGGCAGACATTTTCCTGATACGGATGAAGAGTGGAAGGGTGCAGACAGCCGAATGCTGATGCGTGAAGTGTATAAACTGGTGCAGGAGAGAGGGTACCAGATTGGTAACCTTGATGTGACCATTATTGCTCAGGCCCCAAAGATGTTGCCATACATCCAGAGTATGCGCGAAGCGATTGCCGCAGATCTGGATACTGGCATTGGCAACGTAAATGTTAAGGCAACGACTACCGAAAAACTTGGGTTTACAGGCCGTAAAGAAGGCATTGCCTGTGAAGCTGTTGTTCTACTAATGAAGAAATAACTGATGACTGATATTTTGTCTGATCTGGCCTATTTGAATGGAAAGCCGGATATCCAAGCAAAGATTAAAGCTGCACCTGAGCATTTTATTGTTAAAGAAATTCTTGGGTTTGAGTTCACCGGCAGTGGTGAGCACCTGATGGTAAGAATTCGTAAGAGTGGAGAAAACACTACTTTTGTCGCTAATGAGCTGGCTAAAGTCTGCAGAGTAAAGTCTAAGGATGTGAGCTGGGCGGGGCTTAAAGATCGTCATGCAGTGACTGAGCAATGGCTAAGTATTCACCTTCCAAAAGGTGATGCTCCAGATTTCTCTGCTTTTGAGAAACAGTATCCGAATGTACAGATTCTTGAAACCAGTCGACACAGTAAAAAACTCAGACCTGGTGATTTAACGGGTAATGAATTTGAATTGGTACTGTCCGAGGTTTCAGACGTTACTTTGGCAGAAGAGCGTATTAAGCAGATAATAGAAGTCGGTGTTCCAAACTACTTTGGCGCTCAGCGATTTGGCCATGAAGGCAATAACCTCAATGAAGCAAGACGCTGGGGCAGAGAAAACGTAAGAACTCGTAATCAGAATAAACGCAGTATGTTCCTGTCAACTGCTCGCTCTTGGATCTTCAACCATATTGTTTCTGACAGAGTTCAACAGGATGTCTTTAATCGCCTGCTTGAAGGTGACGTGATTGCCGAAAACGGAAATGAAAAGGTGCTCGAATCTTCTGAGCTAGATGCTTTCAATAGCAGATTGCAATCTGGCGAGGTGGCATTAACCGCGGCATTAGCGGGAGATAATGACCTTCCTTCAAAGGCTGATGCTCAAGTTATAGAACAACGAGTCGTTGATGCAGAACCAGACTTGATGGCGCTCATTCGCGGTAATCGAATGCGTCATGATAGACGTGAGGTACTGCTTAAGCCTGATAATCTCAGTTATGTAATTGACGAACATAATATTAAACTACAGTTTTCGCTCTCTTCAGGTAGCTTTGCTACGTCCATTGTTCGTGAAATAGCACAAACAACAGAGCCGGAAAGGCACTATTCGTGAAGTGAAGTTGTAATTAGAAAATCGAAAATGGAAGTGAATGAATGAAAATCTTGCTTAGTAATGATGATGGAGTACATGCAGAAGGGCTTAAGGCGCTTGCTGAGTCATTATCAGATATTGCGGAAATTATTATCGTAGCTCCGGACAGAAACCGTTCAGGCGCTTCCAATTCACTGACTCTGGAAAATCCATTACGAGTAAAGCAACTATCAAACAATATATACTCGGTTCAGGGAACGCCTACCGATTGTGTTCATTTGGCTTTGAATGAGCTGCTAAAAGATGACTACCCTGACTTGGTGCTTTCTGGCATTAATCATGGTGCTAACCTGGGTGATGACGTTCTTTATTCGGGCACGGTTGCTGCTGCGATGGAAGGGCATTTTCTGGGGGTACAGTCGGTTGCTTTTTCGCTTGTTGGAAACAAGCACTTCGATACAGCAAAACAGGTTGTTCGAAATATTGTCGAGCAACATATTAAACATCCGATTCCTACGAATCGTCTTATAAATGTAAATATTCCTGATGTTCCTTACGAGGAACTCAAAGGAACTCAAATCACTAGATTAGGCGCACGTCACCATGCAGAGAACATGGTTAAACAGAAGGATCCAAGAGGTCACGAAGTCTACTGGTTAGGCCCTCCGGGTAAAGAGCAGGATGCTGGTGAAGGTACCGATTTTTATGCTGTTGAGCAAAATATGGTATCCATCACACCAATGCAGGTTGATCTTACCGCCCATGAATCTTTGGGTAGTATGAGTAATTGGTTAAAAGGTTAATATTCATGAATAACGTTCAGGTGAACAACCTGATTGAATTTTTATCTTCCAGCGGTATACAAGATGCGAGAGTTTTAGATGCTATTCGCAGAGTGCCGAGGGAAAGATTTGTATCTGAAGCTATGATGCATCAGGCGTATGACAATAATGCGCTGCCGATTGCACATGGTCAGACGATTTCTCAACCTTATATTGTGGCGAAGATGACTGAGCTACTGGAGCTAAAGTCTGATAGCAAGATTCTGGAAATTGGGACGGGGTCGGGTTATCAAACCGCAGTTCTTGCTCAATTGGTGGACAAGGTTTATTCCGTAGAGCGCATCAAGGCGCTTCAGTGGGAAGCCAAAAGACGCTTAAAGCAGCTCGATATCTACAATGTATCTACTAAGCATGCTGATGGCTGGCAAGGTTGGCCAGGAAAAGCGCCGTTTGATGCTATTCTTGTTACCGCCGCGGCTTCAGAAGTCCCTGCCGCGCTATTAGATCAACTTTCTGATGGCGGGCGTCTTATCGTTCCGGTTGGCGGAAGCGAACAACAGTTGCTTAAAATTGTTAAAAGTGGTGAAGAGTACCTGTCTAGTGTGATTGAACAGGTTCGCTTTGTTCCTTTAGTTGCAGGTGAGTTAGCGTAACTTAATGATTGCTTTGAAGAAAACAGCCATAGCTTGTAGTTTTCTCAGTATTCTTTTGGCAGGATGCTCAGCGACTTCCCCTGCGCCAGTATCCAGCGTAAAAAAAGATTATCGTTCAATTGAGCGAGGCAGTTATCGTGGCAGTTATTATGAAGTAGAAAAGGGCGATACGCTCTATTTTATCGCATACATCACAGATAAGAATGTAAAAGATCTTATTCGTTACAATAACCTTTCAAAACCCTACATTATACATCCGGGTCAAAAACTTCGTCTGTGGCTCCCTGCTTACCAGGCTCCTGCATATGGTGGAACCGGAGCAGGAGACTCGGCAAAAGCAGGTAGCACAGTTGCTGTAGCATCAGTAGCGGCTGCTCCTGTTGCTAGCGTAAGTAGTGCAAAAGCAACAAGTTCTTCTAGTTCAACTGCGTCAAAAGTCAATAAACCTACTTCAAAAAATTCATCTTCAGCGAAAAATACCACCAAAAATAATGTTGATCAGAAGAGATCAAAAGAGTATGTTGGTGGTAAACAAAATGTTAAAAAGCCTGTAACTAAGTCGAAACCTCAGAATGTGAAAGTATCGAAATGGTTATGGCCAACTAAAGGGAGGGTTGTTAATAAGTTCTCAGCTGGAGACCAGGGAAATAAAGGCATTGACATAGCAGGGCAGCGAGGTCAGTCAGTTATTTCTACTGCAGGAGGGACGGTAGTCTACTCCGGAAATGCACTGCGCGGATATGGTAATTTAATAATTGTTAAACATAATGATAACTATCTAAGCGCATATGCTCACAACGATCGTTTGCTAGTCTCAGAAGGTCAAAGTGTAAAAGCCGGCCAGAAAATTGCCACAATGGGCAGTTCTGGTACCAACAGCGTAAAGCTTCACTTTGAAATTCGATATCAGGGCAAGTCGGTTAATCCGCAGAGGTACTTGCCATAGATTTATATTAATCGGGTATATCAGCGACATTGAAGTATGGATGTCTTGCTAGCTCGCCAAGGGGAGGCGCTATGAGTATGAGCAATACAGTAACTAAAGTCGAAGAGTTTGACATTAATAATGCGGCATTGGAAGGCGCATTAGAAAATGAAACTGTTGTAGAACAACCTGAAGCAAAAGAAGAATTTGATGCATCTTCTAAAAGCTTAGATGCCACACAACTCTATCTTGGTGAAATTGGTTTTTCACCGTTATTAACCGCAGAAGAAGAAGTTCTTTATGCCCGCCGAGCACTACGAGGTGATGAGGCTGCGCGTAAAAGAATGATCGAAAGTAATTTACGTCTCGTCGTTAAAATCTCACGCCGCTACAGCAATCGTGGTCTTGCTCTTCTCGATCTAATCGAAGAAGGTAATCTAGGTCTGATCCGTGCTGTAGAGAAGTTTGACCCTGAAAGAGGTTTCCGTTTCTCTACCTATGCGACCTGGTGGATTCGACAGACAATCGAACGTGCTCTGATGAACCAGACACGTACAATCCGACTACCAATTCATGTCGTTAAAGAACTCAATATTTACCTTCGTACTGCTCGTGAGCTGTCTCAGAAACTTGATCATGAGCCAACTGCTGAAGATATTGCACAGACACTGGATAAACCAGTAAGTGATGTCAGCAAGATGCTGCGTCTGAATGAACGTGTAAGCTCAGTTGATACACCAATTGGTGGTGAAGGTGAAAAAGCACTGTTGGATATCATTCCTGATGTAAACCATTCTGACCCTGAAGTTTCAACTCAGGACGATGATATCAAGAGCTCATTAATCCATTGGCTGGATGAGCTAAACCCTAAACAGAAAGAAGTATTGGCAAGACGCTTTGGTCTGCTTGGATACGAGCCATCAACGTTAGAAGAAGTTGGACGTGAAATTAATCTGACTCGTGAGCGAGTTCGCCAGATTCAGGTAGAAGGTTTGCGTCGACTTAGAGAAATACTGATGAAGCAGGGGTTGAATATGGAATCTCTGTTTGATGTAGAGCAATCATAATTACTAACACGTTAGTTAGCGGTAAAAGCTTGGGGGACGTTAAGTCCCCCAAGCTTTTGTGTCTAAAGTAGTTTTTTAAGACGATACAACTCTTCAAGAGCTTGTCTCGGTGTCAGATCATCTGGGTCTATACCAGCCAAAGCTTCTTCTACCTCACTTGGTTCCGGGATTAAGCTTAACTGGTTAGCGATATCGACATCAGGTTTACCTTCAGGTCTTTCCTGACCTAACTGCTCTAGTTGTTTAAGTTTACCGCGAGCATTTTTAATCACCGCCTTTGGCACACCCGCCAAACCTGCTACCGCAAGACCGTAAGACTTGCTTGCAGCACCTTCTTGTACTGCATGCATAAATGCAATGCTGTCACCATGCTCAACGGCATCTAGGTGAACGTTTGCAAGATGAACTAGCTGATTAGGTAATTCTGTAAGCTCAAAGTAGTGTGTTGCGAACAGTGTCATTGCACCTATTTGATTGGCTAGCCATTCTGCACTTGCCCAGGCCAGCGATAAGCCATCGTAAGTGCTGGTGCCACGGCCGATCTCGTCCATCAGAACTAAACTATATGGAGTGGCATTGTGAAGGATATTCGCGGTTTCGGTCATCTCAACCATAAAGGTTGAACGGCCTGACGCCAGATCATCGGATGCACCAATACGGGTAAAGATTCGATCTACCGAGCCGATAGTTGCGGCTTCTGCTGGAACATAAGAACCAATATGTGCAAGAAGAACGATCAGGGCCGTTTGACGCATATAGGTGGATTTACCACCCATATTAGGCCCTGTGATAATCAACATCTTCCTGTCAGGGTGTAGCTCAGTTGGGTTGGCAATAAATGGCTCGTCCATGACCTGTTCAACAACAGGGTGTCGGCCATTTTGAATATGGATACCAATGTCTTCTTTTTCACTCAGCGTTGGTCTGCTGTAATCGAGTGAATCAGCTCTTTCTGCCAGATTTTGCAGTACATCCAACTGAGAGACGGCAGAAGCGAGATTCTGAAGTTGCTCTAGCTGAGGAAGAAGCAGATCGAACAACTCTTCCCATAACTGTTTCTCCAGTGCTAATGCTTTAGATTTGGAGTTAAGCACTTTATCTTCGTGCTCTTTGAGTTCAGGGATAATATAGCGCTCTGCATTTTTCAGTGTCTGCCTGCGGATATAGTGCGGTGGTACAAGGTGGCTTTGCCCACGGCTTACCTGAATGTAAAAACCGTGAACGTTGTTGTAGCCAACTTTTAGAGTATCGATACCGTGTCGATCTCTCTCATCCGCTTCAAGCTGTTCAAGGTACTCGGTCGCGCCATCGGCTAATCTACGCCATTCATCAAGCTCATCGTTGTAACCCTCGGCAATAACGCCACCATCACGAATAACTACTGGCGGGTTCTCTTTAATAGCGCGTTCAAGTAGTTCGCAAATATCTTCCATTGGTGAAGCGAACTTAGCCAGTTTCGTCAGGTAGCTGTTGCTTAGCGATGACATCACTGATTCAAGTTCAGGCAGTTGCTGCATCGCGTGACGCAATCTCGCCATATCTCTCGGACGGGCTGAACGAATTGCCAGTCTCGCCAGAATTCGTTCAATATCACCTATCTGCTTCAAAACAGGCTGTAAATCTATAAAACTGTTTAGTTCTTTGAGTTCTGTAATTGCATCAAGACGTTGATTGAGAACATTTCGGCAACGCATCGGCTGGTGGAGCCATCGCTTAAGCATGCGGCTTCCCATTGCTGTCGCACAGTGATCAAGAACTTCTGCAAGGGTGTTCTCTGTTCCTCCTGAAAGGTTCTGAGTGATTTCCAGATTGCGTCTCGTTGCTGCATCCAGAATTACAGAGCTGTCCTGGCTATCAAGAACAATAGAACGAATATGTGGAAGTGCGGTTCTCTGAGTATCTTTTACATATTGAATCAAACAGCCTGCAGCACAAAGTCCATGCTCTGATTTTTCTACACCAAAGCCAACAAGGTCTCTGGTGCCAAATTGCTTATTTAGTTGTTGCTTGGCAGTATCAAGCTCAAACTCCCAGACCGGACGACGACGGTTACCATTGCGGCTTTCCATCAGGTGTACTGGTTCAAAGTCCTCCGGGAAAAGCAGTTCTTTTGGTGATGTGCGTTGAAGCTCGGCTTGCATCGCCTCTTCGGTTTCTGGCTCAGAAAGAAGGAATCGCCCAGAAGTGAGATCCAGAGTGGCATAGCCAAACTTACCATTATTGTGATAAATAGCCGCAATAAGGTTGTCGATTTTCTCTGAAAGAAGCGCTTCGTCAGTAACAGTACCTGGAGTGACGATACGTACAACCTTGCGTTCTACAGGTCCTTTGCTGGTAGCCGGATCGCCCACTTGCTCACAGATGGCGACTGACTCACCTAACTGGACAAGTTTTGCAAGGTAACCCTCTACTGCATGAAAAGGAACACCCGCCATAGGAATCGGTTCGCCTGCGGAAGAGCCACGTTTGGTCAGTGAGATGTCCATAAGCTGAGATGCTCGTTTGGCATCGTCGTAGAAAAGCTCATAAAAGTCTCCCATCCGATAAAAAAGCAGGATGTCCGGATTCTCTGCCTTCAGCTTCAGATATTGCTGCATCATTGGGGTATGGGTCTGTTTTTCCTTTGCCATATTAACCTTTATTGCTTTAACTTCGTTTTCTAGCGGCTTAGGATACGTGAATAGAATTTACTGGCAAGGTGAAAAGGGGATTTCTGAAAGTGGATAAGCTAAAACAGTTAAGTGAAGAGGTTGGGACACTATTGCTACAGAACAATCAGGTTATGGTCTCCGCCGAATCTTGCACTGGTGGTGGTGTTGCTAGTGCGATAACGGATATCTCTGGTAGCTCAGCCTGGTTTGACAGAGCATTTATCACTTATAGCAACGAAGCAAAGATAGAAATGTTGGGCGTTATGCCGGAAACTCTTGAGACGGTTGGTGCGGTGAGTCAGCAAGTTGTAAAAGAGATGGCGGAAGGAGCACTGGCTCATTCCCGAGGAACCATATCAGTATCAATTAGTGGTATTGCCGGTCCAACAGGTGGAACAGAAGATAAGCCTGTGGGCACGGTCTGGTTTGGTTGGAGTTACCAAGGAAACACAATTGAAGAGTGCTGCCTGTTTGATGGTGATCGTTCATCGGTGCGTTATCAGGCTTGTATGCACGCTATAGAAGGCATTCGCAAGGTACTGAATTAACAACGACATTATAAATGAGGCTCCTTTCCAGGAGCCTCACTCTTATAGGGTTAGCGGTTAATAGCGAAAGTTGGCAGCGATAAATGCCACTTAATTGCCCCAAGTCTGATGATGAGAGTTGTCAGTGCTCCTGACAAAAAAGCGGTATGGTTATCACATCCAAATGACAGCGCAGTTACGTGGAACATGCCACCTAAAATACAGGCAGTCGCATACACCTCACTTCTGAGTACCATTGGGATTTCTCTTGCCAGCACATCGCGGATAATACCGCCACCGCAACCAGTAATGACGCCCATAATGATTGCGATAAGGTAAGAGTCTTGAAAGTGCAGTGCTTTCTCTACCCCAATACCAACAAATGCCGCCAGACCAATAGCGTCACATACGGGAAGAACGTACCAGGGTAGTCGTTTTGGTCGCCTTACCAAAAGCATAGTAAATAGGCAGGTTCCTATAATTACCCAAATATAGGCTGGGTCTGTTATCCAGAATATTGGCGTTGCTCCAAGCGCCATATCACGAATAGAGCCACCACCGATCGCGGTAACACTCGCTAGCACAACCACACCAAAAGGATCCATTTTCAGTCTACCGGCTAACAGGACTCCGGAAATCGCAAAAACTGCGGTTCCAAACATATCAATAAAATAAAGTAGGGATGAATCCATGGTTAATTAGTAGTCAAATTGCTAAAAGAAGCTAGATTTTACGATACTTTACTAATTTGAAAAGTAATAGTTTTGTTAGGCGTATCATTTAGTTCTATTTACGCGCTTCATCAAAATAATTGCACACCTCTTCAACGGCTAATAGAGAGCGTGGGGTAGGCCGGTTCAGCCAGTCTGCATTCAGTGACCAGATATGATTATGTGCGACTGCCGGAACCTGATCCTTCCATATCATCCACTGACTGGTGTCCTGAATCGCATGCGCAGAAGTAAAGATTATCTCCGGTGCATAAGCCAGTACCTGTTCAAAGCCAACTTGAGGGTAGGGACTTGGAGAATCGTTAAAGACGTTCACTCCGCCACAGAGTTCGAATACTTCGCTAGGCCAACTGGATTGTGCAATGGTAAAAATCGGTGAGCTACTCAGTTGGTAAAAATATTTAACTGGCTCTTTATCGGTGTACCGTTTTTGAAGGCGAGTCAGTTGCTCACGAAATTGATTCGCTACCCTAATACTGTCGGCAGGGTTATCGCTAAACTTACCGAGCTCTTCAATGTGTGTCGCTATTTCCGCGAGGGAGTCAGTGTCTGTATAAAATAGTGTAAAGCCGAGTTGTTCCAGTTGATGGAGCGTTTTAAGAGAACTGCCAGATCGCCAGGCAACAATCAGATCGGGATTTAGCGCAATAATCCGTTCTATATTTACGCTGTTATAGGCGGCAACCCGCTCAAGTGATTTAGCTTGTTCCGGGTAGTCACTAAACTTGCTGGCTGCGATCATCTTATCCCCTAACCCTGCGGCATAAGCTATTTCAGTTGATGACGGGGCGAGCGATACCACTCTCTCTATCGCAAATGAAAAAGGGGAGTGCAATAGTAAAAAAGATAGGGAGAGCAATCTCTTCAAGTTAGATACCTTGATAGAACGCAAGCATTATCAGACTTTGAATCACTATCCAGAGCAACCCTTTCCAGGCAAGTAACTTTTTAACTTGTCCTAAATGAATGGCTGAAGGTGCGATACGTCCCCCCAGTTTGGGGCGAATAGTCTTTTTACCAGAATAGATAGCAGGACCGCCCAGAGAGAGCTCTAGCTTCCCGCCTATGGCTGCTAATACCCATCCAGGACCAGGAGTTGGCCAGCTTTTTCCTTGAACAATGACAAGTTTAAAAACAGTTGATGCTTTGCTTCCGATAGCAATCATCAGAGCGAATAATCGATGCGGAATATAGTCCAGCAGAGCGAGCATTCTCACAGCTGGTAATCCAAAAGGAAGAAATGCTTGTCTGCTTGGAGACCAGGCTCTTGAGAGCTCTTGAATCAGCCGGTAGGTAAAGGCTCCAATACCGCCTGTTAACCCATACCAGAAGAGAACAGAGATAACGTTACGGCTAAAACCGAGTGTTACCGTTTCGGCACCAGCTTTACCAAGACCAAGTGGAGATAAGGTTGACACATCGCGATTGAGAAGAGGCTCTAAAAGCTTTCTCCCCTTTACTTTATCTTCTTTTGTTAGAGCATCGGTAAGGCCATTTGCCAGCTTTTCGTTGTTGCGCCAGTCTATAGCGAGGAGCAATAACGCAAGTTCAAATAGTTGCTGTTGCCAGACCAGTGGTTGCAGGGCAATGAGTACGATAACTGCGGGAATGACCATTAAAAGCCATGCTAGCGAGCCTGATATTAGGCTCTGAGAGTAGCTATGGTTGGTATTGACCTTATCTGCCAGTATACGAGCAAAAGCTCGCCACAGCGTTGCTGGATGAGAAGATAGGGGAATTGGCAAAACCAAATGAAATAACAGAGCCCCCCATAGAACGGCCAGGGCCCCATTACTGTAGATTAGGTCGAATAGCTCTTGCATAGCTTAATTCTGGAATGGAATTACTTAAGAAGTTCAGCCATCTTAATAACCATTTCTGAAGAGCTTTTTGCTGCAAGAGGCAAGAACTCATCAAAGCTCATTGGTGACTCTTTATCTGCTACATCAGAAATAGCACGCACGACAACAAATGGTACTTCGAACTGAAGACATGTTTGTGCAATTGCAGAAGCTTCCATTTCTACCGCTATAACGGACGGGAAATGAGTGCGGATAAAGTTTTGACGCTCTTCTGTGCACACAAAAGTGTCGCCTGTACAGATTAGTCCTCGAACAGCATGTGTATCACCAATCTGCTTAAGTGCCTCTTCTGCAACTTGCATTAGTTTTTCATCAGCTTTGAATGCAGCTGGTTGACCAGCCATCTGACCGATCTCGTACCCAAATGCGGTTACGTCAGCATCGTGGTGGCGAACTTCTGTAGAGATAACGACATCACCAAGATTTAGCGAAGAATCAAAACCACCGGCTGAGCCTGTATTGATAACGACATCTGGTGCGTATTGATCAAGAAGAATTGCAGTACCTACTGCTGCTGCGACTTTACCGATACCTGACTGAAGAAGTACAACATCAACGCCATTCAGTTGTCCCTGATAAAAAGTACAGCCGCCTTTTTTCAGCTCTTCACAGTTAGCCAGTGAACCTTTAAGAATTGCGACTTCTTGCTCCATCGCACCGATAATGCCAATTTTCATAGATATGTTCTTCAATTTTGGATAATAATTTCTGGATTGTAGCATAGTTCAGGCTGCTGAATAGCTACTGACTTATTTTATATAAGTGTCCAAAAGTGGTTTTTTTAAGCTTATAAATATGGGCCATTTGAGCAAGTGAGAGTTCAGGTATAGAGAGTTGTGTTTGGGCATAATAATTCAGAAATCGTTTACACTGACATACTAGCTGCTACAAATAAGTACGACACATAGTCTGATTTTGTCCTTTATTGTTTTAATGTGTCCTTAGTGGTGCTACTCTGATCTTATTAAGGACAGCTTTAAAATAGAGATAAAAGAAGAGCCCATGACCATACTTCAAGAGCTTGAGATAATACAAAATATCATTGAAGGTGCTGGAACTCCCTTATCTCGGAGTGATATCCATGAGCAGTTATCTATACCTCTGACTGAAAAAACACTTCAAAGGCGTTTGAAAAAATTGTCTTCTGAGTTGCGTATTGGCACACTAGGCCAGAGAAGTGGCCTTAGATATGTGTCCTTAAACTATACTAAGGACACTTTGGGTGGGGTTTCAGAGAATGAGTCAACATATGACGCCGGGATCTTACTGTCCCAACAAAGCCAACAGAAACTTAGCTATCTGCACACCCCTTCTTATGCCCGCACCATAGTTGCTTACAATAAGTCGTTAGTAGAAAACTATGTCCCTAACACGAGTCGCTATGTCTCTAACGAAATTGCCAGTGAACTCAGGAAGTCAGGTCAGCGTTTTAACCGCAAGTTAGCGGCAGGAACATACGCAAAAAATATTGCACAAAGGCTTTTAATAGATTTGTCCTTTCACTCTAGTCGCTTAGAAGGCAATACCTACTCGATTCTGGATACTGAGAAGTTATTGGAAGTTGGGGAGACAGCGGACGGTAAGTATGATGAAGAAACCATCATGATCTTAAACCACAAAGAAGCAATACTGTTCTTGATTGAAAATGCGGAGGAGCTTTCTGTTACGCCTTTTGTTATCAGAAATCTACATCAGTTGCTGTCACAAGATCTGCTCTCCAATACTGCCGCATGTGGTCAAATCAGACAGATTGAAGTCAACATTACCAAGACATCTTATATGCCTCTTAACGCCCCTCAGCAACTTGAGGAACTTTTTACACTTCTACTGAGAAAAGCGCAAAAGATTGATGATCCATTTGAGAAGTCATTTTTTCTGTTTATTCATCTTTCTTACCTTCAGGCATTTGAAGATGTAAATAAACGCACCGCTCGTTTGAGCTGTAATCTACCCTTTATTCAGGAGAATTTATGTCCGTTAAGTTTTGTGGATGTTCCAAGGGATGACTACGCCAATTCATTAATCTACTTTTATGAAACCGGAGATTACCAACCTGCGTTAGAGGTCTATACCTGGGCTTATAAGCGATCTTGTGAGCAGTATGAGGTTGTTGAAAAGTCAGTTGGAGAAATCGACTCATATAGAATCAAATATAGAGCTGATCGCAAACGTGCTTTGGGTCAGATTATTCGTTCGATGACGGTTGGGGATAACGTTCAGAAGTTGCTTGAACAGTTTTGTGTTGAGAATGGTATTGAAGAACCGGACAAGTTTATCTCTATCGTATTGGTAGAGATGGATAACTTACATAGTGGAGCAATTATTTCTCTTGGAGTAACGGAAAACATGTTTAATCAATGGAAAAGCCGACTTGAGAAAGCAAAACTAAATTAAGAGGACTGGGCTTAGTTGCTACATAAAAAAGGCCAGCTCGAGAGCTGGCCAAATATAAAGTTTTGGAAGGAAACTTTATCTATAAATCAAAACCAAAGCCTCTTATGCGTTCGACAGCATTTGAGAATCTGCTTTAGCTTCTAGGTTTGTATTACCCATCAGGTACTCATCGACAGCGCGAGCACATTCACGGCCTTCGTTGATACAACGAACAACAAGAGACTGACCTGTACGCATATCACCTGCAGCGAAAACACCTTTCTGGTTTGTTGCGAAACCTTCAGTAGCCACATTGCCGCGCTCATCCAGTTTGATATCCAGCTGAGCTAGTACACCATTTGGTTCTGGATGCAGGAAGCCCATTGCAAGGAATGCCATATCACATGGGATTTCACGCTCTGTACCCTGAATTTCAGCGAAGTTAGGACGAACACCTGGTTCTGCATCTTCCCACTCGATATCCGCAATACGAAGGCCGGTAACATTACCGTTTTCGTCACCGATAAACTCTTTGGTCAGGATGCTCCAATGACGTTCACAACCCTCTTCATGTGAAGTTGATGTGCGAAGAATCATAGGGTACTGAGGCCAAGGCATATTTTCGGTACGCTTCTCTGGTGGCATCGGCATGATTTCCACCTGAGTGATACTTGCCGCACCGTGACGGTTAGAAGTACCAACACAGTCAGAACCCGTATCACCACCACCGATAACCACAACGTGTTTACCTTTCGCGTGGATCTCTTCAGTTTTAAGATCCATGTTGTTCGCACGGCGGTTGTTCTGGCCAAGGAACTCCATTGCAAAGTGAACACCTTTTAGCTCGCGACCTGGAATTGGCAGATCACGCGGTACAGTAGAGCCACCCGTCAGAAGAACGACATCGTATTCCTGACGTAGCTGCTGAGCGTTAATATCAACACCAATGTGAGCATTGGTTTCGAACACGATACCAGCTTCTGCCATGATATTGATCTTACGGTCAATGATATCCATACCTAGCTTAAAGTCAGGGATACCAAAGCGTAGCAGACCACCAACCTTTTCATCACGCTCGTAAACCGTCACACAGTGACCAGCACTGTTTAACTGTTCGGCAGCAGCAAGACCAGCAGGACCAGAACCGATGATCGCAACTGTTTTACCTGTGCGCATACGTGGTTTCTTAGGCTTGGCGTATCCTTCACGATACGCTGTTTCTACGATGGTCTTTTCGATGTTACAGATGGTGATTGGGTCCTGGTTAATACCCAGAACACACGAGCTTTCACATGGAGCAGGACAAACACGGCCAGTAAACTCCGGGAAGTTATTTGTGCTGCTTAGAATGTTCCATGCTTCTTCCCAGCTGTCACGATACACAGCATCGTTAAACTCTGGGATGATGTTGCCGATAGGGCAGCCGTTATGGCAAAACGGCACGCCACAGTCCATACAACGAGAAGCCTGAGTATTGATCTTCTCACCAAACTCTTCGTTTAGTACGAACTCTTTGTTGTTTTCAATACGAACACTTGGGTCGATCTTCTTTGGCAGTTCACGACCATGCTCTAAAAATCCAGTAGCCTTACCCATTATACTGCCTCCAACTCTTCCTGAGATGCTGCTTCAGCTTCTGCCTTGCGCTTATTTAGTACCGCTTTATAGTCACGCGGCATAACCTTAACCATCTGAGCAAGGTTAGCGTCAAAGTCATCAAGGAACGCTTTAGCAACGGTACTTCCTGTCAGCTCAATATGCTTAGTTAGCATGCTTTCTAGTAGCTCTTTGTCTTCCTGCTCGATTGGATCCAGGTCAACAAGTTCAGGGTTTAGTTTGGTTGCTTCGAAGTCACCAGCCTTGTCCCATACGTACGCTGTACCGCCACTCATACCAGCAGCGAAGTTACGTCCTGTAGAACCAAGGATTACAGCGATACCACCAGTCATGTATTCACAACCGTGGTCACCAACACCTTCTACAACTACCTTCGCGCCTGAGTTACGTACACAGAAACGCTCACCAGCAAGACCACGAATGTATGACTCACCAGAAGTTGCACCGTAGAAACATACGTTACCTACCACGATGTTTTCTTCAGGAGTAATGGTTGAGTTTGCATCCGGATAAAGTACAAGAGTACCGCCCGACAGGCCTTTACCCCAGTAGTCGTTCGCATTACCTTCAACTTCGAACTTAACGCCCTTAGCAAGGAAGGCACCGAATGACTGACCTGCAGAACCGTTGAATTTCACGTTCATTGGTTGTGGCAGACCCTGGTCTTTGTACACTTTCGAAATCTCATTCGACAGCATAGTGCCTGTACTACGGTCGGTGTTGATAATCGGAAGCTCGGCATCAACTGCTTCACCTTTCTCAAGTGCTGGAGTAGCAAGTGAGATAAGCTTACGGTCAACTACTTCTTCAAGAAGGTGGTTCTGCTCAATCTGGTTGTATACACCATCTGATTCACGAGCTGGCTCGTTGAACAGAACTGGTGACAGATCAAGGTTAGTGTATTTCCAGTGTTTAATATCTTCGCGAACTTTAAGCTTCTGAGACTGACCAACCATCTCGTCGATAGTGCGGAAGCCTAGTTCTGCCATTATTTCACGCAGACCTTCAGCCATGTAATTGAAGAAGGTAACAACGTCTTCTACGCGGCCATCAAAGCGCTCACGCAGAGTCTTGTTCTGAGTTGCGATACCAACTGGACAGGTGTTCTTATGACACTTACGCATCATGATACAGCCTTCAACAACAAGAGCCGCTGTTGCAATACCCCACTCTTCTGCACCAAGTAGTGTTGCTACTGCAAGATCACGAGGTGTCTTCATCTGACCATCAGACTGAACAACGATACGGTTACGCAGGCCGTTCTTCAGAAGTGTCTGGTGAGTTTCAGCCAAACCTAGTTCCCATGGAAGACCAGTGTGGCGAATAGATGAGATAGGAGATGCACCTGTACCACCATCGAAACCAGCAATAAGTACAACGTCTGCTTTCGCTTTAGCTACACCTGATGCGATAGTACCTACACCCGCTTCTGAAACCAGCTTCACGTTTACGCGGCCAGCACGGTTTGCGTTCTTCAGGTCGTAGATTAGCTGAGCCAAATCCTCGATTGAGTAGATATCGTGGTGTGGCGGTGGTGAAATCAAGCCAACTCCAGGAGTGGAGTGACGAGTAGCACCGATCCAGTCATCAACCTTATCACCCGGTAGCTGACCACCTTCACCAGGCTTCGCACCCTGTGCCATCTTAATCTGAACTTCATCAGAGTTCGTCAGGTAGTAAGACGTTACACCAAATCGGCCGGATGCGACCTGCTTGATTGCAGAGCGTTCCCAGTCACCGTTCTCTTTTCTTTCGAAACGAGCTGGGTCTTCACCACCTTCACCAGAGTTCGATTTCGCGCCAATGCGGTTCATCGCAACTGCCAGTGTTGAGTGTGCTTCATAAGAGATAGAACCGAAGCTCATTGCACCGGTAGCAAAACGTTTAAGAATATTCTCAACCGGCTCTACTTCTGCAAGAGGTACAGAGCCTGCCGGGTTCTTAATAAACTCTAGCTGACTACGTAGTGTCGCTGCATCATCGCCTTGAGCGTCTACAGTGCTTGCATACTTCTTGAACTGGTCGTAATTCTTGTTGCGGGTAGATTCCTGTAGCAGAGAGATAGTCTCTGGGTTAAACAGGTGTTTCTCACCACGCTGTTTCCACTGATAAACACCACCAACGTCAAGACGCTGAATTGGGATTTCACGAGTCGGGAAGCCAATACGGTGACGTACGATAACTTCTTTCGCGATGTCATCGATAGTCAGACCCTGAATACGGGACACTGTACCAGTAAAGTACTTATCAACCACAGACTTGCTGATACCAAGTGCTTCAAAGATCTGTGCACCGTGGTAAGACTGTAGCGTAGAGATACCCATCTTAGAGAAGATCTTAAGGAGGCCAGCGTTAACCCCTTTACGGTAGTTATCGAATAGCTCTTCTGCTGATGTTTCTGGATCCAGTTTTTTCTTCTTCTGAAGATCAACAATGGTTTCCAGAACAAGATAAGGGTTAACTGCGTTCGCACCGTAACCACAAAGCGTTGCAAAGTGGTGCGTTTCACGTGCATCACCAGTTTCGATTACGATGTCACACTTCGCACGCAGACCCTTGCGGATTAGGTGGTGGTGAACCGCGCCAACCGCCAGCATAGCTGGAATAGCAGCGTGGTTAGAGTTAATTGCACGGTCAGTCAGAAGGATGATTGAGTACCCATCAACAACCGCATCTTCAGCATACTGACATACACGCTTAAGTGCGCGTTGCAGCTTGCCTTCGTCTTCACTTGCGCGGAATACGATATCTAGCGTTTTCGCTTGAAGGTGCTCGTTATCGATAGCACGCAGCTTTTCAAGTTCAGAGTTCGAAAGTACTGGTGAAGAAAGCTCAACTTTCTGACAGTGTTCCGGAGATTCAGTCAGCAGGTTCTGATCCTTACCAAGGTAAGTGTTCAGTGACATAACCATACGCTCACGAATCGGGTCGATCGGTGGGTTGGTTACCTGAGCAAACAGCTGCTTGAAGTAGTTAGAAAGATGCTGTGACTGATGAGACAGTACCGCCAGTGGCCAGTCTGCACCCATTGCACCCAGAGGCTCTTTACCATCACGAGCTAGAGGAACGATGATTTCGTTCACTTCTTCAGAAGAGATACCGAATGCTTGCTGAGTATGCAGCAGACGCTCTTGTGAAGGCTGGTGGTGACGGTTATCCGCTTCAGGTAGCTGTTTCAGGCAAAGTAGGTTTTCTTTAACCCACTGTTCGTATGGCTGAGCAGAGGCAATACCATCTTTCACTTCTTCATCAGAAATGATGCGGCCTTGTTCAAGGTCAGCAACGAAGATACGTCCTGGCTGTAGACGACCGTGGTGTTCAACGTTCTCTGGATCGATTTCTACAACACCAGTTTCTGATGCCATTACCAGATAATCGTCTTTAGTCACTGTGTAGCGAGATGGACGTAGACCATTACGGTCAAGTGTCGCACCTACCTGTACACCATCGGTGAAACATACTGATGCAGGACCATCCCATGGTTCCATAACGTTCGCGTGGTACTGATAGAACGCACGACGTGTTGGATCCATGTTTTTGTTTTCTTGCCATGCTTCAGGAATCATCATCATCAATGCGTGTGGCAGACTACGTCCAGAAAGAACCAGCAGCTCTAGTGCCATATCGAAGTTAGATGAATCCGAGCTGCCTTCCTGACAGATAGGAAGAAGCATGTCGATTTCGGTCTGGGTAAACAGTTCTGATTCCAGAATTGCTTCACGTGCCTTCATCCAGTTCAGGTTACCACGTACGGTGTTGATTTCACCGTTGTGAGCAATATAACGGAAAGGCTGTGCCAGACGCCATTTCGGGAATGTATTGGTAGAGAAGCGAGAGTGTACCAGCGCAAGTGCAGTCACCATGGTTGGGTTCTGCAGATCAAGGAAGTACTGAGGTACCTGCTCTGTGGTTAGCTGACCTTTATATACCAGTGTCTTGTAAGACATTGAGTTGATATAGAAGTCATCACCGATATTTGAAACGCTCTCAAGACATACACGTACAGTGTAGTTACGCAGAACGTATAGCTTACGCTCCAGCTCTTCTGGTGTTACACCCGGGCCGCCAGAAATAAATACGTGCTCGAACTGTGGCTCAGTGCTCAGTGGGTCAGCACCAATCATTGAGTTATCAGTTGGCAGTACGCGGTAGCCCAGAATTTCCAGATCCAAGCGGCTTGCGTTGCGCTCTAAAATATCGCGGCACTGCTGACGTTTATGTTCATCTTTCGGGAACAGAACGACACCAACACCATACTTTTCAAAAGACGGCAGCTTGATACCAAGCTTTACTGTCTCTTCGAGTAAGAATTCGTGGGGTTTTTGTAAAAGAATACCCGCGCCATCACCGCTGCTAGGGTCACAACCCTGTCCGCCTCGGTGCTCCATGCGCGCAAGCATATCCAGTGCTTGGGTCACGACCTCGTGAGATTTACGGTTTTTTAAGTGAGCAACAAAACCGATACCACAAGCGTCATGCTCCAGCTCAGGAGTATAAAGACCTTGTGCCTTTTGCTCTCTATCTACCATAGATACATCCTTCCAGTTAAATTTAAGGCGCAATATGCCTAATGCGTTAGCATCACTGCCTTATCATTAATCGTTGTTAGAACTTAGCTTATCTGTGCGTAAGCCTGAATCCTTTCCGTTCTTCACAGGAAGTAAAGTTTGTGAAGAAAACATTCCCTAGTGATATCCTTGGTTATTTATCCACAAACTAGTGGTTTATATAGGTGGGTTAGGATTATCACAAAATAATTCGCACAATAATCCTGTATAGATCTGTAGGGGATTATTCTCGAACGTTTTGACATCCTACTTTTTTTTGTAGCTTAATTCCAATAAAAGTTGACATCGAACAAGTTTTTTTTAATAAGCCAATGAATAACAAATAGATATATATCGATGAAAATGGGTGTTTTTCTCACAAAGAATGCATCTTTATTGATTATTAATATAATTCTCACCAGTAAATACACTATAATATCCGGCCGAAAAATCGGTGATTATGTAATTTTATTTCAGTTTTCATTCCTTTAGTGGCACCACATGCAGTTACACGAATTAGTTAATACTCTGGGACAGGACTTACAGAGACGCTATGGCGAGAAAGTTCATAAGCTAACCTTACACGGAGGTTTTAGTTGTCCTAACCGGGATGGCACGCTTGGCAGAGGTGGGTGTACTTTCTGCAATGTCGCCTCCTTCTCCGATGAGCAAACCCAAAAACAGAGTATTCTGGAGCAACTCACCGACAGAGCAGGGGAAGTGCATCGTGCTAAAAAGTACCTGGCTTATTTTCAGGCGTACACCAGCACTTACGCAGAAGTTCAGACTCTGAAATCCATGTATGAAGAAGCGTTAAAGGCGGCTGATATTGTTGGGTTATGTGTGGGTACGCGTCCTGATTGTGTTCCCGACGCCGTTTTAGATTTGCTCTCGGGTTATGTTGAGCAGGGGTATGAGATCTGGCTTGAGCTTGGTCTGCAAACCGCCAATAACGACACACTCAAACGAATCAACCGTGGTCATGATTTTGAGTGCTATGCTGAAATTACTAAGAAAGCACGCGCCTTGGGTATAAAAGTGTGTACTCACTTGATTGTTGGTTTGCCTAAAGAAACTCGTGCTGACTATATAGAGACAATGAGCAAGGTTGTAGAAGTAGGTACTGACGGTATCAAGCTTCACCCATTGCATATAGTAGAAGGAAGTACGATGGCGAAAGCCTGGAAAGCGGGAAGAATGGAAGCACCTGAACTTGAGGAGTATGTCTCCGTTGCAAGTGAGATGATTCGTATGACACCGCCGGAAGTGGTTTATCATCGCGTATCAGCCGCAGCCCGAAGACCGACACTTCTTTCACCGCTTTGGTGTGAAAATCGCTGGCTGGCAATGACAGAGATCGGCAGGCATTTGGATAAAAAAGGTCCGCAAGGTTCGTTAATTCAGCGTCCTTTCACATATACTAAACCTGTAGTTGACTAAAAGTGAAAAGACAATAGATTGTATGCGCGTATATTCTTGGTGTAGTTAATAAAAATGGATAAGTTGCTCTTTCAGTTATCAGAATGGTTTTACTTCGTTGGATTCGATGCGCTTCTTGTCGTTTTTTGCATCTCTGTTGCCATTTACTATCGAGCACGAAAACACAATGAATTTTATCAACTGATTCAGGACTCGCCGTTGGCAATGCTTATCATCGGAGAGCAATCTGGAAAGCTGATTTCTGCTAACCGGTCTGCAATGCAACTATTAGGTGTGCGAAAAGTTGGTAAGAAGTTTATCTACCCTTCTTTGATATCACCAGAAAGTATCACAACCCTGCTTAGCCAGTTTGGTGGTATGAGTTTTAACAAGCATCGTTATACCTGGACTGTGTCCGATCTATCATCTGTAGCATTAGATCTTTCCGGCAGAAAAAGCACATTTAAAGGCAATCGTGTATGGATTGTTTACGCAGTGCCACACCAGAAGTCGACAGAAGAGACCATTCAGGAACAAACCTCTTTAAGAATTTCCAAAACCGCCATGGATTCTCTTTCTGAGCTTATCTTCGTTAAAGACAAAGAAGGGCTGCTGATTGGTACCAATAGGGCATTTGACAACTTCTGGAAAGGCAGAGCTGATGAAGGTGCAATAACCGTCAAAGGGCCAATGCGAGGCCGAGGAAATCAGCGAAACTGGACAACGGACTCTGAAGGGCGAAGTTGTTTGCTCGAAACATCTCATACCATGCTTATCTCAGACGAAGGGGACGTCATTGGTTCCTTAGGTATCAGCCATGATGTAACGGACTGGTATAAAATGCAGCAGGATCTTCGTGACGAAATGGACAGGCGTAAGGGTACCGAGGCAGCCCTTGCTCAACGAGACATCATTATTCAGTCTATTCTTGACTCCTCTCCGGATGCTATCGGTATATTTAATGAAAACCGTGTTTATGAGGCATGCAATCAGGCTTTTGCTTCTGCTCTCGGTATTGATGATTACAGAGAGTTGATAGGAGCAAAAGCGGAAGATATTTTGCCTGAAGAAGTTCATGGCCGGTTTACTCGCTCTAACGATTTGGTTATCAATGAAGGCAAGACACTTCGCTATGTGGATCACATGTTTGATGACTCGGGGGAGCAGTGGCTGGATGTGGTGAAGTCACCTTATAGAGATTCTGCTACATCACAAAGTGGTGTGCTGGTTATGGCGCGTGACGTTACTGAAAGATACCTGGCAGAAAGAAAACTGGAAGAGATGAACGAAGAGCTTGAAAAGCTCAGCTTCCTGGATAGTCTGACAACAATTGCTAACCGCCGCCAGTTTGATGAGAAGCTGGATACATTCTGGAACCTGCATATCCGTCAAAAAGCCTCTCTAACAATTCTTCTTGTGGATATCGATTACTTCAAAAACTATAACGATAACTATGGCCACCAAATGGGCGATCAGGCGCTGATAGAAGTTGCTGGTGCGTTCCAGCGCGTTTTGACTCGCTCTACCGACTGTGTAGCCCGTTATGGTGGTGAAGAGTTTGCATTCATCTTGCCAGAGACGGATGAAGAAGGCGCTAAGGTGATTGCTGAAGGCATTCACAAGGCGATCAAAGAACTCGAAATTCAACATGAATACTCCAAAGTTGCCTCTCAACTGACCTTGAGTATTGGTGTTGCCTCTTATGTTCCTCAAGTGGGAGAGAAGTCTAGTACCATTATCAGCCAGGCTGATAAGGCGTTGTATCAGGCAAAAGAGGGTGGTCGAAATCGTAGTTGTTTTTATTCCTGATTCTATGTGATCCGGATTTTAGTTCAGCTACATACAAAAGCGTAACTAGACGTTAGAATGTCTCCATGTTTTGAGCATGGAGCATTAAATGAAACCAATCAAAAACTTAGCTCAGTATTATGTTGATCTACTGGTTAAGCTGGGTATTCTCCGATTCTCTATTCTACTGGCTCTCGCCATTGTCGCGCTGGCGGTTTTCGTTCAGGTAGGAATTACTCTTGGACTGAAAGGTGCAGTAGACAATATAGATATCATACGTTCCGTGTTTTTTGGTCTAATCATTACCCCTTGGGCCGTCTACTTCCTTTCTGTTGTTGTTGACCAACTTGAAGAATCGCGTCAGAGGCTATCCAAGCTGGTTGCCAAGCTAAAAGATATGCGTTCCAGAGATCAGGAGCTTAATAATCAGCTCCAACAGAACATCATCAAACTGAATCAGGAAATTGAAGAGCGTCGTAAAGCAGAAAATGCCCGTGAGATTGCGATGAAAGATCTTGAGGCCGAGGTTTATCAGCGCGAGATGACTCAGGTTGAGCTGGCAGAGCGTACAGCACTTCTTCGTTCATTTATCGATGCATCTCCTGACTTAATTTACTACCGTAATGCTGATGGTGTTTTCTCTGGATGTAACAAAGCAGTAGAAGACTTGATTGGTAAAAAGGAGCAGGAGCTTGTTGGGCTGACTCCGTGGGATGTATACAGCAAAGAAGTTGCGAGTCAGGTGGTTGAAACCGATCAGCAGGTTTTCAAGAATAATGAAGAGATAACCTACGAGCAGTGGCTTGAATACCCTGACGGCAAGAAAGTCTACTTTGAGCTTCGCAAAGTACCGTTTTATAGCAAAGATGGACGTCACCTTGGTTTAGTTGGTTTTGGTCGTGATATTACAGAGCGTAAGAAGTATCAGGATGCTCTGGAGAAAGCTAGCCGGGACAAAACCACCTTTATATCGACAGTAAGTCACGAGCTTCGAACACCGTTGAACGGCATTGTTGGCCTTTCAAGAATGCTGCTTGATACCAAGTTAGATGAAGAGCAGCGTCAGCAGATGCAAACCATCAACGTGAGCGCAGTGACGCTCGGTAATATCTTTAACGATATTATCGATATGGATAAGTTTGACCGCCGCAAGCTAGAGTTACTACCTAAAGCTATCGACTTTGGCGACTTTGTCTCGGAAATGGAAAGCATTTCAGGCCTGATGGCACAACAAAAGGGGCTTCGTTTCGATCTGGAAAGGCTGACAGATTTACCAAGAGCTATTGAAGTCGATGCTACAAGATTGCGTCAGGTGCTGTGGAACATTGTTGGTAATGCCGTGAAGTTCACCAAAGATGGTGGCGTGGTGATGAGCGTAAGTTCTGATGTAGAAGACGGCTACGCGAATATCTCAATCGAGGTAGAAGATACGGGAATAGGAATCCCTGAGAAAGAGGTCGAAAAGATCTTTGCTATGTATTATCAGGTCAAATCTGGCAAGGACAACCTTCATGCGGTCGGAACCGGAATCGGACTTGCCGTATCAAAACAGCTGATCAACATGATGGATGGTGACATCACGGTATCAAGTGAAGAGGGCTTTGGCAGTGTATTCACCGTTTCTTTCCGAGTGCCGGTAGCTGAGATTCAGGAAGAAAAAGTTGAAGAGAGGTCGGAATCTGGTCAGGCGCTCAATATCTTTATGGTTGAGGATATTGAACTGAACGTTACCGTAGCCAAGTCACTACTAGAAACGCTTGGGCATACCGTCACGGTTGCAATGAACGGTGAAGAGGCGTTGGACACCTTTGAAGAGGGTAAGTTTGACCTAGTGTTGCTGGACATACAGCTCCCGGATATGACGGGATTCGATATTGCCATGTATTTGAGGGACAACTACGACGATCTCCCTCCATTGGTAGCGCTAACTGCAAACCTGATGAAAGATAAAAATGATTATCTGGAAAAAGGGATGGATGATGCACTAAGCAAGCCATTATCAATTAAAGCGATTAAGCGAGTGATAGATAATTATTCGGTGAAGAAAGAGCACAGAGAGCCTCAAAAAGAGAAGGTTGTTTCAAAGCAAGCTCCGACTTCTGAGTTAGCAACGAGGTTGCTTGATCTGGAGATGCTCGAATCTTATATAGAGATTGTCGGCACACAACCTGTTCTGGATAGCATTGAAATGTTTGAATCAATGATGCCGGAGTATATCGAGATTCTTGATTCGAATATGACTGCAAAAGATCAGGATGGAATTGTCTCTGAAGCGCATAAGATAAAAGGTGCGGCTGGCTCAATCGGTCTTAAGCACATTCAGAGCGTTGCTCAAAGTGCTCAGTCTCCTCAATTAACCGCATGGTGGGATAACATCAATGACTGGGTGGAAGAGATTAAGAATGAATACCAGAATGATATCAAAGTACTTAAAGAGTGGTTGAAGACAAAAGAATAGTTTTTCGGCTTCTTTTTGAGCGACAGACAAAACAAAAGCGCGAAGTCAGACTTCGCGCTTTTCAATTTTTGTAAAGGTTACCCCTTACTCTTCTAGGTCACCACAGAAGCGGTAGCCTTCACCGTGAATAGTTGCGATGATTTCAGGTGTATCACCCACTGACTCAAAGTGTTTGCGAATACGACGAATAGTAACGTCTACTGTGCGGTCGTGTGGCTTAAGTTCACGACCAGTCATCTTCTTAAGAAGGTCTGCGCGAGTCTGGATTTTTCCTGGGTTTTCACAGAAATGAAGTAGAGCACGGAACTCTGAACGAGGTAGCTTGTAGCCTTCGCCCATAGGACTGATTAGAGAGCGGCTGTTGATATCTAATATCCAGCCATTGAACTCATACTTCTCTACTGTACGCTTCTCTTCTGGAGCAGCATTAGCGCTCATAGAACGAGTTAGCAGGTTGCGAGCACGGATAGTCAGTTCTCTAGGATTGAATGGCTTAGTGATGTAATCATCAGCACCAATTTCCAGACCTAGAATCTTGTCTACTTCGTTATCACGGCCTGTCAGGAACATTAGTGCAACATTAGCCTGCTCACGTAGTTCTCTGGCCAGTAGAAGCCCATTTTTGCCAGGAAGGTTGATATCCATAATAACCAGATTGATCGAGTTATCGGATAATACGTCATGCATCTCTTCACCATCACTGGCTTCGAAAACTGCATAACCCTCTGCTTCGAAAATACTCTTAAGAGTATTGCGAGTTACTTGCTCATCTTCAACGATAAGAATCTGCGGGGTTTGCATCGGCGGTACCTAAATTGTAACTATTATGTTTAAATTTAATTGAATTCTAGGCAAAAAATAACATATGAGTAACTTGTTTGCGATATTGTGCAGTAAATTTTCGAGAATTATCTACAAATAGTGGGCCGTCCATTGCGCTACTTGTCTTGCAAACTTATCTGTTTCTTGAGAGCACGCTTTTCCCTGATCAGTCTCTCTATTGCCGTAATAGCGAAGGATTCTAATATTTTAACGAGATAGCAACAATAACAGTTTGTTAATTTTTTTCACTTTGTTGATTTATATCAAGTGGCTTCAAAATCCACTATTGATAGTTATGTAACCGTGATACAAAGGTAAATGATGAATATTAAACCATCACTTTTAGAAAAGTATAAAAGCGTGTACTTCTTTTTAAACAATGAGATAGCGGCTATTGAGTTCGCTATTATTACTGCGTGGAACCCTTTTAGTAAACCAGTGTCTTATAATGATAATAGGCAGAAAAATTTTCACTTAGAATGTGAAATATTGAAACAAAATTACGAAAAATTGCTGGTTGGTGATATAAATAAAGAATGGACAGAAGAGAGCTTTGCAGTTGAGATGTCTTTAGACGAGGCTGTAGAGTTAGGAATAAAGTACGAACAGAATGCAATCTATTACGTGAGAAGTGACAATGTTTATCTGGTGTCATGCATTGATGAACAAAAAGTTGAAAATGAAATTGCACTTTTTTCTCAGCGCACGAAATACCATGACTCCGTAATAGATCTAAGAAGGAATTAAATTAAACACAGCTATGTATCTGCAGTCCGGTAATGAGTACCAGAAGAGTAGATACGATGTATGCTGCAAAACTCAAGGAGGAAAAATGAACGATATACTTCCAGATCTATGTGACAAGTACGAAGAGCAGGTAACACTGTTGGATCTGCCACTACAAAGCTACGGCCAGCGCTATGCTTTTTTTGGTGAAATTGTCACAGTAAGGTGCTTTCACGACAACTCTATGGTTAGAGAGGTCTTAAGCCAGGATGGAAAAGGTAAAGTTCTTTTCGTTGACGGGAATGGTTCCTGCAAAAAAGCACTACTCGGAGACCAGCTTGCAATTCTAGCCATTGAAAATGGTTGGGAAGGTGTCATTGTTTATGGTGCTGTAAGAGATGTAGCCGCTCTTGCGGAAATGGATTTAGGTATCAAAGCACTTGCCGCAAACCCGTTCAAAACAGAGAAGAACGGAGCTGGTGAGGTGAACGTACCTCTAACCATGAACAGACAAACGGTCTTGCCTGGTGATTATATCTATGCAGACTGGAATGGTACTTTGATGTCACATGAGGAATTAGAGTTCTAAAAGCGGAACCCTAGACCCACTTCAAAACCACTTTGCCACTCTTCGACATCAAGAGTGGCATGCAAATCCAAATGCTCAGATAGTTTCACACGGCTAGATACTTCGGCAGAATAGACATTTTCTCTCTTACCATCATCTAACTTTTCATTCTTGGTATGAAGTGTACTTTGTAAGGTTACCTTCTCACTAAAGTGATAGCTAACACCACTTAAAAAGCCATTTTCATTAAGAGATTCATCAGATCCGCTATTGTTAAAGCGTGCCCCAACGTACAGATCAATAGAATCGAAAACTGAATAGGCGTAACCGCTATCAAATTTCCAAGTATCAAATGAATCGTTGTATTGAGTCTGACTAGAGACAAACAGTTTGTGCGGAGAATCATTTTCCTGACCGGGCAGGAAAGGTAGTTGCTCAGCCAGTGCGGTTCCAGAAAGCAGCACGAGACAAACTAATGATAATGTTTTCATTATGCCTCCCCTGCTTGGTATCACTGAATGATTATTTATAATGATTTAAATGTTACTATCTTGTTTTAAAAATGTTCATTTCATTCATTAAAACACATTTTTCTAATTTTGAACCTTTCATTTAGATATTTATATAGAACGTTTGGTTATTAAATGGAATATAAGATATCTAACTGTCTGTTATTTATAGCTATACCTATATCTAATGTTATGGAACTGACACTTAAAATTTAGGCTTTTTTTGACAAAAGGCCAACTTTCCATTGACTCCTAGTCAGAAAATCGGTAAACGTAGAGATAGCAAACAGATAAACACGCAACAGAAGTAAATAATTAAATGCTAACAGCACGCCATATTATGACCACAACCATGATTATTACCGACACTACCATTGTTGGGGCAGGCTGCTAAGCGAAAGAATTTCAAGAAAAGGCCTGTATCCCACAAGATACAGGCCTTTTTTTATACCGATTTAAAATAGACCGGAGGTAGGGATGCGAGTTCTAAAATTTGGTGGCTCATCACTAGCAGATGCAGATCGCTTTTTAAGAGCAGCGGATATTATTGCAAACAATGCACAGCAGGAAGAGACAGCGGTAGTTTTGTCTGCTCCAGGTAAAACCACTAACAAACTGGTGGCAGTTATCGAAGGGGCACTACGTAATGGTGACGCAGATTTACAGATTAATGAGCTCGAGAGTTCTTTTAACCAGCTATTTGCAGCGATTAAGGAAGTACTGCCCAATCTTGAGAACAAAGCATTCGATGATCAGGTAAATACATCCATTTCACAGCTTCGCCAGTTTGTGCATGGCATCTCTTTGTTGGGGACTTGTCCGAATCACGTAAATGCGCGCATCATCAGTAAAGGTGAGCGTATTTCCATCAAGTTGATGCAATCCGTCCTGGAAGCGAAAGGTCAGCCTGCGAGTCTAATTGATCCGGTAAAGTACCTGAATGCGTCTGGTGATCATCTTGAAGCAATGGTTGATGTTGAAGCTTCGACACTAAACTTTAAAAAGAACCCGCTACCTGAAGGTCATGTAAACATCATGCCGGGCTTTACAGCCGGTAATGAAGAAGGTGAGCTGGTTACTCTAGGTCGAAATGGCTCAGACTACTCCGCAGCGGTTCTTGCCGCATGTTTAAGAGCTGAATGCTGTGAAATCTGGACTGATGTAGATGGTGTATACAACTGTGACCCTCGACTTGTCGATGACGCTCGTCTGCTAAAATCGTTGAGCTATCAGGAAGCAATGGAGCTTTCTTACTTCGGAGCTTCAGTTCTTCATCCTAAAACTATCGCACCTATTGCTCAGTTCCATATTCCGTGTCTAATCAAAAACAGCTTTAACCCACAGGGTGCTGGCACACTTATCGGGCAGGATACGGGCGAAGACAAGCTATCTATCAAGGGTATTACGACTCTGAACAAGCTGACTATGGTCAACGTATGTGGACCAGGTCTTAAAGGCATGGTTGGTATGGCAAGCCGCGTATTCGGTGCTATGTCGTCTGCTGGTGTTTCGATAGTTCTTATTACTCAGTCTTCTTCTGAATACTCAATCAGCTTCTGTATTGAAGCCGCTGACAAGCCTTTGGCTGAAGACGCGCTTCGTAATACCTTTGAGCTTGAGCTTAAAGATGGCCTGTTAGAGCCTGTAGAGTTTATGGATGACGTATCTATTGTGACTCTGGTTGGTGATGGCATGAGAACATCGAAAGGGGTAGCTTCTCGCTTCTTCTCATCTCTTGCAGAAATCAACGTGAATATCGTTGCAATTGCTCAAGGATCATCTGAGCGAGCTATTTCAGCCGTAATTCCTGAAGATAAGGTCTCAGAAGCAATCAAAGCATGTCACGAGAACTTATTTAACTCAAAGCATTTCCTTGACCTGTTTATCGTTGGTGTTGGTGGCGTTGGTGGTGAACTTGTGGATCAGGTTCAACGTCAACAAGCGAAACTGGCTGACAAAGGCATCATTCTGAGAGTTTGTGGTTTAGCGAATAGCAAGGGCATGCTTATCGATGGGAAAGGCCTGCCTCTGGATGGTTGGCGTGACAGAATGAACAATGTTTCCGAAGAGCTTAGCCTTGCAGGTTTGATCTCGACTGTTCAGCGTAACCACATTATCAACCCGGTACTTGTAGATTGTACTTCCAGTGAAGTTATCGCAAACCAGTACGCAGATTTTATGGCGGCAGGCTTCCATGTTGTTACTCCGAACAAAAAAGCAAACACAGCAAGCATGGCTTACTACCATCAGCTAAGAGATGTATCCAGAACTTCTCGTCGTAAGCTGATGTATGAGACAACGGTTGGTGCTGGCCTTCCGGTTATTGAGAACCTGCAAAATCTGATGGCGGCAGGTGATGAGTTAGAGAAGTTCAACGGTATTCTGTCAGGATCTCTTTCTTATATCTTCGGTAAGTTGGATGAAGGTATGACTCTGAGCGAAGCGACAAATATTGCGAAAGAGAACGGCTTTACCGAACCAGATCCACGTGATGACCTATCCGGTATGGATGTGGCGCGTAAACTACTTATTTTAGCTCGTGAGTCTGGGCTTGAACTTGAGCTTGAAGATGTTCAGGTTGAACAGGCGTTACCACCTGGATTTGATGATTCTGGTAGTGTTGAAGAGTTTATGGATCGCCTTCCTGAGGCTGATGCTTATTTCTCAGAACTGTCTGCAAAAGCGGCGGAAGAAGGCAAAGTGCTACGTTACGTAGGCGAGATCAACGATGGTCAGTGCAAAGTGCACATTACTGCTGTCGATGGTAGCGACCCTATGTTCAAGATTAAAGATGGCGAGAACGCGCTTGCGTTCTATAGCCGATACTATCAGCCAATCCCTCTGGTTCTTCGTGGCTACGGTGCGGGTACAGAAGTAACAGCAGCAGGTGTCTTTGCTGATGTGATGCGTACGCTTGGCTGGAAGTTGGGGATGTAAAAATGGAATCAAGTGACATGAGTGTTGTTGTTTACGCTCCCGCTTCAATCGGGAATGTGAGTGTTGGTTTCGATGTACTTGGCGCAGCAGTGTCTCCTATTGATGGGACACTACTTGGCGACAGAGTAGAAGTTAAAGCAGGAAGTGAGCCTTTTGCTTTGAATACCGCAGGTAACTTTGTATCTAAGCTACCGGAGAACCCAAAAGAGAACATTGTTTACGACTGCTGGGTTGTATTTGCCAGAGAGTTAGAGAAAAAAGGTGTCGAGCTGAAGCCTTTAACCATGACTCTTGAAAAGAATATGCCTATCGGTTCGGGCCTTGGTTCTTCCGCCTGTTCTATCGTTGCAGCACTGGATGCTCTGAATCGTTTCCATGGTCAACCGTTAAACGAGATGGAACTGCTGGCACTGATGGGAGAGATGGAAGGTAAGATCTCTGGTGGTGTTCATTACGATAACGTTGCTCCGTGTTATCTGGGCGGTGTTCAATTAATGTTGGAAGAGCTTGGCATTATCAGTCAGGAAGTACCATGCTTTGATGATTGGTATTGGGTGATGGCGTATCCGGGTATTAAAGTATCCACTGCGGAAGCGCGTGAAATTTTGCCATCCCAGTATCGTCGCCAGGACATTATCGCCCATGGTCGCCACCTTGCTGGTTTTATTCATGCGTGTCATTCAGGGCAGCCTGAATTAGCTGCAAAAATGATCAAAGACGTGATCGCTGAACCGTATCGTGAGAAACTACTGCCGGGTTTTGCGAATGCACGTAAGTACGCTACCTCAGCAGGTGCTCTCGCGACGGGTATATCAGGATCAGGCCCAACCCTATTTAGCGTTTGCAAAGAAAAAGATGTCGCTGAGCGAGTTGCTCGCTGGTTAGAACAAAATTACGTACAAAATGATGAAGGATTCGTTCACGTTTGCCGTCTGGACAAACAAGGTTCGATCGTTACAGGAAGTGAGCTATGAAGCTTTATAACATAAAAGAGAATGATGAAGTTGTATCCTTTGGCCAAGCCGTTCGCCAGGGGTTAGGCCGTAATCAAGGGTTGTTTTTTCCATCTGAACTGCCAAAGTTTGATGATGTAGATGCTCTATTGGCAGAAGACTTTATTACCCGCAGCGGTAAAATTCTCTCTGCACTGATTGGTGATGAGTTAAGCCCAGAAAAGGTAGAAGAACTCGTAGGCAACGCTTTCCAGTTCCCAGCACCGATTAATCAGGTAAAAGATGGTGTCTATGCCCTTGAGCTTTTCCATGGTCCTACGCTGGCATTTAAAGACTTTGGTGGCCGCTTTATGGCTCAGTCTCTTGCAGCAGTATCTGACGGTGGCAAAATCACTATTCTGACGGCAACATCGGGTGATACTGGTGCCGCTGTAGCTCATGCTTTCTACGGTATGGAAAATATCGATGTCGTGATCCTTTATCCTAAAGGAAAGATCAGCCCACTTCAGGAAAAGCTGTTCTGTACACTTGGTAAAAACATTCACACCGTTGCAATCAACAGCGATTTTGACGCGTGTCAGTCACTGGTTAAACAGTCATTTGAAGATCAGGCACTGCGTGAAGAGATCGGTCTTAACTCAGCGAACTCAATCAACATTAGCCGTCTGATGGCTCAGATCTGCTACTACTTTGAAGCAGCATCGCAGATGAGTAAGGAAGAGCGCGAGAATTTGGTTGTGTCAGTACCAAGTGGTAACTTCGGTAACTTAACTGCGGGGATGCTTGCTAAAGCGCTTGGACTTCCGGTAAAACGCTTTATCGCGGCAACTAACGTAAATGACACCGTTCCTCGTTACCTTGAAACTGGTGAGTGGGAACCTAAGCCAACTATCGCGACTACTTCAAACGCAATGGACGTAAGTCAGCCAAACAACTGGCCTCGAATTGAAGAGCTTTGCCGCATCAAAGGCTGGGGTTTAGATACACTGGGTAAAGGTGCAGTTACAGACGAGCAGAGTGCGGATTCTGTGCGTGAGCTAAATGGTATGGATTATCTGTGTGAACCTCACGGTGCGATTGCTTACCGTGTGCTAGATGAGCAGTTACAGGAAGGTGAAACAGGCCTGTTCCTTTGTACTGCTCACCCAGCGAAGTTCAAAGAGGTGGTTGATGAGATCCTGGATAAGGATATCGAAGTTCCGGGACCATTGGCTAAGCATGCAGCGATGGAGCTTCTGTCCGACGAGATGGATGCTGATTTCGATGCACTAAAGGCTAAGCTGAGAAGCATCCGCTAAGTATCAAATAGAATCAAAAGCAGATAAAGAAAGAGCGCTTACCCGGTGGATGGAAAGCGCTCTTTTTGTTAGAAGCATTAACACCAATCATGACATCTCTTTAGACAAAACAATCGCGACGAGTCCGACAATCACACCTGTTAACAGAGCGGTAAGTATTATAGTTAGCATGGTCATGCTCATATGGGGTTATCCTTTCTTTCTTATATAAATAGATTGTTGAGATACAAGGATGCTATCTGTCTATATAAGCGAGTAATAGTAGGTATTAATGCTTACTTACATTCGCAATATGAGTTAATTCCGTTTGTTACATTTGTTTAAGGAATTTCTGATTAGGGGGGGAATGATTTACTGGGAATGCTCGATTCCATAAACCGCTTATTCAGCTATGATAATAATGTTACCTAGATAACTACTCGCATGTTCATTCCATCGAGCACACCCAGCAAATCATCCGTCTTTTTTAATTATACTGCTCATGGAGTAGAGTACTCCCAATGAGCCTGATTGCAGGTTACAGGCATAAAAAAAGCAGCATCATCGGATGCTGCTTTTTGGAAACTTGAGTACTGAATTATAGAGTTTCAGTAAAAGTACGAGCGATAACGTCGCGCTGTTGCTCTGGAGTCAGAGAGTTGAAGCGTACAGCGTAACCAGATACACGGATAGTTAGCTGTGGGTAGTTCTCTGGGTGTGCTACTGCATCTTCAAGAGTTTCACGCTTCAGAACGTTAACGTTCAGGTGCTGACCACCTTCGATTTTTGGTGCTGTTTCGATAGCAACTTCACGGCTTTCGAACTCACCTAGCTCAGATGCTGCTACAACCTGATCAGCTTCGTAGCCAGTAGCTGCTGCAACACAGCGTGCTTCGTTCTTTTCAGTGTCTAGTAGCCAGATAGAGTTTAGTAGCTCATCGTTTGCTGCTTTAGTAATTTGAATACCCTGAATCATAACTTTCTCCTAAATCACAATTTGTGTGGTAATTATTAATTTGTTGAGCATCTTGCGTTAGCTTGTTGTGGTTATAATAATATTGATTTAAGTCAAAATACAACTAAAAACCTCGAAAATTTTAAGGTATTTTCCTTGAGGTACATCAATAAATGTTTAAAAACAGTAAGTTCTGGATTTTACTGATATTTTTGAAATTTTCAAAAGTGAATTTATTGTTGTTTGTTTACTACATAAATGTCGATTAATTGATAATGATGCGTTATCAATTTAAGGATTTACTTTGGTGTTTCGCTTTGGCAATGTAGTGAAAAAAGTACAAAAGAAAACATAGAGAGAAAGTAGTGAGTAATAAATATTTCGGAGCCCATGTTTCTGCCGCTGGTGGTGTTGAAAATGCACCTATCAGAGCGAGTGAGATTGAAGCAAATGCATTCGCACTGTTTACTAAAAACCAAAGGCAATGGGTAGCAAAGCCTCTTACTGATGAGAGTATTCGCGGCTTTAAACAAAACTGCGCAAAGTTAGGTTATAAATCTGAACAGATTCTTCCCCATGATTCCTACCTGATAAACCTTGGAGCACCTGAAGAAGAAAAGTTAGAAAAGTCTCGTAATGCGTTTATCGATGAAATGGAGCGCTGTAGTCAGCTAGGGCTGACTCTACTGAATTTCCATCCGGGAAGTCACCTTAAGAAAATATCTGAACAAGAGTGTCTGGCAAAGATCGCTGAGTCGATCAATCTGGCGCACAAAACCGTACCTGAGGTTATCGCTGTAATAGAAAATACAGCTGGGCAGGGAACTAACCTTGGCTGGAAGTTTGAACACCTGGCGGAGATCATTGAGCTGGTGGAGGATAAAGAAAGGGTAGGGGTTTGCCTCGATACTTGCCACACCTTTGCCGCTGGATACGATCTCAGAACAAAAGAAGCTTGCGAGGAGACATTCGCAGAGTTTGATCGAGTTGTAGGTATGCACTATTTACGAGCAATGCATCTTAATGATTCAAAAACAAAACTCGCAGGGAAAGTCGATCGACATCACTCTCTGGGACAGGGTGAAATTGGCTGGGACTGCTTTGAGTATATTGCTCAGGACAGTCGATTTAATTCTATCCCATTGATCTTAGAGACAATTGAACCAGAAATCTGGAAGGATGAAATACAAGCACTTCGTCATCTTGAAATAAAAAGTAGTTAGTATCCAGAGAGTTGAAGTTCAGGATGAGCATATTTTGAAAAGCTGGCACTGATCTTTCATTACTAAGGTTGTGTTATACCAAAGTCGTAAGAGGTGCCATATGCGTTTATCTTCAACTTCAATTAATCGTTCTCGCTCTATACCTGTACCAAACCGCCATATCCAAGGGCGAGGTCACTTTCGAACACCACAAAGGCACCATTGATTCAGGTTAAGTCGACTTTCTGATTCCTTTAAAATCGGTATAATCATTCCGACAAAATTTTAGGGGAATCAGAAATGAGCCAAGCACTTACATGGCACGATGTCATCGGTCGTGAAAAAGAACAAGAGTACTTCCGTCAGACTATGGCCTTTGTGCAGGCCGAGCGCGATTCAGGCAAGACTGTTTACCCTCCAGCGCAGGATGTATTCAATGCGTTTCGTTACACAGAGCTTTCCGATGTCAAAGTGGTCATTTTAGGACAAGACCCTTACCACGGACCTAACCAAGCTCATGGTCTCTGTTTTTCTGTACTTCCTGGTGTTAAAACACCTCCGTCTCTAGTAAACATGTACAAAGAGCTGGCGCAGGATATTCCCGGTTTTGAGATTCCAGGACACGGCTACCTGAAAAGTTGGGCGGAGCAGGGTGTATTGCTTTTGAACACGGTTTTAACTGTCGAGCAGGGTAAAGCCCATTCTCATTCAAAAACAGGTTGGGAAACCTTTACAGACAGAGTAATCGAAGCAGTCAACGAGCACTGTGAAGGGGTTATTTTTCTGCTGTGGGGAGCGCATGCTCAGAAGAAAGGGCGGGTAATTGACCGTAACCGTCACCATGTATTGATGGCACCGCACCCTTCTCCACTGTCAGCCCATCGTGGTTTTTTTGGTAGTAAACACTTCTCCCAAACCAATGAGATTTTGTCCCAAAAAGGCTTTAAAGTTATCGATTGGCAACCAAAGCTAGATTAGTACTTACTAATTTATTGTTGAAATTCTAGACAGTTATCAAGGCAAGCTTCCGGATTCTTTTATACACTTATATTTATTAAGGACAATTAGATAAGGAGAAGGAAGCGATGATGATAGAGCAGATTCGCCGCGAACATGGCTACATGGTTCGATTACTGGCGATACTTAGAAAGAAGCTTAATCGAATTCGTAGTGAAGAACCTATCAACTACAGCTTGATAAAAGAGATAGTCGATTACCTATCCAGTCATTCCGAATCTACCCACCATCCAAAAGAAGATATTTTATATCAGTATTATATCAAGACTTATGGTGCCGGAGATAAAGTGCATAATCAGGAGATGAAAGATCTGGAAAAGGATCATGTGGAGCTTTCTGCCAAGACTCATGATTTTTTGGATATTGTGGAGATGATTCTTCAGGATGCCGTCGTTCCGTTAGATGTATTTGCAGATCAGCTAGAGTCATTTATTCAGGAACAAAAACGTCATCTGGATTTTGAAGAGCATGAAGTTCTTCCTGTAATCAACAAGACGTTTACGACTCATGATTGGCAAGCAGTAGAGAGCCTGTGGGAGCAGACTGATGATGACCCGGTATTTGGGGATACTATTGCCGACAAGTACAAGCAGCTTGCTGAACGTGTTCGCCAGACGGATCAGGAAGCTATTTGATAAAGCATTCTAATAAATACCAAACAGGCACCGATGAGGTGCCTGTTTGGTAAATTCGTTATAAGTCGATATCGTCGATACTGTAATCCAGACAGCAATCCAGATCCATCAGCTCTTTCTGTAAGCGCTGGCGATCCTTAATTGCCTCTATTTCGCGCCATTTTCGTTTGGCTGGTTTAGCTCTGCTTGAGCGAGTCTGACCTTCATTCATTTCCATGATGTCATCTAGTGCAAATCCATTCATGTGCGACCTCACTTATTGTAATTAATCCTAACCAGAGTGTCTCAGGTACTTAAGTAACATAACTGCCATCAGGTTAGCCATGATGTGTTTCTCATTTGTTTCTCTTCTATGAAGCTTTTATTAGAAAATTAACACTAATTCACAGTTTGAACATATTAGTTGGTTGAAAAATAACCGAATTCCAGATTGTCGTTTAATTCTGATAGTACAAATCGTGTAGTATTGGCCAAAAGGACTAAACTAACTCTTGCTGTATGCAGTTAGGCAGAAGTACCAAAAGGAGCTTTGGTGGAAGAAGTAATTTATATAATGAGTGATCTACTTTGGGGGGCAGTGTTGATCTACCTGCTGATTGGGGTAGGTATCTTTTTTACTGTAAAGTTAAATTTCATCCAGTTCCGGCACTTCCGCCATATGTTTTCTGTCCTAAAAAGTAGCCGAAAATCCGACAAAGCGGGTATCTCATCTTTTCAGGCTCTATGTACCAGTCTGGCAGCGCGTGTTGGTACCGGTAATATGGCTGGTGTCGCAGTTGCATTAACCGTTGGTGGACCTGGAGCTATCTTTTGGATGTGGCTAATCGCCATGTTAGGGATGCCAACGGCCTTTGCTGAGAGTACTCTGGCTCAGCTTTATAAAACGAAAGACCGTGACGGAAGCTATCGGGGAGGCCCTGCGTACTATATCGAGAAAGGACTCGGGATGCGCTGGCTCGGTGTTGTCTTTTCTATATTCCTTATTATTTCATTCGGGTTGGTTTTTAATGCCGTTCAGGCCAACTCGATAGCGAGCGCCATGCAGGTGACCTTTGGCTGGAATCCCGTATACGTTGGTTTTGGTATTGTTGCTTTATCTGCTGTTGTGATCTTTGGTGGTCTGAGGGTGATTGCAAGAACAGCAGAGATTATTGTTCCTTTTATGGCCCTGGCTTACTTAGGTATCGCCTTATTTTTCCTGATTATCAATATCGAGCAAGTTCCATCGATACTGGTTTTGATCTTTAAAAGTGCATTTGGATTTCAAGAAGCTGCGGCTGGTGGTGTTGGGTACGCCATCGCTCAGGCGATGATAAATGGGATAAAACGAGGTTTGTTTTCAAACGAAGCGGGAATGGGTTCTGCTCCCAACGTAGCTGCTTCTGCAACTCCTTACCCGCCGCATCCCGCATCGCAGGGTTATGTTCAAATGCTGGGTGTTTTTTTTGACACGTTAGTAATTTGTAGCGCGACGGTCGCTATTATTCTTCTTTCCGGGGAATATGTACCCAATGGCGAAATGTCAGGGATAGAATTGACGCACAGAGCTTTAAGCTCACAAACAGGAGAGTGGGGAAGTATTTTTATCACCGTAGCAATTTTCTTTTTTGCTTTTACTTCCATTATTGCCAACTACTCTTATGCTGAGACAAATCTGATGTTTATTGAGCACAATCATAAGGCTGGGATGAACTTCTTCAGAGCTCTTGTACTGCTTATGGTTATGTTTGGTGCAATAAAGCCAGTAGAGGTGGTCTGGTCACTAGCAGACGTATCTATGGGGTTGATGGTCATCGTAAATCTGGTGGCAATACTGCTTCTGTCTGAAATTGTGATTAAGTTAGCCAGGGACTACAACCAGCAGTTAATGTCGGGCAGAGTTCCAAAGTTTAATCCGAAAGATTATCCTGAACTTCACTCTCAGTTGGAAGAGGGGATTTGGAGGGAAAAGGATAAGGTTAACTCACCTTAAGGCTTGCTATATAGTACCTATCAGAACAATAGAGAAAGCCGTGCTGACTTAGGTGCGTGTTTTCATTACTATTCAATTTAGAGCCAGTTATAAAAATTATTCAGTCAGGAAGAAAGTCATGCTTATTGTTATATCGCCAGCAAAAACATTAGATTACGAAACTCCACCAGTGACACAAACCTATACTCAACCAGAATTGGTAGATCACTCAAAGGAACTGATTGAGGTGTGCCGCCAACTTACGCCTCAGGATATTTCTGCATTGATGAAGGTGAGCGATAAAATTGCAGGTCTGAATGTGGCTCGTTTTGAGCAGTGGCAAGAGACTTTCAATCGGGAAAATGCCAAGCAGTCGATTCTTGCTTTCAAAGGGGATGTATACACCGGGTTGGAAGCGGAAACTATGAGTGAAGACGACTTTAACTATGCTCAGTCACATCTTCGTATTCTTTCTGGATTATACGGCTTACTAAAGCCTCTTGACTTAATGCAGCCATATCGCCTTGAGATGGGTACTAAGCTTGGAAATGAACGAGGTACAAACCTATATCAGTTCTGGGGAAACATCATCACAGATAAGCTGAACGAAGCTCTTAATCAGCAAGGTGACAATGTCCTGATAAACCTAGCTTCCAACGAGTATTTCAAGTCGGTTAAACTTAAGTCACTTGATGCCAGCGTAATCACTCCAGTATTTAAAGACTGTAAGAATGGCAAGTATAAAGTGATCAGCTTTTATGCCAAAAAGGCTCGCGGCATGATGGCCCGTTATATTATTGACAACCGAGTGAGCAGTGTAGAAGGACTGACTAAGTTTGATGTTGCTGGTTACTACTTTGATGAAGCAGAATCTACTGCGACAGAACTGGTGTTCAAGCGAGACGAGCAGTAAGCTATTTGACTAGTAATAAAAAACCGCATCGAACGATGCGGTTTATTGTATCTGGTTGTTAGCTACATATAGCCAGTTCAAACTCGATATCCTGACTGCTTGCTTGTCCTGTCGAGAAGGACATAAACTTGATAGCGAATCGGTTTTTATGACCTGAGATCATTGGATAGACACCATCTTTTAACGGAATGTTCAGCCGCAGAATATTGGCTTCTTCAGCATCACTTTGAAAAAAGCCATTTCGTGCTATTTGCGGTTTAAAGTAGCCAGATTCGCGGCATAGCTGTAGCCACAAATTCAGTGACTCAGACAGCGGTTGCAAGGTCTCCATCCAGCCTTCGGCATTCTTCTTTCTCGTTTCGAGGGGAAGGTGGTTCCAGTAGTGCAGTGCAGGTAAGTCGAAACAACAAGTTCCGCCTGGTAGGTTGAACCTCTGGCGGATTGAGCTTAGGAAACGATCTTCCTTTAAAGTACGGCCGAATCTTTCTGCTCCCATCAGCTTTTTATGAACGAGATCTAACTCTTCCAGTACTGATAATAGCTTTTCCTGATTAACGCCTTCGACATTTAACCAACTCTTATAGGAAAGTCTTTGCTTTTCTATATCTTTCGCGAGTTCAGCTTTTAGCTGAATCTGATCGAATATCTCTAATAAATCGAAAATCGAACGAAAGAACTGATGATATTGATGGTTATCTGAAAAGTTTGCGGAATGGTGCATCTGCCTCAACAGAGCTTCAACTCTGAGGTAAATGCGGGTTTTCTCATTTAGTGGGTGTTCAAATTTATGATTTGTCATTCCGCGACCTTAATATCCTCTCGGTTGGTTACTTACTACACAATGTTAGTGGGAGCTTTGACTGAGAGATAGATACTTAGCGTGTAATTCTGCAACTCTGGGCAGCAGATCCAGATTCTCATTATCGTTTAGGATAACATCATCTGCGATAGCAAGTCTCTGTTTTCTATCTGCCTGGGAAGCCAATATTGATTTTACTTGCGATTCAGATACGTTATCACGCTTTATTGTACGCTGAATTTGAGTCTCAGGGCTAACATCTACGACCAGAATTCTGTCCGTCATTGATTGCATCTGGTTTTCTACCAGTAAAGGAACAATAAAGAGTCCATATGGTGATGAGATATTTGCTAGTTGCTGCTTCATCTCTTGGCGAATAATCGGATGAAGTAAATTGTTTAGCCAATCTTTTTCTTCTGGTTTAGAGAAAATGATTTCACGCAGCTTGGCTCTGTTGAGCTGGCCTGAAGTGGTGAGAATCTCTTTACCAAATCGCTTTTCGATTTCATTCAGCCCTGTGGTACCTGGTTCCACCACTTCTCTTGCAACGATATCCGCATCAACAGCCTGAACCTTAAATTCATTCTGAAATAGGTTTGCGACAGTCGTTTTGCCGCTAGCGATTCCGCCAGTTAATCCGACGATATAAGGCATATTAAATCCCCAGAATGTTCGTGAAATACCAGTTGGTGATATCTACACCCCAAAGCAGAGCAATCCACCCAGCTATTGCCAGATAAGGGCCAAATGGAAAGGACTTATCTATGCCTTTCTTTTGCATTCTTAGCTGTATTATGCCGAAGAACAGACCAACAAATGACGAAAGAAGTACGATGATTGGTAGAGCTTGCCAACCTAGCCATGCCCCTAAAGCTGCGAGTAACTTGAAGTCACCATAACCCATCCCTTCTTTACCTGTCAGCAACTTAAATAACCAGTAAACTGACCATAAGCAGAGATAACCAGCCATCGCACCTATGATCGCATCTTCCAACGAAACAGGGCTCCAACCAATCAGAGATAATGCGATTCCACCCCACATCAAAGGCAGAGTAAGCTGATCTGGCAATAACATCGTATCGAAGTCGATGAAAGTGGCGCTTATCAGTACAAAAGTGAAGAAAAGTGCGGCTACAGCGAAGTAGTTGAATCCCATGACTAATGCCACCGTCAGACACATCACGGCAGTGAGTATTTCTATTAGTGGATAGCGAATGCTAATTGAGGTAGAGCATTTGTGGCATTTTCCCCGCAGCATCAGCCAACTAAGAACCGGAATGTTGTCGATTGCCCTGATAGGCGTGTTGCATTTTGGGCAACGGGAGCGTGGCTTACTGAGGTTAAACGTCCCTTCTTCCACAGGTATATTTAGCTCTGGAAATGTTTCCGCACAGTCTTGTTTCCACTCTCGCTCCATCATGATCGGGAGACGATGGATAACTACGTTCAGAAAGCTTCCAACGATTAAACCCAAAATAGACGCTAATACAGGAAAAAGCCAAGGGTAGATATACAACAATTCCATTTTGATACTCATTCAGGGCTGGTTGAGATGGATTCTACCCTAACACACTCAGTAAGTTAAAGATCGGTAGGTACATGGATACGACTATTGTTCCGATTACTGCACTGAGAACAACAATTAAAACAGGTTCAATGGTTTTGCCAAGACTCTCGATACTATCATCAACTTCGGATTCGTACATGTCTGCCAGCTTAGTTAACATGTGCTCCAACATACCGGACTCTTCTCCAGCCATAATCATTTGGCTTACTACCGGAGGGAACTTATTGGTCTGTTGTATTGCAAGGTGAAGAGATGTTCCCGAAGCAGCAGAAGCAATAATGCTCTTAAGGGCTTTCTGATAATAAGGGCTACTCGTCGCTTTTGACGATAAATCGAGTGCGTTTAGTATCGGGATGCCTGCGCTATAACAAGTTGAGAGTGTTCTGCAAAAACGGGCAATGCTGGACTTGATTGTCAGGTCACCTATCACAGGTAACCTTAAAATTGTTTTGCTGAACCAATACCGAAACCTTTCACTTTTGGTGTAGAACTGCCATAGAACTAATACAAGACTAAACATAGATACCAAGAGTAGCTGAAAACGAGCCTGGAACCATTCTGATATAGATATCAACATCTTTGTTAGCCAGGGCAATTGACCATCAAGATTCCTGAACATTGCTTCAAATTCAGGAATCACAACTAACAGCATCAAAGTAAGCACAGTTGTTGTGACCGACAATACGATAATTGGGTACAGCATTGCTTTTTTAAGGTTTGTTTTCAGGCTTAAACTTTTGCTTTGGTAGCCTATAATTTGCTCAAATGCCTCGGGTAACTTTCCTGTTTTTTCTCCAGCTTCGATTAAGTCTGAGTATGCTCCTGAAAAGTGATGATTGGCCTGACGCAAAGATTGCGACAGTGTTTTTCCTTCTTCGATATCTTTGGTGACTAAAACTAACAGTGAACGAATACTCGCTTTATTCGTGTTCCTGGCAATCAACCTTAAAGCTTTTGATAGAGGCAGGCTTGCCGTAATCATTGAACCTAATTGCTTGGTGATGTAGTGGATATCTTTTTCTGTGATTCTATTTTGAATCTGTGTGTAAGTTGAAGGTGATTTAGACCTTATTCTAATGATTTGGATGTTTTGATTTGCCAGTTCCTCGCGAACTTCTGCTTCGGTATACGCTAGCTGATAGGCACTTTTGAGCTCTCCTGAAGAAATAATCCCCTTCCATATAAAGCACTTCAGTACTCTTTGCTTTGCTCTATAGTGAGAGTTTGAGGATTCGCTGAAGTTCGGCATAACTGGTGATTCCTTGTTTGAGTTTTTCTATTCCGGATTGTTTTAGCGAAATAGCACCTTGTTTCCGGGCGATAGACTCTAACTCGAGAATGCTTTCACTTCTTGCCATCGCATCTTTTAACTCAGCAGTCATTTCAATCACTTCATAGAGACCAGTGCGGCCAAGATAGCCTGAGTGACATTTTTGGCATCCTTGTGAGTTGGCCTGATAGATAGGGGCGTTAGGTTCAAAGAGTTCTTTGATAGATGTCGGTATTTGAGCAGGCAATTTACAACTTGAACAGAGTTTTCTACATAGCCGTTGAGCAATCATGAGGTTTAATGATGAAACAATATTGTAATCAGAAACGCCAATGTTTTTGAGTCTGGAGAGCGATTCAAGAGCAGAGTTCGTGTGTAATGTAGACAAAACTAAATGGCCGGTTTGAGCCGCTTTTACTGCTATTTCTGCCGTTTCTAAATCTCGGATTTCGCCTATCATGACAATATCCGGGTCTTGGCGTAAAAATGCTCTGAGTGCCTGCGAAAATCCGAATCCAATCTTATTGTTAATCTGAACTTGATTGATCCCCGGTATGTTTATTTCAACGGGGTCTTCTGCTGTTGATATGTTTCTTTCGGTCTTATTTAGAATGTTTAACCCGGAAAAGAGCGAGACGGTTTTTCCACTGCCTGTCGGGCCGGTAACCAAAATCAACCCTTGAGGAGTATGTAGGGAGTTCCAATACAAGTCAGCTTGTCTTGGTGTCATTCCAAGAGTGTTGATGTCTAAATCAACGGTTCTTCTATCTAAAAGTCGTAAGACGATTTTTTCACCCCAAAGTGTTGGTAGTGTTGAGACACGTAGGTCAACAAACATGTTCTCTTTGAGTTTTATCTTCATGCGACCGTCTTGTGGTATGCGCTTTTCAGATATGTCCAGTTGAGACATTATTTTGATGCGTGCGGACAAACGTTTAGCAAGCTTGGCTGGAGGGGGCTGACTTTCAAAGAGAATGCCATCCAGTCTTAATCGAATACGATAGTGGTCTTCATAGGGCTCAAAATGTATGTCGGAAGCGTTTTTACCGATAGCTTCCAGAAGAATTTGGTGAATATACCGAGCGATAGGCTCATTACTATTGCTAAGGTCTTCGGGCCTCTTACTGTCTGTTTCTGCTGAAGTGATTAACTTAGATAGTTCTTCAGAAATAACGTCTTTACCTGTTTCGGTGTCGTCTCCTAATTGTTCTCCATAAAGCTTATTAATTGCAGCAACTATAGTCAGGTGATCGGCTAATACCATTTCTACTTGGTAGTTAGTTGCAAACTGAAAGTCTTTTATCGCTTGATCGTTAGTAGGATCGGTCAGAGCTAGTGTTAGCGTATGTTCTTTGAGGTTAACAGGAAGGGCTGTGTGAGAAGTAATAAGCTTTCTTAATCCCAGTTCCTGACAGACGCTTGAGTAGTCATAGCTATCAAGCGCTATTAAAGGAAGATTGAATATTGAACTCAGCTCTTTGGCCAGCACAGGTGAGTCTAGCAGACCGAGCTCGATAATGGCTGTTACCTCAGACGTTATACCAGGCAAAGCGTCGAGCAACTGCTTCTCCTGACTCGGACTAATGAGATTATGTTTTTGTAATATGGGAAGTAAGCGCCAATCCATCAGAAGATTTGCCCTCTTGTGCAACCTTCGGGAAAGGCATCGCGCTCTCTTTCAGGTAAGTTAGTGACACAGTGCCAGGATCCTTTTTCATCACGTTCAAGAGCAAGGGCATTTTCATTGGCATAGTTTCTAAACTGAGTTCCAGACAAGATCATAACTATCTGACCTGCAAGAGGGTGAGCCGGGTTTTGCTTTGTAGTGATATTGCCCAGAGGTGTCTGGTTGGCCCCAAGTTTTTGTGTGAGGCTTTCCTGTGTGCTGAGGCTAGGAAAGTAACCGGAATAAGTTAAGTAGGTTTCCAGATTGATTTTCAATGCATTTGCGGTCGCCAGGGAGGCAGTGAGTTCAGACTTTTTAAGATGACTTTGATATTGAGGGATAACCGTTGCGGTAAGCACACCGATGATTGCCACCACAATCATAAGTTCTATTAGGGTAAATCCATTCTTCATAAATCCACCTTAGGAATACTCTTCGGGCACAAAAGGATAAGTAAGGGGAGTCAAATTCGAAATCAGATGTTGTGTGGGGTGCGAAGAACGTTGTGATAAGAAGTGGTTTGTTGCAACGGTTTTAGTGTGTTTGAGAGTGATAGTACGTTTTATTGAGCGGTTTAAACAATTCAGCTCCCGTTTGGGAGCTGAATAGAAGAATTAAGAAAAGTAATTACTGGAATCGCATGGAAAGATCCATCGCCTTTAGGTGCTTAGTTAGTGCGCCAACAGAAATGTAGTCAACACCTGTTTCAGCGAACTCACGGATGGTTTCCAGTGTTACGTTGCCTGAGTTTTCCAGATCAGCACGCCCCTGGTTGATCTTAACCGCCTCTCTCATCATATCTTTAGTGAAGTTATCCAGCATGATGATATCTGCACCAGCCTCAATGGCTTCAGTAAGCTCTTCAAGGCTTTCTGTTTCAATTTCGACTGGTTTGCCAGGGTTTAGCTCTTTTGCTGTTTGGACCGCTTTTGTAATTCCACCACAAGCGATGATATGGTTTTCTTTGATTAGGTAGGCATCAAATACACCTATGCGATGGTTAAACCCACCACCACATGCTACTGCGTACTTGAGAGCACTGCGTAAGCCAGGGATAGTCTTTCGAGTATCCAGAAGCTTACAATTCGTCCCTTCCAACTGTTTTACGTACTTTGATACTTCTGTGGCACAACCAGACAGAGTTTGAATGAAGTTCATTGCGTTACGCTCGCCCGTAAGCAGAACTCGAGCTGGGCCGGTTAGCGTACAAAGTCTTTGGTTTGGTTCTACACTGTCACCATCTTGTACGTGCCACTCAATACTGACTTCACCACCGAGCTGTTTAAAGACTTCTTCAGTCCATTGCTTGCCACAAAAAATACCGTGTTCGCGAGTGATTAGGTTGGCAACACTCACCGTGTTTTCCGGGATTAAGCTGGCAGAAATATCTGCACTTTGATCCAGTGTTCCACCCAGATCTTCGCGCAGGGTATCTGATACAGCACGGGTAATTTCTTTCGGAAGTGTTTCTTTAAGGTATTCAAGACGAGCTTGGCTATCGTGACAGTTTTTCATTACTCATTTAAAGCCTGTATTGACGGAGGTGAGAATGATACTCCTGCTTAGTAAATAAATCAGCATCAAATCTCTCAAATGTCGTTTTTTTGCTTGTGTATATATAGTTACGCGTTAATTTGGATGTACAGATGAAGTTTAATGAGTCGTTTATGGATATAACTAAAGATCATTGGCTGGTGGAGGCGAGAAGAGTTCCATCGCAACATTGCAATGAGAGACCTGAAAAAGAGGTCATTTCTCTATTGGTGCTTCATAACATTAGCTTGCCTCCAAATCATTATGGAAGTGATGCCATCGAACGTTTTTTTACCGGGTGTTTAGATCCAGAAGAACATCCCTTTTTTAAAGTTATCCATAAGATGGAAGTATCAGCCCACTGTCTAATAAGACGTGACGGGGAAGTAGTGCAGTTTGTTCCGTTTAACCTAAGAGCATGGCATGCAGGTCAGTCGAGTTTTGCAGGTCGAGATAAATGCAATGATTACTCAATAGGTATTGAGCTTGAAGGAACAGATTTTGATAGTTACACAGAACACCAATACCAAGCTCTTGCACGTGTTACCCAAGCGATACAGGAACACTATCCTCAGATAACGGCCGATCGAATTACCGGGCATCAATATATCGCTCCAATCCGCAAGACCGATCCTGGTTTGTCCTTCAACTGGAAACGATTTAAGTCGTATTGTAGTACAATTTAAATTCGTGTTACATTCAAAGGGTTGGGGTGCTTGCTTTACAAGCAGCTATTAGCATAAATATTTTCGAAGTGCGAAATAAATGTTAATAAATACCCCTTTTTAAGTGTTTTTATGATTTAAATCAATTTCACCTAGACAGGAATGTTGGAGGTATGTTAAGTTCTTTCGCGTTCAATTGGTAATACCAATTTACAACTAAATACTAAATTAGATTACAACAAACGAATAAATAAGAATAAAAGTTAACGAGAAAGACGCTCAATATGGCTTATCAAAGGATACGTCAGCCTAAGCTCTCTGATGTAATAGAGAAAGAGCTCGAGAGGCTGATATTGGAAGGAACATTTTCAGCAGGACAGCAGCTGCCGCCAGAACGAGAGTTGGCAAAGCAGTTCGATGTTTCCCGCCCTTCTATCCGAGAAGCGATACAGCGTCTTGAAGCTAAAAAGCTTCTAACTCGTCGTCAGGGTGGTGGCACCTTTGTCAGCGATACGCTGTGGCAGAGTTTTTCAGATCCACTACTTGATTTGTTGGCTAGTCAAAAAGAAACCCAATTAGATTTATTGGAGTCGCGTCATGCGCTTGAAGGCATTTCTGCCTATTTCGCAGCGCTACGCGGTACAAAAGAAGATTTTGAACGAATCTGTCAAAGCCAAAAGCAGATTTGTATTGCCGAAGAAGAGAAAGACGTAGAGCGTGAAGCTAAAGCTGTAATGGAGTCTCTCATTGCCATTACTGAAGCCGCTCACAACGTCGTTTTACTCCATATAGTGCGTAGTCTGGCACCTCTTCTCGAGCAAAACGTATTACAGAATTTAAAACTATTACACCGCCGCAATGATGTGGTGGAAAAAGTAAGTAAACACAGAGCTAATATTGTGGATGCGATTGTTTCTGGTCAGCCAGAAAAGGCGCGAGAACTTTCTCATACTCATTTAGCTTATATCGAAGAAACCTTGCTGGACTTAAACCGTGAAGAGAGCAGAAGAGAGCGTTCTTTGCGGAGAATTCAGCAAAACAGTGAATCTTAGGGTTTGCTGGTTTCATTAGATCCAACTAAACAAAAGGATAGACCGCCATGTCTGAAGTCATGAACAATGACGTTGATGCACTGGAAACTCAGGAGTGGTTACAAGCTCTTGAATCCGTAGTACGTGAAGAAGGTGTCGAGCGTGCCCAGTTCTTACTAGAAACAGTTTTAGATAAAGCACGCCTTGACGGTGTAGATATGCCTACAGGCATAACTACCAACTACATCAACACCATTCCGGCCGATCAAGAGCCTCCATACCCTGGAGACACAACACTTGAGCGCCGAATTCGCTCTATAATCCGCTGGAACGCAATTATGATCGTATTGCGTGCTTCTAAAAAAGATTTAGAACTTGGCGGACACATGGCGTCATTCCAGTCTTCAGCAGCATTTTACGAAACTTGTTTTAACCACTTCTTCCGTGCTCCAAATGAGCAGGACGGTGGTGACTTAGTTTACTATCAAGGCCACATTTCTCCGGGTATCTATTCCCGTGCATTCGTTGAAGGCCGTCTGACTGAAGATCAGCTTGATAACTTCCGTCAGGAAGTAGATGGTAAAGGTATTCCTTCATACCCACACCCTAAACTGATGCCTGAATTCTGGCAGTTCCCAACAGTATCTATGGGTCTAGGTCCAATCTCTTCTATCTATCAGGCTCGTTTCCTGAAATATCTGGATGGCCGTAAGCTAAAAGATACCTCTAACCAGCGCGTATACGCATTCCTTGGTGATGGTGAGATGGATGAGCCGGAATCACGTGGTGCAATCTCATTTGCTGCGCGTGAGCAACTGGATAACCTATGTTTCGTTATCAACTGTAACCTACAGCGTCTTGATGGACCTGTTATGGGTAACGGGAAGATCATGCAGGAACTTGAAGGTCTGTTTAAAGGTGCAGGCTGGAACGTTGTTAAAGTTGTTTGGGGTACTGGTTGGGATGCTCTTCTTGCGAAGGACACAACTGGTAAGCTGCTTCAGCTAATGAACGAAACTGTGGATGGCGACTACCAGACATACAAATCAAAAGATGGCGCTTACGTACGTGAGAACTTCTTTGGTAAGTACCCTGAAACAGCTGCACTAGTTGCCGACATGACTGATGATGAAATCTTCGCGCTTAAGCGTGGTGGTCATGACTCTTCTAAGATGTACGCTGCACTGAACAATGCGAAAGAGACCAAAGGCCGTCCAACTGTAATCCTTGCTAAGACAGTTAAAGGCTACGGTATGGGTGCTGCGGCAGAAGGTCAGAACATCGCTCACCAGGTGAAGAAGATGGATATGACTCACGTACAGCATATGCGTGATCGTCTTGGTCTTCAGGATCTGGTTTCTGACGAAGAGATGAAGACACTTCCATACCTGAAACTGGAAGAAGGCAGTGCAGAGTACGAATACCTGCATGCTCGTCGAAAAGCACTTCACGGTTATACACCGGTTCGTCTGCCTAAATTTACTCAGGAGTTCGTTACTCCGGAGCTTGAAGAGTTCAAACCTCTGCTTGAAGAGCAGAAGCGTGACATCTCTTCAACAATGGCTTTTGTACGTGCTCTTAACGTACTGCTTAAGAATAAGAACATCGGTAAGAACATCGTTCCTATTATTGCCGATGAAGCTCGTACCTTTGGTATGGAAGGCCTGTTCCGTCAGATTGGTATCTACAACCCACACGGTCAGAACTACACACCACAGGATCGCGACATCGTTTCTTACTACAAAGAAGCAACGTCAGGTCAGGTACTGCAAGAAGGTATCAACGAACTTGGTGCAATGTCTTCGTGGGTTGCAGCGGCAACATCATACAGTACCAACGATCTGCCAATGATCCCGTTCTACATCTACTACTCAATGTTCGGCTTCCAGCGTGTGGGCGACATGGCGTGGATGGCTGGTGATCAGCAGGCTCGTGGTTTCCTGCTTGGTGCTACAGCAGGTCGTACAACATTGAATGGTGAAGGTCTTCAGCACGAAGATGGTCATTCACACATCATGGCTGGTACGGTTCCTAACTGTATCTCTTATGACCCGACTTTCGCTTATGAAGTAGCGGTAATCATGCAGGACGGTATTCGTCGCATGTACGGTGAACAGGAAAATGTTTTCTACTACCTGACACTGATGAACGAAAACTACGCAATGCCAGCAATGCCGGAAGGTTCTGAAGAAGGTATCCGTAAGGGTATCTACAAGCTAGAAACTTACACTGGTGCGAAGGGTAAGGTCCAGCTGATGAGTTCAGGTACTATCATGAACGAAGTACGTAAAGCGGCTCAGATTCTTAGCGATGACTACGGCATTGCATCTGATGTTTACTCAGTAACTTCTTTCAACGAAGTGACTCGTAACGGTCAGGAAGCAGAGCGTTACAACATGCTTCACCCAGAAGCTGATGCGCCAGAAGTACCATACATTGCAGAAGTAATGGGTACAGAGCCTGCAATCGCAGCAACTGACTACATGAAGAACTACGCAGAGCAGGTACGTGCATTTATTCCTGCTGAATCTTACAAGGTTCTTGGTACTGATGGTTTTGGTCGCTCTGACAGCCGTGACAACCTACGTCGTCACTTTGAAGTGAACGCTGGTTACGTAGTTGTTGCTGCTCTAAGTGAACTGGCTAAGCGTGGTGATGTTGAGAAATCTGTGGTTGCTGAAGCAATCAAGAAGTTCGACATTGACACTGAAAAAGCTAACCCGCTATACGCTTAATTAAGGTAGGAAAAGAATAATGGCAATCGAAATTAATGTACCTGACATCGGTGCGGATGAGGTTGAAGTTACTGAGATTCTGGTAAGCGTTGGCGATACGGTTGAAGAAGAACAGTCACTGATCACGGTTGAAGGCGACAAAGCTTCAATGGAAGTTCCAGCCTCTCAGGCTGGTGTAGTAAAAGAGATTAAAGTCGCTGAAGGTGACAAGGTTTCTACTGGTTCTTTGATTATGGTATTCGAAGCAGACGGTGCAGCTACTGAAGCTGCTCCAGCTCCAGTAGCTGAAGAAGCGCCTGCAGCGGCACCAGCAGCTAGTGCTCCGGCACTACAAGAAGTAAATGTTCCTGATATCGGTGGTGACGAAGTTGAAGTTACCGAAATCATGGTAGCAATCGGTGATGCAATCGAAGAAGAGCAGTCGCTGATCACTGTAGAAGGTGATAAGGCTTCTATGGAAGTACCAGCTCCGTTTGCAGGTACTCTGAAAGAGATCAAAGTTGCTGAAGGTGACAAAGTCTCTACCGGCTCTCTAATCATGGTATTTGAAACAGCAGGTAGTGCACCTGCGGCAGCAGTTCCAGCTGCAGCACCTGCAACTGAGGCTCCTAAAGCTGCGCCAGCACCTGCTGCGGCAAAAGAGTCTGCTCCGGCTTCTGCTGGTGAGTTCCAGGAAAATCATGAGTATGCTCACGCATCACCTGTTGTGCGTCGTATCGCTCGCGAGTTTGGCGTTAACCTTTCTAAAGTTAAAGGTACTGGTCGTAAGAGTCGTATCCTTAAAGAAGATGTTCAGAGCTACGTGAAGGAAGCGCTTAAGCGTCTTGAGGCGGGTACTGGTTCTGGCAAAGGTGACGGTAGTGCGCTTGGTCTGCTTCCTTGGCCAAAAGTTGATTTCAGCAAGTTTGGTGATGTTGAAACTCAGCCTCTATCTAAGATCAAGAAAATCTCTGGTGCTAACCTGCATCGTAACTGGGTGATGATTCCTCATGTTACACAGTGGGATAATGCAGATATCACAGAGCTTGAGAAGTTCCGTAAAGAGCAGAATGCTATTGAAGCGAAGAAAGACTCAGGTATGAAGATCACTCCGCTTGTATTTATTATGAAAGCGGTAGCGAAAGCACTTGAAGCGTTCCCTACGTTCAACTCTTCACTATCTGAAGACGGTGAAAGCCTGATTCTGAAGAAGTACGTAAACGTTGGTATCGCAGTAGATACACCAAACGGCCTTGTTGTTCCAGTATTCAAGGATGTAAACAAGAAGGGTATCTTTGAGCTTTCTGAAGAGCTGATGGCGGTATCTAAGAAAGCACGTGCTGGTAAACTGACTGCGGCTGATATGCAGGGTGGATGTTTCACCATCTCTAGCCTTGGTGGTATCGGTGGTACTGCATTTACACCAATCGTCAATGCGCCTGAAGTGGCTATCCTAGGTGTATCTAAGTCAGAAATGAAGCCAGTATGGAACGGTAAGGACTTCGAACCGCGCCTACAGCTTCCGCTATCTCTGTCTTACGACCACCGCGTGATCGATGGTGCTGATGGTGCTCGCTTTATTACATACCTGAACGGTTGTCTGTCTGACATTCGCCGTCTTGTTTTGTAAATAAATAATAGATAAGGTGGCTTAATCAGCCACCTTTTTATTCTAAAGAAATTCTCAACAATTCAATTGGCTTGGCTGAAAAGGAATTGTTGTACAGCTCACAGGCTAAATGGAATTATTTTTCATATCGTTAACATCTTTGTAAACTAATACGGTTTACTAAGAAGCCCCGTTAGCCTGTTAGGGATAATGACTACAAGAGGTCACAATGAGCAAAGAAATTAAAGCCCAGGTAGTAGTACTTGGTGCAGGTCCTGCTGGTTATTCAGCTGCATTCCGCTGTGCAGACCTTGGTCTGGAAACAGTACTGATTGAACGTTACAGCACCCTTGGTGGTGTTTGTCTGAACGTTGGTTGTATTCCATCTAAAGCACTGCTTCACGTTGCAAAAGTAATTGAAGAAGCTAAAGCCCTTGCTGATCACGGTATCGTGTTCGGTGAACCGCAAACAGATATTGATAAAATCCGTCTTTGGAAAGAGAAGGTTATCGATCAGCTAACTGGCGGTCTTGGTGGTATGGCTAAGATGCGTAACGTAACAGTGGTTAATGGTTTCGGTAAGTTTACCGGCCCTAACTCTATCGATGTTGAAGGTGATGATGGTGTTACTACTGTTAACTTCGACAACGCTATTGTTGCTGCAGGTTCTCGCCCGATTAAACTTCCTTTCATTCCGCACGAAGATCCACGTATCTGGGACTCAACAGATGCTCTGGAGCTGAAAGAAGTTCCTGGAAAACTGCTTATCATGGGTGGTGGTATCATCGGCCTTGAAATGGGTACGGTTTACCACTCTCTGGGTTCTCAGATTGACGTTGTTGAGATGTTCGATCAGGTTATCCCGGCAGCAGATAAAGATGTAGTTAAGGTTTACACCAAGCGCATTAAAGATAAGTTTAACCTGATGCTGGAAACAAAAGTGACAGCAGTTGAAGCGAAAGAAGATGGTATCTACGTTTCAATGGAAGGTAAGAAAGCACCAGCAGAAGCTGAGCGCTATGATGCGGTACTTGTGGCAATTGGCCGTGTGCCAAACGGTAAGCTGATTGACGCAGAGAAAGCTGGTCTGGAAGTGGATGAGCGTGGCTTTATCAATGTAGATAAGCAGATGCGTACTAACATTCCACACATCCACGCTATCGGTGATATTGTTGGTCAGCCAATGTTGGCTCACAAAGGTGTGCATGAAGGTCACGTAGCTGCTGAAGTTATCGCGGGTAAGAAGCACTACTTCGATCCTAAAGTGATTCCTTCAATCGCTTATACTGAGCCAGAAGTTGCATGGGTTGGTAAAACTGAAAAAGAAGCAAAAGAAGAAGGTATCAACTATGAAGTTGCGACTTTCCCTTGGGCTGCATCTGGTCGTGCAATCGCATCTGACTGTGCTGATGGTCTGACTAAGCTTATCTTCGATAAAGATACTCACCGTATTGTTGGTGGTGCTATCGTTGGTACAAACGGTGGTGAACTGCTTGGTGAAATCGGTCTAGCGATCGAAATGGGTTGTGATGCTGAAGATTTGGCACTTACTATCCACGCTCACCCGACTCTGCACGAATCGGTAGGTTTGGCTGCTGAAGTATTTGAAGGTACGATCACTGACCTTCCAAATAAGAAGGCTAAGAAGAAGTAATCTTTTTAGTTCTGATTAGATATAAAAAAACCGCTGAAATTTCAGCGGTTTTTTTGTGATTAGATTTCTGCAAATTTATTTGTAAATACAAAGCATGCTTAAGAAACCTTGAACCATATCTTTCAGTTCTTGTTCGTTTTGATCGCGGTTTGCCTGAACGTATACAGAGTAGCAAAGGCCGTGCAGCATTTTCGCCAGGTAAGTAGGATTCTGACTTTCGCAGATCTCACCTTGATCAATGGCTTTCTGGAACATACTTTCCAGCAGCATAGAACTGTTTTTGTTTAGTGAGACAAACAGAGGCCAAACTTCTTCACGAGTAGAAGCACTCCATTCAAACCAAACTTTTAGCCAGTGGCAGTCTTGATGCACTAGTTCAATAATTTGAGAAGTAATGTTTTCCAGGTTCTGCTTCGAATGAAGGGAAGTATCAATAGTTTCATTCAAGAAACCAGAGAACTGGCGAACAACATGGTGAAGAACTTCATCAACCAAATCTTCGCGAGTAGGGAAGTAGTTAAATACTGTCGCGACTGAAACCTGAGCGATTTCTGCGATATCAGCATGTCCGCCTCGACCAATACCTCTGCGTGCAAATACTTCAAGCGCAATATCCATAAGTTGTAATTTACGCTTTTGTGGAGACAGACGGGTTCTAGGTCTTTTTTTAATCATATCCATAACGATTTCCTTGCCAACGTGTTGTTTTATTAATCAAGCGACATTGAGATTATTGTAAATATATTTGTCGCTAGATGAGTGTACAGGTGCATATTTTGAAGATCAACAACCCTTGTTTATATATCAGTCAGTTATTTGACCACGATTAAATTTTGATACACTTGTTACAAAATGTTTCTAAATGCCAAGAGTTTCAATACCTGAAATTGGTTAATTAAATTCCATTAACAGAAAATGCAACCCTTCTATATACAAGATACCTCTATGTATCTTGAGTAAATGTTATGGGATGCTAAAATACTTCCTTATTGATTTGCGCTGGCAGACACTACCCGTCGGGTCTATCCTGACCCTAATAATACTTAAGTAAATGAGAACAGTATGAAACATACAGTTGAAGTTATGATTTCCGAGGAAAAAATACGCAATCGTGTGCGTGAGCTTGGAGAGGTAATAACAGAGCACTATAAAGATTCAGACAATCTGGTTATTGCCGGTCTTTTACGAGGATCTTTTGTATTTATGGCAGACCTTGCAAGAGAGGTTAAGCTGGATCTATCCGTTGATTTCATGACGGCATCAAGCTATGGAAGCAGCCAGGAAAGTTCTCGTGACGTTCGTATATTGAAAGATCTGGATGATGATATTGCTGGTAAAGATGTTCTTCTGGTAGAAGATATTATTGATACTGGTAACACATTGAGCAAAGTGGTTGAAATTCTGTCACTTCGTGAACCAAACTCAATCAAGATCTGTACACTGCTAGACAAACCTTCTCGTCGCGAAGTTGAAGTCGATGTTGAGTGGGTTGGTTTTGAAATTCCAGATGAGTTTGTTGTTGGCCTTGGATTAGATTTTGCTCAGAAATATCGCAACCTTCCGTATATCGGTAAAGTTATTCCTCAGGAATAACTTGTAACAGGCAACAAATAACAGGCTACAGGTTTGAACTTGTAGCCTGATTACTCTCTATTACTTACCGATTTCTCCGGTAGTAATCTTAGCAACAGCGCTTTGATAAGCGATTTCAAGAGTTTCCCTGCTATTACATCTCATTCCAAGGTCAATTAGCTTTCCATCTCCGATACCGTAAATGACACCGTGAAGGTCGACTTTCTGTCCTCTTTCCCATGCATTTTGCATGATTGTTGAGTTACCGAGGTTATAAACTTGTTCTGCTGCGTTAATCTCACATAGCTTATCACCGTGTTTCTCTTTAGGCAGTTCTCCCAACCAGCTGCGATGCTTTAGGTAAAGATCCCTGATATGGAGAATCCAGTTGTTAATAAGCCCAAGTGGCGGGTTTTCTATTGATGCGTTGACTCCACCACATCCATAGTGCCCACAAATGATGACATGCTTTACTTTTAACACATCTACAGCGTACTGAACCACGGATAGACAGTTTAGATCAGTATGGATAACCTGGTTAGCCACATTACGATGAACAAAAAGTTCACCTGAGTCTAAGCCTGTCAGTAGTTCGGCTGGAACACGACTGTCTGAACAACCTATCCATAGGTAATCAGGAGACTGGCGTTCTACCAACTTGGAAAAATACTCCGGTGATTCGGATGTCATTTGTTCTGACCAAGTGGCGTTTTTCTCAAACAATTCTTTAATATCTGGCATTCAACATTCCTCATTGAGCTTTCTAATATACACAAGCTCACATTCTGTTACTTCATTTTATTTTCAGATTTCGTTGGAAAACCGACTGGTCTGAGCTGATTTTGTTAATATTTGTTTACTCTTTTGTTCGTTTTCTATGTGAAATATTAGAACAACTTTGGCTGCATGCTATTTACAATAAGTCATTTTGATTATTGGCTTATTGATTTGTAAGGGATGAGAAACTTAGATGAGCAGGTTTAACACACTCAGCGTTAAGGGTGACCTCTTTGGTGGCGTAACCACCGCAATTATATCGCTACCACTTGCACTGGCATTTGGTGTTGCGTCTGGAGCTGGTGCTGAAGCAGGGCTCTGGGGTGCTATCATGGTGGGGTTGTTTGCTTCACTTTTTGGTGGATCTAATACGCTGATTTCAGAGCCTACCGGGCCGATGACTGTCATTATGACCGCGGTTTTGACCACCATGACCGCCAAATATCCCGAGTCAGGAATGGCGATGACCTTTACCGTAGTCATGATGGCTGGTGCTTTTCAGGTTTTGCTTGGAACTCTGAAGCTAGGTAAATACGTAACTCTGATGCCCTATAGCGTTGTGTCCGGATTTATGTCGGGTATTGGTGTTATTCTGATTATCCTCCAGCTTTCTCCTCTCCTTGGTCATCCGGCTCCGGGAGGAGGTGTTTTAGGGACACTTAAGCAGTTGCCAGAAACGGTCATGTCTCTGAGCTTTAAAGAGCTGTTTTTAGGCGTAACCACTCTTCTTATCTTATTTTTGATGCCTAAGAAATATACTCGTTATGTTCCTTCCCAGCTTGTAGCTTTGGTCTTTGTGACACTACTTTCGATTCTGATATTCGATTTTGATTCGGTGCGTCGTATTGGTGAAATTCCAGCGGGATTGCCTTCTTTAGTTATTCCGACAATCACCACTGAAACCTTTACGACTATGGTGATTGATGCTCTGGTTTTGGGAACATTAGGGTGTATAGATACTCTATTGACTGCGGTAATTGGGGATTCGCTTACCCGAAGTGAGCATAATTCAGATAAGGAGTTACGCGGACAAGGTATTGCCAATATCCTTGCCGGTCTGTTTGGGGCGCTTCCGGGAGCGGGGGCTACTATGGGTACGGTGGTGAATATTCAGGTAGGTGCAAGGACACCGCTTTCCGGAGTTATAAGAGCGTTGATTCTTGCGTTGGTCGTTTTGGTGGCTGGTTCGCTGACAGAGCCGATTCCAATGGCGGTGCTGGCAGGTATTGCAGTTTATGTCGGTATTAATATTCTGGATTGGAGCTTTATCTCCCGGGCTCACAAGGTGAGCCTTCTGGGTATGGGCGTTATGTATGGCGTTATGCTGCTAACGGTCTTTGTCGATCTGATTGTTGCCGTTGGCCTGGGTGTCTTTATTTCCAACATCCTGATTATAGAAAAACTGAGCCTCGCTCAGGAGAAAAACGTAAAAGCAATCAGTGATGGAGATGATGAAGAGATTCCTCTCAACGAAGACGAAAGAAATCTATTAGAGAAAGCTAACGGACAGGTATTGTTTTTCTACCTTTCAGGCCCCATGATCTTTAGCGTATCCAAAGCTATATCCCGACAACATTCTAGTATTGGTCAATATAAATCGATGGTATTGGATTTGACGGATGTCCCTATGATAGATGTCACCGTTGCCCTTGCTTTGGAAAACGCAATAAAGGATGCAAAAGAAGTAGAGTGTCAGGTGTATTTGTTATGCCCGCATGAGCAAACAAAGCAACAACTAGAGCGGCTTCATCTAGATGATTTAGTGCCTCTGGAGAACAGATACTCTTCCCGTTATGAAGCGTTAGATGCTGCGGTTGAAACTGTAAACAGAAATAGTTAACCCAGCACTCAGTAAATACTTCTTAACGCGAGCTAGCCAGCTCGCGTTATTTTTATATAGCTGTGAAAAAGCAGTGATGAGCAGAATATGTACGCACTAGAAATAGAAAATTTAAAGAAGACCTATGCTGTTGGTTTTGAAGCACTTAAGGGCATTAGCCTGAAAGTGGAAAAGGGCGATTTCTACGCCTTGCTTGGACCAAATGGTGCAGGTAAATCAACGACTATCGGTATTATCTCGTCGTTAGTAAACAAGACATCAGGCAAGGTCACGGTATTTGGTCACAATATAGAAAATGAGCTTGAACTCGCCAAAATGAATCTGGGATTGGTTCCACAGGAGTTTAACTTCAACCAGTTTGAAACGGTTGAGCAGATCGTTCTACAGCAAGCGGGCTACTATGGCGTTAACCGAGAGCTGGCGAAGGAAAGAACTAAGAAATACCTTTCCAAGCTCGATTTGTGGGAAAAGCGTAAAGAGCGCGCAAGAAATTTATCGGGTGGTATGAAGCGCCGCCTGATGATTGCACGTGCGCTGGTGCACGAGCCAAAACTGTTGATTCTTGATGAACCAACAGCTGGTGTTGATATTGAACTTCGCCGTTCCATGTGGGAATTCCTTCAAGAGATCAATCGCGAAGGTGTCACCATCATTCTGACAACTCACTACCTGGAAGAAGCTGAGATGCTTTGTCGTAATATCGGTATCATCAGCCGTGGTGAGTTGATCGAAAACACGACAATGAAAGCACTATTGAACAAACTTCATGTCGAGACCTTTATTCTGGATTTAGCCGCAGATAGCAAAAAGCCAAAGCTTGATGGTGTGATTAGTCAGAAGTTAGAGGCTGGATCTCTGGAAATCGAGATCGAAAAAACAATGGGGTTAAACTCGGTATTCAGTCAATTGAGCGAGCAAGGCGTCAATGTGCTTTCAATGAGAAATAAAGCCAACAGACTTGAAGAGCTGTTTGTTAGCATCGTTCGGGATCAGAATGGAAAATAACAGAATGTACAACTTATACTGGACTGCTTTTAAGAGCTTGCTGAACAAAGAAATTACCCGCTTTATGCGAATTTGGGTGCAGACTCTTGTTCCACCAGCAATCACAATGACGCTCTATTTCATTATCTTTGGTAACCTGATTGGTTCGAGAATCGGTGAAATGGGTGGCTTTACCTATATGGAATATATTGTTCCTGGACTGATTATGATGTCGGTCATCACCAACTCATACTCTAATGTTGCGTCATCTTTCTATAGCGCTAAGTTTCAAAAAAATATAGAAGAGCTGCTGGTTGCTCCGGTTCCAAACTACATCATCATTGCAGGATTTGTAATGGGTGGTGTTGTTCGCGGTCTGCTAATCGGCATTATTGTGACCTTTGTGTCACTGTTCTTCGTAAATCTTCAAGTTGAGCATTGGGGTGTGGTTTGTGCGACTGTCTTTATGACTTCAGTCGTTTTCTCGCTTGGTGGTTTGATCAATGCGATCTTCGCCAACTCATTTGATGATATCTCAATTATTCCAACATTCGTCTTAACACCACTGACGTATCTTGGTGGGGTTTTCTACTCACTGACTCTGCTACCTGAGTTTTGGCAGGGTGTGTCGAAAATCAATCCAATCGTCTACATGGTTAACGCTTTCCGCTATGGCTTCCTAGGTGTTTCAGATGTGGGTATTGTCACTTCGTTTGGCGTGCTTTCGGTGTTTATCGTCGTGCTATACGCGATTGCTCACTACCTTGTCACCAGTGGTAAAGGACTTAGAAGCTAGCAAACCTTAACTCGCTCCCATGCTCCAGCGTGGGAGTGTATATCATGGTTTGATAGTGTGTTGAGGTTGATTTAAGTAGTAATGAATTCCCACGCCGCAACGTGGGAGTCGTTGGATAAGATTTAGGAGTTTGTTTCTTACTCTTCAGAAGCTTCTTCTTTCTCTTCAACTTCTGCTTCTGTCGCTTGAACAACTTCCACAACCTGATTATCAATAAGCCTTGCTTTGCCCAGGAAGGCAGAGATTAGAATAACCGCCTGTGTTGTTTCTTCTGAGATAGTCTGAAGAGTTCTCGCATCACGGATAAAGATCTCATCCGTTTCCAGATCGGCAGCTCTTAGCTGATCACTCGCATCTTCAATGATGGATGCGTAATCGGTTTTACCGCTACGAATTTGACTACTAATCCAGCGCATAGTTTTTGCGACAACAGGGGCTCGCTGGCGTTCGTCTACGGTTAGCAGGCCATTGCGAGAGCTCATAGCCAAACCATCCATTTCTCTCACTGTTGGCACACCGATAACCTCGATATCCATCGCAAGGTCCGTCACCATCTGACGGATAACAGCGAGCTGCTGAAAATCCTTTTCACCAAAGCAGGCAACATCTGGTTGAACGATGTTGAATAACTTCGTTACGATAGTTGCGACACCACGGAAGTGACCAGGACGAGAAGCCCCTTCCAGCATATGAGAAAGTCCAGGAACCTCAACAAATGTCTGCTTATCAAGCCCTTCCGGGTACATGATTTCCGGAGTCGGAGTGAAAACCAGTTCAACCCCTTCGCCGTTCAGCTTACTTAAATCATCCTCAAGTGTGCGAGGATAGTTATTCAGATCATCTGCTCTTTCAAACTGCATTGGATTAACAAAGATGCTTACGACTACTACATCCGCATGTTCACGAGCTTTGCGTACCAGCGTCAAGTGTCCTTCGTGCAGGTTTCCCATCGTAGGGACAAAAGCAACCTTTCGACCTTCACGTTTAAGCTGTTTTATCTGCTCTCTAAGCGTTGAAATATCTTCGAACGTTTGCATAGTCATCCTTAAGCAATTGTGTGTTCTTCACCCGGGAATGCTCCGGATTGAACATCTTCAATATAACGAGTCACAGCGCTACGAATATCGCCTGTTTCAGCTAAAAAGTTCTTAGAGAACCTTGGCATATAAGTCGCTGAAATACCGAACATATCGTGCATCACCAGAATCTGACCATCAGTATCATTACCTGCACCTATGCCGATAACTGGAACATCAACGGCTTCTGAAATACGCTTGGCGAGAGAGGCTGGTACACACTCAAGCAAAACAATTTGCGCACCTGCGTCTTGTAGTGCAATGGCATCTTTAACCATCTTGTCAGCCTGTTGTTGCTCACGACCCTGAACACGGTAGCCACCAAAAATATTTACAGACTGAGGTGTTAAGCCTAGATGAGCACAAACAGGGACGGCGCGCTCAGTGAGCATTTTAACGGTATCTACTAACCAGTCACCACCTTCCAGTTTCACCATGTTTGCACCAGCTCGCATAAGTTGCGCTGCGTTCTCGCATGCTTGCTCAGGTGTGGCGTAACTCATAAACGGCATGTCAGCCATAAGTAGAGAGTTTGGGCTTCCTGCTCTAACACAACGGGTGTGATAGGCGATATCTTCAACAGAAACTGGCAACGTGTCATTCTTTCCCTGCAGAACCATACCCAGAGAGTCGCCAACCAGTAAAACTGGCATTTCTTGTTCTTCAAATAACTGAGCAAAGCTCGCGTCATAAGCGGTTGAAGATGCAAACTTACGACCTTCTTGCTTCCAGGTCATAAGAGTATTAATAGTAATTTTTTTCATCATTTTTCCTTATCAGGAATTGGCTATTGCTGCCAAACTCTAAGCCCGTTGCGATCAACTGTTTTCAGAAGTTCGCTGAGATTAGTCCCATCAGGTAGTTGCAAATTAGGTTCGATTTCCGCTAGCGGGTAAAGCACAAACTCTCTCTCTTTCATTCCATAGTGTGGAACAGTAAGTCGCTCGGAATCGATCACCTCATTGCCGAAAAGAAGAATATCCAGATCCAGTGTTCGTGGGCCCCATCTTTCTTCTTTTCGGACACGCCCATGTTCTAGCTCGATAGCCTGAGTGCAATCGAGAAGTTCAAGTGGCGTTAATTCTGTTTCGATAATGGCGACAGCATTAATGTAGTCTGGTTGATTCTGAGGCCCCATAGGAGTGCTACTGTATAGCGAAGACGCAGTCAAAAACTCTGACTTCGGTAGCGTTTTTAGCGCATTGATTGCATTTAGGGCCTGCGCTTCAGGATCAGACAGGTTACTACCTATCGCAATATAGACTTTAGTCATTCGACTTCTTGCTCTTTTTGTTGCGATAAGTTTTGCGGCGGCGATATCCCTGCTTTGCGGGGCCGAGGTCTCCAACCATTGCCTGCTTCATATTTCTGCCAGCATTTTGGAAAGTCTGCCACCACTTAGCTAACTCTGCAGTTTCACCACCTTCAACCTGACCACGCATTTCAAGAAAGTCGAAGCCAGCACGGAACTTGTTCAGTTCCATAAGCCTGAATGCACGCTTGCCACTTCTGCGTGGTAGCCTGAGCTGAAGTTGCCAGATTTCGCGGATAGTTGCGGTGTGTCGACGCGGAATCGCAATAGTTTTAACTTGTTGATCAAGTATCGTATTACTGGCTTCCATAATGGCATCGTAATAGCTCATATTACGTGAAGCCATCATCTCTTCCGCCTCTTTGTTCAACGGATACCAGAGTAGTGCTGCAAACATAAAGGCAGGGTTGATTCGCTTACCTTCTCCGATACGTCTGTCAGTGGATTTAAGAACCAATTCAAGCATTTTTTCGGAGTTAGAGCTTTCATCTTCAGTAAACTCTTGCGCAATTCTTGGGAACAGCGGCTTGAACAGGTTGTAATCTCTTAATAAGAAATAAGTTTCAAGACCCTGACCAGATTGAAGAAGCTTCAATGACTCTTCATATAAACGAGCCGCAGGAATATCTTCCAGCAAGTGAGCCAGTTCCGGAATAGGGAGTGCTGTGCTTTCACAGATATCCATATCCAGTTTTGCGGCAAAGCGAATTGCCCTCAGCATTCGAACCGGGTCTTCACGGTAACGGGTTTCTGGATCACCAATTAGACGAATCAAGCCGTCTTCCAGGTCTTCCATTCCTCCAGCATAATCGTGGATGCTGTAGTCAGCGATGTTGTAATACATTGCATTGACAGTGAAGTCTCTGCGCTCAGCGTCTTCATCGATGCTGCCATAAACGTTATCTCTAAGCAGCATGCCCTCTTTTGACTGTGCTGAGACGTTTTTTGACGGCTCTTGATGATGTCCGCGGAACGTTGCGACTTCAATAATGTCTCGACCAAACATGATATGAGCAAGTCTGAATCGACGACCAATCAGGCGACAGTTTCGGAACAGTGCCTTGATTTGTTCGGGTGTCGCATTGGTGGCTATATCAAAATCTTTTGGTTCTTTCTCTAGCAGCAAATCACGCACACCACCACCGACCAGATACGCGTTGTACCCGGCATTGTGTAGACGATAGAGAACCTTAAGTGCGTTCTCACTAATCTGCTGTCTTGATATGTTATGTTCTTCACGCGGAATAACATTCAGACTGATTTCAGTTGCAGGGCAATCTGTCGCTCTGCTGTCTTCATTATTTCTGACTATTTTCCGGTAAAAACTGGCAACTTGACTAAAAATAGCCCACCTCGTTTTTGCTTCTAAAAAATATCTCGTTTTAATCAAAACGCGATATTGTAAATTCTACTGCTTTAATTTGCGGCTAATAATAGCGTAGGGCGTGTCAACGTTTCAATATCAAGCCTGTGATGACTGAATCGTTAATAGTTAAATCATATCCCATTTGCGAATGGTGATGTGATTTTGATCTCTTCAGGAAGCTGGCGTAAAGACCAGTTTTTTACTCCCCAATTTATTATTTCAGAGATCTCTGCAGACTGAACATCAGCAGGCATCTGAAACCCTAAAAAAGCCATTGCTCTGATAAGGGTAGGTGCTGGTTCCTTCAAATCAATGGCCGTTGCATGATTTTGTTTGGATAACTTATTACCGTTACTATCCATCGCTAAAGGCAGGTGCAGGTAATGTACGGGTTCTTGTTCGAGAATGTTATACAAACTGATCTGACGGCCCGTTGGTTCTATGAGATCAGCACCTCTTACAACTTCAGTTACACCCTGATAGATATCATCAAGAACGACAGCAAGATTGTAGGCGAATAAGCCATCACGACGTTTAATTATAAAGTCCTCTGCTGCCAAACCCGATGGAATTGACATTTGGCCGTGTTTTATATCGTCAAAAGTGAGTATTGGTTTCTCTATCTTTATTCTGACGGAACAGTTATCCGGATCACTTAATCCTTTATTCCGGCAGGTACCAGCATAAAATCCACCAGATTCTTTTATTTGCCTACGGGTGCATTGGCAATAATACGCCTGACCGGTTTGCAACCATTGATCTATCTGCTGCTGATAAGCGTTATGACGATGACTTTGATATAGAACCTCACCATCCCAGAACAGGTGATAAGTTTCTAATGCTTTTAATATCAGCTCTGCCGCGCCTTCCATCTCTCTTGGAGGGTCAATATCTTCCATTCTGACAAGCCAGTCACCACCTTTGGATTTTGCACTAAAATAACTGCCAAGCGCGGCGATTAGTGAGCCAAAATGGAGTGGGCCGGAAGGAGAGGGGGCAAATCGTCCAACAATTTTCATAATCATATATCAGCAAAAAAGGGAGCCAAGGCTCCCTTTAAACATCAGAACAAAGGATTAACCTTGCATCTGGCGTTCTTTCATTTCCGCAAGCGTTTTACAGTCGATACAAAGATCAGCTGTTGGTCTCGCTTCTAAGCGACGGATGCCGATTTCAACACCACAAGATTCACAGAAGCCAAAATCGTCTTCTTCAATCTTTGTAAGTGTCTTTTCAATCTTCTTGATTAAACGGCGTTCACGGTCACGGTTACGAAGCTCTAAACTGAACTCTTCCTCTTGTGAAGCACGGTCAACTGGATCTGGGAAATTTGCTGCTTCGTCCTGCATATGGTGTACAGTTCGTTCAACTTCATCCCTCAGTTGGTTACGCCACGCTTCTAAAATCTTAGTAAAGTGAGCCATTTGCTCTGGTGACATGTATTCTTCACCAGCTTTTTCCTGATATGGCTCCACACCTGCAATGGCTAGGATGCCTAGCGCTTTTTTCTTTTCTGGCATACCGCATCTCCTACTTACACCAAATATTAACAGATGTAACTGCTAATTTAAGGCGGGTATCTATAGCAGAAAGAAAAGCCGGAAGCAAACACAGAATTTCAACCTCTGCATTCAATGTGAACATCGCATCATTTTTGCCAATTAATCAATAAATTCTAACGGCTCAACAATACGAATTTCACTTTCGGAGAGCTCTGCTTTATAGCAAAGCACTTCAACACCAACTTCTTTTGCTTGTTTTAGTAATTGTGAATATTTTGCATCTATATGGTGTGCTACAGACACTTTTTCAATACCTGAATGCAAAACAGCGAAGAAAAGTATAGCTCTGTTTCCTGTATTTACCATTTCTTGTAGCTCGCGAATGTGTTTCTGACCACGAGTAGTAACGGTGTCTGGAAAGAATCCCTGCCCTTCATCTTCCAGAAGAGTAACACTTTTTACTTCTATATAGCACGGAGTACGATCTTTGGATGATAAGTAGATATCAATTCGACTATTTTCTTGTCCATATTTTACTTCTGTCTTCAAAGTATCGTACCCAGACAGTTCAGAAATTAACCCGTTTTCAATGGCTTCAACAACTAAAGTGTTTGCTCTGGCCGTATTTACACAAATCATATCACCAGCAGGATTTTGGCTGATTTCCCAACTGTGGGGGTATTTTCGCTTTTTATTATCAGAGGTTGAGTACCAAACGGTGTTTCCTGGTTCTGCACAGCCTGTCATTGCTCCTGTGTTGGCACAATGGATAGTTGTGACTGAGCCGTCTTCTAGCTCAATATCTGTCAGAAAACGTTTGTAGCGCTTGATAAGTTTTGCGCTTTTTAGCTTAGGTTCGAAGTGCATCTTATTACTGTTTTTATGTACAATACGTTGTTAGTTAATGGGTATAACACAAGGCCTAGCAATTGTCACAACTTCCAATTGAATCTGTTATTTCTGAACTGCTTGATAAGGTTCAGAGTTCAAATCAGGTTATTCTCAAAGCCGCTCCTGGCGCTGGTAAATCAACATATTTTCCTTTGCAATTGATCAAACAGAACAGCATCGATGGCAAGATCATTATGCTTGAGCCAAGAAGATTGGCTGCGCGTAATATCGCAACCTACCTCGCGTCTAAGCTTGGTGAAAGAGTGGGTCAGATGGTGGGGTACCGCGTCCGTGGAGACGTGAAGGTTTCTGCAGAGACAAAACTGGAAATTGTGACTGAAGGCATTATGACGAACATGATTCAGTCGGATCCCGAGCTAAATGGCGTTGGCTTGTTAATTTTTGATGAGTACCACGAGAGAAGCATTCATGCAGATACCGCCTTGGCATTTAGCCTCGAGGTTCAGGAAGCGTTGAGAGATGACCTGAAGATTGTTGTCATGTCAGCGACTCTCGATAGTGATGCTTTAATAGAGTTACTTCCTGAGAGTGAGTATGTCGAATCAGAAGGACGCGCGTATCCAGTTGAACAAAGATATTGCCCAATTCCTGTAAATGAGAGGCTGGTTCCATCTGTAGTCAGACAGATCAGTAATCTGCTTCACAGTGAAACTGGCTCTATATTGGTTTTTTTACCAGGAGTCGGATCAATTCGACAAGTAGAGCAGGGCTTGTCAGAACTGTCAGTTGATGCCGAAATCACGCCGCTCTATGGACAGCTAAGTTTCAAAGAGCAGGAGAAAGCCATTCTGCCCGCTACAGAAGGTAAGCGTAAAGTGGTTCTGGCTACCAATATTGCCGAAACCTCTCTTACCATTGAAGGCATTCGAATGGTTGTCGACCCCGGATTAGAAAGAGTAGCGCGCTTTGACTTAAAAACAGGGATTACCAAACTAGAGCAAGTTCGGGTTGCCCAATCTTCTGCTATTCAGAGGGCTGGACGTGCTGGGCGTCTTGAGTCGGGTATTTGTGTGCGTCTTTTCAGTGAGAGTCAGTTCAATCAACAGCCTAAAGTACCTGTGCCTGAAATCTTGCATTCAGATTTATCCTCTCTTGCACTTGAGCTGGCACTTTGGGGTGCAAATGATGCTAGTGAGTTAAAGTGGCTAGACATGCCTCCCGCTTCCTCTTTGAATCAAGCCCGTGACTTGTTGTTATCACTAGGGTTGCTTACTGATGAGTATCAAACTAATGAGAGCAGCAACAAGCTTCAATCGCTTGGTGTAGCACCAAGATATGGTGCGATGCTACTTAAAGCGGAAGTTCTGGGGAAAAGTTATCTGGATACTGCTCTTGCATTAACCTCAATATTAGAAGAGCCAGAAAAAAACATAACGGATATTTCTTACTCTTTGTATCGGTTGTTGAATGGCAAGCACCCAAAGAGAAAAGCTCTGATCCAGAGAGCCACTAATTTAGCTCGCAAGCTAAACTCTGGGCATTTCGATTTAGATAATGTCGATGAATCGTGCGCAGCGATTTGCCTGGCCTTCGCTTTTCCTGATCGAATTGCAAAGCAGCGCAATAATCGTGTTGGTCGATTTCTACTGGCTAACGGGCATGGTGCATTTATTTCGGAAGAAGATCGTCTTGCAGACCAAGAATTTCTAATTGCAGTAGATTTGATGCGGACAGGCAAAGACGAAAGCCAGTTGTTCTTAGCCACTGGGCTGGATACTAATACGCTACACGATGTGGCCCCAGAGATGTTTTTTGAAAAAGAATCGGTGGAGTGGGATACACAAAAAGGTAAGTTAAAAGCTGAAAAACAGTTTTGTATAGGCCAGCCCGAGCAGTACTTAATCATAAAATCTCAAGGGCTTCCTGAACCTGATAAATCGAAAATAACCGAAGCGTTGCTTAACTATGTTCGTAAAGAAGGTTTAGGCGTTCTTAACTGGACTGACAACAGCATTAATTTACGAGAACGAATTGTCTGTGCAAAAGAGTGGCTTCCTGAAGAGGAGTGGCCAAGTGTCGATGAAAAGACGTTGCTGTACTCATTGGAAGAGTGGCTGGAGCCATACATGAGTGAAGTGAAATCCGTAAGTGCACTCAAGAAAATTGATCTTGTGGAAGCTTTGAATGCATATCTTAGCTGGCCTTTGAACCAGCAGATTGATGAGTGGTTACCCGTTAGCTATCGGGCCCCCACAGGCAGCAAGAAAAAAATCATCTATAACCGTGGGAAAGCTCCTGTCATTTCTATAAAAATGCAGGAGGTGTTTGGAGAAAAGAGTTCACCGCTGATAGCTAAAGGGCGGGTAAAGCTCACTCTGGAGTTGCTGTCTCCGGCACAAAGACCTCTGCAATTGACTTCGGATCTGGCCGGGTTCTGGGCTGGGTCTTATAAAGATGTGCAGAAGGAGATGAAAGGTCGTTACCCCAAGCATCCATGGCCAGATGACCCGGCTACTCATATACCTACAAAACATACTAAAAAATATATGTAGAAAAGGAATAAAACATATAAATTTCGTGAATTAGTTGAGGCTATTACTGATGTTTTAATCGTTTGATTCGTATGGACAGTTTCAATTATCCTAAACCTATAGACCCTGCATTTTGTCTGATGTAGACGAAAGGGTATTACTTTATGCATGAGCGTAATCCCTTGTGGGTTACTCGCATGCAACAACAAATTAAGCGACAACTGAACTCATGAGTGACAAGAAAGCACCATCTCGCCTCGGGGCAAAGAAGAGTGCCAAAAGAAAGACTGCAACCAAACGCCCGAAGACAACAGCAAAAAGAACGACCAGTAAGCGAAAGCAGTCTAAATCTAAAAAGCCTGGCTTTTTTAGAAAACTCTGGAGTTTGAGTTGGAAGTTATCTATAGCGGTATTTGCGGTTTTGGTGTTTGTTGGTGTATATCTTGATTCCGTTGTCCGGGAACGATTCGATGGGCAGATCTTTGATTTGCCGACCGTTGTTTATGCAAGGGTTTTGAACCTGGCTCCCGGCAATAACGCATCCATCTCTGAATTGAAGCAAGAGCTGGATGTGCTCAATTATCGTAAAGTTCGTTCGCCTCGCCACCCGGGAGAATATTCGTCTTCTTCCACAAAGATCGAGTTGATCCGAAGACCATTTGAGTTTGAAGATGGCCCTCAGCCTGACAGACATGTCATGCTTCATTTTACTGATAGCGGCTTGTCTCGTATTCAGTCTTTAGAATCAAAAGGTGATTTAGGTTATCTGCGCATCGAGCCAAAGATGCTCGGAATGCTTGAAAAGAACGTTGAAGAAAACCGCCTGTTTATTAAGCGTGAGCAGTTCCCGGAAATTCTGGTTGATTCATTGTTGGTTACTGAAGACCGAGATTTTTATCAGCATGAAGGAGTATCACCTTTAGCGATACTCAGAGCATTAGTGGTGAACATCAAGGCTGGGAGAACCGTTCAGGGTGGCAGTACCTTAACTCAGCAGTTGGCCAAGAATATCTTTCTTACCCAGGATAGAACACTTTGGCGAAAAATCAGGGAAGCTTATATTGCTTTGATTCTGGATCATCGTTACGACAAAGACAGGATCCTGGAAGCGTATCTGAACGAGGTGTATCTCGGTCATAGTCAGGGACAGGCTATCCACGGTTTTGGTCTAGCGTCCAGGTTCTATTTTGGCCAGCCGATACAAGAGTTAAGAATTGATCAAATTGCACTGCTTGTCGGCATGGTTAAAGGCCCCTCTTACTACAATCCTGTTCGATATCCAGAAAGAGCGAAAGAGCGAAGGGATCTTGTTTTACGTTTATTGATGAAGCAGGAGGTGCTTTCCTCTGCTCAATATAACCAGGCGGTAAGTCGTGATCTGGATATTCAGGACAGCCCGAGAATAGCGTCTAGACAGCCTGCCTATTTCCAGCAGTTAAAGAATGAACTGAAACAGAAAGTCGGAAGAGGCTTTCATGCTCAATCTGGGTTGAGACTCTTTACGACACTCGATCCTGTTTCTCAGGTAATGCTGGAAAGAGCGATTAAAAAACGTGTCCCTGAGTTAGAGAAAGTTGCAGGAAAAGGGTTGGAAGCAGCGGCTGTAGCTGTAGATCGTAAAACCGGTGAGATTCGGGCAATGGTTGGTGGTAAGCGAACGGGATATGACGGATTTAACCGTGCACTGAATGCGAGTCGCCCAATAGGCTCTCTGGTTAAGCCTGCGGTCTATCTTACAGCGTTGTCAGAACCAGAAAAGTACACGCTAGCAACAACCTTGTCGGACGAACGTATTCAGCTTAAAGGAAGCAAAGGCAGTGTTTGGGAACCGAAGAACTTCGACAGAAAGTATCGCGGTGATGTACCACTGTATGTTGCATTGTCGAGATCGCTAAACGTACCTACTGTCAAATTGGGAATGGAGCTTGGGATTCCCAGAGTCGTATCGACATTGGAAGCGCTTGGTGTAGACAGACAAGAAATTCGTCCGGTTCCTTCGATGTTTTTAGGTTCATTTTCTCTTTCACCATATCAGGTTGCGCAGATGTACCAGACGCTGACAAACTCAGGGAAGAATGCGCCATTAACAGCCTTAAGAACGGTTAAAGATTTGGACAACAATGTTATCTACCAATCCATCCCACGTATGCGCTCAACGGTTGATGAGCAAGCAGCATGGTTAACAACTTATGGTATGAAGAAAGTTGTTGTAGAGGGGACGGGTAGGTACCTTCAGAGTAAATATAGTTGGGCTGCGCTCGCTGGAAAAACCGGAACGAGTAACGATAGCAGAGATAGCTGGTTTGTTGGTATCGACGGGCGAGAGGTTGTTACTGTATGGGCCGGACGAGATGACAACAAACCAACCAAGCTAACGGGCTCTAGCGGTGCACTTCGTATTTACTATGATTACCTGGGGCTTCGTCCACCGAAAAAGTTAATATTGCCCTGGCCTAAAGACTTAATGACGCTTGGATTTAAACCCAATAGTGATGGTGGCTTGAAAATTGATTGCTCAAGTAACTTTAAACTGCCTGTCTGGGATAAAAGTGGTGAGCTGAAGCAAGCATGTGAACGCAATCCGGCAAACTGGATAAAAAGCCTGTTTGACTGGTAATACCTGACAACTGGTCATGGAGATATTTGAGTGAATAAATTGCAATGGCGTTACATTAGCGGGTGCTTTCTTGTTTTCTGCTCTTTTATCTCTGCATCGGTGCTAGCGCAGCAGAAATCAGAAAGTAGCGCTCCTGAGCGACCAAAAGTTGCAGTCGTGCTTGCTGGTGGTGGTGCGAAAGGCGCAGCACATATTGGCGTGTTAAAGGCACTGGAAGAGATGTTTATCCCGGTAGATATCGTTACAGGTACCAGCATGGGGGCATATGTAGGTGGTCTTTATGCGACGGGTATGAGCGCAGATGAGATTGAGTCGTTTATCTACTCTGTGGACTGGAATAGCGGATATCGCGATAGAGTGAGCCGCAGTGAACGTAGCGTACGGGAAAAAGCCTACGAAGATTACTACCAACTAAATACTGATCTTGGATTGCGTTTTGGCGAAGTTCGTTCTCCAAAAGGTGTGGTTCAAGGACAAAACATGTTGCGTATTTTGCGCGAAACTTCCGGAAACATTCCCAAGCTAGAATCCTTTGATGACCTGCCTATACGCTACCGTTCTGTGGCGACTGATATTGTTGAGCTAAAAGAAGTTGTAATCAGTAAAGGGCTGATTACTGACGCTATGATGGCAAGTATGTCCGTACCCGGTGCATTACCACCCTATGAACTCGACGGCGCTTTGCTGGTTGATGGTGGTATCACCAACAATATGCCAGTCGATTTGGCGAGGGAAATGGGGGCAGATATCGTTATTGCCGTCGATATCAGTACCGACTACAAGAAAGAAGAAGATTTCACTAGTGTGATGTCCGTTGGTGGGCAACTTTCTAATTACCTGGTTCGAAGAACGACAAATGAACAGGCTGATTTACTTACAGAAAAAGATGTCCTACTTGATCCTGCTGTAGGGGAAATGGAAACGACGCAGTTTGATCGAATGCCTCAGGCGTATCTATGGGGGTATCAGGCGGCGATGGATAGTAAAGAGAGCCTCTCTCGTTATTCTCTTTCTTCAGCCGAATATCAGCATTATATAGACGAAAAGCAGGAAAAGCGTAGAGAGATTGAGCATGGAGATGAGCTCGTTGTTGATTCTATAGTGCTTAATAACAACTCGCATTACAAAGACGCTGTTGTACTTGGAAGATTGCAACTCGAAGCAGGACAACCCATTTCTACTGAACAACTTGAAAAAAGTGTCAGGGACGTTTATGCCCTTGACCGCTTTGAACGTATTACCTATCACTTTGAAAAAAACGAAGAGGATGAAACGACCTTATTTGTTGATGTAAACGAAAAGGAGTGGGGACCCAACTACGTTAACTTCCGTTTTTTCCTGGAAGAAGACTTTCAAACTGACAGCCAGTATGGGATTGGGGCCTCTGCAAACTTCACAGATATGAATAGTGTGGGTGGTGAGTTGAAAACAAATATCGAGTTAGGCACGGATCGGGTCGTTTCCCTTAACTGGTCATCTCCGTTTTTCACCAGTCAAAAGTTATTTAATACAGCACATATAATTTATAAAAAAGATAAAAAAAACACGCCTATAGGGGGTTTTAACGAAGAACCCTCGCTCGAAATGAGCGAAAATTCATTTCCAACAACATACTCAGAGTTTGAGGCTGAGGTCGCAGCCGGATATCAACCCACGCTCTGGCAAGAAGCTAAGATAGGTTTACGGTTTGTGGATGGAGATATTTCAGTTTCGACGATTCCTTCACTGGGAAATGTAGATTACAAGAGATCGGGCGCATTTGTCAGATACAGAATGGATACGTTGGATGACTATAGTTTGCCTCAAAAAGGCTTCTTGTTAGACCTTGAGTATTTTGCGTCGGATGATAGTGTTTCTGGGCAATCGGCTAACATAGACGATTTAGATTTGCCCACAACTAATTTTGAAGATGACCTTGTTCACGAGATTGATGCCATGTTTCGTGGGGCATACAGTTTTGGGGACAATACCTTAGTCGGACATTTAGAATATGGCGCTGTAGAAGATAAGTCCGGGGAAAATCCGGCCATTCAACCTAAGGAGCTGGGTGGTTTTTTAAGGTTGTCAGGTATTCCCAGAAATAGCCTGGCTGGCCAGAACCTTTTCTTTAGCAGTGTAGTGTACCGTTACCGATGGTTTGAGAATGACTTCGGGTTGTTTACGGCCCCTGTTTATCTGGGGGCATCGTTAGAATATGGTGGTGTTTGGAATGATGTGGATACATCAATCTCAAACGCCCCATTGTATAAAGCGGGATCTGTCTTTGTAGGTGTAAGATCGCCTATTGGACCTATCGCGTTTGCTATTGGTGTAACCGAGGAAGGATATGAGTCGGTTTACCTGACAATCGGGCAGAGTTTTTAGTTTTAAGAATTTAAGTAGCAAATTGAAAAAAGATTAAATTCAATCTGATAGACGCATTCGACTTTAGTCTTAAGATGATATGTTGGTCAAAATGATCAGATTTTAATTTTTCGTTAAATTTGCTATTCTGCCTACCACAGTTTGGCCTCTGCCACTGTTTGTTATTAGAAAAGTAATAATAAAACTCACTCTTTTCGCTCGAGTGGCAGGATGCCAAGTTTCCAAGGATGTTCATGTTTTTCAATAGAAAAAGTGAACCGCAATGTAGAGGATTATGTCGTGCTTGAAGCCTATCGTAAACACGTCGAAGAACGTGCTTCAGAAGGAGTTGTACCTAAACCATTAGACGCTGAACAAGTTGCTGGTCTTATAGAACTCGTTAAGAACCCACCAGCTGGTGAAGAAGCGTTTATTCTGGATCTTCTTGAGAATCGCATTCCCCCAGGTGTGGATGAAGCTGCTTATGTAAAAGCAGGTTTTCTGACAGCTCTGGCGAAAGGCGAAGAGTCTTCCCCACTAGTTAGCAAAGAGAAAGCAGCAGAACTGCTTGGGACCATGCAGGGTGGCTACAATATTGAACCGCTGGTTGCTTTTCTGGATGATGCGGAACTGGCACCTATTGCAGTAAAAGCTCTGTCTCACACACTTCTTATGTTTGATGCTTTCTACGATGTTGAAGAGAAAGCCAAAGCTGGTAACACATCGGCCAAGCAGGTTATGCAATCATGGGCTGACGCAGAGTGGTTCTTGTCTAAACCTGAACTAAAAGAAAAAGTGACCTTAACCGTATTTAAGGTGACAGGTGAAACCAATACCGATGATTTGTCACCAGCACCGGATGCATGGTCTCGCCCTGATATTCCATTACATGCTTTAGCGATGCTGAAAAATGCTCGTGAAGGAATTGAACCAGATGACGCTGGTACTATTGGTCCTATTAAACAGATTGAAGCGTTGCAGGAAAAAGGTCATCAGCTTGTTTATGTTGGTGACGTAGTTGGTACGGGTTCTTCTCGTAAATCAGCGACCAACTCGGTACTGTGGTTTATGGGTGAAGACATTCCAAATGTACCAAATAAGAAAGGTGGTGGTTATGTCCTTGGCGGCAAGATCGCTCCAATCTTTTTCAACACAATGGAAGATGCGGGCGCACTTCCTATCGAAGTGGATGTATCTAAGCTTAATATGGGTGATGTTATCGACGTTTACCCGTTTGAAGGCAAAGTAACTAGCCACGAAAGTGGTGAAGTACTGGCTGAATTTGGCCTGAAGACAGATGTGCTGATTGATGAAGTACGTGCTGGTGGCCGTATTCCTCTGATTATCGGTCGTGGCCTTACAGACAAAGCTCGTGAAGCGCTTGGTCTTGAACCTTCTGATGTGTTCAGAAGACCAGTAGCGGTTGAAGATACAGGTAAAGGCTTCAGCTTAGCTCAAAAGATGGTAGGTAAAGCGTGTGGCGTTGAAGGTATTCGCCCTGGCACATACTGTGAGCCGAAGATGACAACCGTTGGTTCTCAGGATACTACCGGCCCTATGACTCGTGATGAGCTAAAAGACTTGGCGTGTTTAGGCTTCTCAGCAGATTTGGTTATGCAGTCTTTCTGTCACACATCTGCATATCCTAAACCGGTTGATGTTAATACTCACCATACGCTACCAGACTTCATTATGAACCGTGGCGGTGTCTCTCTTCGCCCAGGTGACGGTGTTATTCACTCTTGGTTGAACCGTATGCTTCTGCCTGACACGGTTGGTACTGGTGGTGACTCTCATACTCGTTTCCCTCTTGGTATTTCTTTCCCTGCAGGCTCTGGTTTGGTTGCGTTCGCAGCTGCGACAGGCGTTATGCCACTGGATATGCCTGAATCAATTCTGGTTCGTTTCAAAGGTGAAATGCAGCCGGGTATTACGCTTCGTGATCTGGTGCATGCGATTCCTTACTACGGGATTAAGCAAGGTCTGCTAACGGTAGAAAAAGCAGGCAAGATCAACGAGTTCTCAGGTCGAGTTCTTGAGATTGAAGGTGTTGAACACCTAACAGTAGAGCAAGCATTTGAGTTATCGGACGCATCTGCTGAGCGCTCTGCTGCTGGTTGTACTGTTAAGCTTTCTCAGGCGTCTATCGAAGAGTATCTGAAGTCGAACATCATCATGCTTAAGTGGATGATCTCTGAAGGATATGGTGATGCTCGTACAATGGAGCGTCGTATCAAGTCGATGGAAGATTGGCTGGCTAACCCATCTCTGATGGAAGCGGATGTCGATGCTGAGTATGCTCATGTCATCGAAATTGATTTGGCAGAAATCAAAGAACCAATTCTTTGTGCGCCAAATGACCCTGATGATGCTCGCCTTCTATCTGATGTGCATGGCGCTAAAGTTGACGAAGTGTTCATTGGTTCATGTATGACCAACATTGGTCACTTCCGTGCTGCTGGTAAGCTTCTGGATAGTTATAGCGGCCAGCTGGATACTCGCATGTGGGTAGCTCCACCAACTAAGATGGATAAGGACCAGCTAACGGAAGAAGGTTACTACGGTATCTTCGGTCGAGCTGGGGTTCGTATTGAAACTCCGGGATGTTCACTGTGTATGGGTAACCAGGCTCGTGTAGCAGATGAAGCTACGGTAATCTCGACATCTACGCGTAACTTCCCTAACCGTTTGGGTACAGGTGCAAATGTTTATCTGGCCTCTGCGGAGTTGGCTGCTGTAGGTGCAATACTTGGCAGAATTCCTACCAATGAGGAATATCAGGAGTATGCTAAGCAAATAGATGCTTCTGCCGCAGATACATATCGTTATCTGAACTTCCATAAGATGTCTCAATATACTGAAAGAGCAGATACGGTTATTTTTCAGGAACCTGCGTAAATTAACCGAATAAAATTAAACCCACTCATCTTTATGAGTGGGTTTTTTTTATTGGTTAGTACTATAGTTAAGAAGAGTGTTTAAAAATCTGAATTTGAATTGACGTAATAGCCGTATGTGCTAAGTCTTACATTCGAGACAGAAAATTTATAACGTAAGCGATATGTTTGCTTGTAAAAATTATTAAATTTAAGAATAGTAGTTAAAGGTTAGTTGGTTACACGATACGGATATCATCTTGGCACAATGTTCTGGGTGAGAAATAAAAAATAAAATCGGTATGTGTATGCCTGGATATTAAAAAGTAAGGACATGTAAATGGGAACTCAATTCCGAATGGATTCCGTTCCGGGTTCACTTGTAGTGGTAGGCGGCAGACATGAGCCGTGGTTTTCTGTTCTGGAGCAAGGTGGCTGGAAATGCCAGAGATGCGCAGATCTAAGGAAAGCAGATGCCCTTCTAAATGAAACCGGACCTTGTATAGGGATAGTAGATCTGAGTCAGGATGAGTTTAGCCTGAATGGGATTGCAAATCTGGTAAGTAGCTATAAACATGTCCGTTGGTTGGCATTTATCAGGGAATCACAGTTACGCTCAGATACTATCTGTCAGTTTATCGTTAACTTTTGTATCGACTTCTTCACGGCGCCGATTCCTGATGCACAACTAATGAGTACTATCGGTCACCAGCTCGGTATGCTGACTCTAGAGAAAAAAGTATGGCCGGACTATGGATGTCGTAAAGATATGGGACTGGTTGGTGAGTCCGTAGCGATGAAACGCCTGCGTGAACAGGTTAAGCGTATTGCCTCTACTGATGTGAGCATTCTTATTTTTGGAGAAAACGGAACAGGCAAAGAGAGCGTCGCTAAAGCGATTCATTCGATGTCCTCTCGCTCTAAAGAGCAGTTTGTTTCTATCAATTGCGGAGCGCTGTCTGAGGCACGAATGGCTGCCGAATTATTCGGGATAGGTTCAACGGATGACGATGAAGAACCCGCTCTGGTCAAGGCTAATAAAGGTACGCTATATCTGAATGATATTCTTACTATGCCGCGCTCTCAGCAAAATGCCCTTCTGCGGTTTATGCAGGAAGGGAAGCTTGAAACAGCAAATGGCAGTGTTGAGCTGGATGTAAGGATTCTGGCTGCTTACAGTTCAGATATTGATAAAGCATTAGCTGATAATGACTTTAGCGATGAGCTTTATCACTACATAAATGTACTTCGTATTAATGTGCCAAGTTTGAAAGAGCGGGCAGGGGATATTAGTATCCTGGCGAAGCGTTTCGTTCAGGAGTACTCAAAAGAGTACAATGCTCAGGCAAAAGACCTTTCTGAAGATGCTGTGAAAGCACTTACCCAATATTACTGGCCTGGCAACGTACGTGAACTAATGAACCTAATTAAGCGAGCGGTGTTAATGTCTGACGGTGCAATAATTGAAGCTTGCCAATTAGATCTGCCACAAAAAGCAAATGGTAAGAGAAGCTTGAAATCCATTAGGGAAGATTCTGAACGCGATGCTTTAATGTTGGTATTAGAATCTCATGACGGTCAGGTTTCTCCGGCTGCAAAAGAGCTTGGTGTTTCGCGCGCAACCATGTACCGATTGCTTAACAAGCATAATCTGATAGCAGAAAGCGCTTAAGCTTAAATAGTTTTGGGATGAAGATCAAAATAGGGAGCTACTTGTAGCTCCCTATTTATATTTATTAACAGATCCTTAAGTAAGAGTATTCTGTAGATAAGAAATGATGAAGTAGAATATATAACCGATATTTTGAATGAGAATAGATAAAATATAGTCAAATGTTTTATTTTAATCATTCACTAAAATTATTGGTTGAATATTAAACGTAATCGATTACAATTTAACCGTGAATCAAAGTTCACGAAAAACTTCAATTGGATTAATTAGTTAGTAGGAGGCGTAAGATGAATAACTTTACTGTTAAACATGTTATTTGTGCGTCTATGTCTCTTACAGTACAAGCCATGTCTCCGATGACATTGGCCGACAAGCGTACCGATCTAGACTAATTAATCCGTAACCTTTATTTGGCTGCGGAGAAAAGGCAGCGAAATAAAAGGCTTCTCTACATTCCTATATTTTTCCTGTCTTTCCCCAGCAACTTAACCAACTTGTTAATACTGGAGAAAAATTATGTCTCACTCTGTTTATCTGACACTTGCAACTTTTTTAATTAAAGCTGACTTACGTCGGGAAGAACGTGAATGGAAGAAGAAAATAAGAAAAAGCGTACACGATATACCTTGGCACAATGCCCATTTGTTGCGTGATATCGGCCTGGAAGCAGATGGTCGTTCGGTAGGCACACCTTCGCTTCCCGATCACGTTATTGCTGAACGTCGTGTTCGTCATATTCGTCGTGTTTTAAATGCTCGAATACCGACGTAATCAAAAGGGGGAAAGTCGTAAGACTTTCCCCCAGCCTACTCCAACTGCCTTTATGGGCACGGATTGGAATATTGGGTTCCAATTTTCTGCAGCTCACTTAGTAGTTCATCATTTAACTTGATATCAATGCTTTCAATATTGGCCTTTAGTTGCTCCAGATTTGTTGCACCGATGATATTGGACGCAATGAATGGTCTCTGATTCACAAATGCCAGAGCCATTTGATCTGGGCTTAATCCGAATTTTAACGCTACATCGATATAAGCTTGAGTCGCTTCCACACCCTGTGGAGTAAAGTAACGAGAGAAACGCTCCCAGATGGTACAACGAGCGCCTTCAGGTCTGGCTCCATTCAGATACTTACCGCTTAAGCAACCAAATGCCAGAGGAGAGTAAGCTAGTAGTTCAACACCTTCATAGTGAGCAATTTCCGATAGCCCGACTTCAAAGCTGCGGTTTAGCAGGTTGTAGGGATTCTGTATCGAAACGACTTTAGGCAGATCATGTTTGTCTGCAAGGTGTAGAAACTTCATGACGCCCCAGGGTGTTTCATTCGATAAGCCTATGTATCTTATCTTTCCAGCCCGAACCAACTCAGCCATTGCTTCAAGGGATTCTATCAGAGTGACCTCTTCTTGTTCTTCAGGATAAGGGTAATTGAGTTGTCCAAAACAGTTTGTTTGACGTTGTGGCCAATGAAGTTGGTAAAGGTCGATATAGTCAGTTTTGAGTCTTTTTAAGCTGTCGTCAACGGCCAGATGAATGTTTCTTCGATCCAGACTCATGTTTTCACGTATATGAGGGACGCTTCTCGGGCCTGCAACTTTAGTCGCAAGGATCACCTTATCACGTTTACCTGATTGCTCGATCCAATTGCCAATATAGGTCTCTGTTAGTCCCTGTGTTTTCCCATTTGGGGGAACGGGATACATTTCCGCTGTATCAATGAAATTGATTCCGTTATCAAGAGAAAAGTCTATCTGTTCAAAGGCTTCTGACTGTGTGTTCTGTTCACCAAAGGTCATAGTGCCCAGACAAATCTTGCTGATTTCAAGAGTGGAATTTGGCAGTTTTCTATATTCCATCTCACATCCTTATGCTTGTTATTTTTTCTCAATATAAAGGATAAGAGTGGTAGATGTGAAGAAAAGGTTAATAGAATTTCGTTCGACCTGAACTAAACTAAAGTTATAGGAGGTAGTATCTATGAAAATGACTCAACTCGATCACTGGCTACATGGCGATCATAGAGATAACTATGTGCCCCCTAAAATATATGTGATTGGCTGTGAAGATATGGCTGAATACCTGCTTGCAGTGGAGTATAAGCATAAACTGGAACCAATACATAAAGATGGGGAGCCAATGCAATTCTCTTCTTTAGATATGGTCAAAGAAGAGCTTGTACGAATGGGAGTGGATTCAGTATATCTCAGATTACACAACACTGATGACGAGTGTGGCTCCCCCCAGGGATCGATACCATATCATGATATTCAGCTATCGATTAAAGCTCACTAGCTAATAAAGAGAACACCGACACAAGACTCTTCCCCTTATTCATAGGGGAAGATCTTCTATACGAAGTTTTTCTCTAAAATCGCTCCGGTGAATTGTGTACGCAGGTAATAACCACGAGGTAAGGTTTTGATTGGACGACCCGATGCCCCGTAAGCATCGGTCAGTACGCGACTGTTTGCTGCTTTAGGCCTAAGCTGAAGCACTTCGCCATGTTTGGCATTAATTTGCTCTACCTTTCCAAGAACGATCATTTCCATTAACTCTTCCCAATCCTCTTTGAGTTGCAGTTCTTCCTCTTCTGAAGGTGACCAGATCAATGGGGTTCCAACATGTCGTTCTGCTAAAGGTATTTCTCTTTCCCCTTCAACCGGAACCCAAAGTATACGAGAAAGCTTTTGTCTCACATGGCTAGACTCCCAGGTCAGGCCATGCACACCTGTTAGCGGAGCAACGCATACGAAGGTTGTTTCTAATGGTTTACCCGTATAGCTGATAGGGATGCTCTTCAACTCGATTCCCAGATCGGCAAAGTCTTGCTCTGGTTTACTTCCAGCACAGGCCCCAAGGTGCCACTCAAGAAGTTGTCCAACCCAACCCTTGTCTCTTTTCAGATCCTTGGGAACCTTGATTTTTGCTTCATCAGCTAACTCCTGAAAGGTAAGCCCTGCTAGTTCCTTCGCTCTTACTAGTAATTCTTGTTCTGACTTTGGGGTGGCTTTCATGACTTGTATAGATAAGGTGACTTGATGCGGAAGTATATCAGAAGTCAGGCAGTGAGTTTATTTTTCACAATGATCCAACTGTACGTAAATTGATCATTTAAAAACTTATCCACAGCTTATCATGTGTTGTAAGTGATAAATTAAAAACTGGATCAATAAACAGTTGTTTTAAAGCGATAAAATAGTTGCAAAAAACAAAGAATAATGAAAATGCCACCTGTTAATGTGGATAAAGGTAGGCTTGGTTGATCTTTGACCATTTTGTTTGGGATAAAGATCTTTGTGAAATGAGAGAGCTCGGTGTGCTTGGTTTTTGTTTTAAGATTATGATTTTTATGGGTTAGTTTTTTTTATGGTGTTTTTACTGATTGTTTTGAAGATTAATAAATATACTCGAATTATTTGAAGTTACATATTCTACACAAACTTATTCACAGAAAAGGTGAATAAATGTGGGCTGGGTCTCACTTGAGTGTTGATAACTTTTATGGCTATTAGGAGGGTGGGGAAAAGTGGGGGCTGGCTAATAAAACTTACTTAAAGTCATATGGTAAATTTGCTCCATACAGGGATATGTGGAAAAATCATGCCAACAAAAAATTTTTTAGAGGTCGGCCAGTGATCGATGGCGATGGTTACCGCTTAAATGTGGGAATCGTAATATGTAACAACCATGGTCAGGTATTCTGGGCTAAACGATACGGACAACATTCCTGGCAATTCCCTCAAGGTGGAATTGATGATGGAGAAACCCCTGAACAAGCAATGTTTCGGGAGCTTTATGAAGAGGTTGGTCTTACAAAGCAAGACGTTAAGATCGTAGCAACAAGTCGTCATTGGTTAAGATATCGTCTACCAAAGCGACTGGTACGCTGGGACTCTAAACCCGTTTGTATCGGACAAAAACAGAAATGGTTTTTATTGCGCCTGGATTGTGATGAATCCAGAATCAATATGCAGCGTGGTAATACCCCTGAATTTGATGGTTGGCGTTGGGTAAGTTATTGGTATCCAGTGCGACAGGTAGTTTCATTTAAGCGAGATGTTTATCGACGTGCGATGAAGGAGTTTGCATCTTTAGCAATGCCCTTTAGAGAGCGAAAAGTTAAAGGCAAACGGAAAAATCGTAGGGGATAGATAAAGGTAATGCTTACTCAACTAAGGGACATAGTTGAAAATGTTTCCAAGTTTGATGACATTCATCAAGCTTTGGAGCTATTGGTAAGAGAAACCTGTCAGGCAATGCAAACGGAGTGTTGTACTGTCTATCTCGCAAATGATGAGAAACAACGGCTTGAACTGATGGCCACCCAAGGTCTGCAGTTTCAGGGCAATACCATCCACATAAGTTACGAAGAAGGATTGGTTGGTTTAGTTCGAAAGTCTGCTGAACCAATTAACCTTGTTGATGTTTCTTCACATCCAAACTATAAGTTCTTTCCTGAGCTGGGTGAGCACATTTATCACTCATTTCTTGGAACCCCTATTATTTATCGTAAACAAGTATTAGGTGTTCTGGTTATACAGCAGAAATCCCGTCGACTGTTTAGTGAGATGGAAGAGTCTTTCTTAGTGACTCTGGCGGCTCAGGTCGCTGTTATCATCGCGCATGCTCAAGCACAAGGTCATTGGCTACTTACAGAGAAACAATCAGAGTCTTATCAGGGTATCGCAGCATCACCAGGTGTTGCAGTTGGTACGTTTTGGTGGGACAACACCCAGCCAGAGTTAACCGACGTATATCCAGCCTCTACTTTGGATATCGAGCAAGAGCATGAATGGCTGTTACTTGCTATAGAAAGTGCCATCTCCGATTTCAGGAGAATGAGAAAGAAGCTTGATAGTGAGATAAATAAAGACGCGCTAGCAATATTCGACCTATTTACTCACTTGTTGAATGATCCAATGCTGCGCTCTGATTTAAAAGCGCAGATAAATAAAGGTGACAGAGCTGACTGGGCATTGAGACAGGTTGTTGAGAGTTATTCCAATCGATTCGCTCAGATGAGTGATGTCTACATGCGTGAGCGAGCTCAGGATATCAGGGAGCTTGGACAAAGGTTACTGTACTTCTTGCATAACTCCGAGGTAGGGCAGTTTGAGTTAGAACAACCAGTGATACTCGTCGTTCGTGAACTTACCGCGACACTTCTTGCTGGCATACCTAAAGAGAAGCTGCTTGCTGTTATATCGTTGGAAGGTGCGGCAAATTCTCATGCAGCGATACTCTCCAGAGCGCTAGGAGTCCCGGCTATTATGGGGGCAACCCTGGATCCTCTGTCTATCCACAATCGTACTGGTGTAGTCGATGGCTATAGCGGAGACATTCTGGTTGAACCTAACGCACAATTGCTTGCTGAGTATCAGTCTTTAATTGATGAAGAGTCTGAACTTTCGGAGCTGGTGGAAGGTGAGATTTCAGAAGCATCCTGCACCAAAGATGGCCGTGAAGTTGAAGTGTTGCTCAATGCTGGTTTAAGTGCTGATACCAATATCGCGATTAACAGCGGGGTTAATGGTGTTGGATTGTACCGAACAGAGATTTCATTTCTGCTGCAACACCGCTTTCCTTCCGAAGAAGAACAAACCAAGCAATACAGAAGTGTACTGAAGACATACAGCGATAAAAAAGTAGTAATGCGTACCTTAGATGTTGGTGGAGACAAAGCATTACCTTACCTTCCTATAGAGGAAGATAACCCTTTCCTCGGTTGGCGAGGTATCCGGTTTACACTTGATCACCCTGACATCTTCCTGATTCAGTTGAGAGCGATGCTCAAAGCCAGCGTTGATTTTGATAACCTTCAGATACTTCTTCCAATGATCTCAAGCACGCAAGAGCTTGATGATGCATTGAGCTTTATAGAGCAAGCCTATGAAGAAGTCTTAGCGATTAAACCTAATGTCGCTAAACCCTTGATAGGGATTATGGTTGAAGTACCTTCAATGATTTACCTGCTCCCGCATATCGCGAGTAAGGTGGATTTTGTTTCTGTAGGTAGTAACGACCTGACCCAATACTTATTAGCGGTGGATCGCAATAATGCACGTGTATCTGATGTGTATGAATCGATTCATCCGGCCGTCATCATGGCATTGAAACAGATAATCGAAACCTGCGATCAATATAACCTTCCAGTAAGTGTTTGTGGTGAGTTAGCTGGTGATCCGGTGGGAGCATTATTGCTTGTTGGTATGGGGTATCGCTCACTCAGTATGAACACCTCAAACGTCGCCAGAATAAAATATCTGCTCAGAAAATCTGATTCGAATGAGTTGAAGCAACTTGCTGACAACGCATTGATGCAATCCTACAGCCAAAGCACTTATAATATCGTGCTTCAATATCTGGAAGACAAAGAGCTTGCCGGATTCACTCGTGCTGGTAAAAGGTAAACTGAAACTTGAACATTGAACTTATTGCTCTTCTGCTTGGGCTTGGCGCTATTGTCGGGTGTATGGCGGGATTGCTGGGCATTGGTGGTGGACTCATTGTCGTCCCCGCACTGATGTTTATTCTTCCTTTAGCCGGGGTAGGTGCAGACATTGTTATGCATATTGCGCTGGCAACATCTCTGGCAACGATCATTCTTACTTCTGGTTCTTCTGCTTTCAATCACCTTAGACTTGGCAATATCAGTTTGTCGGTTGTGCGTTGGTTGATACCGGGTGTTATTGCCGGAGGCTTTGCGGGCTCCTACATTGCTGAGTTGATTCCATCTGAAATGCTACCCAAAGTATTCGGTATTATTGTCGCGTTTCTGGCACTACAAATGATGCTTTCAGTCAGGTTTCAAAAGGTAAAAGCGGCGCCGACAGCGAAAATGAACTTAGGTTCTGGACTTGTTATCGGAACGATTTCGACGTTAGCCGGTATTGGTGGCGGGTCATTGATTGTACCCTATTTGAGTCGGTACGGGCTCGAGATGCGAAAAGCGATTGGTACGGCTTCTTTGTGCGGTGGCGTTATCGCATTGTCCGGCATGATCGGCTATATTCTTCACGGCACTGGCTCGGAAGCTCTGCCTGATTATTCTGTAGGTTATGTTTATCTTCCTGCTTTATTGGCAATTTCAGGAACTTCTGTTCTGACCACCAAAGTAGGTGCGCACCTTACAACTAAACTACCAACCAAAGCATTGAAGAAGATATTTGCAGTATTCTTGCTTTTTGTTGCTGTTAAAATGCTACTTTCCTAGGAAATACCTGACTAAGAGTATTATATGTCTCAAACATTTATTGAATTTCCACAAATCGATCCGATTCTGTTTTCTTTAGGACCTATTTCTGTCCGCTGGTATGGGTTGATGTACCTGTTTGGTTTTATGTTTGCTTTATGGCTTGCCAATAAAAGAGCAGACAAAAAAGGCAGTGGCTGGACCCGAGAGCAAGTCTCTGATCTACTTTTTGCCGGATTTCTGGGAGTCGTCATTGGTGGGCGTGTAGGTTATGTTCTGTTTTATAACTTCCCTCTGTTTCTTGATGATCCGCTGTACCTGTTTAAGGTCTGGACTGGTGGTATGTCATTCCACGGAGGTTTGCTAGGTGTTATTACAGCAATGGCCTGGTACGGCTATCGAAATGGCAGAAGCTTCTTTAATGTTGCTGATTTTATTGCTCCTCTCGTCCCTTTCGGGTTGGGCATGGGGCGCATCGGTAACTTTATGAATGATGAGCTTTGGGGGCGTGTAACGGATGTTCCTTGGGCTGTTCTATTTCCAAGCGGTGGTTATTTGCCACGTCATCCATCCCAGCTGTATGAGTTTGCGTTGGAAGGTATTGTACTTTTCTTCATCCTGAACTTTTTTATTCGTAAAGGCAGACCAGAAGGAGCGGTATCAGGTTTATTCCTTATCGGTTACGGTGCATTCAGATTCTTCGTTGAGTATTTTAGGGAGCCAGATGCTCATCTGGGGCTTTTTGGCGATTTCATCTCTATGGGACAGATTTTATCTTCACCAATGATCATTATTGGTGTCGCTATTATGGTTTGGTCTTACAAGAAAGAGAGCAAACTGGTTGCAAATAATAAGGGTTAGTTGTGAAACAGTATTTAGATTTATGCCAGCGCATTGTTGATGAAGGTGTCTGGATTGAAAATGAAAGAACAGGTAAGCGTTGTCTAACCGTTATTAATGAAGATTTAACTTACGATGTAGGTAACAATCATTTCCCATTGGTGACTACTCGTAAAAGCTTCTGGAAAGCTGCGGTTGCGGAGCTTCTCGGTTATATCCGCGGCTACGATAACGCTGAAGATTTCAGAAAGCTAGGTACAAAAACCTGGGATGCAAATGCTAACCTCAATGAAGCATGGTTGAATAACCCGTATCGTAAAGGTGAAGACGATATGGGCCGTGTATACGGCGTTCAGGGAAGAGCCTGGGCTAAGCCTGATGGCGGACATATTGACCAGCTGAAAAAGATTGTTGATGACCTTTCCAACGGAATAGATGACCGTGGAGAAATTTTAAACTTCTATAATCCGGGTGAGTTCCACATGGGCTGTTTGCGCCCTTGTATGTACAGCCACCATTTCTCTTTGCTAGGGGATACTCTGTACCTAAACAGCACTCAACGTTCTTGTGATGTCCCTCTAGGGCTCAATTTTAATATGGTTCAGGTCTATGTGTTCCTGGCGCTAATGGCTCAGATTACAGGCAAGAAGCCGGGTAAAGCTTATCATAAACTCGTAAATGCCCATATTTATGAAGATCAGCTGGAGCTAATGCGCGATGTGCAGCTTAAACGTGAACCACTCACACCGCCTCAGTTTAAGATTAACCCGGATATCAAATCGCTTGAAGATTTGGAAACTTGGGTAACGCTAGATGATTTTGAAGTGATAGGGTATGAATCTCACGAAGCGATTAAGTATCCGTTCTCTGTTTAGCGTTTAGATTCCGGCGTAAAACAGCTATCCACAAAATTAAAAATCCCCGTACCAGAAGGTGACGGGGATTTTTTATATCTAGTCCTGTTTCTACTAAACCATTAGGTCGTAAAGAACAGAATAGTACCTGGCATGATAATAAAGATGGTAAGCAGGTATGCAGCAACAATTGATTTGTTCTTAACTGCAGCATCTGAGATAAAGTCAGCACCTTTCACAGGAAGCTCTCTAAGGAACGGAATACCAAAGATGACAACAGTAGCTGTGATGTTGAAGATTAGGTGTACCAGAGCGATTTGAAGCGCGAATACCGCGTACTCGCCTGAGACTGCAGTTGCTGCCAGAAGCGCTGTGATACATGTACCGATGTTTGCACCTAGAGTAAATGGATAAACTTCACGTACTTTCAGTACACCAGTACCTACAAGCGGAACCATTAGACTTGTTGTAGTAGAAGAAGACTGAACCAGAATAGTTACAATAGAACCAGAGAAGATACCGTGAACAGGGCCACGACCGATAGCGTTCTTCAGGATCTCTTTTGCACGGCCAACCATCAGGCTCTTCATTAGTTTGCCCATCACAGTGATGGCGATGAAGATGGTAGCGATACCCAGAACAATCAGAGTGACACCAGCTGCAACGTTACCGAAGTCCATTAGAGGCCCTTTAATAGCGTTGATCACAGGCTTAGTCATTGGCTTGATGAAGTTCAGACCTTTCATGCTCATGTCGCCAGTCGCTAACATAGGAGATACCAGCCACTCTGAGGCCTTCGCAAAGAAACCAAAGATCATTTCCAGAGGTAGGAAAATAGCAACTGCTAATAGGTTGAAGAAGTCATGAATAGTTGCGCTGGCAAATGCACGCTTAAACTCATCTTTGTTTCTTACATGCCCTAAGCTAACCAAGGTGTTTGTTACAGTAGTACCAATGTTTGCACCCATGATCATTGGAATAGCAGTTGCAACAGGCAGACCGCCAGCTACAAGGCCAACAATGATTGATGTTACTGTACTCGAGGATTGAATAAGTGCTGTCGCAACCAGGCCTATCATAAGGCCTGCGATTGGATGAGAAGCAAATTCAAATAACGTTTTTGCCTGCTCGCCTGTCGCTAATTTAAAGCCGCCACCTACCATTGATACAGATAGAAGTAGTAGGTACAGCATAAACGCCAGGTTTATCCAACGAAGCCAGCGGTTACCACCGTTTGAAGTTGCCGCTGTTGTCGCTTGATTCATCATAATTCTCCGGGACCTTTACTTTAATTTGGTCGGTTAATTTATCTGTTCGCGATAGTAGTGAAGGAATATTTCACTAATATTACAGTTTTATAAAAGGTTTGGGAGGCCGGTTTGTACCATAAGCAATCGTTTTTCTGCAAGTGATTAATGGTTATCTGATTGATATTTAATGATTTAAAGTTTTTTTCTAGAGAGCTGTTAAAGAGATTTTTCTAAAAAAAATGACAAAAGTTTGATGATAAATATGTCATATATAGCTTGTATATACGGAATTTATTTGATGTATTTCCAATAATGTTTCGTAAAATTCGAAGTGTTATGATTTTTGGCGACGATGAGATATGATGGACCTAAAAGGATTTCAGGTATCAAATATGTCTCACCTAAACTACAACCATCTTTATTACTTTTGGATGGTGTGTAAGCAAGGCTCAATTACCAAAGCCGCAGACGCACTCTTTTTAACTCCTCAAACAGTCACCGCACAGATAAAAGCCCTGGAAGAGAGAGTAAACGGCAAACTAACGAAGCGAAATGGCAGAAGTGTAGAGCCCACTGAGTTGGGACAACTTATATATAAGTATGCTGATCGCATGTTCGGGCTCAGTTATGAAATGCTCGATATCGTTAACTACAGTCAGCGCTCAAATGTACTGTTTGATGTTGGTGTGGCGGATGCACTCTCTAAACGACTCGTAAGTAAAGTGTTGATGAGCACAATCCCAGAGGATAAAAGCATACATTTACGTTGTTTTGAGTCGACACACGAACTTCTTCTGGAGCAGCTCTCACAACATAAACTGGATATGATTCTTTCTGACTGCCCGGTTGACTCGGGAAAAAGCCCAGGGTTGTACAGCAAGAAGCTAGGAGAGTGTCGTTTAAGCTTTTATACCTATGGACAGCTTGGTAACGAAACTTCCTTTGAAACTTTACTGGAGAGAAAGCTACTTATTCCCGGAAGCCGGACATCAATGGGAAGAAAAGTAACTCAGTGGTTTGAGCAACAGGGCATTCAACCCAATATTCTTGGCGAGTTTGATGATGTTGCGCTTATGAAAGCGTTCGCCAGATATAATCCAGAGGTAATATTTTTGGCACCGACACTATACATGACTGAGGTTGGGTCAGAGTTACCGTTGCAAAAAATTGGAGATGTACCTGAGCTTGAAGAAGAGTATTACGTCATATTTGCCGAACGAATGATTCAACATCCAGCAGTTAAAAGTGTTTGTGAAGCAGATTTCGGTCAACTGTTTGACTAGGCGCACTGCTTTGAACTTTAACAAATGAGCGTATTGTATTAAGATTCAAGGTCTTTAATTTATATAATTATCCAGACAGAGGGTAAACCACATTGAGTACCTCTGTAGTCTGTACCAAACTGGAGACGAGTTAATGAACTTACAGGATATGGAAAAAAACTCACCTAGAGCCGTTGCGCTGTTAAAAGCGATGGCAAATGAGAGACGATTACAGATTTTGTGTATCCTGCATGATACAGAGCTTTCTGTTGGGGAGCTGTGTCAAAAGCTTAACCTGAGCCAGTCGGCTTTATCTCAACACCTTGCATGGTTGAGACGAGATGGGTTGGTTTCTACTCGTAAAGAAGCGCAGACTGTATACTACTCTCTTCATAGCATGGAAGTGAAAGAGATGATTCATCTGCTTCACAAGTTGTATTGTGCGGCTTAATGATTGAGTAAGCTAAATAACAGATATAAAAAAACCGGCGAGAGCCGGTTTTTTCTTGCTTGAATCAAACTCAGATTATAGAGCTTTGATTGCAGCAGAGAAGCGAGACTTATGACGCGCAGCTTTATTCTTGTGAATAAGGCCTTTAGTTGCCATACGGTCTAGGATTGGTGTAACTGCAGCGAATGCAGCAGTTGCAGCTTCTTTATCGCCTGCTTCGATAGCAGCGATTGTTTTCTTCATGTAAGTGCGCATCATAGAACGACGGCTAGCGTTGTGCTGGCGACGTTTCTCAGCCTGGATAGCGCGCTTCTTAGCAGATTTACTGTTTGCCAAGGGTCTAACTCCCAAAAACTTTAGTTCGGTGACAATTTAAGGCGGAGGAATATGCCTCTTTATCGCCTGAATGTCAAATGATTTGTGCAAAAACCCGTCTAACCCACACAAATTTTGGATTAGTTTGGTTAACGCGGTTAAGATGGCGGGGATTCTAACAGTATTTTTATACCATTGCCATCAATTCTGGTTGTAATTAGCAGTCAGTTGTAATTGATGGCATTTATTCGAGGTTTACGTGAGTAAAAGACTTCTTAAGTCAGGTTTGGTAGTAAGCGCTATGACATTAGTGTCTCGAGTGCTTGGCTTGGTTCGGGATGTAGTTGTAGCCAACTTAATGGGGGCTGGTGCTAGTGCCGATGTATTCTTTTTTGCTAATAAAATTCCTAATTTCCTACGAAGACTGTTCGCTGAAGGAGCATTTTCTCAAGCATTTGTCCCTGTACTCACGGAGTATCAGGCTCAAGGGGATGATGAAAAGACGCGCCAGTTAATTGCGAGAGTATCAGGAACACTTGGTGTTCTGGTGACTATTGTTACTCTTGTTGGTGTCCTGGGGTCTGGTGCAGTGACGGCTCTGTTTGGTGCTGGTTGGTACATCGACTGGTTAAATGATGGGCCTTCGGCACACAAGTTTGAACTTGCCAGTTTTATGCTAAAGATTACTTTCCCTTATCTTTGGTTTATCACCTTTGTTGCTTTATCAGGGGCGATTCTGAATACCTTGGGTAAGTTTGCGGTCTCGTCATTTACCCCTGTTTTTCTAAACGTAATGATCATTACGTCTGCGGTTTTTATTGCACCGAAATTAGCTCAACCGGAAGTAGGGCTTGCAATAGGTGTTTTCCTTGGCGGTTTAGTCCAGTTTTTGTTTCAGATTCCCTTCCTTATTAAAGAGGGTGTGCTTGTCAAACCACAATGGGGGTGGCGTGACCCTGGCGTTGTCAAAATCCGTACACTGATGATTCCCGCACTTTTTGGTGTTTCTGTCAGTCAGATTAATCTTCTATTTGATACCTTCATTGCTAGTTTTCTGGAAACGGGCTCTATCAGTTGGCTCTATTACTCTGATCGATTGTTAGAGTTTCCTCTTGGACTGTTTGGTATTGCTATAGCGACTGTGATTCTGCCAACACTTTCTAGAAAGCATGTCGATGAGCATAGTGATGCATTCTCTCATACGATGGACTGGGGAGTGCGTATGGTTATTCTCCTTGGTTTCCCGGCAATGTTAGGTTTGATAGTGCTGGCCAAGCCAATGCTAATGGTACTATTTATGCGGGGAGAGTTTACACCGCATGATGTTCAGCAAGCGTCACTTTCTTTAACGGCCTACGCAGCTGGCTTATTGAACTTCATGCTTATTAAAGTTCTGGCACCGGGGTACTACTCGCGTCAGGATACAAAAACGCCAGTCAAATATGGCATCATCGCGATGGCTTCTAATATGGTGTTTAACGCGATATTTGCCTACTTTTACGGTTACGTAGGTTTAGCGATTGCAACCGCTCTGTCTGCCTTTGTAAACATGTCCTTACTTTACCGAGGGTTACATATTGCGGGTGTATACAAGGTGTCTAAAGAGACACTATTGTTTGTAGCCCGGATTGTCGTTGCTGGTGGCGCTATGGTGGCAGCTATTTTGTGGCAACTTGATGATATAAACATTTGGTTGACCTGGAGTGCGATGGAGCGAGTTATGATGCTCGGATTAATGATTGGAGTCGGTGGCCTGACATATGTTGTTTGTGCTGTGCTATTTGGTATTAGGTTCCGTCATTTGAAAGCCTCTGCCTAGTAGGCATGGGCTGTCGATTAGTATATAATCCGTCGGTTTCAGACAAGTCATATACTTAAGTAAAATAATAACTAAGTTGGTAGCAGATCCGAATGGAACTGATTCGAGGCATTCATAACATTAAATCGCAGCATAAAGGCTGCGTACTTACGATCGGTAATTTTGATGGTGTCCACTTGGGGCACCTAAAAGTGCTTGCTCAGGTTTCTGAAAAGGCAAAGTCACTTGATCTACCTTCCGTTGTAATGACCTTTGAACCTCAGCCAATGGAGTTATTTGCTAAGCAAAAAGCACCAGCACGACTAACCAGGCTGCGTGATAAACATGTTCAGCTCAGCAAACTGAAAATTGACCGACTATTGTGCGTCAATTTCAATCGCGAGTTTGCGGACATGCCCCCAGAAGATTTTATTGAAAAACTTTTGGTTGATCAGTTGGGCATCAGGTTTCTTGTTGTAGGGGATGATTTCTGTTTTGGCAGAGATCGTGCGGGCAATTTTGAAATGCTAAAAGAAGCTGGTCAAAAATACGGTTTTGATGTGGTGAGTACGAATAGCTTTTGTGTCCGTGAACAGCGTGTTAGCAGTACTAAAATACGTGAAGCACTGGCACAGAATAATCTCGCTGATGCCGAAATGATGCTGGGTAGAGCCTATAGCATAAATGGCCGTGTTGCCCATGGTCGCAAACTTGGTAGACAACTTGGCTTCCCTACTGCTAATGTGCCGCTTAAACGATGTGTATCACCAGTATCGGGTGTATATGTTGTAAAGGCTCATGGCTTGGGAGACAAGCCAATTGGTGGGGTCGCTAATATTGGTCAGCGACCAACTGTGAATGGTGTACGCCAGCAACTTGAAGTGCACTTGTTTGATTTTAATGCCGATTTATACGGAAAACAGATTGAAGTTGCTCTGCTTAAAAAGATCAGAGAAGAACAAAAATTTGAATCTGTTGAAGCACTGAAAACACAAATTGAATTGGATGCTGAGGCAGCAAGGGTGTGGCTGCAGCAGCTAGAGAGTTAGCCGAGCTTCGACTAACGTAATGTCTAACTTCGCCCAATATAATGGAATCAAGAATCGATGACTGACTATAAAGATACCCTGAACTTACCAGAAACAGGGTTTCCAATGCGCGGTAATCTGGCAAACAGAGAGCCAGAGATGCTTAAGCGTTGGTACAAAGAAGACCTTTACGGTGAAATCCGTAAAGCTAAGAAAGGCAAAAAATCTTTCGTATTACACGATGGCCCTCCATATGCCAACGGTGATATTCACATTGGTCACGCGCTAAACAAGATTCTTAAAGACATTATTATTAAATCCAAAACACTTTCAGGTTATGACGCCCCTTACATACCTGGCTGGGACTGTCACGGTCTTCCTATCGAGCTAATGGTAGAGAAGAAAGTCGGCAAACCGGGTCAGAAGGTTACTGCTGCTGAGTTTCGCGAGAAGTGTCGCCAATATGCTGCTGGTCAGGTTGAAGGCCAGAAAGAGAGCTTTAAGCGTCTTGGTATTATGGGTGAGTGGGATAAACCTTATCGCACAATGGATTTTGATACTGAAGCGAACATCATCCGTGCACTTGGCAAGATTGCTGATGAAGGCCACCTGCTAAAAGGTTTCAAACCTGTTCACTGGTGTACAGACTGTGGCTCTGCACTTGCGGAAGCTGAAGTTGAATATAAAGATAAAGTTTCACCGTCTATCGATGTGAAGTTTGGCGCTGCTGATGAAGCGGCTGTACTAGAGAAATTCTCTTTTGCAGATGGTCATCAGGGTGAAGGCGATATCTCTATCGTTATCTGGACAACAACACCTTGGACACTGCCTGCTAACCGTGCAGTAGCGGTTCGTGCAGATCTTGAATACGTTATGATTCAGGTTGAAGGTGAGAACAAGCAGCGTCTGATTGTTGCATCTGAGCTAGAAAAAGATGTGATGGATCGTACCGGTATTGAGCACTACCACAACCTTGGCTTCTGTAAGGGTACCGACTTAGAGCTGGTTCGTTTTAACCACCCGTTCTACGATTTCGATGTGCCTGCAATCCTTGGTGATCACGTAACGACAGATTCTGGTACTGGTGTTGTACACACTGCCCCTGGCCACGGTCAGGAAGACTTCGCAGTAGGTCAGCAATATGATCTTGAAGTTGCTAACCCAGTTGGTTCTAACGGTGTATTCCTTCCGGATACAGAGCTGTTTGCCGGTCAGCACGTATTTAAAGCGAATGATTCTGTTCTTGAAGTACTTAAAGAGCGTGGCGCTCTGCTTCATCATCACGCTTATGAGCACAGCTACCCGCATTGCTGGCGTCACAAGACTCCAATCATCTTCCGTGCAACACCTCAGTGGTTTGTATCGATGGATCAGGCTGGTCTTCGTGCTAAGGCGCTTGAGTCAATTAAAGGCGTTCAGTGGATGCCTGACTGGGGTCAGAGCCGTATCGAAGGCATGATCGAAGGTCGCCCTGAGTGGTGTATATCTCGTCAGCGTACATGGGGTGTGCCAATCGCTCTGTTTGTACACAAAGAGACATCTGAACTTCATCCAAACACTTCAGAGCTTATCGAAAAAGTAGCTAAGCTGGTTGAAGAGAAAGGTATTCAGGCATGGTGGGATGTTGATTCTGCTGAGCTAATGGGTGAAGAAGACGCACAGAACTACGAAAAAGTTCTGGATACGCTGGACGTATGGTTCGACTCTGGTGTAACTCACTATGCAGTTGTTGATAACCGTGAAGAGTTCAACGGGGCAAGTGCGGATATGTACCTTGAAGGTTCTGACCAGCACCGTGGTTGGTTCCAGTCTTCACTGATCTCTTCTATCGCAATGAAGGGTGAAGCTCCATACAAGCAAGTACTTACTCACGGTTTCGTTGTTGATGGTCAGGGCCGTAAGATGTCTAAGTCTATCGGTAACGTGGTTGCACCGAAAGATGTGACTAACAAGCTAGGTGCTGACATTCTTCGCCTGTGGGTAGCGTCTACTGACTACACTGGTGAAGTAGCCGTATCTGACGAAATTCTTAAACGCAGTGCTGACGCATACCGTCGTATCCGTAACACCGCTCGCTTCTTCCTTGCTAACCTGAACGGCTTCAACCCGGAAACAGATATCGTTCCTGTTGAAGAGATGGTTGCTCTGGATCGCTGGGCAGTAGATCGTGCACAAGCAGCACAGGAAGAGATTGTTAAAGCTTACGATGAGTACAACACACACGGTGTAACTCAGCGTCTGATGCAGTTCTGTTCTATCGAAATGGGTTCATTCTACCTGGATGTAATCAAGGACCGTCAGTACACAGCTAAACTTGGTGGCCATGCGCAGCGTAGTTGTCAAACAGCACTGTACTACATCGTTGAAGCTTTGGTTCGCTGGATGGCACCTATTATGTCGTTTACAGCAGATGAAATTTGGAACCAAATGCCAGGTGAGCGTGAGAAGTTCGTGTTTACTGGTGAGTGGTTCGAAGGTCTGTTTGGCCTGGCTGAAGGTGAAGAGCTGAACAACGAATTCTGGAATGATGCTCAGGCTGTTCGCGGGCAGGTGAACAAGCTACTTGAAGCAGCTCGTAACGAGAAAGTAATCGGTGGTGCGCTTCAGGCTGAAGTTACACTATATGCTGACGATGCACTTGCAGCGAAACTGAACAAGCTTGAAGATGAGCTACGTTTTGTTCTTCTGACTTCTAAAGCAGAAGTTAAACCTCTAAGCGAAAAATCAGATGCAGCACAGGCAACTGAGCTTGAAGGTCTGTTTGTAGAAGTTAAGGCTTCAGAAGCAGAGAAGTGTGACCGTTGTTGGCATCATGTTGCTGATGTTGGCACTATCGAAGGACATGAGAAGATCTGTGGCCGCTGCGTATCAAACGTAGACGGCGAAGGTGAAGAGCGTAAGTTCGCTTAATGAGCAGTTCTTTGTCATTAAAAGAATCTGGAGTTCGCTGGCTGTGGCTGGCGGCTCTGATTTTTATACTGGATATCGGTATCAAGTTTCTGGTTATGGGAAACATGGGTTATGGCTGGGCGAACCGCATTGAAGTTCTGCCTTTCTTTAATCTTCTTTATGTTCATAACTATGGTGCGGCATTTAGCTTTCTAAGCGATCAGGCTGGCTGGCAACGATGGTTCTTTACGGCCATAGCTTTTGTTGTATGCGGCATGCTGACGTTCTGGATGCGCAAACTCCCGGTTACAGACAGGTGGAACAACATTGCTTACGCATTCATCATTGGTGGTGCGGTTGGGAATGTGTTTGACCGTGTTGTGCATGGCTATGTTGTGGACTATCTGGATTTCTTTTGGGGAACCTATCACTGGCCAGCGTTTAACCTTGCAGACTCAACGATCTGTGTAGGTGCTGCGATGATCATTCTTGATAGTTTCCGTAAAGATAAAGACACTGAATAAAAGCTGAACATATAAGCAGAATATCCATAAGCGCTGTCGGTTGATTCCGGTGGCGCTTTTGTCTATAAAGGCTACTGACTATTACAATAATGATCCCAAGGAAGATAACGTGACAACAATAAAAAATGATTCAGCTGTAACTCTTCATTTTGAAATAAAGCTAAAAGACGGCTCTATTGCCGATAGCACTCACTCTATGGGTAAACCCGCTAAGCTGATTATTGGTGATGGTAGCTTGAGTGATAACTTTGAAAGCCATTTATTAGGACTATCAACAGGCGATAAAAGCAGTGTTGACCTAAAAGCAGAAGATGCATTTGGTATGCCTAACCCGGATAATATCCATCATATGGATAGGGCGAAATTCGTTGGTGATACAGCGGTAGAAGTTGGTACTATCATGGCATTCAGAGGCCCTGACGGAATGGAAATCCCAGGGATTATTAAAGAGATTCAAGGCGATTCGGTAACGGTTGATTTCAATCATCCTCTAGCCGGTCAAGACCTGACATTTGAAGTAGAAATATTGTCCGTTGAGTAAACGAGACTAAACAGAGCAATAAGATGAGTGAAAACAAAAAAATATTACTGGCAAACCCTAGAGGTTTTTGTGCAGGAGTAGACAGAGCGATCAGTATAGTAGAGCGAGCTCTGGAAATGTACGAACCACCTATCTATGTTCGTCATGAAGTTGTACACAACCGCTTTGTTGTTGAAGGTTTGAAACAGCGTGGCGCAATATTTGTTGAAGAGCTTAATGAAGTACCGGATGACAATATTGTTATCTTTTCTGCGCATGGTGTCTCTCAGGCTGTTCGTCAGGAAGCGAAGGCTCGTGCTTTAACGGTTTTTGATGCAACGTGTCCACTGGTAACCAAGGTTCATATGGAAGTTGCGCGAGCAAGCCGCAAGCATATGGAAGTGGTTCTTATCGGTCATGCAGGACATCCGGAAGTTGAAGGTACTATGGGTCAGTACGATAGTGACCAGGGTGGTATGTATCTGGTGGAGAGGCCAGAAGATGTAGAGAAACTATCAGTTAAGAACCCGTCGAATCTGCATTACGTAAGCCAAACAACGCTTTCTGTAGACGAAACTGCAGATGTTATCGATAAGCTACGTGAAGTGTTCCCGGATATTCAGGGCCCGCGTAAAGATGATATCTGCTACGCAACTCAAAATCGTCAGGACGCTGTACGTGAACTGGCGAATGATGTTGATGTGGTAATTGTGGTTGGTTCAAAGAACTCTTCTAACTCTACTCGTCTTAAAGAGCTGGCAGAAAAGCTAGGTACTCCAGGCTATCTGACAGATTGCCCGGAAGATATTTCAGCTGAGTGGCTGGAAGGAAAGGGTAAAATTGGAGTGACTGCTGGTGCTTCTGCACCTGAAGAGCTTGTAAACCAGATTATCGACCGGGTAAAAGAGCTTGGTGCTTCTGAAGTTGAAGAACTGACTGGTCGTGAAGAGAATATGTTCTTTGAGGTTCCGAGGGAACTTCAAGTAAAGAGCGTTTAATCACAACCACTTAAACAGCAAAGCAAATCGTCAGGGATTAGGTTAATACTTCTCAGGTCGCCGTAGATACTTCCATGTAGGCTTGGATGCAGCATCCATGCTGCAAACACCTGATAAGTACCAACCTAACCCCAACCGCACATGCATGGCGCATACCATTGAGTACAAGAATATCTGTTGCTAGTTAGGTAGGTTTACCGGAGTGCTCTACGGGGCAAACATGCAAAGTGAAGAAGTTGAATCTCAACGAAATAACGGCTTATGCGGTTAGCGGAAGAGAGGATTCTGGTAATCATGCCGGTGATGCTAGTTACACGAAAAAGGGCTCCGCAATCCAATTGCGGAGCCCTTTGAGTATCAGTTGTCAAGGGAGGTGACTATAACTGATTAAACTGTTTCTGGTTTAGCTTCTGGCTTTTCTTCATCAGCAAGGTCAGTTTCACCTTTACCTTTAGAAGTTTTGATAACGTAAGCACAGATGCCTGCTGCTGCAACAACACCGATGATAGTTGCTGTAGCGATTGGAAGACCGAAGCCCAGTTTCGCACTGCTCATGATGAAAGATACACATACAGTTGTCATGAATAGAGCTGGTACAGTCGCAATCCAGTGTAGTTTGTTGTGACGTAGCAGGTAAGCTGACGCAGTCCATAGCATGATAGTTGCCGTTGACTGGTTAGCGAAGCCGAAGTAACGCCAGATTACACCGAAGTCTACTTGAGTCAGGATTGCACCGATTACGAATAGTGGTACAGCCATCATCAGACGCTTAGGAAGAGTCTTCTGACCGATGTTAAAGTACTCAGCAAGAATCAGACGGCTTGAACGGAACGCTGTGTCACCTGAAGTGATAGGCAGAATAACTACGCCTAGGAACGCTAGGATACCACCGAATGTGCCTAGCAGACCGAATGCAGACGAGTAAACCACGTTACCTGGGCCACCCGCTTTAACTGCTTCCTGAAGACCAGCAATACCGTCGAAGAAAGTAAGAGCAAGAGTACACCAGATGATAGCGATGATACCTTCACCGATCATTGCTCCGTAGAATACGAAACGACCGTTCTTCTCATTTTCCATACAACGAGCCATCAGAGGAGACTGAGTTGCGTGGAAACCTGAGATAGCACCACAAGCGATAGTGATAAATAGTGCAGGCCATAGAGGCAGGTTGTTAGGGTTCATGTTAGAGAACATGTCGCTAACTGTGAAACCACCAAGTACAGTGTGCTCAGCAGATACGCCAACAGCGATCATCAGACCAACAGACATGAATACTAGTAGTGCACCAAAGAATGGGTAGAAGCGACCGATGATCTTATCAACAGGAACGATAGTAGCGATGATGTAGTAAGCAAAGATTGCAACAACCATTACAATTTTAGTTACGCCAAGATCAAGCTGTTCGTTTGCAAGGTTAGTTAACATACCTGCAGGAGCAGATACGAATACAACACCAACAAGAAGCAGTAGTACGATAGCAAAGATGTTCATAAAGTGCTTAGCACCGTTGCCTAAGTAGCGACCGGTAATAGAAGGAATCGAAGCACCATTGTTACGTACAGAAAGCATACCTGAGAAGTAATCGTGTACCGCACCAGCGAAGATACAGCCGATAACAATCCAAAGTAGAGCCGCAGGGCCGTACAGAGCACCCATGATTGGGCCAAAGATTGGACCTACACCCGCAATGTTCAGTAGCTGCACAAGGTAAACTCGAGGCGTTGACATTGGTACATAGTCGACACCGTCATTCATTACATGCGCTGGAGTTTGGCGTTTTTCGTTGATACCAAATACTTTTTCAACAAAGGCACCGTAAATAAAGTATCCAGCAATCAGAGCTGCGATACAGAATAGAAACCACATCATAATAGTTGTCCCACGTAAGTTTAATTATATAGTTCATGGTCAATATTAAAGCGATGCATTGATAGATTCATTAACAGGCAGTGTTAGTGGTGTTATAGAGAACTAAGCGGTCAATAAACGAAGTAAGTGGTTTTGAAGAAAGATAAAGGAGATGTGGCTCACAAGCTGACTTCTTTATGATACAGGTTAATAAAATCAGAATGTTATATAACATTTCTGTTGTTGTTCCCTAAATTGAGAGCTAGGCTTGTTAGCAAACTCTAAATTTTAAAAGGACAAAAATGAAGACGTTTATAGCCTTATTGCTTGGTTTAGTGGCACTAACAGGGTGTAGTGCTGGGCTTGAAGATCTCGCTGCTAAAGGTAATTGGAAAGAAATAGGTTATCGGGACGGTATAAAGGGCCAGCCACCTCGTAACCATAGACAGTTAGCTGAACTTGGGGTTGCAAATCAGGGGCAATACGATCAGGGGTATCTAGAGGGTGTCAGCGAGTACTGCAACCCAGATTTTGCCTATCAAATGGGGCTTTCAGGTCACTACTATGAAGGCGTCTGTGAAGGTACGGAGCAGGCACAGAAGTTTCGTATGGAATGGCAACGAGGTTGGAACGAAAGTAATTAACGCTTCAGTTAGGCAAATAACACAGCCAGGTATGGATGACTATTTATGGTTATTGAGGATTTGTATCGAAAAGGGCAGTACTTAATTGGCTTTGTAACACTTTTGATATTTGTGTTTTTCGGAGCGTTAATTTATTGGTCAGGTTTGGTCTTTACTACCATCGATAGATTTTCAGCCACATCAGAATTAACTCTGATGATGGATAATGCCAGGCTGAGTGAGCTTAGTTATGTTCGTGACAATGATAGAGAAGGCGCTCAAAAAACCGAGTTAGAGATAGGGCGCTTGATTCAAAAGCTAGAGTCTCTAAAGTCGGAAGCGGCAATATTGGATACCGAAACTCAGCTTGCCTTTCAGCAGTTCTACGATCAAGTCATTACTTATCGGGACAACTTCACTTATTTTGTGGAGCTGCGAAACTCTTCACGTGATATCAGACAAAGTATGAGCCGACATGAGTTGGATGCGGCAGTTTCGATCCGGCTTCTTTATGGGTACCAGAAGAAATATATTAAGCACGTCAATCTCTCGATAGAAAGGCTGAAAAAAAGGCAGTCAGAGGTCACGGATAACACATCCATGTCCAATGACATAATTATCAATGCTCTGAATCTTAGGTTTAATCAACTCACTTTTCTCTCAGACCCAACACAAGGGCTTCTCAATCTATTGTATCGTGAATTGAATGAAATCAGCTTTTCTGGATTCACTCTCCAAACTCGCATTAAAGACTCAACCAGCCTTCAGTTATTAGGAGAGCTTGATGCTGCATATCAAACTTATAAGGAAACGTTAGACCTGATTCAGGCTGCCATAAACGAGGGAAAACGGCTGAACAAATCCTCTTCATTGCTTGTTCGCCTGGAACAATCGCTAGACACATTGATAAGTACAGCTTATAGCCTGCGAAATAACCAAAATAATGTTGTAGATGCTATTCACCAGTCTTTAGACGCTAAGCAACTGGAGCTGAATGAACTGGTGAAAATTTCCGGAGCGACAGAGGCTTTAGCTGCTCGATATGAACGACTACGCCAGACAGAAAAAAACTATGCGCAAGTAAAGTCTATTGATTCGCGGGTGCACTATTCGAAGTCAGTAGTTGAATCCATGCTAGAGGTCATAACTATCGCTGACGGCTTGTCAGGTCAGCTCTATAACATTAATGATATCAAAGCATTCTCTTCGTTTATCCCAAGCTTAGAACACTACTTAAGTGGATATAAAAAGCTGGTTGAGACTGAAATAAACGAGATCAACACCAGCTCAGATATGATTACCGCTGCACTGGAGTCAGACTATATCTTACGGCAGTTTCTCGATGACAGACTGGTGAGCATAAATGTGTTGAGCGATATGTCTGACTATCTTATCTATATCATTCTTGTTTTCACCATCACCATGCTTTGGCTAATGGTTATCATCCGTCGCTCTCAATCCAACCTGAATTCACTGAATATCAGCCTAAAGCAAGCGAAAGAAGAAGCGGAAGATAAGCACCTGTTGCTTACAACATTATTTAACAGCATTCCAGACATTATCTTTATTAAAGATAAAGACAGTCGATATATTGATGTAAACCACCAATTTTCGACATTGGTTGGAAAGCCAGCTGTTGAGGTGGCCGGGTTAACCGACGATGATTTGTTTGATCAAGATACTGCTCAACGAATTCAGGAAGACGATAAACGAGTTGTTCGGACCAGATCGACTCAACAGTTTGAGGTGTGGATACCGGATACTACGCTTGGTGATGAACTTGTTCCATTTGATTTGGTTCAAACGCCGTTAATGAGTGCAGAAGGTTCATTGAAAGGAACAATGGGCATTGCTCGTAATGTTAGTGAGAGAAAAGCACAGCAGCAGGCGTTAAAGCAGTCTATGCAGCAAGCAGAAGACGCAAACAAAGCTAAGTCCGACTTTTTGGCGAACATGAGCCATGAAATACGTACCCCTATGAATGCCATTCTTGGCATGAGCCACCTGACGCTTGAGACTGATTTAACAACAAAACAACGCAATTACGTAGAGAAACTTCATCGGAGTGCGGAGTCTCTGTTGGGTATCATCAATGACATTTTGGACTTCTCTAAGATAGAAGCCGGTAAGATGGATCTAGAAAGCATAGAGTTCAGGTTGGAAGATGTATTTGAACAATTAGCCAATATTGTTGGCTTGCGTGCTGAAGAGAAAGCTCTTGAATTCCATTTTGATATTCCGGGTAATCTGCCAACCGCACTTATTGGCGACCCTCTCAGGCTTGGTCAGGTTCTTACAAACCTGGGAAATAACGCTGTGAAGTTTACTGAACGAGGAGGTGAGGTCGTCATTAAAGTTATCGTTCTTGCAGAAGATAACGAAACACTTCACCTTCGCTTCGAGGTGAGTGACTCAGGCATAGGAATGACGGATGAGCAGGTGAGTCGGTTATTCCAGTCATTTTCTCAGGCAGATACTTCTACAACCCGGAAGTACGGTGGTACTGGTCTGGGTCTCACAATATCAAAGAACTTGGTCGAGATAATGTCGGGAGAGATCGGCTGTGAAAGTGTCGCTGGAGAAGGCAGCACCTTCTACTTTTCTATTCCGCTATTCAAACAGAAGCAGCAGTCTTATATTAAAGAAGAGATCGCAGCGGAATTAGGGGCTCTTAAAGTCCTGATTGTTGATGACAATAACACATCAAGGGGGATATTTACTCAGCTTCTGAGTAATTTTGGCTTCTATTCTCAGGCGGTTACTGGTGGTAAAGGGGCGCTGCAGGTGTTGGCTAATGCAGAGTCAAAAGCACCATTTGACCTGGTACTTATGGATTGGGATATGCCGGGAATGGATGGAATAGAAACCATACATCAGATTCGACAGGCGCAAAACATCTCTCTAAAACCAGAAATTATCCTTATGACCTCTCATGGCAGAGAAAGCCTGACTGAAGTAGCAGAAGATCTTGGCATTGGTGGATTGATATCGAAACCTGTGACACCTTCAACACTGCTCGATTCTGTTTTGCTGGCTATGGGTAAAGAGGCAATGGCAGAGCACAAGGAGCAGGTCACTAGCAGCACTCTATTGGAGGCGAAAGCTGCGCTACATGGTGCTAGCATTTTATTGGTAGAGGACAATGAGATTAATCAGGAGCTTGCATTAGATCTTCTGTCCGGCAACGGAATGAAGGTAAAGGTTGCAGGTGATGGTCAGCAGGCTATCACCTTGTTAGCTGAGCATGACTTCGATGGCATCTTAATGGATTGTCAGATGCCGATTATGGATGGTTACACTGCGACTAAAGAGATTCGGAAACTACCCAAATACAAGGATCTTCCTATTATAGCTATGACGGCAAATGCCCTTGTCGGGGATAGAGAAAAAGTGCTGGAAGTTGGGATGGATGACCATATATCCAAGCCGATTGACATTGAAAGTATGTTTAGAACCATGGCGAAATGGATTCATCCTTCTGAATCAAGTGGTGACACAGATACCGATATCAATAAACCAAAAAATGAAGCACTACCTTTTGATGGCATTTTAGGAATAGATATAGAAAATGGCCTCAAGCGAACTCAGGAAAACAGGGAACTATATCTAAAGCTGTTGAATCATTTTTTGAGTAACGGTCGAACCTTTATTTCTGACTACAGCTCTGCCAGAGAAAGAACAGATGACATTGATGCTGCAGTTCGAGTAGCACATACATTAAAGGGAGCTGCAGGAACTATAGGGGCGTCTGAGATCTTTGATGCTGCAGAAAAGCTTGAACTCGCATCTAAGGATGGAATGCCTAATTTAGATAGTTTGCTGACAGAATTAGAACAGGTTTTAGAGCCAACTCTAATAGACTTGAGTGATAAGTTAGCATTAGTTACAAGTAAGGCTGATTACGATTTTGATAAAGCCAAGGTTGAAGCTCTGATTGAGCAGCTTGAAAGTCAAATCGCTGAATATGGTACAGAGGCATCGGCTACAGCGGAAGAGCTAGAAAAACTTTTGGCGGATACTCCGTATGCGGATTCTTTTAGAGAAGTCTCTACATCGGTAAGTATGTATGATTTTGATGTTGCCGGTTCTGCTCTTTCTCATTTCAGGTCGAAGCTCCTGTCTGAGTAACTCGGGTGTGTTGGAACCGGCACTAGAGGGTATCTAGGCTTAGCTTTGGTTTTCTACAGCTGCTCTTAAAAAGCCTTGTTGTTTGTCCAGTTGCTCTCTTGCTTCTTTTAGATCTAAGCCAGTCAGAATCATCAGGATAGAGAGCTTAACATCGAACTCGGTTTTACTGAGTATCTTACGGGCAGTATCTGCATCACAGTCTGTTGCCTGCATGACGATTCTTGAAGCGCGAGCGGTTAGTTTTTTGTTTGTCGCTTTTACATCAACCATCAGGTTTTGGTAACTCTTCCCTAGGCGAATCATGCTAGCAGTGGTCAGCATATTGAGTATTAGCTTTTGCGCAGTCCCTGACTTAAGTCTCGTTGACCCTGTTAATGCTTCGGGTCCGACTATTGGATTAATGGCAATCTTAGCAATGTGGGCGATTTCTGACCCTGGGTTACAAGAAATAGCTACGGTAGCTGCACCCAAAGAGTTTGCATATTCGAGCCCACCTATTACGTATGGGGTTCGTCCACTAGCTGCCAAACCGACTAGTACGTCGTCTTTGGAAAAGTCGATTTCTTTCAGGTCTTCGACACTTAATGTACGTGAATCTTCAGCGCCTTCTACTGCTTTGAAAATGGCTCCGTGTCCCCCGGCAATAAGCCCGATAACCATTTCATCTGACACACCAAATGTAGGAGGGCACTCTGAAGCATCAAGGATACCCAGGCGACCACTGGTTCCTGCTCCAAGGTAGATCAACCGACCACCTTGATTGAAAGCCTCTACGATCTTATCAACTGCTTCAGCAATTTCCGGCAACACCTTTTCTACAGCTTCAGGTACCTGCTTATCTTGTTGATTCAACTTCGTTACTATCTCTATCGAGGGTAGTAAATCTATATCCATAGTCGCTGGGTTTCTTCCCTCAGAAATAAGGTTTGAAAGTGCTGAAATTAACGCGTCATTAGCCATCTGAAACTCTCAATTAGTCTGCCGGATAAATAACACCAAGTGATGCTTGCTTTGAAGCACCGGTGACTTCCGGAAGGTTGCTTGGAAGGTTGTGAATGCGCCTTTGGGCAAGCCAGGCAAATGCCATTGCCTCCATATGGTCGCTATCCACTCCTTTATTGTCTGTTGTTGTTACCTGCCACCCAGGGAGGTGCAGCTTTATTCTTTCCATTAATAACTGATTCTTTGCCCCCCCTCCGCATACGAGCAGCTCCGGGGCAGGCCCCGATGAGTATTTCGTAACTTCGTTGCAGATGGTAACGGCAGTAAACTCAGCGAGGGTTGCCTGAATGTCTTCGGGGTGAAAGCTACCCTCAAAACTGTCTAGTTGATTTATTAGCCATGGAAGGTTGAACAGCTCTCTGCCTGTGCTTTTAGGGGGAGTAAGGTTGAAATATCCATCATTACATAGGCTATCTAATAGTTCGTCTATACAGTTACCAGTGCGGGCAAACTCTCCATCTTTATCGAACCTTTTTCCAAGTTTTTTCTCTATCCAGGCATCCATCAACATATTACCGGGGCCCGTATCGTAGCCCAGTGTTGGCTTGTCTGGTTGCATAACCGATATATTGGCGATGCCCCCAATATTAAGGACAACGACAGAGGACTCTTCTGCATGAAAAATAGTGTGATGAAATGCAGGAACGAGCGGTGCTCCCTGACCACCCAATGCCATATCTTTTCGTCTGAAATCTGCAACCGTCTTTATTCCGGTTTTTGCCGCAATGATATTGGCATCACCGAGTTGTAGTGTGAAAGGGTCATCACCATAGGGCTGGTGGAAAACTGTTTGTCCATGATTTCCGATAGCGGTAATGTCTTCTGCTCTGAAATGAGATTTATCTAAAAGCTGAATGACAGCTTTAGCGAAAAGTTGTCCCAGATGGTGATCAAGTTTTCCAACCTGTCTTAGTGTGGTTTCCTGACCAAGGCACACGGTCAGTAACTCTTGTTTTAACTCTTGCGGCAGAGGGTAAACGTCGTGAGACAGAAGTTCAATTTCTGAACCTTCAATACGAACCAGTGCAGTATCCACACCGTCCATGCTTGTTCCTGACATCACACCAATGTAGAGTTCACCTGTATCCATTACACTCATGCCTCGGTTTACCTAAATCAACAGAAGTTAAAGATTCTATCTTTACGCTGGTATTGTAAAGTCAAATTAGCGTAACAACAGACACTTAGATGAGATTTTGATTACGAAGACCAGAAATTTGAGGAAAATAATGAGAAGAATGCAAGTCAGGAGATAAAAATGGGACCACTTTGGCTAGATGTGGAAGGTTGCGAGCTAAATCAGGAAGATCGAGAGATCCTTGAACACCCAACGGTTGGTGGCGTGATTCTTTTTGCGAGAAACTATCATGACAATCAGCAGCTTATTGCACTCAACAAGGACATTCGAAAAAGTGCTCGTAAACCGATATTAATTGGTGTCGATCAGGAGGGCGGAAGGGTCCAACGCTTCAGAGATGGTTTTTCTTTGATTCCCCCTGCAAAAGCTTATGCAGAACAAAAAAATGGCGAAGCAGTTGCTAAGCAAGCAGGCTGGTTAATGGCAGCAGAGCTGATTGCTCACGACATCGATATTAGCTTTGCTCCTGTGCTGGATCAGGGCCATGATTGCAAAGCTATTGGTAATCGGGCATTTGGCTCTGATTTTGACACCATAATCAAACACAGTACAGCGTTTATGGAAGGGATGAAGTCGGTCGGAATGGCAACGACGGGCAAACACTTTCCAGGCCACGGTGGTGTTATTGCGGATTCTCATCTGGAGACTCCATATGATATTCGCCAGGATATTTTTGAACGTGACATGGCGATATTTAAGACCCAGATAAATGCCGGCACACTAGATGCCATGATGCCAGCACATGTGGTTTTTCCTGAGTATGATGACAAACCCGCTAGTGGTTCAGAATACTGGTTGAAAGAGGTACTTAGGAATAAGCTTGGGTTTAAAGGTCTCGTGTTTTCAGATGACTTAAACATGGAAGGCGCATCTGTGATGGGCGGTGCTGCTGAACGCTCTAAACAAGCTCTGAAAGCGGGTTGTGATATGGTTTTGATGTGTAACAACCGCAAATATGCAGCGGAAGTACTGGATAACTTAGAAGTGATGGAAGTTCCTCAGGCTCACGGTCTTATCAAACAACGCTCATTTACTCTGGATGAGCTGAAGTCCTCTGAGGAGTGGAAGCTCGCAAGTGAAGCGGTAAAGAGAGTGTTGTCTTGATTTAATTAATAAAGGCTGATGTGAATCAGCCTTTATTGGTCTAGTTTGCCTGCTCATTAATGGGTGATTATCCAATACCCAATTTCTCTTTTAGTACTTTCAGGTATCTTCTGCTCACAGGAATTTCATGGCTACTTAGAGTGATAATCTCTGCGAGTCCATTTTCAAGCAATTTGATCTCTTTTATCGCTGACGTATTTACAAGATATTGTCGATGGCAGCGCAACAAGTCTGTCTTTTCTTCCAGAGTCTTCAACGTTAGTTGAGTTGTCGCATTTTGCTGTGAACTTTGGATATGCACACCACTGATATCGCTGAAAGCAAATTCGACATCTTTCGTTGGAATAATCACGATTCGGTTCAGGCCAATACAAGGTATTTGTTCAAGTGTAGGAGGGGAGATAGTTGAGAGATCCTGAACTTCGGCCTCTTTGCTCTGCTGTTTTATGATTCGGCAGATAGTTTTTTCTAATCGTTTTGGATCAACCGGCTTTAATAAGTAGTCGAAGGCGTTGTCTTCGAAAGCTTGAATTGCGTAGCTATCAAAGGCGGTAACAAAGACTACATAAGGCATGTTTTCGGGATCCAGCATTGCCAACAATTCGATACCTGTTACCTGAGGCATCTGTATATCAAGGAAGACGATGTCAGGCTTAATGGCGTTTATTTTTTTAAGACCTTCGATAGCATTGCTGGCTTCGTCAACAACCTGAATTTGCTGATTTTGTTGAATCAACTCGGTTAACTCTTCTCTGGCTAAAAGCTCGTCATCAATGACGATAGCAGTAAGCATGATTACGCCTTGTCCCTTTTCTGTTGGTGCGGAATGATAAAGCTCATTCGCGTGTATTCTTCTTTCTTAAAGTCTATTTTAAGTGTGCCTTCATGACCAAAGTAGCTGGTCAAGCGCTTGCTCACGATCTGCATTCCGAGCCCTGAATGGTTTTCATCGGGTTCCTGATAACTTCCAGCGTTGTCTTCTACAACAATTTCGCAGCCAAGATCATTACATTTACTGTAGATGCGAACCAATCCGCCTTCCAGTAATTGAGAAATACCATGTTTAATAGAGTTCTCAACTAACGGCTGCAATGTAAAGCTTGGAATGGTTCGGTCGAGAAGTGACTCCTCAATATCCACATCTACTTCTAACCGGTCTGAGAAGCGCGCTTTCTCAATAGTCAGATAGGCATTTACGTGTGCCAGCTCCTCTTTAAGCGTAACAGTTTCTATATTCTGCTTTAAGTTGCTCCTGAAAAAGTGTGAGAGATGCTGTATGAGTTCTCTTGCTTTGTCCGGATCTTTGCGAATAACTGCGCTAATGGTATTGAGTGCGTTAAACAAAAAGTGCGGGTTTACCTGAGCATGAAGCAGTTTGATTTCAGCCTGATTTAAGTGAATTTGCTGCTGCTGGTAGTTCCCATATAAAATCTGGCTGGACAAAAGTTGTGCGATCCCCTCAGCCATTGACATGTTGATCGTTGAGAACAGCTTACGTTTTGGTTCATAGAGCTTGATTGTCCCGATTACCTGATCGCCCGCTTTTAGCGGAATAATTAGTGCCGAACCCAACTTACAGGTGCTGGAGATAGAACATTGGTAAGGGTTCTCTTTCCCGTCTAAATAGATGATTTCATTATTGTCCATAGACTTAGAAGTACACTGAGAGGATATAGGCATATCAGGTTTATGGTGATCATCTCCTATACCAACGAACGCGAGAATTCTTTCTCTGTCTGTGATGGCGACAGCGCCGACATTAGTTTCTTCGTAAATGATACGGGCTATCTTTTCTGCGTTTGCAGAATCAAAGCCAGAGGCGAGAATACCAACAGAGCGCTCCGCGATTGTCAGCGCACGTTTAGAAAAGGTCGCGGAGTACTTCTCAAAAATGGTCTTTCTATCCTGAAGAATACTCATGAAAAGGGCTGCACCCACAGAGTTGGCAATGATCATTGGAGCCGCAATAGCAGAGACAAGTGAGTAGGCTTGATCAAATGGTTTGGCCACTGCCAGGATAATGATCATCTGGGCAATTTCTGCAACCAAGGTGATAGACAAAACAACAGCGGGATTAAAAAGCTGTTCGTGTTTGTGTCTTTTCACCATATAGATGTGAAGTAAACCACCTATTAAGCCTTCTGCAGTCGTTGAGATAGCACAAGCGACATCAGTAAAACCTCCAAGGGTATACCGATGCATGCCCCCGGTCAGTCCCACGGCAAACCCAACAACCGGCCCTCCAAATAGTCCTCCCATCACAGCACCAATAGCTCGGGTGTTTGCGATTGCGTCATTTATCTGAAGTCCTAAATAGGTGCCTAGTACACAAAACAAAGAGAAAATGACATAACAATTTATTCTGTTTTCAAGGCGGGTAGACATTCCCAAAATAGGAAGAAATAGAGGCGTTTTACTTAGCATGTAGGCGAGAACTAAGTAGACACACATCTGTTGCAAGAGAGAAAGGACTAAATCCATGCTGATAATATCGCTCGGAGAGTTTCATTTATTGATTAAATGATAAGTGATATTTGCTGTTAATGGGTAGGAGCTTTGCCACATCTTGCTGTCGTGGGTGAGTTTTTCTAAATTTTTCTAAAATATTCTGTATGTTTGCTGATCTTTTGATTTAGAGAATTAATAATCGGGACTTAAAAACAAATTATAAGGAATGTTATGAAATCGGTGATTTTTTCTCTGCTCGCGATGCTCATTGTTGGCAATGTATATGCGGTGGAGCTGGTACCAGAAAAACATGTTCGATTGCTGGTTGTGAATGAAAAACAAACGGCGAATGATACTAGTGCGGTAGAGATAGATTCTGGAAAAAACCAAATTGCCATTCGTATTTATAAAGTCTTTGGCCGTGGTTCTAATAAGAAGATTTTCGAATCCGATCCGTTTCTACTGACGTTCGATGCCTCTGAGCAAGATGTTGTGATTTTGCCTCCAAGCCTAAGCAGCTATGATCAAGCGCAGAGGCACTTTAAGTCTCAACCAGATATCAAATTGATTTCAAACGATACTGAGATAAATTACGAGTATGCCCCAATAAAAGGAAAGAAAGGCTTCTTACCTTTTGGTGATATTGAATCGCTCGTTGTAGATCAAAACAAACAGAATGGTGTTGTATTTGGTGTTAGGGATGCGGAACCGATGGCAGTGCAGGAAACAGGATTTGTCCCTACGCTTGATCAGTTTAAAAGCTGGTATCCAAAAATGTCAGATGCTGATCGTGAAGCTTTAAAAGCTTGGATAGCCGTACAAAACTAATACCTCGTTATACCCGTTAATAAAAAACACCACTGTAAATTATTATTTACAGTGGTGTTTTTTAATATTTACGCTTGATTCTTTTTTATCTGCTGGTATCTTGGCCGTTATTAAACAGGTTAATACGCTTCTGTGTAAACTGGAGTGTAAAAATAAATTTACGGTGCTAGAGATGCAAAAGAGTGAACTAAGTAATATTAACATTAGTGACGAGCAGGTGCTTGTTACCCCTAATGAGCTAAAAGAAAAACTTCCCCTAAGCGAAAAAGCGCGTAAATCTATTCAGGAATCACGTGAAACCATCGCGAACATTATTCATAAGAAAGACCATCGACTTCTGGTCGTGTGCGGCCCTTGCTCTATACATGATGTCGATGCCGCGAAAGAGTATGCAAAACGCCTAAAAGCGCTTTCGGAAGAACTTAGTGATCAGCTTTACATTGTTATGCGAGTTTACTTCGAGAAACCTCGTACCACTGTTGGTTGGAAAGGGTTAATTAACGACCCTCAGTTAGATGGCACATTCAATATTGAGCACGGTCTGAATGTTGGTCGCGAGTTATTAGTGGATCTGGCTGAGATGGATATTCCATTGGCAACAGAAGCGTTGGATCCTATTAGCCCGCAGTACTTAGCAGACACATTTAGCTGGGCAGCAATTGGTGCACGCACAACAGAATCTCAGACTCACCGTGAAATGGCGAGTGGTCTTTCAATGCCTATCGGCTTTAAAAACGGTACTGATGGTAGTCTGGCGACTGCAATCAATGCGATGCAGGCTGCATCGTCAGGTCACCGCTTTATGGGTATCAACCGTGACGGTCAGGTAGCGTTGCTAACGACTCAGGGTAATCCGAATGGTCATGTGATTCTTCGTGGTGGCAAGCAGACGAACTACGATTCAGTTTCTGTGACTGAGTGCGAACAGGAGATGGCTAAGAATGGTCTTGATGCTTCGCTAATGGTGGATTGTAGCCATGCTAACTCACGTAAGGACTACCGTCGTCAACCGCTTGTTGCTGAAGATGTGATTCATCAGATTCGTGAAGGCAATAAGTCTATTATCGGTCTGATGATCGAGAGTCATCTGAATGAAGGTAATCAACCGTCGGATATTCCTGTTGATGAAATGGCATATGGGGTTTCTATCACAGATGCATGTATTAACTGGGACACAACGGAAACTCTGCTTCGACATGCACATAAAGAACTAGTACCATTTTTGCAGGATCGCCTGAAGTAACGATAAGGGTTGTATATGAATTACCGAGGGAACCCGATTCCATAAACCGCATAAGATGTGAATACATTGATAGTTGTCTTATGTGTGTTTGCATGTTTATTACATCGGGCCCCCCCGGCAATCCATGACCCAATACGGTACAAGATGAAAGAATTGCTGCGGCTGCAAAGTTTAAGAAAAGGTTAGTGATGGCTGTTGAACTAAACGAGTTAAGAGATCAGATTGATGAAGTAGATAAGCAGATGGTCGAGCTATTAGCTCGACGTCTTGCTTTGGTAGAGAAGGTTGGTGAAGTCAAAAGCGAATATGGTTTGCCAATTTATGCACCAGACCGTGAAGCTGCGATGTTGGCTTCAAGGCGCGAAGAAGCCGCGAAGAAAGGTGTTCCGCCTCAGTTAATTGAGGACATTCTTCGTCGCACCATGCGTGAATCTTATGCCAGTGAAAAAGACTCGGGCTTTAAATGTTTGAACCCAGAGCTTCGTTCTGTCGTGATTGTTGGTGGTAAAGGTCAGCTTGGTGGTTTGTTCGGCAAGATGTTTGCGCTTTCTGGCTACGAAGTAAAGGTTCTGGGCAGTAAAGACTGGGACCGCGCGGACGAGATTCTTGATGGAGCCGGATTGGTAGTAGTAACCGTTCCAATTCATCTGACGGAAGGGGTGATTGAAAAACTATCTAACCTGCCTGAGGACTGCATTCTTTGTGATTTCACTTCTATTAAGTCTAAGCCGTTAGCTAAGATGCTCGAAGTACATCAGGGGCCCGTTGTGGGTCTTCACCCTATGTTTGGCCCAGATGTTCCTAGCCTTGCTAAGCAGGTCATTGTTTACTGTGATGGTCGTGGTAGTGAGCAATATCAGTGGTTGCTCGAACAGTTTGGAATCTGGGGTGCGAGTCTGTGTCAGATCGACGCGGAAGAACATGATCATGGTATGACATTGATTCAGGCACTTCGTCACTTTACTTCTTTTGCTTATGGTTTGCATTTGAGCCGTGAGAATCCAAATATCGATAAATTGCTTCAACTGAGCTCTCCAATCTATCGTCTGGAATTGGCAATGGTTGGTCGTCTGTTTGGACAAGACCCGAATCTATACGGAGATATCATCCTTTCTTCTAAAGAAAATATCGAGATGATTAAGCGATTCCATCAATGTTTCGGTGAAGCACTAAAAGTGCTGGATAGTAATGACAAAGAAGCGTTTGTAGAGAGCTTTAATCAGGTGAGTGACTGGTTTGGTGATTATTCACAGCAGTTTATGACAGAGAGCCAAAACCTGCTCAAGCAAGCGAACGACGCGATTCATCGTTCGTAGCGCTTAACTTCCCATACTCCCGTTTGGTTCCCACGCCTCTCGTGTGAACCAAATTTTGTGTATTACCTCCGTTAAGTAGAGGTTGTGATGTTCCGGAATAAAGCCTGTTTTTCAAGGAAGAAAAACTTGGAGCGCATAGGGACATCTTGCAGCGACTTTATGTAGGAATGTCTCATCCTCTATTTTTGTAGTTAACGAGCAAACACTAACTTTCCATATCTATCCAGTTCTTTAAGACGCTGTGCCGCAACCTTCATATATTCCTGCTTGTGAGCCCCGGTTAGTGATTTAGACTGTGGCAGCTTTACCGTTCTCGGGTTTTTATGTACACCATTTACTAAGAACTCATAGTGAAGGTGTGGGCCTGTAACTCGACCAGTTCCACCCAGCGCTCCGATTGATTGTCCCTGTTTAACTCTTTGCCCAGTTTTTACATATCGCTTTTTCAGGTGGAGATACTTAGTTATGTAGGTGTTACTGTGTTTGATAAAGACATAGTTACCGTTGAACTTGTTGTAGCTTGATTTCATTACCGTGCCATCACCTGCAGCCCAAATAGGCGTGCCTACAGGTGCAGCATAATCTATGCCTCTGTGAGCAGTAACTTTACCAGTGACTGGGTGTTTACGACGTGGGTTAAAGCTTGATGTAATGCGTCTGAAGTCGACAGGTGAACGAAGGAATGCTTTCTTCATCGCTCTGCCGTTTTCATCGTAGTAGTTTTCTGTTTTGTCATCGTACACTGCTTTAAACATATCACCCCGGTTGGTGAAAGTTGCAGCAATAATACGACCGCGACCAATAATTTCACCTTCAACCATGCGCTCTTCATAAAGTACCTGGAAGGAGTCTCCAGAGCGGATATCCAGAGCAAAGTCCACATCCCAACCAAAGATTCCTGCCAGTTCCATGATCTGGTTTGGTGTCATACCCGCGCCAATGGCGGCATTCCAGAAGTTTGAAGTAATTTCCGCTTCGGTATAGTTGTATTGGATATTTACTTCTTTTTCATCAAATTCGGAGTGGAATGTATTTCCTGATTTTGTAATTCGGAATGTTTTGTATGGAGTAAGGTTTCGTACTAATTGCACTAGTTCATTTTTTTCATCAAACCCAAACAGCAGCTCATCGCCCGGGCGCAGTCGAGAAAGCTGCTTATTAATCTCTTTGTCTGAGTTAATGAGGTTATGCAACAATCTTGCAGACAATCCAATACGATTAAATAGTACCGCTGCACTTTCTCCTGATTTTACTGAGTGCTTTTCCCACCGAATCAGAGCAGTTGGCTGGACATCGACACCGGAGTGTAGTGCTTCGGCATTAATCGCTAGCGGGTAGTGGTGTCCTACTTCCAGAGTTCGCTGATCTTCCATCAACTCCTCTGCATCGGGAAGAAACATAATAAAGACTAGAAAGGCTGATATGAGAACGATTAATACTCTATGAACAGCAGGTAAACGTTGGAAAGTTAATAGCATATTTAGCGATAACAGAAAAAAATACAAAAATAGTGAATACAAGAGTCTAACTGGTTTCAAAAAACATCGCTATTCAAGTAATATGTCTCACTATTATTTTTTTGCCAAATCTGTGGGAGCAAACAAGAATGGCGAGTATTGAAGCAGCACTGGCCGAGATAAAGCGCGGTGCCGAAGAGATTCTTCCAGAAGAAGAACTGATTGAAAAACTAAAAGAGGGGCGTCCTCTAAGAATTAAGCTGGGTGCCGATCCAACTGCTCCAGATATTCACCTTGGTCATACTGTTATTTTTAACAAGTTACGTCAGTTCCAGGAACTGGGTCATGAAGTAACTTTCCTGATTGGTGACTTCACGGCAATGGTTGGTGACCCAACAGGTAAAAACAATACTCGTCCGCCACTAAGTCGCGAAGATGTATTGCGCAATGCTGAAACGTATAAAGAGCAGGTATTCAAGATTCTTGATCCTGAAAAGACAAAGATTCAGTTTAACTCAGAGTGGCTATCAGCGCTTGGTGCGGAAGGTATGATTCGTCTTGCTGCAAACCAGACGGTTGCTCGTATGCTTGAACGTGATGATTTTAAAAAGCGTTATGCTGGTGGTCAGCCAATTGCTATCCATGAGTTTATGTACCCGCTTCTTCAGGGCTATGACTCTGTGGCAATGGAAACAGATGTTGAACTAGGTGGTACTGACCAGAAGTTCAACCTGCTAATGGGACGTGAACTACAGAAATCAAATGGTCAAAAACCTCAGGCAGTATTGATGATGCCTCTTCTTGTTGGTCTTGATGGCGAGAAGAAGATGTCTAAATCTGCTGGTAACTACATCGGTATCAGCGAAGCGCCGAGCGAAATGTTCGGTAAGATCATGTCTATCTCTGACGACTTGATGTGGAGCTACTACGAGTTGCTTTCTTTCCGTCCGCTTGAAGAAATTGCTAAGTTCAAAGCTGATGTAGAAGCAGGTAAAAACCCTCGTGACATCAAGATACTGCTTGCGAAAGAGATCATTGCTCGTTTCCACACTCAGGCAGATGCTGATGCAGCTGAGCAGGAATTTATTAACCGTTTCCAGAAAGGTGCAATGCCAGAAGAGATGCCAGAGTTCGACTTTGAAGCTGGAATCGCGATTGCAAACCTGTTGAAAGAAGCGCGTCTCGTAAACTCGACTTCAGATGCGATGCGTATGATTCGTCAGGGTGCCGCGAAGATTGATGGTGCTAAAATCGAAGATACAAAACTGGTACCAGAGGCCGGTACTGCAGTGTATCAGGTAGGTAAACGTAAGTTTGCAAGAGTTACTGTTAAGTAATTGATAGTGATAAAATATCACTGTGATTTATAGAAAAAGAGCGTTGATAGCAACGCTCTTTTTTTGTGCAAAATTTGCGTGCAATCTCTTATTTTCAGAGTTAGAATACCGCCCGCTGCAAATTGCAGTAATTTTGGAGATTTTTATGAACAATACCGACCATCCCCCTAGTATGAAGGGAGAAAAATAACCGCGCTCGGTATTAGCGATCTCCGCTCCTGCCAGGCCGGTAGGAGATTCCTTTTCTATAACTCTTCTCTGTTTTTCTCCACATACTAATTGCAAATACACTTATGCCGATAGGCAGAAACCCTCGCGGTAGCTGTATATGAGCATTTATGTGTGTTGATGGTCGTTACCTTAAGCTAATCGGGAGATTCGCCATGACGGTAATGAGCAATATTTATATTGAACAATCTTCACCATTTTCTTCAGCAGAAATTGGTGCGGCACGTAATGCTTTCCTTCAATATGATCAGGATAAGCAAATAGAATTATTGGCAGTGATGCCAATCGAAGAAGCTGTCGGGATTCTTTCCCACTGCACTGTGGTTTATGTTCAGCACTTGATTCAGGAGCTGGAAGTAAGAGGCTACGACAAACGAGCCAGACACTTTGCGCATCAGATGGGTTTTATCCGATCTGAAGCGGAAACCGCCGGGAGTTATCTTGCAACAGGTGTTTTCGAGCATGTAAAACAGCGAGTTGGCTGGATTGTTATGCTAGCACTATTGGGCATCGTATCTGGGCTTATTATTGCACAGTATGAAGATACAATTAGTCAACTTGTGCTGTTAGCTGTCTATATGCCGGTAATCGCTGCCGCAGGTGGCAATACAGGTACTCAAGCAGCAACACTTGTGATCCGGGCATTGGCTACAGGTGAGTTAAAGAAACGGCAGTGGTTAAAAGTTTTCTGGAAAGAGAGCCGTATAGCCGTATGTTTAGCAATAGTCGTTTCTGTTGTCATTGTTGGCAGGGTGATGTTTTTCACCGGAGGTGCGTCAACAGGCGGGTTTGACTTGTCGATAATTGCCTTGGCAATCTCTGTCGCGCTGTTTATTCAAGTGACAATATCGACCACGTTAGGTGGTCTGTTACCTATACTGGCCAGAGCTTTTAAACTGGACCCAGCGGTGTTAGTGAGCCCGGTTTTGGCTTCCATTGTCGATATATCAGGAATCTGGATCTACTTTACTGTCGTTAATTATTTTTTAGGGAAAGTGTAATCAAATCCTGATAGAAGGCTTTTTCGAACTGAAAAATTGCAGGAGTGGTGATGACTTCATCATCACTCTTTTTTGGTGGATAGTAATCAGTAACAAACTGGACAAATGTCGCTTTCGGTTTCCCATTGTCACTCAACACATACCCAGCCATATTGTAACTTCCATAGAGGGACCCACTTTTAGCCTTAAGGTGTCCTTTGATAGGGTTGTTACGCATACTTCTTCGATACTTTAGAGTGCCACTTTCACCTGCACTAGGTAAAAGTTTAATAAGCTTTAGCTCTGAATCATGTTTCCAGATATAAGCGAGTATTTTGGTCATTGTCTGGGGAGACATCCGATTGTTTCTGGATAACCCTGAACCGTCAGCCAATTGTGATGACGTCATGTTGATGCCAGTATGTGCGAATATAATCTGTTTCAGCGCTTCTGTACCATTCCCGAAGCTTCCAGGCTGAATATAAAATTTAGCGCCCAGCGTCTTCACTATGTTGTCAGCAATAAGGTTGTCTGACTTCTTCAGCATGGTATCTAACAGTTCTGGAAGAGGTTCTGACTTATGGGTAGCCAAAAGGTCACCACGCCGTTCAGTGGTTGAGTAAATGTTACCGTCGAAGGTGATGTTCAGCGATTTTAACAGGCGTCTTACTGTTTGCTCTGTATAGCCCTCAGTTTCCTGAACAGCAAACTTTAAGGGTAGAGGCTTATTACGATGAGTTAAGCACCCTGAGAGCTCGTAGTGGTTATTATCGTAGGTAATTAACTCTAATGAACACTGTTGTGCCTCCTGGACTTCTTTACTTACAGTGACGGCCTTAGTAGTAACGGTAATAGGTTGATGTTCCGGTACATGGACGCGAGTCGAACCATCAGCATTAGTATATATTGAGGCTTGTACGCAGTTGTCGTCTAAGGTGATAGCGCTGGACGGTGCGCTATAGCAGACTCCGAGTATGTCCCACGGCCAACCGACACCTCTTTCATAGCCAGAAAAGGCGCCTCGGTTTAATAGTACATCGCCTTTAATCTCACTCATTCCTTTTGCCTTTAGCATAGAAAGAAGAGTGCTGAGCTCCTTTGATGTCAGGGTTGGATCTCCCGAAAAGAATATGATCAGATCATCTCCGCTACTCTCTAGTCGGGTTTCAAATCTGAAGCTATCTCCAAGCTCCAACTTAGCTGCAAGTGCGGTAACGACTTTTAGTGTGCTTGCTGGTGGAAAGAGCTGTTCATTATTGAGTTGAAACATAGGTTGCTTTTCTGTTTCGACTGAAATACCCACTCGGCTACCCTTCGGGAGCATCTCGACAGGAGAGTACGCCTGACAAAAACAACTGACAAGAGCAATTAAAAATAGTGGTAAACGCATAGGTATCTCGGTGTATCTCAATAAGCTACTGAGAGTATATAAAAAATAACTAGGAGCACAATGTTGATTTGTGGAGGAGGGTAACGAAAAAAGCCCCTGCATTGCAGAGGCTCATATCGACACTATGGTTAAGTATTCAGATTAGAATGAGTACTTAAGGCCCAGACGTAGAGTATCTTCAGCGCTTGATGAACCACGACCTAGTGCTGACATGTCTTCTTTGTCCAGGTTGTTAAGTTGGTAAGCAACGTACGCGTTCAGGTTATTGTTGAACTTGTAGTCGCCAGTGATTTCGAAAAAGTCACTTGCGTTATAGCTACTACCAGATGCTGGCTCGATCTCTGTTTTTTGGTAAGCACCTTTAAGAGCGAAGTTGTTGTCGAAGCTATAAACCGCTGCGAATTCCATACCGTTGAAATCTTCGCCTTTAGCAGCACCAGTTTCACCAGAAGTGTATGTGCCAGCTAGATATAGCGCGTCCATTGAGTAGTTGATACCAGCGATAACCGCGTTGCCGTCTTCATTAGTATCGCCAGTATTCGTACCTTTACCATCAGCAGAGTAACCGATACCGAAACCAAGGCCCATATCTAACTTGTAGATTGCAGATAGGCCGTAACCATCAGTATCCTTTTCTTCACCTGCGACATAACTGGCTTTAACTTTTAGGTTATCAAACTCACCTGTGTAAAGAATGGTGTTGTTGATTTGCTCGTTAGAAGCCGAAATAAAGGACTTTTGAGCACCAGTGAACGTTGTAACGTCAGACATTTGAGAAATCTGAACGGCAGCAGTATCCTGACGACCAAAAGATAGAGCACCGAAGTCTCCCTTTAAGCCAGCAAACATATAGCGCTGTTTGAAGTTGTCCGTTTGGTCGTTATCTGACGAAGATTTTACACCTTGCTCACCTTCGTAGAAACCAAAGCCAGTAAGCTGTTCAGTAACTTGAGTTTCGCCACCCACGTTTAGGCGGAAACGGCTATTGTTCTGCATCGTGCCATCGATATCAGTGCCATTTGTTCTTCCGCCAAAATCACCACGGAACTCTGCACGACCACCGATGTCTAGAGTAGTACCGTCTTTGCTATATACTTCAGCTGCTGTTACTAGTGAAGATGCTGTTACAGCAGCCACTGCTAGAGCGATAATTTTTTTATTCATGTTTTGTATCCTGATTTACTGTTTATATGCCCGGTTCTTTGACCAGATTCTTGTAACAGCGAACGCCTAATCAACTGTACGCGTATAAGTCTAAGATATAACAGCGTAAGTTCACATACGATTTGACTGTTGCTAAGTACGTTTTACCCTTGTTCTTGTCGCAATAGTTAGTCAAACGATGAAAAATGCCCTAAAGAGATATTTCTTTAGTTTTAGGTTTTTCTAGAGAAGTTTTGAGGTTAGGTGATTCTGTGATGTGGCTTCAGGATATAAAGACGCCCGCAGGGGGATGCGGGCGCTTGCTTATCATAATGCTTGCAATGTTATTAGAAGGTGTAGTAAACACCAGCAACAGCAACATCAGTTTCAGAGTCTTTAACAAAACCTGGAGTGTTTTCAGCTACGAATGTTGTACCTTCAGATGAAGAGTATTCAACGAACGCTGTTAGGTTATCAGAGATTGCGTAGTCAACACCTACTGTGTAAGCGTCTAGATCATCTTTAGTTGTGTCAACTTCACCGCTATATAGAGATGTGTATAGACGAACGTCATTGATCTGGTAGTCAGCAGCAACACCCCAAACGTCAACGTCTACGCTGTTGATTTCTTCTTTAACGTAGTGAGTTGCAATTGAGAAACCACCAATGCCGTAGCCAAGTTTCACACCCATAACAGTGTTGTCACCGTTGTTGGTTTCAGCGTATGCGTGACGGTTACCGTGATCCTGGTAAGATGCACCTGCGTAGAAGCCAGCCATTTCGTATGCTGCAGAAAGGCCGTAAGTTGAATCTTTGTCTTCATCCTGGTGTAGGTAAGTATCTGCGATCAGTTTTAGATTCTCAGTCGCGTATTTAATGCTTACAGCGTGGCCTTTAGACTCAAAGCGAGACGCTACGTCGTCAACATAACCAACACCTTCGTTAGTGTTATCGATGATGATTGCATCTAGTGAGTCACCAAAGTCACCGATCTCACCAACAGCGATACCAAAGTTTTCACCAAACATAGCACCAACATAAAGGTCATCGGTAGACACGCTATTTGAATCGTTGTCACCAGGTAGGAAGCCGTTGCCGTTTTCCATTTCGAAAGAGCCAATTACTGAAATATCTTCGTTTAGCTGGTGCTTAGCATCGATTTGAATTTTTGCCCAAAGGTCGATATCAGCGTCTGTTTTTTTAGGAGAAGCTACACCTTTAGTTTCATACTTGCTTAGGTATGTATCAATTTCACCTTTTAGAGAAACTGCTGTTTGGTCATTTTCGTAGATAGTTGCTGCGTTTGCACCTGTAGCTACGAAAGCCACTGCTAATGCGATGATTTTTTTGTTCATCGTAAATATCCTATTGTGATTGGTCCTATGAGTGTTTAGTTATATGCGAACGACAAATCAGCTAACTGCATAAAAAGCATTAAATTTATCAGGCAGGGATTATTTAATTCAGCAAGCTGATTTTTGTCTTTTGCAATCATTCGTTCGCTAAAGATGTTTTACTGCTGAAGTGGAAATGTATGAGAGTAAAATGTTCTAAAAAAAATTTTAATTTTACGATGTTTTATTTGTTTATTTATCTAACTTATTAATATGTAACAAATAATTAAGTTCCGTAAAAAGTTAAAAAAAACGCATTTAGAACGGGTGCTATTAGCTGTTTTTCGTTTTTTTTAGAATAAAAGTGTGACTTTAGTCACTTGTTTTAGGTGTATTTAGATTTATTGCTCGGGAAGTGTGAAGAACTTCATTTGATTTACTAGTGATTATCGAGTCAAGTTTGTTTACACTAACCGAAATCTGATTCGAATTATTAGCCTACTCAGCATAAGTTGAGTGGGAATGTTTTGTCCAAAGTCAGGCTTTGGCATAGAGGTTTAAAAATGGAAAAAATTCCAATGACTGTTCGCGGTGAAGTTAAGCTGCGTGAAGAACTGGATGTACTATTAAAACGTCGTCCTCTGATTTCTGAAGCTATTGCTGAAGCTCGTGAGCTTGGCGATTTAAAAGAAAATGCGGAATACCACGCTGCACGTGAAGAGCAGGGGATCTGCGAAGCTCAGATTAGAGATATCGAATATAAACTGTCTGTCGCTCAGGTTATTGACGTAACTAAGATGGAAAATACAGGTAAAGTTATCTTCGGTACTACAGTCACACTTATCGATATGGATACAGATGCGGAATCTACGTACCAAATCGTGGGTGATGATGAAGCTGATATTAAAGCTGGTCGTATTTCAGTGAGCTCTCCGATAGCTCGTGGCCTTATTGGCAAAATGGAAGGCGACGAAGTTATTATCTCTACCCCTGGTGGCGATAAAGACTATGAAATTGACAAAGTAGCTTATATTTAAGGCTACTCTCTTTTTCAAGCGCGAGACGAATAAAAAGAGACCGCATTTTGATGCGGTCTCTTTTTTTTGCTTGTTAAAGCAGTAACTAACTCTGAATCTATGAGTTATTTACGAGGTAGCTCTATCTTGCGCTCATCAGTCTGACGGAACAGAACCAGAACCTTACCAATTGTTTGTACATTCTCTGCGCCAGTTTCGCGAACGATAGCTTCAATGATCAGCTTCCGTGTTTCTCTGTCTTCAGATGTCACTTTAATTTTGATTAGCTCGTGGTGATCAAGAGCCAGTTCGATTTCCGCTAGCACTGCTTCTGTAAGTCCGTTTGCGCCCATCAACACAACTGGTTTTAGGTTGTGTGCCAGGCCTTTAAGGTGCTGCTTTTGTTTTGTGCTTAAGTTCATTTCGCGGCCAATTAGTTTGTTTTACTCTATCTGCGTACCTTATTATTTTAAAGATAAGCAGATGCTGGGGTTGAAAAACGACATTTTAACGCCATCTACTACCGAAGACTATAATTTATTGGCTACCTATAGTTATTGTGGGTAAATAGTTATCGTTCACGTGCTATCTTTAAAATTGAAGAGATACGAACGACAACCTAACCAATCTAGAGCTAATTGAACTCGCATTAGATATGTGTCGACAGGTTCTTGCTCCTAATGGTAGCTTTGCAGTTAAGGTTTTCCAGGGAGAAAGCTTTGATCAATACATGAAAAATGTTTGTGAAATGTTCAAAGTAGTCAATATTTGTAAACCAGATTCTTCGAGAGTTTGCTCTCAGGAAGTATATATAGTTGCAACTGGTTATAAGGGTTAGCTACTCTTATTACTAAAGTTACATTAAAATTAACCGTTTAAATTAAACACAGTTGCTACACTAATAGTTATCAACTATCAAATTCATTCGTGAAGCCGTATAGATTGGTATTAGAAACTGTAGTACCCTACCTTTAAATTACAACTAGTTATCGAGAGGCTGACACCTTGAGTGACATGGCAAAAAACTTAATTCTGTGGCTGGTTATCGCTGTAGTCCTGATGTCGGTATTCCAGAGCTTTGGCCCTGGTGAAACCAATGGAAGAGCGGTGGATTACACCACATTTGTACAAGACGTCGGCCAAGGCCAGATACGTGAAGCACAATTTAACGATCGTGAAATTGTATTCTATCGTCGTGATAACTCGCGCTATGTAACTTACATGCCGATTTACGATGAGAAGCTACTTGACGATTTAATTAACCAAAATGTGAAAGTTCAGGGAACTCCACCTGAAGAGCAGAGCCTGCTTGGAACTATCTTTATCTCTTGGTTCCCAATGATTCTGCTTATCGGTGTATGGATCTTCTTTATGCGCCAGATGCAAGGCGGTGGTGGTAAAGGCGCCATGTCATTTGGTAAGAGTAAAGCTCGAATGATGAGCGAAGAGCAGATCAAAACAACATTTGCCGATGTTGCTGGCTGTGATGAAGCGAAAGAAGATGTTAAAGAGCTTGTAGATTACCTGCGTGATCCAAGCCGCTTCCAGAAACTGGGCGGTAAGATACCTACTGGTGTTCTGATGGTAGGTCCTCCTGGTACAGGTAAAACGTTACTTGCTAAAGCGATTGCTGGTGAAGCAAAAGTACCGTTTTTCACTATTTCAGGTTCTGATTTCGTAGAAATGTTCGTGGGTGTAGGTGCATCTCGTGTACGTGACATGTTTGAACAGGCGAAGAAAGCAGCACCTTGTATCATCTTTATCGATGAAATTGATGCTGTAGGTCGCCAGCGTGGTGCTGGTGTTGGTGGTGGTCACGATGAGCGTGAACAAACACTTAACCAGATGCTGGTAGAGATGGATGGCTTTGAAGGCAACGAAGGTATTATCGTTATTGCTGCAACCAACCGTCCAGATGTACTCGACCCTGCGCTACTTCGTCCTGGGCGTTTCGACCGTCAGGTAGTAGTTGGTTTGCCTGATGTACGCGGTCGTGAACAGATTCTTAAAGTACACATGCGCAAAGTACCTCTTGCTGGTGATGTAGAGCCATCTCTGATTGCTCGTGGTACTCCGGGCTTCTCTGGTGCAGACCTGGCTAACCTTGTTAACGAAGCGGCTCTTTTTGCAGCTCGTGGTAACAAGCGTAATGTATCAATGGTTGAGTTTGAGCTTGCGAAAGACAAGATCATGATGGGGGCAGAGCGCCGCTCTATGGTAATGACTGATGAAACTAAAGAGTCAACCGCTTACCACGAAGCAGGTCACGCGATTGTTGGTCGTATTGTTCCTGAACATGATCCTGTTTATAAGGTATCTATTATTCCTCGTGGTCGTGCGCTTGGTGTAACCATGTACCTGCCAGAGCAAGATAGAGTGAGTATGTCTCGCAGACACCTTGAGTCTATGATTTCTAGCCTTTACGGTGGTCGTCTGGCTGAAGAGCTTATCTACGGTGCTGAAAAAGTATCTACGGGTGCTTCTAATGACATTGAACGTGCAACGGACATTGCTCGTAAGATGGTTACCCAGTGGGGGTTCTCTGAAAAACTTGGTCCTCTGCTTTATGCAGAAGAAGAAGGTGAAGTGTTCCTTGGTCGTAGCGTAACGCAGACGAAACACATGTCGGATGATACTGCCAGACTGATTGATGATGAGGTTCGTAAGATCATCGACCGCAACTATGAGCGTGCGAAGAAGATCCTTGAAGACAACATGGATATCATGCACTCGATGAAAGATGCTCTGATGAAGTACGAAACCATCGATGCTGGTCAGATTGATGATCTGATGGAGCGAAAAGAAGATATTCGTGAACCACAGGGTTGGACGGCGGATGCGGAAGCTAAAGTGGCACAAGCTCGAGCGGAAGCGAAAGAAGCTTTGAATCCTGAAGAAAAAGTGGAAGCGAAGAAAGAAGAAGAGCCAGCGGCAACTTCTGAAAACTCGACTGAAGCTAAGCCAAAAGATGGCGAAGAGTAATATTTACTGATAAGTACAAACCCCGGGGATTCTCTCGGGGTTTTTTGTTTTTATTTCGAACGTTTACCCATGATACTAACTTCCAGAAACAAACAACTCTCCCTTGCTACTCCACAAGTGATGGGGATTCTCAACGTAACGCCTGACTCCTTCTCTGATGGTGGCAAGTTTAACTCTATTGATATGGCATTAGCGCAAGCAGACAAAATGATTGATGCTGGTGTAACTATTATCGATATCGGTGGTGAATCTACTCGCCCGGGGGCGAAAGAAGTCCTACTTGAAGAAGAGTTAAAAAGAACGATTCCTGTAATTAAAGCGATTCGTGAAAAGAATCAGGACGTATGGATCTCTATTGATACCAGTAAAGCCGAGGTTATGGAGCAGGCAGTAAATGCTGGTGCTGATATTATTAACGATGTCAGAGCCTTGACTGAAGCGGGTGCTTTAAAGGTGGCAGCAAAACTCAACGTGCCAATATGTCTGATGCACATGAAAGGCCAGCCACGTAACATGCAGGATGCTCCAGAGTATTGCGATCTTTTACAAGAAGTTGAGGAATTTTTGGTAGAGAGAGTTGAAGCTTGCGATAAAGTTGGTATAAACAGGGAAAACTTAATCCTTGACCCGGGATTTGGTTTTGGTAAAACCATAGAACATAATTATGAGCTATTGAAACGCTTTGATGAACTGCATAAGTTCGAGATGCCTCTTCTTGCGGGTATGTCACGCAAGTCAATGATATTTAAAGTGTTGGATAAAAAGCCTGAACATAGTGTTGCCGGAAGTCTTGCTTGCGCCACTATCGCAGCACAAAAAGGCGCTCATATTATCCGTGTCCATGATTTTGAAGAGACTATGGATGTGGTTAAAGTTGTAAATATGATCAATAAAATAATTAGTTAGGATCTGTTATGTCAGAAAGACGATATTTTGGTACCGATGGTGTCAGAGGAAAGGTTGGGCAATACCCTATTACACCTGAGTTTGTACTAAAGCTAGGATGGGCGGCTGGTCGTGTACTTGCTAAAAGTGGTACCAAGCAAGTGATTATTGGTAAGGACCCTCGTATTTCTGGCTATATGCTGGAGTCTGCACTTGAAGCGGGACTCGCAGCTGCAGGGCTAAAAGCAACGCTAACTGGCCCAATGCCAACACCTGCTATTGCATATCTTACTCAAACGTTCCGTGCTGAGGCTGGGATCGTAATATCTGCGTCTCACAACCCATATTATGACAATGGTATCAAGTTCTTCTCTTCTGAAGGAACGAAACTGCCAGATGAAGTTGAACTGGCTATTGAAGCTCAACTAGATAAAGAGCTTGAGTGTGTGGAAGCTTCTCAACTTGGTAAAGCGATGCGCCTTGAAGATGCTGCCGGTCGTTATATTGAGTTTTGTAAAGGAACCTTCCCTAAAGAGCTTCACCTAACGGGCCTAAAAATTGTTGTCGATTGTGCTAACGGTGCGACTTACCATATCGCTCCGGCTGTATTCTCTGAGTTGGGTGCTGAAGTCATTGCGATGGGGGTTGAGCCGAACGGTGTAAACATTAATGATGAAGTCGGCGCAACAGATGTTCGAGCATTGCAAAAGCGTGTTGTTGCTGAAAAGGCTGATCTTGGCCTGGCTTTTGATGGTGATGGTGACCGAATTATTATGGTTGACCATGAAGGCAATAAGATAGATGGTGACCAGATTGCGTATATCATTGCTCGTGATGCGCTTCGTCGTGGTGAACTAAAAGGTGGTGTTGTTGGTACTCTAATGACAAACCTTGGTATGGAAAATGGTTTGAAGCAACTTGGTATTCCATTTGTTCGTGCTGCTGTAGGTGACCGCTATGTGATGGAACAGCTTTTAGAAAAAGGTTGGTCGATCGGAGCTGAAAACTCAGGTCACGTTATCCTGTTAGATAAAGTAACCACAGGTGATGCGATTGTTGCGGCACTGCAGGTTCTTTCTTCAGTGGTTAGTAGTGAAATGTCCCTGAAAGAACTCTCTGAGGGTATGACGTTGTATCCTCAGGTACTGGAAAACGTTCGTTTTGCTGGTGATTCAAATCCGCTTGAGGCAGAAGAAGTTAAAAGTGCCGTTGAGGCCGCTGAAGCAACATTAGGTTCAAAAGGTCGGGTTCTCTTGAGAAAATCAGGTACAGAGCCACTGATCCGCGTTATGGTTGAGGGTGAAGACTCTGAGCTTGTGAAGAGTTCTGCTCTGGAGATAGCCGCTGCAGTTAAAGCAAGCTGTTAAAATCCTAAATCGGCTACCAATAACTGATTGGTAGCCGATAAAATAACCATTTAAATCAAATCTGTGAAGTTTTGATGAAATACCCCTTGTCAGAAAAGAGCGGTTCCTATAGTATTGCTCGGCCTTCGATAAGGGAGGTCGCTAGCTTTGTCTCTGAATCTGTCAAAGACTGCGCTGGCTCGACAATTTGAAACATAGGTGGAAAAATGACTACTGTTCTACTTGTGATTTACCTGTTGGCAGCTGCTGGTTTAATTGGCCTGGTGTTGATTCAACAAGGTAAAGGCGCAGATATGGGAGCCTCTTTCGGTGCAGGTGCCTCAAACACAGTTTTTGGTGCAGGCGGCTCAGGTAATTTCCTAACCCGAATGACTGCAATTTGTGCAACAGTATTTTTCATAGTAGCTCTTGTGTTCGGTAATATGGCAACTCATAAAACTGAATCACAATGGATTGACCCAACTCAAGGTCAGGCTGTAGAAGCTGCTGTTGAAGTACCGAGTGAAGCGCCTGCTGAAAAAAGCAGTGACGAAATTCCTCAGTAAAAGATTTAATGCCGAGATGGTGAAATTGGTAGACACGCTAGCATGAGGTGCTAGTGCCGTAAGGTGTGAGGGTTCAAGTCCCTCTCTCGGCACCATAACTTGTAAATCAAAACGTTGAGCGTATAATGCTCGACAGTCGGACGCGGGGTGGAGCAGCTTGGTAGCTCGTCGGGCTCATAACCCGAAGGTCGTCGGTTCAAATCCGGCCCCCGCAACCAATATTGATGCTGATTTACAAGTTCATAGTTAATATTCTTTGTAATGGCAATTTTTTGCTAGAATTATATTAACTATGAAACCAAATAGCTTACTTAATTAAAGTTAGTTGTTTGGTGTATCAGGGTCCAGCATTTAAAAAACCCCGACTTTTCGGGGTTTTTTATTATCTATTTTCTGGTTTCCAGAAAGTGGTGTTATTGCTTGGAATGTTAGATTGGGCTCTGAGCCCTTTTTTTGTTTCTGGAGTGGTTTAATGACTGGTTTAGAAAGGCAACTAACTGAAATGCTTGAACCTGCGGTAGAAGCTGCGGGTTATGAATTAGTTGGTTTGGAGTTTATCCGTGCGGGTGAACACTCAACACTGCGTATCTTTATCGATAGCGAAAATGGCATCAATGTGGATGATTGTGCCGAAGTGAGCCATCAGGTAAGTGCTGTAATGGATGTCGAAGATCCAATATCTGTTGCTTATAGCCTGGAAGTTTCTTCACCAGGTCTGGAGAGACCACTGTTTAAAGCAGAACATTATCAACAATTTATTGGTCACGAGGTCAGCATTGTTCTGAAAATGGCTATGGGCAACCGTCGTAAGTGGAAAGGTGTTATCCATTCCGTTGATGGCGAAACTATCTCTGTCACTGTAGAGGGACAAGAGGAAGAGTTTGCTCTAAGCAATATTTCTAAAGCTAACCTGATCCCTAAATTTTAGTTCTCCTAGAGAGAAGAGCTTAAGAGGCTGGAAAAATGAACAGAGAAATTTTAGCGGTTGTTGAAGCTGTTTCTAACGAGAAAGCTGTTCCTCGTGAGCGAATCTTTGAAGCGCTTGAAATCGCACTTGCGACTGCTACAAAAAAGAAATACGAAGTTGAGATCGAAGTTCGTGTTGAAATCGATCGTAAAACTGGTGAATTCGATACATTCCGTCGTTGGATGGCTGTTGAAGAAGTAGAGAATCCAACAAAGGAAATCTCTCTAGAAGCTGCGCAATACGAAGATGAAACTATCGAAGTTGGTGGTTATATCGAAGACGAAATTGATTCAGTAACTTTTGACCGTATTACTACTCAGACAGCTAAACAAGTAATCGTACAAAAAGTACGTGAAGCTGAGCGTGCACAAATCGTTGAGCAGTTTATCGATAACGAAGGTGAGTTGGTAACAGGTGTAGTTAAGAAGGTAAACCGCGACACTATCGTGCTTGACCTGGGCAACAATGCTGAAGCCGTTATCCTACGTGATGACCAACTTCCTCGTGAAAACTTCCGTCCGGGTGACCGTGTACGTGGTCTTCTTTACAAGGTAGCTCCGGAAGCTCGTGGATTCCAGCTATTCATCACTCGCTCTAAGCCAGAGATGCTAACTGAACTGTTCCGCATCGAAGTGCCAGAAATTGCTGAAGAGCTAATCGAACTGCGTGGTGCGGCTCGTGATCCAGGTTCTCGTGCGAAGATTGCCGTTAAGACAAACGACAAGCGTATTGACCCTGTAGGTGCATGTGTTGGTATGCGTGGTGCACGTGTGCAGGCTGTATCTGGCGAGCTTGGCGGAGAGCGTATTGATATCGTTCTTTGGGACGATAACCCAGCTCAGTTTGTTATCAACGCTATGGCTCCGGCTGACGTGGCTTCAATCATCGTTGATGAAGACGCTAACTCAATGGACATCGCGGTTGAAGCAGACAATCTTGCACAGGCTATTGGCCGTAATGGCCAGAACGTACGTCTGGCTTCTCAGCTAACGGGTTGGGAACTGAACGTAATGACTGTTGAAGATCTTGAGAAGAAGCATCAGGAAGAGTCTGTTGCATCAATCGAGAACTTTATGAAGTATCTGGACATTGAGCAAGACTTCGCAGAGCTACTTGTTGAAGAAGGTTTCTCAACACTAGAAGAAGTCGCTTACGTACCAGTTAACGAGCTTCTTGAAATTGATGGTCTGAATGAAGAGATTGTTGAAGAGCTACGTGGTCGTGCAAAAGAAGCACTGACAACATTGGCTCTTGCTCAGGAAGAATCATTTGAAGGCCTTGAGCCAGCAGAAGATCTGCTTGGCTTGGAAGGTCTTGAACGCGAAATGGCGTTCAAATTAGCAGCAAAAGGTGTTGCTACACTAGAAGATTTAGCTGATCAGGGTATTGATGATCTAGAAGGGATCGAAGACCTGACAGAAGAGCGTGCTGGAGAGCTTATAATGGCCGCTCGTAATATCTGCTGGTTTGGCGAAGAAGAATAATTTCAGCAAGTAGTAGGAGGTAGCGTAATGACGCAACTTACAGTAAAAAACCTGAGTGAAGAGATCGGTACACCGGTTGAGCGCTTGATCGAACAACTTGCTGATGCCGGAATCAAAAAATCAGGCAATGATGTTGTTTCTGAAGAAGAGAAGCAAAAACTGCTTACACACTTGAAAAAAGAGCACGGTGACACCTCTGGTGAGGCTCAGCCGACTCGTTTGACTCTACAACGCAAAACTCGAAGCACATTAAATGTTGCAGCGAGCGGTGGTAAGAGTAAGAATGTGCAAGTTGAAGTGCGCAAAAAACGTACATACGTTAAACGTAGCGCAGTAGATGAGGAAGCTAAACGCGAGGCAGAAGAAGCTGCGAAGCGTGAAGCGGAAGAGGCAGCTAAGCGCGAAGCAGAAGCAAAGCGTCTGGCTGAAGAAGAAGCAAAACGCAAAGCAGAAGAAGCTAAGCGTGAAGCCGAAGAAAAAGCAAAACGTGACGCTGAAGAGAAAGCGAAACGTGATGCTGAAAAGGCTAAACGTGAAGCAGAAGAAGCTGTGAAGCGTGAAGAGAGTCCAGCAGAAAAAGCTATGCAAGAAGCAGCGCAGAAAGAAGCAGATGAACTAAAACGTCGCCAAGATGAAGAAGCTAAGCGTAAAGCGGAAGAAGAAGCCGCACGACTGGCTGAAGAAGCTCGTAAATTAGCGGAAGAAAACGAGGCGCGTTGGAAAGAAGAAGAACAGAAGAAGAAGGCACAGGAAGAGAAATCTGACTACCATGTGACAACTTCTACTTATGCCCGTGAAGCTGAAGACGAAGCTGACCGTCGCGCAGATGGTGGTCGTCGTAAGCGTAAGAAGAAAGCGGGGAACGATGATTCAAACAACGCTAACAACCGTGGTGGCCGCAACCAGCGCGGTAAAGGCCGTAAAGGCAAGCTAGCTAAACCAACTTCAATGCAGCATGGCTTTGATAAGACAGCGACAGTAGCTAAGCAAGATGTTGTTATCGGTGAAACTATCGTAGTTTCTGAACTGGCTAACAAGATGTCTGTTAAAGCGACTGAAGTTATCAAAGTGATGATGAAGATGGGCGCTATGGCGACTATCAACCAGGTTATTGACCAGGAAACAGCACAGCTAGTAGCAGAAGAAATGGGCCACAAGGTTGTTCTTCGTAAGGAGAATGAACTGGAAGAAGCAGTTCTATCTGATCGTGATGATACAGCTGAAGCTGTGCCACGTGCTCCGGTTGTTACTATCATGGGTCACGTTGACCACGGTAAAACATCGACACTTGACTACATCCGTAAAGCACACGTTGCTTCAGGCGAAGCAGGTGGTATTACTCAGCACATTGGTGCATACCACGTAGAAACTGACAACGGCATGATCACGTTCCTGGATACTCCTGGACACGCAGCATTTACTGCAATGCGTGCACGTGGTGCTCAGGCAACAGATATCGTTGTTCTAGTTGTTGCAGCGGATGATGGTGTAATGCCACAGACAATCGAAGCTATCCAGCACGCGAAAGCGGCAGGTGTACCTCTGATTGTAGCGGTAAACAAGATCGATAAAGAAGAAGCAAACCCAGATAACGTTAAGAACGAGCTTGCTCAGTACGATGTTATTCCTGAAGAGTGGGGCGGTGAGAACATGTTCGTTCACATCTCTGCTAAGCAAGGTACAAACATTGAAGGGCTACTAGAAGCCATTCTTCTGCAAGCTGAAGTACTAGAGCTATCTGCTGTAGCAGACGGTATGGCTTCTGGTGTAGTTGTTGAATCTCGTCTTGATAAAGGTCGTGGCCCAGTTGCAACTGTACTGGTTCAGTCTGGTACTCTGAACAAGGGTGATATCCTTCTTTGTGGTCAGGAGTATGGCCGTGTTCGTGCAATGCGTGATGAAATCGGTAAAGAGATCTTCACTGCAGGTCCTTCTATCCCAGTTGAAATCATCGGTCTTTCTGGTGTTCCAGCTTCTGGTGATGAAGCAACAGTTGTACGTGATGAGCGTAAAGCGCGTGAAGTAGCGAACTACCGTCAGGGTAAATTCCGTGAAGTTAAGCTAGCTCGTCAGCAGAAGGCTAAGCTAGAGAACATGTTCTCTAACATGGCTGCTGGTGAAGTTGCTGAGCTGAACGTTGTACTGAAAGCTGACGTACAGGGCTCTGTTGAAGCAATTACTGACTCACTACTGAAACTGTCTACTGACGAAGTTAAAGTAAGCGTAGTAGGTTCTGGTGTTGGTGGTATTACTGAAACTGATGCAGTACTTGCAGCAGCTTCTAACGCTATCATCCTTGGCTTTAACGTTCGTGCTGATGCATCGGCTCGTCGTACAATCGAAGCTGAGAACTTGGATCTACGTTACTACTCAATCATCTACCAGCTTATCGATGAAGTTAAGCAGGCAATGGGTGGTATGCTTGCTCCTGAGTTCAAGCAGGAAATCATCGGTCTTGCAGAAGTACGTGACGTATTTAAGTCGCCTAAGCTTGGTGCAATCGCAGGTTGTATGGTTACTGAAGGTCTGATTAAGCGTAATGCTCCTATTCGTGTTCTACGTGATAACGTTGTTATCTACGAAGGTGAACTAGAGTCACTACGTCGCTTTAAAGATGACGTTCAGGAAGTTAAGAATGGCTACGAGTGTGGTATCGGCGTTAAGAACTACAATGATGTTCGCGTTGGTGACCAGATCGAAGTATTCGAAACAGTTGAAGTTAAGCGTACGCTTGACTAATAAAGATTGACTAAAATTGTTAAAGGTTCCTTTAGCAATTGGTTGTTGAATACACCATGGGGGGCTGGTATTTACCATCCCCCCATATTTTCTTATATCGGGAAAGTTTGTGACTGCCTGTGTGGGTGTGATGGAGCAAACATAATTGCACATGGATGTGCAATTTCTAAGCGTACATGGATGTCTTGAGCGGTTTGCGGAATCATTCCCATACAGGTAGTGCGTACTCCGGTATTACTGAGAGAAAAATTATGTCAAAAGAATTTAGCCGCACGCAGCGCGTGTCGCAGCAATTACAAAAAGAATTAGCAGTTATTCTGCAAAGAGAAATCCGTGATTCACGTATGGGGATGGTAACTATCTCTGACGTTGAAGTTTCACGTGACCTTGCTTACGCAAAAGTATTCGTTACATTCCTTTGTGTTGGCGATCAGACTCCGGAAACGAGTCTGGCTGCACTCAAAGAACATGAAGCTCATGTTCGTATGATGCTTGGTAAGCGTATACGCCTACGTCTGACTCCAGAAGTTCGTTTTACTTACGATAATACCTTGGTTGAAGGTATGCGTATGTCTAACCTTGTTTCTGAAGTTGTTAGCAGTGACAAGCGTCGTGCAGAAGAATCTGGTCGCGAGGATGAAGAGTAATGGCTCGTCGTCGCAAAGGTCGTCCGGTTAACGGTGTTGTCCTTTTAGACAAGCCGACAGGGATCTCTTCCAATGATGCGCTTCAGAAAGTAAAGCGTATCTACTTTGCGGAAAAAGCAGGTCATACTGGTGCGCTTGATCCTCTGGCAACCGGCATGCTGCCAATCTGTCTTGGGGAAGCAACCAAGTTTTCACAGTTCCTTCTGGATTCAGATAAACGCTACCGCGTGATCGCTAAACTGGGTGAGCGTACAAATACCTCAGACTCTGATGGTGAAGTTGTTGAGACTCGTCCGGTGAAAGTTGACCGTGGTCAGCTAGAACGCTGTATCGCAAAGTTCCGTGGTACAACGGATCAGATCCCTTCTATGTTTTCTGCTCTTAAGTACCAGGGTAAACCTCTTTATGAGTATGCTCGTGAAGGCATCGAAGTACCACGTGAGTCTCGCAAAATAACAGTTTACGAGATTGAGCTTCTTCGTTTTGAAGGTGATGAAGTTGAGATGGAAGTTCACTGTTCTAAGGGAACTTACATTCGCACTATCGTGGATGATCTTGGTGAGATGCTGAGCTGTGGCGCACATGTAACTTACCTTCGTCGTACTGGTGTATCACACTATCCTTACGAGAAGATGGTTACGATTGAACAGCTTGAGGCGATGCTTGAGGAAGCAAGAGAGCAGGATATCCAGCCTAAAGAGTTGTTGGATCCGGTTCTTCTTCCTATGGACACTGCGGTGCAGGATCTACCGGAAGTTAACCTGATTCCTGAATTAACAGATATGGTTCAGCACGGTCAGCCAGTGCAGGTGTTTGGTGCACCCGCTGAAGGTCAGGTTCGTATGACCTCAGGTGAAGAGAAGCTGTTTATCGGAGTCGGTGAAATCGATGACGATGGCAAGGTAGCACCGAAAAGGCTGGTTGTATTTAGGGACTAGGGAAAATCCCCTTGCTATAAAAACGTGATACCCGTATAATTCGCGCTCCTCGTGTCGGCTGAATCAGAGATTGGCTGGCACAGTGTTTAACTTACTCTTATTAGGAGAGAATTATGTCTCTGAATGCAGAAACTAAAGCAGCAATCGTTGCTGATTACGCACGTGGCGAAGGCGACACAGGTTCACCAGAAGTACAGGTAGCTCTACTTACTGCTTCTATCAACCACCTACAAGGTCACTTTGCAAACCACAAACAAGACCACCACAGCCGTCGCGGTCTTCTACGCATGGTTTCTCGTCGTCGTAAGCTTCTAGACTACCTAAAAGGTAAAGATCTAGATCGTTACCACGACCTAATCAAACGTCTAGGCCTACGTCGCTAAGATCAGTTTGTATGAAAAAGGGGCTATCAAGCCCCTTTTTCTTTTTCTGCCCCAGAATTTACCTATAACTACCTGCACTTATTTTCTTTTTCATCTATACTACTGCCCAGTTGTGCATAGCGCATCTAATTCAACACGCACTTTTTTGAGTATTACAGTCACCGCAGTCGACCATAAGGTCGCGGCTAATGAAAAAAATCTTGAGAAGATATTTTCCATTAGTCGCGATTGGTAATACCTGAAAGGTGTTTTAGCTATTTGATTCTGGAGTTTATCCAGAGTCTTATTACATCTAAAGGAAAGTTATAATGTTCGCGAATCCAGTCGTTAAAACATTCAAATATGGTAACCACACGGTTACTCTAGAAACTGGCGTAATCGCACGTCAGGCAACTGCTGCTGTAATGGTAACAATGGACGACACTTCTGTGTTTGTTTCTGTTGTTGGTAAAAAAGAAGCAGTTGAAGGTCAGGATTTCTTCCCACTAACAGTTAACTACCAGGAGCGTACTTACGCTGCAGGCAAAATCCCTGGTGGATTCTTCAAGCGTGAAGGTCGTCCTTCGGAAGGCGAGACTCTGATTGCACGTCTTATCGACCGTCCAATCCGCCCGCTATTCCCGGATGCATTTAAAAATGAAGTTCAGGTTATCGCAACAGTAGTATCTGTAAACCCTGATGTTCAGCCTGATATCGTAACAATGATCGGTACTTCTGCTGCTCTAGCTATTTCAGGTATTCCGTTCAATGGTCCAATCGGTGCTGCTCGTGTCGGTCATATCGATGGTCAACTAGTACTTAACCCAAGCAACACTGAGCTAGAAACGTCTAAGCTTGATCTTGTTGTAGCTGGTACTGAATCTGCAGTTCTAATGGTTGAGTCTGAAGCTGATAACCTAACTGAAGAAGAAATGCTATCTGCAGTTGTTTACGGTCACGATCAGCAGCAGGCAGTAATTAATGCAATCAATGAGTTCAAAGCTGAAGTTGCAACTCCGGCTTGGGATTGGGTTGCTCCTGAAGAGAACACAGCTCTTAACACTAAGATTGCTGAACTAGCAGAAGCTAAGCTTGTTGAAGCTTACCAAATCACTGAAAAGATGGCTCGTTATGACCGTATTCATGAGATTGCTGCAGAAGTAAACGAAGTGCTACTTGCTGAAGATCCTGAAGCAAACACCAAAGAAATTCATACTATCTTCCACGATCTAGAGAAGACAGTTGTACGTCGCAGCATCATTGCTGGTAACCCACGTATCGATGGTCGTGAAAAAGACATGGTTCGTGCTCTAGACGTACGTACAGGTGTTCTTCCACGTACTCATGGTTCTGCTCTGTTCACTCGTGGTGAAACTCAGGCTCTTGTTACTGCTACTCTAGGTACACAGCGTGATGCTCAAATCATTGATGAGCTAACAGGTGAGCGTAAAGATCACTTCCTGCTTCACTACAACTTCCCTCCATACTGTGTAGGTGAAACTGGCTTTGTTGGTTCTCCTAAGCGTCGTGAAATCGGCCACGGTAAACTGGCTAAGCGTGGTATTGCTGCAGTAATGCCTTCTGTAGATGAGTTCCCGTACACTGTGCGCGTTGTTTCTGAAATCACAGAATCAAACGGTTCATCTTCAATGGCGTCTGTATGTGGTACGTCTCTGGCTCTTATGGATGCTGGTGTGCCAATTAAATCTTCTGTTGCAGGTATCGCAATGGGTCTTGTTAAAGAAGGTGGCGACTTTGTTGTTCTTTCTGACATCCTGGGTGACGAAGACCACCTTGGTGACATGGACTTTAAAGTAGCGGGTACTGACACTGGTATCACTGCACTACAGATGGATATCAAGATTGAAGGTATCACGAAAGAGATCATGCAGATTGCTCTTAACCAGGCACAAGGTGCGCGTAAGCACATTCTGTCTGTAATGGATGAAGCTATCTCTGGTGCTCGTGACGATATCTCTGAGTTTGCTCCACGTATTCACACTATGAAGATCAGCGCTGAGAAGATCAAAGACGTAATCGGTAAAGGTGGTGCAGTTATCCGTCAGCTAACGGAAGAAACTGGTACAACTATCGAAATCGATGACGACGGTACTATCAAGATCGCTGCAACTGACAATGCTCAGGCTAAAGACGCAATCAGTCGTATCGAAGCGATTACAGCTGAAGTTGAAGTAGGTAAAATCTACACAGGTAAAGTTGCTCGTCTTGCTGACTTCGGTGCATTCGTTACTGTTCTTCCTGGTAAAGATGGTTTGGTACACATTTCTCAAATCGCTGAGCAGCGTGTTGAGAAGGTATCTGATTACCTTGAAATGGGTCAGGAAGTTAAAGTTAAAGTACTTGAGATTGACCGCCAGGGTCGTGTACGTCTAAGTATGAAGGAAGCAGTAGAAAAGCCAGCAGAAGCTGAAGGCGATTCAAAAGCTTCTGATGCTGAGTAAGTAGCTTACTTATAGCAAAGCGTGATATAAAAGGGGGAGCATTGTGCTCCCCCTTTTTTGGAGAATTATATTTGTGAAATGGTTTCGATTAGTTGGATTAAGTGTACTTGTTGCTCTTTCCGGGTGTGCTTCTAAGGGTGTTGAGAACAAAGGGCAGAGTAGCTGGGTATATCCTCCTATGGCAGTCCCTCTTCAGCCTAGTATTCAGCAGGAAGTTCAGATAGCCCGTCTTAATCAGCTTCTATTAAGGCCAAATCTCGAAGATGAAGTCAGAGCTAAAATGTTTTATGAGCGAGGCAGCTATTACGACAGCCTTGGCTTAAGAGATCTCGCTCGACTTGATTTCAATAAGTCTCTTAGTTTAAACCCGGCACAGCCAGATATCTTTAACCTGTTAGGTGTTTATTACACTCAGGTAGGTGAGTTTGATGCTGCATATGAAGCATTTGATTCAACGTTGGAACTTGATTCTAAAAACCAGTATGCAGAGCGTAACAGAGCTATCGCCCTGTATTATGGTGACCGTATTGATCTGGCATTTGAAGAGATGACAGAGCACTACAAGGATGACCCAAGCGATCCGTTTCGAGCTCTTTGGCTGTATATCGTTGAGCGTGAGCTCGATCCTATCATTGCACGTGACAAACTCGCTTCTAGATACCGAAACCATAACGAAGAGTGGGGTTGGGTACTCGTTGCTATCATGCTGAATGACATTACTGAAGAGCAGGCGTTTAAAGCTGTACTCAAAGATACAAGAGATAATGTTGTGTTGGCGCAGCGATTAACGGAAGCCTATTTTTATTTAGGTAAGCGTTATCAGTTTGAAGGTGATTACGCGAATGCCATTGCCCTGTATAAACTGGCCGTATCCTTTAATGTTTATGAATATGTTGAACATAGATACTCATTTCTTGAACTTGGAAGAATATTTGAAGAAGTGAAACAGGCTCGCAAGGAAATGAAAGCCCAAAGTGAGCTAGGTTCGACAACTAAGTAGAGTTTCGTCCTAATCATTCAATAAAAAACCGCTGTTAACGACACAGCGGTTTTTTATTGCTTTGAAATATGGAGTGAGTAAAATAGTTAGCCTGACTAACTAAGTGTGCGTAATATGTCTCTAAAAGAAATTTTGTATGAGTTTGAGAGGTACGCGTCGAAAGAGTGGCGAGTATTTTCTAAAGAAGATCCGTTGGCGGCACTTAGCTTTAACGAGTTTGACTATCTAAAGGTAATCCAGGTTTCCGGAGAGCCTATCAGGATTACTGACCTTGCTACTGAGATGATGGTTACTAAACCTTCCGCTTCAAACATGGTCGTAAGGTTAGAGAAGAAAGGGCTCGTAAGACGAGTAAGCGACGAGTTAGACGCAAGGGTAAAGCGAGTAGAGTTAACCGATAAGGCAAAAAATGATCTTGCATTGGAAGATAGGGTTTATTCGCTCATTGTAGAAAAGTTTGAGCAGAAAGTAACAAAAGAAGAATCTGAACAGTTTGTCACTATTCTTACTAAGATGCTTAAGTGAAGGCTTACTACTTTCGTCAATATTTAACTAAATAGTTAGCTTTGCTAACAATGTGGTATGAACTGTGAAACCGATATATAAACAATTTTGGCATTATACCTTACCAACCGTAGCAGCGATGTTGGTAAACGGCCTGTATCAAATCATCGATGGTATCTTTATAGGGCAATATGTCGGTGCAGAAGGACTCGCAGGGATAAACGTAGCCTGGCCTATTATTGGTTCCGTGCTCGGAATCGGAATGATGGTGGGGGTTGGTACTGGTGCTATCGCTTCGATTAGTCAGGGAGCCGGAGAGCATACAAAGGCGAAAGATACGTTGAGTACCGGATTAGGAATTCTTCTGTTTGTTTACCCAATTCTTGCGTTGTTCCTGTTTTTCTATTCGGACGACTTGTTGCTTTTGCAGGGTGTAGAAGGCAATGTATTCGAACTTGGTAAGCAGTATCTGGATGTCCTTATTGTTGCTAATATTTTCGGCTTAGGCGGTATCGCGCTTCCGTTTTTGTTGAGAAATGATAACAGTCCCAAGCTTGCTACTGCACTTATGGTGTTAGGTGCGTTGCTTAACATCATATTGGATTATCTCTTTATTGGCATAATGGGATGGGAGTTGACCGGTGCCGCAATAGCAACCGCGATTGCTCAATGCATAACAACGGTTATCGGTGTTTGGTATTTCTTTTCGAAGTACGCCACGATGCGTCTTTCAGTCAAGAGTTTTACACTGCGGTTTGATTTGGTTCCGCAGATATTAACAATCGGCCTTTCGAGCTTCTTTATGTATGTTTATGGCTCCTTCATGGTTGCGGTGCATAACTGGATGTTTACTCAATATGGTAGTGTCCTGATTGTGGGCGCTTATGCCATCATTGGTTATATCGTGACGATCTACTATTTGACAGTAGAAGGTGTTGCAAATGGTATGCAACCACTGGTGAGCTTTAACCATGGTGCTAAGAAGCCTGAGTTGGTGAAGCAGCTACTGGGAATCGCTATGTGGACTTCCGTCTTGCTCGGAATAGTTTTTATCGCGATTGTAAACTTATTCCCTGAAACCATTATTTCTGTATTTAACAGTGAAGATCCTGAGTTACTCGCAGCAAGTACGCTTGGCATCCGCTTACATATGTTTACGCTATTCCTTGATGGGTTTATTGTGGTTGCTGCGGCTTACTATCAAGCGATTGGTGATAGCAAAAAAGCCATGTTTACAACAGGTGGAAACATGCTGGCACAGTTGCCGTTCTTACTGGTGCTACCTGTGCTATTTGGATTAGAAGGGGTTTGGTTGGCGTACCCTATTTCAAATATCCTGGTAAGCGTGATCTTAATTTTTGTTCTAAGAAAGGATGTGAAGCAAGAAGAGGCAATGCTTTGTAAGGCTTGATAAATGGAGATAGGCTACAGGCTTGCTATCGGCCTGTAGCCTGATTTTAACGTTACTCTTTTAGTTCCAGACCTGCGAGCTGGTGCCAATAACCATTACACTGGTGGCTTTCAACTTTAACCGGGCTATTCCCATCTTCGTTGGCTCTGAACTGGTCAAGTTGAGAGAAGGTTTCTACACCAAGTGGACTCAGTCTGACGACATCAACCAATCCTTTCATACCTTTCAGATCGTTAATTAGGTTGTAGCAATATCCTGATTGTGTCTGGATACCGTTTAGATTGAATACAGACTGTCCTTCCTGACTAGATACCTGTAGCCCTGTCGGGTAGTTGATACAGCATGTTTCGCACTCATCTTTAGGTCGGTTTTCCGCTCTCGCCGTAAAGCAACGTGCAGAGTAAGCAAGGGGAAGGTAGCCATGGCTAAACACTTCGACTTCAAACTTCCCTTTTATTCCTAGCTCATCGCACTGTACCAAAGTATTTGAAAGCCACTCCCGTGAAAGCTCAACCGGCATACACCATCGAGTCATTCCTTGTTTATGGAAGAGTTTCAGTGTGTGCGCGTTGTACGCGTTAACCGCTGGGCCGACAATGAATGGGACACCCTTTTCTGCTGCAAGCTGTATCGCAGAAACGTCATTCGCCTCTATTGCGAACTCTCCATTGTCGATGTACTTTTTCATCACATTGACTTCGCTTGGCGCTTCCAGCAAAGCCATAGTAGAAAGTACCACTTGCTTACCAGAAGCAGATAGCTCTTTTGCAATATCAAGCCAATGGCCTTGCTTCATTTCACGACGTTTTGAACATACTGATTCACCAAGATAGATGATGTCAGCGGAAGAGGCAGATGCTTTTTTATAGAACGACTCTACATCTTGCTTTGGCCAGAAATAGAGCAGGGGACCCAGTGCATACTTCATTTGGTTTTCCATCTACTACTCCGTTACTGCCATTTTCTGTGGTAGGCACCCAGTGTCGTCTGGGTTCCTTCTGATACGTTCGCTAATGCCGCATTCCAGTTGTCTTCAACTTTATATGCTTCTGGATTTGCCTGGTAACGGTCAATAGCAGCTCGCCAGGTTCTGGTCACCTGCTCAACATAGGCTGGGCTGCGTTGACGCCCTTCAATTTTAACCGATGCTACGTTCGCTGCGAATAGCTCAGGTAATAGAGACAGCGTATTCAGGCTGGTTGGTTCTTCCAGGGCGTGATAGCGCTTTGATTCACCGTCGAGGTTGACATCAAAACGACCTTTACACAACGTTGGATAACCTGCGTTTTCGCCTTCTGCATACTTATCGATGAGAATTTCGTTTAGCCTTGATTCTAATCCGTCTTCGGTTTCCTGCCAGCGTACATATTTCGCTGGTGAGCATGCTCCAACCGTATTTGGAGATTCGCCAGTCATATAAGAAGAAAGGTAGCATCGTCCTTCAGACATGATACACAGGCTACCGAAAGCAAAAACTTCCAGATCAACACCTTGAGGGATATTGCGCGAAAGTTGTTTAACCTGATGAATGGACAGAACACGAGGTAAAACGACGCGTTTGACATTGAAATTCTGTTTGTAGAACTCAATAGCTGCCACGTTCGTTGCAGATGCCTGAACCGATAAGTGAAGCTCAAGGTCCGGATACTTTGTCGCAGCGTAATCAAGTACTGCAATATCGGCAATGATCAGCGCATCGATGCCCATAGCGGCAGCATTATCCACGGCTTTAGTCCACCGGTCGAACCCATCAGGATGAGCGAAGGTGTTCAGGGCAACATGCAGTTTTCTGTTTTTGTCACGTACATACTGGACAGCACGTTCCAACTTCTTCCCGGTAAAGTTTAAACCAGCAAAGTGGCGTGCGTTAGTGTCGTCTTTAAAGCCGATATAAACCGCATCGGCACCACAATCAATAGCGGTTTTTAAGGCAGGCAGGTTTCCCGCAGGGCATAAAAGTTCCATTTACTACAAACCGTTCATTTATAACTTATGGGCATTTTAGGGGTAAGAATTAGCGATAGAGTTGATGTAAGGCAGGTTTATCGTAATCTTATCCTAAGGTGTTACGGATATGTTTAATTTTTGTACCGGCGATTAAGTGCAAATAACTCTTCGACTTCATGTTTTGGTTGAGGTCTATGGAAGTGGAATCCCTGTATAGAGTGGCAATTTAGATTTGATAACAAAGTAGCTTGTTGTCGGGTTTCGACACCCTCTGCAACGACAGACAGATCCAAAGATTTACCCAGATTGATAATGTTTTCTATCACAGTGACCTGCTTAGGTAGTTGGTCTATGTCGTTTATAAAAGCCCGGTCTATTTTTAGTTCATCAATAGGGAAACGTGCTAAATAAGACAATGAAGAGTATCCGGTACCGAAGTCATCGATAGATAGAGAAAAGCCTAGCTTTTTGATCGCCTTCAACATTTGGATAGTGTGCTCACTGTCACTCATTACCGCACTTTCGGTAAGCTCAAACGTAATACATGCAGGATCAAGGTCGGTTGTCCTTAACAGCTTTTCCATGAAGTCTATTAGCTTAGGGTTACCAAACTGCTCTGGTGAAAGGTTAATCGCAACACGACCTGGAAGAATGCCTTGTGTTTTCCAGCGTTTTACCGTGGTAAAGACATCGCGCATTACTACACGGCCAAGGTGTTCGATCAATCCCGCTTTTTCGGCTACAGGGATAAAGGCTCCGGGGCTGATGTACCCTTCAATTGGATGCTTCCAACGGATAAGTGCCTCGGCACCATTGATGCTGAAATCACGAGCGTTTACTTTTGGCTGATACCAGACTTCCAAACCATCTTGTTGAAGCGCTTTCTGGAGCTCTATTTCTAACCAGAGGCGCATACGAGCCTCTTTGTTCATCTGATCGTGGTATTTAACGAGTCGGTTTCGGCCACGGTCTTTTGCTTCATACATAGCGGTATCGGCATTCTGTAAAAGAATTCGAGCATCATTCCCATCTCCGGGATATGCAACGCTACCAATAGAACAGGCAAGGCGCTTACTAAAATGGTGAAGATCGAATGGCTGATTGATCAAAGAGATAATTCGTTCTGCCAGATACTCTTCAGATTTAGGCTGATCGGGTTCTGGTAGGATGATACCAAACTCATCACCACCAAGGTGACCAAGAATCGCCTGAGCAGGCAGTAGTCGCTGTAGACGCGAAGAAACCTCTTTGATCACTCGATCACCAATATGATGGCCAAGTGAGTCATTAATATTTTTGAAGTTATCGATATCAAGGTACAACATCACCAAAGGGATCTTGTTCTCAATAAAGTGTTCTAAACGTCTTGTGAATCCAAATCGGTTGTAAAGCTTGGTTAGCGAATCGTAATGGGAGTCGTGACTATCACGAGAGCCGTCAGAAGTTTGGTTGTCAGCGTCTTCCAGAATAACAATTTGAGACTTAGATCCAAATACAGAGGCTTCTGCTGCTCGCAGATGAACCTTTCTCTCTACGCCACAACGTGCGCCTGTCAGACATGTGATAGCGGAGTCTTTCAGGGAATCAACTAAGCGCCCGTTGTATACACTCTTCGTGTTTTCATCAATGAAAAGGCGGCCTAAGCTTTCACCTAGTAGTTCGTCTGTTTCCTGAAACCCAAGGAGCCTTAACGCAATAGGATTGGCTGAGATGATGATGTCGTTCTCAACCATCAGAAGGCCATCAGGCATGATGTCGGTCAACGTTGAGAATTTTGCTTCAGACTCTTCCAGTGAACGCACAAGGATATGTTTTTCAGAGGTATCTATGGCGTGGAAAGTGATGTAATCGATGCTTCCGTCGTAAGAGACGGGGGCGACACTGAAATGAATGCTACTTTCGTGCTCATGGTCGTTCAGCGTAATTTCGGCCTCTACGGATTCACCTTCAAAAGCGCGTTCATAATAAGGCTTTAAACGCTCAGCAAAAGTTTCACCCAGAACTTGAGTATCGTTCATTCCTTCAAGTTCTTGCTTGGTAAGCCCTGCTATTTCGCAGTACCTTTCATTTACGTTACTGTAATTGTGATCTTTATCAATAACGGCAAAAAGAAACGGGCTGGAATCCGTTAATTTTGAAAACCAAGTTTGTAATTGTTTTACTGCAGGCATCAACCTTATTACCAAAATTACTAATGAGCGAACTTTAATTATCAGTCAGTTATAGCTACTGATAATCTTACAACCAGTGCTTATTGATAACTACTATAACCTTGATAGAGTGGATGTGAAAGTGTCTGTAGGCCTAGCTTTGCTCTCTAAAGCACTTTTTTGATACATAACAGGAATTCTCCTGCAATATCCTCTATTATGGCGAAATTGATGAAACAACTTACGGAAAATATCTGTGTTAAACAAGGTTCGAAAGCATCTGGTAAGTAATGCTGCTGAGATTTTGAGATATCCAGTCCACTTTTTACCAAAGCCGCTACAGACAAAAGTGTTATTAGAGGGGCTTAAACAGGTATTCCATGAAGCACTTGAAGATGGTGACTTTGAGTTTCTAGAAGACAAATGGCTTAAGGTCTCTGTAAACGATCTTAAACTTGAGTGGTTTATAAGTTATCAGGGTGAAAAACTGATTGTTTCAGATAAAGTTGAGCAAGAGGATGTTAGCTTTTCTGGTAGCCTGAATGATCTGGTTCTTATTGCGGGCCGTAAAGAAGATCCAGATACACTGTTCTTCCAGCGCCGATTGAGCATCGAAGGCGACACAGAGCTTGGGCTTGAGGTAAAAAATCTGATGGACAGTGTTGACCTTGATGCGTTGCCGAAAGCGATGCAAGTGGCGCTAAACCAGCTTGCTGATTTTGTTCAGAAAGGCATGAGTCCAGAACAGCAACAGAGCGGAGTATCTAATGCTTATTCGAACTGAGGCACCAGCAGATATACTTCCAATCGATGCGCTACTGAAATCAGCTTTTGAGACAGAGGCAGAAGCCAATCTTGTTATGAAGCTTCGTGAGAACGGCAAGCTTACATTGGCGCTTGTTGCGTGTAGTGATGAAGGCGAAGTGGTTGGTTATGTCATCTTTAGTCCGATTACATTAGAGGGTGAAGATTTTGGCTGGCAAGGTCTGGCACCTATCGCAGTCAAAGAAGAGTTCAGGAAGCAAGGTATCGCTCGTGAGCTTATTGAGCAGGGCTTAGAATCGCTTTTCCAGTTTGGGTATGACGGTTGTGTTGTTCTGGGTGATCCTGATTTTTGCAGTAGATTTGGATTTAAAGATTCTTCTGAGTTCGGTTTTTCTTGTGAGTGGGAAGTGCCGAAAGGTGTGTTCAGAGCGGTAGAGCTGAGCCCGGGTGTATTCGCCGGAAAACAAGGACAGATTCAGTACAGCCCTGAGTTTCAGGAACTGTAACTAATTATTATGTCCGACAGAGAATTTACGTACCTAAAAGAGATGGGAATTGAGTGCTGGGAACTTGCTCGCCCTGAGCGACTTAGTAGGTTCGAACCAGAAAAGATTGTACTTGATGGTGCTTGCTCACTTCTGCTTGTTTCTCCGGTTAAACCGGAAGGTGATATGGTGGAGATGTTTGAGAAGGTACTTAAGAGTATTAAGCTTTCCCTCAAGGATGCCCGGCATCTGTATCCCGAACAGGTGTCTCAATTGAATACAGATAATCTCAAATGGGCGTGGTTCGCAGGGTGCGAGCAAACGGACCTGGAAGATTGCAACATTCTGCAGTCACCTCTTTTATCTGACATCGACGGTAATAATCAAGAGCGTCGGGCGCTATGGCTGCAGATCTGTTCTTATGACTCTTAGTTTACAACCCATGAAACCCGAGCACTTAAGCCAAATTTGGCAGATTGAGTGCTCTGCGCATACACATCCCTGGTCTCAAACCATGATTAATGATCTATCCAGTCGTGGAGCATGTCATTACTCACTGCTCGATGAAACGGGCAATGTTGCTGGCTACTTTTATGCCCAGAACATTGTTGGCGAAGTTACCTTGCTAAATATCGCTGTAGATCCTGTTCAACAAGGGAAAGGAGTCGGGCGCATCTTGATGGAGCACTTTCTGGAGATATGTGAGCAAAACGACGCGGAAAGCGCCTGGCTTGAAGTCAGAGAAAGCAATCACGTTGCGCACGGTTTATACCAGTCTATTGGCTTCAATGAAGTTGATAGGAGAAGGGATTACTATCCTACCGAAAACGGCAAAGAAGATGCAATTATAATGAGTTACCTGTTTTTCTCGTTTACTTAGTTACAAATAAAGGGCCGAGAGGTCCTTTCGTATATTTGGTCTGTTTATCGTACTAAGTATTTCGAGTCTGAACCTTCAGTAGAACGCTCCCATCCCATAGTCGCTTCATTTATAACTGCAAAATTTTCTTTAAGTTCAAGTTTTCAAATATAAGTAAAGCCAATGATATAACTTTATTTTTAGCTACAAAGTGTTTTTTATTCGAATAACTGTTCATAAGATTGTCAATATAATTTACACACCTATGAGCAGTGCTATATAAGTTTTATGGAATCTTTTCTTTCGTAAAGTATTGTTTATTTAGTGCTTTTATTTCTTGGTCTTATCTGCCTTTGATTACAAGACAAAATAGCGTGTCAGTTTTGTTTACAAATTCCTCACATTTTCATATCCCTCCAAATTAACTTATTGATATTAAAATCACTATTTAGTCGGTCTGTATTATGCATCTGGTTTTATTTCAAAAATGATGTTTTGGAAAGAGCTTGTTTACCTCATTGAGGACATTGATAGGTAACGAGCTTAAATACGGCGCATTAGAGTCAAAACTATATGTATATTTACATTTTGTGGCTCATTAATACCCGTAGTTGTAACTTGATAACGGAGAGTACGGAAATGAAAACCATTCACAGGTGGATACTTATAGCTGTCATGCCGTTAGTTATATTGTTTTCACATCTCGTATACGCAGCAGAGTCAATGCACTTTTCTACAGGAGTCTATGAAGGTGATTTATTAGTTCTTAGAGGAGTTAACTTTACTCCTTTTGGGTCTGTCGAAATAGAAATCACCGATCCTCAAAATGGCACTCTAAATTATATTGAAAGCGCGAATGAAAAAGGATCAATAGAAATAAATCTTGTCGCAAGTGACTCAGGCACTTACAAGGCTAGTGTTATATCTGGTTCTGAATCCGAAGTAGTTGCATATGTAGATGTGTTTTCCATAGATGGGGATTAACTATGCAGCTTATACAAACAGCTAATTACTTATCATTAAGTCTGGCTTTGAGCTTTTATGCCACAGCCTCCCCGACTGATTTTCTCTATGTGTCTAATCAAGATGGAGATAGAGAAATCTATCTATCTGATGGTTCAGGGAAAGTAGTACAGCAGTTAACGAATAATGCGAGTGAAGATTATTTAGCAAGCTGGTCCCCGAATGGGAGTGAGATTGTTTTCACATCTAATCGTGACAACGGTGATTCAGAAATTTATGTGATGAATGCGGATGGGTCAAATCAAATCAACATTAGCAATAGGAGGGGACATGATGCTAATGCAGTATGGTCTCCTGATGGAGAGCAAATAGTTTTTTGCTCTGATCGAGAGGGCAGTATCAACCTTTACATCGTTGATAAAAAGGGGAAAAACCTCCGAAGGCTTACTGATGTAGAAGTAGAAGCAGGCCATCCGACATGGTCACCTGACGGTCAGTGGATCGCATACTTTGAGTTTGACAGAAACCAAAAATCTAATGTTGTTCTTATTAGCGCTGATGGTGCAAAAACAATGAGAGTAACTGATAAACCAAAACTAGAAGGAACAAGTATCGACTGGTCACCGGATAGTAAAAAAATTGTCTATGACTCTCGTCGAAAAAGAGTCTTCGATATCTATAAGTACGATTTAGTGACCGGGAAAGAGTACCAATTAACGGATTTATCTACTGTGGATACATCTCCCAAGTGGTCTAGAGACGGCAGGGAAATCGTATTTTTAAGTGCGAGAGGTGGTGAAAAGAACCAATTATTTATCATGGGAGAAGATGGAAGCTCGCCTCGTAATCTAGGACTGCCACAGGCACAAGATAAAGAACCATCAATATCGTCAGATGGGAGTTACATTTCATATACCAGAGTTTATGAAAGTCGTTACCCTAATATTTTTATGAGTAGTGTTGATGGGAAAAATGTCGTGAGATTATTTTCTGAAAAAGGATATCAAAGTCAGCCTTTATTCAGACCCACATTAATTTCAACAACTGATAACGATAGTTAATACGTTGACAGGAGAGAAATTGTGAAAAGGAAATTATTATACTCCAGTGCTTTAATTGTCTCAGCCATAGTTAACACTGGTACACTATACGCAGACACAACAACTTATACCTCGGACGCTGATTTTGCATCAGGGATCATTAATGGTGTCAATTACGACGCCCCAAATAGTAATCAGTTGCAGATTAATTCAACGGGTACAACGTTTCCGTATCTATGGGTTGCCAATTATGGAGATGCAACTTTTTCTAAGGTCAACACTGATGGCCCTGGATGTGAAGAAGCACGATATCTCACATGGTACGGTGATGCTCTAAATAACACCAACTCAACAGGCCCTGCACCCTCACGTACCGCAGTTAATGTCGATGGGGATGTATATCTAGCCAATCGTCATTTTGATGGAGGTACGCCAGATCTCATAAAATTTGCTGTGGATGGAGGTATCGATCGAAATGGTAATGGTGTTATCGATACATCTAGAGATCTCAACGGAAACTGTATTATCGAACCAAGTGAGATGCTATCGGTTGTGGATGACGGTGATGGTGTACTTGATATCGATGATTTCTTGGATGAAAGAGTTATATGGGTTCGGCAGTTTGGTACTCCGGGAAGTTTAGGGCGCTCTGTATGCTTGGATACCAACGGAAACATCTGGGCTGGTACATTTAACACTAGGTCATATTATAAATTTGACCCTAATGGGAACTTACTAGCAGGGCCTATCTCTACGGGGTCAGCTCGAAATTATGGTTGTGCTGTAGATGCCAGTGGTATTTTATGGGGGGCAACACTTTCTAGCTTACTCGTAAAACTAGATACTAATACCAATACATTTTTAGGTACTTTTAGTGGTAGCAGTAACTATGGTATAGCATTGGGTGCTAGCAAAGTGTACTTAGGTTCAACATTGAGATCATTTGATCCTACTACCAGTTCATTCGGTCCTGTGATTGCTGGAGGAGGAACAGGAGTTGCGGTCGATGGAGATGGGGCAGTTTGGTTTGGGACACCGACCTTGAGAAAATTTGAAATTAATCCAGGTACGGGTTTCTTAAACACTTCTCCGGTGTGTTCTGTTTCTACACAGGGCGTGCGTGGCCCTATCATAGACAAAGACGGCAATGTTTGGACTATAAATCTTAGCCACGATACCGTTTCTCAATATAACTCCAGTTGTGGTTTTGTCTCGTCTGTTACCGTGGGTGATGCACCATACACCTATAGTGACGCTACAGGTTTTGGACAGCGCAGTTTTACCGACCCAACTGGTATTTGGACTGTCACTAAAGATAGTGGGGACAATGATACTGAGTGGGATTTGATAAATTGGAATAATGAACCAGAAGGTAACATTCCAAGTGGTGCAAGTATAGAAATCAAAGCTCGTTCTGCAAATGTCGAAGGTAATCTTGCTCTCGAAACCTTTATTCCAATCAGCAACAATACTCCCGGTATAGGTTTGACTGGGCGGTTTATAGAGATACAAGCCACCCTTCGTCCTACTACTGGTGGAGTCTCACCGATATTATCTGATGTTAGTGTTTCAACGTTAGAGACGTTCTCATGTGATGCCAATAATGATAATCAGGTTGATAGGTTGGATATCAGACTGATTGGTGCTCATCGTAATGTACCCGTGCCTCCGGGGGATCCACTTCTTGATATTGATGGTGATGGGTTCATTAATGTAAATGATGCACGAAAATGTTCGCTTCTTTGTGACTTTGCAAGGTGCGCAACAACTGGGCCATAAATTTAGGGATAAATTTTAATAGGGAAGGAACTTTATGATGAATAAATCTATAAAGCAGTTTTTTCTTGTATTGTCGCTGTTATTTGCCTGCAATGCGAATGCTGTGTTTTTGTCGCTGTCACCATCTAGCACTTTTGCGGAAACTGGCGATAGTGTAACACTGGACTTGATGATTGGCGGATTAGGCGCAGGGGGACCAGAATCTGTCGGGGATTTCGATTTGGATTTGCACTATGATCCAGGCACTATATCCGTTGACAGCTTTTCTTTAACGAGTTTGCTCGGTGATGTCTTCTTGGGAGAGGCTTTAGACTTGAGCCTTGGTGATGATGGTTTTGGTACGCTCTCTCTTTCATTGGTGAGCTTTTTGTTCGATTTTGAGTTAGATGCACTGCAACCAGATAGCTTTAGCCTCGCTGAGATCATGTTTTCAGTCGATGCTTTACCACTTGACTCTTCTACAGAAGTGGCAATTGGACCTATCTTTGGGTTAGGCAATGCGTTTGGCGATCCCTTGCTTATTGATGGTACAAGCAATGCGATAATTCATAATAGATCTCAGATCAGCGAACCACCTATGTTGTGGTTAATGTTACCATTAGTTCTTATTCTACTTAGACGAGTAAGATAAATTGTGGCCGTAAAAGTCACCGAATACAGTGAATATGTGCTCGGTGGCTTTAGTTACTCCTGTTGAACGTAAGAAACAGACAAACCTCCTATCTTTAGTTGGCTCGCATTAAAAACAAATAAAACGTATCAAAAATTAACCATGTCGATAGTAGAAGTATTGACCAATTACTGTGAGTGCAAAAAAGGCGACATGTACTAAAATCAACGCGAACTGCCAGTACCATGCTTTATTCGCTTTTAGCTTTCTTAATAGTATCGTTAAGCCGCTTAGGTAATAAGCCATTAACAGACTGTGCAAAACCACTGCCAAAAGTAACACTTTACCTGAGACGTAAAACACCCCGAATAGAGGGATTAATAAACTAGTAAGTAATGCAAGTACAGGGTGGTGTATCATTAGTGATGAAAAGGGGAACTCGGCTAGTTTTAGCGGCAGTGTTCTGATCGTTGGCTCTGAAACGTATTTGGCATCAAAGCTTCTATTTGATTTTTTATCTTGTGTGTCCGAAGCAACAGCGAGCTCAACTACCGCAAATTTCAGTTTTGACATAATGCTTTCTGTTGTCGAGTCAGAATAAAAACATTGCTGAAACTCCCGCTTCGCATCGGTAACATCAGAAGCTAAGCCACTGATATAACCAGGCTTATCTTGGTCAAATAAGCGGTTCTGCCAGCGCTTTCTTACCACCAAATAAAGCGCGTCTTCAGCACGTTCACCGTAATGGTGATTTATATTCTCTACTAAAATCAAAATCTTTTCTCTGAAGGGGCTTGGTGGCAAGTCAAACTTGAACGAACTCATATTTAACCTTATGACTCAGAAATCGAATTAGTTTAGCCTTAACTATAGGCTGAATTATTACCAAATATAACTCAAAATGAGCCTGCCTATATTTATCCATTTTTATATAACCCCCTGGCTAAGCTGATTTAAGGGACATATTTGAATTCTGCTTTTCTCGTTTTCTTAGCTCATTGCGAATCAGTTTTTCATGAAGATTCATTGTTTTTCTTACCAGATTGATTGTTAAAAAGGCCAAGATCGGCCAAAATAAGCGCCAATTTTTGAGTCACAATCTGAATCGATCTTTTTAGATGGATTCTGCAAGCAACGAGAAGAACTTTACTCATGTCTAACGCGCCTTTTTTAGGCGAAGTTTCTAAGCGTAGAACCTTCGCTATCATCTCTCACCCGGATGCGGGTAAAACAACCATTACCGAAAAAGTGCTTCTTTTCGGACGTGCTATTCAGTCTGCGGGTACGGTTAAAGGCCGTGGCTCTAGCCAGCATGCAAAGTCTGACTGGATGGAGATGGAAAAAGAGCGTGGTATATCGGTTACCACATCTGTAATGCAGTTCCCGTACAATGAATGTCTGGTAAACCTTCTGGATACTCCGGGACACGAAGATTTCTCGGAAGATACCTATCGTACGCTTACTGCGGTCGACTCTTGTCTGATGGTCATCGACGCAGCGAAAGGTGTAGAGGATCGTACCCGTAAGTTGATGGAAGTAACGCGTCTTCGGGACACTCCAATTGTTACCTTTATGAACAAACTTGACCGTGATATCCGTGACCCAATGGAATTGCTGGACGAGGTTGAGAGCGAGCTGAACATCGCATGTGCGCCAGTTTCATGGCCAATTGGTTGTGGTAAAGAGTTTAAAGGTGTTTATCACATTCACCGTGATGAGACGATTTTGTACAGCACTGGTCAGGGTCACACTATTCAGGAAGAGAAGATCATTAAAGGTCTTGATAACCCTGAGTTAGATGAAGCTGTAGGTGAAGATTTAGCTGAACAGCTTCGTGAAGAACTTGAGTTGGTTGTAGGTGCATCTCACGAGTTCGATCAAGAGTTGTTCATGAGCGGTGAACTAACTCCTGTATTCTTCGGTACGGCACTTGGTAACTTTGGCGTTGACCACATGCTGGATGGTCTGACTAAATGGGCACCAACGCCTCTTCCTCGTCAGGCGAATGAGCGTGAAGTTGAAGCGACCGAAGAGAAGTTTTCCGGCTTTGTATTTAAGATTCAGGCCAACATGGATCCTAAACACCGTGACCGTATCGCATTTATGCGTATTGTTTCCGGTACATACAAGCAAGGCATGAAGATGAACCACGTTCGTCTTGGTAAGCAAATCAATATCTCTGATGCGGTAACCTTTATGGCGGGTGACCGTTCACGCGCAGAGAATGCTTATGCAGGTGACATTATCGGTCTTCATAACCACGGTACGATTCAGATTGGTGATACTTTCACTCAGGGTGAAACTCTGAAGTTCTCTGGTATTCCTAACTTTGCACCAGAACTGTTCCGTCGTATTCGCCTGAAAGATCCTTTGAAGCAGAAGCAGCTTCTTAAAGGTTTGGTTCAGCTTTCAGAAGAAGGTGCTGTTCAGGTATTCCGTCCACTGCAGAACAATGATTTGATCGTTGGTGCGGTTGGTGTGCTTCAGTTTGATGTGGTTGTTGCCCGTCTGAAGTCTGAATACAACGTTGAAGCGATCTACGAGGGTGTTAACGTTGCAACTGCTCGTTGGGTTGAGTGTGCTGATGAGCAGAAGCTGGAAGAGTTTAAGCGTAAGAATCAGGCGAACCTAGCATTGGATGGTGGTGATAACCTTTCTTACGTTGCACCAACGATGGTTAACCTGAATCTGGCAAAAGAGCGATTCCCGGAAGTTGACTTCCGTTCGACTCGCGAGCATTAAAGGCTCTTCCCTTCATTCCCACGCATGAGCGTGGGAATGAGGAATTTATTGTCCAGGGTTTGATGTTCAAAAGCTTAGGTTGTTTCGGAGTAAAACCTATTTTTCAGGGATGAAAAATTGGAGCGTACATGGATGTACTTGCAGCGTTTTTACGTAGAAATATCCTCAGTTTTTGATTGTGATATCAGATACAAAAACGGAGCCAATCGGCTCCGTTTTTTCTCGCTTAGTTCGCTTGTTATTCACGCTCTTTGGTATATGGAATACCAACAGCTTTTGGACCAACAGCTTTGCCGATAAATCCTGCAAGAAGGAAAACGGTCAATACATATGGTATTGCTTCGATTGCCTGCACCGGGATAGGGAAGTCACCGATACTCACACCTTGTAGACGAATCGCCAGTGCATCCAGGAAGCCGAACAGCAGACACGCACCCATTGCAGTAAACGGACGCCATTTACCAAAGATCAGCGCCGCAAGAGCCATATAGCCCTTACCTGCACTCATGTTAGGGATAAACTGTGCTGTTTGACCAACAGACAAGTAAACACCACCAAGGCCGACCAAAATACCACATATAAGCACACCCGCGTAACGCATACCTACTACAGATATACCCGCTGTATCTACTGCTGAAGGTGATTCACCTACCGCGCGCAGGCGCAAACCAAAGCGCGTACGGAACATGATAAACCATGCAAGAGGCACAACCAGAATAACCAGATACTCGATGAAAGAGTGCCCGCTTAGTAGCTCAGAGTAAAGCAGGCCGATTACAGGTGTATCTGCAAGCTCTTCCGCGAATGGGAAGTTAATTGGAGCAAAGCGTCCATCACCTGAAAGTGCCGGAGTCTGCCCCCCCTGATGATACCAGTGGCGACCAAGAGTAACCGTTAAGCCAGCAGCCAGGATGTTGATTGCCATACCACTCACTACCTGATCACCACGGTGGGTGATAGAGGCAAAACCGTGAAGCAGTGACAACAGAACAGATACTGACACGCCCGCCATCAGGCCCAGCATTGCTGAGTTAGTTTCGTAAGCAGTTGCTGCACCTGCAAAAGCCGCCGCAAGTAGCTTACCTTCCAGTGCGATGTTAACAACACCTGAACGTTCACTGAACATACCCGCCAGAGACGCAAGGATAAGAGGAGTCGCAACACGTATGGTTGCGTCAAGCATAAGAATAATGGTTTCAAACATAATTAAGCCGCTCCATTCCCTGCTTTAGCAAACAGTTTAAGGTAAGTCTTTTCAAGTGTTGGTCTGAACATATGCTCAAGTGCACCAGAGAAGAGGATTACCAAACCCTGCAATACAACAACGATGTTTCGGTCAACACCGTACTCAAAGCTTAGCTCTGCACCACCCTGGTACAGGAAGCCAAACAGTAAACTCGCCAGCAATACACCAACCGGGTGGTTACGACCCATAAGTGCTACCGCGATACCAGTAAAGCCGAAGCCCTCTACGAAGTTCAGCTTAATCTGGTGAAGCTCACCCTGCAGAACGTTGAGGCCGAAGAAACCAGCTAACATACCAGACACCGCCATGGTCAGAACAACCACTTTTACGTAGTTGATACCTGCATAACCCGCAGCAGATGGGTTTGCACCGATAGCACGGATTTCGTAACCCCATCGAGAGTGCCACATAAACAGCCATACAAACACACAACATATCAAAGCAAAGATAAAGCTTAGGTTTAGTGGGCTTGCTTCCATCTGGATGCCAAATACAGCCAAGACTTCATGCATCTTAGGTAGCCAACTGCTTGCCGCAAACACGCGACTTTCCGTTGCCATTGTGCCATCAGGTTTAAGGACATCGACCAAAAGGTAAGCCATCAAAGAAGCTGCGATGAAGTTAAACATGATGGTGGTGATTACGATATGGGAACCGCGCTTAGCCTGAAGGTAAGCAGGGATAAAACCCCATGCCGCACCAAACAGACCACCGGCAACAACAGCAACCGGGAACACAATGTACCACGGAGCTACTTCACCCAGTGTCAGACAGACAAGGCCGACACCTAAACCACCGATGTATGCCTGACCTTCACCACCGATGTTAAATAAGCTGGCGTTGAAAGCGACAGAAACTGCAAGGCCGGTAAAGATAAAGCCGGTTGCATAGTAAAGTGTGTAGCCAAAGCCTTCAGCGTAGCCGAATGCACCTATCCACATTGTTTTTGCAGCATCAATCGGATTGATACCAATATAGATAAACAGAAGGGCTGAAACTAAGAAGGCGACAGCAACGTTCACCGCTGGTAGCAGCGCAACGTTAACCCATGCAGGGACTTTTGCCTGACTCATGATACTTCTCCTTGGGTCTGCTGATTTTTAAGGTGATCCGGAACGATGTTCGCCATCATCAGACCAAGCGTCTTCTCATCAGCTTGTTCCGCACTCACTTCACCTACAATCGCACCATCGAACACAACCAGAATACGGTCGGCAAGGCTCATGATTTCATCGAGCTCTACAGAAACTAGAAGAACAGCTTTACCTGCATCACGGCCAGCAATGACTTGCTGGTGGATGTATTCAATTGCACCGATATCGACACCACGGGTTGGCTGCCCAACCAGAAGAACATCAGGGTTTTCTTCCATTTCACGTGCAATAACCAGTTTCTGCTGGTTACCACCAGAGAAGTTCGCTGTCTTCAGGTTCACATCGTTAGGACGAACATCCCACTTGTCCATACTTACCTGGCAGTATTCTTCAATGGCTTTCTTATCCTGTAAGAATCCTTTGTTGTACTTAGGTAAGTGGTGATAGCCAAGAATGTACGCTTCCTGCGCTTCGAACTTGTTAATCAAACCTTGCTTATGGCGATCTTCAGGGATATGGCCAACACCCATCGCACGTACATGCTGAGGATCTGTTGATTTTTCCTTACTGATAGTGTGCCCGTTCAGTTCAATCTCACCTGAGTGAGGCTTTAGGATGCCCGATAGTAAGCCCAGAATTTCTGACTGACCATTACCTGATACACCGGCGATACCCACAACTTCGCCAGCGCGAACCTTGAAGTTGATACCTTTAACACGCTGAACGCCAGCATCATCGAAGTAACTCAGATCTTTAATCTTAATCAGTTCGTCTTTTGGCTGAGCAGCTTGCTTCTCTACTTTTAGGCGAACCTTACGGCCTACCATAAGCTCTGCAAGCTGTTCCTGATTAGTCTCTGCAGTTACGACGTGGTCAACCATCTGACCCTGGCGCATGACAGAAATATTGTCTGTGATAGCAAGTACTTCACGCAGTTTGTGCGTGATGATCATAACGGTAGTGCCTTGCTCACGAAGCTTATCTAGAATCTTAAACAGGTGATCCGCTTCTTGTGGTGTCAGAACACCGGTTGGCTCATCAAGAATCAGAATTTTTGCGTCACGATAAAGTGCTTTAAGAATTTCAACGCGCTGTTGAAGTCCGACAGGAAGTTCTCCGACGATGGCATCTAACGGAACTTCCAGACCATAATCTTTTTCAATTTGTAATAGTTTTTTTCTGGCTGAGCTCAGACTTTCCTGTAGCTTCCAGCCACCTTCCGCACCCAGAACAATGTTCTCAAGTACCGTAAAGGTTTCAACCAACATAAAGTGCTGGTGGACCATACCGATCCCTGAAGCGATTGCTTCTTGTGAGTTAGAAGGGCGGTAGTCTTTATTGTTGACGAGCATTGAACCGGCATCTGGGTGATAAAACCCATAGATAATGCTCATTAGGGTTGATTTACCGGCTCCGTTTTCGCCGATAATACCGTGAATAGTGCCTTTAGGAACTCGAAGGTCGATTGCTCTGTTTGCATGTACTGCCCCAAAGCGCTTATCGATCCCTTTTAGTTCAATGGCATAGTCTTGAACTATCGTCACGTAAATTTCCTGATCTAAGAGTGGAATACCAAGCTAAATAAGCGCCTGTACACGTGCTTACTTGTAATCCGGCATTGAATATAGCGGCTGTTTTAGCGCAACTACGCCGCTGCGAACTGCACAGCGGCGTTATTTTTTCTTGCTAACTTATCTTACTGATTAGTAAGTACAAGTGTTGTCAGCCATGTAATCGTGAACAACGATCTTACCTGCGATGATGTCTGCTTTCAGACCTTCAACGTACTCTTTCATCTCTGGAGTGATAAGTTTTGCGTTGTGCTCATCAACTGCCCAAGCTACACCGTCTTCTTTAAGACCAAGAACCTTGATACCTGGAGCCCAAGAACCTTCAAGTGCTTCTTCCCAAGTGTTGTATGCAGCAACACCAACACGCTTAACCATAGAAGTCAGCATAGTGCCTGATTGTAGGTGGTTCTGGTTTGAGTCAACACCAATAGCAAGTTTGCCCGCATCTTTAGCAGCCTGGTAAACACCAAGACCTGTACCACCAGCTGCTGCGTAGATTACGTCAGCGCCCTGAGAGAACTGAGATTTAGCAAGCTCAGAACCTTTCGCTGGGTCAGCAAATGCTGCAGGCGTAGAACCAGTCATGTTCTGAAGTACTTTTGCATCAGCGTTAGTGTAAACAGCGCCCTGCTCGTAACCACAAGCGAACTTACGGATTAGAGGGATGTCCATACCACCTACGAAACCAACAGTGCCAGTTTGAGATGCTTTAGCAGCCGCAGCACCTACAAGGAATGAACCTTCGTGCTCTTTAAATACGATTGATTGAACGTTTGGCTTGTCAACAACCATATCGATGATAGTGAACTGAATGTCAGGAAACTCAGTTGCTACTTTCTCTACAGCAGATGCCATGTTGAAACCAACGGCTACGATTGGGCTAAAGCCTCGGCTTGCCAGACGACGCAGACCTTGTTCGCGCTGAGCTTCGTTTTGTGGTTCGAATTCACGAACAGCAACGCCTTTGTCTGCTTTAAATACTTCTACACCGTTCTTATAAACTGCTTCGTTGAAAGATTTGTCGAATTTACCTGCTGTATCATAAACAACAGCTGGTTTAGGTGCGGCAAATGCGCTAAAAGATGAGATAGCAATTGCTAGCGCAGAAAGTTTGATAGTAGCTTTATTCACTGGATAATCCCTATGTTGTATTCAAGTTAAATAGCAACCTGCGCCCCTTCAGAAGACGCGGCCAGATAGCTTCTGTCCTACACTTAACCTCGGTTAAGCTTGGTAAGTCAAAGTGGTTAATATTGGGTAAATGATCGCTGTTTTAACAACTTTACCCTTGTTATACGTTTAGCCAGACGCGAGTGTATCGTTTGCTTGCATAAAAAAAAAGCGCTTGCATCACATCAATTTGAGGAAAGATGTAACCGTTAACCTAATTATGAGCGCGGTTTAACATTTTTGTCATTTATATGATTAAGCTATTTAACGAATGTATAAGTAATCGTCTGTTATATGAAAAAAGTGTTCAGTAAGAAATGAAGAAGTAAAGGTGAGTAATATGTTGGAAAAGCTCAAAAGTGCAGTAAAGAAGTATGATAAATGGTGCGAAGAGATGGGCCTGACTAAAGAGCAAGGTCGATGCTGTGTACCGATAAGGAAAGAAGATTATTCAGAGCAACAAAATAAGAAAGCAGAGAACAAAGACAGTGAATCTGTTTGATACTCATTGCCATCTGGATAGGGAAGAGCTTTCAATAAATATAGAAGGTGTTCTTGATTCAGCGGCTGAGGCTGGGGTAAAGCATATTCTTATTCCTGGCTGCGGGGCTTTCAATTGGGAACAAGTCAAAGAAATAAGTCAATCACGTGCGAACTTGTATTACGCTCTTGGTCTTCACCCTTATTTTATAGATAAACACAACAAAAACGACCTAAGCGAATTAGAGAGCAGACTTCAAAAAGGCGACCCTGGCTGTGTTGCAGTGGGGGAATGTGGCCTCGACTTTTTCTTATCGCGGGATAATGAAGCGATTCAAAAAGCGTTGCTTATAGAACAAATCAAGCTCGCTAACACTTTTGAACTTCCTCTTATATTACATAACCGAAAAGCACATCAGGATTTGATCAAGATCTTGCGTCAATACAAACCAAAGTGCTCAGGTGTCATACACGGTTTTTCGGGGAGCCTGCAACAGGCAAATGATTTTATTGATCTTGGCTTCTATATAGGTGTCGGTGGCACTATTACTTATGAAAGAGCGAGTAAAACCAGAAAAACCATTTCATCCATTCCTCTATCTTCTATTGTTATCGAAACAGACTCACCAGATATGCCATTAAATAGTTATCAGGGAATTCCAAATCACCCGAAACGGAGTGTTGATGTACTAAAATCATTAAACTTGCTGCGAAATGAATGCGAGCAAACGGTTGCCAGTGTGGTTTTTGACAATAGCAAACGTTTGTTTCGAATTTGTGAATGAGATCTTGAAAAGGTGTTTATTTAGTACATGAAATGAGTTTAAATCATGATCAGGTTCACATATTCAAGTGAATTGAATGTGTATCAGGTACCAAAGTGTGAAGTTGGTATTACTTTATATTTGTGGCTATGAGTATAATCGCCATCGCTTTTTGAGCTCCATTTTGTTACACGCCAATTTAACTATAAGGAAGTCATATACCATGAGCCTGGTTATGAGCCTAGTCGGTATGTTTGTTCTGCTTGGTATCGCAGTACTACTATCTGACAATCGCAAAGCTATTAATTTAAGAACTGTAGGTGGCGCATTTGCTATCCAATTCGCACTTGGTGCATTTGTACTTTACGTACCATGGGGTAAAGACCTTTTAGGTGGTTTCTCTGCTGGTGTTGCTAACGTAATTAACTACGGTCAAGACGGTACTAAGTTCCTATTCGGTAACCTAGTAACATTCTCTGTTGACGGTCTTGGATTCATTTTCGCATTCCAGGTACTACCAACACTAATCTTCTTCTCTGCACTAATCTCTGTTCTTTACTACGTTGGTGTAATGCAGTGGGTTATCAAGATTCTTGGTGGTGCGCTAGAGAAAGCTCTAGGTACTTCACGTGCAGAATCCATGTCAGCAGCAGCTAACATTTTCGTAGGTCAGACTGAGGCGCCACTTGTTGTTCGCCCTTTCGTACCTAAAATGACACAGTCTGAGCTGTTTGCTGTAATGTGTGGTGGTTTGGCATCTGTAGCTGGTGGTGTACTAGCGGGTTACGCATCAATGGGTGTGCCTATCGAATACTTGGTAGCTGCATCATTCATGGCTGCACCTGGTGGTCTACTATTCGCTAAGATCATCAAGCCAGAAACTGAAGAGTTCGTTGATGACCTAAACGACGAAGACATCTCTGGTGGTGACGACAAACCAACTAACGTAATCGATGCTGCGGCTGGTGGTGCATCTGCTGGTCTTGGTCTTGCTCTAAACGTTGGTGCAATGCTAATCGCATTTATCGGTCTGATTGCTCTAATCAACGGTATGCTTGGTGGTATCGGTGGCTGGATCGGTATGGAAAACCTAAGCCTAGAACTTATTCTTGGTTACGTTTTTGCTCCTCTAGCATTCCTAATCGGTGTTCCTTGGGAAGAAGCGACGCTGGCTGGTTCATTCATCGGTCAGAAGACAATTGTTAACGAATTCGTTGCATACCTAAACTTTGTACCATTCGTTGGTGAAGGTGCTCAGGTTGTTCCAGCAACAGGTGAAGTAATGTCTACTAAGACAACTGCAATCATCTCGTTCGCTCTATGTGGATTCGCGAACCTTTCTTCTATCGCAATCCTACTTGGTGGCCTTGGTGGTATCGCTCCAAACCGTCGTCATGATATCGCTCGCATGGGTATCAAAGCGGTTTGTGCTGGTACGCTATCTAACCTGATGGCTGCAACAATTGCTGGCTTCTGTATCTCTCTTGCAATGTAATTTGAGATAAAGATGTAAAGCTTAAAAACACCGTAGCAAGAAATTGCTACGGTGTTTTGTTTTTGGATTACATGGAATATGGCATTCCAAAAACAGAAATAATTAGATATTTAAACTTTTTTGAGATACAAACCGTTTGCGTATTTGCACAGCACTATCTTATTGATTGTGAGTATCTATAATGTATGAGTTCACAGTTTTTGCTTGAGCGTTTCAAGTTAGTGAACAAAAAATGTTAGACACCGCAATCACAGATTGTTGTGCCATAGGCCAGACTGGCACTGTGCGGTGACAAGGATAGCAATTGGTACTTAACTGTTGGTGGATTACCAACATATCGCAGTAAGTATCAAGTCTTCAGGGAACCAAGTCCGTTCATTTCGTAGCCCGGATGCAAGTGCTGAATTACCTTCTATACTGGATGGGAAGATGTACGCTTTCGGTAAACAAATTGAATATATTGATCGGAGATAGAAATGAGCGATTTAAAAGCAGCAGCTCTACGTGCACTTAAACTAATGGATCTAACCACGCTAAATGATGATGATACTGATGCAAAAGTAATCTCACTATGTCATGACGCAAAAACAGCGGTTGGCAACACAGCTGCAATCTGTATTTACCCTCGCTTTATTCCTATTGCTAAGAAAACTCTTCGTGAGCAAGGTACACCAGAAGTTCGCATCGCGACGGTAACAAACTTCCCACACGGTAACGATGATATCGATATCGCAGTAGCTGAAACAAAAGCAGCGATTGCATACGGTGCGGACGAAGTTGACGTGGTATTCCCATACCGCACTCTTATCGCAGGTGACGAGAAAACTGGTTTTGAACTGGTTAAACAAGTTAAAGAAGCTTGTGGCGATATTCTACTGAAAGTAATTATCGAAACAGGTGAGCTTAAAGAGGAAGCGCTAATCAAGCGTGCATCTGAGCTTTCTATCGAAGCGGGTGCTGACTTCATCAAAACTTCAACTGGTAAAGTGCCAGTGAATGCAACACCAGAATCGGCTGAAATCATGCTTAAAGTGATTCGTGATATGGGCGTTGCAGAGAAAGTTGGCTTTAAGCCTGCTGGTGGTGTTCGCACTGCAGAAGATGCAGCAGCATATCTAGCAATGGCTGACGAGATTCTTGGCTCAGACTGGGCTGACAACATGCACTACCGTTTTGGTGCATCAAGCCTGCTAACAAACCTACTAAACACATTAGAAGTAACAGAAGAAACTGCGGATCCAAACGCTTACTAAGTTTTACTGTTATTGGGGCAGGGCGCTTGAGTTCTGCCTCTCCCTATTACCCTACATATTACAAGCTCGCATACGAGCTGGGAGAATCTAATGTTTTTACCTCAAGAAATTATCCGCAAAAAACGCGATGGCGAAGTGCTTACCTCAGAAGAAATCAACTTCTTCATTCAGGGAGTTGCGAAAGACACTATCTCTGAAGGTCAGATTGCCGCATTTGCTATGACTATCTTTTTCAACGAAATGACAATGCCAGAGCGTATTGCGCTTACTTGTGCAATGCGTGATTCAGGCATGGTAATGAACTGGGACCATATGAATTTTGGTGGTCCAATCGTTGATAAACACTCCACAGGTGGTGTTGGTGACGTTACTTCACTGATGCTTGGCCCTATGGTTGCTGCGTGTGGTGGTTTCGTTCCAATGATTTCTGGTCGTGGCCTTGGTCATACCGGTGGTACTTTGGACAAACTAGAGTCTATCCCAGGCTACAACATCACGCCAGATAACGAAGGCTTTGGCAACGTTGTTAAAGATTCAGGTGTTGCAATTATCGGTCAAACCGGTGATCTGGCGCCAGCAGATAAGCGTGTTTATGCAACACGTGATATCACAGCTACAGTTGATAACATTTCTCTAATCACGGCTTCTATTCTTTCTAAAAAACTAGCTGCTGGTCTAGAGTCGCTTGTTATGGATGTAAAAGTAGGTTCTGGTGCATTTATGCCAACTTACGAAGCATCTGAAGAGCTGGCTAAGTCGATTGTAGCAGTTGCAAATGGCGCTGGTACGAAAACCACTGCTATTCTTACAGATATGAATCAGGTATTGGCTTCATCCGCTGGTAATGCTGTGGAAGTGCGTGAAGCGGTTCGCTTCCTGACAGGTGAGTATCGTAACCCTCGCTTGCTGGAAGTTACGATGGCTTTATGTGCTGAAATGTTGGTACTTGCAAACCTTGCTAAAGATACTGATGAAGCGAGAAGTAAGCTGCAGGAAGTACTTGATAACGGTAAAGCTGCGGAATGTTTTGGCAAGATGGTAGCTGGTCTTGGTGGCCCTGCTGATTTTGTTGAGAACTACGAGAACTACTTAGAAAAGGCTGAAGTTATAAAGCCAGTTTACGCTGATGAAAGCGGCATTGTTTCGGCAATGGATACAAGAGCAATTGGTATGGCTGTTGTAGGTATGGGCGGTGGACGCCGTGTCGCAACAGATAGTATTGATTATGCAGTCGGTTTTGACAGCTTTATTCGCTTGGGCGAGACAGCTGATTCTGACAAGCCACTGGCTGTGATTCACGCACGAAATGAATCTCAGTGGCAGGAAGCAGCAGATGCACTTAAGAAAGCAATAAAAGTTGGTAGCGAACCGTATGTAGCAACACCAGATGTGTATCGTGAGATACGTTCAGAAGACGTTTAACGGATAGACATCTGTGGAGAAAACGATGAAAAGAGCGATTATTTTAGTTTTAGACTCATTTGGTATCGGCGCAACGGCTGACGCAGATAAGTTTGGTGATGTGGGCTCAGATACTTTGGGTCATATCGCTGAGCAATGTGCTAATGGCCAGGCTGACAATGAGCAACGTAAAGGCCCGTTAACACTACCAAACCTTTCAAAGGTTGGCCTTGGTTTAGCGTCACAAGAGTCTACAGGTAACTTCCCTGCTGGCCTTGATAAAGATGCAGAAATCATTGGTGCATACGGTCACGCAGCAGAACTTTCTTCAGGTAAAGACACTCCGTCTGGCCACTGGGAAATTGCTGGTGTACCTGTACTGTTTGATTGGGGTTACTTCTCTGACAAGCAAAACAGCTTCCCACAAGAGCTGCTAGACCGCATCGTTGAACGTGCGAATCTTCCTGGTTACCTTGGTAACTGTCACTCTTCTGGTACCGTTGTACTGGATGAGCTAGGTGAAGAGCACATGGCGACAGGCAAACCAATCTTCTACACATCTGCAGACTCTGTATTCCAGATTGCATGTCACGAAGAAACTTACGGTTTGGATAACCTTTTAGAGCTATGTCAGATCGTTCGTGAAGAGCTTGAAGATTACAATATCGGCCGTGTTATCGCGCGTCCGTTTATCGGCCCTAAAGCCGGCGAGTTTGCTCGTACTGGTAACCGTCGTGATCTTTCTGTTGAGCCACCGGCTCCAACAGTACTGCAAAAACTGGTTGAAGAGAAAAACGGTGAAGTTATCTCAATCGGTAAGATTGCAGATATCTACGCAAACTGCGGTATTACGCAGAAGATCAAGAAGACAGGTATCCCTGATCTATTTGATGCAACACTAGAGCAGATCAAAGAAGCGAAAACTGATAACACTATCATCTTCACTAACTTTGTAGACTTCGACTCATCATACGGTCACCGTCGTGATGTTGCGGGCTACGCAGCTGCGCTTGAATACTTTGATAAGCGTCTGCCTGAAGTTCTGGAAATTCTTGAAGAAGATGACGTATTAATTATGACTGCTGACCATGGTTGTGATCCAACATGGCAGGGTACTGACCATACTCGTGAGCATATCCCTGTGCTTGTGTACGGTAAGAAAATCCCGGCTGGTTCACTAGGCCGTCGCGAAACATTCGCAGACATCGGTCAGAGCCTTGCAGAGTACTTCGGTACTTCTGATATGGAATACGGTAAGAGTTTTCTTAAGTAATAACTAAACGAAAGTCAGAGCGGATAATTCGGTTCTGACTTTCATTTTTTTAATGATTTTTTATCTTGAATCTGTGCTTAGGGGGCTAATCCCTAAGGTTGAGGTTCACTAATTAATATATAGGAAATAAACACATGGCTACTCCACATATTAATGCTGAAATGGGTGCTTTCGCTGACGTTGTACTGATGCCTGGTGACCCACTACGTGCGAAATACATTGCGGAAACCTTCCTTGAAGACGTAGTTCAGGTATGTGATGTACGTAATATGTTCGGTTTCACTGGTACTTACAAAGGTCGTAAGATTTCTGTAATGGGCCACGGTATGGGTATCCCATCTTGCTCAATCTATGTAACTGAGCTAATCAAAGACTACGGTGTTAAGAAAATTATCCGTGTAGGTAGCTGTGGTGCGGTAAACGAAGACATTAAAGTTCGTGACGTAGTAATCGGTATGGGTGCTTGTACTGACTCTAAAGTAAACCGTATCCGCTTTAAGGATCACGACTTTGCTGCAATCGCTGACTACAAAATGGTTAAAGCGGCTGAAGAAGCAGCTAAAGCGCGCGGTATTGACGTTAAAGTTGGTAACCTATTCTCTGCTGAGCTGTTCTACACTCCAGATCCAGAAATGTTCGACGTAATGGACAAGTACGGCATCGTTGGTGTTGAAATGGAAGCAGCAGGCATCTATGGTGTTGCTGCAGAATACGGTGCGAAGGCTCTTGCTATCTGTACTGTATCTGACCACATCAAGACTGGTGAGCAGACAACTTCAGATGAGCGTGCTACAACGTTCAACGAGATGATGGAAATCGCTCTTGACTCAGTACTTCTTGGTGATGAAGAGTAATCGTCAGCTAAGAGACTAGATTGTAAAAACGGCTGCATTGTTAAATGCAGCCGTTTTTTTGTTTTATGGGATGAACTACTTAGCGTCTTGAAGCAGTAAATTCTCGCCCTTTGGCTTTTTGGTGCGTCGAAGAATCATCGCCAATAACAAACCACTCAAGAAACCCATAAAGATCATGGTGTACATATATCGGTCGCTATTGCGGTAATGGTGATCAGAGAAAGCAGTTACACGCCCTTTTTCAAACGTCATTCGTACATAACCAATTTGAACATTGTCGTGAAATACAGGTTCGATTAACTGAAGGCGACCAATACTCGCAGTTTGCAGTGGCGTGTCGAGCCCAAGGATCTCGCGAGCGGATTTAGCGTTTTCACTAGAAGCAAGCTTAACACCCTCTGCGTCGTAGATGGTGGCATCAAATACCAGCTCTTCAGTCGCCAATTGATATGCGAGTTTAAGGAGTCTTTCCTGGTCATTCGTAGCAATGGGTTCACTTGCCGAAAGAGCGGCCTGCGAAACAAGAACCTTAGTAAGCGTCTCAAGCTGATGGCTTTGGATTTTCTCGTTACCTTTACTGATAACCACGCTGTTTTTCGCTGTATATAGAAACATCAGGACTAACAGTACGATAGCCAGACTTTTCATGAATAGTTTGAATGAAAACAGTGAACTTTTCATAAAGTGGTTTATTTCCTTTTTTAAGCTTGGAACATATTGGCGCTTGCATTTTGAAATTGCAATAGGTTAACGTTGGATTCATTGTAAACACGACAGGCATGGAACGCGTGAAAAAGCTTCAAATCAAAAAACACACTTCATTAGTTAACCGACTTCCCGAAACTCGATTCTCCACTCAACTGGACAAGAATAAAGCGCAGTGGATTGTATTTTCTTCCTACCTTTCGCCTCAGAATTTTGAGGATATCGACTTTTATACTGGAGAGTACAACCCGGTATTGGACATTTGGAAAGTAGGTGGTTATGAAGTTGCCTTGATGGCAGGTGCGCTAACTCCTGAGCTGGAAAAAATTCTTAAAGCACTTGAAATAGATTATGCCAATCTGGCTGATGTCCCTGATCTTTCCAAGCCTGGACTGATTGTTCTTGATATGGACTCTACCGCTATCCAGATAGAGTGTATTGACGAGATAGCTAAGCTTGCAGGGGTAGGGGATGAAGTATCGGAAGTTACCGAAAGAGCGATGCAGGGAGAGCTAGATTTTGAACAGAGCCTTCGTCAGCGTGTTGGTACGTTAAAAGATGCGCCAGAGTCGATTCTGGAAGAAGTACGTGCAGATCTGCCGTTTATGCCAGAGATAGAAGAGATGATTGCTACTTTACAGTCATTTGGTTGGAAAACGGCAATTGCATCTGGCGGATTCACCTATTTCTCTGATCATGTTAAAGCACATCTGAATCTGGATTTTGCTACATCAAACCAGTTAGAGATAGTTGGTGGAAAGCTGACTGGCCAGGTTTTGGGCGATGTTGTGACTGCTCAAACTAAAGCCGATACAGTGGAAGCTTTGGCAAGGCAATACAGTATCGAAATGAGCAACACGATTGCCGTTGGTGATGGTGCTAATGATTTGGTGATGATGGATGCTGCGGGCCTTGGTATTGCCTATCATGCGAAACCTAAGGTTGAACAGCAAGCTCAAACAGCAATCCGCTTTGGTGCCCTTGGAGGCGTAATCTGTATTCTCTCAGGAATGATGGCTAAGCAAAGAAAAATCAGCTGGTAAGCGAATAAACACAATGAATGCAGCCTCAAATGGCTGCATTTCTTTAGGTCAGTTCTAAGCGGATCAATACCTCTTCTGAGATATCGATTAACTCGCAGTACCCAACCAAAGATTTTATCTCTTTGTCTAATGCCCTTGCGTGGTGGGCACTGACCGACGAGAGCTCACGTAGCTTTTGAGTGAGTATCTGAGACTTATCCTGCGATACGGGTATTCCAAACATTCTGAAAGCATAGAAGTCGCCGAGCTGTTTCGCTTTCTTGATAAACAGTATGCGCTCTTTTATGGAGTTAAACTCACTTTCCAGTCTAGTGTGAATAGCCTCGATATCACCATGCATGTTCTTTATTACAGCGAAGTAGATTTCACAATAAGTAGGTTTAGGATTCGTTATTGGCCTTAGTGGTTCTTTAAGAAGTCTGCTGGTTCTCTTCTTAAAGATGGGCTCTAATGAAAAGCTATCCGCATGTCCTAGCATCTGAAGCACCTTCAAGCTCGGAGAGAGCGGGTAGTTCACTCCAATAGCGATTGGCTTCATGTTCTGTTTCTGCTTAGCAATATAAACAGGTACGCTCACCATTCGTGGAAGAATGACGTCATACATGGTATCCAGAAGCCCAACGGTTGGTAGTCTTTCAGGCGTTTCTTCCAACTTACCTTTGTTATGTTGAATCAGCTTCTTGAGGAAATTTATTGTCTTAGCGGTGCGGCTGCTGTCTTCAATTTTCACCTGTACGTTCAGCCCATCAGGTGAAATTCTCACAATAGTATAAGGAACGTTAGTTAGCGGTATCGTGTGATCGTAAAGCTGAAGCTCTTTAAAACTGACTTGCAGTTCTCTTGTTGCGGGTAAAAAGATGGGTGATGCCAGTCTTATATACAGCCCCTGACTAGAGAAGTTCACTGAGCGTCCGGTAATTACAGGCATACCTTCTGAGCGTATTTCTAAAGGAGAGTGGAACTCAAATCGAGGCTCTTTCCTTCTCGATATAGCATCAAAATAGACGCCCTTTGGAGAAGTATTGTCTGCTCTTGGGTGTCGAAATCTGTTTAGTACACTGGTCTCGATACTTGGCTTTTCTGTTAACAGGTAATCTCTTCTGGACTCTGTAGCCGATATTTCTTGCAATATCCCTACATGAGTCAGCTCCAGCTTTGCCTCTTCATACTCTGGCGTAGCATCAATAAAGCTGGCTACTTCCTCAGAATTGAGCTCAAACATATTGAGACGATATACTTTCCAGCTGCTTCTTCGAGCGCCAAGGTGCCAGAACAGTTGCCTTTCTTCTCTGTCAGCCTCTGGAAGCATCATGGAGTAGTGTAAGGACTTACCCTGATGCTCGTGTATAAAAGAGTAGATAACATTGCTACTGCTCTTTATCCCGTGCTTGGTTAGCTCGTTCATCCGGGCAGGGTTTAACAAGTGTGAGATTGATTGTTGATTTCGCTCGTCGTGCCAGTAGTCCCATGCTTTCTGATTGTTCTCATTCAGAAGTACATACTTGAGCTCGGTTCCCTTAAAGAAAAGCGGCATTGCAGTTGTGTGCTTTATATAAGCATTTTCGTAACTGTGTGTGCGGGCACGAATTACCTTGTCCTGGTTATCGTGGTTTGCTCGTTTAACCTGAGAGTCCAGAACGATGCTTATTGCTTTGCGGATAACATCAGTATCTGAAAGACGAATCGCTCTTAGCCATCGAATGCTATCGTTTTCATAACACTCTTCAATGCCAATAATTCGATAATTTAATGGTTTACACAGTTCTTCTATGTTTGTTGCTTTGTATAGTTCAGTGAAAATAGCCTGGAAAGTCTCACCTAAGTTATATTCAAAGGCAGTAGGTACTTTGAGCTTAAGTCCCGAGTTCGAAAGGTCTGCGCTGGTTGCATGTATCTCTTGCTTGTCGCTCAGAATAATTTGAACCTGGGATGCCATTCTCAGACGCTTTTCTTGCCTCTTAAGAGCAAATCCAAGCTGAATCGCTTCGACTTTATACGGGCTTTCTGGGTCGGTCAGGTTTTCATTGACTCTATGCTTAGATTTTTGGTGCATTACCCTGAAATTATTTCGGGTATTGATTAATGCTTCCCAAACACCTTCTGTGTAACCACCAAAGCGTTTTATTTTTCGATGGTAAGAATTCAGCGCAATGTCATCCAGCCAGTGTTTTCTGCCATCTAGCTCGTACTCACGGCATTCACCCTGTACTTTCCCCCTCAAATCAATGGTCTTAATACACGGAGCCATAATTCGATTGAGTTCCATTTTCGCGATCACTTTTGCTGACGGTGGAGCATCAACGGTGAGCTGTTCCAGAACGTCATCAAAATCAGGAGCGCCATACACGGGGATGAGTCGCTCAACTAGCGAGAGAATTTCAGATTGCTGCATCTTTTCTGTTAGAGTGTTATTCCTAACCTAGGTTAACGGCTGATATTTTATAAAGTTAAGTGAATTTATCACATAATTATTGATATAAAGATTAAATAGTTAGTGAAGTGAGAATTAGGCTTCAGAACAATTGGCTTTAGCTTATTCAGAATAGTTTAAAGAAGAGATATGGCGAAAGTAAAAAGAGCTTACGTATGCAACGATTGTGGGTGCGATTTTCCACGCTGGCAAGGGCAATGTAATGCGTGTGGGGCATGGAACACAATAACTGAAGTCCGTTTAGCGGCATCGCCTCAGGTCGCTCGAAATGAGCGACTTACTGGTTATGCAGGTTCTGCGACCGAATCGTCGGTGCAGGTGTTGTCAGAGATTGACCTTCAGGAAGTACCTCGATTTACCAGTGGATTCAAAGAACTGGATAGAGTCCTAGGTGGTGGAGTGGTACCAGGGGCCGCAATATTGATCGGTGGTAGCCCTGGTGCAGGTAAATCAACCCTGTTACTGCAAACCATGTGTCTGCTTTCGTCTCAGATGCCCACTTTATATGTCACGGGTGAAGAATCATTGCAGCAGGTTGCTATGCGTGCGTCTCGTTTGGGACTACCTAAAGACCACCTGAAAATGCTCTCGGAAACCAATGTAGATAAAATAATTCAGGTGGCAGAAAAAGAGCAGCCCCGCATTATGGTTATCGACTCGATTCAGGTCATGCATGTGGCTGATGTTCAGTCTTCTCCTGGTAGTGTTGCTCAGGTTCGTGAATCAGCCACCGCACTAACGCGATACGCCAAGCAAAATAACGTGGCGGTATTTATCGTAGGTCATGTTACAAAGGATGGCACCCTCGCAGGGCCAAAGGTTCTGGAGCACATTATTGACTGTTCCGTATTACTTGATGGCGGTACAGATAGCCGATTCAGAACGCTTCGTAGCCATAAGAACCGATTTGGTGCTGTGAACGAGCTTGGTGTTTTTGCCATGACAGGGCAGGGGCTGAAAGAAGTCAGCAATCCGTCCGCGATATTTCTCTCCCGTGGTGAAGAAGAAACTTCTGGTAGTTCAGTTATGGTGGTATGGGAAGGGACCCGTCCTCTGCTAGTCGAAATTCAGGCGCTGGTGGATTACTCCCAACTGGCCAATCCACGCCGTGTTGCTGTTGGCCTTGAGCAGAACCGTTTATCACTATTACTTGCTGTACTACACAAACACGGTGGTCTGCAAATGGCGGATCAGGATGTGTTTGTGAATGTTGTTGGTGGCGTTAAGGTTACCGAAACAAGTGCAGATCTTGCTCTGGTGATGGCGCTTCTTTCCAGTTTCAGAGACCGAGCGTTGCCAAAAGATGTTGTGATCTTTGGAGAAGTAGGCTTGGCAGGTGAAATTCGCCCGGTGCCAAGTGGACAGGAAAGGTTGAACGAGGCATTTAAGCACGGTTTTAAAAAAGCAATTGTTCCAGCTGCAAATATGCCTAAAGGTGGTATTCAGGGTATGCAGATCCATGGAGTGAAAAAGCTTTCTGAAGCAATAGAAGCATTTGATGAGTTGTAATTTTTAAATCCGCCCTCATAATATGCAGTATTGGTGTTTCCAAACTACACTTATTTTTACCTATTTAACCAGATATCAGTCTGAATCATGGTCACTTAGCCGTGCCGGACTGGTATAAATAGATTTTTTTTCGTACATATGCACGTAGGGGTATCAGTCTTTTTGGATTGTGGTATACTCTGCGCGCATTTTTATACCTTATTAACAGAGTAAGACAATGACTGACTTATCAAAATACAGAAACATTGGTATTTTTGCTCACGTAGACGCGGGTAAAACTACTTCTACCGAGCGAATCCTAAAGCTAACTGGTAAAATCCACCGTACAGGTGAAGTACACGACGGCGCAGCAACTACTGACTTCATGGAGCAGGAAGCTGAGCGTGGTATTACAATCCAGTCTGCAGCAACAACTTGTTTCTGGAAAGACCACCGTCTAAACATCATCGATACTCCTGGACACGTTGACTTTACAGTTGAAGTTTACCGTTCACTTAAAGTTCTTGATGGTGGTGTGGGCGTATTCTGTGGTTCTGGTGGTGTTGAACCTCAGTCAGAAACTAACTGGCGTTACGCTAACGAATCTGAAGTAGCTCGTCTAATCTTCGTAAACAAGCTGGACCGTATGGGTGCAGATTTCTACCGTGTTGTAGAGCAGGTGAAGAACGTACTAGGTGCTAACCCACTAGTTATGACTCTGCCTATCGGTATCGAAGACGACTTCAAAGGCGTTATCGACGTACTAAACCAGAAAGCACTTATCTGGGATGACTCTGGTCTTCCAGAAAACTACACAGTAGAAGAAATTCCTGCTGAGTATGCTGAAAAAGCTGAAGAATACCGTGAGATGCTAATCGAGACTGCTGTTGAGCAGGACGATGACCTAATGATGGCATACATGGAAGGTGAAGAACCAACTCTAGAGCAGATCAAAGAGTGTATCCGTAAAGGTACTCGTGACCTAGCGTTCTTCCCAACTTTCTGTGGTTCTGCGTTCAAGAACAAAGGCATGCAGCCAATGCTTGACGCTGTTGTAGATTACCTACCATCTCCAACAGAAGTTGACCCTCAGCCTCTAACTGACCCAGACACTGGTGAAGCAACTGGTGAAGTGGCGAAAGTTGACGCATCTGAACCTCTACGTGCTCTTGCATTTAAGATCATGGATGACCGTTTCGGTGCTCTAACATTTATCCGCGTTTACTCGGGTACAATGAAGAAGGGTGACACAATCCTTAACTCTGCAACTGGTAAAACAGAGCGTATCGGCCGTATGGTTGAAATGCACGCAGACGAGCGTAACGAGATCGATTCAGCACAAGCTGGTGACATCATCGCTGTAGTTGGTATGAAGAACGTTCAGACTGGTCACACTCTATGTGATCCTAAGAACGAATGTACTCTAGAACCAATGATCTTCCCAGAACCAGTAATCTCTATTGCTGTTAAGCCTAAAGATAAGGGCGGTTCTGAGAAAATGGGTATCGCGATCGGTAAAATGGTTGCAGAAGATCCATCGTTCCAGGTTGAGACTGATGAAGATTCAGGTGAGACTATCCTGAAAGGTATGGGTGAACTTCACCTAGACATCAAGGTAGACATCCTTAAGCGTACTTACGGCGTTGAGCTAGAAGTAGGTCAGCCACAGGTTGCTTACCGTGAAACCATCACTCAAGCTATCGAAGACAGCTACACGCACAAGAAGCAGTCTGGTGGTTCTGGTCAGTTCGGTAAGATTGACTACCGTATCAAACCAGGTGAGCCAAACTCTGGCTTCACGTTCTCTTCAACAGTTGTTGGTGGTAACGTACCTAAAGAATTCTGGCCTGCAGTTGAGAAAGGCTTTGCAATGATGATGGACGAGGGTGTTCTTGCTGGATTCCCTGTACTAGACGTTGAAATCGAACTATTCGACGGTGGCTTCCACGCAGTGGATTCATCTGCAATCGCGTTCGAAATCGCAGCGAAAGGTGCATTCCGTCAGTCTATGCCTAAAGCTGGCGCGCAACTTCTTGAGCCTATCATGAAGGTTGACGTGTTCACTCCAGAAGATCACGTTGGTGATGTTATCGGTGACCTAAACCGTCGTCGTGGCATGATCAAAGATCAGGAAGCTGGCGTAACTGGTGTTCGTATTAAAGCTGACGTACCTCTATCTGAGATGTTCGGCTACATCGGTCACCTACGTACTATCACTTCTGGTCGTGGTCAGTTCTCTATGGAGTTCAGCCACTACTCAGCATGTCCACAGAACGTTGCTGAAGAAGTAATTGCTAAAGTTAAAGAAGAAAACGCTAAGTAATTAGCACTTTAACGAAGTGAATAGAAACCGGTAGCTTAGGCTGCCGGTTTTTTTATGCCCGCTTTTTGTTGTGCGTCCGTGATGAAGGGCATACTGGGAATACTCTCTTCCCCTGAACACCTCGTTCCCACGCTCTCGCGTGGTAATGCATATCGTAGTCAAAAATAAATTTATAACTTAATGGTCTTGACTATCGGGCAGTAATTCCGTGGGGCAAAGGAATACTGGGAATGCACTCTTCCGCAAACCGCATAACTCTTTTCTTGTTCTATCTGTGGTTTTGCAGTTTGCATGTTTGCTGCATAGAGCACACCCAGTACACCTTAAGTCCCTAAGTTATATGGCACGGAAATATAGGTGTATCAGGTGTGCTCGGTGGAATGAGCATGCTAGTAAGAACTAAGCGGTTTGCAAGGCAACTCACCGAAAGCGGCTCATGGAAGCGAGCATTCCTGATACGCCCTTCAGCACGGAACGGCCAGCACTGACGAAACCACAACAAAAAGGCTAGACACCTAAGTATCTAGCCTTTCAAAGTCTTCGAGTTATATTCTAAAACTACTTATTTATATACTCGCGAATAGATGCTTCGATGCCCTTACCATCTAAACCAAGTTCTTCATGCATCTCTTCTTGAGTGCCTTGAGCGATGAACTCATCTGGCAAGCCAAGGTTAAGAACTGGTTTAATCAGTTTTGACTTCATCATAAACTCAAGGACACCGGCACCAGCGCCACCTGCAACTGCATTTTCCTCTACAGTAACTAATACATCATGGCTATTCGCTAACTCAGTGATAAGAGCTCCATCAAGAGGCTTAACAAAACGCATGTCAGCAACAGTAGCGTCAAGTTCTTCTGCGGCTTCTAGAGCGCTCTCAAGCATCGTACCGAAGCTCAGGATAGCAATTTTATGAGATGATAGTGCTGTGTTTGTCTGACGGACGATTCGGCCTTTACCAATTTCCAGCTCCGTCATTTCTTTCTGGATTTCAGTGCCATTACCAGAACCACGAGGATAACGAACTGCACTAGGTCCATTGTGCTTATGACCCGTGTACAGCATCTGACGACATTCATTCTCGTCACTAGGTGCCATAATCACCATATTCGGTATACAGCGCATGAAGCTAAGATCAAAGGCGCCCTGATGTGTTTGACCGTCAGCACCTACGAGGCCTGCTCGATCAATAGCAAACATCACTGGGAGGTTCATGATCGCGACATCATGAATAAGCTGATCGTATCCGCGCTGCAGGAAAGTAGAATATATTGCGACGATCGGATTATTCCCAGCTATGGCCATACCGGTCGCTAGAGTCACTGAGTGCTGCTCGGCGATAGCTACGTCAAAGTATTGCTCTGGATACTCTTTTGAGAATCGAACCATACCAGAGCCTTCACGCATCGCAGGCGTAATGGCCATAAGCTTAGGATCTTGAGCTGCCATATCGCAAAGGAAGTCACCAAAAATATTCGAGAACGTTGGTTTGCTTCCATTACTCTTTGGCAGGCTGCTGTGTTTCGGGTCAAACTTAGGTACACCGTGGTATCCGATAGGATCTTTTTCCGCTGGTTCGTAGCCTTTACCCTTCTTTGTCATCACATGAAGGAACTGAGGACCTTTCAGGCCACGCATATTTTTAAGCGTCTTAACCAGTTCATTCACGTCATGACCATCAATAGGGCCAATGTAGTTAAATCCAAACTCTTCGAACAGCGTACCTGGAACGACCATTCCTTTTAGGTGCTCTTCCGTTCTTTTTACCAACTCTTTTATTGGTGGAAGACCAGAAAGTACTTTTTTACCACCTTCACGAATAGAGGTGTAAGTGGTACCAGAAAGAATTTGCGCCAGATGGTTGTTTAGTGCACCTACGTTTTCAGATATAGACATCTCATTATCATTTAAAATAACAAGCATATCTGAGTGCACATCACCGGCATGGTTTAACGCTTCAAATGCCATACCCGCGGTGATCGCACCATCACCAATAACACTTACAACCTTACGATCTTTTTCTTCTTTTTCTGCGGAAATCGCCATTCCCAGTGCAGCACTGATAGAAGTCGATGAGTGGCCTACAGAAAGAACATCATATTCACTTTCTTCACGCCAAGGGAAAGGGTGCAGCCCGTCCTTTTGACGGATAGTTGGAAGCTGGTCACGACGACCTGTCAGGATCTTATGAGGATAAGCCTGATGGCCTACGTCCCAAATAAGCTGATCGAAAGGTGTGTTGTACACATAGTGCAAAGCGACGGTTAACTCTACCGTGCCCAGTCCGGATGCAAGGTGCCCACTAGACTGACTTACAGAATTTAATAAATATGTACGCAGTTCGTCACATAGCTTTGGTAGTGTCTCTTTCGGTAGAGTACGTAATTCATCTGGCGTATCAGCCAGTGAAAGGGTTGGATATTTTGATATATCAAGAGTCATAATCTGCGCACTTTTCTTATAGTGATTCTAACTTTTGCGCTCGACAACGTATCGGGCGAACTCTTCGAGTAATTGGGTATTGTATGGGATTGCTTCCAGAGCTTGAATAGCTTCATCAAAAAGTTTTCCTGCTTTTTGCTTTGCCCCATCCAATCCTAACAAAGCGGGATAGGTGGATTTATTCAATTCCAGATCAGAACCTTGAGGTTTCCCTAGCGTCGCAGTATCACTAACAATGTCCAAGATATCGTCCTGAACCTGAAAAGCTAAACCTACCGCATCTGCGTATTTATCGAGTAAAGTAATAATCTCTTTACCTTTTTCACCGGCCGACAATGCTCCCATACGGACGGCACACTTTATCAAAGCACCTGTCTTATTTCTGTGGATTGTCTTCAGTTCTTCTAGTTCGACCAGTTTATTTTCAGCACCAAGGTCGAGCGCCTGACCCAAACACATGCCTTGAGCACCGGATGCTTGTGCAAGGTATTGAATCATTTTAACTCGCATGGTTTCTCCAGCTGGAGATAGTGAGCCTTCTGCGAGAATCGTGAACGCAAGGGTTTGGAGTGCATCACCAGTCAAAATGGCAGTAGCTTCATCAAACTCAATATGACAGGTTGGTTGTCCTCGACGAAGCTCGTCGTCATCCATAGCTGGCAAATCATCATGAATTAACGAATATGCGTGAATGCACTCGATAGCTGATGCTGCGGTATCCAACTCGCTATGTTGGCAACCAAGCATTTCACCCGTAGCGTATACGAGGAAAGGGCGGGCTCTTTTCCCACCCAGTAGTAAACCATAACGCATGGCCTTAATAAGAGGCTCATCCTGATAACTTAACTTATCCAGCCAGCTATCAAGTTGTTTGTTATTTCGTTCCTGAAAGTACGAAAGGTTCGTTAACATTGATTGCGTAATACCTTAGTTTTCGAAATTAGCCTGACTTTCGAAGTCAGAAAGTTCAGCATCGTCATCGTTCTTTAAAAGAATGGATACTCGTTGCTCTGCTTCAGACAGCTTTGTTTGTCCTGCGCGTGCTAAAGAAATGCCACGCTCGAACTTTTTGAGTGCGTCATCCAGTGCTAAGTCACCGTTTTCTAACTGTTCCACCAAGGAGTCAAGCTCTTCGAGCGTTGCCTCGAAAGTCATGTTTTCTGGTTTTTTAGTAGCCATAGTTTTTCTGCTTTTCGAAAAGTGCTGGAAAGTTACCCTAGCAGGCGATGGTGGTCAAATAGGATGTACGTTTTGTTCACCAAATTTGAGCAATAAGAAGGTATTATAAATCTACCAAGGGCTTATAGCTATTATTCATCAGTGTTAACTTGGCAATTCTTTGAGTAAAGCTTATTCTGAGCAGAGTTTGGATATAAAAACGACTTTTTTTAGAAATAGAAGCTGTTTTCGAATAAATGCCTAAAATATAGAAAGGTTTTGCCGATAATATGGCTAATTGGATATTAGCCAGAAAACTGCAGAAAGAGGTGGTTAGTGGATTTAGCAACATTAATAGGGTTAATAGCGTCTTTTGCTTTCGTAATTATGGCGATGATCCTCGGTGGTAGTCTGGGGATGTTTGTCGACGTGACATCTATCCTAATCGTAGTGGGCGGTTCGGCAGGTGTAGTTTTAGCAAAATTTACTCTTGGTCAGTTTTTTAGTGCTTTTAAAATTGCTGGTAAAGCATTTATGTTTAAAGCAGACGACCCGGAAGAGCTGATTGCTAAAATTGTTGAGATGGCCGATGCTGCGCGTAAAGGTGGTTTTCTTGCTCTGGAAGAGATGGAAATTACCAGCAGCTTTATGCAGAAAGGTATTGACCTATTGGTTGATGGACACGATGCAGAGGTTGTACGTGCTGCTTTGGCAAAAGATATTGCGCTGACTGATGAGCGACATATTCAGGGTAGTGAAGCTTTCCGTCAGTTTGGAGACGTTGCTCCCGCGATGGGAATGATCGGTACACTGGTTGGTCTGGTAGCCATGCTTTCAAACATGGATGATCCTAAGTCCATCGGTCCCGCGATGGCGGTAGCATTGTTAACAACTCTATATGGTGCGATGCTGGCGAACATGGTGTTTTTCCCAATTGCTGACAAGTTGTCTCTTCGAAAAGATCAGGAAAAATTGAACCGTCGACTTATTATGGATGGTGTATTGGCGATTCAGGATGGTCAGAATCCACGTGTTATTGATGGTTATTTGAAGAATTACCTCAATGAGAAGAAACGTGTTCTTGATGTAGATAGCGAGTAACGGGAGCGATTGAGATGGATGAAGACGATTGCAAATGTCCGCCCCCCGGTCTCCCCGCGTGGATGGGCACTTTCTCCGATTTAATGGCCTTGTTAATGTGCTTTTTCGTACTACTGCTCTCATTTTCAGAGATGGATGTACTTAAGTTTAAACAGATTGCCGGTTCGATGAAGTTTGCTTTTGGTGTACAAAACCGACTCGAAGTAAAAGATATACCGAAAGGTACCAGTGTTATCGCACAAGAGTTCCGACCGGGTCGACCAGAGCCAACTCCTATCGATGTTATCATGCAGCAGACGATAGACATTACTCAGCAGACTCTGGATTTCCATGAAGGTGAATCTGATCGCGCAGGTGGTAAGAGCCGGGATGCTGGTAAGCAAACTGGCGGCCAGTCACCTCAGACTTCAACCAAAATGGCTATGGATGCTGAGACTCAATCTCAGGATATTCAAGAGCAGGTAAACCAGTCTCAGGCAGCAGAAGAGACAGACTCACTAGAAGAGAGCATCAAGAAGGCGCTTGAACGTGAAATTGCGCAAGGCGCAATTGAAGTTGAGAACCTTGGGCAAGAGATAATAATCCGAATTCGTGAAAAGGGTGCTTTCCCAGCCGGTTCCGCTTTCTTACAACCTAAGTTCAGACCACTGGTTAGACAGATTGCAGAGCTGGTTAGTGACGTTCCAGGGGTTGTTAGGGTTTCGGGGCATACAGACAATCAGGTTTTAGATTCCGAACTTTATCGATCTAATTGGGATCTCTCTTCTCAGCGTGCGGTTTCTGTAGCTCACGAAATGGAGAAGGTTAGAGGCTTTGACCACAATCGCCTGCGAGTCAGAGGTATGGCTGATACTGAGCCGTTGAATGACAACTCTACACCGATACTGAGAGCGCAAAACCGAAGGGTTGAGATAGGCATTCTTCAAGGCAAGCCGAAGTACTCGGATGAAGTAAGTATCGAAGAACAACAGTAATAATAATTAAAACAGCGGGCTATAGGCCCGCTTGTTTTAATCCCTTCCCTTAACGAATACAACTCGTGTATAATTTCGCGCCTATTTTGACGCGGCTTACGAACTATTTTGTAAGCCTGCCATCAATGCCTTTTTCAACCAGCGAAGTGATCTATGAAATTTATAGTTAAGCCACATCCAGAAATTTTTGTAAAAAGTGAATCGGTACGTAAGAGATTTACCCGCATTCTGGAGTGCAACATCCGAAATATCATCCAGCGTCAAACGGAATCTGTTGCTGTGTTTAACCGTCGTGATCATATCGAAGTAACGGCGAACAGTGCTGAGTACTACAACGAAGTATTGGCAGTACTGACACAAACTCCTGGTATTCATCACGTGCTTGAAGTTCAGCAATCTGAGTTCAAAGATATGCATGATATCTATGAGCAGGTACTTGAACTAAGCCGTAGTAAGATTGAAAACAAGACGTTTGTTGTGCGTGTTAAGCGTCGTGGCAAGCATGATTTCACCTCAATCGAGCTAGAGCGCTATGTTGGTGGTGGTCTGAACCAGGCTGTTGAAAGTGCAAAAGTTAAACTGCACAAACCTGATGTAACTGTGAACCTTGAAATTGCGAGTGACAAACTTAATCAGGTTATTGCTCGCCATAAAGGGCTGGGTGGGTTCCCTCTGGGTACACAGGAAGATGTTCTTAGCTTGATTTCTGGTGGCTTCGATTCTGGTGTTTCTAGTTATCTGCATATTAAACGTGGCTCGAAGACGCATTACTGCTTTTTTAACTTAGGTGGCCCCGCGCACGAGATTGGTGTTAAGCAGGTTGCTCATTACCTTTGGAACAAGTATGGCTCTTCTGCGAAGGTAAAATTCATCTCGGTGGATTTTGAACCTGTTGTTGCTGAAATCCTTGAAAAAGTAGATGACGGCCAGATGGGCGTAGTGCTTAAGCGTATGTTTATGCGTGCTGGTGGAATGTTAGCAGAGAAGTTTGGCATTCAGGCATTGGTAACCGGTGAAGCTTTGGGGCAGGTATCGAGTCAGACATTGACTAACCTTCGTCATATCGATGGAGTAACAGACACACTGATTCTTCGCCCTCTGATTAACTGGGATAAAGAAGACATCATCGATCTAGCACGAAGCATCGGTACTGAAGACTTTGCTAAGGTGATGCCAGAGTATTGTGGTGTTATCTCTAAAAAACCTACGGTAAAAGCTGTTAAAGAAAAGCTAGAAACGGAAGAAGCTAAGTTTGATTACTCTGTCCTTGAAGACGTGGTTTATAACGCACGTGTTATGGACATCCGAGATATCGAGAAAGAGAGCCAGCAGCAGGCACCCGAAGTTGAGCTGGTAGATGCGGTTCAGGAGCATGCGATTGTTCTGGACATCCGAAGCCCTGACGAGGAAGATGAAAACCCGCTAGAGATCAATAATGTAGAAGTGCAACACCTGCCTTTCTACAAACTGGCGACTAAGTTTGGTGATCTTGACCAGTCTAAGACTTATCTTCTTTACTGTGACCGTGGCGTTATGAGTCGCCTTCAGGCGCTTTATCTGAAAGATCAGGGCTTTGAGAACGTGAAAGTTTACAGACCATAAATCAGCCGATTTATCGATAGTATTGAAAGCGCGAGGTGTTTCTACTCTCGCGCTTTTTTTGTTGTTGCTATTTTGTAGTAGTGAACGCTGAGAATCAGATAAAAAAAAGCACCGCCAAATTGGCAGTGCATCAAATTTTTTGACAGACAGGTCAAATAATACAGGAAGTATAAGTTGAGTATCTAAGGTGTAAACACTCAACTGGTGGTAGAAATCTACCTTAACTCGAAATCGAGTTTGCAAACACAACATCGCAACAAAAAGCCGATAGATTCAGAGGAATCATGCCGTTCAGACTATCGTTGCGGGATGAAATATAGAATTTCTCTGGCCTAACCACAATGGACAAATTATAATGATTCGCATAAAAAAAACTAATGCGTGAATATCTGTTATGTCCAGACGACTTCCACCCTTAAATTCCCTTCGTGTATTCGAAGCTGCGGCAAGACACCTAAGCTTTACAAGAGCTGCAGAGGAGCTTTTTGTTACTCAGGCTGCAGTAAGCCATCAGGTAAAGACACTTGAAGAATATTTGGGAATAAAACTTTTTCGGCGTAGAAATCGGTCACTACTACTGACTGAAGAAGGCCAAAGTTATTTTCTTGATATCAAAGATATTTTTTCATCTATTGCCGATGCGACTGATAAAGTTCTGGAAAGAAGTGAGAAAGGGGCTCTGACAATAAGCCTGCCACCGAGTTTTGCTATTCAATGGCTGGTGCCGCGTCTCTCTGATTTTAATAAGCAAGAGCCTGATATTGATGTAAGAATTAAAGCTGTCGACATGGATGAAGGCTCGCTCACTGACGATGTGGATGTCGCGATTTATTACGGTCGGGGAAATTGGTCTGGGTTAAAGTACGACAAACTGTATCAGGAATATTTAGTTCCACTATGTTCTCCTCAGGTTTTGCTTGGTGAAAAACCACTGGAAACATTAAAAGATCTTAAGCATCACACTTTGCTTCACGATACGTCCAGAAAGGACTGGAAGCAGTTTGTGAAACAGAACGAACTGGAAGAGATAAATGTGAATCACGGGCCTATCTTCAGCCATTCTACTATGGTGCTGCAAGCCGCAGTGCACGGTCAGGGAGTCGCTTTGGGTAACAACGTACTGGCTCAACCAGAGCTTGATGCAGGGCGCTTGGTTTCTCCATTCGATGAGGTGCTGGTTAGCAGAAATGCATTTTATGTCGTTTGCCACGATAAGAATGCCGATAGTGGCAGGGTAGCGAAATTCCGGGATTGGATGTTGGCGAAAGCCGCGAGCGAACAAGAGGTATTGTTTGATGAAAGCAAATAACTTGATCGCGATTGGTGCCATCTCAGGACTCATCTGCGTTGCTCTGGGGGCTTTTGGAGCTCACGGATTAAAAAATGTATTAGGTGACTACCTGTTAGGTGTTTTTAACACAGGAGTCCAATATCAGGCATGGCATTCGCTGGCACTGATCGCATGTGCAATCGTTATGAAAACAAGTGTTAGCGATAAGGCAAAAAAAGGGCTTTTCATCTCTGCAATATGCTTTATTATCGGCATCCTTTGTTTTAGTGGAAGCCTGTACGCGCTGGCTCTGACAGGAATAAAATGGTTCGGTCCTATTACTCCTTTTGGTGGACTGATGTTTATGATTGGTTGGGGTATGTTGGCTTATTCCGCTCTTAAAATAGACGCGAGGTAAAATAGTGAAACAGTTAATGCTCTATTGCCGCTCTGGATTTGAAAAAGAGTGTGCTGGTGAGATACAGGATAAAGCAACAAACCTTGAGGTATATGGATTTCCACGCCTTAAAAACAATACTGGCTTTGTTCTGTTTGAGTGCTATCAGGATGGTGATGCTGAGAAGCTGGTAGAAAATCTGGATTTCAGTTCGCTTATTTTCGCACGTCAGATGTTTGCTGTTGCCGCTGAGTTTGAAGAGCTACCTTCCGACGACCGAATTTCACCAATACTGCAAGAGCTGGCAGAAGTAGAGTCACTTCCGCGCTGTGGTGATATTCGTATCGAGACACCTGATACCAATGAAGCAAAAGAACTACTCAAGTTCTGTCGTAAGTTCACTGTGCCTTTGCGTCAGGCACTAAGAGGTAAGGGTATTCTTTTCAGCAAAGATAATCCTAAGAAGCCTGTTCTTCACGTTTGTTTCACGAAACCGGGTCATTGCTATATTGGGTACTCGCTGACAGGCAACAACTCTCAGTTTTTCATGGGAATACCACGCCTTAAGTTCCCATCAGATGCACCTAGCCGTTCAACGCTAAAACTAGAAGAAGCATTTCATGTTTTTATTCCTAAGCACGAGTGGGATGAGCGTTTGGCTTCAGGCATGTGGGGTGTTGACCTCGGAGCATGTCCGGGAGGCTGGACTTATCAGCTTGTGAAGCGTTCGATGTTTGTTCATGCCGTAGATAACGGAATGATGGCTGATAGCCTGATGGAGACCGGGCAGGTTAAGCATCACACAGAAGATGGCTTTAAGTTCGAACCAGCTAAGAAAAATGTAACCTGGTTGGTGTGCGACATGGTTGAGAAACCATCTCGTGTAGCGCAGCTTATGGGTGAGTGGATTATTAGTGGTTGGGCCAAAGAAGCAATCTTCAATCTGAAGTTACCTATGAAAGGTCGTTACGATGAAGTGCTGGAAGATATTGAGAACCTAAAGTTATTCCTAATCGAAAATGGTGTGAAGTTTAAGCTTCAGGCTAAACATCTATACCATGACAGGGAAGAGATAACCGTGCACGTTCAGTGCTTGTCGAACATATCTCCAAGATAGTTGGCTGTTTAAGGCGAATTAGAGCTTAAGGGCTGCAGTCTTTGTAGCCCTTAGAACAGTGTTGAGAACTAACTAGCCGCTAAACCTTATATCCTGCAAATTAAACCCAAGCTCTATATCTGTTTTTAATGTCGATATCTTCTTGCACTTTCTCGCCAACTCAATGTGTTTATCTAGCTTTTTGCGGTACTTCGCTGGTAACTCCTCTGATATAAAAGCTTCTTCGATATCCGCAAACTGAGTCAGTATCTCTTTTGCTGCTTTCGGCCCGACACCGGGAACTCCAGGTACTTGGCTGGAGCTTACTCCGGTTAGTCCCCAGTAATCGGACAACTGAGAAGGTTTAACTCCAAACTCAGCTTCGATAAAAGGTGTGTCCAGCCAGCGATGTTGGAAATAATCACGTATCTGTAGCGTTGGTGCCAGAAGTTGACAGTAACCTTTGTCGGTAGAAATGATGGTTACTCGCTCACCGTGAGAAGCAACTTTAACGGCAAGCGTTGCAACCAGGTCGTCCGCTTCGTCCCCTTCAGATAGAAGTGAATCAATACCAAGCTCCCACCATGCTTCTTGTATAGAATCCATGCCATTTTGCAGAGGTTCTGGCATCGGCTTTCTATTTTCTTTGTATGTTGGAAGGATTTCTGCTCGCCAGCCACGATCCTGAAATTGATGGTCAAACACAGCAATAATATGAGTCGGATTTGACTCCGAAATGATTCTGTTCAGAGTTCGCTTAGTTGTTTCGATAGTTCGGGATATATCGCTCGGATCAGGTTGAGCTGAATGAACCCGACGTATAAGGTTGAGAGCATCGATAATAACTAAGTGAATAGACATGTTGTTCCAAAAAAATAAGGGCGTAAGCCCTTATTCTATAACAATTCAGCAAGCGAATAACAGATGTCAGTTGCCAGCTATTTTGTAGCATGGGACATATTTCGAACCAGGAAGCTTCATTCTTTGCTGGGTGACAAAATCCTGGAGAAGCTTGTCCATTTTATCCATCAGTTCCGGATCACCATCGATTACAAATGGCCCGTGTTTCTCGATTTCCTTGATCCCCTCAGATTTAACATTGCCCGCAACGATACCGGAGAACGCTTTTCGTAAGTTAGACGCCAGTGATTCCGCAGGTTGAGCCATATGTAAATCCAGATTTGCCATAGACTCATGAGTCGGTTCGAATGGATATTGGAACTCTGGTGGAACTCTCAAAGACCAGTTGTAACTGTATGCATCTTCCGTCTCTTTCCGGTGCTCTTGTACGTCGGGAATACCTTCTTTAATGATTTGTGCAGCTTTGGCCGGATCACCGACGACAATCGTGTAGTGTTTTTGTGCTTGTTTACCCAGCGTCGCACCAATAAACTCATCGATAGAGCGGAAGTATGCTTCACTCTCTTTTGGTCCGGTTAACACAATAGGCATAGGTTGTGCGTGATTGTCCGGATGCATCATGACGCCAAGAATGTAGAGCAACTCTTCTGCGGTTCCCGGTCCGCCAGGGAAAATAACGATGCCATGTGCCATACGAACGAAAGCTTCTAGCCTCTTTTCGATATCAGGCATAATGATGAGCTCGTTTACAATCGGGTTTGGTGGCTCGGCTGCAATAATTGAAGGTTCGGTTAGCCCGATATAACGCTGCTCATCAAATCTCTGTTTAGCATGGCCGATGGCAGCGCCTTTCATCGGACCTTCCATTGCACCTGGTCCACACCCGGTACAAATATTGAGTTCTCTCAAGCCTAGTTCATGTCCGACTTCCCGAGTGTATTGATACTCTACCGGATTAATGGAGTGACCTCCCCAGCAAACCACCAGATTCGGCTCTAGTCCGGGGTGAAGCGCACCTGCGTTACGCAAAATAGCAAACACAAGGTTGGTAATGTGCACAGGATCGTTTTGATTTTCCTGATGCATCTGAGCAACATGCATATTAACGTAGACAATATCCCGTAATACTGAAAACAGATGCTCCTGAATACCTTTAATTATCTTGCCATCTACAAAAGCTTCTATTGGGGGGTGATGAAGTTCTAGCTTGATGCCACGTTCCCGACTGACGACATCAACATCAAAATCAAGGTGCTTGTCTAGAAGCTCTTGTGAGTTGTCGGTATGACTGCCAGAGTTAAGTACTGCGAGTGTGCAGTTTCGATAGAGTTGGTAAAGATCGCTGGTAGCTTCTTTTTTCAGGCGCTGTACTTCTAATTGAGACAACAGATCCATACTACCGGCGGGACTGATATGAGTGATCATTCTTCCCTCCTTTCTGGTATCTATGATGTTACCCGCTTGTATTTGCCAATAAATATCATAGATATAAGGATTCTAATTATTATTAAGACTACATCTGTTAACAGATATACCTTTAACAATATACCTAATTGGCTCTAAGTCCAATTAATTTAAGGCCTTTATACGATATTAACAGAGTGGTTTATTGACGGTGGAGGTGAGGGATTACTTAGATATAACTTGATTGTTGCCTTTCTTTTTAACCTCTTTAAGAGCATGGTTCAATCTGTCCAGAACCATTTCAGGTGTATCTGAGTCTCTTAATTCTGTTGTCGCGATGGAAGCAGTGATAGTGATGTTTTGCTCCCGGAATTTAAATGGCAGCTTACTGATTTGTACCTGAAGGCGGTGAGAAAGATCCTGAACACCTTTCACGCTGTTGTCTGGCAGCATAACGATAAACTCTTCACCCGAGAAGCGTGCAATGGTGTCTGTATCGCGCAGCTCTTTGGTGATAGTTCGGGCAATTATCTTAAGTGCCTTATCTCCGGCTGTATATCCAAAGCTGTCATTAAGTGTTTTAAAGCTATCAATATCTAACAGCAAAATATGTAGCGGTTGCTGGGAGCGAATCCACTTGTGATATTCGACTTCAAGCTTTTCAATGAAGGCTGTTCGGTTATAGGTTTTAGTGAGAGGGTCTTGCTTAAGACGTTCTGCCTGATCGTCCAACCTGCGCTTATGGCTTTTTGTCAGTTCTTGTAAACTATCAAGCTGACGCTGGTTGTGATTCATCCGTTCTAGAAGGATTTTTTCTCTTTGCTCATTATGCTGTAGCCTCTCGGTAAGCATATTGATCTGTTCCAGAAGTGGATTGATCGTGGACTTTGCAGTGTCCAGATCGGTTGCTTTTCTTAATATTGACTGAGACTCAGTTGAAAGTGTGTGTAACTCATTCGCCATCTGAGAGCGATGTTCTGAGTAGGACTCTCCCTGCTCTATGTTCTTGGCGCTTGAGTTAATTACCTGAGTTAAGGAACCCGAAACCTGACCTATAAACTGCTCTGAGGTTTTTCGCTCATGCTGAGTCCCCTCGATAACAAGCCTTAATACTTGAAGTGTGAGCTCCAGTAAGGTTTCAGCATTGGTTCCATCTAATAACTTAATTCGAATATCTGTCAGTAAGTAACCGGAGTCACTATCAAAGTCTAACTCGGTGATTAAGTTTTGGAGCTCTTCTGAAAGCTTGTACAGTAACTCATTGTTAAAGGCAGGCTCATGGGATCGGGAGTGTCTTGAGTTCGATGTGATGATCTTAATTGCGCTTTCGTAGATGGCGAGCAGCCTAACTGCTTGATCTAGCTGTCCCGAGTTTCTTGTTGATGGAAAACTTAATAAGTTCCTCAAGTCTCGTTTAAGCTGAGCGGGTAGCCCTGGGACTCTTTGTAGCGTTTCACCGCTATTTTTAATCCGTTCGTCTAAATGGCTTTTCTGCTTTTCCATCTTACGTGTATTTTTACTTAGCGCACGCTCAAGTATAGCAAGCTTAGGAATAAGCTTGCTGATATCCTGTTGTTGCTCAAGCGATTTTTGAAGCGATACCACTTCCTGGTCGAGTTTGTCATCGTATCCGAGGCATGCATCTCCGAGTTTATTAATAACTCGTTTTAGAATTTTCACTTCTCTGGACATCTTAAGCGACGCGTCCCTCTGCGTGAGACGCGCTAACTCTAATTTGTTTTTTAAGTTGTCCAATTGTTTTAAAATTGTAGACGAACCGTTAACACCCAGTTCACTCATAAATAAAAAGCGAAAAAACTCTAAATAAGACCGATCTCATCGATGATAACAAAATTTTAAGTTAGTGCATTTAAATTTATATATAACTGCTGGTATTTTAATCAGTCACTTCAAAATTTATGATTCCGTCCTCAATTTTGCAGGAGGAATGAATTTTAATTAAACCTTTAGAGAGTGCGGATTTACAAGCTGCTCTAATATCTTCACCAGCGAAACTTGCCGCTGGGGCATTCTCTATCGCTTTCAAGTTTACCCAGTGGCTTTCATTTGTATCTAAACTTAATTTTCTGGCGATACCTAGTGCCATTAATAATATATCTATCAGTTCTTTGTCATTAATTGCGGTATACGCCCTAGGTAAGAACGGGTAGTCCGCGATACCTGCCCTGATGGTCTTGTCGATGTTCTGCTCTGGTTCGAACTGCAGTACCCATTCATTAATTTTCTCGAACAGCTCTTCTTCTGTTTGGTCAGGGTTAGTATTTGGTGTGACGTATAGGAACCGTGCATCCGAGAAATGGTACAGTCGTGCGGGGCTTTTAATCTTTTCTTTTATGTATTTACCAAATAGGTCTTCAAGCTCTAACCCTGCTTTATAACCACGTTTAAGATATCTTGCTCTTAAGAAGGGGAGATCTATCATCACAAATCTGAGTTTGTCATGTAGCGGTTCGTGTATCAGCTCCCCTGTCTGCCATTGCTCGAAGTGGGCGCTACTTTGCTCTAATGAAGAGGGTAGTCGTACATTGAGAAGCCTTAAGTTTCTTAGTCCAGAACGCGGATGGGTGTAGTGATCCGTATAGAGCTCAGCCAGCTGCTTTTTCAATACTCGATTAGACATACCCCTTCGGACGAACAGGAGTAATAGTATTGCTGACAAAATAAACAGGATTACAGCGGAGGATTGAAAGCGTGCTCTTTCTCTGGAACTTTCTAGTATTTTTGCTTCTTGGTTTTTATAGTGAATCGATTTCTCAATTAATTGTCTTTGCTGACTGAAATCGTCTTCACTAATTTCCAACCACTGGTTTTGTTCAGATTTAGTTAATTTGTTGTACTGATGTAAATAAAAATAGGCGTCTTTAAAGTTGTCTTTTAGTTCCAGTATTTTCGAGAGTAATAAGTTCGCTTGAATTTGTAATTGACTATTATTCACCTCGGTGCTTATTTGCAACGCCTGCTTTGCCTGTTCGATGCCTTTTTCTTCCTCACCGATATGGCTGCTTAGTTCTGCCTGAATCAAAAGAGATTGCGCTTTTAGAGAATTAAAATCTGTATAAGCGAGGAAAGATTCTGCCTTCTCGATGTATTGTTCTGTGAGTGGGAAGTTGTAGAGCTGCAAATAAGTTTTAGCCAGATTTAATCGAGTCTCAATGATATCTTCGAGATTATTCTGAATGGATTCACCGTCCAACACATTGAAGTAATGAACTAAGGCCAGGTTGTAGCGGCTTTGCTCATAATAGATGTTCGCCATATCCTGAAGTATGTTGGTCAGGATGACTGAGTGACCATAATTATCGTAAAAGTCTGCAGCTTGGGATAAGTGATCTAAAGCTTTATCTAAAACCCCACGCTCAGTGTATAGCTCTGCTAACAGGCGATTTGTTTTAGCCAGTAATAGCGGGGAGTCTTTCTCAACTGCCGACCAGTATGCTCCCAGAAGGCTATAAAGTGCTTTGTTGAACCTTTTAAACTCTAAGTTGTGTTTACCAACAGCCAGCCCATACTCGATTTCAAGCAAGACATTTTCTTGTTGAACTAATAGCTCTTCTGCCTGTTCAAAATAGAGATCAGACGATTCTACTAAGTTAAGAGCCGAGGATACCTTGGCCTTTAACATGATTAAGTTGTACTCAAGTTGATTGAGTGTTGCCTTATCTAACTCTGCATTCGCGAGGATATTTTCGATTTCGTTAATGGCTGGCTGAACTTTGTCGTTGTTCCTGTACAACTTCCACAGAACATACGCTTTATAGGTTTTTACATCTATGGTGACCTTGCTTAGCTTCGAGCGGATTGCGATAGCTTCTGCTTTTTCAGCATTAATTAGCGCGCTATACGGATCTTCCAGTGCCAGCTTTGCTCTGGAGATGATAAGCAGAGCATCAATGGTGGAATCAGGTGTTCTGGTATCTTTATTTGTGTCCTCACGGGTTAACGAGCCTGAACCTTGAGTCTTGTTCGTCGTAACCATCGTTCTGCTATCGAGATAGTTCTGAGCGATAGCCACAGCCTGAGATGGCGTTACTTCCGCTAACTTTGCAGCTTCTTCGAGAATGCGCGAACTGTTTTCAGCTTTTACCGTGAAGCTGAAAACAGTCGCAAGAATAACCAGTAACTTTAAAAGGTTTTGATACCACATAGTAAACCTTGTTATTGACGGGCTAGTCTGTAATTTTGTTCTGGTTGCTCTGATAAAGATGAGCGATACGGATTGATATCCAACCCACCTCTTCGGGTGTATCTGGCGAGTACTGACAGTGATTCAGGTTGACAGTAACGGGTGATGTCAACAAAGATACGTTCTACGCATTGCTCATGGAATTCATTGTGTTCACGGAATGAGACTAAATAACGAAGAAGCGCTTCCCTATCTATTTTGTTGCCCGTGTATTTGATTTCTACACTTCCCCAGTCGGGCTGATTGGTAATAAGACAGTTAGACTTCAGAAGGTTGCTGTGAATTGTTTCGGTCACCTTTTCACTGCCAGCAGAGTTTTCTAGTAGATCTGCATTAAACTCGTAGTCAGTGATCTCTATATCTTGCTCATCAATGCAATCGCCTTCGAGTTCAACGATAGGGTGATTGGTGTATCGAGAAACCGGGTAGACATCGACGGTTACATCTTCTCCGGCGCATTGGCTAAGGTCCTTTGCCAAGGTCTTTTGTACTTCTTCCCAGCTTTCAAACTTAGTTTGGTTGAAGCTATTTAAGTAGAGTTTAAACGATTTGGACTCGATTAAGTTTTCGCTGGTGACAGGAATAAAGACTTCCCCAACAGCAACCTGAGGTAAACCTTTGGTGTTTAACCACGAGAGTTCATACAGTGTCCAGATATCACAACCTTTGAACGGGAGTTTCTCTGAAAGGTTCAGGTCTCCTCTGTTTAGGCTTCTTGGAACTGGTTGCAGAAGAGTAGCGTCATATTGATTTCGGTACTCGGTTTTTTGACCAAGGGTCAGACCCGCAAGCTCTTTTGCGTTAGAATATTTGCTCATAGTTACTTTAGAACTCAGTTTATTACCAGTGAATGATTTTACTGAAACACGCATTCGCTGTCATTAGGAAGAAATATGTCTCAATCGATTGAAGATAAATTGTACTCGTTTTCAACCCGTTATACGAAAAGCTGGGAAGAGAAGTTTGGAACACTGCCTAAAAGTGAAGAGCTAGTTGGCATTGCTTCACCTTGTATAGTGGAAACGCAGGATGATGCGGTGTATTGGCAACCCACCAGAAGAGACAGCGAAGCAAGCTTTGAGAATCTGGAAAATGGTATCGAACTGGCATTGCATGAAGACATTAAAAAGTTTTATGGAAGCCAGTACTCTGCAGATATGGAGGCTAGCTGGAATGGCAACGCTTTAACTTTGTTACAGGTTTGGAGTGATGAAGATTTTGTTCGCCTGCAGGAGAATATTATTGGCCATTTAGTGACTCAAAAGCGTCTTAAGCTGAAGCCAACAGTCTTTATTGGCGCAACCGATGCTGATCTGGATGTAGTCTCTATCTGTAATCTTACGGGTAATGTTATCTTCGAAAGGTTAGGAACCAAAAAGAGAGATGTCCTGGCTGAAAATCTGGAAGAGTTTTTAGACAAACTTGAACCACAAGTATAGGGAATCAGAATGTACGTTTTAGAGTTGCAGTTTGATTGCTTTGATAATACAACCGTTTCTGCGGTGGACAGGGCTATAAACGGCCTGATGGAAGCGCTCAGATACAATGGGCAGGTATTAGGCAGAGAGTTTCCTATCACTATGGGAGAAGGTACTTTTACGGTTCGGGTAGTTTGCCCGGAAGCAGAAAGCCTACATCCTGATAATCACTCTGATTACGTGAATTATTGCATCAATCAGTTATCTGAAGCCTCTCTCCTCTCGCCAAAGGCTCGTTTGCTGGGTAGGGATCTAAACTCTGAGCAAGCTGCTGAAGAAGAGAGACCTGGCTGGCAGGTGCTTTACACCACCTATGTGCATACCTGCTCTCCATTGAGGAGCGGTGAAACTCTGTTGCCCATTCCACTGTATCGAAATGGACCAACATTGAATGGCGACCATAAGTCCGTGATCAAATGGCAAACGGAATGGCAAGCCTGTGATGAGTTGCAAATGGCGGGTGGTTGTAAGGCTGAACATGCAGCTTTAAAAGAGATCACCTCAGTCGAGAGTGACTTATTCCGAAGAGGGTGGGATATACGAGGACGGATTGAATATATGACCAAGATTCCGACGTATTATTACCAGTATCGAGTTGGCGGTGAGAGCCTTCAGGCTGAGCGAAACAGAAAGTGCCCTAAATGCGGTGGTGAGTGGCTGCTTGAAGAGCCACTTCACGATATTTTTTATTTTAAATGCGATGATTGCCGGATTGTTTCAAATATCTCCTGGGATCATCTGAAGTAACGGTCTTACTTTCTTTTGGCGAGGATTCTGTCCAGATGATTGGCAAATTCTCGCCTTTCGGTTTGGGACAATGCAGCGGGACCACCAGTCTGGATGCCGCTTGCTCTCATCGTATCCATAAAGTCACGAATGTTCAGTCTGGCCTTGATGGTTTCGCGAGTGTACAACTCACCTCTTGGGCTAAGTGCAACTGCTCCTTTGGTAATGACTTCATCGGCAAGGGGGATATCTGAAGTGATAATTAGGTCACCTGATTCTGCGCGCCTTACGATTTCGTTATCAGCGATATCAAATCCAGCTTCTACTTGCAGAGTGTGAATGTTTGTCCGTACAGGTACCGGGATGCGATGATTCGCAACAAAGGTACAATCTACTCCCGTTCTTTCAGCGGCTCTAAACAGTGTTTCTCTTACGACTTTAGGGCAGGCGTCTGCATCAACCCATATTTTCATTGCTTTTCCTCAAGTTTTTCTATGCGTGCGAATAACTGGCGTACCTGATCTTCAAGTTCTTCTATACGTTGTTCCGCAGTTTTCTCCACTGTCGCCGCAACTTCAATTTTTGGTACCCGGTTGCTTTTTTTCCAGCTTTTTATCGCTGCAATAATGGCTGGCATAGGGACGGGTATGGAAAGGCGAGCTTTTACAAGAGCAACCGATGGTTGCTTGCCCTGAGTAGCGAGTTCCTCAAGGACTTTTTCTATCTCGGAAGATACATTTTGAGTTTCCATCTCTTACTCTGTCTGGTTAATGGGTTCATTTCGGGAAATATTACACCATATCGTCAGTGACGTCTTATTTGAGATTATTGCCAATACCCCTTAAGGGGTAGGAAAGTGTGATCTGGATTATTAATTGTTACAAACTATGAAGAGATATGAATAGAGAATTAATATCATACTTGTAAGAGATCTCTCACAAAGCATGTGAGATAAAGCTATATATGACTAAGATAAACAAACCTTTAGGGTCTTAAGTGTTTGTATTTATTGATTTTGGTTGTTATTTGTGCACGTTGTTAATAAGAAAAAAACCACTATTTCTGTTGTTCTGAATTCTGGATAGCGTAATCTTTTCCTTGTCGACAGGACGTAGACACAGGATTTAAGAATAACCACGGACTTGGTTATCTTCAGGATGAAGGTTGGATTATCAGGGTGATAATCGCACGGAGCACAAGGACATTGCAGGATGCAATAGTTAACAGGATAGTTAACTGCAAGGAATCGCGATGGACACCTTAAAGGATAAGGCTAGGACAACATCAGGATGATGTAAGGGACACCGCTCAGGGAACAAGTGATGTGAGCTAACAGGACGGTTAGCAGGTTAGGACGACTCAGGACACCGCCTAGGAAGGCGACGCAGGAATAAGCTGAATGAATCAGCACTATTATGGATGATGCATGGAGCACACTTTGTAGCCGGATTGCTGCGAGTAAGACTATTGCCCCGATACGCAAGTATCGGGGCTTTTCTTTTTTAACCAGTAAATAATCAGCTCATGTTCATTTAATGAAGAGTATGTTCTTCGTTACTCATTCGGTGTGGTGGGATTTGGAAGTGTACGGGTTGGAAGCCCTGCATAATCAATCTTCCCTGATATAGATCATCTCCCAGAGCTGAGAACTCGAACTGATAAACCGTATGCCAGCGCCACTTTTTGTCTGCTGTTCTTAGCTTATGCGAACCAAGTGCTACGCTGACCAACTGAAGTTCAAGTTTATTGCATCGTCTGGCAATAGCTTGCTTGGCGAGCTCGGATTGTCTTCTCTGTTGCCAAAAAAGAAAACAGGCAAAGCTCAGTCCTAATATTGCCAGAAGATCTCCTATCATTGTTTGCCAGCTCCTGCTTTAGTTGTATTTTGTAAGTTAATTAATGCTTGTGCCAGTTCCTCTGAAGGTGCCCCATGCAGCAGAGGTAGCAGTACCATCCGTAGAGAAGGAATCATAACCAAATCAGCGAACAGTTGGTTGAATAAATTTTGGTTGCCAGTTTGTGCCAATCTGACTAGAAAACGTTCTGCCAGTTGTGCATCTTCTAACGCTTGCCAAGAACGTCCTGCAATTGCAATCAATACTTCCTGATGGCTGAGCATCGGGCTTGAAAGGATATTGTCGACAACTTTCATCAAAGCTTCTTTCTTACCGCCTGCCATCGCCCTGACTAATGCGGAAAGAAGAAACAGATCGGGTGTTTTATCTGCGCAGATGTTCATGGCCATTTCAGCGATTTTTTGGCTAAGTTTGTCCGGTAAATCCACGTGCTCCAAAGCGCCAAGTAAACCGTATAGTGGCTCATTTGGAAGGTGTCCAATCGCTTTTCTAACCTGAACACCATTTTGTTCTTTACCCAGACGAGTGCAGATGTCGGTTAAGCCTTGCAGACCGACTGTTTGCCAGTTCTCCCAACCCAAAGCCCCTGTAAAGTAATGTTGCGCATGTTCGTAATACTGACTGGTGGGCATAGCAAGGTGGGTTCTTATCATGCTGTGAAATACAGCTAACTTGTCTTCTTTTGGTTTAAACGTGTATGGGTTGTTTGCCAGTTTCTGTTCTGTCTCTTCATCCATGGTTTTGGTCAGGCGAGTTCCCATCGCCTCAACAACATATTTAATGAAGTTACCAACATCAGATTGCTTTAGAAGGCCACGTTCATCTAGTGGAAACTTCAGGAACCAAATCCAGGGTTGTTTTTTTTCGTTCCAATAAGCCATAGCGAGCAGAGCCTGACGTTGCAGCGGGTATGGATACGGCTGTTGTCCTAGCTCAATCTTCGAGAATAGATCATTATCGATAGATTGAATTCGGCGACCGAGATCATAGATTTTGTATTCGCATCCGCTGTTGTTCAGTAGTTGGCTAAGAGTATTGCTGTTTTCCATTACTTGGGCTCATTGGCTATTATTTTAATGATATTGATATAAATGGTACTCTTAGCCGGAATTTCAAGGTAACACTCCTATCTATGGTAACAAATGACTAATATCGTTCGCCTAAAACAGCATTTTATTGATCTTGAGTCTCTAATGCGTGAACTGAATCTTTGGCAGGATACTCGTCCGTCAGACAAAGCACTCAGTAGCAGAGAACCATTTGGTGTTGACACACTTCGTCCAGAGCAATGGCTTCAGTGGATCTTTATTCCCAAGATGCTTGACCTTATTGAACACGAGCAACCGATGCCTTGTGGCTTTGCTATTACTCCTTACTTCGAAGAATCATGGAAAGGTGATAACGATAAGGATGGTCTTATCAAATTGCTGACTTTGATAGATGAGGTTTGCCAATAGTGTTAGAAATCGTTTATCAGGACGAATATCTTGTTGCGGTGAATAAACCAGCAGGCATGTTGGTTCATCGTTCCTGGCTGGACAAGCATGAAACTCAGTTTGTTATGCAGACTCTGAGAGACCAGATTGGTCAGCATGTATTTCCACTTCACCGTCTGGACAGACCTACATCTGGTGTATTGTTTTTTGCTCTTTCCAGTGAAGTCGCATCTAAAGTGATGCCGATGTTCGCCAATCATGAGATGCAGAAAACCTATCATGCAGTCGTTCGTGGCTGGATAGAGGAGGGGGATACCCTGGATTACCCTCTTAAAGAAGAGCTGGATAAAATAGCGGATAAGTTTGCTGATAAAGACAAAGAGGCAAAAGAGGCCGTCACCGTTTACACACCACTTGCTAAAGTAGAAGTTCCTCACTCCACAGGACGTTTTCCTACCAGTCGTTATAGCCTGATAGAGATGCAACCAAAAACCGGTCGCAAGCACCAGTTAAGGCGTCATATGCACCACCTTAGTCATCCGATTATTGGTGATACTACCCATGGTGATGGCAAACATAACCGATTGTTCCGCGAACACTATGATGCGCGCAGACTTTTGTTACATGCATCAGAGCTGAGACTCACTCACCCGTTTACTGGAAAAGAGCTAATTATTAAGGCTGAGTTTGATGAGATTTGGACCCGGTTATTTGATGAGTTTGAGTGGGATAGACCATAGTGGTTATGTCTTCCTAGATATTATAAGGAATCAGGGCGAATCGCCCTGGTTCCTTATCTAGTGATTAAGGCGTTTTTGCCAGAGGGTAGTCATCATTATTGATTAGTACCGGAATAGCCGGAGTTTGAGCGCGGTTAGTCAGACGAGGAACTTCACGAATAGTGAAGAAGATCATCTCCATCAGACTGGTGTAGCCATCACCATCACCCATTTGCTCGTCACCTTTCTTGAGTGCTTCGAGAAGACTATATGTGAATGCACCATGCCCACCACCAAACGACTCATCTTCGAAGGATTGTTGTGCACCTTTCGAGGAACTAAACACGGTGGTCGCGGTTCCATCCGATAACGCTTTGATCGCATCTTCAGAAGTGATTCGCCCTTTATCGATACTGCTTCCTGAGTGACAGATGTCCAACAAGAAGAGCGCCTTCTGGTTTACAGGTCTGCGATCAAGAAATGCTTTAAACTCATCAATTGGCATACCAGTATATGGCTTGCTCAGTTCACTATCGTGCGCCATGAAGTATAAATTCTGGTTGCCATCCTGAACACCATGCCCAGCGATAAATATGACGACCAGATCATCTCTGCCTGCATCTGACAAAAACTCATTCATCTCTATCTTAATATCGCGAGCAGTAGCTGTCTGATCTGTAAGTACCTTGGTATTTACCTTCGCAAATAACTTGCCTTGCTGCTGCTTAAGAGCTTTGGCGAGCTCCTGTGCGTCTCGGTGAGCAAAGTCAAGATTTTGCAATGGGTTTTCATATTGTGATACCCCAACACCAAAGAACCACAACGTACCTTCACCTTCGTTGCTTTGCGTCTCCTGTCTTGTGATTACGATATCCTTTTTGTAAGTGACAACACCTTTGTACACGAGGTTGGCGGTGACGATATTCTCGCCAATACCCAGTGGGACTTTACGGGTTACTGTGATGCTCTCATCGTCGTCAACAAAAGGATCCGCTTCGAAGCCACGAGTTTTACGATTATTAATAGTAAAGAAGAAGTCCGGATCTGGCTTAGAGTTGTCCGTCTTTGTTACCTTTAACTCGATGGTATAACTTTCTGCCTCAGTATTAATCTTATCTTTACCGACTAAAGCGACTTCGTATGGCATATCTACAATGATGTCATTGTCTATTATTGGCTGATCATCAGAATCTCGCTTGTTGATAATATCCTGAAGTGCCCGCTTAACTCTCTGCGGGCTTACGTACTTCTCTTTAAGGTTTTCAAACGGAAGTAGGTAGTCGCCAAATGACCAGTAAACACCGGTGAGACCATTAAGAGAGGCGTTGTAATATCCTGCTGGTGTGAATGCAACCCACTCACCATCTCTGCGATTCTGAATGGTTAGCTTTTTCTCTAACGTGTCGAGTTGGTAAAACTCCATTGCATTAGCTCTGGTATAAACCACGGCAAGGTTGAGCTCCTCTTCACTGATAACAGACAATGCCTGATTTTCCAGATAGCGTGTCTTTGTGCCATACACTAAGCTTCTGTCATCGCGCGAGATTTTAGGTTCACTATCCGTCTCAGGAATTTTGTCAAAAATATTCTGATAGTTGGAGATTTTCGATGTGGATAAGTTCATCTCCATCTTAGAGGTGAGCCCTTCAACAACTGCGGTATTGGAATCTCCTTTTTTAAACTCAACTAAGTACAGAGGCGTACTGCTGGTGCGTGGTGATTTAGGTGAAGAGCTCAGGTTGTTCGTGTCCCATACGTAAACCGCTTTAGAGCGTGTTGTACCTCTACCGCCATCATTCCACCAGGTTAGTGCCATTAACTTAGAACCATCGTCTGACAGGGCAAGATCAGAGAATCCACCTGACCACAATCCGTAAGAAAGTGGGGCTGTATTTAGATCAAAACGGGTTTGCTGAATTTTACGCAAAGACTTGATGTCGTATAACGCAATGTAACCATTTCCACCTTTGCCATCACTGTCAGGGTCAACGCCTGCAATAACCAGGTGTTTGTTGTTGTATGTAATCTTCGTTGGCTCAAAGCCCAGATTCAGAGTTTTTTGCTTTAGCTTGAAGTCATTGAGATCAAACTGAAGAAAGTCACCCTCTTTAGTCAGTGAGAAGTAACTCGACTCATTGGAACGCGACTGGTACCAACTTAGGTGGTTCACCTTGTCTATTGTGTGAATCTTACGACCTTCCTGAATGTGCCATATGGCCGTACCATTAGTATCTTCCGATATTAAGAAGTTGTGCTTCTTGTTTATTTTGAGATCTATGGCTGTTGGTGTGGCTGATTCGAACTCAGCAACAGGGGTTCTGAATGTTTCAACATGCAAGTCATATTTGAAGAGCTTCTCTCCCGAAGCAACTATTGCATATCGGCCATCAGGGCTCATACCTATACGAGGATCATCTTCATATTCAGCGAGCACTCCCTCTGTGCCATCCACGAAGTTGAAAAGTCCTACAGAAGTATCGGAAAACTTATCATCAATGAGTAAGTAGTTACTGCCTGTGATAGGTACCATTCTTCTTGGGATCGGCATAGAGGTTGAGAAGGTTTGAAAGGCTTCAGGGTTTTGCACATCGTAAACTGAGTAGGTGCGGTTGTTGTTTGCAACAACGAGTTTATTCTGCTCAGCAACATAAGCGATGGAGTGAGCCCAGTCGACACCTTCCAGAGTATTCTCTAGTGCGAGTGTGTCCGCATCAAACAGTCTCAGGTGTTTATTGGAGTTGGATTGTGCAACAGCGATCTGGTTTGTAGCGGCAACCCATGCTACAGGGCCGCTGACCGCGATTTTAGAAATTCTGCTTGCACGTGTGAACTTATTCTTCGAAACATCAAAAATACCGACATAACCATTCCCGGTAGTAAAAGCAATTTTATCGCTATCCGGGCTCCAGGATAGGTAACGGAAGTTGGTTCCCATGCCAAATAGTGAAAGTGGGGCCTTCATTATTCCGGTCTTGGTATCAACAACATAGAGAGCGGCTATTTTGATACCATCCTTAAGCGTTACATCGGAAATAACGGCTAAGTAACGGCCGTCAGGAGAGAACTCTCTATTTTCTCCACCAAAATGAAGTTCCTTTATAGTAATGCCCTTTTCGAGATCCCATAACCTGATTGGTGCATAGCCTGAAGCCATATAACGACCATCTTTACTGAATGTCGCACCGTCACTTTTTAGGTTTCCTGCAACCGCAAATTGTGGCTGTTGAATGTTCCCCATTGGCTTGATTTCTACTCGTCGGTTACGCTTTTTACCTTTTTCGGTCCAGTTAGAGGCAATAGGTAAAGCAGAACCAAACCCTTTCGTGATCATTCTGTTGGGTGAGATCCCGTGTTTCTTTTCTAAATATGCGACAACGGATTCAGCGCGTTTTTGCGAAAGCGGGATGTTGATCTGGTCAGAGCCGCTGCTATCAGTATGCCCTTCAACTTCGAACAGGTAGTTATCACCCCCTGGTTGTTTGAGAGCCCTGGCAGCCTTATCTAACGATTTGTGGGCAGACGATGGGATTGCAGCAGAGTTAACGGCAAAATTGATTGAGAGCTGAATGCTCTTACCAAACTGTTTTTCCCAATTGCTTAAAAATGGATTGTTTTTATAGAAAGTGTCCGTTTGTTGCTCTGCGTTACGGGCACTGTCAATGAAGGTGCGGTATTTTTCCCAATAGTTGCTATAAGGAACTTTTTTGATCGCCTCCTGATAATAATATTCAGCCTTATCAAACTGTAATGCAGTAAGAGCTGTTTCTACCAGTGCATAATAATAGCTAGTGTAATCACTGCCTTCACCTTGCTTTAATTGTTGGTAGTTATCTTCAAGTATTTTTAACGCGGCATCTTGCATGGCTAACGAAGAGTACCTGCTGGCAACGTTTGGCATGAAGCGAAGCAGTTCTTTTGTACCTTTACTGGTTTTGATAGACATCTCGGAAGCGTGAACAAACTTATCCCGATCAAACATTCGTTCATAGTAGTAATACGCCAGAGCATCCCACCCGTCAGCAAAATCGGGAAGTTCTTTCATCAGATCTTCCAATACTTCCTGTCCGCCTTCGTAGTTACCAACACCAAGAGAGCCCAATGCAAGCCCCCACTGTATTGCCATTGCGGGAGATTGTCTCTGCAGATAGGCTTGCTGGTACAAAATGGCTTCGGTGCTATTCCCCTGAACCTTGAACTCACTGTTAATGACCGCAGCCAGCCGACTAAAAGCATACTCATTGATAGAGGCAGGTGCGCCCATTCTTGCAATGGTCACGACGGCTTCCTCTAATGCAGAAAAAAGTTCAGAACGGGAGGCTCCACTGTGTTTCTGATACCTTAAGATGTAGTCATACAGCCTATAAATACTGTCGGGAGAAGGGTACTGCTGTACAGCTTCGTAAGCAGATTCCATCGCCTGCTTGAACTGACCGTTATTGCGAAATTCTGCTGCTTTTAAAAAGTGGTAGAGAGATTGTTCAACATCGTCGCCATTGCGAAGCGTAGTGCCAAACATACTCAGAATGTCTGATCCGGAAGCTTTTGCTCTTGCAGCATAATACTCGCGTAAAAAGTAGTCAGCATCGATGTGGTTGTTGCGAATCGTCGCTTTATAGGCTTTTTCCAAAAGAGAAATTTTCTTGTCACTATTTTCTGTACTGGTAGACAAATTATAAAAAGCTATGTGAAGTTCATCTGAACCTGATATAGCTTTCAAATACAGTTGTTGGGACTTTTTAGAGTTTCCTTTTTGGTCCTCTAACCAGGCTCTGGCAAATTGCCCTTCTGGTGTTTGAGGAAATCGCTCTGCCAAAACAGAACGCAAGTAATACTTAAGGTTCTGATTGTTTGGAGAGGTAGCCCATTGATACAGTTGCTTAGGGCCAGCATTTTGAATGTCCATGGCAAAGCCAACTGGCACTACGCACAATAGTAGAAATGCGCTCAATAAGTATTTAATTAATTTCATTGACTGACCTCAGGTTGTTCAGCTTGTTTTCTTATATTTAACTGGGCTGTTTTAGCGTTTCCGTGCTCATCAACAGCCTTTACCGTAAGTGTCTGAGTTTTTCCAATCTCTAGCTCACTTAGGTCAAATTTCAGTTTGAATGCTCCACGCGAAGAAAAGCGAGTTTGCAGAGCCTGCTCCGAAGAGACTTCTTTTATGAGGCTCTGGTCCTGTGCTGCTCCAACAATACTGATTGTGTTTTCAGTCGTTAGGATAAGCGCTGGACTATGTGTTGTTGCCGGAGCTTCTGGTTCGGGGTAAGTAAACACAATTTGTGGTGAATTATTTTCTGATTTCATCGGGCGAGGGGCTGTGTGATCCAGTGAAACAACGGTTGCCATCACCTGGTTGTTTTTAAGATAGCCCCGCGCCAGTTGTTTATTTAGAGAAGGTATTACTATGGTGTCACCTAAAGCTGCTGAAAGCCTTTTTTGGATTGGTGTACCTATCGCGAGCGTACTCATTTTTCTCGCGACTTCATCAATGCTTATCTGCTGTGTGCTCGTCAGAATGATGAAGTAATCTTCCCCTTCAGTTCGGTTCAGTTGAGAGAAGTAGGCTTCGGTTGGACCCGGAAGAAGCAGTGTTTCTCCTTTGCCAATATAGGGGGACGAAATCTCTTTGTGAGGGAAAAGTACAGCATGATCACTGGTTGATTTATCCGCTCCTATGACATAAACATAGCTATCTTGTTCAAGTTTTAGTTGAGCCCTGATTCGCTCTCCTGAACCAAGAGGTTGTTTTATATGGAACCTTTCATTTTTATGACTCAATAAAAGAGGGGAACCATCAAAGTGAATAAAGTTCGCTTCCAGGAAAAAATTAGGCTTAGGAACGGGTGGTGGTTCAACATAAGGTTTTGGTCCGATCAACTCGTAAGCTTCGAACACAAACGTCTGATAATCCTCATAACTTAACCAGAAATAGCCTTTGTTTCCCCAGTCTGTTCCCCAACTATTGATGATTTCGAATGAACCGCCTTTGTAGTTGTCGTCATAACCAACAACTGTCATTGCGTGACCACCGAAATCATCCATACCGTGGAACTCAAAACTCTGATAATCATCTTGAGAGAAAGAAACATTACTTCTTCCTCGGTGCCTCATAAATGTATCACCAACCGCCATTCCTATAACGACAGGGTTTCCTCTGGCGAGTGCTTTGCGGGTGTTTACTGCAATAGAAGACGAGGAATAAGAAGAGGACAACCTTCGGAAATGCTCAATTTTAAAATCATTTGCTTTGGAGAACTCACTTTGAGTTGGTATGCGATAGCATGAGTTTTCAGAGTAGGGAAAGGCAGTGTCCTGCAACGCTCCCTTATCGGCTAATAATTTGAGGGCGTCAGATATGTAGCTTCCACCTTCACAGTTGTCAGACAGCTTTACCTGATTGAACACCCAGGCAGGAGAAAATGCCCCTTTTTTTGCTTGCTTAGGTTGAGATTTATCGGCCCACTTGTTGTACAAGATACTTCTGGCAGCATAGCCGGTAGACCAGCCAACACAACTTCCTGAGCTTCCTTGGTTACCCACTGAGGGAGCATAACGTTTGAGTGAGAATTGCGTAGGAATATCGTCATAGTCACCACGTGCTAATGGAGGGATCTTACTCACTTTTTTATAGCGTTTGATATCGAACTCTCCACCCAGCGTGAAGGTGGTGTCTTTTGCTAATGAAAAAAATGGGAGCGCACTTAAAAACAACCATAGCCATCGATTGCGAATAAATATCACTATTAGAATTCCTTGAATTTAAATTATCGCAAGATGTTAAATATATTAGCATTATGTTACACGAATGCTAGTGTTTGTTGGGTTAGGCTGGGTTGTGTTGAGTCGTGAAGGGCAAATATATGTTTTAGAGGGTATTTTTTTAGAAATGGTTAATCTGTACTTGTTTGAGGCTCAATTTGATACTTATCAAGTAGTCGCTCGTACTCTTTACTTTGAGTAAATTCCAGCATTGCCTCAGCGAAAGGTTTAGCCCACTTATGGTTCGGGCTGGCTTTAGAAAAGGCGATATATTGGGCTATAGGATCTGATGTCGGGGTTAAGAACTCAATTTTTTGTCGGATACCTGACAGAGAGGCAAAGTAGGCGACTCTGTCTTTATTGCCAATACCAATGTCAATATGATTGGCCAATAACATATCCAGTAAGCGGTTTTCATCTTTAGCAGTATCGCTGACAGATATCCATGGGTAGCTGTCAAACTTAGAACCGTAGCTGTATCCAAGAACTTTACCTATGGTATAGCCGTTTAGTTGGTTAAAGTTACCATCATATTTAATGCTTTCCGATTCGTCTTTTCGGACAAAAAAAGCGTTAGCGGAATAACTGATTCGGTTTCCGGGTTCAAAAATCGCGAAGTGTTCTCGTTCTGCAGTTTTACCAAAGTAAGTAATGGCATCTGCCTGCCCGGTGCTAATCATATACACGGCTCTTCGCCAGGGGACACTGTCAAAGGAGACTTTAACCCCCAGTTTTTCTGCCACAGCAGTGACCAGCTCGATATGGAAACCGGTTAAAGGTTGTCCAGGGTTATATATTTCGAATGGTGGATAAGTCTTATTTCCGCGAACAATGTTGAGTTCAGGTTGTGCAGAAGCATACTGAGTACAACTAATAACCAAGGTAATGATTAGGACGAAATAACGCATAAAACAAGCTCTATATAGTTATCTTCAGCTTGTTTAAGTTTAACAATCAAATCTTCATTGGCTTTGGTTCAGAAATGAGAACCGTATGTTGTAGTGAGTGCGGATAAAAACAAAAAGCCCCTGATATCAAATCAGGGGCTTAACCATTTTGAATTTTTCTGATTAATCTAAACGCGCTAAGTCAGATTCAATTTCTTTGATTTTGCTTGATACAACTTTTTCAAGGTGTTGAAGATCAATGAGAATTTTCTTCTTTAAATCTTTTTCTGATACAACTTCGGGGTTGGTAATCAGATTTAGCTCATCAACAATCAAAGTCAGATTACGATTAATTTCGGTAACCTCTTTGTACTGGTGCGTACCGCTATCCACTAATACACTTTTCACCTGACGTGGGTATTTAAACTTTACGCTTTTCGCAAACAGTTCCCCTTTCTGCTTATGAAAGTAAATTTTTAACACATCCTTGTGAGCTTCTTGACGAAGTGAGTATCGTTCGATCTGAGTAGGATCGTGAATACCTAATCCAGTGAGGTTGGGATACATAAGCTACCTCTTGACCTTATTGTGTTAAAAAAACGAGTACGTGTATGAATACATACTAGCAACACATTGGAGAGGTATATAGCTGATATACCACGCAACAACAAGGATTGTGCACCAGATCGCCATTTACTTTTGTATAAAGTTTAATCCTCTAGTTTGGGGTTAGATCTGCCACATTTTTCACTAGTTGTTTATGTAGCTTCGCTTGCACCTCTGCGGATAGTTGCTCACCATCAGAAGAGGTGAGAATGAATAAGTCTTCTGCTCTTTCACCAAAGGTAGATATCTTCGCCGCGAGCAGGTTGATATTCAGGTCAGCAAAAGTTGAGCCGACTGTGGCCAGAAGCCCTGGTGTATCTAGTGCCACGAACTCCATGAGCGTACGTTTTTTAGCTTTAGTAGGAATAAAATCAACTTGAGTTTTTACGTTGAAGTGGACCAGGTTCCTTGGCGTCCGGCGAACACGAATCTTGTCTAGTTTGCTGTCAGAAAGAACTTTTACGATACCTTTAATAATAAGTTCATGACGTTCTTCTTCTATTGGCTGACCGGTATGATCCAATACCATGAAAGTATCTAAAACATAGCCATCTTTGCTTGTCATGATTTGTGCGTCATGGATATTAAAGTGGCGTCTGTCTAGCTCTGCAACAACCATTGCAAAAAGGGCTGGCTGGTCTTTCGAGTAGACAAATACTTCGGTACCACCACGGGTAGCTTTCTTACTCATTAGAACCAATGTCTGAGTGGTATCCTCCATATTTAGTATATGGGTACCATGCCAGGCAATCTGCTTGTGTGTGTGTCTCAGGAAATAATCTGCTTTAAAACGTTGCCATAAAAGCTCGATGTCTCGTGCAGTAAAACCTTGTTTTCTCAGCAGAGCAGAAGCAAGCTGCTGGTTATGTCTGATACGATCTCTTACGTCTACCGGGTTTTCTAGTCCGCGTCTTAGTGCTCGTTGAGTTGAATGATAGAGCTCTGTAAGCAATGTTCGCTTCCAGCTGTTCCATAGTTCGGGGTTAGTTGCACAAATATCGGAAACGGTTAAACAGACGAGATAATCGAGATACTCTTCATCACGAACTTTCTTTGCAAACTCAGCGATAACCTCTGGGTCGTAAATATCTCTTCTTTGAGCGGTTACCGACATCAACAGGTGGTTTTGTACCAGCCATGAAACGAGCTTGGCTTCTGGCTTTGACAATCCGAGCTCCAGACAGAAATCGTACGCTTCGACTGCCCCAATTTCAGAGTGGTCACCACCGCGTCCCTTTCCAATGTCGTGGAAGATAGCCGCGATAATCAACAACTCCTTTTTCTGCATTTTAGGATAAACCTCGCAGCAGATAGGGTGCCTATTATGATTTTCTGCAAAGCTAAAGGCGTGGATGTTCTTTAGAAGCCTCATGCTGTGTTCATCGACGGTATAGACGTGGAAGAGGTCAAACTGCATTTGACCAACGATTTGGCTCCATTGAGGTAAGTATGCAGCCAGAACGCCCAGTTTGTGCATTAAACTGAAAGCCTTATGTAAGGCATTTGGGTGTCGACAGAGATCCAGAAACTTCTCTCTGGCTTCTGGGATGGTATGTAAGAAGCGGTTTAGTCTTCTCCTAGCGGTTCGAAGCTGCCTCATGGTTGATGGAGCGACACCTTCGATGCTCGAATCGTTTGCGATATGCAGGAACATATCCAGTATGGTCTCTGGTCTTGCCTGAAATAACGCTGGCTTTCGCGCCTCAATATGGGGGCCGCGACGCTGGAAGTCTTCATTGATTATTTCAGCTTCCAGCTCCTCACCCTGATCAAGTATTGCGGTGCTAAATAGCTTAATGAGCATTTTATTTAGTTCGGCAACTCGGCGAAGTGTTCTGTAGAACTCCTTCATCATCATTTCCACAGGTACGTTAGCTTCTCCGGTAAAACCAATAAGCTCAGCAACATTTGCCTGATGGGCAAAAGTGAGTCGATTATCGTATCGTTTTAGTTCCAGATGTAGTGCAAATCGCACCCGCCATAAGAAGTCCTGGCACTCCTGTAGCTCCCGATATTCTCCTTCAGTAAGGAAACCAAATTTGCTCATCTCTAGTAAGGAAGTCGCTCCAAAATGACGACGTGCAATCCAACTTAGGGTATGTATATCCCTTAAGCCACCGGGTGTGGACTTAATATCGGGTTCAAGGTTGTAGGTGGTGTCATTAAACCTAGCGTGCCGCGCTCTTTGCTCCGCAATCTTTGCTTCAAAGAATCGTTCGCTGGGCCAAAAAGACTCGGATAGCACCTTATTTTTCAGTTTGTAAAAGGTATCTTCACAACCGGAAAGCAATCTTGTTTCTTGCAAGTTTGTCGCGACAGTCAGATCTTCTTTCCCTATACTGACACATTCGTCAATGCTTCTTACCGCATGGCCAACTTCAAGCTTTATATCCCATAGCAAAGTAATAAAGTCACTAACTTTCTGACCCACTTCGTCCGGGATACTACGTGCGGAAAGAATAAGAATATCGATATCTGAGAGCGGGTGTAACTCACCTCTGCCATAGCCACCGACCGCTAAAAGGCTAAGCCCTTCAAACTGTTCAAAGTCAAAGTAGCGCCATAACCTTTGAAGTAGCTCGTCCATATAGTTGGAACGAGAGAAAACAAGGTCATTGACAGGGAGGTGGTTGGAGAAGTCTTGTTTCTGACTTTCGGCAAGAGAGTCTAATTGCTGTTTTATCTCTGCCGGGTTTATTTGAGAATCAGTAAATTTTAATGGACTTGTGTACGACATTGAGTGCATTCCGTGCGCTAGATTTCCTTACAATTCACCCAATCTACCAATAGTTTTGGTAATTTGGAACTATAAAAAATCCCTGCTAAAAAGCAGGGATCTTAAGAACTGAAGCCGTATTGGAAGATTGATGTTAGTTCTTCATCAAGCGAGGAATTGACTCTTCTTCACGCAAGGTAAGAACTTCACAGCCTGTATCAGTTACCAGAATAGTATGTTCCCACTGAGCAGAATTTTTGCCGTCACCTGTGTAAACAGTCCAGTCGTCTTCGCTATCCACACTACAGCCAAACTTACCTGCGTTGATCATAGGCTCAATGGTGAAAATCATGCCAGGTTTTAATACTCGACGATCGTTGTTCTTATAGTGAACAACTTGCGGCTCTTCATGGAAGTCTGCACCAATGCCATGTCCACAAAAATCTTTAACGATTGAGAACCTCGGAGTTACCCCTTTGATGTACTTCTGAATCGCAGTGCCGATGTCACCAACGGTCACACCAGGCTTAACTTTTTTCATACCTACATATAGAGACTCTTGCGCTACCATGCATAGGCGGCGATCTGCAGGAGAAACATTACCCACAAGGAACATTTTTGAAGTGTCACCGTGATAACCTTCCGGACGTGTATCTAAAGGTGCGTCCGGGTCATTTGGTATAATCACAGTGATATCAATATTTACGATATCACCATCTTTAAGTACCGCAGGCTTAAGTTTACCTACAGAACCCACTTCATCTTTTTCAGCAGGAATACCGTGGCATACGATATGGTTTACTGATGTGCAGATAGACTTTGGAAAGCCGTGGTAGTCTAGAGGAGCAGGGTAAGCACCATTATCATTGATGAACTTGTGACAAATCTGATCCAGCTCTTCCGTTGTAACTCCTGGTTTCACGTAAGGCCCAATCATCTCGAGAACTTCAGCCGCCAGCTTTCCGGCAACGCGCATTTTCTCTATTTCTTGTTCATTTTTAATGGTAATGGTCATCTGTAATCTCTATGTTTTCTAACACTTCTCTTAATAAAGAGTATCTGCAATGGCTGCCTATTCTACCAGTGACTTAACTAAGCGCAATTGAATTCCGTTATCATTTAGCGGCTAGTTCAGTGTTGATAAAAAGACACTAGGTAAAAATTCGATGAGAAAGAGGGTTTTTGCTAGCAATTTGTCCTCTATTTGTGATATAAAGCGCGCCGAAGTAAGAACTGTTTTCTTCAACTGACTGAAGTTGGCGAGGCAAGGATTACTTCAATTAAACTTATATCTTTAAATCACACACGTTTCGACACATGTTCCGGGGTGCTTCTTTAAATAGAGGTCGGATTCATGGGAGACGTGGAGGCCTAACCCCATAGAGGATTTTAAAATGGCAACTGTATCAATGCGCGATATGCTAAAAGCTGGTGTACACTTCGGTCACCAGACTCGTTACTGGAACCCAAAAATGAAGCCATTCATCTTTGGTGCTCGTAACAAGGTTCATATCATCAACCTAGAAAAAACTGTTCCAATGTTCAACGAAGCACTAGCTGAGCTAGGCAAAGTTGGCGAGAAAAAAGGTAAAGTTCTTTTCGTAGGTACAAAACGCGCTGCATCTGAAGCTGTTAAAGAAGCTGCTATCGCTAGCGGCCAGTACTACGTTAACAACCGCTGGTTAGGCGGTATGCTAACAAACTACAAAACTGTTCGTCAGTCAATCAAGCGTCTGAAAGATCTTGAAGCTCAGTCTCAAGACGGTACTTTCGACAAGCTAACTAAGAAAGAAGCTCTAATGCGTACTCGCGAAATGGAGAAGCTAGAGAAATCTCTTGGTGGTATCAAAGATATGGGCGGTCTACCTGACGCTCTATTCGTAATCGACGCTGACCACGAGCACATCGCAGTAAAAGAAGCGAACAATCTTGGTATCCCAGTATACGCTGTAGTTGATACTAACTCTGACCCAGATGGTATTGATTACATCATCCCTGGTAACGACGATGCAATCCGTGCAGTACAGCTTTACCTAAACGCTGCTGCTCAGTCTGTTACTGAAGGTCGTAACCAAGACGTAGCTGCTGTTGCTGAAGAAGACGGTTTCGTAGAAGAAGCTGCTGAGTAATCAGTAAAGCGGACTCTGACGTCTCACTTCGTTTATGTGAAGCTAAGAGAGGGAAATCCATTTCCTGAAACGTGGTTTAAACATAAACTGAGTTATAGTTAGCATCAGGGGCCAAAACTAAGGCCCCTGATTTTTATCTTATCCAGAACCAACTGAGGAATAGAGAATGGCTGTTACTGCTGCTCTAGTAAAAGAACTGCGCGACCGCACTGGCGCAGGCATGATGGAATGTAAAAAAGCGCTTGTTGAAACTGACGGCGACATCGAACTAGCAATTGAAAACATGCGTAAATCAGGTGCTGCTAAAGCTGCTAAGAAAGCAGGTAACGTAGCTGCTGAAGGTGCAATCATCATCAAAGAAGCTGACGGCGTTGCTGTACTTCTTGAAGTAAACTGCCAGACTGACTTCGTTGCTAAAGACGGTAACTTTACTGCATTTGCTGAAAAAGTTGCTGCTGACGCTCTAGCTTCTAAAGCTTCTGTTGAAGAGCTAGTAGCTAAATTCGAAGAAGAGCGTGTTGCTCTTGTTGCTAAGATCGGTGAAAACATCAACATCCGTCGCGTACAGTACGTTGAAGGTGCTGCTATTGCTTCTTACCGTCACGGTGAGAAAATCGGTGTTGTTGTTGCTGGTGAAGGCGATGCAGAAACTCTTAAGCACGTTGCAATGCACGTTGCTGCTTCTCGTCCAGAGTACGTTAACCCAGAAGACGTACCAGCTGACGTAGTAGAAAAAGAGAAAGCTGTTCAGGTTGAGATTGCTATGAACGAAGGCAAGCCAGCTGAAATCGCAGAGAAGATGGTTATCGGCCGTATGAAGAAATTCACTGGCGAAATCTCTCTGACTGGTCAGGCTTTCGTAATGGAACCTAAGAAATCTGTTGGTGAAATTCTTAAAGAGCGTGGCGCTTCTGTTACTACTTTCGTTCGCCTAGAAGTAGGTGAAGGTATTGAGAAGAAAGAAGAAATGAGCTTCGCAGAAGAAGTGGCAGCGGCTCAGAAAGGTTAATCCTTAGAGTTATCGCTTACAAAAAACCGTAGCTGATGAAGCTGCGGTTTTTTTTGAAAAATATTTAATTAGGTTACACAATTATTAGTTAGTAATTATCAGTTAGTGATTAATTGCTCGCAAACAGTGATTAGTAGTGATGAATTGAAGTTAGGCTGCTAGCTTTAATCCATCAATGTTAATCGACAACGTTTGGAAGGTATACTCCATGACAACAAACCCAAAACCTGCGTATCAACGTATTCTGCTAAAACTAAGTGGTGAGGCTCTTCAGGGAGAAGAGGGCTTTGGTATCGACCCTACGGTTCTTGACCGTATGGCTCAGGAAGTAAAAGAACTGGTAGAACTGGGAGTTCAGGTAGGTCTTGTTATTGGTGGTGGTAACTTGTTTCGTGGCGCTGGTCTGGCTGAAGCTGGTATGAACCGCGTAGTAGGCGACCATATGGGTATGCTTGCAACCGTGATGAACGGTCTTGCAATGCGTGATGCTCTGCACCGTGCTTATGTCAATGCTCGTGTTATGTCTGCAATTCCACTAAACGGTGTATGTGACGATTACAACTGGGCTGACGCTATTTCTCAGCTTCGTCAGGGCCGTGTTGTGATTTTCTCTGCGGGCACAGGTAACCCATTCTTTACTACTGATTCTGCTGCATGTTTGCGCGGAATTGAGATTGAAGCTGACGTAGTGCTCAAAGCCACTAAAGTTGATGGTGTATTTACGGCTGATCCGGTAGCAAACCCGGATGCAGAGCTGTATGATAAGCTATCTTATAGTGCTGTTCTTGAAAAAGAACTGAAAGTAATGGATCTAGCGGCATTTACACTGGCTCGAGACCACAAAATGCCTATCCGCGTATTCAATATGAATAAGCCAGGCGCATTACGTCGCGTGGTGATGGGTGAGACCGAAGGTACTTTGATTAGCGAAAGTGCTGAATAACGGGCTTGCCGAAAATTAAAATTAAGGTGAAAACGTGATTGATGAAATCAAACTAGACGCTGAAGAGCGCATGGAAAAAAGCGTAGAAGCGCTAAAAAACAACCTGACTAAAGTTCGTACTGGCCGTGCGCACCCAAGCTTGTTATCTGGTATCTCAGTTGAGTACTACGGTGCAGCGACTCCTCTTAATCAGGTTGCTAACGTTGTTGCAGAAGACGCGCGTACTTTAGCTATCACTGTGTTTGACAAAGAACTTACTCAAAAGGTAGAAAAAGCAATCATGATGTCTGACCTTGGTTTGAACCCAATGTCAGCAGGTACAGTGATTCGTGTTCCTCTACCACCACTAACAGAAGAACGTCGTAAAGATCTAGTTAAGATCGTACGTGGTGAAGCTGAAGGTGGTCGTGTAGCAATTCGTAACATTCGTCGTGATGCGAACAGCGATCTTAAAGGGCTTCTGAAAGAGAAAGAAATTTCAGAAGATGAAGATCGTAAAGCACAAGACGAGATTCAAAAAATCACGGATGCTGCAATCAAAAAAGTTGACGAAACTTTAGCAGCAAAAGAAAAAGAGTTGATGGAAGTTTAACTCGGCTCGATTATCCTTAATCACAGAAAAATGCTGTACTTACTGTGCAGCGTTTTTTTCGTGTTATTATCCTCAACTTATTAAACTCACCGAATACCTATATGTCTGAAACACAAGTAACATCTGAGCAGTTCCCTAAACATATCGCCATCATTATGGATGGAAATGGCCGTTGGGCTAAATCTAAAGGGAAGCCTCGAGTGTTTGGACATCGTGCAGGTGCTAAGGCGGTTAGAAAAACCATATCTAGCGCGGCTAAACTGGGTATCAAAGCAATCACTCTGTTTGCATTTAGTAGTGAAAACTGGAAACGTCCGGTTGAAGAAGTCAATTTACTAATGGATCTCTTCATTAATGCGTTATCCAAGGAAGCTAAAAGCCTGCATAAAAATAACCTTCAATTGAGAGTTATTGGAGATAAGCGCGGATTTAGTGAGCGTTTACAGAAAAAAATTGCAGAAGTGGAAACACTTACTGCTGCCAATACTGGCATGGTTGTTAATGTTGCTGCCAACTATGGTGGTAAATGGGACATCACCGAAGCAACAAAAAATATTGCTCGCAAGGTGAAACAGAACGAGATTGATCTGGATGATATCTCAGAAGGACTAATTGGTGACAACCTGACTATGTCAGATTTACCTGAAGTGGATCTTTTGATTCGTACCAGTGGCGAATGTCGTATTAGTAACTTTATGCTTTGGCAACTGGCCTATGCGGAAATTTATTTTATGCCCGAGTACTGGCCAGATTTTGATGAGAATAGCCTGTCTGAGGCTGTATCATGGTTTATTAATCGAGAAAGACGTTTTGGCTGTACTGGTGAGCAGATTAAAGCGCTGATAACAAACTAAGGTAAATCACTTGAAACAAAGAATCATTACCGCATTAATTCTAGCTCCTTTAGCGGTACTAGCCATTTTTGAACTGTCGCTTCCCTTTTTTATTCTAGCTTTGGCGGCAGTTACTATTATTGGTTTTTGGGAGTGGGGGCAGTTTATAGGCAGCAAGTCTCGCTACCTGGCAATGATCCCAACTCTACTAGCATTTGCTGCTAGCTATATTGTTATTCCTTCTGATGTGATGAGCATGAACATAGTGACCACAGAGCACCTGTTTATGCTGGTCCTTGCCTCTATCTGGTGGATCCTCGCCAGTGCGTTAACTATTACGTACCCTCGTTCTACGATAACCTGGGAAGGCTCGAAAATGTCGCGCCAGATCTTTGGCATGCTGACACTCATTCCTTTTTTCTGGAGTGTTGTACTTTTAAGAGCGCAGGATGTCCACGCAAACCCGTACTACGGTGCCAAACTGGTTATGTTTGTCTGCCTGATTGTTTGGGCTGCTGATAGTGGTGCCTATTTTGCGGGTAAGAGCTTTGGTAAGCACAAAATGGCGCCAAAAGTGAGCCCTAATAAAACCATTGAAGGCTTAATTGGCGGCATTATTACTGCATTCCTGGTTGGCTGGGGTGCAAATCATTTCTTTGAACTCTCTTTCTCTGGTACAGGTGCTATGATGATTACAATGGCGATTACAGTTGTAATATCAGTGCTGGGTGATCTGGTCGAGAGCATGTTCAAACGAGTCTCAGGGATTAAAGATAGTAGCAACATTATCCCAGGCCATGGGGGGATGCTTGACCGAATAGATAGCTTAACAGCGGCATTCCCTGTCTTTACGCTGCTTTATTTCACACTTTAAACAGGCCATGAAGTTTTCTTAGGCTTGCTTGAGTACTCTACTTATCCACTCATTGGCAGAAACTAGAATTTTAGATGCATAGATTGACGATACTAGGTGCGACTGGCTCTATAGGAACCAGTACCCTTAAAGTGATTTCAGAAAATCCGGAACAGTTTGAGGTTACTGCTTTAGCAGCAGGAAGCAATGTAAGAAAAATGGTTGAACTTTGTCTTACATGGCGCCCTAAGTACGCAGCGATGTTTGATAAAAAAGCGGCCAATGAGTTACGGGCTGAGCTGAAGAAGCTGAACGTTAATACTGAGGTCGTTTCTGGTATCGATGGAATGTGCGAGTTGGCTTCTCTGGAAGAAGTGGATTCTGTGATGGCGGCAATTGTAGGTGCCGCAGGTCTAGTTCCAACAATGGCGGCGGTGAAAGCTGGAAAGCGCGTCTTGCTTGCAAACAAAGAAGCTTTGGTCATGTCTGGAAAGCTTTTTATCGATGCTGTTGAGAAGTATGGTGCAGAGTTGCTACCTGTTGATAGTGAGCACAATGCTATTTTCCAGTGCCTGCCTGAATCTGTACAAACTAACCTTGGACACTGTGAACTGGCTGCCAACGGTATCGATAAGATACTTCTCACAGGTTCTGGTGGCCCTTTCCGATACACCGATGTAAAAGAACTGACTTCAGTTACACCGGAGCAGGCGATTGCTCACCCAAATTGGTCTATGGGGCCGAAAATCTCGGTTGATTCAGCGACCATGATGAACAAAGGTTTAGAGTATATCGAGGCCAAGTGGCTGTTCAACTGCAGTAAAGAGCAACTTGAAGTAATCATTCATCCCCAATCGGTTATCCACTCTATGGTTCAGTACAAAGATGGTTCTGTTTTGGCTCAAATGGGTGAGCCAGATATGTGTACCCCTATTGCACTAACGATGTCTTACCCTGAGCGTATTTCAGCGGGTGTGAGTCATCTGGACTTTACCAAAGTGGGTGAGCTGACTTTCATTCAACCAGATTATCAGAGATACCCATGCCTCAAGCTAGCAATAGAGGCTTGCTATCAAGGGCAGCACGCAACGACATCTATAAACGCGGCTAATGAAGTCGCGGTAGACGCCTTTTTAAATAAAGGTCTGAACTTTACCGATATCGCTGTTGTCAATGAAATGGTGCTTGAGAAAGCATGCTCAGGTATACATCAACTGAACGAAGATTGCTTGGAAAGCTTGGTTGAGGTGGATAGAATGGCAAGACTTACAGCGGAAGAAGTCGTTAGAGCACGGTTATCATGACAGGATTTTTGTGGAATGCAGTCAGCTTTATAGTTGCACTGGGTATCCTTGTGGCAGTCCACGAGTTTGGACATTTTTGGGTTGCCAGAAAATGTGGTGTAAGAGTTGAGAATTTCTCCATCGGTTTTGGTCGCTCAATTTGGCGTAAAATCGGCAAAGATGGAACTGAATATACTATCTCTATGATACCTCTTGGTGGGTTCGTTAAGATGCTTGACGGGCGTATCGACGATCTATCAGAGGAAGATAAACCGTTCGCTTTTGACAGAAAGCCTCTTTGGCAACGCACTGCAGTTGTCGCTGCAGGCCCTGTTTTTAACTTCTTGTTCGCTATCTTTGCTTACTGGCTAATTTTTCTTATTGGTGTGCCCGCAGTTAAACCTGTTATTGGTGAAGTGACACCAAATTCAATTGTAGCCCAGGCAGATATACAACCAGGAATGCAGATTACGTCCGTATCTGGCAATCGAACCCGAGATTGGGAATCAGTCAATATGGGCCTGGTTGGTCATATTGGCGATGAGCAGATTACATTGACGGTGACACCTGCTGGTGGCGTTGGAATCGAAGAGCAAAGAATACTCGATACTCGTGACTGGAAATTTGATCCTGAAACTGAATCTGTGATGAGTACGTTGGGCTTTCAACCATACCGTCCGGAAGTCTTTAATACGATCAGCCAGGTTACAGAAGGTGGCGCAGCGGATAAGGCGGGTATAGCCGCTGGTGACACATTAGTTGAGTTTAATGGTGAAAAGCTCAACGAATGGCGTCAGGTGGTTGAGACGATTCAGAGCTCACCGAATAAAGAAATTCGGGTAATTATTGACCGCTTAGGTGAGAGAATGGAACTTATTATGGTTCCGGAAGCCAAAGTAGTTTCAGGAGACCGTACAATAGGATTTGCAGGCGTTGCACCTAAAATCGGTGAATGGCCTGAAGAATATAAAATTGAAATAAAATATGGCGTAGTAGAGGCGATTGGTAAAGCTGTTGAGAAAACAGGTCAGGTAATAGAGCTGACATTTACCATGTTGAAAAAACTTATCGTCGGCCATGTTGGAATTGAAAATCTTAGTGGGCCAATTTCCATCGCTAAGGGCGCAGGAGCGACAGCAGACTATGGTCTAGTCTACTTCCTGGGCTTTTTGGCTTTGATTAGTGTCAATCTAGGAATTATTAATTTGATGCCGTTGCCTATTTTAGACGGTGGTCATTTGCTGTTTTATGCAATAGAGGCCATTATTCGCAGGCCAGTGCCTGAGAAGGTTCAGGAAGTAGGGTTCCGAATTGGAGGAGCTATCATATTTTCTCTAATGGCAGTTGCAATTTTTAACGACTTTATGCGCCTGTAATATCACAGTTTGATATCAAGGTAATGTAGTAAGGAATAATCACAATAAGTATGGCTATTAAGCGAATACTGCTCACGTCTCTTATAGCGGTTAGCACAACGGTGCAAAGTGCCGAAGAGTTTGTTGTTCAGGATATCAGAGTAGAAGGCTTACAGCGTGTTGCACTCGGTGCCGCGCTGTTGAAGATGCCTGTCCGAATAGGTGACACATTAGACTCTAAAGGTGTGTCGGATATCATCAATGCGCTATATGCATCAGGCAACTATGAAGATGTGAAAGTGCTCAGAGATGATGGTGTTCTTGTTGTACAGGTGCTAGAGCGCCCGACCATTGCAAGTATCTCTTTTTCTGGCAACAGTGCGATTAAAGAAGAACAACTTCAGCAGAATCTAGATGCTTCTGGTATTCGTGTTGGTGAAGCGTTGGATCGAACAACCTTGAGCCAAATCGAAAAAGGCCTGGAAGACTTTTACTACAGCGTAGGTAAATATAACGCCTCTGTTAAAGCTGTCGTTACCCCTCTTCCTCGTAACCGTTCCGATCTGAAGTTTGTGTTTACTGAAGGTGTCTCAGCCAAGATTCAGCAAATTAACTTCATCGGGAATGAAGTTTTTGAAGATGATGAACTTCTGTCTCGTTTTAACCTAAATGTAGATATTGCCTGGTGGAACTTCTTAGCTGACAACAAATATCAGAAGCAGGTTTTAGCTGCGGATATTGAAGCTCTAAAATCATTTTATCTAAATCAGGGTTATCTGAAATTTAAGGTTGATTCGACACAGGTAGCAATATCGCCGGATAAAAAGGGTGTATATATCACTCTGGATCTCGACGAAGGCAAACCATACACAGTCAAAGGTGTTGATTTTAAAGGCGAGCTGATAGGGAAGAAAGCGGTCTTTGAAGAGATGGTTCCGTTTAACGATGGTGATATTTACAACGGTTCACTCGTTACTAGTCTGGAAGAGAATGTTAAACGTGAACTGGGTGAGGCTGGATATGCTTACCCTCAAGTAACTACAGTGCCTGAGTTTGATGATGAAAAACAGGAAGTGGTACTGAACATCCACGTTGAAGCGGGTAACCGTATCTACGTACGAGATATTCGATTCACAGGTAATACCGTAACGAAGGATGAAGTTCTTCGTCGCGAAATGCGTCAAATGGAAGGCAGCTGGCTGAACTCGAAATCCATTGAAACTGGTAAGACACGTCTTAACCGTTTAGGTTTCTTCGATAAGGTGGATGTGCAAACGGTTCGCGTTCCGGGTACTGATGATCAAGTCGATCTTGTATACAAGGTTAATGAAGCGAACTCGGGTAGTATTAACTTCGGTGTAGGTTACGGTACAGAATCTGGTATGAGCTTCCAGGTTGGTCTTCAACAGGATAACTTCGGTGGTTCGGGTGATCGTGTTGGTATCAGTGCCATGATGAATGATTATCAGAAAAACGTGAGTTTAGAATATCGCGACCCATACTGGAACCTTGATGGTGTTAGTTTAGGCGGTAAGGTTTTCTACAACGAGTTTGAAGCATCCGAAGCGGGTATTGTTGACTATACCAACCAAAGTTATGGTGCGAAGTTAACCTGGGGTTTCCCATTTGATGAACTGAACTATTTCGAAATTGGTTTTGGTTACACACACAACAAGATTTCCAACCTAGACTCCTACGTGCAGATTGAAAAGTTCCTTCAAGCGCAGGCTTCTAATGTGAATGACAGTGGTGATTTAGAAGTTAACGATTTTGATGTAACACTAAGCTGGACCCGAAATAACCTAAACCGTGGTTATTTCCCAACAGCGGGTAACTACCAGAAAGCATTTTATACAATGACCACACCTGGCTCTGACGTTCCATACTTCAAAACCCAGTATGATGTCAGACAATATATCCCTCTAACAAAGAAACATGAATTTACTGTGTTGTTAAGAGGACGCCTAGGTTATGGTAACGGCTACGGTCAAACGGATGGCAACGATAACCTGTTCCCATTCTATGAAAACTACTTTGCGGGTGGCTTCACTACTCTGCGTGGTTTCAGTTCAAACACTGCTGGTCCTAAAGCTGTTTACAACGAAGGTAAGGGAAACAACCCGAACTACGTAGTTACTGACGACTCTGTCGGTGGTAACGCAATCGCTTTGGCAAGTGTTGAGCTTATCGTTCCTACACCATTTGCTTCAGATGAAGCGAGAAACCAGATTCGAACCAGTGTTTTCTATGATATGGCGAGTGTTTGGGATACTGAGTTTGACTACTTATCTGACGACAATGTTGCCTATGGTAACAAGTACTATTACGACTACTCAGACCCGTCAAACTACCGCTCATCTTATGGTGCAGCGCTGCAATGGATGTCTCCAATGGGACCATTGGTATTCTCTGTTGCTAAACCAATTAAGAAATATGAAGGTGATGATGAAGAGTTCTTCACCTTTACTATCGGCAGAACGTTCTAAAAGGAAACTATTTTGAATAAAGTAATTAAAGCGGCTGGGCTTAGCCTGGTAGTACTAACTTCATCTTTTTTTGCAAATGCGGCTGAAGCTGCGCAGAAGATAGGTTATATCGGTACTGGTTACATCCTTCAGAAAATGCCGCAAAAAGAAGCGATTATCTCAAAGCTTCAGGATGAGCTGAAAGATGAGCGTGCAGAGCTGGATAAACTCGGTGCCTCTATTCAGACCAAGCAACAAAAAATTGAACGTGATGGCGCGTTGTTGGGTGATGATGGTGTGCAGAAGCTGCGTATCGAAATTGAACAGCTTAAAGTAGAAGGCAAAGTAAAGCAGAACGACTACAACAAGAAAGTTAAGGCGTTGGAGTTCCGTGCACAGGGTGAGATGCTTAAGCTGATTCAGGCTGCTGTTAAAGAAGTCGCTGAGAAAGAAGGTTTTGACATGGTGATGGACGCTCAGTCTCTACAATATGCAAAACCAGAGCTTAACCTGACAGAAAAAGTACTAGCGGAACTTAAGTAGGCACTATGAGTAAAGTCACTCTCGCTGAACTGGCGACAATTACAGGCGGAAAAGTACTGGGTGATGACTCAGTACTTATTTCACAAGTTTCTCCAATGGACAAAGCGGGTGATGGTGATATCACCTTCCTATCGAACACCAAGTACAAGAAGCACTTAGGTGAATGTAAGGCTTCTGCAATTATGGTTAAAGAAACCGAAGCTGAGCTTTGTCAGACTAATGTTCTCGTTGTTGATGATCCATACGTGGCCTACGCTAAAGTAGCACAAAGATTGGATACAACACCTGAACCAGCAAGCGGAATCGCTGAATCAGCTGTCATTGCAGATGATGTCGTATTTGGAAAAAACGTATCTGTAGGTGCGAACGCTACAATCGAAGCGGGAGTGGTACTTGGTGACAATGTTTCAGTCGGTGCTGGCTGTTTCATCGGCAAAAAAGCGAAAATTGGTGCTGATACCAAGCTTTGGGCTAATGTTTCGGTTTATCACGACGTCGAGATAGGCAGTGCGTGTCTTGTTCAGTCTAATACTGTGATTGGTGCTGATGGTTTTGGCTACGCGAATGAAAAAGGCGAGTGGGTTAAAATACCTCAAGTTGGGACGGTTCGCATTGGTAACCGAGTCGAAATTGGCGCTTGTACTACTATCGACCGTGGTGCTTTAGATGATACCGTTATTGAAGATAACGTGATTCTTGATAACCAGCTTCAGATTGCTCACAACGTACACATCGGATATGGTACAGCGATGGCCGGTGGTACAGTAGTTGCGGGTAGTACGACGATAGGCAAGTACTGCATTATTGGTGGCGCATGTGTAATCAATGGTCATATTGAAATTGCTGATGGTGTTACTATCACTGGTATGGGTATGGTGATGAGAAGCATCCCTGAAAAAGGCATGTACTCCTCAGGTATTCCATTGCAGCCAAACAAAGAGTGGCGAAAAACTGCGACAAGAGTTCATCGCATTGATGAAATGAATAAAAGGCTTAAAGAAGTCGAGAAAAAATTCGAATCTTAAGGCACTTGTGCAGATAAAATCCCTGCCTACATGTATTTTTTTATCAAAGGTCTGCAAATTGCGGGCCTTTTTCGACTATAATCCCCAACAATTGAATTGAAGAATTTATAGGAATATGGCTTTGACTACTGAAAACAAAACAATGGATATCACTAAAATCAAGGAATTGCTTCCACATCGCTATCCATTTTTGCTGATTGACCGAGTGACAGATTATGAAGAGGGTAAATACCTAATCGCTCTTAAAAACATTTCGGTTAACGAACCTCAGTTTACTGGCCACTTTCCGCGACTTCCAATATTCCCTGGTGTAATGATTCTAGAAGCGATGGCACAGGCTACGGGTCTACTAGGCTTTTCAAGTTTTGGTGCTCCAGCAGAAAATGAGCTATACCTGTTTGCTGGTGTGGATAACGCTAAGTTCCGTAAACCAGTAGTTCCGGGTGACCAGTTGGTTCTGGAAGTTGAACTTGTTAAAGAGCGTCGCGGCATCGCTTTGTTTAATGGCGTTGCTAAAGTAGATGGCGAGGTAGTATGTACTGCTGAGCTAAAATGTGCTCGTCGAGAGATGTAATATGATTCATGAAACAGCTCAAATCCACCCTGCTGCGGTGGTAGAAGAAGGTGCTGTTATTGGCGCTAACGTAACAGTTGGTCCGTTTACTTATATTACCAACGGTGTACAAATCGGTGATGACACCGAAGTGATGTCTCATGTAGTAATCAAAGGCAACACGGTAATAGGTAAAGAAAACCGCATTTTCCCATTCGCTATTATTGGTGAAGAGAATCAGGACAAGAAATACGGTGGTGAAGATACTCGTGTAATTATCGGTGATCGAAATGTCATTCGTGAGAGTGTGCAGATTCATCGCGGTACTACACAGGATAAACACCAGACGGTTGTCGGAGATGACAACCTGTTATGTGTTAACGCCCATGTTGCTCACGATTGTATTGTTGGCAATGGTACACACATTGGTAACAACGCGATTCTGGGTGGACACGTTACGGTAGGTGACTACGCTGGTATCATGGCATTGTCTGCTATTCACCCATTCTGTGAAGTGGGCGCGTATGCTTACATTGGTGGTTGCTCGGCTGTAGTACAGGACGTCTTGCCGTATGTTCTGGCGCAAGGTAACCATGCTAAACCGTTTGGACTTAACCTTGTTGGTTTGCAGCGTAATGGCTTTGAAAAGCCTGAGCTTCGGATCTTGCGCCGCGCTTATAAAGAGATCTATCGTTCAGGAAATACTCTAGAAGAAGTGAAGCCTGTATTGGAAGAGATGGCGAAAGAGTGCCCGGCTGTATCCCGCTTTAGTGAAATGCTGGAAAGAAGCGAACGTGGTATTATCCGCTAGTCCTTTTATGACTCAGTTCTAAAAAGATCGCTGCCTAATTTAGGTAGCGGTCTTTTTGTATTCTTTGACGACAAATTTTTATTTCTATTCGACACAAGGACCCTGCATGGGAAAACCAATACGCATAGGCATTATTGCCGGAGAACTCTCCGGGGATACGCTTGGTGAAGGCCTGATTAAAGAGATTAAAGCAATCTATCCAGATGCAGAGTTTACAGGTATTGGCGGACCTAAGATGATAGCTCAGGGCTGTGAGTCTCTTTTTGATATGGAAGAGCTGGCAGTTATGGGGATCGTAGAAGTTCTAGGCCGCTTACCCAGACTACTGAAAGTGAAGGTTGAATTAGTCAGGCATTTCAAAGAGAATCCACCAGATGTGTTTATTGGTATAGATGCGCCTGATTTTAACCTGCGGGTTGAGAAAGACCTTAAGCAGGCGGGTATCAAGACTGTGCACTATGTATGCCCATCGGTTTGGGCGTGGCGCCAAAAGCGTATCTTCAAGATAAAAGAAGCAACAAACTTAGTTCTTGCTTTTCTGCCTTTTGAAAAAACGTTTTGCGATAAATTTGATGTGCCTTGTGAGTTTATTGGTCACACCCTTGCGGATGCAATTCCATTGGAGAGTGACAAGTCACAGGCAAGAGAAAAGCTTAATCTTGAACAAGACAAAAAGTGGTTAGCCGTACTGCCTGGTAGCCGAGGTGCTGAGCTAAAAATGCTGGCTCAACCATTTATCGAAACCTGTCAAAAGCTTAATGCCAAATATCCAGATATCGGTTTTGTTGTAGCACTGGTCAACGAAAAGAGACGCGCCCAATTTGAAGAGGCGTGGAAAGCAACCGCTCCTGAAGTCAATTTTGTTTTGGTTAATGGTACTGCGGGTGACGTGATTAAAGCATCCGACGCTGTCATGCTGGCATCTGGTACCGTTGCTCTTGAATGCATGCTGATTAAGCGTCCTATGGTAGTTGCTTACAACGTTAACCCTATTACCGCATTTATCGCTAAAAGGTTAGTCAAAACCCAGTTCGTATCCTTGCCAAATATTCTGGCGGAAAAAGAAATTGTTAAAGAGTATCTGCTCAAGGAGTGCCACTCTGATAACCTGTTTGCAGAAGCAGAGCGTCTTCTGAACAGTGATTCCAGTACTATGATGAATAAGTTTATCGAAATGCATCATTGGCTACGTAAGGGAGCGGATAAACAAGCGGCTGAAGCCGTCCTGAAGTTAATCGGAAAGTATGATGACTAAAACAACAACTTCTTCTAAAAATAAACCCGCCAAGGAGTTGCCACCATTTGAGTACCCGCAAGGTTTCCAGCTTTTTGCGGGTGTCGATGAAGTTGGCAGAGGACCTTTGGTGGGTGATGTAGTTACCGCAGCAGTGATACTTGATCCGAAAAACCCGATAGAAGGCCTGACCGACTCTAAGAAATTATCAGAGAAGAAAAGACTGGCTCTTTTTCCGGAGATAAAAGAAAAAGCACTGGCCTGGTCTGTAGGTCGATGTTCTCCAACTGAAATCGATGAACTGAATATTTTGCATGCAACGATGTTGGCGATGCAAAGAGCGGTTGAAGGGCTTCAGGTACAGCCTGATTATGTACTTATCGACGGAAATCGGATTCCTGAACTTCCTATGGCTGGAGAAGCTGTTGTTAAGGGAGACTTGAGAGTCGCACAAATCAGTGCTGCGTCTATTATTGCTAAAGTGGTTCGAGATCAGGAGATGGACGAGCTGGATTCCAGACACCCTGAATTTGGCTTTGCAAAGCACAAGGGATACCCTACTAAAGCCCATTTTGAGGCTATTGAGAAACACGGTGTTATTGAAGAACATCGAAAAAGCTTTAAGCCTGTTAAGAAGGCTTTGGGTTTAGAGTAAATATATTTAACTGAGTTTAATACGAATGTCAGATCCTAAATTTATACACCTGCGTGTTCACAGCGACTTTTCCATGGTAGATGGCTTGTCTAAAGTGCCTCCTTTGGTAAAAAAAGTCGCTGAGCTAGGGATGCCAGCGATGGCTCTGACTGATTTTACCAACCTGTGCGGATTGGTTAAGTTCTACAACACCGCTCATGGATCGGGTGTTAAGCCGATTATCGGTGCAGACTTTACCCTACAGTCGGACGACTTTGGCGAAGAGCTGACAAAAGTGACGGTGCTCGCAGCCGACAACAAGGGTTATAACAATCTTACCCTCCTTATTTCCGAAGCCTACCTGAGAGGGCATGTTCAGCATCAACCTGTCATAGACAAAGAGTGGCTAGCTAAGCATAGCGAAGGCATCATTATTTTGTCGGGTGGAAAAAGTGGAGAAATAGGAAAGGCTTTGCTCAAGGGCAATCAGCCTTTGGTTGATAAGTGTGTGGCTTTTTATCAGGAGCACTTTGCTGATCGCTTTTATCTTGAATTAACCCGAACCGGTCGTGCCGATGAAGAGAGTTATCTGCATTTTGCGCTAGAGTTAGCGGAAAAAGCTGAGTTACCAGTCGTTGCTACAAATGACGTGGTGTTCCTTTCTGAAGAACAGTTTGATGCTCATGAAATTCGAGTTGCTATCCATGACGGTTATACCCTGGAAGACCCTCGAAGACCTAAAAATTACAGTCCTCAGCAATACCTTCGTAGCGAAGAAGAGATGTGCGAGCTGTTTTCTGACATTCCAGAAGCTTTAGAAAACAGTGTAGAAATTGCCAAGCGATGCAATGTCACCGTTCGCCTTGGTGAGTATTTTCTTCCGGCATTCCCGACAGAAGGGATGGAAGAGACAGAGTTCCTGATAAAGAAATCCGAAGAAGGCTTGGAAGAGCGACTGGAGTTCCTTTTCCCTGATGAGAAAGAGCGCTTGGAACGTCGTCCGGAGTATGATGAACGACTTAAGATAGAACTTGAAGTAATCAATAATATGGGATTCCCGGGTTACTTCCTTATCGTAATGGAGTTCATTCAGTGGTCCAAAGATAACGATGTGCCCGTTGGTCCGGGACGAGGATCTGGTGCGGGTTCCTTGGTTGCATACGCTCTGAAAATTACCGATCTGGATCCTTTGGAATATGACCTGCTGTTCGAACGATTCCTGAACCCTGAACGTGTCTCCATGCCCGATTTCGATGTCGATTTTTGCATGGATAAACGAGATCAGGTCATTGACCACGTGGCTGAAATGTACGGCCGAGATGCGGTATCTCAGATCATCACCTTCGGTACCATGGCTGCAAAGGCGGTAATCCGAGATGTCGGCAGGGTCCTAGGGCATCCTTATGGGTTTGTAGACAGAATATCTAAGCTTGTTCCGCCTGATCCAGGCATGACTCTGGAAAAAGCATTTAAAGCAGAGCCGCAGCTACCAGAGATCTATGAAGCTGATGAAGAAGTAAAAGAGCTCATCGATATGTGTCGGGTGCTGGAAGGTGTAACCCGAAACGCAGGTAAGCACGCTGGTGGTGTTGTTATTTCACCGACCACAATTACTGACTTTGCACCGATTTATTGTGATGCAGAAGGTAACTTTCCAGTTACTCAGTTTGATAAAAACGATGTAGAAACGGCTGGTCTGGTTAAATTTGACTTCCTTGGTCTAAGGACCTTAACCATCATCGACTGGGCTCTTGGGTTGATTAATCCTAGATTGGCTAAAGAAGGGCTGGATCCGGTTCGTATAGAATCAATCCCACTGGATGATGCTGCATCGTTCAATGTATTGCAAAACTCTGAAACTACAGCGGTATTCCAGTTGGAATCACGTGGTATGAAAGAGCTGATTAAACGACTTCAGCCTGACTGTTTTGAAGATATCATCGCGCTGGTGGCTTTGTTCCGTCCGGGGCCTCTTCAGTCGGGGATGGTAGATAACTTTATCGACCGTAAGCACGGTAGAGAGGCAATCTCTTATCCGGATGAAACCTGGCAACATGAATCTCTGAAAGAGACGTTAGACCCAACCTACGGCATTATCCTGTATCAGGAGCAGGTGATGCAGATAGCACAGATTCTGGCTGGCTATACCCTTGGTGGAGCAGATATGCTTCGTCGTGCAATGGGTAAGAAAAAGCCTGAAGAGATGGCTAAACAGCGTGCTGTTTTTGAGGAAGGCTCAATAAAGAATGGTGTCGACGGCGAACTTGCTATGAAGATCTTCGATCTGGTAGAAAAGTTTGCAGGTTATGGCTTTAACAAATCCCACTCTGCTGCCTATGCGTTAGTTTCCTACCAAACCTTGTGGCTAAAAACGCACTATCCGGCCGAGTTCATGGCTGCGGTAATGACTGCGGATATGGATAACACCGAAAAAGTAGTCGGATTGGTCGATGAATGTATCCGTATGGGACTTAAGGTACTTCCGCCAGATATCAACTCAGGCTTATATCGTTTTAATGTTGATGAGACTGGAGCTGTCGTTTATGGCATCGGAGCCATTAAAGGGGTTGGTGAAGGCCCGATAGAAATTATCATTGAAGCGCGTAATAAAGATGGTTACTTCAAGGACTTGTTTGATTTCTGTGCGCGAATTGATCTGAAAAAAGTTAACAAAAGAGTTATCGAAAAACTGATACAAGCAGGTGCTCTTGATCGATTGGGACCTCATCGTGCGGCTATGATGGCATCATTGGATGATGCAGTAAAAGCCGCAGGGCAGCACCACCAGGCCGAAGCGTTTGGGCAGGCGGATATGTTTGGTGTTCTCACCGAAGCTCCCGATGAAGTCGAGCAGAAGTATGCGCAGGTGCCAGAGTGGCCTGAAAAGGTATGGCTGGAAGGTGAACGAGAAACTCTGGGCCTTTATCTGACAGGGCACCCAATTAATGCTTATCTAAAGGAACTAAATAAGTACACCAGTTGTCGATTAAAAGATGCAACTCCAACAAGGCGAGATCAATCCGTAACGGTCGCTGGTTTGGTTATCGCTGCCAGAGTGATGACCACTAAGCGAGGTACGCGCATCGGATTAATGACTCTGGATGACCGTTCAGGCAGAATGGAAGTAATGTTGTTCTCAGATGCGCTGGATAAATACGCAGAATTGCTGGAAAAAGATAAAATTTTGGTCATTTCTGGACAGGTCAGCTTTGATGACTTCAACGGTGGGCTTAAAATGTCGGCCCGCGAAGTATTAGATATTGGTGAGGCTCGAGAGAAATTTGCGAGAGGTTTATCTATTTCGATAGAGCAGTCGCAAATAGATGAGCAGTTTTTTGAACGTTTTAGTTCAATTATCGAGCCACACAGAGCCGGAACAGTGCCCGTTAATGTATATTACCAACGTCCGGATGCACGAGCACGAATTGCGCTTGGTGCAGAATGGCGAGTAACGCCGAATGATGCACTGCTAGATGATTTAAAACAGCTACTTGGGAAAGGCCAGGTAGAACTCGAATTTAACTAAAATCCAGTTGCTGTGAACGAAGCAGTGGTTGAGCAACTGAATAACTAAGGATTCATAGATGAGCTTAAACTTTTTAGAATTTGAAAAGCCTATCGCTGAACTAGAAGCAAAAATCGAAGCGCTAAGAGATGTTTCTCGTCATGGTGGCGATGCTTCTGTCGATCTAGATAAAGAAATTCGCCAGCTTGAAGACAAAAGTCTTGAACTAAAGAAAAAGATTTTTAGTGACCTGGGTGCCTGGCAGGTAGCTCAGTTAGCTCGTCATCCACAACGTCCATATACACTGGACTACATCGAGCACGTATTTACTGAATTTGAAGAAATGGCTGGTGATCGTGCATACGCAGATGACAAAGCTATCGTTGGTGGCATGGCTCGACTAAATGGTCGTCCGGTAATGATTATCGGCCACCAGAAAGGACGTGAAACGAAAGAGAAAGTAATACGTAACTTTGGTATGCCTAAGCCAGAAGGTTATCGCAAGGCACTTCGTCTAATGGAAACTGCAGAACGTTTTAAAATGCCAATCATCACCTTTATCGATACAGCGGGTGCGTATCCTGGTGTTGGTGCTGAGGAGCGCGGTCAGTCGGAAGCTATCGCTAAGAACCTTAAAGTAATGGCTGGTCTGAGTGTACCGGTTATCTGTAACGTTGTAGGTGAAGGTGGTTCAGGCGGTGCGCTGGCTATTGGTGTTGGTGATTTCGTGAACATGCTTCAGTACTCAACTTACTCAGTAATTTCTCCAGAAGGTTGTGCTTCTATTCTATGGCGTGATTCAGACAAAGCACCTCAGGCCGCAGAAGCAATGGGCCTTGTTGCTCCGCGCTTGAAAGAACTTGGCTTGATTGATGAGATTGTGGAAGAACCTCTAGGCGGTGCGCATCGCGATCCTATCCAGATGGCTCAGAACATGAAAGAAGTTCTGACTATGCAGTTAGAAGCGCTGTCAGTTCTTGATAATGAAACTCTGCTAGAACGTCGATACCAGCGTCTGATGGATTACGGTTATTGCTAACAGGCTACTGTTAATAACACAGTGATCATATAGAATTGAGCGAGTCTTTTGACTCGCTTTTTTAATGAGGTAATTTTGCTTTTCTCTGCTTTTTCTAAAGTTATTAATGCCACCCACCAGAAAGGTAACACCATAGTGTTGGCCTTAAGTGGCGGGGTAGATTCGCGAGTGATGCTTGAGCTTCTGGGAGCCTACAAACAAAAAAATCCTAATAATCGTTATTGCGCGGTTCATATACATCATGGGCTGAGTCCAAACGCTGAGGAGTGGGTATCCAAGTGTGAGATGTGGTGTGCAGAAGTGGGTATACCACTTGCTGTAGAGCAGGTCCGATTGAACCTGGGGAGCCAGGTCAGTATTGAGCAAGAAGCACGAGATAAGCGATACCAGGCCCTCAGTAAACATATTAATCACGGTGATACTCTGTTAACTGGTCAGCATCTGTCTGACCAAACAGAGACTTTCCTGTTGGCTCTCAAGCGCGGTAGTGGTCCTAAGGGTCTCTCGTCAATGCCTGAGCAGACATCTTTCGGATTGGGGAAGATAGTCAGACCGTTACTCAGAATCTCCCGAGATGAGATTGTTCGTTATGCGAAAAAAAGTAATCTTGACTGGGTTGAAGATGAAAGTAATCAGGATGATAAGTTTGATAGGAATTTCTTACGTAACAACATCACTCCTTTATTGAATGAGCGCTGGCCTCATATAGAGAGCGCCATTTCCAGAAGCGCTGACTTATGTGCACAACAAGAGTTGTTACTAGAAGAGTTACTTGCAGATAAACTTCAGGGGATGGTCTCCGAAGATCAAAGTATTTCCGTGTCTGCGTTGAGTGCACAGAGCGAGCTTGCAAGAAATCACCTGCTTAGATTATGGCTTGCTCAGAATGGCTGGCTTATGCCGAGTCAAAAGCAACTGGGGAAAATTTGGACTGAAGTAGCGCTATCAAAAGCGGATGCGAATCCTAAGCTGAACTATACCTCTGGAGAGATTCGTCGATATAAAGACCGACTCTATATGGTGGAAAGTCACGCAGATGTTTCCCAATGGAAGAAAAAGATCAAGATTGACGAGCAAATTGAGCTACCCGATAGCTTAGGCTCGCTTGAATTAAAGCGTTCAGATAGCGATAACTGCCTTAGATTACCAAGGGAAAATGAAGAACTGTGGGTTACATTTAACCCGGAAGGTCTGTCTGCTCACCCTATAGATCGAGGTCACAGTAGAAGCCTGAAGAAATTATTTCAGGAGTACGGTGTTCCAAGTTGGCTCAGACGACGTATACCTATTTTGATGGTTGATGACAGAGTTGCTGCTGTGGTCGGATTATTCGCAGATAAAGCTTTTAGTGGTCAAGATTGTGAATTAGTATGGAACAAAATGAATCAAGGAGTTAAGACTCCTGATCAAAACAAATAGAAGCAAAAAGGAAGATAAGCAATGAAAATTTTAAAAACTGGAGCAATGATAGGTTTGTTGATGCTAAGTGGTTCAGCGTTAGCCGCAGGTGATATTGAAGCAGGTAAAGCAAAATCAATGATATGTGCTGCTTGTCACGGGGTTGACGGTGTAGCAGTTATTGATGGCTACCCAAACCTGAAAGGACAGAATGAAAAATACATTATTTCATCACTGAAAGCTTATAAAGCGAAAGAGAGAAATGGTGGCCTTGCTGTTGTCATGCAACCTCAGGCGTCAATGCTGAGTGACCAGGATATCGAAAACGTTGCTGCTTACTATTCGAGCATGAAATAAGTCAAAGACTGAATAGTTTCAAAAGTTATTGAAGCTAGATGAAGCTTAGCCATTGCGTTAGGTTTCATCTTTTAGTTTTGAAGGATGTTTAAAAAGCAGGGTTGGAACGTTTGCTATTTCACTGATTTCAGCAATAATACTGCGATAAGCTGTAATTTAAGGGATTAAGATGAAAAAAATTGAAGCTATAATTAAGCCGTTCAAGCTTGATGATGTCCGTGAAGCTCTGGCTGAGGTTGGTATCACGGGTATGACAGTATCTGAAGTAAAAGGGTTTGGCCGTCAGAAAGGTCATACTGAACTTTACCGTGGTGCAGAGTATATGGTTGATTTCTTGCCTAAAGTGAAGCTGGAAATTGTTGTGGCTCAGGATGTTGTCGATCAGTGCATAGATACTATTATCGAGACCGCTCAAACAGGCAAAATTGGTGACGGTAAGATTTTCGTTACTGAGGTCGAGCGCATTGTCCGAATTCGTACCGGTGAAGAAGACGAAGACGCAATATAAGTCTGCTTTTTCTTTAGCCTATTATTTTTAAGCCCGGACTCTCCGGGCTTTTTCGTTTCAGTGTTTTACAATATGAAAAAACGTCTTGCAACAATACTTTCTCTGTCAGCCCTCTCGATCCTAGTCGTGATCTCTGCGTTTTATTTTGTATTTGATATACCGAATCAAGCTTCGCTGTTGGTTCAGGATAGAACAGGGTGGAGTGAAACTAAGAAGTGTTATGTTAACCCTGAAGCTAAGGTGTTGGATAAAAGGGGCGAGATCAACATATTGGTCTGGAATATCTATAAGCAGAATCGCGAAACGGCTATGAGCCAACTCTCGACATATTCAGCTGGTTCTCAGCTTTTGCTGCTGCAGGAAGCGAGCCTTAATAATGAGTTGAAACAGTGGATTACATCAAGAGACTGGGATAGTAATCTGGTTCGCGCATTTGATGCATTTGATACGAGCGCGGGTGTGGTCAGTTTATCTTCCAGTTTGCCCCTAAAAGCTTGTGCTTATATTGAAAAAGAACCACTACTAAGACTGCCTAAATCTGCGTTGTATACACGATACCCCCTTGAAAATGGCCAAGAACTTGCTGTGATTAACGTTCATGCGATTAACTTCACCATAGGTACGGAAACCTATGCCCATCAGCTTGAAGTGCTACAAGAGGCTGTTCAACAACATCAGGGACCACTCATTCTTGCTGGTGATTTTAATACATGGAGTGACAATCGCTTAGAAGCACTTAAAAGAATAACTAGAGAGTTGCAGTTGTCAGAGGTGAAAATGGAACCAGACAATAGGAAAACCTTTATAACAGGCCTACCGCTGGATCATGTGTTTTATAAGAACCTGACACTTATAAACGCAGAGGCGCCCATTACGGACGCCTCTGATCACAACCCTATTTTGGTCCGCTTCAGGACCGAAGGAAGCGCACTTTCTCTAGAATAGAGCGATAGACAGTCCCCAAAACAGATAGAAACTGATCCATGGTAGTGCAGCAATTTTCAGAGCCTGTTTTTTATTAAACTCTGTCCAGGCTCCAATCGCAGAATAGCTAAGTACGATATACCATGGCAGCAGAAGTGGGAAAGAGCTGGCAAACGCTGACCAATCACTTGTCATTGGCAGTTTTAATAAACCATTCAGGCTGTTCAGATCCGCTGCGTATGACATTACTTGACCGTGGTTGACCAAAAGGCTGACATAGCTGGCAAAATCACCTAAAACAGCCGGAAACATCACTATAGAGCTTGCTGCAAGCCATCTCCAGTAACCAAAAGAGTATTGGCTAGGTTTAGTCGCAAGTAAAAACCAGAATGCCAGAAGTGCAATCACAACCGTACGGTTAAAAATGTCTCCCAGAATTTCACTTGCCATTAGCGTATCGCTATCAAGCAACTCAATTTGATCCGGAGCGACTATTGCTAGCTGTTGTGTCAGGTTGGCTTTCAGCCACTCGAAATCAACGATATCAAAGTAAGCACCCCAGAAAGCAAAAGGACTTAGCGCAAGGATAAGATATACGAACCAACCCCACATACCATGTTGATAAATCGCAGAAAATGCGGACATTGGTGCTCGAAAGATATCAAGCAGCATTATTAGAGGGTTGCGTGAAGGGACAATCATACACTTACCTTAGTTACATCGACATAAAGCTTAATTTGCTGACCTGGTTTGATATATTTGTTCTTATTCAGGTTATTCCATTTAAGGATATCAGCGGTTTTTACACGGAATTTACTAGCGATACCACTCAAAGTATCACCGTTACGAACTTTGTAATGAACAGTACGGATGATTGCTCCGTCACTGCTGTCTTTCCAAATGACAAGTTTCTGCCCTATACGCAGGGTGTCTCTTGGACCCATACCATTCCATTTCGCCAGAGACTGGTGAGAAACTTTGTGCTTACGGGCTATCGTCCATAAGCTATCGCCTTTCGCCACCGTATGAGTCACTTTATGCTTGCCACGAGCAACCGACTGAGTTTTTTGCAGGCGGTTTTGTGCGCTAAATACGTAAGCATCATCACCCTGACTGGATACAGGAATCATTAGGTGTTGTCCTGCGCGTATAAAACTCCCCTTCAGGTCGTTTGCTACACGAATACTGTCGCTGGTGGTGTTGTGTTTACGGGCAATCACGCTCAGAGAGTCACCAGATTTCACTTTATAACGAACGACACGTACGCCTTTACCTTTGTTCTCTTTTGCTTTTGCAGTGAACTGCTCAGTACGTTCAAGGGGAAGCAGGAAGTAGTGAGGGCCCTCTGGTGGGGTTGCCCATTGGTTATAAGCTGGGTTTAGTTTCTGAAGATCACCGACCTTCATACCAGCGTATGCCGCGGCAACCGCGATATCCAATTGCTCACCTGGGTCAACTTGCTTAACTACGGGTTTGTTTGCAATGGCAGGGATTTGAACTGCGTACTTCTCTTGGTTTGCTACGATATCAGCAATAGCGAGCAGTTTAGGAACATATCCACTGGTCTCTTTTGGTAAATCGAGTGAGAAAAAATCAGTAGGTTTTCCGGCATTTACATTTTTTCTGATGGCTCTTGAAACTCGGCCTCCGCCACTGTTATAAGCAGCGATTGCATGGTTCCAGTTACCCTCAAAACGTTTGTTCAGAGATTCAAGGTAATCTAAAGCCGCGCTGGTTGCAGCTTTAACATCACGACGTCCGTCGTACCAATAGGTTTGATCCAATCCATACATACGACCAGTACCAGGAACGAACTGCCACAGACCAGCAGCACTACCGTGTGAGTAGGCAAAAGGGTCAAAGGAACTTTCTACGATAGGAAGAAGCGCAAGCTCTAGAGGAAGGTGACGGTTCTCAATCTCTTCAACAATCAGGTAGAGGAAAGGTTCTGCTCGTTGAGAGACGGCTTTAAGGTGATTAGGATGTTGAATGTACCAGTTTCTGTATTTCTCAACTTTCTTATGATCGGGAACCGGTAGGTTCAGTTGCATACCGATTCTGTTCCAGAGATCTTCCTGATTCCATGGAGTGGCTTTGGGTAGCTCTGAAGCATTTGCAGAACTGTCACTACCCGAAGATGAAACGAGTGTTTCTCCATTCGGCTTTGAGTTATCAGCCGTAGTTTCCTCAACTGACGAAGGTTTGTTAGTCTCATCAGCTGTGACACTATCTTGTTGGGTCGTCTGACAACCTGCTAATAACAGCAGAAGAGCCCAACCAAACACTCTATTCATTTATTGATACCTTTCTAAAAAATAGCTGGTGATAATACTTGTAGCGGTACTTTCAGACAAGCAGACAGGTCTAAAATTCATTTTTCCATTCTCGTAATGCTGCGAAGATCGCACTAGGCGTGCTTTCATTCGTTCGATTACTGACAGATTGAATGATAGTTGGCTCGGTAACCCTTAGGAACGGATTGATCTCCTTTTCTCTGTGTAGTGTCGTCGGGATAGTTGATTTCTGTTGGGTACGAAGTTGCTGTACTTCATCTCTGTAATTGAGAAGTTGTTTATTATCCGGCTCAGCAGCCAAAGCAAATACCACATTTGATGCAGTGTATTCATGGGCACAGTAAACTTCAGTTTCATCTGGCAGTGCTGCAATCTTGCTAATTGAATCAAACATCTGTTCTGATGTTCCTTCAAAAATTCGGCCGCAACCGGCAGAAAACAGTACATCCCCACAGAACAGTTTGTTGTCACCCAGGTAACCGATGTGCCCTCTAGTATGGCCAGGCAGATCGAGCACAGAAAATGTTACACCGAACAAAGAAAACTGATCACCTTCTGACATACCATTGGTAAGGCTGGCAACAGCATCATTTTCAGGACCAACTATCTTTACTTGTGGGAATGCTCGGTGGAGTGCTGCAACACCACCAGTGTGATCATTATGATGGTGAGTAACAAGAATCGCTTCCAGCGTTAAACCCTGTTCTTCAAGAAAGCTCAGAACCGGTGTTGCATCACCTGGATCGACAACGGCACATCCATTTTCGTTATTTTGAATTAGCCAGATGTAATTGTCATTGAATGCAGGTATGCTTTTGATGGTTAACATATTTCGCTCTCCAGCAAATTGTTGAGGTATCGATGAAACCAGCTCGTACGACACGGAAAATTAAACAGCCTCACTCATGGCAGCAGCTCAAAAATGGAGCCTGGGTATCGGAGTCGATACAGACAAGGCTGGATGAGTGGTGTCCGAAGCTGTTTGGTTATCACATGCTGAAACTCGGTGGTTTAAGTTGTGAGATTGCCAGTTGTACGTGCAACATTCAACACCAGGTTAGTCTGGATGTTGTGAATCCTCTGCGAAATTTGGTTGCGGATGCCTACGACTTACCATTTCTTGAAAAAAGTATTGATGTTGTTTTGATGGCGCATCAACTTGATTACTGCAATGATCCTCACCGACTACTCAGAGAAGTTGATCGTGTCATGGTAGACGATGGTTATCTGGTCATCACTGGTTTTAATCCATTTAGCTTTACTGGTGTAGCCAGTTTAATGCCCTGGCGAAAAAATAACCTTCCCTGGAGTGGGCGAATGTTTAGTTCTAACCGGATAAGGGATTGGCTAGGGCTTCTGAACTATGAAGTGATTCATTGTGATAAGTATGCGGTATTTCCAATGAAGCATCCGTTCTGGACATGGTTAGAGAACAGCCTTGGAGAGTGGTCTACCTGTTTTGGCAGCTTATACTTTATTGTTGCAAGAAAGAGAACTTATCCGTTAAGACCCATCAAGCCTCACTGGAAACTGAAACGAAAGCTTTCGACGGTGGGATTGAACTATCGGCTGGGAGAGCAGTGTGTAGGCTCTCAGGTAGGGAAAAGGGGCTTCGTATGTCATAAGCCCCCTAAAACGTAATATTATGACTGGGCTTCGTATCCAGTATCTTCTTCTGTAGGTGCTTCAGCGGCTGCGCGGGCTATTTCATCACAGATTTCGTTTTCTCTGTGGCCTGCATGCCCTTTTACCCACTTCCAGTCAACTTGATGTCGTGTGGACTCTGCATCCAATTCTTTCCACAGGTCTGCATTTTTGACTGGTTTTTTATCGGCTGTTTTCCAGCCACGTTTTTTCCAGTTATGGATCCATTGAGTAATTCCCTGACGCACATATTGACTGTCCGTTGTCAGGACAACATGGCAAGGCTCTTTTAGAGTGCGAAGCGCGACGACAGCTGCCATCATCTCCATTCGGTTATTAGTCGTGAGATGGAATCCCTTCGCAATTTGTTTTTCAGTTTGCTTATAGCGGAGTACAATGCCATAACCACCAGGGCCTGGGTTACCTAAACAGGAACCATCAGTGAAAACTTCAACCAGTTTCGTCATGATTTGATATCATTTAGTAAAACACAATCAATATAGTCTTACACACATACCAATATGAATACCAGCAACAATTTAAAGCACGATCGTATAGTCGTTCTCGATACCGAAACAACCGGTATGAACCGAGAAGGTGGCCCACATTATATGGGACACCGAATTATCGAAATTGGTGCGGTAGAGATAGTTAATCGTAAATTAACGGGTAAACACTTCCACTGTTACATTAAGCCGGACAGAGAAATACAGCCGGATGCAATTGAAGTTCACGGTATTACCGATGAATTTCTGACTGACAAGCCGGTTTATGCCGATATTCACAAAGAGTTTCTGGAGTTTATCGACGGAGCCGAACTGGTTGCCCATAACGCGCCCTTCGATACCGGTTTCATGGATCATGAGTTCTCAATGCTGGACGCTTCCATTGGGAAGACAGACAACTATTGTAAGGTTACCGATACCCTTGCCATGGCGAAGAAAATCTTCCCTGGTAAGCGAAACAACCTTGACGTTTTGTGTGAACGATACGGTATAGACAACTCGCATCGAACTCTCCACGGGGCTTTGCTCGATGCCGAGATTCTGGCAGATGTTTATCTGTTGATGACGGGTGGTCAGACATCGCTGCAGTTTAATGCACAGTCTCAGGGCGATGGTGATGTTGGTTCCGAAGCGATAAAACGCGCGGTTGGTGGAAGAAAAGCGCTAAAGGTTTTACGCGCCTCTGCCGATGAATTAGATGCGCACTCTAAGCGTTTGGATATTGTAGAAAAAGGCGGAAACTGTCTCTGGAGACAGTAAGCTAAAGGGGAAAATATGTTGAGGAATCTGTTTTTAGTACTTGGTTTGTTAATAAGTACTTTTTCTATTGCTGAGACAGAAGAATCAACATTTTCTCTTCTCGATAATCGCTTTCGGGTAGACCCGAGTATCGAACACGTCACTTTTATGATTCATAGAGAAGTGATGTCTCACTCGGTCATCTTAGTCAGACCTGATGGTGTTAAGTATTATGTTTGGCAGTTCCCCGAGAATGTTTCATGGTACTCGGATTCGGGCGTCGATATCATTTCGGTGACTGACCCCATGCCAGGCCCATGGCAGGCCGTCGGTAAAGTTACACCTCAGAACAACATTACGCTATTGTCGGATGTCACTTTAGACGTAGATACATTTCCAAAGCGTCTTTATCAAAACGAAAAGCTTAAGTTCACGGTTCGTATCCTTCACGAAGGCAAGCCTCTATTGCTTCCTGAGTTTCTAGACAAAGTCGTGCTGAACGTTGAATTCAGATCTTATGTTGAAGATGAAGAGTTGCTTCCTCAAGAAGAGAGACCGGGTACATTCACTCTTGGCCAGTTTTTTGATGATGGTCAGGGGCTTGATGAGGTAGCAGGAGATGCGGAGTTCACTATAGAACTGCCTATCTCGGTTGTGCCAGGAAAGTACAGAGCGCGAATCTCAACAAGCAATGGCGTATTCCTTCGGGTAAAAGAAGAATCAGTGCTCGTTTACCCCTCTCCGGTTGGCGTGAACTTCTTACAGTCTAGAGAGGAAGATCAGGGACACAATATTATTGTGTCCGGTGAACAGGGCATGATAGTTCCGGGTTCTCTTGCTGTTCATATTGAACAGATGACACCCGATGGTCGACAGATCCTCACTCAAAGCTCAGTAAAAAGCGATAGCTTGATGACCGAGTTTGCATTGCCTAACGACCAGACCCCCGGCAAGCACACCTGGAAGGGGACTGTTTACGCCACTGAAGGGGCATTCCAGCGGGAACTGATCATTGATGTACCTGAATCGGGTTTCAGCGTAATGGCGAAGGTTGATCTTGAGAAGACAACTGAAGAGTTCCTAAAGCTTCAGGAAGAAAAAAGAAAGCAGCTTGAAATTGAACGTATTCAAAGAGATAGAGAAGAAATTCGGACGGATAGTTTGCTAATGATTCTTATCGGAAACCTTGTGGTTATTCTTCTTGGGCTCATAATTTGGTTTGTGGTGAGCAAGTTGCGCTATCGCAAAGCGATAACACCAGAAATGCAATTAAATGTTCCTCCGAAATCTTAAGAATCTTATCGACACTCATTGAGATTTGTAGGTAAACTCTTTTGAATATGCTTTAACTATAAATAGAAGAGATAACTCATGTACCAGGACTTAATCAAAGCAGAGCTTAACGAAGCTGCTGATGTGCTAAATAAATTTTTAAGTGACGATCATAATATTCAGCAAATTGAAGACGCAGCAAAAATGATTGCTGATTCTTTTAAGCAGGGTGGCAAAGTGCTTTCTTGTGGTAATGGTGGCTCTCATTGTGACGCTATGCATTTCGCGGAAGAATTAACTGGCCGTTATCGAGAAAACCGCCCTGGCTATCCGGGTATCGCTATTTCTGATCCAAGCCACCTATCTTGCGTAAGTAATGACTTTGGCTACGATTATGTATTCTCACGTTACGTAGAAGCGGTTGGCGCAAAAGGCGATGTTCTTTGGGGGATTTCTACTTCTGGTAACTCTGGGAATATTTTGAAAGCTATCGATGCTGCAAAAGAGAAAGGCATGAAAACTATCGCTCTGACGGGTAAAGATGGTGGTCAAATGGCTGGATGTGCAGACATCGAAATCCGTGTACCTCACTTCGGCTACGCTGACCGTATTCAGGAAGTGCATATTAAGATTATTCATATTGTTATCCAGCTAATTGAAAAAGAGATGGCTGCTTAATATCAGCGAGTTTCAGGAGCAGAAGAAAAGATGTGTGAGTTGCTCGGAATGAGCGCAAATGTGCCAACCGATATCTGTTTTAGTTTTTCGGGGCTGATGCAACGTGGAGGCAATACCGGCCCTCATCGAGATGGTTGGGGCATTACTTTCTATGAAGGAAAAGGTTTTAGAACCTTCAAAGATCCGAATCCAAGTTACAGTTCAAAGATTGCTGAACTAGTCACTGATTACCCAATCAAGAGTTGTGCGGTTGTCAGTCACATCAGACAGGCTAATCGTGGTGGTGTAAGTCTGGAAAATACCCACCCTTTTACCAGAGAGCTGTGGGGAAGATACTGGACTTTTGCTCATAACGGCCAGTTAACTGGATACGACAAATTATCGACAGGACGTTTCCGTCCGGTTGGAGATACGGATAGTGAAGTCTCTTTTTGCTGGCTACTTAATCAGCTTGAAGGGAGATATCCGCAGCCACCAGAAGATATGTCGGAAATGTTCCGATTCGTCGCAGAGTGCTGTGATCAACTGAAAGATCTCGGTGTCTTTAACATGTTGCTGAGTGACGGTGTACATGTCATGACATACTGTACCAACCACTTGTACTGGATTACCCGTCGAGCCCCATTTGGTAAAGCGACTTTGTTAGACGAAGATATGACGGTAAATTTCCAGGAAGAGACAACACCCAATGATGTTGTTACTGTGGTCGCGACTCAACCTCTTACCGGAAATGAAACCTGGGCTCGAATGAAACCGGGTGAGTTTAATCTGTTTAAGTGTGGTGAGCTGATAGGCAGTAACTCTGAACAACTTGTAGATGTCCCTCATGCACCACCTAAGCCGGGAAATCAGGCCCCGACCGAACCGTTATAATCTTATTTAGAGCTGGCATGCCCAGCTCTTTATCTATCCCCACATTTAAACACTCCATGCGCGAGGTAACAAAAATACAGCTATTTTTGTGATAAAGATCACGCGATATAAACGTTTGCTTTTTTATAGTCCACTCCATATTTCCCAACCTCAATTTGGAGTTATTCATGAAGCTACACTCCCCAAAATACGCATTGCTATCACTTGGCTTGTTGTCATCACTGAGCACTGTTCCGGCTTTTGCCGAAATTAAAAACGTCACTCTTCTTCATACTAATGATATCGAAAGTGTGTATGAACCTGTCGAAGCTTTTTGGAATTCGGAGATCACACATATAGGCGGCATTCCATATATGGCGACGCTAATCAAAGAGACGCGAGCGAAAGAAGAGATAAGTTTTCTTTTAGATGCGGGCGATATTTTTACAGGTTCACTGGCTAAAAAGACTCAGGGTAAGCTTTCTTTCGACCTTTATAGCGCAATGGGGTATGACGCAATCACTCTTGGTAACCACGAGTTTGAGTATGGCTGGGAAGCGCTGAAACAGAATATGCCTCGTGCAGCATATCCAGTTTTGAACGCAAACATTAAATTCGAGCAAAACAATGCTCCCTTTGCTCAGCCTTATACCATCATAGAGCGAGATGGTGTTCGTGTTGGTGTGATCGGCGTTATGGGTATCGATGCTTTCTATAACACAATGTGGAAGGGGAATCGTAATGGGCTGACTATTGACGATCCTATTGAAGTCACTCAGTTCTGGATTGATAAAATCCGCGATGAAGTGGATATGATCGTTGTATTGACGCACCAGAATAAAACAGCGCCGATGCAAACAGATAAAGAAGCAGACCCAGAAGTTCAGCGTGGCTTTGATGAAGACTATGCCATGGCTGGTAAGCTAAAGGGTGCAGACGTGATTTTTGGCGGTCACTCAGATCATGGCCTCTGGAAACCGGTCGTTCACCCTGATACCGGGACGGTTATCGGTTTGACCTTCGGTCAGGGGAAGTATTTGGGTTACACCAAGTTTGCAGTCGATACTGAAAAACATAATGTTAAGTTATTGGATGGTAAACTTATTCCTGTTGAGTCTGACAAGTTAGCCCGAGACAAGAAGACAAGTCAGTTGATCGAGGATGCGCGTTCTAGTCATCCTGACCTAACGACTAAGATTGCAACGTTAGATAAGGCTTCTAAACGTCGTTACTACAGAGAGTCAGATATCGGGAACCTTGTCGCAGATATGATGAGAGATGCCGGGGATGCAGATATCGGTATGATCAGTTCTGGTAGTATTCGTGTTGACCTGAACCCTGGTCCCGTTACTAAAGAGAATGTGATGGACCTGTTCCCGTTCACAGATAAACTTACCGTGGTAGAGCTTACGGGTAAGCAAGTGAAAGAGTTACTGGAATACAGTTACACACTTCCTTATGGACTGGCACAGTTCTCGGGGATTGAATCGAAATATGATAGCCGTGAACCAGAAGGTGAGCGTCTTATCAGTGTGAAAGTTAATGGCAAAACACTGACTGATGATGAGAAATATCGCGTAGCTACTTATTCATACGCAGCAAGTGGTGGTGATGGCTACCATGTATTTGAAAGTGGTAAGCAACTGTATCAGCGAGACTCTATCACCCAGACATTAATCAATCAGTTTAAAGCTCAGAATCAAGTATCCATTCCGGCACTTGGCCGTCAGGTCGATGTAAGCCGGAGCAACTAAAAGAATATGTAGCCTATGCCTTTTCGTGCTGAGTACAACTGCTGTAAATCTTATGGCTGCCCAAACTGTGGCAAGCCTGAGCTCAGCTTGTATTCACGCTCGGACAGGCTAGGCTATGATTCATGGCACTGCCCTTTATGCGGTGCCTATCCTCCCGTGTTATTTAACACACCTATTCTTGCTCTTTCAGAGCAGATTTACTTGGAAAAGTCTTCAGCCTTAAAAATGCCTGCCTGTCATTGCCAGAGCCCGTATTGGATGTTAAACGGAAAGACCTCAGGTGGCAGCCAGCGAATTAAATGCAAAACTTGCAAACTAAGCGCAACCTTACCTAATGCGAATCGATTATCGCAAAACCTTCAACCACTTATGGATGCTCTGGTGGAAGGTGTGATGCCTCAACAACTCCAAGAGTACTGTAACCTGGAGAATAAACGCTTTGGTCAGCTCGTCAGTCAGTTGAGCCAGATATTGGACTGCGTGAGTTGGTACTGGGAAGCCGGACAACAATTTACTTCAATAGAGACCAGAAGCTACGTGCAGAGTTGTCGTTCAGGTTATCGTCACTTAGACCGTAAGCATCAGTCTGCTCATGCATGGACTCTGATTACAGCAGATACGACAACGGGCTACGTCATATTAATCAGTGACAATGCACTGTTTGATACCTCAAAACTGGCAACGGAAGTGGAGAAACAGAGCCTGTATCAAATGCCACAGAGAGAAGTTGGTTATGAGCAAACAAGTGATGTCCTGCAAAAAGCAAAATTTACCTATGACAAGATATTAAATCGTAGCCAATTTGATCAACTTGCTTACTGTTCATCTCTGCATTCTAAATTGCGCGATGCTCTGTTACTCAGGCCGGTTTATGCCGCCCATTCCCATATGCAAAATCTACATACTAGTCTTTTATATCGTCCGCCTAGTCATATGTTCCTGGAACATGAGAGTTTGTTAAGGGGGGCAACGATTACTGCGTTTTCTGAAGAAGTAAAAGCAGGGAAAACAGACTTATACTATTTACATACTACAAAACGCTCCAATGCAGATAGGGTTCAGCATCAAAGCAAGAAGTCAGAGAAAGTTATTAGCTGGTGGAGTGAAAGGTGGCAGCGGCTAGAGTTTGAAAGTGAGTCTGGAAAGTGGGATGTTGGAATAGGGTATCTGACAGAAACAGATTCGGATGCTCCAAATCCAGTAGCGCAATTTTCTAACTCTCATCCAGGCATGGTATCGGCGTTTTGGGAACAATATGGCTTTTGGTTGCCTCAGGGATATGCAGAGCGGCTTAGCATCTCGAGAGTTCACATGTGGCAGAACATATATCGATATCTCTACAATATGGTCTTTGCGGACATACCACGAATAGAGCTACCGAAGGAACTTAGCCCCGGAAAAATAAAAAGCCTGATTGACTATATCAATCAGGCTCAGTTACAGAGTCATTAGCAGCGCCTCATTCAGAGGCGTAACCTTGTTCCCCTAACTCCAGACTATCCAGATATGCTTTACCATTTTTCATCTCAAGGCGTTTCTGCAAAAACCAATTGATGGTTAGTGGGTAGATTCGATATTCCTGAGATTGAACTCGGTTTGTTAGCGATTCCGCATCATCATCTTCATAAATAGGCACTTCTGCCTGGAGGACAACAGGTCCACCATCCAACTCCTCGGTAACAAAGTGTACCGAAGTACCATGTACTTCATCACCTGCGTCAATCGCCCTTTGGTGCGTGTTGAGGCCAGAGTATTTTGGTAATAGGGAAGGGTGAATGTTCAGCATGCGGCCAAGGTAATGATTGACAAAATCACCGCTCAGTATCCGCATGTACCCAGCAAGCACGACAAGATCCGGCTTGTATGAGTCGATTTCACTCTGCAAGGCCAGATCGAATGCTTCTCTGGATTCGTAGCTTTTCGGATCCAGAGAAACAGCATCGATACCTGCTAATCTTGCTCTTTCTAGTCCGTATGCATCAGCTTTGTTGGAAAACACGGCTGATACTTTTCCGTTTTTAATTAAACTTCCGCAGGCATCCATAATAGCTTGCAGATTGCTTCCATTTCCGGAGATAAGAACAACGATATTCTTCATAGATTACAGGGTCTCTTTAGATTAAAGAATCTCTACCTGCTCTTCGCCATCTTTAGCTTCTGCGATTTCACCAATAACCCAGGCATTTTCACCTTCAGCTTTCAGTAATTCAACCGCTGCTTCAGCTTGATCTTTAGGTAGAGCGATAACCAGACCTACACCACAGTTAAAGGTACGGTACATCTCAAATGTCTCTACATTACCTTTTTCTTGTAACCAATTGAAGATCGCTGGCCATTCCCAACTCTTGCCATCAACGACAGCTTTAGTGCCTTCAGGTAGTACACGTGGGATGTTTTCCCAGAAACCGCCACCAGTGATGTGAGAAATCGCGTGAATATCATGTTCTGCAATCATTTTTAGTGCAGACTTAATGTAAATCTTAGTAGGCTCAAGAAGCTGTTCGCCGATAGTTCTGCCGTTAAGCTCTTCAGTCAGGTCTGCGCCAGATACTTCAATGATTTTGCGAACCAGTGAGTAGCCATTTGAGTGCGGGCCGCTAGAACCAACCGCAATAAGTGCATCACCAGCAGTTACTTTGGTGCCGTCAATCACTTCAGATTTCTCAACAACACCTACGCAGAAGCCAGCAACATCGTAGTCTTCACCTTCGTACATGCCCGGCATTTCAGCAGTTTCACCACCGATAAGCGCACATCCAGCCTGTACACAACCTTCACCGATACCAGAGACAACATCTGCTGCAGTGTCTACATCCAGTTTGCCTGTTGCATAGTAGTCAAGGAAGAACAGTGGTTCAGCACCTTGAACAATCAAATCGTTCACACACATTGCAACCAGATCGATACCGATTGTGTCGTGCTTTTTCATATCCAAAGCAAGGCGAAGCTTTGTACCTACACCGTCAGTACCAGAAACCAGTAATGGCTCTTTGTACTTAGTAGGAAGTTCACAAAGTGCACCAAAGCCGCCAATGCCGCCCATTACTTCAGGACGGCGAGTGCGCTTCACAACACCTTTAATTCTGTCTACCAGAGCGTTACCTGCATCAATGTCTACGCCAGCGTCTTTATAGCTAAGAGAAGTGTTATTACCACTCACGGGAAGTCCTCGTCATAAAAGTTTGGATTTGAAAATCGGCGCAATTCTAACCGAGATAGAATAAAAAGGAAAACGTTTGCGTAAGAAAATTGTTTTGGTTAATTTACAGGCGGGCAAACGAATTAATCGTTTGCGAAACTCGCATCTTTATATTGCTTGGGGTTATAATTACGCGGTTTAAATTCAATTCGCCGGAGAGAAAAATGAAAGTTGTTGAAGTGATGCACCCGCTAGTTAAACACAAAGTTGGTCTAATGCGTGAAGGAGACATTAGTACTAAGCGTTTTCGTGAGTTAGCGACAGAAGTGGGTAGCCTTTTGACTTACGAAGCGACATCAGATTTCGAAACAGAAAAAGTAACTATCACTGGCTGGAATGGTCCTGTTGAAGTGGATCAAATTAAAGGTAAAAAAGTAACCGTAGTGCCAATTCTACGTGCAGGCCTGGGTATGATGGATGGTGTACTTGAGCACATCCCAAGTGCGCGTATCAGTGTTGTTGGTGTATACCGTGATGAAGAAACACTAGAGCCAGTACCATACTTCAATAAGCTAGCATCAAACATCGATGAGCGTATTGCTCTGGTTGTTGACCCAATGTTGGCAACAGGTGGCTCAATGATCGCAACAATCGACCTATTGAAAGAGAAAGGCTGTCAGCACATTAAAGTACTTGTACTTGTATCTGCTCCAGAAGGTATTGAAGCGCTAGAAAAAGCACACCCAGATGTAGAGCTATACACAGCAGCAATTGATGAGAGGCTGAACGACAAGGGTTACATCGTACCTGGTCTAGGGGATGCGGGTGATAAGATTTTTGGCACCAAATAAATAATTGAAATTTACGTCTTCAGTTTGTGTGATTTCTGCGTCTAAGGTGCTCATTTACTATCGTAAACTCCGCGCCTTATCCTTGAACTAACGCAAACTGACTTAGTAAATTTCAATTATTGCGTATTTATCGATCGATAAATTTCCTCGTTCCAATGCTCTGCGTTGGAATGCATACCTAACTTTATGTAGCGTATAGACGGTTGTTTATTTTAAACATTAATGTTGTTGGGTAGGCATTACAGAGTAAAAAAAGAGGGCTTGTTCATTTGAACAAGCCCTCTTTTTATTTAAGCATGTTTTATGCGTTATCTTCTTCCATTTGTGCGTTATCTACTACGTGAGATTCGCCAAGGTCGTGAGGAAGGATAAGGTTAAGAACGATAGCAACGATACCGCAAAGGCTCACACCCTGAAGGCTGAATTCGCCAATACCGAAAGCCATACCGCCAATACCAAACACAAGTGTTACTGCTACAATTGCAAGGTTGCGTGCTTTGTGTAGGTCAACATTGTTCTTGATTAGCGTGTTAAGACCCACTGTCGCAATAGAGCCGAACAGAAGAATCATGATGCCGCCCATCACAGGAACAGGGATAGTTTGTAGAATCGCACCTAGTTTAGCCACAAGAGCCAGAACAATAGCGGTTACTGCAGCCCAGGTCATGATGACAGGGTTAAATGCCTTAGTTAGCATTACTGCACCTGTTACTTCACTATAAGTTGTGTTTGGTGGAGCACCTACCAAAGAAGCGGCCATTGTTGCTACCCCGTCACCAGTAATAGTGCGGTGCAGTCCAGGTTTTTTCAGATAGTCTTTACCGGTAACCTGAGAGATAGCCAGCATATCGCCAACGTGTTCTACGGCTGGAGCAATCGCTACAGGAATCATGAACAGAATAGCGTTGATATTGAACTCAGGCATGGTGAAGTTTGGCATTGCCAGCCATGAAGCCTGAGCGACCGGAGTAAAGTCAACAATGCCCATGAAAAGGCTCATGGTATAACCAACAGCGATACCGCCAACGATAGGAAGTAGCTTCAGGAAGCCTTTCGCAAATACGCTGATAGCAATCGTTGTTAATAGAGATGCACATGAAATCCATAGTGCCAGGTCGCCATCAATAAGCTGTACCGCACCATCGCCAGTTTTACCTAAAGCCATATTTACAGCAACAGGTGCCAGGCCAAGACCGATTACGATGATTACTGGGCCTACGACAACAGGTGGAAGCAACTTATGAATAATCGCAACACCTTTTGCTTTGATGACAGCACCAAGAGCCACGTAAACAGCACCCGCTGCCATAAGGCCACCCATTGTACCGCCAATTCCCCAGGTTTGTACGCCATACATGATTGGAGCAATAAATGCGAAAGAAGAAGCGAGGAAGATAGGAACAGAACGGCGGGTAATAAATTGAAATAAAAGGGTTCCCACACCAGCGCCAAATAGAGCGACGTTAGGATCGAGCCCCGTCAGTAGTGGAACCAGAACCAGAGCACCAAATGCGACAAACAGCATCTGAGCACCTTGAATTATGTTGGTCATTATCATCATCCCGTTAGCAGTAAAACAAAATTCGCGGGATTCTATCACCTCGCAAACGTTTGCTTTAGTGTCTAGATCAAAAAAATTGTGATGGAAGTAAAAAAAATATAACTAAGTTAAATGATTTATCCGATCAAGCTCAAATCAAAATCTGACCAATACTATGGGTATTGCCTTGCTCACTAATCGAGAGTTGCTTATCATCGTATCAACTTTATTATTCGCTTAGAGGCAATATGCGCTTTTTCACTTTATTGATGCTGGCTGTTTTGGTGTTTCCTGCTCATGCATTGACGAAAGTCGATGTTTTTAGTGCCGAAGTACTACTGGATACAGAAAATGATGACCCAGAGAGAAAAGCTCGCTCTGAAGGTTTACAGCAAGTTGTGATTAGAGCATCCGGAGATAAAAACTCAATTAATCATGAAGTGATTAAAAAGGCGATTAGTAGAAATGCGTCGAGTTATTTATCCCAGATAGGTTATGGCGACCTTGCCGGAAACCAAACACTTAAAATGGTTTTCAACCCACCTCAGGTGCAATCACTGCTAAATCAGGCTCAACTGCCTTACTGGTCAGATGAACGTGCCAATGTCGCTGTGTGGGTCGTGGAAGAGGGTCGTTACGGTCGAGACATCCTTTGGGAACATTCTGGTAGCCCTTTAGTAAACCAACTTCGCTATTTCTCCGCGCTACGAGGATTACCTATTCTGGTTCCTGTTGGCGATTTTGAGGATGTGACAGCGATATCTCCAACGGATATTTGGGGTGGGTTTCTGGAACCACTTAGTACCGCGAGTGCACGTTATCCTGTCGATGCAGTATTGGTGATGCGAGTACAGAATCTTGGTAATCGGGATCATATCCGATGGACACTTTATGATTCTAAGCCAGACAAGCTAACTACGATTTCTTTGCAGCCTTTAAGCGGAAACGAAAGCGGTCCATCAGCGGAAGCTCTGGAAAGGGTTATTGATGACGTAGCGAATTACTTTGCTCAGAAGAGCTCAATTAAAAATGTTGGTGAATCATCAGGGTCGATTCCGGTTGAATTTTCAGGTATTCGTGAGGCTGACACATTCTTCAACCTAGAGCGGAAACTAAAACAGTTACAGAGTGTTGCTACAGTAGATGTGCATACTATTGTGGGTGATAAAATCAGCTTCAACGTTCACCTGCTTTCCTCTGAGGCTGAGTTTGAACATGAAGTACTGCAGACGTTATCAGTGGTTAAAGCTGAACAGGAGCCTCTAGAGGAAGCGCCGGCACTGGATGTGAATGACTCTGATGTGGTTACTCTTGAGCCTGAAGCAACTGAGTCAGAATCGGTAACAGAAGATGCTATAGTTCAGGTAGAAGGTGAGGATACAGCCCCCGTTATTATTGAAGAGTCTGAAAGCATCCCTTCAGTGGAAGATTCAGAGCCTGGTGATGAGGCAATAACCGCCCCCGCAGAAGAAACCGTTGAACCGCTTCAGTTTGAATGGATTGGTTAAGCAGATAAAAGAAAAGAGCCGAATGGCTCTTTTCTTATTTTTGACCAAATTTCTTTTTTTCCTGCTTTTCTACTTCCGAAAGTTTAGGTAGCTTTAATCCCAACTCCCGGCCTTTGAACTTGGCATAAAATATATTCCCAATAAAAGCAGCAAAAGTAAGTACTAACTCGACGGCAGCTAACCACCTCTCTCCTTGATCAACATAAATGATGGTCAATGCATGGAGAAAGTAGAGCATTAAGACAAAGTTTGCCCATGCGTGTGTGTAGGGTTTTCCTGCTAGTATTCCTCTAAGAGGGAGTAACAACGGAATGCACCAGCCTATCGCTGCAGTTAACGGGTTGATATGTGGATGAGGGGATACATAAGCCTGCCACAGCAGAACCCAACATAGTAAGCCCAGATAACTGACTAATGCGAAATAGCGAAATTGTTGGGTGCGAGAAGATTCCTTTTCTACTTCAACCATTAATAGTCCTGCCTAATTTAAAGAATTTCTAATACTTGTTCAGGTGGACGACCGTGTCTTGCAGTATTATTTGCGACAACAATGGGTCTTTCTATCAGTTTAGGGTTTTGACTCATTGCTTCAAAAAGTTGATCGTCACTAAGATCCGCATTGCCAAGGTTGAGTTCTTTATACAAAGCTTCTTTAGTGCGCATCATACCTCTTACTTCAGAAAGGCCTAGCTGGCTGAATAGCGTTTTTAAATCATCTACCGACGGAGCATCGTCCAGATACTTGATGATTTCAGGTGTAATGCCTTTCTCTTCTAACAATGCGAGAGTTTGGCGGCTTTTTGAGCATCTTGGGTTGTGATAAATCACGACTGACATGTTTTTCTCCTATTGTAATGACATGAAACGATCTCGCTCGACCAGAAGTTGATCGATTCGAGCGTCATAACGTGCCTGTTTTAAGCTTCCTAATTCTGCAAGTTGACTTGCCTGAGTATAATTCTGTAATGCTTTTTGCCAGTTAGCTCTTAGCGCAAAAATTTCACCACGAGCGGCTAACTCTTCATCAGTATTTCCAAGAGAAGCATTTGCTTCAGCTAACACCTGCCAACCATTCATATCCGATGGTCGTTCATGAGTATATTTCTGCAAAATAGTTATGGCTTCTGCTGCTTTTTCACCCTGAAGAAGCACGTTGGCATAGTTCAATGTGAGTACTGGGTTATTAGGCTTTTTCTTGAGTGCCTTTTCAAGCATTGATATCGCAGTTTCAGGCTGTTTTTTATAAATATAAAGATCGCTTATCGCATCCAGATAAAACTCATTGGTAGCATCTTGTTTGATCAGTTCTGTGAGGATTGCTTCTGCTTCCTCTAGCTGCTTGGTGTCCATGTACACAAGTGCTTTTCCGTACTTATAGGTACGTTCCAAATCCGGTGTGGTTTTCTTAAGTTTTCTATCAAACCAGTCCTGAGCCGACTCCGGTTTTATGCCAGCATGTCTTGCGACCACTCTTGCCTTTGCAAGATGGTAATCGATAGAAGGCCCAAGTCTAATAGGCGTATACCTTTGAGATCGTGCTCTGGAATCGGTAATACGATCTTCTGGTAGTGGGTGAGTCAGCAACATTGGTGGAGGCGTACTGGCATAACGATATTCATCAGCCAGGCGTCCAAAGAACCTTGGCATTGCGCTCACATCAAATCCTGCTTTTGCCATCGTACTTATACCAAAGCGGTCGGCTTCTCTTTCATTGCTTCGGGTGTAGTTGATAGTACTTTGCATTTGTCCAGCAGTGGTTGCTGTTATCGCTGCAATTCCAGCTTCTGGTGCAGCAATAGCTAACAATAATGAACCAGCAAGCGCTGCCATTGTTGCAGGTGAGCGGCGTGCTTGTTCTTCCATAGAACGAGCCAGATGGCGTTGAGTAACGTGGGCAATTTCGTGCGCCATAACAGACGCCAGCTCACTCTCAGTACTGGCATGAAGAAAAAGACCTGAATGCAGTGCGACATATCCGCCAAAGAAGGCATAAGCATTGATATTTCTATCGCGGATCATAAAGAAGTTGAAAGGAGTCTTTACATCGGATGCGTTTACAACCAACCTGTGGCCCAGGTTACTTATGTATTGATTAATAACCGGGTCATTGATCACGGGTTGTCTTGCGCGGATCATCCTCATATACGCATCACCATAAATGCGCTCCTGATCGATTGTCAGCGTGCCCGCTGCTGCAGTACCTATGTCTGGAAGCTCCAGGTTGTTGGCAAACGAAACAGAAGGTGCGCCAATAGATAAAGCAACAGATAATGCGAGCGCTGCACGAGCTTTTTTATACATAAGAGGCTGTTAACTCCGGGTGATATAATCGAGAGATATACAATTATGACTTTGATTATTAGTTATTGTTCGGTATCTCTGGAATATTTTTTAGGTTCAGACGGGAATTTTCCCCAAAAGATTACAAAAAACCTTTAATATAACCCCTCTATAATAAGCAACGGACAGAAGAATGGAACCATATATTCTTGATTTGCGAGAAGAAGGCTGTCCAATGGCGCTATTAAAGGCCAAGCGTTATAGCAAGAGTGTTGGTGAAAATGAATTTGTTATTTATATCGCTGATAAAAGCTCGTTGAAAGATATGATTCGTTACTTTGACAACAATGACTTTTCAGTGCAGGTTGAAGAAAAACTGAGTCATTCAACTTTAACGATTATTAAGAAAGAGAATTTAGCTCGATGATAGAAATGCTGAATCGCTGGTATAAGCGACGTTTTTCAGACCCACATGCCGTCAGTCTGGTTATGATCCTGTTGTTTGGATTTATAACTATCTATTTTTTCGGTCAGTTACTGTTGCCGTTACTAGTAGCGATCGTTCTGGCCTACTTGCTTGAATGGCCAGTAAACAAGTTAGAACAATTTAATATTCCCAGAACCTTAAGCGTCATGATTGTCCTTATTGTCTTTATAGGGATCATGCTGGTCGCGTTTTTTGGGTTGGTTCCGACAATTTGGCATCAGGTTGGCAACCTGGTCAACGATATTCCTAATATGTACAACAGCCTGCAGGAATTTGTTTCCGTTTTACCTGAAAAGTATCCTGAAGTAGTGAATATTGAGCTGGTTGAATCGGTATTCGCGAATGCCAGAAACAAAGTGTTGGCGCTGGGCGAGACAGTTGTTAAAGGTTCACTGGCTTCCTTAGTTAGCTTAGCTGCCTTGGCGGTCTATCTTATCCTTGTCCCTCTTCTTATCTTCTTCCTTCTGAAAGATAAAGAAGAGATGATCAACATGATGAGTAGCTTCCTACCACAAAACCGTAGACTGGCGACACGTGTATGGAAAGAGATGAACCAACAGATCTCAAACTATATTCGTGGCAAGGTATTAGAAATACTGATCGTCGGTGGTGTCAGTTATATCACCTTTGCGTTACTTGATTTGAGATACTCAGTCTTGCTTGGTGTGGCTGTGGGCTTGTCTGTGTTGATTCCATATATTGGTGCCGCAGCCGTAACTGTACCTGTTGCAATAGTTGGTTTGTTCCAATGGGGAGTAACTCCGCAGTTTTATTGGTTGATCGCGGCATATGGTGTAATTCAGGCGCTTGACGGTAACGTGTTGGTACCGATTCTATTCTCTGAAGCGGTTAACCTGCACCCAGTTATGATCATCGTTTCTGTGCTGGTGTTTGGTGGATTATGGGGATTCTGGGGCGTGTTTTTTGCCATACCTCTGGCAACACTGGTTAAAGCGGTTTGGAATGCTATTACCAGTCAGGAGTTAGACGACTTAGCGTCAAATACATAACGTTGCTTACTCTACGCTCAATAACAAAAAATCCCCGGTCCAAAGACTGGGGATTTTTTATTATAGGTAATTGCACTTTTTATCTTTAGCGTTTACTCGCCATTCAGATAATCAAGTACAACCTCGTGGTGTGTTTTAGTTTTGAATTTATCAAACACTTTTTCAATCACACCCTCTTCGTTAATCAGGAAGCTAATACGATGTAAACCATCATAAATTTTTCCCATGAATTTCTTTTCACCCCAAACTCCGAACTTATCAGCGATTGCATGATCTTCGTCGGAAAGAAGAGTGAAGTTCAGCTCATCGCGTTCGATAAATTTCCCTAAACGCTTTACAGGGTCGATGCTGACACCAAAAACCACAACATTGTGGGCTTCCAGCTCTGCTTTGATGTCTCTCAGGCCTTTTGCCTGAACAGTACACCCAGGAGTCATCGCTTTAGGGTAAAAATAGAAAAGTACTTTTTTACCTTTGTAGTCAGATAAAGTAACCGTGTTGCCATCCTGATCCAGAAGGGAAACCTCTGGTGCAGGAGAGCCTGCTGTAAGTGTATTCATATTATTTTTATTTCCTTTTGAATGTCAGACTATGTATTGCTGACTATGCACTTGTGTTAATGAAATTCAGAGAGCCTGAAACACCGAGCTTTTCACAAAGCTGGTTAAACTCTTCCTGAAGTTGCATTAAGTTACACTCCGCATCAACGGCTGCTGTCATTGATATCTGGAATTGGTCACAAGTGAGGTTGAGTTTTTCTTTTTCTATTGTTTTTGCGCTGAGCGATTCCAAACCTATATTGCGGTCTGCAAAAAACTGAGTGAACTGTTCGGTCAGGCCAAGCCTGTCCTCCGACTCTACAAATATTTCAACCGTGTATGAGCTATTAACTTCCTCATGAGGTGAAGTACGTTTCATGATGGTTATTAGATCATGCTCCTGCCCAAGAAGAGGTAATGATGTTTCTACTCTGGTTATGCTATTACTGTTGCCACTAATCAGCATAATAAGCGTAAATTCGTTACCAAACAGAGCAATTCGGCTATCGATAATATTGCAGCCAAGGTGGCTTACAAGGTGAACGAGTTTGTTCACAATACCGGGGCGGTCAGTGCCGACAGCTGTTACCACAAGATGTTGAGACATAATAACTCTTACCAATGATCTTTACTTGCATACTAGCACAGTTATTCAGGCCCCTGTAACTTAATGTGTTGATCAATATGCTGTTTAAATTGAGTGAAATTGCACCAGTAGTAACCAATTTTTAATTTGTCGCCAGAAGTTAGTTGAGCAAAGATCAATTTATCATTATTTAGTCTGGTACTAAGCCTTATATTCCCTTGTGTTTACAGAGTTTCATGCATACTATGCAGGGATGCGAAAAAATACGGAGATAGACATGTTTTCAGGAAGTATAGTTGCACTGGTAACCCCATTTAACAGTGATGGCGAAGTAGATTTTGATTGCCTTAAAAAGCTGGTGGATTTCCATGTAGAAGCTGGTACAGACGGTATTGTTGCTGTTGGTACAACCGGAGAATCCGCAACCCTGACGGTAGAAGAGCATGTCAAAGTAGTAAACAAAGTTGTTGAATATGCTGCTGGTCGTGTATCAGTTATTGCTGGTACGGGTGCAAATGCAACGCACGAAGCAGTAACGTTTAGCCGCTTATTGAATGACTCTGGTATCGATGGTGTTCTAAGTGTAACGCCATACTACAACAAGCCAACTCAGGAAGGGTTATATCTACACTACAAGGCAATCTCAGAAGCCAGTGAAGTGCCAATCATCCTATACAACGTTCCGGGAAGAACAGCTGTTGATATGCTGCCGGAAACAGTAGCACGACTTGCGAAGCTGGATAACATTGTTGCGCTTAAGGATGCGACAGGTGATTTAGAAAGAGTTGCAATTCATCGTGAACTTTGTGGCGAAGATTTCGTCTTACTAAGTGGTGATGATGGAACGGGCCTTGAATTTGTTCGTTTGGGTGGTAGCGGAGTTATTTCTGTGACTAACAACGTTGCGGTAGCTGATATGGCTAAAATGATGAAGTTAGCACTAAATGGTGATTTCGAAGAGGCAGCTCAAATTGATGCTCGCCTGCAGGGTTTACATAAGAACCTGTTTGTTGAATCAAGCCCTATCCCAGTTAAGTGGGCGGCACATAAAATTGGTTTGATTGACGATGGTCACCTGCGTTTACCTCTGACAGAGTTGTCAGATGAAGCACAGCCATTGGTCATTGGAGCGCTGGAAGAAGCAGGGCTTTTATAACCAAAAATGGTTCTGGCTTAGTTTGCATCAGGATTAATCGAGATATTGTCGAGGCTAAAAACTTAATAGCCTCGATTTTTTGTTAGGAGTACCGATGAAGTTTTCTCATCAGCTAGTGGCTAGTTCTCTGGCTGTTCTTGTTTTAAGTGCGTGTTCAGGCAGCCCACAGGAAAGGCGTCAGGCAAAAGATGATTTTGACTATCTGGAAACAGAGCCGCTTGATACCTGGGTAATGCCAGAAGGATCGCAGCCATACTATTATCCGAACTTTGAAATTCCTAAAGGTGATTACAAGGGTGGAATCGGCAAAGCAGTGGATATTCGTCCACCTCAGCAGATCCTTGAGTTGATCCCCGGGGCAAGAACAGAGATTGTAGATGGCGAAGTGACCATGTGGCTTATTCGTTCAGAAGAAGTCGATAAAGTATGGCAAACTGCGTTGGACATGACTCAGGAAAGAGGCATCGAGCTTAGAGAAAACGATGGCACTCATATGGAGACAGAATGGGTGACTTGGGAGTCTGAAGATGAAGACACTCTTATCGAAGCTCGTTATGCAATTGACCGTTTTGAGGCAAACAATCGATATGGCTTTAAGATTTCACTCATCGATTGGCGAGAAGATGGTAAGCAGAAAGAGGTCAGTGCGACTAACCTAGAGCGTTATAACGTGTTTATGACTAACCTGGTTACTTCCAGATATGATCAGATTCTGCGTGAAGAAGCCTTCAGGAAAGCTCAGGAGCTGGTTAAGGTTATCCATGTTTCTATGGGTACTGACCGTAGTGGCTTACCAGTGATTATTGCCCGTGCGCCATATGACGTGTTCTGGGAGCAAGCTGTTGAACTGCTACCGCTAGTCGGCTTCCAGCTGGAAGAGCGTAACCGTTCACAAGGTCATATTAAGGCTAAGTACTATGAGCCTGATGATGAGTTCTGGCAGTCAGTAGGTGCGAAACCAATCAGCTTAGATGAGAAAAACAACTATGACTTCTCACTGGGTGATTTAGGTAACCGAACATCTATCTCTATTTCGGATGCTTCAGGTAAACCTGTTACTGAGGAAGTATTGATCTCAATTGTACCGGTACTGGCAGCAGTGATAGAAAGAGAAAACCAGTAATCTCTCTATCTGCTCTCTAAAATGAAAAAGGATGCATTACGCATCCTTTTCTTATTTATCTTCTTTATCTTTGTGTTTATCTGGGTGAGCAGCTCTGTCGAGTTCGTTTAACCTATCTAGCGCCGTTTTTTCTTTTCGGCCAGTTTCCGGGTTGGTAGGACCAAACTTCATTTTTGCCGTGTATTTCAATGCAGCAATGTTCCCTATGATGACCGCCAATACAATAATGGTGATAACCCACGGATTAGTTAGGAACTCCATAATTTACTCCTGACAGATATTCACAATATAGTTGATAAATATAGTATCCAAATTAGTACGGACTGCTTCTAAACCCAAAATAGGATCTCTTAATAGTGCCTTCTCCAGAATCTTTGGAGACAGGTCAATCAAGCTTTTCCCTGATGTTTCTATATGACTAATATGCCATGGTTCAGGTGCAACACCACCCATGTCTTTTGCATACGGGAAGAAAAAGCCAAACTTATTGAGGTTACTCTTTAGCCATAAATAGAAGCGAGACTGGTGCCCTGAGTGATACTCCCAAGGTTCCAGTTGTAGCTTTGTATCTTCAGGCAGCTCGTTTACGGCATAGACATCAAAATCGGTTCCCCAGTGATGCCTGCTCGCCCCTGGTAGCGCTGACCACCTGAGGATGGACAGAACTTTCTCATCATCAGACAGAATGTCAGTCAGCAATGGCTTGCTGTCATTGTCCAAGATTGGAAAATCTCCAGAATATTTTCGATTCCAGATCAGCTGCTGGCGCGAGTAGTCTCTGAAGCCACTCGCTACCTCAAGTTGAAAACCAGCTTCACTTGCAGCCTCCACAAGCGCTTTTATGTTCCTGGCTACGTCTTTGTGTACAAGTAATGTCTGGTGAAGTGTCTCCACTTCAACCAGATGTGTTGAGGCCTGACCGGTGAGTTCTTCTGAGGTCATAGAGTAAAACCTACTTGGACAAAAGCTTATGCAGTGTTTTTTCGTACATATCGGTCAGCTTTTCCAGATCTGCCACGTTCACACACTCATTTACTTTGTGGATCGTTGCGTTCACCGGACCAAGCTCAATGACCTGTCCACCCATACGAGCAATAAATCGACCATCGGATGTACCACCGGTTGTCAGAAGCTCAGGTTTTTTATGGTTAATTTCTTCAACTGCTTCAACTACCGCGTCTAGCAGGTCACCCTGGTCAGTCAGGAACGGGTCACCGTTGAATGTCCATTGAAGCTCATAATCCAGACCGTAAGAATCAAGAGTTGAGTGAACGCGACGAACGATTTCATCGTTATTCAGCTCAGTACTAAAACGCATGTTGAACTGAACGTTAAACTCTCCCGGAATTACGTTAGATGCACCAGTGCCCGCATGCAGGTTTGGTATCTGAAAGCTGGTAGGCGGGAAGTAGTCGTTACCATCGTCCCACTTAGTTGAAGCCAGTTCTGCCAGAGCAGGTAGTGCCTGATGAACGGGGTTGTTTGCCAGGTGAGGGTAGGCCACATGTCCCTGAACACCTTTAACTTTGATATCACCAGTTATTGAGCCGCGACGACCATTTTTTATTACATCGCCAGTTTCGTGGGTACTGGATGGTTCACCGACGATACACATATCGATGTTTTCACCACGTTCCATCAGAGTTTCTACAACTCTTACCGTACCGTTAATAAACGGGCCTTCTTCGTCAGATGTGATGAGGAAACCAATGGAGCCTTTATGGTCTGGGTTCTCGGCAATAAACCTTTCAACCGCTACGATCATACAAGCGAGCGAGCCCTTCATATCTGCAGCACCACGACCATGAAGATGACCATCAATAATCGTTGGTTCAAACGGTGGAGTATGCCATTGGTCAAGAGAACCTGCTGGCACGACATCAGTGTGCCCAGCAAAGGCAAACAGTGGTGATTCTGTACCACGTCTTGCCCAAAAGTTAGTGGTATCTTCAAATACCATCACTTCTATTTCAAATCCTAGTGCTTTCAGCCTCTCTATCATTACATCCTGGCAACCTGCGTCTTCTGGTGTGATGGATTGACGACTAATTAAATCTTTTGCTAATGCCAGTACCGGGCTGTCACTCATCCTTGTAATCCTTGTTCAATTTTTTCGTTGTTCTCTATTGAGAAAATGTTACTTACCAAAAACAGATGCATACTGATCTGCTTTAAAACCAATATAAAGCGAGTCATTTACAGAAAGTATAGGGCGCTTAATCATTGCCGGTGACTCAACCAGCAGTGCAATTGCGTTTTCTTCGTTCAGGGTATCTTTTTGTTCCTGAGTGAGCTGGCGATATGTTGTGCCTCGTTTGTTCAGCACTTGTTCCCAACCCAGTTGCTCGCAAAATGCTTTGACCATTGCCTGATCAACACCTTGCTTGCGATAGTCGTGAAATTCAAAATCTATCTCAGCATCTTGCAGCCACTTTTTCGCTTTTTTTATGGTATCGCAGTTAGGGATGCCGTACATCTTGATGGTCATTATTGTTCCTTTTATTTTTTGTTGAGCTTTCCTCAAATCCTAACAGGAACAGTAGACTCAGACAAAGCTAACATAGGGAAGAAGGAAAAATTACCTTTGTAACATGTCCTTCTAATAAAAATGGCCGGGTAGACCGACCATTTATCATCGGAGCCATCTGACTAATCTATATGGCAATCAGACTTAACCGATTTTGAGAGTTGTTCTATTTGGAAGCCTCTATTCTTCAGAAGCGAAATCAGGTTGTCTTTTCCGACAAGGTGCAGCGCTCCTACCACAACTAAATAGCGGCCGTCTTTGGAAATAAAGCTCGAATCATCCAGTTTTTCTGCCCAGTTTCTGTTGCGGTTGTAGATGAGCAAATCAATAATCTCTTCACTATTGGATGTTTCATACATGAGTGATTCCAGTTTGTCTTCGTCACCAGAAATCCAATCATCAATCAGGCATTCGCTTATTTTTTTGTTTTTTTCCCATTCGTTAATAATATCGTCTAACAGGTCTCTACCGACTTCGGCAGAGTCTGAAAACAACGATAGCTGATACCCAACCGTCTCCAGTCCTTTAATCGGTATAGTGTTTTGTCGCGCTTTGTTCGCTAAGTAATTATCAATGCCCAGCTCTTCCTGATAGCCAAGAGTTGAGTAGTAAGCGAGTTGCAAAATCAGCGCAGTTCGCCAGGGGGACTGACTGAGCAGGAAAGCTTCACTGATGCCTACTTCGGCACTGATTTTTTGAAGCTCTGCCTTTTGTTTTTCGGAGAGATAATCGGAGGTGAGCTCGTTTGATTTTGGAAGAGAAACCGAAGCAGAGTTCAGGTCTGCCTCCAGGATCAATGCATCACTGGATTGAAGTGATTGAAGAATCGTTTCGGGGAGTGGGTACATCTCCTTTTTCCCCATATGCACTGAGCCTAGAATGACGAGTTCTTTGTCACCCTTTGTTGCTTTCCAGTGAAGCGGCTCTCCCTGAGCAAAGCCAGAGAGAGCGACCATCATAAAGGTCAGGTAAGAAGTAATTTTGGTAACCATGCTCATCCTTAATTGTATGTCTTCTCTATAAATTAAAGCATTTTGAATAGATGACATAATAAATTAAGTTCTTCAGCGGTACCTTACTTAAAATTACTTGAGTTTAAAAAGCCTCAATCTGTTTGCGTTACTCACTACTGTAATTGAAGACATCGCCATTGCAGCACCACCGATAACCGGATTGAGTAAGAATCCAAATGCTGGATAGAGAACTCCAGCGGCTACGGGTATACCGATGGTGTTGTAGATGAAGGCACCAAACAGATTCTGTTTCATGTTTTTAACCGTTGCACGTGATAGCTGTATTGCGCTATCTACCGTAGTCGGTGAAGAGTTGAGAAGTGTCATCTGAGCACTTTCAATTGCGACATCAGAACCACTGCCCATCGCAATGCCAATGTCTGCCTGAGCAAGCGCTGGCGCATCATTGATGCCATCTCCAACCATCGCAACTTTCTTGCCCTGAGATTGAAGCGCTTTTATGTGAGAGGCTTTTTCGTCTGGAAGCACTTCCGATATTACATTGGTGATACCCAGATTAGTCGCGATTTTGTTTGCGACTAATTTGTTGTCTCCGGTGAGCAACACTACTTCGATGCCTTGCGTCTGCAACTTACTAACCGCACTATGAGATTCATCTTTGATAGCATCTGCAATGGCAATAACAGCAGCCACGCGGCCTTCGATAGTTACGACAACAGGTGTCCAGGCGTTGGTTTTGGAAACATCCAGTAGTGAGGCCGGAATCTCTTTACCTAAACTCTGAACATGGTTTACCGAGCTAATCTCAACCTGTATGCCTGAGATTTTGCCAGAAACACCTTTCCCTCGTTGAGAACTAAATTCGTTAACCTCTTCAAGGGAAATATCCCTTGATTCTGCGTAATGACAAATCGCTTTGGCGAGAGGGTGCTCAGAATGGTTTTCTAACGCATAGGCATATTTGAGTATGTCGTCTTGATTGAATGTTGATGTGGTCGTGATATCCAGTACTTCAGGTTCTCCTTTGGTGAGGGTGCCTGTTTTATCAAAGACAACAGTATCTATTTTACTGGCACTTTGGAGAACATCGGCATCGCGAATTAATATACCGAGCTCGGCAGCCTTACCAACGCCCACAGTAACAGACAGTGGGGTAGCAAGACCAAGCGCACATGGGCAAGCAATGATAAGTACAGTTGTCGCAACAATCAGCATATAACTTGCTTTCGGTTCAGGGCCAAACTGCCACCAAACAAGCGCTGCTATTATAGCGATACCGACAACAACAGGAACGAAGACTGCGGAGATAGAGTCTGCAAGTTTTGCTATCGCTGGTTTACTGCTCTGAGCCTGGCGAACCAATCGGATAATTCTTGCAAGCATGGTGTCACTCCCGACTCCCTGCGCTTCTATCAGCAAACTACCATCATTGTTGATGGTTCCGGCAGATACATTTTCACCTGTGACTTTCAGTTTAGGGATAGGTTCTCCGGTTAGCATTCCTTCGTCGACATAAGACTCGCCAGAAAGAACCGTTCCATCGACAGGTACTTTTTCTCCCGGTTTGATTCGGAGTTTCATTCCTGGTTGTACAGCCTCTATATCAATGATGGTTTCTGAACCATCCTGAACGAGTGTTGCGGTTTTAGGCTGAAGACCAATAAGCGCCTGCAGGGACTCTGTAGTTCTAGCCTTTGCTTTGGCTTCAATATAATGACCAAGGGAGATAAGGCCGATGATCATGGCGCTTGCTTCGTAGTAAACGTGACGAGATGCTGGTGGAAACCAGTCGGGTACGAGAACAATTATGGTTGAGAATAGCCATGCGGCTCCAGTGCCTAAAGCAACCAAGGTGTCCATAGTTGCTCTACCATGTTGAATGGATTGCCACGCGCTGGAATAGAATGAACGCCCCGCTGTTGCCAGCATAAATAAACAGATAATGCCTACAACGCCCCAACCGAGTTGATCTCCGGTAGAGCGAATCATCATACTTCCCCCTAGCACACCCCAAAGCATAAGTGGTGCACCAATAGCTAAGGCAACGATCGAGTTGCGTTTATGCTCCTTTTGAGTTCGTAGATTTTGTTCGGCTAGTTTTTGTTGCTGATCTCGCGGGTCTTCAATCACTTTGGCTTTGTAGCCTGCATTGCTGATAGAAGTGAGCAGTTTATTGACCGTACTCTCATCGTTTGAGGAAAGCGATACGATAGCGCTCTGCTCAGCAAGGTTGATTTGTGCTTTGGTTACTCCGTCTGAAGCGAGACAGGCTTTTTCAACCGAAGCAACACAACTTGCACACGTCATCCCTTCCAGTATCAGGTTTACTGTCTTGTCGGTTTCTATAGCTTGCTTCTCTGGTGAGCTTTTGTCAGTTGTTTCTTTCTCATTGGTATCAGCTTCTTTATCTGCTTCCAGGGTTTCAGAAGCTTGTTCTGTCACCTTATCTACATATGGAGCAGCCTGAAAGCCGAGTGACTCGATTAATGTGATGACTTCTGATTCGTTTAACGGGCTAAACACTTCAAGTGAGGTTTTGGTTACCTCGGAGTGAACGAGACCCTCTAGTTCCTCCAGTGCTTTTTCCACTTTAGCGACACATTTGCCACAATTTAAACCCGAAAGCGAAAGCTTAACCTTGTGACCAGCGTGATAACCAAGTTGTTCGATTGTTTCTGCAGCTTCTTGTTCCGTTATCAAACCTTTTACAGCCAGATGCTCTTTTCCAACGTCGAGGTGGGTGATATGAGTGTTTGCTTCGAATGCGCCTTTTACTTTATTCACACACTTGCCACACCCAAGACCTTTAAGATCGAGGTCGACAACATTCCCTGGTAGATATTTAAGGGACTCTATAGCCTCAAATAGCGCGGGAACAGATTGAGTTGTCGTTAGGGTGACTTCGTGTTTTGAAATGCTATCGATGGATAACTCTTCTAAAGTAGAGAGCTTATCTTCCAATTTTTTAACGCACTTACCGCAGTTAAGACCACTTAAAGGTATTTGATATTGATTCATATCGGGCTCGCAAACTTACAAACATCTGGTTTCAGTATTTGTTAAAGATAAACCTTACCTCTGGGACAAGGTCAACGTTAAATGATGAAACGTACAGAAAAATGAGTATTTGGAACATAGTGAGCTAAAAGATCATGGTAGGTCAAAAGCGACTAATTTCTCCAAATTATCGTTGTCACCCAAACGCAAGTTGTAGATTTACCTTAGGGTGGTAAAATACCGCCACTTTTATCCTTATCCCTAGCAGTTTGTCTGCGACAAATATCCAAGGTAATACTAATGACGGTTAAAACTCGTTTTGCTCCAAGCCCAACAGGCTATCTTCACGTAGGTGGTGCACGTACTGCACTATATTCATGGCTTTTCGCTAAACATCAGGGCGGTGAGTTCGTTTTGCGTATCGAAGATACTGACCTGGAACGTAACTCTCAGGAAGCGGTTGACGCGATTCTTGAAGGTATGCAGTGGATGGGTCTTGAGTGGAATGAAGGTCCGTATTTCCAGTCTAAGCGCTTTGATCGTTACAACGAGATGGTTGATAAGCTTCTTTCTGAAGATAAAGCGTACAAGTGTTATGCGTCAAAAGAGCTGCTAGACGAGATTCGTGCTGAGCAGGAAGCCGCAAAAGAGATGCCTCGCTACGATGCAAACCATCCTAAAATTGTTGCGGCTAACGAAGCGGCAAAAGACGGTGACCCTTGCGTAGTTCGTTTCCGTAACCCTAAAGAGGGTAGTGTCGTATTTGAAGATCAAATTCGTGGTCGTATCGAAATTGGTAACGACCAACTTGATGATCTGATCATCCGTCGTACTGACGGTTCTCCAACATACAACTTTGTTGTTGTGGTTGATGACTGGGATATGGGCATTACTCATGTTGTTCGTGGTGAAGACCATATCAACAACACACCTCGTCAGATTAACATCTATGAAGCACTAGGCGCACCAGTACCAACTTTCGCTCACTGTGCAATGATTTTGGGTGATGATGGTGCCAAGCTTTCTAAGCGTCATGGTGCAGTTTCTGTTATGCAGTACCGTGACGAAGGTTACCTGCCAAATGCTTTGAACAACTATCTTGTTCGTCTGGGCTGGTCTCATGGTGATCAGGAAATCTTCTCTCAGGAAGAGATGATCAACCTGTTTAGCCTGGATGCAATCAGCAAATCAGCGTCTGCATTCAATACTGACAAACTGTTATGGTTGAACAACCACTACATCAAAACTTCTGAGCCTGAGTACGTTGCTGAACATCTTCAGTGGCACCTTGATGCGCAGGAAATTAACAAAGAGAACGGCCCTGCGATTACTGAGGTAATCAAGCTGGTGGGTGAACGCTGTAATACGCTTGTTGAACTGGCTCAGCAGTCTCGCTACTTCTATGAAGATTTTTCAGAATTTGAAGCTGGTGCTGCGAAAAAACACCTACGTGGTGTAGCGAAAGGCCCACTAGAGCTTGCTCTTTCTAAAGTAGAAGCTCTGACTGACTGGACAACCGAAAACCTTCACAACGTAATCAAAGAAGTGTGTGAAGAGCTGGAAATCGGTATGGGTAAAATCGGTATGCCTCTGCGTGTCGCTGTAACTGGCGGCGGTCAGTCTCCTTCTGTAGATGCAGTTATGCAGCTAATTGGTCAGGAGCGCGTTGTTGCTCGTATTAAGATGGCACTAGAGTTTATTGCAGAGCGTGAAGCTAACGCTCAGTAAACAGCTATTTACCCAAATGGGTATGGTTCCACAAACCGCTCAAGACATCCTGTGCGCTTAAACAAGGGCATCCTTGCCCTTGTATGTTTGTTCCACCATACCCATTCAGCTAAATCAAACAAGCTCTATTGGGCTTGTTTTTGAATCTGACTACTTCAAATCAATGCTGTTAAGCCTACCCATAAACAACAATATTGGAATGTTGTCCTTGTGAGCTTCTAACAGCGCTCGTTTTGTCATTGAATAGGCAGCAAGCTTTCCGTGTTTTTTGATCGAGCATAGCTTGCTCCGATACTTGTGTTCACCTTCTTCAGTATACTCAATCCATTTCGCTATGTAATAAGGTTCACGGTTGTCTCCTTCCGCGTTCTTCTTTCTCGCTTTATAGATAATCTTAGGTTCGAGATTATGGGGTAGTCTGGTCATCAGGTAAGGGTCTTTAAGCACTTTGGACCAATGTTTGCCCCATAACTCAGCACCAAGGTCGTTGCGCAGTTTGATTGCTTTCTTTAAGGCTTCTTCTTCGCCAAGGCGAACAAATCCCACTGAACGGTGCAAAATGGTATCGTCAGGAGTGTGGATATGAAGTTTGAACGCAGTCTTTCCCTTGGAAATAAAGCGGTGTCCGGTATTAGTTACTAAATTGCTTCGAGCCATACGTCTTACGAAAATGACAAATCTATTAATACTTAATACTAAGACATTCGCAGAAGAAATGGAAAAAAGAAAATAAATTACTGATGAAATGCACTGAGTGAAATGGCGTCCCCACCAGGACTCGAACCTGGATCGATCGCTTAGGAGGCGACTGTTCTATCCAGTTGAACTATGGGGACGCTGGATAGACGAATATTGTATACCAACTCACCTTATCAACCAAGCACTCAGCGGTTAAGTGCTTATAGTTCAAGCAAATATAGGCGTTGGGTGATTATGCTTATTACGCTTTCTAGTGAGTGATTCTAAAGAATTTCAGGTTAAATAAAGAAAAAGAAAGAGGCTCAAGGCCTCCTTCAATTTGATTAGCAAATTCCCTAATAATAGTACTGACACCCTAAGCGCAGCTATTATCAAAAAAATTAAGCTTTAGGCAGAATTGACTCTACTTCGCTGTGTGGGCGAGGGATTACATGAATACTCACAAGTTCGCCTACGTTTTTAGCCGCGATAGCACCAGCATCTGTTGCTGCTTTTACCGCGCCAACATCACCACGAACCATTACAGTAACCAGACCGCTACCAACTTGCTCACGACCAACTAGTTCAACGTTTGCAGCTTTTACCATTGCATCTGCAGCTTCAATCGCGCCAACTAAACCTTTAGTTTCAACCATTCCGAGTGCATTCAAAGACATTTTATTTCTCGCTTATTTAATTAATTGATATTAAGACATTTTTTTAAGTTCGCTAATGATCATTTTAGTGATCATTTCCACATCTACGGACCCTTCTGAAGATGCTACGCTAGTGTCATTATTGGGTGCATTGTTACTATAAGACAGTTCCTCCGTATCATAAGCCACACGTCGAATATCTATCAGGTGTTCTGGGGTGACGTTGTCGGAAGTAGAGCTTCCGCCTACTGCACCACAGCCCAAAGTAAAGGATGGGAAGAGGTTAGTGGATAAGCCAACCGCTCCGTGCGTTGAAGGTGTGTTCACCAACATACGTGAAACCGGCTTTTTCAGGCCAAACGCACAGATAACAGACTCATCCTTCGAATGAATCGCTAAAGAGTGACCAACACCTCCGTTATGAAGCAGCTTAATCGACAGCTCACACGCTTCATTCCAGTCTTCTACTGTGTAGTATCCGATTAATGCGGTCAGCTTTTCTTTCGAGAATGGATAAGCCGGTCCAACACCAGACTCTTCACCGATAAGAAGACGGGTATCCGATGGCACGGTAATGCCAGCTAAATCCGCAATGTACTTCGCGTCTCTGCCCACGATAGCCGGGTTCATTGAACCGTTAGGGCGTTCCATCACTCGTTTTACGCACTCAAGCTCTGCACTTTGAAGGAAGTAACCACCTTGCGCTTTCAGTGTGGCTTTTACCTGAGCGTCAATCACCTTGTCGGTAATAATCGCTTGCTCAGACGCACAGATAGTGCCGTTATCAAAGGTTTTACTTGCCATGATTTTGGTGACAGCGTCATGGATGTCGGCGGTACGTTCGATATAAACCGGCACATTACCCGCGCCCACACCAAGTGCTGGAGTGCCTGAGCTATAAGCCGCTTTCACCATGCCCGGGCCACCGGTTGCCAGAATCAGGTCAACCTTGCGCATTAGCTCGCCACTGCCTTCAATGGTAGGGATAGTCATGACACTCACCATGTCTTCACTGACACCACAAGAACGGAGTGTGTCACGGATAAGTTCAACGGTTTTCCCGATACACTGACTGGCGCTAGGGTGTGGGGTAAATACGATGGCATTGCCTGATTTGAGGGAAATCAGGGATTTGTAAATCGTTGTCGAGGTTGGGTTGGTTGAAGGCACAATGCCTGCGATAACCCCGGTAGGGACAGCGATTTCAATGATTTTCTTAGAGATATCGTTGTTGATAACCCCGATAGTTTTCATATCTTTGATGGCATCGTAGAGTTTTTCACTCGCCAACAAGTTTTTAGTGGTTTTATCTTCTACCTTACCAAACCCGGTTTCCTCAACAGCCAGTTGAGCGAGTTCGTTCGCTTTTTTAGTCGCTGCTTCAGCAATGGCTTTAATAATACTATCTACACGCTCTTGGCTTAGTAGAGCAAATTCATTTTGAGCGGAGCGAGCAGAGTGAACTAAGGCTCTCGCTTCTTGAATTGATAATAGATCTTTATCTACCATTATCTACGCCTCATTAATTATTATGCGTTAAAATAAATGTTCCGTTTAAGACTTATGCTTATTGGGCTTTCATAAGAAGGTTACCCTTTCTCTTAAGAGGAAGGTCAATAATATTCTTCACAGAATGATACGTATGTCAGATTATTTAAGAGGAAACAATTCTTGTCGCTGGAATCATTATTTCAGTTACGTATTTGTCGCTGTCTTTAGTTGTCCAATAATCAATTACATATCGCTCATAGCATTCATCTTCTAACGAATAACCATTTACTTTTGCCCATGATTCAATTTTTTCATAGGTCTCTTTGATAGTTGAGTGGTTACCAATGTGATAACACCTGGCCATAGGCTGGGCACCTATGAAAATAGTTTTTTCTGATGAACATTGTGCCGCTGTCTTTTGTAAAATACAGACTTCCTCTGCGTCACCAGTAATGCGTTCATGATGGGATTTAAATTGCAGTATCACAGGGCCGACAATATTTGTCTCCATCTTTTCGACATATTCTGTAAACTCAATATTAACGACTGAAGCTCGCATGTTTTCATCAAAACTCTGCTTCAAATACAGATATTCATCACCTGAGAAAAACTGTACGGAGACGTCAGTGTTTTGATTTTCTTGAACGCTTTTAGCCTCTAAAATCAAGTTATACCAGTCATTTACAGAGCTGTACCTCATTTCAAGCCCTTTCTGCTCTTCAAAGAGTTCAGACATTTTTCGCTTGAAAACCTCTTGCATGACATTGTCGATATTACAGTCTCGGCAAGAGATGAGTGGGTTCATTTCCTCAAGTGTAAATCCCATCTGTTTATAATATTTTATGATGGGAATAAGAAATAAACTATCGTCAGTATAATAACGATAGTTGTTAGAGTTTAATCGTTTAGGCTTGATTAGGCCGATCTTGTCATAATAACGAAGGGCTTTAGTGGAGATATTACACAATTTGCTTACATCGCTAATTGAATATTTGTTCAAAATAGATTCTCCAAATTGTTAGTTATTATAAAAATCTGAGAGTGTCGTGAGACACTCTCAGATTGTTTCTTAATCAGCGATATAGCGATTTATCGTAGCGGCACCTTCTTCATGTGCTCTAAAATACAAAATCAATTCATTGTCGTCTGACATTGTGCTCCCAGCACTTTCCAGCAAACCGTTAGCCTCTGCTGTCATTAGAGCTTCCAAAATAGAATTTTTCGTAAAAGCTTTAAATGAACCGTATATTGGACTAAGCGTTTCCATTACTTCAATTGTGCTAGCTTTTTCAACAGTGGTGAAATATTTTAATATCGCATAGTTTAATGGTTTCATTTGTTATTATCCTTCTTGAATAAGTCCATTGGGTTCATAGCAATTACGAAAATACCAAATACCATGATTACCGCTGCAATCCACGCGATTGGCGCCATTGTCCAGCCAGCAATGCCAAAGACTATGCCCAGGACTACCCAACAACATAGAGGTCCCCAGAAAGAGAATGTACCGTTACATGCCATGCCCAGAGGTGCGCCACACATAGCGTTACCTTTATACCAGAACATGAACGCGCCATATGCTGCTAGGCCCGCAATAATGAAATACGGCATTGACTGAGAGTCAGATAATGCTTCGAATATCATCGCTGTTCCGCTTTCGCCAGCAATAAGGCCGAATATAGGAACAAGAAGAATTAGGTTAGTTAGCCCTGAAGTAACCTGACGTATTGTGATGCCGATTTCTGGGTCAATCATTGATGTGCCGTAACCCGCGACACAACCTTCAATACCCCAGAATAGAGCTGCAAGGAAGCCAAAGAAGATACCTAACATTACGGTAGGAGACGCATCAGCATCTAGACCCGCAGTGCCGCCAATAAGAACACTAGCAAAGAAGCAAATTGCGATACCTAGCATCATGCGTGCGTTTAGTTCCTGCTTGAAAAGAACTCGAGCTAAAATGGCGCCAATTGCAGGACACAGAGCGCTGATAGGTACAACGATTGATCCAGCCATCTGCAAACCGACAACGTAAGCTGTACTAGCTAGAGGACCACCGATAATAGCGGATGCTATCATTATCGCTCCGGGTTTAGTTCTTATTGAACGAGTAAAGTCGCCTAGACGACCACGCACGCCCGCGATACCCAGAGCCCATATTGCACTGGATGAGTCAGTCAAAGCAGCGCCAATAGCAGCAAGAAGATAAGTTGTTGCAAATATAGAAAGGCCAGACCCTTCTCCGTACCAAACACTCCAGATACCCATAGACATCGCTAGGGTCATGAAGGCGGTATAAAACCCGTATGAGAGCCCTGAAAACAGAGCGGTAGAAATACCTTTTTGACGGAAGTCACGCCGTAGTTTTTTTTCTGCGCTATCGGAATTGGGAACGTTAATAGCACTATCTAACAATGTTGCTTTTTCCATGTGTTAAATGCCCTTTTTTATAGATACGTTATTGGTGTATTAATTTGTGGCTGTAGACATGAACGTCTGAATATTCTCCATAATTTAAGATGTTTTTATTATTAATATAAAACTAGTCGTCAACTTTTTCTTTTGTTGTAATTTAACAAAGTTGTTACTTTATTTTAACAGATAAGCTGTGTCTGACAGTTTCGAAAATACAATATGATGTTTTGGAGCAATCTATAATATTAACAGCTGCGAAGATATACCTATTTTAGAGGATGTTAATTGATAGTTTTTTTGTTTGTGATATTTATCACTATGACTATTGATTGGATGAATAAAAAAGTGATCTTAGTGTTGTAATTAGTTCTTGGAGGTAATTTAATTAATTTTATTGATAATCATTCCTAACTAAAGAGTATTTTAGTGTTTAGTTTTGGTGATGTACTTAATTATAGGTAGTCGTAATTTGAGTAAGTTCAAATTATTTAAATCCCATGTTAGAAACAACATTGACCTTCCCCTTAAGGGGAACATTAGGATGTTGTACTTGGAGCTAACTCATTTAACAAAACAATTAATGATTAAACTGAGGTGTAGTAAAAATGGGAGAATTCATTCGATATCAGGGCGAAGAAGCTTTAGGTCTCATTGAGACATTGGGAATGGTTCCTGCTATCTACGGTGCAGATGCCATGCTCAAAGCAGCAAATGTAAAGCTTGTCGCTTATGAAAATATCGGCTCAACACTGGTTGCCATTATGGTTAAAGGTGATGTGGCTGCTGTGACGTCGTCAGTAGATGCGGGTGCAGAAGCTGCAAAAAGTATTGGAGAATTAACTGCTTATAACTCTATGCCTCGTCCAATACACGCTATTGGAGATATTGTTTCTGTTCATGGTTTACCTGTAGAGGGGCCACAAGATGAATCAGGTGACAGCCCTGTTGCTATGGGATTCATAGAGACATTTGGCATTGTTTATATTTTGGAAGCAGCAGACGCAATGATTAAAGCAGCAGGTGTCGAGCTTGTTGGATATGAAAACGTTGCTTCTGGTTATATTTCAGTTCTTGTAAAAGGTGATGTTTCAGCTTGTATAGCTGCTGTAGAAGCTGGGGTTAATGCCGTTGAAAATATGGGAGCGAAAGTATATAGCTCCGTTGTAATTCCATCTCCACATCCAGACTTATTAAAAATAACGCAGATATACGATATAGATAAATTATTGCCTTAATCAGATAAATTATTTCCTTAATCTGATAAATATAAATACACAAAGACAATAAATTACATTATGTGAATAAAATGTTATTTATAAGTTTCATTTGTCTGTTATTGAAAACCTTGGTTTGAATTGTTGTTGGAGATAATTCTCTATCGGTAATATCAAGTGCTTAAAATTATCTTAGAATGGTATTAAATATAAGAGTAACTTAGGTATTTATCAGAAGCTGACCGCAATTCATTAAGAAATATTTTCCAAAAAATATCGGAAGAAGGGCCTTTTAAACCAGTTCGCGAATTAAATACAACGTCAGTTGGCATTGCAATTCCTTTTGGTCAGCTACTTAGTGCATCTGCAAGGGGTAGTTACCTCCACATCAACAGTTATAGGTACTACTCAAGTATTGAGAGAAATGGGCATGATTAAAGAAGAAGTAATTAAAATTATAAAAAATGCTGGCATTGTTGGCGGTGGCGGTGCTGGGTTACCCACTCATATAAAGGCTGATACTAAGGTTGATACGATTTTAGTAAACGGCGCTTCTTGTGAACCACTTCTTATGAGTGACCCTTACCTGATAGAAACTGCAGGAAAAGAGATGCTACAAGGCGTTGTCACTATGATGAAAGCCACTGAAGCGAGTCGTGGCGTTGTATGCTTGAAAGCAAAGCATAAGGCTGCGTTGAAATCTTTAAGAACAGTTGTTGAAGAGTTTGGTGACTCGCGGATTGAAATATTCGAGCTAGAGAACTTTTACCCTATAGGCGACGAACACGTATTAGTTCATGAAGTTTTGGGTAGAACAATTCCTCAAGGGGGGTTACCACTTCATGTCGGTGCTGTCGTTAGCAATGTAGAGACCTTCTACAACATTGGTTTAGCACTGAACAATATACCTGTCACTGATCGTTACCTTACCGTCTTTGGTGCGGTTAAAACACCTATGGTCGTTCGTGCATCTGTAGGTACAACTGCAGCAGAAGTTATCGAATATGCCGGTGGGGCGACTATCGATGATTATGTCGTCGTTGATGGCGGCCCAATGATGGGACGAGTGCTGGCAGATGTAAACAGTCCGATCACTAAAACCACCAGTGGTATTTTGGTACTTCCTCCGGAGCATACGGTTGTGGCCAGGAAAATCATGCCTGAACGACAGGTGAGTAAATTGACCACTTCCATGTGTTGCCAATGCACATTATGTACTGAACTTTGCCCACGTTTCTTATTAGGTCACGACATACAACCGCATAAACTGACGAGAATTGGGGCAGAAGATGTTCTGGACAACAAAGAAGCACATAAAGCATTGCTTTGTTCAGAGTGTGGTGTGTGTGAAAAGTTTGCTTGCCCTATGGGGCTTTCACCACGTGAGCTAAATGCACAAATCAAAATGAAATTAAGAGAAGGTGGTATTCGTTTAGAGACCACGGGAGAACCACAAGAAGCTCACACATTCAGAGAAAGTCGTCGAATCCCAACGCAACGTCTTATTCAGCGGCTTGATCTCGCCAAGTACGATGTAAGCACATCTTTTGGAGGGGAGATCGTTCCAGATCAGGTTTCTATTCCTTTATCTCAACACATTGGAGCTCCTGCGAGCTGCATCGTTAATGTTGGCGATTGCGTAGAAAAGGGACAGTGCATCGGAGAGATCCCTAAAGGCAGTATGAGTGCAAGAATACATTCGAGCATCTCTGGTGTTGTTTCGTCCATCTCAAATAATGTAATAACAATTAGAAAGTAATAGGTGAAGTTTATGCAATTGCAAACTATCGGTTGTGTTGAATTAAATAGTGTGGCGGTGGGCATCCAGGTAGCCGACGCTATGATTAAAGCGGCTGATGTAAATTTAGTTATGGCCAAAACAACCTGTCCTGGTCGTTATTTGATTGTTATTGCTGGAGATACAGCTGCAGTGACAAGTAGTGTGGAATCAGGCTGCATGATTGGTTCTGCTATGGTTGTCGATAGCTTCACCATTCCCCGGATACATCATTCAGTGGCATCTGCGCTTCAAGGTATTCCTGAAGCAAATGATATGGCAGCTCTTGGTGTTATCGAAGTTTATACCTGTGCAGGATGTATCTTAGCGGCTGATGCAGCGGCTAAATCTGCGAATGTTGAAGTCTTAGATATCCGTTTTGCTGCAGGGTTAGCTGGTAAGGCGTTTGTTATTTTGTCAGGTGACGTCTCTTCAGTTCAGGCAGCCGTAGAGGCGGGTGTTGCTGGTGTTGGTGAGTCGGGGCCAGTATTGAGTCATGTCGTCATACCGTCTCCAAGCCAGGATCTTCACAAGTATATTGTTTAATAACTTCTGATCTTCAGAAAGGTATATCTTCATGCATGAAGAAGTGAAACAACGAATTATTCAGGAACATGTGCCCGGTAAGCAAATTACTCTGGCACATGTTATTTCAAATCCTCAACCTGAACTTTTCAATGTGCTAGAACTTGACAAAGAAAAATGGAATGCTATCGGAATTCTGAATATTACTCCATGTGAAGGTGTCATTATTGCAGCTGATGTCGCAACTAAGACTGCAGCGGTAAATATTGGTTTTTTAGAACGCTCAGATGGCTCTCTTATGATTACGGGAGATGTTTCTAGTGTGGAAACAGCTATTCAAGAAGTGATCGATTATTTTACTGAAAAGTTAAATTATGATTGTGTTTCTATGACGCAAATGTAAGTTAAATTGATATTTATAAATACACCAAATAAAAAATATAAATAGACCTGTTTTACTTAACATTTTTCTCTATTGAGTAGGGGGAATATATTGACCTTCCCCTAAAGAGAAAAGATAGGCTGTTATTTAAAACAAGAATAAAACAAAGCAAATCTGCAATTAGGCGGTGCTCATAATGATAATGGATAAGGATTTAGTTTCCATTCAAGAATCACGTGTTCTTATGGAAAATGCAGCGAGTGCTCAACAAGAGTTAGCGCTATTTTCTCAGGAAAAACTTGATGCCATTGTCGAGGCTATGGTTGCCAGTGTTTCAAAACAAGTTGAAAACTTGGCGAAGCTTTCTGTCGAAGAGACCGGTTATGGGCGCTGGCAAGATAAAGTCAAAAAAAACCAGTTCGTAACCCAGCAAGTTATCGCTCATTTACGCACGTTAAAATGTGTTGGTGTTATCGCTAAAGACGAAGAACAACGCACACTGGATATCGGTGTACCTTTTGGTGTGTTAGTTGGGTTATCTCCGGTTACCAGCCCTGTATCTACGACAATATATAAAACGCTTATTGCAATAAAATCTGGCAATAGCATTGTTTTTTCCCCTCATCCGAACGCTGCCAAATGTATCAAAGCCACACTTGATTGCATGATAGAGGCTGCGGAAAAAAGTGGCCTGCCTAAAGGGGCTATTGCCTATATAGACACGGTGACGAAAGAGGGAACCAGAGAGTTATTGAACCACCCAGAGACCGCGCTAATCTTGCTTTCGGGTGTGCCTGGTATGGCTGAGTTAGGACGCTGTTCAGGAAAGCCAGTTATATACAGCGGAACAGGAAACGGACCAGCTTTCATCGAGCGAACAGCCGATATTCCTCAAGCTGTTCAAGACATTGTTTCTAGCAAAGTATTTGATAACGGTATATCGCCTTCTGCAGAGCACTCAATTATCGTCGATGCTTGCATCGAGCCTCAATTGCGCTCACTTATGCAAGAGCAAGGCGCTTATTTCATGACAGAGGAAGAGTCTCATACACTGGCTGAACTTCTATTTGCAGAATGCGGAAAACACAGGTTAGGAATGGTTGGTGTGTCAGCAAAACAGTTGGCTAACCGAGCTAATTTTTCTGTTCCTGATAATGTTCGTCTTTTAGTTGCAGAGCGCAAATATGTCACCAAGAACGACCCATATTCTAGAGAACTATTAGCGCCAGTACTTGCTTATTATGTTGAAGATGATTGGATGCACGCATGTGAAAAATGTATCGAATTACTACTTCATGAGCGTAACGCCCATACCTTAACTATTCATTCTAATGACGAAGAAGTTATTTCACTTTTCGCTTTAAGAAAGCCGGTAGGAAGATTATTGGTTAATACTCCAGCCTCTTTTGGCGGGATTGGATTAACGACTAACTTGACGCCTTCAGTATCTCTTGCAAATAGAACTTATGGACAAGGTATGACGGCGGATAATATATCCCCATCGAACCTGATATATATAAGAAAGGTTGGCTATGGAGTGAGGGAAGTCAATAAATTTAATGAACAAGAACCAAAGCCTCAATATGAGGATAGTTCTATTGATGCTGTCCAGAAAGTAATTCAGGAAGCACTTAGAGCGATACAGAATAGTTAAAAATATAAAAACATAGATTAAACATTAACGTTAAACAATAACCTGGAATAAAGGTGAAAGATTATGAATCTTGCGGATTTTGCAAATAAACTTGAAGAAGCAGCAAAAAATTTATCAGAAGCCGATCGCAATTCGCTAAAGCAAATTTTCCAAAATGTATCTGAAGAAGTGTTTTCTCACCCCGCTTCTGAGTCAAAAGTAATGCCGGCCGGTACAACAATTCCAGATGGCCCGACAGAACGACATGTAAAACTAAAAGAAAAATTCTTAACACACGTTCCGTCTATCAGTATCGATCGTGCTCGTATTATTACTCAGGTTTATAAAGAAAATGTGGGTATGCCTCCGGCTCTTTTACGTAGTAAGAGCTTCCTTCGTAACTGTGAAACCGCACCGCTGGTTATTCAGGATAACGAATTGATTGTTGGTGCCCCATGTGGTGCCCCTCGTACGGGTTCTTTCTCTCCAGATGTTTCCTGGCGTTGGCTGCGTGATGAACTGGAAACAATAGGTACACGCCCACAAGACCCATTCCATATCTCTGACGGTGATAAAAAAGAGTTGCTTGAAAGCATTTTCCCATACTGGGAAGAGCGCTCAGTAGAAGAGCACTGCGAAGGCCTATACCGCGAAGCAGGGCTGTGGGAGCTTTCAGGCGAGTCTTATGTCTCTGACTGTTCTTATCACGCAACCAGTGGTGGTGGTGACTCTAACCCTGGCTATGACGTAATTGTCATGAAAAAAGGCATGCTAGATATCCAACGTGAAGCACAAGAGAAGTTGGATGCGCTCGACTACCAAAACCCGGATGACGTAGAAAAAATTTACTTCTACAAGTCGGTGATTGAGACGGCAGAAGGTGTGATGGTGTATGCCAAGCGTATGTCTGAATATGCTGCTCAACTGGCTGCAAACGAGACGGACCCACGTCGTAAACAAGAGTTACAAAGAATTTCTGAAGTAAATGCTAGGGTTCCGGCTCATCGTCCGGAAACTTTCTGGGAAGCTATCCAGGCGGTATGGACAATCGAGTCTCTTCTTGTTGTAGAGGAAAACCAAACAGGTATGTCCATTGGTCGTGTTGACCAATATATGTATGACTTGTTTATGGCTGACATTAAGTCAGGGCGAATGAACGAATATGAAGCATTCGATCTGGCTGGATGTATGTTGGTTAAGATGTCCGAAATGATGTGGTTAACCAGTGAAGGTCAGTCGAAGTTTTTCGCCGGCTATCAACCATTCGTAAATATGTGTGTAGGTGGGGTTACTCGTGAAGGTCGCGATGCAACCAACGAACTGACTTACCTTCTTATGGATGCGGTACGTCATGTTCGTATCTACCAGCCAACACTTGCAACCCGTGTTAACAACAAGTCACCTCAAAAATATCTACGCAAGATTGTAGACGTGATTCGTTCAGGTATGGGTTTCCCAGCTGTACACTTCGATGATTCTCACATCAAGATGATGCTGGCGAAAGGCGTCTCAATGGAAGATGCACGTGACTACTGTTTGATGGGATGTGTGGAACCACAGAAATCTGGTCGCCTTTATCAGTGGACTTCAACAGGTTACACCCAATGGCCAATCTGTATCGAACTAGCGCTTAATGGCGGTGTGCCTCTTTGGTATGGCAAAAAGGTTTGTCCGGACCTAGGCCCACTAAGCCAGTATGACACTTACGAGAAGTTTGATGCGGCAGTAAAAGAGCAGATCAAGTACATCACCAAGTGGACCAGTGTTGCGACTGTGATCTCGCAAAAAGTTCACAGGGATCACGCACCTAAGCCACTTATGTCAATGCTGTATGAAGGCACAATGGAATCGGGCCGTGACGTGTCTGCCGGTGGTGCTATGTATAACTTCGGCCCAGGTGTTGTGTGGAGTGGTCTTGCAACTTACGTCGACTCTATGGCTGCGATCAAGAAGCTGGTATTTGATGACAAGAAATACACTTTAGAGCAATTGAATGAAGCTCTGAAAGCAGATTTTGTTGGTTACGAGCAGATTAAAGCGGATTGTCTGGCGGCACCAAAGTATGGCAACGATGACGATTATGCAGATGACATCGCCACCGATCTTGTGTACTTCACTGAGACAGAGCACCGCAAATTTAAGACGCTTTACTCCGTGTTGAGTCATGGAACGCTTTCTATTTCAAATAACACACCATTTGGTCAGCTACTTGGCGCGTCTGCGAATGGTCGTGAAGCCTGGTCGCCACTTTCTGATGGGATCAGCCCAACTCAAGGTGCGGATTACAAGGGACCAACAGCCATCATTAAGTCTGTTTCCAAGATGGATAATGACTTTATGAACATCGGAATGGTTCACAACTTCAAGCTAATGTCAGGCCTGCTCGATACGCGTGAAGGTGAGGATGGAATCATCACTCTGATTCGTACAGCAAGCATGCTAGGTAACGGTGAGATGCAGTTTAACTATCTGGACAATGAAGTGCTGCTGGAAGCGCAGAAGAATCCTGAGAAATACCGTGATTTAGTGGTACGCGTAGCTGGCTACAGTGCTTTCTTCGTAGAGCTGTGTAAAGACGTTCAAGACGAAATCATCAGTCGTACAGTACTTAAAGACTTTTGAACCACTGATGCTCCTGCCGCAAAGGCAGGAGCTTTTTTAGGAAGTTGTAGCTCCATGATAGAAAGAAAAGCACGCATCTTTAATATTCAAAAATACAATATGTATGATGGTCCCGGCATACGCACGCTCATCTTTTTCAAAGGTTGCCCTCTGCGCTGCGAATGGTGTTCCAACCCGGAAAGTCAAAAATACCATCATCAAATTTTATATAAAGATGAATTGTGTACGCAGTGTCGTATGTGTGTAGAGGTGTGTCCGACAGACACCCACTATCTTGACCCTGTCACCTTTGAACACAAAGTATCTGATGCCAACTGTACCGGATGCGGTCTGTGTGTCGACGCTTGCCCTACGAATGCCTTAGCTCTGATTGGTGAAGATAAAAGCATCACTGAGCTACTGGATATCATCGAAGAAGACAGACATTTCTATCATACAGGTGGCGGTGTCACTCTTGGTGGTGGAGAGGTTTTAGCTCAGCCGGAAGCCGCGATTAATTTGCTCGCTACGTGTAAATACTCAGGTATCAATACCGCTATTGAGACGTGTGGATACGCAAAGAGGGAAGTGATCGAGAAAGTGGCAGAGCATACGGATCTGTTTCTTTACGACATCAAGCACATGGTCTCCGAAGAGCATTATCGTTATACCGGCGTTCACAATGAGTTGATTTTGGATAACTTGAAGTGGCTTTTGGACAACAAGCAAAACGTAAAGATTCGATTCCCACTCATTAAGGGCGTTAATGATAGCGAAGAAAACTTACGCTTATTAGTAGAGCTTTTATCGCCTTATAAAGATTTTAAGAATTTCCAGGGAGTCGATTTATTGCCGTATCACAAAATGGGCGTGCACAAATATGCTCAGTTGGGCCGGAAATACGCCTTCGATGACTATTCCAGATTAACTCAAGAAGAGTTAGTAAAAGTAGAGCGCTATTTGCAACAGAGTGCTATCCCTGTGTCGATTATCGCGCACTAATGACTAAGTAAGCCTGAAAGGAAAGAGTGATGAATGCTATCGGAATGATTGAAACAAAAGGATTTTTAGCAGCGGTCGAAGGTGCCGACGTTATGCTTAAAACTGCTGATGTTTCTGTACTGAGTAAGAGTTCTGCGTCTGGTGGCCTGATTACGATAACCGTAACTGGCGAAGTATCCGCTGTCCAAACGGCTGTTGAGGTTGCGGCTGACTCTATTTGTCGGCTTGGACCGAATCTTCTGATTTCAAAGCATGTTATTGCCAGACCGAGTGCAACATTAGAGTCGATCATTCTCCCGGCAACGCAAACCGATAGCATAGAAGACACTGTACAAGCTCCTGCTGCACCTGAAGTGGAAGTTGTTGCTGATACTGAACCATCTCCTGCGGAGCCGTCTGTTACAGAACCGTCTGTTACAGAACCGTCTGTTGCAGAAACCTCTTTGACAAAAAAAGCAGATGTGAAAGAAGAAGCTCCTGAGCCGAAACCTGTTGAAGTAGCTCAGCCTCACTATAGCGAATCCAGATTAAAAAGAATGAAGCTAAATCATCTGCGAAAGATGGTTAGCGAACTTTCAGATACAAAAGTAAATATAGATTTAGAAAAAGCGACGAAGAAAGAACTCATTAAGGTTATCTGTGATAACCAAATTAAGAAAGGGCATAAATAATGGTAGATAAAGATCTATTATCAATTCAAGAAGCGAGAGCCTTAGTTCACTCTGCTCGTTCCGCTCAAAATGAATTTGCTCTACTAAGCCAAGAGCGTGTAGATAGTATTATTAAAGCCATTGCTGAAGCAGCGACTAAAATAGCGAACGAACTCGCTCAACTGGCTGTTGAGGAAACCGGGTTTGGTAAGGTAGAAGATAAAACCACTAAAAATTTGTTGGCGAGTGAAAAACTCTACGATGCCATCAAAGATATGAAAACAATCGGGGTTATCAACAACGATATCTCTAAGAAAATCATTGAAATCGCTGTCCCTACCGGGGTTATCGCAGGCATTGTGCCTTCAACCAACCCAACCTCCACAACGATTTACAAATCCCTGATTTCCCTCAAGTCAGGCAATGCCATCGTATTTACCCCACACCCTAGCGCCAGTCAGTGTATCGGGAAAACCGTTGAACTTATCCGTGACACACTCCGTTCTTGTGGTGTCAGTGAAGACATGGTGAGTGTCATGACCATCCCTACCATTGAAGGGAGTGGCGAACTAATGCGTAAGGTTGACCTGATTCTGGCAACCGGTGGACCGGGCATGGTGAAAGCCGCTTATAGCTCAGGTACACCAGCACTTGGTGTAGGTGCGGGTAATGTGCCAGTTTATATCGAACGTACCGCCGACATCCATGACGCTGTCACCAAAATCATGGCAAGTAAGACCTTTGATAACGGCACTATCTGTGCGTCTGAGCAAGCGATTATTACCGACAAGGTGATTGACGCTCAGGTAAAAGCCACACTGAAAGCGCAAGGTGGTTACTTCCTTCAAAGTGCAGAGCTTGAGTGCGTAAAACGAGTGATGGAACGCCCTAACGGTTCAATGAACCCGGCTATCGTGGGCAGAGACGCGAAGTACATTGCGGATTTAGCTGGCATTACCGTGCCATCGGATACCCGTCTTCTTATCGGTGAAGAGTCTGGTGTTGGACCGGCTTATCCATTCTCGAAAGAAAAGCTGACCGCATTAATCGGATACTACACAGTAGAAGACTGGAATGAAGCGTGTGAGCTGTCGATTAAGCTGCTTCATAACGGAGGTGTTGGTCACTCTTTAGCGATTCATTCGAAGGATGAGTCTGTTATCTGTGCGTTTGGCCTGAAAAAGCCGGTTTCACGTATGTTGGTGAACACACCTTCAACGCACGGAGCGGTTGGCTTATCCACTAACCTCTTCCCATCCTTTACTTTGGGTTGTGGCGCAGTAGGCGGAAGCTCTACTTCCGACAACGTCACCCCAGAACACCTGATAGATATTCGACGTGTGGCTTATGATACAGAGGAGCTGACATATAAGGCTGTTCAGTCTTACTCGCCGTCAGCGGCTTCTCCGGTGGCAGCTTCACAGATCATGTTTGATTCTACGGTATCGACAATCAACAGCGTTGACACTATCCCTGTCGAGATATCAGCAAGACACGTGCATTTGAGTGAAGAAGATGCTGTGGCGCTATTTGGTGGTCCATTGACAAAAGTACGAGAGCTATCTCAGCCAGGACAGTTCTTATGTAAAGAACGTATTCGTCTGATCGGGCCCAAAGGTGTCATTGATAACGTTGCGGTTCTTGGTCCAAGTCGCAATAGCTCACAAGTTGAGATTTCAAAGGCAGATGCCCGTATTTTAGGCATCAAAACACCGCTTCGTCAGTCTGGTGATACCGAAGGCACACCAGGAGTTATTCTCGCATCTCAGAACAATATCGTAGGTCTTGAAGAAGGGGTCATTATCGCCGCGCGTCATATCCATATGCATACCAAAGACGCAGAACGTTTTGGTGTTGTTGATAAAGACGTAGTGAGCGTTCACCTTCAGGGAGAGCGCGCATTAATACTGGAAGAGGTTCTGGTACGTGTAAACGACGATTTTGCTCTATCCATGCATATTGATATTGATGAAGGAAATAGCGTGTGTTGGAACAAAGACACAACTGGCCGAATAGTCGCTAAGAAAGCAAGTCAGTTAGGTGTGCATTAACGGTATCAACACAAGGCAAAACTATGGATTCAGATACTTTAATACAAACGATTGTTGAACGTGTCATTACCCAGCTGCGAGCAGAAAGCACCAACAAAAATGCAACCAGGGTTATGGTTTTTGGTGCTTGCTCCCAGCAGGTGGAACAGCACATTCTCAGGTGTGTTAGTGCCACAGATGTAGAGCTTTGTTATTGGGATAACGGTGAGCAATGCAAGGAAGCCGAGCGTTACATCATTCCTCACTTGTCATGTGGAGAGATGGCGGATCTGGCGTTGGGTAAAGCAACAGGTCCGATGGTCGAAGCAGTCTTACAACTTTTACTGAAAGGAAAGGCTGTTGAGGTCATCGATTACGAGTACAAGGCTTACGAACAAACGGCTTCACCAGCGTTGTATAAGTTGTATCTACAGCATGAAAGCACGCTAAGTTCGTTTGGTCTGAAGTATCTCAAGCCCGACCCAGAGCCTGTTCAGCGATTTTGGCAAAATTTGATTACTGAGAAAGATGTTGAGCAAGCAGCACTAAATGGTGTGAAAGAAATACACGTGGCAAAAGATTGTGTAATAACGCCTCTCGCTGCGGATCAGGCAAAGTCTAACCGTATTGTTATCAATAAAGCGCTATAAGTGGGTTCATTATGATTGTAGGTGAAGTGATTGGTAATGTTTGGGCGACTCGAAAAGAGAGTACGCTAAGTGGTCTCAAGTTTATGGTTGTGCGTTATCAAGACCCAGTTGCAGCAGAAAACAAAAAAAGCTTTGTGGCTGTAGATTGTGTTGGTGCTGGTATTGGTGAGCAAGTATTGGTGGTTACCGGAAGCTCTGCGCGTATGGCAATACAAAATTCAGAAGCCCCAGTAGATGCAGCAATTGTTGGCATCGTTGATGAAGTACAAGTGAGTGCGGAGTGATAGATGGATACGCTTGGTGTCGTTGAAACAAAAACCATTGCATCCGGTGTAAGACTCGCTGACGAGATGCTCAAGGTTGCAGACGTAACGCTTGTCAGAGCCTCCACTATTTGTTCTGGCAGATATCTGATTTTTGTGTCGGGTACTCAGTCTGATGTTGATATGGCTGTAGGTCATGCTCGTTTAACCAACAAGTTAACCGGAAATTTTGTGATATCCGGTGTTTCATCCGAGCTCGTTGCGGTTCTGAAAAAAAGGTTATCAGTTAAAACGGTTCAAGCAATAGGTCTGATTGAATCAAGCACAGTTTCTTCAGGTGTTGCCGCGGCAGATGTTGCCGTAAAGAGCGCGGACATTAGCTTGATCCGCTTTGTTAGCGGGTTGGGAATATGTGGGAAATCTTATTTTATTTTTAGCGGTGAGTTAGCTGCCGTTGAAGAGGCCAACAAGATGGCCAAAGAATTTTTAGGAACAAAATTCATCGAATCAACAGTAATTGCACGCCCGGAACATGACGTGGTTAAAGCAATAATAGGTGTGAGATAAATATGAAAAAGACACTGGTAGAAGTAAAGACTCTCGATAAGCATATTTGTGTCAAAGATAACGCCATCTATTTGGATGGAAGCATCATTTTAACGCCAAGTGCGAGAGATGAGTTAAACAAACGAGGCGTATCTATTTTACATGGTGCACCACCGGAGTCTGAAGTGGTCGAGTGCCCTGCAGATTGCACGTGTGACGCATGTATTGAGCAGGCTGCGACGGGGAGCACAGAAAAACTCTTTTACTCTGTAGCCGCGATATTGAAACAAGATTTTGGTGTTGAAGATGTTCAACAGCTGCAAGAGATGAGCTGTCGAATAGTAAATGCTGTGAATAAACAATGATATAGAAAGTATTTGCCACAGTCAGGCAAATAATATGATGGAGATAAAAATATGAACGCATTAGGTATGGTTGAAACTAAAGGTCTGGTTGGCGCAATTGAAGCGGCTGATGCAATGGTTAAATCTGCGAATGTTGAACTGGTTGGTCGTGAGCAAGTAGGTAGTGGCTTGGTGACGGTTATGGTTCGTGGTGATGTAGGTGCTGTAAAAGCTGCAACAGATGCTGGCGCTGCGGCTGCTGGTAATGTTGGCGAGCTAGTTAGTGTACATGTTATTCCACGCCCGCATCATGAAGTGGAAAACGTACTGCCAAAATGTAATAAGTAATTTTTAATTATTCTAGTCGATACCATTTAAGTTCCGACGGTTGATATTGTCCTAAGGCTGCGTGTCTTTCCACTATGGATATGCAGTCTTTATTTTCATATTTGCATTCCGTCAGAGAAATTTTGGGAATAATGTATGACACAGTTTTATGGAAAAACAAAAGTTTGTTACGGCAAAAATGCCATGGATAACCTTCATAAGTTACCTGGGAAAGATGTTTTCATTGTAACAGATGGTTTTATCGCCAAAACAGGCTTTGTTGATCAGGTTAAAAGCCACTTGTCAAAAGGTGTTATAAGCACGATTTTCGATAAAGTTGAAGCCGATCCTTCCCTAGATACGATAACAACGGCCACACATCTTTTTTTGAAAAGTGGAGCAAATGCAATTATCGCTATTGGAGGTGGCTCTGCAATCGATGCTGCTAAAGCGGTTGCTTACTTCGCTACTCAGGCCGATTCCTCTCGTCAACCACCTTATCTTGTTGCAATCCCTACAACCAGTGGTACAGGCTCAGAGGTGACTTCCATTTCTGTTGTCACGGACAAAAAAAATGGTATCAAAATCCCTCTTCAGGATGAAACACTTACCCCTGATTTGGCTATTTTAGATGCACGGTTTACACGAACCATGCCACCATCTATTACTGCTGCGACAGGAATGGATGTGTTAACCCATGCGATTGAGGCGTACGTATCAAACCGGGCAAATCTGTTTACCTCGATTTATGCAGAAAATGCTATCAAGATTGTTTTCAAATACTTGCCTCGTGCTTATGCCAGTGGCGAGGACATGGAAGCACGCGAGCACCTACTTTTGGCCTCTTGCATGGCCGGTATGGCTTTCAACAATAGTGGTTTAGGGATGACGCATAGTGTTGCTCATAGCCTTGGAGGTCTTTTTCATATTCCTCATGGCGTAGCGAATGCGGTTTTATTGCCTTCTGTGATTGAGTTCAACAGCTTTGATGCATGCATACAATACCAAAAGCTTGCAAACTTTCTGGGACTGCCGGCTTCATCGATGGATGAGGGTACAAATTCTTTCTTAGAGGCAATTCGCCAACTTAATGCTACTTTGGATATTCCATGTCGAGTTAGCGGGTTAGATATTGATGAGAAAGAATATTTTGATCATGCATCAACAATGACCAATAACATTCTTCAAGATATTTGTACGGTCACTAACCCTAAAAAAGCGTCCTATGACGATGTGATCCAGTTATTAAAAAAGGCGTGGTGACGTAGTTAGGTTATTACTTGCCAGATTGCCAATGGCATTCAGCGAATTATTAGTCTAACCATTGGCGAGTTAGAGTTAAATATGAACAATATTGAAATCAAAGAAAAAAATATCAGGATGCTCTCTAGTGGCGTTGCTGGAAATATAGTACTTCGATGCCTGGCGATGAGTTGGGAGGATGCTAAAGAAGATAGCACCGCTAAACAGCAATCTGTGCAACGCAGAATGTTGATAGAGAGTGCGATCGAAGACTACATATCCAGACTGACCACATCGGAAGTTGAGGCTCTCTCTATTCGATTGTCCTGATCAGAGCTCTCGAAAGGGTAGAGGTAGCTCGAGCAATTACCTCACCCTTTCGGAACTCGCACTTCTAAAAAGCATCAAACTTGGTATTTCATCTTTATTTCAGCAAAAAACCGCTCAAATCTGTGAACCTTGAAGATGTTAATCGGCTTTAACATAAATCCCAATATCAATGGTTGCTAACTAATTAAATTGATTGAAACTTAATCGATTTATATTGCCTATTCTTGCCTGTTTTGGGTTTTCATTTTAGCTCAATAAATTGTTTATAACTCCGACACATTCATTTAACTACATTTAACATCATGATTATTGGATAGTTAAAATGTGACTCCGCTTTATTCTATAGCCCTTTAGTATAATGGCCTCAAAAAAGTTGCTACCTATAATTGAGTAGTTTGTTGATGGGTATATATGGATTTCAACAAATGAACCCAAGGAAAGTCAGTTTTACTATTTATGGAAAGACAAATGCAGCTTAGTGTCAGACAAAAACTTATTGCGGTAGTGCTACCTATTCTTGTCGCCGTTGTTTATTTTTCAGGCTCTCAAACCCTGGAAGTAAAAAACAAGCAAGATTCAGCGAGCGCAATTTTTCAGTTCGTAGAGTTATCCGCGTTTAATAGTCGATTAGTTCACGAGTTGCAGAAAGAACGCGGGATGTCAGCTGGGTATATTGGCTCTAAAGGCAAGAAATTCGGTGACAAACTTCCTCTCCAGAGAAAGGAAACAGACAAAAGGCTGACTGATCTGGAAAACTATATTTCGGAAAACAAAGCGAGTCTTCAGAATTACCCGCAGCTTTGGTCTGTCGTAGAGACGGGGGACCGGATGCTCTCTGATATACAGACAATGAGGAATGGTATTACTTCTCTAACCACTCCGATTGGTGAGGCTTTAAGTTACTACACGACGCTAAACGGACATCTATTGTCGTTGCCGGGCAAGGCTGTTGGTGTTTCTGAGATTGCAGATATCAGCCGGGCTCTTGCTGCATATTACGAGTACCTGCAAGGTAAAGAAAGAGCCGGAATAGAAAGAGCGGTACTGAGCAATACTTTTGGCCGTGGTGAGTTTGGCCCTGGCTTGTTTAAAAAGTTTATCACCCTAGTTAGTGAGCAAAATAGTTACCTTGGAACGTTCAAAATTTACGCCACAGAAGAACATGTGCAATCGTACGATAAGTTAACTTCTCAGGCTCCGTTTAAAGAAGTTGAGGGCTATCGTAGCAAAGCATTCGCCGGCGAACTGAATCAAAATGCTGAAGAGTGGTTTGCTGCCTCTACTCGCAGAATCAACTTACTTAAACAACAAGAAGAGTTGCTTACCAACGAAATTCTTATGTTGTCGGGTGAAATGGTTTCAAAGCAACAGACATTGTTTTGGATTTACCTTACTGTTTCTACAGTACTTATACTGAGCTCTACAATATTCAGTTATTACATGGCGAGGGGCATAAACAGACAGGTTGAGTGCCTTAATGACACGATGGCATTAGCGTCAGATAAAGATCTTACTTCGAGATGTCAGACTATTGGTGGTGATGAACTTGGTAACATTGCAACGAATCTCAATAGCATGCTAAATGAGCTAACTGATGCGGTGCATATGATAGCGGCTTCAAGTGAACAGTTAGCTGCTGCTTCAGAAGAGTCCACGCAGACCGTTACGCAAAATGCCGAAACACTCAAAAAAGAGCAGGGGCAGGTACTTCAGGTCGTGAGTGCGATGGAGGAGATGAGTGTTTCCATACAAGAGGTCGCCCAAAATATAAAAGTGACATCCGAGCAAGCCAGTTCCGCCAACGATCTGATTGCCGAAAGTAGCGCTTCGGTGGATGAGTCTACGCACTCTATCGGCAATGTGTCGTCAGCAATTGAGTCAGTTACCTCGACGATTAATGATTTGCACGTGAGTAGCGGCAATATCTCAGGAGTGATTGACGTTATTCAGGGGATTGCGGAACAGACAAACCTATTGGCTCTTAATGCGGCAATTGAGGCTGCCAGAGCAGGTGAATCAGGCCGGGGCTTTGCGGTTGTAGCGGACGAGGTAAGGTCCTTAGCTCAGAGAACCCAAACCTCTACACTTGAGATTGAAACCATGGTGAAGAAGCTTCAGCAGGATAGTGATAGTGCCTATGAGCAGGTAAATGACGCTAAATCTCAAGTGGCAATCAGCGTTGATAAATCACGTGAAGTTCAGGAAACACTCGCCACAGTTGTGGATTCCATTAATAGTATTTCAGATAAGGCGATTCAGATAACAGCAGCCGCAGAGCAACAGGTCATTGCCAGTAACGAAATATCGTCTAATGCGCAGGCAATCAGTGATAGTGTTCATATGACAGCGGCCAGTGGCGATCAAATAGCAGGGGCGGCTCAGGAACAGGCTGAGTTGGCTGAGCAGTTGAGAAGCCTGGCTATGAAGTTCAAAACCTAATTGAATATAAAGAAAGACCTGAGAGGACGGTACCTTGTATCGTCCTCTATTTTATCACTTTAATTCAGCTCTTTATGCAACACATCGCCAATCTGGACACTTGTTGCCAGATTTGGTTGATTAATGACTAGCTCAGATTCCTGGTCATAAGTGCGAGTGACGGTATACGTGATTTCACTTTGAGACACCTTATTACGTGGCAACCCATGTTGGTCGATGAAAGAGGCGGTATGCCAAAGTTGTAGGACGTCACCAACTTTAACATCGTGAACTCGTCCCAAATCGATTGTAATTGTTTCTCCATTCACTGCGATGACTTCAGGAAGAGTGATCTTACAAGATAGCTCAGTCTCCATATCCAGCATGATATTTCGACTGACTCGAAGCAACATTTCACCATAAGTAGAAGCCCAGAATCGCGCACTTCGTGTGTCTACCTGGCTGGTTCTTGGGAAGGGCCAGTTAGCAACTTCGCGATAGGAACGGTTGTAAACTTCATGTCCGGTTTTACCATCGTAGATTTGCATTTCCAGAGCAAACTGACGGTTGATCATGTCATCACCGAATAGTTTCTGTTCAATTGTTGCTGTCAGGTCTGTAATGGTGCCGCCAATAATGTACTGAGCGCTCGCATCCTGAGCGATCATTTGAAGCATTTCCGGACGATTTTTGTTGATCTCGTAATCCGTGGTTCCTACTGATACAAAGCTGATGGACTCCTGATCAAGCTGACGATTTACTACGTGGCTGAAGTCATCACCGAGTTTATAAACTTGTCCCATTACTGCCTGTTGAGGTGATGCGATTTCTACATTGCCGACCAGAAATGTCTTCTTGTATTGATCAACATGGCAACCTGTTGCCGAAGGGTAAATGTCTAACTGAGCACGTAATGACATTCTTCCGTCATTCGCCTTTTGTTCTAATACCCTGATATAGCGGACTTCGTGGTTAGTAAACTGGTACTCGTTTCTATTTTCTTCAAGGAAAGGGCGTAGGTTACTTAATGTACCGATATCAGCTCCAGAGTATTTCATTGCTCTGTAAATCGCATCTTCCAGAGCATGAACCCTTGCCGTTTCTTCAGATGATACAAATGTGGCGCTACCATTGACTTCGTACCATTCAGCTTGAGTTAAGGTACTGAAAAAGAGGCAGAAAGTATAAAGGCTACGTTGAAGTATATTTTTTTTCATCTATTTATTACCGTTTGGGTATAATTTTTGCTTGATATTCGGGTAACTGATTTCGGTGTTGTTTTTCTGTTAGTGCAATTATAGGAAAGCAAGGATTGTTCCAAAAGGCTAAAAGAGAGATAGCCAAAGGAACAGTAACACCTAAGTATATCTGGAGATCAAGATAATGAAAAAATGGTTTATAGCGGCAACAACGATGCTTCTCGCATCTTGCGCTTATTCCCCGATATATAACGGCAAAGAGCCGTATAACGGGAGCCGGTTCATGCTATATGAAAATCCACGCCACACCTTGGATTTCTTTGTCGAAAGCATGACAGAAGATCTTGTTGTAACAAACACCAGTATATCGGCAAGAACACCTATTGCGGTAGCTTCATTTGTTGATTTACAACATATGGATTCAACAAACTGGCTCGGCAATACAGTGTCAGAAGCCTTTATCCACCAGCTTCAGCAACGTGGATTTAAAGTTGTTGATTTTAAAACAACAGGTTCGATTCGAGTCACTGAGCAAGGTGATTTTGCCATCAGCCGAGACTGGAATGACCTTATGCAAGAGCAGCAGATTCAGTTTGTTCTGACTGGCACAATGTTGCGTCAGGAAGGTGGTGTGATTGTTAATGCGCGGGTTGTAGGTCTGCAAAGCAGAATCGTTGTGGCAACGGCACAAGGTTTCCTCCCTGCGGATCGAGTTGGCCTGGATCTGGATACCATGAACACGATCCGAACTCAGGACGGGTTAATCATTCGCTCAGATCCAAACAAGACTTCCAAGAAAACCATTATTTTGCGCAACTAAGGCAGAGGGAGAATATGATGAAAAAGTTACTTATTTTAGCATTTGTATTGATTGCTGCCGGTTGTCAGCCATTGCAACCTATGAATGATGACAATGTGTTGCGTGCTGTTGGGTATGCGAGTGTTAGCGATCAGAAAGGTAACAACGACGAGGAGCGTCGTGTAAGAGCGATGCGTGCATCGAAAATAGATGCGTATCGAGAGCTTGCTGAGCAGATTTATGGTATGCGTGTAAGCGGCAGAGCGAATATGCAAGATCAACGCTTAGGTACTGAGTTAACATCCGGTGCGGTAGATGGGGTTATTCGAGGTGCAGAGGTTGTCCGTAGTTACCCTGTTGGGGATAGCTATGTGACAGAGCTAGAGCTCGACATCAACAAGATGGATCGCTTACGTGATTATGGTGAAGTCCAGCAAGTACCATCTAAGAGACAACAAACTCTATTTTAAAACAACCGATCTCCAGATACTAAAAAAGCGGCAATTGTTTTGCCGCTTTTCTGTTTAATCTTTATAAGGATATTCTCACTACAGCCTAAGCTTTGATATTTGTTCCCAGAGTTGAAACTGAAGATGTCTGTCCACCAGCCGTATAAGTCATACCAAACTTGCCGCGAGACTGCTGCATCAAATTATTTAGCTTGTTGTAGCTGAGTTGTGCTCTTTGTAGCGCTTCACCGTTGACTTCATTGGCAACTTTACACTCTTTCATAAGAGAGCGGATCTGCTCGACCTTACCTTTAAGGTCTTCATCTTCCATGAGAGAGGATGCATCCTGATGCGATGCAATTCGCTGGTCTGTTTGCTGAAGTTGTGTAATTAAAGTCAGCTTTTCTTTCGCTGTACTTTCGATATCGGCAGAAACTCTTTTTGTGATCGCCACTTTTTCTACTTCAAGTAGCTCGTACAAAGCATGGGCGCTCTGTAGTTGGTAATCTAACAAGTCAACGAGTTTTGCCATGGTATATCGAACCGGACTGTTTAAGACAGTCCGCCTAATTCGTCTTCAAACTTGATCATGTTGTCTGCAAGTTTTTCCGGGTCGACAGTATATGAGCCGTTTGCGATTGCTTCTTTAATCGCAGCGACTTTCGCACTATCGAAACTTGGTTGTGCAGCCATTTGCTGTTGAAGTTGCCCCATAGCTTTTCCTTGCTGGCTCAGTGATACTGAATCCGAGCTAACTTTTGATTCAGCTTTACCTGAATCAGCTTTTGCTCCGGATTCTGCTCTAGCCTGAGTGCGATTTGTTGTCATCGCCTGGCTTGAGCGTACGTTATCAATGCTTGCCATAATAAAAGCCTTTTCGCTTAAGTGAGTGAATCTTGTACTCAGAGTATCGACTGATACAGTTATTACTTTAGTACTTTTTCACAAAATTTAGAAATTCTCAGTCACATCGTAGTTTGCGTGATTTACGATCAAAAATATACAGTTATTTCAGCGATTCCTGTGACTACACCATCAATAATTCGCTTCGACTTGTCATTTTTTACTCTAATTTGGTCACCGTGAGAGCCATCACTTAAGGCGGTTCCCTTAGTAGTAATGACCAATCCATCTTTAACCGCCTTGATTATCACCTTTTCATTACGGCAGACAACACAGATATCATTTCGCTCAAGCACGTCACCAACCCGGATGTTTCTTTTGAGTTTGGCCCCTGTAACCTGACTTGGTGCGGTAAAGCCTTGCCGACGATAAGCATTAAGAGTAATCATGGTCAGCGTAAGGTCTTGTTTATTTAATATTTCACCTTTAGTTAGTGAACGTGTAGCCGTTACAAGAGGAAGCGAGACAATTGTTCGTACGGGCACATAGACTTTCCAGTTGTCTTCTTCACATTTAACCAAAACAGTGACGTTACTGGTTCGATTGCTCTTTTTAGAGGAGGAGGTTTGTAAGGGAGAAGGGCAGGTTGTGACCTTAAGACGAGTGTCTAAATTTGCAGCCTGGGCAACAAGTTCCCCGTTATTTGGTACTTCTATTATACTTTTTACGTGAGCTTCCGCGGCTTTTTGAATGGTCGATAGCTGCTCTTGAGTTGCGGCATGGCAAGATATTGAAAATAAAAATATGAAAAATCCGATAGATTTATCAAACTTTTTATACAAAGCTTTATACTTAGAGATAATATACATATTTGCTATAACCTGCTGTACGGTGTTCACATTGTCTGCTTATTTTTATAATAGCCTTATTAGGTTATCAATTTTTGTACCGAAGTTAGAAATGGAGTTGAAGATATGACCGGTATTATGGACTCAGTTAACCAGCGAACACAGCTGGTAGGTCAAAATCGACTAGAATTATTAACTTTCCGCCTTATGGGACGTCAACGTTATGGCATAAACGTATTTAAAGTCAAAGAAGTTCTTCAATGTCCTAAGCTTACTTCTATGCCAAACCTGAATCCGCATGTGATAGGTGTCGCACATATTCGCGGTCAGACGATATCTGTTATTGATCTTAGTCTGGCAATTGGTGGCCGAGCGACTCAAAATCCTGAAAACTGCTTTGTGGTGATTTCAGAATTCAACCGTACGATTCAGGGCTTCCTTGTTACTTCGGTTGAACGAATTATCAATATGCACTGGGAGTCGATTCTTCCTCCACCTGATGGTGCTGGTAAGTCTAACTATCTGACAGCGGTAACGAATATCGATAACGAACTGGTCGAAATTCTGGATGTCGAGAAAATTCTTTCAGAGATCGCGCCTGTTGATGAGCAAATGAGCAGTGATATTGCAGAAGAAATTGCCAAGGTAGAAGTAGAGCAGGAAAAACCTATTCTTCGTCGCGTCTTGATTGCAGATGACTCTACTGTTGCGCGTAAGCAGGTTCAGCGTGCTATGGAGTCTATTGGCTTTGAAGGCATCCTGGTTAAGGATGGTAAAGAAGCGTATGAGAAACTTGTTGAGCTCGCGGCTGATGGAAATATCTTCGATCACATCTCTTTAGTTATATCTGATATCGAAATGCCAGAGATGGATGGTTATACTCTTACAGCAGAGATTCGTCGCCATCCGGATTTGAAAGACTTACACGTGATTTTACACACATCATTGAGTGGCGTGTTTAATCAGGCAATGGTTGAACGTGTAGGCGCGAATGAATTTATAGCGAAGTTTAACCCTGATGAATTGGGTGCCGCTGTGAAAGCTGCAGTGATTAAATAATAAAGAGAGCCTAATGACAGCGATTACGATAAACGACCAAGAATATAAAGAGTTTAGTCGCTTTTTAGAATCACAGTGCGGGATAGTACTTGGGGATAGTAAGCAATACTTGGTACGAAGCCGCCTAAGCCCATTGGTGAGCAAATATAAGCTTGGATCGCTTTCAGATTTATTAAGAGAAGTAGTGACTGGCCGCAACCGTGATTTACGCGTGGCTGCGGTCGACGCAATGACGACCAATGAGACATTATGGTTTAGGGATAGTTACCCTTTCACTGTATTATCAGACAAACTTCTTCCGGAAATGGCTGAAAAGAAAAGACCAATTAAGATTTGGTCTGCTGCCAGTTCTTCGGGGCAGGAACCCTATTCCATGGCGATGACCATTTTGGAAACTCAAACCAAGAGACCAGGTTTGCTTCCTAGTGTGTCAATTACTGCCACAGATATTTCCTCTAGTATGTTGGATATGTGCCGTGCGGGTATCTATGACAACCTTGCTCTAGGTAGAGGGTTGTCTCCGGAACGTCGCCGTGTATTCTTTGAGGATGCAGGTGATGGCAAGATGAAGGTGAAAGATAACGTTAAAAGGTTAGTGAACTTCCGTCCGCAAAACCTGATGGAGAGTTACGCACTGCTGGGCAAGTTTGACATTGTTTTTTGTCGTAACGTACTTATCTATTTCTCTCCTGACATGAAATCTCAGGTATTAAACTCGATTGCAGGTACTTTAAATCCTGGTGGTTACTTGTTGCTTGGAGCATCTGAATCCCTAACTGGTCTTACAGATAAGTTCGAGATGGTTCGTTGTAACCCAGGAATTATCTATAAGTTGAAGTAGACGATAGGTTAGTAAGACAGACTTCGTCCTATAGGTGAGCTGTCTTTTATCTCGTTCCCACGGTCCCCGTGGGAATGCATATCTAAATACCCATTTCTAAAGTCCTTTAATAACCTTTCTAACTTCGTTATGAAATCCCACGCGGGAGCGTGGGAGCTAGCGAACCTGTTTTTTCTTCCCCACCTAAGCTAAGATCAAAAAGACATTTCAAATCACACCATCATGTCCTAACTGTGGCGTGAATGTTGCACATGTTGTGCTTGCAACGATTTGTTGTGCAGTTAAATAAAAGAAAATTGTAGTGGAAATTTAGTTTGGCACGATGATTGCTTTTATTTCTGTAGTAAGTCACTTTTGAAGTTATCGAGGCATCATATGGCCATATCTTTTGACAACGCATTAGGAATCCACCAACACACGGTGGGACTGCGTGAACGCAATGCAGAGGTTATCTCTACTAACATTGCGCAAGCGAATACTCCTGGCTTTAAGTCGAAGGGTATGGATTTCCAGAGAGCGCTGCAGGCGGCAACGTCCGAGGCAAACTTTGGTCTTACCCGAACAAATGATCGGCATATCGCTGCCTCTTCTTCTGTGACAGGGGAAAAGATGTACCGTATCCCAACTCAACCGGATACTGGTGATGGCAACACGGTGGATGTGGATTTAGAGCGTAACCTGTTTATGCAAAACCAGATTCGCCATCAGGCATCACTGGATTTTCTTGGAAGTAAATTCAAGAACTTAACGAAGTCTATCAAAGGGGAATAATTAGATGAGCTTATTTAATGTATTCAATGTGACTGGTTCTGCTATGAGCGCTGAATCTGTTCGTCTAAATACGACCTCTAGTAACCTGGCAAACGCGGACAGTGTAAGTGGTTCTGCAAAAGAGACCTACAAAGCACGCCATGCTGTGTTTGGAGCTGAGTTAAGTAAAGCGAAGTACAACCGAGATCATAATGTACCAGTTAAAGTGATGGGTATTGTTGAGAGCGATAAGCCTCTGCAAGCGGAGTATAACCCTGATCACCCACTCGCTAACGATGATGGCTATATTTACAAGCCGAACGTTAACGTAATGGAAGAGATGGCAAACATGATTTCTGCGTCCCGCTCGTATCAGACAAACGTGCAGGTAGCAGATGCAAGTAAACAAATGCTGCTGCGTACGCTGCAGATGGGTCGATAAGGATAAGGAGACAGCGTAATGGCAATCAACAATGTTGGTCAGAGCGGATTATCCTACCTTGACCAGCTTAAAGAACTCCAGAAAGAGCAAACACAGCCTACGGAGACAACAGGTAAACAAGATCTTAAACAAGAAGATTTTCTTTCCCTGCTCACTAAGCAACTTGCTCAACAGGATCCATTTAAGCCGGTCAGTAATGACCAGATGATTGCGCAAATGGCTTCATTTGCGACCGTTGATGGCATCAACAAGATGAATGGACAGTTTGAAAGCTTAAATTCATCAATGACCTCTAATCAGGCTCTGCAAGCCTCGTCACTTGTAGGTCGGGATGTATTGGTTCCTGGTGCCGCAGGCATTAAAGGCGATAACGCTGGTATGGCTGCCATGGTTAAGCTGCCTCAATCCGTAGACAACTTGTTTGTACGGGTCGAAGACCAGCTTGGTCAGTTGGTACGAGTTCTTGATATGGGAGCTAAGCCAGCAGGCGACAATCGCATTGAATGGGACGGTAAAGACGAAAACGGTAATCCATTGCCGGCTGGTAAATACAATGTAAGAGCCAGTGGCCTATTAGACGGACAAAGTGCTGAGTTTGAAACTTCGACTTATGCAAATGTAAATAGCGTCCTTCTAGGTAAAGGTGATGGTAATGTACTGCTCAATCTGGCTGGATTTGATTCACCAGTTCGACTTGCTGAAGTACTAGAAGTTGGCAAAGCGTAATTAACGCTGGCTAGATTAGGAGATTTGAAATGTCATATGTAGCTTTAAGTGGTCTCTCTGCCGCGCAGTTAGACCTGAATACAACCAGTAACAACATCGCGAACGCCGCAACATACGGCTTTAAAGAGTCTCGTGCTGAGTTCGGTGATGTATATTCGAGCTCAATTTTTACCAACGCTAAAACCACTCCTGGTGGCGGTGTACAGGCAAATAAAGTAGCTCAGCAGTTCCACGAAGGTTCAAGTATCTATACTAACAACCCAATGGATTTGCGAATCGGTGGTACTGGCTTCTTTGCTGTATCGAAAGATCGTATGGTTCCTCAGCAGAATGAGCTTACCCGTAACGGTGCGTTCCATCTGAACAAAAATAACTACATGGTAACTTCTAACGATGAGTTTCTACTTGGTTATCAGATGAACCCGGATACTGGTGAAGTACTTTCTTACGAGCCAACACCTATCAATGTTCCGCCTGAGTTTGGTAAACCAAAGCAGACGGCAAACGTAGAAGTCGGCGTGAACCTGCCGGCAAACGGTGACCTGAAAGATCCTGCTTTGTTTGATTTTACGGATCAGGAAACCTACAACCGTTCAACATCTTCTACTGTTTATGACTCAATGGGTCAGTCTTACAAGATGACGACGTACTATCTTAAGGACATGACTCAGCCGAACACCTGGCAGACGTACTACACCATTACCGATGAGCAGGGCGAAAAGCCTGTAAACATCACTGGTGGTGATGCAACTAATGCTACAGGCCATGTCGGTCATACCATGAGGTTCAACAACGATGGTACGCTTGCGAGCCTGAACAGCGGTAACCCGATTTTGACTGAGCAGTTGGGTGCGGGTGCGAACCCAATCGACCTGAACGGTGCTGATCCAACACAGGCAATCAGCCTTAAACTGGATGGTGCGACACAGTTTGCCGCTCCGTTTGAACTGGTTAAGTTTGATGAAGATGGTGCAACAACTGGCTTCCTGACTAAACTGGACTTTGACGAGAACGGTACAGTTTTGGGCACATACTCAAACGGTGAAAACGTATCTCTTGGCCGTGTTGCTCTGGTTCGTGTTGCTAACGAGCAAGGGCTGGACAAGAAAGGTGGTACTCAGTGGGACTCTACACAGTTCTCTGGTGCTAAGATCTGGGGTGAGTCTAACAAAGGTTCATTCGGTTCTATTACCAATGGTACTCTTGAGCAGTCGAACATTGATATGACTCAGGAGCTGGTGGATCTGATTTCCGCTCAGCGTAACTTCCAGGCGAACTCTCGTTCACTAGAAGTTCACAACCAGACTCAACAGACAATCTTGCAGATTCGATAGTTGGGACACAAGAGTTAGCTACATAGACATTTCAAGCTTTCAATTATCTGAAATATCAGGCCGTGGTATCCCTCGGTCTGATATTGTTGCCGCTCTGATCGGCAATTCTTCTCTCATATTCTTATTGCCACTGTGGCAATGAAGTACATCTTTTAAATTATCTCATTGATATTTATCAATAAATAAAGTTGGCATGTTGATTGCTTTATCTGTTCCAGAAGTTATTTTTGGAGCAAATTTATGGATCGTGCACTGTTTCTTGCCATGAGTGGCGCTAAGCAAAATATGCAGGCGATGCAGCTAAGAGCAAACAACCTGGCAAACGTAAGCACTACTGGCTTTCGTGCTGATTTAGCACAGGCTCGCTCAATGCAAGCTTACGGTGAAGGTTTGCCGTCTCGCGTTTTCAGCATGACAGAACGTCCGGGTCATAGCTTTGCTCAGGGAAGTGTCGTGACGACCGGGCGTGACCTGGACATCACAGTAGAAGGTGATGGCTGGATTTCTGTCATGGATAAAACCGGAGCCGAAGGGCTTACACGTAACGGCAATCTGCATATTGATGAAACGGGCTTGCTTTCAAACGGTAGTGGTCATGTTGTACTGGATGACGGAGGAGCACCTATTACGCTTCCTGTTCCTGTCGCCAAGGTAGAGATTGGTCGCGACGGCACGATCTCTGTTGTTCCTCAAGGTGCACCAGCAGATGCCATAGAAGAGGTTGGCCGTATTAAGCTTTCCCGCCCTGATAACCGAACATTATTTAAAGATACCAATGGTCTGTTTCGCTCAAAAGATCCGAACGTGAATTTTGAAGCGGATGCCGGTGTAAGAATTCTTACCGGTGCAGTTGAAGGCAGTAACGTTAATGCCGTTGGTGAAATGACAAGTTTAATTGATTTACAGCGCCAGTTTGAAATGCAAGTCAAACTGATGAGCAGTGCAGAGGATATGGATAAGTCATCTGATTCGCTGCTGAGAATGAGCTAAGAGAGGGGATAAGTTATGCATCCGGCATTATGGGTAAGTAAAACAGGTTTAGATGCTCAGCAAACGAATATCTCAACCATCTCTAACAACCTGGCAAACGCCTCTACCGTAGGTTACAAAAAAAGCCGTGCGGTATTTGAAGATCTTTTCTATCAAAACATAAATCAGGCTGGTGGTCAGTCTTCTCAAAATACAGAACTGCCTAGTGGCTTGATGCTTGGCGCAGGTTCTAAAGTCGTTGCGACTCAGAAGATTCACACAAACGGTAACGCGCAAACCACCAGTAACAGCCTGGATATGATGATTGAGGGAGACGGTTTCTTCCAGATCATGTTGCCAGACGGCAATATCGGTTACTCGCGCAACGGCCAGTTCACGCTAAATGACGAAGGTGTCATCGTAACTTCTGGTTCTGGCTACGCCCTAGAGCCTGAGATTACGATTCCGGATGATGCGATTTCCGTAACTATTGGTACGGATGGTGAAGTCTCTGTACGTGTTCGTGGTCAGCAAGACAACCAGGTGGTTGGTGCAATTACTACCGTTGATTTTATTAACCCGGGTGGCCTAGAGCCAATCGGTCAGAACCTCTACCTGCCAACTGGAGCAAGTGGTGAAGCAGTTGAAGGTGTTCCCGGCCTGGAAGGTTTAGGTCAGGTTCGCCAGTCAATGCTGGAAACATCCAACGTAAACGTTACTGAAGAGCTGGTAAACATGATTGAAGCCCAGCGAGTCTACGAGATGAACTCAAAAGTTATCTCAGCAGTAGATAAGATGCAGTCATTTGTTAACCAGCAGCTATAGCTAGCAGCGTAAAGTGAGAGAGTGAGAGTCATGAAACGTATACTGTGTTTAATAATGGTTTCTTTGATGTCGGGGTGTTCAGTGCTTGGAATAGGTGAAACACCAGATGTAGGGACAGATGTAGAGCAGGCAACAACCGTTGTTGATGCAGTTGAAGGTGATAAGTCTGAAGAAGAGAGTTCAGGTATTATCGATACGCTGCGTAGCAGAACCGATCCTATTGCGGGCGACCCTGCATGGGCTCCGATTCATCCAGCACCGAAACCAGAACATTATGCAGCGGCAACGGGCTCACTTTTTAATACTAATTTTGCCAGTGATCTTTATGATGACTCTAAACCCCATGGTGTTGGCGACATCGTAACGGTAATGCTGGATGAAAGCACTAACGCAACAAAAAGTGCAGATGCTGATTTGTCGAAATCTAATGATGCGACCATGGATCCACTTGAGGTCGGTGGTCAGCAATTAAATCTTGGTGATTACAACTTTTCTTACAATCTAAGCAATGACAATAAGTTTACTGGCCAGAGTAGCGCTAATCAGAGTAACAGTATTTCTGGTTCAATTACCGTAGAGGTAATTGAGGTACTGGCAAACGGCAACCTTGTTATTCGTGGTGAAAAATGGCTGACTCTGAACACTGGGGATGAATATATCCGTCTAAGCGGCACCATTCGTCCGGATGATATTTCTTTCGAAAATACAATTGCTTCGACTCGTATTTCCAACGCTCGAATCAAATACTCTGGCACGGGTACGCAGCAAGATATGCAAGAGCCTGGATTCTTGGCACGATTCTTTAATGTATCTCTGTAAGAGAGCATGAGTTGTCAGCTTTTTGGCAGACGATAGAGCTTTGACAGGTGAGAAGGTTTGAAGATGAATAGATTAATGGTGTTGGTACTGAGTACCCTGATGATGATTACCAGCGCGAATGCGGCAAGAATTAAAGATGTTGCAGAGGTTGCTGGAGTCAGAAGTAACCAGCTTGTCGGTTACGGACTGGTAACAGGTTTACCTGGAACCGGTGAAAATACACCATTTACTGATCAAAGCTTCAATGCCATGCTGCAGAACTTTGGTATTCAATTGCCGGCAGGTACAAAGCCAAAGACCAAAAACGTTGCCGCTGTTATCGTAACGGCTGAAATGCCAGCTTTTTCAAAGCAAGGTCAGAAAGTTGATGTGACGGTTTCTTCCATCGGCTCAGCAAAAAGCCTTCGAGGTGGTACATTGCTGCAAACCTTCCTGAAAGGTATGGATGGAGAAATCTATGCCGTTGCTCAGGGCAATCTTGTTGTGAGCGGCTTTAGTGCAGAAGGGGCGGATGGCTCTAAAATTGTCGGCAACAACCCAACCGTTGGTTTGATCTCCGGTGGAGCGATGGTAGAACGGGAGATCCCAAATCCATTTGGCCGTGGCGATTACATCACCTTCAACCTTTTAGAATCTGATTTTACGACTGCTCAGCGCCTGGCTGACGCGGTGAACAATTTTCTAGGTCCACAAATGGCTTCTGCAGTAGATGCTGCATCGGTTAAAGTTCGTGCTCCGCGTGACGTAAGTCAGCGTGTTGCTTTCTTGTCTGCGATTGAGAACGTCGAGTTTAACCCGGCAGAAGGCTCTGCAAAGATCATTGTTAACTCTCGTACAGGTACCATTGTGGTTGGTCAACATGTCAGGTTAAAGCCTGCCGCTGTTACCCATGGTGGTATGACAGTCGCTATCAAAGAAAACCTGAATGTTAGTCAGCCAAATGCTTTCGCTGGTGGTCAAACTGTAGTCGTTCCAGACTCAGATATCGAAGTGACTGAAGAGCAGGGCAAAATGTTTAAATTTGAACCGGGTTTGACTCTGGATGACCTGGTCCGGGCTGTAAACGAGGTTGGTGCTGCCCCTTCTGATTTGATGGCAATTCTTCAGGCGCTGAAGCAAGCGGGTGCCATTGAAGGTCAGCTAATCATCATCTAAGGAACGGCTATGATTAATAACGGAAATGACATCGGTTTTATTCATGATCTCGCAAGCTTAGATAACCTGCGTAAAGATGCGGTAGGTGGCGATGATGGTGATCAGAAAGAAGCCCTAAGAGCGGCAGCAAAACAGTTTGAATCTATTTTTACCAATATGCTGTTTAAGTCTATGAGAGATGCCAACGCTACCTTTGAGTCTGATTTGATGAAAAGTGGCAATCAGGATTTCTACCGCCAGATGTTAGATGAGCAGATGGCTAGTGAACTGAGCTCATCAGGCTCTCTTGGCTTAGCCGATATGATAGTCGCTCAGTTAAGTGCTGGTACGGAGATGGACGATACAGAGCTTGTTATGCGCAATGCTGCTATGGATACCTCTCTGAGATTGCCTGTCGATCCATCTAAGGCAAGACAAGCGGCAGATGATGCTATTGGTGTTATGTCCGTGAGCAGAACCAATGAGCCATCTCGTTTCGAGTCTCCAGAGCAGTTTGTTGAGTCTATGACTCCTTATGCTGAACGTGCAGCAAAAGTACTTGGCATTGAACCATCACTCCTAATTGCTCAGGCCGCACTGGAAACCGGCTGGGGCAAGAAAATCACTAAGAACTCTTTGGGTAGCAGTAACAACCTGTTCAACATTAAAGCCGACAGAAGCTGGAAGGGTGAAAAAGTCGCGACTCAGACACTGGAATTTCATGATAACGTTCCGGTTAAAGAGACCGCATCATTTCGTTCTTACAACAGCTATGAAGAGAGCTTTAACGACTTTGTCCGATTCCTTAATCAGAACCCGAGATACCATGAAACGCTTGCACAGCAAGGAAACTCTGAGAGCTTCATTCATGGTATTCACAAAGCTGGTTATGCAACTGACCCGAACTATGCAGAGAAAGTTCTTAGCGTCAAAGAGCGTATTGATCGGATGTAGGCATTAATGTTCTCGGTTCCTGGATATCGATGCTGGGAACACTGCTACGACATAGGCAGATTGCACGTTACCACGCTCCTGCGTGGTAATGCATACCTAAACTAGAATTTTTCACTTTCAATTCAAACGCTTCAACAGTTTTCTTGCCACTATCAATCCCTTAAAGCCAGATATGTATTCCCACGCAGAGCGTGAGAAACTAGAAATAAAAACTCTGGCACACTAATTGCAAAACTAACTCCAGATACACGTTTTTATTCAGTTTTATGGTTTCCCTGGGGGCATTATGGCATCGGATTTGTTGAATGTTGGTACTCAGAGCGTATTAACCGCTCAGAGACAACTCAACACAACTGGTCATAACATATCGAATGCGAATACCGAAGGCTATAGCCGCCAGTCGGTAATCCAGGGCACCAACATGCCTCGTCAATACGGTGGTGAAACTTATGGTATGGGCGTCCATGTGGAAAATGTTCGCCGCTCATGGGATCAGTTTGCCGTTAAAGAGTTAAATGTTGCCACAACCAACCTTTCAAATACGACCGATACTGAAGCTGGACTAGACACACTGACCAGTATGCTTTCTTCGCTTGCTTCAAAGAAAATACCTGAAAACCTAAACGAATGGTTTGACTCAGTTAAGACACTGGCAGATTCACCAAACGATATGGGTGCAAGGAAGGTTGTTCTTGAGAAAGCTGGTCTAATAAGTCAAAACCTGAATACTTTTTACGAGACAGTACGTCAGGAAGCGGACAACACAAATAAGAAACTGGAACTGGCCGTTGAGCGAATGAATGAAATTGCGGTTGAGATTCGCGATCTTCATCGCCTGATGATGCGTACCCCAGGGCCACACAATGACCTGATGGATACACATGAAAAGCTGGTTAAAGAGCTGGCAGAGTATACCAAGGTAACAGTAACACCGCGTAAAAATGCTGAAGGCTTTAATATTCATATTGGTAATGGACATACTCTGGTTTCAGGTGTTGAGTCTAGTACTCTATTGATGGTTGATGGTGAACCGGACGCACAACAGCGCCAATTGGCGATGATCGAAGGTAAAGGTCTTAAAACTATCAAGCATGATGGCCTAGACGGGAAAATGGCATCGTTGCTCAAGCTTCGTGATGAGTACGTCCCTTACGTTCAAGATGAGCTTGGTCGTCTGGCCACGGCTTTCTCGTTTGAAATCAATGAGTTGCAGGCGCACGGCTTGGACTTGTACGGCAATGTAGGTAGTAACTTGTTTACGGATGTGAACTCAGAACGCATTGCTAAATCTCGAGTGATAACCAGCAATGGCTCGAATGCTGATATTGCAGCTTTCATCGAAGATACCAGCCAGCTTCAGGGTGGCGACTACCACTTGAGATACAACGGTAGTGATTACACGTTTATCAAACCTAGTGGAGAGCTGGTTAGAGTTACTCCGCAAGATTCTGCTCTTTATATCGATGGGCTGAGAATTGAACTGAGGACAGCACCAGAAGCCGGAGACAAGATCGTCATTCGTCCGGTTCGATTAGGTGCAGAACAGATTGAAGTTGCGATGGACAACGCGGCCAAGCTTACAGCGCAAAGCTACGAAAGTTCAGTGACATCTACCAGAGGAGATGCTGATTTTCGTGTACTTACAGCAGGTGCATTAAAAGAGTTTCAGGTGCTTATTTCCCCAACTGGTGACAAGTATGCTGTGTTGGATATGAATGGCAATGTGCTTCTCCAGCCTCAGGATTACCCACCATCGGTCCCAGTAACTGTACAGGGAACGACATTTAGCTTATCCAAAGGCGCGGCAGCGGATGACCGTTTTGCAGCAAACCTGACTCATGCAGAAGGTGACAACGGTAACTTGCGTAAGATGCAGGATATTCAGACACAGAAGAAGCTAAATGACGGAAACACCACCGTTTTAGAGGTCTACCACAACCTGAACACTGACATGGGATTGAAGATGTCGACAGCTGAACGACTCAGTGAAGTTGCTCGTTTAGAAAAAGAGTCGGCTGAAGAGCGGATTGCATCAATCTCTGGTGTAAATATGGATGAAGAAGCGGCAAATATGATGAAGTTTCAGCAGTCATATATGGCCTCATCCCGAATTATGCAGGTGGCGAACGATACGTTCGACACCATACTGGCACTGAGATAAGGAGGCGTGAATGATTAATCGTATTTCCAGCTTCCACAATTATCAGGCAGTCCAGAATGATCTGAGAAGACAAGAAGCGAAAGTCATACATAACCAGGCACAGTTGGCATCTGGCAAAAAACTGTTGAAGTCGAGTGATGACCCGCTTGCGACTCATTATGTCCAGTCTATCGGTCAGCAATCAGAGCAGTTGCGCCAGTATATGGATGCCATTGTTCTGGTAAGGAACCGTTTAGAACATCATGAAGTGTTGGTCGCAAACTCAGAGTCTTACGCTGATGAAGCCAAACGAACCGTTATGGAAATGATTAACGGCTCTCACTCAGAACAGGATCGCGAAGCTAAAGTGCGCGAGTTGCAGGAGATATTTAATAATCTGCTAAACCTGACTAACAGTCAGGATGAGTCGGGCAACTATATCTTTGCTGGTACTAAGCCGAAGAGTCAGCCATTTTTCCGTGATAACTCCGGGAACGTGACTTATGCCGGTGATGAATACCAGAGAAAAATGAAGATCTCTAATCAGCTTGAAATGCCTATCAACGATCCTGGTGGCAAAGTGTACATGGAGATAGACAATCCGTTTGGGGATTACTCTCCAAGTTACGATTTACAAGGTGCATCGGAGTTGTTGCTTGAACGAGCGAACAATACCGACTATTTCGATGAGTCAGTATACAAGATTACCTTTGTAGATATGGGGACTGGCAATTTCGGTTATCAGCTCGAAAAAGATGGCAGTGTGGTTGCCGCTCAAGAGTTTGACCCTAAGGTTGGTCTTAAGTACGAAGGACTGAATATTGAGATCAAGGGGCAAATCACTGCCGGTGACAGCATCACTTTAGAACCACGCAAAACCATTAGTATTTTTGACACCTTTAGAGATGTCATCAACTTGGAAGATGCCTCAGTATCTGATGCGTCGGCAACCGGGCAGTTGCATCGCCTGGTAAAAGAGTTTGATGCCGCATTTATTCATCTGGGGAAAGCGCGTACTGATGTAGGTGCTCGATTAGACACCTTAGATATACAAGAAGATCTGCATGAGGACTTTAAATTAACATTGGCTAAGTCCAAAAGTGCCTTTGAAGATCTGGATTACTCTCAAGCAGTAATCGAATTTAATGAAAATTCATTAGCGCTGGAAGCTTCACACAAGGCTTTTGGCAAAGTGAAAGACCTGACTCTTTTCAACTACATATAAATTAGCTACAGCCTTATGAGCTTAATGCCATATGAGCGGCTAATTGTAGTCAAAAGCGGAAGAGAGACAGGCAAGAATCGGAAAAGCGGCAAACTTTGCCAGTGGTAAAAAAGAGGCTTTTTTGAGGTTGTAAGCAGCACGGGTTAAAACATTGCCGAAGTTAATGCGCTTAACTTGTTGTTTTTAAGTTTAATTTTTAATTTTCAATAAATATCGTTGAGTAATTTAAAACTTGGCACGTATGTTGAATGTATTTATGCAGACAACTTATGAATTTGAATTTGATGGTTACATCGGATTCGGCAAGTAACTATCACGGTCAGTGCTTATCCAAATGAGACTTAAGCTGGCCGCTTCGCAAAAAGCTTGCGAACTCAACAGGAGAGCAAAAAGATGGCTGTAACAGTAAGTACTAACGTCGCGGCAATGACGTCTCAGCGTTACCTGAATAAAGCGACAGATAATCTGAACACCTCGATGGAACGTTTGTCATCGGGTCACAAAATTAACAGTGCAAAAGATGATGCTGCGGGTATGCAGATCTCTAACCGATTGATTGCACAGTCACGCGGCCTGGATGTGGCAATGCGAAATGCTAACGATGGTATTTCGATTGCGCAGACAGCAGAAGGTGCGATGAACGAATCAACATCCATCCTTCAGCGTATGCGAGACTTGTCACTACAGTCTGCTAACGGCTCGAACTCAGCGTCTGAACGTCAGGCTCTGCAGGAAGAAGTTAGCGCACTGCAAGATGAATTGAACCGTATCGCAGAAACAACATCGTTTGGTGGACGCCGACTACTAAACGGAACCTTTGGTGAAGCGGCTTTCCAGATTGGTTCTAACTCTGGTGAAGCGATGCTAATGGGTCTAACCAGCGTACGTGCTGATGACTATCGTATGGGTGGTAGCACATTCTTTGCTGAACTTCCTGAGGGTAAAGTGATCAGTAAAGATTGGGGTGTACCAGCGGGATCTAACACTATGACAATGACCATTGCTGGTCAGAATGGTGAAGAAGATACCGTTATCAATATCGAAGCTAAAGTGGGTGACGATATTGAAGAATTGGCAACTTACATCAACGGTCAGACCGACAAGCTTAAAGCATCGGTTGGTGAGTCAGGTAACCTTCAGATTTTCGTAGCAGAGCCGAACCTACAGGGTGGACTGGATATCGGTGGGCCACTGGCTAGTGAAATCGGTCTTGCTGGTGCAGAAGGTGTTGTAACGACTGCTCAAGATATTGATGTGAGAACGGTAACAGGCTCTCAGAATGCAGTAGGTATTCTGGATGCAGCACTGAAGTATGTAGATAGCCAACGAGCTGACCTTGGTGCGAAGCAAAACCGTTTGAGCCACAGTATTAACAACCTGGCAAACATCCAGGAGAACGTTGAAGCTTCGAAGAGCCGTATCAAAGATACAGACTTCGCGAAGGAAACAACCGAACTTACGAAAAACCAGATTTTGCAGCAGGCAGGTACTTCCATACTTGCTCAAGCAAAACAATTGCCAAACTCTGCAATGTCATTACTTCAGTAATAGATATTCCAGAAATAGCGTTACTCTGCATTAATGGGTCCAGACGTGAACCTTTTGTGAATGGCGCTATTATGGCAATCGCATTTTAGACTTGAAAACTTGATGCTCTCTCACTCTCACACTGCAGACAGTAGAAGAGTTTAAGATGCACGCTCAGCCGGTTATGTGACATTTCTCTCTGATCTCCACATAGGCATCTGGCTAGCAACCAGCCCCTAGTTCTCTCAAAGGATAGGGGCATCTCTTTTTGATTAAATGGCGTAACCTTATAAAACAATAGGTTACGCCATTTTTGTATCTGTGGTGGCGACAAGGTGGCGACAGATTTTTAGTTGCTACCAAAGTGTCGCCATCTTTTAAAACGGTGATACAGCGTTCATCCGCAGTAAATCTTCCCGTATGTTTTCCCATAGTTCATCGAGCAACCTGAACTCGTAGTAATATCCTTGATTTCGATATGCGCCACTTTCTGTTGAATGGTCAGGCTGGCTTTCACCTTCTCCTCCAATTCCTAAGATCACATGGCCACAGAGCTTATTTTTGAATGAGTGTGGGTGAACTTTGATTTTTACGTGATGTATCCAGGCGTGACGAACGTGGGTGGGTTGTCTTTGCCAGAGAGCCGGTATCCAACCAGATTCAAAATATTGGGGTAGGTTGCAGTGTTCGGTAAGTTGGTTTTGTTGTTGGGGTAGGGCAGGGACGATAGCTCTAAGTTGTTCAGCCATTTTATCGAATGCGTTTATGTAGGCTTCTTTGATTGCTGCTGCTTTCTTTCCGGTGAACCCCATAACAAGAAACATAAAGCCGTTTTTGGTCATTTCAAACATAGGTAATTTTCTGCCAGTTCCGTCTTTATATTCATTGCCCGCAAAATTGCGGTCAATGAAATCAGAAGAACATTCAAGGTTTCTGAGCTTTCTTAATACATCATCATGACGTTTGTTAAATGCTTCTGCAACTTTCAAAGAGTTGGTGCGGATTTCTTCGCCTTGGTTAAAGACAAGATCAGATACAGTCAGGGTAAGGGAAGTTGTAGGCATGATGGCCTCCTTGAGAATGACTTAGTTTAATCACCACTCGGAGGGACTAATCTTCGGGTGGTGAACTGAACAGGGTTAGTCCTACCGCTCTCAAGGAAACGGCCAGCCGAAGCTGCCCCGTTCAGCCCACCATAATTCAGGATATTGTCTAATAGTTAGACAAATTCACCATGTTTAGGTGTGCCGAAACTGCACATATAAAAAAACCAGCAAAAAGCCGGCATCTATGTGCCTTGAGAAATCAAAACGGGGGACTAATCCCGGCCCTGGATTTTGCCAGTGCAGAAATAAGAGTACGATCAAGGTATTAGGTTGTCAATCGGTTACTATCGGTGTTATTCGGCTTTTATCGAGTGACAAAAGGAACTGTTTTGCAAAGCACCTATGTTGATATGGTATGGGATGAAAACCCAGAATACATTCGTAAGTTTCATGAGAACAAACCAAAGTATGAATCTTTATGTCAGGAGGTTCAGTATATCCTCAAACAAAAGCTTCAACAGGAAGATATTGAAGTTGCAGCAGTAACAGCAAGAGCCAAAACGCAGGATAGCTTTTGCGAAAAATTATATCGTAAGAGCTATTCTGATCCGTTCTCAGAAATAACTGATTATGCTGGTGCTAGGGTTGTTTACTTGTATTCTTCAGATAGGCCAAAGATTGAAGCACTGATTGAAAGTGAGTTTGAAGTTATAGAAAAAGCTGACAAGGTGTCTTCGAATGAAGATGACCAGTTTGGATACGGAGCGCTTCACTATCTTATTAAGCTCAAGTCCAATTATAACGGTGCAAGATATGAAGGCATAAATGATCTTACATGCGAGCTGCAAGTAAGAACAATATTGCAAGATGCTTGGGCTGTAGTTGCACATCACCTCAGTTACAAACAAGAGTCAGATGTTCCTAGGCCATTACGTAGAAAGCTTAATGCCTTGTCTGGATTATTTGAAACAGCTGATGATCAGTTTGAACATATTCGGTCACTGCGAGTGCAATATCATAAGAAAATTACAAAAGAAATTGAGAATAATGAGTTTGAATCTCTTAATGCTGAAATTGATATCGATAACTTGAGTGCTTTTCTTGACTGGAAATATCCTGACAGAAAAAATAACCCAGATCGCCTTCCTGGGCTAATTAATGAATTAAGAACATTTGGATATAGGACGCTAAAGGATGTTGAAGACCTTTTAGCTCGAACTAATGATGCTGTTCTAGCGTATGAATTAAACAACCCTCCAGTGGATACCGAGACTAGTGCTAATGTGAAGTATGCTCAAATTGGAATGGTTCGAGTGGCACTTAGCCTTGTCCATCCAGACTTTCCTACAAATAAAGCAAAGGGACGTCAATCTAAGTCCTCTCCTTCTATAGAAAAAGAGAAATTTAAGCACTTAGTAAAGGAAGGCTAAGGATATACACCATAGGTTATTAATTAACACTAAAGGGACCGGCGTCCATGTCGAACAACAAAATTATCAACAAAGATCTAGTCGATTACTTTATGTATCTAGATGCCAAAGAATTCTATAAAGCTGCTTTAATACTTAAGCAGACGGATGATATTGGATCCAATCCCTATTACACGCTAATGGCTTTTTCTATTGAGTTATTTTTGAAGTGTATCTGTGTAACAGAAACGGTTATCCCAGAAGGTCGCGCCATTCTTACCAATGTTCACAAAGACCATGTTCAGGGACACCTACTAAATAAAATTTTCGAAGAGTTAGCAGAGAAAGAGCCGAAGGTGGCAGAGGCTCTTGAGAAGAACTACCTCAAGCACTATGGATTCTCTTTAAAAGATGACTTAGCGATTAACACTAGTTTGTTTATGGATGCGAGGTACACCTACCCAAAAGATGGGAGACCATTTGGGCCGAAGAGAGAATATGAGTATAAGCCTTTGTTCGGCAATTCCCCTCAGAAAAGATATGGCATTCAGATTGATATTCGAGCACTAGAAAGTGTGGCTGAGTTTCTTGATGGTGCAGTTGACGATTTCTTTGCAATTATGACAGGGCAGTATCGAGGGAGTGACTGGTAAGAAAAGTAAATGAATTTCAGTTGGTTATGATGTAGAAAAATAACATTCATTAAGATAATATCTTTTTCCGATTATTTGCTTAATACATTGATATAATTATTAAAAAGGAAAAAGGATGTTTATCAAAAAAGCGCTTTTGGCATTAGGGCTTGTAACATTAGTTGGTTGTTCTGCTAGTCCTATTCAGTATGATTTGACGGCAGAAGATACGTTAATAGTTGTAAAAAGTGAACGGAATATCCCCAACATACAAGTTGGAGAGTTTAAATACGAACCACATATCAAGATTAGTCAATATACGATGTCAGTGTTTGGGTGTATTCCATGTCAATCTGATGGCAGCACAGCAGGGCTAACATACACCAAGCCCATCAATGAGATAGTTAAATCCGAAACTAAAATCGCATTGGATGAGATCGTTTTGCCTTCTAAAAACAGCTCTTGCTCTCTTGATGCAACAATACACTTAGCTGCAAGAGACAACTTAGTAGGAAGTGAGATTATAGATTTATCTTATATGTTGGTAAAAGACGATGAGATCAAGTTCATTAAACGCATCCGCTCTGAGTACGATAAGGGTCTTCTATTCCAATCTTGGCTTAGACGGTCGCTTGCGAATACTTCCCGCCAAGCGCTCGGAGAACTTGTTACAAATACAGCATTCTTAGAGGTAGTCGAACAAAGCTGTTCTTCATCATAAGTTAAAGCTTGCTCATCTGCATTGAGTTCTAAAAAATTGGATTCTCTGTATCTGGGTTTTTGTGTTTATAGTTCCGAACTTTTTACAGTTAATGAAATTTTTATCTTAGCGACGGTGCAGCCTTATCCCTTTTGGGATAAGGCTTGAAGGTCTTTTATCGAGATCTTTATTTTGCATGTCAGATCTTTCCAATTGCTGACGAAAATCATACATATCGTTACTTTTCAATGAGTTATCGATTTTTACTTAATCTTTCCGGATCTTCATTTTTTCAATTAGTTACAAAAAACTGAAATCATTGAAATTTTGAACGCCCTGTATTTAGTCTTTGATCACGTCCCGAAGCCCTTTGCTATATAAGGCGTGAGGCCAGGTTCAGCCTATGAGAATTTCGCAGGATAAAAACTGCAAAAAAAGTGGTCAAAAAACATCGCAGGCGGGTGTAGAGGAGTGCGCTTTCCGTCACTTGGGTGTGTTCGTTCGTGGTTCAGGATTAACTTATTTAATCTCATCTGAAATTTTTCAGGGACTATCCTGTTCTGTCTTTTAACAACTAGTAAAGGAGACGCAATATGAAAAGGAACATCAATAGAGTGCTTGTACCCGTAGTTATAAGTTTATTACTTATCGGGTGTGGTGATGACAATAACTCGGTGAGCTCTAGCTCCGATAGCGCTACATACACACTAACATTCAAAAGTGATTGGAGTGCAGCTAATTTTCCTACCAACTACCCTGCGGGTGTCGCTCACTTTTCACCACTGATAGGTATGACGCATAACTCCTCCGCTAGCCTTTTTACATCTGGTTCATTAGCAACATCGGGTGTTGAAATTGTGGCTGAAACCGGAGGAACAGATACTATAAAAACAGAAATAGGTGACATACAAAATTTAGGAAACAGTCAATCGTTAATTGAAGGAAGTGGACTTCCCTTCGGGCAAACTGAAACAAGTGTCTCTTTTACTCTTGATAAAAGCTTTAGCTTAGTGAGTGTTATTACAATGATTGCACCAAGCCCTGATTGGTTTATTGGGGTGGATAGCCTAGATCTTTTTGAAAGTGGTTCTTGGAAGGACGAAGTGGTTGTTCAGCTCAAAGTATATGACTCCGGAACTGATGATGGGACAGTCTTTACTTCTGCGAATGCAGATAGTTCACCTAAACAAAATATCGCACTCTTAACCTCTAATAGTGCAGATACTGATTTTGAAGACGGTATTCACCGGAGTACAAGTATGCATATTGGCACTTTCACTTTTACTCGACAATAGACAGCAATAACACTCGCCTTTCATAGTTAGCAAAACATCGGGCTAGGTTGGTACTACTAGCCCTTTATTACATAAGAAGTTGTGTTGAATAACTTTTAGCTAATAAGCTAACCTGTGCTACTCATAGGATCCAACCGTTCTTTTAGTGAGTTGCTATCACCACCATGTTCAGTAATAGCATTGGCCTGAACAGGTGCTGCTGTTGTTGCTGGGCCAGCTAGTACTCCGCTGTGCGTATGACTTGCCAGTGTATCGGCTAACTCTTTGACTACCTGCATTAACTCAGAAAGCAGTATCAGAACATTTTCTTGTTTCGAGCCAACCCACGTCTTTGGAGCCTGCAACCACTGATGTTCTGTTGTGATACTGCGACGAACCTTACCGATGGTTTCTATCAGATCACCGGCAGTGGCTGTCTGTATATTGCCAAGGCTTCCCAGTGTGATGTCATCACCTGCTAACAGGTCGAGAGCACCCAGTGCTTCTATCAGCTTTTTACCAACAATCTCTTCAATGCTGTGCTCATCGATTATCATATGGTGTTGACCGAATTCTGCTTTGTATCTGTCGGCCAGCTCTAACTTCTGGAATGCTTTAGATGTGTGGCTTTGGTCCGTCTGTTCGGTAGTATGTCCTGCTGCATTGATACGGTGGCTGACTTCCTGTCTTTGCTGCTGAAGCTGTTCACCTGGCTCAATATCCGGTAATGCATAATCTCTACCGTAGACATTGCGGATGATTGGCCTGTCGTTCCGGCCATAGGCAAAAGCGACTTCAACTAACGTACCTTCCAATGGATAAGAGAGAAATCCGGATTCGTGGCCGCTCATGATGACCGGCAGAGGAATGGAGCGATAAACCGGAACGTCAGCATCTGGTTTAAAGTTCTCATCCAGCAGTTGTAAATCAATGGCAAAACGTGGGCGAAATGGATCAGATGTTTGTCCTGCTTTAGCTGTATCTCTGACGGCTTCAACACGGCCAAACTTAGGCAGATGATATCCAGCTGCCAGTTCAGGAAAATTCTGAAGCGTTTCCCGTTTCTTTGGCGGAATCTCGGCATTTTGCGGCTTCCAATACGCGGTCATCTCATCCCCAATCAGATCAAGTCGATGGATGCGATTACCGTTAAGGATATGTCCTGGACGAATCATCGGAAATGGCGCAAATGTCATATTGTCACCATTTCTTCGTGATGTTAGCTCTAACGGTACTTCCGGTGTTTTTCCATGAAATCGGCTATGTTCATAGCTGCCACAATACACGCTTTGGTCATCGTTCTGATACCAGACAAAATCAGGGATTTCGAAGGCTTTACCAATTTGCTGCATACATTGGTAACCCGTACCAGAGCAGACGAAGTTTGGTATTACTTTGTTAATGTAGTCTGCGTCAGGTAACTGAAAATCAAGACCTGTGAGGCTTTCAAGCTGCTCGATAACATCGGCTACAGTTGGGTGCTCCAGACTCAGCGGCCAGCGCTTTGCCAGAATCCCGGCATTTTCCTTCACTGTAATTTTGTAGGCACCATTTTCCGCGGGCTGCACTTTATCAATGTAACCTTCTAACCAGGTATACATATCTTCGCCGTAGCCAATATCGAACCGAACCAGTTCAAGCGCATTGGGACTTTGTTCTACCTGAATAACAAAAATGGCGGTACCGCCATTGCTGAGTTTCAGACTTGCCATATTGGTGGAGATACCCACTTCCTGATTACTGATGTAGAGACGTTTGATTAACTTCACTCGGTTGCCTCCTTCGCAATAGATAGCGCTTCTTGCATCCGCGTATTTTGTTGCTGCTCTGGTTTGTTCTGGGCTTTTTCGCGTATTTCTCTTTGTTCGGCTACGCTGCTGTGTTCTCTAAGTTCAAACGAGACGTTCCATGCCATCAACGACTCGTTTTCATCCGCGCGGATATTGCCTGTGAACTTCACTTCACGGATCTTGAGGGAACGAGCCGTGGTGTTACCGATGCGATAAATTTTGCGACTGCCTGATGCATCTTTCTGAGAAGCCAGCTCATAAAGCCGAGTTAATACCGAATCATCACCAAACGGTACTCGGCCAGAGAAAGAAAGCTTTTTGCCTTTGTCACCCTGCTCTGAGCGATTTGTGCCTGAAGACTGCCCGCTCATATCCTGATCTTTCAGCTCCATATTCATGGAAACCCGCATTGAATCTAGCTTTAGGACTTCACCGTCCAGGCTCAGCATAGTAGCTCCTTAAAGAACGTCAGAGGTGCATTAGATATCAGCAAACTGGCCATCGTGAACTGATGGTTGCTAGGTGCGGTGGTTTGGCTTAATTGACTAGCGATGCTTTCTGCATTTCCGGTTAGCGATAGACTCCAAACGCTACCTCGAAGGTTTTTTAGTGCATTAAGCTGCTGACTAATATCCGCTAACCTATCAGCTCGTTTTTGTGCCAAAACTGAAAGCTTACCGATCACGTTGGTCTTGTCGTTTGCCAGTGACTCCAGTGTGGCAACTTGGCTACCCTGATAATTCAGTGCTTCACGTAATGGGCTAGCGTTCAAAGAGCAGGATGGTTTAAAGCGTGGCTGTATGATAGAAGCTGGCTGATAGAATTTATCGGTTTCCTTTGTCGTTAGCGCAGTTGCCTGTCTTGCCACCTGGCACCAATCTGGAGTGGGACAAATTGACGCAATATCAGCGAGCACTGTGGCAAATTGTCCCAATCGAGACGCGGTAATCATCACGGCCACCACATTCAATTGACCTTTTGGCCTATGGGTATCCGAATGATCACGCATTTTCTGAGTGAGTACTTTAATAGCGGTTTGCGGGTTCAGGTAACAGCCAGAATCCAGTTTGTTGCCGACATGAAACTGGTACGGGTTTACGCTGAGGACTGTACCCTGTGAAAGCAGTAATTCAAGATCAGCACGCAACCCCAGTAATGCTTCGGCTTCGGTACTTAAAGGGTGGCGCGAATAAGCCGCATCACCCTGCAGAGCTGTGAGCCTGCCAACGGCATTATTCATTTAAGTGCCAACTTGATTCGTGACACCTTCAGCACTGGTTTGAATGGCTTGCGCAGAAGCAGGCCATGTGAGTGGGGATTGCGTCCAGCTCATTTAAACCACCGGAGGGCTAGGCCAAGGGTTATCAGCTTTGATTTTGGTTACCAGTTCATTAATACGGTCATAGTAAACCTGAAGTTCTTCAGCAGTAGCACCGTTTCGTTCTAACCGTCTCGCTTTGTTTTCTAGCGGGTCAGTTTGAGTTCGATAAAGGCTTTCACGGGTAACATCGACCTGAGCATATTCAGCAATGTATTGGTTACTTAGGTTTGTTAGCCATTGCTCTCCGTCCCACTCATCGTATTGGGTGGCTGGCTCCAACAGTGTGTACTTAGAAGAAACCAGTGAATTATCTTCGAATACCTTTGGTGTTCTGTCTTGTTTCAGATAGGCCGTTACCTCAACGGGCAATGATTTAGCCAACCAACTATCATCCTCAGATTGATACTCACAGAACTGTGTTTTCTCATCAAACTCAGGTAATGCTGTGAACGTACAAAAAGCAGGTTTAATGTAGTCACCGTATACTGTGTCTTTGTGAAGTAAGCTCTTTCCTGCAAAGGCTTTAGTCTCATGATTAAAGTGATAAACCGTTTTCATTAGATAAACCCTCTGAAGATTTTCATGCAAAGATTGCCAGTCTTAGGTTTGGTTTCGTCGCCCGCATCAACCATAGCCTGATAGGCTGAGTTCCCATATAAGGTAATGTGCGAAGACTCATCCACGGTATTTCTCCCCATATGAGCTTCGTTAGAAGCAAGAGCACCAGCACCTGATGTCGTTGAAGCGGACCTTAATGGGTTCAGCTTCAGGTCATGGTAGTGTTGCTTTATTGAATCTTCCTGAGTTTCGCCAATCAAAACACCAGCGGGATTACCACGAGTAAAATGCCCTAAGTGATGATTTGGAAGAGTGAAAGTTGTTGCGCCATCACCATCGCCAAACTTCATGGCATAAGCCATTGGGTCAGCATCTTTCAATGCTTGAGATACAATTTTTCCACCAAGTAGAGCATGTTGCCAAAGACGTGAATCTGTTTCGCGTGAAAGCGCGCCACCTTTAAGATCAACCCAACCTGGTATGTTTTGCTCGATGTGAAACTCACCTTTAAAGCCCGTTATGGACTTAAACAACTTATCAATGGGCGAATCGATACGCTCATCCGTCACACTACCATCCGCATTCACCGTGGCGACTTTTGCAACACAATGCTGCTTACCATCAAGCTCATAATCGATAAGCCCCGCATCAACAACTTGAATATTGATGTAATTCTTCCATGCAGAAACTGACGAACCATCTCGATACACATCGATGTAGATATTCATTGGGCCAGCGGGAATGGTTAGAAGCGTTTCCTCTGCCAACACTGCACGAAGGCCACCCACATAAGCGATACCCGGACTTACTTTGTATTTGGTGGGGTCAGCCTGCTGAGTAACATCAAAGCCTTCAATAAATGCTGTATGGCCATAGTTATCCAGGCAGGCCAGTCGGTGGTCTTCATCCATACCGATTAATCTGGCTTGATAATCAATTTGCCAGGTGCCTGCATCTACATTGATACCCACAAGTTCAGCCGCGCCTAGATACTCTTGCAGAAGTGACTTGGTTACGGCAGAGCCTTTCTCCTTTGTCTCGTTGGCTTTGTGAACCACCATGCCGCAGGAATTGGGTATATTTTTGTCTCGCAGGTAGATAGCGTTGAAAGTGAAGGCATCGACTGAGCCAGCAATGACTACCGAGTAGGCAAGCGCGTTATCACCCACCTTTCCGACTTGATCAATATTTTGCTGGTAAACCCACGTTGCAACATCAGGTAAACCCTGAGTTCTGTCGATTGGCTGGCTTGGGTCTAGGTCTGGAATATAGGCAAAAATCATTTCATTCATGTCTGGCGCTTTGCCGACACTGATTTGATTTTGCATATACTTCTCAAACTCGGATGGAATAGCCGTTTGAGTCATGTTTAGTTACTCCCTAAGCTGGCAACAAATACCTGCTGCGCATGTTCAATTCTGTGTGGGACAAACTCGATGGTCATTTCCAGCTTGTCGGAGGCATGGTAGATAGCGAACGAGTGAGAAAACTCGCCACCCGCGACATAAACAGCTGCCGGATACGTCACCTGAAAGCGGTACCGCCTGCACGTTCTGCCGTACTGCTCGATCAGAGTCTGAATGAGCTTGCTGTTCTGCGAGATATCGTTGTCGGTCAGCTCAATGGTGCAGATATCCCACTGGACGGCATCTTCCCGCTCTTTGAAAGCAACAATACCAATCCCTAGGCGCTCGAATATGGCTTTAAATCCGGCAACACTGCCGGAGTCTTTTGCATTGATGGCAGCGAACTTCACCCGCTTACGAAACAGCGCTAACGGTTCACCGTTAAAACGGGTAATGTCTCTGTCCCATGCCAGTAAATTCAGTAGCGACTCGGTGCAGGTCAGTGCGTCCATTTGCTTTAACGGAAACTGTAACCAGCCCCAAATGAGCCTGAAAAAAGCAAACACTCCACTGGATAAGTAGTAAGGCTCTTTGATTTCTTCTGATGTGGTTATGCCATCCTGCCACCATGGTGTCGGAGCTTGTTCTAGCTTGGAGGCTTTATCCTCAATATCAGACATTACGCCTCCCGAACCGTAAGGCTACTCAGTCGAGGCTGCTCTAGCCCACTGATGATGTCTTCCTGAACCTTTCCGCCTACGGTGAGCTTTACCGATTTAACCGTATCCATGTTGTTGTGAATTTCACCCGCCATCAGTGAAAGACTAAAGCGGCTTTCTGGCTTCGCTCGGGTCATTTCGTCAAAGGCTTCGGACTCACGGAAGGCAGCGCGAATGCGGTTTTCTACTTCTGATTTAGCCGCGGACTTTTGCTCTTCGGTCAAATTGGCAATCAGAACAACATCGGCAATCACATCCTGATTGCTGTCTGGAATCACCTTGCAGGTCAGCACATCTCCATGGCCATGATTACCATCATCGTTAATATGCTTGTTTAGCGTATCGAGCATGGCCTGTGGGGTTGGTCCCACCTCCATCACGATATAAGCATTAGCGGTTGCAGGCGTGATATGTCCGGTGTTTTCAAAATAAATGTTATCGCTACGAACACCCGCCACACTGGAAATAATAGCGCGGTAGGCATCATCAATGTGCCAGTTACCCGAACTGGTAAAAGCGTTCTGCAGTCTGAGTGCTAACTCTTCATCTGTTTCTTCATTAGCACCAGAGCGGGTAATCCAGTCCGGTTCGTTTTCTGCTGCGATAATGCCTGGTATCTCTTCGGGCAGAATATTGAAGTAACCGGCAGAGAGGTTGTAAGCCGCGCCTGCTTCTATGGCTTCAACCCGTACTTGGCCTGTCGCTTTTCCAGCTTCAAGGATGGTTTCTTCTAATACCTGAACCTGATACACCACACCATCAATCGGCAGAGTTTGAACAATAGAACCGGCTGAAACCGTCACCACATCATCAGCATTGGCCTTCGTCATGGTGATGTTGCCCTGGGTCTTCACTGCCTGCTTGATATCAACATTCAGTTCCCACGCTTTTAGCTCCAATGCCCAACGCTCTGCGGTACCGACAAACATGCTTGGCATGACGTGCCCGGCCAAAAGAATGCGGATAAGCCAGATAGCCGGAGTAATCACCGCGGCACGAACCCAGCGCCAGAACGGAGACATCTCTGAATCGTTAGACAACTCGCTACCCGCACCGGATACTTCCTGCTTCAGCTTGGTTTCCATCGCCTCTTCGGTAACCGGCACACCCGACTGAGATAAGATCGCGATAAAATCTGCTTTAGGTCTGCTACTCATGTCGTCACCTTCACTTCACCAAACTTATATGCCGTAGCCGTCAGGGTAATGTTGCCCGCTTCCAGCTCAGTCGCCGTTGCGGTTCCCGGTATAATGCGAATATCTTTTTCAGCCACCTGTTCTATCTGTACCAGCACATCGTCTCTTAATGCCGGATTACGTTCGGCAACCAGTTCACGGGCAAGGCCGGATTCCATGATGGCGTGTTTGATATCTTGCGCGATGCTATAGAGGTCATCACACAGCGCGGCTTGCTGTCCTGCGTCGATATCCCAGCCACCATCTACCACCTTAATGTCGATGTACTCTTTATCCGGCATTGAGTTCTTCCCATTCGGCTAACTGATCAGGTGTAAAGCCCTGTTCAGTCGTGATATAGACATCACCAAACTGGCGAACGGAACCACCCTGACTTCGATTGGACGTCGTTAGATTGTTTATGACCGCTGGCGATGGCTGAGCGATGTTTTGAGATTGCATATGTGGTAGAAGAGATTGGCCGTCGCTGCCAGATGCTGAGGTCATCGCCTGCTGGCTAAGCTCTTCAATACTTGGAACTTGTTTTTGAACTCGCTCTGCTTCAACAGCGGCACCCACTTCCGGTGTCGCTACCTGAGCGTCGAGTTCAATATCAACGCCTGGTATCTTATTCAGAAGGTTCACGATGCCATGAATCGCGCCAGCGATAACATCAAACCAGGATGTATCACCAAAGGCAGCGGTTAGGTCATCCCACCAGTAGATAACCGCAGCCACAGCGCCCACCAGAGCAAGAATACCCGCAACTATCCACGTAATCGGGTTAGCCCAAAGGGCTGCGTTAAATAACCAGGCTTGAGCAGTGGCTAAAATGACATTGATACGCAGTAACTTAAGCACGCCATTTAGTGTGCCCATTGTTACCGCCCAGCCCGCAGACATCATTTGTCCAATGCCCAAGGCTAAAGAGAGGCTTGCAACCACGCCACCAAGGGACAGGGCACCAATCGCTACCCAGCTTAGAATCTCACCCAGTAATGGGAACTCATCAATCCAGCCAGTCACGACCATAATACCATCGGCCATTGCGCCAACCACTGAGTTGATAGCAGGTAAGATGATACCGAAAGCAGCCGCGCGAACCGCGAACCATGAAGATTCAAGGCGTTCCCATTGGTCGGTCATGGCGGATGCCATCTGCTCGGCTTTGCTCATACCGTTGACAGCACCAAGCTGCTCAATGCTTTGGGCTAATCCATCGGTATCAGCCATCATCAGCTTAATCAGTGCGGTGGCTTCTTTGGTACCAAAAGCTTTTTCAAGCTCGGCAGATTCAGCCACATCTAGCGTGTCACCATACTGACCTTTGAGCTTGTCCAGAATATCCAGCATCGGCAGCATTTGCCCCTGGCTATCGGTAAAACTCATACCAAGCTTATCTTGTGCTTTCGCAACACCACTAAGGAAAGCTCGGTATTTTGTGCCTGCTTCACTGCCACTCATGGTGGCCTGCAACGTACCCAGTACCGCCATTTGCTCATTCATAGAGATACCAGCACTCGTTGCTTCCGCGCCAATACTGGTAAAGGCACTGCTCATCTCATTACCTGTGGTTTTGAACATTTGTACTGCGTTGGCTGTCATGCCTGCAACCTGTTCTACCCATTCACCTTTGCCCATTTCATTGGCTTGGTTTTTAAAGATGCCGTACATGGTGCCCATGTACGCTGTAATGGTTCCGGTATCCGATTTGGTCGCAGCAGCCAGAACGCCAGAGGCTTTGGTAAACTGTGAAAGCTCAGCGCCAGATAAACCAGCGATGGCCGACTGAATATCATAGGAAGCCGCCACAAACTCTGTGGCTGATTTGCCGTATTCCGAGGAAAACTCTAGAGCGGTAGCCTGAAGGGTTTGCAATGCTTCTTCATGCACACCTAACGACTTCACTTCACCCAGTTTTCTGTCCATCTCAATCGCTGGCATCAGAGCACTTTGCACGGCCATACCAGAAGCCACCAAACCCGCTGCACCAGTAGCCATGTTCTGAACGCCTTTGCGTCCCATATCCATGGCACCTTGCATCTCTTTGGTGATCCCGCGAAGTGGCTTGGTGACCTGATCAACCAAACCAATCTGCATGAGTAGCTTCTCGTTCATTACTTTTTAAACAGTTTTCCGATTGCGCTTCTGATTGAGACTTCCTCTCTCTCGCAGATATGTTTATCCAGCCAGAGAGCCCGAGCTAGGTTTTGCGCGTCATCTTCTTCATTCGGTAGATAATGACGGCGCAGGGCCAGAGCTTGTTCCAGAGGGTTTTCCTCTATGCGCTCTGCCCGCTGTTTTAGTTTTTTATCGTGACCGTAATGCCGCCTTTCGATGCAGTAGTCACTTCTGCAAACACTTCAGACGTTAAGCCTGGTACTGAGTTAAGCAGATCAACCAGTTCGTCTTTCTGGTCTGGGTTTACCGTTCGAGTCAGATAGGTGTGCATTGGCGCCACTTTGTTATTGGGCATCATCTCGTTCAAGTAGTTGTTGTGGTCAGTTACAGTTGGAGTGAACTCGAAATCTTTCTCACCAATCGTCACTTCTACTTTCTTGCTCATGCGGCATCTCTCTTATTCAGGGTTTCGTATATCCGGTTGAAGCCAGTTTCAATCTGACGTTCCAGACGAATTGCCAAGTCTTTCAGTTCTTCTTTCGTCGCGTGATGCTTGGCAACATAGGTTTTGTATTCAGATACCTCTTTCGAAAGCCGAAAGAGATATCCAATCAGTAAGCTGAGTAACAAGGTCAGGAACGAAGCCAGACCAATCAGTGCATTTACCCAGTTTGCATCCATAGTCACTCCCTTTGCTCAATCTCTTTCAGGCGCTTGCCACGTAGTGAATAGATAACGTCATCAACGGTTTCCTGAATAACATCGTTGGTGCTCAGGTCGCGAAGCTGCTCCAGTCCCCAGATCACGGCTCGGGACGCAAAGCGTTCCAGAATGACTTTCCAGGTGATACGGAAGAACAGACCTTTAATGATCTCTAAAAGGGTTTTGCCGATGATTCCGGTTAAAAAACTCATGATTAGTAACTCCAAATCCAAGGACGTGGGCGGCTTGGTGCGGCTTCCATATCGTCCAGATGAATGAAACGGCTTTTGCCTTTTTGCTTAACACCCACACCAGTGAAAAAATACACAGGTGCAGCGCAAATCATTGAAAGCGCTCGACTACCAGAAACAGCAATATCAACAGCCTGCCCATGACCGTGGGCACCAGGCTCATCCTTTTTCATTGCCTCAGGATGCTTGGGGCAACGGTAGCCACTGGTCACGACAAAAGGAAAATCAAGGTCGTAACGTAGGTCTTGCAGTCTATCCATGGTTTTCGGGTTTATGTTCAGGCCACTTTCAGGACCACACTCTCCGCACTTACAGGCGAACTCTTCTGGTTTGAAGTTCGGCCAGCGTTTAATAAATTCTTCTCTGGTCACAATATCCCCTTATCAACTCGTTCCTGACATTCAACGCAGTGTTTGCAGCCCGGTACGTACTCCCTTCGCTTTTGCGGAATTTCCGCACCGCAGTTAAGGCAGAACTCTTCACTCTCTTTCGTGGCCGCTTGTCTAGCCCGCTCAAGCTGGGTTGCAAGCGCCACTTCTGTGAATTGGGTTTCGATACCACTGGCATGATCTAATAAATCCGGCATCCGTTAAATTAGCCCCCGCGTATCATCGGCACTCAGGTAAGGGATACCGTTGATTTTTACGAAGTGCGGACTGGTGACAAAGCCTTTAATCTTGCGCTTAGTTTTGTCTGAGCTGCTCGGATCGATGCTCAGCAGCTCTTCCAGTGTCAGCTTCACACCGAAGACTTCTATCTTGTCTTCATCAACTCCGTTATTGGCGTAGAACATGGAATCGTGCGCTTTGACATCACGCCAACTACCAGCGTTGCGGGCTACTTGCTGCACTTTGCGGAAGTTGTTCAGGTCAAGCTCATACTCAACTTCACAGCTGACCGCACCAGGTGTATGTCCATCGGGAACCCCGCGGCTCTTGGCTACTTCCGATTCATCCGTAATGGTGGCGCTGGCACTTTCAACATGAACCATCACGCCATGAATATTCACATCGAAGTTCATTCCGCTAAATCTTGCACTCATGGATTAAGCTCCTACTTCTGTGTTTAACATGATGCCAACGGTGATACTTACCGGGCATTCGTATGGGCGAACAACAAGCATGATTTCCACATCGGTACTGTTGTGCCAGGTAATGGTGATGTCTTCATCTTTTGGTGGCTTGATATCACCTGGGAACTCGTAATCACCTATCTTGGTAATCATTGCCATCTCGCGCAGGTCTTGAGTGAAATAAAGTTTTGCTGCCGCTTCGCTCGATGGTGTTGAGTTAAACTCTCGATCAGCGATTCGGGCGATAGCACGAACACGAACCTTACGGGCGGCTTTCATAGCAACACGGATATGACGGATATCCTGATAGTCACCACCTGGTACATCTAACGTGCGTCCAGTTGTCCAATATTGCCCCGGATAATCGGGATACCACATCGGTACCGCAAAACGGTTACTTTCCAGTGCTTTCAGCGTTGCTAGCTCTAAAGCTTTGCCCAGCTTATCGACGGCTAAATCGGTGCTACCTAACACACTGCCTGTTTTTACTCGAGCAGGAGAATCGGCAATAGAAACTTCCTGATTCGCCAAACGACCGGCATAAATACCAACGGTGGAGTTATCTAAATGAACCTGAGGAACGACAGAGATATATTCACTCGCCACCGTATTTTGGATTGCTACTGTTGTCGCTAACCAAGTAGCCCAGTCCTGACCATTTGCCGCACCTGGGTCGATACCTGGAGTAGTACAAATCATGCCAACTTCACGGCCTAACTTGTTTTTAAGCTCAGTACGCAGAGCAATCGCCGCTTCCAACAGAGTTTTATCCGTGGCAGGCCAACCAATCACATTCATTTCGAAGCTGGATGTTTCATTAGCCTTGAACACGGCGTCCTGCCAGTTGTCCGCTTCATCCAGAATCATGACGCCCGCTGTCCAGTTTTGTTTACCATTGAGCTGAGCGGCTTTAAGCATCTTAAGATGTTCGGCTTTCACTTTGCTGAACTGGTCATCATCCAGATCAGTAGTGTTATCGATCATGATGAGGTTGCGGGTTTCGCCCTCAACCACACCATGGACTAAAAATAAGAAGTGAAACTCAACACCCGGAATAGGTCCGTTCATCATGTTGAGAATTTTGATTATGACGGTAGGCCATGCCATGTTAGTTGCTCCTGATTCGCTTCATTTCCCGCTTGATAATCATTGCAACCCGTTTAGGGCTGGCTCCGATTAAGCGACGTTCTGGACGGTTAATGTCCCAACTTCGGGCTGGGGTTCTGTTTTCCAGCTCCTGAATTTTCTTTGCAGCTTCACCAACGGTCATGTTCTGCATAATGAACTTGATGGTTGGCTTCTTGCCTCGCTTCTGTCTGCCTTGTTTTGGCAGGCGATAATCTAAATCTCTGAGCTCTTTCGCTTGTTCTCTGGTCGCGGGTTCCGACTTTGATGGCTCTTTCTTTTTCTTAGCCTGGCGCTTTCGCTTAGTCAGGCCACTTTGTTCTTCTTTTCCGTGGTGGTGAGCAAATGCCACAGTTCCGCGGGCAGAAGGCCAACCAACAAACAGATCCCAGTTTTTGTTTTTATGGAAATGCTTTAGCTTTTTGGTGAAGCCTCGCATCATCTTGCGTCTGCCTTTCTGACGCTTTTTCCAAGGTGCTCCATCTGGTCCACGTTGGGCGCGGATGTTTTTGCGCGTCTGTTTGGTGTAGTACTTACCCAGCTCTTTCAATATTCGCTGTCGTGATTTCTTCGGTAGTCCCAACAACTCAAGTTGCTCTTTCGCTCTGAGAAAACTCTTATCGTTGGCATCGAACTCAATCATCGAACGCTCACATCAGTCAGATTTTCAGCCACCCAAATTTCATACTGTTCGATGCTCCAACGCTTTCCGCGCCAGTGGATATCACCATTGAGGTTCTCAACGACCTTCACTGGCTCTTCGAAATGAACATTGATGATGATTTCTGCGCTGTCTTCATCTTCAATAACCACTTCAATTTCGGGATCGTCCAGGTTGTCGTTTTCTTCACGCTCACCATCGTTATCCATCAACCAACCACCCACATTGGCGAACAGCACCGCAGGGTCGTACTTCTTGAACGGGAACCGATCAAAGTAGAACTCTGCGACATAACGCTGATTCATCATGTTCATGCCATGCCCCATATGCTTTGGGGTCAGAATGAGTTCCACATCCAGCATTTCTGCATCAAGCCCTTTAGCGATATGTTTCCCAACACACGCTGCAATATGCGCTTTAAGATCACGGAGTTTGTAACCCGCCTGATATTGCGTGCTCATAACAGGTCTACTCCTGCTCGGCCTTTGCCATACATAGCGCGAGTAATTCGCACAGCTTCAGCCAGTAACTCGCTTTTGGTTTCAAGGCTACGTTCTGCCAGATGGTCGCCTTTATCCTTCTGATGAACCGTTGAGAAGTCCGGCAGTAAATCCGCTTTCGCTCTGGCAAATACGGCGGATTCGTACTGAATCACCAAGTGGTTCTTTTCGCCAGTTTTCGGGAACACCTGTGCGTCAGCCGCTTTCGCCACCCCTTCATCCAGATACTTATCTTTCAGCTTTTCCAGCTCCAGATTGACCGACACAATGGCGTTTACTACAGCATTAGCAATGCGCTCATCATCCTGCGCGGTAGGAGTACCACGCTTGCGCTCAAAATCACCGGCATTCACATTCGGCCAAAAGCCGTCATTGGTGATGGTGGTGTCCTGATAATCGGTACCTGATGAGCCACTAAACATTGCTAATCCTCAAATAGGGCGCCTCTAACCACTGAGTCGACGGGTTCTGATTAGCTAATTAGCTGTCATACCCTCGTCAGAGGAGGCGCGACGGTGTAGGAGTCTTTAAAGGTTCTTGCCTGTTTCCAGTGCTCGAACTCGCTGTTCTGCCTTTTTGCGCATAGTGCCAACACCCGCTTTGCTGTGGAGTGCTTCAGCCTGCTCCATCAGCTCAATGGACTTTTTCAGTGCATCTACGTCACCGATAGCCGTTGGCTGCGGTTCGCGCTTGTCATTCATTAGCAGTTCTAAAGCTTCAAACTTCAGGTACTGCGCTTTAATCGCTTCGTTGATATCCCAGCCACCAAAAATGTTCTCTTTTACCTGGCTAAAGTAAGGCTCAACAAACTGACCTTTCTTGGATTGCTCCGTTGACCAAGTAAGTACTTCATCAGCACAAATGGTTTGCCAGTCTTCGCGCTTAAAGCCCGCTGGGGTTGGAATGTTCAACTCGATAGCACGGGTCAGCCAGTTGATGGCGGTTTCCATATCACCAATGTCAAACAGCCAGATAATCATCAGCGTAAAGATTGGGTTTTCGAACACTTCACCCGCTTCAAGGTAGGCTTCAACAGAAGGCTGATATTTTGGGATCAGCACTTCACGTTTATGCTTGGCCTTTTCCGCAATGGAATTGATGTTCTTCAGCGCCTTTTTGTCGTTTTCGAACTCAACCAGTTTTAGGTGCAAGCTTTCAGTGTTAGGGGCAACGGCAACCGCTTCCCCTTTTGCCTGTTGATCCAATATCTGCTGACGTTGTTTTGCTAATGGGCTATGCATGAGTTATCCCTTATGCAGGCTGGACGATAGTGACGTCTTCAATCGCTGCGAACTTGTTTAAGTTGCCGACTGCATAACCTTCCATGCGGATATGGTTACTTTCAAAGCGAAGACGATCAGTGTTGTTTTCTTGCTTACGCCACTGGGTACCTTTCTGAGTCAGAATCTGCAGGTTCTTCAGATTGGTAATCCAAATCGCATTGGCTGGGAAGAAAGGTGGAACATAGGCCTTTTTGCCAGCAATGGTCTTAGCCAGAGACTGAGCCGCTTTGTGTTCAGTTGGTGTGTCCGCAGATTCCAGCAAACGGTGTTGCTCTGATGCGACCAGATTTGAACCAATCACAATCACTAGGTCGTCATCCTGACGGTGTACTTCATGGATAGTTGTGTTAATCAAATCCTGAGCCAGAGAGTCCAGATTCTTATAAGAACCGGCAGCTGCGCCTGTTGGATCTAACTTCGCTGATGGAAGAACCTGAGCCGCGGCTTTTTCTTTGGCAATGGTCAGCCAGCCCTTGTTAACATCCTGACCAAGCGGATTCGCAACCGGGTCAGTTGGTGTGGCGATGGAAGTACCATTAAAACCAATACGCAGCATATCCAGCGCAAAGCGCTTAGCAATGGAGTCTTTCATCAAGTTTAGCCACTGGTTCTTGCTACCTGAATTAATCCACTGAGTCATCAGTTCCCAAGGGATATGAGCACCGGAATCTGTCTTTGTCAGTTCGTAGGTGTTACCACTTTGGTCAACACCAACACTAAAGCGGCCATCAGTAACACGACCCGTTGCAAGGCCATCCAGACCAACATCAACCACCTGACCTTTAATCTGATCAACTAGACCAAGGTGAATCATGTTCAGGAAACTGTGAGAGTGCTTAATCGCTTCCTGCAGTTTCGATTCCATTGGCGGCGTAATGTTAAAGTGCTTTGCGGTTGGCGCTGCACCTGCGGCTTCTGCTACAGCAGAAGAGAATTCTTCAAGGAATTGAGTTGTTACAGCATTTAGCATTTAAAACATCTCCTTGGCTGAGAATTTGTTGTCTGTACCTTCACCTTCTGGTTCCTGGTTCGGCACTTCATCGGCAAGCTTGTTGAACTTGGTTTCAAGTCCATTCAGCTTTTCTGTTACTGGCTGTAGCGCTTTGGCTAGTTCGACAGAGAACTGTTCAGCGGTGACTCCTTCGGTTTTCACTTCCGGCTCTGGTTCGACTGGCGATTGTTTCTGAGCGAACTTATTGCTGAACTCTTCATTTAGCTCAGTTTTCAGTTCACCTTTCATCACACTGAACTGTTCTTTCAGTGCTGCTGTTAGTTCTTCTTTGGTCACGTCAGTGTCCTCTGGTTCGGTGGATACTTCCGGCTGCTCGTCAGAAGTGAAGAATTTGGTGCACATAGCAAAAAAGCGATCAGAACGTGTAAAGCAATCATCCAGATTAAGTTCTTCCAGTGCGCTGCATTCCAGCTCTGTGCTTTGGTCATTACGAGAGAATTTAAGGCGCGTTGTACCAGTGGAGGCTGGGGAGTCAGTCACAGCTAGGCCAGTTAGGTAACAACGGCCTTCACCCTTGTAATCAGGATCAGGTTCGATGGATGTGAATAGCTTTTGGCTATCTGCATTTGCATTGAGTAGGTATTTGTTGGGTGTTAGCTTAGCGAATAGACGTAATTTTCCGTCTTTCTTTTCCGCTTTTAGCGCGATAACTTCGCCCCAGTTTTTCCCTTGGTATACATCCCAACGAGAACGGGAATGTTCAGGCCAAATGAGGGCGGGATACTCATCTAAAGAATACAGCTCAGCCATATCCTTAATCCAGGATGCTGTGATTTTTCTACCGTCTACCGTAGAGCCTTCAGTAGCAACAATTTTCCAGTCTGAGGTTTTGCTCATTTGTGTTATTTGCCTGTTCAAATTACGTCAAATACATCTTTGATACGGCAAACAATACGCCTTTAAATAAGTCGATTCATGCACTTAAGTTCCTGAAAATTCGGATTTAAGCGATATCCGAACCCATCCGAATTTTGGTTAGTCATTTGAGTGTTTTCGGCGCGTATGATGCGCTTATGGCATATTCAGAAGAAATCAGAGAAGCCGCGAAAAAGCTGTTTTTACGTGGGCTTACTCCTAAAGAGATTGCAACCCAACTCAAGCTAAATAGTGAGCGCATTGTTTATTCCTGGTCGGAGAAATTTGGCTGGGCGGCTTTGCTGGATGATTTATCGGTAGAGCAGATGATCACCCGCAGGCTGGCGGTGCTGATTGAAAAGGAAGAGAAAACGGATCAGCAGTTGAAGGAGATGGACAGATTAATCTCTCATCATGTAAAGCTGAAAAAGGCAGTCTCGGTTGACGGAGGATCGAAATCAACCCAATCTGATGGAGCCCATTCACATCAGCCGTCTTCATCTTCCACAGGTAGTAAAAAGAAAAGAGGCCGTAAACGCAAAAACGATATTTCAGGAATAGAAGCAGAAGACTTTCAGCGCTGGCACGATTCTTTGTTTGCATACCAACATACAATGCGTGACAACATTAAGCAGCGTATTCGTAATATCCTGAAATCTCGTCAGATTGGTGCTACCTATTACTTCAGTGGTGAAGCGCTGGAAGATGCAATTCTGACTGGTGATAACCAGATATTCCTTTCTGCTTCCCGCGCTCAGGCTGAGGTATTCCGCAGTTATATTATTGCTATCGCCAAAGCGTTCTTAGATATAGAACTGTCTGGTAACCCGATTATTCTTTCAAACGGTGCAGAGCTTCGCTTCCTTTCAACCAACAGTAAAACCGCGCAGAGTTACCACGGCCATGTGTATGTGGATGAGTACTTCTGGATCCCTAAGTTTGATGAGCTAAACAAACTTGCTTCGGCAATGGCGACTCATAAAAAGTGGCGTAAAACCTACTTTTCTACGCCATCAAGCAAGATGCATCAGGCTTACCCATTCTGGACTGGCGATAAATGGCGCGGCGAGAAAGACACTCGGAAATACATTGAGTTTCCGTCTTTCGATGAGTTTCGCGATGGTGGTAAAGAGTGCCCAGATAAGCAGTGGCGTTATGTTGTCACCATTGAAGATGCAGCCGAAGGTGGTTGTGACCTGTTTGATATCGAAGAGCTGCGCGATGAATACAGCGAAGACGATTTCAACAACTTGTTTATGTGCGTGTTTGTGGATGGCTCGCTCTCTGTCTTCAAGTTCTCTGACCTTGAAAAAGGCATGGTGGACTCCGCTCACTGGCAGGATTACAAGCCAAACAACAAGCGGCCATTCGGAGCACGTGAAGTGTGGCTGGGTTATGACCCTTCCCGAACTCGGGATAATGCCTGCTTAGTTGTGGTGGCACCGCCAGCTGTACCGGGTGAAAAGTTCAGGATTCTGGAAAAGCATTACTGGAAAGGGCTGAACTTCCAGTACCACGTTGCGGAAATAGAAAAAGTATTTAAGCGATACAACGTGACCTATATCGGAGTGGATACCACTGGCATCGGTGGTGGTGTATGGGATCTGATATCTAAGAAGCATCCACGCGAAGCCAAAGCCATTCACTACAGCAACGAGAATAAGAACCGCCTAGTGATGAAGATGATTGATGTCACCGAAGCTAAGCGGATTCAGTTCGATGCTGAACACAAAGACATTGCTATGGCATTTATGGCTATTAAGCGAGTACCGACCCAGAGCGGTAACGCCATGACATTTAAAGCAGAGCGCAGTGCAACCACAGGCCATGCCGATGCTTTCTGGGCAATATCACACGCAGTCGCGAATGAACCTTTAGACCTTCACGTACGAAAATCCACATGGACCACAGCAGCATGACCGAGAGCAAAGAAATATTAAGCAAGCAAGAAGACAACGAAAAAGAATCATCGTCAGTCTATTCCTTTGACCCGACTCCAGAGCCCGTTGATTCTAGTAGCTGGATGACCGCATACTCAGAGTTGTTTTATAACGAAATGGATGATTATTGGGAGCCCCCAATATCCCGTAATGGTTTATCCGAAATATCACGTGCCAACGCATATCACGGCTCACTGTTGATAGCGCGAGCTAATTACGTAGCAGCACGCTTTGTGACAGGTGGAGGGATGCGTTTAAGGCAGATGCAAGCCTTTTGTCGCGACTATTTTACCTTTGGGGATGGCGGATTATTAAAGATTCGTAATGGGTTCGGAAAAGTTGTACGACTGCACCCGTTGCCGGGCATGCATATGCGCAGGCGCAAAAATGGGGATTTTGTCGTACTTGAGCGAGATAATAAGCAGCGAGTTTATAAGCAAAAAGATGTGATATTTCTTCCTCAATACGACCCGGCACAACAAATTTATGGTCTGCCGGATTATCTGGGAGGTATTCAAAGTGGATTGCTGAATACCGATGCAACTTTATTTCGTCGTCGATATTACAAGAATGGTGCACATATGGGTTTTATCTTCTACGCAAATGATGAAAACCTGAGTGTGGAAGATGAGAAATATATGAAGGAAGCAATCCAAAGTTCAAAGGGTATTGGTAACTTCCGCAGTATGTTTGTGAATATTCCAGGAGGAAGCGAGAAAGGTATTCAGTTAATACCAGTTGGAGACATTGCCACGAAAGATGAGTTCGAGCGTATTAAAAATATTACCTCGCAGGACATATTGGTTTCTCACAGATTTCCGACAGGAAAAGCAGGCATTATTCCTCAGGGAACGGCCAATATGGGCGACCCGGTGAAAATAGGCAGTGAGTACGCTAAAGATGAGATTGTGCCAGTGTGTAAACTGATTGCTGATGAAATAAATAGCGATCCAGAAACCTCTGGATCGCTGAAGGTACAATTTGATTTGAATACGGGAAGCGAAGAATGATTATTATGACTGCAATCGTTCAATTACATCTTTGGCTGGCTGGTTAATAGAATAATCAGAGCCATCATCCATTACCACTTTACTCAGGTTAGGGTTTAACGGTATTACCGCGGATACCTTTGCAGGGTTAACGTAAACAGGAGTTCCAGTTCTTTCAAGTTTAATCAATTTCATAGTATAGCCTCTATCTAGCACCTGGTAATTTATACGGCCTGTATAAATTACCAGGTGCAAGACTATAATCAACTGATTGCGAATTAACGCGCTGTCATCAGTTCAACAATCATAATATATCCCTGTCTGGGCAATGGTTTTGATTCGCGAAGGTATTCATAGATTAGCCTCGGATGAACAATCCCTCGCTGTTCTCCTGCAAAAAGGTCATAAGTGACTTTAATCTTATTAAAATCAACAGCAGACTTTCGCGTATCAAAAGGAGAAAATAGCATTCGTAGATATGCGATATCATCAGGTGATGCTAACTCCATTAGTAATCCTCAAGTAATTTTTTAATGGCAGTATAAGCCTGTACAAAAATACAGCCTTTTGCAGTATTATGATCTAGTCAGTCAATCAGTTAGGTAGTGCTTATGCGAGTTATTTGTCCGGATTGTGGGGCGAAAGCCCGAATTGGGAAAACCAACCGAATCACATCGAAGGTTTCAGATCTTTACTGCTCCTGTTCAGACCCGGAATGTGGGCATAGCTTTGTGGTGAACTTGTGTTACAGCCATACCTTAAGCCCATCAGCAAAAACGACCAGTGACCTGGCCGTTAGACTGGTTAGTGCACTTTCCCCTGAAAAGCAGAAACAACTCCACGAACAACTTTCGATGCTCTAACTGAATATATCTGAACTATCTACCTCGCCAGCCATTTCGATCAAACTCCAAATGGCTTTTATTTTGTCTGAATCCAGCCTGCCTTTGTTATCTGCCATTACCAATCCGGCCAGATAAATTCCCGCCTGTGTCCTTTGTTCTTCCGTGTGGCTCTGGGCAACTCCGTCTATTATTACCTCTAACGCCTGCTGGAAAATATCTTTTTCTGTTAGTGACATAGCCAACCTCTCTGAAATCACCTGTATGAATGTACAGTATTTTTCATTGTATATACACAAGTTTTTTCAGGAGTTTGAATTTGGTCTGCTTTTCAGCAACTGAGAAATATAATCGAGTCGAATAGTAAGGAATTACACAGAGCTTATTTCGGGCTCACCATCCCTCCACACCAAAATACCATACTGTAAGTTCGCGATTCTGAGAGCACATTTTTTCGGTAGGTTGATTGGAACACAGCCCTTGTGGAAACTGAATCAAGGGCTGTTTTTGATTGCGGATATAGAGAGCATTTTAGATCGTTTTTGTGCGTATTTAAGAGACTAGCGATCTTGCTCGGTGTTTTACTGTAATGCCTTATATATGTATTGATGCTAAGTTACTTCTTGCGAGATTTTAGGAATAATGTAGATAGGGTAACCTGATCAGGTACACCCGTAACTCTTAGACCTGCTTTTTTCTGATACTCGGAAAATGCACTAGCATCTCTATCCTCAAAGGAGTCATCTATCTCATAAGAAATGAAACCAAGCTTTTTTAAACGTTGTTTAGCATTAATTAGAGTGCTCTGATAATAGTATGAGTGATGATCATTGAAATCGATTCTCACTAAACTATCTGCTTGTTTCAATCGAACCGGAAACAGCGTTTTAATAAGCATATTGGTTGCAGTAAGGAATGGCATTTCTTTGTTAGTCTTACATTGATGTTTTATTAGAGATAACATCAACTCGGTGCTTTGCCACGGGGCTATGTCATAGTTATCAACTTGAGATTGGTTGTATCCAGAGATATAACCTTCTAACCAACCTCCATAAACGTAATAATCATTAGTTTTACTGTCCATTACTCGTACAAAGTCTTCACAACTTTTACGACCAGCCCCTTTTACCGCAAACTTGCTGTTAACGTCTGCAGCGTTACAAGTCAATGAAAGTAAAACTAGTACTAGCCCAATGAACCTCATATATATTCCTCCATGGAAACAACCCCGCTATATCGCGGGGTTGGCTATATAAAACTTACTTCCGCTTATGCAATAAAGATAATACCGTAAACATCAAAAAAGCAAAGAAAAGTGGTGGTTCTGGGATGTCTGTTGGGTCGCTTACAAATGTAGTGATTGGTGATTGTGTAATAAACGTTCCCGGCTGATCAAAAGAAACACCGGTTACGAATGCTGTCGCATCTGTTGGATCGAGCATCAGTGAAACGTCAATATCTTCAAGGGTAAACTCGCTCACAGGCACGGTGAACAAATATGTCTCCCCGGCAGCTAATGCGATAGTTATGTCCGATATGCCATCATTGTAAGTCAACATATAACCATTCGGATCAGGAACAGAGGCAAGAGAAGGAGCTGTGACACTCGCAAATAGTCCATCGGTGGAATAGAAGTATCCTGTCGCTATGTCTGGGTCAAACCAAATAGTTTCTCCGATATTAATAATCTCGGGTAACTCAAATACGAACTCACCTTCATCATTCGTTGGGTTATTTGCATCTGGCAAAATAGGTGTAAACTCAGATTCACCACTTTCTACATCAAAATTACCAAAACTACTTAAAAATATAGTTGTATCAACAGCTGAATCCGAAGCATCTGCAAGTAAAAACTCCAAGGTGTTTCCTGTACTACCAGGCAGCACGGGAACATCAAACCTCAACAAAGGTATGTTGTTAGGAGCTAACAATCCGTCCAGTTCTGTCCCTGGTATAGGAAGGAAATCGGGATGATCAATATTAATTGGCAGTAAAGGATCATCTGGGCCAGCGCCGCTTAATTGTGCTCCCGCCACGTTGACACCATTGATGTACAGTCCGAAACCGTCAGTAACATTACCTCCAACATATTCAGGGAACTCCTCAGAACCAAAGGCAGCAATAAATGAGAGAGTATCTACATCATCACTCACGTCAAATGTAAATCCGAGCTCGATAGGGTCAAAGTGAGTAGATTGTCCGGTTAGTTCAGATAATCGATCATTTTGAGCTTCGCTCGCAATAGTGCCAAACTCGCTAGTGATGTCATCGGAAGTATTAGGACCATCTTCGTAATTTTGCACATTACCGGTACTAAAAACTATACCGCCTTCACTTGGTAGTCCATATGTTCCTGAAGCGTTAGTAAAAATACCGGACTGTGATGGAGGGGCGGGATCTCCGCTATCTAGAGAAAATGCACTGAAGACATCGGTTGGGAACTCTCCGTCTCCTGGGAACTCACCATCTCCCGGAAACTCGCCATCAAAGGGTAAACCATAGTCAATATAGCTCCCAGTAACTGTTATTCCTGAATTTGGTATTACCAGTGCGTCTACTAGCTCATCTGGGTCAGTATTTGTAGTAATTTGAATGGCTTGTGCTGAGGTAAAGAACATTAAACCAACAATTATACTACCAACCCTTGTAACTATGTGGGGTTTCATACATATCTCCATATACTTGTGTTTTTCGTCCAATGCATTTGGATGCATAATTTAGACCATAAGCTAAGTGTTTGAAATGCCTCTATATATGTATGTGAACTGTAAAATTTTTTGACAACTGTATAAGGGGCTAAGACTCAATTTTAAGTGAAATAACCTTAAATAAATTATTGATTTTCATTTTTTAATTGCTCATTTTTTGAGGCGAAGAACGATATATTAAGGTGTAAAAGCTACTGACACTGATGAAAACGGCTAGTTTAAACATTCAGCATCCAATGGAAGGGTTCATCCAAGGTGTAACCCAAATAAATTATCTTGTTCACAATTGTCAACGTAGTACAAACAAGACCACAACTTAGGTTGAGGTACTGGCAATACACTTCACAGGTCTCTTTACTCAAGGGGTTAGGTGTCGCAATCCGGGCTTTGCTTTCGCACTTAGGGCAGGTAATCAACATCTTTATCTACTCCTTAAAACAGACTTAAATCTGGTTGTAGATATTCATCTTCATCAGTTGCAGGAACTGGGGCAGCTACATTGTCTAAACCCAGCCAACTGAGGTCTGTAATCTCTTCATTTCGGTAAACTATCTGGTCTGGTCGGCGCTGGCCGTCCCCAAACAGCACTTTCACGCTCTTGGTGTTCTCATTTGTCTGTTCAACTACCACCCATCTACCTTCTCTGAGTTGCTGTTCGAACTCATCTGGGTGGTCATATTCCAGAATTAGCCTTCGAATCTCATGTTCAACGAGTGGATCTAATTCTCTTTTAACCTTATTGGTAACCTGTTCTGGAGGGTGCTCCGTACAGTTATTGACAGAACTCCGAGAGGAGCCAGAGGCTCCAAATTCGGTCGCTTCGCTCCCATTGGCAGTACCTTCGGCTTCATCAATCACTTTCGACTTCGGCTTAATCGTCCAAATTCTGGTGCGGGTTTTATACTTCTCTCCGAATGCTTCAAAGCCTTCGATTTTCTTAACGTCTTCCCCGTGAGGGCTGGCGAAAGGCAGTGTTTCGTATGCATTGCGAATAAGCAGGTCTGTACGTTTAACAAACGGGCCTCCTTGTCCCATGATGTAATCTTGCCAGTTACCGTTGTCAGCAGCCTGCATTGCTTTCACCACATTGGCATTGTTAGATTCAATGCTTGGTTGGTATCGTTCACCAAGGCGTTTAAACAGCTCACTGTTATCAAGCTTGTGATCAGGAATAGCTGGGCCAACGAGGTCTTCTGTAAGATCACGATAGATTTGGAGTATCTGATTGCGGTGAAGCATGGTCAGGTAATTAAGGAAAGACGCCTTATCCAGATTGGCGTAACGACGTAACTCCCGGTAAGTAGTCACCGGTGCACCTCCGAAGAACTGAAACTGTCGGATGTTCCAACGGCTCTTCCATGCTGTTACATGTTTAGCCATTTCCTGTACTGGTTTGCCTGTTTCGTCGGATACATCATCATCCATCGCATAACCATCAATGTTTTTAGAAATGTATTTAGCGATATAGCCGGTAGCTGTCCCTTTTTCTGGATCGATAAGCCCAACATCACAGCGTGGTGTGTGGTCGAACTTACCTTGCTTGTCAATTAGCTCTTGTTTCTCTTCGCGAGTCGCGTAATCAATAAAAATTTCGCTGATAGCGTCAACATCTTCTGGTTGTACCCAGATTAGAAGGTGCCAGTGTGGGGTTCCGTCATGATGCGGTTCTGCCACACGAACACCAAACCAGCGCAATCCTTTATTGCTAAGCTTTGAGCGGATAAGTTGCCAAACGTGGTTTAGGTAGCGTTGCGTGTCTGCAGGGCTGGCTCCGTTCCAGTGAGGGATAAAGCCGCCTTTCTTATAACTGTTGTGGTACTTGGATGGAGCAGTCAGTGTCAGGAACAGGCCTTGTAAATCCATTGCATTGCCAATGTCTTCACAGCCTCGAGTTCGAACCATTAGCTCATGACGACGAATAACCGGGTTAGCCTGGCTCTTCAGAACCATGCCCTGAAGCTCTATTTCTTCTTCTGTCAGTTCTTCCCAAAGAGACTGATTCTTGATGAACTCCCAGTTCTTCTTTTGTTGGTCCTGATGTTCACGAACACAATCCCACGAGCAGTATGCTGAAGCTTTTGAAGATACCTGACCCATTGCAATAGCTAAGTGTTCACGCATTAGCTTTCTGGCTCGTTTTAACTTGGTGAGAAACCATTTCTCGTCGCGCATTTTGGAGATGGCCTGAAACACTTTTTCTTCTGTTACTTTTCTAGGGTCGACAGGTGGAGCGAAACCAAAGCTCTTTACTAGATCTACGGTTCGTCTGAACACCATTAAACTAGCGATGTATGAGCCTGAATCTGTTTCACAGTTAATATCTGTCGTCAGCTCGTCTTGCAGTTTTACGACCAGGCTGGATAGTTTGAATGCCATATCAGTAAGCTCATCAACCTCAAGCTCTGCCAATATTCTTGCTTTGGCTGGTTTAGCTTTTTCTTCGATACGTTCAAAATCGAACTTAATTTGCTGGTTCGACTGAAAATCACTTTGTTCTGAGTTGTGTTCACAGAGCAAAGCAATTTTGTGGGTATTGGGAAGGTGACTGTATTTGCGCAATACCAGTTGAGCCCGTTTCTTCGCTGGCGCCATTTTTTCCCGGAGATACTTGTTTGCTTCGCTGCGACCTTTTTTCTTGAATATGTCTTTATAACGTTTCGCAAAGTACTTAGTTAGATAGATCGGTAAATCTTGAAAGTACTTGTTCTTAGTTCGCCATTGATGGTCTTGTGGGTTGAGTTGGTATAAGTCTCTTTCAATAAAATTTTGGTCATCAGGCTCAATATCTATTGGCTGATAGTTATGGGGAATGCAAGCAAGCGCCCCATCTAAAGGTGATAAGGGCGCTAGGTGTTTTTCTATTTCTTTTGGCTCTGATAAGTAATGCATTTATGCTTATCGAAACCTTGTTGGAGGGAAATCGTCGCATGCAAATTTAGGACGTTTTTTACCAAGGCTAAAATACAATCCATCGAGCTCAGAGGTTATTTGGAGTTGTTTGTCTGCTAGGTCAGGTCTAGCGTTTCTTCCAGCTTTAGAATAGCTTAGCGCAACCGACTGCTCTAATTGACTAATTCGTTCCAATACCCTGCCTGTATCTGCTTTTTGCATACAGTCCAATAGCTCTGATACTGCTTCCAGTAACCTTTCTGCGCTATTCGCGATTTCCTCGCCTTGCTCATACTCCTTTCGAGCATCATCAATTGCACATCTAATTTCATTGATTTCCATGTTCATACAGCCTCCAGTTCCTGAGTGCTTACAACCATGTATCCACCTTTAAAGCGTCCTTTTGAGATCACTTCGTCTTTAAGCTGAATACATTTAAAGGTTTCACAAGCTTGTTTGATGGCATCTTCAATTGAGTCGAAATCGCCAACAGTTTCATTAGCGACTTCTTGTGTATCCGGGTGGCGGACAACACCACCATCCGGACATAAACGAACAGCGGAGTACATCATGCTTCCACCTTTAATTGCTGTTTTTCACGAGCTTCTGCAATTAGTTCGATGAGTTCATCTTCTAGCTTTAAAAGATTATCTAGCGATTTACCTACCTTTGATTCGTTCTTATTGTTAAGCCAAACTTCGCTCCACAACAAAGTAATACGAACTTGTGTCAGGTAATCTAAGTCGGCAGGATGAACACAGACTTCTAGCTGGTCTAAGTGCGCTCGGTACGATAAAAAGATATGAAGCACATCAGTATTATCTTTGGCTAAACCCATAATTGTGTTTATTACTTCAAGCTCTTGACGCTGATTAATACGCTCTTCGGATTCTTCTATTGCTCGAACAACATCACATGCGAAATTGCTTTCATTCAGCTCTACTGGTTTACCGATAAGGGAACTCAGAGCGAACGCAATCTTTCGCTGACTGGATAATGTATGGTCGTGAACTTCACGAGCTTTCTCCAGACAGGTTTCAGCTTTAGCTAAATAACCTTTTGCATCTTCTCTTGCTTCAGTAGCTAACGTCAGCTCGGTTTTAGGTGGGACTGGTCTTGGTGGAATATGTCGCCCATGTCTATCTTTCATAATTTGCTCCTACACAAATTTAGGTTGTAAAAAATCGCCCCCTGTTGAGGGCGTGACCTATTGGTCAAATGGCTAGGGATATAGGTTTGGGGTTATCCCCAACGTTCTTGAATACGTTGGGCTTCTCTTTGAATGCGGGCTATCTCGTTGGTGATAGTTTTCTGCTCTGACAGGTTGTCAGTGGCTTTACCGCGTTCTTTAAGCTCGGCTGTTTTTTCTCGCAGTGGCTTGAGCTGTATTTCCATCAAATGTTGGCGAGCACTTTGAACACCTTTAAGCCCTGTTTCTTTCTGGGCTTCTGTTAACGGGTTGCTCATCAGATCAGGGCAAGGCAGATGTGATGGATGAGAGTAAACAGGGATATCTTGTGTTTGCATGATTGGCTCCTAGGCGATTCCGGGGATTGGTGAACCGTTGGCTAAGATCTCAGAGCCCATCTGTACAAGAGGGTGTAAGCCAGTGGTACGTTCTTCTAATTCGCTGATGAACAAAACCAAATTGCCTAAAGCTGCTTGGGCTTTAACTAAGGTTTTGCGCTTTTTGCTGCGGGGTAAACGGTCTGCGTTGCACAGCTTCAATGCATCGCTAGACAGCTCACCAGAGTAGACGTTGTTAAGTAACGTTCTCTCGACTAGGTTTTTGTTGTCTTGTTGGTCTGGTACCTGGACAGTAACCACACCAAGATCAGCCATTAGAGTATTAAGGATGGTGAAATCGCCCGATTCCTTGCAAAGAAGCGCCAAATCAATCGGGTCTAATTTATGGGGTTGAGCTGGGTTAAGTTTGTTGCGGAGCATGGTTCCGCTTTTCACACCGATACGCTGAGCTAGTTTTTCCATGTTGTGATTGAGCGCGAAATCACAACAAACAGCGTCATAACATCGCTGTTTGCGTTCACGTAATTCGCACATGGCGACATTAGTATCCATATCCGAAAATCCTAAAGAAGACGAAAGGAATCGCGGAGTAGATAAAAATGAGCCACCCCACAGTCTCGAAGCAAAACCGCCAAGCAGCGGCAGATGGTTTTGGGATAAATTTCATAGCATTACCCCAAGAATTCAATGGCTTCACGTGCAGCTATCTCGTGCATAGCAACCATGTTTATCAGTATCTTTTGCCCACGTTTTTCTTTCTTTTTGACGATGACTTTGCCGTCTCGGATAAGGTCGTCCAGAGTGCTTTTTGGCAATCCGGTTAGCTCCATATATTTGTCATGGGTAACAAATGGCGCCTGTGGGGCTACAGTATAGGAAAGCATAGTGTTATCCTCTTAAATTCATTCATGTTTATTTGAGCTTTCTCAAGGCTTGTCATGCTGTTTAGCTCAAATACAACAAGATTATTGATCGTAAATGAGCTGATATCAAGCCTGTTTAGGCGATTTATTAGCCTGTGTGTGAAATGCATCTAAAAGCGGGTCAAATGGACGCAGATAAAAAAATCCCACCATATGAGTACCTAAAAGGGTCAGTTTTCGTAGATAACCTAAAAAAAACATTAGGTTGCAGATCTCATCAAGAACTTGAAAATTTGTTGGGAGTGCCTAAGTCAACGTTTAGCACGTGGGCTAAACACGATAGAACCTCACATGAGCTAATAGTTCGATTGCATTTGGCCCTGGGTATTCCCGTGAAGAAGCTCGCTTTACCTGAAAGTGAGTTGTATAAAATTGCAGAAGAGCTAATAAATACCGAGTGCAATACTGAAGCGATATCAAGACGTCTAACAAAATCGGAAGATAAAAGCCTATCTATTCAAAGCTTCAAACTTTCAAACGGCCAGCTCGTTCATAAAGAAGCCCTTGTCTTTGACCGTTCGCTACTTAACAGCATCGGCGTTCGTAACCCAATGGCAGTTACCACAGAAGATTCAACGGTCATCATCGATAAAGAAATTAATCAGGCAGTAAGTGGTACGTATTTAGTGGATATGGATGGCCTGATGTCGCTTAACGAAATTCAAAGATTACCTGGTAAGCAGTTGGCTATCGCGTTTAATGGTTCTACTCTGGCAGTGGATGAACTGAGCGTGAAGATTGTTGGTAGAGTAGTTTTAGATATCAGAAGAAAAGTATAAAAGGCAATATTTCTAAAAACTACTTACTCAGAGCCTGTTTTACAATCACATAAATAACCGTCGGTTGGTCAGTACAAATTGAATACTAAGTATAACGATTTCATCACTACTCCCAAAGGGAAGTTGATTAATAGGATTCGACTAGATGAATCTATTGCGAAAAACTTTAAGAATCAGGATAACCAGATATGGGACCTTGGTAACTTAAAGCAGGTGAACGTTTTTCTCGGTGCCAACAACTCTGGAAAAAGCAGACTACTTAGGTCGATATTCCAACATTCAAACTTCTCGTCACTGGATAGTGATTTTCTTCCTTTCGATAAGATAGGAGATATTATTGCTGAGCGTTTGACATACTCGCTTGGTGGTGTACCCGGGATATCACAGATAAATACTGTGCAGTCGCATTTCGCTCAGTTATCTAGAGAATGTGTTAATTCTAGAGAAATGAAGGATTACTCTTTCTACGCAAGCCAGTTGCCACAACTAGCAGACTTAGCGGTAACGAAAGTTTTTGGTACAAGAAATAAACAGTTTAAGCAGGTTTTCAGAACTCAAGCTTTGCAAGTGCTAATTGACTGTAAAGCTCAAGATATATCTGTAGCATTGAATAGCACTTATAAAAGCTTTACCTATATACCTGTTCTTCGTGGGCTAAGACCGGTAGTGAACACAGACATCGAAAGTGATATAGACACATACAAAGAAAGGACTCTCAAAGATTACTTTCAAAATGGCAACACTATAGCTCCGGACCATATTATATTTACTGGAGCTTCTATTTATAGGGATCTCAAAAAGGCTCTATTAGGCTCCCACCAAGAAAGAGCGAAAGTAAGAAAGTTTGAAAAATTCTTATCTACGTATTTTTTTCGAAACCAAGAACTGACTTTAACACCTAGAATCGATGAAGATGTTGTCTATTTCAAGGTTGGTGATAAAGAAGAAAGGCCTATCTATTTATTGGGGGATGGTATACAGGCATTAATCATCATTACTTTCCCAATTTTTAATGCAGACTTACCAAGCATGTTCTTCATTGAGGAAGCTGAACAACACTTGCATGCTAGCTTACAAAGAATACTGATAGATGTTATGTCTCAATTCCCTGAACACATGTACTTTGTGACTTCGCATTCAAATCACTTTATAGATATTGCTCAGGAAAGAGATGATGTTGGCATACAGAGAATTTGGCAAGAAATAGATGACGAAAATAATGAGATATCATTTATCCAATCTCAAGGGGACTACAGCAGTCTACTAGCCGATCTTGGTGTCCGTGCATCATCAGTACTCTTGGCAAACTGCTCGATATGGGTTGAAGGCATCACAGACAAGCTTTATCTCAGAGCCTTCATGCAAAAGTACCTAAAGTTAATAGATAAGAGCGACAAAGAGCGAGCTGACAAATTACGCTCCTACCAAGAAAACCTCCACTATGTATTTATGGAGTATCAGGGTAGTAATATCACCCACTGGGATTTCTCGGATAGCGTAGAGGGCAATAATACGCCTGCTAAGAAACTAAGCAGTAACGTTTTTCTGATTGCTGACCATGATATCGATGGTAAGAGTAATAGAACAGTAGACTTGCAAGCTCAATTGGGAGACAAATTCGCACTTTTGCCATTTAAAGAAATTGAAAATCACCTTCCTTTGAATGTTGTTGTAGAAACTGCCAAAGCGCGCTGGGAAACGTTCAATGGAACAAGTGGGTGTGAGTTAGATCGTTTAGAAAACATACAGTCTCGTAGTGTTCGGGCTAAGAATGTTGGAATAGGTAGAACACTTGAAAAAGCAGTTACAAAAACAGGTGGAGTTGAACGTAAGTTCTTTGAGGCGGATTCTGGCACTATCAAAGATAAAGTGAAGTTCTGCAAAAAGGCGGTAGAGCTGATGAGTTCCGAAGAACTTGAGTGGGAACTTATTCCTGAGATAACGGAACTCTGCGATAAAATCTGGACTCATATTGAGCAATCCAACTAGCCTAAACGTAAATCTACGAATAGGCATAGGCTTACTCATGGTCTCAACTGAAGTAGCCTTTTCTTAATTAGACCCGCAGCTGAAGTAGAAGAATTTCTTTTTAGATTAATTTCGTCAAGCGACGGGCCCTCATCATTACAGATGAATGATGGAGTACCAAACTAAAAGCATCAAAATAACTAGCAATGTTCTTCAAGTAATTGTTTCGCCATTGGTATATCGGCCGGAGCTAGGTCGTATTCAAGCAAATTATCAAGAGCCAACCACTCATATCTATCATGATCTGATAACCGGTAAGATGACGAAATATACGAACAGGTATATGCGATAAGCTCTATCTGAAAGTTATCGTAATCATGGAGGACGGTTTTAAAGTGGTTAAACACCTCAACTTTCATATCAAGTTCTTCTATTAACTCGCGCTTTAGGCACTCCTGATAAGACTCACCTTCTTCAACTTTTCCACCTGGAAATTCCCAGTAGCCACCCATAGACTTTTCTGGCTTTCGACGGCAGATAAAAATTTTATCACCATCGAAAATTAGCCCGCAAGTTACTTTAATCGTAGCCATGGCTACTCCTGTGATATCTAAAATTCTCTAGGTTAATTTTGTGCTTAGGGTGAACCGCTAGCTTACCAATTTCTTGACCTAGCAAGGTAAAGTCATCAGAGACAGAGAAAGTTCCTTTGTCGAACATAACGTGATGATTAGGGCAGAGGCAAATTAGGTTATCTAGACAATCATCACCATTATGAGGTCGTCCTATCGGTTTTACGTGTGCTCCTTCAGCGTACAATCCAGTTTTCGTTTTAATTGCTGTACCACATACCTGACATTTGTAGCCATACAAGTCTTTAATATCTTGAGAGATCTTGGTATCACGTACGATACGTAAAACAGTCCCTTTGCGTCTTTCAGAGGTGCTTTTCGTATAATCGAGCTCAATCTCTTCTGATGAAGATCTTTTAGGATTAGAACCACAATAGATAAGTCGATACAAACATATTTTGAAACCGTCTTTACCTATGGTTTCTCTTGCATCAACAACACTGTATAGGCCTGAGTAAACGTATCCTTTCTTGGGGGACCACTCTGACTTATGTTTGTAGCCACGCACAACCCTAACTGGTAGTCCACGATCCCAACTAGTCAGGAGTCCTGCGTTACCTGGAGACTTCCAGGATTGATCGGCAGATACTTTACCATTCTTGTTTTCGCCTTCACCGGTATAAAGGATTTCATCACCAAAGTCTGCATCATCAGCATACCCACCATTCAGCACTATCGCCGATGTTCCCTCTTTCCCGTTACCATCGATCCCAGAAGTCCATACTCGATGGAAGCTTGTAGGCATCATCTCTTTGCGACCATCAAAGCAGTGGCCTTCTTTTATCCCTGGAATATCACCAAACACATTTGGCCTTTTAGGAGCCATAATCTCATCCTAATAGTTTTTATAACTAATTAATTCTATTGATTGTATCTCAAAATGGATATCAAACATTGTATAACGTTCAAAACCATTTTACTGTTTATGTATCCAGTATTTTATGGGTGTGTTATGTCAGTTCGAAACCTAAAAGATAACTCCCCTAGACCATGGCTATGCGAATGCTACCCAAACGGTCGAAGTGGTAAACGCGTAAGAAAGCGCTTTGCCACTAAAGGTGAGGCTACCGCCTACGAACGCTACTTAATGAAAGAAACCGACGAAAAGCCGTGGTTGGGTAATAAGCCTGATCACCGGCGCTTATCTGAGTTGCTTGAACGTTGGTGGCTGGTTCGAGGACAGAATAATAAATCCGGTCTTAAGACTTACAACCTACTCAAAAGAACTGTTAGAGAGTTAGGCAATCCAATTGCTTCTCACTTAACCACTCACGACTATCTTAACTATCGAGCTAGTAGGGGATGGCATCACCCAGAAAAAAGAGATAAACCAGTATCACCAACAACCTTGAATGTTGAACTGGGTAACTTTAAGGCAATGTTCAACACGTTGATCAAATATGGTGATTGGAAGTTACCTAACCCTGTTGGGCAAGTTGAAGAGATCAGGGTGTCAGAGCGTGAAATGGCGTATCTGACTAAAGAGAATACTGAACCGTTCCTGGAGGAAGTTTCTCATTGTACAGTTCGACCAAGAGCAAAACAGGCCCATGTTATCTGTAAAATATGCCTGGCTACTGGGGCGAGGGTAGGGGAAGCGGCTGGATTAAAACGAAGTCATATCAGTAAACACAAAGTCTCATTCATCGATACCAAGGGTAAGAAGAATCGAAGTGTTCCAATCTCTGAGTCTCTATATAAAGAGATACTGGACATCGCAGTTTCTGATCACCAAGTCTTCGACATTCCCTACAATGCTATTAATGCCATTGTTAAAAACTCACTTCCTGACTATGTTCCTAAAGGGCAGGCTACTCACGTAATGCGGCATACATTTGCCAGTCACTTTATGATGAACGGTGGCAATATCCTTGTTCTTCAAAGAATTTTAGGTCATAAGAAAATTGAGCAAACCATGGTCTATGCTCACTTTGCACCAGAGCATCTAATCGAAGCTGTGAGCCTCAATCCACTAGAAAATTAATGGCGACAAAGTGGCGACAACGCTCAATATAGGTCGCCAATTGTCGCCATTATTCGTTTCATTCTGATTTGTGATTTAGGCTACACTTTAGTTAAATCAATAAGTTACTGATTTTGGGTGTATTATCCAAGGAAAGGGGCATTTCTTTTTTTTCATCCCTGACTTTTAACCCCAGTCTCTTTTTTGAATACGCAAATGAGTTAATATTAGTAAATCATTATAAACCAAATGTGGATGCTAGCTTATGGACGTTTGTCGGGAAGAATATATCCATACCAGAACCCACTGTATGGATTTAAGAGATAAAAAAAGGATGGTTCAGTCACTTGATTACAGTGGCTCAATTCTGGATGTGAGTCCAGCATGGTTAGATTTAACCGGATATAGCAAAGGGGAAGTATTAGGAAGGCACTTTCTCGAGTTCTTGGATGTAGAGTCTCTTCTTAGAGTCGACAAGAATTTTCCTTGCCTGAAAGACTTTGGTTATGTCGATAACGTTAGTCTGACCATTCGTTGCAAGAGTGGCAAAACTGTCACAGTGACGTTAAATGGTACCTCTAAGTACTCAGATAAAGGGGAGTTTGAAAGGACGTTCTGTGAAATTACTCCTGTAGAGTAGTCTAGATATAACGGCTATTTCTGTGATAGCCGTTTTGCCACTTCTTCCACCTGTCAGAAGTAAGTTTTTATATTAAAATCCCATCCTATCGGCCTTAGATGCAGATACTTTAGTGCTTTATTTTATATTTGATTGATTTTTAAATTCCCTGTCACGTTCACGCCAGTTAGCGGTTTTTCTTAACTATTTTTCCGATTTTTTTCTAAAGGAATCATATTTGCCGCCGTTAATGAAAGTAACTTTGAGAGAACTACTTGGTTTTCCGAGACGTCGGAAACCGCTATACCGGAAAATCAATTGGAGAAATCACCATGGCAGTGAATGTAAATACTAACGTAGCAGCAATGACAGCACAGCGTCACCTGAACAGCGCAGCGAATGACCTGAGTGGTTCAATGGAACGCCTGTCTTCTGGCTTCAAAATTAACAGCGCGAAAGACGACGCAGCGGGTCTTCAAATCTCTAACCGTTTGAATGTTCAAAGCCGTGGCCTTGACGTAGCGGTACGAAACGCGAACGACGGTATCTCGATTGCACAGACAGCAGAAGGTGCAATGAACGAGACCACGAATATCCTTCAGCGTATGCGTGACCTATCCCTACAATCTGCGAACGGTGCGAACTCAAAAGCCGACCGTGTAGCGATTCAGGAAGAAGTAACGGCACTGAACGACGAACTGAACCGTATTGCGGAAACGACTTCTTTCGGTGGTAACAAACTACTGAACGGTACGCACGGTACGAAATCTTTCCAGATTGGTGCGGACAACGGTGAAGCGGTAATGCTTCAGTTAAAAGACATGCGCTCAGACAACACCATGATGGGTGGTACGTCTTACCAGGCAACCGAATCAAAAGGTGCAGACTGGTCAGTAGGTCAAGATGCAACCCTGACTATCGCTCTAACAGACGATGCAGGTCAGGAGCAGAATATCACTATCAACGCGAAGCAAGGCGATGATATTGAAGAGCTGGCAACTTACATCAATGGTCAGCAAGACCATGTAGAAGCGTCCGTGAGCGAAGACGGTCAGCTACAGGTATTTGCCGGTACGAATAAAGTACAGGGTGGCGTATCGTTTGGTGGTAGCCTTGCTGGTGAGCTAAGCATGGGTGAAGGCAAAGCGGTAACGGTAGATACGATTGACGTAACGTCAGTGGGTGGTTCACAGGAAGCGGTAGCGATTGTGGATGCAGCTATCAAGTATGTGGACTCACACCGTGCAGAGCTGGGTGCTTTCCAGAACCGATTCGACCACGCGATTAACAACTTAGACAACATCAATGAGAATGTGAACGCGTCTAAGAGCCGAATCAAGGATACGGACTTCGCGAAAGAAACGACTGCGATGACGAAATCTCAGATTCTGCAGCAGGCTTCGACTTCAGTCCTTGCTCAAGCGAAGCAGGCACCAAACTCGGCACTGAGCCTACTTGGCTAAGCTTTGAGTTAGTGAGGATGAATGAAAACCCGGTTTCGACTGGGTTTTTCTTTGCCTGGAAGAATGTGCTGCAACATGTTTACCTGGAATGTTCTATTCCGTTTGAGCCGCTTATTTACCGCTAATAGTTGAATAACTTTCTGAAATATTCGCATGCTCACTGCATGGAGCACGCCAGGTAAACATTCACTATTTCATACCTAAATGCTCACCCGGAATGCTTTATTCCGCTGAACTGCTTTTTGGAGTTTTTATGGTGAAGGTATTTATGTGGTATTCGCATGTTCACTCCATAAAGCACACCGGATAAGCAAAAGTGGAGATGGTTACCAGCATACTCCCAGCATTAAGTGCACTAAGAAGCTATACAGATAGTTTCACAGACAGCACGCACAGGTTGGAAGGATTGCCGGTTATGCTCTCTGCAGCAAACATGTGGATATCTGTACTGCGATGCAAGGTAAACACAGACCTTATACGGTTAGCGGAAGAGAGCATATCCGGTAAGCCTTTGAGAGACAATAATGAGCCAAACAGAAAACTAAAAATTGCATTCCATATGATCACGATCACATAAAAACCCCTTCACAAAAAAAAGCCGAAAAAAAATTAATTTTTCTCTAAAGGATCTATTTCATTCGCCGTTAAGGGGAATGAGAGAAATGAAATGATGTGCCTAAGCGAGGTGAGAGACGTGGCGGCCATCAAACTCTAATGCCAAAGGAGATCAATTATGGCAATAAATGTAAACACGAATGTGTCTGCTATGACCGCTCAACGTCACCTCGTAGGGGCGAATGAAGGTCTGAATAAATCGATGGAGCGCCTGTCCTCAGGCTATAAAATCAACAGCGCGAAAGATGATGCTGCGGGTTTACAAATCTCCAACCGATTAACCGCTCAAAGCCGCGGCCTTGATATGGCCGTGCGTAACGCAAATGATGGTATCTCTATTGCACAGACAGCTGAAGGTGCAATGAATGAGACGACCAACATCCTTCAACGTATGCGTGACCTTTCCTTGCAGTCTGCTAACGGCTCGAACTCTCGTTCGGAACGTGTGGCAATTCAGGAAGAGGTTACTGCACTTAACGACGAACTTAACCGCATTGCTGAAACCACATCTTTTGGTGGTAACAAGCTATTGAATGGTCAGTTCGGTGCTCAATCCTTCCAGATTGGAGCTGACTCAGGTGAGGCAGTAAGTCTTTCTATCAGCAACATGCGTACTGACACCGCTGGTATGGGTGGTAAGCTTTATCAGGCTACAGAAGCTAAGGCTGCTGACTGGACAGTGTCTAGTGGTGCTAGTGACCTTACAGTGTCCTATACTGATAGTAGGGGCAGTGCACAAGAAATAACGCTGAACGCTAAAGAAGGTAATGATATTGAAGAGCTAGCGACTTATATCAATGGTCAGCACAAAGATATCAAAGCTTCTGTTGGTGAAGACAATAAGCTACAAATCTTCGCAACAAACCAAGCTGTTCAGGGTGGTGAACTGTCATTCAGTGGTGGACTTGCGGGTGAGTTGAACTTATCTGCTGGTGAAAATAAAACAGTTAACGATATTAACGTTACAACTGTTGCTGGTTCCCAGCAGGCAGTGTCTGTTATTGATGGTGCACTGAAAGCGGTGGATAGTGAACGAGCTAACTTAGGTGCGTTCCAAAACCGTTTCAGCCATGCTATCAATAACCTGGAAAACATTAACGAGAACGTAAATGCTTCCAGAAGCCGTATCAAGGATACTGACTTTGCGAAAGAGACCACTCAGATGACTAAGTCTCAAATTCTTCAGAATGCGAGTACATCTGTTCTGGCTCAGGCAAAACAGACTCCATCGGCAGCTCTAAGCTTGTTGGGTTAAGTAGGTTCGGGTGAATAACCTGCGCTTGCTATCGAGAGTGATTTAATCGCTAACCCAGAAGGTGGAAGGGAGATCGGTATGGACATTACATCCTACACATCGAACATCCAGCCTTATGGTCCTTCTGGTGGCACAAAACTTGCTTCAGATAGTGAAAACGCTAAGAATGCAGTATCGACCCAAACAACGACACAAGTACAAGAGCCTGAAAAGGTTCAGCGTAAGGAAGTAGTAGACAAACCCAATCCTCTTGAGAAACTTGTTAAAGAGAGAAACGAGCAGAACAAGCAGGAACTGGAAAAAATGATGGAAACAATGAATGATTTCGTTAATTCTATCAATAAAGGTCTGTCCTTCCGTGTCGATCAAGAAGCAGGGAGAGAGGTTGTTACGATATACGAAGCCAGTACAGGCGACGTAATCAGACAAATCCCTGATGAAGAGATGCTAATTATCCTTAGGCGTTTAGCAGCCAGAAACTCGGGTTTATTCGTCGAGGAGAAGGTGTAACTATCATGAAGGTGAGTTGAATGAGTTTAAACCCATTGGGTGGCGGAACTGGCATGGATATCAATTCCATGGTCAGGAAAATCGTTGATGCGGAGCGTGTTCCTAAACAACAGCGCATCGATGGTGAACGCACCCGTATTGATACTAGTATCAGTGCTTATGGGCGACTCAGAGAGTCACTGGATACCATGAAAAACCTGATGGCTAATTTCCGTCGGGAGGAGGCTTTTGCGGTCCGGAAAGTCGAATCTACCGATGAGGAAGCAGTATCAGCCACAGCTACGACGGACGCTATCGCTGGTAGATATGCTATCGATGTGTTGCAGCTTGCTCAGAGCCAGAAAGTTGCGTCAGAGCCTCTTGGTGATGACTTACGCTTTGGGCCTGGCAAGCTGCAGATTCAGCTTGGCAAAAACAAGTTTACTGTTGAAGTTAATGAAAACGCGAGACTCATGGATGTCGTCCGCGGCATCAATGGGGCGAGCGGAAACCCAGGCGTTCGGGCGTCAGTGATCAATGATACCGAAGGCCAAAGATTAATTGTTGCTTCTGATAAATCAGGAGTAGAAAACCAAGTCAAAATCAGTGCTGAAACAGATGTTAATAACCCACTCAGAAAATTAGAGTACAAGACACTCGAAGAGCGGGTTAAATCTCTGGAAGAGGCACGAAGGGCAGCTGCTGATGCGTTGGCTGCTCCCCGACCAGGGCAAGAAGTTGCCGATCCTGACCCAAATGCCGAACAAGAGGGCGAAGGTCAGGCTGCCGGTCAAATCAATGATGATGCGAGCCGTTTAGGCGCTGCCGCTGATGCACTTACAGGGGCGGCAGAAGCACTCACCGCTGCTGCTACAGCTGGCCAGGTAGGAGCCGCGTCAGGTCTTGATTCCGCTTTGGATGGCGCTGCAGCCGCTGGTGAATCCATTCTCCCTGAAGACACAATTCCTGGCTGGAACGAATCCGCTTCCGGTACATTACTTGACTCCTACAGGGCTCCAATGCCCGAGTTAGATGAGATCGCTATTGAAAAAATGACGGCCGTCCCGGGTTGGTCAAATACTGCATCGGGCACGCTTACAGATTCGTATCAGACGCCTAAAGAAGCAGAAGAAGCAAGGCAAAAACTACTTCAGGAGCGCTCTGATGCCATTGATGCTGCGCTCGATAAAGGTGAAATCACAGAAGAGCAGGCTCACCAAATGCGCCTTGAGCAAATGTCTCCTGAAGAGCGCGCCTACCAAATTAAAATCGATGATACTCAGGCGGCTCTGAGAGCCGCGGAAGATTCCATGAACGCTTATCGAGGGATGACGGAGACACAAAGTGCTCAGGACTCGATTGTCATGCTCGATGGTATCGCTCAGTTAAGCAGTGAAAATAATGTCATTGAGGATGCTATTCAGGGGATTGATATCACGGTAAAGGGTGTTACTGATCCGAATAAAAAGTCTACCGAGATTGATGTTGAGTACGATAGAGAAACGGTTCGTAACGAAATCGAACAGTTTGTGAATGCTTACAATCAGTTTTATGCCACGAGTAAAGAGCTATCACTTAACCAACCGGGCGGGGCAACAGGCCCTCTGGCTGGTGATAGTATTGTCCGTACTGCAGAGTCCCGTCTTAAAAATGTGTTCACTTCTTCCATCAATAGTGCGCCGGAAGATCTCAAAACGCTGACTGAGTTTGGTATTACTACTACCCGACAAGGTACGCTAGAAATAAATTATGAGATGCTTGATAAACAACTGGAGAACAACTTTACTCGTTTAGGAGAGTTTTTTGGTGGGAAGGATGGTTTCGCCAAAAAAGTAGAAGACGCAATTCAAACATTAACCGGACCGACGGGTACACTAAGAACTCGTGAAAATACGCTTCGCGATCAGAATTTCCGTTTGCAGGATGAGCAAGTGTCATTAGACAGACGAATGGAAGGTCTCGAGCAACGAACACACAATAAGTTTGCGGCAATGCAGGATGCGACGGCAAAAATGCAGAGTCAGTTATCCGGTATGATGAGTGCGTTGGGGTGATAACTGGTGAGCTATTTAAAGAAGTTACATGAGATAGATCACAAATTATTGTCTCTTTTACAAGAAAGCGATATTAACGCTGAAGAAATTGTAGGGCTTGTCGATATAAGGGAACAGATTTTGCAAAACATTTTAAATGAACAAAAATCTGACCCAGCGTTGAACGAGTCGCCAGAGTGGCGCGAAGCCTTGGTTAGAACAAAACAAGTTGTTGAGTTGATGCAAAGTAAAACCAATGAAATTGGTGCACAACTTAAAAAATTCAGACATGGTAGTAAGTCTATTCAACGCTACCAGCAGTTTTTATAAGAAGAGGAATACCATGCGAGGTTCATTACAGGCATATAAAAAGGTATCTGTAGACAGTCAGCTTAGTGCTGCGTCTCCGCATAAGGTGATACAGATGCTGATGGCAGGTGCAATTGAACGCTTGGTGCAGGGTAAAGCGGCTATGCAACAGGGGAATATTGCAGTAAAGGGCGAACGTTTAGGAAAGGCGCTTGATATTGTAATTAGCCTTCGTAGCTGCCTCTCTATGGACGATGGTGGTGATGTTGCACAGAATTTGGATCAGCTGTATGAGTTTGTTATTGCACAGATAACACAAGCTAATGCAGAAAATAATCCGCAGGCTATTGATGATGTCGTTGATATTATTAGAGAGATTAAGTCAGCCTGGGACCAAATTCCTACGGAGTACCATAACCTCACCTCTGCTGAATTAGGTCAGTGATCTATCAATAAGAAAGGTAACTATGTGAATTCTTTTTTTAAATTGGTTCACATCTGACAATGATTGAGTTGCCTTCTCTCATGATTTAAATAAAATAAGCCTCTTATATTTACCCGCTCAAGTAGTGGGTATTCTTGTTTCTGTTCTCCTTGATATTTATCTGTATAGCATCAGATTTATAACACTTTTCTGTAATTGTGATTGGATACGTGTGCAGATTGAGAGAAGTTGTCTATTGTTTATCTATAAGCTCAAGGGATTTTAGATAAAGCCGTAACAGTAGAATTTTAAGAAAAGGCGCTATTTTATTTTTATGCAGGTTTTGGCAAAGTTGCTCGTCATCGAGGATAATCAGGATCAGAAATTTCAATTAAGTACGATTCTTGAATTTGTTGGAGAACATGCTGAGGTAATAAACTCAGATCAAATCGGACAGGTCGATCTATCTAAGGAATGGACTGGTTGTATTGTTGGTACAATTACGGATGATAAGGTGGTTGCAAAGATCACTGATATTCTCAGTACCGCGATTCATATACCCCTGATTAAACTAGGAAACAGTACTGTCCGTCTGGACGAGTACCCACACTATATAGGTGAACTGGCTCAGCCACTGAATTACCCTCAACTCAGCAATGCATTTCGTCATTGTGCTATTTATCAGGGTAAACAGGGGCTAACGGCTAGTGCATCACGTAAAAGCACTCTCTTCCGCAGCTTAGTTGGTCAGAGTAACGGTATTCAGGAAGTCAGGCATCTAATCGAGCAAGTCGCCGGTACTGAAGCTAACGTTCTAATACTTGGTGAATCAGGTACGGGTAAAGAAGTCGTAGCCCGCAATGTTCACTACCATTCTGCGCGTAGCAGCGGACCATTTGTTCCTATTAACTGTGGTGCAATTCCGGCAGAGCTATTGGAAAGTGAGCTTTTTGGCCATGAAAAGGGCGCTTTTACCGGCGCAATTACTGCGCGTAAAGGTCGCTTCGAAATGGCGGAAGGCGGTACGATTTTCCTTGATGAAATTGGTGATATGCCAATGCCGATGCAGGTTAAGTTGCTTCGGGTCCTACAGGAAAGAACGTTCGAACGTGTTGGTGGAAATAGCACGATAAAAGTGAATGTCAGAATTGTCGCTGCCACCCATAGAAACCTTGAAACCATGATAGAGCAACAGAGTTTCCGGGAAGATCTGTTTTATCGTCTGAATGTTTTCCCTATTGAAATGCCCGCCCTAAAAGAACGTCAGGAAGATATTCCTTTGTTGTTGCAGGAATTAATGACGCGAATGGAAGCGGAAGGTAGCCAACAGATAAGTTTCACACCGCGAGCGGTAGACTCTCTAATGGAGCACAACTGGCCGGGTAATGTTCGTGAGTTGGCTAATCTGGTCGAGCGTATGATGATCCTCTATCCGAATAGTTTGGTGGATGTAAATCAGCTCCCTACTAAATATCGATACTCAGACATACCTGAGTTCCAACCAGAATATGACACCAGCCTGGGTAGTGTAGAGGAACAGGAACGAGAAGCGCTCAATGGTATTTTCTCTGAAAATTTTGTGTTCGAGGAAGAGTCTGATTCGTCGTTTGGTGCTTCAAATGCACTGCCACCTGAAGGTGTTAACCTAAAAGAGTTGCTGGCTGATATGGAAGTTAACATGATTAGTCAGGCGCTTGATGCTCAGGATGGTGTTGTTGCCCGTGCAGCTGATATGTTGGGAATGAGACGCACAACATTGGTTGAGAAAATGAAAAAGTACAATCTACAGCGATAAGTTTTTACTCCTTCCTTTTAGAGCTGTTGTCAACAAATTGACGTTGTCTTGATTCTAAATTATTGATTATAAATAAGAAATGACTTGGTGTGCTATTTGCATGTCAAGTCATTGTTTTATTTAGCTGGAATCTCGACACACCTTATGGAAAACCCGATATATCCCGACAATTTAGAAGAACAGGTCGTTCGCTATAAACAAGTGCTGGATGTTATGCCTGCAGGCGTTATTTTGCTCGATACCCAAGGTGAGATTCAGGAAGCAAACCCTGAAGCACAACGTTTATTAGAAGTTCCTCTGGTTGGTGAAAAGTGGTTTTCCGTTATTCAGAGTGCTTTTTCGCCTCAGGATGATGATGGTCATGAGATTTCTCTGCGCAATGGCCGCAAGGTAAGGCTGGCAATATCCGCTTCTTCAACGGGGCAACTGATATTGATAACGGACCTGACCGAAACAAGGCTGTTGCAGTCTCGGGTGGGTGACCTCCAGCGTTTATCTTCATTGGGTCGGATGGTTGCTTCTCTTGCTCATCAGGTAAGAACACCACTCTCCAGTGCCATGCTATATGCTTCAAATTTGGGCGCACCCAACTTACCTGCTCCGACTAGAGAAAGATTCCAGAATAAGCTGATGGACAGGTTGCATGATCTGGAAAAGCAGGTAAACGATATGCTGCTTTTTGCTAAGGGTGGTGACAACAAGGTTGTGAAGTCATTTAGTGTTGAAGATCTAGTCGCAGAGTTTACTCCTATGGTTGAAACCGCTATTCAGAACAATCACATCGATTATTTCCTGGAAGTCGAAGGTGATGATTCACAACTACTGGGCAATGTAAATGCCGTTGCCTCAGCAATTAGTAACCTGGTGATTAACGCGATTCAAATTGCTGGGAAAGAGTCACAACTGGATGTCTTTTTCAGGCCAGTTGCAGGAGAGTTGAAAGTCTCCGTACAAGATAGTGGGCCAGGTGTACCACAAGAGCTGCAAAGCAAGATCATGGAGCCATTTTTTACGACACGTTCCCAAGGTACAGGCCTTGGATTAGCGGTGGTTCAAATGGTGTGCAGAGCCCATAAGGGCAGACTAGAATTAATTTCAGAGCCTGGGGATGGCGCATGCTTTACAGTTTGCCTGCCTCTGGTTGAAAACGTATCCGGAGAAGAGTAATGGCACAAAGTAAAGTACTCATTGTTGAAGATGACGAAGGCCTACGCGAAGCGCTGGTCGATACCCTTGCGCTGGCTGGGTACGAATGGATAGAAGCAGACTGTGCAGAAGATGCATTGGTTAAGCTGAAAGCTCAGGAAGTGGACATTGTTGTCTCTGATGTACAGATGGCTGGTATGGGTGGCCTCGCATTGCTTCGCAATATTAAGCAGCATTGGCCTAACCTGCCTGTTCTGCTTATGACGGCTTACGCTAACATCGAAGATGCAGTAGCTGCGATGAAAGAAGGTGCGATTGACTATATGGCGAAACCTTTCGCACCTGAAGTACTGCTTAATATGGTCAGCCGTTATGCTCCGGTAAAATCTGATGATGAAGGTGATGCGGTTGTTGCCGATGAAAAAAGCCTTAAGTTGCTGGCATTGGCAGATAAAGTGGCCAAAACAGATGCGAACGTAATGGTTTTGGGACCAAGTGGTTCTGGTAAAGAGGTAATGTCTCGTTATATCCATAATGCATCGAACCGTAAAGATGGCCCATTTGTGGCGATCAATTGTGCCGCAATTCCGGACAACATGCTGGAAGCAACGCTATTTGGTTACGAAAAAGGTGCCTTTACTGGTGCGATTCAGGCATGCCCAGGTAAGTTTGAGCAGGCACAGGGTGGCACCATTTTACTTGACGAAATCAGTGAGATGGATCTGAACCTTCAGGCTAAGCTGCTTCGTGTTCTTCAGGAAAGAGAAGTTGAAAGGTTAGGTAGTCGAAAGAGCATCAAGCTGGATGTTCGTGTGCTCGCAACCAGTAACCGGGACCTGAAGCAATATGTCAACGAAGGGAATTTCCGTGAGGATTTATATTACCGTCTGAATGTTTTCCCTATTGCCTGGCCACCTCTGAAAGATAGAACAGGTGATATTGAACCACTGGCTAAGCACCTTGCGGAACGTCACTGCCAGAAACTCGGCCTTCCGGTTCCTGAGTTCTCGAACGACTCACTGAATAAACTGTTGTCTTATGGTTGGCCGGGTAATGTGCGTGAGTTAGACAACGTTGTTCAAAGGGCGCTGATCTTAAGTGAACAGGGAAATATTAACTCTGACCACATTCTTCTTGAAGGTGTTGACTGGAATGATGCAAACAGTCTGCAAAATGCGGTAGAAACCGGTGAAGTTGCTCCAAGCATCAAGCCTGTTGCTGAGCCAGATTCTCCTCTGGCAAATATGTCAGCGCCTAAGCCAACGGGAACTGAAGGACTGGGTGGTGAATTGAGAGAACAGGAATACGCTATTATTTTAGAAACAGTGATTGAGTGTAACGGCCGAAGGAAAGATATTGCTGAAAAACTAGGCATTAGCCCACGAACCTTACGCTATAAACTAGCGAAAATGCGTGATGCCGGAATTGAGATCCCATAACAATGGCAGTTCATTGTTCGGTGGCATACTAATTGCAGCGTCAATATAAGGTCGAAAAATAGAGTCAATAAATTGGCAACCGAGGTTTAGATGAGTATTAGTGGAATTCACGGTGAAATGCAGGCAATGAAGATGGAAGCAATGAACACTTCTGCCCCTGCTACAGGTCAGAAAGTCGGAGCCGATTTTGGTGAGCTGCTTAATTCTGCTATCAACAACGTAAACTCATTACAAAAAGCCTCGGGTGATATGCAGATGCGATTTGATCGTGGCGATGAAAATGTTTCCCTTTCTGATGTCATGATTGCAAAAAACAAATCCAGCGTTGCGTTTGATGCGACCATTCAGGTTCGAAATAAGCTTGTAGAAGCTTATAAAGAACTGATGAACATGCCAGTTTAATTCAGGTGATCCAACGTGGCTGAAGAAAATCAATCAACAGATCTAGCAGTGACAAGTTCGGGTAGTACTGCGCTGACCGATCCAGAACTGGATTCCGGAACACAAAATCCTGATTTAGATGAGAAAAGCGCCTCCAAATTTGATTTGGCTATGGGCGATTTGGACCTATTGCGTCAGGTAGTTCTTGTTCTGTCGATTTCTATCTGTGTCGCACTCATTGTGATGATGTTCTTTTGGGTAAAAGAGCCTGAAATGAGACCTTTAGGCACTTACGAAACCGATGAACTCATTACGGTCCTCGATTATTTAGACCAACAGAAAACAGAATACAAACTGGATGGAAATACCGTTCAGGTTATCGCTTCAGAATATGACAGCTTAAAGCTGAGCCTTGCCCGCGCAGGTCTGAACCAGCCGGATCCGGCTGGTGATGACATTTTGTTGAACGACATGGGTTTTGGTGTATCTCAACGTCTTGAAAGTGAACGATTGAAGTTAAGCCGCGAAAGGCAGCTCGGCAAAGCCATTGAACAGATGAGACAGGTGCGAAAAGCATCGGTGCTTCTGGCTCTGCCTAAGCAAAGTGTCTTTGTCCGTCAGAACCAGGATGCGTCTGCTACTGTGTTTGTTACGCTTCGCACAGGTAATACTCTAGATCAAGAAGAAGTGGATTCCATTGTCGATATGGTTGCCAGTGCAGTACCCGGAATGAAACCGACTCGCGTTACTGTCACCGATCAACATGGTCGACTACTCAGCTCTGGTTCACAGGACCCTCTCGCGACAGCAAGGCGTAAAGAGCAAGACTTAGAACGCAAACAAGAGCAGGATTTAAGACAAAAAATCGACTCTGTACTTATTCCGATTCTGGGTATTGGTAACTATACCGCTCAAGTTGATATTGAACTTGATTTCAGCTCAATCGAACAAACCCGTAAAAGATTTGATCCAAACACTGCATCTACCCGCAGTGAATACACCTTAGAAGATTACAATAACGGCAATGTTGTTGCTGGTGTTCCTGGGGCTTTAAGTAATCAGCCACCCGCTGATGCTTCTATCCCACAAGACGTTGCGCAGATGAAAGACGGTTCCGTAATGGGGCAGGGTTCTGTTCACAAAGAAGCCACACGTAACTTTGAGTTGGATACCACGATTAGCCATGAACGTCGCCAAACCGGAGTTGTAAACAGACAAACAGTATCCGTTGCCGTCAAAAATCGTTCAGTTACCAACCCTGATACTGGTGAAGTGAGTTATGAACCACTGTCTGAAAGTGAGTTAAATGCTATTCGCCAGGTATTGGTTGGTACTGTTGGTTTCAATGAGCAGCGTGGTGACTTGCTAAACGTGTTAAGCGTGAAATTCGCAGAGCCACAGATTGAAACTGCGGTTGAACAACCAATCTGGAACCATCCGAACTTTAATGACTGGGTACGTTGGTTTGCAAGTGCTCTGGTTGTCATCATTGTGGTATTAGTTCTGATCCGTCCGGCTATGAAGAAACTGCTTAATCCTGCTGCCGAAGTTGATGAACAAGGGCGTGAACTTGGCCCGGATGGATTACCGATTGGTGCCGATGATACCAGCCTGATTGGCAGTGATATAGAGAGCGGAGAGGCGTTCGAGTTTGGTTCTGGTATTGAACTACCGAACCTGCACAAAGATGAAGATGTGCTAAAAGCTGTTCGTGCTCTTGTTGCTAATGAACCTGAGCTTGCCGCTCAAGTAGTGAAGAATTGGATTGCAGATGCCTGATGAAATTGTAAAACGCGAAGAAGGCGGAGAAGTCGCCACAACCGGGACTGAAATTGATATTGGCTCTATTGCAGGTGATGAGCGTGCCGCCATTCTTCTGTTGAGTCTGAGCGAAGAAGATGCGGCTGGCATTATTCGTCATTTGGAACCAAAGCAGGTGCAGCGCGTAGGTAGCGCGATGGCACGGGCGACTGACCTGAACAACGATAAGGTTGGTGCGGTTCACAGAGCTTTTCTGGAAGATATCCAGAAGTACACGAACATTGGCATGGGCAGTGAAGACTTTATGCGTAAAGCGCTGGTTACTGCACTTGGTGAAGACAAGGCAAACAACCTTGTTGATCAGATTCTGCTTGGAACTGGTTCGAAAGGTCTGGATTCACTTAAGTGGATGGACCCTCGTCAGGTGGCCAGCATCATCATAAACGAACACCCTCAGATTCAAACCATCGTACTTTCTTATCTGGAAGCGGATCAGTCTGCAGAAATCCTGTCTCAGTTCCCAGAGCGAGTACGCCTTGACCTAATGATGCGTATTGCCAACCTTGAAGAAATTCAACCATCTGCTCTGGCAGAGCTGAACGAAATCATGGAGAAACAGTTTGCAGGTCAGGCAGGTGCTCAGGCTGCGAAGATTGGTGGTCTGAAGGCTGCTGCAGAGATCATGAACTTTATGGACAACAGCATCGAAGGTGTGCTGATGGATCAGATTCGCGATCAGGACGAAGATATGGCGACTCAGATTCAGGATCTTATGTTCGTATTCGACAACCTTATCGAAGTGGACGATATGGGTATTCAGAAGCTGCTGCGTGATGTTCCTCAGGATGTTCTTCAGAAAGCACTCAAAGGTGCAGATGAAGGTCTGCGTGAGAAAGTGTTCAAGAACATGTCTAAGCGTGCAGCTGAGATGATGCGTGACGACATCGAAGCAATGCCGCCTGTACGTGTTGCTGATGTAGAAGCTGCTCAGAAAGAGATCCTCGCTGTTGCCCGTAAACTGGCTGACAGTGGTGAGATTATGCTGGCTGGTGGCGCGGACGAGTTCTTGTAACGCGTTAGAAATAAAAAATTTAGAAAGGTATTCCTATGGCTCTTGAGCGTAAGCGTGGTTTTTTACGTCCCGGTGAGGATGAATCAGATATTAAGCCAGAAAAATGGGGAATGCCTGATTACTCCTCCGATACCCATAAAGAAGCCCGCGAAACCGCAATGAATTACGATCCGGGCTGGATACCTACTTTTGACGAGCCTGTTGAAGAAGAACCTGTTGAGTTGAGTGCTGCAGATCTAGAAGCGATTCAAAAGGATGCTTACCAGGAAGGTTATCAGCAAGGGCAGGAAGCGGGTTTTACTCAGGGGTTTGAGAAAGGTAAAGAAAAAGGTTTGGAAGCTGGCCACGCTGAAGGTTTAGAAAACGGAAAAGCTGAAGGTATTGCTGCAGGTCAGGATCATATTAAGCAGCAGGTTGAGCAGTTTGTTAATCTGGCAAACCAGTTTGCGCAGCCGTTAGAGCTAATGAATGCTCAGGTAGAAAGACAACTTGTTGATATGGTCATTGCGCTTACCCGTGAAGTTGTGCACGTAGAGGTCCAGACAAACCCTCAGATCATTTTAGACACCGTGAAAGAGTCGGTTGAATCTCTGCCAATAGCAGGTCATGAAATCACACTTAAGTTAAACCCTGAAGATGTCGAGATCGTTCAGTCGGCATATGGTGAGGAAGAACTCAACTTCCGGAACTGGAAACTGCTGAGTGAGCCGTCCCTGAGTCGTGGTGATGTTCAGATTGAAGCGGGTGAGTCCAGCGTTAACTACAAAATGGAAGAGCGTGTTCGCTCTGTCCTGAGCTCCTTTTGTGGTGTAAATCGTCATCAACCAGGAAATGAGTAATGCTGGCTCTGGCAGATCGTCTTACCCAATATAAAACCACGGGTCTACGAACCCGGGCAATCGCATCTGGAAAACTCGTCAGAGTGGTTGGTTTAACCCTTGAAGCTACGGGATGCAAGGCACCTATCGGAAGCTTGTGTAAAGTAGAAACGCTATCTGGAGAGATGGAAGCCGAAGTGGTTGGTTTCTCCGGAGATAACCTTTTTCTAATGCCAAGTGAGCAGATTACCGGTGTGCTTCCTGGAGCCAAAGTGACTCCGATGACAGGAGAAAGCGGCTTACCAGTGGGTATGGAGTTGCTAGGACGCGTTATTGACGGTGTGGGTAACCCTATAGATGGATTGGGTGAAATCTATACCGAGCAAACCGCATCCTTTAGTTCTGAACCAATGAATCCACTTTTAAGAAAACCAATTTCTGAGCCTCTCGATGTTGGCTTGAAAGCCATAAACGGCCTGTTGACGGTTGGTAAAGGGCAGCGAATAGGCCTGTTTGCCGGCTCTGGTGTTGGTAAATCGGTGACGCTTGGAATGATGACTCGGGGTACCACGGCACAAGTTGTTGTTGTAGGCCTGATTGGTGAGCGTGGTCGAGAAGTAAAAGAGTTTATTGAAGAGATACTTGGAGAAGATGGGCGTCGACGTTCTGTTGTTGTTGCGGCTCCTGCTGATGCTTCCCCTCTTATGCGATTAAAAGGGTGTCAGACAGCGCTGACTATTGCAGAGTACTTTCGCGATCAGGGGCTCGATGTTCTGCTACTTATGGATTCGCTAACACGTTTTGCTCAGGCACAACGTGAAATCGCGCTTTCTGTCGGTGAGCCTCCTGCAACCAAGGGTTATCCACCTTCTGTATTTGCCAAGTTACCTGCACTAGTTGAGCGAGCAGGTAACGGCAGTCCAGAGCAGGGGTCTATTACGGCATTCTTTACGGTTCTGACTGAGGGAGACGATCTTCAGGACCCAATCGCTGATGCATCCCGCGCGATTCTCGACGGGCATATTGTGCTTTCCCGTGAAATGGCAGATGCGGGCCACTATCCAGCGATAGATGTTGAGAAATCTGTTAGTCGTGTTATGCCTCAGATAACGACAGATGAACACGTTCTGATGTCCAAAGCCGTCAGACAAGTTCTTTCTATCTGTCGGAAGAATCAAGATCTTGTTTCTATTGGTGCTTATAAACCGGGAACAGATCCAGCCATAGATAGCGCATTTACTATCAAGCCGACTCTGGACCAATACCTGCAACAGAGTATGAAAGAGACGGTCCCTTACGATATGTGTATCAACATGTTGAAGAGCATATTGCAGCCTAACGGTGGTGCTTAATGGACAACGCAATGAACTTTCTTCTTGAACAGGCGAAGGAGAAAGAAGATCAGGCGGTATTGGCATTGAATAAGGCTAGAGCAGAGCTGGATGACTATTATGTTCAGGTTGCTCAGATAGAGAAATATCGGCTGGATTACTGTCAGCAGTTAGTTGACCGAGGTAAACAAGGTCTTAGTGCGAGTGAGTATGGGCACCTTAATCGCTTTTTGACTCAGCTTGATGAAACATTAAAAAAACAGAAAGAAGCTGAAGAGCACTTTAAGTCTCAGGTGGAAAACTGTCAGGACTACTGGCTTGAAATGCGTAAACAGCGCCGCTCTTACGAGTGGATGATAGACAAAAAGAAAACAGAAAAACAAAGGATGTTGGATAAGCAAGAGCAGAAGCAGATGGATGAGTTCTCCACGCTTCAGTTCAGCCGAAAGCGTCACTCCTAGTTTCATCCTGACTAGAGCTTTAATCTGGCTCGAATATTGCAGGTTTTACACAAACAGGCGTATCTGACCTTTGTTCAGGTACGTGTCGCTAAACCTGATGTGAGTGTAAGTCTATGAGTCAAAATACCCTTTCTGTATCAGAGGTTGGAAAGTCATCTGCGCTTTTGCAAGCCGGAGCAGGCAGCAGCCAATCATCAGGTGAAGCATCGGAATCAGACGGTTTTCTAAGTGTCTTAGGCTCCATTTTTAGTTCCGAAACGGAAGGTACTGAGAAAGGCACTGAAGATGTTAAAAATGCCGATAAAGCAGTGGGTGAAAGTCTTGAAGCCACTGAAGCAGAGGGCGATGGTGAGAGTGCTACTAAGCTATTGGAACTAGAGGGAGATCTCACTGAAGGTGAAGAAGTGGATTCAGACCCGCAAGGCAACAAAAACAGCCTTGAAACTGAGCTGGAACCTCTATCCAAAGGAGAGAAAAAAGTCTCTGAAACCATGAGTGAAGGCAGCGCATTACTGGAACGTTTGGATGAGTCTAATCAGGCGCTCAAAAATGACAACTCCGGCAAGGAGTTGCCACAAAAACTAGCTCAGGAATCCAAGCAACACCTGGAAGATGGCCAGAATAAGGTGAGCAAGTTTATCGAATCTGATTCAGTCAAATTAAAAACGGCTGGTGATGAAGCGAAGATTCCAGAGGATTTAGTATCAAAGTATGTCCAGGTAAAAGGGACTGATACGAAAGAGCTTAGCGAAACCGACGCTGACTCTTTGAAGCAAATAACAGAGAAATTTGAAGCGCTAGAGAAACAGCAAGTGAAAGTGGTTGAAGGAGAGACGCCGGATACCGAGCAAGTAGCGCTTCAAATGAATAACAAAGTTGTTCAGTTAGATACTGAAGAGCATAAGAGTGAAGATATTGATGTTTCCGCTCTGGCTGTCAGTCAACTAAAGGCTGCGACAAGTGTGAATACCCCAAATACGCAGGCAACGAAAGGACAGGATAAAAAAGAGCCTATTAGCCCTGAATCATTAATTTGGGAAACAGGAAAAACGGCAAGTGCAGTCGGTGTTGGTGCCGCTCTTCATGCGGCTGAGCCATTAGCAGTACAAGCTGCTGGTGTGAGTGCTACAGCCGTTGAGTTGCCAATAGAAACCAGTTTGACTCAGCAAATTTTGAGCAAAGATCCGAGCGAGCTAACCGAAGAAGAGTTGCAAATATTGGCTCAGGCTTCAAGCAATGCTGCGGCGGTTCAGGAAGTCGCTAAGCAAGTACCTGATTCGGTTAAGTCTGCTGCAATGAGTTCTTCTGCTTACGCTTTAAATCAGCAATCTCAGGCTCAGCAATATCAAACGTTACAACAGCAGGCTCAATTAGCGAGTCAGCAAGCAGAAAAAGCGGTGGCTCAACAGATTTCGCAACCGGTAAGTACTAATCCAAATGCGATACCTGTGGATGTATCTCATTTATCAGCACAGCAGATGCAAACTGTTAACTCAGCCAACAGAACTGCTAACAATGCAGCCATGTTAGCTTCTATGACAGCTGCTGGTGCAGCAGGAGCAATGGCTGCGAAGAGCAAGGAAAAAGATAAAGATTTAAGTCAGCAGTTGGCTGGTATTGCTGGACAACAGGGTGTTCAGCAGGCACAAATTCGAAGTGAAGTGCAACAGGCCGCGGCACAATCTCCACTACAGCTAGCAAGAGAAGTTGGTGGTGAGCAGTTGGCTGAGCGCGTTCAAATGATGATGTCGAAGAATCTGAAAAACGTAGATATTCGCCTCGACCCACCTGAACTGGGAAGAATGCAGATTCGTATGTCGATGAATGGCGATATGGCATCGGTGCAGTTTACCGTTTCGAATCCACAGGCGAGAGATATGGTCGAACATGCAATGCCACGACTAAGAGAAATGTTATCTCAACAGGGTATTCAGCTAGCAGACTCATCGGTTCAGCAGCAGAATTCCGGACGTCAGCAGCAAGAATATGCAGCGGGAAATAACTCTAATGGTAACGGCTTATCGGGTGGTTCTTCAGCAGAAGATGAGCTAAACCTTGATGAAGCCATCAATCTTAATGCGAATATTGCTTCAAAAGATGATGGAATAAGCTATTACGCTTAATATTTTTATGTTCGACACACTCTTTTCAGTGTATAAAGCTGCACTGAAGTAATGGAATATTAATCAGTTAGAGACGAGTATGGCTGAAGAAGAAAACACAGAAGGCGGTGAAGCGCCCAAAGGGAAAAAGAAACTTTTAATTATCATTATTGCAGTAGTCGTTTTACTGGCTGGCGGTGGTGGTGCAGCATTCTTTTTGATGGGGTCGGATGACGCTGAGCAAACTGAAGAAATCGCAGACAGCTCAAGAGCGGCACTTCCTGAACCCGCGTCTTATGTAAACGTACCTCAACCTTTTTTGTTTAGTGCTCCGGGAAAGCAGCGGGACAGACTGGTGCAGGTTAAAGTGCAGTTGATGGTTCGTGGTCTTGATAATGAAGATATGGCGAGACACCACTCTCCATTGATTGAAAGTACGCTTTTGAACACATTTAGTACAGCGACCGTTGAACAGCTACGAACACCAACAGGCCGTACGCAGCTTCGTGATCAAGCGACGGATGATATTCGCGCGACAATGAATGAGGTTGTTGGGAAGCCGGTTGTCGAGAAAGTACTTTTTACAGACTTTGTAATTCAATAGGATTCAAGTGACTGATCTATTAACCCAGGACGAAATTGACGCGCTCTTACACGGTGTTGATGACGTTGATGAAGAAGAAGAGCTGCTCGATGAGGAGTCGGAATCTGCCGTAACCTTTGACTTCTCATCTCAGGATAGGATTGTCCGTGGTCGGATGCCGACTCTGGAGCTTATTAACGAGCGATTTGCACGTCATATGCGAGTCAGCTTGTTCAATATGCTTCGAAAGACAGCAGAAGTCTCCATCAACGGTGTACAGATGATGAAGTTTGGTGAATACCAAAATACATTGTATGTACCAACGAGCCTAAACATGGTGAGATTCCGACCGCTAAAAGGTACGGCGTTGATCACCATGGAAGCGCGTTTGGTATTTATCTTGGTAGAGAACTTCTTCGGCGGTGATGGTCGGTTCCACGCGAAAATCGAAGGTCGAGAATTTACACCTACTGAACGACGAATTATCCAGTTGCTTCTGAAAATTGTCTTTTCTGACTACAAAGAAGCCTGGTCTCCAGTTATGGGGGTCGAATTTGAATACCTCGATTCAGAGGTAAACCCTAGTATGGCTAACATCGTGAGCCCGACAGAGGTGATCGTTGTGAGTTCATTCCACATCGAAGTGGATGGTGGCGGTGGTGACTTCCACGTTGTAATGCCATATTCCATGGTGGAACCTATCAGGGAACTGCTTGATGCCGGTGTTCAGTCGGACAAGATGGAAACGGACGTACGTTGGAGTACTGCTCTCAGAGACGAAATAATGGACGTTCCGGTGAATTTCCGCGTTAACCTGCTGGAAAGAGACATCTCTCTGCGCGACCTGATGGAGTTGCAGCCGGGTGATGTTATTCCTATCGATATGCCAGAACATGCGGTGATGTATGTGGAAGAGCTTCCTACTTACAGAGTTAAGATGGGGCGTTCCGATGACAGGCTAGCAGTTCAGGTTTCTGAGAAGATCAAACGTCCTGAAGTGGTCAAATCTGATATCGCCTTCCTGAGTAAAGACATTATGTCTGAAATCAGTAATGAAGGTGAGTCGGACGACGATGAATAATACAGAGTGAGTTAAGGTTTCCGGTAGCGGAAATCAAGAATAAGGATAGTAACAATGGATCCGAATGAAGACCAAAAATTAGCAGACGAATGGGCCGCAGCCTTAAGTGAAGACCCAGCGGCACAGGGTGGCTCTGATGATATAGAAGCGGCACCGCTGGAAGAACTATCGGATACCTCTGCACCAATTACGGATGATGAGCGTCGTAAACTGGATACCATTATGGATATTCCGGTGACTATCTCAATGGAAGTCGGGCGCTCTCAAATCAGTATTCGTAACCTTCTACAACTCAACCAGGGTTCGGTTGTAGAGCTAGACAGAGTAGCTGGTGAGTCTCTGGACGTGATGGTTAATGGTACGTTGATTGCCCATGGCGAAGTGGTTGTGGTCAACGATAAGTTTGGTATTCGTCTCACTGACGTTATCAGCCAGACAGAGCGTATCAAGAAGCTTCGATAATAATATGAAGCTATTAGCTGCGCTTTTCTCCTCATTATTGCTTAGCACACCGGTACTTGCTGCCGGTGCATCTAGCATGGATATTGCGACCACTCTGGGTTCGCTACTCTTTGTTTTGGCTCTTATCCTTGTTTTGGCATGGGTGTTAAAAAGAATGCAGCATCCTGCGATAGGAAGTCAGAAAGATCTTAAGATTCTTAGGCAAATACCTGTAGGCACTAAGGAACGAATTGCCGTCGTGCAAGCCGGAGAAGAACAGTACTTAGTCGGTATCACGCCAAACTCCATAAATTTAATTTCCCGGTTAGATAAAACCCTAGACACCGAAGTGCCGGAATCGACACCATTTGCCAATCAACTATCACAAATACTGAAGAAAGATGCGAAGAAATAGTACTATCGCTGCCTTACTGGCAGCGTTTGTGTTTTTAATCTGCTCCCCTTTTGCATTAGCGCAGGAAGAATTGGAAACGCAGATACCAGCAACGGCTACCGGAGCTGAAACCATTACGGTTCAGGCGATGGAGAGTGCAGATGGAAATCGCCAGACAATAGCGCTAGGAAGCAGTTCTGGTGGTGGTGGTATTCCTGCCTTTACCATGACCGCGAATCCGGATGGTAGTGAAGACTATTCGATAAACCTGCAAATTCTTGCGTTGATGACCATGCTTGGCTTCCTGCCCGCCATGGTTATTTTGATGACTTCGTTTACCCGTATTGTAGTGGTCATGTCTATTCTCAGGCAGGCTATGGGTCTTCAGCAGACACCTTCGAATCAGGTGATCATTGGTATCGCTATTTTTCTTACCTTTTTTATCATGTCACCGGTTATCGATAAGGTGAACACAGATGCGGTTCAGCCTTATTTGAATGAAGAAATCACGGCAAGGCAGGCATTTGACCAGGCTCAAGGGCCGATGAAAAGTTTTATGTTGAAGCAGACCCGGGTGAAAGATCTTGAAACCTTTGTAAATATCTCAGGTTCAGACGCACAAAATCCAGAAGATGTTTCTATGGCTGTTTTGATTCCAGCGTTTATTACGTCTGAGCTAAAAACAGCTTTCCAGATTGGTTTTATGCTGTTTTTGCCATTTTTGATTATCGATCTGGTTGTTGCTTCCATTTTGATGGCGATGGGTATGATGATGCTATCTCCAATGATTGTATCGCTGCCATTTAAACTTATGCTATTTGTGCTGGTGGATGGATGGAACTTGATTCTGTCTACCCTCGCGGGCAGTTTCGCGTTGTAGCTAAGGAGAGCAGAATATGACACCAGAGATGTTTGTCGAGATATTCCGCGAGGCGCTTTGGATGGTGCTGATTATGGTGTGTGCCATCATAGTACCAAGCCTTCTGGTTGGCTTGATCGTGGCGATTTTTCAGGCGGCAACTTCGATTAACGAACAAACACTGAGTTTTCTACCACGTTTGATTGTAACGTTGCTCGCTTTGTCATTCCTCGGGCACTGGATGACACAGTCGTTAATGGGATTCTTCTTCGAGATGGTAGACAGGCTACCGTCGATTCTCTATTAGGTTCCATTATGGAGTATCCAACAACCATCATTCTGGATTGGATAGCCAACTATTTTTGGCCGTTTACTCGTATCTCAGCCATGTTTATGGTGATGACGGTAACGGGCGCTCGCTTTGTTTCAACCCGATTGAGGCTCTACCTTTCTCTGGCGGTCACTTTTGCCGTGATGCCAGCGATTCCGGCCGTTCCCCAAGAGCTTCAACTCCTCTCTTTTGAAGGCTTTCTCACTACCTTTGAACAGATACTTATTGGGGTTGCCATGGGTATGGTGACGCAGTTTATGATCCAGACTTTCGTTATGCTAGGCCAGATCCTCGGTATGCAGTCGAGTCTGGGTTTTGCTTCGATGGTAGATCCAGCGAACGGGCAGAACACCCCTTTGCTTGGTCAGTTGTTTATGTTTGTGGCGACCATGTTTTTTCTTGCAACAGATGGTCACCTAAAATTGATACAACTGGTGGTGTTCAGCTTCAAGAGCTTACCTATCGGTTCGGGTTCGCTGACAACGACAGACTTTCGTGAAATGGCGCTTTGGTTAAGTATCATGTTCAAAACGGCATTGAGTATGTCTTTGTCGGGGATTATCGCTCTGCTTACGATTAACCTGTCATTTGGTGTAATGACGCGTGCCGCACCACAGCTGAACATTTTTTCGCTTGGATTTGCATTTGCGTTAATTGTTGGTCTATTACTGTGTTGGTACATACTGCTTGGACTATTTAGCCATTACGATCTTTACTGGCTTGAAGGCGAGCAGCAGATTTGTCGATTGATTAGGCTGGATTGCTAGGAGGCTGAGTTGGCAGAACAAGACGGTCAGGAACGGACCGAAGACGCCACGCCCAGGCGGTTACAACAGGCGAGAGAAAAGGGGCAGGTCGCCCGCTCTAAGGAGCTGGCATCAGTTTCAGTGCTTGTTGTAGGGGCTTTATCATTAATGATGTACGGAGAAACTCTTGCGATGGGTTTGTTCCGCATGATGGAGCGCCTGTTTTCCCTGAGTCGCGATGAGATTTTCAATACAACTAAACTATTGGATATTGCGTCTGGGGCTTTAGTACAATTATTTCTGCCTTTAACACTGGTTCTGTTTACTCTTTTTGTTGCGGCATTAATTGGCGCTGCAGGTGTGGGTGGTATTAGCTTTTCTGTTGAAGCTGCGATGCCTAAAGCGTCTAAAATGAACCCACTCAGCGGGCTAAAACGCATGGTCGGATTGCAGAGTTGGGTCGAGCTAATCAAATCTATTCTTAAAGTGGCTCTTGTTGCTGGGGTAGCCTTTTATCTTATAGAACGCTCGAAGGTAGATCTGTTTCAGCTGAGTATGGATGTATTCCCACAAAACATTTTCCATGCATTAGAAATTCTTCTGAGTTTTATTCTACTTATTAGTTGTTCATTGCTGGTGGTTGTCGCCATCGATATTCCATTTCAGATTTGGCAGCATGCCGATCAGCTGAAAATGACGAAGCAGGAAGTGAAAGATGAGTATAAAGAAACTGAAGGTAAGCCGGAAGTAAAAGGCCGGATTCGTATGCTCCAGCGAGAAGCTGCCCAACGTCGAATGATGGCAGAAGTACCGACTGCGGATGTTGTTGTTACTAACCCGGAGCATTTCTCTGTTGCACTGCGATATGATACCAAAACCGATAAAGCGCCGATTGTCGTCGCCAAGGGTACCGATCACATGGCACTAAAAATTCGGGAAGTTGCCAGAGAGCATGATATTTATGTCATTCCAGCTCCACCTTTAGCGCGTGCTTTGTACCACTCCACTGAGTTAGAACAACAAATTCCAGATGGCTTGTTCGTTGCGGTAGCGCAGGTGCTTGCTTATGTATTCCAGTTAAAACAGTTCCGGAAACGTGGTGGTCAAAGGCCAGTGCTAGCAGAAGAGAATATGCCGATTCCACCGGATCTGCGTTATTAGGGTCGATCGTTAGAGTACGTGACTCACCGGGAATACTCGCTTCCATGAACCGCTATTTAAAAGATCAACGATTGTATTTACCAGTTTTTATTTGGCATGTTCAATACAGCGAGTACACCCGGTAAATCACTCCAGTTCCGTGCAATAAATACATTATCTGAATGATCGTATCTTGGTAGGTGTGTATTGGGTGTGCCCTATGGAATCAGCATGCCAAAATGAGAAATGTGATTCATCCACCTAGATTTTAAATAGCGGCTGATGGAATAGGGCATTCCCAGTACACATTTCAGGTATCTCACCACTGAATGTGAAACCTTTAAACAACGGCTATGGAATAAAGTATTCCCGTTATGCCCCTTCAAAGTAAGAGCCCGATTCGGGTATGGACTCAATGAAGCAAGCCTACCAGTCAACTTTTTGACTGAAAACCATGGACTAGATATTGCATATTACCCCCTAAGCGCTATTATCCATAAATTAACCTGTTGATTATCAATAGGTTTGAAACTACCTCAGCTGATATATGAAGTTTAATTTACCTTATTCCGACAGGTTACCAAGTATACCTACCAGAGCCCTTCCTGCTATTGGGGCACCTGTACTAGTACTTGCTACCCTCGGAATGATAGTTCTGCCTATCCCTCCGTTACTGCTGGATATCTCCTTTACCTTCAATATTGCCCTGGCAATGGTTGTTCTATTGGTAACGGTTTATACAAGGCGTCCGCTCGATTTTGCTGCTTTCCCGACAGTACTTCTGATAGCAACTTTGCTCAGGCTTGCTCTAAACGTTGCTTCTACACGGGTCGTTCTTTTGTATGGTCATGAGGGTGGTAATGCCGCTGGTAACGTTATTGAAGCCTTCGGTAGCGTCGTAATTGGCGGTAACTATGCGGTAGGTTTAGTGGTTTTCCTAATCCTGATGATCATCAACTTTATGGTTGTTACCAAAGGTGCAGGACGTATTTCCGAAGTAAGCGCCCGCTTTACGTTGGATGCCTTGCCAGGTAAGCAGATGGCGATTGATGCCGACTTAAACGCAGGCTTAATCGATCAGGAACAAGCAAGAACACGTCGATTCGAAGTGACTAAAGAAGCCGACTTCTACGGTTCGATGGATGGTGCTTCTAAGTTTGTAAAAGGAGATGCGATTGCAGGTATTCTAATCCTGTTTATTAACATTGTCGGCGGACTTTCTATCGGTATGATTCAATTCGATCTTGGTTTTCAAGAAGCGATTGAGATATATACCCTGCTGACTATTGGTGACGGTCTGGTTGCTCAGATTCCATCTCTTTTACTTTCTATCTCTGCTGCCATCATGGTGACCCGTCAGAATACTGATGAAGACATGGGTCAGCAGATGGTCTTCCAGATGTTCGATAACCCAAAAGCCCTGATTATCACTTCAGGGATCTTAGGGGTAATGGGTATCGTACCTGGCATGCCACACTTTGCATTCTTACTTCTTAGTACTTTAGCTGGTGTTGGTGCGTACCTGATACATAAAAAACAGAAGAAAGAAGCAGCCAAACCTAAGTTGCCAGAAGTGAAAGAGGGTGAAGCACCGGCTCAGAAAGAACTCTCATGGGATGACGTTCAGCCAGTTGATGTAATTGGCCTAGAAGTGGGCTATCGCCTGATTCCAATGGTGGACAGAGATCAGGGTGGAGAGCTTCTAGAGCGAGTTAAAGGTGTACGGAAAAAGCTTTCTCAGGACTTTGGCTTTCTTATTCCCGCGGTACATATCAGGGACAATCTTGAACTAACACCAAACAGCTATCGCATTACCCTTATGGGCGTTGCGGTTGGTGAAGCTGAAATCAGACCGGATCAGGAATTAGCGATTAACCCAGGTCAGGTATACGGTATGGTTGAAGGTGAACCGACGGTAGACCCAGCATTTGGCTTGGAAGCGGTTTGGATCAGAGAAGAGCACAGAGAGCATGCGCAAGCACTGGGCTATACTGTAGTAGACTCAGCAACGGTTTTAGCAACTCACTTGAGTCAATTACTGACCAATAATGCGTCACAACTTATTGGACACGAAGAGGTTCAGAACCTTCTTGAGATGCTGGGACGTTCGGCACCGAAGTTGGTTGAAGGGTTTGTGCCGGATCAGCTTAGCCTTGGAGTGGTGGTGAAAGTACTTCAAAACTTGTTGAATGAAGCGATTCCAATTCGAGACGTTCGGACAATTGTTCAAACACTGTCGGAGTACTCGAGTAAGAGTCAAGAACCTGACATTTTAACAGCGGCTGTTCGTATATCGTTGAAACGCCTTATTGTACAGGAAATCAATGGGATAGAGCCTGAATTGCCAGTGATTACATTGATTCCTGAACTGGAACAAATCTTGCATCAGACCATGCAGGCTTCTGGTGGAGAATCAACGGGTATAGAGCCTGGATTAGCTGAAAGGCTTCAGTCTTCATTGAGTCAGGCGACACAAGAGCAAGAGCTCAAGGGTGAGCCAGCAGTATTATTAACCTCCGGAGTACTCCGGACGACGTTAGCGAAGTTTGTGAAGAACACAATACCGAATCTCCGGGTGCTTTCTTACCAAGAAATTCCTGATGAAAAACAGATTCGAATTGTACAGGCAGTGGGTAATTAACCGTGCTGATTAAACTTGGACAAGTATCTTGAAGATAAAACGATTTTTCGCAAAGGACATGAGAACGGCACTGCTTCAGGTCAAAGAAGAGCTTGGAGCAGAAGCTGTAATTATGTCCAACAAAAAGGTGACCGGAGGCGTAGAGATTGTTGCGGCTGTTGATGGTGACTCAACTCCAGTAACTCCGGCTCCAACACAAAACAGTCGCTACTCTAACGACTTCTCTCAATCTCAGGTCAATAACCGATATGCCTCCCGAGAGCTACAAGAAGACAGAGTGAGTCTACAAGCTCAGACTCCTACCGGGGCGGGTCAAGGTTCGATGACCAAGCGCTTTGCTAACATGCTGAAGCAATATAGCCAGGAAGAAGGTCAGCAAAATGCGCCAGCGTCTACAGAAGCAGACTCGTTAGCTTCGTTGTTAAAAAGGCAAGCTGAGGGCAGAGATCAGACGCAAGACATGAGTAGAGGTGGCCGGGGCGCTATTTCTTCGTCATTATCAGAAGAGTCGGGTTTAGCACGTCTTATCGCAGAAGATCGAGATGCACCAAGACAATCGCCTAAACTCGATCCTACACGTTACGACAGGAAGCGTAGCGAGCCTCAGAATGAAGCAGATTCCGCTCAGGAGCTGGAGTCGATGCGAGAGGAGATGAACTCGATTCGTCGCTTGCTAGAGCATCAGGTGTCTGGCTTGATGTGGCAGGAAGTTGAACGTCGCGAACCTCTGCGCGCTATGCTCATTAAACGCCTAGAGAGAATGGGTCTATCTTCTGAACTGTCCGACCAGTTAGCATGTTATATACCTGAAGACACGCAGCCAGCGCAGGCCTGGAAAGCACTATTAGGATTGATTTCAGATCAGATAGTCGTAACCAAAACCGATATTCTCAAAAAAGGTGGTGTAGTCGCGTTGTTAGGTCCTACTGGTGTGGGTAAAACAACAACGATTGCAAAGCTTGCTGCCAGAGCTGCGATGGAATACGGCTCAGACAATGTTGCACTGGTTACCACAGACACTTACCGAATTGGTGCTCATGAACAATTGGCAATTTATGGTCGAATTATGGGCTGTCCGGTAAGAGTTGCTAAAGATTCTGATGAATTGGCCGAAGTAATATATCAACTTAGAAACCGTCGCTTAGTTCTTGTAGACACTGCTGGGATGGGACAAAGAGATGTAAGGCTATCGGAACAGCTAGACACACTTATGCAAAACAGTGGAGAGGCGATCAGTAGCTACCTGGTTCTTCCTGCTACTGCGCAGAGAAAAGTTCTGCAAGAAACCATAGAACACTTCAAGCGCATCCCGTTATCGGGCTGTGTATTAACGAAAATTGATGAGTCATTAAGCCTTGGTGAGTTTATCAGCGTTGTCGTAGAAAACGCTTTGCCTGTTGCTTACATAGCAAATGGACAGCGTGTACCGGAAGATATCGTGATAGCTCAACCTAAATATATGGTCGCAAAAGCAAACGAGTTGCTTGAGAAATCAACAGAGAATGAACCTCATTACTGGAATAGCGATTCTGAAGGATTCTAGCGGCGGACGAATTTATGACAAATAATATGATTAATGATCAAGCAAGCGGCCTCCGTCGCTTAGCACAACCTACACTTACCAAGGTTATTGCTGTAACCGGCGGTAAAGGTGGTGTAGGTAAATCAAATGTTACGTTAGGTCTGGCTATTGCTATTGCCCGCCAGGGTAAAAAAGTTATGGTTCTTGATGCTGATTTGGGGTTAGCAAACGTCGACGTAATGCTTGGTATCAAGAGTAAAAGAAACCTTGGACATGTACTTGCGGGTGAATGTGAGCTGAAAGATGCGATCGTAGAAGGCCCATATGGAATCAGAATCATTCCGGCAACGTCCGGGACTCAGAGCATGACTGAGCTGTCCCATGCTCAACACGCCGGTCTGATACGTGCTTTTGGTACGCTTGAAGAGGAGATGGATGTTCTTCTTATCGACACGGCAGCGGGTATTTCTGACATGGTAGTAAGCTTTTCAAGAGCAGCTCAGGATGTTTTAGTGGTGGTGTGTGACGAACCTACTTCGATCACGGATGCATATGCACTTATCAAGCTGTTAAGTCGCGAACACCAGGTACAACGCTTCAAAATTGTTGCAAATATGGTCAGAAGTTACCGAGAAGGCAGAGAATTATTCGCAAAGTTGACCTTGGTCACAGAGCGCTTCTTGAATGTGAGCCTTGAACTCGTAGCATGTATTCCATTGGATGATAAAGTTCGTCAGGCAGTCAAAAAACAGAAAATTGTGGTAGATGCATATCCACGTTCGCCAGCGGCACTTGCTTTGAGCTCTCTAGCAAATAAAGTGTTAACATGGCCAATACCGAAAAGCCCTAGTGGTCATCTCGAGTTTTTTGTGGAAAGATTGCTGATGAAGAAGGAATCAGTAGGAGAGCCTTTTGGTGAATAAGGCGCTAACATATGACCAAAAAGCGAATCTCAGTACACAGAGATCGTTTCTGGAGCAGTATTCAGATTTGGTTAAAAGAATCGCCCACCACTTATTGGGGCGATTGCCTCCTAGTGTCTTGGTAGAAGACTTAATACAGGCTGGAATGATAGGCCTGATTGAAGCGCAGCAGAATTATGACGCCTCTAAAGGTGCGAGTTTCGAGACTTATGCGGGAATTCGTATTCGAGGGGCAATGTTAGATGAAGTTCGTAAAGGTGACTGGGTACCTCGCTCAGTCCATAAAAATAATCGAACGATAAGTCAGGCTATAAATGAGCTGGAATCATCTCTAAAAAGAGATCCAACGGACGCAGAAGTTGCCGCTCATCTAAATTTGACACTTGAGCAGTATCACGCTGCTCTATCTGATATAAACTGTTCCCGTTTGGTTGGTATTGAAGATTTAGGTGTATCGGAAGATGTCATCACCAAAGAAGACAATCTTGATGAGAATACACCGTTTCAGGGTGTGGCGGATGAGAATTTTCGTCAGGCTTTAGTCGATTCGATCAAAAGTCTTCCCGAAAGAGAAGCATTAGTTCTTTCACTTTATTATGATGAAGAGCTAAATTTAAAAGAAATAGGTGAAGTTTTGGGTGTTAGCGAATCTCGCGTCAGTCAAATACTTAGCCAGTCAATGCAACGATTGCGCATTAAACTTAGTGCGTGGACTCAAAACGATTAATAACACTGACTTGAAACTCAGTGGAGGCAATTTTGAATAAAAACATGAAGATCCTCATTGTTGATGACTTCTCAACAATGCGCAGAATTGTAAAGAACTTACTACGTGACTTGGGTTTCAATAATACCCAGGAAGCGGATGATGGTTTGACGGCGCTACCAATGTTGAAGAAAGGTGAATTCGACTTTGTGGTGACCGACTGGAATATGCCGGGTATGCAAGGGATTGATCTGCTAAAGAATATTCGTGCAGATGAAGAACTAAAGCACTTACCAGTTTTAATGATTACAGCAGAAGCTAAGCGAGAGCAAATTATCGAAGCAGCTCAGGCTGGTGTTAATGGTTACATTGTTAAGCCTTTCACCGCTGCTACGTTAAAAGAAAAGCTTGATAAGATTTTCGAACGCTTATAACGCCTTGGCGAGTAATCAGTAAGCGTTGAAAGGGCTTATTAAGATGATTTCTTTAGAGCAAGCAAAACAATTAGTAGAACTGTTGGAAAACGACCAGCAGGAAGAAGCTGATCAGCTCGTTTTATCACTGCAACAAGATACCACCAACCCGATGCTAAAAGAGGTCGGTGAGTTAACTCGGAATCTGCACGATTCTCTGGCTGAGTTCAGGTTTGACCCACGGATGAGTCAGATAGCCAACGAAGAGATACCGGATGCCCGAGACAGGCTAGAGTATGTGATAGCAAAAACAGAGCAAGCAGCTAACAAAACCATGGATGCGGTAGAAACCACGCTGCCAATTGCAGACAAGTTGCATGAGAGCCTTCTGCTTATCCGTCCGACCTGGAACCAGCTTATGGCTGGGAAAATTGAGTTAGCTGAGTTTAAAGCGCTATGCCACAGAGTTGATGACTTATTGTCGCAAGTCGAAGGGGACAGTACTGAACTTAGAGGCCAGCTCACTGAGATTTTGATGGCGCAAGACTTCCAGGATTTAACCGGGCAGATTATTACCAGGGTAATTACCCTTGTACGGGAAGTGGAAGACCGTTTAGTCGAGATATTGACGACTTTTGGTGTTGATCAAAAAGAGAATAAAACAGAAACAGCACAAAATGTGTCCACAGAGCCAGAAGGACCGATTCTTAACCCGCACGAGAGAGAAGATGCTGTTTCCTCCCAGGACGACGTCGACGACTTGTTGTCTAGTCTAGGATTCTAGAGGTAATGTATGAGCTACGAATTAGATGAAGATATCCTTCAGGACTTTCTGGTTGAAGCCGGTGAGATCTTAGAGCTGTTGTCAGAACAACTTATAGAGCTCGAGAATAACCCTGAAGACGGCGATCTGTTAAACGCAATTTTCCGCGGCTTCCATACTGTAAAAGGTGGAGCTGGTTTCCTTTCATTAACAGAGTTAGTCGATGCCTGTCACGGTGCCGAAAACGTCTTCGATATTCTTCGAAATGGTCAACGCAGTGTTACTGCTGATCTGATGGATACCATCCTTCAGGCATTAGATGCAGTAAATGTTATGTTTGCCGCCGTTCAGGAGAGAGAACCTCTTACTCCGGCAGATCCTGCTCTTCTAGAGGAACTTCATAGGTTGAGCAAACCAGAGAGCGCTGACGAAAAGGCGGCAGTGTCTGAGCCGGTAGCTGAGGTCGAAATCCCGGCAGAACCAGAAGCTCCTGTTGTTGAAGAAGCTCCAGCAACTGCGATTGATGCTGATTCTATAGACGACATTACTCAAGACGAATTTGAAAAACTTTTAGACCAACTTCATGGTAAAGGTACTGCACCAGGTGCTACGAAAGAAGCTCCTGCTGCTCCAGCTCCTCCGAAAGCGGCTGTACCAGAAAAGGCAGCTCCGACGGTTGATAGTGGCGATATAACAGACGACGAGTTCGAAAAACTGCTCGACCAGCTCCATGGCAAAGGTGCTGCTCCTGGTCAGGCAACTGCGGCTAACCCTCCCGCTGCTTCTGCACCTGTGGCTAAAGCACCTGTAAGTAATCCGGCTGCAGATGACGATCTCATGACAGATGATGAGTTTGAGAAGCTTTTGGATCAATTGCACGGCACTGGTAAGGGGCCAAGTATAGAAGAGCTTGATGCTGCAACTAAGCCAGTAACAGCGAATACTACACCAGCGACACCACCGCCAGCGGCTCCAAAACCGGAAGCAAAACCGACGCCTAAACCTGCGAAGCCAGCCGCTAAAAAAGCAGCAGCTCCTGCTAAAGCTGCTGAGAAACCTGGCGCCGCTAAGCAACAAAATCAGGCACCTAAACCTCAGGCAGAGGCAACAGTTCGTGTTGATACCTCAACACTAGATACCATTATGAATATGGTGGGTGAGCTGGTATTGGTACGAAACCGTCTTGTTAGCCTTGGTTTAAACCGTAACGATGAAGAAATGTCAAAGGCGGTTGCTAACCTAGATATTGTAACTGCTGACCTTCAGGGCGCGGTTATGAAGACGCGTATGCAGCCAATCAAAAAAGTGTTTGGCCGATTCCCTCGCGTAGTACGTGACCTTGCAAGAACACTTAAGAAAGACATTGTTCTTGAAATGCGTGGCGAAGATACGGATCTGGATAAGAACCTTGTCGAAGCCCTTGCTGATCCACTTATTCACTTGGTTCGTAACTCTGTTGACCACGGTATCGAAATGCCGGACATACGTGAGAAAGCAGGTAAGTCTCGCACAGGCAAAGTTATTCTGTCTGCTTCTCAGGAAGGTGACCATATTGAACTCGCTATCGTTGATGATGGTGGCGGTATGGACCCGGATAAGCTGAGAGGCATCGCTGTTAAACGCGGGCTTATGGATACAGAAGCCGCTTCGCGTTTAACGAACAAAGAGTGTTTCAACCTTATTTTTGCACCAGGTTTTTCTAGTAAAGACCAGATTTCAGATATTTCAGGCCGTGGTGTTGGTATGGACGTTGTTAAAACGGCGATCAATACGCTTAATGGCTCAGTAGATGTCGACTCAGAGATGGGTAAAGGTACTAAGATAACCATTAAAGTACCTCTGACTCTGGCAATTCTTCCGACACTGATGGTTGGAGTTTGTGAGCAGCCATTTGCACTACCACTAGCAAGTGTAAATGAGATATTCAATCTGGACCTGAGCAAGACAAATGTGGTTGATGGTCAGCTAACAATTATTGTCCGTGAGAAATCTATTCCATTGTTCTATCTGCAAAACTGGCTTGTACCTAAAGCAGGTATGGTCGATCAGCGTAAAGGGCATGGTCACGTCGTAATTGTTCAAATTGGTAGTCAGCGAGTTGGTTTTGTTGTCGACTCGTTGATCGGTCAGGAAGAAGTGGTCATTAAGCCACTAGATGAACTTCTACAAGGCACGCCAGGAATGGCTGGTGCAACGATCACTAGTGATGGTCATATTGCACTTATCCTTGATGTACCAAACTTATTAAAAGAGTACGCAACTCGTTCTCGCATGTAATTGAAGAAGGGATTTATGGCAGTAAGAGTACTGGTTGTAGATGATTCAAGCTTTTTTAGACGCAGAGTAAGTGAGATTATTAACTCCGATGCGCGTCTTGAAGTAGTGGATGTAGCAACCAATGGTAAAGAGGCAGTACAGAAGGCAAAAGAGATTAAGCCAGATGTAATTACAATGGACATCGAGATGCCAATTATGGATGGCATTACGGCTGTACGAGAAATAATGAAAGTTCAGCCAACGCCGATTTTGATGTTCTCTTCTCTTACTCATGACGGAGCGCGAGCAACTCTTGATGCTCTGGATGCTGGTGCATTGGACTTCTTACCTAAGAAGTTTGAGGACATTGCCAGAAACCGAGATGAAGCAACTCAGCTCCTCCAACAGAGGGTTGCGGAGATAGCTCGTAAGCGCGCATTTATGCGAAGAACCGCATCTGCGCCAGCAGCTCCAACAACGACGACAAGAAGGACCACCACAAGTACTTTAAGAAGTACGACTGCGGCTCCAGCGTCCGGTCGAACTGAATCTGTTACCAGCAGAGCCAAGTTTCGGGCCAGCGGTAAGAAGTATCAACTTACCGCAATTGGCACATCCACAGGTGGTCCCGTTGCTCTACAGAAAATTCTTACAAAACTTCCTGCTAACTACCCGCATCCAATCGTGCTGATACAGCATATGCCAGCGACGTTTACCGCTGCTTTTGCCAGTCGCCTGAACTCACTTTGTAAGATTCAAGTGAAAGAAGCCGAAGATGGGGATGCTCTGCGCCCGGGGGTTGCTTATCTTGCTCCTGGCGGCATGCAGATGATGATAGATGGTCGCCCTGGAAGTGCCAGACTTAAAGTTTTGGACGGCGGTGACCGTATGAATTACAAGCCTTGTGTCGATGTGACTTTTGGATCTGCGGCTAAGATATATGGCGATAAAGTTCTTTCCATGGTGCTAACAGGCATGGGGGCTGACGGACGCGAAGGTGCACGTATGCTGAAATCTGCAGGTGCAACCATTTGGGCTCAGGATGAAGAGAGCTGTGTGGTTTATGGCATGCCACAGGCTGTTGCTAAGGCAGGGCTTTCTTCAGAAGACTTGCCTTTGGAACGCATATCAGAACGAATGCTTGTCGAAATTGGCATGGCGTAGGAGTCGTTGATGATAGTCTGGAGTGTAGCAAACCAGAAAGGTGGTGTTGGTAAGACAACGACAACAGTGACTCTCGCTGGTCTGCTGGCGAAAAAAGGTCATCGAGTTTTGTTGGTTGATACGGATCCTCATGCCTCTTTGACAACCTATTTAGGTTTTGACTCCGATGCGGTGGCTAAAAGTTTATTCGACCTTTTCCAATTGCCAGAGCTGGATCGTGAAAGTGTTCTACCACTTATCCTGAAAACAGAGGTTGAGAACATTGACCTTGTTCCGGCTCATATGTCCCTTGCAACATTAGATCGTGTTATGGGTAACCGCAGTGGGATGGGGCTTATCCTCAAACGGGCATTATTGGCGCTTCACAACGATTATGATTATGTTCTGATCGATTGTCCGCCAATACTGGGCGTAATGATGGTGAATGCTCTGGCAGCAAGTGATCGTATACTGATCCCAGTCCAAACTGAGTTTCTGGCAATGAAAGGCCTTGAACGTATGGTTCGCACTCTTGCGATTATGCAGAAGTCGCGTAATCGTGAGTTTAAAACGACCATCGTCCCGACAATGTATGATAAGCGTACCAGAGCGTCGTTACAGACACTGACGCAACTTAAGAAGGACTACCCGGATCAAGTCTGGACTTCAGCCGTTCCAATCGATACAAAATTCCGAGATGCAAGTTTGAAACGTTTGCCAGCCTCTCATTTCGCTGAAGGGAGCAGGGGTGTGTTTGCTTATAAACAACTGCTGATTTATTTGGAGAGGCTTGCGGTTGATGGATAGAAGAGACCATATATTGTCAGGTGAAGAAGCGCTGGATGAGTATTTTACAGCGCTGCTGGAAGAAGAGCTTGAAGATGTTTCGGTAACTCCGGCTTTAGAGGTTGTCGTTTCTGACAAGGCTCCGGCAGAGACAGTTGCGGTCAAAGCAGCAGTAACTGAGTCTGCTCCAGTTGAACAACCGGTGGCTGAACTCGCATATAGTGAAGAAGCGGAAGCAGAAGCATCGGCTTCGGATGTTGATGCTCTTGTACCTGAAGCAAAATTACAACCTGACTTTCATTCGTCCTATACTGAACTTGAGTACAACGAGTTTGAAGTACCCGCACTCGAAGATGTGCAGCGTTTACTTGATAAACTCGAAACGACCGATTTTGCGGCTGACGTTTCTACTATCATGGAGCAAAACACTGATGAAATAGCGAAATCAGTGGTAACAGAACCAGTTGCTGAAGTAGTAGAAGAGATTCAGGACTGGGTTATACCAGAAGTTGAAGAAGTCATTTCTGAGGAAGTTGTTGCTGAACCAGAAGTAGTTGTATCCGAAGTAGCAGAAGTTACTGAAGAAATCGTTGTCGAAGAAGAGGTTGAACTGGAAATTCAGGCTGGTGGGTTGGATATCTCCGACTGGCAAAGTACAGAACGTACTGAAGATTTCCAGGTACTCTATTTTGAAGTAAGTGGTATTACTTTTGCGGTTCCACTAGATGAGCTGGGTGGTATTCACCGAAAGGGTGATATGAGTCATTTGATTGGGCGTCCAGAGTGGTATTTAGGACTTCAGACAAACAAAGAAGACCAATTGGATGTTGTTGATACGGCTAAATGGGTAATGGCCGATCGCCTTACCGATGACAGCCATAAAGAAAACTATCAGTATGTTGTTATGTTAGGACTGAGTAATTGGGGACTGGCAAGCACAGAACTGAAAGGTACTGAAACCTTAAACGCTGATAAAGTAAATTGGCGTACGCAGGCAGGTAAGAGACCGTGGCTTGCGGGAATGGTAAGAGAGAAAATGTGTGCTTTGATTCATGTTGAAGCACTTATAAAAATGTTAAATGCTGGTCTGGATGTAAAATCTCTAGATAGTTGATCAATTTGTCCGTAGTGACACAGAGAGGATAAACCATGTCTCAAGTGAATGAAGTAGAAGCTAAAAAAGATCAAGCTAATGACGAAGTACTTCAGTGGGTAACTTTCCAACTGGAAGAAGAGACTTACGGCATTAACGTAATGCAAGTCCGTGAGGTTCTGCGTTATTCAGAAATCGCACCAGTACCAGGTGCTCCAGACTATGTTCTGGGCATTATTAATTTGCGTGGTAATGTTGTCACCGTTATCGACACACGTTCTCGTTTTGGTTTGATGGAAGGTGAGGTAACGGATAATACTCGTATTATTGTTATTGAATCAGAACGTCAGGTAATCGGTATTCTGGTTGATAGTGTTGCTGAAGTTGTTTACCTACGCTCTTCAGAAATCGACACAACACCAAGTGTTGGTACTGATGAAAGTGCTAAGTTTATTCAGGGTGTAAGCAACCGTGATGGTAAGTTGTTGATTCTTGTTGACCTGAACAAACTTCTTACTGACGAAGAATGGGCTGAAATGGCGCACCTGTAATGGTTGAGTCGGTTAGCGCAAATTTGATTCCCCTGGCAATCGGGGGAATTGTATTTGTGGTGCTTGTTCTGTTCGTATGGTTAAGAGGCAGAGCGCAAGCACAGCAGCAATCTGATAAGTTACGTCAAGCTACCCGCCAGATGGATAAAGAGCTTCAGAAAGCGAACAATCAGCTCCTTGAAGTGCGCTCCGTGGTTGTAGGGCTTGGTCAGAAAGTCACAGAGCAACAAGACCTGATTCAACACCTCTCAGAAAGAGTCAATGAGCTTGAGCACGTAGATTCTGATAGTCGGCTATATTCAAGAGCCAGTAAAATGGTTCAACTGGGTGCGGGCATTGATGAATTAATCGAAGAGTGCGAACTACCAAAAGCTGAAGCTGAGCTAATGATGTCGCTACAGAATAAAATTGCTGGTAAGGAGAGTGTCCCTCCTCTAAGCAGGCAAGCAACTAATCAGGGTAAACGTGCAACTGCACAAAGAAAACAACCAATCAAAAGATAATGGACTGTTATCAAAAGGTTACATAAAAGAGCGCTTGCGCTCTTTTTTTATAACTACCTCTAAAGTATTATGTAACGATATTTTTTTGTAATTTTGTGATAAAGCAGCGAATCACAAGAAAAATATTTAGGTTTCCGGCTGTATACGCACTGTCTGCGCTCTTTCGCACTATGTTAAGATAACCGTCTATTTCATAAATTATTACGTTCATGTTAGAAGTATCAAATCTTACGGCAATAAGGGATGAAAGAGTTCTTTTTGAAGATCTCTCCTTTAAGGTCAACTCAGGTGAAATTGTCCAGATTGAAGGGCGAAATGGCACCGGCAAGACGACTATGCTCAGGATCATTGCAGGACTGGGTGACAAAGATGGCGGTGATGTATTCTGGAAACAGGTGTCAACGCAATCTGACAGAGACGCGTTCCATCAAGATCTCCTGTTCTTAGGTCACCAAACCGGTGTAAAAAGAGAACTGTCTGGTTTTGAAAATCTCGCTTTCTATCAGTCTATCCACCAAAAGAGTGCTGACAAAGAGATCCTATGGCAGGCGCTGGCTCAGGTTGGTCTCGCTGGTCGTGAAGATGTTCCGGTAGCCCAGCTTTCCGCAGGACAACAGCGACGTGTTGCATTGGCTCGGCTGTGGATTAGTGAACAACCTTTGTGGATTCTTGATGAGCCGCTTACCGCAATTGATAAGCAGGGCGTGAAAGTTCTGGAGAACCTGTTTCTAGAGCATGCCGAAAAAGGCGGAATCGTACTTCTAACTACCCATCAGGATATGTTTGAAGATTCACCAAAACTTAGAAAAATAAAATTGGGTGAATGATATGCTGAGTTCTATGATATCCATAATCCGCAGAGAGTTATTGATAGCTTTTCGCCGTCAGGCAGATATTCTTAACCCTCTTTGGTTCTTCATTATCGTTATCACATTATTTCCACTGAGTATCGGCCCGGAACCGAACCTACTTGCGCGTATCGCTGCGGGTATTATTTGGGTGGCCGCTCTGTTATCTGTTCTCCTCTCAATGGAGCGCTTGTTTAGGGATGATTTTGCTGATGGTGCACTGGAGCAGATGATGTTGTTTCCGGTCCCGCTTCAAGTTGTCGTTATTTCAAAGGTTATAGCGCACTGGTTGCTTACCGGTTTGCCACTTATTCTAATTAGTCCTCTATTAGCTGTATTGTTATCCCTGGACTTTAATACATGGAAAACAGTTGTATTGACTCTGTTGGTCGGAACACCAACGCTTAGCTTCATTGGAGCGATTGGTGTAGCGCTGACAGTCGGACTACAAAAAGGTGGCGTTCTACTAAGTTTGTTGATCTTGCCGCTGTTTATTCCTGTATTGATTTTTGCAACTTCCGCTATCGATGCTGCGAGTCTGGGAATGGCATACAACGGACAACTGGCCATCATGGCTGCTATGCTCGTAGGCTCTATTACGCTTACACCGTTTGCAATAAGTGCAGCACTTCGAGTTAGTGTGAATTGATACCCTTAAACACCCCATTTGGGGTATTGCTACGACTAAAGTATTAGGATAAATCTTTGGTCAGATGAATTTAAGTTTATATCGGCATTCTAACTACTAATAGGTCGATATTGTGTTAATGAAGCAAGAGTGAGATTAACAATGTGGAAATGGCTCCATCCATATTCTAAACCTGAAACCACATATCGATTGTGTGGCAAACTTCTACCCTGGTTTTCGGTTCTGGCGATTTTTTGTCTGGGCGTAGGTACGATCTGGGGATTGGCATTCGCCCCTTCTGATTATCAACAAGGAGATAGTTTTAGAATTATCTATATTCATGTGCCTTCTGCTATCTGGTCGATGGGTGCGTATATGTCTATGGCAATTGCTGCGTTTATAGGGATTGTCTGGCAACTAAGATTATCGAATATGGCGGCTGCTGCAATGGCGCCAATCGGAGCTGTGTTCACGTTTATTGCATTGCTTACTGGAGCCATCTGGGGTAAACCGATGTGGGGTGCCTGGTGGGTATGGGATGCAAGGTTAACTTCTGAACTTATTCTTCTTTTCCTCTATCTTGGTGTAATCGCGCTTTACCATGCGTTTGATGACCAGAAGACGGCAGCAAAAGCTGCAGGTATTCTTGCGATCGTTGGTGTTGTAAACCTTCCGATCATTCACTTCTCTGTTGAGTGGTGGAACACTCTTCATCAGGGTGCGACAATTACTAAATTTGAAAAACCATCGATTTCAGGGGACATGCTTTGGCCACTGCTTCTTAATATCTTTGGTTTTGCCTTCTTCTTTGTCAGTGTGACGCTGGTAAGATTCAGAAACGAAATATTGTCCAAAGAGAGCCATAGACCTTGGGTTCAGGCGCTCGTGGCGGATAAGTAAGAGATCGGGAGATTAAGATTATGCATTTTGAGAGTTTTTCTGATCTTTTGGCAATGAGCGGTTATGGCGCTTATGTCTGGAGTGCGTTTGGTATTACATTTTTAGCGCTCTTTATCTTGCTTTGGAACAGTATTTCTACGGGCAAAAAGATTACTAAAGAAATTAAAGCTAAGCAGGCTCGTCAGGCGAGAATCGATGCTGCGAAGAATTTGGAGAATACCCTATGAACCCAAGACGTAAAAAAAGGATGGGCCTTCTTCTTGCCCTGTTTTTTGGTGTAAGTGCAACTGTTGGTCTTATCGTCTACGCGCTAAACCAGAATATGGACCTTTTCTATACTCCAACCGAAATGGTTTATGGTAAGCCAGATGGCAGCAAGCCAGAAGTAGGGCAACGCCTGCGTATTGGTGGCATGGTAGTAGAAGGAACGGTGAAACGCGATCCTTCTTCGTTGAAAGTTAGCTTTGACTTAGCGGATGTTGGCCCTGCTGTCACTATTGTTTATGAAGGTATTCTTCCTGACTTGTTCCGAGAGGGGCAGGGGATAGTTGCTCAAGGTGTAATGACGGACGAGAAAACCATCGAAGCGTTTGAAGTACTCGCAAAACACGATGAAGATTATATGCCACCTGAAGTTGCTGAAGCGATGGATAAAATCCATACACCGCTTGAGTACTCAGAAGAGCAAACAAAAGGAAGTGATCAATGATTGCTGAGATTGGTCACTTTGCACTGATCGTTTCCCTTGGAATGTCAGTGCTACTAAGTATTTTGCCATTGGTGGGTGCGCAGCAAAGGTCATCTATGTTGATGAGCACTGCGCGTCCTTTGTCCTGGGGTATGTTCCTACTTCTATTGCTATCTTTCGCAATACTGTTGTGGGCGTTTTACACCAACGATTTTACTGTCGCTTACGTAGCCAGTAACTCAAACACAGAGTTGCCTTGGTACTACAGACTAACGGCTGTCTGGGGGGCTCACGAAGGTTCTTTACTGTTATGGGCTCTGATACAGGCTGGCTGGACAGTTGCGGTTGCAGTATTTAGTCGTGGTATGCCTCAGGAGTCTGTCGCACGAGTTCTTGCCGTGATGGGCATGATAACGGTGGGTTTCCTGCTGTTTATTATCATGACCTCTAACCCATTTGATCGAACATTACCGTTCTTCCCGATTGATGGTCGAGATCTGAACCCATTGCTTCAGGACCCTGGGTTGATTATCCACCCTCCTATGCTTTATATGGGCTATGTAGGCTTCTCGGTCGCTTTTGCATTCGCTATTGCTTCACTAATGTCAGGCCGTTTGGATACTGCATGGGCTCGTTGGTCACGCCCTTGGACCATCGCTGCGTGGCTGTTTCTGACTTTAGGTATTGCGCTGGGTTCTTGGTGGGCTTACTACGAACTAGGCTGGGGTGGCTGGTGGTTCTGGGATCCGGTAGAAAATGCTTCTTTTATGCCTTGGTTAGCAGGTACAGCGCTAATGCACTCATTAGCAGTGACAGAAAAGCGCGGTACGTTTAAAGCTTGGACGGTACTACTTGCTATCTCTGCGTTCTCGCTAAGCTTACTTGGTACTTTCTTAGTTCGTTCTGGTATTTTGGTTTCGGTACACGCATTTGCATCTGATCCTGCGCGAGGCATGTTTATCCTGGGCTTCCTTGTGTTTGTTATCGGTGGTTCTCTACTGCTGTTTGCACTCAAAGGATCGACAGTTCGAGTAAGAAGTAATTTTGAACTGTTCTCTCGTGAGAATGCGCTTCTTGCAAACAACGTTCTCCTCGTTGCAGCCCTGGTTGTTGTACTTATCGGTACGTTGTTGCCTCTTGTACATAAACAGATTGGCCTCGGGTCTGTTTCTATCGGTGCACCGTTCTTTAATACGTTGTTTACCTGGCTGATGATTCCATTTTCTTTCTTGCTTGGTATCGGTCCTCTTATCCGTTGGAAACGTGATCAAATTGGTCCACTAGTTAAACCTATGCTTGTGTCAGGTGTCATCTCTGTTGCTCTGGGCGCTGGTTTGGTTGCTCTGTTGGGCGATGGATTCAGCGGTATGGCGTTCCTTGGTTGGATAATGGCGATCTGGATAATTGCCTTGCATGGATATGAGATTCACCAGCGTGCGACTCATAGGCACACATTTGCTGTTGGCATCAAGAAGCTACAACGCAGCCATTGGGCGATGATGATGGGCCATATCGGCCTGGCAGTATCGGTAATTGGTATCGCTATGGTGCAGAACTACAGTATCGAGAAAGACGTACGCCTTGCTCCAGGTGAGCACTTCCAGTTACAGGAGTACGATTTCTACTTTGCTGGATTGCGCGATAAAGATGGTCCGAACTATGATGGCTACATCGCAGACTTTGAGATCACCAAAAACGGTAAGGCTGTAACGACACTTCACGCAGAGAAGCGTTTTTATCGCCATGCTGGCTCAATGATGACTGAAGCTGCGTTGGACCCAGGTATTACACGTGATCTCTATATCGCAATGGGTGAGCGTCTGGGAGACGACAACTCATGGGCAGTACGTTTGTACTACAAGCCATTTGTACGTTGGATCTGGGCCGGCAGCCTGTTGATGGCTCTGGGTGGTGCAATTGCTATTAGTGATAAACGTTATCGCTTCCGTAAAAAAGCAAAGTCAGTAGAGGCGTAAAAGATGAATAAGAAGATTTTATTTATTCCGTTAGCACTGTTTTTAGTGATGACTATTCCTCTGCTTACCCAGCTTTTCAAAAATGCTGGGGGAGATGATCCAACAAAACTTGAGTCTGTGCTGGTTGGCAAAACTGTACCAGTATTTAAGCTAGAAGACCTGGCTGAGCCGGGTAAGTTTTACGATCAGTCCATCTTTAAAGGCGAACCACTGTTGCTGAATGTCTGGGCTACGTGGTGTCCAACCTGTTACGCAGAACACCAATATCTGAACGAACTGGCGGCTCGTGGCGTCAAAATCATAGGGCTTAACTACAAAGATGAACGCACGAAAGCGGTTGGTTGGCTGAACGATCTTGGCAACCCATATCTGATCAGTCTTTTCGATGGTGACGGAATGCTCGGCCTTGATCTTGGGGTATATGGCGCACCGGAAACATACCTGATCGATGCGGATGGTGTGATTCGTTATCGACATGTAGGTGACGTAAACTCCCGAAATTGGGCTGAAACACTTGAGCCTATGTATATGGAACTGGTTAAGGGGACAGCTCAGTGAAAAAGTTACTATTAATATTCGTTAGCTGTTTCTTCTTTTCAACAGCCTCTATAGCGGCAATCGACGTCTATGAGTTTGATAACGAAGAGCAGGAACAGCAATTTAAGGAGCTGAGTGCGACTCTTCGTTGTCCGAAATGTCAGAACAATACGATTGCTGACTCAAATGCTGAACTGGCTCAGGATCTTCGAAAGAAGGTTTATGAGATGACCAAAGATGGCAAAAGCTCAGACGAAATTGTCGATTACATGATCGATCGCTACGGAAACTTTGTGACTTACAAACCACCATTTACTGCGGCCACTTCGGTTCTTTGGCTAAGTCCACTTATTGTTGTGCTTTTAGGTTTTGCCATTATCGTCATGCGCGGTAAGAAGAGAAAGGCAAAAGTTGTTGAGACAAAAGAAGAGTGGGATGAAGAAAAAGAAGCTCGCTTGAAGGCTCTGCTGGAAGATGACCAAAACGGAGATAAGAAGTAATGACACTATTTTGGCTATCAACCGCAGCAATTGTCGTTGCTTGTGCCGTTATGCTATCGCTGCCTTTATTCAAGACTAAGGGTTTTGATGACGACGAAAGGCGAGATGAACTCAATAAAGCATTCTTTAAAGACAGACTCAGTGAACTTGAAGAAGAAGCCGCAGAAGGTATTGCCTCCGATTCTTCGGAGCTAGTAGATGACCTTAAGCAGTCTTTACTGGATGACATTCCACAGGGCGCTGGTGCTGTAAGACAAGCAGAGACTGACTTCAAACCAATGCATGTCTTTATCCCTTCTCTTTTGTTGCTTGTCGCAGTGAGTTACGGGATGTATGCCTCCTTTGGTAGTATGGACAAGGTTACTGATTGGCAAGATACACTGTCTGAACTTCCTAAGCTAACGCAGAAACTGATGTCACCAAATAATGATGAATCGCTAACAGATGCCGAAATGGACGCTCTTACGTTAGGTTTACGTACTCAGTTACACAAAACTCCTGACGATGCCAATGGCTGGCTTCTATTGGGTAGAATTGCGTTAGCCAATCAAGATGGGGAGACAGCGACAGGAGCCTTTGAGAAAGCTTATAAGCTGGACTCTGAAAATCCAGATATCAGACTTGGGTATGCTCAATCGAAGATGATGTCTCAGAATGAGCAGGAACGAACAATGGCTCGTTCTATGCTGATTGGCTTGCTACAGGATAGCTATGTGGATCTTCGCATATACTCGCTATTGGCTTTTGATGCTTATCAGAACAATCAGTATGAGTCTGCAATTCGCTACTGGAGAACGATGCAGAAGATGATTGGTCCTGAGGACAGCCGTTACTCCATGCTTGATAGAAGTATTGAAAATGCGGAGCGCCAGCTTGGTAAATCAGTATCTACAACCAGCGTTCCTGTAAGCATTAAGCTAGGGCAGGGTATTCAGGTAGGCAGTCAAGGTGTACTTATTGTTTCTGTACACGATGGTGCAGGCTCACCAATTCCTATCGCTGCTGCAAGATACCCGGCTGGCTCTTTCCCACGTACCGTTGTTTTAGATGACGGTAATGTCATGATGGATGGACAGTCTATGTCGTCACTTGAAACCATTATTGTTAGGGCTCGCATTGATGCTGATGGCAATGTCGCTAGTAAAGATGGCGACTGGTATGGAGAGAGTGCGGTAACGAAATTGGGCGAACAAGTTGAAATTACTATAGATAAACAGTATTAATGCATCTATGGATATAAATAAGGCTGGTTTAATCCAGCCTTATCTGTTTTTGGGATATACAGATTCAGAATGAAAACTGCGTTATGGAAATATGTTGTTGCCTTTTTGCTTGCAGCGACTTTGATGGGATGTTCGTCTGCTCAGGATGCGACAGGGGAAACCGAGCAACTAACTAACGAAGAAGTTGAAGAAGGGGTATACGACCCGTTTGAAGGCTTCAACCGAGCTATGTGGCGTTTCAACTACGACTACCTCGATCCATATTTTGTAAGACCAGTATCTCTTACGTACGTGAACTATACTCCCACAGTTGTAAGAACCGGTATTTCTAACTTTTTGTCTAACCTCGATGAACCGGCTAGCATGATCAACGATGCGTTAATGGGCAATGGCAAGTTGGCTGTGACGCATTTTAATCGTTTCTGGATAAACTCTACGTTTGGTATCCTCGGCCTGTTTGATGTTGCAGGCGCTGCCGGAATTACAAAAGAAGATGAGAGAGAGTTTGGTGATGTCATTGGCCACTATGGCGTTGGAAATGGTCCTTATGTGATGGTGCCAGGTTATGGACCTGCTACGGTGCGTGATGTTGCTGACCAGGTCGATACACTATACGTACCGTTATCATTGCTAAACTTCTGGGGAGCGGTAGGCAAATGGGCCCTGGAAGGGATGGAAACCCGTGCTGCATTGGTTTCTCAAGAACCTTTGCTGGAGACTTCTCCAGATTCATACATCTTCACCAGAGACGTTTATATCCAGCGTCAGGACTTCAAAGCTGAGATTGTTAAGGATGACTACAGCGAAGAAGATGAAGAGCTGCTAGATGAATACCTGGATGAGTATGAGTTCGAGTAATACGGTTGTGTAAGTTGAAACAGAACTGGCAAGTAGATATAAAAAAGGCTGATTAATCAGCCTTTTTAGTAGGTTATACCGGAATGATTTAAAGTATCTTTCCGTTTTATGATTCTAGGGAATTAGAATTTGTAGCTTGCTTGTACACCGTAAATTAATACGTTTGCAGAAGTTACCCCTTCGAAATCACCTAATGCTGTTGTGCCCGCCTCAGCAGCTTCGGCAACGTTCGCATCTTTCGCAATAATATAGGTAAATCCAGCATCTAAAGTGAGCTGTTCAGACCACGCGTAACCTGCACCGATGCTTAACCAGGTACGATCTGTTTCTGGAATGGTGACTGTGCGGTGTTCATCATCTACAGCAGAAGTATCGTATGCGACGCCGGTGCGCAATGTTAGCTTAGGATCAGCCTGATATGAGAACCCTACAGCGAAGCGGTAGTTGTCTTTCCAGTTTTCGTCTTTGATATGGCCGTTACTTACACCATCAATATCGGCTTCTAGTTTCTCGAAGCTGCTCCAGTCAGTCCAGTTTATGCTAGTGTGTAATGCAAGCTTCTCGGTGAGTTGGTTAAAGCTGGATAGTTCAGCAGTTGCTGGCAAAGCAAGTGGTAATGAACCTGGACTAGTCGTTCCAACTAATCCGAACCCTGCTCCAGTCGCTGTACCTTCTAGCTTAAGCTTTACTTCAGATTTGTAGGTAAAGCCAACACGGTGTTCCGGATTGACTTGCCATGCGATACCTGCTTGCCAACCCCAATCAGTTGTATCCCCTTCAACATATTTTAATGTGGCACCTGCGCTAGATGAAGGGGCTGCAGTAGATACTCGCGCCGCAACTTTACCTTCTGCCATTACGTAGCGAAGACCACCACCGATTGATACTGCATCTGTTGCTTTGTAAGCGAAGTTTAGATTTGCTTCTTGTGTAATAATTTCAGCTTGTTGACCTACATGGCTACCCATAAAGTCTTCGCCAAGATGGGTCTTAAATCCGTAGTTGCTTCCCAGAGCAAAGCCCACAGCGTACTTGTTATGATAGTTGTGGGAAATATACAGGTTAGGAACAACGGCACTATCTGCATAGTCACTGGAGTTAGCTGGAATAGAACCGTGAACTGTACCATTTAAGTCGACATTTGGGTCGATATACATAGCACCAAACGAAACTTGTGTGCCTTCAAGATACGTTAACATTGCAGGGTTACGCCACTGTGCACCAGCATTTTCTGCCATTGCTGCTTCGCCGGCGTATGCGCGACCAAGGCCAGTTGCTGAGTACTCAGCTAGCTGGAAACCCGCTGCATGAGATTGAATAGAAATTGTGAGTAAGCTACAAGCGATAGAAGTAGCCAGAATAGACTTATTTATTTTCATTGTAATGTTCGCTGAAATTCCGTTTACGCTACTTCAGAAAAGTTCTGATACCAGATAGAGATGGTAGAGCTGAAGAAGCTTGATAAATAGGGAGTTAGTTCGGAGTAGATTTTAAAGTTTGAGTAATTACTTTAAAAATGAATTGCAAAACTCGAACAATATACAGTGTTATATATCGCGAATATTTATATCCAAGAAATAAATAACTAGTGCAAAAACTCTAATTATTATAATTCAGCGAACACATGTTAGATGTAACTGGCGTTGCAGCTTACGATTGTAAGCTGAAAGAAGAGATGTCTGTTCTCTAAAAATGAAAAGGGCTGAATAACTCAGCCCTTGATATGTCGTTTAAATACTAGCTTTGCTTAGAATGAACGGCTGTACTGTAGACCAACTAGGATTGCGTCTGCGTGAGTTTTGCCCGTAATAGTTGTTTTCATGTACGGTGCGCTTGAATTCCCAGTAGGCAACGTCGCTGTTTCTGTTACATCAACATCCTCACCCAATAGGTAAGTGAAGCCGAAGTCTATGTTTGACTTAGGTGTTAGGTGATATGTAAAACCACCGGAGAACCAGTTACGGTCTGAGTCAGGTACTGAAATCGACGTTTTTTCATCCTGCGCACTAGTATCATGCATATAACCAGCACGTAGAGTCCAATCGTTGTTTAGGTAGTATGTACCGCCGATAGAGTAGTGCATACCATTTTGCCAGTCGTACGTGTTAATAGTACCACTTGTTTTTGCTTCGAGTTTGTCAAAAGAGCTCCAGCCTATCCATTGAACACTATAGTGTACAGCAAATTTGGTATCTTCGATTTTATGGAAACCAGAAAACTCAATAATATCGGGTAGCGGCATTAATACTGTATCGTTAATAGCGCCTGATGCTCCGGTGTAACCTGCATAGTTCACATCACCTTTAGCTTCTAGCTCTGGACTATAGTGATAAGCTAAACCAAAGCGGTTGTTTTCGTTATGTTCGTAAACGGTTCCGAGGTTAAAGCCTAGCGCCCAACCGTCAGCGTCAATCTCTGTTAAAGTCGTGCTTGTCGAGGTTAATGCGCGTTTGAACTTACCTGAACCGTAAATGATGTCTAGACCAGCACCAACAGACCACTTCTCGTCGATTCTGTATGAGCCAGCTAGGCCGATGTTAAAGCTCTTAACGTCGGTTGAACCACCAAATTCACCAGCGACATATGTATCTGAGAACTGAGTTTTTGTCCCAAAGTTCGTATAAGCATTTACACCCCATGCAAACTTGTCGTTTACAGGAACGATCAAATGTAAGTTTGGAGCGATTGATGTATCACCAGCATCGTCATAGTTAGCTGAAGTATTTGTTGATGACACAGGAGTTAGTGTTGGACTCAACACAGTTTGATTGTATGTAGCATCTTTAACTTCGATCATTGAAGTAATAGATACAAAACCAAGTGACATAGAAGTTTCATCAAAAAGTGCCATAGTCGCGGCGTTACGTGCCATAGAAGACGCATTATCTGCAATTACTGCATCACCAGCGAAAGCACGACCAAGGCCAGTTGCAGATTGAGAGTTAAGCTGGAAACCAGCAGCGAGAGCTTGTTGAGATGTTATAGCAGTTGTTGCAATAGCAGCAGCAATAATTGTTTTTTTAAACAGACGCGTATTACTCATTAAGTCATTTCCTTATTGTTTTCGCCTCTTTTTATGGGCGTTTTTTGAGTTTTCACTCGATTTGTGGCTGATATTATTCTGTATTATATGTAGTAGAAATCCGACCATTGGCTAATATGTTAAGAAAATGCTAAAAGTGGAGGCTGGTTAGCAAGAAAAGGACTTAAAATGACACTTTTTAGAGCGAGTGCTCTAAACGATTGTTTTAAATGGGCCATTAAAAAACCCTCAAAGTGAGGGTTTTTGTAGTTAAAACACGTTAACTTCGTGCAACTGTTAATACATTGGTTGAATTATTGGGGTAAGAACAGAGGCTATTTTCTGGATGTCTTCACCATCAGTACCCACCAGAATCATGCTCGATCCATCCACGGGAATAACCACACCAGACATACCATCTTTACTGAAGTCCAGCTCATTCTCGGATCCAATATTAGTAACAAAAAGTGTCACTCTGGCCTTTTCTCCCTGAAATACCATATGCAGGGCATTCGATTCACCAAATCCACAATGATTCAGATAATAAACGTGATAAGGGAACGCCTCGGTAAACTGATAAGAGAACGGCGCAAGTTTTGCGTTTATCTGATTAGAGGTAACACGCTCGTCAAGTTTATCGGTAAATGGTGACTCGTGTTCAACGTGTTCCATCGCTGTACTTGCCAAACCTGCATAGGCTGGATTTACAAGCAAAGGAGACCAGTTTACCTGACCTATCAGTACACCAGCGGTAAACGCAACAGTGGCTGCCATTGCCAATGCTCTTTTTGTAAAGCTTGGCTTTACGGGCTGAGCAGTTTGATTAAATAGTATGCGATCTGCGAGATCGTCAGGTACGTCTACTTTAAATGCATCTTCTAACTTGGCATCGAGTTTGAAGATGTCATCAGCAAAGCGCGCGTTTACTTCACTCTCTTCCATCGCGTTCAGAAGTGCTTCATCGCGGAATTTTGGCTCCGACAAGATGCGACGACGAAATTCTAAATCATCCATTTTGAAGCCCCCTCATATCTTCATTACTGTCCATCATTTCTTTGAGCTGATTTCTCGCTCGGAAAAGTCTAGTCATAACGGTGTTTTTGTTTAGATCCAGGATGCTTCCTATCTCTTCGCCACTAAACCCGCCAATTACCTGCAGAAACAGAGGCTCCCGATATTCTATATCCAGCTTCATAATCTGCGCTTGTAACCATTCTTGCTGGTGATGAGCATCGTCACTGACTTTTGTCTCAGCTCCGTGATCATCGATATCTACCAGCTCTAGCTGTTTCCTTTCAAAGCGCCTTGCATTTTCTCTCCTGAGAATGGTTATTAGCCAGGATTTAGCGGCCTTATCATCCTGAAGACTATCCAGTGATTTCCATGCGCGTAAGCAGGTTTCCTGAACCAAGTCTTCGGCTACCATTTTATCTTTGCATAACCAGTATGCATAGCGATAAAGGTCTCTGTGATAAGCCCGCACAAGAGCTTCGTATTTTCTATGCTTGTCCATATCAGAGTTGACCGGACTAGCCGAACTTTTCTTTCCGAAAAGACTAATAATCGACACTTGAGCCTCCATTTGCTCTCTAGTAGCCCCCGGTTTAATGTAAGATCAACAAAGGTAAATCGACTTTAAATTGATCTACTTCAAAATCTTACATCTCTATAGAGTTATAGTAAGTCATGTCATCTAGCTAGTTTTCGGACTAGTATGTTGAGCAAGATGACACTTCCTTTTGAAGGCTGACTTTACTTTCTCCTAATCAGGAAACTGATTATTTCAATTGGCGTAAGTTAATTGTTTTATAGAAATTCCAACCACACAGTATCGTGTGGTTTTTTTTTGCCTTATTTTTATTTCTTATACTAGCGCATTTACATATCAGTATTTTGTATTGTACCTAAACTGCTCGTAACTATTAACATTTTACTGATCATACCTCTTTATTTCTTATATTCTAATCTCCTAACTTTCAGTGAGTTACCCGACACAAAGCAATCAATCTCACTTTTATTCAAACGTATGTTTGAATTTGTTAACAATTTCGTTACAATGCTTCGAGGTCAGACCTCTTTAGGTAAAGGAGAAGAAATGCGCAGACAAGAAGTCACAACTCGATCTGGTGAAAGGATAGCGGTCGTCGCTGGTTTAAGAACACCATTTGCCAGACAGAGCACAGAATTTGGTCAGGTCCCTGCTGTGGACCTAGGAAAGATGGTAGTTAACGAATTACTGGCGCGTACAGAAATCGACCCAGCGTTAGTTGAACAGGTGGTTTACGGACAGGTCATTCAGATGCCAGCTGCCCCAAACATCGCCAGAGAGATTGTTTTGGGGACCGGAATGAACATCAATACAGATGCGTATAGTGTGACTCGTGCCTGTGCGACAAGTTTTCAGTCTGCGGTTAATGTGACAGAAAGTATTATGGCCGGCAATATCGATATCGGTATCGCGGGTGGTGCAGATTCAACATCTGTATTACCAATTACTGTGTCCAAAAAACTTGCTTCTAGCCTTCTTGCTCTAAGCAAAGCTAAGACTTTGGGACAGAAGCTTAAGATAGCGCGCAAACTTTCATTGAAAGACCTAGCTCCGGTTCCTCCAGCTGTTGCGGAGTATTCGACAGGCTTAACCATGGGCCAGACGGCAGAGCAAATGGCCAAGTCTTACGGCATTACCCGTCAGGAACAGGATGAGTTAGCTCACCGTTCTCACAGCAATGCATCAAGAGCCTGGAAAGAAGGTTTGGTGCGCGATGAGGTAATGACGGCATTTCCAGAACCTTATAAAAAATGGATCGATGAAGATAACAACATCCGTCATGATTCACAGTTGGAAAGTTACGCTAAGCTTCGCCCGGCTTTCGACCGTAAGTTTGGTACGGTAACGGCAGCGAATAGTACTCCGCTAACCGATGGTGCAGCGGCTGTAATGCTTATGCGGGAGGGTAGAGCGAAAGAGCTAGGCTTAGATGTTCTTGGTTACATCCGTTCATATGCGTTTTCTGCAATTCAGGTCGAGTACGACTTACTGATGGGACCATCCTATGCAACTCCTATGGCGCTAGACAGAGCGGGTATCGAGCTAGGAGACCTGGACCTTATAGAGATGCATGAAGCATTTGCTGCTCAAACTCTGGCAAACGTCAAAATGTTCGCCAGTGACAAGTTTGCTCAAGAGCAGCTAGGTCGTTCTAAAGCGATCGGTGAGATCGATATGGACAAATTCAATGTACTGGGAAGTTCAATCGCTTATGGACATCCTTTTGCAGCGACGGGTGCACGAATGATGGTTCAAACCTTACGCGAGCTTAAGAGAAGAGGTGGTGGTTTAGCGCTTAATACTGCGTGTGCTGCTGGTGGTTTGGGTGCAGCTATGGTTCTGGAGGCAGAGTAATGAGCGAAATGAAATCATTAAACTTCAAGATAGATGAAGATAAAGTTGGATGGCTTACACTGGATGTCGCCGATGAGAAAATGAATGTTCTCCGTGGTGATCTCATCGAGGAAATGGAGCTTGTTCTCTCTGAGCTTGAAGCTGGAATGACAGAAATTAAAGGCATGGTTATTTGTTCTGGTAAACCAGACAGCTTTATTGCCGGTGCCGATGTAAAAATGTTGGATGCTTGCGAAAGCGCGAAAGAAGCCGAAGAGCTAGCAGCAAAAGGCCAACAGGTATTTGATCGAGTCTCTGCACTTAAATTCCCAGTTGTTTCTGCTATTCATGGTGTCTGCCTGGGTGGTGGTCTGGAGATGGCACTAGCGTGTGATTACAGAATCTGTTCCGATGATGATAAAACTCGCTTAGGCTTGCCTGAAGTTCAGTTAGGGTTATTACCAGGTTCGGGTGGTACTCAACGACTACCCAGGTTAATTGGTCTACTGCCATCTTTGGATGTTATTCTTACAGGCAAACAATTAAGAGCCAAAAAAGCGAAGAAGCTTGGTCTTGTTGAAGAGTCAGTTCCTGAGACTATTCTTCTGGATGTTGCAAAACAATACGCACTCAAGAGTAAGCGTAAAGTTAAAACTACCAACAAAGAGCGTCTAATTTCCCGAAATGGCTTAGGAAGGAAAGTTATCTTTGACCAGGCCTCGAAGAAAACAAAGCAGAAAACGCGCGGTAACTATCCGGCAGCAGATGCGATTCTGGATGTTATCAATTACGGTTTGCGTAATGGAATGAAGAAAGGTCTGGCATACGAAGCACAGGAGTTTGGTAAGTTGGTCATGACGTCTGAATCTAAAGCTCTGCGTTCTATCTTTTTCGCCACGACTGAGATGAAAAAAGAGAACGGGAGTGATGCTGAGCCTAAATCTATCACCAAAACGGCTGTGTTGGGTGGAGGATTGATGGGGGCGGGTATTAGCCATGTGAGTGTGTCTAAAGCGAAAGTACCGGTAAAAATTAAAGATATTTCTAATGATGGTGTCCTTAACGCGCTCAAATACAACTACAAGTTATTTGAGAAGCAGCGTAAGCGTCGCATTCTATCTAATGCTCAGGTACAGGCAAAAATGTTGTCTCTTTCTGGTGGTACGGACTTCACTGGTTTCAGTAATATAGACATTGTAATAGAAGCTGTATTTGAAGATCTCAACTTAAAGCAGCAGATGGTTGCAGATATCGAAGAGAATACGAAAAAAGAGACTATATTCGCGACAAATACCTCTTCTTTACCAATCCATAAGATTGCAGAAAAAGCACAGCGCCCAGAAAATGTAGTAGGTCTTCATTACTTTAGCCCAGCAGAGAAGATGCCTTTAGTCGAGGTTATTCCACACGAATCAACTTCTGATGAAACAATCTCAACTGTCGTTGAGTTCGCTCGTAAGCAAGGAAAGACGCCAATTGTTGTTAAAGACACTGCCGGGTTCTATGTGAACCGTATCCTTGCTCCATATATGAATGAGTCTGCCAAAGTATTGTTAGGTGGTGAGCCTATTGATGCCCTGGATGACGCGCTACTAAACTTTGGTTTCCCGGTAGGTCCGATCACGTTGCTGGATGAAGTTGGTGTCGATGTAGGCTCGAAAATTATGCCAATTTTGGTAAACGAACTTGGTGAGCGATTCCAGGGGCCGGATGTTTTCGACACTTTGCTTAACGATGATAGAAAAGGACGTAAGAGCGGAAAAGGTTTTTATACCTACAAAGGCAAGAAGAAAGAAGTTGATAAGTCAGTCTACAAACTACTTAACTTAACTCCAGAGAAAAAACTGTCTGAAGAGGACATTGCTCTACGTTGTGTTCTGCCGATGTTGAATGAAGCGGTACGTTGTTTGGATGAGGGAATCATACGTTCTCCAAGAGATGGTGATATCGGTGCTATCTTTGGTATTGGTTTCCCTCCATTCCTTGGTGGACCATTTAGATTTATGGATCAGTATGGAATCGAAAATCTGGTGAACAAAATGAATGAATTTGCCGAGAAGTACGGAGACAGATTTGCCCCTTGTGATGGCTTATTGACCAGAGCAGGAGTAGGCGAAGGTTTTTACAAATAAAAATAAAAATGCCCGCAAAAGCGGGCATTTTCAATCTTACTGACTACAAAAAGTAATCTTACTTAGTAACACGAAGAACAGGTGTTTCACCAACGGTTACAGAACCAGCAAGCTTGTTCAGCTCTTTGATTTCATCCATGTTAGAAATTACAACTGGAGTTAGAGTTGATTTCGCTTTCTCTTCAAGGAACGCTAGATCGAATTCGATGATAGTGTCACCAGCTTTAACTGACTGACCTTCTTCAGCGATGCGAGTAAAGCCTTCGCCTTTTAGTTCTACTGTATCAATACCGAAGTGAACGAAAAGCTCAATACCGTCGTCAGACTCAATAGAGAATGCGTGGTTAGTTTCGAAAATCTTACCAATAGTACCGTTTACAGGAGCTACCATCTTGTCACCTGCAGGTTTGATTGCGATACCGTCACCAACAATCTTCTCTGCAAATACAACATCTGGCACATCTTCAATGTTTACGATCTCACCAGATAGTGGTGCGATAATTTCAATTGCTCCTGCATCAGCGCTGTCGTCAGATACTAGCTTCTTCAGTTTGTCAAACAGACCCATGTCGTGCTCCTAAACGTTTAACTTTATTCTAATGAATTATATTAGCAGTTTGATTTTTCTGCGATAAATTTTTCTACGTGCGCTTCAATTTCTGCAGCAGTAGCCATTTGCAGAGCTTCATCTGCCATTGCTTTAACTTCTGCATAGTTCGCATTACGGATTACTTTCTTAATGCGAGGAATTGAAATACCGCTCATACTAAACTCGTCTAGCCCCATACCTAGAAGAAGTAGAGTAGCACGCTCGTCACCAGCTAGTTCGCCACACATACCCGTCCACTTGCCTTCTTTATGAGAAGCGTCGATCACTTGCTTGATAACTGTAAGTACAGCAGGTGATAGTGGATTGTACAAGTGAGAGATTAGCTCGTTACCACGGTCAACCGCTAGAGTATACTGGGTTAAGTCGTTTGTACCAATACTAAAGAACGAAACTTCTTTCGCAAGGTGGTGTGCGATAGCGGCTGCTGCAGGTGTTTCTACCATTACACCGATTTCAACGTCTTCGTCGAAAGCAAGTTCTTCAGCACGTAGTTCAGCTTTATATTCTTCAATCGCTTTCTTCAATTCGCGGATCTCTTCAACAGAGATAATCATCGGGAACATGATGCGAAGTTTACCGTGTGCAGAAGCACGCAGGATACCACGTAGCTGGTCGCGAAGGATTTCACGACGGTCAAGACTGATACGAACAGCACGCCAGCCCAGGAATGGGTTCATTTCCTGTGGAAGATCCATGTAAGGCAGATCTTTATCACCACCGATATCCATAGTACGGATAATTACAGACTGGCCATTCATTGCTTCCGCAACTTCTTTATATGCCTGGTACTGTTCTTCTTCAGTAGGTAGCGCTGTACGGTCCATGAATAGGAACTCAGTACGGTACAGACCAACACCTTCACCACCGTTACGGTTGATGCCGTCACAGTCTTTAACAGTACCGATGTTTCCGCATACTTCTACATGGTGCTCGTCAAGAGTAACTGCTGGAAGGTCTTTTAGTTTCGCTAGCTCTTCTTTTTCTGCAAGGAACTCGTCGCGAGCCGCTTTCGCTTCAGTAAGCTCAGCTTCAGAAGGGTTTACAATCAGCTTGTTGTTGATTGCATCAAGAACCAGAGTGTCACCGTTCTTAACTTGCTTAGTGATGTCGTTAGTACCAACAATCGCAGGCAGTTCAAGAGAGCGAGCCATGATAGATGTGTGAGAAGTACGACCACCGATGTCACATGCGAAACCAAGAACGTAGTCCAGGTTGATTTGTGCTGTTTCTGATGGAGTTAGATCGTAAGCAACAAGAATCACTTCTTCGTCAATATCTGCAAGAGAGACAATGTTTATACCAAGTGCGTTCTTAACGAAACGCTTGCCGATATCACGGATATCCGTTGCACGCTCTTTCAGGTACTCGTCATCCAGTGATTCAAGAGCCGTTGCTTGCTCTTCAATAACTGTGTGAATAGCGTTGTCAGCGTATAGCTTGTCATTTTTGATTAGAGTCAGAATTTCTTCTTCAAGCTCTTCATCTTCAAGAAGCATGATGTGACCTTCAAAGATCGCTTCTTTTTCTTCGCCCAGAGACTCAAGCGCTTTTTGTTTAACAACTTCTAGTTGTTGAGATGACTTGTTGCGAGCGTCAAAGAAGCGTTGAACTTCAACTTCAACCTGATCGTCAGCAATAGTGCCTTTGTTAAGAATAATTTCGTCTTCTTGAAGTAGCAGTGCTTTACCAAAAGCAACGCCTGGGGATGCTAGAATGCCTGAAATCATCGCCTTACCTTAAACTGATGTATTGAATAGGGAGAGTATTAGTACTAGGTACTATTTCTAATGTTCAATCCAAACGAAGCCATTTTGTTGGATAACAAAATGGCTTTGCTTAAGATTTGGTGCAGATTAGTCTAGCTTGTCCATTAGAGCTACTAGGTGATCAACAGCCTGCTGAGCCTGAGGACCTTCTGCAGAAATAGTTACTACAGTACCTTTTACAAGGCCAAGAGTTTGTAGTTTGAATAGGCTCTTCGCGCTAGCGCTCTTGCCGTTAGAAGTAACGTTGATGTCTGCGTCAAAAGACTTAGCTTCTTTAACAAACTGAGCTGCTGGACGAGTGTGTAGGCCGTTTTCTGCAGTGATTTCTACTTGCTTCTGATACATGTGGTATACCCCAATTGATTTGATTAAATTTTTTGTATGTTTTAACCGACAACGTTTGCTGCTTGTAATAATCCTGCCATTAATTTGGTCTCAGATCATAGAATGTTAGCACTATGTCAGTATTACTTTGGTCACAAGCTATACAGGCTCGTGACAGAATTTGTTTTCTGAATGTTTTATTTTGATGCTAGAAATAAAACAAGTCTGATATTACCAAAGGTGGGAATAGGATCAATAAAAAAAGCCCCTAATAGGGGCTTTTTTTGCGCAAATTTGATTTCAACACATGTTTGTTAAGAAATTATTGCTCTGTTTCTTTATCTGTAAATAGGCCTGCAAACAGCGCTGTACTTAGGTATCGTTCACCTGAGCTTGGTAGAACTGTAACAATTGTTTTACCTTCAAACTCTGGCAATGCTGCGATGCGATTTGCAGCAACAACCGCTGCACCTGAAGAAATACCAGCCAGAATGCCTTCTTCTTCCATTAGACGACGCGCCATTTCAATTGCTTCATCAGATGTTACCGTTTCTACACGGTCAAGCAATTCCAGGTCTAAGTTGCCAGGAATAAAGCCTGCACCGATACCCTGAATCTTATGTGGAGCCGGTTGAACGTCATCACCTGCAAGCACTTGGCTAATTACTGGAGATTCTGCAGGTTCAACAGCAACGGCTGTGATTGCTTTACCTTTAGTGCCTTTGATGTAGCGTGCTGTACCTGTGATAGTACCACCTGTGCCCACACCTGCGATAAACACATCTACTTCACCATCGGTTGCTTCCCATACTTCAGGACCCGTTGTTTGCTCGTGAATTGCTGGGTTAGCAGGGTTTTCAAATTGCTGAAGAAGGATGTACTTAGCTGGGTCGCTTGCAACGATCTCTTCAGCTTTTGCAATCGCTCCCTTCATGCCTTTAGCTGCTTCAGTTAGCTCCAGATTAGCACCAAGCGCTTTAAGAAGCTTACGACGCTCAAGGCTCATTGACTCAGGCATTGTAAGAGTGAGTTTGTAGCCACGAGCTGCTGCAACAAAAGCAAGAGCAATACCAGTGTTACCACTCGTTGGTTCAACGATTTCAACGCCAGGCTTTAGCTTACCCGACTTCTCTGCTTCCCATATCATGTTTGCACCGATACGGTCTTTTACAGAAAAGCTTGGGTTACGAGCTTCTATTTTAGCGAGTACGTTACCACCACTTACTTTGTTTAGACGTACAAGTGGAGTGTCACCAATGGTTAGCGAGTTGTCTTCGTAGATTTTGCTCATGTCTGAAATTCCTTATTTGTCTGTGGCGTGTGTTACATCTCACGTTCTATGGATACAGAATAAGCGGGAACGAAAAATCGGGGAAGGATCAAAAGGTTATATCTTATGGATATCTGGTTATCATTCACGGTGATGATAACCAGATAGATTTACTGCTTGAACTATAAGGGATTAATTGTGATTTTGCTTGAATTCTTGCACCCACATAGCCGTTGCGCCACAGACCGCTACTGGCATCACAATTAAGTTCAGAATCGGTACTGCAGTAAATAGAGCAACCATGGCACCAAAACCGTAAGCTTTCGTTTGATTACTTTTTAGATCATCTCTCATCGTGCGAAATGGGACTTTATGGTTATCAAATGGATAGTCGCAATATTGAATGGCTAATACCCAAGAAGAAAAGATAAACCATAATACCGGGCCGACCGTCTGACCAAGTGCAGGAATAAGGAGGAGAATAAATAGCCCAATCGCTTTTGGAGCAAAGTACATCAGTTTTTGCCATTCACGCCCCAGGATTCTTGGCGTGTCTTTCAACAGATCAAGTACGCCAGCACTGTTATCCAACTTACCACTCAGCTTTTCTTCAACTTTCTCTGCGAGCAGGCCATTGAAGGGTGCTGCGATAAAGTTGGCAATTGTGCTGAAGAAGTAGGAGAACGTACCAAGTATTGTGATGGTTAGAATTGGCCATAACAGATATGAGAGCCAGGATAGCCAATCAGGCACATATCCCATCCAGCCGTTAATCCAATCATTGAGATTAGAAAATAGATAAAACATCGCACCACCGAGCAATAGAATGTTTGCCACGAGCGGGAATATGACAAAACGGCGAATGCCGGGTGTCATTGCAATACTGAATCCCTGGAAAAAATATCCAACGCCACTTTGTTTCATTAAACCTTCCTAATCATTTTTTATTAACTTTTGCTTACCCGGACTATTGTACTTGTAATGAAAAAGAAAAAAAGCGTGGGGAGAATCACAAGGTTTCTTGAACATCTTGCATTAATTTGTTCAAAAACTTCATAGAGTTTTGGTAAAGTACGTTGATTAGCTAATAAAAATAATGTTCAGCGTCTGATAATGCTGAATCTATATGAGAAGTGAATAATGCAGGAATTGCGATTAGTACTCATTGTTGTAGGCGGCTTGGCCATTCTGGCACTTTTGATTCATGGTTTATGGTCAAACAAAAAGGAAGGCAAATCTAAGTTTGGTTCTAAAGCGGTAGAATCAGAAAATGAAATGCTAAATGAGGCTCAGCAGGGCGCAGCGGATGACGACTACGAGATCATTCGAAAGCCGAAGAGAGAGCCTAGCTTCGGAGCAAAACCAACTTTTGATGATGACCCTTTAGTAGACCCTCTTGATTCACATCAACAGCTTGACGATCAATATATCGATGACGAGTTGCCAACAGTTAATATGGCTACGGATAGTGGCTCGGAAGAGATGCCTCTGGCAAGTGATCCTGAAGTGCAAGAGTCTTCAGACGCAGAAAGCTCTGAACCGTTAGAGCCGCAAGAAGCTCAGCAAGAAGAACCGGAAATGGAGGTGCTTGTACTTAACGTGCATACCTCGGGTGACGTTCCTTTTGTAGGTACTAAGCTGTTCGACAGTATGGAACAGAATGGCTTAAAGTATGGAGAAATGGACATATTCCACCGTCACAATGACCTCTCGGGAGCTGGAAAGGTTTTGTTTAGTGTCGCTAATATGATGCAACCAGGGACGCTGAAACACGATGACCCGGATACTTTTACCACTATGGGTATTTCATTCTTTATGACACTTCCTTGTTTTGGGGAAGCCGATCAGAACTTTAAGCTGATGCTTAGAACTGCGCAGCAGATAGCAGATGATTTGGGTGGCAATGTTTTAGATGACCAGCGTAACCTTATGACACCAGATCGCCTCGCAGATTACCGCTCCCAAATTAGAGCGTTTAATGAAAGAACAAAATAACGCCAGATAAGCAGACAATTTGTTTAGCAAGGGCTCCTCTAGCAAGGAGCCCTTGAAGTTTTTGCTAATTAGTATTTATATAGCTGTCACTAGTCCTACATACTTAGGCTACAGCTGAATCCAGAATAAAAGTGTATCGATATGTCTATAACTGCTAAAGAGAAAATCAGTCAACTCCGTGAGTCCATTCATTACCATGGAGTAAAGTACTACGTAGAAGATAATCCGGAAATTCCTGATGCTGAGTATGATCGCCTGATGCGTGAGCTTTTAGAACTTGAAGCAGAGCATCCTGAGCTGGTAACGATAGACTCCCCGAGCCAAAGGGTTGGTGGTGCACCACTAGAGGGCTTTACTCAGGTTGCTCATGAAATTCCGATGCTATCACTGGACAATGCATTTAGTGATGAAGAGCTGGAAGCATTTCAGAAAAGAGCACAAGATCGTCTAATTGGCAGTCAAATATCCCAATATTGTTGCGAACCTAAGCTAGATGGTTTGGCGGTAAGTTTACTGTATGAGAATGGTACACTTGTCCAGGCAGCGACACGTGGTGATGGCTCTACTGGTGAGAATATCACTGAAAATGTCCGCACGATTAAAGCTATTCCCTTAAAACTTCAGGGTGATGACTGGCCACAACGTATTGAGGTACGTGGTGAAGTATTTATGCCTAAAGCTGGATTCGACAAGTTGAACGATAATGCTCGCAAGGCAGGACAAAAAGTATTTGCTAACCCACGAAATGCCGCTGCGGGAAGTTTGCGACAGCTTGACTCAAGAATCACCGCTTCTCGTCCGTTGAGCTTTTACGCATATAGTGTCGGTGTTGTTGAAGGTGCAGAACTGCCAGAAAGCCATTACAACAGGTTCTTGCAGCTCAAGCGTTGGGGTTTACCAATGTGCCCTGAAACCAAGAGAGTCGATTCTTTAACTGATGTGAAGGCGTACTACCAGGATATTTTAAATCGTCGCGATGACTTGGCCTACGAAATCGATGGGGTTGTTATCAAAGTTGACGATATTGAGATTCAGGAAGCGCTTGGGTTTGTTGCACGAGCTCCTCGCTGGGCGATTGCATACAAGTTCCCGGCGCAGGAAGAAATTACAGTGCTTAATGATGTTGAGTTTCAGGTTGGTAGAACCGGTGCAATAACACCTGTTGCTAAGCTTGAGCCTGTTTTTGTCGGTGGGGTGACTGTTAGCAATGCTACCTTGCATAATGCAGATGAAATTGAGCGATTAGGAGTAAAAATCGGTGATACGGTAGTGATCAGGCGTGCTGGTGACGTGATCCCACAAATTACCGGAGTAGTTTTAGACCGTCGTACTGAAGCTGCAAAAGAGATTATTTTCCCTACAGCATGCCCAGTTTGTGAATCTGAAGTTGAACGAGTAGAAGGTGAAGCGGTTACCCGTTGCTCCGGTGGTCTGGTATGTCAGGCTCAGCGAAAAGAAGCACTAAAACACTTTGTATCGCGTAAAGCATTGGATGTGGACGGGTTAGGTGTCAAAGTTATTGAGCAGCTAGTCGACAAAGAGATGGTTGAAACGCCAGCGGATCTGTTCAAGCTTTCTCCGGGTGTGTTAACTGCGCTTGAACGTATGGGACCTAAATCTGCACAAAATGTTGTGGATGCATTACAGAAGTCCAAACAAACCACGTTACCACGCTTCTTATATTCTCTTGGGATTCGTGAAGTAGGGGAGGCAACCGCTGCTAACCTTGCTCAGCATTTCAAAACGCTGGATAACATCAAATCCGCCAACCTGGAACAGCTGGTTAAAGTTCAAGATGTGGGTGAGATTGTAGCAAGTCACGTCGTACATTTCTTTCATCAGGAAAAGAACCAGCATGTTGTTCAGGACCTTATTGATCAGGGAGTAAGTTGGGCCGACTTAGAGGAAGTACCCGAAGAAACGCCTCAGCCTTTGGCTGGTAAGACGGTCGTATTAACGGGCTCTTTGTCTCAGCTAAGGCGAAGTGATGCCAAAGCAGCGCTACAAGCACTTGGCGCAAAGGTAACGGGTAGCGTGTCTAAAAAAACAGACATTCTGTTTGCTGGTGAAGCTGCAGGCTCAAAACTCGCAAAAGCTCAAGATTTAGGTATCGAAGTGCGAGACGAACAAGCATTGGTAGACTTAATTATCTCCGTTAATTAATTTAGATATTTATTCCAAAAAAGCACTCTTTTTTTAGAGTGCTTTTTTTATTTCTGTAAAAAATGGTGGTTTGTAAAACTGCGAATCATCTCAAATTTGTTATATAAGTATAACTTTTCTTGCCAGTTACATTTTCTTTAGATCTAAATAACCCATATAAAACAATGCATAAAGTATAAATTAGTGGGATTTATGTTAAGTAATTGCAATATTTTATAAGTGAATGTGATTTAGATCTCTGTTCTGTAAAAACTTTGCTGCTCTTCAAGTTTTTATAAAAGAAAGACATTTTTTTATTGGATATTTTATATCGCGAATTTAGTCTTTATTACATACCAGCGTCCGGTAATGCTAAATTTTTTGAAGGTTATTATCGGTGGTATTAAAAATAGTTTTCTCTCTACGGCGGCCAACTAAAGAGAGATAACGCTAAAAACAGCTATGTAATTTTTTAGGAGTTTTCCATGGAAAAAATGTTTCAGCGCACCTTAATTGGTGCAGCAGTGGCGATGGCGTCAACCGGGGCTTTTGCAAAGCAGGTAGGTGTCAACTCAGATTTTGATGTAGAAGTATACGGTGTTGCAGCAATTTCTGCTTTTTATCAGGAAGATAGCACTGGATATGATTATGAAAACGAGTCGAGAATTGGCTTTCGTGCAAACAAAGACATGTTCGATAACGTAAACGTATTTATGCAAATCGAATCTGGTTATGTTGGTGACGACGGTACAAACGGAAAGCTAGGTGCTCGTGATACCTTCATTGGTCTTGGCGGTGACTGGGGTAAAGTACGTTTTGGTCGTATGCTGACACCGCTATATGAAATCGTTGACTGGCCATATTCAAACCCTGGTTTAGGTCGAGTGTTTGACTGGGGTGGCGACGTTAAAGCTCATTATGATCGTAAAGGCGACATTGCTCGCTATGATTCTCCTGCATTTGGTGGCCTGACATTCAGTCTTTCTACAGGCCGAGGTGATACTGGCACAGATGGCTCTAATCATTTCGGTGGCTCTCTACACTATAACGTTGCAGATGTTGTTACGTTACATGGTGGTTTTGAGTCTAACTCTAAACACGATGGTTCTGATATTGATTCAACGGCTTATATCGCAGGTTTTGAACTTCCTTTGCCTGGAGGTTTTGGTTTAGCTGGTGCGTATAAGTATAACAAAGGTGAGTTCAAGCGTGCTGCTGGTCAAGAAGCAGAGCAAGGACAGTACTCATTAATCGGTCAGTACTGGAATGGTCCTTGGGGCTTCAAACTAGGCTACGCGTTTAACGAAGAGTCAGAAGTGAAAGGCGTTAAGCAGAACGATGATGAATCAATCATTTCTGGTCAGTTGATGTATGTACACAACGGTTTTGTACCTTACTTACGTGTAGGTTCCCACAACGCGTACAATGACGGTACAGCGGGTAAAGATGATGACAAAATGTTTGTACGTGTAGGTATAGAGTACGGTTTCTAAACAATTTTTAACACTCTGCCTTGTATTTGACGCTGGTAAGGTGCCAGCGTCTTTCTTATTTTATCTCTATGAGGTTTTTCGCTTATGCTTCGAGTTCTGGCTATTGTTTCTGCACTATTCATTACAGGGTGTTCCACTCTGGATTCGAGCAGTAATTTTGATGATGCTATTGCTGCCGTTAACTCCAAAGGCAAATATAAACAAGTCGTTGCTAAGACGTTGTCTCCTGAATCAACAACAATCAAAGGCTCGAACCTTGTTGATTCGAAGCTCACTCTTATCGGGAGTTACTCTGAAAGTGATTTCAAAGCACCAAGCTCACATATCAAGTTAGACATCACGACGTTCAAGTCTTATTCAGAGTATAAAACCGTGAGATACCAGGGTGAGTTAGTTGAGGTTAACACCTATGCTCCCGCATCAGAAACTTGTTCAGAACACTGTACCAGCAAGTACTATCTGTCTATTCCCGTTGAGAATGAAATTCTAAACAATGTTGATCACAGTGGGCTGACATTTGAGTTGGAAAGTGCAAGTAAAGACTCTGTGTTTAGTTTCAACATTCCCAAAGGTTACATAGATGCTGTAACGAGCTATTTCAATCAGAAGGTTTCAGTTCAAAAAGCAAAAGAAGCAAAAATATCCAAACCAGTAGAAATGGTTGAATACTGGTATCAGGAATCCTCTGCTGAGAGTCAATCAAGATTTACTCAGTGGGCATTTGATAACCGGATTGAGGTTGTAGAACCATTTTCTACTCAGAGCAAAGAAGAAGAGATGATGGTGTATTGGTTTGAAAAAGCATCCGTTGAGGAAAGAAAACAAATTTTGTCCTGGTTGGTAGTACAATAGACGGAAATGGCATCAAGTTTAAAGTTAACTATGAATATCAGTCAGATCGCGAAAATCACCAGTTTGTCCGCTAAATCGATCCGTTTGTACGAAAGCAAAGGCATAATCAGTGCGCCTTTGCGTTCAGAAAATGGTTATCGGAATTACAATCAACAACATATCGATGAGTTGATGATTGTTGGCAGAGCAAAGCGTGCCGGTTTTTCGCTGGACGAATGTAAAGCTCTGGTTGAACTCGCTAAAGATAGTGAACGAACAAGCGCTGAAGTGAAGCAAAAAGCACAACATAAACTTGCCGAAGTAAACGTAAAGCTGGCTGAGTTACACCAGATAAAATCTCAGCTTGAAAAATGGATTTCTGAATGCCCGGGGAACTCTGAATCTAACTGCCCTATCATCGATGATCTAAAAGGAGGAAGCTGAACAACCAGTTTCCTCTTATTCCATTTATAACTTTGAACCTACTTTAAGAACTCAACACTATCTGCCATTAGCTGTGCGGCTTGATCGGCCGTCATATCTGAGTTCATAAACTCTCCAACAACCATATAAATCGCTTTCTGAACTTCAGCGGGTACCATATGGTTATGAGCGATACTGCCTACCATTCGATCTTCTTTTACTGCGGCTTTTAGGTCGGCCATCGACTTCTTGGCGCAAGCATCGAAGTTGGCATCGCTCACCTCCATATTTGGGGGTACCGATCCCTTGACCTGATTGAACTTAGCCTGAAAGCCAGGGTCCATGATAGCTTTAGCCATGGCATACTGAGCTTGTTGCTTCTCTTGTGCTACGTTAAACATACCAAACTGGTCTGAGTTAAAAATAAAGCTGCCTTCGGTACCAGGATATTGGAAACAGAGGAAGTCTTGATCAGGTACTTTACCGTTATTGATAAACTCACCTTTTGCCCAGTCTCCCATGATTTGCATCGCAGCATTGCCTTGGATGACCATCTCGGTTGCCTTGTTCCAGTCACGACCTGGATAACCACTATCTACAAGAGAACGAATTTCGCGGAGCTGTTCAAAGGCTTGCGCCATTTTCGCGCTCTTTAACGTGTTGTAGTCTAGGTCTTGAAAGGCTTTACGGTAGAAGTCTACACCGCCAGCACTCAGTGCCGCACTGTCAAATATCGTGACTTCTTGCCAGGTTTGCCCACCTCCGGCAAACGCAATGTAACCATACTCATCGATGGTTCGAGCCGCTTTGATTAGCTCATCAAAAGTAGTCGGAATATCCAGGCCAAGTTCATCAAAAATACGCTTGTTTGCCCAAACCCAATTGGTTCTGTGAATACCTACAGGCGATGCAATCCATTGTCCTTCGTGTTTGGAAAATTGCTGCAATGCTGGTGGTACCTTGGAGTCCCAGTTACCGGCTTGAGCAACATTATTCAGGTTCGCCATTACACCTTCTTCACCCCAGGCGTAGAGTGTGGTGCCTCCCATTTGCACTGCAGTAGGAGGATTGCCAAATGCAGCGCGTACGCGTAGGTAGTTTTGAGCATTAGCACCAGCGGCCCCAGCAACTTTAAGATCTTGCCACTCAACCCCTTCCTCTTTAAGGTTCTTTTTTAACACTTCGACAGCTGCGGCTTCGCCCCCAGATGACCAGCCGTGCAATACTTCCACTGTTGAACTTGCTTGTGCCAATCCAGCAGAAGCCAAACTTAATACCAGTAATAACTTTTTCATTAAATTCAACCCTCTACATCTTGAACTGTTTGGTCATCGTGGCTTGTTCTTCGGAAAGTGCCATTAGCTCATCAAATGTATTGCTGTTACCTCTTGAAAGCTGATGAACTTCTTCCGCTGAATCTGAGATGGAGACAATACTTTGAGTTATCTCTCTGGAAACGTGCGATTGCTCCTGTGCGGCAGACGCAATTTGTTCACTGAGGTGAGTCATAGACTCGATAGCACCGGATATAGTCGCCAGAGACTGAGCGGCTTCATTTGAATTACTGACGACATCATTAGCGGTTTGGCTGTTTTTCTTCATGATCTCGACAGAGCTGGCAGTGATTTTTTGCAAGGACTCGATCATTCGATATATTTCTTCGGTAGAGCTTTGAGTTTTGCTTGCTAGATTTCGAACTTCATCTGCTACGACTGCAAATCCACGTCCCTGATCACCAGCACGTGCGGCTTCGATGGCTGCGTTCAGAGCTAACAAGTTGGTTTGTTCTGCGATACCAGTAATCACTCCCAAGATGCTTTCAATGTTTTCAGACTCGACTTTCATTTGTTCGATCGTTGCCGCAGCTTCACTGATATCCTGATCGAGAGCCTGAATTGAATCTATCGACTTGTCCATCTGTGACTGACCCGTTGATGCGAGGTCTTTTATGGTCAGAATCTCCCCAAGAGAAGAGTCTGCGTTGCGAGCAACTTCTGACGCTGCAGATTCCATTTCTGTTACTGCTGTCGCAACGGAGTCAGTCTGAACTTTTTGTTCCTGAAGCATACGTTCAGATTGCTGTGTCGCGTTTCTTGCTCCTTCTGTCGACTGAGCCAGAGTTGATGAGCTTTGCTTGATTTTGGCCAGCAGACCACCGAGTTTCTTCGCTAGGTCGTTGATACCTTCTCCTATTTGACCAAACTCATCTTTACTTACCAGATCAATATTTTGGTTTAAGTCGCCTTCACTCATCTCTTTCAATGCAACAGTAATGTTTTTGAGTGGTTTTTTAATGCTACGTATCTGAGTCAGTACGATAACAACACTTACTGCTATGGCTATTAAGAAGAGACTTGCAGTCATAGTTAGCGTTTGTGCGGAAGACTGCTCCACTTGCTCGTTTGTTTGTTTAACTAACGCATCTATAGAGCCGGACAGTTCACTTAGCTGGTTTGCTCCACTGTTGATAAGATTACCCATCTCCGACAAGTTTTGGCTTATCTGTTCGTTGAGCTCTACCAATCTTACCTGTAACGAAAGGTAGCCATTTTCAGATTCAACAGAGAAGTTAAGGAAGTCAGAAAAAGGTTTCAGCTTTTCAGCGGAAGCTGGTGCCATTGACTCCAGTTTTTTAATTCGTTCTATCGTTTTTTCACTGTCTTTGGATAACCTTTCTCTGATATTGCTTAACAGCTGTAGGTTCTCAATATTGTTCACCCCACCGAGTGTGGTTTGTGCCAAAGTCAGGCTGTCAGCGATGATGGAAACCGCAAAGTTTTCTACTAACCCCAGGTTGCTAGCCAGCAGTACCGCTGCATCTCTTTCATCTGCGAACGTAATCCATCTCGCCGTATAGTTTTGAATTTCTGAGCGGGATATATCTTTTGTTTTTATCAGATCATTCCTTGCTGCAATTTGTTTTTGTCCCAGAGCGATTGCAGATTCGAGCGTAGCATCGGCATTGTCCAGCAACCTCGCTGATTGCCCCTGATCTTTTAGCGATATTTTTAACCGATCTCTATACTCGCGATATTGGCTGACCGAAGAATTGAACTCGTTCTCCAGTTGGTTTCGCTGATTAAGCGTGATTGCACTGGCGTGTTGGGATACAGCTTTGTTGGCATTTTGTGCAAAAATCGCAAGTTGATAACTGTTTTGTACTATAGGTACCAGCACCTCTGCTGTTTCTTCGTAGGCACTGGATGCCTGCCGTTGAGCAAAAAAACTGGCAACCGCTAGTAGTGTCATAAGTACAACTACCACCGAGAAACCCAAAATGGTTCGGCTGATTACGGTTAGGTTCACAGGTTAGTCCCTCTTGTCGTTTTTATTTAAGCCTATACGGATGTAAAAATATTGCGTATGTATGACCTAAAAATTCTCTTTCGTATGCGTTCTAATGTGAAGGGGTTCAAGCAATGTGTTGCTCTAAACTGATAGAAAGCGTAACAAGGGGGATCTGCTCTAAGAACAGCAATAATGTTATGTTTACTGGACTGGTGTAATGAGAAAGCAAAAACATGACACTTATCTTGCAGCTATGTTTTTCTGAATGAATGTAACCTTGCTACAAGATAAGTAATTGTAATGAGTGGATTGTCAGTTGTGTTTTAATAAATTTCTTGGGTTAATCTTCTGGCTCGATTGTTAACACTATCCCGTCTACATCAACGACTTTGACTAAGGTTCCCGCTGGTATATCGACATGACACTTGGCCGACCAGGTCGTATCACCAATGCGAACACGGCAGTTGCCTCTGAGAACATCTTCATCAACTCGGGTAGTTTTACCTATCATCTGTTTTTCCCTTTGGTTTAGCAGGCTGTTTTTCTCAGCATTGGTATCTTTCTTATGCTGGTAACGCCACCACAACCAAGTTGTAAACAAAGAGAAGCACGCAAAACTGACCCACTGAAGTTGCCAGCCTAGCGGGATAACAGTAAGGATTAAACCGACGACAATTGCAGATATACCTAACCACAAAAAGTAACCAGCAGTACCAAGTAGTTCGCCTGAAAGGAGTAGCAACCCAAAGGCAAGCCAATGCCAATGGTTAACTTGTTCTAATAGTTCAATCAAAACTTATCCCTGCTTTTTATCTGATGTCTGGTCTTTGAACATCTCTGCGATACCGGCAACTGAACCCATCAGTCCAGCAGCATCAAGCGGTAGCATAATAATCTTACCGTTTTCTGCCTGCCCGATAGATTTTAATGCATCAGTATATCCTTGGGCGATAAAGTAATTCACTGCTTGCATATCACCTTTGGCGATAGCATTTGAAACCATTTCTGTTGCTTTGGCTTCTGCTTCAGCCTGACGTTCCCTTGCTTCTGCCTGCAGAATAGCAGATTGCTTTTCACCTTCGGCTTTAAGAATTTCAGATTGCTTTTGACCTTCAGCTCTAAGGATTTCGGCTTGTCGCACACCTTCAGCCTCTAACACTTCAGCACGTTTGTTTCGTTCGGCTTTCATCTGGGCGTTCATCGCTGCAGTTAGATCTGAAGGTGGTTGTACGTCTTTAATTTCTATACGAGTGACCTTCACGCCCCAAGGGTTTGTAGCTTCATCTACGATAGACAGCAGTTTTGTATTGATCATGTCACGCTGGCTGAGCATTTCGTCCAGTTCCATCGAGCCCAATACCGTACGAATGTTAGTGAGTGTCAGGTTGCGAATGGCATGTTCTAAGTCGTTAACTTCATACGCGGCTTTAGAAGCATCAACGACCTGGACAAAACACACTGCATCGATGACAACGTTAGCGTTATCTTTTGAAATGACTTCTTGTGCCGGAATGTCCAGAACACGTTCCATCATATTGATTCTGGAACCGATGCGATCGATAAATGGAATAATCAGGTTCAGGCCGGGTTTCAGTGTTTGTGTGTAACGACCAAATCTTTCGACGGTCCAGTTGTTTCCTTGAGGGACTGTTTTGACACCAGCTGCAATAAATGCAACGGCAACAAAGATAAAAATACCAATCGTAATCAGTGTATCAATAGCCATAAGACGTTCCTTCAACTTATTGAAATATATTATAGTTAGGACATAAGGATTGTTGATCAGTTCCTGAGAACAGGCAAAAAAAAGCAGCGCCAATTAGAATTTAATTGGAGCTGCGTATCATTTTGTATACTGAATACTAACGGGCTAGTAGAGCAGTGAATATAGCTGTCGGCGATATTTTCCTGCTATTGGATTACCCTGACCAAGTGCGGTTAGTATATCCATAAACGACTTTTTGAGTTCCCCATCCAGCGCATTTAAGTCTTTGCGCAGATAGCCCCAAAGCAGCTCAAGCGCTTCTTCGCTTCTGCCTGTCTGGTGATATTGCAGTGCCAGTTCACTTGCCACTTCTGCATTCTCTGGCTCAGCGTTAAGTTTTGCTTCTAAAGCCTGAATTTCCGGGCTGTCTTTTGCTTGCTCGTGAAGCTCTAGTTTGGCTACCAATCCCTTATAGTAGTTGTCTTGATATTCGAGCGGGATGTTATCCAGAAGTAGTTTAGCTGCTTCAAACTGCTGAGTTTCAAGTAAGCAGTCAGCTTTAATCAGTTTCACTTCCGCCTTATTAGAGAACTCTTCTGATATGCCTTCTAAAAGAGCTAGAGCCTCAGCGTGGAAACCCTCTTTTAGTTTTGTGTGCGCTGCATTGAATGTTAACTCATCCTGGCTAGGGAGATGTTTGGTCAACATTTCAGTAATAGCTTCAACAGTTTGAGGTCCGCCTAATCCGTCTACCGGCTGACCATTGGAAAATAGTGCAATTGTTGGTAGTGCCTGAACACCAAACTGACCGGCAATCATCTGCTCTTGTTCGCAGTTGAGCAATGCCAGGGTAAATGCTCCCGCATATTGTTGAGCGAGTGTCTGAAGTTGAGGGATAACATCTGAGCTTTCAGGAACCGCTGGAGCCCAAAAGTGAATCAGGACGGGCTTTTCCATAGAGCTTTCCAGCACTGGACGGAAGTTTTGTTCATTTAACTCAACGATGAACTCAGGCTGCATTTGATTTTCCTTATAAAATTCGGTTCTCTTACTAAATAAGGACGAATGAGGAAATAATCAAGTAGAAACAAAAAATGCTCCGAATAAAGGAGCATTTTATGTTGGTGTTATAGCCACACTAAAAATATAAGCGCAACACATACACCAATCCAGTTCAGTTGGTTTAATGTCATCTTACTTTCCGAGTTACGCATTTCCTCAAGTGAGCTCGGTAGTATCGACCTTCTTGAGACTGTTGGGGGATAGCAACGACGGCATACTAATAGATGAATATGATCGTTTGATTACAATACACACAATAATTAGAAAAACCTTCACCGGGTCAGGCTGCTTTGCGTAAAATTGAATCTAACCAGCGCTCTGGAAGCACTCTTTTCAAAACTGAGAACACTTTTGTGGGTGTGGTTACCCGGTACCTCAACTTAGGTTTCTTCGATTCGAGGGCATGAATCAGCGGGCTGATGATTGCCTCTGACGGAAGCACAAAGCGGTTTCCTGACTTTTCATTCCCCAGCCTTTTTAGTTGTAATTCATACTCTTCTCTGTGTGCACTCGATTCAACATCGATCCATTGTTGGAACTTTGTCAAAGCGTTGGCCCGAAACTGGCTTTCGATAGGTCCTGGCTCTATCAAACTCACCTTGATCTCAGTTTCATGAAGTTCAAGTCTGAGTGTATCTGTCCAACCTTCCAAGGCAAACTTTGAGGCGTTGTATGCTCCTCGGTATTTCATCGCGGCAAAACCCAAAACCGAGCTATTTTGGATAATACGTCCAAAACCTTGCTTTCTCATGTGCGGCAGTATTTCGCAAACCAACTGATGCCACCCAAAAAAGTTGGATTCAAACTGTTCTTTAAGTGCCTGAACAGGTAAATCTTCTAACGCTCCGGTTTGGCCATAGGCGCCATTGTTAAATAGCGCATAAATGTTTCCATGAGAGATGTGAACGGCTTCGTTTGTTGCTTGGCTAATGCTTTCTGAACAAGCCAAGTCCAACTGAATACAGGTTAACCCTTCATTTTTTAGTCTTTCTACATCCTCTAAATTTCTGCAAGAGGCGATGACTTCGTATCCTTGTTTTTTTAAAGCGTGAGCGCAAGTGTACCCAATACCGGTTGAACAACCGGTAATAAGAACATATTTCTTCATTCTAGTTGTGTTCCATTATGTTTTTAAGAGCGGGCTCTAGTCGTGAGTATGTAAAGTTAAAACCCAGTTCGGTCAGATGTTTTGGTTTAGCTCGGATGCTGTCAAAAAGAAGGCAGCTTGCTTCACCCATAGCGAGGTTAAAGAACCATTTAGGTGTATAGATGAAAACGGGTCTCTTCAGAACCTTACCAAGGGTTTTACTGAAAACGTAGTTGCTTACAGGGTGAGGGGCACAGAAGTTGAACTCCCCTTTTGCATAGGGTGTTTCCAGAAGGTAAATGATTCCCCGAACCATGTCTTGAATATGTATCCAGGGCATATATTGCTTACCCGATCCTAAAATGCTGCCTGCGCCAAACTTAAAAGCGGGTAGCATCATTTTTAGTGCACCTTTATTGCCTAATACAATCCCAGTTCGAAGTAAGCAAACCCTTGTGTCGGTATGCTCTGCTTTTTTTGCAATCGACTCCCACTTTACGCAGGTATGATGTGTGAAACCTTCCTGATGAGTATGCAGACTTTCGTCAAAGGGGTGCTCTTGTTGATCACCATAAATTCCAACTGCTGAACCACTAATAAAGGTTGCTGGTGGCTCGGTACTAGCGTGGAATAGCTCTACCAGTCTTTCTGTAATCTTCCATCGGCTATCACAGATTTTCTTTTTTTGACTCTCTGTCCAGCGTTTGCCAGCGATGGGTTCTCCGGCCAGATTTATTACTGCGTCAAAGCCGTTCAGATCGTGCAGTTCATTAAGAGAGGATATGTACTGTATATTGCCGTTGTCAGCGAAATGCAGAGTTTTTTGGGCTTGTTGAGGGTTACGGGTTAGGAGAAATATTTTATGTGTTATCAGGTGTTTGATCAGCTCTGAACCGATAAACCCTGTGCCTCCCGTTATTAATATCTGCATGTTACCTCCACTTTCCATGTCGATATAAGTATATACCTAAGTCTAAGCCCTAGGATCAGTTGCAAGACAAATTTCATTTAACAGGCCTTTTACTAAGACTATTTGTTAATTGAACGGGGTTAAATGTCTCATTATTGTAAAAAAGCTTAAGCAAATATTACAGCGCGTAAGGTTAATCACAAACTTACCGGATGATATTTGCCACCATAAATGATGTGAATACATGAGCTTAATAGGCGAAGGATACGCTGAAACAGAGGGAGGGAGTGAATGGGAGCATTAGTCGCTTTATTTAAAGCAATGCTTGGTAGTTTAAGAGATCTCTTACCGATCGTCTTTGTGATTGGTTTTTTTCAGCTTGTCGTACTTCAGGAACCTCTTCCTAACATTCTTTCTATTCTTTTCGGTCTCCTGCTGGTTGTATTAGGTCTGACATTTTTTATCTTCGGCTTGGAAATGGGGTTATTCCCTATTGGTGAGTCAATGGCGCAAGCCTTTGCCCGCAAAGGTAGTGTGTTTTGGCTGATCTTGTTTGCATTCTGTCTTGGTTTCGGTACGACAATCGCAGAGCCAGCGTTAACAGCTGTGGCAGCAGAAGCGGCGGAAGTGGCCGCAGAGGGCGGATTAATTCCTCACACCGAAGCAGAAATGGATGATTATGCGAATGGATTGAGGGTAACCGTCGCTCTCTCCGTGGGTATTGCTATTGTATTGGGGGTAATACGAATCCTGAAAGGGTGGCCTATCCATGTGATGATTATTTCTGGCTATATCGGTGTTGTTATCCTTACCTGGTTTGCACCTCAGACAATTATCGGTATTGCATACGATTCAGGAGGGGTAACAACCTCAACCATAACCGTCCCCTTGGTAACAGCATTGGGGGTAGGATTAGCGTCGGCTATCAAAGGGCGTAATCCGATGATTGATGGGTTCGGGTTAATTGCATTTGCCTCACTGTTGCCAATGATGTTCGTTATGGTTTATGGGATGGTGCTGGCATGATTAGTTTTACTCATCTTCTTGATACCTTTCTGGCGACCGTTCGAGATGTGCTTCCTATTGCGACGATTATTTTCGGTTTTCAAATAGCCGTTCTAAAAAAGCCTGTCGCGAATTTAACCAGGGTTTTACTCGGCTTTTTCTATGTAATCTTGGGTTTGTCACTGTTCTTACTTGGTCTTGAGATGGCGTTATTCCCGCTAGGGGAAACGATGGCATCACAGCTGACCGCACCTGAGTTTCTATATCAGTTTAAAGACAGTCTCACAGAATCTCTAAGCTGGATTGATTACTATTGGGTCTACATTTTTGCGTTTGCCATTGGTTTTAGTACCACTATCGCCGAACCTTCGCTTATTGCGGTTGCTATTAAAGCGAATCAGGTATCGGGTGGTGCAATAAGTGTAAATGGTCTACGAATAGCGGTAGCACTGGGTGTTGCAGTTGGTATATCGCTTGGTAGCTATCGCATTGTTGTGGGTGACCCGATTCACTATTACATCATTGTGGGTTACATCGTTGTGGTGATTCAGACCTACTTTGCGCCAAAACTGATCATCCCGCTGGCGTACGACTCAGGTGGTGTCACGACATCAACCGTGACGGTTCCACTGGTGACTGCTTTGGGGTTAGGTTTGGCATCAACGGTTCCTGGAAGAAACCCTGTGATAGACGGTTTTGGACTTATCGCGTTTGCCAGCCTGTTCCCAATTATATCGGTAATGGCATACGCCCAGATAACCCAATGGCTCAATAAAAATTCAACCTCAAAGGAGAGTGAGAATGCGCTTTAAACTAATCCTGGCCTTTGTTGAGGATGCAAAAACAGACGCGGTTATGGATGCTGCCAGGCAAGCTGGCGCGACAGGTGCGACGGTCATTAATAATGCCCGGGGCGAAGGTCTTAAGCAGAAGCGAACGTTTTTTGGGCTAACGCTTGAGGTCCAGAAAGACGTTCTTTTGTTCGTGGTAGAAGAGCATTTGTCGAGGCATATCCTAGAAAAAATCAATCAGGTAGGGGAGTTTGACTCTGCTTCTGGTCAGGGAATAGCAATTCAGATCGATATCGAAGATGCAGTGGGTGTTGCGCATCAGGTCGAAACATTAACAAAAGTGGTAGAGGACGAGCTATGAAACACGAAGTCATTCGGATTCGGGATGTAATGGCAAACACATATGTAATGGTGGACGGGCTGACAACAGTACAAGAAGGGATTCGATTAGCACGGCAACATGTTGTAAAGGCTCTGATTGTCGACAAGCGCAATGCCGATGATGAGTTTGGTATTGTGCTTATGAACGACATCGCGAAAAAGGTGTTGGCACAGAATAAGTCACCAGAGAGAACCAACATCTACGAAATTATGACGAAGCCAGCCCTTTCTGTTTCTCCGGATATGAACGTCAAATACTGTGCGCGTTTATTCGAACGTTTTGGTGTTAGCCGTGCTCCGGTTATTGAAAATGGCAAAGTCATTGGCATGGTGAGTTACAACAACATTGTTGTAAATGGAATGGCATTAGAAAGCTAACTCTTCGATTCGGAATCATGAGTTTTTCCGGGTAAAATGCAAGTCAGGCTTCAATTAGAAATAGGAATTTCGCGTGAAACTCTTTTTTGCGTCTGACTTGCACGGCTGTTTACCTACAACTCAGGAAACGATCAACAAATATAATCAGTCGGGTGCTGAGCACCTTGTCCTTCTCGGCGACATTTTAAACCACGGCCCCCGAAACCCAGTACCTGAAGGCTATCAACCTGCACAGGTCGCCGAGCTACTTAATGAGTATAGAGATCAAATCATCGCTGTTAGGGGTAACTGCGATAGTGAAGTTGATCAGATGCTGCTTGAATTCCCTATGTTGATGGATTCTAGCTGGATCTTATTAGAAGGGGGACAGCGGATTTTTTTGACGCATGGGCACATCTACAATAGTAGCCATCGACCTAGTCTGAGAGAGGGTGATGTTATTGCCCATGGTCATACTCATTTGCCTGTTGCAGAAAAAGATGGTGATCAGTTTATCTATAATCCCGGCTCAGTGACTTTTCCGAAAGGTGGATTTGAAAGAAGTTATGGGTTGTTTGAGCAAGGTAAGTTGAAGGTTGTGACCTTCTCTGGCGAAGTCCTTCGAGAAGTGTCTATTTAGATTGCTTAAGTTCATTAAAAAAGCCTCTGCTTGAGAACAAGCAGAGGCTTTTTCATTTAGTCTTTCAATCAGTTTGAAGACAGAATACGAGAGCCGTGATTTAAACTGGTTAATAGTATTGCACGGCTGTTTACGATATCTACTCTTCTGCTTTGTTCTGCGTCCGCCATAAACAACTGCTTGAACGTTTCCATTTGCTTCTCTGTAAATACGCTTTCATTTGGTGCCGACATATCTTTGAACTCAGCTGGGCTTACCAATAAATAATCATCGGACAGTTCCCATGTGCCAGATTCGGAAATGGTCAGTGAGTTAGATAAAGCTAACTCTCCATCAAACATCTCAACATAAGATACGCGAATATAGTTGCCATTTGGCAGATACTTCACGTTGCTGTTTACCGAGATCTTGGATAGTGGACCAACGCGCTCTCCGGCCTGTTCCTGAATATTTTCAGAAAGGTAAGTCACCATCGTCGATTGCCATTCCCGAGAGGTAAGCACTTGCTCTACTTTTACATCTGAACCCCAATATAGCCATGCACTAAAGACACAGGACAGAGCCAGAATAGTTAACGCTATTTTCTGTTTCATCTTAGCTCTCCTGATTAATTGCATAACTTTTCAAGGTCTTGCTGACTTGCTACCAGTTGAATTGTGACGTTCTCACTGGAGTATGCTTCCGAATGCACAGCATTTAACATGATGTTGTTACGAGGGCCAGCAGTAACAATGATCTCTTCAGGTTTTTGCTCGCCTTTATGATTTTTTATATAAACCGTTGCGCACTGCTTGATTTGAGCTTGCCACGCATCTAGCGGCGGATGACCTTCAGTGGTCATCAAAGGGATCTCTTCTACCGTATCCAGTAGCTTGAATCGCGACTTAGCAGGATCCATAGTCAGGTATACGAGCAACGGCAGAATTACTGCAGCCATGAGGGCTAGCTTCGCAATCAGGTTGGTTTGTTCTTTCTCAGCACTACTGTATTTGGTTGTAGGCTCCTCAATCGCAAGTGTACCTGCACTTTGAATCGTTGGCTGTGCAGAAAGCACCTCAGAAACGATCTGCTCACCTTCGTCTTCTGTGCTTGCCTCTTCAGTTTGTTCTGTCTGAGCAACGCTGGCGATAAACTGGTATCCACGTTTAGGTACGGTTTTGACGAATGCAGGGGATTTGGTCGAATCACCCAACATTTTTCTCAACGTGGAAATAGCCTGAGTAAGGCTAGAGTCATCTACCTGAAAGCCTTGATCGCGCCATACGAACTCGTGCAGCTGATCTCTGCTAATAATCTGATTTGGTCTTTCAGATAGCATCAATAGGATCCTACTCTCATTGCTGCCTAAACGAATAATTTCATTGTCGTTTGTTTGGTCAGTCAGAGAGTTATTGTTGGGATCAAAAACAAATCTTTGTGCAAGTATGTACTTAGTACCGAACTGATTCATTGAAATCTTCTTTTTTAACCCTATATACCTATAACAGTGTGCAACTTAGTAAATGAACTCAACTAATGATTTAGCCGGCTTTACCTTATTTGAGATATTTGCCGAAAGGATAATGGATTGATAAAAAAAATGAATCCATTTTATGTTTATTTACAGGGAATTTACACAACGTGGGCGTAGTTTACTATCCATACGTGCAGTATACAACTGAATACTGTTCAAAATGGTGAGAATTATATCCATTTAGATATTTTAACCGTCATAAAAAGCAGAATTCATGGAGCTAAAATGACTGAGACAGCAACTCATAACAAAGAAACATTAGGCTTTCAAACCGAAGTAAAACAGTTACTTCACCTAATGATCCACTCATTGTATTCCAATAAAGAGATTTTCCTGCGTGAACTGATCTCAAACGCATCCGATGCTTCTGACAAGCTTCGCTTCCAGGCGTTGTCACAGCCAGATTTGTATCAGGGTGATGCCGATCTAGGTGTAAAACTGACGTTTAATGCAGAGGCTAAAACTCTGACAGTATCCGATAACGGTATCGGTATGAGCCGTGATGATGTGATCGAGCATCTGGGTAAAATCGCGAAATCAGGTACAGCTGAATTTTTCTCAAAACTGTCGGAAGACCAGAGCAAAGACTCTCAGCTAATCGGTCAGTTTGGTGTTGGTTTCTACTCTGCATTTATTGTCGCTGATTCTGTAACAGTGCGAACTCGTGCAGCAGGTCTTGATGCGGATAAAGGTGTTCAGTGGCACTCAAGCGGTGAAGGTGAATACACCATCGAAGACATCACCAAAGAATCTCGTGGTACAGACATCATTCTTCACATGCGTGAAGAGGGTGAAGAGTTCCTGTCTGAATGGCGCATCCGTGACGTAATCAGCAAATACTCAGACCATATCGGTATTCCTGTTTCTATCTGGACCGTTGAAAAAGACGAAGAGGGCAACGATAAAGACGAAGGCAAGTGGGAGCAGATTAACAAAGCTCAAGCGCTATGGACTCGTAACAAGTCTGATATCTCAGAAGACGAATACAAAGAGTTCTACAAGCACGTTTCTCACGACTTTGCCGATCCACTTCTATGGAGCCACAACCGCGTAGAAGGTAAGAACGACTACACAAGCCTGCTTTACATCCCGTCAAAAGCACCTTGGGATATGATGAATCGTGATCATAAGAGCGGCCTGAAGCTATATGTACAGCGCGTATTTATCATGGATGATGCAGAGCAGTTTATGCCAACTTACCTGCGTTTTGTTCGTGGTCTGATAGATTCAAACGACCTTCCTTTGAACGTATCTCGTGAAATCCTTCAGGACAACAAGGTGACTCAGTCGCTACGTAATGCTTGTACTAAGCGAGTACTAACTATGCTTGAACGCATGGCGAAGAATGATGACGAGAAGTTCCTTTCATTCTGGAATGAGTTTGGTCAGGTGATAAAAGAAGGTCTGGCGGAAGATTTCTCAAATAAAGAGAAAATTGCTGGCCTGTTGCGTTTCGCATCTACTGAAAAAGATTCTGCTGATCAGACTATCTCTCTTGCGTCTTACGTTGAGCGCATGAAAGAAGAGCAGGATAAGATTTACTACCTGACTGCAGACAGCTACGCAGCGGCTAAGAATAGCCCGCACCTTGAGCAGTTCAAGGCAAAAGGTATCGAAGTTATCCTGATGGTTGATCGTATCGACGAATGGATGATGAGCTACCTGACAGAGTTTGACGGTAAGCAACTTCAGTCAATTACCAAAGCTGGCCTGGATCTGAGCAAGTTTGAAGACGAAGCTGAGAAAGAGAAGCAGAAAGAGACGGAAGAAGAGTTCAAGTCAGTTGTTGAGCGTACAAAAGAGTACCTTGGCGAGCGCGTTAAAGAGGTTCGTACAACCTTTAAACTGGCAACAACTCCGGCAGTAGTTGTGACTGACGACTACGAAATGGGTACGCAAATGGCTAAGCTGCTTGAAGCTGCGGGTCAGGAAGCGCCTGAAGTGAAATACATCTTCGAAATCAACCCGGAACATGCTCTTGTTAAGCGTATGGCTGATGAAGCTGACGAGGAAGAATTTGGTCGTTGGGTTGAGCTACTGCTAGGTCAGGCGATGCTAGCAGAGCGCGGTTCTATGGAAGACCCGAGCCAGTTCCTAAGTGCGGTAAACAAGCTTTTGACTAAGGTTTAAGAGCTTAAAACCCATATAGATGATATAAATGCTAAGCAACAGGCCCGCATTCTGTGATAGAATCGCGGGCCTGAATGTGAATGTATTTAAGTAAATTTTAAATATTCCAATAATAGCAATAAGTTAACGTTATAGCTTTGTTGGCAATGTCAATCTTATACCGAAACTTACCGTTTGTTCGGCCCAGTGCCAGATAGTGAGCTTCGGTATAAATTTAAAAATAAAAGAGGATATAACATGCGCATCATTCTTCTAGGTGCTCCAGGTGCTGGTAAAGGTACTCAGGCTAACTTCATCATGGAGAAATATGGCATCCCACAGATCTCTACGGGTGACATGCTTCGTGCTGCAATCAAAGCGGGTACTGAAATGGGCAAACAAGCTAAAGCAGTAATCGATGCTGGTCAGCTTGTATCTGATGACATCATACTGGGCCTGATTAAAGAGCGTATCGCACAGGACGATTGCGAAAAAGGTTTCCTACTAGATGGTTTCCCACGCACTATCCCTCAGGCAGATGGTCTGAAGGATCTTGGTGTGAATGTAGATTATGTTATTGAATTTGATGTAGCTGATGATGTAATCGTTGAGCGTATGGCTGGTCGTCGTGCTCACATTGCTTCTGGCCGTACTTACCACGTAGTTTACAACCCGCCTAAGGTTGAAGGTAAAGACGACGTAACAGGTGAAGACCTGGTTGTTCGTGATGACGACAAAGAAGAGACAGTACGTGCTCGTCTTGGTGTTTACCATGAGCAGACTGCTCCACTAATCAACTACTACGGTAAAGAAGCTGAAGCTGGCAACACAAAGTACCTTAAATTTGATGGTACTAAGCAAGTTGCTGAAGTTAGTGCAGATATTGAGAAAGCACTAGCATAATCAGCGATTAGTTTTGCTATATTAAAGGCGACCCGATAGGGTCGCTTTTTTGTATCTACTGAAAATGGAAGCCGATAAAAGATGGAACAGAAGAATAACAAAGGTGTCCTGCTGGTAAATCTTGGTACACCGGATGAACCCACTCCTCAGGCAGTGAAACGGTTCTTGTCCCAGTTTTTGCATGATAAGAGAGTTGTAGATACCACTCGCTGGATATGGTGTCCTGTTTTACATGGGATCATATTGCCTAAGCGTTCACCAAAGGTTGCTGAGTTATACAAAAGTATCTGGATGGACGAAGGTTCACCCTTAATGGTTTATTCAAAAAGGCAGGCTGAGAAGCTTGAGGAGAGCCTGAATATTCCTGTTGAGCTGGGAATGACCTATGGTAACCCAAGTATGCTAAGTGGATTGCAGAAGCTACTTGATAAAGGTGTCGAGCAAATAATTGTTCTCCCGCTATATCCTCAATACTCAGGAACCACAACCGGAGCTGTTGAAGATGCACTTGAAAAAGCGCTCAATCAGATAGAAAGTAAACCTGCTCACTCGCTAGTAAAAAGTTATTTCGATCACGAACTATACATCAAAGCGCTTGCTGAATCGGTTCGAAAGCACTGGGCTGAGAACGGCAAGGCTGACTATCTACTTTGTTCTTATCATGGCATCCCTCAGAGATACGCTGACAATGGTGATGATTATCCGAAAGAGTGCAAGGCTACCACGGAGTTACTGGCTAAAGAGCTTGAGTTATCAGACAAGCAAATTGGGATGAGCTTTCAGTCGCGCTTTGGTAAAGAAGAGTGGGTGAAGCCTTATACTGATGCGACTCTGGAATCACTTCCTAAGCAGGGTATCAACTCACTGGATATCATTAGCCCTGCTTTCTCTGCTGATTGCCTTGAAACACTGGAAGAGATTGCAGAAGAGTGTCGTGAAGTTTATCAGTCTGCTGGTGGCGGTGACTATCGCTTTATCCCTTGTCTGAACGATGATGATGCTCATATCGAAATGATGGCGAAGCTAGTTGTAGAGAAACCGTTCAAATAACTGCATGCAAAAGAAAGGGCTACCAGATGGTAGCCCTTAAAGTATCGATTCTTTTGAAACTTACAGCGATTCGTAAGAGTCGTTGTGAACGGTCTGTACAGCGCGGCCTGATGGGTCAGCCATGTTCTTAAATGCTTCATCCCACTCAATAGCTTTTGCAGAAGAACAAGCGATTGAAGGACCACCTGGTACACACTCAGCCGCAGACGGCAGCGGGAACAGCTCTTCGAAGATCTCGCGGTACATGTACGCTTCTTTGGTCTGTGGCGTGTTGTATGGGAAGCGGTAAGATGCTGTTTCCAGTTGCTGATCTGTCACTTTCGCTTCTGCTGTGTCACGCAGAGCGTCAATCCAGCCATAGCCAACACCATCAGAGAACTGCTCTTTTTGACGCCATGCGATAGACTCAGGCAGGTAATGCTCAAAACACTCACGCAGGATGTGCTTCTCCATCTTACCGTTAGCGCCACACATCTTATCTTTAGGGTTTACGCGCATTGCCACGTCGATAAATTCTTTATCCAGGAATGGTACTCGGCCTTCAACGCCCCATGCTGCAAGAGATTTGTTCGCGCGAGCACAGTCAAACATGTTAAGTGCAAGTAGCTTACGTACCAACTCTTCGTGCATCTCTTTGTCGTTTGGTGCTTTGTGGAAATACAGGTAACCACCAAAGATTTCATCAGCACCTTCACCAGACAGAACCATCTTAATGCCCATCGCCTTGATCTTACGTGCCATCAGGTACATAGGAGTCGATGCACGGATGGTGGTTACATCATAGGTTTCAATGTGATAGATAACATCACGAATCGCATCCAGGCCTTCCTGAATGGTGTAAGTCATCTCGTGGTGAACAGTACCCAATTTATCCGCAACTTCACGTGAGGCTTTAAGATCCGGAGCACCTTCAAGGCCTACAGCAAAAGAGTGAAGCTGTGGCCACCATGCTGCTGATTTATCGTCATCTTCTACACGCATAGCTGCGAATTTCTTAGCAACAGCGGAAGTGATAGATGAATCAAGTCCACCAGAAAGAAGCACACCATATGGCACGTCAGTCATCAGCTGGCGTTTAACGGCATCTTCCAGTGCTTTAGTCAGATCTTCTTTGCTTGTTGTGTTGCCTTTTACCGCATTGTATTCCATCCAGTCACGAACGTAGTAACGTTGTGGTTCTGCATCAGCGCTGCCGTAGTAGCTACCTGGAGGGAATTCAGAAATAGTTTTACAAACTGGTGTCAGAGCTTTCATCTCAGATGCTACATAGTAGTTACCATGCTCATCATAGCCCTGATACATAGGAATGATACCAATATGGTCACGGCCGACCAGATACTGATCTTTCTCTTCATCATAAAGGATAAATGCAAAGATGCCGTTTAGTTCTTCTAGCAGATCTGCACCGTAGTCGCGGTATAGCGCTAGGATAACTTCACAGTCTGAATCTGTCTGAAAATCGTATTTGTCGGCGTATCTTTCACGGATCTCTTTGTGGTTATAAATTTCGCCGTTTACTGCAAGAATCAGTTTTTTGTCTGGGCTGTAGATTGGCTGAGCGCCACTGTTTAGGCCTACAATTGCCAGACGTTCGTGAGCAAGGATAGCTTTATCAGAAGCGTAAACACCTGACCAGTCCGGGCCACGGTGACGAAGTTTTTTGGACATTTCCAGTGCGGTTGGTCGCAGAGCAGAAGCGTCGCTCTTAATGTCTAAGATGCCGAAAATTGAACACATACGATACAAATCCCAATATTAATTCTGTCTGAATAATTTTAAATGTGGTTTGGTTATATGCGTTCAATTTGCCAGCTCAATAAAAAAAAGCAACCTCTGTTAACGAAAAAGTTGATAATAATACTTGTATGGTAAACATTATTTAAAAATATCCCATTTTATTAAATTATTTCTAAATGGTGCTGTGTTTTTGTTCCACTTCTTCAGATGAATGGATATTTTCCGATACTGGTGTTAAATCAAGCTCCAATCTTTCGAATACATGCCGGGCGAAACCGCTACCAGCTTCTCGATAAATATTGAATGCAGCACTGATTCCTTGTTCGTAAAGACTTTCTACCTGATCCTGGTACTCCGCAATTGCGGCTATCTGACCCTGATACCCCTTGTTCGTTAACATGCTCAATGCGAGTTGGTTACCTTGGTGGTGAGGCATAGCCAGGAGAACAAGTTTGACGTTACCAGTATCCAGAATCCTTTCCCAGAAATCCGGATCGGTCGCGTCTTCACAGATAACATTTCGGGCCTCTTCAGCGTGTTGGACTGCCGCTTCCTTGTGAACTTCAATACCAAGACATATAGAGCCATATCGTTCGGTAATCTCATCATAAGCCCCGGTACCAATACGGCCCATACCTAATATCAGGACCTGGGCATTCCCTGGGTTAATCAGCTGATCTCTGTTGTTCAAAGATTCCGCAGAGTGCTCTTTTAACCAACGGGAAGAGCGCTGGTATATTTTGTTGCTGAAGTTGTTCAGAGGTGCGGCAACAATGAATGAGATGGAAACTGCTAGCGCGATCGATACAAGAATGCTTCCGTCCAGCCAACCCATTTTATAGGCCAAGCCTCCAACAATCAGTCCGAACTCACTGTAGTTGAATAGTGAGAATGCTGCTAGCAGGGAAGTGCGTACTCGAAACTTAAAACCGTTAAGGATGGCAAAGTAAAGGAAACCTTTCACTGGCAACAAAAGCATAAAGAGCACAGCCATAGCCAAACCTGACCATGTAGGTTGTTCTGCCAGTCCTATATTCAGGAAAAAACAGACCAAAAACAATTCTTTAAGGTTGAACAAGGATTTAGAGAGTTCGGAGGCTTTTTTATGGCCGGCCAGCAGCATACCCAATATTAGGGCGCCAAGATCCGGCTTCATGCCAGTGGCAGCAAACAGGCCAGCACCTAAAACTAAGGCTGCAAAAATGCCGAATAAGACCAGCATTTCACCGTGCCCTGCTTTGCTAAGAAGTCGGTATAGAAGCGGTCGGACAAACGGAAGGGCAAACAAGCCTATAGCATACCATTCAGGTAACTTACCAGTTGAAACAGTCAGGAACAGCACCGCGAAGATATCTTGCATAACCAAAATACCAATAGCTAGGGTGCCATAGGTCGCATTCATTTCCCCTTTCTCTTGTAGAGACTTAACAGCGAAAACAGTACTAGAGAAGGAGAGGGCGAAACCAAGGAGAATGATTTGGTCGATACTCATATCAGCCAAGAAGTGAATGCCAAGAATCTTCAGAACCAGAAACGAGCAGGTAAAAAATGCGGTAGACAGAAGATTGTGTATGGTTGCTCCGGCCCAGATCTCTTTTGATAGTAGAGTTTTGATATCTAACTTAAGGCCAATCGTAAATAGCAGAAGTGTTACACCAAGATCCGCAAGGAGTACGATGGTTTCATTGCTCTGATATCCAAGAAAGTTAAGACCAAATCCCGCCAGCAGAAAACCAACTAATGGGGGAAGGTTCAATTTGAGAGCAATAAACCCTGAGATGAAAGCAGCGGTGATCAGGGTTACTTCTAAAGGCATTATTTATCTCCGAAGTTATATAAAAATCAAAAGTTTGCAGAGTTATTTTTGAGTTCATGATATTAAAAAGGGTTGTAACTTTACAAGTACAACCCTTGGGCATTCTGACAATACTGTCGAAGTAATAATGGAACGGCTAGACGTGTTACTCTTCTTCGAGCAGTTTTTGCAGTAGATTGCCATTGAGCATTGCTCGCTTAATCATAGCAAATGCCCCCATGGTTGGCTGACTTTCCAGCTCAGACGCGACGATTGGCAGATCTTTGTGGAAATCTTTCAATGATTGTGTTTCAACGTTTTTTCGTATTGCCGGGAACACAATATCTTCAGCGTGTGTTATGTCTCCCGCAATAACAATTTTTTGCGGGTTAAACAGGTTTACGGTAATCGCAATCGCTTTACCTAGCATGTTGCCAACACGAACCAAACTCTCTTTTGCCAGTTCATCATCACGAAGCGCATGCTCACATACGTCTCGCATTGTTATCTCATCAAGTTCAGCTAACGATGAGTTATACCCTCTGTCGATGAGTTTTTTAATACGAGCGATGATAGCCGGGTTAGCTGCCACGGTTTCCAGGCAGCCAAAGTTGCCACATTGACATTGCTCACCAAGTGGATCGATCTGAATATGACCTATCTCACCAACATTGCGGTTGAATCCAAGAAAAACCTGACCATTTACGATAATTCCCGAGCCTGTTCCCCGGTGTACACTCACCAAGATGGAATCCTGACAGTCACGACTCGCTCCAAAGTAATGCTCAGCCAAAGCACGTCCACGAATGTCGTTACCCACAAAGCATTCTACTTTGAACTGTTTTTTAATCTCGTTAGCCAGTTCCAGACTGTCGATATCAGTGTTAGGCATGTACTCGACAACACCGGTTTCCGGATTAACTAAGCCAGGAAGAACAATACCTATTGCAATAAAGTTCATCAGGATATCGCGATTTTTATCGAGAAAGCTTTTTAGATGAGTAATTAGACCACCTAGCAGGTCGTCCTGATTGTCATAAAGAAACTCTGCGCTTTCGTCAGCGAGAACAGTGCCACCTAGGTCTACAAGACTGTAATGAAGGTAATCACGGCCGATACGGACTGCGATTGAATGAAAAGGTTCGACTTCGGTAGTAAGAGAAATTGCGCGGCGTCCACCGGTGGATGCTTGTTGGGCGACTTCTTTGATTAACCCGTGAGCAAGGAGCTGACGGGTTATTTTAGTGACGCTTGCCGGTGCCAGTTGACTGACATCTGCAACCTGAATGCGGGAGATAGGTCCTTCCTGATCGATCAAGCGGTAAACCGCTGCGCTGTTAAGCTGTTTGACTAAATCTACGTTACCTATCTGTCCGCTTGTCATATTTATGTTTGCTCGTATTGTCCGTTTACTACTGTTGCACGGACGTTATAGCTGCTGTCAAATATGGTCAAGTTAGCAATCATGTCTTTTTTAACACGACCTAGCCTGTTCTCTACGCCAATTGCTTTAGCTGGGTAGAGCGTTGCCATTCTGAGAGCTTCGTCCAGTGCGATACCAACGTGCTCAACACAGTTTTGAACCGATTCAATCATGGTTACTGCTGAGCCACCGAGAGTGCCATTTTCATCAATGCACTTTCCATCACGGTAATATACTTTCTTCCCAACAAAAATAAAGTATTCCATATTGGCACCAGCTGGAGCTGTGGCGTCTGTCACTAATACCAGCTTCTCGCCTTTGATTTTATGAGCAAGGCGGATGTTTGCATAATCAACGTGATAACCATCAGCGATAATACCTGCATAAACCTCAGAAGAATCCAGTACCGCACCAACAACACCTGGTTCACGACCCACCATAGGCGTCATCGCATTAAACAGGTGAGTGGCGAACGTCATACCCGCTTCGATGCCTTTGCGAGCCTCAGCATAGGTTGCATTAGTATGACCAATAGACACGACAATACCTGCTTCTTTCAGACGCGAAATATGTTCATGATCATTTTGTTCAGGAGCCAGAGTGACTTTAGTGATGTACTCACTGTTTTCACACATGAAGTCGATCATCTCTTTATCTGAGCGACGAATGTAATCAGGGTTATGGATGCCCTTCTTCATTACGTTCAGGTAAGGACCTTCAAGATGAAGTCCGAGAGATTGGTTTGGATAACGGCTCTGATATTCTTTTTCTGCTTCTACTGCAAGTCGCATATCTTCGTCAGAAGATGTGATCAGAGTCGGTAGGTAGCTGGTACAGCCGGATTTTAGGTTAGCCAAATGCATTATCTGAAGGGTTTCAGCGTTTATTTCATCGTTAAACATAACGCCACCACAACCATTCAGTTGTAAGTCTATAAAACCGGGACTTAGGTATGCACCATTCAGATCTTTTATTTCTACGTCTGATGGTACTTCATCTGCAGGACATACCGCTTTGATGTTCATGCCGTCGATAACGACAGCATGATTATCCAGTACATCGCTACCTGTGAAGATTCGACAGTTAGTTAGCGCATACATGATGTTTGTCCTCACTTATTTCAAATCTTTAATATTCTCTGCTTCTAGTTCAGAGAAGTATTTCACTGTTTTAACTTTTAGCTCTTGAGTTGCAGGTTCGTCCGCAACAATAACTGCTTTCTGGTGTAGTTGCAGAGCAGATACTGTCCATAGGTGGTTTACAGAACCTTCAACTGCGGCTTCCAGAGCAAGAGCCTTGTTATGACCCATCACAAGAATCATCACTTCTTCTGCATCAAGCAGAGTACCTACACCGATAGTCAGAGCGTATTTAGGCACCTGAGAGATGTCGTTGTCGAAGAAACGAGAGTTTGCAATGCGGGTATCTTCCGTCAATGTCTTAATACGAGTTCTTGAAGAAAGAGAAGACGCTGGCTCGTTAAATGCGATATGACCATCGTTGCCTACACCACCCATGAACAAGTTAATTTTGCCGTATGACTTAATTTTGTCTTCGTAACGACGGCACTCTTCTTCGTGGTCTTCTGCGTTTCCATTCAGAAGATTAATGTTTTTCTCCTGAATATCAACATGATTGAAGAAGTTGTTGTACATAAATGAACGGTAAGATTCTGGGTGGTCAGCTGGGATGCCAATGTACTCATCCATGTTGAATGTAACAACGTGTTTGAAACTTACTTCACCAGCATTATAAAGTTCAATTAGACGCTTGTATGTATTGAGAGGCGTGCCGCCAGTAGGTAAACCCAATACAAAAGGACGCTCTTCAGTTGGCTTAAATGCATTGATTCTTTTAACAATATGACGAGCTGACCAAAGGCCTACATCTTGGGCTGAGTTTAATGGAATGAGTCTCACGGTAACACCTCTAATGATTAAGTGAACGATTAAATCTTAAGCTGATAGCTTGGTTATTTCGAATTATAAAATAAGTTTTATGATCCAGCTAGCAAAATCACCGCTTTTCTCAAATTAGAGGTGACAAATGTCACAATTAAGTTGCTTTTAATTTGCGATGTAAAATTAAAGTCATAAACTGATAAGGACTAAATTGGAGAGCAAAAATAAGTTTTCCACATATAAATAATGTCCTATAGGGGGAACATACGGTGAATATTCTTGGATATTTTCAGAAGGTAGGTAAGGCACTGATGGTGCCGGTAGCAACCCTGCCTGCTGCTGCAATTTTGATGGGTATTGGTTATTGGATCGACCCAACGGGTTGGGGTGGTAACAATGCTCTGGCTGCTTTCCTTATTAAAGCAGGTGCGGCAATCATTGATAACATGTCTGTACTGTTTGCAATTGGTGTTGCATACGGTATGTCTAAAGATAAAGATGGCGCAGCAGCGCTTGCAGGTTTTGTTGGATACATGGTTATCACAACGTTATGTAGCCCTGGAGCAGTAGAGTCTATCGGCCTTGTTGCAATGGACGAAGGTTCAAAACTTGCGTTTGCTAAGATTGGTAACCAGTTCGTAGGTATCCTTTCTGGTATCGTTGCTGCTGAAATCTACAACCGCTACTACCAGGTAGAGCTGCATAAAGCACTGGCATTCTTTAGTGGTAAACGCCTTGTTCCTATCCTGACTTCTTTTGCGGCGATTGCGATTTCTTTTGTACTGATGTTCGCTTGGCCAATCATCTTTGGTGGTCTGATTGGCTTCGGTGAGTCAATTGTAGGTCTGGGTGAAGTAGGTTCTGGTCTATACGGCTTCTTTAACCGTCTTCTTATCCCTGTTGGTCTGCACCACGCTCTTAACTCAGTATTCTGGTTCGACATGGCTGGTATCAATGACCTTGGTAACTGGTGGACTCCGAACGCAGTAGAAGCTGGTGTTGGTGTTGTTGGTGAAACAGGCCGCTACATGGCTGGTTTCTTCCCAATCATGATGTTTGGTCTTCCTGGTGCAGCTCTTGCTATCTACCACACGGCTAAGCCTGAGCACAAAACACGTGTTGCTTCTATCATGATCGCTGCGGGCTTTGCATCATTCTTTACTGGTGTAACAGAGCCTCTAGAATTCTCGTTCATGTTCCTTGCACCGCTACTATACGTACTGCACGCGGCACTAACTGGTCTGTCTCTGTTCATCGCAGACATGATGAACTGGACTGCTGGCTTTGGTTTCTCTGCGGGTCTTGTGGATATGGTACTGTCAGCTCAGAACCCACTGGCTAACAAGTGGTGGATGCTACTAGTACAAGGTGTTGTGTTCTTCGGTATCTACTATGTACTGTTCCGTACAGTTATCCTGAAGTTTGGTCTTAAGACGCCAGGTCGTGAAGACGAAGATGCAGCAGAAGCAAACCAAGCGGGCGATTCTGCAGAACTTGCTAAGCAGTACCTAAAAGTACTTGGCGGTCACCAAAACCTGGAAAACATCGATGCATGTATCACTCGTCTACGCCTGACAGTGAAGAATGCAGAAATCATCGATGAGTCAAAACTAAAAGCTCTTGGTGCAATGGGTGTAGTAAGACTGGGTGATAACAACCTACAGGTTATTCTTGGTCCACTAGCTGAAATCATTGCAGGTGAGATGAAAAATATCCCTGCTAATGTAGACCTAAAGGAAGTTGTAACGCCTTAAGTCAAAACTGAATAGCTAAATACTAAAGAGCCTTCCATGCGGAAGGCTCTTTTCTTAATCCTTTACCCTAAGTCTGTATCCTTCGGCCTCAATTGAAACTCGTCGATTGAACCAATTTCATGTCCGGCATCAAGCGACTCTGCATCTTCGTGAGCATTTCCCTTAGAGTGCATGATTAAACGAGTTGCCGTTCTAGGTTTCAGAATATCGACAACAAAGCGGATCATATCAGCACGGGTGAGTTTCTTAAGCTCTTCCAGAACTAGTTCTCTGTGGTTGAAGTCGTAATCCTTGTTACCAATAGCAACCCAATAGCGCTGAGCCCGACTTCGCAGGTTGCTATCCGGTGCCGCGATCTGGTGCCACAACCCTTTTTTACTGCTATGCCATTGATACTCATTCAGCTCAAGAAGAACCATATAGAACGCATTGAGGAACTCATCTATCGCTTTGAGTAACTCCTTCGGTGCCGCTTTTGGTGATTGCACATATGCGACCAAACCAGGGTGGCGATTAAGGGGCATATTGCCGGTACCAACCATATAACCTAGTTGCTGTTTAGTGCGGATTTCGTGGAAGAAAGTCGCCGACATCAAATGGTTAGCTAAAGTGTATAAAGCAACGCTTCGAGGCTCTATATCCTGTGACTGGTGATAAACCACGATGGCTGAATCTTCCTGATCACAGAATATTTCTCGCTGGAATGAACCCGTAGTACCTAATGTGACTAACGGACGCAAAGATTCTTCGTACTGTTGGTTTTGCACCCTCAATGCATCTTTAGTTATTTCCGCGACAGCAAGGGCATCTTTTCGGTGCCAGTCACCGTATACAAACATCTCAACGTGCAACTCTGCGAGAAGTGCCTCAACAAAATTCGAAAGCTCGTCCATCTCTATAGACTCGATCGCTTCTATTAGCGCGGGATAAGGAGGGTTGTTTGGTTGCAGTATTCCCGTCATTGCATTAAACAGCTGAGAGATTGGCCTATCTTGGGAGGCGTTATTCCAGTTCCTCAACATTTGTTGTTTGATATTGTCGAACCTTTCCTGACTGAAATCACGCTCACCAAAGCGGGTAAGAATCATTTTAAGGAGCTCTGGTTGTTTTTGACTAAAACCAGAAATAGTAAGAGTAATGCCACCCTGATGGGCATAGATGTTGTAGCCCATACCCGCAATTTCTGCTGGATAGGTACGCTTAGCCAGCGAGTCGAGGAACATTTCGACACACAAGCGCATTTTCACAATTTTCCGGGGCGTTGAAACTGCATGAGGACTATCAATAGCAATATAGACCACACCTTTGGGAACTCTGAACTCTTTTTCCTGTAGATGCCACAGCCTGAATCCAGGAAGCTCCTGAATGAGTTCAGGGTGAACTGCTTCATCTTCGATTGCTCTTGGATCAAGGTCATAACAGATGAATGGATTCTCTTCAGGTAGTTCTAGTTCTGGATTTAACTCCGTTTCATTCCAGCTTGAAAGCTGGTCTTGAGAAAACTTGGATACAGAATAAGGGGTGAAGTACCACTTGGCGGTTCTGTCATACTGCAGATTTTTTGCGATAAGCGTTATTCGACTGTTTTCTGGCGTGAGATAAGTGAGCACAGACTCAAGTAGCGATTCATCATACCCCGCCATTTTGTAATCACCATATACGATGTCTTCTTCCGGGTAGTGCTGAAGGTTAATAACCAGATGGCTGACCAGATCGATAGGCTTTGCACTCTCCTGAAAACGGAATGCCGATTCAAGCACCGCTTGTTTCTCTTTATATCGCCACTCATTCAAGCCTTGTTGCTTTATGAGCTGGATATACTGAAATACAGCTTTGGTAACATCATCGGTATGTTCAAGCCCAAGTGGAGTTAGGGTAAAGTTGATGGTGAACTCTCTAAAGTTGCTGCCGCTTACACCACCACCGGCTCCCAGTGACGTAATCCAGCCCATATCCTTGAGGTAAAGCATCAGGCTGCCTTTGCCTTCATAACCCAAAAGGTGTGCAATGTAAGATAGGGGCTTAGTGTCGTAATGCTGATCCATACAAGGTAGATTGAAAGAAATGACCAGCTTTCTGGTTTCCTTAATCGGCTCTACCTGAACGAAAATGCCAGACTCTTTTTCAGTAACTAGAGGTGTTTCTATCGCTTTATCAATGAGGTTATGGTTTGGTATAAGACTAAACCTTTCATTTACCCACTCTTCTTGCTGTTCTAGTGAGTCTGGAGAAATAACAGCCAGAGTCATAATGTCTGCAGAGTAGTTCTTACTATGAAATTCGATTATTTCATCCCGAATCGAACCTTCTTCGCGATCACCAAGTGTTTCAAGGTTACCGACTGAAAATTTTGCAAAAGGGTGAGACTGATTAACGACTTCTTTGTGAACCTGATACAGGCGTCTCATATCATCGTTTAACTTTAGGCGATACTCAGAGTCGACGGCTTGACGCTCTTTATCCAACGCTTCGGGATTAAACAACGGAGCAACAAAGAACTGACTAAAGCGATCTAACGCTTTTTTGAACGCTTTTGGAGTAATATCGAAGAAGAAGCATGTGCTTTCAGTACCGGTCCATGCATTGTTACTGCCACCATGTTGTGAAATGAATGCTTGAAATTCACCGGTTTTAGGGTATTTTTCCGTGCCAAGAAAAAGCATGTGCTCAAGATAGTGAGCTAAACCCTGGCGTTCAACTGGATCATCAAAATGGCCAACATGAACCGCTAGTGCAGCAGCAGATTTTGTCGCAGTGCTATCGTGAATCAATAGTGTGCGTAACCCATTGCTCAATGTTACATATCGGTATTGATTGGTGTCATTTGGGCTTAAGTGCACAGTGCTCTCCGGCGTTAAGTGATAGTCTAAGGTTGTTTTTAAGCTACCTGATGCCTATAGGATCCGGCAATAGTTGTTGATTTTCAAGTATTAACATCAAAGCCGAAGTTTATGGCAAGGTAATTGATAATATTGTAATTGTTTGAGTTTGTATATCAGCGCCAGCTATCGAGTATACGTAAAATGTACAACGATTATATTAGTTTAGTTGAAGAGTGCTCAAACGAAAAGGAGCGGTGCGCGTTTATGCACCCTTTACGCTGATGGATTTAAAGGTGAAATAGTATGAAAGTTCTCATAATGCGCCATGGCGAAGCTGAACACTTCGCGGCTAGTGATGCGGAGAGAGAATTAACAGAGAGAGGCCGTATTAATTCTGCTGCTGTTGCCAGGGCAGTTGTCTCTCAGGGAATAAGCGAGTTCGATTACGCCTTGGTTAGCCCTTATATTAGAGCGAATCAAACTTGGGAAACGATAACAGAGAGTTTCTCAGCAAAAGAAGTGGAAACCTATGAAGAGGTGACACCTTATGGTCAGTCTGCCGATGCATTTCAGTATATTTCTGCTTTGATTGAAACAAAAAATCTAGAGAGTGTGATTATTGTTTCGCACTTGCCTTTGGTTGGTTACCTTACGTCAGAGTTTGTGACAGGTATGACGCCTCCGATGTTTCCTACTTCTGGGCTTGTTTGTATAGAGTATGATCCAGAAAGTGGTAAAGGTGAGTTTCTCTGGCACGTACATCCGTAGTTTGGGTTTGAATTGAAATAAGGGCAGAGCGCCCTTGTTTTGGTTTCTAGGTTTCTATTGATTGAGAAAGTAGTAGAGAAAGTCTCTATTTCTCTGGAATTGAAAGCAGCACTAATAGTGCACCATCACCACCAAACTCAAGTGGAGCTTGATGATAGGCCATCACATCCGGGTGCTGAGCCAGCCAAAGCGGCACTTTCTGCTTGAGTATATGCTTACCTATGCCATGCATGACGCAAGCACAATGCACATTTTCTTTTACGCAATGCGCAATCATGGCGCCAAGCTCAGCTTTCGCTTCTTGCTGAGTCATTCCGTGCATATCCAGGTAAACATCTGGAACGTAAACTCCTCGTCTAAGGCGCTTCACTTCGAACTTCGACACATCATCACGGGCGTAACGTGTCGGACCATCCTCATCGAGATGTGGAATAAACTCATCAGAGAAGAAAAACTCGTTGTCTTTGGCTTCTCGGAATGAGCGAGCCGCTTCTTTTGACTTGGTGTTTTTTTTCGGTTTTTGAACGACGGTATCTTGCTGGATCTTTTTGATACCCTTTACTTCGTTTTGAAACAACGAGAAGTCGTCCTCGAAGCTATCGTCTTTGTTACTCATTTGACTTCTTTATATTCGCTAAAACACTTATGCCGGTATTGTAGCGCTTTTACATAGCTAACCAAAATATTAAACAGGGCTTAACCAAACGCTAGGCCCCGTTCTCTGCTATGCGTTAAAAGTAGAAGTATGCGTTCAACCAACCTTTGCTATCTGTCGCACCTTTAAAGCGTGAAGTTTCATATTTAAAGCCTACACTTGTGTTGTCACTCGTCATATAGCCACCGCCTAGCTCTAGTTCTGCGGACCAGGATTTGGCGTCATGGACATATGTGCTTTTAGGATTTGCATATAGCCAGTGGCCAGCATCGAAAGCATACATTGCATATAAGCCAGGCTGCGCAACCCATGAAGATGATTTTGCGTTCAGCGTTTTATCTTCACCAGAAACTTTACCCGCTGCCAGCATCGGGACCATTATTATGTTGTCAGTGACCTGAATTTTCTGAACCAGTCCTGCCATCAATCCATTGGAGTTTGCTTTATCTCCCTTGCTTCCAAGCACATCAACAGACCAACCAAAACCGCTATCTTTGTCTACGTTGAAGTATCGTGCACGATAGTCTAGCGAATCCGTCTTGGTGTTTTTGCCTAGGTCGAATGAAGCGATATGTTCACCGAAACCAAACACACCTACAGCCTGATAAGCGTCATCGCTGCCCTGAATGCCAAGACCACGGTATGAAGCGGTTGGATCACCGTAGTTCACTTGCTCTGCGGTATCATTCGCCAAAACAGCGCCACTTAGACATAGGGATGTAAGAGCTATTGCCAGTAGAGATTTTTTCATGGTTGCCTCTCAAAAATATTTGTTTGGGTGAGACTTGCGATTTGTATCGTGATTAAACACTTGGCAAGCTCACTGTTGTTTCGAATTGGTGCCATCATGCTGGAGAGGCTTTTTCGAGAGTATTTAAACGGTTTTAGAGGAGGCTAGAAATGAAATAGTATGAGATAGCTGGTGTATAAACCAGCTACCTATACTAGATGAAAACAGGGATTTAAAAGTGAAGTTTGCTTAATTACTCGCTGTAATCAGCCCACTCGCGCCACTCTGCAATATCGCGAGGGTCACCGTAGGCGCGCGCAAATCTTGTAAACGACTGAGGGACAGAAATATCGTATTTGTCCTTAAATACGGAATTCAGCTTCCAGTGCGTTGAATATCCCTCGTTCATCAGATCAAACGCTTTATGCGCATTCATCCAGAACTTAGGGTTGGCCTGTCCTTTTGTACTCTTCCATGGGTAAGAAGGCTTAGCATCTTGTGTGCTGTAAACAGCACTACCTACCTGATGCAACAACTTTGACAACATATCTGGACCTAACTCTTTTATTGTCATCGTTTTAATCGCTTCAATATCGTCACCAACCTGAATCGCAACTCGATTAATCAAGAAATCCAAATCTAGCGATATGCAGATTTCGTATCCTATAAAATCGACGCGTTCCAAAATGGCATCGCGAAAATCTTCTTTAGTAAAGTCTTTGTTTCGAATAGCGCGACGAAAGGCAACTGCGTTCTGGTTTTTCTCCATAACGTGAGCCTGAAGGTCGGGGTAGTTTTCTAACGCAGTCGTGCTGAATGAGAGTATTTCCAATAACTTATCTTGCTCAACGATGAGTTCACCAAGTTGTTGCTTAGCTTTTTGATCCATATCTTGTCCCTGTTATTGAGTTAGGTATTCCAGTATTTGCGTATGACTCTATGTTAACATATTGAAATTAGGCGATGTATAAGCAGAAATGCAAGAGATAGCTAGTACCCTTTTGTTACTGCGGCAGTGCTGTTGACCTGAAGCAATTCTAGCAATTCGCTTAAAGTGAAATTGTTTATACTGTAGAATCGCGCAAATTTACTAATTTATACATCTTAGAACAGATCGATGGAGTACATGAATAATCAGGTTGTGAAGGTGTAAGCCCTGGCTTACCGAAATCTGGTTAACTGTGCTTCTGGGAGGCAATATTGGATAAGATTTTTGTGGAAGAAGTGGTATCAGAGCTGTATACCCTTCAGGACATGGTTCGCTGGACAGTAAGTCGTTTTAATGCAGCCGGACTTTTTTATGGTCACGGTACAGACAACGCATGGGATGAGGCGGTTCAGCTGATACTACCTACGCTTTATCTTCCTATTGATGTTCCTCCTCACGTGTTGAACTCAAGGCTGACAACAAGTGAGCGCCAGCGCATCGTGAATCGAGTGGTGAAACGAATTAATGAAAGAACCCCAACCGCGTACCTTACTAACAAAGCTTGGTTCTGTGGTCTGGAGTTTTTTGTTGATGAGCGTGTACTTGTGCCTCGTTCACCAATCGGTGAACTGATTGAAGCGCAATTCCAGCCTTGGCTTGTTCAGGAGCCACACCGCATTATGGATCTGTGTACTGGCAGTGGCTGCATCGCGATCGCATGTGCTCACGCGTTCCCGGAAGCAGAAGTGGATGCGATTGATATTTCTGCAGATGCATTAGAAGTTGCAGAACAGAATATTCAGGATCACGGCATGGAACAGCAAGTGTTCCCGGTTCGCTCTGATTTATTCCGAGACCTTCCTGATGGTGACAAGTACGACCTTATTGTTTCCAACCCTCCATATGTTGACGAAGAAGATATGGGTAGCCTGCCTGAAGAGTTTACTCACGAGCCAGAGCTTGGCTTGGCTGCAGGTAGTGATGGTTTGAAACTGGTTCGTCGTATACTTGCAAATGCACCAGACTATCTGAACGAGAATGGCATCCTTATCTGTGAAGTCGGTAATTCAATGGTTCATATGATGGAGCAATATCCTCAGATCCCATTCACCTGGGTTGAGTTTGAAAATGGCGGACACGGTGTGTTCATGCTGACTCGAGAGCAGATGCTGGAACACTCAGATGAGTTTAGCCTGTATAAAGACTAATATCAGTCTAACAAAATCATGTTGTTAAGAATCACCAGCCTTGCGCTGGTGATTTTTTATGTGAATAGTCGGTATAAGGACTTTACATCGCCTGATGATAAAGCGACTATGTTTGGCACGAAAAACAGAAATTTTAAGTTCACTATGTAAAGTGAGCTTTACAATGAGGATGTAATGGCAGGAAATAGCATTGGACAACTTTTTAGAGTAACCACATTCGGTGAGAGTCACGGTATTGCACTGGGATGTATCGTCGACGGTTGCCCTCCGGGGTTGCAAATTGATGAGTCGGATCTGCAAAAAGATCTCGATCGTCGCAGACCGGGAACATCCCGCTATACCACCGCGCGTCGTGAACCGGATGAAGTTAAAATATTATCTGGTGTTTTTGAAGGTCAAACGACGGGCACTTCCATTGGTCTGTTGATTGAAAACACCGATCAGCGCTCCAAAGATTACTCAGAAATTAAAGACAAGTTCCGCCCTGGACATGCCGACTACACTTATCACCAAAAATACGGTGTAAGGGATTATCGAGGGGGTGGACGTTCATCTGCACGCGAAACCGCTATGCGTGTTGCCGCAGGTGCCATTGCGAAAAAATACCTTCAGCAAGAATTCGGTATCGAAGTAAGAGCCTACCTTTCGCAGATGGGCGACGTAGCTATCGATAAAGTGGATTGGGATGAAATCGAAAACAACCCATTCTTCTGTCCTGACGCGGATAAAGTTGAAGCGTTTGATGAACTGATAAGAGACCTGAAAAAAGAAGGTGACTCTATTGGTGCTAAGCTCCAGGTTGTCGCAACAAATGTACCTGTTGGCCTTGGTGAGCCAGTATTTGATCGCCTGGATGCAGATATCGCTCATGCGCTGATGGGTATTAATGCTGTTAAAGGTGTTGAGATCGGAGACGGCTTTGACGTTGTGAAACAAAAGGGCAGTGAGCACCGCGATCCTCTTACTCCTGAAGGTTTTAAGAGCAATCATGCTGGTGGTATTTTGGGTGGCATCTCATCCGGTCAGGATGTGGTGGCCAATATTGCACTCAAGCCAACCTCAAGTATCACAGTTCCAGGTGAAACAATTACAAAATCGGGTGAACCGACTCAGCTGATCACCAAAGGTCGCCATGATCCTTGTGTCGGCATTCGTGCGGTGCCAATCGCTGAAGCGATGCTCGCGATTGTTCTGATGGACCACCTGTTAAGACACCGTGGTCAGAATCAGGGTGTGATTACAGAAACTCCGCAAATCTAATCCAGTGGCTCCCTTCGCAGGAAGGGAGCTATTTTTTGTCCTAACTATTCAGTCCACGACTTTACATGCCACATCTGTATCAAGACTTAATCACCATTTTCAATCAGACTTTCTATGATGAGTTCAATACTAAACTCGAATTAGGTGGCGATGAACCGATCTATTTACCTGCAGATGAAAAGGTGAGTTTCCACCGTATTATTTTTGCGCGCGGATTTTATGCATCAGCGTTACATGAGATAGCACACTGGTGTGTTGCAGGCCCTAAGAGAAGGTTGCTGGAGGATTTCGGTTATTGGTATGAACCTGATGGACGTACCGAGCAGGTACAAGCTGAGTTTGAAAAGGTGGAAATCAGACCGCAGGCCTATGAATGGATATTATCAATGAGTGCGAGTTTTCCGTTCAACGTAAGCTGTGACAACCTTCATGGTGATTTTGAGCCGGATAGGTTAGCGTTTATGGCAAAAGTACATAAAGAGGTAAGTGGGATTCTTGATAGTGGAATGCCACCTCGTGTGAAAGCACTGTCCGAGGCGCTACGAGATTTTTACCATCAGTCCGAACTGGATATTGCTCAGTTTGAAGTCAAATAGAGATAGATAATGATTTTAGAATACGAAGAAAAATTACTTGAGATGATCGATGCATCTGTTGAAACGGCTTCCGATGATGAGCTATTTGCCGGGGGATATTTAAGAGGCCACATTTCACTTGCCGCAGCAGCGTGTGAGTCGGAAGGGGTAGATGATATCTCCGAATTGCAGAACAAAATTAATCAGAGCCTTGATGATGCCCGTTCTGAATTATCGCCGGCTGACAGAGTCGTCGTTGGCGATCTCTGGACCAGATTACAATCAGAAGCATAAGTTTTCTCCGCTAAATAGCAACTCAATGCCAATCAGTTTTACTGGTTGGCATTTTTTGACCACCGTGACTTCAGTGTGAGTTTAGCTTGTTCAGTCCAGCGGAATCATCTGACTGTTTTTCACTTCTTTTACTGAGATATTGGAGTGTAGTGCGCTCACTCCTTTTACTCGCCTTAGCAGACTGATTCGCTCGTAGTACTCATCAAGGTCACGGGCGATCACCTGAACAATGTAGTCGGCACCACCAGCAATGCAGTGACAAAGTGGGATCCAATCTGTTGACGATACAAACTCTTCAAAGTAATCCGTATTTTCTATCTCGTGACTGCCCAATGAGACAAGGGTAAAACCCACCATACTAAAGCCCAGTTTTTTACGGTTTAGTACAGCTGTGTATTCGGAGATATAGTCATCCTCTTCCAGTCTTTTCCACCTGCGCCAGCATGGTGTTTCGCTTAGATTTACCTTTTCTGAAAGCTTGCTATTACTTATTCGCCCGTCACTCTGAATAAATCTCAGCATTGACAGATCCGTATCGTCAAGTAGCTCTTGAGGTGATTCTTTCTTTTTCATAAATAAAGTGGAAATATTCTGCCTATAATTGTTTAAATGATAACGTAAAAAGCAAATTTATTCCTCTCCAGTTTAATAAACTATCTCTGTTACCAATCAACACCGACTGATTTATTGTGTTCTTAATGGGGGAGAACTTATGAGTGCTCAGGTTATCGTTGCCTTTCTATTTTTCGCTGTATCCATGACTATTACACCAGGCGCTGGCAACCTGACGTTGCTGGGTATATCTAATCGATTTGGTTTTTCAGCGGCTCTTCCATTTGTGGCGGGGACAACTTTTGGTGTGTTGATCGTCTTTGCTGGGACCAGTGCCGGATTGATGAGTGTTCTAAACTCTATCCCTGAGTTATACAGCGTAATTAAGTATCTTGGCGCTTTGTATCTCCTATATATTGCGTGGGGGATATGCACATTCAGGATGGAAGAAGAGGCTAACTCGGATTCGTCATCGGGATTTATATCGGGAACACTGATTCAGGTATTAAACCCGAAAGCCTGGATCGCTGCGATGACGGTTTTCTCACAGTTTATTGAGACGTCAGGAAACTACTTAGTTCAGGTTGTCATAATTATCGCTGCATTCTTGTTGGTCACGACATTGAGTACCACGATATGGGCGTACTTTGGTTCACTATTAAAACGATTACTGCATTCGCCTAATCAGATGCTTGCGGTAAACCGCTGTCTAGGAGCCATACTGGCTATGACGGTCGTGTTTATGCTGACTCAAACGAGCTAAGTAGATGTGACGTATTGTGATGAAGGTAAACTTGGCTATGAAGGTAAACTACACCTTTCACGATGGAATGGCTGTTTGTCGTGATGAGTCAGGTAGCACCAATGAAAAGAGCTACCTTGTTATCTTGGCGAATACTGGCAATCAAAAGGTTGCCAGAAAGAAAAGCTTTCGAACCCGTAGAGCTTATGCGATAACCAGCGACAACCAATCTCACTCAAAGTAACAGTCCTAAAGTCTAGATAGCGGCGAACTAAAATGACTAGTGGCTTTGTACTATGCTCTGTGAGTGCTCAAAACTGCCATGTTGTAGAAAGTAAATCGCTTGCTTTGCAACTTCAGCATGGTAACGCATGTTTGAGTGACCGACTTCAATTTCGATAAAATCGCTCATGTTATCCAACTTTGTTGATTCGACTGAAACTAATCCATCATTAGGGCCATCAAAGTAACTGTTTGTGAAACTGGTCCCTTTTGTTCCTGCAATCACACCAATGTTGATATCCAGTTCTTTCAGTTGATTACCTAGGCTGTTTTCGCCTGTGACAAGCGCCTGACTTATCTCTCCACCCACTTCCATCAGCCATGAATTATTGTAGTGATCTGCCACTTCACTGCCTTTGTTGGGTGTTCCCATCAGCACCACTTCACCGAGGCGTTCACTTCCAACAAAATCTTCATGATTTTGCAGATAGGAGCGAATAACCAACCCACCAAGCGAGTGACCAACAAAGTGCACCTTAGGTGCAGAGTTTGTGCAAAAGTCCATCTGTTCGGTGGTTGAAGAAAGAACGGATTCGATGCTTTCACCAATGCTGGAATAGTTCAGGGTACAGACAATATAGCCAGCATTCTCAAGACGTTGGGTAAAGCGCCACATGGCGAAATCACTTCGACCAAGACCATGAGCTAACACAACCACCTGATCGTCAGGCTGATATTGCTTTGGCTCATTGGCAGACGTAGAGCAACCTGCGATGAATAGAAGCAGGGAACTAATAAGAACAGATATAAATTTATTCATATAAAATTAAGTGATAAAAGTAAACTATCGAGTGTACTTTAAAGATGTTTGCATCTAAATTGCAATAAAAAATTCTATTTATCTGGATACCTTTGTGATCCTAAGATGCAGTAAACCGACCAATAATCCCCACAATGTTGCACTAATACCCATAAAGCTTATCCCGGAGAGCGTAATGAGAAATGTAAGTAGTGCTGACTCTTTATAGCCTTCTTCTTTAAACGCAGTTTGCAGGCACATCAGCAAGGTTCCCAATAGTGCAAAACCTGCAAGTATTGCCGTTATCTGTTGTGGCAGCGATAGAAATACTGCAACGACGGAAGTAGCAAAAACACCGGCGATAAGATAGAAACCTCCCGCCCACAATACCGCCCGATAACGTTGGTTTTTATTAGCATCAACTTCCGGTGTCATGCATATTGCTGCCGAAATTGCAGCGAGGTTAACGCTCAGGCCACCAAAGGGAGCAAATAAAATGTTGGTTAGGCCAGTGCCGACAAGAATCGGCTTAATCGGTGTCTTGTAGTCGTAGCTTTTCATCATAGCTATTCCGGGTAAGTTCTGAGAAATCATGGTGATTAAATACAAAGGAATAGCAAGATTGAGCATGGCTGAGAAATCGAACTCCGGGGAGCTCCAGACAGGCATAGCAATAGATACGTTAGCGGTTTGAAACGCGGTACTATTTGCTGAACTGCCGGAAAATGCGGCAAACAATATACCGGCTAATAACAAAACAAGCATGGTGTATCTGGGTAGAAAGTGTTTTGCCATTAGGTAGGTAGCAAACATGCCTAAAAATATAAGTGGTGTGCTGGTAACCGTTTCAAAACCTTTGAGGCAAAATGGCAAAAGTATAGCTCCCAGCATCGCAGTACCGAGTTGAGGGGGGATACGTTCCAGCGCTTTGCTCAAAGGAGTAATTAACCCAGTAAGCAAAATGAGCAAGCCGGATATTCCAAATGCACCAATGACTTCTGCCATCTCATATTGAGACGCAGCACCTACTAGCATTGCCGCCCCGGGTGTAGACCAGGCGGTTAGAATCGGGGTTTTATAAAACCAGGAGTAACCAATGGAGGTCAGTCCCATAGCGATACCTAGAGCCAGAAGCCAGCTTTCAATTTGATCTGGTGTCGCCCCTGATGCCGTTGCCGCTTGAATAATAATCACGACGGAACTGGTATATCCGACTAAAACAGCGGTGAAGCCTGCTGCCATGTGACTCACATTGAAGAAACTTTTCATCATAACCTCCACCGATATTGTGTTAGTATCTTTTTGTGCGTAATAACGCACAAGGAACAAGATATCACTGTGCGTTATAGCGCACAAGGGAGAGTTTGAACGTGAAAGATTCGATATTTAAAACTGAGATAGCTAGCAAACTAAAAGCAGAGCGAAAGGATAAAGGGCTGAGTTTAGATGCAACATCTAAATTAACTGGCGTATCTAAAGCGATGTTAGGGCAAATAGAAAGAGGAGAGTCCAGCCCAACGATCTCTACGCTATGGAAGATTTCCAGTGGTTTAGGAACTTCTTTTTCAGCCTTCTTTGCTAGCGAGCCTGATTTGCGTTCAAGCGACAGGGCTTTTCCGGATGACCCAAGAATGAAGGTCAACACTTTGTTTCCATACAAAGCGGACTCTGGTATGGAAATGTTTGAGATTACTCTGAAAGAACATCACCAACAGCTCTCTTCTGCTCATGCTGCTGGGGTGATCGAACATGTTCATGTGTTAGAAGGCGAGCTTAATCTTTTTTTCGATAATCAATGGCACCGAATGAGCGCAGGGGACAGTATCCGTTTTTATAGCGATCAGCCTCATGGATACGAAGCGATCACCGAATCAACCACTTTCCAGAATATAGTTTGCTATCCACGTTGAAGTGATAGTTGAGTAATTGACGAAAAACTAACATTGAAATGAGTTCGTTCTTAGTTCGTGTCATCGCAAGAAAATAAACGTTATGTTATAACGTTTATTTTCTTGTTCTGTATTTTGTATCATGTTCTCAAACAAAAACTACTTACTGACCTTTTTTGGGGCTTTTATACTCGCCTGTTTTTCCGGCAGTACTATCGCACACCCGCACTCTTGGGTGTCTCTGGATACAACCATCAATGTCGACGACGAAAGTATCGTCTCGCTCTCTATGGAGTGGGAATTTGATGCGATGACGTCTGCGTATATGTTGTCAGACGAAAACATAAATAGCAGTAACAGAGAAGAAACCTTCAGCCGCATTGCCAATGAGATAGTGGAGAATATGTTAGCCAACCATTACTTCACCTACTTTTATCGTGGTGAAGAGCCTATTCGCTATAAGAAAGTGGAAACTGGCGAGTTGGTTCAGCGTGGCGCTAAGCTGACGCTAAGTTTCGAGCTTGAAATGGCAGAACCAGTAGGGCTAGATACTCAAGACTTAAGTCTGTTGATATTTGATTCAACCCATTTCGTTGATATGAGCTGGGAGCAAGAAGAGTCTATTAAGTTGGCTCATACTTATTCCGATGTGTGCGATATTCAAATTATTCAGCCGACCCCAACTGCAGAACAACTGGCCTATGCAATGTCTCTATCTGTTGATGACGATCCAGATAGTGAACTGGGGAAATTGTTCACACAACGTGCTCGGTTGAACTGCAAGCCGAGGAATAATTAAATGCGTTTCTTCTCTGTCAAAATAGTCGCAGCTTCGGCATTGTTGGTCTTTTCTGCGCTTTTAGTAACGGTCTGGAATAACTTCCCGTCTTACTGGGTTCAACTGTTAAAGCTTCAGAGAGATATTGTTGACTCCCTTAGCGAATATCTGGTGTTGATCAGTCAAGGGGAAACCCAGTTTGGCTTATATATATTGGCATTCAGTTTCTTATATGGCTTGTTGCACTCGGTTTCTCCTGGTCATGGCAAAACTGCTATCACCTCGATTGCACTAATTAATAATTACCGTCGTCGCAGAGCAATATTGTTGGTAGGAGCAATCGCGTTTCTTCAGGCCGTCAGTGCCTGCGTGTTATTTGGAGCATCTTCTTTCCTTGCTGAACTATTCTCTCTAAAACTGGCCGACAATGTCCGCATTCTGACTCAAAGCTGTGGTGTTTTGATTATTGCACTTGGTGTCAAGGAGTTGATCGAGTTAGCTGTAGACGGAATAAGGCACAAGGGTTCGGACAGTAGCGATGAAGAGAGCAACGAGAAAACTATCTCCTGGTATGCACTACTGCTTATTGGACTTAGACCTTGCACAGGAGCGGTATTAGTACTGTTTCTGGCTAACATGCTGGGTAGTTTTAGCTGGGGGCTGATGAGTACACTTGTTATGGCGTTAGGAACGGCTATCACCAACTCGTTTTTAGTATTCAATGCGTTAACCATTCAAAGTAACCTTAATCACGTTGGGTCTGATAAACACCAATGGCTGAGAAATCTCTCTACTGTACTGTTGTCATTTGCAATGATGTTTTCAGGCTTTATTTTGTTTAGTTTTGCCAACTTGTCAGGGCTTCAGAGCTTTGTTCGTTAACAATATTTTGATTCGTTAATAAGGGAATATAGTGAGTAAATTTAATGAAGCAGCATATTCCATACAACATATTGCGATGGCGATGGCGATGGCGATGGCAGAAAAAATCATAATATCTGTTGGTTAATAGCAGCTTAAAAATATGCTTTGCTATATGGACCTTTCCATTCTGTATAGATCCCAGGACTCACCTTCAAAGGTAACCCTGTTGTTCTCTGTCTTTACAACTTCAAATCCCAGAGATTTATAACAAGCTATTGCTGGAGCGTTATGAGTAAAGACAGCGAGGCTTAATCTGGTGCAATTAAGCTGTTCTTTGGCCTTTGATATTAATGCCTCAAGCATGCTTGTAGATAAGCCTTTTCCTCGGAACTCTTTAGCGATAAAAACACGACAAATACGATAATGATCTTCAGAGACTTTAAAGAGCTCGACATACCCGGCGTTTTTACCTTCGACAACAAGAACATAAGGGTAAACCTCAGGTTTCGCACAATGAACTGAGATTTGCTCTAACGTTAATGGGAACTGGAAGTGCGGGCCCCCCCATAGATAGTTCAGTTTTTCAGAGTCTATCCACTGTATCAGTATGTCGTAATATTGTTCAGAAAAATGTACTAGTTTCATATTTAAACCGAAGTTCCAATAAGTTGAGCTATCAGGCCGTGCAGGATTAGCTTTGATATGAGTTAATCCAATAGGGTAAGTTTCCAACGTATCAGTCGCGAGAGGATGTTAATTATTAAACCACAGGTTTCCCTTTCAACAGCCTTCTAACCCACATTCTTCCAGTATGGAGTTCCTCAAGTACATCTACTGGCAGAGGTAGCGGGTCCCCTGCGATTTGAGAGGCCAGCAGTTCTGCCATTAATGGTGCAGAGCTTAGGCCCCTTGAACCAAGCCCAATAAAACCAAATAGATTTTGGTAAACCGGAATTAGCTCAGCACTCTCTTTGTTGTTCCTTAAATCGGCATATTGTTCGAGTGTTTTTTCAAAATCGCAGATGTTACCGACGAACGGTAGGTGATCGCGAGTTACACAACGCACTCCCTGACGAGATTGGTTACCACTGGTATCGACGTCTTTTACCCAGTCTTGTTGTGGTAAACAACGAGCCAGCTTTAATCCATTTTCTGCTTGAGCATCCTGGTCGAAAACCTGATCGATATTTTCTCTATCATAGCTGGCACCGATACAGTGATGACCGTTGCTTGGATTCTGAGGTGTCATATAACCATCGTAACAAAGGACAGTTTTGAGTTTGGAAAGTGTCTCTGTCGTTGGGATATGGCTTACTTGTCCTTTTACGCTTGAAGCCGCAATATGCTTTGCCTGCTCAAACTGGCTGAACTTGTGGCCATTAGCAATCACAACGGCTTGATGGGAAATTGTTTTGCCGTTTACAGATATTGCCCAGCTTCCATCTTCAGCCTGCTCTAAGCTGTCAACAGAGTGGTTAAAGTAGACATTAAAGCATTCGTTTTCATTTAACTCCGAGATTAACCCTTGAGTCAGCTGTTTAGGACATAGCCATCCACCAAGCGGGTAGCTGACGGATTCAGTTCCTGTATCGAGGCCAACAGCGTTAGCGGTCGCTTCCGGTGAAAGTTTTTGAATAAGCTCTTCAGTAAACCCACCTTCCAACATCTTGTCTAGCTTCTCTCCGGCTTTGTCGTTCCAGGCAAGTTGAGTGACACCACACCAGTCGTGGTCGAAAGGAAAGCGTTCAGCAGCTTGCTCTACAAATTGTCTGGCAAAAATAAATGCAGGGGCAAACACGCGAGATAACCCAGTATGTGAGCCATTTAATAGCGGATATACCGCTCCCTGTCTGTTACCTGATGCGTTCATTGCAGCTTCGGAATCTGCGCAATACAGAGATACTTGAATACCTCGATTCACCAGAGAGCGTGCGAGCGTAGCACTGGCGATACCACCACCAATAATGGCGATATCTTGTACATCATGATTTTGTGGTCGGCTATACCAAGGAACATGGTTTGTGTATGCGGGTTTGACAGGTAAGTTGCCTGCGATCATATCTCGCTTGGTTCCAAACCCCTTTACTTTCTTCATGTCGAAGCCAGCTTGAATCAGCCCACGACGTACGAAACCAGCTGCTGTAAATGTGGCGCAGGTACAGTCTTGCTTAGCCAATTTAGCCATGTTGTTGAACAGATCCTGATTCCACATTTCTGGGTTTTTGCTAGGCGCAAAGCCATCCAGGAACCACGCGTTAACAATACCATCCTCGTTAGTTGGTACTTTTGGCATGCACTCTTTGATATCGCCAAACCACAGATCAAGAGTGATGGCGCCATCTGCTAACACAACTCGATGACACTCTGGAACCGCTATTGGATAGTGTTTTTGCAGTTGTTCTGCGTATTCTGACAACTCTGGCCATGCTTCATGAGCCTTGATTAAGTCCTCTTTCCTTAAAGGAAACTTCTCAAAACTGATGAAATGCAGCTCTTTTACAGCAGAATCTGGGTTTTCCTGTCGAAATTTCTCAAACCACTGCCATACTGCTAAGAAGTTTAAACCTGTACCAAAGCCAGTTTCTGCGATAACAAATCTTCTACGATCATAAGATTGCCATCTTTCTGGCAGATGATTTTGTTTGAGAAAAACGTATCGAGTCTCTTCAAGACCGTTTACGTTAGAGAAATAGACATCGTCAAAGTGTTCAGATACGGGGGTGCCGGATTCATTCCAGCCCAGATCAGCGTTAGAGATAGAGGTCATAGGTTTTGTGTACAAGTAGAGTTAGTCAGGGGATAGTTTAACGAAATTGGCAGGGATTGTACGGCTTTCAAGGAAAGCTGACCACTTTTAGCTGTTAACTTAGTTATTATCTAACGGTTTATATATTTATAGGAATGTGAAATGAAACGCGCTGTCATCACTGGTATGGGTATTATTTCTAGTATCGGTAATAACGTTGAAGAAGTATTAGAGTCTCTTAAAGCAGGTAAATCAGGCATCAACGCGTCTGAGCAATTCAAAGAAATGGGACTTCGTTCTCAGGTTTGGGGTGATCTGGATATTAACCCTTCTGAGCACATCGATCGTAAAAAAATGCGTTTTATGGGTGATGCTGCTGCATACGCATACCTTTCAATGGAACAAGCAATTGCGGATTCTGGTCTGACTGAAGATCAGGTTTCAAATGAGCGTACAGGTCTTGTCGCCGGTTCTGGTGGTGCATCAGCACTTAACCAAACTGTTGCTGTAGACACACTGCGTGAGCGTGGTGTTCGTCGTGTTGGTCCTTACATGGTGCCTCGTACTATGTCATCAACAGTTTCTGCATGTCTTGCAACACCATTTAAAATTCGTGGTGTGAACTACACAATGAGTTCTGCATGTGCAACGTCTGCACACTGTATCGGTCACGCACTTGAGCTTATCCAGCTAGGCAAGCAAGATGTTATTTTCGCTGGTGGTGGTGAAGAGCTGGACTGGACTCAGACTATGATGTTCGACGCAATGGGCGCGCTATCTACTAAGTACAATGAAACTCCAGAAAAAGCTTCTCGTACTTACGATGCTAACCGTGACGGTTTTGTTATCTCTGGTGGTGGCGGTATCGTTGTTATCGAAGAACTTGAGCACGCACTTGCTCGTGGCGCGAAGATTTACGGTGAAGTAGTAGGTTACGGTGCCACATCTGACGGCTACGACATGACAGCGCCATCAGGTGAAGGCGCTGTTCGTTGTATGAAGATGGCGATGCAGGATGTTGAAGACATCGACTATGTGAACACTCACGGTACATCAACACCAGTTGGTGATGGTGCAGAGCTAAAAGCCATTCAGGAAGTGTTTGGCGGCAACAGCCCTGCAATCTCTGCAACTAAGGCGATGACTGGTCACGCTCTGGGCGCGGCAGGTGTACATGAAGCAATTTATTCTACACTTATGCTAGAGAACGGATTTATTGCGCCAAGTATCAATATCGAGGAACTGGACGAAGCAGCACAAGGTCTTGATATTGTCACTGAGCGTCGTGATCAGGAAATCAAAACCATCATGTCAAACAGCTTTGGTTTTGGTGGTACTAACGCGACACTAGTGATTAAGAAATACGAAGGTTAATTCTCAGGGAAGTAACCTCAGGGTTTCCAGAATCGATCAGGGAACTGATCAAACAGACGCAACCATATTCCTATGAGAGCGGAATATGACCTTTTGTTCTGGATCTTGCCCGGTTGAGCAATCAGCCGGGCATTTTTATATGGCGAACTTGCCCACTTTGCTGCACAATTCTCGACATCTCTTCAAATTATAAGTATCTACATGAAAATTCTTATTGATGAGGCCATGCCCTACGCGGTAGACCTTTTTTCTCAGCTTGGGGAAGTCACAACGAAACCTGGCCGACAAATTACACCGGAAGATCTAATCGACGTTGATGCGTTGATGATTCGCTCAGTGACAAAAGTAAACGAATTTTTGCTTACTCAAGCGAATAAGCTCAAGTTTGTTGGTACTGCAACAGCGGGAATGGACCACGTTAACCAGCAACTGTTGAAAGAGCGCGGTATCTTTTTTACGGCAGCTCCGGGTTGTAACAAGGTTGGGGTAGCAGAGTATGTCATCAGCGTCCTTATGGTTCTGGCTCAGCAACAGGGGTTTTCTGTTTTCGATAAGACGGTAGGTATTATTGGTGCAGGGCAAGTAGGTAGCTATCTTTCTGAATGTCTGAACGGTATCGGTATCAAAGTACTACTGAATGATCCGCCAAAGCAGGCTGAAGGCGATAAGCGAGAATTTGTTGAGCTGGAGTACCTTCTGGAACAATCGGATGTCATTACTCTGCATACTCCGATAACTAAGGATGGTGAATACCCCACTCATCACCTGCTTGATGAAGCCAGATTAGAAAAGCTTAGAGCAGATCAGATTCTGATTAATGCAGCAAGAGGCCCGGTCGTTGATAATCAGGCTCTTAAGAAACGCTTACTTCAACAGGATGGATTCAGCGCGTCATTAGATGTGTTTGAATATGAGCCTACAGTTGATATGGAGCTTCTGCCTCTGTTAGACTTCGCGACCCCCCACGTTGCGGGCTACGGCCTTGAGGGGAAAGCGCGTGGGACGACAATGATTTTCAACTTTTTTTGTGAGTTCTTGAAAAGAGAAGAAAGAGCCAGTGCAGCCGCGTTGCTGCCGACAGCTCCAATTCCACAGGTTAAGTTAGATAGAGAGTGGACTGAATCGACTCTGCAAAATCTTATCCAGTTGATTTACGATGTACGCCATGATGACGCTATATTCCGTCGAAAAATCGGTCCAGAAGGTGCGTTTGATGAAATGCGTAAAAACTACTGGGACAGAAGAGAGTACAGTGCAATAACGCTGACAGGGGATAAGAGCTGTAACTTATCACCTTTAAGTGAGTTAGGTTTTCAAATTGAGGTTAATTAAGTTATGAGCCAGGAATTCAATATCGCAGTATTTGGCGCAACAGGCGCTGTTGGCGAAACCATGATTGAAGTACTACAGGAAAGAAAGTTTCCTGTAGGTGAAATTTTCCTGCTTGCAAGCGAGCGAAGCGAAGGGAAAACCTATCGATTTAACGGTAAGACGGTCAAAGTTCAGAATGTAGAGGACTTCGACTGGTCTCAGTGCCATATCGCACTGTTCTCTGCAGGTGGTGAGCTGTCTGAAAAGTGGGCTCCAATTGCGGCAGATGAAGGTGTTGTTGTTATCGATAACACATCACAGTTCCGTTATGAGTATGACATTCCACTCGTTGTGCCAGAAGTAAACCCTGAAGCCGTAGCAGAGTTTCGTAACCGCAATATTATTGCCAACCCGAACTGCTCAACGATTCAGATGCTGGCGGCTCTGAAACCTATTTATGACGCTGTAGGTATCGAGCGTATCAACGTTTCTACATATCAATCAGTATCTGGTGCAGGTAAATCAGGTATCGATGAACTTGCCGGTCAGACTGCAAAACTATTGAATGGTCGTCCAGCAGAGCCAGAGAAGTTTAGCCAGCAAATTGCTTTTAACTGTATCCCTCAGATCGATCAGTTCATGGATAACGGTTATACCAAAGAAGAGATGAAGATGGTCTGGGAAACCCAGAAAATCTTTAATGATGCTGCCATTGCTGTTAACCCGACTTGTGTTCGAGTCCCTGTCTTTTATGGTCACGCAGAATCTCTTCATATTGAAACCAGCTCCCCAATCGATGCAGAACAGGCAGCTCAACTTCTAGAGCAAACCGAAGGTGTGGAAGTTTTCTATGGCGAAGATTTCCCGACGCAAGTTCGTGATGCAGGCGGTAAAGATACCGTAATGGTTGGCCGAATCAGAAACGATATTAGCCATCATAGCGGTATCAACATGTGGGTTGTTGCGGATAACGTTCGTAAAGGTGCTGCGACCAATGCGGTACAAATTGCCGAAGTACTTATCCGAGATTACTTCTAAGTGGTACTAGCTCAGTTCTGATTAGCTACAAGTAATGTATATAGAAGCTCCTACTAAAGGAGCTTCTTTTTTATCCAAACCTGTGAAACTTAGTACAAAATTCAAATAAAACCCCCGTCAAGGCACATTTTTTCTGCCTTCCGCTATAGTTTTATCGTATTGATCCGATATATTTAGCAGATCTGTATTTATTTTTAGAAAGCACATAGCCGAGTCTTATATGCACCATTTTCTAAAGCGTCTCGTAACGCCTTTAGCGCTTTTATTATCATCTCAAATTTCGTTGGTTGATGCGGAAACAATCCGTCTTGTTGGGCCAGATGGAAATATCCAGTCTGCTCCCCAGTTCTCTCAGCCACTCGGCCAGCGTTCATCAACATCGAATACAGAAAGCCGATTATATGGACCAACTCGTGCAGACGAAACTTTGTGGTCTATTGCAACTCAATTAAGACCCTCAAATAGCGTTTCAATTCAGCAAACATTATTGGCCATTTATCAGATCAACCCTCAGGCATTTGATAATCAGAATATTCACGAGCTTATTCCGGGTAGCCGCCTGCGTGTTCCATCTCTCGCTCAGGTTCAGGCAGAAAGCACTGAAGAAGCAAGACGAGTACTGGAACAGCATCAAAGAAAACTGCAACCTGCTCAAACAACCCCTACACCACCTGCGATTACTAAGCCAGCGGAACCAACAGCTCCGGTTGTTGAGCCTGTAAAACCCGCAGTGACTCAACCTGCAACAACCGAAACAGTGCCGCCAGAAATGAAAACAGCGGAGAAAGAAGTTGTCGTTGAAAGTGGACAGGTTAAAACATTAAAGAACCAGCTAAGTGCCTCGGAAGGTGAGCTGGTTGCTCTGGAAGAGAAAAACCACAAACTCAGACTGATGCTTTCTGATCTTCAAGGTGAAGTTGGCGTTCTAAAAGATGAGCTTGGTGATGAGAGCCGTATTCGTGAAGAAGTCGAAAAACTACTAGCTGACGAAAGGCTTAAACAAGCAGAAATGAAAGCACTTGAACCTAGTGCACTTGATAAGCTGCTTGCAAACAAGATGCTGGTCGGTGTGCTTGCGTTAATTCCAGGCTTGCTGCTGGTACTTATTATTGTACTACTTGTCACAAGACGTAAGTCAACTGACGAAGTAGAAGAGAGTGTTCAGGAAGATTCTAACGTTATTAATTTAGTCGATGATGACGATGACGAAATCAACCTGGATGACAATATTGAAGATGATCTTGCGATAGAAGACGACCTGTTCGGTGAGGATTCTGATGACAACATCTTTGATATTGAAGATGAGTCAGGTGAAGAAGAGTCTTCCGATGACATCTTTGCGAACCTTGACGACAGTGATCTGGACTTCAATCTGGATGACGGTGACAGCGAAGACCCATTCGCTAGCATCGATGACAATGGTGACCTGGACTCGGTCGATACAGATCTGGATGGATTAGATGAAAGTGCTAACGGTATTGCTGTTAACGGTGATGACAAAGCGCTAAGTCTGGAAGAGATGGAAAGAGCACTGGATGAGGAACCAACGGACTCTTCAGATGATTCCTCTTTAGGTGACTTCGATCTATCAGATGAAGACGAGATTTCTCAGGATGATCTGAATGAGCTTCTTGCAACAGATGACCCGGAAGAGGCCCTTGACGGTGACTCGCTAGATCAATCAATGCTTGATGACCTGTTTAATAACGCGTCAACAGAAGAGAGTGGCGCTGATGAGTCTGATCTGGACTTTGACTCTCTGTTAAGCGATGGAGAGCTTGATACGTCAGATTTCGAGTTGTCTGATGATGAAGAGGTAAGCGCAGAACCGGTATTGACTGACGACAGTGATATTGATGATTTACTGGCAGAGTTTGAACCTAAGGCAGAATCAGAGCCAGAAGAGGTATCTGGACCTGCAATACCTGAATCAGATACAACGGTAGAATCCACAGACGATATCGATGATTTACTCTCAGAGTTTGGTGGAACCGACAATCTGGAAGAGAGTAGTACGGATCTGCTTGATGAACTGATCGATGCTGATGATGAAGAATTACCTCAGGTAAGCGAGGACAGCACTGAACTGCTAGATGACCTGTTTGACACAGAGGAAGACAGTGCAGTCGAAATAGACAGTGACAGTACAGAGCTTCTTGATGAGTTACTGGACGAAGTCGCTGAACCGGAAGATGCATTTAACTTAGATACAGACAGCACCGATTTGCTGGATGAGCTTATCGAAGATGACGATTTCACAACTTCTGACGAAGAAGAAATCCGCTTAGATGAAGATAGTACTGAGCTACTTGATGAGTTAATTACCGACGATGATTTCTCTACGTCTGAACTGGATGATATCAATCTGGATGAAGACAGTACGGAGTTGCTTGACGATCTGATTTCAGATGACGAGTTTACCGACCCTGAATTAGATGAAAGCGCTCTGGTAGATGAAGAGTCAGATATCTTAGATGAACTGATTACTCTGGATGAAACGGAAGAATTCGAGTCTCTGGAAGACGAGTTCGAAGCTCTGGAACAAGAGCCTGCGCTAGATGAAGAGGCAGCACAGGAAGAAGAACCAGCATTAGAAATTGAGTCATCTCCAGAAGAGACGCTTCTTGAACCATCTGAGTTGAGTGAGTTAAGTGTCGATGATGATATCCCAGATGTGTTGCTTGATGGCACAAGTGAGTTCGACGCACCAGAAGTAACAGAAAGCGAAGAGAGCTTGTCGGGTAGTGCAGAGGCATCTGAACCTGTATCTACTCCTGCTGAACATGACCAAGTTATTGAGGACTGGCAGGAGCAAGCTTATGCCAGTGATCAGGTAGCGGAATCTATTGAGGACGAGTTCGAATTTAACCCTCAAATTGAAGGTTCGGAATATGTTGACGAGCTCGAAGAGCACGAACAATCTGTAGAGCCAGAGCCAGAGCCAGAGCCAGAGCCAGAGCCAGAGCCAGAGCCAGAGCCAGAGCCAGAGCCAGAGCCAGAGCCAGAGCCAGAGCCAGCTAACGAATTTGGTGTTCCTCAGGATGATGACTGGCTGGTTGACGAACCAGTAGAATCAGAGCTTCCGGAAACTCCAGAGTTCGAAGAGCCAGCAGCTTTAGATGAGTTCGACTATGAAGAACCAGCGTCAGAAGAAGTAACCCCTGAGGTTGCGGATGTTGAAGAGTCGCAAGAGCCAGAAACTGATGAGCTTCTTGAAATCAGCGATGAAGAGCTGGGTGAGTTCGATGAACAGGCGGCTTTGGATGAGTTCAACTTTGAAGAACCAGCGTCAGAAGAAGTAACCCCTGAGGTTGCGAATGTAGAGGAATCACTAGAGCCAGAAACTGATGCGCTTCTTGAAATCAGTGATGAAGATCTGGGTGAGTTTGATGAACAAGCGGCTTTGGATGAGTTCAACTTTGAAGAACCAGTATCAGAAGAAGTAACTCCTGAGGTTGCGGATGTCGAAGAACCGCAAGAGCTAGAAATTGACGAGCTTCTTGAAATCAGCGATGAAGATCTGGGTGAGTTCGATGAACAAGCGGCTTTGGATGAGTTCAACTTTGAGGAGCCAGTCTCAGAAGAAGTAACCCCTGAAGTTGCGGATGTCGAAGAACCGCAAGAGCCAGAAATTGACGAGCTTCTTGAAATCAATGATGAAGACCTGGGTGAGTTCGATGAACAGGCTGCTTTGGACGCGTTTGATTTCAAAGAGCCCGCATCAGAAGAAGTAACCCCTGAGGTTGTGGATGTCGAAGAGTCGCAAGAGCCAGAAACTGATGAGCTTGTTGAAATCAGCGATGAAGACCTGGGTGAGTTCGATGAACAAGCTGCTTTGGACGCGTTTGATTTCGAAGAGCCAGTATCAGAAGAAGTAACCCCTGAGGTTACGGATGTCGAAGAGTCGCAAAAACCAGAAATTGATGAGCTTGTTGAAATTAGCGATGAAGAACTGGGTGAGTTCGATGAACAAGCGGCTTTGGATGAGTTCAACTTTGAAGAACCAGTATCAGAAGAAGTAACCCCTGAAGTTGCGGATGTCGAAGAACCGCAAGAGCCCGAAATAGACGAAATCGAAGAGCTATCTCAGCCAGAAACGGATGATGAGCTTCCACAGAGCGAGCTCAATACTATAGATGAATCGGCACACTTAGCTGAGTTGCTGGATGAAGCTGAAACTCAGCAGTCTGCCCCTATTGCAGAGCAAAATCTGGATACCGAAACCATTGATAGCGCTGGTATGGATATCGGCACTATGCTTGAGATGGGTGAGGATTGGGATGGATTTAATCTGTCTGAAGACAAGCAGTTATCCTCGCCAGAAGAGATTCCAGAAGACCAGTTCGATGTATGGAATACTGAAGCTGAGCAAGCGAGTGTTTCTGATGAGGATTGGGGCGACCAGGATGAGTTGCATAGTTCGGGCGAGAATGATGCTCAACAGTTCATGAGTGTAGAAGAACTGATGGCACAGGTTTCAGAAGGTGATGAGGTCGATCCAGAGGAAGAAGAGCTGAATCTGGATGTTGGACTAAATGAATTCCCTGATGTTATCGGTGAAATTGAACAATTCGATGTAGATAGTGATTCTGAAGGGGCAGGTAAACTGGACCTTGCAAAAATTTATATCGAAATGAACGATGTAGAAGGTGCGATAAAGTTACTGGAAGAAGCTATCGTGTATGGAGAAGATGACACTCGCCGGGAGGCGAAGGAGCTTATCGATAAGCTAACTAACGGGTAACAATGAGTATCATGAAGAGCGGCTTTTTAGTCGCTCTTTTTTCTTATATACTCACCTGCTTTTAATTCTCGGGAAACATAGATATGCGGATAGCGCTTGGCATCGAATATGATGGTACCAATTATTCTGGTTGGCAAAGACAAAGCCATGCGAATAGCGTACAAGGTGAACTTGAAAAGGCGCTGTCAGTTGTCGCTAACAAACCAGTAGAGGTGCAATGTGCAGGCAGAACCGATGCTGGTGTCCATGGTACAGGACAAGTTGTTCATTTTGATACAGATGTCATCAGAAAGCCTGTTGCATGGACGATGGGTGTCAATGCCAATATGCCTAAGGATATCGCTGTTCGTTGGGCTAAAGAGGTCCCTGACGAGTTTCACGCCCGTTTTACCGCTACAGCTCGTCGCTATCGCTATATCATCTATAATCACTCCCTAAGGCCGGGAATTCACTTTTCGGGTATCAGCCATTACCACAACGCTTTGGATGCAGAAAAAATGCACATAGCGGGGCAGTACCTCCTGGGAGAGAATGATTTTACTTCGTTCCGGGCAGCCCATTGTCAGTCCCGAAGCCCATGGCGAAACATCATGCATCTGAATGTCTCCCGACATGGGAACTACATTGTGGTGGATATTAAAGCCAATGCTTTCGTTCATCACATGGTAAGAAATATTGTGGGTAGCCTGATTGTTGTCGGGCAAGGTGATCAAAAACCTGAGTGGATTAAGTGGTTGCTTGATAGTAAAAATCGCTCTTTAGCAGGCGCAACTGGCAAGGCAGAGGGTCTATATTTGGTTGATGTTGATTATCCTGAAGAGTATCAATTACCGCGTATGCCGATCGGACCATTATTTTTGCCTGATAATTTGAACTTATAAGAACTAGTGGTCTCAAAGGTTTGTAATATTATTGTCTAATTTCGTACTTAGCCGAACATATACTTAAACTTTTGTTAGCTTAGTTTAAATTTCAGGTGATTTAGATATAGGTACAACCAGTTTTTAGTCCACAGAACGTATAATCTGTGGTTTAATCTTTCGGCTTAAACTGAATAACATCTCCTACGCAATGTGCGGGGGAGAAATAGAAAAAAGGTCTTCCATGAGCTGGCTTGAAAAAATATTAACCAAAAGCAGTATTGTAAGTTCTCGCAAAGCGTCGATCCCAGAAGGGGTTTGGACGAAGTGTACTTCTTGTGAGCAAGTGCTATATCACGCTGAACTAGAGCGTAATTTGGAAGTTTGTCCTAAGTGTGGACACCATATGCGAATGAAAGCTCGTCGTCGTTTAGAAGCTTTCCTAGATGAAAACAATCGTGTGGAACTGGCAAATGATCTGGAACCACAAGATAAACTGAAGTTTAAAGACTCAAAACGCTATAAAGAGCGTATTGCATCTGCCCAGAAAAACAGTGGTGAGAAAGATGCCCTTGTTGTAATGCAGGGTGAGCTAATGGGCATGCCAATCGTCGCTTGTGCATTCGAGTTCTCATTTATGGGTGGCTCAATGGGTTCTGTTGTAGGTGCTCGCTTTGTAAAAGCGGTTGAAGCTGCTATGGAAAACAACTGTGGTTTGGTTTGTTTCTCTGCAAGTGGTGGTGCCCGTATGCAGGAAGCATTAATGTCCCTAATGCAAATGGCGAAAACCAGTGCTGCGCTTGAGCGTCTTTCTGAAAAAGGTTTGCCTTTTGTATCAGTAATGACAGACCCTACGATGGGTGGTGTATCAGCGAGTCTGGCAATGCTGGGTGATATCAATATTGGTGAGCCAAACGCTCTAATTGGTTTCGCTGGTCGTCGTGTTATTGAACAGACAGTACGTGAAGACCTTCCTGAAGGTTTCCAGCGTAGTGAGTTCCTGCTAGACCACGGTGCGATTGATATGATCGTTGACCGTCGCGAAATGCGACAGCGTGTGGCAAGTATGGTTGCTAAAATGACTAACCAGCCATCACCGCTTGTTGTTTCTGTTGATGACGCTCCAGTAGCAGAAGTAAAAACTGCCGAACCTGAAGCAGAATCAGAAGATGGTTATAAAGTACCAGTCGCGCAGGACAAGGAAAAAGAGTAAAGTATTCATTAACAACCAATTCAATACAGATTTGCGTTAATGAGTAATATCAATATTCCTCAAGCCACATCGTCATTACCGATGTGGCTTGATTATTTAGAAAATATCCACACCAGTGCAATTGACCTCGGTCTGGACCGAGTAGAAGTCGTTGCCGACAAAGCCAATCTACGAAAGCCTGCTCAAACTATCATTACCGTTGCCGGTACCAATGGGAAAGGTTCAACCTGCGCCATCATGGAAGCCATACTGCTCGATGCTGGTTACAAGGTCGGTGTTTACAGTTCTCCACACCTAATCCGCTACAACGAAAGAGTTCGTATTAACGGGCATGCGTTAGCTGACCAGCGTCACTCTCAGGCATTTGCTTTTATTGAACAGCAGCGTGGCGATACCAGCCTTAGTTTTTTTGAGTTCGGAACGCTTTCTGCGCTTAAGTTGTTTCAGGAAGAGCAGGTCGATGTGATATTGCTTGAAGTTGGATTGGGTGGTCGTCTGGATGCAACAAACATCGTTCATCATGATGTATCTGTTATTACTAGCCTGGCTGTCGATCATGTTGATTGGCTGGGGGATGACATAGAAGTTATCGGCTACGAAAAAGCAGGTATTTTCAGAGGTGACAAGCCAGCGATATGTGGACAACCAGACGCTCCGTCATCGGTTGCGGCACATGCTGATGATATCGGTGCCAAGTTGTATCAAGTTGGCTATCAGTTCCGTTATCAGGAAAACAAAGATACCTGGGATTGGTATTGTGGTGCATTTGATATGCAAGCGCTGCCTAAACCTTCACTGCCACTTCCTAATGCAGCAACAGCTCTGACAGCGCTTGGTGTTTCTGGGTTGGAAATCACCGATGTAAATGTCGTTAATGGGCTAAAAAATGCCAAGTTAGCGGGGCGAATGCAAAGGGTATCTGGCGCACCAACCATTATCCTCGATGTTGCCCATAATCCTCATTCTGCAGAGTATCTTGTGACTCAGTTGCAGAAGCAATATCCGGGTAAGAAAATACATTGTGTTTTAGGCATGCTAAAAGACAAGGATATTGAAGCGACAATTGCAGTGCTTGAGAAAAGCGTAATTGATTGGTATTTAGGGTCGCTAGAAGGCCCTAGAGCGGCTACCGCAGAAGAGTTGTCACAACATACATCATCCAGAGCGAAAACGTACGGTTCTCCTACATTGGCGTTTAAAGAGGCACTAGTCTCTGCTGAAAAAGATGATGTGCTCATTGTGGCGGGCTCGTTCTATACCGTGGCAGAAATTCTGGTTTACTTAGAGTTACAAAGGAGTTCCAGTGGCAAGTAGGTTCCAAAGTCGCTTAGTCGGTACGATAGTTTTGGTGGCGATAGGTGTTATCGTATTGCCAGATGTTCTCGATGGAGAGAAGCAGCACTATAAAGAAGAGTTTGCGGCTATACCGATCAAACCAGAGATTGAAAATAGTGGTGAAACGTTTGAAGTGCTTGAACCTGTAGAGGTTGAGGCTGAATCACCGGTTTTTGCAGAGGTGACAATCGACGAACAGGAAGATCCTCAACAGAATACACCTAAACCAAAAGAGCCCAACCAGGACATAGTCCAGGTTACCGAAAAAGAAGTGCCTGCCAAGAACGAGTATCAGGACAGCGCCTGGATTATTCAGCTAATGGCGTTAAAAAACGCAGCGAATGCTGAAACCCTGGTCAAAGATTTACAAAAGCGTGGATATCGCGCATTCACAAAAAATGAAAATGGTTTTACGCGAGTTATTGTTGGCCCTGATGTTTCCAAGGTGAAACTTGAGAGGCAGATAAAAGAGCTGCAAAAAATTACTGGCTCGAAAGGGCAATTGCAAAAATTTAAACCACTAAATCCTTAAGAAAACGTTTGCGTCGCGCGATTTTCTGTTAAAATGCGCGCCAACTTTAAGATGTACATAAAATGAATTGGATAGATTTCGTCATATTAGGGGTGATAGGACTTTCAGCTCTTATCAGTTTGATTCGCGGTTTTGTGAAAGAAGCTTTGTCACTAGTTATTTGGGCAAGTGCTATATTTATCTCAAATCAGTATTACGAGAAGTTAGCTGTTTATTTCACAAAAATTGATGACGACCTGTTTCGGAAGGGAGCGGCAGTACTGGTTCTAATGATATCCACACTGATTGTGGGTGCCGTTTTGAACTATGTAATTGCGCAACTGGTGCAGAAAACCGGACTTTCCGGTACTGACCGAATACTGGGAATTGTCTTTGGTGCTCTCAGGGGTGTCCTGATAGTGGCCGCAGCGCTCTTTTTTGTCGATGTTTTCACTGCTATTCCAAGTTCAGATTGGTGGCGGGAATCAACGCTTATTCCAGAGTTCAGCAGAATAATAGAACCGTTTTTTGAACACTTAAAGGAAACATCAAGCTTTTTAACTAACACGATTTAATCGTGTTAGCGTTCTTAGAATCGAGGATTTAGACATGTGTGGTATTGTTGGAATCGTGGGCACATCGCCAGTAAACCAGTCAATTTATGACGCTTTGACTGTGTTGCAGCACCGTGGCCAAGATGCCGCGGGTATTGTTACCATAGATAGCAATCGTTTTCGTCTTAGAAAGGCAAACGGTCTTGTAAAAGATGTATTTGAAGCAAAACACATGCAACGTCTGCAAGGTACCGTAGGTATTGGTCATGTTCGATACCCTACAGCAGGTAGCTCAAGTGCCTCGGAAGCACAGCCGTTTTATGTAAACTCTCCATTTGGTATTACTCTGGCGCACAACGGCAACTTAACGAACGCTGCTGAAATCAGAGAAAAGCTGTTTGAAAAAGACCGTCGTCACGTTAATACAACGTCAGATTCTGAAGTACTCCTTAACGTACTTGCACACGAAATTGATACCGTAAAAGGTAATGTGACATCAGAAGATGTGTTCAGAGCGGTGACCAATGTTCATAGAACCATTCGTGGTGCTTACGCTGTGTCAGCAATGATTATCGGCCACGGCATGATCGCATTTCGTGACCCTCACGGCATTCGACCTCTATGTCTGGGTAAACGTCAGATTAATGGTAAGTTTGAGTACATGGTTGCGTCAGAATCTGTTGCTCTTGATGCTGTTGGTTTCGACTTTGTTCGCGATGTAGCGCCTGGCGAAGCTGTGTATGTGACTTTCGATGGTGAACTATTCACTAAACAGTGTGCTGACAACCCTCAGGTTAATCCATGTATTTTTGAATACGTTTATTTCGCACGTCCTGACTCTTTTATCGATAAGATATCGGTTTACAGTGCACGTGTAGAAATGGGTAAGAAGCTTGGTGACAAGATCAAGAATGAATGGTCGAATCTGGATGTGGACGTCGTTATTCCTATTCCTGAAACCTCGAACGATATCGCTCTGCAAATCGCTCAAAAGTTAGATCTTCCATACCGCCAGGGATTTGTGAAAAACCGTTATGTTGGCCGTACCTTTATTATGCCAGGTCAGCAGCAGCGTAAGAAATCTGTAAGACGCAAGCTCAACGCAATTCGTTCAGAATTTAAAGGTAAGAATGTGCTGCTGGTGGACGATTCTATTGTGCGCGGTACGACTTCTGAGCAAATCATTGAAATGGCTCGTGATGCTGGTGCTAAGAAAGTGTACATGGTGTCTGCGGCGCCGGAAATTCGTTTCCCTAACGTATACGGTATCGACATGCCCACTGCAAACGAGCTTATTGCACATGGTCGTGATGCCGATGAAATCGCTAAGATTATTGGTGCGGATGCACTGATTTATCAGAGCCTTGAAGATCTGGTTGCAGCGGTTGGAGAGGGTAACAAAGATATTACTCAGTTTGAGACTTCGGTATTCAATGGCGAATACGTTACCGGTGATATCGATCAGAGCTATCTGGATTTTCTTGATAAACTGCGTAACGATGACGCGAAGCTTCAGAAAGATATCCAGCAAGACTTAGCAAGTCTGGAGTTGTATAACGAAGGCGCTTAACACACTAATCAGTGTTGTACGAATCAAAGAAAGGCTTGGTTGCGAAACCAAGCCTTTCTTAATTTGTGAGTGGTAACGTCTGTGAACTACTTTTGCTTGTAGTACTGAGTTACGTAATCAATAAGTAAACGAACTTTTTCTGGTTGATGGTCCTTATGGTTATACACCATATAAATATCTCTTGGGTTTGCGCTCCAGTCGTCCAGAACTCTCACCAGTGACCCGCGTTCGAAGTACTCTTGTAACATGATGTCTGGCATTAGAGTTACACCGAGCCCGCTTGCCGCTGTTCTTCGGATTACGTTTAGCTCATTCGCTTCAAATCGACCTTTATCTGTATTGATGACCGTATCACCTTTGGAGTTAGTAAGTTGCCACTTCAACAGTGGGTCACCCTTAAGTAACGCGTGATGTGACAAATCTTCAGCATGCTCTAATGGATAAGTAGCCTGATTTATGTAATCTGGGCTCGCAACAAGGATATCTTTTACTTCACTGATTTTACGGGCGATCAGACTGGAGTCTCTTTGAGGACCAACACGGAACATCACGTCCCATTCAGTTGGATCAATCTCTTCGGCCTGATTGCTCATGTACAACTCTATGTTGATGTCCGGATACTCTGCCATGAACAGGTTGAACATAGGCAAGATTAAGCGTTTGGTCAGGTTAGAGGGGGCACACACTTTTACCTTACCCGCAGCGCCTTTACAGTCATCAGCGATCTCTTCCGTTGTAGATGAAAGTCTTTTCAGAAGCGGGGAGCACTCCTGATAAAAACGTTCTCCGGCCTCAGTCAGAGTTAACTTTCTAGCGTGTCTATTAAGGAGTCTGAGATCGAGCGCATCTTCCAGTGCTTGGATACGTCGGGTGATTGTCGCTACCGGAATTAAAGTCTTTCTAGATGTGGCTGTATAACTACCATTTTCCACAACAAGTCGGAAAAGGTTCAAATCGTCAAATTTCATTAGAATATTTACATCTTTATTTTAGTCCAGACAATGTACCCTTAACTCTTTGTGGGTAGTTTGCTTAATATCAAAATCTCGCTCGGTTTCACGATTTGACTATTGACATAATGCATTGCAGAAATCCATATGTTGTATAATTCGGGTTTCGAGACTACTTTTTATAGGGGAGTTGGGAAAGGTACCTAGTACTGTTTTTGCTGATTCTGAGTATACGAGGTCTTTGATTATGAGTCGCTACGCGGGCTCTACGCTAGCATCCCCAGATGTGTGTAGAGATAAGCCGAACATTTTATTGGTCGATGATGATCCGGTCTTCAGACGGTTCATTAAGGCGCTGCTTGAAAAATACAACTATGAGGTGACCGAAGCGGAACATGGTTTGGATGCATTGAGAGAGCTGAAAAACAGAGTTCCTGATTTGATAGTGTGCGATCTGTCTATGCCTATTTTAAATGGGATTGAGTTTGCTGAAGAGGTCAGTTGGGAATATCCCGATACTCCGATGATAGTTGTGTCTGCAACAGAGGATATGTCCGATGTCGCTAGAGCTTTGCGCTTTGGTATAAAGGACTTTCTCACCAAGCCTATCACTTCGCCAGAACATCTCACATCAGCAATATCAAACGTATTAGAAGAGGATGTTGATACTTCGTTAGCACCAAAAGATTTCTCTAGTCAGTGGTTCAGGCTTGGCGACAAAGGTGAGGTCCCTGCCGATAAAGAACTCTACTGGCATTTAGATTATTTGAAGAATAATCCGAGCGCGGCAAAAGACCTGTTAATAGCATTGTTACCAGACAGAGATGCGCGTCAGGGGAAATGGGTTTGCAGTTATAACCTGCTGCAATCTTCTGAGTCGATGCCACTGGTATTTGATTATGCCTGGCTGATGGACGGCCAGTTCGCTTTTTATATTATCGATTCAGCATCTGACCACGATAACGGGGTCGCTACTTCTCTGCTGGTTCGTGCTCTGTTCAACGATAGTCTTCGCAGACAAACTATGCGAGTTGATAAATTAAAAGAGTTTGTTGAGAACATTGAAAAAGGGATTGAGTGTCTGGATAGCGTTTCTTCCGTCAATGCGTTAGTGGGCATTGTTGATATGACAGATAGCACAATGAAAGTTCTTTCTGCCGGGCTCGATGCGATTTGGAGTGAAGGAAAACACAATGTCCGACTTCAGCCTGGTGTCAGGTTAGGTGAAGGGATTTCGGATTTGGCTATGGTCGAAGAGCTAAACGTGAATATGGGGGGCAAACTGAACCTCGCTAACTTAGGCGTCAGTCACTTTTCATTGGATATCAGACCAACGGGAATTTAAGTTTACGAAAGAAATTTTTTGCTTTCGAACAAACTTTTACCGATTAGCGACAATTTGAACGTTTGCTTTTTCTAAGTTAGTTGCTCAATAAAAAGAAAGACACTAACATAACAGGGTTGTGCCCACTCTATATGAGTATAGAGTGGGCGTTTATTTTTTATGCGCAGGATGAAAGATCTACTTTCTGAGGCTTTGACGCTAAGAATCCACGCTTGTATTGCCGAACATAAAAATAACCAGAACTCAAAGGCACAAGCCTTAACTGAATCCGAGAACCATGACTACACAAACAATTTCTTTAATCAAATCAAGTATCAAATCTATTCAAGACTATCCGAAGCCAGGTATTCTGTTTCGTGATGTAACTAGCCTGATGGAAGACGCAAAAGCGTATCAGGCAACGATTCAGCTGCTGGTTGAAAAGTATAAAGACATGGGTTTCACCAAAATCGTTGGTACAGAAGCTCGTGGTTTCCTGTTTGGAGCGCCTCTTGCTCTTGAGCTGGGTCTTGGTTTTGTTCCTGTACGTAAGCCGGGCAAGCTACCTCGCGAAACAGTAGGTCAGTCTTATGAGCTTGAGTACGGTATGGATACACTTGAAATCCATGTTGATGCAATTCAGCCTGGCGATAAAGTACTGGTAGTTGATGATCTGCTTGCGACTGGTGGTACTATCGAAGCAACAACAAAACTTATCCGCCAGTTGGGTGGTGAAGTTGAACATGCAGCGTTTGTTATCAACCTACCGGAAATCGGTGGTGACAAGCGTCTGGAAGGTTTGGGCCTGAATGTTTACAGCATCTGTGAATTTGAAGGTCACTAATTAAAGGAAACTAATGAGTTATCTAGCATTAGCGCGTAAGTGGCGTCCTTCGCAGTTTGATCAGGTTGTAGGGCAAGCTCATGTGTTAACCGCACTTGAGAATGCCTTAAACCAAAACAAGCTGCATCATGCTTATCTTTTCAGCGGGACGAGAGGGGTTGGTAAAACCACTATCGGTCGATTGCTGGCAAAAGGGCTTAACTGTGAAACGGGTATTACCGCCACACCTTGCGGAGAGTGTTCGACTTGTCGAGAGATCGATGAAGGACGCTTTGTTGACCTGCTAGAAATCGATGCAGCGTCACGTACCAAGGTAGAAGATACTCGCGAGCTGCTGGATAACGTTCAATATAAACCTGCCCGCGGCAGGTTTAAAGTTTACCTGATTGACGAGGTGCACATGCTATCTCGTCACAGCTTCAATGCCCTGTTGAAGACGCTGGAAGAGCCACCTGAGTACGTTAAGTTCCTTCTGGCAACAACGGATCCTCAAAAGCTACCGGTAACCATTTTATCCCGCTGTTTACAGTTCCATCTGAAGCCTATTAGCGCAGATGATATCCATGAGCAGCTTGATTTTATTCTTAAAAAAGAAAACGTTTCCGTAGAGCAAAGGGCGCTCGGCATGTTGTCACACGCTGCTGATGGCAGTATGCGAGATGCTTTGAGCCTGACTGATCAGGCGATAGCACTTGGCAACGGAACGGTTGCGGTTCCAATTGTTTCAACCATGTTAGGTACGCTGGACACGGATCAAGCTATTCATCTTTTGGAAGCGATTAGTACCCGACAAATTCAGACTGCGATGTCTGCGCTTGGGGAATGTGCTAAAAATGGTGTTGACTGGGAAGGGCTACTCAAAGAGCTTGCAACGCAGTTGCACAGAGTAGCGATGTATCAGGCTTTGCCTGGTTCATTAGATCCCTCTCGCCCTGACTCAGAAAAAATAGAACACCTCAGCGCACAGCTAAATCCGCAGGATGTACAGCTTTGCTATCAGATCGCGACAAAAGGCAGAGAAGAGTTAGCACTAGCCCCAACTGAAAAGATCGGGTTAGAAATGATTGTTCTTCGAATGATGGCATTTCGACCTGCCAGAGTTACAGGCGCAACGAAAATTGTTCGAGCTTCTGCAGATGAACCAGCAGAAGTTGTTCAGCCGATGCCGAAAGCGGTGGCGGCTCCCGAGCCGGTAAGTGCTCAACCTGCTCAGCCCAAAACAGAAGAACCAGCACCTGTGCGACCAACAGTTGCTCCTGAAAAAGCGCAACAAGCAGTATCGAAGCCAGTAGAAACGCCACAATCTCAGCCTCAGCAACAAGAGTCCATTGCTCCAGTGGTATCTGGTCCAAGCTATGACGATATGCCGGTATACGATGAGTCAGAAGACTATCAACCTGTGCCGCCACAGTATCAGGACTCCCAACCAGTTCAGGTACAGCCTGCTCAACAATCACAGCAATCCACGCCATCTTCCTCTCAAGGAGGGCAAGCTCCGGTTGAGCCTCAAAAACCGTCCGCACTTGGTGGACTCAGGCATCAGTTGCGCTCCCGAAGAGCGTCAGCTGGACAGGCAACAAAAGGCAGGCCTGAAAAAAAGTCTAAAGCGGCATCTCCAACGTCAGTAATTGAGCGTGTGGCTCAAAAAAGTGGCGGTTCTGGCATGGTGTCGCAAAGTACTCAGGCAGAATCGAAGGTACCTGAAGACAACGAACCATATCAATGGAAGCCAAGCTTTCAACCTGTAGTGGATAAAAAGGAAGAGTTAACGCCAACGCAAATTAAGCAGGCTCTGGAGCACACTAAGACACCAGAGATGGCGGAAAAACTCACCAAAGAATCCATAGAGCAGGACAAATGGTCTGCTCTGATCCAAAGGTTAAATACTGCGAAATTGGTAGAGCAGTTGGCGTTAAACTCGGCATTTAGTAAGCAAGGCAGCACCATTGCACTGTCGTTAAGAGCACCTCAGGCACACCTAAATACTGATAAGGCGCAAAGTGAACTATTAGAAGCGCTTAATCAGGCTCTGGGAGAGGAGTGTACACTTACTGTCGAAGTAGGAACTCAGGGTAAAACTCCGCTTGAACTGCGAGAGGAGCTTTATCAAGGTAAACTTCAGGCGGCACACCAAAGCCTGGCAGACGACCCGAATGTAGAGTTTATTCTAACGCGTTTCTCTGCAGAGCTAGATAACGATAGTGTTAGACCGATATAGCACGAATCGTCATTAAAGGGGTTGAAGAATGACTCTTCAGTCCGCATATTTCTGGGTAAGCGACCCAAATAAAACATCGCAGTAGATAGGTCTTAGTTTCATTCTTATTCGACCTATAATGTAATTAATCATTTATTGAAGCAAACAGAGAGATATAACATGTTTGGTGGTAAAGGCGGAATGGGCAACCTGATGAAGCAGGCCCAGCAGATGCAAGAGCGTATGCAAAAGCTTCAGGAAGAAATCGCAAATATGGAGATAACTGGTGAATCAGGTGCAGGTCTGGTGAAAGTTACAATCACTGGTAGCCATAGTGTCCGTCGTGTTGATATCGATGAAAGTTTGATGGAAGACGACAAAGAGATGCTGGAAGATCTGATTGCTGCGGCATTCAACGATGCAGCTCGTCGTGTTGAAGAAACTCAAAAAGAGAAAATGGCTTCTGTAACTGGCGGTATGCAACTACCACCAGGTATGAAGATGCCTTTCTAATAAAAGCTTAATAGTTTATGCGTACCAGCCATATGCTGGAACAATTGATGGAGGCTTTACGTTGTCTGCCTGGGGTTGGCCCCAAGTCGGCTCAGCGTATGGCCTTTCATTTGTTACAGCGAGACAGAAAAGGCGGCTTACAGCTGGCAGATGCACTAACAAAAGCAATGACCGAAGTCGGGCATTGTGAAGAGTGCCGAACCTTCACTGAAGAGCCTGTCTGTAATATCTGTACAAATCCAAAGCGTCAGGAAAACGGACTGCTTTGTGTTGTTGAAAGCCCGGCAGATATTGCTGCGGTAGAAGCAACGGGTCAGTATTCAGGTCGATATTTTGTTCTTATGGGGCACTTGTCTCCGTTAGATGGCATTGGTCCGAGTGATATTGGTTTAGACAAGCTGGACTTTCGCCTTGAGCGTGGGGATGTGAAGGAAGTGATTCTTGCAACAAACCCTACAGTGGAAGGGGAAGCAACAGCGCACTATATCGCTGAGTTGTGCCATGCACACAATGTTTCGGCTAGCCGGATAGCACACGGTGTACCGGTAGGTGGAGAGCTCGAGTTAGTCGATGGCACCACCTTGTCACACTCCCTTCTGGGAAGACAAAAACTGTAAGATTGTAAGCGCCTAAGAGGCGCTTTTTTTATTTCTATAAGTCGGGTAAATGACTATGTTAAAAGCAGTTGGCACATATATTCTGCTCTTTATTTCCTTTTCTGTGTTTGCAGAGCAAAGTCCAGAACGAGAATCTGAACAGGCATTAGTAAAACTCAACGTAAGTGTTGATACTCAGGGAATTGCGGATGCGATTACAGATACCAATCAGAAGCTTCACGAGATAAAAGATGTGCTTGTCCGAATAGCAGAAAACAAAGAGCTGACTAAAGAGCAGGCAGAGCTGATTACTCAAACAACGGACAACATCAATCACCTTGTTTCCTCATCGAATAGCATCGTTGAAGGATTGCCTAACGCAGTATCTGGTGCCAGAGAAGAGCTAAGAACAACGGGCGAGGTGTTTTTTTATGATGTGAAAGTGTATAGCGTGATCATTTTGGGCATCATCGCTGTCATTCTGGCGATTGTTTTGTACTGTTTTTATCGCTTTGTCATTCTGCCAATGCAACAAACAGTGGTTGGAGCCACCAGCAACATTTCTGATATGGCCGCAAGTATAGATTCAACAGCCTCTTCATTAGAGATAGTAAACAAGTCTCAGCTAGCACTGATGGAAAGATTAGAAAGGCTTGAAGAGGGCAAGAGCTCGTAGTTGTTATATGAGCGCCTTGGCATCAAGGCGCAACATGAAAAAGAGGGCTTAATCTCTACTGACTTCCAGATACTCTCTATCAGGATGGTTCAAGATGTGGTCCTCCCAATTTACAACATCAATCTCATAGACCACTTTATTGCGAACACTTTCCCCTGCGGCATGCATGGCGGATTTCGAGCCAGTTATTAGCGGGTGCCATTCAGGAAGAGGCTGATCTTCTGCTAGCAAGCGGTAGGCGCATGTATCAGGTAGCCAGTGAAACTCAGGGATTTTATCTCTGCTCAGCTTTAGGCACTCTTCCCCGGATTCAAAACGGTTAGGGTAATCTTTACAACTGCACGTTTTGCTGTTTAACCAGCTGCAGGCAACGTTGGTGTAGTAAACCTCATCTGTATCCTCATCCATAAGCTTATGCAGACAGCATTTTCCGCAACCATCGCACAGAGATTCCCATTCGGTTTCGCTCATCTCTTCTAAAGGTTTTTCTTGCCAGAATGCTTGGTTCATTACTACTGCCTAACTATGGTATGGATGGGCTGAGATTTATACTCCTCTGTTGGTTAAAGTTCAAGCTTAATTCTGCTACCATTGCGACCCTTCTGAATCTGAGGTTTGTTATGGATTGTCGCCTAGGCTGTGGTGCCTGTTGTATTGCCCCAAGTATTTCATCTAGTTACCCGCTACACCCTAATGGGAAAAAGGCGGGAGAGCGATGTAAGCAGCTTGATGAAAATAATCTATGTAAGTTGTTTGGTCAGTCTGAACGACCGCAGGTATGTCATAACTTTCAGGCAGCAGAGTGGGTGTGTGGTTCTGACAATAAACAAGCCTTATCTATACTTACTGAGCTTGAGTCTGTCACGATAAGTGATTAGTCGTAGTGTTGTATGTACTAAAAAACATTAACCAAGTGCTTGCTAATCGTCTGAATTAACTAAATCTTTTCTGAAAAATATCTTTTCTTAGTCATTTCACTCCGAACGCTCAGTACCATCCCTTTCATGTTTCTAAAGGAATCTAGGATTAATAAAACATGAAAAAATATCTTGCAGAGTTAGTTGGTACCTTTTGGTTAGTACTCGGTGGTTGCGGCAGCGCAGTGTTGGCAGCCGCTTTCCCGGATGTCGGTATTGGGCTGACTGGCGTATCCTTGGCGTTTGGTCTGACAGTACTTACCATGGCGTTTGCCATTGGCCATATTTCGGGATGTCATCTTAACCCAGCGGTATCTGTTGGTTTATGGGTTGGTGGCCGATTTGAAGCTAAAGACATGCTTCCGTATATCATTGCTCAAGTCATTGGCGGGGTATTAGCTGGAGGCGTTCTGTATATTATCGCCACTGGTCAAGCTGGCTTTGACGTAGTCGCTTCTGGTTTTGCTTCCAATGGCTATGGTGAGCACTCTCCTGGTCAATATTCCATGACGGCAGCTCTGGTGACTGAAGTCGTGATGACAGCGATGTTCTTAGTTGTGATCCTGGGTGCGACGGATAAGCGTGCTCCGCAAGGGTTTGGGCCAATTGCGATAGGTCTGTGCCTGACGTTGATTCACTTAATCAGCATTCCGGTTACAAATACGTCGGTTAACCCAGCTCGTAGTACTGCGGTTGCTCTATATGTTGGTGACTGGGCCGTTTCTCAGCTGTGGCTGTTTTGGGTAGCACCAATAGCAGGTGCGATTCTGGGTGCAATAATCTACAAAATCATTGGTTCGGAAGACGCGTAAAAACGCAGTTAGGGAAAGCAGTTGATCTGCTTTCCCGTATAAACTGTTTTCGGGCTAAGTCTCAGCTAAACGTTTTAGTTAGACAATAGCCAGCAATAATGCTCCAACAGTGGCGGCACCTTTAAGGTACTGACCTGCTGAGTAGCTACCGTCTTTTTCTTCGTCTGATTTATCGATACCTAAAGCACCGTCAGCAAAGGACTTAACGCTGGACTTTTCTGCTTCTTTCGCTTCCTTATCAATTTCTGAAAGCGCAGCAAGCAGTGCTTTCCCTTCTTCTGTAAGAACAAGCCCGTTCTTTTCTGTCTGCACAGCTTTCTCTGCCCCATCAGTTTCAGCCTTTGCTGGCTGAACCGGAGCCTGAGTATCACTATTTTGTGCTGAATAAGGCTTAGTAGCGCTATTCATTCCTACTGGCGTCATAATCGGCCTCAATGATAGTTGCTTACTATTCAACGACAAAAATACTGTTATCTCTGTCGATAATTACTTATCGGATAAATACGGCAAAACTTTAGCGTCATTGCCATAATATTTATCGATGCTTTGTCGAACTTTAATAAGCAAAAAACAGACCATCTAAGGCGACTCGATTTTACTCGCTACAAATGTTGTCTTGTTTTCGAGTCATGATCTTATGAATGGCTTTGATTCTATTGTCTTTTTTTACATATCTTATCGGTGGAGCTAAGACATGCAGTTGAAAGTCATTAGTCTCAGAGGATACTTCAGATACAGGAGTGACAACGGCAACAGAGGTATCTGGCCGTCTGTTTTTGATAGAAGCGGCAATACCTAGCCCATCTTCTGTATGGAACTTACCAGCAATATGAACAACTTTGCTATTAGCGTTGCTGTCTAAATAGCGAGTGATACTTTCTGCCATGGTTTCATCCCAGGTTACCTGTGCAGCGTAATTGTTCTGGTTATCTTCCGGTTTACCATGATGGAGTGAAGCCATAAACTTCTCTTTATAAGGTGTATCCGCTGTATTTATTTCTTCTGCTACTTGTCCCCGTTTTTCACTTGGCAATGTGTCCAGCCAGGAAATACCTTTTTGCCCGATACATCGCACCATCGGTTTTGGTGCATTAGCAGCGATAACATCGAGTTTCTGGGCTTTTGCATATTCGATTAGAGGCCTATAATCGCTTTCATAGTTGGGCCAGCCATCACCTTCTGAAATCAAAGTCTGTTCACCAATTTCACCGTTTAAATACTGATCGACAATGGCCTGTTTATCCCGGCTAAATTGTTCCATCGAGAGGGCGGTATTCGGGTTTTCTGAATGCAGGTGTTCAAGCATGCGAGTTTGAAATAAGTGCACACCTGGATGTGTATGCCACTCGCCAATCAGAACCACATCGAACTGACTTAAAGCTTGAGATGCTTCTGTTTCCGACAGTAAACGGCCAGTGTTAGAGTAGAGTTGGTAATCGTAGTAGGTGTTAATTGGCTCTGCTATTGAGTCAGTTGAATTGTTCAGGCCAGTGCAGCCAGCTAACAATGTTATACCTAGAGTGGCGAGAGTACGCATGATAAAGCCCAGATGATTACCAGAGATACCCTTCATACTAGAGCATAAAGGGATATATCCTCAAGTTATCAGGCGATTAACTCTCTTTTCGGTAAACCCTAATCATAAAGTCTGACTCGCAGATGAACTCTGAAGCAGTTTTCAGTTCTGATCTAAACTCATCTGTCGCTTTCCAGGCAAAAGGTGTCATCTGTAAGAGATCAAAAGCTAATCCATTGCTCAATGCCATTTCATAGTTGAGTTTTTCTTCGTGTAACAGAGTAAATCCGTCTAATTGTTCAGGTGTTTCATCGTGCAGCCTCACACCATCGTAGATGCGATCTCTCAATTGAAATAGGTGACGAGCTGCAGGAGTCACGGTTATAGCGACACCATTGGCTTTTAAGCAACGACTAAGTTCCTCTGCTTTGCACGGAGCATAGATACGTAGAATTGCGTCTAGTGACGCATCAGAAAATGGCAGACGATGGCTTGATGCAACTGAGAAGTGACACTGAGAGTAACGCTTAGAAGCGTATCGTACAGCGACTTTGGAAATGTCTAACCCGAATACGGTAGCATTTTGACTATCTTCTTTCAGCTTCTGTTGAACTTTGTTGGTGTAATAACCTTCACCACAACCAATATCTAGTAATGATGCTTTTGCATATCGAGTACAGATCTCTGCTACCCGGTTTGCTAGCGGGTCATAGTGGCCACTATTCAAAAAGTTTCGCCTTGCCTGCATCATCTCGGTGTTATCACCTGGGTTCTTGGATCGCTTCTGGTTGGCAGGCATCAGGTTTACATAGCCTTCTTTTGCCATATCGAACTGGTGGTTGTTGTCGCATTTGTAGGTGCGATCACTTAGCGATAGAGGGAGTTGGCAAAGAGGACACTGATAGTGCATATCTGTTTATTCCTGTTGTGTGACTTTTCTTTTTCGAGGGCTATTCTCTCGTTCCCACGCGCCTGCGTGGGAACGTATAAGCATTTCGACACAGAAGCGTCGAAATGCTTTTAGTAGAATTACTTCACCGAAATCTCAGTGATTAGCTGATAAGACTCTTCTGGCTGAAGTACCTTACCTTCTTCAATGCTGTTGGCGTGCAGTGTTGATTCAACACACAGCATAGTTTCATAACCGTTATCCGCCATATCACCCATGCCCTGAGCACCTTCTGCCCACGGATTCCAGATAACAGCAGAGTTGTCCCCATCGTTACGAACTTCGATAGTACGTTCGTTTTTAGGATCTCGAATAGAAATGACATCTTCTGGTTTGGTGTAAACGCGGTCAATTGTATCAGTCAGTTGAAGCTCTGCGCCACCCTGACAAATTTTACCGCCCTGAAGACTGTCAGCATATTCTGCGCCCATACCTGTAGTAATCGTGTCGCGAATATCCGCAACATTAAAGTAGGTGTGTAGCGCGCCAGAGAACTTCCATTCTTTGTCATCTGTATTGGTTACTTCCAGTGTCACTTTCATCTTCTCAGACACTTCTACATACAGACGAGCCTCAAATGAGTTTGGCCAAATAGCACGAGTTTCATCGCTTTCGTCAAGACCAAGACAGACGATAACACCGTCTTCGTTCTCTCTGTGTTCCACAACATACCATTCACTGGTGCGGGCAAAACCGTGTGCTGGTGCAGCAACACGACCAAACCATGGCCAGCAAACAGGAATGCCGCCACGAATCGCTTTTTCCGGGCTAAAATCTGCTTTTTCGCTCAGCCAGATTACCTCTTCCTGGCCAGTTGGTTTAAAAGACAGTACGTGTGCACCATGTAAAGCGACTTCAGCGTATGCTTTTTCATGAGCAATACGAACGATTTTCGCACCTTCACGCTCAACGATAGTGACGCAATCAGCAAGTGGGTTAACAACAGAATTAAAATTTTCCATGAGTCTATTGTTCCTTTTCAGGTTAGGGGATGGTCCTGAGGGGGATTTTGAACCTTCAAAAATCAAAAAAGGCGACACAATGGCCGCCTTTTCTATAGTCTTTCAAAGAAAGTCTAAACTAATGCTTACTTAGAGATGTGAGCGATTAGGTCTAGAACTTTGTTTGAGTAACCGATTTCGTTGTCGTACCAAGATACAACTTTAACGAATTTGTCAGTTAGAGCAACACCAGCAGCTGCATCGAATACAGAAGTGTTTACTTCACCGATGAAGTCTTGAGAAACTACTGCATCTTCAGTGTAACCAAGAACGCCAGCCATTTCGCCTTCAGAAGCTTCTTTCATTGCTGCACAGATTGCTTCGTAAGAAGCAGCTTCTTTTAGGTTAACTGTTAGGTCAACTACAGAAACGTTAGCAGTTGGTACACGGAAAGCCATACCAGTTAGAAGGCCGTTTAGTTCTGGAAGAACAACGCCTACAGCTTTAGCAGCACCAGTTGAAGATGGGATGATGTTCTGAGAAGCACCACGACCACCACGCCAGTCTTTAGCAGAAGGACCGTCAACAGTCTTCTGAGTAGCAGTAGTAGCGTGAACTGTAGTCATAAGACCAGACTCGATGCCCCACTTGTCGTTAAGAACTTTAGCGATTGGTGCAAGACAGTTAGTAGTACAAGAAGCGTTAGAAACGATTTCCTGACCAGCGTAAGTGTCTTCGTTTACACCCATAACGAACATTGGAGTTGCGTCTTTAGAAGGACCAGTTAGAACAACTTTCTTAGCACCAGCAGTGATGTGCTGACGTGCAGTTTCGTCAGTTAGGAAGATACCAGTTGCTTCAGCTACAACGTCAACACCGATTTCGTCCCACTTAAGGTCAGTTGGGTTACGCTCAGCAGTTACGCGAACTGTTTTACCGTTAACGATTAGGTTACCGTCTTTAACTTCAACAGTACCGTTGAAACGGCCGTGAGTTGAATCGTACTTAAGCATGTACGCCATGTATTCTACGTCGATAAGGTCGTTGATACCTACAACTTCGATGTCAGCGCGCTCTACAGATGCACGAAATACGAAACGGCCGATACGGCCAAAACCGTTAATACCTACTTTGATAGTCATTATAGTTGCTCCACAACTTAATTTTCTGATGAAAGATAAACTGGTAGTAAAATTACAAAACCCAGCAATTGACTGCAACAAATAATCGATCTTTACTTGTTCAAAGTCAAAAAAAATCAGCACATTTTTTTTACTACTCGTAATAAACGGCTGTTTTTTACTCTTTACTGACGACTAAGTAACCTTTAGACCAGTAAGTGGCTTTAGTTAAAGCGTAAAACCAATAATCTAAGTTGGCTCAAAGTATGTGCTACAAACCCTGATGTGTGCAAGTCTTTGTGCCATAATATCTGAATAATAATTGAGACTAATACGTTAAATTGGTATGAATGATAAATTAGAGAAAGTAAACAGAACAGAGCGGGAATGGCGCGAATTACTTAGCGATGAGGAGTTCAGAGTCTGTCGTCAACATGGAACAGAAGCGCCTTTCTCGGGAAAACTTTTGCATAGTAAAGAGTCTGGCGAGTATCTATGTACTTGTTGTAAAACACCTTTGTTTCATCACGACAATAAGTACGATTCCGGGTGCGGCTGGCCGAGCTTTGATGCATCAATCAATAAGGATGTCATTCGTTACTTGGAAGATCGAAGTCATGGCATGATCCGAACTGAAATTCGTTGCGCGGTCTGCGATAGCCATCTTGGGCATGTTTTCCCAGACGGTCCAAAAACGACAGGAGAGCGTTTTTGCGTCAATTCTGTGTCGTTAATTTTCAACAAAAAGGAAAAAGAGGACCAATAACGGGTCCTCTTTGTATTTTGATTACATGTTAATCAGATTTATTGCAATGATTCCAGTTTCGGAACCATTGAGCTTCTGAAATTTTTGTTCTCTATCGACTCCAGTACCTTTTCTGCAATCCCCATCAGTCGTTCACGTTTCTCATCGTCGTAGTTATAGAGAACATTCAGGTTTCGTTCAGAAGCTATAGGTAGCCCTAACTCTTTTCCGACCATCACCCATATATAAGCATGCTCTGTTCTCTTCAGGTTCTGATTGACACTGGCCAGCGATTCTACGACGTTGGCAATCAGTTCGCTGTCAGTCGGACCATAGCTTAAAGACTTATGCAGGATATTAATGGTCTTTTCTTTGTCTCTGGTGATGTAATAAGTTGCCAGAGCATACTGAAGCTCAGCGGTATTTAGCTTAGTTGTTTTCTCGTATCTCAGGAACTTGAAAATTGCGCGCGAATCTCCCTGAGTCCACATAAAGTAAAGAGCCTCTGGAGAGTCATAGCTGCTGATATCTGCTAATAAACGCTTTTGCTCATCGTAGGTGTGCATCAGAGCATTGAATCGACGCTCTTTTTTATCTCCTAATTTTGTTGGCTCTATTTGTGCGGCTAAATCCAGACACTTCTGATACTCAGACACGAGTCGGAACTCTTTTACCTTATTTTGAACGGTCGGGTCGTCCATAACACTTTTGCGGTGCCAGATAAGATCAGTTCTGGCGATACGGCATTGACCATCATTCATATTTAAGTTGGCGCAATTGAGCTGTTCATATTTGTCGCAGAGTTGATTGGTATTTAACCTGGGTTCAAAGCAACCGGTAAGCGTAATAGTCGAAATTAATAGTAGTAGGGGGTTTTTGACGTTCATCTTAATCACGTGTGACTGACGGCTCTGTTTTATATAAGTTTTATTGAGTATAGTTGATAAGGGATTGGAAAGTTCAATGCAAGAAAAACATTATAAATCTGAATAGACAAGCAGAAAACGATTATGGAAATGGAAGTAGAACAACTAATTGCGTCGATTACGCCAGAAGCATATGAGAGATTGCAGTATGCCGTTGAAACGGGGCGCTGGCCTGAAGGAACTCAACTTACTCAGGAACAACGAGATTATTGCATGCAGGCGGTTATGCTTTATCAGTCAAAGCACAACTCGAATGCAGAACATATGAGTGTAGGGAAAGGGGGAGAAATCAAGTTTAAGTCTAAAGCGGAACTAAAACGTGATTTCTCCGAACAAGAAGACGAGATCGTCAGAACTAAGCTCTAGCGGGTTCCTTACAAACTCATCTCACCGCGAAGGACTTTCTGCATCTCTGTTTTTACTTCGGTGTAAGAAAGTTCTTTGCTTAATAGAAAGTGAAGCTTCGCCAGAGCAGCTTCTGGTGTCATATCGTAGCCACTAATAACACCGGATTCAGCAAGCGCACATCCTGTGGCATAACCGCCCATATTCACTTTTCCTGCCAGACACTGGGTCAGGTTTACCACAATCACTCCGCGCTCAGATGCTTCTTTTAGGTGTCCCAATAGTTCAGGATTCTGAGGTGCATTACCCACACCAAACGTCAGAAGAATCATCGCATTCACCGGCTGGCGAAGTGTATTTCGGATAACCTCGTGGGAGATTCCCGGATACATGGTGATTACACCAATCGGCTGAGGCGTGATCTGATGAACTTTAAACTCGCCTTCAGGCTTTTTATCGACTTCAATGCTATTGCTTATCTGGATATTAATACCAGCTTCAAGTAGCGGAGGCAGGTTTGGTGATGTAAAGGCATTAAAACCATCAGCGTGAGACTTGGTACTGCGATTTCCACGCATCAACTGATTGTTGAAGAATAGAGTGACTTCATTGATCGGGTAGTTCGCTGCAATGTGAAGCGCATTTAACAGGTTTGCTTGTCCGTCAGAACGAAGCTCTGCCAAAGGTATTTGTGAACCTGTAACAATGACAGGTTTACCAAGGTTTTCGAACATAAACGATAACGCAGATGCAGTGTAAGCCATGGTGTCAGTACCATGAAGAATAACGAAACCATCGTACTTATCGTAATTTGCTTTTATATCATCCGCGATTTGCTGCCAGTCTTTTGGAGACATGTCTGAAGAGTCAATCAATGGCTCGTATTCATGAATCGTGTAATCCGGCATCTCAGAGCGATGGAATTCGGGCATGTTCGCAAGTTGGCGTTCCATAAAACCTGCTACCGGCACATAGCCGTTGTCAGACTTCTGCATTCCAATAGTGCCGCCCGTGTAGGCAATGTAGATGTGTTTTTTACTGTTCGTCATAGGGTGTTTTACTGCGAGTCAATGTTGCTGTGAATTATAGAGCAAACAAACAGTTGCACCTAGCTCTGGCTATCATTCCCATAAATTTTTTCAGGATTTAAGTTATAAGTAATAGAACATTAATTGCTATAAGTTATAAAACTTCGGAATTTAGCCTTGAACGGAGGTGGTGTTAGTCTGCATATGTATTTTGGTTATTAAGGTTGATGTAAACCTTAGAAATAAGAATAAGGTGCGCTACGGACATGGACAAAAACAGACTAACACACCTGAAAGCGTTAGAAGCGGAATCCATACAGATCATGAGAGAGGTTGCTGCGGAGTTTGATAACCCGGTAATGCTCTACTCGATTGGTAAGGACTCCTCAGTGCTGCTTCATCTGGCACGTAAGGCTTTCTATCCGGGAAAAATCCCTTTCCCTTTGCTTCACGTTGATACTAACTGGAAGTTCAAAGAGATGATCGAGTTTCGCGATCGTCTGGCAAAAGAATATGACTTCGACTTAATTGTTCATAAGAACCCGCGTGGGCTGGAAATGAACATTAACCCGTTTGTCCATGGTAGTGCTAAGCACACAGACATCATGAAAACAGAAGGTTTAAAACAGGCTCTGGATAAGTACGGTTTTGATGCTGCTTTTGGTGGCGCGCGTCGAGATGAAGAAAAATCCCGTGCAAAAGAGCGTGTTTATTCTTTCCGCGATAAAAACCACCGTTGGGATCCTAAGAATCAACGCCCGGAGCTGTGGAGTATTTACAACTCTAAAGTAGAGAAAGGCGAAAGTATTCGTGTATTCCCTTTGTCGAACTGGACTGAGTTGGATATCTGGCAATACATCTACCTTGAAAATATCGAGATTGTTCCTCTGTATCTATCCGAGAAACGTCCAGTCGTTGAGCGCGACGGCACCCTGATCATGGTTGACGATGAACGCATGCCTCTTGAAGAAGGCGAAGTACCTGAAATGAGAATGGTACGCTTCAGAACGTTGGGTTGTTACCCGCTAACAGGTGCGGTTGAGTCGGAAGCTCAAACACTGCCTGACGTAATTCAGGAAATGCTGCTGACAACAACATCAGAGCGTCAGGGCCGAGTCATCGATCATGACTCTGCGGGTTCAATGGAGAAGAAGAAGATGGAGGGGTACTTCTAATGTCACATTCATCCGACTTAATTGCAAAAGACATCAAGGCTTATCTAAAGGTTCATGAAAACAAAGATATGCTACGTTTCCTGACTTGTGGAAGCGTGGATGATGGTAAATCGACTCTGATTGGCCGTCTTCTTTACGATAGCAAAATGATTTTTGAAGATCAGATGTCAGCGATAGAAAAAGACTCTAAACGTTTTAACACGACTGGTGAAGAGTTTGACTTAGCACTGCTGGTTGACGGGCTTCAGTCTGAGCGTGAACAGGGTATTACCATTGATGTGGCTTACCGTTATTTCTCGACAGAGCAACGTAAGTTTATTATCGCGGATACTCCAGGGCACGAGCAGTACACACGTAATATGGCGACGGGTGCTTCAACCTGTGACTTAGCCATTATTCTGATTGATGCGCGCCATGGTGTTCAGGTTCAGACGCGTCGGCACAGTTACATCTGTTCACTTCTTGGTATCAAGCACATCATTGTAGCTGTGAACAAGATGGACATCGTCGATTACGATCAGGATGTGTATAAGAAAATTAAAGCGGATTACCGTGAATTTGCCAGCGACCTAGAGTTCGACGACATCCGATTCGTGCCTATTTCGGCACTTAAAGGTGACAACGTCGTTAATGAAAGCGAAAACATGACCTGGTACCCAGGCTCTCCGTTGATGAAACTGCTTAACTCAGTAAACATTCGCAGGGATGACTTCCAGCCGTTTCGTTTCCCTGTGCAGTACGTCAACAGACCTAACCTCGACTTCCGTGGTTTTGCGGGTACCGTTGCTGCGGGTGATGTAAGAGTTGGAGACACCGTTGTTGCTCTGCCTTCGGGAAAAGAGAGCAAAGTGAAGTCCATTGTGACTTTCGATGGCGACCTTGAGACAGCATCGAAAGACATGGCAGTCACTCTGACACTGGAAGATGAAATCGATATTAGCCGTGGTGATGTTCTGGTTCGCCCGCACGAGAAACCATTTTCAAGTTCACATGTCGAGGCAGACGTGGTTTGGATGACAGAAGAGCCAATGCATCTTGATCGTCAATACGAAGTTAAGGCGGGGACTAAATCAGTATTTGGTGAAGCACAGGCGATCAACTACAAAGTCAACGTCAACAACATGCAGCGTGAAGACGCAACACAGTTGGCATTGAATGAGATAGGTAACTGTCAGTTTAGCTTTACTGAGGAAGTCCAGTTCGATTCATATGGACAAAATCGCAATACGGGTGCTTTTGTCATTATAGACCGACTAACGAACGTCACTGTTGGTGCAGGGATGATTCGCAAACCTCTCGACAGTGGCCTGATTGGTTCGAAAGCGCCTGCTCAGTACAGCGATTTCGAATTAGAGCTGAATGCGCTGGTTCGCAAGCACTTCCCTCATTGGGGTGCCAAAAAGCTAGGGTAGTAGGTATTCTGCCAGCTAACACAGGATGTTAGCTGGCAGGCTGTAGCGGTAGCTTATCTTATGAATGTAGAATCTCTTTTTGTCATTTCAGTGTTCGTGGCAACCATTGCTGGTTTGATTAAATTCCAACACCGTCCAGCCAGAGTGTTCGGGTTTACCATGGTACTTCTCTATGCTTCAGGTGTTGTTTCTGCAGACGACCTGATATCCAGCATGTCCAATGAAGGTTTACTTACTCTGATTCTACTGATGACCTGCTCGTTAGCGTTGGAAAAAACGCGCCTGCTGCGTACTGTCGCTAAGCTAGTAATACAAGAAAAATACTCTGGAACCTGGCTTCGTCTTTTTGGTTTAACGACATTAACTTCCGCTTTCTTGAACAATACGGCTGTGGTATCCACCATGCTGGCGCCAATTCGTAGCAATCAATACCACTTCGCCAGCAAACTTTTGCTTCCATTGTCGTATGCTGCAATCTTAGGTGGTACTTTGACTTTGGTGGGAACCTCCACAAACCTTATTGTTAATAGTCTGGTGATTGGAAATGATCTGGAGCCGCTGAAGTTTTTCGATTTCACGACGGTTGGTATCTGCGTTGTTCTGGTTACTGGGGTGGTGCTGTGGTTTTCAACTCGCTTTCTCCCTGAAAGAGAAACCAAACAAGAGAGCTACAAAGAGTACTTTATCGATGCCAAAGTTCAGCGGGGTTCACCGCTTATTGGCAAAAGCATAGAAAAGAATGGCCTTCGACATCTGGAGTCACTTTTCCTGGTTGAGATCATTCGCAAGTCTGGCTCCATCATTCCGGTCGCGCCTACCGAAGTAATTCAGGAAGGCGACAGATTGGTCTTTACTGGTGATGTCACGAAAGTAATGCAGTTGCATCAGTTTGAAGGGCTCTCTATTTTTGCAGACAAGAATGGCTTACCGCTGAACAACTTAACTGAAGTGGTGATTCGACCTGAAAGCACCCTGATAAGCAAAACCTTAAAGGATGCAGGCTTCCGCGCTCTTTTCGATGCCGGAGTTGTGGCGATTCGTCGCGATGGTGAGCGTGTTTCTGGAAAACTGGGAGAAGTAAAACTTCAGGCCGGAGATTATCTGGTATTGGCAGTAGGTAACGATTTTAAATCTCGCCATAATCTCAGCAAAAACTTTATCTTACTCTCTGGATTAGAGCCTGACTCAATGCTTCGCGGGAAAAAAGAGGTATTAGTGGTAGGTGGGTTTATAAGCTCACTTCTGTTGTCTGCAACCGGCGTACTTCCGCTATTCAAAGGCATGTTCCTGTTATTGGCTGCATTGATTTTGAGTGGCACTTTGAGTTCGCGAGAAATAGTACGTCGCTTTCCCAGTGACATTTGGCTGATTATCTCTTCAGCACTCTTGCTTTCAATAGCTCTAACCAATACTGGTGTACTGGACAACTTGCACGAGTTTCAGACCCAATATCTCAATAATTTAACACCCGTACTTGGCTTGATAGCGATTTATGTATTAACTTGGTTGTTGACTGAGCTTGTTACCAACAATGCAGCGGCTGCTTTAATTTTTCCTATCGCGTATAGCTTAGCTATCGGGCTTGACGCAAATCCACTGGCCTTCATTATGGCAGTGGCATTTGGCGCTAGCGCCAGCTTTATTAGTCCTTACGGCTATCAAACCAACTTAATGGTCTACAACGCTGGTAGATACCAAATTGCAGATTTTGTAAAAATAGGATTACCCGTTAGTCTGGTCTATGGAGTTACGGCCGTCAGCGCAATTATCTGGGTATATGGAGTATAAAAAACGATGTCACCCTATAAAGAAATAGAAACAGATAAAGAAAAGTCTTCAGATGTTGTCTGGCATCAGGCAAGTGTCTCGCATGATGAGCGTGTTGCTCTGAATGGACACAAACCTGCGGTATTGTGGTTCACAGGTTTAAGTGGTTCTGGAAAATCAACGGTAGCAAATGCCGTCGATAAAATGCTGCATGACTTGAGCTGTAAAACCTATGTGCTTGATGGTGATAACGTTCGTCATGGTTTGAATGGTGATCTTGGGTTTTCGGACGAAGACAGAGTAGAGAACATCCGACGTATCGGAGAAGTGTCTAAACTGTTTGTGGATGCAGGGCTTTTAGTATCAACAGCATTTATATCTCCTTTTGTTGCTGACCGGAAAATGGTCAGAAGTACACTGGCCGAAGGTGAGTTTATCGAAGTGTTTATCGATACGCCTCTTGAGGTGTGTGAGCAGAGAGACCCGAAAGGCTTGTATAAAAAAGCTCGTGCTGGAGAGATTAAAAACTTTACCGGAATCGATTCTGCCTATGAGCTTCCTGAATCTCCGGAGATTCATATAAGGACAGCCGAGAAGTCCATCGAAGCATGTGCTCAGGAAGTGATTGAGTATCTGACAAGCAAGGGCTACGTTCAGTCATAATAAGAATTAGCGTCAGGCAGGATACGGACATAACAATGAATTACGATCTATTTAACGGTGATGCGGACGGGATTATTGCTCTCATCCAACTTCGTTTAGCCAACCCGAAAGACTCGGAACTGATTACCGGCGTTAAGCGAGATATTAACCTGCTAAGCAAGATTAGTCCGGAGCCGGGTGATGAGTTGACGGTATTGGATGTATCTATGCTGAAAAACGACAAAGCCCTGATTGAAGCGTTAGAGGTTGGAGCCAAGGTGTTTTATGCGGACCATCATCAGTCTGGTGATATTCCTGAGTTTCCAAATTTGGAAGCACACATAGACCTTGATGCAAATAGCTGCACGGCACTGATAGTGGATAAGTTGCTTGAAGGGCAATATCACGAGTGGGCAATAGCAGCAGCATATGGTGACAACCTGATTGCGAAAGCGGATGAGCTGGCGGATATAGCAGGGTATTCAGATGAGCAAAAGGCTCAGTTGAAAGAGCTGGGCACGCTGGTTAATTACAACGGTTATGGTGAGAAGATAGAAGATCTGCACTTCCACCCGGCAGAGCTATTCAAATCGTTACTGCGTTACTCCTCACCATTTGATGTTCTTGAAGACAAGAACTCTGCCTTTTATCAGCTTCAGAAAGCTTACAAAGGTGATATGGACTTAGCCTTGTCGGCGGAACCCACACATAAAAGTAACGTTTTGAAAGTTTTCCAATTGCCTGATAGTGCGGCTTCACGTCGTATTAGCGGAGTGTTTGGCAATATGCTCGCAAACCAAACCCCTGACTCAGCGCATGCAGTTTTCACTTTAAACAAAGATGAGACCTATACCGTTTCGTTACGCGCTCCGTTAAACAACAAAAAAGGGGCTGGTGAGATCTGTGGAAGTTTTCCGACAGGAGGAGGCCGAGAAGCCGCTGCAGGAGTGAACGCCTTGCCCAAAGAAGAGGTGCAAAGGTTTATCGACACGGTAGAAGCGTATTATTCATAACCTTCTGTAAAGCAAAAGGATTCGTAATCAAGACAAAGGGCGCATCTGCGCCCTTTATTTGTTTTGATTAAACCGGATCTTGCGGAAGCGACAGTTTATTCAACCGCACAGTTCAGACAGAATGCATAGTAACCTTTTGGATCGTTGAAGCTACTAAGTAGTTCCGCATCTTGCATCACCTTTTGTGTGACTGGCTGAAGTGCTTTTGGCAGCATGGATGACACATCAATACCAACAGACGCTTCGATTCTGTCCATGAGCTGTTGAATGAACTCTTCAGTCGGAGTCAGCGATTCTTCTACCCAGTAGATGTTGTAATCTTCTACGCCAGCAAGTTCAGCGGCAACATCAATAGCATCATCAAAATCGCCCATCTGATCAACCAGACCTGCTTTCATAGCATCTTGTCCTGTCCAGACTCTACCCTGTGCAACTTGATCGACACTATCCATACTCATGTCGCGGTTTTCACCGACAAGTCCGATAAAGCGGTTGTAGCCATTTTCGATGCCAAGTTGGATAGCTTCTCCAGCTTTATCAGAAATACCTCGGGTAATGCCCATGCCTGAGAATGGGGTAGTACCGATACCATCGCTGTAGATCCCGTGCTTGTTCAGACCTTTCTCAAACGTTGTGATCACGCTGAAGATGCCGATGGAACCAGTCAGGGTGGTTGGTTGTGCGATTATTTTGTCGGCACTCATAGAGATCCAGTAACCACCAGATGCAGCAAGGCTGGACATGGATACCACAACAGGTTTACCGGCTTCACGCAGTGCCTCTACTTCATTACGAATAACCTCAGAAGCGAATGCGCTGCCTCCAGGGCTGTCTACTCGAAGGACGACCGCTTTTACGTTGTCATCTTTGCGAGCTTTACGTAAAAGTGCAGACGTTGTATCACCACCTACGGTGCCTCGCGGCTGGCTTCCGTCCAGGATGGTGCCGCTAGCAACAATCACAGCGATGTCGTCTGAACTACTGCTGAAGTTGCCCCTCATAGTAGTGAGGTATTTGTAGTAACTGATTGCGTGATAGCTATCTTTGTCCTTGACACCAAATGTTTCACCCATGGCTTTTCTAAACTGCTGCCGGGTAGTGAGTTCATCAACCAAGCCCAGATTTTTAGAAAGTTGTGCAAGGTCGCCGTTCACTTCTCTTAGCTGTGCCAGAAAATCATCCATAGATGGATTGATCGCGCTTGCTTCAATCTGACGATTCTCAGCCACATCATCAATATATGCGCCCCAAAGCTGACTTAACCATACACTTGCAGACTCCTTTGCCTCAGGTGACATATCGTCCCGGATGAAGGGCTCGATGGCGGATTTATATGTGCCGACACGGAAGACATGTGTGTTCACATCCAGCTTTTCTAACAATGATTTGTAGTAAAGCGGGTACGAACTGTAGCCTCGAAGCATCACAGCACCATCGGGTGCCATGTATACCTTGTCAGCGTAGCTCGCGAGGTAGTACTGACTTTGGTTATAAAGTTCACCAACTGCGAATACAGGCTTACCGGTTGCTTTGAACTCGTTGATGGCCTTCGCAATATATCTCAGTTTCGTCAGGTTAGTTTCTGACATCTCTCCGGTAGCGAGTACAAGCCCTGAAATGTTTTCATCATCCGCTGCGTAACGAATCGTGTCAACGATATCAAACAGGACATTTTCACGTGGTAGTTCTTTACCAAAAAGAGAGCCAGTGAAGGAGTCCATTGGATTGACGTAGGTTCGTTGTTCAACAATTGGTCCGGCAAGGTTTAACACCAGCGCAGAGGCTTCTTTTACTGGTTGAGGAGCGGCAGGCTTCTCTATCTGAGTATGTGTGTAGCCAATATAGATAGCTCCGAGAATAAACAGAAAGAATAGGTTGTAAACCGCAAGTCGGATGAAATTTATTAACATCCATATAAACTTGAAAAACTTACCTATGATTCGAAATACAGTTCTCATTCTAATTCCTGCAGGCACATATTAGTGCCTGTTAATTAAGCGGTAATAAGATTTATCAATCCTACGACATTCTGAACCATCCAACAAACTTCTTCTTAAATGCGTCAGATAGGTGATACGCATTACAAAGCAAAATTGATCAATGTTGCACAAATGTAAACGCTTGTTTGATTTTTGTTCTTTTAGTGCCTATTCTGGTCAGACCATAAGTATAACGATGAAGTGAAGTCAGCTATGTATCCGAATTTAATGAAGCCTCTGGATCTGGGATTTACCCAATTAAGAAATCGAGTTTTGATGGGTTCCATGCACACGGGACTGGAAGAACATAAAGAAGGCATGGGACGCCTTGCCGCATTCTATGAAGAGCGGGCAAAAGGAGGTGTTGGCCTTATCGTTACCGGTGGTTTCTCACCAAACCTGAGAGGGCGACTGCACCCTTTGAGTGCTGAGTTTAGTAAGCCTAAACACGTCAAAGAGCACAAGGTCATTACCGAAGCGGTGCACAAACATGGCGGAAAGATCGCACTACAGCTACTTCACGCTGGTCGCTACGCTATGCACCCATTCTCGCAGAGCGCTTCAGGTATTAAAGCGCCTATCGCTAAATTTGCTCCATGCAAAATGAGTGAAAGACAAATTAAGAAAACCATAGAAGCCTTTGCCAACAGTGCTTCACTGGCACAACAAGCCGGCTATGACGGTGTTGAGGTGATGGGTTCTGAAGGTTACCTGCTCAATCAGTTTATCTGTAAGCGAACCAATATGCGTTATGACGATTGGGGTGGTACTTACAAGAAACGTATTCGATTCCCTCTTGAAGTCGTCAAAGCGATCCGCAAATCGGTCGGTGAAGAGTTCATCATCATTTTCCGTTTATCTATGCTGGATCTTGTGGAAGAAGGCAGCACATTCGAAGAAGTGGTCATGCTGGCTAAAGCGTTGGAAGATGCTGGTGTCACCATTATCAACACGGGTATCGGCTGGCATGAAGCCAGAGTTCCGACAATTGCCACTCAGGTACCTAGAGCGGCGTTTACCTGGGTGACTGAAAAAGTGAAACCTCACGTTAAAGTACCGATTGTTACTTGTAACCGAATTAATACCCCGGAAGAAGCGGAAGATATTCTGGAAACCGGAAAAGCCGACATGGTTTCCATGGCAAGACCATTCTTAGCCGATCCACAGTTTGTGCAGAAAGCGGCCGAAGGAAACTCAAACTTAATTAATACCTGTATTGGTTGTAATCAGGCATGTCTAGACAATATTTTCCGTGGTAAGCGAGCGAGTTGTCTTGTTAACCCTAGAGCTTGTTACGAAACCGAATTGGAGATTCAACCAGCTGAAGTGAAGAAAAAAGTCGCTGTTGTTGGTGCGGGCCCTGCTGGTTTGTCTGCTGCGACAACCGCAGCCGAACGCGGGCATGAGGTAGATCTGTTTGAAAGACAAGATCGCATTGGAGGTCAGTTCAGACTGGCTATGCAGATCCCTGGGAAAGAAGAGTTCAGAGAAACCATTCGTTATTTTGCAAATCGTCTGGATATCACGGGAGTGAATCTGAAGCTAAATACCGAAGCTGATTTTGACACCCTGAAAGAGTATGACGAAGTGATCATGGCTTCGGGTGTGGCACCTAGAAAAGTAAAAATTAAAGGCATTGATAACCCGGAAAAAGTCATCGATTACCAAACACTGATTAAAGAAAAAACCTATGTTGGTGAAAAGGTGGCTGTTGTAGGTGCTGGTGGTATCGGTATTGATATCGCCACGATGATCACTGAGCCTCAAGGGCATCAGCTTGTCGATTGGTTGCAGGAGTGGGGAATCGACCCGGAAATGGAACACCCTGGAGGGTTGTATCCTTACCCTGACATGGTGAGCGACAAAACAGTGTGGGTGTTGCAGCGTCGTAAGAGTCGTGTAGGTAAAGGACCGGGCAAAACCACGGGTTGGATTCACAAGCGCACATTAGAAAAGCGCGGCGTAAATCTTATGGGCGGTGTGAGCTACGAAGGTATTGATGACGGTGGATTACACATCAAGTTCAAAGGTAAGAAGCAGTTGTTGGACGCAGATAAAGTCGTAATCTGCGCAGGCCAAGAGTCTGTAAGACCATTTGAAGAGCAGTGGAAGTCCATGGGTGAGAAGCTTCACGTAATTGGTGGCGCTGATAAGGCAGGCGAATTGGATGCTGTACGCGCAATAAGACAGGGACTCGAACTGGGAATTAAATTGTAAATAGGCTAATATTGATAATCATTCTCAAAAATTAGAAGGGTTCCGTATGGATGCGTTGGATCTTCTGTTAAATCGTCGTTCTATCGCCAAACTTTCTGAGCCTGCACCACAAGGGCAGGCTTTGGAAAATATTCTTAAAGCTGGGCTAAGAGCGCCTGATCATGGTGGCTTAACGCCTTGGCGCTTTGTTATTTCAGAAGGAGAAGGCTTAGATAAGCTTTCTTCCATTCTTGTTCGAGCTGCAGAGTCAGAGAACAGCGAAGAAGTGGTGGTAGAAAAGCTGCGTAAGGCGCCATTCAGAGCACCAATGGTGATTACGGTGATAGCGAAAGTGAAGCCTCACGATAAAGTACCGCCATTAGAACAGCACCTGTCTGCGGGTTGTGCCGCTCAGGCAATGCAGATGGCGGCTGTGGCACAGGGCTATCAGGGATTCTGGCGTTCTGGCTCATGGATGTTTCACCCAGTTGTACACGAAGCATTCGGTTTAGAAGATCAGGACGAAATTGTCGGATTCCTCTATCTTGGTACTCCAGGCTGCACACCGATGAAAGTGCCTGAACGAGATCTCAGCAAATATGTTGAGTACTTATAGAGCTAATCAACAAAGAACTGTATAAATAACCAGTTTTTACTTGCATTCTTATGGCCGCATTCGATAATGTGGCCTTTTTATTGTCTAGCCGTTTATCGAATATGTCACGACTGTTCATCGCAGAAAAACCAAGCCTTGGGCGAGCTATTGCAGCCGCACTGCCAAATCCTCAGAAAAAAGATCAGGGTTTTATCCGCTGTGGAAATGGCGATGTCGTGACATGGTGTATCGGGCATCTATTAGAGCAAGTTGAGCCAGACGCTTACGATGAGCGCTATAAAAAATGGAACATGGCGGATTTGCCAATTGTGCCGGAACAATGGCAGCTCAAGCCAAGAAAAAGCGCCAGTAAACAGCTCACCGTAATTCGTAAACTATTGAAAGAAGCAGACCAAATTGTTCATGCTGGTGACCCGGATCGTGAAGGACAGTTGCTTGTTGATGAGGTGATTGAGCACTTAAGGGTGAGCAAAACCAAAAAAGAACGCATTGAGCGGCTGCTGATAAGCGACCTCAACCTGCCAGCAGTAAAGCGTGCGCTTAGTAAAATGCGCAGCAATAAAGAATTTATCTCTTTGTCTGTGTCTGCATTAGCCCGTTCCAGAGCCGACTGGCTCTATGGCATGAACATGTCCCGTGCTTATACATTGCTTGGTCAAAAAGCGGGTTATGGTGGCGTGTTGTCAGTAGGACGAGTACAGACACCTGTATTGGGATTAGTTGTCCGAAGGGACGAAGAAATTGAGAACTTTGTTCCGAGAGACTACTTCACGCTGCATGCCCTTATCCCTTATCAAAACGAAAATGAGAGTTTCGACATACGGGCTCGCTGGAAACCGAGTGAAGCGTGTAAACCGTGGCAGGATGAAGAAGGCAGGGTACTTAATCGTAAGCTCGTCGAAAACGTGGCAAACAGGATTAAGAACCAGCCTGCAACGGTGACGGAGTCTGAGCAAAAAGAGACAAAACAGTACGCACCGCTTCCGTATTCATTATCTGCGCTTCAGATTGATGCAGCAAAGCGGTTTGGTATGAGTGCGCAGGATGTTCTGAATGTTTGTCAGTCTTTATACGAAAAACACAAACTCATCACTTATCCACGTTCAGATTGCCGATATCTGCCAAATGAGCATTATTCACAAGCGCCATCGGTTTTAGATGCCATTGCTCACAACGCTAAAGAGATGCAACAGGATGTTTCGGGGGCAGATACAAAGATTAAGTCCAAAGCATGGAACGACAAAAAAGTAGATGCCCACCATGCGATTATTCCTACCCCGAAGAAGGCATCGGTTAATGCTCTTTCAGGCAATGAAATGAAGGTATATCAACTCATTTCTCGTCAGTACCTTATTCAATTTTACCCGCCCGCCATTTATGCAGAAGCGAAGTTAGTATTTGATATTGCTGGGGGCACCTTTATCGCCAAAGGACGACAGCTACTGAGTGCTGGTTGGAAGTCCATTATGGGGACGAAACAACAGCATGAAGAGGGTGTTGATACGGTTCCACCTCTGAAAGAGGGCACCGTACTCACATGTCGTGAGGGCGAAATTAAGGATCGTAAAACCGAACCACCTAAACATTTCACCGAGGCAACTTTGCTGCAAGCCATGACAGGTATCGCGAGGTTTGTAAACGACAAAGAGTTAAAGAAGATATTAAGAGAAACGGATGGCCTTGGTACTGAAGCAACACGTGCGGGCATATTAGACACGTTGTTCAAAAGAAAGCTGTTGAAACGACAAGGTAAAACAGTGCTGAGTACCGAAGCTGGTCGCGGATTGATACATGCATTACCCGCGGAATCGACCTATCCTGACATGACGGCACACTGGGAACATCAGCTACAGCTTATGGTTGAAAAGAAACAGAGCTATCAACCGTTCATCAGTACATTAACAACCAGCGTACAAAGCTTAATTGAGCAGGTGAAGACTTCTCCGGTCCCAGATTCGCTACGCTCTTTGCCTCCCGTTGAACGGAAAAAATTCAGGAGCAAAAAGAGGTACTCAAAAAGGAGTAAATAAGCTTTTGGAGCGAATATCCTCATTTTATTAAGCTACATTTAGCATATTGGCAACAGCAATAAAAAGGATGTTCCAATGTTGCATCTCATCAAAAAAAGTATCCGAGCGAAGCTGACGCTCTCAATCGGTATCGTCACCCTGTTACTCCTTGTTGTTTATATTACTTACAGCTCCCTGACTCATAAGCTCAACTATGGTGTTGATTCCTTTGGTTTTAGGTATCTTCCGTCTATTTCTGCCATCCTGAATGCGGACAGAGACCTCTATCAGGCATACGTTGCGCAGCTTAAATACAAAGATACTCAAGCTGCGAGTGAGCGTGACTCCTTTGATGAAAACGCTCAGCAGGCCAAAGACAGGATGTACAAGTACAAAGAACTGATGAAGGAATACTCTGAAGTTCAGAGCAAACTTGAATCGTTTGATCAGCGCTTTAATAGTTGGAAACAAGAATCAGAAAACTTCTTCCGCCTCGTCGATTCTGGAAACATTGTCGGTGCTGAACAATTATTGTCAGGCAGCGTCAGTGACAAGTTTTCTGCCTTGCGAGATCTTTATGATGCTGCGGGAGAGTATCTGGATGGTCATGCAAAACAGACCATAGAGCAGCTCGATACCAACACATTACAGAATGAAAGAAGGTTACTGATCTTTGTTGTTCTCGCACTGATAGTCAGTGGAGTTATTACCTATCTGATTCCGAAAGCGACCGTTGATGGCATCAACGAGTTAGCACACCGCATTGAAGAGATAAGCAAGGGGGACGGTGATCTTACCCAGCGCATCAACTCATCCAAAAGTGATGAACTAGGCAACTTAGCTAATCAGTTCGATGGATTCATTTCAAAACTGCAGCATCTTATTAAGGAGATTAGTCAGGGTTCGAATCAGTTGAACGATAGCTCCAACAACCTTCGGGTAAGTTATGAGAGCAGCCAGCAACTGAACTCAAGGCAAAGTCAGAGTTTAGAGATGATAGCCACAGCGGTGAATGAGTTTAGCGCTTCTGTTCGAGAAGTTGCGGAGAATGCGCAAAATGCCTCTCAGGTGACGACGGACACCGTTAATCTAACTCGTGAAGGGGTTGGTACTATTGAACAATCGGTCAGACATATTCAGGAACTGTCAGATTCAATCAGCAATGCCAACCTGACAATAGAAACTCTTGCCGAAGATTCTGACAACATCGCTTCGGTGTTAGATGTTATCCGTAATATTGCGGAGCAGACCAATCTCTTAGCACTGAATGCGGCTATCGAGGCGGCAAGGGCGGGTGAGCAAGGGCGAGGCTTTGCAGTTGTTGCTGATGAAGTGCGATCACTGGCAAGCAAGACTCAGCAATCCACAGAAGAAATCCAACAGATGATCGATAAGCTCCAATCTGGTGTACAAAACGCGGTGAATTCAATCAAAGATGGTGCCGACCGTGTTCAGAAGAATGTTGAGCTGACGAGTTCGACTCAAACTATGTTTGAGAATATTCAAAGCTCGACAGAACAGGTTAATGATATGGCAAGCCAGATTGCTGCAGCGACAGAAGAGCAGAGTACGACATCTGAAGAAATTAACAGCAACCTGATTACATTGAAGGATGGCAACAGAGAAGGAATGGAACTGGCTGAAAAGATAGATCAGATCGCCACGGAAATTGATGGTTCGTCAGAAAAACTGGCTGGCGACGTTAATCAGTTTATTGTGTAAGACGAAAACAGCCCCCTGGAACATAAAAGCCCCAGATAATATTGAAGAGTCCGGGGCTTCGTTCTACATATACTTGAGTATACTTACCAGGGCAGTTCAGTGCCATCGTAGTTAAGAAAACGTCCTGAGTCGGAAGGGGGGAGGTTCTCGATAATATCAACCAATCCTTTTGCACTCGCCTGAGTGCTGATAAGTGCTCGTGGTCCGCCCATCTCAGTTTGGACCCAGCCAGGGTGAAGAGCCACCGCAGTAAATCCCTCCGGTGATAAATCATTACTCAAACTCTTAACTACAGAGTTTAGGGCGGCTTTCGAAGAACGATAGATGTAACCTCCGCCAGAGGTGTTCTCCGTCATGCTGCCAACCTTTGAAGAGACACAAGCGATACGTTTTAAGTTACCTTGCATTAGCAACGGATAGAAAGCTTCGACCAGTTTAAGCGGCGCGATAGTGTTTATCTCGAAAACTTTTCTCCACTCTTCAATATCTGTATTACCAAACCCATACCCTTTAGGCCCATAGTAGCCTGCGTTATTAATTAGTACGTCAATTGCTGGCAGTTTCCCTTTTAAATCTAGGACGGCCTGATAGTCGGTGACATCTAATTGATGGCACGTAAGTGATGAGTTCTCTTTTGCCAGTGCAAGCAGTTCTTCTGCGGAACCTTCTGAACGAAAGGTCGCGTGAACAGTGTAATTCAGTGATAAGTACTCTCTGACAAGAGCTAAACCAATTCCCCGGTTACTGCCTGTGATAAAAACAGTTGGCATAACAATATCTCCTTAGTCTGTTATGAACACTGTATTGCACTTAATGACGTTTGTCAGCTAAGGGTGAAAGACGAAATATTACGGGAAAGAAAACAACTTAGCTTGGCTATCGCTCTGAAATATATTACAGATTGATGTGTTGTATAAAAATATATTTCAATACTATCAATACCTTACATTTATTCTGGTGTGTGTCAGATGCTGACTTTCTACAAACAACTTCAGACTTATGTCGTGAGAAAATCCGGCCTTTCAAAAAGAGCTTTTTAATATCTTTCAATAATTTTAGTTGGATGGTGTTAACAAATGTCGCGCTCTTTGGCTCCTCTAACTATAGGCAAATGTTATGGGCCGCATTTTTTTGATTAGCCAAGTAAACAAGCGTTGCTTGCTTATTGAAATATGATTTTTGTATAAATTAAGTGGTTTTATGAATTTTCGATACGATATAAACGGATTAAGAGCGATAGCCGTTATAGCTGTTGTACTTTTTCACTTTAATCCCGTTTGGATACCCGGTGGATTTGCTGGTGTTGATGTTTTCTTTGTAATTTCTGGATTCTTAATGACCGGAATCATATTCCGTGGACTAGAAAGTGCAGATTTTAATCTACTCAAGTTCTACAGAGCAAGGGCAAAACGAATTATTCCAGCGCTTTTTGCTGTCAGTGTTGTTTTGTTGGTTTATGGCTGGTTCTTCCTAAACCCGCTGGATTACAAGCCATTAGGCAGACATATTGCGAGCAGCTTAGTCTTTTTATCTAATGTTGTTTATTGGAGCGAGTCTGGTTACTTTGCCGCAAGTGCTGAAGATAACTGGCTGCTTCACACCTGGTCACTCTCTGTTGAATGGCAGTTCTACATTATCTATCCAATCGTACTGCTCATTTTGAACAAGGTGTTCTCTATTGAGAACATAAAACGTCTGCTGGTTGTTGCTACGGGCGTTGCGTTCCTGTTTAGCTGGTTCGCTACCATGAAGTGGGCAGATCCTTCTTATTTCCTACTGCCTACTCGCGCCTGGGAAATGATGGCTGGTGGTCTGGCTTACTTGTACCCTTGGAACTTGAAAGGTAAGCAGCAGTCTGCGGTTGGTTGGCTTGGTCTTTTGCTGATAGGTCTTTCTTACGCTCTGATTTCCAGTGATGTTTATTGGCCAGGTTATCTGGCAATGGTACCTGTTTCAGGTGCGTATTTTATACTGGTGGCTAACCAACAAGATGGCGTTATTGCGAAAAGCAATATACTGCAGCGGGTAGGTAAGTGGTCTTACTCTATCTACCTCTGGCACTGGCCGATTGTTGCATTTGGCAGCTCCCACCAAATAGAAAACTGGTATGTTCCGGGTCTGATTCTTTCGGTTGCTCTTGGATGGTTCAGTTACAACTTTATTGAGCAGGTTGGAACAAAGTGGGCGATAAGCAAGCTTCATATGCTAAATATGAACTCTGCGTGGAACATCGCTACATTTTCTGCCGTTGCTTTAAGCGCGTTTTGTGTATATCACTTTGATGGCGTTCTGGACCGATATTCAGAGCCGGAAAAGACATCCTATGTGCAAGCCATTGCTGCGCAGGGTGATTGGGGTTATCCGAATGGCAATATGAACATCAATGGTCTGGAAGTAAGATACATTGATGGAAAATCGGATAAGAACTTGCTTCTGATTGGTGCCAGCCACATAGAGCATTTGTATCCTTATGTGGCGAACCACGCAGAGGACTACAATATTTACTTCCTAACTCAGGGAGGCTGTTTTGCCACTGAGTCTATGAGAAAGCCGACGTCTGGATGTGAAAACCTTAAGGGCTACAAGGACCTATTATCAGAGGTTAATTTCGACAGAATCGTCACCTCTTTCTTCTGCTTCCATTGTTCTTTGGACGAAACAGAGAAGGAGATAGATAACCGGATAGCAGAATATGATGTATTCCTTCGTGACCTTAAGGCTGAAACTGAAGATCTTTACTTGATTACCGGTGAGCCAAGAGGAGAGGCATTCGATCCTAAACTGGCTTTAGAGCAAGGGCTTGATGATTATGTAACAGAGGCAGAAGTCAGAGCCTCATATAAGATACATAACTATGCTTTGAGCAATCTAACTGAGTTAGGCGGCATTAAGATGGTTGACCCAATCGAACATCTTTGTGAAAACGGCATCTGTAAAACAAGAGCGGAAGACGGTAAGTTCTACTACAAAGACACAGGTCACTTGAGGCCTTGGTACGTAAAGAAGAAGCTGTCGTATATGGATGATATTTTTGAATCTTAAGTATTGTTACAGCTAACCACCTCAAACCGCTTTATATGATGATATAAAGCGGTTTTTTGTTTACGGAAACCCCTGTGTAATCGAAGGAGATTATTTGATACCCGTAGATAGCAAAAAGCCCGCTGATTTCTCGGCGGGCCTTTCGTATGTAGTGTGTAGTATCTATGATTGCTCAGTTATAGCACGTGCGACGGCCTCAGCAACACGGATACCATCGATCCCTGCCGATAGAATGCCTCCTGCATAGCCAGCACCCTCACCAGCAGGATATAAACCTGAGGTATTGATACTCTGGAAATCTTTACCTCGCTTGATACAGATAGGAGAAGAAGTACGAGTTTCAACACCCGTCAACATGCCATCGGGTTTAGAGAACCCTTTGATTTTCTTCTCGAAAGCAGGAATCGCTTCACGGATTGCTTCGGTAACATACTCCGGCACCACCTTGCTAAGATCGGCAAGCGTTATACCTGGCGTGTAAGATGGTTGAACCTCACCAAGTTGTTGGCTTGATTTGCCAGCCAGGAAGTCACCAATAAGCTGAGCTGGTGCATGGTAGTTCTCACCACCTTCTTTAAAAGCCAGTTCTTCTAACTTACGTTGAAACTCAATCCCTGCTAATGGATGACCTGGGTAATCCTCTTCTGGAGATATTCCAACCACAATGGCACTGTTAGCATTACGTTCATGTCGAGAGTATTGGCTCATACCGTTTGTCACCACACGACCCTCTTCAGAAGTCGCTGCTACTACCGTTCCTCCCGGACACATACAGAAGCTATAAACGCTGCGTCCATTTTTGCAGTGATGAACTAATTTGTAGTCAGCTGCGCCCAGTAAAGGGTGCCCTGCATTATCACCAAAGCGGCAGCGGTCAATCGCACTCTGCTCATGCTCAATACGGAAGCCAACTGAAAACGGCTTTGCTTCCATATAGACACCTTGGTCATAAAGTGTTTCGAAAGTATCACGTGCACTATGACCAACCGCCAAAATGACGTGTTGGCTTTTCAGGTACTCACCATTTGATAGATGTACCCCTTTAACCTGGTTATCGACAAGATCGAGTTTATCCACACGTGCACTGAAACGGATTTCACCACCAAGTTCGATGATTTTTGCTCGCATCTTTTCAATCATGCCTACCAGCTTGAAAGTACCGATATGAGGCTTACTGACATACTGAATCTCTTCTGGTGCACCAGCTTCAACAAACTCGTTGATCACTTTACGACCATAATGGTTAGGATCTTTGATCTGAGTATAAAGTTTGCCGTCAGAGAAAGTACCAGCACCACCTTCGCCAAACTGCACGTTTGACTCAGTATTTAGTGGCTGCTTACGCCAAAAGCCAAAGGTATCTTTTGTACGCTCACGCACCGCTTTACCACGCTCAAGCACAATCGGTTTAAAGCCCATCTGAGCCAAAATAAGTGCTGAGAACAATCCGCTTGGACCAAAACCGATTACAACCGGACGTTCCTCTAGCGCTTCTGGTGCCTGCGTAACAAACTTATAGCTCATGTCTGGCGTTTCTTTTACGCGGTGATCGTTAGCAAATTTCTCCAGTAGTTGCGCTTGGTTCTCTACTTCAATATCCAGTGTATAGATGAGCTGAATGTTTTTGTTGTTGCGGGCATCGTAACCACGTCTAAACATCGTAAAAGACAACAGTTGCGCTTTTTTAATTTTTAGCTTTTCCAAAATGGCTTTTTCGAGCGCAAGCTCATCGTGATCGAGGGGCAGTTTGATGTCAGTTAAACGTAGCATAGTTAAATTACTCTTTGTGTATGCCGGACGGCCTTTCCGTCAGGGCAGGATAAGATCGAAATACGAAATTATGGGCAGGATTTTACACGATATCACTCTTAAAGAAACTTGTGTTTTGAGGGTTATTCTTTAAAATTGCGCCACACTTGATGAACTGAAGATATAGCGTTTAAATGACTTTTGTAGTGACTGAAAACTGCATCAAATGCAAGTATTCAGACTGTGTGGCGGTTTGCCCAGTCGATGCCTTTTTTGAAGGTCCTAACTTTTTAGCAATTGATCCAGATATTTGCATCGATTGCTCATTGTGCGCGCCAGAATGTGCAGCCGATGCCATTTATCAGGATACGGAAGTTCCACCTGATCAAGTTGAGTTCATAGAGCTTAACGCTGAACTCTGTAAGATTTGGCCAAATATTACAGAGGTTATACCACCACCAGAGGATGCGGATGAGTGGAATGGAGTACCAAACAAACGTTCAATGCTGGAAAAGTAAAAAGCTTAGAAAGTAGATTGAAGAACTCTCCCCTCGGCACATTTATCAAGGTTGAAACGTACAACCTTACATAAGAGGGGGAGTTAAGTGGCTGAACTATCCTTTAAATCCTTTACCGACTACATATACCTCTCTAGATCGTGGGCGAGAAGCAGCAGGCTTACGAATAATCACTTTGTTAAAAGACGTTCGAACATCTTTCACATACTCTTCGTACCCAACACCCTGGAATACCTTAGCGCAAAAGTTGCCGCCCGGCTTTAGGACATTACGCGCCATATCTAGCGCCAGCTCAACCAGATACATAGAGCTGTATTGATCAGTCGTTTTAACGCCACTCATGTTGGGTGCCATATCCGAGATCACGACATCAACACCTTTGCCATCTAGCGTCTGCAAAATACGCTCATATACAGCTTCTTCAGTAAAGTCGCCCTGAATAAACGTAACGCCTACCATGCCATCCATATGCAAGATATCTGACGCAATAACGGTACCATTATCACCAACGATAGGAGCGACTATCTGCGACCATCCCCCTGGTGCGGAACCAAGATCCATAGCAACATCGCCCGGCTTGATAAGCTGATCTTTTTCATTAATTTCTATTAGCTTATAGCTTGCTCGAGATCGATAACCATCGGCTTGCGCTTTTTTTACATATGGATCGTTAACGTGTTCGTCGAGCCATTTCTTACTGGTTTTTGAGCGTGCCATAGGTTGTTCGCCATGTTGGTAAAATATAGGGAGCGATATTGTAATCATATCCCTATGTTTTGCAAATATCGCCTGACATCCAGAGGTGACATTCTGACAAACAAAAGAGTACAATCGCCTGCGAAAATTTAGTGAGACACAATTTATGAAACAGGGCCATCTATGAAACTGGATAATGCAAAGAAGCTACATCAAAAAAAATATCGCGAACAGTTTGGTCACTATTTAGTTGAAGGCGAGCATCTGATCCTGGAACTGGACAAAGCAGCACAGTCTCAACCTTATCTTAAAAACACGATTTTATATGTGACTGAGGAGTACCAGGAATGGGCAAAGCAGCTCAAGCACTCTTACACTGTCACGACTATTAGTAAAAAACAGATGGCAGGACTAAGTGATACCAAAACGCCACAAGGTATCATCGCTTGTGTCCCTCTACCTGCACAGGCCGAGAGAGCACCTCTGCAAGATGGTGAGCGCTGTATCTACCTACATGAAGTACAAGATCCCGGCAACCTGGGCACGATTTTGCGCAGCCTAGCGTGGTTTGGTCACTTTCGCTTGTTATTGAGTAACAACAGTGTCGACCCTTATAATCCAAAAGTCGTGCGTTCAAGCATGGGGGCTATCTTCCACTTGCCTATCGAGCAAGGTGTTGAGCTTACTGAGCTAAATCAGCGCTTTGAGCGCTTTGCTTATCTTGATATGCAGGGTGAGAAGGTTAATACACCTCAGTTTTCCGAGTATGACTGCTATCTATTTGGTAACGAAGCGCGCGGTGTGCCTAAGCAAGCTTTAGCGGATTGTAACGCTCAGCCTTTTACTATCACTGGTAGCGGCAAGATAGATTCTTTAAACCTGGCCAGTGCGGTGAATATCTGCGTCTATCAGTTGTCGATATAAACGCACCGTTACAACTGGTTGAAAGCTGGTTTCTCATCTATAAGAGTTAATATCTAAAACCTTACGAAATGCAAAAAGCCCGCTGATTTCTCAGCGGGCTTTTTGCATGTGCCTATAACCAAGTGTGTTTGTCAACCATGTTTTTGGTTAAGCATACTCCATGTCTAATTAGACTTCATACTCACTGTATGCTTTCGCAATTATAGAACTATACGCGATTACGCTTTCGATAGAGTAATTTTTCTTGTTTGCTAATAACTTAATATGCTTCCCAATGAGGGTCTCATCAAAACCACTTTCTATGGCTTCTATGGTCAAAGATTTCATATCATGAACAGTATCTCTACTCTGCGATATATTCTTAGATTGAGTAGAGGGTTGTGAATAGTTTGGATCGGGGATTTCTGAGGTGTCGAGTTCCTTCGTTTTGGGTTCCGAATCACTGAGCTTGGATTTGGGACAAATACCTAGCTGACTTTCATTGAAATTCGCGAATATCCTTCTCTTCAATAATAGTGAAAATCCGTACTTAGTTGAGTACCACTTGTATAAGTGGCCTTTTTTCTTGTCTTCAAATGCTTCAGAAATTGGTGTTATTTCACCAAACAACAACATAACTAACTTGTTATCTAGGATGGTAACGTTGTCTAACGAAGATCTATTAGGCACCCAGTTTAAAGCATCTGGGTATTCAAAAGAGTTGACTTCATTTCCTCTACTAATTTCATACATTCTAGTAGCTTCAGATAATATGTAGTCGATATCTTGTATGTGTCCTGATGGTTGAGATTGTGTGCTAGCTCCATAAAGAGCACCAAACATAGTAGCGATGGTGTCTGTGTCAGTTTGCAACTCATTCGCAACATCGATGAGAAGTGTTTTAGGATCATTTAATCTGTAGCTTTTTATCATTAATAGCGAAGCGGCGAGGGAGGTCTTACTTCCAGATCCTCTTTGTGATGGCTCAGTAAGCCCGAGCAATTGTGTTAAATGCTTATAGTCGAGCTTTGGTGAAAGCAACCAGTCTGAAGCTGCTTCGATATCTCTAATTATCTCTTCAGCGACACTTGCAAATGCTTCGTCTAATGTTTGCTGAGTCTCAGTTTCCCACTGATGCAGCCAGAATGTTTCTAGCATGTCATCTTGTTTAATGAAGAATGAAGCTCTGCTGCAAATCATTGCATCATCTATGAGCGTTTCCATTTTTATGCTTTCTTGCCGAAGGATTCGTGCTAAGGATAAAGAATGTAGCATTGCTCCTGCTATAGCTCTTGGATGCCCGTGAGTAACAATAGAGTTCCTAATGACATCTAGGATGTACGTTTCTATATCTGCAAGATCTGTTGCTGCCCAAACGTGTGGTTGAATGCGCATAGCAGCCCCGTTACCACCACCGACTACATATTGTGAATCCTTTTGGCTATAAAAATTTGAATACCAGTTCACAGATTTTTTTACAAGATTGTTAGTGGCGACTTTTGTTCCTCGACCAGCCCCCAAAGCGTAACTTAACCACACGGGAAGCTCACATTTCGCAAAAGCTTCTATGTCAAAGTAGCCTCTTCCATTAATAGCCCTTGAGGTGCTAAGTCTCAGTTGAGTGTCATCCGAATAGGTCCCATTAGGGAGACTTACTTGTGTGCCATAAATTCCGTCTAGTTTCCGTTTCCATGGAATAGTGTCTGTTACTATTTCAAAATCTGTCCGTGTTTTTATCGTGTTTTTTGTCTTAGCTAACTCTGTCATAAAACCCAAGGCATCAGCATAAGCAGCCCAAAGTGCAGAATTTATGGTTGCTGTTCTACGAAAGTTGCTCATCTATAGTCCTTTGAATTTATCTTCGTTAACTTCAATAGTGATATCTTTTAAGCGCTCATCAAATGACAAAGCTGCACTTGCAAGCGCATACGTGTTTTCATCGGGAACATATAATTTATTCAAATAGCAAAGGCTTATCTCTTTTGGGTATAGGACCTCAGCTTCTTCACACGTTGTCCAGTTAGCTGGTAATGAAGAGGCTCTTGACTTCATATTGCCTCGTTTTGACATTACTTGACTATTGAATAACTTGAGTAAGCCTTCAGAACCTACACCCCGCACGCATTCATTTTTGTAAATATTATTGGTAGTGGTGAATACAACGCTCTCATGGTTAAGGATTTCAGCATCAAATGCCAAAATAACCCAGAAATCATACTCTTCCTTATGCCAGCTTTTGCTATGCCCGAAAAAACTAGAGTTTATCCTAGATATAGAAAGATTTACATATGACGTCCACTGTGGGTCTGAGCGGAACTTAGAGTTGTATTTAGTGATATACTCTAGAGCCTGCTCGTTGGGTAGTTGATCCCTTGATACCAGTCTATTTAAAGTGAATATGCCTACTAAACCATGGTTTGTTGTAAAGTGAAGCACTTCGTCGATTTTTCGTTCAGATATTATTCGCTCTATCACTGTCACAGTTCCAAATATTCGTAAGTATCATTGTCGATGAGGTCAAGAATACTTGGCTTATCACCTTGCTTGTACCCTAGCATTACTGACTTTTTGGCTCTAGTAATAGATACGGTTAACAGTTTACAGATATTTGAGTACGAGTCTGACTCAGCATCCTCGTCGTACCTAAGAAACTCATCGCTCAAGCCTAACAAAATTACATGATCAAATTCGAGGCCTTTAGCTGAATGCATTGTTGACAGAACCACATTAGTATCGATATCAGGCCAGTCTGTTGATTTAGTTAAGTTCGCAAAAAGGATACCACTGTTTTGAAGCTGAGCTTTGAGGTAGCGTTGAGTTTTTTGTGACTTAGCTAAAAAGCACACAGTTTCATTTCTCAGATCAATATCATTTATAATGCACTCAATTGCATAATTGGTCTGCTGATTGTATAGACCGCAAATTATCTTTGGTAGTTTTCCCGATACTGTACAACTTTCATAATCAGGTACTGTACCATCCGCATCTATTCCAACCTGTTTGAGTAATTGATATCCCAATCGAGCGATTTCAAACGTGTTCCTATAATTCTTTGTCAACCTAGAAGAGTTCTGAGGTCGTATATCTAAACCTACTTCTCGCCACGTAAATCCTCTGTTGTATATTTTTTGTGCGGTATCAATGACGAAGGTTCCGTGCGACTGTTCATGTAACATAGATACGACGGTTCGAAGTTCATTGGCTGAAAAGTCTTGGGTCTCATCAGCGATGATTATGTCGAACTTGTCGTTTAAGTTAGTTGCTGGAAATTGGTTTATGTCGTTCCAGTCAACGAGGTTGTTTGCTTTCTTATAAGCCTGATAGGGACGCACAATGTTGTTAAGAATTTTTTCTCGCAAGGCTCTATCTACTCTCGGTTTCGAACCACGACCAACTCGTGTTGTATCTAGATAGAGATCTAAGTTTCCTTGAGGGAATCTGCCCAAAATGTAGTCTACTTCTGAATGAAGATAATCAATGTCTAGACCATAGGATTCTATAATTGGGAAGTGACTATCGGCAATGTTGTTTACGAGCGTTAGCTTATTGATATCGGGGAACTTATTTCTACAATACTTAGCAAGTGTTTGGACTTCAATGTCAATATCATGACCAATCTCTTGAGCTAGTTGTCTGATATATGAACTCAGAGTGGTATTGAAAGTGAATACAATAGCACGAATAGGCTTATGCTCCTCTCCACTCCTTTGGCGACTATTTCTATGAAATGTTATTGCTAATCTCAGCATCAACAGTGCGATAGTAGTTTTTCCACTTCCTGCTGCTCCGCGAATCACTCGGTTCATCGGGTGAGGGGTGGTGAAAAGCTGCATCTGTTCGTCTGTAGGTTTTATTGTTCCAAGAGGTTTCACGCGCTAAGTCCTTGTATTTATTAAACAGAAGTGCATTCAATTGAGTATCACATAAGCTTGCCGCAATCAACCACCTTGAAGCAAAAGACTTAAATTAATTGTGGTTATTTGACTCAAAGCTGATCAAAAGGTGAGTATGACTGATGTTGGGGGATACATACCCTACAACATTAATTCCACTGATCAATTAGAACAGTTATTGGAGTTATTAACGCCCGGTCTAGCAGTGTGGTGGTGTAGATGGGTCTAAGCATACAACTCCTTCAAGTTATCGATTTTGGCTTATCGAGCATTAACCCACTTGTCGTAGAGCATACCAACTTTGCGGTTTATCACGGCGTTCCCAGAAGTACCTCTGCTGGCCTTCATAGCGATGTCGAAGTATAACCAGCTCAAGCTATACAGGTGCTTGTGCCACCGATGCAGCTTAAAGTTTGTTGGTGCTCGTTTCCTGACCTTTAGTTTGATATGTACTCCAGGTATCGCCTTTCTTAAAAGTGACAAAACTTATTCGTTCATCAGAGTATTTCTTGATGAGAGTTGATTGTTGTAAAACATCTTGAGAGGGTTTCGAGTAAAAATGACAATGTCTTTGTCCTTGCGGGACTCCCCACTGGGCGCAGTTTGTTCGGCAATAGTGGCAGCCATCTGAAGCTGTCCTTCCTGGGTGAGAAGACGCAATAGGCGATGAGGTTGCTGCAAGTAGGCATATTAGCCATATGATTTTGTTCATTTTTCCTAGCCTTGTTGTTGAAACCCAATCATTTATAAGAGGTTTTTAACGAACTGTATGCGATATGGCTCACGCAAAAAAGACTGTAGTGAAGGTGTTATGAATTTGAGGAAGTATTAGATGCAAAAAAGCCCGCTGATTTCTCAACGGGCTTTTCAAAGTGTGGCGGAGAGATAGGGATTTGAACCCTAGATACGCTATTAACGTATGCCGGTTTTCAAGACCGGTGCTTTCAACCACTCAGCCATCTCTCCGTGTGCGGGGCATAATATAAGGCTATGAAAACATTGTAAAGCCCTGTTAGCACTGTTTGATGAATTTATGTGCAGAAAAGCAGGATTTTTTTGGCTGAGTAAGAAAGCGGAGATTGAGTGGTGAGATTGAGGTGGTGATACGCTGTGTTACAAACACTAAAAAGCCGGGCTAAGAAGCCCGGCTTGGTATTTCTAAAGGTTGTGGAATTAAGCTAGTGCTTCCATCTGACCTTTGATGATTTCAGAGTGAGTACCAAATACTGCCTGGAAGTTGTCACCCTTAGCAAATACACCTGCTGCACCTAGTGCTTTCAGTTTTTCAGTATCTACTTTGCTGCCATCGTTAACTGTTACACGTAGACGAGTGATACATGCGTCTAGGTCTTTGATGTTCGCTTTGCCACCGAATGCTTCAGTGATGTTCGCTGCTAGCTCGCTGCCGTCAGTGTTAACTTCAACCTGAGACTCAGACTCATCTTCACGACCTGGAGTTTTAAGGTCGAACGCTTTGATTAGCGCTACGAATACGAAGAAGTAGATAGCTGCGTATACAAGACCGATTACTGGTAGCATCCAACCGTTAGTTGAGTTACCGAACAGTAGTGTGAAGTCGAATAGACCGTGGCTGAATGTAGTACCGTGCTTAATGCCTAGCATAATCATCACTACGAATGCAGAACCAGCTAGTAGAGCGTGTACTACGTATAGTAGTGGAGCAACGAATAGGAATGCGAATTCGATTGGCTCAGTGATACCTGTTAGGAACGAAGTTAGTGCTGCAGAACCTAGGATTGAAGCTACTACTTTTTGCTTGTCGCTCTTAGCAGTTACGTACATTGCTAGACACGCTGCAGGTAGACCGAACATCTTGAACATGTAGCCACCAGCTAGGTTACCAGCAGTTGGGTCACCAGCAAGGTAACGTGGGATTTCACCAGTTACAACTTCACCAGCAGCCGTTGTGAATGAACCAACTTCGTAGAAGAATGGTGCGTTCCAGATGTGGTGTAGACCGAATGGAATTAGAGAACGCTCAACGATACCGTAGATACCGAACGCTAGCTCTGGAGACTGGTATGCTGCCCAGTGAGAGAACGCTGCGATACCAGCACCGATTGGCTGCCATACGATTGCAAGAATAGCTGCAACCACACACGCTGCTAGAGACGTTACGATAGGAACGAAACGCTTACCGCCGAAGAAGCCTAGGTATGTTGGCAGCTTAATAGTGTGGTAACGGTTAAAGAGTTCCGCTGCAACAAGACCCATGATTACGCCACCGAATACACCAGTGTCAGTACCAGGAGCAACTACACCAAGTACGCGAGTCATTGTTAGGTAACCAAGTGCTGCTGCTAGTGCTGCTACACCGTCGTTCTTAGAGAAACCAAGTGCTACACCGATTGCGAATAGTAGCGCCATGTTTGCAAACACACCCAGACCAGCCTCGGTCATGATCTGTGCAACGATCTCTGGAAGGAATTTAGCAACTTCTGAGTTACCACCGATACCTAGCAAGATACCTGCTGCAGGCATACATGCTACAGGGAGCATCAAGCTGCGTCCCATCTTTTGCATTGTACTAAAAACGTTCATTTTCAACCCCGATTGATTTTATAAATGTAATTTTTTACTAAAACTAGTAGAAAATAAGAAACCAGCTTTTATTAAGATGGTTTGAAATCTAGTAAATAAAATTTAGCTATGCAGATGCGTACTTCTGAATACCTAAGTTTTATTGAACGGGTATATATTAAATTGCTGAGTATTTAGTTAACGAGGGCATGGTCACGCCCAATGTAACATAACGTAACGTAGTGCAATGCTACGTAATGGACAGGTAAAATCATGGTAGACTTGGGTTACAAACTACCAATTACCGTGTTACATAAAGAACATTAAGTGCGCTTTTATTCATATACTAGACGCATTGCTAAAATAAAAATTAGATAAAAACTAGTGTGAAATAGGACCTTATTTATGTCTGTAAAAAAGCAAATACTTGTGGTCGATGATGACCGTGAGATTCGCGAACTGCTCGATGAATACCTTACAAAATCAGGCTATAGCGTTGTATTGGCAGAAGAAGGTGAGGAGATGAAACGTCACCTGCTGGTACGGGAACCTGATCTTATTCTGCTAGATATCATGTTGCCTGGCGACGATGGTTTTACACTTTGCCAATACATAAGAAAGTCATCTAACGTACCCATTATTATGTTAACGGCTGTATCCGATGAGACCGATCAGATTGTTGGTTTAGAGATCGGAGCGGACGATTACATTGCGAAACCTTTTAGTCCTCGCCAGCTTGTTGCAAGAATTAAAGCAATGTTACGTAGGACGAGAAGTCCTGAAATTGAAGAAGAGAAGCCAAAGCCTAAATATATTGAGTTTGCTCAGTGGCGCCTTAATACTATTACGCACCTGCTTACGAATGTTGAAACAAATGAAGAAATAGAGCTTTCAGGAAAAGACTTTGCTTTATTAGTACTGTTTTTAGAAAGCCCGAATCAAGTTCTTGACCGGGATACAATTACTCAGGCGATAAAAGGAAGGAACGCACTGCCTACCGAAAGGGGGTTGGATGTGCAGCTTTCTCGACTACGCCAGAGATTAGGAGACAGCGGGAAACATCCGAAGCTGATTAAGACCATGCGCGGAGACGGTTACATATTGTCTGCCGAAGTGAAATATTACGATGACTAATAAGACGGAAGGAATCGATATTCCGCCAGTACTCACCGCGATTCAGCAGCGGTTAGCTAAGTTTATGCCCAAGTCTTTGGTATCAAGGACGTTATGGCTAAGTTTGTTGCCCGTGATTCTGGCTCAACTTGTGGCGACGAACGTTTGGTACAGTAACTCAAAGTATCGTGACTTACAGGGTTTGCATTCAACCGCAACCAGTATGGCGAGTAACTTTGTATCAACTGCAAACTTCTTTCAGTCTCTGCCGCTACAGTATCGTCACGTGGTGCTGAATCAGTTACGTAACATTGGTGGTACGCGTTTCTTTGTTTCATTTAACGAAGAAGAGATCAAAATCGATCCAGCGAAAGAGAGTGAAATGCGAAATGTGGCCAAAAACGTATTTCGTGAAGTGCTTGAACAAAAACTTGAAAAAACACCTTCTCCTGAACATTTAAAAGTCGAGTTTTCACGCCCAGAGACACTTCGTGTATTGACCAATGACACCCTGCTAAGGGATTTACCTAAGTCATGGGCGCACTACACACTAACACTTGAGCCGCTTAACCCGCCTATTCTTGTCGTGCAGATTCAGCTTGCCGAAAAAGAGTGGCTTTACATCGCTGCTTTGTTACCAGCACCTTACACAACATTAGAAGATGACTTCATCTCGACCAATCAGATGTTTTTTATCTTCTTTATTACCGCCTGTTTGATGCTGCTGGCTTACTTTATGATACGTAAGCAGGTAAAACCGCTTAAACGCCTGGCTCAGGCTGCAAACTCACTAAGTAGAGATATCGATCAACCGGCTTTAAAAGAAGAGGGCGCTTCGGAGCTTGTAACCGCAACTCAGGCATTTAACCACATGCAAAAGGCACTAAGGCGTCATATTGATGATCGTGAACGCCTGTTTAGCGCTATTTCACATGATTTAAAAACACCGATTACCCGATTACGCATTCGCTCTGAACTGATTGAAGATGAGCAGCGCGGCCTTAAGTTCAACAAAGATCTCGATGAACTGGAGTTGATGGTAAAAGGTGCACTTCAGATAGTAAAAGACACCGATATTCACGAAAACCTGGTTTTGGTTGACGTAAGAGAGATGCTCGACAATATTGCGGAGCACCACAATACACATCAGAACAAGGTGATTTTTGATGGTACGGATATCGAACCGTATCAATGTAAGCCTTTGGCTCTTAAGCGCTGTTTGTCTAACTTAATAGATAATGGCGTTAAATATGGAGATAGAGTGACGGTTGTCATTCAGGATACGTCTGAATGGCTAGAGCTCACTATCCTAGATGAAGGGCCGGGTATTCCGGAAAACAGATTAGAAGACGTATTCAAACCTTATTTCAGGCTGTCTGATGATAATACAGGGCATGGTTTAGGTATGGGGATCGCAAGGAGTATTATCCGTGCACATGGAGGAAAACTGACAATTAGCAACCATCAGGCTGGTGGATTGCGCGTCGAAGTGCGATTGCCAAGAGACACAATTAAATGAAACGAAAAAAAATGAAGTTATTCAGTGAAATCCGTAAACGTACTTTTGCAATGACTGTGATTGCATCTACGTTAAGTGGATACGCGATAGCTAACAATGACTTCCCCCCTTATACCGGTGAAAAAGAAGTTGAAGTTCTGCACTGGTGGACATCTGGTGGTGAGGCTCGCTCAGCAGAAATACTAAAAGCTGCAGTAGAAGAGAGAGGTTACGACTGGAAAGACTTCTCTGTCGCTGGTGGCGGCGGTGAAAGCGCCATGATGGTGTTAAAAGCCAGAGCCGTATCGGGTAACCCTCCGACATCGGCTCAAATAAAGGGCTACGACATTCAGGAATGGAGCCAGCTTAACTTTTTGAGTAGTGTGGATGGTGTTGCACAGAAAGAGCACTGGGACGCTTTGCTCCCTGCGTTTATTGCCGAGACAATGAAGTACAAAGGCAAATATGTAGCTGCGCCTGCGAATATTCACCGAGTAAACCTGCTTTGGGCGAACAAGGGCATATTTAATGAACTCAATATCGAGGTGCCAAAAACACTGAATGAGTTCTTTGCTGCTGCTGAAGTGATAAAAGCTGCTGGATACATTCCATTAGCTCACGGTAGCCAGCCATGGCAGGACGCCACTTTGTTTGAGGCGGTAGCCATTGCTGAACTTGGTGCTGAGGATTACTACAAAGCGTTTGTTGAGCACGATATGGATGTGCTCAACGGTAAGAAAATGGTCCAGGTGTTTGAATCGTTTAAAAAGATGCGCACCTATACCGATGACAAGATATTAGGCCGTGACTGGAACGTTGCGACAAATATGGTTATCAATGGTGAAGCTGCAATGCAAATCATGGGTGACTGGGCGAAAGGTGAGTTTACTGTAGCAGGCAAATTTCCTGGAGAAGACTATGTTTGTACAGCGGCACCAGGAACAAATGGAAAGTTTGCATATAACATCGATAGCTTTGTTTTCTTCAAATCCCACGACCCATCACGAGGGGTAGGGCAGAAGGAGATAGCCAGCGCGATTATGTCTAAACCGTTTCAGGAAGAGTTCAACTACAGTAAAGGTTCTTTACCTGCTAGAACAGATGTATCCATAGAGAAGTTTGATCAGTGTGCTAAAGCGTCGATGGACGCTCTAAGAAAGGCGGAAGGCAGTGCAAACATGCTACCTAGTATGTCGGCAGATATGTCCACGACAAGTTTCGTAAGAGCCGCCATACTAGATGTGGTGAACGAATTCTTTAATGACCCGGACGCAGACTCTGACGTAGCAGCTAAACGCTTGGCAAGGGCGATTAAAGCCGCCATGTAGTAACAATCAGGTCGTTGCCATCGAGCTGAATGTTTGAACAAGAAAAAAGCCGATTATCGTAGTGATATATCGGCTTTTTTAATATGGTCGGGATGACAGGATTTGAACCTGCGACCACCGCGCCCCCAGCACGGTGCGCTACCAAACTGCGCTACATCCCGTTAATTTTGTTCTCTTGTATAGAAGCGTTTAAGTTCAGACAGCCCCTGCATTAGGATAGAAAGCTTAGGTTTTGCATCTCTCTGACGCTTGTAGTTCTCGTCATAAACTTTGTAGTTGCCAAACTGGTCAACTACGGTCGTGCTTCTGTCAGTGACCAGTGCGATTTCACGGTTATCACCAGCCAGAATCCACTTGCGTGAAGACGTGTTAAACAAGCTTCTGCCACTACTGAACTCTCTAGGCTTGGAAGTAACTCCCATCAAATCCTGTAGCAGGGTTGTTGATACATCAAAATGACTGGACTTGTGCGAATACTGAGTCGCAGCTTTACCCGGCCAATGCATGATGTATGGAACCTTTAGCTGATAGCTACTGTAGTTTGTGTTTGCACCCCAGCTATTGGTATTGGTTTCGTTAAACTCAGTACCGTGGTTTGAAGTGATGATAACAACCGTGTCCTCAAGCAGCTCGTTTGCTGAAAGCGTATAAAGGATATCACCTATATAAGCATCGGCTACCGTGGCTGCCTTGGTGTAAGCTCTGTTCAAGCGTTCTTTCGGAGAGCTCGCGATGTCTTCAACTTCATAATCTTCGTAAGCATCGACAGTTGTCAGCTCTAGGTAGCTAAACCAAGGGGACTTAGACTCTTCTATCCATGCAGCCCAGTCTGCGACGGCTTTGCCATCTGACGCCATTTGACGCTGCTCTTTGTCTAGCGTCACCGCATCTGACTTGAATATCGCTTCGTAATAAAGGTCATCTTCAAAAGCTGTACCGCTGAACAAACCTATGTCGTAGTCCTGCTCTTTCATTGTCTGCAAGATAAGAGGCGATGAGCCCTGAGACTTGATACTTCCGGCATAGCTATTCGGAATGCCGTAGAACAAGCCAAAGACACCATAGCTATCGTTACTTGCACTATAGTGATTGGTAAACTTCTGACTTTGCGCAGCAAAGTTGAAGGTCTCTGGCATCACTTCCGCGTTCATAGTATCTGAGCGCAGGTTATTCACCATTACCATCAGCACATTTAACTTTTGTGGACGGTTATTAAATTTCAGTGGTTCAGTCGGGTAACTAACTAGATCAACCTGTCCTTCACTCTCTTCAAGACGCTTTTGATATTCCTCTCTATCAAGCAGACCATGCTTCTCCATAAATGTTTTAGCCGTCATCGGATAAGACACAGGGAAGTTTGCTTTCTGGCTAGTGATAGGGCTATAGAAATAGGCATCTGCCCAGATATAAACCAGGTGGCTGGTAATAAAACAGACAAAGAAGAGGGCAGTAATAGGGCGCCCGACATGCTTATGCGATAGCTTACGCTGTTTACGCCAAACCCACTCTGACAGGGCGAGTTGCATCAGGAAGATAATTGGGATAACAACAAAGAGTTGCTGTAATTCTATGGTGATAGCACTCGCCTCACCTTCTAAAAGCAACTCCCAGACAACCGGATTCAGGTGAAGGTGTATCTGCTGATAAGCTTCTGTATCAAGAAGTAAAATGGTAAGACCGACGGTTGCAAATGTAACGGCAATCAGTCGGTATAGCTTACGGGAAAGAACAATAAAGGTAAGCGGAAACAGGATTAACAGATACAGCGCGAATACCAGAAAGCCAAAGTGACCAATCCATGACAATGCAAGGTAAGTCTGGCCTAAGAATGTTTCAGGCCATGGTGACTGAGTGATATATCTCGTACCAATCAACATGGTGGCGATGATATTAAAGAAGGTGAACCAGTGTCCCCAACTTACTAATCTTGATACCTTTTCGCCGTAAGAATTTCCGCTATCTACCATTTATTCTTCGTTCTTGAGTAAATTGTTGAGTTTACTTGTCTTCTACGGAAGACAGTAAAGCTTGTGCAAATTTTTCAGCAATTGCTTTGCGCTGTGCAGCCGGTACTTTGCTATTTAGTACGTTAGTTGCGATATTGCCCGCGATCATAAGTGAAAGCTCTGAACTTGCTCCGTGTTTGTCTAAAACGGCTGCAACCTCGGTAAGGATAAGTTCGACCTGGTCATCGCTATATTTTGAAGTAATTGGCATAGTGACTCTAAATAATGATAGTAAAAGCGGCTTATGATAACCTACTCTTCCTCACAACTGAAACCCGAGCAGTGAATTTATAGCTATGAGCCTTAAACTTTCTAACGTTATTTTACATCAGTTAGTTAAAAACGATCAGGATGAACTGGTCGTTAAATACAGAGACGATGCACTCGAACTTGATTCCTTTTCTGAAAACCTGGTAGCTGAGCTACATCGGGTTTTCAATGCAAAAGCCGGTAAGGGCTTTGGCACTTTTCAGTCTGACAGCGAATTTCATCAGTGGTTGCAAGAACTTCGCCACAAAGATCAAACTTTTTACGATTTCTCACAAAAAAGTGCTCAGCGACTAAAAGAAGAGCTAAAAAAATATCCATTTGCCGAAGAAGGCATACTGGTTTTAGCTGAATATCAGTCACTTGCAACAGATTACCTTTTTATCGCATTGTTGCCGTCAATGCAAAGCCTGAAGGTAAACGACAAGCTGGATATCAGTGCAACGGATTACCTTGATATCAGTAAAATGGATATTGCGGCAAGAGTTGACCTCTCAACTTTAGAGACTGATTCTGAATCCAACCGATATTTGTCCTACATAAAGGGGAGAGTAGGGCGCAAAGTTGCAGATTTTTTCCTTGATTTCCTTCAGGCAGAAGTCGGACTGGATACAAAAGTTCAGAATCAGGTTCTGATGCAAGCAGTCGAGGACTACTGCTCTGATTCTCAGCTTAATAAAGAAGAGTCAGACAATTATAAAAAGCAGGTTTTCGAATACTGTAATGAGCAGATAAAGTCTAACGAAGAAGTTGAAGTAAAAGAGCTGTCAGGTGAACTGCCTGTTAGTGATGATGGTACTAGCTTCTTTGATTACACTCAGGAGAGAGGCTACGAGTTAGAAGAGAGTTTCCCTGCTGACAGAGGAACGGTGCGAAAACTGGCTAAGTATGTTGGCTCAGGTGGTGGTTTAAGCATCAACTTCGATAGCATGCTGTTAGGTGAGCGTATTTTCTATGATCCGGATACCGACACCCTGACTATAAAAGGGACGCCACCGAATCTCAAGGACCAATTAACTCGAAACAGTTAACTTATAGTCAAAAAGGGGATAAATAATAATCCCCTTTTAATTTCTTGACCAAACATTGAAAAAACCCTTAAAAACAAGACAGTTACCTAACATTGCAGTATGAGATGCGTAATAGTCTCCGCGCTTCCAACAACAAGTGCATGTAGGAGCAACTGTGAATATCGTTATACGCCCAAATCAGGTTCTGAAATTTTTTCTTTCAGTGATAGGGTTGTTATTGCTTGCTAATATCGCCGGTGTGATAGCAAAGCATTTCATGAACTTTCCCCATATAAAAACATTTATCCGCTTAGTCGATTTCGATACAGAGATGAACATTGCAACACTCTATTCTTCCTGTGCAATGTTGGTCGCTGCGATTGGTCTGCTATTGATTGGCTACACTCATTATAAAAGAGAGGAAGCATCTGTACCTTGGTTCGGTTTGTCACTGATTTTTGTCTACCTGGCAATCGATGAAACATCGGCTTTTCACGAGATGTTTGTTCATCCTGTGAGAGATGCAATGGGGGCATCAGGTATCTTTTACTTTGCATGGGTAATCCCTTACGGTGTTTTGGCCCTGATTCTTGCTGCAACTTACTTGAAGTTCTATCTGGGTTTGGCAAGCAACATGAAGAAACTGTTTGCTTTGGCTGCTACTCTATTTTTCTGTGGTGCGATAGGATTCGAGTTGTTGGGTGGTGCGCTAGCGGATTCAACCGGTGAAGATACACTGATTTACTCTATCTCTTATACCTGTGAAGAAACGCTCGAGATGCTTGGCATTGCGACTCTGATTTATGCTCTGTCGAAATACATTTCACAGACTTTTCCTGTGGCGAATGTTTCTCTGGAAAGTTAATACCTGATCAAATCGACTGTCATGAATGTAAAAAAGCGGCCAATGGTCGCTTTTTTTGATCTTACTAAACTACTGAAAATAGGCGTTTCGCAATAATAATTTCATTTTTCGCTGAAAAAAGCTTGTTTTCTCATGCGTAATTTATTATTGATGAATGTACTTTACTGAATAATTTACATGGAGAGAAGAAGTATGATGCGAGTAGGTTTAGTTGGTTGGCGCGGTATGGTTGGTTCTGTACTGATGCAACGAATGGTTGAAGAGAAAGATTTCGATCATATCGAACCCGTTTTTTATAGTACTTCTCAGGTAGGCATTCCTGCTCCTAACCTTGGAAAAGATGCAGGTATGCTTCAGGATGCTTTCGATCTTGAAAGCCTTAAGCAGCTAGACGCAGTGATCACCTGTCAGGGTGGTGGTTATACTGAAAAAGTATATCCAGCGCTACGTCAGGCAGGTTGGAAAGGTTACTGGATTGATGCAGCTTCGACACTTCGTATGAAAGATGACGCCATTATCACTCTTGACCCGGTTAACCTTGCTCAGATTCAGCAAGGTATTCACTCGGGTACTAACACTTTTGTTGGCGGTAACTGTACGGTGAGTTTGATGCTTATGGGCCTTGGTGGTCTATATGAGAAGGGCTTAATCGAGTGGATGAGTGCAATGACGTATCAGGCTGCTTCTGGTGCTGGTGCGAAGAACATGCGTGAACTTATCTCTCAAATGGGTGTTATCCGTGATTCTGTAGCAGACGAACTAGCCGATCCGGCAAGCTCGATTCTGGATATCGATAGAAAAGTGGCAGAAACCATGCGTTCTGGTGATTTCCCTACGGATCAGTTTGGCGTACCACTAGCTGGCTCTTTGATTCCATGGATCGATGTTAAGCGTGAAAATGGTCAAAGTAAGGAAGAGTGGAAGGGTACGGTTGAAACCAACAAGATTCTTGGTCTTTCTGATAACCCAGTACCAATTGATGGCACGTGTGTGCGTATCGGTGCGATGCGTTGTCATTCTCAGGCGCTTACTATCAAGCTTAAGCAAGATGTTCCTATGGATGAGATCGAAGACATCATCGCGTCTCACAACGAGTGGGTTAAGGTTATCCCTAATGATCGTGATATTACATCACAAGAGCTAAGCCCGACTAAGGTAACAGGCACACTTTCTGTTCCTGTAGGCCGTCTGCGCAAGATGGCAATGGGTAACGACTTCCTGAACGCGTTCACAGTAGGTGACCAGCTTCTTTGGGGTGCAGCAGAACCACTTCGTCGTACACTGCGAATTATCCTGAACGAAAAGTGATACCAGTATAATGAGATGAGAGGGCGCGTTTAGCGCCCTTTTTTATAGGTAAAATAAGTACAAACGTTTACTTTCTATTCTCTGACTTTATCGTGACATTTGCTTGATTAGGTATGGCTAATATTCCCTCGTCTTATGAATCGAGGTGAATGATGAAAAAGAGTCAAGGTTTTACCCTAATCGAACTTGTTGTTGTTATTGTTATTTTGGGAATTTTGGCGGTTACAGCAGCGCCAAAGTTTCTTAATATTCAGGATGATGCCGCAGAGGCTACAACGCACGGTCTAAAAGGAGCCATGGCCTCGGCTGTAGAGATCGTACACGGCAAAGCCATTGTTCAAGGTACTGAATCATTAGCTCAGTCTAGCCCAGATGCTTATATAGAGTTGAGTGATGGTACAAAAATAGAAACTCATTATGGTTACCCGGCTGGGAACTTAGAAGGCATCTTCTTAGCGGTATCTGGCTTGGACGATTCAGATTATGTCGGTGATTCGGATATTGATAGTGAGTGGGTGTACGATATAAAAGACATAGATTCTATCTCTTTTGCTTTGGCAACCAGAGCATCCGACCTACAAGATGAAAGCGCGGGTGATTTCGGAAACTGTAATGTTCAATACACTGCGCCATCAGATGTGGGATACGAGCCACAAATAGTGTTCCATACTTGCTTGTAAAGCTATGGCGATAAGCTCGCATGTAACATAAAGCTTCAACGGAAGCTTTATGGTGAACTGGTGGGTACAACCCTCTTATCAGGATCTGCCAGTTCGCTTCCACAGTGTTTACAGTACATGGCGTCAGCTTCATGACCCGTTTTCATACAGTTTGGACATTTCACTAAACTCTTGTGCGAGTTCATTTCTCTATTTAATTCGGAAGTAATGATCCCTGTTGGTACTGCCAATATAGAGTAACCGAGCAGCATAGTTACTGCAGCCACACCTTTCCCAAGCGCAGTTTGTGGAACTAAATCTCCATACCCTACAGTCGTAATCGTAACAATTGCCCAGTAAATACTCTGAGGAACGCTTGTAAATCCGTTCTCTGGTCCTTCAATAACAAACAGCATAGTGCCGAAGATGGTGACCAGAATCGCAACCGCACTAAAGAATATAAAGACCTTCCTTCGAGCCATAAGCAAGGAGCGAAGCAAGATGTTCGAATCCTGAAGGTATCTAACAAGTTTCAGGATTCTGAATATTCTTAGTACACGAATCAGCCTAATCACCCCCATGAATGTTGCACCAGGAAGTAGGATGGCAAGATACGTAGGTAAAATGGCAAGAAAATCAACGACACCGTAAAAGCTGGTGGCATAGGCTTTTGGCTGAGGTGAGCACCACAACCTGACAATGTATTCCAGAGTAAATAGAGCAGTCAGGGCGTACTCCATTCCCCGCAAGTAAGCTGCCCACTTATCATTAATAGACGGAATCGAATCCAGGACCAACACAACCAGTGAAATTAAAATCAGTGCGATTAACGAGAGGTCGAAGATTTTCCCGGCTTTGGTGTGGGTGCCAAAGATAATGACATAGAGTTGATGTTTTAGTTTTTTGTCTTCCATTGTCTCTACTTATCAGATGCGAGTAACAGGCAACTATAACCTCAATAGATGTCAGAATCGGATAGTTTTCGCTCGACTATATTGTGCAATAAAGCGTCAAATAACCAAAAAGTGTTATATAGAGCACACTTTTTTAAAAAACACTTTTTATGTTCTGGTGATCTTAATCACAGTGGCTATACTGCTTGTGGCACGAGAATGTGGTGTTATTTGTATTGAAGTTGTATAAAAATGAAAGTTTTTTACACGACTTGTTGTTAAGTAAATTAATAATAATTCCAGAAAGTTTTATTTGCTCACGTTCTGCTCAATTTGTGTAAAGGCTTATAATACAGTTGGTTAGGGTTTGTTTTTCAAGTTGTCTAACCCAAAGGGATTAATTAAATTTTCATAACTGATCTGCGTCAATTTTTTTCATTGCGTGAAATATTATAATCAGTCCTGAAAACAATTTACTAAGTTTGTAGGGTTCTTTCATTTTTTCAAAAGGTTGTGAACTCAGTGACCTTACTAAATAGTTTTTAATTTTTAATTTTTATATTTATGGAGATTCATTATGCCTGTAACTAATATGGCTGAACTTGATGCTCTGGTAGCTCGCGTTAAAGCGGCTCAAGCAGAATTTGCTACATACTCTCAGGAGCAAGTAGACAAAATCTTCCGTGCAGCATCTCTTGCAGCTAACCAAGCTCGTATCCCTCTTGCTATGCAAGCTGTTGAGGAATCTGGCATGGGTATCGTGGAAGATAAGGTAATCAAAAACCACTTCGCTTCTGAATTCATCTACAACAAGTACAAAGACGAGCAAACTTGTGGCGTACTTGAAGAAGACGAAAACCTAGGTACTATCACTATCGCAGAACCTGTAGGTATCATCTGTGGTATCGTACCAACAACTAACCCGACTTCTACTGCGATCTTTAAGTCTCTTATCTCTCTAAAGACTCGTAACGGTATTATCTTCTCGCCACACCCACGCGCTAAGAACTCTACTAACGATGCAGCTAAGCTTGTTCTTGATGCAGCTATCGCAGCAGGCGCTCCAAAAGACATCATCGGTTGGATTGACCAGCCTTCTGTAGAGCTTTCTAACGGCCTAATGAAGCACGATGACATCGCTCTTATCCTTGCAACTGGTGGTCCAGGCATGGTTAAAGCAGCTTACTCTTCTGGTAAGCCAGCAATCGGTGTAGGTGCAGGTAACGTTCCTGTAGTTATCGATGAAACAGCTGACGTTAAGCGTGCTGTAGCATCTGTTCTTATGTCTAAGACTTTCGATAACGGTGTAGTTTGTGCTTCTGAGCAGGCTGTTATCGTACACAAAGACGTATACGAAGAAGTTAAAGAGCGTTTCGCTTCTCACAAAGCTCACGTTCTATCTAAAGCTGAAGCGAAGAAAGTTCGCGATATCATCCTTATCGAAGGCGCTCTTAACGCTAAGATCGTTGGTCAGCCAGCTCCAGCTATCGCTGAAATGGCAGGTATCAAAGTTCCAGCAGATACTAAAGTTCTAGTTGGTGAAGGTCTGGGTAAAGTTGCTTACGAAGACGCATTCGCTCACGAGAAACTATCTCCGCTACTAGGTATGTTCAAAGCTGACGATTTCGAAGACGCAGTTGCTCAGGCAGTAACTATGGTTGAAATCGGTGGTATCGGTCACACATCTGGCCTATACACAAACCAGGACACTAACGAAGACCGCATCAAGTACTTCGGCGACAAGATGAAGACTGCGCGTATCCTGATCAACATCCCTACTACTCACGGTGGTATCGGTGACCTGTACAACTTCAACGTTGCACCGTCTCTAACTCTTGGTTGTGGTTCTTGGGGTGGTAACTCTATCTCAGAGAACGTTGGTCCTAAGCACCTAATCAACAAGAAAACTGTAGCTAAGCGAGCTGAAAACATGTTGTGGCACAAACTACCTAAGTCTATCTACTTCCGCCGTGGTAGCCTTCCAATCGCTCTTGGCGACCTAGAAGGTAAGAAGCGTGCATTCCTTGTAACTGACCGTTTCCTATTCAACAACGGTTACGCTGACGATGTAGTTAGCCTGCTTAAAGCACAAGGCATGGAAGTTCAGGTATTCTTCGACGTAGAAGCAGATCCAACTCTATCTGTTGTACGTAAAGGTGCTGAAATGATGCAGAGCTACCAGCCAGACGTAATTCTTGCTCTAGGTGGTGGTTCTCCAATGGATGCTGCTAAGATCATGTGGGTAATGTACGAGCACCCAGAAACAGCGTTCGAAGAACTAGCGATGCGATTCATGGATATCCGTAAGCGTATCTTCAAGTTCCCTAAAATGGGTCAGAAAGCTGAGCTTGTATGTATCACTACTACTTCAGGTACTGGTTCAGAAGTTACTCCATTCGCTGTTGTTACAGACGACGAGACTGGTGCTAAGTACCCACTAGCTGACTACGAGCTAACTCCTCAGATGGCTATCGTTGATGCTAACCTAGTAATGAACATGCCTAAGTCTCTAACAGCGTTCGGTGGTTACGATGCAGTAACTCACGCACTAGAAGCTTACGTATCTGTTCTTGCTAACGAATACTCTGACGGTCAGGCTCTTCAGGCTCTTAAGATGCTTAAAGAATACCTACCTTCAAGCTACGCGAACGGTGCTAACGACCCAATCGCTCGTGAGAAAGTACACAACGCAGCAACTATCGCTGGTGTTGCATTTGCGAACGCATTCTTGGGTGTGTGTCACTCAATGGCTCACAAGATCGGTGCTGAGTTCCACCTACCACACGGTCTTGCTAACGCACTACTTATTGCTAACGTTGTACGTTACAACGCTAACGACAACCCAACTAAGCAAACTGCGTTCTCTCAGTACGACCGTCCACAAGCACGTCGTCGTTACGCTGAAGTAGCTGACCACCTAGGTCTTTCTCAGGCGGGTGACCGTACTGCTCAGAAGATCGAGCGTCTACTAGCATGGCTAGACGAGCTTAAGACTAACCTTGATGTGCCTAAGTCTATCCAGGAAGCTGGTGTTTCTGAAGCAGACTTTATGGCTAAGGTTGACGAGCTATCTGTAGAAGCGTTCGATGACCAGTGTACTGGTGCGAACCCTCGTTACCCTCTAATCTCTGAGCTTAAGGAAGTTCTGATTGCTTCTTACTTCGGTAAGCCGTACGTTGAAGGTGAAACTTTCGAAGGTACGACAGTAATCAAGAAAAAAGCTGACCAGAAGCCAGCTGAGAAGAAGTAATTCGAACTCGAAAGAGTAAGAATGAAGTTATGAGATCTTTTCGCTAGCACGATCGTCTCATAAGACAAAAGCCCTATCACTTGATAGGGCTTTTTGCTATTTGTAGGAAAGTAACTCTATACCTCGGCCGAGACGACTCTACCGCTGAAATAATCGTTCGACACGATGTATTCTGTATTTCTTATCAACTCATCATTTAACTCAGACCAATGTAACGATTCGTCATTTGCGGAATGAGAAAGCGAAGGCACGACCCCACCTACACGAATATTGAACTGATTGAGTTCTTTTGCCCAACTTTTTGTCATCCCGGAAACAATGGAAGAGGCGTTATCGATACCTAGGGTATCTTTGTTGTCACATAGAGACAGAATATTAACAATGACACCATTCTTTTCGTGGTCGCGCATTTGCAGAGCACAGGCTTGTCCATAGTTAAATAAAGATGAGGCAAACTTAGCGTAGGTTTCAGAAAAATCACTTCCGTTCACATCACTGGTTAAAGTAGGAAATGGATTGCTTGGCCAGTAGTTGATCAAGACATCTATACCGTTTGAATACTTATCGGAAACAAAGTGGAGCAACTCCTGAACGCTATGGTCAGAGTGATCAGGTAAAAGAAAGTCGCTTATGTTATCCGAGATGGATTTGCATCGTTCACTTACCTCTTTCAGTTTATTCTCGTCAGTGTCAGATAGGATGATGTTCGCCCCTAAACGAGCAAAGTGATTGGCCAGAATTCCTCCAAGTGGGGAACCTGCTGATGTGATGAGTACGACCGAGTTATTAATATCCATAAACACTACCAATTCTGTGAACAACTGACTGAGCTATAAGTGGCTGAAATAAAAGCCTGAGTGGAACATAATGTTTTTCTTTTAGAATAATATTGGTAGGAATACTGCGTTTAAGTTGTGAAAGGCATCATGAAAGGAGGAACTGACTGTCTACCAAAGTGGTAGATTTAGGGCTGCTTCACATTTAGATGTGGAATAAGAAATGAAATCGCACAAAAGTTAGACGGGTTGATCAGATCTTATTTAGACCTGAGCATTAATCTGACTGGTGCGGTTAGCTACTACCAACTTATGATATAAGTCGTTTGTGTCCATAGGGGAAATCGGCTTATTGGCCGCTAATTTTTGCTCTCGCTCAGACAAGTTTCGATAGACATCTTCCCCCAACCCTTGCGTGTTTTCAGCAACATAGGCCAATGCGTCAGGGCATAACCCGTTTTGCAGACGGGCACTTTCAATACCGCCAGAATGGAAGTTGTGAGAAATAGCTGCGCCTTTCGAATAGGTTTCTTTACTAGAACTGAGTGGCTGAGAAGGGTTAACACCTAGTCTGATTCGAATGTCATTCTCGGAATCAACGGTAGTATCGAGGTACTCAATGGGTTCAATTTCGCGAGCATCTCCGGAAAGCATCGCCAACAGTAGAGCAAAATCAGAACGATTGCCAAGTTCAACAGCATTATTTATCTGGCTGCCAAAATTGAGCTCGTTTATCTGAATATCAGCGATAGCTTCCTGAACTTGCATTACCTGTGAAACACTTTCCGGTGGAGATACTTATGTATCGTCCCACCGGACAGTTTCTTTAATGTTATTTCGCTGGTAAATCAGATCTTTTGAGGTTTGAACTGGCTCAATATGAAGAAACCTGCTGCGCTGATAACAACAGATGGCCCGGCAGGTGTGTCGTACTGCCACGAGAGGGCAATACCGCATAGGACTGAAACCGCACCGATAGCGGATGCCAACGCAACCATTTGTTCTGGATTTCGCGCAAATCTGCGGGCAGTTGCCGGAGGGATAATTAACAGAGAAGTAATGATGAGCGCACCGACGAACTTCATACCAACGGCAATCACAATCCCGACTAACAGCATGAGAACCAAACGAATCAAATCGACATTGAGCCCCTCTACGGCGGCCAGTTCTTCACTGACTGTTGTCGATAGCAGTGGTTTCCATAGCAGGAATAAAATCGTAGAAACAACAACGACACCAGCAAAAATAAACGTCAGATCTTCGGGTGTAACAGCAAGCAAATCACCAAACAAATAGCTCATTAAATCGATACGTACGTTGTCTAGTAGGCTAATCGCCACCATGCCTAAAGATAAAGAGCTGTGCGCAAGAATACCCAATAGAGTATCTGTACCCACAACAGATTTCCTTTGCAGTGCAACCAAAATAACAGCGATGGCTAAGCAACAGACAACAAGTGCCGCGTATAGGTTCACGTCCAATAAAAAACCTAAAGAAATACCCAGCAGAGAAGCATGAGCTAAAGTGTCGCCAAAGTAGGCCATTTTACGCCAGACGACAAAAGAACCCAGCGGGCCAGAAATAATGGCTATACCAAGGCCAGCCAAAATAGCGGGGAGAAGAAACTCAATCATGATGGTGCCCGTGGTTGTGATTACCGCAAGATTCAATATCACCCTCTACTGGATTTCCGGAGAGATCGTGATGATGCCTATGACCGTGACTATAAAAGGCAAGAGATTTGTCTGCGATGTTTCCACCAAACATAGATACATAAGATGGGTGAGAGGCGACATGATCTGGCGTGCCAGAGCAACAAACATGATGATTAATACAGATAACATTGTCTGTTTTTGCCATCACTAAATGTAAATCGTGAGAAACCATGAGTATCGCGCAGTTAAAACGGTGTCGGATGGACTCAATCAGGTTGTACAGGTCGATTTGCCCTTGAACGTCTACTCCCTGAGCTGGTTCATCTAGTACCAATAGGGAAGGGCGTCTTAGCAGTGCGCGCGCAATCAAAACTCGCTGACTCTCTCCACCCGATAACGCATGCATATTCGATTTTAGCAGGTGCTCTGCCCCTACCAGTTTTAATGCATCAATTCTCTCTTGTTCGCTATACTTGCCAGCCAGTTTTAGAAAACGGTTTACATCCAGAGGGAGCGATTCGTTTAGCTTAAGTTTCTGAGGAACATAACCAATCGTGAGCTTTTTTGATTTCTCTACTTTTCCTGAGTAGTTTTTGTTTAGGCCAAGAAGCACCTTAACCAAAGTAGATTTACCTGCTCCATTCGGACCAATAAGAGTGGTAATTTCTCCCTGCTTTAATTCCAGACTGATGGAATCCAGAGCTTTCCTTTCTCCAAATGTAACATTAATTTCAGTCATTCTGACTAAAGTAGTCATGAATAATTCTCATTTACGAACAAAAGTGTGATAATATAACATTTATGCGCTTTTGATTCTACACGGAGTTTTACATTGAATAAACTAATTAAACTGATGATTGCGTTAGTGCTCATCCCTTTCCCAGCTTTAGCTGATCAGCTTAATGTTGCTGTTAGTGTTAAACCTATTCAGTTCATTGTGCATGAGATTACGCAAGGAACGGCAGAGTTAGATCTTATTGTTACAGCCAATGCTTCTCCACATGATTACGCACTTAGACCATCTGATGTTAAGAAGATAAAGAATTCAGACTTGGTTATTTGGTTTGGACCTGAGCTGGAACCATTTTTAGAAAAAGTTCTTTCGAACCAGCCTCAATCCCTTCAGTTAAGCAAAGATAAGAGACTCGCTCTTAGAGAGTTTGGTAGCGGTCACGCTCATGGTCATGAGGGACATGGTCATGACCACGGTACTCATGATCCTCACGTATGGTTAGGTCCGGATCAGTCTAAGCAGATTGCAAAAATAGTCACTGACAAGCTTTCTGATATTGATCCAGAAAATAAAACAAACTATCAAAACAACTATCAGCAATTTGTAACAGAGCTTGAGCAAACACTAGCAGATATTACAAAGCAGTTAGAGCCAGTAAAGAGTCAAGGCTACTACGTTTTTCATGATGCGTACGGCTACTTTGAAGAATACTTCTCATTGAACAATCTAGGGCAGTTTACGGTTTCTCCAGAGCGAAAACCAGGCGCTAAGACACTGATCAACATAAAGAAAACGTTGAAAACCGGAGAGGTCAAGTGCGTTTTCTCTGAACCTCAGTTTAAGCCTTCTATTATTACATCCGTGACAAGAGGGACCGATGTTGGGATAGGGGTTCTTGATCCGTTAGGGACAGATATTCCGGTTGGAAAATCGAGTTACTCTACTTTTCTGAAAAGTATGTCTGATAGCTTATATGGCTGCTTATCAGTTAATAAATAAGCGCTTTATTTAGTTTGCATATGCGACAAGTGACATTCATAACGACTTGTCGCAATGCTTACCAAAAATTTACGTTACGTTACTTATTCGCTGTTTGAATTCTTCAACTGATCGCATACCCTTTCTCCCGCTTGGTTAGTCCCGGAGCACCTCATTCCCCTCGTATCCCGGCCCGGAGTTAAAGTTTGCGTAATAGTTACCTGATAGGTTCATTTGTCGTTTTTTTAGGTACTTTGCTTGCTATATACACAGCAACTCACTTAGATGAGAACTCAGTATTAGTCTTTACTGTTACGCTTGTTGCGATTAACTTTGTCGGGTCAGTTATCTTTGCAAAAAAGTCTATTGATATTAATCGTAACCTAGAAACCCGAATAAAAAACAGAGAGCTCCAATTTGTAAAACAAAGAGAGAGTCTCTCGGAGTACAACAATCAGCTTAGAAAAAAACTGACTGTTCGCTCAATTTACACAAACAATATCGTTCAGCAAGCCAAGCAACTGAGCGAGCAACCGATAGAGTCCTCTCTCAGCCCTGAGCTTCTTAAGATCAAATCACAGCTTAGAGTTAGCTTTGACAGCATTTTAGCGTTGGAATCAGATTTTTGTGATGAAAACGGATATGTCAAAGTTGACCTTGTCTCCTTGGTTAACGCTGTCATCGATGCCTGGCGGGCTGAATTCAAAGAGGTGGGTGTTGATGTTCGGTTGATGATGGAAACGGATGACCTTTTTATCAAAGCCAAATGCGTCAATATCGACGATCTCTTAAACCAGCTTATCACCCATATTTATAATTGCAGTTATGTAAGCCAAGAGATAGATGTCCGGATCCGGCAGAACAATGGGCGATTAGTCGTCTGTTTTGTCGATAGTAATTGGCAGATTAGACAATCAGAGGTGAATACTACAAGTTTTGGTTCTCTCAATAGCACTCAGTTTATTCAGAAAATGGTTGAGGACAGTGGTGGTCGCTACCAACTTATCTCGAATGACTTGTCCAATGAAATCGTGGTCTCTTGGAGTCTTTGGAACTCAACTGAGAGCCTGGATGACGACGAAGCGCAAGACAAGTGGTTGCGTAAAGTGATGAAGCTAATTGATGAACGTTATCATGAACCTGAGTTTAGCACCTCATCAGCATCGAAGTGCTTGTTCTTGTCGGAAAGAAGTTTGCAACGAAAGTTCAAAAGCCTCACTCAACAGACTTTTACTGAGTACCTCACGCAAGTTCGTCTAAAAAATGCGTGCGGCCTTTTAAAAAATGGTCACAAGGTCTGCGACGTTGCTATGAACACTGGATTTAACGATCCTTCCTACTTTAGTCAGAAATTCCGAAACCACTATGGTGTCTCACCATCCAAGTATTGCTTTCAATCCGGCTCAGAGATGCAGGGTATGAGTTAAATAACAGTACCTTAGATATCTGTCTCACAGCATATTTCAGAGACGTCTGACCCCAAGATAATTCCTTTTATCTGAATGTCCTCTTACACATCACGTTGGTTGCTTATAAGCTAGCGAAGGGCTCATATTGCGTATTGGTTGTTTAACCCGTGCATTGCGATGATAGCCCTATTAGCGTTGCCATATAAAGCTTGGTGGGTTTACTGGAGAGTAGTAAAAGGAGACTCAGAAGCAAAAAAAAACGTGGTATAGCCGGGGGACCATACCACGGGTGTCAAGGACACCTTCGCTTGCTGCCGGAGTGACATAGCTAGCGCCATGTCACTTCTGGAATTCGTTGGGAGGAGCGTTCCTCGGTATGGGAGTTACTATATGTGGATCGGTTAAAATTCTCTATGAGATACACGCCAATCGGTTATGACAAATACGACAAAAAATTTACCGTACAATAAATGAACGACATGTCTTAATTGACGCTTTTGACAGGGTTGTTTTGACTGAATTGACGCAATAAACCTAGACGGGTTGGACTCGAAAGAGAGCACCTCCAGTAACAACCAATACTCTTGGGTTAGACAAGAGTATCTTGGACGCGTGTATGAGGTTTTTATCTAAATTACTAAGCAGAGATAAAGTGGAAAGAGCGATCTCTGCTCAGTTCTTCTCTAAGTTGAGTCGTAAGAATTTTTTGGTGCTCCTCACTTCGGTCAACACCACTTGTGTTTTCCCAGATAGTTCCAGGCCAGGCATCATCCGATACGTATCTCGCAACATGGTGAACATGTAACTGGGGGACAAGGTTGCCAATGGTTGCGATGTTCATTTTGTCTGGAGAAAACAAATGTTCCATCGCCTTACATACATACTGACTTTCGATGAGATATTGGTGCTGGTTTTCTATAGGCAGTTGATATAACTCTCTGATACCTTCAACCTTTGGAACCAGAATTACCCAGGGCACACTGTTGTCCTTACAAAGCAGCACCGAGCACAACGGTAGCTCTCCGATCAGAGTTGATGTTAGCTGCAGTCTTGGGTGCAGGGTAAAGGACATCTATTTTCCTATTTATAATTATCCAGTTAGCTAAGCTTCACTTTAACTTTAATCTATAAAAAAAGCATCCTTAGGAAGGATGCTTTTTGAAGAAATAAACCTAGAGGGTAAGTATGGTTACATACGTTCTAGTGTATCGATACCTAGCAGGGACAAACCTTGTTTGATGGTTTTTGCTGTCAGTGCAGCAAGTTTCAGACGGCTCTGCTTAACAGCTTCATCTTCAGCAACAAGGATTGGGCACGCTTCGTAGAAGCTTGAGAACTGACCCGCTAGCTCGAATAGGTAACCACACATGATATGAGGCTGACCTTCACGAGCAACCGCCTGAACCGCTTCTTCAAACTGTAGAAGTTTAGCAATCAGTGCCTTCTCTTTAGCGTCTGTGATTTGGATTTCACCAGTCAGGTCGCTCATTGAGATACCTGCTTTCGCAAATACAGAAGCAACACGAGTATAGGCATATTGCATATAAGGCGCAGTATTACCTTCAAACGCCAGCATGTTGTCCCAGTCGAAGATGTAGTCGGTAGTACGGTGCTTAGAAAGATCCGCATACTTAACCGCTGCCATTGCGACTGTGTTTGCAATCGTCTTCTTCTCTTCAGATTCTAGATCAGGGTTTTTGCTTTCAATCAGTTTAAGCGCACGATCTTCAGCTTCATCAAGTAGATCAGCAAGGCGAACAGTTCCGCCAGCACGAGTTTTGAATGGTCGGCCATCTTTGCCTAGCATCATTCCGAATGCGTGGTGTTCGAGTGTTACTTCTTCAGGCACGTAGCCAGCTTTACGAACAATTGTCCACGCTTGCATCAGGTGCTGATGTTGACGCGAATCGATGAAGTAAAGAACGCGGTCTGCACCAATCGTTTCGTAGCGATATTTTGCACACGCGATATCGGTTGTTGTATATAAGAAGCCGCCGTCGCGTTTCTGGATGATAACACCCATAGGCTCGCCATCTTTGTTCTTGTACTCGTCAAGAAAAACAACTTGAGCGCCATCGTCTTCCTGTGCAAGACCTTTGTCTTTCAGGTCAGCAACGATGCCAGGTAGCATGTCGTTATACATGCTCTCGCCCATCACATCATCACGAGACAGGGATACATTCAGGCGGTCGTAGTTACGCTGATTCTGAATCATCGTGATATCAACCAGCTTCTTCCACATCTCTGCACAGTACTCGTCGCCACCTTGTAGTTTCACTACATAGTTACGCGCGCGTGCTGCAAACTCTTCATCTTCGTCATAAAGCTTTTTAGATTCGCGGTAGAAAGCTTCCAGATCAGAAAGCTCCATTGATACTTCGCCAGACTCTTGTTGAACTCGCTCCAGGTTAGCGATAAGCATACCGAACTGAGTACCCCAGTCACCGATGTGGTTAGCTCTAACAACCTTGTGCCCAAGGAACTCAAGAGTTCGAACAACGGCATCACCGATAATGGTTGAACGTAGGTGACCAACGTGCATTTCTTTCGCTACGTTTGGAGCAGAGTAGTCTGCAACGATGGTTTTAGTTTCTTCTTTTGCAACGCCCAGGCGCTCGTCAGAAAGTGAAGCTTCTGCAGCGTTTGCCAAAAACTCTTCGCTAAGAAAGATGTTGATAAAGCCCGGACCAGCAATTTCCGTTTTTCTTGCAATTCCATCTAAATCCAGAACATCCAGTACCTTCTGCGCGAATTCTCGGGGATTAGTACCTAGCTTTTTCGCTACTCCCATTACACCGTTTGCCTGGTAATCACCAAACTGTGGTTTTGCAGATTGACGAACAGCAGCAGGGCTTCCTGCTGGTGCGCCTGCGGCTTCTAGAGCCTGAGATACTTTGTCATTAATCAGCGCTTGGATATTCACTCGTGTTTCCTTCAATTTCTGGAAATGTATAGCTATGCAAAAAAATGGCGCGAAAAAGGGGCCTTATGCATTTCTAATGTAATAAAAAATGGGGTTAATGATAACAAGTAACGAAACGTACTAATAGATAAGATAAAGTAATTTTTCTACTTTTTTCTTTGTTGTTGGTACTATCATGCATCCATGTTTAAAACGGAATAACAATATGAGCAGTAGTCTGTCAAATAAACGCCTACTTCCTGAACAAATGTTGGAAGATCTTTCCGAATTTTGTCTGAAAATAGAGTCGCTTGCGCAAGATATTGGCGTTGATGTATCCGAACTGGTTCCCGACCATGTTGCCTTAAGAATTAATGATCAGAATAGTGCAGAGCAGGCGCACACCGAATGGAAAAACTACGGTAGAGAGATTTCTAATGCGACCATCAATGGGCGCCCAATTATTGTTATTGAACTGAGCAGGAAACCAACCCTGTTTAGCCATGAGGTTGAATGTTTGGAGTTACCATTTCCTGCAAAAGGAAAGTATTATCCTCAAGAAGGTTGGGAACATGTTGAGTTTGTTGTTCCGTCAGAAGCATCAAATGCAGATGATTTTCTGGAAGAGTTAAAGGACAAGTTTCCCGTATTAGCAGAACGTTGGAGCGTTTTTGAAGAGTCAGGGATCAAGACTAAGCTTTCCAGTCCTAAAGGAGAGGGCGAACGGTTACCTAATCCTACTGTGGCTTTTAAGAAGAATGGAGTATGTATCAAGCTTCATCCGTGGTCACTTAAGCAGGTTGTTGAGTCTGAAGCAGAGTAAAGCGGAAGCATGGAGAGAAGCGGCCATCTTTAGAGAGCCGCTTACTTTTGGGTTTAACCTTCCAGGCCAGAAGTCGCTGACTTATTTTGAATAAGTTCAATCATGTAGCCGTCTGGGTCTTTTACGAATGCAATTTCAGTTGTACCACCTTTTACAGGGCCTGGTTCGCGAGTCACGATACCACCCGCAGCTTTAATTGCATCACAGGTTGAGTAGATATCATCGAAGCCAAGAGCAATGTGGCCGAATGCGTTACCTAAATCGTACTCTGAGGTTCCCCAGTTGTACGTTAACTCAATGACTGAGCCTTCTGACTCATCTCCAAATCCAACAAATGCAAGTGTATATTCATACTGTTTATTTTCGTTGGTTCTTAGCAGTTTCATACCCATAACCTTGGTATAAAACTCAATAGATTTTTCCAGATTTCCCACGCGTAGCATGGTGTGTAGAACACGACCTTTAGACATGTTTAGATCTCCCTTTAATTGTCTGGATAGACTTTGTCTTTAAACTCACATAAATCTTCAATAATACAGCTACCACAGCGTGGTTTTCTGGCGATGCAGGTATAACGCCCGTGCAAGATAAGCCAGTGATGCACATCCAGTTTGAACTCTTTTGGTACGACCTTAAGAAGTTTGTTCTCAACGTCATCCACTGTTTTACCCATTGCGAATTTTGAGCGATTTGAAACACGGTAGATATGCGTGTCCACTGCAATAGTTGGCCAACCAAAGGCTGTGTTGAGTACAACGTTAGCTGTTTTGCGTCCTACCCCTGGTAGTGCTTCAAGTGCTTCTCTGTTTTCAGGAACTTCACTGTTGTGCTTTTCAATAAGAATTTTACAAGTCTTAATGACGTTCTCTGCTTTAGAGTTAAACAGCCCGATTGTTTTGATGTACTCCTTAACGCCATCAACACCCAACGCCAAGATATCTTCAGGTGTGTTCGCGACAGGGTACAGTTTATCTGTGGCCTTGTTTACGCTTACATCTGTTGCCTGAGCAGACAACAATACTGCAATTAGCAATTCAAACGGTGTATTCCAGTTGAGCTCCGTTTCCGGATTTGGGTTGTTATCCCTCAACCGCTTGAGAATTTCTACTCTCTTTGTATTGTTCATTTGAGCTGACTTCCAGTGACTTTGCTATTTAATAATTAGTAGTTAGTAATTAGTTTGTGACTCTGGCTCTTTCTATAACTGCTTTTTCTTCTTTTGGCTTGCGAGCTTCCATTTTCGAGTCGATGATATTTTTAAAAGCGATCAAAAATCCAACACCAATAAACGCCCCTGGTGGTAGCAGAGCCAATAAGAAGTTGTTTGTAACTTCAAATACTTCTATTCGAAGCACGGCAGCCCAATCACCAAGCAGCAGGTCAGCACCATCGAACAGAGTTCCGTTACCTAATACTTCACGCATTGCTCCCAATACGACAAGCACCGATGTCATGCCAAGGCCCATCCAAAGTCCGTCTAATACGGCTGGTAATGGTTCATTGCTGGCCGCATATGCTTCTGCTCGTCCAAGAATGATGCAGTTCGTTACAATTAGAGGCACAAAAATACCCAAGGACAGATACAGTCCGTATGCATATGCGTTCATCAATAACTGAACACAGGTTACGAGAGCGGCGATAATCATGACAAATACAGGGAGTCGAATCTCTTTTGGCACGTAATCACGCACTAAAGATACAGTGAGATTCGAAAACACTAGTACAAGTGTGGAAGCAATACCGAGCCCAAGTGCATTGGTTACCGTTGATGAAACCGCAAGTAAAGGACACAAACCTAATAACTGAACCAGCGCAGGGTTGTTCTTCCACATCCCATTAGTAATCAGTTCTTTATGTTCATTTGTCATCATTTCCTCCACAGTTCAGTGGTTGAGCAAGAATATCGTCACGATTTTGCTGGAAGTGACTCACTGCCTTTTTCACTGCTTTAACAACAGCTCTAGGAGTGATCGTTGCACCAGTAAACTGATCAAACGAACCACCATCTTTTTTTACCTGCCAGTCTTGCAGGTTTTCATTCGTAACGGTTTTTCCATTAAAGCTTAGTATCCAGTCGGTAATTCGAGTATCGATTTTGTCACCAAGCCCAGGCGTTTCATTGTGAGCCAGAACTCGAGTACCAGTTATAACACCATCGATATCCATTCCTACAATGAGCTTAATCGAGCCATTGTAACCATCTGGTGCGATGGCTTGGACTGCTATGCCACTTGGCTGATTGTTTAGTTCTGCTATATAGGCAGGCATAGGATCGGCAGAACCCAATGATTCCGACTCAATTAGAGTGCAAGCTTTGTACAGTTCGTTATCGTGCAGACTGTCAGGAATGACCTCACTAAGCTGTGCTATTAACTGGTTTCGTTCCTGCTCTGCAATTTTATCTACGGTCAGATAGTTTGTGATAGCAACAAGACCTGTCGAGGCACAGGCGAACAATGCCAATGTTGCTCCGTTATTTTTGATTGCGGTTAACATAACTCTCCCTTAATGCCCGTATGTTCTTGGTTTTGTATAATGGTCGATTAAAGGAACCGCCATGTTCGCAATAAGTACGGAGAAAGCTACACCGTCAGGAAAACCACCCCAGGTTCTGATTATGTAGATGAGAATACCAATCAAAGCACCAAAGATAAGTCTCCCTTTTACCGTAGTGGCTGCTGTGACAGGATCAGTAGCGATAAAGAACGCCCCTAACATGGTTGCGCCAGACAACAAATGTAAGAGAGGGGAAGCTGTTGCTCCCGGAAGTAGAAAATAGAATAAGGTGCTCACTGCCAGTAAGCCGCCCAGAATGCCTGCCGGAATGTACCACTGGATAACTCTGGCTTTAATCAACACTAAGCCACCAATGAGATAGGCTAAGTTCACGGCATTCCAACCTAATCCACCGAGCAAAGTAAACTGCTTACCCTGATAAATTTCTGTAACAGATAAGCCTTGTCCAGCGCCGGTTTTGAATGCATCAAGTGGCGTTGCCATTGTAATACCATCTATGCTGGTACGTACTTGCTGCAGTGAAAAACCATCGTCGTCGAACCCTGTGAAAATCAGCTTCCAGGCATCATATAGGCTACTATCACTCGGACTGATTGATTCAGGGGACATCCAACTGGTCATCTGAACAGGGAATGAGATAAGTAGCACCACGTAAGCAATCATGGCTGGGTTGAATGGATTCTGACCTAATCCTCCATACAGATGTTTGGCGATTACGATGGCGAAAAACAGACCTATTACTAAGATCCACCAAGGTGATAGTGGTGGTATGGCGATAGCTAACAACACGGCCGTCACGAACACGCTAACGTCACTCAAAGCTGCTACAGGAGAGCGCTTACGAAGTAACATAACTGTGGCTTCCATAAGTCCAGCGGCTACGACTGCAAGCAAGATCTGTATTAAGGTTCCCCAACCAAAGTAGTAGGTTTGAGCTGCGATACCTGGTATCGCCGCCAAAATTACCCACTTCATTAGATCCACAGTGCTTTTTTTACTATGGGCATGTGGAGAGCTGGCGATGAAAAATGACACTAGTTGTTTTCCTCGTTAGCTTGTTTGTTCTTTTCCGCGGCTAGTTTTTTAGCCTTGGCTCTTGCGATAGCAGCAGCCACAGCGGCTTTCTTTTTATCTTCAGGAGACTCTTCGGCTTCTGATTGTTCAGCTTCAATAGGCTCAGCTTGAGCTTCCTGATTAGCCTGCTTCTTCGCTTTAGCTCTTGCGATAGCAGCAGCCACAGCAGCTTTCTTTTTATCTTCTGGAGACGCTTCGGCTTCTGGTTGCTCAGCTTCAACTGGCTCAGATGGTTCTTCCTGCTTAGCTTGCTTTTTCGCTTTAGCTCTTGCGATAGCAGCAGCTACAGCGGCTTTCTTTTTGTCTGCTGGAGATTCATTGCTTTCTGGTTGCTCAGCTTCAACTGGCTCAGATGGTTCTTCCTGCTTAGCTTGCTTTTTCGCTTTAGCTCTTGCGATAGCAGCAGCTACAGCGGCTTTCTTTTTGTCTGCCGGAGATTCATTGCTTTCTGTTTGCTCAGCTTCAACTGGCTCAAATGGTTCTTCCTGCTTAGCTTGCTTCTTCGCTTTAGCCCTCGCGATAGCAGCAGCAATAGCTGCCTTCTTGTCGTCTTTGTTTTCTGATTCTGAGGGACTAGCGTTCGCTTCTTGAGCCGCTTTTTCTGCTTTTCTCTCGCGTGCTTGCTGTTTTCTCTCTTCTCTGAGCTTATTCATTTCAGCGTTGTCAGGTTCTGCATTACCACCAGATTTTGCGGCGGCTTGCTTCGCTTTTGCACGCGCAATCGCAGCTGCTACTGCTGGTTTAGGAGAGTCCTTCTCTGGTTCCAGAGCTGTTTTCTGGGCTTTGACACGAGCAATTGCGGCAGCAACAGCATCACCATCGCCTGACTTTTGCATGTTCTTACGACGATCATCAGCCGCTTTCTTAAACTTGTTCTCGCGCTCTGCTTTATCTCGTTCAAGACGAGCTTTCTTCTCTTCAAAACGTTGTTTAGCGCGTTCCGCTGCTTCTGCCTCTTGCTTGGCGGAGCGAATTTCAGCTTTCGACTGGCGATAATATTGAACGAGTGGTATTTCACTTGGACAGACGTAGGCACATGCACCGCACTCAATACAGTCAGCGATATTTAGCTCTTCGCACTTGTCATAATCTTTATCTTTCGAGTACCAAAGCATTTGCTGTGGTAATAGTGTTGCAGGGCATACTTCTGCGCACTGTCCACATCGAATGCAAGCCAGTTCGTTACGCTTGGGTGCGAACTCTTTACGAGTAGGGGCCAGAATGCAGTTGGATATTTTAGTGATCGGTACTTCATCAGTAGGCAGTGTGAAACCCATCATAGGACCACCCAGAATGAGTCTTGGATGCTTTTTCTCTGCGTGATAGTCAAATTGCTTCAGAAGATCTCTGACTGGTGTACCAATTCTCGCCCAAACATTTCTTGGCTGACGGAACGCGTTACCCGTTAAAGTAACAACACGTTCGATGAGCGGTTCATGGTTTATAACCGCTCTTTTTATAGCGTAAAGAGAGCCCACGTTTTGGACCAAAACACCGACATCAGCAGGAATTCCACCTTTCGGTACTTCCTTATTAGTGAGAATTTTAATGAGCTGCTTTTCACCACCGGAAGGATACTTTGTTGGTATCGCTCTGATGACCAAATTGTTCTGATTCAGAGATGCGTCCTGAAGTGCTTTCAGAGCTTCTGGTTTGTTGTCCTCAATGCCAATGACAACTAACTTAGGCTTTAGAATTTGCTCAACAATATTAATGCCCTGAATGAGTTCTTCAGCATGCTCACGCATAAGCATGTCGTCGGCGGTAATATAAGGTTCACACTCTGCCGCGTTTACGATCAGGACTTCTGTCTTGGCTAAACCAGACTGAATTTTTCTAGCTGTAGGGAAACCAGCACCACCCATGCCCGCTATTCCGGCATGTCGGATAATTTCGATGATGTCATCTGTCGCTATCTCAGAAGGATTTCGCGCTTCAGCGTTTGCTATCGAATCGTGCCACTGATCCTCGCCATCGGATTGAAGAACGATGCTTACTTCTTTCAGGCCGGATGGGTGAGCAGTGACTCGTGGCTCAATAGCTGTAATCGTACCCGATGTGGGAGCGTGTAATGGCAGCATAAAACTGGCGGTAAATCGGGTTAGCTCCTGACCTTTTTTAACTTTATCACCCACTTTTACTGTGAGATCACCTGGTCGGCCGATATGTTGCTTAATAGGAAGAATTAGCTCAGATGGAACATCCGCTTTTACAATTTGCTTGGTTGTCGACTGCTGTTTGTTCTCAGGTGGGTGAACACCACCATGAAAGGTCCAAAGAGAGCCATGACGAATTTGTTGAATAAGTGATGACATTTTTCTTCCTATACCGCGGCTTCTTTGTCTTTAGAGTCAGTAATATCAACAACAGGTATGGCATCTAGTTTCCATTTCCAGTTGTCTATGGTGGTTTCTACTTCAACCATTTCAATGCAATCTGTAGGGCAGGGTGCGACACATAAATCACAGCCAGTGCATTCGCTCTTGATAACAGTGTGGAGTGCTTTTGTGCCACCTACAATGGCATCAACCGGACATGCCTGAATGCATTTTGTGCAACCAATACACATGTCTTCATGAATGAAAGCGACTTTTTTAACAGGTTCTTCTGCTTGCTCAGAAAGGTCGGGTTCGACGCCCATAAGATCTGCGATTTTCTCGATAGCAGCCTGTCCACCAGGGGTACATTTGGTGATGCTGTCACCATTGGCAATCGCCTCAGCATAGGGTCGACAACCTGGGTACCCACACTGGCCGCATTGGGTCTGCGGAAGGATTTCATCAATCTTATCGACAATAGGGTCTGCTTCAACTTTAAAACGGATGGATGCAAAACCTAGTAGCCCACCAAAGACAGCGGCGAGAGCAACAACAGCAAGTATTGCGATTAATATTCCACTCATTACAGTTTCACCAACCCTGTAAAGCCCATAAAGGCTAACGACATTAAGCCAGCAGTAATCATCGCTATAGAAGCACCTTTGAATGGTGTCGGAACATCCGCTGCTGCGATACGCTCACGCAGCGAAGCAAAGAGGATAAGCACGAGAGAGAAACCTACTGCTGCACCAAATCCGTAAATAATGGACTCGATAAAGTTATGGTTCTCGTTAATGTTAAGAAGAGCAACACCTAATACTGCACAGTTTGTGGTAATAAGAGGTATGAAGATACCCAGCAGACGGTAAAGAGTCGGGCTGGTTTTGTGAACAACCATCTCAGTGAACTGCACAACTACAGCAATGACCAGAATGAAGCTCATCGTTCTTAAGTAGCCTATTCCCAAAGGCTGAAGAACATAAGTTTCTACCAGATATGCACAGACGGATGCCAGTGTAAGCACAAAAGTTGTCGCCAGGCTCATGCCAATAGCGGTTTCTAGTTTTTTAGAAACCCCCATAAATGGGCATAAACCAAGGAATTTAACGAGTACAAAGTTGTTAACCAGCACGGTGCCGACTAACAACAACAAATATTCGGTCATGATTATATATGTTAGGGAATTTTGATCCGTCTATTATCGTGTTTTGAAACACTAATAACAACCGAGGTTTAGCAGGGTTTTTGCTTATTTGCCGGAAATTTACGCATTATATTAGCGTTTTATGATCTTAAAAGAGTGCTAGATGAGAATGGATGCTATTTGTGGCTTCCGCATACTACTGAAGAGTTATATGGATAGAGTATATATTTCGCTGTGTAAGCCTATACTTTCTCGGACATTACATATCGCCCATTTAGCAATGATTTCAACTGATTATAATTTATAGTCTTTATGACTTGTTCAGATTCGTTATCGTAAACAGCGATTTGCGGCTCGCCATTTAACGAGCCCATCTTTACATCCAAATTTAGGTTTAAATATTTAAGTAACGATTGAAGAGCAACAGTTGCTTCTTTCAGTTCGGTTTCTTTTGAGAAAACATACTTGTTTGATAGCACATTAGTTTTTGGCTGATCGATACTTTCTATGGCACGTCGGTCTGAAAACCGAGTGTTTAGTGCGGCGTTAACTTTGTCTTTCGGGCCAGATATTGACATATAAATTCACCTATTCCCTTTTAAGCGCTATTCGATAAAACTCCATCTGAATCGTTAGTTCATTTTCTTTCGCGTGGATTACCTTAAGTTATTTTACAACTGTGCAGTATAAGATAACCGAAGGTGTGTCACATTCTGATTAATATTTGTTCTTCCATAGGTTTATAGAGTCATAGCTACTCTATGAAGGTCTTCTCTTTGAGGAAATTAAAGGAACAGTCAGAGAGGTTTGGGGGGCGCCTAGTCCGGAGACATTTGCTTGGAACAAGCAACGTCGCAGTTGGATACGAAAAAGCCGCAACAAATGCTGCGGCTTATTCTTAAATATGGCTCCCCCTGCGGGGGCCAAACACAAATAGATAAATTCTATGTCCTGCTTGGCCTAAGCGCTTATTAGTTGCGCTAAGGATTGAGGTCAACGTACCTACCCGTGTACCTAAAGTCAATCGCTAGCTTTTTGACTCTTGCTTCCACTCTTTATGCCTTGTTCTTATCATTTTATTGAGGGCCTGTTTTATTTTCGAAGGGAACTTAGAGTCCGCTATATCAATTAACATGCCCCACTGTTTTTGGGAGAGTGTGATGGTGAAATCTGGGGAACTTTTTTTGTCTAACGAAAATTTATCCCCGATCAATTTAAGCCGCTCTTTAAACTCATCCTCACAGGTTGTAGCACTAAGAATATCTAGAAAGGCAATAATGCACTCTTGCCTAATCACAGGATCTTCAGTGGATGGATAGAATCGAAGAATATCGTACTGCCTGATTAATCTGTCATACGTGTGGTTAATGAGAGTGGGATTCTCGTTTCTTACGACGCCGTGAGACGATGATACTTGTTTACAACATTTACGATAGAGTTGTTCGAGTTGTTTTAAGAAGTTTTCATTCTCTGAGCGATAAGCTTCTTTTGTAAAGGCGATGAAATTGAAATGGTCAACCATTTTTTTTAAGGCATGGTCATCATTTACAGGATCGTAATTTTCGATCTGGGATAAAGCCTCTATATATGGGTCGCCGATTAAACGACGATTTTCAATTTGTTGTTTCTCTTGCAAGATAAAAGCGGCGACTTCTTCGGTTAAAGACTCATCATCGCGGTACATTTTTTGAAAGTGTTCGTCTGGGAGGTAAGCGTTCTTTTCTCCCTTTTCTCTTTCCTCTCTAATTCGCTTTTCGATAAGCATGGTGCGAACGTCTTCTTCATGTTTTCTCTCTCTTGTTTTTTGACCGACAGAGTTTGAAGAAAACCATAATGATTGCCCTATGCGTAGATTCGAATACTCCTTGTTTGTTATTAGTATGTTGCTTTTTATCGAAACATTAATAGCAGAATATAGAAAGAACACTGCCCTGTAACAATTGAGCCAAGAGGTACGCCAGTTTGGCAGCATATACTTTTTAGCAGCAATGCGAAGATCATTGAGCAGTGTGTTTAACTCTTTCTTCTTATAATCATCAAGCTCACCACTTTCTAAAGCTTCAGTTTCAATATTAAGCTCTTCCGCCACCATCTCTGTGAAGTGGTGCTTCAATCCGCGTTTCTGCATGACGGATAAGTCATAACCATTCAAGAGCTCATTGTGCCGATGGTAGTGCATGTAGTTCATATAAAAGCGTAGATGATTGTTCGCTGTGGTATCTCGAACAAGTTTAAATCGGTAACTCGGTCCTTTCATTATTGTTTTTCTCTCAGAAATAATGCACATATTTAGGCTATATTTTTAGGCCTAAAAATGCAATAAATTGAATTTTTAATTAGAAGTTATTCGACAAAAATAATCTTTACCTTACGTGTTTAAAGGGGTGGTGGTGATGGTTATCTGATATGAAAGTTGTTTTTGGAACTAGGTGAGTGATAACTAAGGTTGGTGAGTGAGTATTTGCTGTATTGGGTGAATAGAAATGTCGTCTTTTACTTGTCGTAATGGAAAGAACGTTGAGTATCGGCTAACCGCAAAAATTAACGGCGACTGCCTTTGATGTGAACGAAATAACTAAAGGATTCACATCATGCAACTTATCAGACGTAAAGAGCTTTCAGAATTGACAGGCATTAGTCGTGCTCACTTGTATTTGCTGATTGGGGAAGGGAAGTTCCCTAGACAAATTCACATTGGTAAACGTGCTTCTGCGTGGATAGCAGAGGAAGTTCAAGCATGGGTAGACGGGGTTTGGTATGAAGGTATGACTACCTCACCAGAGCTTGAAAATTCAATGAAGCTGGTGGACAGAAAGACATTATTGAGCATGATTGGCTTTAATAAGGATACGCTGTACAGGATGATCAAAGCAGGGGATTTTCCACCTTGTATCTCGAAAGATATACCACGGTGGAAGCATAACGATATCGTCACTTGGGTTGCGAAACGTATCATAGCCCGTGATGCCAGTAGCTTCTAAAATCACTCATCCTTTCCCTTCTTTACTCTCTAAATTCTTGTCATTTAATTTGTAAGTAACCTCTATACGGATTCTGTTGTGCAAAATGGATTGTTACAACTATTTATTGTGTTTGTTAAGGGTGAATGGTTTTCTACTTACTTAAATAGAATGGAATGTTATTGTGATAAAAGGTTATGAATGTCTGTCTGGTTAGTATTATTACTGTCACATACCAGTATGCCATCATACCTACATATCCACTGTATCACTGCATAGCTACACACCAACACAATGTAACTGATATCACTGAGTCACCCCTAGTGACTCACAGTACACAGTTAAAAATAACGACACAGGCCTATCTATGAACCTAAACACAGGAGTAGATAGAAATGAATGTACGTTCTAGAAAAAACAAAAACCTCAGGCTGACCACAAAGCCAACCTTTCTCGGTAGACCTATCCAGACTGATCACGGTCCACTCTACATCGATTACTTAGAAAAAATGTACGATACGGTTGATCGGGCATTAGACGAGTATCCTCGGCTGATGGCTATTCGTGTGGATTTGAGGTTCCCTAAGCTAAGGAAAAACGAAATATGCGGTAATGTCATGACCGACTTTCTACGCTCATTACAGTCACAGATTGATCACTCGGGGAAACGAAAGAAAAGAGAAGGGAGTAGAGTGCATCCCTGCAAAGTACGGATTGCTTGGGTGAGAGAACGCTCTAGCTCGATAAACGACCACTATCACCTAGTACTCATGTTCAACAAAGATAGATTTAACTGGTTGGGGAAAACTCAAACACAGCAGGAGAACTTAGGCTCTTTCATCGTAGAGGCATGGGCGAGGGTGGTTGGTGTCGATTATGAAGAAGCTAATGGACTGGTTCATTTTTCAAAGAGAAAGAACAGCGACAGTGTGGAAATACACCGCTTGAACAGTAAATCAGAAGACTTTGATGATGCGTTTGACGAGTTCTTCAAACACATTAGCTATCTGGCAAAAGAGAGTACGAAGCATTTTGGTAGCGGTAGACGCAATTTCGGCCATAGCCACAAGTAGCTAAAAAATAACGGTAGTCATAGTTCCTGTGAGATTAACAACAAACCACAGGAACTCATCATGTCAAATCACCCTAACGTTGCTCACAATCGCTTAGACGCGTCTAACCACCTCACTATCACCCATGACCGAACGTTTAATGGAAAACCGCTTTACTACCAAAAGAATGGTCTTATCCTTGAGCATCTCGAGGAAATCGATCGAGTCCTGTCTGAAGCACTAGGCCAATACCCTAAGCTTTGTGTCGCTCACTTTAATGTACGTCTACCGAGTGATTTCGATGGAGACCATTCAGAGGTCTTTAGTCGTTTCTTTCGCACCTTGGAGTCGGAAACCAATGAGTTGTGTCTAATGAAGTACAGGCGTAGGCCTCAGCAATTTCATCAAACGGTCATACGCCATGTTTTGTCCAAGGCGTGTAAGTCTACCAGCCAGTACAACCTTGTCTTGCTCTTTGATAAACGGCTTTATCTTTGTTTAGGCAAAAGTGGATGCGGGAGGAGTCGTTACCTGTCTAGAGTCAGAAAAGCGTGGGATAGGGCAGTGGAAACCGACTACGGTAGAAGATGCTTAGGGCTGGCCTATTCCCCTGCTGATGATGTGTATGATCTTCAAAAAGGGAATGAAGCGTTTCCATTGCAGTTAAATGAGCTCTTCTATCGGATAAGTCGTCTCGCGAAGCCCACCACCAAACACGCTGATAATCGCAACAAGAGCTTTGGTTGCAGTCACGACTCACCTTAAAAAATACAGCGCGAGTAATTCCTATGTCATTCACATTTATAGAGGAATTACTCATGTCGAACAACACTGACCGACCGACGATTACCCGCTCGAGAACGTTCAACGAATACCCCGTGTTTTTCAGTGACAAAGGGTTATACGAATCCGCCTTAATTACCATGGCAACAGTCTTTGAACAAGCGATGGAGGAGTTTGAGGCTGCTTTGGCTATGCGCATTGATTTGTATCTGCCAAAAGGCTGTCGAGATACCGACCTCACCATCATTAACGATTACTTTGCGCAGCTTAACGAAAAGCTCGAGGCGGATTCATTGTTCTATGTGTGGCGTAAGCGAGAGGACAAAGTCCCATCACTCAACTATCGCGTGATGCTGTTTACTGACTACAACCAGTATTTTGGCCCCGCTATTTGCTGGGACAAACGCTCCGAATTGGTTTCTCACCTTAGAGATACTTGGAAAGAAGCGGTAGATAAACACTACAACGGCAAATCACGGTCAATAGTGCTTTTCAATGACCGAGGTAACTATGGTTTAGGGACTCGTTGTCGAAGTAAAGACACCAACATTAAACGCACAGTCTTTCACCGTATGAGCATCCTTGCTGAAACGTGGAATGAACAGCGTTATAGCTTTGGCTCTAGCTTGGAGTAGACCGACTGCATTTTTTTACAGTGGCGGCTTATCACATGGGTATATACAAAGCAGGAGACGATTCCCAATGACAATGAGATTTCTAAGACTGAAAGACGTGATGTCACTAACAGGACTAGGCCGCTCCACTATCTATAAATTCATGGCAGATGAAACCGACTTTCCTAAGAGTGTGCCACTCGGTGGGCGAGCAGTGGCTTAGGTAGAAAGTGAAACCGAGGAATGGATGGAATCGCGTCTGAGTATGCGAGACAACCAAGAATCCTTTCAGTAACACAAATATCAGATAAACCATCAACGGGGCGCTGGCTAAGCAAAGTCATGCGCCCTTTTTCAATTAGAGAGAGATAAAAAATGAGTTACTCAATTTACGTAGACGGCGCAGCCCCAAACAATCAACACGTTTGTACAAGAGGTGGCATCGGGCTGGTGGTCATGGATGAAGACAATGAGATTGTGCATGAAGAGAGTATCACTATTGATAGAGAGACGGATTGTGCGGAGTTGGAGTTAATGGCCTTTATCGAAGGGCTAGAGTACGCCGAAGATGGTGATGTCATCTTTTCAGACAATGATTACTGCGTGAAAGGTTTCAATATCTGGATGGACGATTGGAAAGATAGAGGTTGGCGTAAAGCGAATAAAAAGCCAGTTAAACATCGTCAACTTTGGAAGCAAGTCGATGAACTGCGCTCTAGAAAGTATGTCGAGGTACTTAAAGTTAAAGCGCACTCTGGCATTGAAGGAAATGAGAGAGCGGATATGTTGGCGGTAGATGCAGCGAGAAACGACATCGACTAACACATCAATGCTGCTTGTAGGGTTGATATCTACAAGCCGCTAGTACCTGTTATTTGCGTTTTTCTAGATAACATATATCTGAAGGGATATGCGATGTGAGAGCGGGGGCAGATACGGCTCCAATTCAACTGATAGCACGTTTTGCCCCATTCCATATATTGGGCTAAATATCTTCTGAACAGACGTTACTTCGGGAGAGTCAACTCAAACTAATGAGTAACGGTCCCGAAGTGATCCGCGTTGCGTCAATACGTCATTTATTGAGAGACAGTTTAAGATTGCCCGATTTGTTTCTTCCGGTAACTCTTGCTGTATCCAATGACCACCATGCTCCTTTTTATAGAAATAAGTTGCTTTCCTGAAGGCTTGTTTGCCTACACCGTTTTTGCCGGATTCGACAACTAAGGTGGCACCCTGCGTATAGATAGATATTGAGATATCAAAATCTTCCACAATTATTGCTTTATCAGCTTTACTCTATTTGTTCGAACAAGTTATTGATCATTCGATAGTCTAACTGTCTTAATTTGCGGTTGAAATGTCCAAACCTTTTACTTCCTGATCTGTAATATTGGATGGACGTGTATATGTAAGGTTGTAATATGAATAAGTACAATAAGTTAGAGTCAGGTCGTTTAAATGTAGGCATATTCCTTTATCCGAATGTTACCATGCTCGATGCGTATGGCCCATTACAGCTATTGGCGCTTTGTGATGAAGTTAATGTCTTTACATTTTCTCAGTTAGGTGAATCACTTTTGTCAGATGCAAAAGTGATGTTGTTACCGAATTATGGTTTTAAAAATTGCCCACCAATAGATGTATTGATAGTTCCTGGTAGTGCAAACCCTTCGAATGCGATTAACGACGCAGATATTATAAACCGTATCAAAGAGATAGGCGGATCAGCTAAATACATTACATCAGTGTGCACAGGTACGTTGATATTAGCAGAAGCAGGCCTACTGGATGGCTATAATGCGACTATCCATTGGGCATACCGAGAAGCACTGGCAAATTATTCAAAAGTTTCTGTAGTAAATGAACGTGTAGTAAAGGACAGAAACCGTATAAGTGGAGGTGGCATTACTTCCGGAATTGATTTTGCGTTAGAGCTTATTGCAGAGATTACTGGTTCATCGGCAACTGCTCAGGCATTGGAACTACTACTTGAGTATGACCCACAACCTCCTTTCAAAACGGGTAACTCAGATGAAGTTGACAAAAAACTGAAAGAACAAGTGCAAGGTATGGTTTACTCAATTGCAAGACCGCTTTTTCAATCACGGCTTTAGCTATCCGGTTTCGTATAGAAACTCGCCAATAAATTTACTTTCTATATAGCGTGCAGTAGTGCACGCTTTTTTTGTTTGCCCAGCGAAGCTGGCAAACCCGTCAGGTTGAAAGAAATCTGAATCACCCCGACGGAGGGGAAGAGTACCCGAATCGCAAGAGCGTTGCTGGCCAACGGCAGGGTCTGAAGGAAGCGATAGGAAGTTAACAGTACACAACGCAAGTAAACCTGATTCGGCGGCTTAGGTGGGTAAGCGTCCTAAATAGCGCGAAGCCCGGTACTCAGTCAGACCTATGCTGTGTTTGAGAGTGGCATTGTTAACAGGGAGCCAGTGTAGTAACTGAGGAAGCCTGACACCACATCCGGGCAAATGCCGGAAGCGCAAACTCAAGGTGAAAACCAAGGCTTGCGTTGGTGCGAGGTGGAAGAAGAATCCGTAGTAGTTAGTAAAGCTCGGCCTGAGAAGCCCAGTAATGGTGTGGAGGAGAAAACCGAGCTGACCATCAGCAGTGTGTCTGATGGAGCACCAACTTGCCAAAAGCGTTTAGTGTTGCGAAGGGAGGATGCATACTTTAAGTCTGCATGAGCCGTATACGAGGTCCGTATGTTCGGTTCTGTAAGAGGGATGAGAAAGTAACGCCTCATCCTACTTGTTATGTGAGACACAGAGTATAGTTTTAAGGTTAACTTTCGTTATTGTTGATTTGTATATAAATACCGGAAAACTTACAGTCAACGGAAATATAACGTATATTATTAAATAATAAAAAATAGCCCTTTGTATAAAAGGGCTTACCAAAGGCAAAAAAGGCATATTAGTTAATATATTAAGGCATTTACATGGGTTAAAATGGAAAGCATGTGAATATTTTCATCTAAACCAGCTGAAATGAAGAAAAGATGCCGAAAAATAAAATTTATATTGTTTGGTGCTTTTGATTCACAATGATAAATTCGTTGTTAACGAATGGTGCTATTTTTTGGTAGCATTATCGCTGTGTCCTTATCTATAAGGATGATTATCTTCATTTCAGCATTAGAGCAAAAAGGTATTAATATGCGATAAAGATCAGTGTTAAGTTGCTGTGCTTCTATGACACCAAAACGTTGGTCATCCGATGTAACAAATAAACGATTTTTTTGTACTGAGGCAATTTTTTGTGAAAGGCCAAACACTGTTTGTTCAAGTGGGGAAAAATTACCCGAATACAACGTTAATTCGTAGTTCTTTGAAACACATTTCTCACCTCTCCAGTTGCATTTTTCTATATCTCCCGGCGCAGATTGGTTAGCAAACTTCACTTTAGTGGGAGCTACGAAAGGTAATGTATACCCAGTGAGAGCAACCAACGACAATACGGCGAGCTTTACCCAAATACTCATTGCAATACCAATTTCTTGCTGACTTCTTGCAATGAATACATTTCTTGTTGAAGCAAGTCGATAGATCGACGTTGAGACTCCATTCTAAAGGACACACTTTGAGAGCTAGTATTTAGGTCTGCCATATTACTACTTATCTGGCTAAGAGCCGTATTCTGCTGATTCACTGCAGAGGATACTTGGTACATTTCATCATTTACGTTAGTTACGTTTGAAGATATTTGTTGATAGCCATCTAATATTGCATCAAGCAATGCTGCAACTTGAGAAGCTGATTTGAGCATTCCTGCTACCTGAGTAGTTGACGTATCTACACTAGTTGACAATTTACTCAAAGATCCTTTGATGTGATCCAAACTGGAATCTGTTCTCTGTGCTAACTGGCGCACTTCATCAGCTACTACAGCAAAACCGCGACCAGCTTCTCCTGCCCTAGCAGATTCGATTGACGCGTTGAGAGCAAGTAGATTCGTTTGCTCGGATAAGTTAGCGATGGTGTCAAGGACGCTCGATATCTGCAATGTATCTTCCGTAACACGATTAATAATCTGCTGCGTGTCGTTTGCAAGGGCAGTTAGTTGCTCCAAACCCCCGTGGCATTTCTCTACTTCTGAAAGACTGCTTTGACTAATCTTGTTGGCTTTGTCAGCGTTAACACTACACTCGGATGTAGCAGATGTAACGGTATCAAAAGATGTTCCAAGTTCTTCAACAGCTGTTGCCACAAGCTCTGTGTTAACAGTATGAGATGATAGTTCGTGGTTGATACTGTCAATATCTGTCATTAATGAGCTAGATACTTGGGTCAAAGAGTCGATAGTTGCGGATTGTGTTTCCGAAAGTTCCCTTAGGCGCAACACTATCTGATTGAACTTTTGTTCAAATTCGCCATGGTGGTTTAGCTCAATGTTGAGTAATAGCCGGTCATCTTGCACCATGTTGTCAACAGTATTCTCAATATAAGATAGTTTTTGTAGGCTTTGGCTTAGTGAAAGACTACCGTAAATACAAATACCAGCCAGAAATATAGCGTATAGGCAATGCTCAACTGCCATCATAAAAGGGCTGCCTGGAGGGAAAATATATAAACCTACCGTTGTATGAAATTGAAGGTAATAAAAAGCAATGTGATGAGTAGCAGCAGCAATTAAACAATGGAACACCATCTTCCAGTCATTGTATATCGTCGTGCATGCTAACAGTATAAATACCTCAAAGTGCAACATGGTATCACCATATGCCTGATGTATATGTAAGGCCACAAATCCATAAAGTAGGTAAGGTATTATAACTTTAAGTGATTCTCGGTTCAGTACTAAGATAGCAATCGCTAAAGCTGTATTAACAGTGAAATCCGCGTAGGAAAAGCCATAGCGGAGCATGTAAATAAAAGTTAAAGCAAAAAATAGTCCCGAGAGTATATGAGTTGATTTAGTAAAGGTTAGCGACTTCATAAAGTCTGCTCCTGTTGTTGAACATAGTTCTACAAATAACAGATGTCTTTTAAAAGTATCGGCCAAACAGGTCGCAAATTAGGACAGCCTTGATGTATTGTGAAGTGAATGTTTAAGGTTTAAAGAAATTAAAAACTATGCTGGATGACGATATTTCCTATTCATATTGCACCGAAACTCTGTAGGAGTTTGACCAAACTGGCGTGTGAACGCTCGATTCATATTTTCCTCACGTTTATAACCACAGCGGTTAGCTATGTATGAGGTCGTTTGTGTAGTCTCGCGTATTAGGTGTGAGGCCATCTCAATTCGAATTTGATCAACCAATTTTTTTGGGGTGAGTGAGAACTCATCCTTACAACGCCGGGTAAAATTGCGTGGGCTCATCGCCATAAACGATGCTAACTGTTCAGTGCTAATGTCTTCAGTGATATTTTCTTGAATCCAGTGCAGCAAGTCTTCCCACTTAGAGCAGCTACACTCAAACTGCAATCTTAGCTGGAACGTCAACTGTGAGTCAGATTGCCTGCGCCTACTTGGCAAGACCATGGCCATCGCAACATGCTGTGTTAATTCGCGGCCTGTTTTCATCTCAAGAATATGAAGCGCCATATCTATACCAGTGCTTATACCCGCTGAAGACCAGAGCTTGCCGTGTTGAACAAACGGCGCTTTCTGATTGAGCGTGACATTTGGGTACATTTTTTTGATATCGTCCAGATAGAACCAATGTGTAGTTGCAGAAAATGGAGTATCAGAAAGTGCATCCGCTAGAATAAAAAGCCCGGTACAAATTGAACAAACACTCTCGGCTTTCTGGTGAGCCTGTCGTACAAACTTAGTCACTGAAGAGCTATTAGATTTGTTGATATTGATGCCATTGATCAGAAAAACAATGTCATTGCTGTTAATTGTTACTTCCTCAATCGTAGTTGACGATATAAACATACCTGCATTTGATTGAAGCATGCCTCCTCGCTCACTGACGTACACTAGCTCGAACAATGGCTTTTCTGCAATGACATTTGCGATTGCAAAAACATCTGCAGGACCAGATAAGTCCATTAATTGAAAGTTATCTGCGCAATAGAATATAAGTCTCATAATTGTTTATTGTTACAAGTGGTTGTTTGCATAAATAATAGCTATATCAGCAGTGTATTGCACGAAAATGCGATTCAAGACAGATTGGGTGCAAAAAGAGACATATTTGCTATAAGGCATTGAGTATCAGCTTAGTATTACTAAACTGAGATAATTATTATTTGCTTGCAAAGTGGAACTTAGAGCGATGGTAGTTAGGGACAAACAAAGTTGGCTAATTGATAGACTCATCCATGTATTTGACTCCGATGACGGCGGTTTATGGTGCATGGATCATAATTTTGTGGTCTATTTTTACAACAACACCTTTTATCAACAATTTGACATCACTCTTGGTGAAAGCACATTAGATTCTTGGATTTCACTGATACATCCGGAAGATAAGCAAGTACTGCGTGATAATGTGGCTCGACAAATCGACAAAAATGTTTCCCGGGTGGTGAGCCAGTATCGGGTGAGAAATAGGCAGGGTCGTTATGTCTGGATTGAGGCAACAGGTATCATCGTTGAAGAACAGGGTAAATCTTATATGGTTGGAGCCCACCGGAATATCTCGGAGCAACGATTGCTCAATGAGTACCTGACTCACGCTGCCTTTCATGACTCTGAGACTGGGTTGTGTAATCGTCAAAAGTGGCTCGAAGACATAAAAAACGGGAGCTTACCCAGAAAAGGAACCATTTTCGCGATTTCAATTGCTCACTTAAATAGCTATCAGCGTCGATGGGGATTGGTTGCAATACAGAGTACAATATCATTGGTTGTCACATGCCTTGAAGAGCTTTTTCCGAACAAATACGATATCTATCGTATAACTCAGGATGTTTTTGCAGTTTGGCACAAAGATGAATTAGACCCAAAATCAAAACTAGATGTAGCTAAAAAAATCAAATGTAAGTTTACGCACTCGAACAGTAGCAATTCAGTAGCTATCAATGATGTCGCAATAGGCATAGTCCCCGAGAGGGATATAACCAACGAAAACTCGGTTAACTTACTATTAAAAACTGTTGAGTATGCGTACGAACAAGACCTTATCGTTACATATCAGGGAGAAGCTAAGAAAGCTATTGATCGCCATTTTATGGTTTCTGACGCTCTGGAAGGCGCAATTCAATCTGGCCTGCTATCTATCGCTCTACAGCCCATTATCGATGCAAAAAGCGGTGAGCTTAACAGCTTTGAAGCTTTAGCACGTTGGAGCCACTCTGAATTAGGTGTTGTTTATCCAGACGAATTTATACCTGTAGCAGAACGTAAAGGCTTGATCGGTGAGTTAGGTTTTTCTGTTTTAGAGCAGGCGTGCAAATTTTTATCTGAATATGATGGACGCAAAGGACATAATAGGGTCTCTATAAATGTCAATGTGTCTGTACTTCAACTCGTTGATGATAACTTTACATCTCGGGCTGAAGATATTGTTAATAGTCAAGGAATTAGCACCGATCGTGTTGTATTCGAGATAACGGAATCTCATTTGCTCGATTGCAACAAGAAGAGTATCGCACAACTTATGCTACTAAAAAGTAGGGGGTTTCACCTATCACTTGATGATTTTGGTACTGGCTTAAGCTCCTTAACCAGCTTGTTTTATTTGCCTCTTTCTCAAATTAAGATTGATAAGGAGCTAGTTCGGGAATCGATGGCGAATGCCTCATGTTGTGGCTTGATAGATTATTTGTCCCAGTATAGTAAAAGCCAGAACATCAGCTTGGTAGCAGAGGGGGTAGAGAGCAAAGAAATGCAAAACCAAGTTGTGAGTCAGGGAGCATCATTGCTACAGGGTTTTGGTTTGCATAGACCCTCAGAGCCGGAATATTGGTTGATGGAAGAACGTTAGATATTAGTACGACTGATCTGCTCCAGCCAGACTGGACAGTCCAACTCACTTAACTCAGTGTCCAAAACAACTGGTGTGGATCAGTTTGTAGAATGATACTAAAAGCAGGCAACGACGTTATGCATGTTTTATCACTTGACCGTTCTTGGCGAGACAAAACCTGTAGTAGTTGCAATAAATTCAAACCCATGTTTCTCGACTATTGGCCGACTCATATCTGAAGCATCAATTATCAAGTATTGTTTGCCTCTTTTAATAGCTTCATGGATACGTATGTTAAGAAGCATTGTGTAGTAGCCCTTATTTCTAAAGGCCTTTAGAGTGCTTCCACCCCAGATCCCTGCGAATGGGCTTCCAGCATTAAAGGTGACCCATGCAGAGGCAACAGGTTGCTCATTTATATAAACAACATAGATAGAAATATCCTCTGGAACCTCAGATTTTAGTTTAAGTAAGTAATGGTACTGCCATTCTAAGTTTTTCCCCCAGACCTGCTCTTGTACTTCAATTGCATCGCGAATACCTGAGCTGTTATATACTTCAGTAATTGCGGAATGACTACAGTCGGAGATTATGATGTTGTGAAGATCCAGTGCCATAAATGATTCAGTACCTTCTGAGGTAAAACCATTATCCACCAGTGCTTTGTCGAGTGTGCCAGGGGAGTCTGTGCTATACATCTTCCATTCAAAATGTATATTCCTCTGACGAAAAAACTCAAGTTCGTTGTGTATTACATTAAGCATTTTCTCTTCCGAGAAGTCAAAATAGGATATGTAGCTACCGAAAGTATCATCTGACACAAACTTAACTACCTCGCGCGTCGTCAGAATTGTGCCGTTAAAAGCATTTATGTTCTTCCGCTCGTACTTGTTGTACTCCTGCATTACCTTTTCTTTATCCAATTTAGATCCTTATGTATATGAAGCTTAATTTGGGCTGCCTGCCGATCAGATTCTGACTCTGTTGTTAGATTACGAAATTGCTGATCTTGAATTCAAAAATCGTAGCATGGTGTGCCTAATAAGCATTGGTTGTAATAGCACATTGTCAGTTTTTGCTTTAAATTAGTCAGTTTTTGCGTGTAATTGGTTGGGTGTTGAGTGTAAAGAAAAGATCATATTATGCCGCTAGGTGTATATGTAGGTCAGTAGATTGGAAAAAATCGCTGGCAATCAAAATAGACTGGACCACAATAAAAAACCATGGAATGTATACCGTGAAGTTTAGTCTGTAGGTAAATGGCGGTCTCATCACGGCAACTCCTGTCAATTTTTTAAAAAGGCTATTGTGCTCAAACAGTTAAGACTTGTCTTTTATATCTCCCAGCAAAGTGAGCTCGAGTGGGTTGAGCGAATATTTCCCTCATTTAAATGACTCAACATCGTAAAATTTTGATTTTATATGGACGTCAGTTCTGGAGTCCCATGCCTTTTTGTTTAATTTTAAGTAGTTCATCTTATTGCCAGCATTGCCTTGTGTCGTTGTTGATATCACTTATCTAAGAGGTAGAGTTTTCGAAAGTGGTCGGCCAGTTTTTTATTCCCATGCGGGGGAGCTATCATATCTCCTGCACTGACAGTAAGAAAAAACTCTGCGGGTCCTCCTATGCGCTCAGGTAGAGAAGCTGCAATAAACAAAGCTGTTTTTCGTACCCAGTCTGGCAAATGTGTCACTTTCACGCTTCGGTTCTGAGATTCAAATGCTAATTCTGCTATCTGGCCTACAGATAACGCTTCGGGTCCGCCCACACTTAATTCACGCTCATTTCTGTCGATGGCTTTTACGCAAAAATCCGCAAGATCTTCACCATGGATAGGGTTTAGTTGAGTTTCTCCGCTTCCAAATACATACGCTCGACCCGATTGCGCCATTTTGTAATATTCTTCCAGGTCGGAAAAAATCCGTTCGGCCTTATGACACACGGGATTAAATGTTCTGTGGAGAGCAGCTTGTCAGCAAACGTCTCTTTGGCATTGAGCAAACGAACATGTCTGTACTCAGGTGCGTTGAATGCTGAAATATAGATAAACTTTTTTACTCCGGCCTGCAGCGCTTCTTCCAGTAAATTACGGTTGCCTTGATAATCGACATCCATGTATTTGAGGCCATCTTTTTGCCTTGTGATACCAACACATGAAATAACAATATCTACTTCTTCACAACATCCCTTTAGACTATTAGGGCTGGTAACTTCTGCTATTCTAATTTGTGCATCATTAAGCCCGGTTTGCCTGAGTTTTTCTGCATTTCTTGCTAAAGCAAAAAACTCCTCACCTGTGTTTTTTAATTCGTTAACGATATGGCGGCCGAGGTATCCAGTTGCTCCTGCGACCAGAACTTTTCTTGTTTTACTCTTCACTTGTTTTTCTCCCCAACTGAATTTAGTTCTGAAAGCTTACACCGAAATCTTAGTCATTAAATCACCATATGTAGTGATTATGTTTTCCATGGTTATTGATAGTGTGAGCCGTTGTTTTGTTTACTCAGGAATCACTGCTATGAACTCAATAAACCAGGCTAGAGCCGCACTTCTTGTCAACATTTTCAGTTTTGTTTATGGGTTGGTGTTGCTAATCAGTAAGTTTCAATATTTGCAGGATGAGCAATTCACTCACAGCCAAATACTGGATATGTTACTGTTAGATATCCAGTATTTCCTGAGCTGGAATATAATTATTTACCTAACTTACGGTTTGTCACTGCTCCATCTGACCGTTACCTTGTTTTTTGCAGCTAAGCGGACGACACCGCAAACAGCGACTGGTTTTCTAGTTATGGGAAGCATTTGGTCAGCTTATATGTTGTTCAGTGGTGGACTGGCGATTGAGCTTATAAATAGCGTTGCAGATCTCTATCAAAACAATCGAGAGCTTGCGGTAAAAATATGGATAACAGGAAGCTTAATTCACGAGAGTATTGGTGGAGGCAACGAGCTAATTGGCGCTATCTGGGTGGGTCTGATTTCCTATATGGTGCCTCATCAAAAAGGGATATCAACGCTAACCAAACGATTTGGCTATGTTACGACTTTTTTGGGACTGTGTACCTTGGTTGAATCTTATGAAACCTTCACTAGTCTGTTTGGAGTTGCCTTGATACTCTGGTTTTTACTATTGTATATAGTACTTCCAACCTCTTTTCAGACTTGGAAAGGGCGAGAACAATGTACCAGAGCATATGAATGATCATTAAAACGAAACTTTACATTCCTGAGCCGAAATCAAACTACGTGGTGAGACAGGTTCTATCGGAAAAACTAAAGCAAATTATCAATACTAAACTTACGCTTGTATCCGCTCCTGCAGGTTTTGGTAAATCAAACCTGGTTGCGGATTGGTGTTCCCGAAAGGAAGAAAAGCTCGCCTGGTTATCTTTGGACAGTAATGACAAAAACACTGACACTTTTCTGAGTTACCTTATCGCCGCATTCAGAGAGGTGGACATTACCCTTGCGCAAGAAGCATGGGATCTCGTTCAAGTGCAGAAAGAGGTCAATGCAGACCACGTAATTACCAGCCTCATAAATGAGTTAGCCTATTATCCGAATGAGTTAACTTTGATACTGGATGATTATCATTTAGCTAGCTCCGCTGCGACAGATTCTGTTATCAACAACTTTCTAGCCAGAATGCCTGAAAACATTCACCTGGTTCTCATCACGCGCTCAGATCCGTCAATTTCTCTCGCCAGGCTAAGGGCAGAAGGAGAGCTTATTGAAATTCGCGCATCCGACTTAAAATTTACGGATGAAGAAGCCGGGAAGCTGTTGAGTCAAACCTGTCATGCGCAGTTGGAAAAGAGTGATGTGGCCGCTGTAAATAGAATAACGGAAGGTTGGGCAGTTGGTTTGCAACTCTCTTCTTTGGCACTCAATAGTAGTGCTCATCCTGAAGATATAATCACTCGGCTCTCAGGTACGCATACCTATATTCTCGATTACCTGACAGAGCAAGTTCTCTCTAGTATGAACGAAAAGGTGCGACACTTTTTACGTGAAACTTTCTTCCTGAAAGAGCTTTCTGTAGAGTTTTGTAATCATGTACTAAATAGGGAAGATTGCGGTGAAATACTCACTTACCTAGAGTCAAACAACATCTTTCTTATCTCTCTGGATAATGAGAGAAACTGGTACCGTTATCATCACCTCTTTGCTGATGTTTTACGCATTCACGCCCATAGCACAGAGGAGAGAATGCATGAGCTGAATATGCGCGCGGCGGCATGGATGGCCAACAAGGGTCGCCTTGCTGATGCGGTTCAATATGTCCGTTGCTGTGGGGAAAAAGAACTGCTGAGGCTATTAGAAAGTCATTGGCCAACCGCACGTACACATTCACATGATTCTCAACTGATAGAGTGGCTCGCATCGGTCGATATAGAACGTATTCAAGCATTTCCAGTTTTAGCCGGCTACTACAGTTTGGTGCTTTTGCCTCACAACCCCGAGCAAGGCATCTTTTTGCTCGATACAACAAAGGAACATTTCGAGCGATGTGTCACACCATTAAACGACCAGGAAAAAACAACTCTGGGTATAGTCAATATCGGGCAAGCCTATATTCATGCGGCTCAAAGTAATACCAGAGAAGTACTTGAACGGATTCGTAATGCTTTGAATGTGTTACCGACAAAAGAACAGGTTTGGCGTGGCTCTTCCCGAGCCTTAGAAGGTATAGCGTTATGGCGAGATGGTGAGGTTTCTGCCGCGGAACGTAGCCTTAAAGCCGCTGTCGCCAATATGGACCGCTCTGAAGATATCAGCGCTAAAATCACAAGCCGTTTTTTACTGGGAGATTTCTATTACCAGTTTGGCTGGTTGACTAAGGCTAGGTCTGTTGTCAAATCGGCGATTGATAGGGTTGATCAAAATAGAAGCTACACCGTCGAAGGGAGTGCTGATGTATACCTGCTGCTTTCAGAAATTGAATTTGAGCAAGGAAACATTGAAAGTGCATTGAGTTTGCTTGATACAGCTCAGCAGTTTGGTACTTCAGGCTCTATGCAGGAAACAAAATACCGTTATCCGCTCATTTCTGGAAGAATTGCTTCTGTAGAGAACCGTATTGAAGATGCTATAAAGTACATCAGTGATGCAGAAGCCCTGTATGTTGAGACGCCCAATCCATGCCATCGACCACCCTCGCTCTGGAAAGGTATTATCCTACTTAATCAGGGCAGCCGCGAATTACTCACAAAACAGACCCCTTGTTTCACACCTTTTCATATCAATAGCTTAGCCTATTTAACTTATCTCATTGCACAGCCAAATGAACGAAGGGAAGTCACGACGACTCTTAATAAGGCCTTCTCTGAGGATACACCGCCTACATTACAGTTTGTTCAGAAAGTGGTTTGTGCTATCGACGCTGACGCTAACAAAGATAAAAAATCTGCAGAGCATGCACTTAGGCAGGCGGTATTGCTAATGGCAGAGAATGGCGCCGATGTATGGCGTACAGAGATCAAAGCCATACATGAGTTATTTACAACATATGATTTAGCACCGAAGAAGCTCTCACCAGTGATAACAGCAGATTCACTGGTTGAGCCTTTAAGTGCAAAAGAGACGCAAGTCCTGCAGTGGCTAGACACTGAACTCAGCGGCCCTCAAATTGCGTCAAAGCTTTTCGTTAGCCTCAATACGCTCAGAACTCACACAAAAAACATCTATTCAAAGCTTGGCGTCAGTAACCGCCGCGCCGCCATAAATAAAGCGAAGTTACATAAGTTACTTTCTTGAACCAAACTATGATAAATCACATCATCTGGTGATGTGTGTAAAGAGCCCTGTGGGTAATCTAGCCATTAAGCAAATCCGCTTAACCTCTCAATAAAATAAGGGCTTATTATGAACTCAAAACTCAGTTTTCTGGCAATGTCTGGCTTAATATTACTTTTTGGTACAGTCGCTAATGCCGCAGAAAACCACTCTTCCTTTAAGGTGTTGCTTGGTGGCAAATCGTTAGACTCTGACTGGGGAAAAGATGACTCAATGGACACAATTGGGTTCCAGTCTACCTACCAACCCGCATCGCTGCCTTTTGGCATTGCCCTGGATTTTTTTGGAAGTGGGAATGAAAACAAGAATAGTGGAAACACGACCGAAACAACCGTAGGTGAAATTAACCTCGGACTAAGGTACCAACCGACTATTTTAGCAGGTGCTTTTGCGCCCTATCTGGGTGCTGGGATTAGCTATGTATCAGTAGAGCTGGAAGAATACAGTTCAGGTGTTAAAAGAAACTACGAAGATACCGGTACCGGCTATTGGATCGGAGGTGGCATCGATTATCTATTTGCACAGCGGTGGTCAATTGGTATTGATGCACGCTACTCCAGTGCTGATGTAGAACTCAATGGAGAAACACGTGATGCCGGTGGAATTGGCTGGGGAGCGAATATCGGATACCGCTTTTAGTCAGCACGTGAGGTGGATTATGCGTAATGTGCACAATGAAGAGTTCGGTCTCTTTAACGTATATGTAGAAGAGAATTTATCTCCAGACTGGCAACAAACTTTTTCAGAAGTAACCGTACACAGAGTAGCAAGCGGAACCTGTATTGAGGTTTATTGCAAAGATATGTCAGAGCTTCACGGTATTGTGAATTTGGTTTTCAATATGGGGCTGAAGTTGCAAGCAGTGATAAAACAAGGGTTTTCTGTAGATGTTTAAATTGGAAACGGAACGACTGATACTTAGAGATATGCAGCTTGAGGATGAGGCGACTTTCGTCGCTATTTCTCAAGATGCGAAATATCAGCGTTTCTATGATGAATCGGATTGTGAACCGAATAAATATCGCGAACTGACAAAGTTGTTTATTGAACAAGCATCCGAAAGGCCTCGGAAATCTTATCAATTAGCCATTGAGAATAAAATGACCGGGCAATTTGTTGGAACGATCGGCTTACGCCTTGAAAAAGAAAAGCAAGCATCCATTGGGGCTGGGCTATCCAGAGAGTACCAAGGTAGTGGACTGATACTGGAAGCCGCTCAGGCATTGGCTCAGTATGGATTCTCTAACCTGGGAGTTCACCGTATTTACGCAGAAACCATCAGCCAAAACCGGGCTGCAATTAGGCTTTGCCAAGCTTTAGGCATGAGAAAAGAGGCACACTTTAGAGAAAACCGTTACTTCAAAGGTCAATGGTGGGATACGGTCGTGCTGGCTATCTTGCGAGATGAGTGGGATGGTAGTTAGAAAACTAACGGTCACTCAGTTACTGTTTTATTCAGAGGATAAACACGGACAGAAAATATGGTTCAATTGGCTGCTACTACTTATATATTCATTATTCTGGGAGTGATTGTTTTTCAGTTCTGCCTAATTGCCGGAGCGCCCTGGGGAAGAATGACTCAAGGTGGCCGTCACGAAGGTTCGTTACCTGTCTCCGGGCGAGTGGCCGCTGGCATCTCTGTCGTGTTACTCGGCTTTATGGCGATAGGTATCGCCTCCGAGGCTAAGCTGATTGCAGGTTTACCGAAATGGGTCCCCTATACTGGACTGACCATACAGGCTTTAAGTACCCTTTTAAACTGGATTACTCCCTCCCGAATAGAGAGGCTCATATGGGCACCCATTACCACTCTGATGTTAACATTGGCACTTTATGTCGTATTTATGTAATTGATAACATTAATTCTGGCTCGAGACATTGGATAATGTCATGCTCGTATGAGTTATCAATAGAGCACAAACTATGACCATACGGCCCTTTTTTAAGGGCAGTATCTAAAGAGGAAAATATGAAGTTTATCTTAAAATTATTGATAGCTTCTCCGCTGATTTACTTTGTGATTGCTTTCTCCCTACTCTCGCTACCTTTTAGTAGAGAGCATTCCGACAAAGGGCTAGATTTTAACGTTCTACACATTGATAGTGCTCCTGAAATTAATATCGCTGAAAAATATTATACTGCGCGCGATGGAAGTGACCTTTTTTATCGCTTCTTGTTAGGGGACTCAAAAGTTATTGTTGTCTTAATCCACGGTTCTGGAACGGAAGGAAGGTATTTACTTCCTTTAGCAGAAAGATTAAATGCCTCTCTAAATATATCTGTTGTATTGCCTGACCTTCGCGGCCATGGAAAGTCTGCATTGGGGGGTATGGGTGATGTAGATTACTTAGGTCAATTGGAGCACGATCTTGAAGATTTAAAAAAGGAACTTGCATTTAAATTCCCTGATTACAAGGTCATCCTTGGAGGGCATTCGTCTGGTGGAGGGCTAGTTGTTAAGTACGGTGGCAATGAGCTTGAAAAATACGATGGTTATATGATGTTAGCGCCATATTTAGGCTACAAAGCACCGACTGTTCGCCCGAACTCCGGAGGGTGGGTGCAAGTTAGACAAGCCAGATACGCTGGGCTAGCTATGCTGAATAACGTAGGGATTAAGCTGTTCAACTATCTGTCAGTACTATATTTTAATCGACCTGTAACTATTGATGACGAGTTTCAAGTAGATAGCTATACCTTTCGGATGAACGAGTCTTTTTCTCCTCAGTTTTTTGCTGCTGACCTACAAGAAAATAACAATAACATTCTAGTGTTGGTAGGAGAGAATGACGAAGCATTTTATGCTTATAAATTTGAGAAGGTTTTTAGGGAAAACGCCCCGCAAACTGATTTGAGAATAATATTAGGCGCTAAACATCTAGACTTGCCAAACAGCCATGAAACGGTTGATATCATGCTGGCATGGCTCGAAAAAATATATGATAAGGAATTGAAGCGAACAAACCGCTGAATGCGAAAGCTAAATTGAGAACAATTGATACTGCCATCGTAAGCAAAGCCGTGGAAAGGTGACTTTTGATGGTCGTTCCCTTGTTTGAGAGATACCCCCCTTGATGGATAGATTCCCTCCTATGTTCCGTATACCAGAGCACGCGGAAGACAAAATTATCGAGCTAACATCACAGAAACCTCATCTCACGCTGATGCAACTGATGATGGAATTAAAAGAGCACAATATTACTGTGAGTATCGGCACGATTAAAAACATCTGGAAAGAAGAAAAACTGAGTACCAGAGAGCTTAGGGTTAAAAAATTACAATCACTGAATATCGATGTATAAGGCAAGAAGTGTCAATCCTGGCTAGAATGTAAGAGCATGACAGAATCGGTTGGTACTTATCCCGTCACGTTCCCTCAGTAATGACAAGGTGAGCACATCTTCAGAAGCAAAAAAAGAGTGGGGAGCGTGATTGCTCCCCATTTTCATTTTTATCGATGCTGGTGGCATCACTTTTCTGTGATAGCTTCACAGCCTTTAGGAATGACAACCGTAGACGCGTTTTTACCATCTTCTTGTGCTGCTTTTACATCCAGTATGTATTGAATGCATTTGCCAATACTGACATTGACTGCTCCAGAGTCTGCCGGAGCATTCCCACCCAGTGTTCCTCGAGCACTAGCTGTTGAAATGTTGATAGCCGCCGTGATGGTTGCGAGTAAACATAACTTGTTCATAGTTTATCCTTTTTCGTTGATTGATTTTGATGTCGTGAGTTACGGGTTAGAAGGTGTAGACAAAGATGCCAGCACTTGAGGTGACTTCGATTTCCTTCACGCTATCTACCGTGCAGTTGTTGCTGTATCCAGTGTAGGTTTCTCCAAAGTTCAGGTTGACCGTTCTTGATAGTTCGGAAGTGGTGCCAGCAGGTAGGCGACAATTGCCTCGGTTGATGACCACGTTGCTGATGGTGGTGTTATCTGTGATGGCTTGCAGGTTAAACACCAAGGTTCCCCAATGTTCATTGGTGGAAATCGACATTTCGATATCCGCAGGGGCTTGTTGTGTTTCTTCTGCCTCTGAGCAAGCTGTTAATCCATTAAACAGGATGGTAAGGGCTGTGATTTGAGCGGACAGTTTGAATAGTGGTTTTATTGCAATCATGGTTATCTCTCCAACTGGGTGAGTTAAATTTGGGATGAGCTGACACCTGAGTTTTCTTGGATGAACTGTTTTAGGTTGAAGTCAGCGGGATAGGTAAAGCTAAACGTCGATACACTGGCCTCATCTATCAGAGGTAAGGCGATGGTGCGTATCGGGTGTTGATGGGATATGCGAAAGAGCAGCAAGAGCGCGTCACACTGAACCAAGAGTCCCAGAGGTTCAATGAGCGCCTTCTCTTGCTGCAAAACTTGACTAGATATTTTGAGCATTCGGCAGTGCAGCAGTGCCGACTGTACCGCGCTCAATACCTGCTTCTGCTCATCATTCCAATCTCGGATATCCGGTAGCGTAACGTGTATCTTGTCGAGCCACTGCTGTTCTTTGGTGTTAGCTGAACCCTTGTGGTATAAGGGTTTGTCTCTCTCCGAAGACCGACCCAAGCCATAATTGAGCTCATCCGGTACCACAGGCAGTAAGTACTGATTGGTCAGTTGCCAATAGAGCATTTCCTGTTTGTTGAGCTTCAGAAGCTGCTCTGACTTTTTACGGTACACATGCGGCATGCTCATCGAATCACACTCCACGTTAAACACGTCGACAATGACTTCATCAAGGTAGCGTTTAATGCTTCGTGTGGTTCGGTGGATGTTCATCAGGGCTAATTGCTGCTGCAACTCCCTAACGGTAATCCAACGATGTTGAGGAATAAGCATCAGCGTGTGCAGCAAAGCGGATAACCCTTCAATGCTGGTTTTATTGCTCATGACAATTCTCTCAATACATCAAAGCTCCATACCGGAGGCGGACATTTAATGTCGGGAGAATAGAGAGGGGTTAGACAGATAATGTCCAACGGTTAAAAGGGCATCAATTGACTTCACGAAAGCGTGAGCCAATTAACATTAACGTGGTTAATGCTTGTCTCGAAGCTCTGCAATGAACACCACTAACCCAATCACCAGCACCAAGGCAAAGCCTAAGGTGGTCAGGCTTCCAATGGCACCAAAGAACGGGGAGAGGGTAAACAGAGTTATTAGAGCAGAGACAAGTTTAATGATTTGAAGCAAAAGAGAGGTCATGAGTTATTGCGGGGTGAGGGTTATCTCGTCAAAGACGCCCATATCGACATAGGCCATAAAGTTACTCTCCCACAATTGGTATAACTCTCTGGCTTCATGACTGCCTATCATGGGCATCCATCCCTGATAAGCGATAAAGAACTGACTGACCCGAAAATCAAAGTCCAAATGGCGTTCTAACTCAGGGTAGTGATTTCCAGCATAGGCAAAGTCAGTGATGTGTTCAATATTCCATTGTCCAGTGGATGAATGACAAATCGCGATTTCCACCGGATGAAAACCGCCCGCCTCAGCGCTATAATCTTTATCTCGAAAGTTGAAGACCATGTAAGCGCTGGTGGCGAGAGCTTCATTGTCTAAAAGCTCGGTAACATACCGCTCACTGAGTAGGGTATGTAGCTTCTTAGAAACAGGCAATGTAGAGTCGGTAAAGGTTAATTGGGACATAAAGAGTCCTCCTTGTTTCAGGATGAATCGATAAACAATAGAAAGGTAATTTATACGTGTTGGGATTAGTTGAACGTGCCCACCATGGATAACTGGATATCATCAAAGGCGTTTAAGGAGAGATGACGAGCAAAGGCTTTCATCCACACGGAGAACAGCTCTTGTACCTCTGGGTGAGACAAATCAGCACTTCCCGTATCGGGTTGATAACACCATCGATTGGTAAGATGGAAATACAGCTCAGGCTCAACGCTAGTAGCATTCTCATCGGGATAAGAAAAGCTGGCAAAGAACACCACGGTCCAAGCACTCGATAAGGACTCTCGTTTCAACTGAACCTCAATTGGGTGCAGCCCTTGCTTGGCTCGGTAGTAATCCATTTGACGACAATTAAGCACAATATGGGCAGCGTTATCGGGAATGGCATGTTTCTCTACAGTAGCCAGTAAATGGGTGTGTAGCGACTTATCCAATGCGATATCGCCATAATTCAGCTCAATCATAACCAGCCCCTCTCAGCAAATGAGGTACAAGTTTCACCTGTCACGATATGGTCGAGGACACGTACATCCACCAGCGATAACGCTTCTTTTAACCTCTCGGTGATACGTCTATCAGCCTGAGAAGGTGTCGAATCTCCTGAAGGGTGGTTGTGCGAGAGAATCACCGCAGCAGCGTTAGACTCTAAGACCACTTTCACCACTTCACGCGGGTAAACGCTGGCCGCATCGACCGTTCCTTGAAACAGTTCTTTAAACTCAATCAAGCGGTTCTGGTTATCCAATAGCAATAAGGCGAAGACCTCTCGCTCATACCCTCCTAGTTTGAATCGTATATATTCCTTCGTGGCTTCAGGCTTGGTTAGGGCGTCACCACGCACATAGCGGGTAGCCAGTATTTCAGCGGCATGCTCTAGGATTTCATTTTCCTGATAACGTTGTTGGTTTTGGTAGTCGGAATTTTTTGTATTCATTTCAGGCTCCTTGTAGGAATCAATCGTGGTTATTCACGGTAATGACATATACCTGAAGGATTTTTGAATTGATGTAGGGAGAATCGAGGAGCGGAAGCAGTACTGCTTTTTTTAACGCTGGTGGCCTTTCTCAAGGGCATATAAGGCATAGGATATAATTTTTATAAGATTTCTAATACAAATAGAAGTGATGTCACTAACATTGCAAGTCGTTAAATTAGCACCAACTTACTGTATAAAAACATGCTTTCTAAATCATATTCGCTAGGAGGTTGGGCTGTTGCTTGGGCAGAAAGTAAATTCGAAGAATGTCCAGAATCGATCTGATGATAATGGATGAAAATAAGAGATTGTTCATGAAGAGAGCATCACTATACCGTGACTAATTCTAACCGATAACCGGTGAGAAAATTTATTTTACTTAGTAACGAGCTCTGACCGCATCTACGACAAGCCCGAACGTTTACCAACTTTTGACGGTATTCTTTACGGATTTCGAACAGGCACTCCGTGAAGCGATATAACCACAGAGTTTGGTGACTGGATCTGCGTTTTAATTTGGGGACTAAAAAGTCTATTGGATAAACTATTCAATGTGTTATCAATGTACTTCGACTGTGGCTAGTCGTTTGCAGACGGCTCGATAGTTAAAGCTCACCGGCATCACTTAAACGCTGCTACGTCAGATAGAGAGTGCATTGGAAGGAGTTGTGGAGGCAATTCAACCAAAATTCACTTGGTTGCGGATAGTAGCGGACTGCCTATCTGTTTGAGCTATTTGAAGATCAAAAACATGATATTGCTAGCGCAGATAGTCTCGTTAACCATCTAAAGGAAGTTAATACTTTCTTGCTAACATAGTTTATGACAGATAGCTTTTAAGGGCATATGTCGACTCAAAAGGCACTGAAGTTGTCACGCCAATTGCGAAATCATGGGTAAGATATCGACAAGGAAAGCGTTGGTTGGTGTCTCTATAAATATTGACATCTAGTAGAGAATGCTTTCGCATGGAGTAAGCACTTTTGCTCAGTATCAACAAGGTATGACAAGTTAGCAAGAAACTACGCCAGTATGCATCACTAGCATTTGCGATAATGTGGCTGCTTATGTTTTGTTGAACAAAGCATATACAGCAAAGATCTTTAGGGCTTAGCATTCACAATAAAAAGTTTGCTTATACAACTTGAATGGTAGGTGCTATAGTTTTTTGATGGGTTATATAGCAACTTTCTTCGCCCTTCGTGCAGCCGACATAGCTTCACAAGGTCTCAATGATAAACAAGCTCGGTTTGCCGAGCTGTGCAAGGTTGCTGGTATTGACCAAAACGGTAATTCAAACCAAAAGAATATGATCAACGATGTAGCCTTTTTCGGGTTGTTAGAACATATTGCTGCCAATTATGAAAGGGGAAACAGCATAGCGATTCGTGTGGGTGAAACTATGGAATGCGATGACTATGGTGCTTTCGGATTAGCCTTTAAAACAGCGAGAGACTTGTCGGGTTCCTTCCAGCGAGTTGAACGGTATGGAAAGGTAGTAACGAATATTGCCAATTACTCTGTTGTGCAAAGCAATCACTCTACATTCATGGCGGTTAAAAAAGACGCTAACAGTCGAATAGGTTTGTTACTTACTAATGAGTTGGCGGTCGCTGCAGCTACATCGCTTTGCAGGGAAGTCAGTTGCCAACAATTTACACCGACAGCTGTTCATTTCTCCCACGAGGCTCCATCAGATATTTCAGATCACGAGCAGTATTTTCAATGCCCTGTAATATTTGGATCCGATAAAGATGGTCTGGAGATTTCCAATGACTTGCTGTTTGCAGGTAATCGCTTGGGTGACCATGCAGTTTCAGCATTTTTTGATACCCATCTCAATTCAGAACTTGCTGAAATAGTTGACCAAAATAGAATCGACCAGCGGGTCGCCAGACATGTAACACAGGCACTGAGCGAAGGTGTCCCATCGCTCAATGAAATTGCCAAGCAGTTGGGCATGAGTAGCAGAACATTGCAACGACGGCTCTCTGACGAAGGTTTGGTATACCAAGGGTTAGTTGATGATACTCGTCGTGATCTTGCTATCCGCTTGCTGGAAAAGAACGAATACAGTCTCGCTGAGATCGCATTCTTAACTGGATATTCTGAGCAAAGCACTTTCACGCGGGCTTTTAAACGATGGCATGGGCAGACTCCCACAAGGTTCATTCGGTCTATGTATTAAGTCTAAAAGCTATATTATCAACTTGGCACGAGATGCAAAAAACTTGTCATGGCATGCCAATATCTTTTTTAGTCTGAGTTCTATCATGTGCTCTCCTTTCTATCAGTAGGAGAGCAAAAATGAAGTCAACTACCATCCTAGTTACCGGTGCCACGGGCAAAAGCGGCTCTCGTATCAGTAAACTTCTTGAGGATGCAGGCCTCGATGTTCGTCGTGGTTCGCGTTACTCCCAATCAATCTTTGACTGGCAGGACGTAGCAACATGGCCAATTGCTCTGCAGGAAGTGCAGTGTGTTTACATTTGCTATTACCCCGATTTTGCCTTTCCTGGCGCTTTAGACACGCTGACGGCATTCGCAGAAGCTGCCAAATCAGCAGGTGTTGAGCGCCTTGTAATGATAACTGGCCGAGGTGAGCGTCATGCCCAACTCGGAGAAGAGATCATTTTAAATTCGGGAGTTTCCGCCACTATTTTGCGTTCAGCCTGGTTTGCTCAGAACTTTTCGGAAGGATCATTCCATCAGTCTGTGATGGAGAATGCTATCCCAATACCGGGAGATGGTAATGGAGAACCGATTGTTGACCTTGATGACTTCGCTGAGGTAGCTGTGAAGGTACTGACTGAGTCCGGCCACGAAAATAAGATTTATGAAATTACCGGGCCAAGGATAATCACTTTCGGTGAAGTCGCGGATATTCTTACTGAGACTCTTGACCGCCAAATCCAATATATCCCGATTACCTTTGAGACTTTTTACGAAGAGTTGAAGCGAACCACGGATAAAGAATATGCCGACATTGTGACGAATATTGCGAGAGAGACCTTTGATGGTCGAAACGCAATACTTTCAGATGATGTCGAACTTTTATTGAACCGTCCTTCTAGAGACTTCACTGAGTTTGCACTAAAAGCTTTCGAGACTGGTTGCTGGAATGTCTCGGTATAAGTCATTATTTTATTTGGAGAAACAATTATGTTGATGTCTAAATTTCAAAAAATCATTCTTGGATTGTCTGGCTTTATTGCTTTTATCATTGGTTCATCTATCGCACTTACACCTCTAGCCTTTTATGCGGGCTATGGGATTACTCTCGATAGTGACCCTAATTTGTTGAGCGAGTTACGCGCACCTGGTGCTAACCTTGCCGCACTAGGAGCTGTAATTGTGTCTGGGTTATTCATTAAATCCTTGGAGAAAAGCGCTATTGCGATTGCTCTGGTCATTTTTCTGGCATTTCCTATAGGTAGAGTAGTTGGCATTGTCGCTGATGGTGTGCCATCCGAAAGTGTGCTACTTGCACTCGCGATAGAAATTGTTATGGGCGCGCTATTACTGACTGCATTTGGCAAACGTTCCAACACTAGCAAGCTCACAAAAACTACGAGTGCATAGTCAACTATCAAAGAAAGAGAACGGCTCATTAAGGGGCCGTTTTATCTAGGATTACCCAAATGACTACCAAGAAAGTATTAATTGTCTATGCATCGGGATTCGGATCCACCACAGAAGTGGCTCATGTAATAGCGGAACTACTTCATGCCAAAAACTTCCAAGTGGAAGTTCAATCAGCTGATATTGCTCGACCACCAAATAAAGATGAAACAGTGATCATTGGCAGTGCTATTCGCTATGACCGATGGTTATTTGATGCCAAAGCTTATCTTGACCAGCATCAGGACATGCTGGCAACTCTTAAGGTGGTCTATTTTTACAGCTGCCTGACTATTGCTGCCAATCCAACAACACCAGATTCTGACCAAATTTACGACTCTAGACTGTTGGCAATGAACTCTACAATAAAACCAATCATGGTTGGAGGGTTTGCGGGAGCTTTAAATTACAAAGTAATGCCATGGTACATGCGAATGTTTATTGGCTCAATTGCTATGTCAAAGGGCTTAAAAGGCTGCGATTATAGAGACTGGAGCACTATAAGAACCTGGATTAACCAACTAGCAAACAAATTATAGCCGTGCACAAGAAAGCATGAGCTTGAGTCGAAAGTTATTGCTTATTTTAGGTATGCTGTTTTTTGTCTTTGTGATTACAGTTGTTGGCTGGGGTTACCTTCTTTTCAGAACGAATCGGCAATGAACTATCAACAGTTGTTGTCAATAGAAAGCTTGCTCATCGGGGCGCTCTAGAGCAGCGAGTTGAGAGAGATTTCGATGTATAGATGACTGTATATAGTGTTGTTCTAATATCTAGATAAGTGATTTTAGACTTAGGAACTCTTATGGGGCAACTGAACTCGATAGTAAAGCTCAATGAATGATTAATGCGTATGTGACCCTTTCGGATGGCTCATCGATGAAGTGGCTAGAAGTGCCGAGAATGCGTCTCAAACTGCAGAGCAAGCTTACCTGAAGTCAACCATAATTGTACTTCCTGCAAATCTTCTGGGATTTCCTGCAAATCAATTTATCACTGAATGATTTGTAATAGGCAAACTATTCGATGATGAGAGAAACTAAATGCTTGTAACTACATTTCAAACCCTTAGCTTGATGGCCGCAATTTCAACAGCATTATTAGCTGGGACTTACTTTATCTTTCACAACACAGTCATGATAGTGCTTGCAGAGCAAGATGGTATGAAAATGATGAATAGGATAAATAAAGTCATCTTGAACAAAACCTTTTTGACCATTTTTGTATTGTCACCCGTATGTAGCCTCTTATTGCTCATCATTGGCTTTACTGGAGGGCTGTTAACGACACAAACACCGTTGTTCTTTGGTACTTTACTTTCAATTCTAGGTTTTCTTATTACCATTCGGTTCAATGTACCACTTAATAATCGCTTAGCTCTTGCAGCGGAAAGCGACATAAATATGTGGGAACACTATCTTGTACATTGGGTACTCTGGAATCAACGTCGCTACTATATTTCGACTCTAGCAGTAGCAGGTTTTTTATTCTAAACACATCGAGATAGGAAGGTGTAAAGACGTTATTACGTCAGCGTTAAAGCTTCATTTGAGTATGAATTGTTGTCTGAAAAGAGTTCATTGCTTCAAACTTTCTATATGCTTTCCATCTAAAGTAGGGGCGGGATACCATGAGTTCTGTAATTAAGAGGAACTTCCAAAAGTTCGCAAGTTATAACCTTTGGACTAACGAGCGACTTTATTGTCATTTTGCAAAAATGAACTCAGATATTCTGACCAAAAACTGTGGTGCTTTTTTTGGTTCAGCATTTTCAACACTTCATCATATCTTGAACTGTGACCTCATATGGTTAAACAGGTTCTCTAAACTTCCTTGTGATTACGAACTAGCCTCTGACTTGGAAGCATACCCATTCCCGAATAATCTGTCAGCAATCAACTATGTCAACTTAAATGAGTTATTTTCTGTGAGAGGAAAAATAGATAAGAGCATCGTTCTCTGGGTTGACAGCCCTAGCGAAGACACTATTCAAATGGAGCTTACCTACAACAATAGTTCGGGTAAAAGTATCGCTGCTCCATGCATTGACCTTATTACACACTTTTTCAATCATCAAACTCACCACCGAGGCCAATTAACGACAATACTTAGCCAAAATGGTGACAATACATATAACCTTGATTATCTTGAGTATTTAAAAGGATTAAAGAAACAATAGGTTGAATGCAATGATTGTTCAGCTTTACTTGATACCGATAACCAGCGGTAACCTCTCTTGGATAAACTCAATAAGCATCCTTGTGTGCTGTGGAACCCCCAATCTTGAGGGCATTAAAAGGCTTAAACTAGCGGACTGTGATATCCAATCCGGTAAAATTCGAATAAGTTGTCCTGTTTTTAGGGCGCTTACACACACATAATCAGGAAGGGTTGTTACACCCAGCCCTTTGATAACAGAGTGTTTCAAGGTAGCCATATCCTCTGTACACATCATTATATTTGTTGTTTGGTGTGTTCTTAGTCCATCACTATGTAGCAATGGAATCGCTTCTTTCGTAGCCGCTCGCCCCAGCTTTAAAAAATGACAATTTGCCAGATCGTATGGACTTTCAATCCTACCCATTTTTTTCAAATAGCTAGGTGCACAAAAAAGAGGCCAATCTACCTTCGCAATTGAACGTTTAATCAATGAAGAGTCAGGAAGTTCTCCGCCGTGACCTCTAAGCGCAAAGTCAATTCCATCTGCGATAAGGTCGTCAATAGTGTTGGAGATGCGTTGTTCAATAACGACGTTTGGGTGGAGTCTGGCAAAATCAGAAATGATATCACGTAGTGCAAACTGCGCGAGACCCGTTGAACAGCTAAATGTTACCTTACCTGACAAACTCTCTGAGCACTCTGAAATCGATGCTTCTGCAAGCTCCATTGTGTCAACAAGTCTACGTGCATGTAGAAAGAAACGTTTTCCTTCCTCTGTAACTGCTACAGCCCGTGATGTTCTTTGCAGTAATCGCACTCCTAACCGCTCTTCCAACTGAGATACATGCCGACTCAAACGTGATTTTGGCATATTTAGTGAACGTGCGGCTGCGGTATAGCCTTCCTTTTCAACTACATGTACGAAGTAGAAATAATCATTTAGGTCGATTTTCATGCTTTGTTCTATTTTTGGAACTAAGTGTTCGAATTATAGGCATTTTTGAATAAAAATCGAGATGATATATTGGTTTTGTGTTTGAGAAATAGAACGATGACTTATGAGTATGATGAATACACAATCAAAACCTTACGCTTGTGACCCTGTTAGTATCGCAGGGGAACATTTAAGTGTGGGTACTGGTTTTACAGGCCTTGGGTTTAGGCACACTCAATACCAAGGATCTATGGATCCTATTATTATGGTGGACCACTACACGATGACTAGCCCTACGTTTGGGGAACATCCTCATGCAGGCTTATCAGCCATTTCATTACTTTTTGAAGATACTGTCGGTCAATTTCATAACCGTGATTCACTTGGTAACGATTTCGATATTCGACCAGGAGACCTTTATTGGCTTAACTCTGGAAGTGGTGCTGTTCACGACGAAGCTCCACGAGAGGGCTCTATGATTCACGGGCTTCAAATCTTTGTGAACTTACCTGCTCATTTAAGACATCAAGCCCCCAGCTCCCTACACGTTAAAAAGGACAGTATGCCGACGCTCAATGGAGATGGGTTTAGGGTGAGGCTAGCTCTGGGGCAGAGTAATGGTCTTAAGGCTGTCAATTCTCCTGTATGGCCTTTCACCGTCCTGGATGGCTTTGTTAACAATAATTCGAACTTCGGACATGAAGTACCCAAACATTTTAATGGTTGGCTATATAGCGTTGAAGGAAGTCTGGAATATCAAATTCACGATAAGTGGTTCCTCCTTGAACAAGGCAACTCAGTAGCATTAACTGATTTGAATGGAGCGGGTTTAAAGGTCAGGGGGACGAGCTCTACAAATAGCCATTTTGTTTTTCTATCTGGTAAAACCATAAATGAATCGTTTGTACAGTACGGTCCGTTCGTGATGAACACAGAAAAAGAAATTGATGATGTTATTCAACGTTATCAACAGGGAGAATTAGGGAATCTTTAAATACCTTAATTGCGAGAATGTAACATGATTGTCTTTAAACCAAATAACAGGTGTAAGTATGAAAATCCTCAGTTTTGCAGCAACAAATAGCAGTAAATCTATTAATAAACAATTGGTTCAATATGCTTCTGAAAAAATCGACTCCGCAAATGTAGATTACGTGGAGCTAAATGAGTTTGATTTGCCAATTTTCAACATAGATTTAGAACAGAAATTTGGCATTCCAAACGTAGCTCATGCTTTTCAGGAGCGTATTAAACAAGCAGATGCTGTACTCATTTCATTCGCAGAACACAATGGAAGCTATACGGCTGCATTCAAAAACCTATTCGACTGGCTAAGTCGAATAGACCGCAATGTGTATGGAAATAAACCAGTACTTCTGTTAGCAACTTCTCCAGGTGAAAGTGGTGCTAGCACTGTTTTGAAGCAGGCCATTGATGCAGTACCGTATTTTGGTGGTCACGTAGTCGGCTCTTTAAGCATTCCAAGTTTCTATGAAAACTTTGATAGTGAAAATAAACAACTTAAAGACGAATCGCTCGACTTATTACTTGATGGCCTGTTGGAACAACTCGTTGATAATCATCAGAATAGTTAAAACTATCTGATTTTCCTAATGCGTTAATGTTTAAGTTTGGGAGGTAGGAATATGAGTCGTGAAGAAAAAGAGTTTTACTTATTTTCGACTATTATGTCGATTATTATGTCAGGAGGTATGTCATTAGCGATGGCATTATTGCACGGGAATTTTTCTGATGCTTTATCAAATTGGCCAACGGCATGGTTCACATCTTTTTGGGTAGCCCTACCTCTCAGTATTCTGGTGGTCCCCATTACTAAGCGAGTCGTAGATTTTTTTCTAAATTACAGTCCCTAAATTTGAGTTTATTCGGATATCGATAGTGAGTATGCATTACCCCATCAATGGAGCTCTTTAGGTCCGTCCTTAAGGAAGGTTTGTTTATCGATATCTGCTTAACTGACTCGAAGTGCTTCTTTAGATTTATTCGACTAGTTAACATAGGTTATGTCAGCCATGAAGGCAAAAGAGACTACATTGTAGGGGAAAGCAGAACACTTTATCAGAGTGGAGTTAGTTCGTCGGTGTCATAGGGGATAAGATATAATCATTACCTTTATCTCCGAGCGGATACGGATATCCATTACCTAGAAAAGTTACCTACATTCCTTGAGGTTTCATTGATACCTGCATTCTCAACTGGCGTTTTTTTCAAATTTTAGAACAACTGTCCCCCAATAACTGAACAGTGATTGACATGAAGCCCTGACACTTTTTAACAAGTTTCTTCCTTTAGAAATTCAGCGTGCAATTTTCATCTTACTAGGTTTAAGCCCTCACGAAGGTACCAGTTGGTACCAAACAACTTATAAGGCTGAGAGAACAGACTCCTGCCAAGAGTTACTGTATTGCCTCTTCGCCAAGTATTCTTGATATTCAGGAGGCTGGTAGATTTATACTTAGCCAATAAAAGTGCAGAACTTGAGCCTGAGACATTGGTTGCAAATTGGCCTTCTGATATCTTCTAGTACTCCAAAACGCAACTAGGCACCGGTAATCATAGTGCCGCAAGCGCAATAGACATAACGAAGCATATCTCACCGACAAATGAACAAGGATTAACGGTACAATGTAATGTACCTACTACCTGAGAATGCCAGTAGCTTTCCGAGCAGTGAGCGAATAAATAAGCGGGACCTGTTGATTCTTGTGTAACATTTGATAACCGGCACCTGGGATATAATCTAATCCTGTAAAACAGTTATATGGACTATAGGGCGACTCAGAGAAGGCTTCAATAGTTAACCCTGCTGCTAACAAGGCACTGATTACTTCACTAATCGAATGAGACCATGTAGCCATGATTGAAGTTGTACCATCGCAGTTTTCAGTATAAGTACCTTCTTCATCAACATCTGGCTCACTCTTTGCGAAGTAGGAATAGCCGCTTAGCAAATCATTGATTGAATGGAACTCTACAATATGAAACTGCCCACCCGTTTTTAGTGAGCTTGCTATTGTGTTCGCCCACTTAGACAGGTCTGGTAGCCAAGACAGGACGCCATATGAAGTAAAAACGATATCGAATTGATCATCGTTAATCTGGGCAAACTGACAAACATCGCTTTCTATAAATTTCGCATTCAATCCCAGCGACTCTTTGAGCAAGTTAGCCTGCTCAATCGCTTTGCTAGACAGGTCTACCCCTGTTACATCGGCACCCATACGTGCCAGTGATAGAGTGTCTTGTCCAAAATGACACTGAAGGTGCAATATAGATTTGCCTTTAACATCTCCCAGCAATCTCAGCTCGAGTGGGTTTAGTGAGCATTGACCGTTTACAAAGGATTCGACATCATAAAACTTTGACTTGACGTGGATATTGGTTCGAGAGTCCCACGCCTTTTTATTCATTTCTAAGTAATTCACTTTAATACCTAATTTCGTTTATAGAATAGCTAAAATCATTTATCGCATGATAAACACTTCGAAGATATCTGGCTCTGATTAGGAAAGTAGAGCAAGTTTTTAAAAAGAAACTGAAACTCAGTGCTTTTGGGCCAGTTTCTGAGTCTTAGTGAACCAATCATCTATCTGCTCTTTTTTGGCGCTAATTACTGGGCCAAAGTAGATTGTAGAAGTATTATTGATCCCAGAAAAGGATAAGATTGTCTTTTTTAGCTGATGATAAATAACGTTTCCTTGCACCCAGCGGTACCACAAAGGTGGGGTGTCTAGTGTAATAATCATTTCTGAAGTTCGTCCCTTTAGCAGCTTTTTGGGAATCGTTTTTCCTTTCTCATACTTGAACGCAAAGCCGGACAAAAATGTACGATCAATCAGCCCCTTAAATTTTGCTGGCATACTTCCCCACCATACAGGTGAGATAATGACAATATGTTGTGACCAAGCTAAATGTTGCTGGAAAAGTTCTAAATCCTCCTCTAAAGGGATATTTTGATCATACCCTTCTTCAAGGTTAATTTTAAATTCCAAGTCGTGAAGGTGAATCACTCTCACTTGGTTTTGGCCTTCGACTGCTTTTGCATAGGTCTCACTGAGTGATTTGCAAAGGCTTTTTGACTTGGGATTCGCGTTGATGATCAGAATATTTTTGCTCATGACTTTTCTCCTTCGGTTCCTTTGGTAATGCGATTAAAATGCGACTCGAGAGTTTGATGTCCAAAGCCAGGTGCGACCATGTCATTGCCTAGAACAGTCAAGAAAAATTCGACCGGGCCGAACTTAGATTCAGATAGAAAGCGCTTCCCTATCCAGAGTGCAAGTTTCCTTACAGTATCTGGTAGGTGTGTTGTCTTGTTTTTTTGATGCAGAGATGCAAAAGCAAGTTCTGCTATTTCGACGTGAGAAAAAACCTGTGGGCCTCCAACATTCAGGTTACTCTCATCTTTCTTTACAGCATCAACAATGAAGTTCGCTAAATCTTCGCCATGAATCGGATTAAGTTTTTGCGAGCCGCTACCAAAGAGGTAAACTCGCCCCATTCGGGCCATGTCTAAGAAATCCTGTATATCAGAAAAGAAGCCTGTTGGTCTAATGACACAGTGCTGCATCTGAGATTTCTTTAGATAGTCAACAAAACGCTCTTTTGCATCACACAAAGCGACATCTCTGAACTCATTTCCTCGAAATACTGATACGTATATAAACTTTTTGACGCCAGCGTTTTGAGCTTCATCTAGCACATTTACGTTTGCTTGGTAGTCGACATCCATATAACTCAGCCCATCTTTTTGTCTGGTTATACCTAAACAAGAGATAACGCAATCGACGCCCTCAAGCTGGCCCTTAAGTGAATCGGGTGAAGTAACGTTAACTTGTCGTATCGATTTGTCAGAAACACCAGCCTCTATCAATTTCGTTTTAGAGCGAACTAGGTATCGGGTTTGAAAGCCTCGTGCTTCCAATACTTTACAAACGAAGGTGCCTAAATAGCCAGTAGCACCAATAACCGCGATAGTATTCATCGTATCTTCCTCTAGGTTTGTGATTTGTTAACTTAAAATCCGTGCGCGAGAACCAAAGAAATTTAAAAACTCCAGTCGGTTACACAACGTATCAATCCGGATTGTTGAGTTGTAACCAGTTCGCATGATCTACAGCACCAAATTCCATCAAGTCAGAAGCCAACTGAATGCCGCATTTTTCTGCTTCAGTGGAACGAGATGACCAAAGTAAATGAATGCTCAGATCGCTCGCGGGTGGATATTTTCTGTAAATGGAGACTTTAGGCGCTTCAGTGGTGTTCTTCAGCGACCCAAGCAAGCTCAAGAGCTCTTCTTCAAGGACCTTTCTTTGAGATGTGCGTACAGTGATAGTTTCTAGCCACATATTTAGCTTCTCATGCTGTCTATTTGACTGTTATGATTGCAGAAGACATGCCAGAATTTAAAGTTAAATAAAAACAGCTAGATAGAATCAATTAAGCTAAGGAAGTGTTGTATTTCGCAAAAATTTGTTGTCATATATCACAATGTTTGTATGGAGTGTGAAATATGACAACTGAGATAGGTGATGCGTTTTTCCGTGAGGCAACGGCCACTATCTGTAAGCATTTGCAGCCTGAGGATGGATTGCGTGGATGTGCAGAGCTATTGTCCAAGATGATGCCCGTAGGACAGATGTACCTAGAAGTCTATGAACATGACTTGGGAGCCATTCGTTCTATTGCACGCGCAACACCAGAAACTGGTGAGTCAATGGATATGCTTGTGACTATGACTGCCGCACAGCGCAAAGTTGTTACGAGCTTTAGAAACCAATCTCCAACTGACAATGTATTCATTGTTAATCAACCAAAAGCCGATCCAGTTTCAAGAGCCATGCTTGATGCTCTAAAGTTACCACTTGAAACGTCAGTGCTTGGCACATACCCATCAATAGAGAACGAGGTTGTAGGTAGCGTGGTTGTTACAGCGCCTGGAGAGTTTCAGTTCACGGAAGAGCATGCAGCGCTATTCGGTTTGCTAAAGGTGCCGTTTGCAGTAGCCATACAAAATGCGGCACGTTATCGAGAAATCCTCCGCTTAAAGGATCTTCTAGACGATGATAATCGTTTTTTACACCAGGAGCTCATTCGAGATTCGGGTATACAGATTATCGGCGCAGATTTCGGATTACGCGATGTCATTATCGCTTCTCAACAGGTCGCATTGCACGACAGTCCGGTATTGCTTATGGGAGAAACTGGCGTAGGTAAGGATGTTATCGCCAATCACATTCACCAAATTTCTAACCGATGCTCTGGTCCAATGATAAAGGTCAATTGTGGTGCTATTCCGGATTCTTTAATGGATAGCGAACTGTTTGGTCACGAAAAAGGGGCGTTTACCGGAGCTCTTCAGAAAAAGCGAGGCCGCTTTGAGCGTGCTCACGGTGGAACTATCTTTCTAGATGAAATAGGTGAGCTGACTTTACCTGCTCAAACCAGACTACTTCGTATTCTACAAAGTAAGGAGATAGAGAGAGTTGGTGGAGAAAAAACCATTGAAGTGGATATTCGTGTAATCGCCGCAACCCATAGAGATCTAAGAGAAATGGTAAGACAAGGAGAATTTCGTGAGGATCTGTGGTATCGACTTAACGTGTTTCCAATCAATATCCCGCCACTTCGAACTCGAAAGGAAGATATACCAGCATTAACGGAGTTTCTTGTTCAACAAAAATGTAAACGTCTCAACTTGATAGAGACGCCACGAATGTCCCCTGCTGTCATCGACCAACTTGTGTCGTATGATTGGCCAGGTAACGTCCGAGAGCTCGAGAATGTGATTGAACGATCTTTGATTTTATCGGGGGGAAGAGAATTGAGAGTTGAGGATCTTTTGCCAAACACGCCAAGAAGAGAGCAACCACAAGATTCAATCCTAAGCGGCTCCCGTCCTATGACTCTTGACGAAGTGACTCGAAAGTACATTATCGAAGTGCTCAGCTCTGTAGATGGTAAAGTACATGGTAGCAATGGTGCCGCAGCGATTCTGAACGTTAACCCTAGCACTCTTCGTTCTCGCATGAACAAGCTGGGGATTGTCTATGGTCGCCGCTCTTAAGTTGAAACTATAATTCTTTTGCGCTGTTAGGTTTATTGGAGATTTTTTACGCCTCATAACCCCATTTTCAGCTTCGCATGTCAAGGTGACATTTATCTAACTGGAATTACATGTGCCATTTATTCCGTGCACCACCATTATGTACAAAGTTCGGATAGAGTCTTGTCAAGATATAAACTCTAATTCGAAAACTATGTGCTAGTTTCAAACCGATTTCACTGCAGCTTTGATGAAACGCTTTGGTAGACGTTCGAGCATAAAAAAACAATAATAGAAACCTCGACATGCTTATGTCGAGGTTTATCAGATTTATAAACCTGTTGTGCGGAAGTTAAAGCTCAGATAAGTCAGCATAGATTTTGTACTCGCGAATCAAACCGTCCTGCAACCTTAAAACTGTCGCAAAGTTCGCTTTATGGGGAGTCCCATCAAGGCGAATATAACTTACCTGGCCATCACACATTAAATCATCACCATCTTCATATATCCCATAAAACGAGTGGGTCATCGAATGAATTGTCGTGAAAAATTGGGCATTAATTGCCAGAACATTCTCGATACCCTTTACTGGGTCGGAGTTCGAGAATACGAATGATACATCTGGATGAAGAAGCTCTGCCAAAGCTTGAGTATCTTTCGCATCAACCACGTTATAAAGAGTTCGAACAAAATTGCGATAAGTCGTCATGTTATTTCTCCAGTTCAATTGAATTAAGATTTGTTGAATAGATACAAGCTGCACCCCAATAATAAAATGGCCAGTATAAGCTCGAATGTCACCGCCTCTCCGTAGACAGTGACACCAATTAATACACCAGTGACCGTCACTACATTTCCGACTTGACTGAACCCAACGCCATCAGTCACTTGTTGAAAGCGAAATGTCAGTAAGTAGCTCAGAGCAGCATTGATGGTCATCACTCCCAACACCCACTCATAGCCTGTGGCAACCCAACCTGCAGAGATGTTTGACACGGGGAGCCAAAGAAGACTCTGGATTGTCAACATTCCAGCCGCTAAAGCGATAGGGTTGGCTTTCGAGGGAAAGGCCTTGCTGCGATAAACATTTCCGGCACCCAACAGGAGAGGAACGGCGAGAGCAATGAGTAAGCTTTTGGCAGTGATTTCTGTTTCCAACGAAGGATTAACTGTAACCAACAAGGCAGATAGCAATCCGACAAAAATACCCATGGTTTTAGATTTCGTGAGGCTTTTGCGTTCAAAAGGAAAGGCAAACAATAAGGTGAATATCGGCGAGAGTGTTACGAGAACACTAAAGGTGCTGGCGTTGAGCTCTTGCAACGCAAGGCTTGAGGCCAAATTTGGCAAGCTTACCCCCAGTAATCCTGCAATCACATAATATTGAAAATGGTTAAATTCGGATATTTTGAGTTTTTTCTGAATAAGCAGCAGTACTACAAGTAAAAATGCGGCACCAGCCATAGGTATAACGGTCACATCGATTGGAGCGAGCCCATTCGTCACTGCATATTTAGACAAGGCAAAATTGCATGCCACCAATACACCGATGGATACCACATAGAATAGCTTTCGTAACCCAGCACGGTTTATACTCTCGACGTGTTTTGCGCTTGTCATAGGTAGTACTTTCATCATTGCTCTCCATTGGTTGGGGGACAACAAAATCATACGACGACTTTAATGTATCCAGAAGAGGGCATATACTACACACAGCGTATCCAAAACGGAGACAGTCATGGATAACCTTGACGCTATCCCTTTCTTCTTGGAAGTAGTGAAACAAGGAAGCTTTGCCAAAGCTGCACGCGAAATTGGTATTTCTCGCTCCGCAGTCAATAAACGGGTGGTTCAGCTAGAAGAGAGTTTGGGTGTTCGACTGCTCCACAGGACCACACGCCAAGTCTCTTTGACAGAGTCGGGTGCCAACTTCCATAGATATATAAGAAAAGCAGACTACTGGATTAAAAAAGCAGAAGATGCTGCAACTAGCCAGCAAAATCAGCCATTAGGAACACTTAAAATTAGTGCCCCTATGTCCTTTGGGCGCTTGACGATCGCACCTTTAATCCCTTCATTCCTTGAGCAATACCCAGGCATCAATATCGATATGACCATGAGTGATGACTACATTGATGTTGTTGCAGGAGGTTATGATGTGGCGATTCGCGGTGGTGACCTTACAGACTCTAGTTTGATTGCTCGCAAACTCATGACCAGTCGAAGTATCGTATGTGCAGCGCCGAGTTACTTTGCCAAATCCGGACTCAGCCACCCCACAATGCCTTCGGAGTTAAGTCAGTACAATGCGCTTGTGTATCGGCACTCAGCTGAAACTATGGAGTGGACATTTGCCCAAGAAAGTAAAATTGAGAGTGTAACGGTTCATGGCAACTACCGAGTGAATAATAGCGAGGCATTGCTAACCGCTGTGCTTCAGGGCATAGGCCTAGCTAGGCTTCCAGACTTTATTGCAACGCGATACGTTCAATCGGGAGAGCTGACTCAATTGCTGACGGACTATGTCATGCAAGAAAAGAGTATTTATGCGATTTTTCCAGAGCGAGACCACATGCCAATAAAACTGCGTGTGTTTTTAGATTACCTGACGAAGGAGCTGACACCAGTTCTCACCTAATGGCTTAGAAAATGGATTAATGCACTGACCGTCGCTGAATGTTCTTTGTGTTGAGGGTAAACAGCGTATAAATCATGATTCGCGACGCTCCACTCTTGCAGAACATGCTGCAATCTCCCATCCATCAATTCTTCGCGTACCAAGATTTCTGGCGTAAGCATTAAACCTAGACCTTGAAGACAAGCTTGCTTGAGAGCAAGCGTATTGTTGGTTTGCATACGGACATGTGTAGTTTCCACTTGGCATTCCTCTTTTTCAGAGAAAAAGGTCCAGCATGTGGGAGATGACGATAAGGTATACACCAAGCAAGGGTGCTGATATATATCTGTGGGATGATTTAACTCTTTGTTGGATGAACTGAAGTAGCCAGGCGACACACAAAGCACACGTGGAAGTGTATCGAGCTTTTTGGCGCGTAAAGTGGAGTCTTGCAAATGCCCACTGCCACGAACAGCGACATCAATGCCATTTGAGACCAGGTCAACCTGTTCATCAGACAAAATGACATTTAGCTTTACGTCTGGGTATTGACTTGCAAATAAACACAATTTCGGCTGAATAGATACAAGCCCTAATGACATAGGGATGGTAATAGTGACAACACCACTTACTGTGTTTGATGCCGCCTTTGCATTTTGGTCTGCAACATCCCATAGATTTAGAAGTTCGCGAACGCGATAATAGTACTCTTGCCCGCTGGGTGTGACATGCATGGTACGAGTCGTGCGTTTTATCAAAGCTGTGCCCAAATGCCGCTCTAACTCCGCAATATTTTTGCTCACAGCTGCGCGAGACAACCCTAAGTCTTCAGCAGCACCATAAAAACTCCCAAGCTCCACCACTCTCTTGAATACTTTGATCGCAACGAGTTTATCCATACTTTGTTTACTCACAGTAAATTGTATTGCCACTATAGTGGTCTTAATTTTTCATGAGTAAACATTATAGTAACGACTAACGCAACAGATAAACTTGAGGTTCGTTATGAAAAAGATTCTTGCCATCTCCGGCAGCAACCACTCACAATCGATTAACACTAAATTACTCAAACATGCCATATCGCATATTGATACTCACGCAGTGACCTATTTAGACATGACCGAGTATCCCTTGCCTATATACAGTCAGGATATTGAGGCAGCCGGAATTCCGGATAATGCAAAAGTACTATGGGATATATTCGCCAGCCATGATGCTTTGATTTTTTCGGTACCAGAACACAACGGATTTATGCCTGTATTTCTAAAAAACGTGATTGATTGGTTATCTCGAATGGCAACCAAGGATACAGGTTTCTTTGGCACACCCAATATCCCCGTCCTATTACTTAGTACCTCTCCAGGAGCAAATGGAGGAGCGACCAGCCTTCAAACGATGAAGGGCTTGATGCCTTGGTGGGGCGCCGAGGTGACTGCAACGTATAGTCTTGGTAACTTCAACACCCACTTCCTCAACGGAAAGTTTGCTAACGAGACAGCTCTGGCCATCAAACAACTGGTATCTGACTTTGAAAAAAACGTGTGAGGTATATTCAAATGGCTATTCGAATCGAGTTTTTCCACGATGTAGTATGTGGTTGGTGTTACATTCAGTCACCCATCCTTCGCAAAATCCAAGAAAAATACAATGTTGAAGTTATACACCGTTGCTTCGTTCTGCAAAGAACACCACAAGAAATGGCAATTAGATTTGGCTCACTAAATAACGCAAAAAAAGAAATTCTCAGACATTGGGAGTCCTGCCAAAAGTTTGAGGGGTCGGTAGGGCGATTTAATATTGAAGCCATGCATAAAGCTGCATTTAGTTACCCGAGTGGGATGCTAGCAGCTCAAGCGTGCAAGGCTTCGGACAAATTAGCGGGACCAAGTGCTCATTGGGACATGTTTGACGCTTTACAACGCGCTCATTTACAACGAGCTGAGAATATTGGCGACCTTGATATTGTTTTAAAAACGGCTGTTCAACTAGGATTTGATTCCAACGAGTTCCTCAAGGCTATGTATAATCCATCGACATTTGAAAGTATTGAAGAGGATAACCGATTGGCTAACGAGCTGGATATTCAAACCATACCCGCATTTTCGGTTGATGGGTATGAGGTATTTAGAAGCACGACACGATATGAAGCGCTAGATGCTTACTTTGGCACCTTAACAGCAACCTGAGCTCTCATCACTTCGTATGTTTAACTGTAATTATTAAGAAAATCTTAGTTAGTCAGTGTAAATAGAAGCTAAAAGTTTGCTTATGCGTATTCTAATACAAGCATTGCCAAGTAGCGAGCGCAGGTGATTTGTAAACTAATTAGATGGTACGCCCTTCGATTCCACTAAAATCGATCGTGTCGATGACAGGAAAAGTGGCCATCATGAACAGTACACAGAGCATTGGGATAGATTTGGCGATACATGTCTTAAATCTCGTTTGCTATGATAGATAGTCTGCAAATCCAGCCATTACTCTTCGCTATACACGACGAGTTTAACTTTTTGTCCTATTTCTAGCGTGAGTGCTTTGTCGGGGAGGAATGTGCGTCTAGGGACAAAGACTAATTAGCATGGAATACACAAATATAATTTTACCATACAAGTGTTCTAAGCAGATTAACGACGCGGCGTAATAACACAATTTCAAATCTTGGGGGCTATATGGATGGATAGGCTTATATCTGTTTTTCTAATATTTTTGGCACTTACAGCTGGATGCGCTACTCAGCAATACTCAGTTTCAAAGCCAGAAGAGTTTGTTCTGGGAGAAAGCTATAATGTTTCGAGGGAAAAAGCACTGAGCGTATGCAAGAGCATTTCTGAAAAAGAAATTGTACCTATAACAGCGCCTTTGGCTCTAATAAGCCAAAAACAAATAGACTGTTTTGGGTTCATATATGCTGGCAAGCCAAGAAAAATTGAGCTAGTGTTCCAAGATGATCAACTAGACCTGATCTGGATATTATTGCCAAGTGAAGAAAAAGCTAAAGTCATTAACGAACTCACTAGGCTTTACGGTAAGCCTTCCATGGTTATTGATTACGGAACAATTTTTCTTCAAGCAAATGCAGCTTACAGAAACGCCCCCTCAGAGGTTCTCTTTGCTTCAAAACGGCAAGTTGAAGTGATGCTAAAATTACTGCCGCGCGCAGAATAATGCTTAACAACATTCAAGAGAGATTTCCAGTGTTTGGCATTTTGACTCCACCTGTAGTGGGTAAATAAACTAGGCCATTCAATTTGTAGCTTTACGATATTGCTAAAGATACTATCTAAGACAAAGTCGTCAGTTATTTAGTTTGGATTGTATACTAATGTTCTATTTCTCAGCATGTGTAACTTCAGTAGAGTCGAACGTGTGTCAGAAGGCTAGCCAACAATGGCTAGCCTTGTATTGGTTTTAAATTAAGTGAAATTGACTGTTCATTCCTTTATTACGCGAGGGGATTAGGGCTTGGTAAGACGCGCTGTTATACCAATTCCGTGCACTCTCTTTATCTGAGAACTCAATTACTACTTTGATCGGATGAGGGGTATCACCATGTAGCGTCTCTATTTCTCCTTTGGCAATAAATTTACCATTATATGCGGCCACGGTCTCAGCCGCTTGCGCACTGTAATTTGATAGCTGTGTTTTGTCCGTCGGGGTTAAGTCAACAATTACTAAACAAGTCATCTAAACGATTCCTTTGGTTGGTGGTGTTGACATAGAATAAAAGTTAACAAATATTAAACAATGGCCAGTAAATAAACAGTGTGTTTAATAATATGAACAGTGTAAAGCTAGCACCGCTGTTGTTGATTTTCGTTGAGGTTGCCCAGAAGCGCTCTTTTACTGCAGCTGCAAAAAAACTTGGGTTGAGTAAATCAGCCATTAGTCAGCAGATAAAACGTTTGGAGAAAGCAACGGGGCATCAGTTGCTTGTGCGTAACACTCGAGGTGTAGTATTGACGACTATCGGAGAGTCATTACTATCACGCAGTGAATTATTGAGTGAGCAACTCAGTCTTACCTTAACAGAGCTTGATAATGCCAAAGAGCAGCCAAGCGGTGTGTTTAAGGTATCCATACCGCCGTTTTTTGAAAAAGGTATCGTTATTCCAGCCATCCGACAGTTGTGTATCGAGTTTCCTAAGATTCAACCTGAGGTGGTGGTAGCAGGAGGGTGGCAAGACTTAATCGAACATAGTTTGGACGTGGCAATTTTTGGCGGAGAACTTAAAGATTGTAATTACCGTGCACTATCAATAGGTAAAGTGGCGGAGATCTTTTGTGCTTCCCCACGCTATATCAAACAAAATGGTTTATTACAGGATATTGATCAGCTATCAGCTCACTGTTTTATTGCCACTCCGTGGCAAAATCGGGAGTTGCAGCTCTTTGATAACGATCAACAAAAAAAACAACTTTTTACTGTTGATCATTCTGCAAAAACCAATTCCCTTTCCACAGCGTTAGAAATGGCGCTCTGTGACATGGGTATCGTGCTTTACCCAGAGTTTCTGGCACAGCAAGCATTACTTCGTGAGCAATTAGTTAGGGTGTTACCAGAAGTTCAAGGAAGAGCATGGCATTTTTATTTTTTACACCAATACCAAAAAGATAAACCAATACACGTTAACCGCTTCTATCAACTGCTTTGCCATTATTTTAGCAAGACCTCCTTAATCAGGAACTAATCTAAAAATTTCGGTAGTTCTATAAGTCTTGGTATTGGAATAGGGAATAGAAACTTTTGTCCAAAATGTATGGTACGCCCCGTTTTGCAAGTGATAAATTCAAAATGACGGAGCTGGTTTGCGCTAATGTATTCAGAGTCTGGTTGAGACATCATTAGTCTCAGCTCTACGATGAGATCCGCGCCAGATTGTCCTCAAAAACGTGAAAGCATTTTAGTTGCTGTTTTGGACATCAGGTCTTCAATCTGGTGGTCTGACCGTTTTGTCATCTCTACTTATCATATGCAAATTCTGGTTATATTCTTACTTCAAAGGATGTTCCGCTTGTCATGACTGACCACGCTATTCGGGCTAATTTGTTAGCCAGTGCTACAACTGCGACATTAAATGGCTTTCTTTTCTTAAGCTCTATCAACCAAGAGCCGAAATATCGTTCTACTGAAGAATCTCTCCACAGAACTGAGCGTGCGGCATGAATAAATAGTTCGCGTAACTCTTTGTTCCCTCGCTTAGATATACCCAACATTTTAGGCTTACCTCCAGTTGTGTATTGGTAGGGAACTAAGCCAATCCAAGCAGCAAAATTTCTTCCACTTGAAAAGTCATGAGGATTGCCAACTACTGATAGGCAGCATGAAGCAGTCATAGGGCCTATTCCAGGGATACTCTGCAATAAGTCATTTAATACATTATCTTTATTTAGTTCTATAAGCTTTTCTTCTTGTTCTTTTATCCGCTGGTTTAGAAAGTTGTAGTAATCTAGCTGTTGCCTTAGTTCAAGAGTAAGGAGTGGTGGGACAGGCTCCTTTTTATTTGCTAACCATTGAAACAGATTTTTCATATGGTGATGGCCTCTGGGAAAACTGACCCCAAATTCCAGAAGAATGGAACCTATTCTATTCATACAAGCAGTTCGCTCCTTGATATAGCCAGTTCGTACTTTTCGAATCACGATACCGAGTTGTGCTCGTTCAGTTTTTGGCGAAACAAATCTCATCTTTGGTCGCATGGCTGCTTCTGCTATCGCATCAGCATCAATGAAGTCATTTTTGTTAGTTTTAACATACGGTTTTACGTATTGAGCAGGAATAAGCTTAACTTCATGCCCAAATTCCTGACACTTACGTGCAAACCAGTGACAGCCTCCGCAAGCTTCCATCGCGACAATAACTGGTTCGTGAACAGAGAGTAGTTGTAAAGTTTTTTGCCTGCTTAACTTCTTGCGGAAAGTCTCCCTTCCAGCATGATCGTGACCAACCAAATGAAAAATATGTTTTGCTAAGTCGATACCGATAATATTTGTGCTGTTCATGATGGTTACCTTTCCTTTTCTCGATACTATCGAGTTTAGTGGATAGGAGGGGCGTACCATCTTATTAACGAGTACGATGCTTGTGATGTATGTGTGTGATGTATGCGTTGATACAAAAAACTGTTGGCTAACCGAAATTAGCCAACAAGCTTTTATTATTGTAAGAGGTTTTATTTGTGTGTCGCACCGATTGATAGGTTACCCATAGAAGCCTCTTCGATATAGTTACTCCACCAACGCATCATCTCGCGACGTTGATTAATGTATAGCGCTCGATTGTAAATGCCTCTAATTTGGTTTTTGTCTACGTGAGCTAACGCTAACTCGATAACGTCATTATGGAATAGCTTAGTTTCATTTAGTGTTGTGCTTGCTAAGGCGCGTAAGCCGTGAGACACCAAACGACCCTTAAAGCCCATTCTTTTTAGTGCAATGTTAGCAGTTTGGCTATTACTTGGTCTCATTGGATCTTTATAGGAAGCGAAGATGTATTCGCTACCACCATTTATTTTTTTCATCTCTTTCAACAAAATTAAGGTTTGTGGTGTGAGGGGGACTAGATGATCTTTTCGCTTTTTCATTCTTTCTGCGGGAATCACCCATAGACTCTCTTCCCAGTCAATTTCATCCCAACGGGCTTCGGCGGCCTCTGCAGGTCGAGTCATGGTGTGAAGTTGCCATTCGATCATACAGCGAGTGGTATACATGATGCTGGCGCGAGTCAGTGTTTTCATTAACTCTGGCAGTTCGTCTGTATTAATCGACTTCATACTAGTTGTTACGGGTTTCAGAAATGCGGAATGGATTTTTGATAGTGAGTTGAACTCAATCAGTCCTCTATTTTGAGCAAAATTCATTATTTCGTTTATGCGTTGGCAGGCTCTACGCAGTGTTTCTAGGTGCCCTTTAACTTGAAGTGGTTGAAGGGCATTTATAACTAATGGTGCAGTGAGCTCAGTAACTGGATACTTTCCAAGCTTTGGGAGCAAGTGGCGTTTTAAGAGGCGTTCGAGATTGGTTAGTGTCTTTTCACTGATGGAGGCACTTTTTACTTCTAACCAACTGTTTGTGACTTCAGCTAATGTAGACTGTAAACGCTGCTTCTCAGTTCTTATTTGATTTTTGAGTTTAATTTGAGGGTCAATACCTTGCTGAAGCGTTTCTATCGCTCCAAGAGCTTTCTTTCTTGCATTAGTAAGGGATAGGCTAGGGTAACTGCCAAACGTCATGTTAGCGCGTTTGCCATTGTGTGGGCGTGTATAGTTGAATAGCCACGTTTTTGTGCCGTTTGGTTTTACACGTAGACGAAGGCCGTTACCATCGAAGAGCGTGAACTCTTTTTCTTGTGGTTTAGCGTTAGAGAGCTGTTTATCTGTTAAAGATTTAGTTGTTCTTGCCATGATTGGTACACCGTAAATTGGAACGTACGGACAATGTACCTATTTGTGTACCTAAACTTCTAAGCTAGTACGAGTTTGGTTAAGACCTTAAGAGAATGCCAACTCTTTTACTAGCGAGGTTTAGATACAAAAAAAGACGTCCTAGGACGTCTTTCTTCTTGAATTTGGCTCCCCCTGCGGGACTCGAACCTGCGACATACGGATTAACAGTCCGCCGTTCTACCAACTGAACTAAGGGGGAATCGAATAGGCGCGTATCTTAGCGACATGAGAATTCACTGTCAACGGTCTAATTAAAGAAAAAAATTAAAAAAAAGATTGATATTCTTGAAGCCCTGAACAGAAAAAGGCTAGAAGTACTTATCCACGAATTTTGTGGATAAGTGTGTTAATGCTTTTTTAGTAATTCTTTAAAGCTAATATTTTAGTGCAATAAATCTATTTGATTCATTTTTAACTTGTTGTTTTTTATTGTTATATATTTTTTTAGATTTTTGACTTGGGTTGTGACTAAATTCGAATTGTCATAAAAAAATCCTGATTCCGCACCAAATTGGGGAAAAGTCGTGGATTATTTAATTAGAATTAACTGATGCTTTTTTACGAAGGGACCAAAACTCTATCAGAGATAGAGTTTCATTTCCAATTTAATATTAAATATCGAATTAAAGCGCATTTTAAGAGCAGTTAGGTATATACTCTTGTTACCTCTGTATGAATACCCAGTATTTTGGTGTTCATATCACTCACGAAATGACTGTGTTTTAAATATGAGTAAAGAATACGAATTAGTTTCAGACTATCAGCCCTCGGGTGATCAGCCTGCTGCGATAGAGCAGCTTTTGGATGGATTAGATTCTGGTTTAGCTCACCAAACGCTACTTGGTGTTACGGGATCGGGTAAAACATTTTCATTAGCCAATGTTATTGCAAAAGCGAAACGACCAGCGATTCTTCTTGCTCCAAACAAAACATTGGCTGCACAGCTATATGGTGAGATGAAGGCGTTCTTTCCCAATAACGCGGTAGAGTATTTTGTCTCTTACTACGATTATTACCAGCCTGAAGCTTATGTGCCGACGACGGACACGTTTATCGAGAAAGATGCTTCTGTAAACGCACATATCGAGCAAATGAGGCTTTCTGCAACCAAAGCTTTGATTGAGCGAAAAGATGCCATTATCGTGGCTTCAGTTTCGGCTATTTATGGTTTGGGTGATCCTGACTCTTATCTGAAAATGATGCTTCATGTCACCAGAGGAGATGTCATCAACCAGCGTGATATTCTTCGCCGACTTGCTGAGCTTCAATACAGTCGAAATGATGTCACTTTTGAGCGTGGACAGTTTCGCGTCAGAGGGGAGGTGATAGATATTTTCCCTGCTGAATCCGATCAGGATGCGGTAAGGCTGGAAATGTTCGATGACGAGGTTGAATGTATCAGCTTGTTTGATCCGCTAACAGGAGCTGTGACGCAACGTGATTTACCTCGTTATACGGTTTATCCGAAAACTCACTATGTGACGCCTCGTGAGCGTATTCTGGAAGCTGTTGAAAACATCAAGGTAGAACTTAAGGACAGACAGACTTACCTGAAAGACAATAATAAGTTATTGGAAGAACAACGCATTTCGCAAAGAACCCAGTTTGATATCGAAATGATGAATGAACTTGGTTTCTGTTCTGGCATTGAGAACTACTCACGTTATTTGAGTGGTCGTGCTGAGGGTGAGCCGCCACCAACACTGTTTGATTACCTACCTAACGATGGCTTACTAATCATTGATGAGTCTCACGTGACCGTACCTCAGATCGGAGCCATGTATAAGGGTGACCGCTCTCGTAAGGAAACGCTTGTAGAGTTTGGATTTAGACTACCTTCTGCATTGGATAACAGGCCGTTAAAGTTTGAAGAGTTTGAAGCTCTCGCGCCTCAGACGATTTTTGTTTCAGCAACGCCAGGTAACTACGAGCTTGAAAAGTCCAGTGGTGAGGTTGCCGATCAGGTGGTAAGGCCGACAGGATTGCTTGATCCTGAACTTGAGGTGCGACCGGTTGCTACACAGGTCGATGATTTGTTATCAGAGATTCGCATTCGTGCAGCAAAAGAAGAACGAGTGCTGGTTACAACACTGACTAAGCGTATGGCTGAAGATCTTACCGAGTATCTTCACGAGCATGATGTAAAGGTGCGTTACCTTCATTCAGATATCGACACCGTGGAACGAGTGGAAATCATACGTGACTTGAGACTTGGTGAGTTTGATGTGTTAGTGGGTATTAACTTACTCCGTGAGGGTCTTGATATGCCCGAAGTTTCGCTGGTAGCGATTCTTGATGCAGATAAAGAGGGCTTTCTCCGTTCTGAGCGCTCTTTAATTCAGACAATCGGTCGTGCAGCACGTAACTTACAAGGTAAAGCCATCTTGTATGCGGACTCCATAACTGGCTCAATGAAAAGAGCGATGGATGAAACTAACCGCAGAAGGGAAAAACAGCGAGCATATAACGAAGAACGAGGTATTCAGCCTCAGGCTCTGAAGCGTAATATCAAAGACATCATGGAAATTGGAGATATTGCGAAATCGAGAAAACAGAAAACAAGTAAAGCTGTTCCTCTATCTAAGGTGGCTGAACCTTCTAATAGCTATGACGTACTATCTCCTCAGCAACTGGATAAAGAGATTCAAAAGCTTGAATCTGAAATGTATCAACATGCTCAGAACCTGGAGTTTGAGCTTGCTGCTGAGAAAAGGGACAGAATAGAAAACTTGAAAAAGCAGTTTATACAGAATAGTTAAAACGTTTTTTTCCTTAAAATTCAGATAAAAAAAAGCCAACCGGTAATGATTCCGATTGGCTATATTCTGTGAATAATAATATTCACTAACAACGTCAGTTGGCTAGGTGACCCGTTAGGGTCATATATATAGTAGCATTATGTGTGCCAACAATTTCATACCAAAAGTAGGTTTATTCCAGCCGATTTTGAAGTTTCTCTTACAAGTTTGTTGCAAAATGCAATGCATAGTGCAATCATTTCTCAAAATGCAATAAATAATATGTTGGCTATCGATGAGTACTTCAAATTCAAATCAACGCTCTAAACACCTGTTAATGGTGGAAGATACGGCTTCTGTCGCTGCGCTTTATCGTTCTTTTCTCATGCCTTTAGGTATCGATATTGAGATAGTCGGAACAGGTAAAGATGCTATAGAAAGTGTTAATCGCAAGATTCCTGACTTAATTTTGCTCGACCTTAGATTGCCCGATATGACGGGGATGGATGTGCTTTATAGCGTAAAGCAGGATCACCCTGACGTTCCGGTTATATTTATGACAGCGCACGGCTCTATTGATACTGCCGTTGAAGCGATGCAGCACGGTGCGCAAGACTTTCTAATAAAACCTTGTGAAGCGGACCGCCTGCGGGTAACGGTCAACAACGCGATCCGAAAAGCAACGAAGCTGAAAACGGACGGTGGTAGTGAAATTAAAGGTAACAATAACTACCAGGGTTTCATCGGTAGTAGCCACACCATGCAGTCTGTATACAAAACCATAGACTCCGCCGCAGCCAGTAAAGCCAGCATCTTTATTACTGGTGAAAGTGGTACAGGTAAAGAGGTGTGTGCAGAAGCAATTCATGCCGCCAGTAGGCGTCGTGACAAGCCATTTATCGCGATTAACTGTGCTGCAATACCAAAAGACCTGATAGAAAGCGAACTGTTTGGTCATGTTAAAGGGGCCTTTACTGGTGCGGCAACAGAGCGAGAAGGGGCTGCAGAGCTTGCTAACGGTGGAACCTTGTTCCTTGATGAACTGTGTGAAATGGACCTAGATCTTCAGACAAAGCTACTTAGGTTTATTCAGACGGGTACTTTCCAGAAAGTGGGTTCGTCACATATGAAGAGTGTGGATGTAAGATTTGTCTGCGCAACCAACAGAGACCCTTGGAAAGAGGTACAGGAAGGGCGGTTCCGTGAAGACCTTTACTACAGACTGTATGTTATACCTTTGCATCTACCACCATTGAGAGAACGTGGCGAAGATGTGGTTGAGATTGCGTACTCGCTGCTTGGATTTATGTCCCTCGAAGAAGGCAAAGATTTTGCGAGATTTTCTGAAGATGTTGTAAAGCGATTTGTGAACTACGAATGGCCTGGCAATGTGCGTCAATTGCAAAATGTTCTTCGAAATGCCGTGGTGTTAAATCATGGAAAGGAGATCACACTTAGCATGTTACCTCCACCACTTAACCAACCTAGCACAAAAATTGCATTAGCTAATTTAGATAGTTCAGCTATTGGGAAATCAGATGAAGAGTCAACCAAAATGTTGCCTTCGGATGTTTCCCCTTTGTGGTTGGTTGAAAAAAGTACAATAGAACTAGCAATCGAAGCTTTTGATGGCAACATCCCTAAAGCTGCGAATGCTCTTGAAGTCAGCCCATCGACGATTTACAGAAAAATTCAAAGCTGGACGAAACTTTCAGAACAGTGAAGGGAAAGAAGTGACTTGTTATTTGAACTCTCATAAAGTTAATGATCTATGCCATGAGATAGGTAAAGATAACCTGCCGGTTTTGCTAGAGATATTTTTGAGTGAACTGGATGGCTATCAAAACGTGTTATCGGGTGAGCTTGAAGACCTTCAATCACCATTGCAAGAGATCAGCCATGCCTTAAAGAGCAGTGCAGCGAGCTTTGGAGCAGATAATTTATGTGAGCTGGCAAAAGAAATCGATCAGAGAGCGAAAGCGGGTGAGCAGATAAACACCGTAGAATATCGCGAATCGATTCTCGAAAGCATTCGGGAAACCATCCGCGTATATCACTCTCTTAAGGATGACGACCTAGCTTATTAACGTAACTGCTCCACAATAGCATCGTGAAGCTTATCCCTATCGTGTCGCCATGGTCTGTTTGGCGACGCGAGTGGTCTTACTGCTATATTCCACTCACTTTCTAGTTCCGGGTGTTCAAAGGCTGTGAGTACGGTATCTATTTTTCTTCCTCGGCAAGCTCTTTCGCTCCATTCCAACTTCTCTTTGAAACTCATTCTGCCTGCTGGTCCATACTCGGGAGAAAGGTTCTCAATCATCAGGATTTTTGCTTGAGTATTGGTGTTAATGGCTCCGCAAATCTCGGGTAGGAGAAGAGGAGGCATTATGCTGGTCAGAAAACTTCCCGGACCAAGGATGATACAGTCCGCATTTTCAATGGCGATCAGCGCTTCTTTTGTTGCAGGTACTTCAGGTTCAAGATCTAAACGTTGAAGCTCTTGCTCCATTTCGTCGACACTGGTTTCACCGTGCACCCAGGTTCCATCATTAGACAGTGCCTTTAGATCAGAAGGGTGTTCCGACATGGGCACGATATTCACATCCACATTGAGCAGGCTTCTGATTAGCTGAATGGCTTCCAGAGGTCTGACAGATAAATTATCGAGCGCTGTCAGCATTAGGTTTCCGAGGTTGTGCCCCGAAAGTTCGCCAGTACCTTTAAAGCGATATTCGAACATCATCGAACCAATGGATGGTTGAGTGATCAACTGATTAATACAGTTTCTGGTATCACCCCAGGCAATACCGCCCTGGCAGTCTCGGATTCGCCCTGTCGAACCACCATTATCGGTTGTAGCAACAATACCGGTTACGTTTCCACCAAAGTCGCTAAGCGCAGCAAGTACACGACCCAGCCCATGTCCACCGCCAATTGCGACGATTTTTTTCTGTTTATAAATTGTCATTTAATTTTATTTGTTAATACATCTATTCAATTTGTAGGGGTTTCCCGTTAACAAGGTTTTAAAAGTAAATTTGAAATGTGGGAAACACAACGTTTTTGCCATGAAACACTGGTATGTGGCAAGTTTATTTATTATTTTAATAAGTAGCTGCTGTATTGATTAGTTAAATTATATAGCTGCCATAACTCCGAGCTCTTGTTGCTAAGTTTAAAAATATGCATGGAGAGCCAGTGGCATGTTGCCACCAGGGTTGGTTTAGAAATGAATCAGCCTCCCGTATTTGGAAAGGTGTTCCGTGGCGAGACAATTCGAAGATAGTTTTAATCGCAAATTTTACTATTTGCGTCTTTCTGTTACAGATGTCTGTAACTTTAAATGTACTTATTGCCTACCTGATGGTTATAAACCATCCGGGCGTAAGAACTCATCCTTTTTATCATTACCGGAAATCAAACGTGTGGTAAGCGCGTTTGCGGATTGTGGTACTTCCAAAGTTCGTATCACCGGTGGTGAACCTACATTGCGTAAAGATTTTACCGATATTGTTCATACTATTGCGTCTACTGACGGTATTAAAAAAGTTGCGATGACAACGAATGGATACCGCATGGAGAAGAATGTCCATGAGTGGCGAGAAGCGGGTCTGAGCAATATCAACATCAGTTTGGATAGCCTTGATCCAAGAATGTTTTACCAGATTACAGGTGAAAATAAGTTCAATGAGGTGATGTCCGGGATCGACAGAGCGTTTGAGGTTGGCTACGAGCAAATCAAAGCGAATGTCGTACTTATGAAAGATCTGAACGCTGGTGAGTTGCCTGCATTTATGAACTGGATTAAAGACCGTCCAATTCAACTTAGATTTATCGAGTTGATGCAAACAGGCGAGATGGACTCTCTTTTCCAGAAGCATCACCAGTCTGGTGTTAGCATCCAAAATAAACTTATCGCGGAAGGTTGGATACAAAAAGTAAAAGAAGCGAACGATGGCCCTGCAAAAGTCTTTATTCACCCAGACTACAAAGGTGAAATAGGGCTAATAATGCCATATGAAAAAAGCTTCTGTGAAAGTTGTAACCGACTGCGCATCTCTGCGTTGGGTAAGCTGCATATGTGTCTGTTCGGTGAACAGGGCATTGAACTTCGTGAATTGCTCCAAAATGACGAGCAACAGGAAGAGCTTATCGCACGTATCCAATACGAACTTCAAAACAAAACCGTTAGCCACTTTTTACATGATGGCAACTCGGGTATGACACCGCATCTAGCATCGATTGGCGGTTAGTTTAAGTTTAAGCCAGACAACTTATACCAAAAAAGTTAAAGAACATAGGTGAAATTATGGGACACGCTGTAAGCGCATTTAAGCCTGCGAATATCGCAGTTTTAACTGTTTCTGATACTCGCACAGAAGAGAACGACACTTCAGGCCACTATTTTGTAGAACAACTAAAAGAAGCCGGTCATAACCTGATAGATAAAAAAATCGTGATTGATGATGTTTATCAACTGAGAGCCGCTGTCTCTCAATGGATTGCTGATGACAACATTCAAGTTATTTTAATGACTGGCGGAACTGGATTCACATCACGAGACAATACACCGGAAGCGATCCTTCCTTTGTTCGATAAAGAAGTAGAAGGCTTTGGTGAGCTATTCCGTATGCTTTCTTTTGAAGAGATTGGTACATCCGCTATTCAGTCTCGTGCATTTGCTGGAATGGCAAATAAAACGGTCATCTTCGCGGTACCGGGTTCTCCTGGTGCATGTAAAACAGCTTGGACCAAAATCATAAAACAACAACTGGATGCTTCCCATCGTCCATGTAACTTTATGCCTCATCTAAAAGGGTAAAAAAGATGTCAGAATTTACTCATATTAATGCTTCTGGTGAAGCAAACATGGTCGATGTTTCAGGAAAAACTGAGACAGTGCGTGAGGCGAGAGCCGAAGCGTTCGTACATATGGCGCCAGAAACTCTTGAGCTGATCGTGTCAGGTAGCCACCACAAAGGTGATGTATTCGCTACTGCGCGTATTGCAGGTATCCAGGCCGCTAAAAAGACCTGGGATCTGATTCCACTTTGTCATCCGTTATTGCTATCGAAGGTTGAAGTACAGCTAGAAGCGATTGAGGCAGAAAATAAAGTTCGTATCGAATCTGTTTGTAAATTAGCGGGTAAAACAGGTGTTGAGATGGAAGCGTTGACCGCTGCATCCGTTGCTGCATTAACTATCTACGATATGTGTAAAGCTGTGCAAAAAGATATGGTGATTGAAAACGTCCGTCTGCTTGAAAAGAAAGGCGGCAAATCAGGACATTTTAAGGTGGAGTCATGATCAAAGTTCTTTTCTTTGCACAAACCCGAGAGTTGGTAGGGCTGGATAGCCTGGAAGTAGAAGCTAAATACGCATCCGCTGAAGAGCTTAGAGCCGAGTTGGCTGAAAAAGGTGACAAATGGGCGCTTGCTTTAGAGGCGGGCAAACTACTCGTTGCTATCAACCAAACGATTGTGCCGCTAGAGACAACTGTTAACGATGGCGATGAGGTTGCATTCTTCCCACCAGTTACAGGGGGCTAATATGTCAATAAAGATAACGGTAACAGAAGATGACTTCTCTGTTGGTGACGAATATAACCAGTTAGCAGAAGGAACAGAAGCGGGCGCAGTCGCCATGTTCTCTGGCAAAGTTCGTGATATGAACCTTGGTGATAGTGTTGTAGGGCTAAGGTTGGAACACTATCCGGGAATGACAGAGAAAGCGTTGTCCGAAATCTGCGAAGAAGCAATGAAACGCTGGCCGATACTTAAACTTAGAGTGATTCACCGAGTAGGTGATTTAGATATTGGTGATCAAATCGTCTTTGTAGGTGTGACTAGTGCACACCGTGGGGCCTCTTTCGAAGCTTGTGAATTTGTCATGGACTATTTAAAAACTAAGGCTCCATTTTGGAAGAAAGAGCGCACGACAAATAATACACGTTGGGTGGAGGCCAGAGATTCTGATCATTCTGCGGCATCCAGGTGGAATAAATAATAACCAGTGTTTTTTAAAATCTGGATAAAAATAATAAAAGCCTGCATAAAAATGCAGGCTTTTATTATTTTATGGATCTTTATTCGGTATATTTATTAATCGAATGATTGAATGCTTTGTGAGCGATAGATATTTCGAATGTGCATAATCGCTTTGGGTACAATAAGCAATATTTGCTGAAGGGCGCATAATTCATTTTATAGAACAAATGATTGTTATAAGGTTTGTTTAATAACATACAGAACTATCAAGGTAATCTTATGCTCGAGATTAATGCGTTGATATGTAAGAGAAAATAATCTTTAGGCATGTTGGTAGATAAACTTTTGGTTTAACATGTGTATAGAAAAGTTTACAAAATGAAGAAATATTAATGACTTCTATTTTGCGAAAATTGCTGAATGTGTGGCTTTTGTTCACAATCAACTTCGTATTTGAAAATGAATCTCACTAATACTCTCATCAATAACTCAATGAAATTTGGGCGAATAAGAAACTGAATTAAAATAAAAACGTGATTTAGATCTCTTTATTTGCTCCTTTGAGCAGGCATTCTGGATTTCGACTGAAAGTCTTTTGAATAGTAGATTATATAACCAATATATTGACCAACGTTAAAATTTAAAAGGTTAATTACTACAATTTTATGGCAAATCCCTTCGTTTGTTGGTAGCTTGTCACGCAATCTTTGGTGAGATTATAGGTTTTTAAAAATTGATTAATCTAAAAACTTATAAAGATAGCCTGCCGTTCGGGACTCACTAAAGTCGTCATGGATGCAAACAAAAAATTACTTGGAGTTAATTGCATGTACAAAAACAAAATCACACAAGCCCTTTTACTAGGTGCTAGCTTAACTGTTGCAGCGACTTCTTTCTCAACTCTTGCAGCAGATGTTCCAGCTGGCACAAAGCTAGCTAAGGTTCAGGAACTGGTTCGTGGTAACGGTACAGAAGTAGCGTCTATCGACCCACACAAAACGGAAGGTGTGCCAGAGTCACACGTAATCCGTGACCTGCTAGAAGGTCTTGTAAACCAAGATGCTGACGGTAACACAATCCCTGGTGTTGCAAAGTCTTGGGAAACAGCAGACAACAAAACATTCGTATTCCACCTACGTGAAGATGCTAAGTGGTCTAACGGTGATCCGGTAACTGCTGAAGATTTCGTATACAGCTTCCAGCGCGCTGTCGATCCAAATACCGCTTCTCCTTACTCTTGGTACCTGGAAATGACTCAGATGGTTAACGCTGCTGAAATCATTGCTGGTAAAGCGGGTAAAGAGACTCTAGGTGTTAAAGCACTAGATGCTCACACTCTAGAAGTTAAACTGACTACACCTCTTCCATACTTTGTAATGATGATGGGCCACACTACGGTTAAGCCTGTACACAAAGCGACTGTTGAGAAGTTTGGTGATCAGTGGACTAAGCCTGATAACTTCGTAGGTAACGGTGCATTCGTTGTAGATAAGTGGGTAGTGAACGAGCGAATCGAAATGGTTCCAAACAAAAACTACTGGGACAACGAAAGTACAGTTCTTACTAAGGTGACTTTCCTACCTATCGAAAACCAGGTAGCTGAAATGAACCGTTTCCTTTCTGGTGAAATCGACTTCACGAACGAACTGCCAAACGAGCACTTCCGTCGTCTGAAGAAAGAGCACGCAGATTCAGTTTCTATTCAGGGTAACCTATGTTCATACTACTACGGCTTCAACAATGCGAAAGCACCGTTTGATGACGTACGTGTACGTAAGGCACTTTCTTACGCTATCGACCGTGACATCATCACTAAAGCACTGCTAGGTCAAGGCCAGAAGCCTGCATACTTCCTAACTCCGGAAATCACTGCAAACTTCAACCCAGAGCTACCTGCATATGGCCAGATGTCTCAGAAAGATCGTAATGAAGAAGCTGCACGTCTACTAGCTGAAGCTGGTTTTGATAAGAGCAACCCTCTGAAGTTTACTCTTCTTTACAACACATCTGAAAACCACAAGAAGATTGCTGCTGCAATCCAGTCTATGTGGAAGAAGACTCTAGGTGTTGATATTCAGCTAGAAAACCAAGAGTGGAAAACTTACCTGGATACACGTCGTCAGGGCAACTTTGACGTAACTCGTGCAGGTTGGTGTGGTGACTACAACGAAGCCTCTTCTTTCCTATCTCTAATGCAGAGCAACAACAGCTCTAACGATCCTAAGTACTACAACGATGAGTACGATGCGATCATGGAAAAAGCGCTACTGTCTACTAACGACGCTGAGCGTGCACAGCTTTACATCGATGCAGAGAAGAAGCTAGCGGCAGATATGCCAATTGCTCCTATCTACCAGTATGTTAAAGCTCGTCTTGTTAACCCACGCGTAGGCGGTTTCCCGGTTAACAACGCAGAAGATAAGATTTTCTCTAAAGATCTATACATCAAAGCTGAGTAATTCTTAACTACAATAAAACTATAATTTTGGACACTGCATGTGGAAACACATGCAGCGTCTTTTTGTTTACTATTAATTTTATTGTCAAATCAATCGATTTAACCTTTTATATTCATCAGGTTAATAAGAATTGAGAAGGCATACGTCACAGACTGAACAAGAGTGAGTTTATGTTTAAATTCATTGCAAAAAGGATATTAGAAGCGATTCCAACACTGTTGGTATTGATTACAGTATCTTTCTTCCTGATGCGTTTTGCACCAGGTAACCCATTTTCAACAGAACGCCCGCTTCCACCGGAAGTAATGGCGAACATTAACGCTAAATACGGTCTTGATAAGCCAGTACATGAACAGTACCTGACTTATCTTACTAACATTATGCAGGGCGATTTTGGTCCTTCATTCAAATACAAAGACTTCAGCGTAAACGAATTAATTGCTGGTGCACTACCTGTGTCAGCAAAAGTTGGTGCAGTCGCATTTATCTTCACAGTGGTTATGGGGGTATTTGTCGGAACCATTGCCGCACTCCGGCAAAACTCCTGGTTCGACTATATAGTCATGGCGACCGCCATGGTCGGGGTGGTAATGCCATCCTTCGTATTTGCACCAGTACTCATCTATATTTTCTCTCTGAATCTGGGGTGGCTACCGGCCGGGGGCTGGCATGACGGCTCACTGTACTATATGGCCCTTCCGGTTCTGGCAATGTCTTTCCTTTACATTGCAACCTTTGCACGTATTACACGTGGTAGCATGATTGAAACGCTGAACAGTAACTTCATCCGTACTGCTCGCGCTAAAGGCCTTAGCTATCCGTATATTGTTGTTAAGCACGCGCTTAAGCCTGCGATGCTTCCAGTAGTTTCTTACATGGGCCCTGCGTTCGTAGGTATCATTACTGGTTCTGTTGTTATCGAAACGATCTTCGGCTTGCCGGGTATCGGTAAGCTGTTCGTTAACGCTGCATTCAACCGTGACTACTCGCTAGTAATGGGTGTAACCATCCTAATTGGTTTCCTATTCATTCTGTTCAACACCATTGTTGATATCTTACTAGCGACAATCGACCCGAAAATTCGTTATTAATTGGGGTGCGGAAATTATGTTAACGAAAAAAGAAAACCTTGAAGCGGTCGAGAAGTTTGCTGAAAACTTAGAAATCGAAGGCCGCAGTCTTTGGCAAGATGCGCGCATCCGCTTTATGCGTAACAAAGCGGCAATGGTGAGCCTTGCTATCCTGTTTGTTATGACTCTTGGTGTTATCTTCCTGCCTATGGTGGCGGAGTTTGCTTACGATGACACTGACTGGTATGCGCTTCACGCTGCGCCATCAGCAGAGCATATTTTTGGTACAGACAGCCTTGGTCGTGACCTTTATGTCCGAACTCTGGTTGGCGGACGCATCTCTTTGATGGTAGGTGTGTTAGGTGCATTTGTAGCGGTATTAATTGGTACGCTTTACGGTGCAACCTCTGGCTTTATTGGTGGCCGTACGGACCGTGTAATGATGCGTATTCTGGAAATCCTATACGCTGTACCGTTCATGTTCCTTGTTATCGTACTGGTTACCTTCTTTGGCCGTAATATCGTACTGATGTTCGTGGCTATCGGTGCTATCGCATGGCTGGATATGGCTCGTATCGTACGTGGTCAGACACTAAGTTTGCGTAGTAAAGAGTTTATCGAAGCAGCACACGTTTGTGGTGTGAGCAAGTGGAGAATTATCACTCGTCACATCGTACCGAACGTACTTGGTATTGTTGCGGTTTACTCAACACTACTTATTCCGAGCATGATTCTTACAGAGTCATTCCTATCTTTCCTTGGTCTTGGTGTACAGGAACCAATGACAAGCTGGGGCGCACTGCTTCAGGAAGGTTCGCAGACAATGGAAGTAGCAATCTGGCAGCTAATGTTCCCAGCTGCATTTATGGTTGTAACCCTATTCTGCTTTAACTATGTAGGTGACGGTCTTCGTGACGCGTTAGATCCAAAAGATAGATAAGAACTGGAAAGAATGATGAGCTTATTAGATGTCAAAGATCTGCGCGTCGAATTTACCACGCAAGATGGTATCGTAACCGCAGTTAACGATTTAAACTTCTCACTGAATCAGGGTGAAACCCTGGGTATCGTAGGTGAGTCTGGTTCGGGTAAATCTCAAACCGTATTCGCAATTATGGGCCTGTTGGCTAAGAACGGTATTATCAAAGGTAGTGCTAAGTTCGAAGGTAAAGAGATCTTGAACCTGCCTGAAAAAGAGCTGAACAAGGTTCGTTCTGAGCAGATCGCAATGATCTTCCAGGACCCGATGACTTCTCTTAACCCTTACATGAAAGTTAGCGACCAGCTAATGGAAGTTTTGATGCTTCACAAAGGTATGGGTAAAGCAGAAGCGTTTGAAGAATCCGTACGCATGCTTGAAGCGGTTAAGATTCCTGAAGCGCGTAAGCGTATCACTATGTATCCGCACGAGTTCTCTGGCGGTATGCGTCAGCGTGTAATGATTGCTATGGCGCTACTGTGTCGTCCTAAGCTACTGATTGCCGATGAGCCAACAACAGCTCTGGATGTAACGGTACAGGCACAGATTATGGAACTGCTTAATGAACTTAAAAGCGAGTTCAACACTGCGATTATCATGATCACTCACGACCTTGGTGTTGTTGCAGGTTCTTGTGACAAAGTATTGGTGATGTATGCGGGCCGTACTATGGAATACGGTACAGTAGATGAAATCTTCTACAACCCAAGTCACCCATACGCAGAAGGTCTGCTTAAAGCGATTCCTCGCCTTGATACAGAAGGTGAAGTACTACCTACTATTCCAGGTAACCCGCCAAACCTTCTGCACCTTCCACCGGGCTGTCCTTATCAGGAGCGTTGCCACCGTGTAACGGACCGTTGTAAGACAGAAGCACCGATTCTGACACCATTTGGCGATGGTCGTCAGCGTGCATGTTTTTCTGATTGGGAGGCTTGGAAGAAATGAGTTTAGAAGCGAAATCAAACAACAAAAAGATGCTGCTTGATGTTAAAGATCTAAAAGTTCACTTCAGCATCGCATCTAAGTCTGCTTGGCCTTGGTCTAAGCCAGCGAATCTGAAAGCAGTCGATGGCGTTAATGTTCACCTGTATGAAGGTGAAACACTAGGCGTAGTAGGTGAGTCTGGTTGTGGTAAATCTACATTTGCACGCGCAATCATCGGCCTTGTAGAGGCGACTGACGGTGAAGTGGTGTGGCTTGGTCAGGATCTGACTAAGATGAATGAGGTTAAGCGCCGCGAAACACGTAAAGAAATTCAGATGATTTTCCAGGACCCTCTGGCATCTCTGAACCCGCGTATGACCGTTGGTGATATCATCGCTGAGCCTCTTCAGACGTTCTACCCAGAGCTTTCTAAGCAGGAAGTGAAGGATCGTGTTAAAGAGATGATGACGAAAGTAGGTCTGCTGCCTAACGTTATCAACCGTTACCCACACGAATTCTCAGGTGGTCAGTGTCAGCGTATCGGTATCGCTCGTGCACTTATCCTTAAGCCTAAGATGATCATCTGTGATGAGCCAGTATCGGCATTGGACGTATCAATTCAGGCGCAGGTAGTCAACCTTCTAAAAGAACTTCAGGATGAGTTAGGCCTGAGTTTGGTATTTATCGCGCACGACCTATCAGTGGTTAAACATATTTCTGATCGTGTATTGGTAATGTATCTGGGTAACGCGGTTGAGCTGGGCGAAGCGGAAGCTTTGTTCGCAAACCCTAAACACCCTTATACAACAGCATTGATGTCTGCCGTGCCGATTCCTGATCCAAAAGTAGAACGAGCTAAAGAGATCCAGATGCTTGAAGGTGATTTGCCTTCACCTATCAGCCCACCATCAGGCTGTGTGTTCAGAACGCGTTGCCCTAAAGCAACCGATCTTTGTGCACAACAGAAGCCTGAAATTAAGGGCTCTGACATACATGCAGTTTCTTGCTTGCATGTAGAAGTTTAAAATTCAGCCTGTGACGGGCTTAAGCGCGGCAGCTTTTAAAGTGTCGCGCTTTTTTTGTATCTGAAATCCTCTGACTTTCCCCGCATAGAAAATATAAATATAAGAACTCATTTTACAGGTTGATGTTCTATAACTGCATGTATTTACGTAACTAATGCTTTCAGTTTAACACGTAGTATATATTCATTTTTTTCTCACTTTGCTCAATGCTAGTATGCGCGCCCAATGATTCTGGCTATATGAGTTAGTGAAAGGTTTACTATGTGGAATAGACTTAATACATCGATGATGTTTTGTCAGTCGATGTTTGGATTGTCGTTTTATGGCGTGATGGTGGTACTCACACGCTTCTTCCTTGAAGAACTAAACTACAGCGAAGCGGATACCATGATGGTTGTGGGTGCTTTCTCTGCTGTGGGACCACTATTCGCTATTGCTGGTGGGTTTATTGCGGATAAGTTCCTTGGCTCATATCGTTCATTGACGATCAGTTTTATCGGGTTTAGTGCTGGCTACGCTTTGCTTGTATATGGTGCTTCGTCGCTTAATATCCAAATGAGTTTATCTGGCATCGCATTAGCGAGTTACGCTGCGGGCCTTATGGCGCCTTCTTATCCAAGTCTGTACAGAAAAACGTTTCAGTCTCAGGGCGACTTTGAAAACGCCTATCCTGTAAACTATTCCGTAAAGAATCTAGGTGCAGTCATCGGGCAATATAGCTATCCCATGCTCATTTTTGTCATTGGCTATAAGGGGAGTTTTGCGTTATCAGCGGTAATGGCTGGTATTGGTTTAGTCGTACTTCTTTTGTTCAGGAAGTCGCTGGTCAACCTTTCACAAGGGATCGATGTGCAACCTGTTGGTATAAAGAACTGGTGCCTTTTCCTGATAACTTCTGCAGCTATGATCGCGTTGGTGTTCTTTATGTTCTCTAACATGGATATCGGAAAGAATATCGTATATGCCATCGGCTCTGCAGCGATTCTCTACTTTGTCTCTTTGATGCTAAAGGCACCAAGGGCAGAGAAGATTAAGATGGGAACCATACTGATCATGACCGCGCTTACAACCGTGTTTCTTGTCTACTATGGTCAGATAATGACGTCCATGACGATGGTGACCATTAACGTGATGCGTGGTGATCTGTTCGGCATTATCCCTATTGCTCCAGAAGCGGCTATGGCGATGAACCCATTATGGTGCATGGTTGCGGGTCCGGTTATTGCCTATGTGTTCTCTGGACTTGAAAAGCGTGGTATCCGTTTTACAACGTCGACCAAAGTCGCAATGGCTTTTGCGCTTACCGCCATTGCGTTTGGCATCCTTACGGCTTCCGTTCTTACCATTGGTGAGGACGTGATCATTCCACCGGAAGTGTTCTTGGTTGTTCATTTCTTCCAATCATTTGCGGAAGTCATTGTAGGGGCGATGGTTGTTGCGTTTATCCTCTCTGTTGCGCCTAAACACATAGAGAATTTCTCTGTAAGCTTATATTCGGTTGCGGTCGCACTCAGCGGCATTATTGGTGCCGTTTTCTCAACCAGTATTGCAATGGACAAAGATCAGGTAATGACGCAGAAAATCGTGCATGACGTCTATGGAAACTACTTTAGCTTACTGACGATCATGGCGCTTGTGATGGTGGTGGTTGCTTTGGTGTGTTCAGGAATCATTCGCAGAATGTTAAGTAAGGCTGATATGGAAGAGCATCAGTTAGAAATGTCAGAAGCTTAATACGAAGAGAGTAAAATAAAAGGTCATCCCTTTAGCAAGGGATGACCTTTTTAGGTTTATAGTTGTAGCTGGAAATTAATGTGCTTCAGACAACTCTGGTTTTTCTTCCGTATCTTTTGCTTTATCAAGCATCTTGCGAATCACAGCAGATGCAACAAGAGCAATAGCAACCATCACAACAGCCAGGATGGTTAGCAGTTTGAAGTAATCACCATAAACTGTTTGTACGATTTCCTGAGTGATCTCCTGGCCTTTTTCCAGTGCGATAGATGTTGAGAATACCGCACCAACGATACCACTAAGAGCAATCGCTACAGAGAAAAGACTTACTGAGAAGTTTTCAATGTGCTTTGGTGTTACAGACAGGATAAATGCAACCACAAGGCTACCTACGATTACCTCAGCAAATGCCTGGAAGAAGTGGATCGCCAGGAATACTTCAGGGCGAATGATTACGTCTTCACCAACGGATAGTACTGCAACGGTCAGAATACCGAATGCGATAGCCGTTAGAATGAAAGCAAAGCCGATTTTCGTTGCTGTAGAGAAGCTAACACCACGTTTCTCAAGAGTAGAGAAAGTGTAAGAGATGATAGGACCCGCAACCATACACCATAGTGGGTTCATCGCCATTGATGCTTCAGGAGCAATTGGGATGATACCAAACAGATCGCCACGCATTGTATTGATCGTAACCATCGTCATTGATGTCATCATCTGGCCGTAGTAAACAAAGAATGCTGTTGTTAGTACCACTACAATCAGGATGGTACCCATCTTAAGTGCATCTGATTTCTGTGATTTGAACATCAGAGAAATGAAGTAAAGGATTGCAGCAGTACCAATTGCGTAAACGATGTTTTTGCCGATTTCCATGTTAGAGAACATGAAGAATACCAGACCAATCATCGCTGCAGAAGTAATACCAAATAAAATCCAGTTCTTGCTGCTCACTGGTGTTTGATCAAGCTCTGCTGCTGAGTTAACCAGTGGCTTACGGAAAGTGACCAAAGTAAGGAAAGCAAGGGCTGCCAAAACACCAGAAAGTGCGAAGCTACCGTTAAATCCAAGAACCAATACAAGAAGAGGGAAAGCGTACTGACCGATTAGTGCACCAACGTTGTTGATGGAGTAGTTTACTGGGAAGCCGTTTTCGAAGTCTTCTTCTGTTGCAAAGGTACGTTTAAACAAACTTGGGTAAGAAGGGGACATCAAGCCGCGCGAATAACTTGCCAGTGCAATACCACACAGTGCCATCGCAACGTTTTGAGCAGAAGCACCCAAGAAAAGTAGTGCATAACCTGAAGCAAAGCCAAGGTAGGCGATAGTCAGTGAGCGATAAGCGCCAAGAAACTTATCTGCGATAAAGCCACCAGCGATAGCGAAAAGAGGGCCGATTGATGAGAAAGCACCTACAACCATCATAGTATCAGCTTCACTGTAACCAAGCTCTTCCAGGAAGAAACGGGTCAGAATGACCATCACCCCATAGAAAGATAAACCGAACATGGCCTGACAGAACATCATTGAGCCATTGAGTCTATTCCACATAATATTGTCTCGTAGTTTTGTTAAAAGATAGAATTAACCATATGGTATTCTATCATTTAATGGTTGATAGTATTGCTGGAGGTTGCATGATAAAACTTATCTGATACATTAGTTTTTTTAATGAGTTTATAAGTGCATGATTAAGTTGCTAAAAGCGTAATTTTGTTGATTTTTCGAATTTGGAAAATAAGGTTGAATGGTTAATTTGGGACTATGTTCGATAAATAAAACTAATGGTTTGCTTCAAATGCAAAAAAGCCAGCTCAATGAGCTGGCTTTTTGTGTATGGTGGAGGGGGACGGATTCGAACCATCGAAGGCGGAGCCGGCAGATTTACAGTCTGCTCCCTTTGGCCACTCGGGAACCCCTCCAGGGTATTACTTTCATGCTATAAATAGCATACTTAATTACTGTTTTCCCAACACAAGTAATCAAGTGCTACCTTATACAAGGTAGAAAATGGTGGAGGGGGACGGATTCGAACCATCGAAGGCGGAGCCGGCAGATTTACAGTCTGCTCCCTTTGGCCACTCGGGAACCCCTCCAGGGTGTTTTTATACTTAATTACTGTTTTCCCAACACAAGCAATCAAGTGTTACCTTATTATACAAGGTAGAAAATGGTGGAGGGGGACGGATTCGAACCATCGAAGGCGGAGCCGGCAGATTTACAGTCTGCTCCCTTTGGCCACTCGGGAACCCCTCCAGGGTATTTTTATACTTAACGACTGTTTTCCCAACACCGTCATCAAGTGAGGTGCGCATAATAGCAAACTCGACTGTGCTGTAAAGTGTTTTATTATAATTTTGGCGCGACTGCTTTAATTTTGGGCAAAGATGCTAAAAAGTGAACATTTGCTGATGGATGAGCAGGTTACAAAGGTGCTCTGACGATATTTCTTTGTTGGTTAATTCAGAAAAAATGCGATTTTTGACCACATTTACATTCCTTTACGTACAACACAAATGGAGTTGATAGAATAGCGTGAGGATTAAATTGAGCGTAATTAGAATGAAAAAGAATACTTTAAAGGCGATATGTCTTTCTGTAGCAATTGCTGTTTCGTATCCTACCGATGCTTTCGCCAAAGGGCAGGGTAGAGCCGGAAAGCCAGCGGGCGCTCGTTCAACGTTAGTTGTCACTGAACAGGTTGATGTGCACGAAATTTCTCAAACGTTAACACTGATAGGCAAACTCAAGGCTGAAGAGTCTGTGATTATTTCGCCGGAAGTATCAGGACAAATAGATCAGATAAACGTGTCAGCGAATCAAAAAGTGACGCGCGGACAACTGTTAGTACAGTTAAATGACGACAAAGTACGTGCGGCCCTTGCTGAAGCAGAAGCATACTTAAAAGATGAACAGCGAAAACTGCAAGAGTTTATCCGGTTATCTAAGCGCGGAGCCATTACTCAAACCGAAATCGATGCTCAGAAGGCAAGTGTCGACATTGCCAGTGCAAGGCTGGCGGCAGAAAAAGCCAATCTCAAAGATATGAACATCACGGCTCCCTTTGATGGCACTGTCGGATTTATCGATTTTAGCCGAGGGAAAATGGTGAGCGCTGGTTACGAACTGCTTACACTGGATAACCTTTCTAATATGCAATTAGATCTAAATGTCCCAGAACGTTATTTGCCAATGCTTGCTGAAGGTATGAAGGTAAAAGCGGCCTCAAATGCATGGGGTGGAGAGGTGTTCAACGGCAAGGTTTCAGGTGTTGATACGCGCATTAACAGTGAAACTCTAAACCTTAGAGTAAGAATCAATTTTGAAAACATCGAATCCAAGCTTAAGCCTGGGATGTTGATGTCTGCTGATCTTGAATTCCCACCGATAAAAGCACCAATTGTACCTGTCCAGTCTCTGCAATATTCTGGTACTAAGCGTTACGTGTATGTTGTAGATGACAATAACAAAGCGCATAAAACAGAAGTGATACTTGGTGCTCGCGTCGATAATGAAGTGGTTATCGAAAAAGGTCTGGAAGTTGGTGACCGAATCGTTGTTCAGGGTTTGGTTAACATGCGTGATGGCGCGAGCGTAAAAGAGCTTGGTGATCAGGCAGCAAAACCACAAGGCAAACCAAACCAGGAACAGAAGAAGGATAATTCATAATGTGGTTATCTGATGCATCAGTAAAAAGGCCTGTCGCTGCTCTGGTACTGAGCATGTTGCTTGTCGTATTTGGAATCGTCTCGTTCGACAGATTAGCCGTGCGGGAGATGCCCGATATAGAAAGCCCTGCTGTGACGGTTTCAACCCGATACGAAGGTGCTTCTGCCACCATTATCGAAAGTCAGATAACGTCAGTAATCGAAGATCAGCTCTCCGGTATAAGTGGGGTTGATGAGATCTCGTCGACTACTCGCAATGGTTCCTCCAGAATTAAAGTCACCTTCGAGTTAGGTTACGACCTGAATACAGGTGTGAGTGATGTTCGTGACTCAGTAGCCCGTGCTCAACGAAGGTTACCAGACGAAGCCGATGATCCTATCGTATACAAAGATAATGGGTCCGGTGAGGCTTCTGTTTACGTCAACCTGAGCTCTTCCGAAATGGACCGAACTCAGCTTACTGACTATATCGACCGTGTATTGATGGATCGATTCAGCCTTATCTCAGGGGTCAGCTCTATTTCTGTCTCTGGTGGGCTTAACAAGGTTATGTACGTCAAACTTAAACCTGAGTTGATGGCAGGGCGCGGAGTCACCTCGGCGGACATTACTTCTGCTCTAAAAGCAGAAAACTTAGAAAGTCCGGGGGGTGAAGTTCGTAACGATGCGATCGTGATGTCGGTCCGTACCGCTCGTATCTATAATCAACCTGAAGACTTTGAGTATCTGGTTGTCAGACGTGCCAGTGACGGCACGCCAATCTATCTGAAAGATGTCGCTGACGTGTACATCGGAGCTGAGAACGAGAGTTCAACTTTCAAAAGTGATGGTGTTGTAAACGTGAGTATGGGGGTTGTGCCTCAGTCGGATGCAAACCCGCTTGAAGTGGCCAAAGCTGTTCACAAAGAAGTGGAAGCTATTCAGAAGTTTTTACCGGAAGGTACACGTCTGGCCATTGATTATGATTCAACCGTATTCATCGACCGTTCGATTAGTGAGGTATACAACACCCTATTTATCACGGGTGGTTTGGTCGTACTGGTTCTCTATATCTTTATAGGTCAGGCACGTGCAACATTGATCCCCGCGGTAACCGTTCCGGTTTCTTTGATTTCTGCTTTTATTTCCGCGTATTTCTTTGGTTTCTCAATCAACCTTATTACTTTAATGGCTCTGATTCTGGCCATTGGTTTGGTTGTGGATGACGCCATTGTTGTGGTCGAAAACATATTCCATCACATAGAACAGGGGGAGTCACCGCTATTAGCCGCTTATAAAGGTACGCGCGAAGTAGGTTTTGCGGTTATTGCCACGACTCTGGTGCTTGTGATGGTGTTCTTGCCAATCTCCTTTATGGAAGGAATGGTTGGACTTCTGTTTACGGAGTTCTCAGTGTTGCTGGCAATGTCTGTGATTTTTTCTTCCCTGATTGCACTGACACTAACCCCCGTATTAGGTAGCAAGATACTGAAGGCGAATGTTAAGCCAAATGCATTTAATCGCGGTGTCGATTTTATGTTTAGCGGGCTCGAGCGCGGTTATCGATTCCTGTTGACGAAGGCAATGCGTGTTCGCTTGATTGCCCCATTAATTATTTTGGGATGTATTGGTGGTAGTTACTCGCTGATGAATCTGGTGCCATCTCAGTTAGCACCATCAGAAGATCGCGGGGTGCTATTTGCCTTCGTTCGAGGCGCTGATGCAACCAGTTATAACCGAATGTCAGGAAACATGGACTTGGTCGAGCAGAAACTGATGCCATTGTTAGGGCAGGGTATTTTGAAGTCTTTTAGTATCCAGACGCCTGCCTTTGGTGGTAATGCCGGTGATCAGACAGGTTTTGTGATTATGATTCTGGAAGACTGGGATGATAGAACCGTCACTGCTCAGGAAGCGCTGGGGGTGATACGTAAAGCGCTAACAGGTATACCTGACGCTCGTGTCTTCCCGTTTACTCCAGGGTTCCGTGGTGGTTCGAGTGAACCAGTGCAGTTTGTTCTTGGTGGTTCCGATTATGAAGAGCTTAGAAATTGGGCTGAAGTCCTCAAGCAAGATGCCGAAGACAGCCCGATGATGGAAAGTGCCGAGATTGATTACTCTGAAAAAACACCTGAGTTGGTGGTGGCGGTAGATAAACAGCGTGCCGCAGAACTGGGCATTCAGATTAGTGACATTTCCGAAACTCTGGAAATCATGCTGGGTGGTAAGAGTGAGACCACGTATGTTGATCGTGGTGAAGAGTATGATGTCTATCTGCGAGGCGATGAAAACAGCTTTAACAATGCGGCTGATCTTAGCCAGATTTATCTGAGAACCGCTGGTGGAGAATTGGTGACGCTGGATACGGTAACCAGAGTCGAGGAGATAGCGTCAGCAATCAGGCTGTCTCACTACAACAAGCAAAAATCCATTACGGTTTCTGCCAATGTTGTTGATGGATACACATTGGGTGAAGCTTTGGATTACCTCGATCAAAAAGCCATTGAGCATCTGCCGGGAGATATCTCAGTCAACTATTCTGGTGAATCTAAAGATTTCAAGGAAAACCAGTCGAGCGTGTTAGTTGTATTTGCACTGGCGCTGCTGGTGGCTTATTTGGTACTTGCTGCCCAGTTCGAAAGCTTCATCAACCCACTCGTGGTTATGTTTACTGTTCCAATGGGCGTGTTTGGCGGCTTTGTCGGACTTTTTGTTATGGGTGAGGGCATGAACATCTATAGTCAGATCGGCATGATCATGCTTATCGGAATGGTAACGAAGAACGGTATATTGATTGTCGAGTTTGCGAACCAGTTGAGAGACAGAGGTGTCGAGTTTGAAAAAGCGATCATTGATGCCTCTGCCCGTCGACTCAGACCTATTCTGATGACGGCATTCACGACACTTGCCGGTTCTATTCCGTTGATTACATCCAGCGGTGCGGGCTATGAAAGCCGGATAGCGGTTGGTACCGTCATTTTCTTCGGTATGGCATTTGCGACACTAGTGACCTTGTTTGTTATTCCTGCGATGTATCGCTTGATATCCGCATCAACGAAGGCTCCTGGCCACGTAGAGGCAGAACTGGATAAGTTGATGTCACACGACACTAAAGCCAGAACAAGTCACGGCTAAACAAAAACAAGAACCCCACCTCAATACGGTGGGGTTCTTTTTATTGGAATGGTATGTGATATTTTTCTAACTTATTGGTAAAATGCGCGATTATTTTCTCTAAATGTCGCACGCCATAAAAGGATAATATCGCTATGAAGCTTGATAAAACCGACAAACAGTTGCTTTCTATGTTGCAGGAAGATGGGACAATTTCCCTCAATGAACTGGCAGAAGCGGTGAACCTGACGACAACACCGTGTTGGAAAAGGCTTAAGCGTCTTGAAGAAAGTGGCATTATTCGTAAGAGAGTCGCACTTTTGAACCCTGAGTTATTGGGTTTGTCATTTACCTCATTTGTGATGATCAAAACACGTGACCATTCCCATGAATGGTATAGCCGGTTTGTTGATACGGTGACACCATTCCCTGAGGTGATGGAGTTTTATCGTATGGCAGGAGATTATGACTACATGATGAAAGTGCAGGTGACAGATATGAAGCACTTTGACGAGTTCTATAAAAAACTCGTCAACAGCGTAGATGGCATTTCTGATGTGACATCTACGTTTGCCATGGAGCCGCTGAAATACACAACGGCATTACCATTAGACTAGTGGTTGACTGGTAGTCTTACTCGGTAAACCTCATAACACCTTCCTGAATAGCAGAAGCTACCAGGTTGCCTTCTTTATCGAAAATCTCACCACGAACAAGCCCTCGACTGTTGCTGGCAGTAGGGCTTTCAATGACATAAAGCAGCCACTCATCCATCTTAAATGGACGATGGAACCACATTGAGTGATCGATGGTTGCCACCTGGAACTTTGGCGTCATTAAGGTAACTTTGTGCGGGTGTAAAGCTGTTACCAGAAAGCCCCAGTCTGAAGCATATGCCATCAGGTACTGGTGAATGAGTTGATTGTCTGGTACCTGCCCATTTGCTTTTATCCAAAGATACTGCTTAGGCTCTGTTTTTACGGGCTTAAGCGGATTGACGACATTGACAGGTCGAACTTCAATCGGCTTATCGCCGCAAAAGATCTCTTTTATTTTGTCTGGCAGAAAGTCGGCAATTTGCTCAGCAAGTTCTGACTCTGATGCAAAGTTTTCTGGTTCTGCGATTTCAGGCATGGTGTTTTGATGCTCAAAACCGGGAGTTGCGCCGTGGTAAGACGCGGTTAGGTAGAAAATAGGTCGCCCATTTTGAATTGCTTTGACTCTTCGAGTACTTAAACTTCTGCCATCACGAAGTTTTTCTACATCATAAATGATTGGTTTTTCGGGGTTTCCCGGATAGAGGAAATAGCTGTGAAAAGAGTGAACGGTTCTATCATTGTCCACGGTATAGCGAGCTGCTGATAGTGCCTGACCTAGTACCTGACCGCCATATACCTGAGGCAAGCCAAGATGTTCGCTCTGGCCTCTGAAAAGCCCTTTTTCTAGTTGTTCTAGTTTTAGTAGCTCTAGCAACTCGTTCAATACTCTGCTCATTAGACCTCCGTCAAATCTTTGTTAATTAAATACTCTGTTAAGGATTTAATTACAATAGCTTCTTATAATGTTTTAGCACTTGCTTGTATTCATAGAGCAAATTCAAATCATAGTATAAAGAGAGGCAATATGAAAAAGGCGTTAGTTTTGTTCTTATCAGCGCTGTTGGGTGTCACCTTAGTTGGTTGTGAGTCTACAAAACATCAGGAACCAGAAAGTCAGACAGCTGCTAAAAAAGAGGCGGTGATGGAATCTGTGAAAGGTATGATCACCTATCGCGAGCGTATTGCTCTGCCACACGATGCTGTCGTAACCATAGCTCTGGAAGACGTGTCTCTGATGGATGCCCCGGCAAAGGTGATTGCCAAGCAAACATTTACCACTGAAGGTGCTCAGGTACCGTTTGATTTTGAACTCAGCTACGATGCCAATGAAATTAATGAGCATCACAGATACAGTGTTCGTGCATCAATTGTTGTGGATGGAAAACTTAGATTTATAACCGACACTTCTAATCCAGTCATTACGGACTCAGCACAAACCAAAGAAGTGAACCTGATGATGGTAGGCGTTCGATAATCATCGTTTTTGTAGTTCATTTCTGAATCACTATTTGCAGAGACAACTTTTAGTGCTGTCTCTGCTTCTGATTACTTTTTACTCCACCCAACGATAAAGTCTAAGGCTTACTTTTCCTTTTGCATTAACACCAATACCTTCTGATTCCAGTAGCGTTTTTTGGCGAATGAAAGAATCTCCGGTAAGTGATATCTCACCTTTGCTATTGATAACCCGGTGCCAGGGAAGCTTAGAACCTTCTGGTAAGTTTCCTAGCGCCTTGCCAACGTGTCTCGCGTATCCGGGGTAGCCGGCGCGCTTGGCAATTTCGCCATAAGTCGTCACTTTTCCGAAAGGAATCTGGTAGATAACCGCATATATCTGAGGTAAAAAATTATCCATAACATCATATATTCATTTTTGATTTCACTAGTATATTTAGTGGATGGTAGTTAACGCAATGAGTGAAATAAGAGTTGAGCAGCTTGAGCCGATAAATTTCAATTTAGGGAGCTTTGTCTGAATATCAGTAAAATTTGACAACAAGTGAGGCAAAATCCTACTTATCTTCAATAACTGGCATATTATTAATATATAGGTATTTCCCGGAAATAAGTTTTGACGGAGGTATTTAATGGTAATGTCAGTTATCCGGTTCTTAACGATCTTAGCTCTTACAGTTGTTTGTACATACTCACTAAATATGGCGCAAGGCGAAGTTCCGATGATCGCTTTGTTGATTCCAGCTTTGTGGATTTACCCTCAAAGTGGAATTAATGGCGTCTTGCTTCTCATCGCAATGAGCATATACGGCCTGACATTATCTCATCAACCCTTAGCTCTCTCTATTAGTTCCTGGATTTTGTTCCCAATGTTGCTGGTGGCATTTGAACCCAAGAGTAACAATTTCGTTCGTGGCGTACTTGGCTTGTGTGTTCTGGCTATGTACTCCGGAATTGTTATGGCTCAGGGTAACGGCAGTTTAGGGGGAAGTACCAGCGCCACACTGATTCAACTTCTTTCCGTTGCGCTGATATGGTATGTCACCTTTAACTGGCATTCTTCAAAAGCACATAGCTGGGGCTCGCTTCTGTTTATTCTTCCAATGTGGATAGCAGGGTTAGAACAGGCCGCGCTTATTGCGCTTTCAGTGACTGGTATTATTTCGGTTTCTGAGTCGTTAAAAAACCTTGAAGAGCTTGATTGGGGGAAACTTCTTTGCTGGGCACTCCCGACCGTTGGTTTCTCTGCACTGTTGTTGTTCCCAGATGTGGAGATGCCGAGTCAGGTTTTAATCGCCTGGATCTTTATGTTTGGAACTGCATGGATGACGGACTATTTTTTGAATATGGAGTCCCTAGATTAGCGACTAAAGGTGTTTAAGGTGGAGGATAGTGCCTCCACCTATGGAGCACTTAAACTAAGATGACTTCTGAACGCATACTATAGAGCACAAACAGTACTTCTTCTTGCTCTCTCTGACCGATATTGTTTTTTTGCATGGCGGCCAAAGCATCATCCAGAACAGCAATAAATTCAACAGCAGAAATGTTCATTCCTTTGTGGACTGTACGCATATCGGGGCCAGTGTACAGATTTGGTCCTCCAGTACCGGTAATAAAAAATTCGGATACTGTTTTCTTGAGTCTGGTGGTATCTGAGTTTGCAAATCGAGTCGCGACAACTGGGTTATCCAGATGCAGGTCTACAATATCACTGGATATCTGTGTGATGGTTTCGGAACCACCAAGTCTTTCATATAGAGAGTCACTCATCATTTCATCCTCTGTTGTATAGAGTGAATTTACTTGTTGCCGATCGGAACCATAATGTGCGCATACGGTGTGCCTTTCCACATCACATATGGTCCACCATTGAATGGATCATCACTTATCCCTTCCAATAGTTCATGCGGGACAATAATCATCAAATGTGGCCCTTCTTTAACCCAAACATCACCATTATTCGGGTCTGTTGCTGCCGGGTTCGAATTACTGACATAAGCATCGCCTTGCATCATGTAAGAGATACCTAATTTATCGGCTTTAAATGGTTTTCCTTCTGCAGCAGCCTGAAGAAGTTCAACCCAGACAGAATCGTTACACATGGGATGCTTATCTCCCGGAATGACTGGTATTCCCGGTACGCAGTGCCAATGTGAGTTGCCTTTTCTCAAGACGTTCCCGTCAGTATCGATAATGGTCGCTTTAGAGCTCAGATCGGAATGAGCCGCACTTTCAGCTCTGTGTATTTCTTCTTCTCCAGCCACTCCGTGCTCGGTATATGAAAATAATCCAACAGCGCATAGAGCGGTGATTATTACAGGTGTTCGTATTAGAGACATATGTCCTCCGCATACTTGTTATTACATTAGTAAAGTTAGTCTCTATTGATAGTTTTATTGATGAGAATTTAATGAGATTTCAATGTGAGAATGATGAGCTCTACTATTATGAGTATCAGGTAGGGACTCTGGAAACAGCGTGTGGATTCGATCATCGATATCACCAGAAAAGTAGAGCTCGATTTTCTTGAACAACAATTGATTGCTCAAGAAGCGGATATCGTCGCTTTGTATGGCATTGCGGGTATTGGAAAAAGTTCTCTGATAAATCGATTTGTGAAGTTACACCAACAAAAATGTATCAAGATAGATTGTCAGTTGGTTGAACCGACTCCTAAAGCGTTTTGCGAAGAGCTGCAAGTGCTACTCAAAAGTGATGACAGTAACTTAGGCAGCATACGTTCTGGGTTTGAGTCTGGATCTATACTGGTATTGGATCAGTTTGAATCAATTAACCTCATTGAGTCTTGGTTACGAAGAGTATTTATCCCTGAAATGAGAGGGTGTGTGAGGTATCTGTTCTCGGGTCGACTACATCCAGATCATCAGTGGGTAATAAATCCACCGTTAGAGATGAACTACCGCTGCTTTAAGTTGAACAGTCTGAGCTTTCAGGCATCGGTGGATTACCTTAAGTTGCAAAAACATACTCAGGCTGTCGCGATGGGAATTAATCAATTTGCTAATGGTCATCCGTTGGCTCTGAAGTTGGCAAGCCATGCTATTCATGAGCAACCAGAACGTAGCCTGGCTGAAACGCCACCTAATGATGTGATTCTGACTCTGGTTAATTACTTTCTTGAAGATGTTCAAAGTCCGGATCTACGGAGAGCGCTTGAAGCAACCTCAATAGTGAGGCGGATAAGTGAATCTCTTTTATCATCCATGCTTAACATAGGCCAGTCAGAGGCTTCAAATCTCTATGAACAACTTGCCGAAATTGATTTTATCGAGCTGCGACAAGACGGTTTATCTCTGCATGACGTGCTTAAAAATGTATTGTCTTCCAACCTGAAAGCGAGAGCCCCTGATCGGTATTGCGAATATCGTCATCGGGCGAGTGAAGTGTTGTTGAATGAGATGAAAAGTGTTACGTCTAGCCAGTTATGGCGCTATACCTCAGACATCCTCTATCTGGTAGACAATAACGTGATCAGAAATGCATTTTTCCCGCCAGATGATTTCAGAGAGTATAGTGTCGAGCCAGCAAATGAAGAGAACCAAGAAGCTATATTGGATATCGTTCAGCAGCATGAGCCAGCATCTTGTGTTGATATCTATCATCGTTGGTGGGAAAGACATAGTAATGTGTTTCATGTTGTGAAAGACAACAGCGACTTGGTGCAAGGGTTCTATTGTCTGATTAACCCTGATGCCGTTTCTTCCCGCTTATTGGCTCAGGACCCGATGACCGATTTGTGGAATAAGCACAGTCTCGACTGTCAAAGTAAACCAAACAGTAGAATTTTCATTCGTCGATGGATGTCTTTCAATGAAGGTGAAAGCCTTAGCGGGATACAAGCGAGTTGCTGGCTTGATATAAAGCGTATTTACCTTGAAATGAGGCCAGAGCTGAGATACGTGTATCTCACATTGACGGACCTGCAACCTTATGCTGCTGTTGCTTCAGAACTTGGTTTTCAGGTTATTGAACAGGATATCGATATTGACGGTCGCAAATACTACTCTGCTGTTCTTGATATGGGAGAAGGTTCGGTAGATGGTTGGATCTCCAAACGTTTGTTGAATGAAGTGAGTCGAGATACGGAGAATGTTTCTTCACCCGATTGGTTTGATAAAGAGGCCAGACAACTGTGCATTAGTGAGCAGCGTGTTGATCTAACTCCGTTAGAATTTGGCACTCTAGATTGGTTGATTCAGCGAAAGGGAGGCGCTGTGACGCGCAAGGAGTTGTTAAGACAGGTTTGGGGTATTCAATATGAAGGCTCAAGCAATGTTGTCGATACCATCATATTGTCTCTTCGAAAAAAGCTAAAAGAGAAGTCAAAACTGGTTCAGTCTGTACGAGGAACAGGTTACAGATACTCAGAGGATTGAGCGTATCGACTAAGAGGAGACCTGTGATTCTTTTTTAGACCTACCCAACCAGAGCAAATATTAAGCATTTAAACCCTAATCTAAAGAATCGGGAGCTGAATAGCTTGCATTGATGTTTTGGATGACAGATAATCCTTCGCACTCACTGGCCGAAGGCCTTTGAAACAGAATCTATGGAGGCTCTGGTCCTCTCGCAACAATACTCCGTTTAATTGGTCAGGTCCGGAAGGAAGCAGCCAGGGTGGACGACTTGTGTGCCGGGATGTGGCTGGGGCTTCCACCCATTAGAAAAGCCGCTTTTATTAGCGGCTTTTTGCTATCTGATACCTTTCAAATCAAAGAATTAACTCTAAAAATAGTGTGTTCTTTTCGTTTGGTACTAAACAACGGTACTAAAAATGCTTTATTTGACTCTTAAGTATTACGGAAAGTAGCTGTTTCGATATCAGCCATGCACTTTTGAATGTTAACTTGCATCCTAGATCTACGACGCAGCTTTATTGTATGCAAAAACTCATGCGAGACATGTAAAACAAGATAAGCGCTTAAAATGCTAATTAGATGGTACGCCCCTTCATTCCACTACACTCGATAGTATTGAGGAAAGGGAAAAGGTGACCATCATGCTCAACACACACATTATCGGCATCGACTTAGCAAAACATGTTTTTCATCTTGTCGGCCACGATTTTTCGGGCCGGGAGACTTTTCGCAAAAAACTATCCAGACAGAAAACACTTCAGCTACTTTCAGTTCATGAACCAGTCATCGTAGCAATGGAGTCATGCGGTGGGTGCCATTGGTTTGCTCGAAAATGTCAGGAATATGGTCATCACGTTAAACTGCTCCCTGCACAATATGTAAAGCCTTACGTCAAAACGAACAAAAACGACTTCATTGATGCTGATGCAATAGCAGAAGCAGCTATGCGACCTAAGATGAGGTTTGTTTCGCCAAAGAGTGAGCAAGCACAGGTAGCTATAGCAATCCGTAGGATTCGGTCTGGTTATATTAAAGAACGAACTGCTTGTATGAATCGAATAGGCTCTATGCTTCTTGAATTTGGTATCAGCTTTCCCCGTGGCCATCATTACATGAAAGGGCTTTTTCAGTGGTTGGCAGATAAAAAAGAGCCTGTACCACCACTATTGATTATGGAATTAAGACAGCAACTAGATTATTACAATCTCTTAAACCAATGGATAAAAGAGCAAGAGAAGAAACTTGAACAGCTTAACGAAGGGAATGAACTCATGGGTTTATTGCAGAGTGTTCCAGGCATAGGACCTATGACGGCTTCTTGCTGCTTGTCGGCGGTAAGTGATCCACAAGACTTTTCAAATGGAAGAAACTTTGCTGCGTGGGTTGGTTTAGTACCTTATCAGTATTCAACAGGGGGTAAGCCTCGAATGCTTGGTATATCAAAGCGTGGAAACAAAGAACTGCGAGAGCTGTTCATTCACGCGGCGAGGTCAATTCTATGGCGAGATTCCTCGGTAGAGCGGTACTTTGGCCCTTGGTTAACTGAAATGAAACGCAGGAAACCGTTTAATGTAGCTGTTGTGGCACAGGCTAATAAATTGGCCCGAATATCATGGTCAGTTATGGCAACACGAAAACCGTTTGAAGTAAGAATTTAAACCAAGTTTGCAAATGATAATGAAAGATGACAAGACGGTCAGACCACCAGATTGAAGACCTGAGGGGCAAAACAGCAACTTAAGTAGTGCTTTCACGCTTATGAGGACAATCTGGCGCGGATCTCATCGTAGAGCGGGACTAATGAATAAAAGTCCATATAGACTCTGAATACATTGGCGCAAACCAGCTCAGTTATTTTAAGTTATCTACTTGCAAAACTGGGGCGTACCATACATTTTGCCCCATTCCATGTCGGCGAGATTTTAGACCGATAAATCCTGTCAAAATTTGCCCTAGATTTTCTAAATGCCTGGCGAGGAGAAGGTCATGCTCACTATTGGATAATTTCGTTCATCCGTCAACTACGCTGCCTTGTTCACTCTATGTCGACTTATTGCATAACAAGTTAGTGACTTTGTTCGAAACGGCTATTGCTTTATAGTTCATCAAAGCAAATATCCTGAAATAGTTTATAATTCAATTAATAGCAAGAATATCAGGATTCAATTGGCGCATTTCTTCAGTGTCCCCTATCAAAGATGGTTAAAGACCTTTTTAGATTCTGGCTTGATAATGATTTCGAGATTTTGAACCTGTACCTTTTAGTCGATAGAGTATAGCTGTATGAGTTCTGGCCTAGCCTATTTCTTTACCTCTCTCTTTGTGGCCCTAACAATGGCTACTGTGGCTTTTCTGCTACCTGAAAAGAGAAATGACAGACGTTCTCGGCTTGCTTTTCGTGTCTATTTTGTCAGTTCGGTGTCATTTTACGTTTCAATTATTTCATTCATTACTTTTGAGTATGTATTGTTCGAAACTTTGGGTGATGTGGCGCTTGCTGTAGGACAAGCTGCATTAGTGGTGGGTATTGCTTGGCATTGCCAGTTAGTTCCAAAGAAAAACTATATTTTTGGAGCGGCAATTGTTTATTTTTTGATAGATCAGATTTCGCAAGAGTACAGCATCCTAGCTGGATATATCTACTCACTTGTGACCCATGCAGCTTCATCGTGGCTATTGGTCAAGAAAAAGGAGTTAAATCTAGGCGACTACGGCATGCTCGCCACACTATCTACTTGGTCGTTGTTTCAAATAGTGACTATCACTTCACTTATTGGGAGTTTTGATTTTGCCGATTTTGATATCGATATTACTACTAGCGTATTTGTTGTTGCTCCCGCATTCATTGCCGCATTAGGAATATTTTTAATAACTAGCAACTTGCTTGATACGTGTCTACAGCTAGAGATTGAGGCAACAACAGACCCATTAACAGGTAAGTTTAATCGGCGTGCTTTTAGTGAATTTGCTTTGAAAGAGATTAGCACGTACAGGAGAACAAATTCCTCACTTAGCATGGTCATTATGGACATAGACTTCTTTAAGAAAATCAATGATAAGTATGGTCATGACATCGGAGACCTAGTGATAAAAAAAACTGCTGACACTGTAGCAGAAGTAATTCGAGAAGAAGATATCTTAGCCAGATTCGGTGGGGAAGAGTTCGTTATACTGCTACCACGAACTGACCTTAAAGATGCGGCTAATGTTGCAGAGAGAATGCGGCAAAACATAGAAAATATAGAGCTAGATACAGAAAAAGGCAGAGTCACATTGACTGCAAGTTTTGGTGTCGCGAATTTCGATATAAACCATGATTTAGATGATACATTAAGACGAGCAGATCAATCCCTTTACAAAGCCAAATCTGAAGGTAGAAATCAGGTCGTTTCAAGTGGTTCGTAAAGCTAACTAAATACGTTTTCAGTTCAAATTAGCATAAAAATGCAGGTAAATATCTCTGGGTTAAAGAATTGTTCATGCGTGGAAATCAGAGATTCCTTTCACTGCTCCGCTAATAGCAGCGATGAGAAAAATATGGTGATTTCAGTGGCACTATTCGCTAGCTACTATTTTAGTAAGATACTTTAATGCTCAGCATGAAACTTTTTTAATCTCCTACACTTTTGTGAAAGGGAACTAAAGTTTCATAATATGTACTCATGTAAAAATATCATCATTACATCAATCACATGCAACACCTTTTGTATTTTTTACCACTGCCGCACTGGCAAGCGTCATTTCTTCCGGTTGTTAGGTTACGACGAGATGCGAGTACGCTTTGGTGTAAAAGCATCATAACCTGGCTCGGAGCGATTCCCTTTAGCAGAAGGTCCTTCATGACATTCATATAGGGAGTGACATGTTGAAAAAACAGTATGTACCCTTCACAGAAGTAGTTATGTTGAGGCTGCCCTTGGCTTGAACTGATAAAGCGATGCTTTGGGCAACCACCATTGCAGGCAGATCGATATATGCAGCTTTTGCATTGCTCAGTGAGTTGATCTCTTTTAACCATTCCAAATTGGATAGCTTTCTCACTATTGTTCATCTCAAGAATGGTTTGCTGATGAATGTTGCCTAGCTTGAACTCTGGATATACGTAATGATCGCAGCTGTACATATCGCCATTCGACTCAAGGGCGAAGTTGTGACCACAAGTCGGAGATAGAACGCATAACCCGGGGGCTTCTCCACACCATGCTGAGAAAGTACTTTCAAACATGTTGACGAACACTCTGCCAACATCGCGTTTTACCCAGATATCAAATACACCTTTTAAAAATTCGCCATATTGCTTAGCGGACACAGACCAATCGGTGACGCGATATCCCATATCGAGCTCAGGGTGAATTAAAGTTAACCCTTCCTTGGTCACTTCATTTCCGCGTTGCTCAACCAAAGGAATAAACTGAATGTGCTTAACTCCCGATGAAACTAAGTACTCATATACCGCTTCCGGATGCTTAGCGTTTTCTGCATTAACTACGGTAAGAACATTGAACTCAACCTTATGCTTCTGTAGAAGTTGCAAAGCACGGTTCACTTTGTTGTGAGTTGGCTTGCCTGAACGGCTTAATCGATATTTATCATGACATCCAGCCGGGCCGTCGACTGATAACCCAACTAGAAAATTGTGTTTTTTGAAAAAATTGCACCAATCTTCATTGATTAAAATGCCATTTGTCTGAAATGTATTGTGTATCGTGAGGTGAGAACCGTAATGTTGTTGCAGTTCAATCGCTTTTCGATAGAACTCAATGCCAAGTAGTGTCGGTTCGCCTCCTTGCCATGAGAACGTCACCTCACCGTTGAACTGAGCATTTATTTGCTGCTTTATGTATGCCTTAAGTGTCTCTTCGGACATCTTCCAGTTTGCTTTTCGCTCTGGGTAAAGGTTCTCTTTTTCAAGGTAAAAGCAATACTCACAGTCAAGATTGCAAACACTACTCGAAGGTTTTGCCATCACACGGCAGCTATTGATGGTAGGGGTGATTTTCGACATGACTTCTCCAGTACTAAACCGCTGCCCTGCAATAGTGATGATCCTTTAGATTAGTGCATAGGGTAGAGCCTTAAACTTTCCTTGAGGGAAAGTTAATCTTGAGCGAAGATTAAGTTAAAGTCGTTAAGGTAATCGGTTTTCGAGGGTTTAATCATGATCGATCTCAACTTGTTAAGAGCGCTAATTGCTATTAGTGAAAGACGAAACTTAAAGCTGGCTGGTGTGAAATTAGGGCTCTCAGAAAGTGCTGTGAGTAAACAGCTAGGCAAGCTTAGAGAAGCATTCTCTGACCCACTCTTTGAAAGAACGTCTGCTGGGTTACAGCCAACAGCATTCACTTTGGCAATCTTACCCTCTGTTATTAAATCTATTCGTACGCTGGATAGTCTCGTTCAACCGTCTACGTTTGACCCATCAACCTATGACAAACCAGTTCGTATCGCTATGCCTCCTTTCTTTATCGAGGTATTGGGGCTAAAGCTATATAACCGACTCGCCACAGACTTACCCAATGCACCAATACAGCTCGAGCTTTGGGAAGAAAACACCCCCAAGCAACTTATTGATAATGAGCTAGATATTGCGATTAACCTTTGGAATGATGAGCGCCCCGTCGATATCTATCAGAAAACAATCCTAGATGATCAGTTGGTTGTCTGCATAGCAAGTTCTCATCATGAGAATGTCACATGGGATGAGGTAAAAGCCTGGCCATTTGTGCGCCTGAAAAGCCATGGCTGGAGTGACTATCGCAAGCAGTATATTGAGTACATACAAGGCTCAGGCATACAGCATGACTATCAATATGAAACTGAGGTAGCCTCATTTGCACTATCCCTAATGCAAACAAACCGAATAGCGAATGTTTTACCTAAGCGAATGTTGGGTAACGATTATAAGTACATTCCTGCACCAAGCAGTGTAGAGATGGATGTGAAGTTTGCTGTGAGCGCAAGCCTTGCGAAGCGAGCGAGCTTATTGAACCTTTATCTCATCGAACTCGTCAAGACAGTATTCAACGAGTAACTTTCCCAACTCGAAAGTCCCTCTTTCCTCAGGTTCATTTCGACCTTGATAGATTCAACCTGTAGCAGCACAGACACCCTCTATCAATTTCTAGCGTTAGATTTGATATGTCGGCTTTGATTTGGAATTTCAAAGCTGAGTTCTGGTTGTAGCAAGCAGGAAGGTCTTTATATAACCAAGCTCTATCTCAAAGGTTCATAATGAATAACTTTACTATCACTGGCACAGGGTTAAAACTCAGTGTCCTGGCAACCGTTTTAACGACGTCGGCTTCGTTTGGTGTTAAAGCGGCGACCTCTTCAGCCTCTATCAATGCCCCTCAATCTCAACCAAACATCGTTTATGTAAATATCGATAACTTAGGTTTTGGCGATCTAAGCAGTTACGATGGCGGTTTAACACGTGGGGCCATGACACCAAATATCGATCAGATTGGTGAGAATGGTGTGAAACTATGGAACTTTGCGCCAGAGTCCCAGTGCACACCATCACGTTCTGCACTAATGACAGGCCGATACTCTATTCGTTCTGGCAACCACACGGTGGCACTTGCCGGCAGTGACGGCGGGCTAGTGCAGTGGGAAAAGACGATGGGTGAGCTCCTCTCTGATGCTGGATATGCTACGTCGATTCAGGGTAAATGGCACATTGGAGCATCTGAAGGACGTTACCCAACCGATCATGGTTTCGATGAATGGTATGGTCCAAAACACTCGTATGAAGAAGCTTTTTGGGCGGATGATCCCTGGTATGACCCAGAGCGTGATCCAGTCTCGTACATGTATGAGTCAGTCAAAGGACAAAAAGAGCCAACGCGCCTAAACCAGTTAACCGTTGATGTGAAAGTTGATCTGGACCTAGAGTTTCTGGAGCGCAGCCAACGCTTTATGACTCAAGCGGTAGAAGATGAAAAACCCTTCTTCTTATACTTCAACCATACTCTCATGCATATGCCAGTGATCCCTCGTGATGAGTTTAAAGGTAAATCTGGCCGTGGAGACAATGCAGACGCATTGTTACAACTTGACCATGATGTAGAAAAGCTGGTTCAGATGGTTGAAGATCTGGGGCAAACCGATAAAACCATCATTATCTTCGCAGGTGAAAATGGCCCTGAATACATGGAGCCATGGCGCGGTGATGCTGGCCGCTTTACCGGATCTTATTTCTCTGGTTCTGAAGGTAATCTGAGAACGCCGTTCTTAATGCAGTATCCAGGAGTGGTTCCTGCCGGGTTAGAAAGTAATGAAATCGTTCATATCGTGGATATTTTCCCAACCCTACTAAAATGGGCGGGTGCAGAAGTCCCTACGGATCGAATCATAGATGGCATTGATCAGCGTGAGTTCTTTGAAGGCCGTTCAGAGAAGTCGTTCCGCGAGGGATTCCCATACTGGATGGGAGAAACCATTTACGGTGTTAAATGGCAAAACTTTAAAGTTGCATTTGTTAAACAGATGAACATGCACGAAGCACCGCAGCGGCTCGCGACACCACACGTCATTAATCTGGATGTAGACCCAAAAGAAGAGAAGGCTTACAACTACCCTCACATCCACTCATGGGTGATGGCGCACGTTGCCAAGATCTTGACCGACTTCCAAAAATCAGCTCAGGAAGAACCATTTATTCCTCTAGGTGCGCCAGTCGATTACGTACCAACGAGAGAATAGTGTTTTAGCTACCTTGCCACTTATAGCAATCCCCGCATTTTCATTTGCGGGGATCTTTTTGTTGTCTGCAGTCAACGAGTAGAAAGATTCAATGCTCAAAAATCAATACGAAAACCGATCAATGCCCCTGACTTATCGAGCCGCAACCGAAAGCGATTTTGATTTCTTGTATCAATTAAAAGTCTCCACGATGAGAAGCGCGATTGAACAAACATTCGGCTGGGATGAGTCACTTCAACATAAGATCCACATGCAAGAATGGAAGGAGGCCAGGCCGATGATTGTCGAACGGCACATGAGACCAATTGGGTGCTATCTGTTTGAAAAGCACCATGACCACTTCTACTTTGGCAGGTTTTATATCCAAAAGAAATCACAGGGACAGGGAATAGGTCATCAGGTGCTACGTGAACGACTCCAACAAGCGGACAATGAGGGATTGCCCGTTAAGCTATTACATTTGAAGAGTGAGACCATTGGTAGATTCTATGAAAATTTGGGCTTTAATATCAGTCATGAGGACGAACACTTTACCTATAGAGCTAGATCCCCCTATGACTGAGGTATAGATTGCTAATTAATACGCTGCTGTTAACCTAGCGCTCTTCATTACGATACCTGATAAGTACAATAAAACCCGCATTAGCGGGCTTTAATTTACTTACGATTAGAACACACAACGAGTCACTAGATTTGGTAGTTAAACTCGATACGGTGTTCACCATCTCTGAAACTGGTGTATTCAGACCAGTTACTAAAATAACGAACATTAAATCTGGGATTAATCTGGTATGACGCGGCAACTTCATGTGCAAAGATGGATGAGTGACCACTAAAGCCCTGAGCCTTATAGGTATCAGAACCTGAAATCGTGCTCATCCACATTGGGTTATAGTTAAGCCAGATTTTATCAGTCACTGTAAATTTGGTGTACGCACCGACAACGCTGAATGTACCAGGAACAGTATATCCGCTGATGACTTCACCATTGTCTCCTTCAACATTGTTTCCAAAAGCCGCACCTAATCCTGCAAGTGGGTATAGCTGCAAAGCGCCCAATGCTGGCAAAGCTTGAATTACGCTATAAGACAGGCTACCTGCTTCATTATCAAAGTTATAATTAACATCCAGCTGACCACCTAAGCCGTTAGTCAGATCAACGTTAAAGCGACGAAAACGCAGATAATCGATACTGTCTGTTGCTCGTTCTCTAAAACCTAAGGTATCCCCCATGGCACCTTTGATTTCGAACACATTCATACCCATGGTGGTTTCGACACCTGTATCGAATGTTTGACCAATCTTCAAGTTAATACCTAGGTCGGTGATCCCCGCTCCAACCTGAGTGTAAACTGCGAGCGGATCAGACATATCTTGAATCTCCTGACTTTCATCAGCAAAACTGCAGAAGCTAATAGCACCAAGAATAGATGCGCTGATAATTGCTTGTTTCATCGTTAGTCTCTTTCATCTTATGGACACGGACTTAGTAGCAATAATGTGTTTGATTCGAACTCCCCATTCGATATTAGTGCAGTTTCTCCTTTCCTAAGTCTCCAGAGAAAGAGTGTAAAAGAGCCGGGTTGAATTGAGGGAAGGCAGTGATTGCGCTAAAGGAAAGATATATTCTCACGTTTTTTAGCTCCATCTCGGTGAGAACCACGTCGATATACAAGGTTGAAACAAAAAGCTTCATTCTTCAACTTGTAGCTGCAGGCCGAGGAGTCGCTGTATTGCCTGACTAGATGGTTGAAGAGATTGGCGGTTACCAGCAAATTGACTATATTAAAGGATTTATTTCAGCTGGAAAAAGGATAGAAAAGTAAATGACATCATTCGGTATTTATTAACTCAAAAATATCGTTGGGAAATAGTACTAACATGGAAGTAAAAATGCGTTATTCTTTTCATTGCATATCTTTTTCTGAGCGAATCACTCTTTTGTTCTGCATAATTATGCCCACCAAAAGCTGGACTAGAACTGTAAAAAAGTGAAGCATTTTGTCCATTTTCGTTGACGTGCGGTATCTCAGGAAAGGGCGTAGTACTGCATTTTACAGTACTAAAACTTATCCTAAGGGTAGAAACAAGCCTGTGGTCGTGACTCGAAAATGTCCAAAAATGTTTTAGAAAGCGATGTTTTGCAGTGTGATGTTTTAAAGATGCAAGGGGGGATTAATTGCACTGATATGATAGTTAGAGTGCCCATACCTCTGTTAATGTAAGTTGCTTACAGGTCACTGACCATTTTTCTGGTTACTCAAAGTATTTTTATCCTCTAAAGCTCTTGAGTTAAAAAGCAGTATCGTAAATTTGTATCCAAATTACGCAGATTTGTGCAGTGATTCACCCAAGTGTGTTTTTTATTATGTGTCTGTCAAAGCGAAACGAGAGTGAGCTTTGACAGTAACCAAATAGAACAGCTTTTGAGGTGTATGTAATGAACACAAACTGTGCACAGAAAATAGAAAACCTTTCTCCAGGTGAGAACAAAGTTAGCTTTATATCGAGGACCATGGGAGGAGACTTAACTCTGGCAGGATTGTTGTTTGTTCCTGAAGGCTTTGATCCATCTAAAACCTATCCAACCATTGTGCTGACAGGTGCATTCAACCAAGTAAAGGAGCAAACTTGTGCGGTCTATGGACGCAAGTTTGCTAAGCAAGGGTACATTGCATTGAGCTTTGATCACCAAGGGTACGGTGAAAGTGAAGGTCAGATCCGAAATTATGAATATGCACCCTCTAAGATTGAAGGTATTCATGACGCGGTTAGCTTTTTGAGTATGCAAAGCTTTGTTGACCGTGAGCGTCTGTTTGGCGTCGGCATCTGTGCTGGTGGTTCCCACATGGCTTATGCCGCGCTTACTGACAAGCGTCTTAAGAAAATCTCACTCGTCGCAGGTATGTTGGTCAACACCATGGTGCATTTTACGGCCAATGGTAAAAAGAAAGCCGAGGCGATGTTTGAAAAAGCGAATGTGGTTCGTCAAGAATTCTACGAATCCGGTAAAGCTATCCCGTTTGATGCTCTGGGCATGGACGATGGCACAGCTAAAAACTCCAAGATAGAAGACCAACGCCAAGGTTACGATTATTACATGACAGCGCGCGCAGGAGCGGAGACTTATCCGACCTACACACATAAAACACCTGAGTTTTTTGTGGAAGACAATGCAAGACACAGTGCGCGTGCGATAGCTCGTTTTCTCACTACACCGACGGTAACCATCTACGGTTCAAAAGCCACGACTAAAGTATTCTCATGGTTGTTCCATTGGGCGAAAAAAGGCCCGAAAAAGCGCGTATCCATTAAAGGGGCTGGCCATGTTGATTTGTACGATAAAGATCAATATGTCGACCAGGTGATAGACGCAACCATCGCTTACTTTAAATTAAGCGGTCGTTACGTTTTCTGTATTGTGAATGGCTCGTCAGGGCCATTTCCTTGGTAACTTATTGAGATACTTCCTATGAAAAACCTGAATATCCTTAACCTGATGGTTGAAACACCGAAGTTGGTCGTTACACAAGCAGTTAAACCAATACGAGTCGCTATGCGTAAGCCTAAACCGCACCCGACCACTCAAAGACTCATGGCCAAGCTTGTTGAGGAATCATTTGTACATGAAGTGCGGGCTGGTTTTACTCATCGCTTTATCACGATTCTGTTTGTCACTGTCGGTAGCCGGGTTTTTTGTCGTCGATACACATATAGCGAACCATCCTGGCATAGCGCTTTTCTACTTGGTTCACCACAGGGGCAAATTAAGCTAGATAAAACTATCGTGAATATCGAAGCTCGGGCTCCGGAAGATATGGGCGACATTCTTCATGACGTCGACAAGGCTTATCAGAAAAAGCTTAAGCAACTAGGGGCCAGCTTTTTACTTGCCGGGGCAACCGAGCCTCGCGCACACGCCAGTACTATTGAACTTTTTCTCTCAGAAACTTAGTAGCAATACGCAGTTGGTATAGCGCTCAAGTGAAGAGCACGGGCGCTGCCTTTTTCGGCGGTCATACTTAACTCCCCTGACCGCCTTCTTTTTAGCAAACCCTTTTTAGAAAACAATATAATATAAGCACTTAGCTTATTCCGCGGATTGCTTCTTCTGTTTATGACAACAAAGTAACGAGCGCTTTGCCAACACCATGGGCACTTGTAGGGTTCTGACCTGTAACTACCCTGTCATCAACAATAACCAGCTCTTGCCAAGGTTGTACTTTGTTAAAACGAGCTGCCTTTCTTGCCAGTGATTCTTCTAATAGGAAAGGAATGTCATTAATTGTTCCAAAGTCGATCTCTTCCTCACGTGTAAATCCCGTCACTGACTTAGAAGCAAGTAAACTTTCACCGCTACTTAATGTAATTGGAAGTAATGCTGCTGGACCGTGACATACGGCCGCTATAACACCACCTTCTTCATAATGCTTTGCCGCTAACTTAGCGAAGCTCGCGTTTGCTGCAAGGTCAGATAGAAGTCCAAAACCTCCTGGATAGAATACCGCGTCATACTCATCAATATTAATTTGAGACACAGGAATAGTGTTCTTGATGCGATTTTGAAAGTCATCGCCAGTTAGCACCGTGTTGTTAACCTCATCACCTTCTATATCAGTACCATAAAGCGGTGCTTTTCCACCTTCAATTGAGGCGATTTCATAGTCAAACCCCGCTTCTTTGATCTCATGGATTACATGCGTGATCTCTGGAGAGTAAGTGCCGTTTGCCTGATCAGTTTCGCCCAATGTTGCGTGGTTTGTTACAGGGATTAGGATCTTTTTCATCGTGGTTTCCTTGAATGTTTGACTTCGAAAAAGATACTAATTCAAAACTATATAGCTGATAATACGGTAAATTGGTAAAACATTATTGCTAATTAGCAAAGATGGGATTTATGAACAGTTTCGATGGGATCATTGAGTTTGTGGCTGTGGCAGAAAGTCATGGTTTTTCTGCTGCGTCTAAACAGTTGGGATGCAGTACCAGTCACGTTAGCCGTCAGGTGTCCAGATTAGAAGAACGATTAGGTGTGGCCTTGTTAGCCCGCTCAACCCGGCTGGTAAACTTAACAGATGCTGGTCAGCTCTACTATCAACAGTGCAGAGAGTTGGTGGCTGGGCTGCAACAAGCAAACGAGGGGCTGAGTACTCAACAAGTTACTCTAAGCGGCACATTACGTGTCAGTGCGGCTGGTGCATTCGCCGAAGAACATGTCGCTCCCGCTTTAATGGCGTTTGCGAAATTGTATCCCGAACTTACCATAGAGATGGATTTTAACTCTCGTATGGTTAACTTTATAGAAGATGGTATCGACTTTGCTATTCGTTACGGAGCGTTAAAAGATTCGGGGTTGGTCGCAAGAAAGCTTGTTGATCGGCCTATGGCAGCCGTAGCCAGCCTGGATTACTTAACGCGTTGTGGTGAACCGACCCACCCAAGCCAACTTAAACAACATAGCTGTATTGTTGCCAATAATGATCACTGGCTCTTCGAAAACGGTGGAAATTCTATCAGCACTCGTGTCCACGGTCGTTGGAGAAGTAATAATTCAAATGCTGTTGTCTCAGCGTGCGAACAAGGGTTGGGAATCGCTTATATGCCCAGAAGTAGTCTGGCGAAAGGTTTAGACTCTGGTTCTCTTATTCCGATATTGCAAGAGTTCTGGGGCAAAGGTAGCAGTAGTTGGATCGTATATCAGAATCAACGATTTTTGCCATTGCGTGCACGGTTAGCAATAGACTATTTGGTTAACCATTTTTCTGATTGGAATTAAGTATTAAGAAGAGTTTTGACTCCTTAAAATCAAAACTCTTAGGTTCGTTATAAAAGATTACTTATTGAAGAACTCTGCGGCTGCATCAGTTGCGACTTTTACCACATCTGGCTTGTAATAGAAATCGACATGACTAAATTCTTCTAACGCGAGTTCTTCATTTTTATTTGTCAGCTTCTCAATAAATGCCGTTGAGCAAACAGCGGTCATTGCAGTTTTACTGTAGATAACTAAAGATGGCTGCACAATTTTATCTGCATAGTGCTCACAAATAGAGAAGAGAGATTGCATCGGCTGATCCCCAATATGCGTATTGGAGAAGTTCTTAACCGCTTTCGGACCTCTGAATCCATCTCTTCCATAATAGCTATACGTTTCTTCAGCCATCTCTGGGTAATCTGCTGCGCCAACAAATTCTTCTTTTGATTGCTCATCGTTCAGGCCGAAAGGCGTGACATAATCAGGCTCACCTGTCTCATACATTTTTTGCGCAGATGCGTTAGCTGCAGCAATTACTTGGTGCGCCATTTCTTTATTTGTCCATTGGAAAGCGTCTGCTGCCATCATTCCTGAAACCATAGCAATTTTCTTAATTCTATGGTCAGTGACAGCTGCTGAAGCAATAATTGACCCACCCTGACATACCCCTAATCCGTATATTTCTTCTACAAAAGGAAGTGTTCCCAGGTATGAAACGGCATCCCAAGTATTCTCGATCAATCTAAACATGTATCTGGATTTTTTGAACTCACCTGGTAGCGCTGGAGAATCTCCCATTCCCAGATAATCAAACCCCAAGAACACGAATCCTCTTTTTGCCATTTCAGGTCCATAAGTTGCTGGAATTTGCTCCTTTACTTGAGGAAATGGACTAGCACTAACAATAGCTTTGTATTTTTTGTTTTCATCAAAATCATTTGGAAGATATAAGTCACCAACTAAATCTACGCCAAATGATTTAAAAGTTATTCTTTGCGTATTCATACGTTACCTCTTTGATAGGGTGTCCACTTGGACTGTTATTCTTGCGGTGTAAATTATGTTGATTCCAAGAGGGTAGCGGGGCAGATACTCAGGATCTCGCAAGCCCAACGCCTTGTTGAAATCCGAGATGTTTGAGTAGTGGATTGTATCCATGACTGATTCACCCTTTTTTATGGAAAACGATACTTAACTGTTCGTTGGTTCGGGGAAATATTAGTCAGAAAAAGGTGGGTAGTCAGTGCACAAATCTACGTAAATTGGATACAAAAATACGTGTTAACTGGCACCGACTTTTGGGTTAATAGATTCAAGTTAAAAGCTGTCCGGCTTTCTAAAAAAACAAGGAATAGCTTTATGTTTTAGTGAATTTCTTTTTTTGGATGAAACTCAGCTTGTTCAGATATGTTGCTTAAAAACCTTATGTAGTCCGGGTGGTTTTGCAATTGAGAGCTTCCTTCTTTAATCAGCGCATCCACTTGTTCTTTCTCTAAGGAAAAGCTGGTTGGGATATCGTTTAAGAAGCGGTGTTTATCTTCGTTATCAATGGCAAGTTCTGAAAGGTTAATGTTGATGAGATACGTCTCTACACTTGCGCCCATCATCTTTGACGTCATGGCTGTGTAGTCTTCTCGCCATTTTTCAATTAGCCCGTATGTCGTTGCATTGAATCGATGAAGCTGTACGTCTGTCATAGCTGAAATTGTTTCTGAAATCCCAGGTGGAACGGGTGAGCTTTCAAGATCGGTTTCTGGCTTAGCAGAAGCGTCGATGGAAATAATCACATAATGAGGAAGGATCTGTTCTTTTGTCTGTTCTAAGAACTCCATGCGTCCATTACCTAAGTCAGCGATATCATAAAGTGATAGTAGTCCTAGGTTGTCTGTAATTCCGCCGTCTACTAAATGAATATATCTGCGCTTGTCTTTTTTTCCGTAGCTGGACAATCCTTTTAGCGTATCGCGTGTGATTGGAGGTAGCGCGTCTAAATCACGCATCAGGAAACTATCATCAATCTCACAAGTATCGTAGTTTTTTAGTACAACAGGACTGAATAATACCGGAACAGCAGAGGACGCAGTAACAGCGTTAGCGACGGGATAATCTAGTAGGTCAGAGCATACGAAGTCAAAATACTCCTGAAGGAATGAAAAGCGGACACCATTGCCAAGATCGGAGGCGTTCAAGATGATCAGTGGACTGCCTTCTCGCTGAAAATCTGCAAAGGTAGCATCTCCGAATAGTTGTTTCTGATAATAACCGATGGCTTTTTCAGTTAACCCTTGATTCGAAAACCATGACAACGGATTAAAAAAACGGGTTGTTAAATCTCCTCCGACATCATGGTAAAGAAATCTCTCTTCATAGTCTGAAAAGATACGATCACCATACAAACCGTAGTATGCGGCTGTGAAACTTCCTCCTGATACAGCACTCATAACGTCCACTTCGTTGAGTAAATTGCTTTGCTGTAACAAAGGGTGAGCTTGCTTTTGTAAAGCTTGTAATACCCCGTATGACAATGCTGCTGCTCTTGTTCCTCCGCCAGACATAGCAATCACAATGGTGTATTTGCCATCGTTTAGCATCTTCACAGAGTTCTCAAACGAGTAGGCTTTCTTACCCATTGAGTCACTGATAGGAACATTATCCACTGAGCTATTATCGCTACATCCGATAACGATAAACACAGTGAGCGCGAGCAGTAGTATTCGCATTTGTTATTTCCATATATCTATTTATTGAACTGGTGAATACTTGCACCTTAACAATAAAAAGGCAAATCAGTATCAGCGCAAATAAGATACTGCCTGACATAGCGTTTACACATTTCAGCTTGTTGCTCAGTAGTGTTACACTGCCGCGTCTAATTATTTCCAAATAGAACATAAAACACCATGGCCAAACGCTCTCCCATTATTGAAATTACTTCTTATGGCATATTTTCTACCTGGGATGCCAAGTCTAAACAACTGCCCAAGGTTCAGGAGTTCACCACTCAGGTACCTGCGGAGATAGATATTGAGTTTGGTTTTATTGTTAATATCAAAAAAGCGAAAGGGAAGAAGATTCGCTACTGTATCTATCACCCCAATATCACATCTCCCGATGGAGAAGTGTTAGATCCTTTTGATGGTGAAGAACATGTCGGAAACAATGACTGGGACTTCTATCTTGGGGATACAATCTGGGAGCCAATCGATAACAAAGTAGGGAAGTGGCGAATGACGGTTGAGCTAGATAACCGAATCATCGCGGACAAGACTTTTGATGTTTATGCCAGAGATGAAGGCGAGTTTTGGAAACGTCGTGGCTTTTAAAAACGATTCGTCTACTCAATGCTGTACTTTACGCGGAATTAATCAATGATATCTCCCATTGTAATTAGGTTAACCCGAGGTTCGGATTTAAAAAGAGCAATCGCACAACTTGTGGCTGAACATGATATCAAGGCTGGTAGTATTGCTTCGTGTGTTGGCTGTTTGTCTTCTGTAAACCTTCGCTTAGCGGGAGCACAAAAAACATTGCTACTGGAAGAACCATTAGAGATCGTATCTGTAATGGGGACTTTAACGCCAGAACATCAGCATATTCACGTTTCGGTATCAGACAGTGATGGTGTTGTGGTTGGCGGGCACTTACTAGAAGGGAGTATTGTCGATACGACTGCTGAACTGATTGTTCATATCTATCTATCCCTTCGATTCTCTCGTAGTTTTGATAGCACAACAGGTTATACAGAGTTGACCGTGAACTCTCAAGATAACTCTGTATAAACGGGAGTGGACCGATATGGTTACTCCAAACGGCTTTTTAATCGTTCTTCGAGGGCGGTGATACATAGCTTTACTGATAAGGGAGTGCTTTCACTGAATGGGTTTAAAGCATAAACCGTGTTTTTGGATAGCTCCATATCCGGTAGTAGTGGCACAAGCTCTGTATTGAGCTGAGAGAAATAAAAGTCTGGAATGATGCCACCGCCTGCACCTGATTGAATCAATGCCAGGCAACTGTGAAATGAGTTAGTGATACAGTCTGCTTCTTTCTCATAAACTAATGACTCACCGTTTGCTGACGTAAAGCTATGCTGAACGTACTTTCCTTGCCAATGATTAGCGATATAGGGTACGTCGTTTATGCCTTTTTTCTTTACTTCCAGGGTACTGCAGAACACATCCCGGAACTCACCAATTCGTTTTTGCTTAAGGTTACTGTCTTCTGAGGTACCGACCCGAACAGCAAGATCAACATCATGCTTCATAAGATTTAGTGGTTGATCATCACTTATAAGCTCTGGTTTCAATTTTGGGTAACGCTTCATCAGGTCAGCTACAACCGGTGCGACGAGTATATCCATTAGTGCGTTTGGTGCTGTAATACGCAATCGCCCCTGAGGCTCAACCAGAGATTCCTGGGCACTTTCCCATGCTGAGTGTGCAATGATGTTGATGTTTTTGCAGCTCTGATAAAAGGCTTCCCCTGTTGAAGTGAGTTTTTGCCTTCTTGTCGTTCTTTTAATCAGTGTTACACCCAGTTCAGTTTCAAGAGCCTTAAGGTGCTGACTTACCACAGACTTAGAGAGATCGAGTTTGGAAGCAGCAGCCGAAACGGAACCTTCTTCAACGATATGAGCAAAGATTGACATCTGTCTTAGTTTATTCATCGGTTGTTCTATTAATTCAAACAGTAATTTTTATTATCTCTGTTTTTCAGCTTGATTGATATGGGTATTCTGCTCTTCGAATCGTTAGGGCATCAAATTAGGAGAAAATAATGTTCGATCAAGATGTATTAGCTGCTTGTAAACAGGGTATTGGGGCGTGGCAAAAGGCGTTTAACGCACAGGATGCTAAAGGGTGTGCAGACCAGTATTCTCATGGCTGCACAATGCATGCTCGACCATTTGGTACATTTGAAGGTAGAGCTGCAATTCAGGCATTCTGGCAAGATATTATGGACAAAGGGTTTAAGGATGTAGCATATACAGATGTTAACTGGGAACCTTGTGGAGAAGACGGGTATATTCTGACTTCGAAATGGACGATGAATAGCGCATTTGGAGTGGTTCATAGAGAGCATTGGGTGGTTGAGGATGATGGCCATGCCCGATTGGTTCATGATGACTTTGAAGTTCAGGGTGAACGTTAATGGACAGGTAAGTGTTTAAGGCACTTACCTTACTTAGTAGATACGACTCTACAGCTTAATACTTTGAATGACATTCCCCACGGTACCCGCGTTAATCACATTGTATCCCTGCTTTTTCAGCCAGGTAGCGGCAGGTGCCGAGCGCATTCCTGACGCGCAATAGACGAGAATCGTTTTCGAGTTGTCTAACCCTTTTGTATTTCCAGCCATCAAAGCTTGTACCGGTATGTTCAGGCTTTCTGGGGCGTTAAAGCCTGCAAACTCCGCTTCGCTTCTCACATCAAGTAACTGAAGTTCATCAGCATTGAGCTCGGAAAGAGCAGATACAACTTGATTAGAGCGATACTTTTTATAAGCGATAAATAAGATGATAGCGGCTAAAAAAATGAGTAGTTGCATATCCATGATCAGTAGGTGCCATTTGAGTAAAGATAATGAATATTAGTATATTCTAAAATAGTTTACTAGTTTTTGCATATAACGAGGTGAATGTTTGAATGGGAAAGGAGTTGTATGTAAGGGTGTTGGTACCCCTGATTTCAATCGCAACTTACGTTCATGCATGTATAGTGCTCGTGTAAGTAGTTTGTATTGGAATGCCTTGGGTGTATACTTAGGAGGATGTATTTCCACGCGGTGTATTACGGATATTAGATGTTAATCAAAAAAATGGATCCCCCCCATGATATGCAAATTGGTACAAAATTTAATACCAAGAGGCATGGTTACGTAACGGTAATTGAATATTACAACACACATACTGTTATCGTAGCATTTGAAAATACAGGAAATATTCGTTCTATTACAGCAGCCAAACTTCGTAGTGGACAATTAACTGATCGATCTGTACCACCACAGTCTTTATTAATTGGTCAGAAAGTAGATTCCGATAAACATGGTGCTTTGACAATTATAAAAGTAGAATCAGAGAATATTGTTGTACTAGAGAATGAATATGGTGAAGAAGTAAGACTTTTATTAGCTACCGTCCAGAAGTTAATAGATAAAACTGAATCCTCAGAACAAGTAGATGAAGATAAAACCTCTCCGGAATTACCTACCTCATTGAGTGCATTAACTAAAAGAAATAAGAAAACAAGAGATGTTAATAGCTTACTAAGAAAAATGTTAAACGATTATGGTAAGTAATTATTAGATTCTTTCTTTTCCGGTCTTAAACACCTCTCGTATCAAAACACTCAATATCAACTTAAACTCATAAGGCGATAAGTAATTTTATTTATCGTCCTTTTCCTCTATTCGTTTAAAAAGTGGATCTTTGATCCTTTAGTGTGATTTGCTTCACGAAATCAATCTGGGCTTGTGACTTGTATCTCTTAAAATCATGCTTATTTTATATACCATGCAATCATGCAATAGCGAGATAGAGATGTCTCAACTAATTACACTACAGAGAAAGTCTATATGAAAAAGATAATGGTAGTTTGCGGTAATGGTCTTGGTACCTCTTTAATGATGGAGATGGCCGTTAAAGAAGTTGCTAAGAAAATTGGTTTTGAAGCGGAAGTCGATCATGAGGATTTATCTTCAGCTGCGTCAAGTAATGCCGATATTTGGGTGGCAGCTAATGATGTAGCTAAGCAATTAACTGCAGCAGGTAAAGAAAACGTAATTGGTCTTGCAAATATCTTTGACAAGAACGCAATTCAAAATGAACTGGAAAAATACCTTTAAGGGGAAATAATAATGGAAAGCTTTTTTCAATTTATGCTTGGGCTTCTAAAAGAGCCCGCGATAATGGTCGGTTTAATTGCATTTGTAGGCCTGGTTGCACAAAAGAAAGATGTATCTGAAGTTCTTAAGGGAACAATTAAAACCGTCATGGGTTTCCTTATTTTAGGCTTTGGTGCTGGTGCGCTCGTTGGAGCTTTAAATAACTTCTCAGTTGTATTTACCGAAGCATTTGGCGTAAGTGGTGTTATACCAAATAACGAAGCTATTGTTGCTCTAGCACAAGAAGCATTTGGTTATGAAATGGCGTTAATCATGTTCTTTGCTTTTATCGTTAATATCCTTTTAGCAAGATTTACTCCATTAAAATATATATTCCTGACCGGTCACCATACTATGTTTATGTCGATGTTGGTGGCAGTAATCCTCTCAACTTCGGGTATGACAGGTACAGCACTGGTTGCTTCTGGTTCAATCCTGGTTGGTGCTCTAATGGTTATCATGCCAGCTATTGGCCAGAAATATACTGAAAAGGTAATGGGCACAGATCAACTGGCAATCGGTCATTTCTCGACGTTCTCGTATGTTATTGCTGGCTTTATCGGTAGCAAATTTGGTAACACGGAAAAATCAACAGAGGATTTGAATGTACCAAAGAGCTTGATGTTCCTTCGTGATACACCAGTAGCAGTAGCAACAACAATGGCGGTTTTCTTTATGCTGTCATCCATTTTTGCTGGCGGTGAATTTGTAGAAACAGTCTCTGGTGGCCAAAACTGGGTTGTCTTCACTTTTATGCAATCGTTAGTATTTGCTGGTGGTGTATATATCGTTCTGCAGGGTGTGAAGATGCTTATCGCAGAAATTGTTCCTGCATTTAAGGGGATTTCAGATACTTTGGTACCAGGTGCAAAACCAGCCCTTGATTGTCCTATGGTTTTCCCGGTAGCACCGAATGCAGTATTGATTGGTTTCCTGTCTTCATTTGCCGCTGGTTTAGTCGCAATGGGTATTCAGGGTGCACTTGACTGGACCATTATCGTAGCGGGAGTTGTTCCTCACTTCTTCGTTGGCGGTGCAGCAGGTGTTTATGGTAATGCGACAGGTGGACTTCGTGGCGCAGTACTCGGTGCATTTACGCAGGGTCTGTGCATCTCATTCCTGCCAATGCTTCTGTTACCTGTACTGGGTGGTTTAGGTCTTGAGGCGACAACGTTTGCTGACTTTGACTTTGGTGTAGTAGGTCTGATTTTAGGCTGGGTAGTATCACTATAACAACAAAGGTTCGCTCCTATTCACGGTACGATTCCGGTAGCCACGCATAAATCCCCGTGTTTGATTGCGTGGCTTTTTTATTCTTCAAAAAGTATTTCCTCGACGGAGTATTCTGGAACTAAAGAATTGGGAGGCTATTTTTTAGCGACAGATACTCCGTTGAGGATCTTCATTATAGCGGTTCAATAACCTATCTAATCTCAATCGTAAGTCAATCAGCGGTACTGCTGCAGGCTATACTTATAGTGCAACCACAATGCATGGAGGTAATACTATGAGTTACAAACATATATTAGTTGCAATGGATCCTTCAGAGGATTCTAAGTTGTTGTTAGACAAAGCAGTATTGCTTGCTAAAGCAACGGGTGCTGATCTGTCCTTTATGAGTGCAGATGAAGTTTACGGTGTTGATCACGCTGAAAAGCTAGAAGCTCATAAAGAGGTTGCTGATTACCCAATTAAAAATATTTTAGTTGGGGATGACAGTATTAGTGAACGCATAGAAAAAGCGGTTAAAGATGAAGGTGTGGATCTGGTTGTCTGCTTTCATCACCACGACTTTTGGCATTCATTGTTCTCCACCGCAGCTGATTTGATGAAAGCTGTAGATGTCGATCTTTTTGTAGTGTCAGTCCGTTAGTCATTTAACTTGCGCCAAAGGTATCGGCGCCTCCCCTGATACCTTTCTTGTGAATGTTCCACTATCTATTTAGCTGTCGTCTCCTTGTGTGAGTCATTCTATAGCCAATATTAATATCGAACGTTCAATAAGCGGTTACACTATTCAACACAGTATTTATTTTGAACGATGTTCAGTGTATACTCCTCCGGTTTATATTTGTTTTATTTTTTATTTTATGGATGTCGGATGCTAGTTAAAAAGCTAGAAGCTCCTCATGATATGCAAATTGGTACAAGATTTGAAACCAAGAAGCATGGTTATGTCTCTGTTATTGAATACTATAATACCTATACAGTTATTGTTGCGTTTGAGAATACAGGAAACATTCGATCTATAACTGCAGCAAAACTACGTAGTGGGCAGTTAACGGATCGATCTGTTCCTCCTCAGTCTTTATTAATTGGTCAAAAAGTTGAAACTGAACAATATGGCATTCTTACGATAAATAAGATCGAGTCAGAGAATATTGTGGTTTTAACTAATCTTGACGGAGAAGAAATTAGATTACTGTTATCCGTTGTGCAGGGTTTAATATATAGTTCTGAACTAAATCAAGAAACGATTGAAGTTAATAAACCTTTAGAGCTTCCTACATCATTGAGTGAGCTAACTAAAAGAAATAAGAAAACTAGAGATGTTAATAGTATGCTTAGGAAGATGTTAACTGATTATGGAGACGGAGAAAGTAGAGTTTAGGCTATAAGTAAATTTTATTTTCTAGGTATTTTTTGCTGAATTCAGAGTACGAATTTAAAGTTTAACTACAAAACCTCTATGGCTAACCCTCAATTTTGGGTTAGCCATTTTTTTTGTATTAAATGTGATATATGTCACAAGGTCAGTTTGATCTTGTGATCTGGATCCGTATTTATGATCGCTTTTTTATATATTATTTACTCACTCAATAACGAGATAGAAATATTTCAAAGTATTTACCCTATAGAGAAAGCGTATATGAAAAAGATAATGGTAGTTTGCGGTAATGGTCTTGGTACCTCTTTAATGATGGAGATGGCCGTTAAAGAAGTTGCTAAGAAAATTGGTTTTGAAGCGGAAGTCGATCATGAGGATTTATCTTCAGCTGCGTCAAGTAATGCCGATATTTGGGTGGCAGCTAATGATGTAGCTAAGCAATTAACTGCAGCAGGTAAAGAAAACGTAATTGGTCTTGCAAATATCTTTGACAAGAACGCAATTCAAAATGAACTGGAAAAATACCTTTAAGGGGAAATAATAATGGAAAGCTTTTTTCAATTTATGCTTGGGCTTCTAAAAGAGCCCGCGATAATGGTCGGTTTAATTGCATTTGTAGGCCTGGTTGCACAAAAGAAAGATGTATCTGAAGTTCTTAAGGGAACAATTAAAACCGTCATGGGTTTCCTTATTTTAGGCTTTGGTGCTGGTGCGCTCGTTGGAGCTTTAAATAACTTCTCAGTTGTATTTACCGAAGCATTTGGCGTAAGTGGTGTTATACCAAATAACGAAGCTATTGTTGCTCTAGCACAAGAAGCATTTGGTTATGAAATGGCGTTAATCATGTTCTTTGCTTTTATCGTTAATATCCTTTTAGCAAGATTTACTCCATTAAAATATATATTCCTGACCGGTCACCATACTATGTTTATGTCGATGTTGGTGGCAGTAATCCTCTCAACTTCGGGTATGACAGGTACAGCACTGGTTGCTTCTGGTTCAATCCTGGTTGGTGCTCTAATGGTTATCATGCCAGCTATTGGCCAGAAATATACTGAAAAGGTAATGGGCACAGATCAACTGGCAATCGGTCATTTCTCGACGTTCTCGTATGTTATTGCTGGCTTTATCGGTAGCAAATTTGGTAACACGGAAAAATCAACAGAGGATTTGAATGTACCAAAGAGCTTGATGTTCCTTCGTGATACACCAGTAGCAGTAGCAACAACAATGGCGGTTTTCTTTATGCTGTCATCCATTTTTGCTGGCGGTGAATTTGTAGAAACAGTCTCTGGTGGCCAAAACTGGGTTGTCTTCACTTTTATGCAATCGTTAGTATTTGCTGGTGGTGTATATATCGTTCTGCAGGGTGTGAAGATGCTTATCGCAGAAATTGTTCCTGCATTTAAGGGGATTTCAGATACTTTGGTACCAGGTGCAAAACCAGCCCTTGATTGTCCTATGGTTTTCCCGGTAGCACCGAATGCAGTATTGATTGGTTTCCTGTCTTCATTTGCCGCTGGTTTAGTCGCAATGGGTATTCAGGGTGCACTTGACTGGACCATTATCGTAGCGGGAGTTGTTCCTCACTTCTTCGTTGGCGGTGCAGCAGGTGTTTATGGTAATGCGACAGGTGGACTTCGTGGCGCAGTACTCGGTGCATTTACGCAGGGTCTGTGCATCTCATTCCTGCCAATGCTTCTGTTACCTGTACTGGGTGGTTTAGGTCTTGAGGCAACAACGTTTGCTGACTTTGACTTTGGTGTAGTAGGTCTGATTCTAGGGTGGATTGTACAATGAGCATTTTAAAATTGATTGGTGACAACGGTATCGTTATCACTGAGGAAAAAGGCTTAAGTGTTGATGCAGCATTGGATATCACTTGTTCAAAACTGCTAAAACAAGGCAAGGTTGAACCAAGTTACCTTGAAGCGATTAAAACCAAACACAAAGAGATTGGTGCATATTATGTGCTTGCACCAAAGATAGCGATGCCTCATGCCCGCCCTGAAGATGGCGTGAATGAAGCTTGTCTTCAGGTAACAGTTTTCAAAAACGGTGTAGACCTGGAGTCAGATGATAATGGTGATGTTTATTTTTCAATAACACTAGCAGCTATGGATTCTGACAGTCATATACAAACCATTATGGCGTTATCAGAGTTGTTCCAGAATGACGACGATGTTGATGCAATTATCGCAGCAGAATCAGAATCGGAAATAGTGTCGATCTTGAAGAAGTATTAATTACTTACTATTCAAGCGAATATCTAAGCCCTCCGCAAGAGGGCTTCTTTTTAACGAAATCTAGATTTATTAGGAATGAAACATGGATAACAAGTTAACTCAGCTTCGTAAAATCACCACAGTAGTTGCAGATACTGGTGAAATTGATGCTATCCGTAAGTACCAGCCAGAAGACGCTACCACCAACCCTTCGCTTATCCTTAAAGCAGCACAGATTGAAGAGTATGCACCGCTTATTGATAGCGCAGTTCTGTTTGCTCAGTCAAACAGCGAAGATAAGGCTCAGCAGGTTGAGGATGCCTGCGATATGCTTGCAGTAAACATTGGTAAAGAGATCTTAAAAACCATTCCCGGCCGCATTTCAACTGAAGTCGATGCACGCCTTTCTTATGACACAGGAGCAAGTGTTGAGAAAGCACGTAAGCTTGTGACGATGTACAATGATGCAGGCATTTCCAACGATCGAATTCTAATTAAGTTAGCTTCTACATGGCAGGGAATTCGTGCAGCAGAGATCCTAGAAAAAGAAGGGATCAATTGTAACCTGACTCTTCTATTTTCATTTGCTCAGGCTCGCGCATGTGCTGAAGCAGGTGCATTCCTTATATCTCCTTTCGTTGGCCGAATCATGGACTGGCACAAGGCGAAAGAAGGCCGTGATTTTGAAGCGGCTGAAGATCCAGGTGTACTGTCTGTCACCAAGATCTACAACTACTACAAAGAGCATGATTACAAGACAATCGTAATGGGTGCTAGTTTCCGAAACATTGGTGAAATTCTTGAACTTGCAGGCTGTGATCGCCTGACAATCGCTCCTCAACTATTAGCTGAACTTGAAGCAGCAGAGGGAGAGGTGGTAGCAAAACTAAAGCCTGCGGCTGAATTGAAAGAACGCCCCGCACCTATGACAGAAATGCAGTTTAACTGGGAACATCATCAGGATGCCATGGCTGTTGATAAACTTGCTGAAGGTATCCGTAACTTTGCTATCGATCAGGGTAAGTTAGAGTCAATGATAGAGGAGAAGCTTTAATATGGAACATAAACAACTTGCAAATGCAATCCGTGTACTAAGCATGGATGGTGTTCAACAAGCTAACTCAGGTCACCCAGGTGCACCTATGGGTATGGCTGATATCGCCGAAGTACTTTGGCGTGGCCACATGAACCATAACCCACAAAACCCAGAGTGGGCTGACCGCGACCGCTTTATCCTTTCAAACGGCCACGGCTCAATGCTGATTTACTCTCTGCTTCACCTGACTGGTTACGAGCTGTCTATCGATGACCTGAAGAACTTCCGTCAATTACACTCTAAAACTCCGGGTCACCCAGAGTACGGCTATGCGCCAGGTATCGAAACAACAACAGGCCCACTGGGTCAGGGTATTACTAACGCAGTCGGTATGGCGATGGCTGAACGCTCTCTTGCAGAACAGTTCAACAAAGAGGATCATGAAATCGTAGACCACTACACCTATGCATTTATGGGTGATGGCTGTCTGATGGAAGGTGTTTCTCACGAAGCATGTTCTCTGGCAGGTACACTGGGCCTTGGTAAGCTAATCGCATTCTGGGATGACAACGGCATCTCTATCGATGGTCACGTTGAAGGCTGGTTTGCAGACGACACACCTAAGCGTTTTGAAGCTTACGGCTGGCACGTAATTCCTGCTGTTGACGGTCACGATGCAGCGGCAATTGATGCGGCTATCATTGCAGCGAAAGCAGACCCTCGTCCAACACTAATCTGTACTAAAACTATCATCGGTTTTGGTTCTCCGGACAAGTCTGGCTCTCACGACTGTCACGGTGCACCTCTGGGTCATGAAGAAATTGCAGCAGCACGTGAATTCCTTGGTTGGGAACACGGTCCATTTGAAATCCCGGCTGATATCGCTCAAGCATGGGATGCAAAAGAAGCAGGCGCAGCGAAAGAAGCAGACTGGAATGCGAAGTTTGAAGCATACGCAGCCGCTTCCCCTGAGCTGGCAGCTGAATTCAAGCGTCGTGTAAACGGTGAACTACCTGCTGAGTGGGAAGAGAAGACATCAGCCATCATCGCTGACCTTCAGGCAAACCCTGCAAACATCGCATCACGTAAAGCCTCTCAGAACGCTCTAGAAGCGTTCGGTGCTATGCTACCAGAGTTCATGGGTGGTTCTGCTGACCTTGCACCTTCTAACCTGACTATGTGGTCTGGTTCTAAGTCGCTGACTCGTGAAGACTTCTCTGGTAACTACATCCACTACGGTGTACGTGAGTTCGGTATGACGGCTATCATGAACGGTATCGCGCTTCACGGTGGCTTTGTTCCTTACGGTGCAACCTTCCTAATGTTTATGGAATACGCTCGTAACGCAATGCGTATGGCTGCGCTAATGAAAGTTCAGAACATTCAGGTTTACACGCACGACTCTATCGGTCTGGGTGAAGATGGTCCTACGCACCAGCCTGTTGAGCAAATGGCTTCTCTACGTGTGACGCCAAATATGAGTACATGGCGTCCATGTGACCAGGTTGAATCAGCAGTTGCCTGGAAATACGCTATCGAGCGTAAAGATGGCCCGACTTCTCTTATTTTCTCTCGTCAGAACCTTGCACAGCAAGAGCGTGATGCAGAGCAGGTAGCGAACATTGCGAAAGGTGCTTACATCCTGAAAGATTGTGATGGCAAGCCAGAGCTTATCTTCATCGCAACAGGTTCAGAAGTTGAGCTAGCAGTAGAGGCAGCAGCAGTACTAACGGCTGAAGGTAAGAAGGTACGCGTCGTATCTATGCCTGCAACGGACGTATTTGATGCGCAAGACGCTGAGTACCGTGAATCTGTACTGCCTTCTGATGTGACAGCTCGTGTTGCTATCGAAGCAGGTATTGCTGATTACTGGTACAAGTACGTAGGTTTCGACGGTCGCATTATCGGTATGACAACCTTCGGTGAATCTGCACCAGCAGGTGAGCTATTCAAGATGTTTGGCTTCACTGTTGAAAACGTAGTAGAGAAGGCCAGAGAAATTATCTAACAATTTCTAGGTTCCTTTAACCGTAAAATCCGGTTGCCACGCACAATCCATGTCTTGGTGCGTGGCTTTTTTGTTTGAGTGTATATTGGACGTTAGTTGATATGTTTGAGAATACTTTTCGTGCTCTCACTACCCCACAATACCCTCTTAAAATATCGCCTTCTTTTTGTCTCTAAAATAGAAAATCGCAGTTATCAAAATGAACAAAAACGAGAAATAGTAGAAAAATGAAGAGAGTGAGGCCAGAAAATCGAGGTGTTGTTCAACTTGTTGCTCGGTGTAGTTCTGAGACAGCAATTTATAGTAGTAGGCGTATAGGATACCTATCGAGCCGTATCCCAGATTAAACATTAACCCTTTGAAACTGAGTACGGTTGCTCTGTTGTGTGAGTCAGTTTTTTTGTTTAGGTGGTAACTGATAAAAATATTCATCGTCATAATGATGAAAATTAAGATCAGAGCGGGTAATACACCGTAAATTGACCATCCCAGACTGATCCAGTAATAGGTCGCCATGCTGGCTAAACCCATGATAAAAATAAATCGTCTTGGTGCGATGCTTTCCGCTAATCTACGACTCTGTCCTGCCAATATTATTTTTAACACACTGATCCCTGCACCTATAAGTCCGAAGTAGATAACGGGGATGTCAATGGCCGTGTAATACTGACTGTTCATGGTTAAAAACATGCGGGATGTGTGCTCAAACAAGCTGTAGTAGAGCAATATAAAAAGTACATAGGGTGTGGAAAGCACCCATTTACCTGTGTTCATTGTCAGTTTCAGGCTTGCTATTGTGGTTGCTAGCCTACTGCTATTATTGGGTAAAACCCTTTTTTCTTCCCTCATGTTTGTAGCAGAGTAAATAGCGACCAACGCGACAAGCAAGGTGGCATACACTGGGATGCGCATGATCTCTTGAGTACTTTCAGGTTTTGGAAATCCAAGAGCTTGGTATATGTTCGCCATAAAGTTCACGTCATACATCGCGGCCCCGATTAAGGTGACAAAAATACCCACACCAGAGGCGATGCGAAGCTGGATCTGTAATACACGCGGCCATAAATCTTCTTTGTCTTGCTCTTTTAAAGTGTCATAAGCCAGCGCCTCATCCGCGCCACTGGCCAGAGCCATTGCTAGTCCACTTAATATCCGGTTTATCAAAAACACGAAAAATACCAAAGTGGGATTACCCGTTGGAACAAAGGCGATCATGGCTATTTCGATAAACATAACTATCGAAGATAGAACTACCAGCTTCTTGCGACCCAAGGTGTCGGCAAATGCACCTGATGGAACTTCAGCAAGCACAATGGTGGCAGCCCAAACGACATTGAGCATGGCAAACTGAGAAAGGGTTAGACCGTAATCGAGATAGAGTAAGGTGAATACCGGATAGTAAAAGCGCGCAAAGTAACTGCTTCGAAACATTAAGTAGTAACGGACATTGCGAATACGAAGGATATCTTTGAGAGTCATAAAGTTTGCGCACTTTGAGAAAGATCGTTATTCCTAATGGTATGTTTGCTTGCTATGAAAAGCGATTGTTTTATAAGATTTCCTTTACTCATTTATATTGATCGGATCAAACAGGCATGTTTATAGGAAATAATACAAGTGTCATTACCCCGTGCACAGGTCGGTGCGAGTTGGATGAAGGCGCGATTTGCAAAGGCTGTTTTAGGTCTTCATCAGAAATTGCTGATTGGGTAAATAAATCCGAAGATGAAAAAATCAGTATTGTTATCCGATGTAAAAAACGGATTGCGAAACAGAACGGAGCTTAAGAAATTGATATTCTAAGTACGAGTAAGCGGCTAGCAAAAATCACGAAACGGGACTATTTTTATTAATGAGATTGTCAGTAATGGAGTGTGGTATGGAAATCTCAGAATGCCGTAGGAAACTAGCGGCACATGTCCTTGTTGATGCGAATATTGTCCACGATGTAAACACCTGTGGATGGCACGTTAACTTTCACGACAATGAAGGTAATGAAGTCCCATTCACAGACAATCTGGAGATCCCATTAAGCTTCAATAGTCCGGAAGATGCAAAAATGGTCCTCCATCAGATCGGTGACTGCCCTGTGAAGGTGAACCATTTATTTGGTTTTTACGCTATCTGACGTGAACGGATCTCAATAATTTCCTTGTTTACTCCCTAAGTCCTCAAATAAGAATTCAGGCCAGCAGCAGATAGGTTGCTGGCCTGAAAGATAAGGTAATTGAAGATATTATCGTGCAGGATTTGAGATACGATTGCTTACCGTTCTATACATTGCCAGTCCAACCAGTGCTCCAAGTGAAAAGAACAAGCCGCCACCCGATCCTATTGAGGTAACGGGTGTTTCATTTTCCGGATATGGCTTATCTGATATTGGAGCGGTTCCCTTCTGGATAGAAATGTTGGTGTTCGTTTCGGATGTGATGGGAAGATAAATCACCATTGAAGGATTCCCATTCGTGCCGTAGACAATCCCTTGCTTTGCACCAGTGACAGGGGACGAATCCAATTTGATAATGGCTTCGTTTTTGGTTCCCCAGTTCTGAATCACAAAGCACGGGTTAATCAACGGGTTTGCCGAAGAGGCCGCAACATCAAATGACATAACTTCTGCTGAAGAGGTTAGCTTAAAGGCTCTTTCATCCTTAGAATAACGACCTGAAATACCACTGGTATTATACATGGCTGGTGGTTGTGACCAGGAGCGGTACAACTTTCTTAGCTCATTGGTATTCTTGTTACTCATGCCTTCCAGTCGGTTGTTTTTACGCCATGTCCCGGAAGCGATGCGCCCGTTTACGTAGCCTCGATTGGGTGGTGCTGTTTTTAATATGGATGTGTGTGCCACTCTGGAAGATTTTCCGTAATCACTTTCACCGTGTGTTTTCTTTTGACCAACAGGCCAATGGCTATAACGGTTAAAGTCATTGTAAGGTCCCCAGAATTCTAGTGTTGAGTCATCCACCATGGTGAAGGGTTTGTACTCACTGCCTTTGATATTGATTCGTTGGATTTGTGGCTTAGTCCCCGTGTTGTGTAGTTTGTCGAGTGTGTTCCAGTCTTTTGACCAATTCCAGGCGGTTGTGCTGGACTGATTGATGTTTTCAACGGTGTTGTTAAACGGGATAATATCTTCAGGGACTTCATTCGGAGCAAGAAGCAACATGCTTTCTCCCCATTCCACGTAATTGTTCAGACTAGACGACCAAAAAATCATTTCATAAGCCGTCACACCATCCGGGTAAGCATACATGTACCAGTCTGACCAATCTCCCCAGCCTGTGGATGAATCGTAGTTGTTGTTCATATGGTCATCAAATACTTGAGCATATCGCCAATGAACAACCACTCTTGCGGGGCTATTCTCGATAATTCGAGCGTGTCCGTAGTGATGTTGCTTGTCTGACATGGGTTCAGCACAGCAGTATTGCTTGCCGTTTATATAGCGAAAGTTCTCATTAAATTCCGAGTTAAACCTGCCTTTATTGTCATTGAGGTGGATGGGAGAATAGGTAGCAGCTCGCCAGAAAATAGTTTTGAGCGGAGCGTCATCATATTCAATGACAATGTCAGCATACTCACTGTCACGCATTAGTTGTTCCCAGGTATCGTAGAAGTTTAGCTTTTCGTAACGAGCCCCAAATCGACCTTGGGTGCTGCCTTCAGGTATGGTCCGCTTTTCGATATCGGGGTTATTAATGCCTTTTTGCTCAGGTTTGTACTTGTTGTATGACTCTGAGATTTGCGATGAACTAAGAGCTACGTCGTAGATTCTGACCTCATCAATTAGAGCATCTAGCGTGTAGTTATAGCCACTATCAGATAGCCCATGGCCTATACGTAATGGTGCGCTTCCTGTTTTTATTGGGTTTGCGGAAACCGTGTTGGAGGTGGCAAGAACCCCATTTAAGTACAGTGCAATCGAACCGCTGCTTGCTTCGTATGTCGCTGCTATGTGATACCACTTTCGTGTCGAGAGCTTTGTAGGGTACACCAGTTCTTCAACTGAAGTTCCGTTGCGAATCCGCATAAACAACTCACCCCCTTCATCGATGTACAAACCAAAGGATTCGAGAGTGTCTACATCACCTTTATGAAGTATGGCTTGTTGATACCAGGGGTATGCTCCGATGGCTATCCAGGTTTCCATGGTTACTGCCTGACTGATTGCCTGAAGGTTGGTGGCGGGATCGCTCAGATAGTTGGTATATCCGTTTAGTGCGAGTGCTGTGCCCGACACGCCTCTTTTCCAGTTTGCTTTGTCACCGGTGATAGTCAGATTGCTTCCTGAAATGGCGTCTTGTGCTGCTGAACCTGAGCCCTCATCGAGTTTTAGCCAAAACCTGGGTGAGGTGGCAATTGGTGTTTTAACCTCGCTCGGTATTGCTGATGGACTCGTTGATGATGAGTTAGGGGAGGTGGTTGAAAGGGTTGTGATGCCATTCTGAGTTAACTTATAAATTTGAACGGTTTTATTTAGTGGATCCGCCCAGTCATCATACTTTGCTGAGCCTTGCCTGACCGATCGGCTCACCGAACCATCGGAATTAAACGTGAAAATCTCATCAACGAACTTGGTATGGCTTTCATCTGTTTTAGGATTGCCTGCAGAGAATGTGGGCATGTAACGCCATTGAACAATGGCCTTGTTTGTACCGGATTCGATCACTTTCACATGAGAATACATGTTGACCTTGTCAGGCATTGTTTTGGAACCGTCTCCTTTACGGGGAACAATCTCTGGAAAGGGGTAACGACCTTTTTCACTGACCAGCACGGGTAAATAACTGGTTCCGCGCCAGAATTCTATTTTTAGTTGACTGTTTACCTGTACCACAATGTCGGGATGAAGCCATGTACGCGATGTGGCTTCCCAACTTTCACCTTTCGCAAGCTTTGTATAATAGGTTTTAAAATCGGTGTTTGCGTTTGCGAAGCTGCTAGTGCTTGTTGCGGCTATAAGAGATAAAGCCAGAAAGGTAAAGGAGGGCAGCAGTTGGAGTGCCATGGAAATATAATCTCCGTATAGAAATGGTAAGTCGCATCTGAACAAAGGAGTAACCAGTTGGGTACATTGTTCGTCTGGAACTTAAACCACCTCTAACAGGAAGATTAATTTTTTGTAATGTTATGGCACCGTTTATATTGGAAAGCTATTTAATCAATCGTACGACTAAAGAACCGGGAGCTCGGATGGACTCGATATTGTGGCTCAGTACAGTTCCTGATGTCGGAGCGTGGTAACGATGTATCTCACTGCCAAATCCATCGTACTGAACCGCCAGTAATTGACCCTCTTCGACTTTTTCCAGCATTTTTACCTGAGGAAGAATAAAACCACCTAACTCAGCGCGAATGCTGAACGTTTCATTTCCTTCTAAGCTCTCTATATAAGGTGCGGGCTCTGCGTTGATCACACCATGGTGCTTAAGAATATTGAAGATACCTTCCACTGTACGATCGATGAGATGTTCTTCGGTATAACGACCCATGCCAACTTCTACGGTTATACTTGGGATACCATTGTTATTAAACACTGTCTCCAATACACCTGTGTCACCACCATCATTAAGGATGACATCAGCGTTCATTAAGCGTGCCATTTTCAACGATTGTTCAATCCTAAAATCGGCAAATACGTATAGAGGGTAGACGGTTCCACTGGTCTGGGTGTGAAGATCGATAGCGAGGTCTGCATTGGGTTTTAACAGGTTTTGCCAAAGTGAGTGGAGATAGCGCTCTGCTTCATTTCCCGATTTTTTTCCTGGAAAGTAACGATTAAGGTTCGAAGGAGAGGTATCCGGATCGGCAGAAAAGAAATCCCGGCTGTGGTGGAGCATACCTGATAAGTTGATGCTTGGAACAATAGTGATGGTGCCGGCTAGTTCGGTATCAACCAGATCGCGAGCAAGCTTCTGAGCCGCGAGTACACCGTTGTACTCATCGCCATGGACACCCGCAGTGATAAGCACCTTCTTACCTGCTTTTTTGCCCTTAAATACAAGAACCGGTAAGTGTTGCCACTGAGATACTGCATTCCTTGCGACCTGGAACCAAAACTTATGTTCCCCAGGTTCGATATCGCTTACATCTAAAGCGCTAATGACTTTATGACCTTGGATGACATCGTCAACAAACAGTGTTGCCATTAGTAGTTACTCCATAACATCTGATAATAAGGCTTAATCAATGTAACTAAGCCAATCTTAGTTGAAAACGGTTTCTATTAAACAGAAGAGGCGAGATCTTGTCTCGCCTCTTTGTCTGATTTTATGCGAAGCCCATAATATGCGCAGTGATGACAACGACACTGGATAGAGCAAATAGTATCAGGATAAATCGCCAGCAGAATTTTGCCCAGTCACCCCAATCGATTCGACATACACCTAATGTTGCCATTAGCGAAGCCGATGTAGGAACAATCACATTGGTGAAACCATCACCAAGTTGGAATGCCAGCACGGCTACCTGACGCGTTACACCCGCAATGTCTGCCAGCGGGGATATTAGCGGCATTGTAAGAGCTGCCTGACCTGAACCCGAAGTAACGAAGAAATTGAAGATGGACTGGAAAGCATACATCAACCATGCAGCTACTACATCTGGTACACCGCTAATAAAACCACCAGCACTATTCAAGATGGTGTTCAATACGCTAGCTTCGTCAGTAGTGCCACTTCCCAGAATCAACATGACACCTTTTGCACAACCGACCAACAGAGCAGGAGCTAACATAATGCCAGCACCTTCTTTAAAGGCATCAGCCGCATCATTTAATGTCATGTTGTTCAGTCGGAATAGCGTACCAAGGATCGCGACAACGAATCCCATAGTGAAAAACTGGGATGCAATTTCAGGAATGTACCATGCGTTAACGACAACCCCCCATACTACCCAAACGGTTGTTGCTACAACTGTCAGGATGACAAGAGTATCTCCTAGGTTCCAGCGCGATACGTGATTGTTATCTTCAGTTGTGCGGAAATGTACGTCAGTTTTATAGCTGTAAGACAGTTCAGGATTCGCTTTAATGCGTGACGCATACACCATAGTGAAAGCGATACCGATAAGCGTAAACCCTAACCATAGCCCCATGCGAACGGTCATACCTGAAAGAACAGGGATACCAGCGATGCCCTGAGCAATAGCAACCGAAAATGGGTTCATCCATGAAGTAGCAAAACCTATCTGTGTCGCTACGTATGTGACCATAACAGTTGTGATGCCATCGTAGCCCAGCCGAACCATAAGCGGTGCGATGATAATGGCAAAAGCGACAGCCTCTTCACCCATTCCGAATACGGCACCACCAAGTGAAAACAGCAGGAACAGGACCGGGATAAACAAAGATTCGCTGCCTTTGGTTTTGTCTATAAGACGAAGAATACCGTTGTCGATTGTTCCAGTGCGCATCACTATGCCAAAAGCACCACCGATCACCAGCATGAACATGATCACACCTATGGCGCTTCCCCATTTTGAACCTGATACCAGTCCTTCAAATGGGAAGTTCATAAGGCCAATGCCACCACCGGAAGCAAACAGACCAACTTTGTTGTAAACAAGTTCTCCGTTTTCGTCTGTCGCATAAGCGAAAGAGGCAGGATCAATGACGGTTCGCGTTTTTTCTGCGCCATCAACCATGTAGGAAACTTGCTGGCTGTCGAAATGGCCAGCAGGTACAAAGTAGGTAACAGCGGCTGCCAGAATACCAATAATGAATATAAGAATGAGGGTGTCAGGCATCTGCCATGACTGTTTTTCTGTAGCCGAATCTAGCGTTCGAGAATCTGCATGTGACATGAAATATTCCAAATAAAACGTTATGCGGGACAAAATATCCATAAGATAATATGGGTGTCAAATGCATATTAGGTTATTTGTACTAATTGTTTGTCGCCAATCAAGATTATATATGGTTAGGTTGCTTGTTGGTCTGTAAATCAATAAATCGAAGTTTTTGAATGTTCTAAATAGTGAGCGAACTAGCCATGCACTATTCTTCTGTCTCTACTTCAGTTTCTACCGTTTCAGTTTCTATCGCCTCTGTACCTTGCTGCTCAGCTTCCTGTTCCAGTTTCGCGCGCTCTGCCTTCGAGATGTATTTTGGTTTGTTGCTTTTATGCAGCTTGGCGTTTCGCTTTTTTTGTTTTTGTTTCAGAATCTGATTGATCTTCTTTTTTCTGTTCATACCGAATATGTCCTGATTTTGTGCGGTGGAGGAGAATAGCCAGTTTCGCTCTATTTAGCAAACTCGGTTTTTAGCAATGCGTATTGATATTCGTCTCCCCATTCTCCTTTAAAGAAAATGTTTTGAACAAAGTGTGCTTCTCGACGAAATCTCAGTTTTTCAAGCAACTGGTATGAAGCTGCATTTCTTGCATCGGTTGTTGCGATGACACGATGCTTATTAAGTGTATTAAACAGGTAGTCAAGAACGGCGTAGACAGCTTCGGTAGCGACACCTTGCTTTTGGTGTTTTGGTGCAATGGTGAAGCCAATTTCTATTTGTTCGTTGTCAATAAAGTGGAGCGCCACATCCCCGAGTAGCTCATTCGAGGTTTTTGAAGCGATAGCCAACTGAAACCAAAGCCCATTATCAGCAAAGTGGGTGTAATCCATACGCTCAAAAAAAGCGAGCGCTTGTTCGTACGAATAGTCTGTCCATGTTTGATATCGAGAAACAGACTCTTGCGCTCGATACTCCGCAAAAGTGCTTAGATCTGTTTTCTCAAATGCTCGGATGGTAAATCGGGATGTTTCTAGTACTGGAGCTTTCATTCATCACTCTATGTTTCAAATTGATCACTGCTTTTATTATATCGTCATGTGAGCTGGATTATGAGTTTAAGAATCAACAGGTGTTGTTCTCTTTGAAGACAACACAAATTGTGCATCTGTTTACTATAATTACTGAGAACTTCCCAATGGACTCGCTGATGCTATGTTAAAGAAATCTAAAAAGATTATAGATGAGGAAGTTGTTTATCCTCAGGGAACCGAGTTAGTTTCAACTACTGATAAGAGAGGCATCATTACTTATGCGAATGATGCGTTTTGTCAGGTTGCTGGTTATACAAAAGAAGAACTCGTGGGCAAAAACCATAATATTGTCCGACACCCAGATATGCCAAAAGCGGCATTTAAAGATCTTTGGGATAATTTAAATAAGAAGAAAGCCTGGCGAGGTGCTGTAAAAAACAGATGTAAAGATGGTCGGTATTACTGGGTCGATGCTTTTGTGACACCTATTTATGAAAAGGACATATTGACCGGATATCAGTCTGTTAGAACTAACTTAGGTGAAGCGGAGAAAAAGAGGGCGATAAAGCTTTATAAAACGGTGCTTGCCAGTGAACAAAGTTCAAGTAAAGGGCTTTCTATTCGTTCTATTAAGTTAGGTTTTTCACAAAAACTAGCACTGTTCACGTTACTGAGTCTGATCATTGTCGCATTGACGGTGATGGTTTCTCCTTACCTATCTATATTACTGCCCGTTCTTCCATTCATTTTTTTCTATCCGGACATTGTTCTAAGACCCAAATTCTCAGAAAAACTGGCCAGTGATTACGACAGCGTATCAAGGCTCGTGTTTTGTGAGGATGGAGAGAACATCCCTGAGTATCATCTCAAAATGGAGGAGGGGAAATTCCGGACAATTATTGGAAGGGTAACTGATAGCAGTAAGTTTCTTTTAGGAGATGCAGATACGCTTGCTCAGTCTTCTCAGGCTGCAAAGAAGAATATTCAGGATGAGAAAAAGGAGCTCGAAAAAGTATCTGAAGCGATGGAACAGACAGTCGAGACCATTGCGGGTATTGCCGAAAGCAGTGACGATACTCTTAACCGAACCAAACAAGCAGAAGACACCGCTGATCAGGTTACGAATAAACTTTCTCATACACACGAGACGATTGACCTGTTAAATAATGAAGTAAAACAGTCGGCCCATATTACCGATGAGCTGACCGAAGAGTCTGAAAAAATTAATGGCATGATGGCTGAAATCAAGGGTATTGCGGATCAGACCAATTTATTAGCTTTGAATGCAGCGATAGAAGCGGCAAGAGCAGGAGAGCAGGGAAGAGGTTTTGCAGTGGTGGCCGATGAAGTGAGAGCGCTGAGCCAACGAACTCAGGATGCCACGGAACAAATTCAAAAGTCAATCGATGGGATTCAAACCACTCTGGGATCGCTAAATAAAGCAATGGAGAACGGTCAGCTAAACGCACAAGAGTGTGTGAATGTCACAAACGAAACTCAAGAATCACTGCAGGCATTGTGTAGCATCATCTCCGAAATCACGGATGATGCGACTCAGGTTTCTTCCGCTGCGGAAAAACTCAGTGTTGTCGCCATGGATGTTTGTATGAATATCGATGCAATTGAGCAAACTTCAGGCAATAACATATCTCAAGTTGAGCAGATCGCTCACAACGCTTCCAAAATTGAGGAGCAATCCCAAAAGTTAATGTCGCTCGGAAAGAGCTTCAGATAACTTTTGGTTAAATTGCTGGTAACGTTTACATTTCAATGTTCGTGCGAACATAATCTGTCTGCATGTAACAAAGTTTCTGTTACATTTATTTGTGATGCAAATCTCGTGAAACTTACATTTGTGCGCTGAATATAATCTTTCTGGTTATCTTTAGTGATTATGATCACAAAATAAATACGACTCTAAATCTCTATTGATGTAAACGTTTCCAATTGAGATCTAATTCACGGAATGTTCTATCGAGATATATAAATATTCAGCCTCCTTAGTAAGTAATACTCTAATTAATAGGTAGAAAGATTTTTATGTCCGATTCGGCGATCACCCTTAAAACTAAAATGTCATATGGCCTTGGTGCCCTAGGTAAAGATTTTGCCTGTGCTCCAATTTACATTTTCCTTATGTTCTACTTTACGGATGTTGCGGGTCTACCAGCAGCATTTGTTGGTACCATCTTCCTTGCTGCCCGTATTATTGATGCAATCACTGACCCGATGATGGGCATGATTGTTGATAACACTCGTTCTAAATTTGGCAAGTTCCGCCCATGGATTGTGATTGGCACCATTCTTAACGCAGTTGTTCTTGTCGCTCTTTTCAGTACTCATATGTTTGAAGGCACTGCGCTTTATGTCTATGCAGCAGCTGCGTACATTCTGTGGGGATTGACTTATACCATTATGGATATTCCGTACTGGTCAATGATCCCTGCGCTGTCGGACTCACGTCAGGAGCGTGAAAAACTGGTTGTATGGCCTCGTCTGTTCGCAAGCCTTGCATGGTTCGTGACAGGTACTTATGGTCTGCACATTGTTGGTGAGCTTGGCAATGGTGATCAGGGTCAGGGCTTCTTCAATGTCGCTATGTTGATTGCGGTTTTGTTTGTAATGAGTGCATTCCTTATTGCGCGTAACGTAAAAGAGAAAGCGGCACCTGCTGCAACAACTGAAAAATTCAATATTAAAGATGTTCTTGCCATCATCGGCCAGAACGACCAGCTAAAAGCACTTATCGGCACGGTTCTTTCTTTCCAGATTGCAAACATGCTGGTTGGTGGTTTTGCTATCTACTACTTCACTTACGCACTTGGTAACGCTGAACTGTTCCCTATCTACATGATGGTGGCAGGTGCTGCAGAGGTAGCAGGTGTATTCCTGTTCCCGCACATCGCTGGCCGTTTACCACGTAAACACCTATGGATGATTGCTTGTGGCTTCCCAATTGTTTCTTGCCTGATTCTTGTATTCATGGGCATGGCTGCACCGGGTAATGCACTGCTAATTGGCCTGTCTGGTGCTGCGATTAAATTCGGTGTTGGTATTGCGAACGCACTTCAGACAGTCATGCTAGCAGACGTTGTAGACTACGGTGAGCACAAAACAGGTCGTCGTAGCGAGAGTGTTATCTTCTCTATCCAGACCATGCTGGTTAAGTTTGCTGGCGCTGCTGGTGGTTTCATTACTGGTGTTGGCCTGTCGGCTATCGGCTATGTTCCAAATGTTGAGCAGGCTGAGAGCACAATCTTTGGTCTTCAGGTAATGATGTTGGTGATTCCTGCAGTGATGATGACGAGCAGTGGGGTTATCTACAAACGCTTCTATCGTCTGCATGAAGGCTTCAACAAAGATGTAGTAGAACAAGAAACAGAGCTAGAAGCTGTGAAAGCGTAATCGCGATTGATGAATTATTAACTCCATAATTGTTTATCGGTTATGGAGTTAATTTGTTTGGAAAGACTTTTGGTAGTTAAGATGAAAACATTCGAAGAAATTATTCGTGCTAGAGATTGGGAAAACCATCAGGTTATTGAAGCCAATAAGATAGCAGCTCACGCACCATTAAATGCTTACGCTAGTGAACGAGATGCACTTGCAAAAAAAAGTTCGGAGTTCAAAGCTTCGCTTAATGGCGGCTGGAAGTTTGCGCTTTTTGATAAACCTGAGTTGGTGCAAGAGAGTGTTGTTGGGAATAGTTTTGACGACAATGATTGGGATGAAATTACGGTACCTTCTAATTGGCAGATGCAAGGATACGACAACGCGATTTATACCAACATTAAGTATCCTTTCGAAGACAATCCACCTCATGTCCCGGCAGAAAACCCGACCGGGCTATACCGCAAATCATTTACTTTGAATAAAGGCTGGGAAGAGCGAACAACCCGTATCGTATTTGAAGGAGTAAACTCCGCGATGCACCTCTGGTGTAACGGAAACTGGGTAGGATATTCCCAGGACAGTCGCCTTCCTGCTGAGTTTGACTTAACTAAACATCTGCAAGACGGAGAAAACCAGTTAGCAGTAATGGTGATACGTTGGTCGGATGGTTCTTATCTGGAAGATCAGGATATGTGGTGGCTGAGCGGTATTTTCCGTGATGTATCACTTATCAGTAAACCGAAAGTCTGCCTTGAAGATATCACTATAGAAACGGTTCTTGATGAGACGTATCGTGACGCAAACTTAAAGCTTAGAACCCGTCTTAGCGAGAAAACCAAATCTCACAAAATAGTTGTAAAACTGTTTGATTCTGAAAGCAACCCTGTTGGCGAAACAACGGGTTACATCAGTCAGTGTGACACTAAAGTTATTGATGAAAAAGGCTGTTGGGAAGACATCGCTTTCCATGACATCGAGATAAAAGAACCTAAGAAGTGGAGTGCAGAGTCTCCTTATCTGTACCGTTGCGTTATCTCTCTGTTAGATGAAAATGACCAACGAGTGGATTGCGAAGCATATCGTGTGGGATTTCGAAGTGTTGAGATCACCGATGGTCTGCTAAAAGTGAATGGTAAGCCTGTACTTATTCGAGGTGTTAACCGCCACGAGCACCACCCGGAAGATGGCCATGCTGTAAGTCTGGAGAGCATGCGTGAAGATGTGTTGCTGCTAAAGCAAAACAACTTTAATGCTGTCAGAACCGCGCACTATCCAAATCATCCCGCTTTTTACGACCTATGTGATGAGTATGGTTTATATGTGGTAGATGAAGCGAACATCGAAACCCATGGGCAGTTCCCGATGAGCCGTCTGTCGAATGACTCTCAGTGGATGAGCGCCTATATGCAACGTATGGTTGGTATGGTTGAACGGGACAAGAACCACGCTTCTATCATCATTTGGTCCCTTGGTAACGAATCTGGGATTGGATTTAACCACCATGCTATGTATCAGTGGACCAAGCAACGAGATCCTAGCCGTCCGGTGCAATATGAAGGTGGAGGTGCAGATACTGCTGCTACGGATATCATCTGTCCGATGTATGCACGAGTCGATCAAGATCAGCCATTTGAAGCTGTGCCTAAATGGGCAATTAAGGGTTGGATTACTCGTCCGGGAGAAAATCGCCCTCTAATCTTGTGTGAATACTCTCATGCTATGGGTAATAGCTCAGGTAGCTTTAACAAGTACTGGGATGCATTTCGTCAGTATCCAAGGTTACAAGGCGGTTTCATCTGGGACTGGGTTGATCAGGGCTTAAGTAAACAGGACGAAAATGGTACACGCTACTGGGGATACGGAGGTGATTTTGGTGACAAGATCAATGACCGCCAGTTCTGTATTAATGGCTTACTTTTCCCGGATCGTACACCGCACCCATCTCTGTTTGAGGTGAAGAAAGCACAGCAGTTCTATCAGTTCGAGCTTTGCGAATCCGAAAGTCTGAGTATCAAAGTAGCAAGTGAACATCTGTTTACCGTCAGCGATTCAGAATCACTGAAGTGGCAGGTTTGTCAGGAAGGTGAGGAAGTACTTAGCGGTGAAATAGAACTGAGTGTTGAGCCGTTAAGTAGCAAAGTTTACGAGCTCGCGAAACACTTGCCAGAAATAGCGGCAGGAAAGGAAGTACACCTTAATCTGGAAGTCGTATTAAACCGAGACGTTAGCTGGGCTCAAAGTGGTCATGTTACAGCAATGGAACAGATCCCTCTGGCTGGATCATTATCGCTGAGTGAGACAGCGAAAAAAGATAACGTAGACAAACCAACGGTTGTTCAGGACGGACAGTACATTCGAATAGAAACCGCGAATGGCAGAGTCACCTTTGAGAAAGCGAGTGGTTCAATTTCTGATTGGTCAGCAGACGGCGAAAATCTGATGCAAAGAGCGATGAGAGACAATTTTTACCGCGCACCATTAGACAACGATATTGGTACCAGTGAAGCGGACTTTGTTGACCCTAACTCCTGGATCAGTAAGTGGGGTGCTGCGGGATTAGATTCGCTTATGCGTGAGTGCCAGTCCCTTTCTGTTGAAGAAACCTCCGACAGTATCTTGGTTGAGGCAGAACACCATCATATTGCGAATGGTGAAGTTGTCCTTATCTCGAATCGTCGCTACCAGATACTTGGTGATGGCAAAATTGAGGTAATGGTTTCTGTTGATGTTGCCGAGGGCCTTCCATCTCTGCCAAGAGTAGGCACTGAGTTTGCGCTACCTGTCCCGGCAGACGCTGTGAAATGGTATGGACGTGGGCCTCATGAAAACTATCCGGATCGAAAAACAGCCGCGCACTTTGGTGAATACGCGCTGTCGTATCAGGAAATGCATACCGATTACATTTTCCCATCAGAGAATGGTCTGCGTTGTGATGTGAAGCGCGTTAAGGTTGGACGAGTTCTGGTAGAAGGTAACTTTAACTTCTCAGTAAGTCGTTATAGCCAATTTAATCTAACACAAGCAAAGCATACCAATGAGCTTGAAGCCGATGATTGCTTGTATGTGCGCCTGGATGGCTTTTCAATGGGAATTGGTGGTGATGATTCCTGGAGTCCTAGCGTTCATAGCGAGTATTTGCTTGAAGATTCGCAGTACAAGTTTGGGTTTACCATGTCACTAGCTGACTAAGTAACACGCTGAAATAACCGCTCCGGAAAACTCAATCCGGAGCAGAAAGAATAATAAGAGAAATAACATGAAGCAAAATGTATTGTCCCTGAAAGGTCATGATACTGAAATCGTTTTAAGTCTTTCTGACAGCACTGAAATTTTGTATTGGGGAGAGGCGATTAGTACACATTCAGAGAGTGAGGAGCAAACTCTGTCCCGTGCTATTCCTTATGGCCGTCTTGATACAGATATTCCGATGACGTTAGCGCCTGAGCTAGGACGTGGCCTGTTTAGCAGCCCGGCACTAGAAGGACACCGAAACGGTCAGCATTGGGCTCCGGTTTTTGTCAATCAGTCGGTAGAACAGAAAGATGACTCGCTAATTATAACTGCGGTCGACACTCAGGCGGGGTTAACTCTCGTCACTGAGTTGCTTCTGGACAAAAACGATGTGGTTAAGGCTCGTCATACACTGACTAACAACCAGAGTGGCCCATACTCTGTTAACCGACTTGCTAATACGCTTCCTCTGCCGGAAAGAGCAAAAGAATTGCTCACATACTATGGCCGCTGGGTTAATGAGTTTCAGCAAACCCGAATGTTGCTCACGCAAGGTGGATATCAGCAAGAAAACCGTCGTGGACGAACATCTCACGAGCACTATCCAGCATTTATCGCTGGCACCAAAGGTTTTGATGAGATGTCTGGAGAAGCCTGGGGGTTCCACTTGGCATGGAGCGGAAACCACCGCATGAGAATCGATGTAAAAGCGGATGGGCGACGTTTTATGCAGGCCGAAGCGCTTTACCTTCCGGGCGAAATCGTCCTTGAGCAGGGGGAGAGCCTTTCAACACCATGGCTTTATGCGACTTACAGTGAAAATGGCCTGAACCAGATGAGTCAGCATTTTCATCAACATGTTCGAGACAGCATTCTAGGCGAGAGAATGGCGAATAAACCTCGCCCAATTCACCTGAATACCTGGGAAGGTATTTATTTTGACCACGATCCTGATTACATCATGGATATGGCGACCCAGTCAGCGGAAATGGGTGTCGAGCGCTTTATTATCGATGATGGCTGGTTCCGAAATCGAAATGGTGATAAAGCCGCGCTGGGTGACTGGTATCTGGATGAGAATAAATATCCGGACGGTTTGAACAAGGTTGTTGAGCATGTAAATAACCTGGGAATGGAATTCGGGCTATGGTTTGAACCAGAGATGATAAACAAGGATTCTGATCTTTACCGTGCTCATCCTGAGTGGTTGCTCGCTCTCGAAGGTTATGAGCAACCGACAGGCAGAAACCAATACGCCATTAACCTGCAAATTGACGACGCCTTCGATTATCTGCTTGCTCGTCTGGATCATTTCCTAAGTAGTTACAATATTGCTTATATCAAATGGGATATGAACCGTGAGATTGTGCAGCCGGGCAACAATGGCTTTGCCTCTGGTCACCGTCAGGTAGAAAGATACTACGAACTGGTAGACAAGCTAATGGAAAAACATCCGGAAGTGGAAATTGAATCCTGTGCTGCTGGTGGTGGTCGTATCGACTATGAAGTGTTAAAGCGTACATTACGTTTCTGGGCATCTGACAACAACGATGCGTTAGAACGACAGCAGATCCAAAGAGGCATGAGCTATTTCTTCCCACCAGAGGTGATGGGATGTCATATAGGAGCCAGACATTGCCACAGCACGCGACGTACTCATGATATAAACTTCCGTGGATTAACCGCACTGTTTGGTCATATGGGTATTGAGCTGGATCCGGTAAAAGAGTCAGCTCAGGAAAAAGAAGGCTTTGTGAAGTACATAGAACTACATAAGCAGCTCCGTCCTCTTTTACATAGTGGAAATGGCGTCAGATTTGTTACAGACGATGAAGCTCATCTGGCGCATGGTGTCATTAGCTCTGATCAAAGTCAGGCAGTGATTATGATTGCTCAGTTGGCGATGCCAACGAACTCACTCAGCAGTACTCTACGTATACCTGGGTTAATTGCTTCGAAACAATACAAGATCACGTTGCTCGATTGCCCGGAGAACTTCTACGACATCGTAAATCGTCAGCCGTTGTGGACTGAGCGCGAAATTGTGTGCTCTGGTGAGTGGCTGGCAAAAGCGGGTATTGCAACCCCGGTTCTGGACCCGGAAACCGCGGTGCTAATTAAGTTGGAAAGTGTCAGTTAGAGATACTTGCTAAAGACACATAATGTAACAGGCCGGCTTAAAGTCCGGCCTGTTTTTTTGTTCGGTTTTAACGGTTTTATGCTATCTTATCGGACTTAGCTAACGCTCTTTCCAGGAATTAAACGGAGCAATTAATGTTGTTAGAACAAGCACTAGAAATTATTGAATATACCGATTCGGACCAGTATGAAGAAGCAATCGATATGTTTAATCAAAACCATATTATCAACGGGAGCATGCTTCCTTTCCTTAATGTGATTTTCGAAATCGCTCCAGAACAGTTGTGTAAGCGTTTAAAGAGCGCTGGCTTCACTGGTGATGTTTCTATTGCCAAATCACAAGATTGCTACTTTGTCTTTAATGCCGCCCGAATGAGTGAACAGGAAGCGGCAAAACTCATCAATCAGTAATCCAGCACGCAATGAGCTCATCAACGCGATTCTGGTGATGTGACTCAACGCCAGCTACTCGACTATAAACAGGGTTGTCCCTGTCATTCTTCAAAGGATGATGCCAACCCTGAGTATGTTCTACAAAATGCTTTGCGAAAGCATCTGATATCTCTAAGCAGCCTGCCAGAACAGTATCCACATAACTCATCACAATAGGCACATTGTGGCAAGGTGCACTGGCTTCATTGACAACGTATATCCAAATAGGCTTTTCCGAGTCAAACGCTTCTACGCACTCAATCTGTTCCGGTTTGAGCTTTATTCGATGGTACCCGGCTTCTCGAACATCAAACTCTTTTAAAGCGATATCATCAATTTCAAGCAAAACACCGTTTACCTGACCTTCACCTTCAACAACCGCAACAGGGGATGCCCGGTATGAGTCATCTATTTTGCTCCAGCTTCTTACCATTCCGTGGACTACTGCGGGGATGGCGTGACCTGTGTGCCCAGTTAATGTTCGGGAAGCTTCATTCATTAAACTGCCGTAGCCAAAAATATACATAGTAACCTTTTGCAAGAGTGGACATTAATTCGGCAATAGTGCCACGAAATTTGAACAGTGCAATGGATTTATTTGGGGCTATGTGTGGACTGCGAAAGAGTGGGAAACAAGAAAAAGCAGAAATTTTAACAATTTCTTTATATTTACGAATGGATTTGAGTAAAATTATTTGGTTTTAGAAATAGAAAGGGCGCTAAACGCGCCCATTTCCTATCTGCAATAGCTACTTTTTAATTTAGATAACAGAGATAGCCGCTAGAAAAGAAACGATAGCTACACCAATCAGCCTAAATGCTAGTGGGGCTTCGCTAAATTCTTTAACGTCTTTTCTGCTCCAAGAAGATAGAGCTTTTTTTAGTTCTTTGCGTGTTGCCATGTGGCCCCCTTTATGTAATCTCAATGTCTAGTGGAAACATATACATGGTATATACAATGTAATTTGAAAGCAATACATTTATTGAAATAAAAGTGAAATATAAGTGAAATATTTCTATAAGGGTCATTTCATGCCAGAGAGCTCACAGTCTCTCTGGCAAATGAGTAGATATCTGGTTGAATTTTGTTCAATTTATAGCTGGGGCTAGTGATTCGACCCAGCAGGATTAACGGAAAAATTTGTTTCCCGATATACATCAGCGAATGTCTTTTGCTTCTGTTTTCGTCTTTTCGGGTTGCTGTTATTAGTGTGATTACTCTGGATGGCTTTTTCATGAGCCTTAGCAGACTGGATAAACTCTGGATCAGACAAGGCCTGTTTGCGCAATTCGTTGATTTGCTCAAGTCGTTCAGTTAGCGATAGCATACTTCCCTCCTTTCTGTTTACCACATAGCTTGCTACCGATTTGGTAACTGGCTATACATACAGTATTGATCTGTTATCAGTATGTGTCAAGAAATACTGTTTATGTATACAGTTGTCGTGTTCGATTTTATTAGCAATCCTAAATAAATTGGCGTCTCATAATTAGAGCAGGTGAGTCAGAGCATGGCTTTTCGCGTGAGTCTATAGTTAAAGTGAATGGACGGGTGACGGGAGTCAATTATGGAATTACGTAACAAACGCGGTGAAACTACTCAGCTTGCGGATAACCTAACTCTGAAAGAAGTTGTTGATATGGGTTTCTCTGTCGATATCTGTGACAAAGCATTTGATCCGGAAGAACACTGGCAAGTTGAAGGTAAAGAAATTAAAGGGAAAGGAGAGTTTCCTGAAAGTTAAAGAGTAATAAGAAAGCCAGCAATTGCTGGCTTTTACCTAATAATCGTTGAAGTCTGTGAGTTAAATTAGATTTAAAAAGCGTTACTCGCTCGACTCCAACCCGGTCATCATCATTAAGTCTGCTGCAATTGCCCCTGTCGAAATCGATAAACCAGCCAGAATAACTACGACGGCATACTTACATGCGAATAGTGAAACCGCTATGGCATTAATAATCTTGTCCATACTCTTACCTCTCTATGTGTGTATATGCTTATTTTATTCGAGGCAGGGAAATAGTTTTGAGATGTAAAGTCGTTTATGACGAAGTAAATGCTTCAAAATATCGAAAAAGCCACGCATGACGGAATTTTACAACTGTTAACACTTTTAATTTAATATATAATTTTACGGAATGTTATTCTGTGCGGCATATAAAGGAAGGAAATGTTTATATACGCTTTGTCAGCTTTCAAGGAAGGAGCCATATTAAGTTTTTGTTAAGGTATATACATTGACCAGATTTAATATATCATATGTATATACATGTAATTAATGAGATAACTTAATGAACATAGTGAATATTGATGGTAGTACAGTTGGTACCTTTGATGGTGACGTGATCAAGGATGTCGAAGGTCAACAGATGTTTAAAGTGAGAAACAACCATATTTATACTACGGAAGTACCTGCGAGGTTAATTGGAGAGCTGGAGCAAAATATTGCTTTGGATCTTTGGGGAAATTATATGTTTCGTGTTTCCGCTAAGTAATAGAGTAACACACACTTTGCGTATTACTCCAAAACTGAGCTTTCTTGATGGATTCACTTTATCTCATAATGGCTCAAAAACATGGCAGCACTTTCATTTGCCAGTTTAGACAAGTCAGTATCTTCAACACTACAGTTCATGCCAAGTAGAAGTGGCCAGAAACAGCTCCCTTTTAGTAAGTTGTGCAACTGACCGTTAGCAAACTCAAAATCCATATCCTTCAGCTTTCTATCGGCTACCGCGGCTTCAAGCCATTTATACAATGCTGTTTCGCGAGCAGAGTACTTCACCATCTCCTTTTTCAGTGCTTCAGGATTATAAAAAAAGTGTCCGAATGCGACACGTGATAACTCAATGTTCTCTCGTGATGCAATGATTTTTCCTTCGGCAAGCAGAAGAGCAGACAACTGTTGTTGTAAAGGAAGGGACGCATCATAAGAAATGTCGATATCCACCGTTGCCTTTTGCCATAGTTCACTAAGGATGTGCATCACCAGTACTTCTTTGGTTTCGAAGTGGTTATATACCGTTCTTTTAGAAACCTGAGCAAGTTCGGAAAGCTTATCCATGCTGGTCCCCTGAACACCATACTCAGTAAATGCTTGTTTTGCGGCGTTAATAATGGCTTCGCGCTTAAGCTCACTTCTCGTTTTTTTCGACATGCTATTACTACCAAAAATGACAACTTTTATGATTTTACACTAAGGGGTTTACTTTTTAAAACTTAAATGTAAACTATGTAGTGTACTTTGATGAAGAGTAAACCGATGAAAAAGATTACCCTGTTAGGAGCGTTAATTATGTCAGCTGCCATTGTTACTTCATGTGCTACGGAAAAAGGTGCAGAGCAGGAGAAAGGAAAGTTCAGAAACTCAGAGATTCAATACGAAACGTCTATGGGGAATATCTGGGATTACTTTAAGAAAAGTATGGAAGTAAAGCGTGAAGCCGCTGTGCCCAACGGTGAAATTCCGGTTCAACAACTGAGTAATGAGGTTTTGGAAAACCAAACTGAAGATGCCATATATCGCTTAGGTCACTCTACCATTTTGATGAAACTAAACGGTGAGTATGTCATGACGGATCCAGTGTTCAGTGACAGAGCTTCTCCGGTTCAGTGGATTGGTCCAAAGCGTTTTCATCAGGCTCCTATTTCTATCGAAGAGTTACCGAATATTAAGGTCGTGATTATCAGTCATGACCATTATGATCATCTAGATAAAGCAGCAATTAAAAAGCTTAACGATAAAGTCGAGCATTTTGTTACACCTCTAAAAGTAGGCGATTACCTGATAGAGTGGGGCGTTGATAAAAACAAAGTCACTCAGCTTGATTGGTGGCAAGAGAAGCAAATTGATGGATTGAAGTTAGTAGCAACTCCAGCACAACACTTTTCAGGACGAGGCTTGCTAGACAGAGATCAGACGCTTTGGGCTAGTTGGGTTATTCAATCTGAGAACACCAATCTGTTCTTTAGTGGTGACGGTGGTTATTTTGGAGGTTTCCGCGATATTGGTGAAAAGTACGGACCGTTTGATCTGACTATGGTTGAGTCGGGTGCCTACAATGAGCTTTGGTCGGAAATTCATATGCTTCCAGAGCAAAGTGTACAGGCTCATATCGATCTGAAAGGAAAAGCGATGTTACCGATTCACAACGGGACGTTTGATCTCTCTATGCATGAATGGTACGAACCGTTTGAGGTAATTTCTGATCTAGCAATGGAAAGAAATGTACAGTTAGTCACACCGAAGTTTGGTGAGCCAGTACCCGTTAAAGCACCTCAGGCTAATTATGCGTGGTGGCGTGACGTTGAAGCTAAGTTTAACTTGAGTGAACTGGCTCTAGAGAAATAAAAGCTCATAAGAAACAATTAAGCAGGCTCCTGAATTTCAGGAGCCTGTTTTCTTATTCGGGTTTGAACATCTCATCGTTGATGATGGCGGTAATGGTTCGATAGACAAGCCATGTTAGTAGCAAGGTTACAGCTGTTAATAAAATCATGGTCAGTGTCTTGTAGAAAAAATTCGGGAAGAAGCCACTCATTTTTGCCGTTGCTGCTGTTAGCGCAGCGACCGGGAAAGAGTAAGCCCAGGAAGAAATAAAGAAAGGAACTTTTAAAAATCGAATAATGTTTGAGAAAAGTACCATGCTCATAAATAAAGCAGAAAAGTACAGTACTCTGGCAAACACATCCACTTCGCCAATCAGGCTTGTGTAGGAAATAAAGCCCACTGAGGGAGGAGCCAAAAGAATAAACAGCATTGGCGTCATTCTTTCTGGCAGTGGTTCGTGGAAGAAAAGTCGATACATTACGATGGTCAATAACACTATCCAGAACACGATACCGATACTAAAGAAAAACCAACTGATTTCTATGTAACCCAGATGACTTCCTCCCAACGGGACAATGATGTTTCCGACAACCGGAATAAACCAACTAGGATTCGCATGGGAAAGCGTATAGTGAGTATGATGAAGCCAACTGCTAATAACATATACCGTCATACAAATTTGCAGTGCGGCACCGATTGTCCAAAGAACGTTGCTTAAAGCCGGGTTTTCTAACCAGACAGCGGAGAGCAATAGAAAACTGATTGAAAATGCAGGGAAGAAGTTCAACTTTACCGGATGGCGTGATTCTTGTACAACGGCTTGAGGGTGGCGAACAACTTTAAATCCGTATACCGACGTGATAGCTATCATTGCGAGGGAAGCAATGGCGCCAAACCACTGATAAGCTTCCGGTGCGAAATCCTGAGCACCGGCCTTCCAGGCTAAAGTTAGTCCACTTAACCCCATGACAACAGCAAAAAACGAGATTGGGAAGTAAACCAGTTTAGGTTGTTGAGTTTCTCCCTCTGGGTCTAAAAAACTCATGTTTCCTCACTTAGATTCTTAGTCGAATGATGATTTTATTTATAAATTATTGGCATTTGCCAATAAGCGTAGAGTAATAAAAAATCATATATTAGTAAATGCTTAATATTGTATTCAATTGATGAGCTGTTTATATCTTTAGCCATTGAGCTTCGCTAGTTGTTTGAGTATAGGTCAGGTTACAAATGAAAATAGTAGAGCAAGTAACTGATGACTAAAGTCAATGACAAAACTAATGCTGCAATATAAGTGGACGCAAAATAGACAGTTTCTTGCTGACGGTTTTCCTGGACTCCAGTAAACATTGCTTTAACCAGTGGTTTGGATTTAATTTTGTAAACAATGATCGCGAGTACATGCAGAACGGAAAGGGTGATCAGGCCTTTAAACAGGTTTTCATGGACAAGGACAAAGAGGTCAAACAGTTCGTCAGTCAGCCAGACTTCGGAACCCGGAAGTGGATCGAGCATGCCAGCCAGTGCCAGACCAGTGAAGCACTGTAATAAAAGTAAGCTGATCAGTGCCAATACCATAAGAGCGCCAGCTGGGTTATGTCCGGGTTTCTCAGGATATTTCCCTTGTAGATATTGAGTGACCACACGAGGGGATTTTACGAACTGTGTGAATCTGCTAGTTTCGCTTCCTATAAATCCCCATACCACCCGCCATAGCAAGAGAGACAGCAGTATTAGTCCTGCAATCACGTGAGGCCCTTCTTCTGTTAGTCCTGACACAACTAGACCAATAAATAATACCAACTGCACCCAGTGATAAAGTCGGGTTGGAAGATCCCAAACTTTCATAAATGACGTCCTATAAATGATGTTTTGTAAATTTCTGTAAAGCCTTAACTTATATATGGTTACATAATTTACATTACCATAATGTTTGTGTAACTATATTTATGTAATTGAACAAATAATAATCAGTAAAAATGACGTCACGGAGGAAGAAGTTGTGAAAAAATTAGTATTGGGCCTGTTAATTCCATTTTCTATGAGCACCTTTGCGGCCGATTTTTCTAAAGAAATCGAAGCAAGACAGAATGGATTTGATACGGTTAAAAACAATGTCGAAATGGTTGGTGAGATGTTTGAAAGTAGAAACATCGACTGGGCTAAAATGGAAATGTACGGTAAAAACTTAGCTGAAGCTTCTGCTCCACTGAAGGACTTGTTTCCAGAGGGAAGTCAGGATGGAAGTAACGCCAAATCAGCAGTTTGGAAGAGCAATGATAAGTTCATGATGGGGCTTGAAAAACTGAATACCGGCTTTAATGACTTATATGCGGCTGCGCAGAGCAAGGACAAAGGGGCTGCGATGTCTGCATTTGAAGATGCAACCGGAACATGCAAAGCGTGTCATCGTAAGTTCAGAGTGAAAAAGTAGTTATTAGCAAGACGATTTTCTGAATAAGATATAAATAATGGTTAAGCGCTTGTCTGCCTGTTTGGGAAGACAGGCGTTTTTTATGTGTGCTAAATTCTTTGAAAGGAAAAACATAAAACAGCAGGAAGGTTATGATAGAGCCAACAAGTAGTATTTTGGATTGTATCCGCACCGTTGGAAGAGGGGAGAGAGGGCGAAAGCCTTTGACATTTGATCAGGCTTACCAGGTTATGGATGAATATCTTGATGGCTCTGTAGGTGATGATCAGATGGCGATGCTGCTGATGTTGATTCGGGTGCAGAATGAAACACACGATGAGATAGCCGGATTTGTAAAAGCTTTCCAGAAACGAGTACCCAAGATCGGAGCAGATATTGATTGGCCCTGTTATGCCGGAAAACGTCAAAGTGCGGGACAACCATGGCATTTGATCGCTGCTAGAATTCTGGCAGATAACGGTTACAAAGTGTTGTTACATGGTTACTACGACAAGCAAAGTGGTCGTGACCATGCTGAAAACTATCTAAACGACTTTTCTATATCAGTTGCAAAAGACGCATCGCATGCGAAGGCTCTGTTAGAGTCAGACAATATTGCCTACCTTCCGCTGTCTAATTTTGCCTCGCAAGTGGTTACCATGTTGGGTTGGAAGAGTCGATATGGTCTGAGAACACCAGTAAATACGGTAGTAAGAGCACTCAACCCTGGTGGTGCAAGGTTGGGGTTGCGTGGTAGTTTTCATCCCGGCTTTCAACAGCTGCATGCAGAGGTAGAACAAAGTGTTGGTAAAACCAGTCACGCTGTTGTCTCTTTTAAAGGTGCTTCGGGCGAGTCAGAGTATAACCCAAAGGTAAGTCAGACAGTCTGGCGCAGTGACAGCGAAGGTGTGAGCTCTCATTATTGGGCTGAAATGATGTTGTCAGATATTCCGTTACCCAAAATCGCGCCAATGAAAACCAAATCAGAAGATATGGTATTGATGGCTAACACTGTGATTTCGACAATGGCGGCTGTACTCTATACAGAAACGAACGATAGAGACGAAGCCTTTGAAAAAGCTTTCGAGTATTGGAAGCGCTGGGTAGGTTAGTCTTTTCTCTTCTGTTTATAGTGACATTATAAACAGAGGCAAATGACGAAACTTGTGAGTCCCGATAAAAGCAGCTTCAGGCCCAGACTTAGATCTGCACTGGAAAAGTGTTCTTGTTCACTTTCGGTACTCTGTTGAATCATCGATGCCGCTACTTTTGTTTCTTTGCTGGGGCTGTGTTTAAGGTATCTAAGCTTTGGTGGCGGAGATACAGCAACAAATGCAGCCAAAATGATATGAAGTAGAAACGAGTAGAAGAAGTAATCGCTGACATATTGAGCCTTTATCCAACCGAAGAATAGATCGGTCAGATATAAGGTACCGACAATCGCCATATTTGCCAGCAACACAAAGCTAAGTAGTTTTCTAATCAAGTTTGACTCCAGATTTTTGCTTAACTACTCATAGTTCACAATAATCATCACATGAGCATCCACATCGCTTGAGTTTATATAGGTGTGGGTGTCCTTTGAGTCGAATGTGAGCGAGCTGCCGGAAGTCAGCACATAACTCTTGTTGTTCACAACTATCTCCAACTCGCCATCAGTAACAAACAACTGTTCTGTAGTGCTGGTGGTGTGACTGTTTGGATCTGTGTAGTTGCAGCCGGGTTTAAAGGTACCGTAGAACACTTCGTATCCGCTGGTTGGAGAAAACGGAAAGACACTGTGGATAATAAACTGGTTTTTATCGTCCGTTACAGGAATCATGTCTTTTATGTTTTTCACATCGTAAGTCTTGCTTGAGTTGTCCAACAACGTTTCCAGCTTTATCTTCAATCCATTGGCAATTTTCCAGATGGTAGCAATGGTCGGCATAGATTCAGATCTTTCTATCTGACTCAACATGGTTTTACTTACACCAGTTCGTGAAGAGACTTCATTCAGACTTAATCCCATTTTGTTTCTGGTGCTTTTTAGTTTTTCCCCAAGGGCTGAAAAGTCTTCCATCGAACATTACCTTCTATCTATTTTTGAGTAACTACTTTAACTGATTGATCTAGGTCTATTGATTTTAATCAGGCATTGATAAAATGGTCATTAACCATATGACGCACAGATGTCCAATATAGTGAACGAATGAGTCTACTTCAAGTTTCTGTAATAAATAGCATCCGATTTTCAGCAAATTCCGTAACAATAGCTGCTCGAATTTATAGCGAGGTTCTCTGAGCATGGGTAGTCAAAAAATGAGTCTAAGCAAGCAGTTGACTCTGATTGGTGCCTTGTGTGCATATTTGGTCGGTGCTGGTTTTGCAACAGGTCAGGAAACCGTGCAGTTTTACTCTGGCTGGGGCTCTGTGTGGGCATCAATAACGGTTGGTGTGATCAGTTTCTTGATGATGTTCGCTACCTATTCTGCTTACGCTTATGCCGGGCGAAATCATGAGATCAGAGATGTTTCTGGTATTTTCAGATTCTATGCTGGCACTGAGATCGGCAAGTTGTTTGAGTTGTTTGCCTGGATGTTTAACGGCTGTGCATATGTTTTTATGGTTTCGGGTTTTGGTAGTGTTTTGTTGCAACAATGGGCTGTTCCTCTTGAAGTCGGTTGTGCGTTAGCCGTTATTTTGTCAGTGACGACAGCCGCCACGGGCTTGACTCGCATGACAAAGGTCATCGGAAAGCTGGGGCCATTCCTTATATTGTTCACTTTATTTATCGGCATCGTTTCATCTCAAGAGTATTATCCGCGTATCGCAGAAGGGAATGCGATTATTGCTAGTGGAAAAGTTGAGGTAGTTCGGGCTGGAGCAAATTTAGTACTGTCCGGCTTATCTTATGGAGGAGTGTGCATATTACTAGTGTCCGCTATGGTTGGACGCGTGGGTGTTGAGCTTAGGTCGTACAAAGTTAGGTACACCAACATTATTCTGGGAGTGACTGCTTTTGCGATTCCATTTGTGAACATCGTAATGGGACTGAACCATATAGGTAACATAGAAGAGGCAAGTCAGGTACCGATTCCCAACTTATTGCTTGCAAATCATATCTTTGGCTCAGTTGGCGATTTATTCTCTATCATTATTCTCTTGGCAATCTATAGCTCATTGTGTCCGATATTGTGGACATGTGTGTCCATGGGCGTTCGCGACGAAAAAAGTAATGCTTACAAGCTGAGCTGCGTATGTATTGGCGTCCTCGTTTACATCGTCACCCTCTATATCCCTTATCAAACCTTGCTTAATGTCATACTCACCTATTGTGGTTTGGCGGGCTTTCTTGTCTTTTCTGTTATCACTGTGCGTTTCTTACTAATTAAATACAGTGATAAAAACAATACCCCAATCGGATAAAAATTCATCTTATCAATAAAAACTTGTGATCCGTGATATAGATCTTTTTGTCCGCTATATCGTACAATGCGTTCGTTATGTGGTTCTATCGTTCGCTATCAGGGATGAGAATGTTGTCCACCTGACTTACGAAATGTAGAAACGAATAAATTACACGGTGATGCAATCATGAAAAAAACAATAGTAATTCTGTTGATTGGACTAGCAATTGGCTGGATTACGCTCGGAGGTACACAAGTGGTCATGCACGCTACTTCTGATACCGAATTCTGCCTGTCTTGTCATACCATGCAGATCCCTTTTGAGGAATATCAGGGCTCGATTCACTTTTCGAATGCGAAAGGTATTCGTGCAGAGTGCTCTGATTGTCATATCCCTAAAGATCCTATCGATTATGTCTGGACCAAAGTCCGTGCTTCTAAAGATATCTACCATGAGTTTGTCACTGGCAAGATTGATACAGAAGAAAAGTACGAAGAACACCGTATGGCAATGGCCCAGACGGTCTGGGATCAGATGAAAGCCAATGACTCTGCGACCTGTCGTTCATGTCACGATTTTGGTGCGATGGACACCTACGAGCAGTCAGAAAATGCAGTGAAGATGCATGAGTACGGACAGGAAAATAACCTGACCTGTATTGACTGCCATAAAGGTGTGGCGCACTTCCCACCTACTGCGGAAATGGACTCTGAAGCTTATGACAACCTGGTCGCGCAAACTCAAGATACGCCTGAATCCGCGAAGCATGTTTACACAGTAAGCAGTGCTGAAATGGGCGAGTTTGGTCGCATTAACCCGGCAGTTTCTCTGGATGTGGTCAGTGCAAATGGTAATCAGCGCGAAGTCCTTCTGCACGGTTATCAGATGGAAGGCGCAGAGCAGGTTATCTATATGGGCGAGGGTCAGCGCTCCATTATTGCTTCACTTACCGAGGTAGGTCAGAGCCAGCTAAAAACTGGTGAATATAAAGAAGATGAGTACGGTAACAAATGGCGCAGTGCTGAGCTAACCGCAACAATTGACGCCCCGGTATTACCATCTTCCGATCCGCTTTGGGCTTATGCAGAAGAGTTGGACAACGTTTACTGCTCGGCTTGTCACGCAAAAATTCCGGCTTCCCACTTTACGGTTAATGCCTGGGGACCCGTAGCAAAAGGTATGGGTGACCGTACTGATATCTCAGAGCTTGATTTAGAAATCTTAACGAAATACTTCCAGAACCACGCGAAAGATATCGCTGGTGCTGCTCACTAATTTTGATTATTAAAACAAAAGGAACAATACTATGGACAATATTACTCGCCGTAGTTTTCTGAAAGGTACAGGTGCCACAGCAGGCGCATTGGCGATTTCTTCGCTCGTTCCTATGAGCGTAAACGCAAATACAAAGGGAAAAGGTGTGCTTACTGCTTCTCGAATGGGACCTCTGTACGCAGTTGTTAAAGATGGCAAGCTGGTTTCGACAGAAGGTGCACTACCAAAAACTGTGCCTAACAGCCTGCAGTTAACCGGTCCGGATCAGGTTCATACTAAAGCGCGAATTAAATACCCGATGGTACGTAAGAGCTATCTGGAAAACCCAGAGAACCCAGCTAAGCCTCGTGGTAAAGATGAGTATGTTCGTGTGTCATGGGATGAAGCATTGAAACTTATTCACGAACAGCATATGCGTATTCGTGGCGAGTTCGGTGATGAGTCTGTTTTTGCGGGTTCATACGGTTGGCGCTCTTCTGGTGTCCTTCATAAAGGACGTGAACTGCTTCGTCGTTATATGAGCCTTGCTGGTGGTTACACTAGCCATCTGGGTGACTACTCAACAGGTGCTTCACAGATCATCATGCCTCATGTCATGGGTTCCATCGAAGTTTATGAGCAGCAAACAACTCATCCAGTTGTTATGGAAAATTCGGACGTAGTTGTTCTTTGGGGCATGAACCCGATGAACACACTCCGCATTGCATGGACGTCTACTGAAAACTCAGGTATCGAGTTCTTCCATCAGCTTAAAAAGTCGGGCAAGACACTGATCTGTATCGACCCAATGCGCTCTGAAACCATCGATTTCTTCGGTGATGCAGCGCAGTGGATTGCGCCTCACCCATACACAGATACAGCGATGATGATGGGCGTTGCTTATTCACTGGTTGAAAAGAATAAGCACGATAAAGAATTCCTGAACAAGTACACCGTAGGTTTTGACAAGTTTGAAGAGTATCTGTTAGGTAAAACGGATGGCACTCCGAAAACACCGGCGTGGGCAGAGTCAATCTGTGGTGTACCCGCTAAGCAGATGGAAGTGCTGGCGGACATCTTTAGTGCAAACCGCACTATGCTAATGTCCGGCTGGTCGATGCAACGTCAGCAAAATGGTGAGCAGCGCCACTGGATGCTGGCAACACTTGCGGCGATGCTTGGTCAGATTGGTCTTCCGGGTGGTGGCTTTGGTCTTTCTTACCACTATTCTAACGGTGGTAACCCAACACGTGACGGTGGTGTACTTCCAGCAATGGGTGCAACTGTAGGTAAATCTGCAAAATCTGGTGCGCGTTCTGAGTCAAAAGAAGCGGTTAATGCGGTACCAGCGGCACGTATTATTGAAGCGATTGAAAATCCGGGCATGAAGTACATGCACAACGGCCATGAGCTGACGTTCCCGAATCTGAAACTGGTTTGGTGGACAGGTGGTGGTAACTTTACTCACCATCAGGATACCAACCGCTTGGTTGAAGCGTGGCAGAAGTTAGAACTTTCCGTTGTATCAGAAATCTACTGGACAGCAGCAGCAAAACACGCAGACGTAGTTCTGCCTATCACAACATCGTTTGAGCGTAATGACCTGACAATGACAGGTGACTACTCAAAGCAGCACATTGTGCCTATGCCAAAAGTGGTTGAGCCTCAGTTTGAAGCATTGAACGACTTTGAAGTATTTGCTCGCATGTCAGAACTTCTGATGCCGGGTAAAGGTCGCGCTATCTTTACTGAAGATAAAGAAGAGATGGATTGGCTGAAGTACTTCTACGATGAAGCAGCGAAAGGGGCGAAACGTGCCCGTGTTCGTATGCCTAAGTTCCAGCAGTTCTGGGATAAGAACGAACTGATCGAGATGAAACCGAACAAGAAGAACGCGAAGTTTGTTCGTCATGAGAAGTTCCGTAAAGATCCAGTGATGAATCCTCTTGGCACACCGTCAGGTAAGATTGAAATCTACTCGAAAACCATCGAAGGTTTTGGTCTTGAAGATTGTCCTCCACATCCAACCTGGATGGTACCGGGCGAATGGGCAGGTAATGCTAAGAAGGGTGAACTAACGCTGATTACTTCTCACTCTGCACACCGTCTGCATAGCCAGTTCAACTACGCGAAGCTGCGTGATGAGTATGCGATTGCAAACCGCGAACCAATTACGATCAATAGCGAAGATGCGAAAGCACGCGGGATCAAGAATGGCGACTTAGTTCGTGCGTTTAACGACCGTGGTCAGATTTTGGTTGGTGCTCAGGTTACTGACGGCATCAAGCCGGGTACGGTATGTGTGCACGAAGGTGCATGGCCGGATCAGGACGAAAATGGACTATGTCGTAACGGTGGTCCAAACGTGCTGACTCGCGACATTCCAGCATCACGTCTGTCAAACGGTTGTGCGGCCAACTCTTCTCTGGTTCGTATTGAGAAATACACAGGCGAAGCGCCAACACTAATGGCGTTCACACCACCTAAAAATGCTTAATGGCTAGCTGAGATTTCATCTCAGGTGTTTCAGGGAGCGAAAGCTCCCTTTTTTGATTGCTTTATATATATTTAGCGCATTGTCTAATGCATCAATGTAGCTCGTCAGCTCGTTCCCACGCTCTGCGTGGTAATGCATACCGTGGTTGAATATATACACGTAACTCGCTAAAAAATTTAAAGGTGCCCCAATGACGGTTTGTAATCTGACTGATAACCTTGAATCTGATATGCATTCCCACGGGAACCGTGGGAACGAGGTCAAATCACGTCATTCCGCTAGCCGCGCGCCTGCGAAGGCAGGAATCTATCCAGTTATAAGTAATGATCAGTCAACAAAGCCACAAACAGAAGCATCAGGTGATAGATGGAGAACTTAAAGGTCTGAATAGCGGTTTTTTCGTCACTACGATATTTAAGCTTCCATGCGTGGTAGATAAATCCGCCACTCAGAATCATGGTTGAAGTGAGATAAATCATTCCACTCATGCCTACCAGAACCGGGAACAGGCAGACCAAAAATAGTAAGACTGTATAAAGCATTATGCTGGTTTTGGTGTATTCCACACCGTGAGTTACCGGGAGCATTGGAATATCCGCTTTGGCGTAATCGTCTTTTCTATGAATAGCCAGCGCCCAGAAGTGTGGTGGTGTCCAGGTGAAGATAATCATCACCAATAACCACGCATTTGGGTGAAGTTCTCCGGTGACTGCGGTCCAGCCAAGAAGTGGAGGCATAGCCCCGGCAATACCTGCAATCACTATGTTCTGAGGCGTCGCGCGCTTTAGGTACATGGTGTAAATCACCGCATAACCTAGCAAGCTGACAAAGGTCAGCCATGCAGTTAACTCGTTTACTCCAGCATAGAGAATAGCAAAACCGGCTAATCCAATAGCGGATGCGAATAGAAAAACATCAGTAGAACTCAGATCTCCTGAAGGAAGAGGGCGCTTGTGTGTTCGGACCATCATGGCATCAATGCGACGATCGATAAGGTGGTTATAGGCAGCGGCAGAACCTGCCATCAAGCCGATGCCTAACATACCTAACAAGCTCTCTTGTAATGGCAGTGCCCCCGGAACCGCCAGACACATTCCTACTACTGCTGTCAGTAGCATAAGTGCAACGACTTTAGGCTTAGTCAGTGTCAGATAGAGCCGCCAGCGGGAGACTTCGAGTAGTTCAGCGTTTTGCGTTGAAATTGTTTTACTCATGAGAGCCTCCTGTGTTTCTGGTGAGGTACTTGCTTCCGGCCAAATCGTTGCCTCTTGCAGAGGCTGTGTCAGCTGATGTTGAAGTAGCGAAAATCATATAGTTGACCTGAACTGTGCAGGCTAATAGGAGTGCTCCACCAAGGTTATGCATCACAGCAACGGCGAGTGGTAGATGGAACACAATATTACTGATGCCCAGAGTGAACTGGATAGCCAGCAACAAAAAAAGTAGCGTAGAAACTCGCCTGTAATCTGGCTGTCTGTATAAGCTCCAACACAAGGTCGCAACAGTAATCAAAGTAACGATAGCGCCAATACGGTGAGTTATATGAATCGTCATTCGTGCAGGGTATTCCAGCACGCCAAACTCATAATTCTCATGACCCGGTTGATAGAGAGTAAAGGCATTTCGGAAGTCGAGAAAACTTGTCCAGTCACCCTGACAGATTGGTAGCGTTGTACACATTAAGGCCGCGTAGTTTGAGGAGGTCCACCCCCCTAAAAATATTTGTATGATCACAACGGCCAGTGTGATTGGAGCTATGTAGCGGGTGGACGGATTGGCTGGTGCAATTGTGTCGCCAAAATATCCGACTCCAGAGGTTAGTCGTGCATGCAGCAGCACCAGAAGACATAACAAGGTAAAGCCACCAAACAAGTGAGCAAGCACAATAATAGGCATTAGTTTTAAAGTGACTGTCCACATTCCGAGCAGAGCCTGACCGACAACGAGCGCGCTTAATGATACAGGGAGGAAGACTCCTGCTTGCCTTGTTTTTAACACTATATAGGTGATAGCAAAAATCAGAAGGCCCAAAGATCCCGCGAAGTATCTATGAACCATCTCGGCCCACGCTTTGGGTTGGTCAACAGTATTTCCCGGGAAAAGTTCGGATGCTTTTTGCAAATCAGAGGAGCTTGCAGGCACCGTTAGTTGCCCATAGCATCCGGGCCAGTCGGGGCATCCAAGCCCAGCATTAGTCAGGCGGGTGTAGGCACCAAGTACAATCACGCCCAAAGTGAACACAATCGCAAATCTTATTAACCAAACCAGACGCATATCCTTTGCATTCATTTCATATCCCCTTTGGTCTAGCCGACGCGAGACAATTTAAGCAACTTACGGAGGTCGAACAGTAGATCTTTGCTTTGAGCCTGAAGCGTTTGCTCGTCAGTTACTTTTGGATATTTCATAACAAGCTGACCAAGCGGGTCAGTGACCAGATATTCCGATGACGCGATTAAGTCAGAGAACTCTGCGTTCACAACGATACTGTTCAGCCCACTGGTATTCACTGATGGGTCGCTATATTGAGTGACATATACGACGGGGCTGACTCGCGGTTGATATTTGCCCAGAGCAACATGGCTTTGTTTGAGTATATGAAGTTGCCTTTCGCAGAACCTGTCACATTTTGCTGGAATAACGAAGCCTAAATGCCAGCTCTGCTCAATAGAGCTGGAAACGGATATACTCAAATCAGAATAGGTCAGCCTGGGTTCAATAAGCTCTCCCTTATTGGTAACCCCCGATTGATACCAGTTTTGAACCAAAATGACTTTGGCAATAATCGCTGGCAACGCAAACAGTAAAACCAGATTGACTAAAATAAGTCTGCCTTTGTTGCGATTGATAATTTTTGGATCGGTAAGAGCAGTATTCATAAACGACTCCCTGTCTTATTTTTAGGGGTATGGTTCTTAATGCTTCGGCTCTGGATAGTTCGAATAGAAACAATCACCATAAGTAGTAACCATACGCCTGCCATAGAAAACCACTGAAAGGCGTAACCATAATGCTTGGCTGATGCCATAGGTAATGGCTTCCAAGGCTGGGGAAGTGGCCACGGTTCAGTGGATTGAGGCTGCAATACATATGGCAATAGAGGCAAGCCAATCTCCTGGCTCAACTGGGTTAAGTTAAGGTTCTGGATTCGAAGGTGAGTCAGTGATTCGGGGAAAAGATCTGAACTCAAAGGGTTTGCCATTCTGCTATAAAGTCGACCTGAGACTTCACCGGTAGGAACATCGAAAGAGATGTCAGGCAGCGTATTTCTGTCCGCTCCACCTGCAATAAAACCGAGCTCCACTAGCAGGTGTTTTGGTGAAGATTCAATTTGAACAACCTGATAAACCAAATATCCAGCTTTACCTTGATGAACCTGATTATCGAGATAGATTTTGTTGCTATCCCATAGATTCGTGATATTTGCAGTCACTCTTAATCCAGTAATATCAGCCGGACTATCAGTAGTGGATGAGATAGAAGTTATAGATGAGGTAGAAGTAATGGATGAAATAGACACAAACGGTGCAACTGCTCTTTGCTTAAGTTGGTCTTCGATGGTCTGTTTTTCGTCCCCACGACTAAGTTGCCACAACCCCAGTTTGACCAATAGGGCAAATACAACCAAAGTTAACAGAGTTAAACCAATAAAAGAGACAGACACCAATCGGCCTTTCCCCCTGGCGGCCGAAGAGGACTTCACAGGAGAAGCAGATATGGCTCTGGTACTAAAAGTGGTTCTTGTACTGCTGTTACTTTTCATCATATTTAATCTGGCAAAAGCACTTTTCCAAATGGTGAGAGAGGAGCCTTCAGCGTCCGATAGACAAGCTTCAGAACATGAAAACCAGCCTCCCATGAGTCACTATCTAGGCCGAAGATTAATGCTGTCAGCGCTTGTGGTTGTTCTGCTGATCATTGCATTAACCTCTGGCTGGATTGATCCCAATCCACGGCCTTACTGAATATTCATCTCTACAAGCTCAGACACTTCCATCGAGCCACACATTTCAAGGAACGGGCACTGAGTAGCATGTACTAAAGCATGTTCGATAGATTCGGCTTCAATAATGGTGTAGCCGGACATACTGGTTTTGCCCCCTTCGCTGATTGAACCATCAGGGTTAACGATATGGGTATTAGTCACCGGGTTGGCTGGACTAATAACTGAATCCCCCAACGATACCAACCACTCTTTGTATTTTTGCAGTTGCTTTTTGCTCTCTTCGTGCGAAGTGGGTGGATTTCCATCGAGGTATACAAGTAAAAAGCGAGGCATAACGTCTTCCTCCGTCAGAGAACATAGACAAAAACAAACAGACATAACCAGACGACATCGACAAAGTGCCAGTACCAGCTACCTGCCTGAAAAGCAAAGTGATTAGTTGGGGTAAAGTGGTCGTAAGCAATGCGTCCGAGCAACACAATCAGGATTATAGTGCCGAGTAACACATGCATTCCGTGAAACCCGGTCAGCATAAAGAAGGTATTACCATAAATGCCTGATTGCAGAGTTAGGTTCATCTCCTGATAAGCGTGGATATACTCCTCGGCCTGATAAAACAGGAACAGCCCGGCAAGCACTATGGTTATCTCCAGCCAGAATACCAATGCAGTACGACGATCTTTCTCCAGACTGACATGAGCGAAGTGCAGGGTGATGGACGAGGTGAGAAGAATGATGGTGTTCATCAAGGGCAAGCCTTGCCAGGGCATGGCTTGCGTTGTGTTTCCTGCCGGAGTTTCCGTTAGCGGCCAGATCGCTTCAAAAGCGGGCCAGAGCACTTGGTGCGTCATTGCATTGTTATCGGCACCACCGAGCCATGGAACGGCGAACATTCGGGCGTAAAACAGAGCACCGAAGAAGGCGCCAAAGAACATCACTTCAGAGAAAATAAACCAGCTCATACCCTGTTTAAATGATCGGTTTATCTGTCTGGAATAGAGTCCTGAAAGGGATTCTGTAATCACGTTCCTGAACCAACCAGCAAACATATAGAGCAAGACTAGAAAGCCGATGGTCAGTATCCATTTACCCAGAATCTCGGTTGCTCCTCCAGATGCCATTCCCTGAACAGTCAGGCCTGCGCCAACGGCAATTAGGAACAGGGCGACAGCCCCCACAATTGGCCAGCTACTTTGAGCCGGGACATAATAGGTTTGGTGGTTAGAATCAGAGGTTTTGACACTCATTTGATTCTCCTTTCAGTTTGCTCATTGTTTAAAGCAAGGTTAAATGCAATCTGTTCGCTTGCTTTACTCTGAGTGTCCGTGACCTTGTCACTTATATCGTAAAGCGTATAAGAGAGAGTTAAGGTATTTACCGATTCAGGAATATCAGGTTCGATGTAGAAAATCAGAGCCAGTTCTGCACTTTCACCTGCACCTAAAGGTTGTCGGTTGAAACAGAAGCATTCCATTTTGTTGAAATAGGTTGCGGCCTGACCCGGAGATACCGACGGTACCGCCTGACCGATAACCGCTTTTTGGGACAGGTTCTCAGCCAGATAAGCGGTCTGAATCACTTCTCCGGGGTGGACGGAAATAGTGCTCTGTTTAGGTTTTAGCTTCCATGGCATACCGGGCGGAATGTGTGCCATCAATTCTACAGTTATTGTTCTGGAAACATCGACAGGCATTCCGTGTGGCTGCATGGCCGCTACTTCACTGGTTTTACCGTTGATGCCAAGAACATCACACATCACGTCGTAAAGCGGGACCAGCGCAAATCCAAAGCCGAACATAGCAAGGGTTGTGGCGATAAGCTTGAGCGTCAGTTTTCTGTTTGCTTGCTTTGTGTCCATACCAGTTACCTAAATAAGTACCTAATTTCTAATCGCTAATCGCTAATCGCTAATCGCTAATCGCTAATCGATTTTCGGTGGCTTTTCAAACGTGTGGTGAGGGGCAGGGCTTGGAACTGTCCATTCTAGGCCTTCTGCACGTTCCCAAGGTTTTGCACTGGCTTTTTTACCACCACGGATACATTTGATAACGACCCATAAAAAGAGTAACTGCGAGATACCAAAAGCAAAGCCACCAATAGAGACAATCTGGTTTACATCGGCAAACTGGATGGCGTAATCGGGGATTCTTCTTGGCATACCTGCTAATCCGAGGAAATGCATCGGGAAGAACAGGATGTTGACGGAGATAACCGAAGTCCAGAAGTGCCATAAACTGAGTCGTTCGTCATACATATGTCCTGTCCATTTTGGTAACCAGTAATACGCTGCCGCCATAATGGAGAACACGGCACCGGACACCAGAACGTAGTGGAAGTGGGCAACCACGAAGTAGGTATCGTGATACTGAAAATCAGCCGGAGCTATCGCCAGCATCAGACCGGAGAAGCCACCAATAGTAAACAGGACAATAAAGGCGATGGAGAAGAGCATCGGGGTTTCAAAGGTGAGTGCTCCTCGCCACATGGTGGCGACCCAGTTAAAGACCTTCACACCTGTTGGCACTGAGATCAACATGGTGCAGTACATAAAGAAGAGTTCTGCAAAGACTGGCATACCCGTGGTAAACATATGGTGTGCCCAGACAAAGAAAGAGAGCAGGGCGATACTGGCCGTCGCATAAACCATAGAGTGGTAGCCAAACAGCTTTTTGCCAGAAAAAGCGGGGATAATGGCTGACATGATACCGAATGAAGGAAGGATCATGATGTACACTTCCGGATGCCCGAAGAACCAGAAGATATGCTGGAACATCACCGGATCACCGCCTCCGGCTGCATCAAAGAAACTGGTACCGAAGTATTTGTCTGTCAGTACCATGGTGACAGCACCTGCCAGAACGGGCATCACAGCGATCAATAAGAAGGCGGTGATCAGCCAGGTCCAGACAAACATCGGCATTTTCATCCAGGTCATACCCGGTGCGCGCATATTGACGATGGTGACGATAACGTTTATCGCACCCATGATGGAACTGATACCCATAATATGAACCGAGAATACAAACAGAGCAGTACTATCCGGTGCGTAAGTAGTAGAGAGTGGCGCGTAAAAAGTCCAGCCAAAGTTCGGGCCGCCACCTTCAGTAAATAGAGAGGCCAATAGAATCAAGAAGGCAAACGGCAGTATCCAAAAGCTCAGGTTATTCATTCTTGGAAGTGCCATGTCTGGCGCACCAATCATCATCGGAACCATCCAATTGGCAAGACCGGTAAACGCTGGCATGACCGCACCAAATACCATGATTAACCCATGTACTGTGGTCATTTGATTGAAGAAGTTAGGGTCGACTAACTGAAGTCCCGGCTGGAACAACTCTGCGCGAATAACCATTGCCATTGCACCGCCAGTAAAGAACATTGCGAGGCTGAACAGCAGATACAGCGTACCTATGTCTTTATGATTGGTAGAGTATACCCAGCGAGCCCAGCCTTTCGGTGCATGATGTTCATGTTCATCAACAATCGCGCCTGCTGCAACGGACTCTGATTCTGCCGCTGACATTTTTTCTTTATGGTCAGAAGGTTTCATTGAGTGTCCTCCGCAGTTTCACTGCTGGCGTTTTTGAACGCGTTGATATCAGAAGCTTGAATCAGATCTCCGGTATTGTTGTCCCATGCATTTCGCTGATAGGTGACAACCGCTGCAATCTCTTGCTCACTTATTTGGTCAACAAACGCCTGCATTGCCGTTCCAGGACGTCCATTTACGATGGTGTCTATATGAACCGAGATATCACCTGTTGCGATAGCGCTCTTGTTTATCGCTGGGAACACGCCAGGCAGACCTTCACCATTTGGCTGGTGGCAGACAGCACAACGTTCTTCATAGATGGTTTCACCTAACGACATCGATTCTTCCATCGACATGGTGCTGGTCAACGCTGCCTCTGCCTGAGCTTTGACTTCAGCCAACTCCTGTTTTTTGTCAACGAGCCACTGGTCGTAATTGGCTTGAGTCATCGCATGAACAACGATAGGCATAAAGCCGTGGGCTCTTCCGCAGAGCTCGGCACACTGCCCACGATATATTCCCGGTTTGTCGATTCGGGTCCACGCTTCATTGATAAAGCCTGGAATTGTGTCTTTCTTAACTGCGAAATCGGGCACCCACCAGGAGTGAATTACATCATCTGAAGTGAGTAGAAAACGGATTTTTTTATTGATAGGCAGAACAAGTGGATTATCCACCTCCAAAAGATAGTGTTCACCTTTTGTGGCATCTCCTTCGATCTGTTCAGGCTTGGTGCTAAGCAGACTGAGGAACTCGATATCTTCGTCGAAGTAGCTGTAATGCCATTTCCACTGAGAGCCTGTCACCTTAACCGTGATATCAGACTTCGAAGTGTCTTCCATCGCAAGTAGTGTTTTGGTCGCTGGAATGGCCATGCCAACAAGGATCAACACCGGAATGATGGTCCAGATGATTTCTACTTTGGTGCTCTCATGAAAGTCTGCGGCAATGGCACCTTTGGATTTTCGATGCTGAAATATGGAGTAGAACATAATGCCAAATACGACAGCAGCGATGGCGCAGCAAATATAGAAAATGAGCATATGAAGGTCATAAACCTTCTCGCTTATATCTGTGACACCTTTTGTAAGGTTAAACTCTGACTCTGCTTGTACTACTGATGTTGTCATCGCGAATACGGCATAGGCGAACAACAGCCGGATGGTCGGTTTCTTGTGCACTCGGTCTCTCCCTGACACTCAAATCCATCTTCCATAAGTTCACTTCATTTGTGCTTTATTAGCTTTGAAGTAAGCTCTCGTGCTTAGCTGGTTGTTATTTTTATGTTAATTAAGGCTAGGCGCAGAATTGCAATTGTTCAAGAAGTTGATATAAATCAATATAAGTGATTTTCGTAACGTGTTGATAATTAAATTTATAAGCAATAACAATAAGAGTTAATTTGATCTTGGTGACGAATTGAACAATAGTTAAATAAATGTTAATGCGAATTGTTATGTGCTGATCCAAGATTTTAATAGCCTCGTATAAACATAAACTGTTGATGCACTGCTATATAAGATAAGAAAAACAAAATGCTGTAGGCCGAGCATCGAATCGACTGTGAAGCGCTCGCTGGAAAGTGACTCTTCACTTAACGAGAATCGATCAAGGAGGATTTATGCCTCGTACGGTACATCCCTCAGACTTACACGGTAAGAAAAAAGAATCGTCAGCGCATACAGAATATGCAAAGACAATCCCTTGTAACCAACTCAGTGTATCAGCTCCTTTTCACTGGCTGGCGCTGGCTGTACATGACTTAATTCGTATGCCACTCATTAGTGCTTTCTATGGCCTTTGCTTTATGGCAGCGGCTGTAGCAATCGTACTTTTGATTCAGTGGCAGGGTACGCATTTGGTTGTGCTACCCGCACTGGTTGTATTTATGCTTATTGGTCCATTCCTGGCGCTCGGGCTTTATGATGCCAGCTGGGAAAGAGAGCAGGGGCATGATGCAAGTTTGTTCCATTCTATGAAAGCAATAGGCAGAAACTCGTCATCTCAATGGGCGTTTGCAGTTCTTCTGGCTGTAGCAATGATCTTTTGGATGCGTATTGCAGCACTGCTTCATGCACTGTATCCATCCGTTCAAGGAGCGCCACTTGCTGATTTCGTTCCGTTCCTGATTGTCGGTTCGATTGTTGGCTTTATTATCGCTTGCGTTATTTTTAGCATCTCTGCATTCTCTATGCCACTGATGCTTGAGCGCCAGGTTGATATGATGAGCGCGGTTTTTACTAGCTTTAACGCAGTGAAATCGAATATCCCAGCTATGATCGTGTGGGCATCATTAATCTGCGGTGGTGTGTTACTCGGCTTTGCTACCTATGGAATAGGAATGTTGGTGACAATCCCTATTCTTGGCTTCGCTACCTGGCATGGTTATAGAGAGACAATCAGACACGATCAGAACGTTTAGATTTCTATAAAATGCGTCAATGCCCCGAACTGAGTTCGGGGCATTTTTATGTTGGAAAAATTATTTTAAAGGGATGATCAACATATCGACAGGGATAGACTTAAGCATCTGTTTTGCAGATGAGCTGACAGTATGCCAGAAGTCCTGGTGGTGACCGCTAACGATCAGATCAATCTCATAAGCTTCAACCGCCCTTTCAAGTTCATCGACAAGTCCACCACAGCTGACCAATGTATGTTCAACTTCGCATGGTGCATTTGTTTTCAAATCGGTTAACTGGGCATGAAGTTTTTTCATTAGTTTGTTATCACCGTTTTCAGCCACTAGCGAGTTGACAATGCTACGGGTGAAATCATCATCCTGAACGACATCTATATGAATCAATGAGAGCTTTCCTCCCACAGCAGAAGCTAGGTTTGCGGCTTTTTCAACAAGCAGACGGCTTTCATCACTTAAATCGACGGCAACGAGTATGTGTTTGTAACTCATTATTTTTTGTCCTTATAGTTATATTTGGCTTTATTATTAATTTTAGATAAGCAGCAGCGATGTGCTGGGATATAGATAGATAATTGAACATCATTCTCTATACCAAGATCACATATTAACTATCTACGCCCCCCATTCATAGGCTAAAGGATGAGTTGCGGCTCATTCGGTTTAATTAGTCTTAAAAAAACACTCAGAGGCTAGTTAATGATGCAGAAACAAAACGTCTACCAGGTTTTTACCCGCCTGTTTGGAAACACTAACCAAAACAATATTCCTTGGGGAACAATCGAGCAAAACGGTGTTGGGAAGTTTAGTGATTTCACCGAGAGAGCACTATCAGAAATCAAAAAGCTTGGTATCACGCATATCTGGTATACAGGCGTTCCTCATCATGCAGTGATTAATGACTATCAGGATATTGGTGTAGAGAATGATCACCCTTCCGTCGTAAAGGGACGGGCAGGTTCTCCTTATGCAGTTAAAGACTACTATTCTGTAAACCCAGATTTGGCAGATAACCCGGCAGAGAGAAATCAGGAGTTCGATGAGCTGATTGAAAGAACTCATAACGCAGGCATGAAAGTGATCATCGACATCGTTCCTAATCATGTTGCACGGGTATATAGGGGCTTGAATAACCCGGAAGGTGTTTGTGATTTTGGTGCTAATGATGACCTGTCTCTTGAATACCACAAAGACAATAATTTTTATTACATTCCCGGACAAGATTTCGAACTGCCAGACGCTTTAAGTGCGGAACCGCCTTTAGGTGGTGAGGTGCATCCGAGTTTGTCTTCACCTTATGAAGAGTATCCCGCTAAGTGGACGGGCAATGGTTCTCGACTCGCGAAGCCTAACCATGATGACTGGTATGAAACCATCAAAGTCAATTACGGTGTCAGGCCGGACGGAACAAAAGACTTTGAGCTTTTACCTGAAGAATACCGCCACAAATCCCATCAAGAGCATTTCCAGTTTTGGCAGGGTAAAACGGTGCCTGATTCTTGGGTAAAGTTTAGAGATATCGCACTGTACTGGACGAATAAAGGTGTTGATGGCTTCCGCTATGACATGGCAGAAATGGTGCCTGTTGAGTTTTGGAGTTATATGAACTCATGGATAAAGAGTGTGAATCCAGATGCGTTTTTGATGGCGGAAGTGTATCAGCCGAATCTTTACCGTGATTATATCCAACTAGGGAAGATGGATTATCTGTATGACAAAGTGGATCTTTATGACAGCTTAAAAGCGGTGATGCAGGGGCATGGTTCAACTCGGGAAATTGGGCGTATTCAGCATGAGCTAATAGATATCGAGCATCACATGCTGCATTTTCTGGATAATCACGATGAGCAGCGTGTGGCATCGCCTGAGTTTGCAGGTAGCGCTGAGAAAGGTAAACCCGCAATGCTGGTATCGGCTTGCTTGTCCACATCACCAACGATGATCTATTTTGGTCAGGAAGTGGGTGAGCCGGGTGCAGAAACAGGAGGGTTCGGGCAGCAATCTCGTACGTCGATTTTCGATTACATTGGTGTCCCTCATCATCAGCGTTGGATGAACCTTGGTAAGTTCGATGGTGCTCTTTTGTCTGATTCTGAAAAAGCGCTGAGAAATTTCTACCAGAAGCTGCTTACCTTGACGTTAGATAGTCCAGCCCTGATGGGTGAATATCATGACCTTTATGCAGTAAACTTCGACAACTTCGCGGAAATGCAGGACCAGTTGTTTGCTTTTGCACGCTCTAGTGAAAAACAGAAACTTATATTGGTGGCAAACTTTAGCGAAACAAAAGGAAAAGAAGTTGATCTTGATATCCCTGAAGAGCTAATAGAAAAGTGGCGCCTGACTGAAGGGGAATATCGAGTATCTGACTTGCTCAATGATAAAACATACTCACTGACAGTTAACGAGCGGAGGGCACGAATCGCTATTGATATAGAGCCTTTGGCCTCACTGTATCTGAATCTGGATATCTAGTTTGAAGCATGGGCAGAACTGACGATATTGGTTCGTTGGTTTTGCTCTACTCAAAGCGATAATAATCCCTATTAGTCATCGAGGCGCTTCATGGCTTTACGGTAAACATCACTTCGTTCACGTTTTCCGACGGCCAAAATAGTGACAGTGATGATATTGTCCTCGACTTTGTATATTAGACGGTAACCAGATTGACGAAGTTTTATTTTGTACATGTTGTCAGTACCAGATAGTTTTGATGCTGGTACATGAGGATTGTCTAAGCGTTCAATCAGCTTTTTCTTAAATTGCTGTTGTAAAGTAGAGCCAAGCTTTTTCCACTCTTTAAACGCACTTTTTTTGAAATCGAGTTTATAGGTCATCGATGTTTACCGAAATGCTCTCTTCAGATTCTCTTTCTTTAGCAATAGCGAGTAATTCAAGGTCTTCGAGTCTGTCCATCATCATTTCGTACGCTTCTGCTGGTACGCAGTAGAATGCAGGTTCATTTCGATTGAGTACAGCAACAGGCTCACCGTATGCACTTGTTGCAACTTTCATTGGGTTAGCTTTTAATTCAGTAATGCTTGCAGCAACATCGGCTAAAATTCTTGTGGTCATGATAAAGGTCTCTTAAGTGGTCTCTATATCGGTCATTTTAGCTTGTGCGAGTTGTTATAACAAGGCTCGACAAAAGGAGTTTAAAACCAATGCAACACTATATGTTCGATATAGATGGAACGTTAATTCAGTCACACGAAATGGACGAAAGATGTTTCTTGGATGCGGTAAACGAGGTTTAATTGTTATCCGTGCATCTAATACACTGATTTAAGCGTGTCAGTCGTCTTTCTTGCACCAAATCACACATCCTCGATTTTGGATTAAAGCGCATTGCTAAGAATGCGCCATAATTTTTGATACCTACCACACTTTTTACACTGTTATAGTTTTTGTCTATATTCTAGTTTCTAATAACTATTATTTCCTTCAACGCCTGGATGGTAGATTTGGTTTCATACTTATAACGTCGGATGGGACCTATGAAAAAGTTCGTAAAATCTTTCTCTGTTTGTACTCTTGCTCTGTTAACTGCGGCTCCGGTAGCTGCAATGACTGAAGGTGAGCTAATGATCTGGATAAATGGCGATAAAAGCTATGAAGGTCTGGCAGAGATTGGTAAGCAGTTTGAAGCAGATACAGGCATTAAAGTCATTGTTCAACACCCGGAATCACCAGAGGAGCGATTTGAAAAAGCAGCCGCTCAGGGAATGGGACCAGACATCATTTTCTGGGCACACGATCGTTTTGGTGGTTACGCAGAAGCGGGTTTGCTGAAAGAACTGAAACCGTCCAAAGCGTTTAAGGAGAAGCTCGTCGACTTTAGTTGGGATGCTGTAACAGTGAACGGGAAGGTTATGGGTTACCCGATTTCTGTAGAAACGCCTTCTCTGATATACAACAAAGACTTACTGCCAGAACCGCCAAAAACGTGGGAAGAATTGGCGTCGATTCACGCTGACATGAAGAAGCAAGGTAAGGAAGCGATTATGTGGGATGTGAAGAACGCCTACTTTACCTGGCCGATGATCTCTTCTGGTGGTGCATACGCATTTGCTCCGGTTGACGGTGGATACGATGCAAACAAAACCGGTGTGAACAATGAAGCAGGTGTGAGAGGTCTGCAATTCCTTGTGGATATGGTTAATAAAGGTGTCGTAAACCCGGATATGGATTACTCGGTATCAGAGGCCGCCTTTAGCCGTGGTGAAGTTGCGATGACCATCAATGGCCCATGGGCTTGGGGTAACCTGGATAAACTCGGTGTGAATTATGGTGTAGCTGAGTTGCCAACTTTAAATGGAGGCAAAGGCAATCCTTTTGTGGGTGTATTGTCCGCGGGTATCAACTCAGGAAGTCCAAACACCGATCTTGCGGTTGAGTTTCTGGAAAACTATCTGCTAGTGGATGAGTCGTTGAAAGTGATGAACGATGACAAGCCACTTGGTGCGGTAACACTTAAATCATTCCAGAAGATTTTAGAAAGTGATGAGCGGATTAAGGCAACAATGACCAACGCGGAAAATGGTGAGATTATGCCAAACATCCCAGGAATGACGGCATATTGGTTTGCTGAAGGTGCTGCGATTGAGAACGCTATTTTAGGCAAGCAGACCGTACAGGAAGCACTTGATACCGCCGCAAAACAGATCCTTAATTAATTTTCATGTTATCCAATGTAATAGTGTTTGCCGGGGTTATGATACCCCGGCCTTTTTTTGTATTAGCTCTATGAGTTTCTCTGTTGGTTCAGTAAGACCGCCTGCTTTGGTATAGATTCCCACCTGACCAAGTTGGTCAGTATTGAGATAAAGCAACTCCAACCCTTGCTCAATAAATGATTCTTTCATCATTGATGTATAAGGCATGATGGCGTTGCTCATTTTAAGCATCTTAATACTGGCGGAAAGTGAGTCGAGTTCGTAAGTGATTCTGGTGTCCTGAGCGCTGTAAGTAAAAAGCTTTGCACCTTCTTCAGTTAAAATATCCCCATGCCTTGCATGATCTGGAGTAACTTTGATTATCGGATACTCTTCTGCAATCTCTGTGATCGTTTTTTTGCCAAGTAAAGGATGCTCTGGCCTTACATACCAGGCTTCAGTTTCCTGAAACAAGGGAATAAACCTAACTCGGTACTGGCTTTTTATTCCTGCTATTTCGTGGCCTACGAATAGGTCGATATCATCGTTCACAAGGTGGTGAAGCATAGATAGACCATTGCCAAACTCAATATGTAACGAACTGCTTGGGAAGGCCTCTACAAACTGTTCAATTGCATTTGCGCAGAAGCACTCCCACCATGCCTCTCCGATACCGAGTTTTACTTTACCGCTGCTTCGAAGTTTCATATCTTGCAGCTGATGGATCATCTGAGCGTGCTTTTCCTGAACTTCCTGAACATAGCGAAAATAAACCCAACCATACTCGGTCAGCTCGACTCCTTTCGATTTGCGAATAAACAAGGTTGTCCCCAGGTGCTCTTCCAGCTTCTTAATTGCAGTCGTCAGAGATGGTTGACTGATAAAAAGCTTTTCGGAGGCGGTTTTTATACTGCCTTGTCGGGCAACTTCGTAAAAATATCGGTATTGCTTGTCCATCTTTGCTATTCCGTAACATTAATGTGCAGAGAGTAACGGGTGATATTGATTTTTTCTATAAGATAATTCAAAGAATCAATTATTTTTAGTCTTACTCGTTAGCTATAGTTAGAGTCAGAATTGAGTTCAACAGAGATTAATCAGGTGAGTAAGATGGAAAAACGTTGGTGGCACGATAGTGTTGTGTATCAGATATACCCTCGTAGTTTTTGCGATTCAAATAACGACGGCATCGGTGATTTACGAGGCATCATCGGGAAGCTGGATTATCTGCAAAAGTTGGGAATCGATGTCATTTGGCTGTCACCGGTTTATCAGTCTCCTATGGATGACAACGGATACGATATCTCAGATTATCAGGCGATAGCGCCGGAGTTTGGCGCTATGGAAGATATGAAAGAGCTGATTGATGAGGCCAAGCAACGGGGAATTCGTATTGTTATGGATCTTGTTGTCAATCATACGTCTGACGAGCACTCCTGGTTTATTGAGTCACGAGATAATCCAGAGAGCGAATATCGAGATTTCTACATTTGGCGAGACGCGAATGAAGATGGATCAGCACCAAGTGATATTAGTTCTATCTTCGGTGGTAGCGCGTGGCAATGGGATGAGCAAGCTCAAAAGTACTACTTCCATCTGTTTTCCAAAAAACAACCGGATCTGAACTGGGAAAACCCAGCTGTTCATAATACGGTTTTCGATATGATGAACTGGTGGATTGACCAGGGCATAGGTGGCTTCCGATTGGATGTGATTGATTTGATTGGTAAAGAGATCGATAAAGGTATTACCGGCAATGGTGAGCGTTTGCATCCGCTAATTCAGCAAATGAACAAAGCAACATTTGGCGACAAAGATTTACTTACCGTTGGCGAAACATGGGGGGCAACGCCAGAAATCGCCAAGCTGTACAGTAACCCTGAACGTGACGAGTTCTCAATGGTGTTTCAGTTTGAACACATTACGCTGACTTGGAAGCATGGTGATAAGTGGCAACCTCAGCCTTTAAATCTAGTTGATCTAAAACGCGTTCTGACGAAGTGGCAGGTAGAGCTTAAAAATGAAGGTTGGAACTCACTGTTCTGGAACAACCACGACTTGCCAAGAGCTGTTTCTAAATATGGTTGTGAAAAAGTGCACCGTATCGAGTCAGCGAAAATGCTCGCGACGACGCTTCATTTTATGAAGGGAACGCCATATATCTATCAGGGTGAAGAGATCGGCATGACCAATGTTTCCTTTGATTCCCTGGATAAGTACAAAGATATCGAAACTCTGAACTTCTACAAAGAGAAGATAGAAGCGGGTGTCAGCCATGAGCATATGATGAATGCCATTCATGAAAACGGCCGTGACAATGCACGTACACCGATGCACTGGAATAGCAGTAATCATGGCGGGTTCACCGAGGGAGCACCTTGGATTGATGTGAACCCGAACTATGATGAGATCAACGTTGAGCAGGCGATGGAAGATGAAAACTCTATCTTCTACCACTATCAATCACTTATCGGGCTTCGTAAGTCTCACCCAGTGATTGTTTATGGAGACTTTATTCCTATGCTAGAAGACCACCCGCAAATCTTTGCTTACGAGCGAAGAGGCGAGGGTGAACATATGGTTGTGTTTAGTAACTTCAGCTCAGAAATTGTTGAGGTTGATTTACCAGTACATCTTCAAGATATAGAAGCAGAATGTTTGATATCGAACTATCAACCTGTGACAACTCTAGGTAAGCAACTTAAGCTGGACCCATTCGAATCATTCGCTATGAAGCTAGCTGGGTAACAGGTTCTTTAATCAAGTGATTCGCTAATTAAGGCGATAATATGAACAAGAGGCGTGACATTTTGTCACGCCTTTAAATTTTGTCACTTACACGGAGAACGGCGCTCGTTAATCCTTTATAAAGTGGTGGGTCTTACCACTTCATTTCTCCCATGTGTACCTTGGCACCGATACTTAGAGCCATTGGCAGTTGTGCATCAGGGTAGTTTGAAGACATTTTATTGATCAGTTCATCACTATTCTTACTACTGCTTTTAGCTTGTTGGAAGTCTGTTAAGTACTGTTTCGAATAACTTATCGTGCTTACATCAAGCTTTGTTCCAGCTCGCATATGTCCTGGAACAACAATCTCTGGATTTAGTTCCTGCAACTCTTTCAACTGTTCAACCCAGGCTTTCTGGCTATTGTCTGACTGAGCATCAGCCATCCATAGATGCAGATTACCGTAAACGGCAACATTGCCTAAAACTGCTTTACTGGAGGGAATCCATAAGTATGGGCGATGAGCAAGCTCACCTTCAGTGCCACGAATCTCTATTTTATGTCCATCAATGGTGAGTGTATTGGTTTCAATAGCTGTTGGTAGGTAAGGCTTAACCGGAGCGTTACCTCCCATTTTTGGACCCCAGAAAGCTAACTTGCCTGCGAGCTTTTTCTCTATGACTTTCTTTACTTCTGGAGTGCTGAGAACTTGTGCGTCAGGGAAAAGTGCGTGTAGTACTTCTGCGCCAAAGTAATAGTCTGGGTCAGCCTGGCTAATAAAGATGGTTTTCAGTTCCTTGCCACTATCAAGCACTTTCGCTGCAATACGCAGAGCATCTGCTTTAGTGAATCCAGTATCGACTACCATGACTTCACTTTCACCAATGATTAATGTTGAGTTTACATGGAAGCTGTTTTGGTCTGCGTTATAAACATCAAGTGTTAATGGTGCATTTTCTGCTGCAGTTGCGTTTGCAGCGAGTAGGACAGATGCAGCTAGTAGAGTTAATTTTTTCATATCTTTCTCCTTCAATGTGTTTGGGACGAAAAGGATAATAAGGAATTGACGTGTTCAGAAAAACACATCAAACTGAGCAGGATTGTTTCATATATCGAGCAAATAAATGGACAGGCTAACCGCTGCAAAGGTGTTTGTTGATGTCGCAACGACAGGTAGCTTCACTGCTACAGCTGACAGATTGGAAATGTCTCGCCCAATGGTGACGAGATACATTGAGACGATGGAAAGCTGGTTGAGTACCCGTTTATTACATCGGACAACAAGAAAAGTGTCTTTGACAACGGCAGGAGAAGCTTGTCTGGCGGAAGTGAAGCAATGGCTGAGACAGGCAGAAAATCTAAGTGGATTGGCAGACACAAGTGGTGAGCTTTCAGGGACGGTTCGGTTAGCAACCAGTATGTCATTTGGCTACTCCCAATTATTACCTGCTGTTCAAAAGTTTATGGCGTTACACCCAAAGGTAAACATTGATATCGACTTACAGGATTCGGTAGCGGACCTGACGGAAAGACAGATCGATCTTGCTATCCGTATCGCTTCTGCGCCTGAGCCATCTCTGATTGGTAAGCCAATATCGGTGTGTGAATCCGTTATCGTCGCTTCACCTCAGTATTTAGCCAATCGCAGCACCATTTTAAAACCAGGCGATTTAGCCGAACATGCGTGTCTAGGCTACAAAAACTTCCAACAACATATTTGGCATTTGACCAAGGGCAGTTCTCAGCAATCTATTGAAGTAAGTTGTCGCCTAACAGCGAATGAAGCGACAACCTTATTGCATGCTGCATTGAACAGTGCTGGCTTAGCAATTCAGCCAACTTATCTTGTTAATCAGTACATTAAAAGTGGGCAACTTCAGTATGTATTGCCAGACTGGAAGCCAGATGATCTTACCATTTATGTTCTCTACTCTTCGAGAAAACACATGGCACAGACGGTCCGTGCATTGATAGATTATCTGTCAGACTACTTCTCCAGCGCTCGTTGGTAGCACATCCTGAAATGAGTTTTCGCGAAATGAACGAGTCTGAAGTCGCTTTTTTGTCCTATTTTCCCTTATTCATCATGTTAGCGAGATCGGCAAACGGATTGTGAGTCGCACTTTTGTGGTCATCTAACTCAGCGACAGGATCGACACCGTACAGATCGTGGTCGGTATATTTAGAATGCTCATGGTCATGGCAATAGAGGCACAAAAGTTCCCAGTTGCTGCCATCTTCCGGGTTGTTGGTATGGTCGTGATCTTTGTGGTGTACTGTGAGTTCTCGTAGGTTCGAATAAACAAACTCTCTGGCACAGTTGCCACACACCCACGGAAACAACTTCAGTGCTTTCTCTCTATATCCGCTCTCTTTTCGTGCATACGCCGCACTTGTACCGTTATAGTCGGATGCCATGATATTTACCCTCACTGATCATTTTTGAACATTAGTATGGATCCCATCATAAGCGATTCTTGGTTGAGCAATGCAATTCATTGTTGGGAGTATGATGAAACCCAATGTTTTGCACTAAGTGTAAGCTAGCCCCAGACATTTAGGGGCTGGTTGGTATTAGTTTTTGGCAGTTTTGAGGGTCTATCTTCTAACTGCTTAGATGCCCCTTACAGGTTGCTCTGGAAATGCGTTACTACTGCATCCGTTGCTGCCTGTACATCTTTCTCTACATCGTAGAAATCAAATTGAGATACATTCTCTAGCCAAACTGCTTCAACATTATCACCCGCTTTATCAAGGTAACCGTGTGTACCTGCCGGAATGGCCATCGCTTCAGATGCAACCAGTAGGATAGGTTTGTCTTGTTGTGCCGCTGTTGCATGTGCGTCATAAGTTAGCCAACCAGCCCATGAACCTACGTTGAATGCGTTATCCCATTCTGGGATAAGGCCACGATCTTTTTCTGTGTAGTAAGGGACGTTATACATTAAGGCACTTTGGTTAGTCAGGCTCGCACCTTCAATGATTTGCGGTTCATCACTTGTCAAAGCTCGTAGGCCAGACTGAACTAGGTTTGCAACAGATTCCGCACCACCATAAACCGCGTTAACCACTGAGCGGTCATGTAGCCATGGTGCGACAGCCGCTGCTGCAACCACATCTTCGTTGCCCAGTACCGCGTCAAGCATGTAGCCAGAAGAAGCACAAACACCTAAGCCATAAGCTTGCGATGCATCGATACCATCAACTTGGTCTAGGGAAGCAAAGACAGCTTTGATGTCAGCAATTTTACGCTGCGGATCTTCCAACTGCTTCAGCTTGTCTTTTGACTCGCCCCAACCGCGGAAATCAAACGTCACAGCAGCGTAACCTTGCTCAGCAAGGTGCTCTGCGTAAGTCGCAGGCATCTGCTCTTTTACTGTTGTCCAGGCACCGGTAACGACAACAACCGGTGGATTTTCTACGTTGTCAGGTAGGTAAACATTAGCGGCTAAGTCGCCAACTTCCGTGTTAAGTGTTGTGTGTTTTACGATTGTGTCAGCGAATGCATTTGAAGCGAATGTTGCTGCTGCGATTGCTGTTACCAGAGCTTTCTTTACCATCTTAAACCTCACAGTTTGTCTATTCAGTACATGATTAAAAGTGCTTACGGCGACTCCAACAAGCACCTGAGAAGTGTTTTTAATTTACCGTTTAGGAAGAGAGATTTATTGAAGATAATTGAACGTTTTTGGAATATTGTTGCTTTTGTTAATAATTTGTAGAACACCTAAGTCTACGACAAACTCTTTATACCAAAAGTTAATAACTCAAAAGCTGGCGAACTTCTTGTCCTGGTTTGGTTGAGTTCAGCAGATTTTGAACAAGTTCCTGACGTATACCGTTCGTAAAGCTATAATCAATCCATACAAAAATTAAATACTTAAATTCGTTTGCGGCTAATTGATGAAAAAACTATACAAACCAGAAGAATCTGTTCGGGTAGCCATTGATAATATCCAGTTGGGGATGTTTGTTACTGCCATCGAGCGTAGCGAGAAGGTGAGCCTGTCAGTAGCGGGCCTTGTATCTAATGAGAAATCAATTGCGCAGCTGGTTGAAAGTGGCGTTCGTTACGTCTGGGTTGATAAGAAGCTCTCAGACAAAAGCTGCAAGATAGTGATTGCACCAGAGCCGGGTAAAGAACCAACCGAAGAAGAAAAGCCTGACATCGCTAAAGGCAGCCTTAGATCCAAGAAGGCGAGTCCCTCGTTTACGCATCAAAAAGCTAAGAAACTGGTTTCTGAAGCCAGAAGCATCGCCAATAAACTGATTCAGGACACCTTTGAAGGCAACCCGGTCAATATCGAGGTTCTTGATAGCTGGGCGGATGACATTATTGATGCCGTTCTAGAGAACGCTAACGCGATTAAGTTTGTATCCGCACTTCGAAGCAAAGACGCTTACCTACTTGAACATTCGGTTAATGTCGCCTGTTTACTCATCACCTTCGGAAAGTACTTGAAGCTGGAAAAAGATGAGCTGAAACAGTTGGCCATTGGCGGAATGATTCATGATCTTGGCAAAACTAAAGTAAAAGATAAGGTATTGAATAAACCGGGTAAGTTGACCGATGATGAGTTTGAGCATATGAAGCTTCATCAAGTATTTGTGTCCGACTTGTTGGTCGATATCGCGGGTTTGAGCGAAATCAGTGAAAGCGTCTGTTTAATGCACCATGAAAAACTTGATGGTAGCGGTTACCCTAACGGACTGACAGAAGAGCAAATACCTATCTATGGAAGGATGAGTGCGATTGTTGATATCTATGATGCACTTACCGCGGAACGTTGCTATAAAGAGGGTATGAGCCCTTCTGAAGCTTTTAAAATATTGCTCAGTATGACACCGCATAAGCTGGATCAGGATCTGGTGTACAAGTTCATTAACTGCCTTGGTATCTATCCGGTTGGATCTCTTGTTCAGCTTACCGATGGAAGTGTTGGTCTGGTTGAGGAAAAAGAGAAGAAAGCGCCTGCAAAGCCTCAGGTAAAATGCTTTTATTCCTGCAAATACAACAAGTTTACCGAGGTTAAATCCTTGAAGCTTATTCAGTCACCATTAGCAGTAGAAAAGGCACTAGCGCCTAAAGCACTGGGGATCGACATATCACAATTCTACGATTAGAAAAGTTACCAATAGTTTTTGACGATTAATAGAATAGGATTAATCTATTTTATTTATTGACTATAGAGAGCAATACTGTCACTAAGCGAACAGAAACTTAATTGTTTAGGATGGTGATTTATGACTCAGCTAGGACTTTCTTCTCTATATATGTTTGGGATGGCATTTGTCATCTTGTTTTCATTTCTTGCAGTAGAATTTGGACTGTTTGTAAAGCCTGAGCACAGAGTGACCACTATGAATGGCCCTTGGTCACAAGCTGCAAGTGAAGATTACGATCAAGCAGCGCTGGCAGTTAGCTTCAAGGCTTAGCAGGGTGCTAAGCCTTATTCATTATTTCAATGCGCTACAGAAACTAACATCGCTTGTATCGGTTTCTTTGTCATAGCTGTGGTAGAGCTCGAAACAAGGTCTTTCATCCATTTCCAGTTCTAGCTCAACGATTTGTGATATGTGTTCGTTCCATGCTTCAGCGTACTGAGATTTATCAGTGATGGTTGTTCTCATCGTTCCATATTCACCACCAGGAAACTCCTGAAGTTCTACGTCTCCATAAACCTTCACGTCGTCAGATAACATCAGGCAAATGTCTGTTCGGCACTTATCCGCAGGCGTCACTTCCGGATTGTCATGGTAGATAAATATACAGGTTGCATCAGCAACACCTTCTGCCGTCGCCCACTGATAAAGCTTTCCGACAGCTGGTTCGTAGTTCTCACCGTAAGGGCCTGTTACACGAATGTACGCCAGATTGCATTTTTCAAAAGTGGTTCTTTCCATGGTGATTCTCCTCTGTTTAGGTTTAGAGGTAGTATATGAACTCTCATCGAAAGTCGCGTTTCCATTTTTGCGCAGTGTGTTTCCTATCTTGCTCTTTCTCGTCATAGCCGCAAAATGCTCAATGCTGGTGCATTCCCGGATGTCAGTTGGGGAGAGGGCGTAATATTTTTTAAAAGCTTTGGCAAAGTTTTGCGAACTAGAAAATCCAAACTCAAGTGCGACATCCACAATAGGTGGTTTTTTATAGAATAGATCCTGGGCCGCCTGCTGTAGTCTGAGGCGACGCAGATATTCATTTAACGTTTCCCCGGTTACCGCCTTAAACACTCGATGGAAATGGTAAGGAGAGAGTGAGGCTAACCCTGCTACTTCTTCTAAGTTGAGCGAAGAGTTGTAGTTTTTCTCTAAGTAGCGGATTACCGGTTTCAACTTTTGATCGTAATTGGTTTTCATTAGTTCGTCTTTGCCGTTTAACTTTTTATTCTTGCCATGTGGTAAACATCCACATACTCACCATTGCGGAAGGCATACGCGGCAGATTGACCTTCTATTTCAAACCCGAATTTCTTGTAGAGGTTTATCGCACGTTCGTTATCCACGTATACAGTAAGCTCTAATCGTTTTAAGTTTAGCCAGTTATCAGCAAGGTCTACTGCGGTTTTGAGCAGCGCACTGCCAACGCCTTGGCCTGCGACATTATCTTTAACACCCATTCCAAACGAACCCACATGCCTGCGTCTTGGGTTTGCACACACATTAAAGCCAAGGTTGCCAACTATTTCACTGTCTATAAGCGCGACATAGGAGTACACTTCGTCCGGAACGTTACCCAACCGACTTTCCCAAAGTGCCAGTGAAGGGTGAGGAAGCTGTAAAGTCCCGCTATACGCCTGTTCACACTCATAGATCTCTTTTACTGCTTTGGCATCTGATGGTTCAGAGCGTCTAACCTTAATTTCCATATTTATATAACCCATAAACTGCGTGATTCAATATTTTCTCGCCCACTCTCTCTTTATGACGGATGACACCTTCAAGGGTCATTTCTAAGCGTTCACAAACAGCCCTGCTGGCTTTGTTCCCTTCTGCGGCACAAATCTGAACTTTGGAAATGCCCATGTTATTGAATGCATGATGAATCAGGTGCTGACAGCAGCGAGTGACGATTCCCTTACCCTGAAAAGGCTCAGCGAGCCAGTAGCCAATTTCAACCATTTCTCTTTCGGGGGCAATTGTATTAAAGCCGATGTTGCCAACAATTTTGCCATTATATTGAATCGCACATACCAGACTTTTTCCATCCGCGTAATCGTGTAGTGATTGTTTGATAAACGCTTTAAAGTTTTCTTCGGTTTTGCTAACTCTCGGCCACTGAAGCCATTGGGAGAGGTTGTCGTAATTTTGTTTTGCGAGCTCGACGTAGACTGGTGCGAGTCGGTAATCCACCAGACAGAGCTCTATTTCGTTATCGACTTTCCAACTGAACATAGCAACTTCTCCTAATTGGTTGCGGTTCAGTCAGAATCTCAGATAATGTCAGGGATTGAAAGAGGAAATGTTTGAATTACAGGCAGATTTTCATCTGCCTGTATCTTTAGTTTAGAGAGTAGAAACTAAACCTTGTCGACTCGTACCGGAACACCGTGGCGTGCAGTCGAGCCAAAAGTTACGTCGCGATACAAACTTGCACCTTTACGGGTTGGGTCGACAACATTGAAGTCATTGACGGCCATACCACCTTTTCGTGCAGGTATTGCGGGCAGAACCTGACCATCAATCGTAATGTCGCTCGCCCCGAAGGCGGTATGTCCGAATCCGAGTGGTACAACCACGCCACCTCTGGCAACGGTATGGTCTGCTTGTACGATCCCTTCAATACTTGCTCCTTTAGGAGAGGTCACTTTGGCTTTGTCGCCACTCTTAAGTCCAAGTGCTTCAGCATCACCTTTGTGCATCTGAATAAAGTTGTGATCCCCCAATGCGGTGATGCTATTGAGGTTTACCGAGTAAGGGCTGCGTAACTGATGTTTGAATGTTGAGAAGTAAAATGGGTACTCTTCTTCTTTCCAGACATCGCGAATAGCTGTTCCGTCCCAGAATCTTTGCTTGTCGTAGACGGGAACCCCTTCCAGATATTCACCGGAATGGAAGTTGGTAATATGAGCCAGTCCTTCGTTGTACACCTGAAACTCTGCGTCCCAGCGCATCATCTCGTTAAAAAACTCACCTTCGTAACGACTGTCTACCGGGTAGTAACGTCCACCGCGGGTAAACAGGAACATGGTTGGCCCTATTTCTTCAGGTTTTAAGCGTGATTTAAGTTCTGGATAGATACGGTCAACACTGGTGAACCTCACATCGGCTTCAGTTGGTATTGGTAATACCGTATCACTATGTGCAAGGTTAGCCAGTAGCGGGATGTAGTAATCTTCAGGCGTGTTTAGTGCGTAAGCATTTCCGGATGCATCTTTAAATGCATTGTCACCATAGCCGCTTAATCCAATCTTTTTGGATACGTCAATCAGGAACTGCTCCATGCAAACCCTGTTTCCATCGGAATTAAGAGGTGTTCTTGGCTCGATAATAGGGAATGAAACCACATCTCCCATCAACTCACTTCCCCACTGGCGGGATGCTCCCCATTGTTCGTATTGGGCTAAGTCTGGCACAAAGTAGTCTGCATATACGTTGGTTTCGTTGAAGTAAGGATCGGAGGCGATGATAAGCCCTAACTGCTTAGGGTCGCGGATAGATTCTTCCACCTGATCTTTCAAACCTGAGCAGGCATACAGAGGGTTGTTCGCCCAGGCAATCCAGGCTTTAAACTGGAATGGGTTCGCGTTCGCGTGTGCAACCAGAAGCTCACCGGCATTATCCTGAATAAAGGTTTCGTTCCAAGGATGTTCCGATGGGAATGGGTTCTCTTCTTTACGTACTTTCTCTTGATACTCATGGCTTTGTCGATAATCACCGGAGCGCTCTGCGTTGAAGCCTTCCAGATGAGAGTGTTCAAACGCCATAAGATCATACAGTGGAGAGGTGTTTTCATAGCCCATGCTACCGGTGTGAAGCATTCCTCCTTTGGCGTTGTGCGCACCAACAAGAGTGGCAAGCATAATCATGGCAAAGCCAAATTGACCACCATCAGTCGCGTTACAACCCGTGTTGGTTTCAATCGATACCCGACGCCCATGAGACGTAAACTCTTTCGCAAGTTCGATGATCTTATTTTCCGGGATCTGACAAGCTTCTGAGTATTCAGCGAGCGAGTACATGTTCACACGTTCAGTAAGTAGTGAGAAAGCGGTAGCGACTTTAACTTTTTGCCCTTCTTTAGTCTCAATCTCTCCGCTGAAGCGAATATCGCAAGGTTTAGTATTATCTGACGTTGTTAGTGATTGAGACACTTCATCAATAACCACCTTAGTTTCTGCATCACCCAAACCACAAGCTTCTGCAGTCAGGAATCGACGATAAAGAGGGTGGGACTCATCGGTCACAACTAGGAATGGTGCATTGGTATAGTTTATTTCACCATTTTTGTAGGCCGCTTCCTGACAAGATGCGGATAAGTATGATTTGTTATGTCGGTCATTGTTGATGATGTACTGCATCATTGCATGCATCAACGCAGTATCACCACCGGAACGGATTGGAACCCATTCACACCTGTCACTGGTTGAAGAGCTGGTTAATGAACGCAGGATTGGGTCGATAACGACATACTTAAACTTCGGGTTTTGTACTCTGGCATCAGCGAGTCGTTTCGATCCAGAGTTAAGGCTAATTCCGCTCAGGCCGGGATTGGTGCCGATAAAAATAGCAAATTCACAATGCTCAAAATCCGTTGTCGGCAGGGCACCGCTATTAGCGCCATCTTCAACGCCTAATGCACAACCCGCAACTTGCTGATGGCCACAGTAAGAATCTTTATTGCCAATATTTGGTGTGCCCCATGCTGCTTCAGAGAATCGCTTGAAAAAGTCCCAACGAGCTGGATCTTCGGAACAGCCTGTCATCAGAAGCTGATTCTTCTTGGGACCAAAATCAGGATAGGCTGGGTTGGCTACAGTTTTCTCATCATGAATTGCGGCTAATCCTTCTACATGGCCTTCTCCAAATAGATCACCACCTTCCACCACTTCCTTCACTAACTGCTCGTAACTTATGGACTCCCACTTGTTTTCACCACGCTTCCCTGCTCGTTTAAGGCATTGAGTGACTCTGCGTGGATCGGTAACAGCGTCAGGTGCGGCATTGCCTCGTCCACAAAGAGTGGAGCGGTTAGTATTGCCATCTTCACCGACGAGTTGACGCATTGCTTCCTCAGGTGGAACCTCCATCGCGACTGGATCGCCCGACTGAGTGGAGAGAGCGTATGGATTACCACTGACTCGAATGATCTGGCCAGTCTTGTTGTCCACCCGGATTCTTGCACCACATACGTTGTAACAACCAAAACACTTGGTGAACGCGAAGCGCTGATCTGGGTTGCTGATAAGCTTACCATCCGGGGCAATTGAGAATTCCGGTTCTGCACTAAGAGGTGCGAATCGGCTGATGTCCTGAGATTGATTGTTTTCTGCAGCAACGGTTTTACCTGCCAGACCACCTGTTGCTGCAACTGCGGCGCCTGATTTTAAAAATTGTCTACGATCCATAATTAACGCTGCCATGTTAGTTCTGAGTTAAGGTCATAAGGCTGATTGCTCTCTGCTGCGGTCAGTCCGATATAAAACACATTTGGTTTGGTATCTTTATCTGACTGAAGAACAAGGGCTTCGTGTTCTTTGAGAAGTTTCGAAACCTGACTTTCTGGGTCATTCAGATCACCGAACACACGAGCACCGCCAGTACAGGTTTCTACGCAAGCAGGTAATAAACCTTGGGTAGTTCGTTGGATACAGAAGTTACATTTGTCCATGGTGCCTGTTTTGCTGTTCTTGAATCTCACGCCGTCATAAGGGCAGGTATAGGCACAGAAGTTACAATCGACGCATCCTGAGCTATCAACAACCACGATGCCATCTTCTTCGCGCTTAAAGGTAGCGCCAGTCGGACAAACTTTTGTGCATACTGGGTTATCGCATTGATTACACAACAGCGGGAGGTTAACCACGTACTCTTTGTCTCCTATGGTTGCTGAATGTTGCAGCACTTGGGTACGGTGTTCGTCCGGGGCATTTCCGTTTTCTTTTCCGCATGCGGTGACACACGCTTTACAGCCGTTACATCTGCGCAGGTCGATCACCATTGCCAGTTTTTTAGCGTCTTGCTTCTTGTCTGTCGCGATCACGGAACCGAGAACAGGTGAAGCGGAAACCAGAGTGATTGAGCCACCACCGGCCATCAATTTTATCACTTTACGTCTATCCATTTTTTAGTTCACCTTATTGTTGTTCTTTGTTTAGTGATGCATACCATCGATTGTGATGCTGCTTTGCCCAGTTCTCATCGCATTTACCCGTAATCATATTGCTTAAACCGCCTTCAGAAATGACTGTCGCCATGAAGATATGAACAACAGCGAAAGCACCAACGACAATGGCGGAAAGTACGTGAAGGGCAATAATCATAGGGGCGGCCTGATGTGATGGTGCTAGTTCTGGAAACAGAAGCATCAAACCAGTAATAGAAAGTGACAGGAACATGATGGTGAATACCCAGAACCAAAGCTTTTCACCACCGTTCGCAAATCCTGCTTCAGGGTGCTGTTTTGAAATGAAACGCACATAACCACCAGCCTTTTTAAACCAGTCGATGTCGTAAGATTTGAATAGTTGCTTTTTCCACCACATAGCGATCATTAATAGCCCGCCAAGCATAAATGGATAGACAGCCACCTCATGCAAGGAAGATGCAAGTTGAACCGCAGTAGCCCAAGTTGTGGAGCCCGGCTCAAATATTACTTTTCCCGCACCAATGAAAATGCCGCTGAGGATAAGAACAACACATGGAATGGCACCTAGCCAGTGCACTAAAACACTACGCAAAGGCCACCGTTGAATCAGCTTGCCACTAAAACCACTATCGAGTTTCGATGTGCCGTTGAGTAAGACAAATAACCCCATAACGGCGGCTACACCTGCCACACTGGCAACGAGTAGCCACGGTAAAGTGGCCTGACTGGGCAAGATGTCGAGCCATATTGATGATTGCTGCATACAGACTCCTTAGAGATTTAGATTGATAAATCCTGATTAAGTTACTAGTGGTAACTAATGATTTTGCGAATGTTACCATTGGTAACTTAGGCGAATTGTGAGTCTTGTAGCGTTTCAAAAACCATCTCTACTTTGTGGGTATAAATCGAGGGGGAATTTACCGTATGCTTGATTTAAATCATGAAAACAAAACGCCCCAGAGCCAATTAGCGGACTCTGGGGCGTAACTGTTTATGAAATTAGACGTATCCTGAGTTAATCAGTAATGAGCTTGTATACCTGAGTTTTCAGATAAGGGAGGCCAATATCTGAAGGGATGGTTTCAGTAACAATGGCTTCACCGACAGCTTCAATAATTCCATAGACAGAGACGAGTTTCATTCGATTACTATGGTCGTCTTTAAGGACAGGAAGCTGGAAAATTTCGGAGTAGGAGTTGACGAAGAACTCTAGAACTTCTTCCTGAAGACCAGCATTTTCCGGATAACATTTTAATGCTGACAGCGTGATGTCATATATCTCGCCATTTTTTCTCATACAGTTCACGTAAGAGTCACAGAGGATGGAAACGGTTTCTTCCAATGAGAGATTGTTGTTGTCTTTGGCGACCTGTATCGATTCAATCAAGCGTTGGTCAATACCTTGATAGATCTGCTTTAATAAATTTTCTTTGCTTGAAAAATGGTTATAAGCGATTGGCTTTGTCACTCCGGCTTTTTCAGCAACAGTCGCAAGAGTTAAGCCTTCCGCCCCATCTTCTTTGAGAATTGAGACCGCGATAGATAAGAGCTGCTCTCTTCTCTCGCCTTTAAGCATTCGTTTAGGCATGATTTGGTACTCCGGGGCATCAATTCAAAAGTGAAATTATACTTTTCGTTTCAATAAGGTACAAGCATCGATGCAATCACAGCGGCCGCGTGCTTCTATGTTTTTCGACCTAAAAACACAATGGCGATGCCTCCTAAAATGGCAACAGAAGAGAGTGATAGCTGTAGGGTTAATAGCTCGCCAAGGAACAGGATACCTCCCAGAGTCGCTAGGGCTGGTACCGATAATTGTACAACAGAGGCCTGAAGAACAGATATCGATGGCAGCACAGAGTACCAGATTGCATACCCCAACGCGGAAGCGATGGAGCCTGAAGCTACAGCGAAAAAGAGACCTATAATCGTTACGCTGTTTGAGTCCCAGAGCCAAGCCAACACAAAGAGAGACAATAACGAAGCGCCGAAGAAGCTGTAGGTCATACTGGCTATCGGCTTCAAACCTCTGTCGCTTGATGACGCTCTCTTACCAAGCAGAGTAAAGAGTGCCCAGGATGTTCCAGAAATCATCATTAATACTGTTGCCATCAGGTCTGGACTTGATGAAGAAGGGAGAAGCAGATAAACGAACCCGGCTAATGCGAGCACTAACCCTGATAGCTCTTTGAAATTAAGACGATTACCCGAAACTAAGTGATACCCAATCATTGCCAGCTGCACTGAGGCGAACAACACCAAGGCACCAGTTCCTGTATCCATATTGATGTAAGCATATGAAAAAGCAGCAGCGTAACTAAACAGAAGCGTGGAGGTGAGAGCAAGTAAGGGGAACTGACGACGAATATTGTTGTGCTTCAAGTCATCCTTGCGCATGAAGAACAAAATAAATAGTAGCGTAGCCGCACCAGAAATTAGCCGGATAAGAGTAAAGGAGGCCGCATCCATGCTTGTTTCTAGTAGTGCTAATCGACACAAGACGGAGTTAGCTGCAAATGCAAGCATTGCAGCGCTCACTTGAACGTAAGTTTTTAGTTTTAACTCTGCATTAATTGCCATCGAGAACCGATACCCACATCATTAGTTTTCTGAATAGTGAATGGAATCACAAATTAAAACTAGCCGATTTAATAAGAAGTTATGCGTATTAGTTATATAGATTAGGTGATTTTACGGGTTATAAGGCTTTTATGCCGGGCTGTTAAAGTTCATTGATTCGTATCTCAACTATACTTATATCAACAGAGTCATGCGGAGGTGTGATTATGGACTTCGTAGAAAAAATGCGCTTAAGAGGCAAAGCTGAAGAGGATCGTTTTTTTGCAGAGCTTGATAGACAGTTGATTGAAGCGATGCATGAGAAGCAAAAGTTGGAACAAGAGGCTGAACGCTTTAAGCAGGATGCCCAGGACTTTGGTAGTCAACATAAATAGCAACCGACTTTGAAAACATCTTCTTACCGCTAACTGATTTAAGGGTCTACATTTCTGACCCCAGCTTTAGTTTGTTCGAATACCGTGGTTTGTATGCTAAAGTGTTCATATACGGTCACCACCTATTCAAACATCGTGGAGATTCATCATATGTATAGACTGCGAAGTATTCTTCTCAATAGATCGCTGTTGATTGTCTTCGTTTTCTTAGGTCTATGCGTGAAACCGGTAATCGCGGATACTAGTGATACAAAAGTCAACTGGGCTCTGTATAGCTTCCCACCCTATCTCACACCAGCAAATCCTCCTTCTAAACATGATCCTATAGGGAATGGACCGGCAGCAGTCTTTCTCAAGTATACAAAAGAGCATATGCCTGAGTTCCAGCATGAGTATGAGTTGGCAACGCTTTCTCGGGTGATCGGGCTTATGAAGAATGGTGTGCTGGCTTGTAACCCTTTGCTCCTTAAAATTCCGGAACGAGAGCCGTTTGTTGAGTATAGTCGTCCAATAATGGTGCTTTTACCTCACCATATCATTGTGACAGAAGCCAACTTTCATAAACTTAAACCTTATCTGGACTCTGAAGGAAAAGTGGAACTATCAAAGCTGGTGACGAATACAGATTTGAGCACTTCTATAACCAAAAGAAGAGCTTATCCAACAGTTGTAAGTGACGCGCTGGATAGCGTTCATGGTAACCAGCCGAGTATTCTATATTCAGCAGATTTATACACTCCTATTAAGCAGTTGATCGCAAAAAGAATTGATTATGTTGTGGCTTATCCATTCGAAATGTATTGGTATATTAGTGAAGTAGAGAAGAAAAAAGATCTCACTCTTAAATATATTCCCATATCAGGTATGCCTGAATATGTGCTCTCCTATGTTGGTTGCACCAAAGGAGAGCAGGGCAAGAAAATTATTCAGGAAACTAACAAAGTCATTGCCGATGCAGGCTCTCGTCCACCTTGGGTTGAATATCAGCTCAGTTACTTAGATGAGGCTGCACGAAGCAAACTGGAACATCTGTTAGATCAATACCAGTTTCTCCGTTCCCCTTGAGTTGTTACTTATCGTTTGTGGCTTGTCGGGCCAAATTCGGCTTTTTTCTATGCCACAGACGACCGTCTATAGCCGATAGCCCCAGGGCTATAAGTGTCATACCTAATAAATGTATCACTTCCAGAGATTCGTCCAGGAAAAGTGAGCCGAGCAACACAGCAGAGACAGGTATAAGTAATGTGACCAACAGGACATTGGTTGCTCCTGCCAGTTCAAGAATCCTGAAGTAGAGGACGTAAGCCATCGCGGTGGAGATCACCGCAAGACCTGTTATTGCTATCCAGGTACCCGTGCTGGTTTTTTCCAGATCGACAGAACCATCGACAAATAAAGTGAGTGGAAGCAGAACAAGAGCTGAAGCGGTTATCTGACCCGCAGCAGTGACTACCGGGTTGATTCCCAATGATTTGAATCGTCGCCCATATACTCCTGCAAAGGCATAAGACAAGGTCGCGGCAACAATGGCCAGTTGTGCCACCAAGTTGTTATCGCCACTCAATGTCGGTACGCCAATCATTACGACAACCCCTATAAATCCGAGGCCAACACCAAGTAACTTCAATTGGGTTGGCCGCTCATCAGGCAATAAGACTCCAGCCACAACAACGGCAAATATTGGTGTGGCAGCATTTAGAATGGACGCAAGGCCAGATGCAATCTGAGTTTGCCCCCAAACAATCAAAGCAAAAGGGATGACATTGTTTAGCAGTCCCATTCCTACAAAAGAACGCCACACTTTCAGACTCTTAGGCGGACGCAAGCCAATCATTGCTGCAACTCCCCACAATGTTATTGCTGCTATTCCTACTCTGAGTGTAACAATGGTTAGAGGTGGTAAATCGTTGACCGCGACACCGACAAAAAAGAAAGATCCACCCCATAATATGGATAGCAAGATGAGCATCATCCACGCTTTAGCGCTCATTGTGTGATTGGTCGAGGTTGTCATGATTATTTTTTCCGTTTGATGGTTTGTTCAGTTCATCCTAGTTGCAGTCATGACTTCAAAACATCCGAATATTGCGCCATATTCAAAACTCAATGGAGCGCAGTAATCAGAGATAACCCGACAAGAATCAGATGGTATCCGATGACAGTGTGTGTTGAGATAGTCCTGAACCTAATTGAAAGCGAGCCCTGCTATGTCCGAGTTATCAGAAAAGTCCAAGTTATCTGAAAAAGAAATGATAGAAGCGGTAAAGCGAAGAGATAACGCCTACGACAGGCATTTTTATTATGGCGTGATTACGACAGGTGTATTTTGTTTACCTTCTTGCTCAACAAAAGCAGCAAAATCAGAAAACATGAGGTTCTTTTTCAATATCGAATCAGCGGTGCAAGCAGGGTTTCGCCCATGCAAACGTTGTAATCCAACGAACCAAGATGAAAGAACCAATAGGCTTACGCAAGTCGCACGTTTTATAGAGGAGCACGCGGAAGAAAAGTTAACGCTCGGCCAACTAGGTGAGCTTGCTGGGCTATCGTCTTCAAGATTGCAGCGCACATTTAAAGAAGTGTTTGGAGTGTCTCCCAAGCACTATCAAGACGCTGTGCGGATGGGTAAATTTAAACGCTCTTTAAAACAAGGGGAAGCAGTGACAGATGCTATATACTCTTCTGGGTTTGGTTCTATCAGCCGTGTGTATGGTGAAGCCACGCGAAATATTGGGATGACGCCAAAAGCCTACCGTGCGGGAGGAGAAGGAGAACTAATCCATTACGCATGTCGGGAAACTGCACTTGGCTACATGATAATGGCCGCGACCGAGAAGGGCGTTTGCTCCGTTCAGTTTGGCGATGATGTGGAATCTCTGGTTAACCTTCTAGCTGATGAGTTTCCAAAGGCTCAGCTTGCTCTGTCTGCAGCGCAAGAAGCTCCGGAGCTAGATAGTTGGATGGTGGCCTTGGATAAGCACATAAGTCAGGGTGCACCGAAGCCGGATGTCCCATTGGACATTAGAGGAACTGCATTTCAGATAAAAGTGTGGAAGTTTTTGCTAAGTATCAAAGAGGGAGATGTCATGAGTTACGGTGAAGTAGCTGAGCATATTGATAACCCCAAGGCAGTCCGTGCAGTAGGAACTGCCTGTGGCAAAAACCCCGTTGGTATTCTTATTCCCTGTCACCGGGTATTACGCAGTGATGGTGCCCTGGCTGGATATCGTTGGGGGTTGGAGCGTAAAAGAGCATTATTGGATAGGGAACGAAAAACGCGTTGATTGCACGTTTTGGAGTAAGTAATCTTTTAGATTACAAGGCGGGTCTCAAAGGCCCGCTTATTGGTTTTATGGCTTTAAGATAGGGAGCCATGAACCTTTATAGTGATTTAGATATCTTACAGAGACATACAAAACGACAACCGTCGCAATCAATAACTCCAATGATGCTAGCCACTCAATTTGATGAATGTACTGAGTGCTCATTCCCACACCCTCCATCCAGCTCGCTAGTTTGAACAGCGCTGTAGAGCCGATTACAACCGGGAAAGTAAATGCGGCATATCCAGGGCTAAAGGGCAAGCGGAGCAGTTTAAAGAACGACAGATAGATAATCAGTGTCATCAACACGGCAATACCAAACAATAGACTTAGTAACAAAGGGGAAGGTTCCGACGCTACGGTTAAGTAACCTGCCATAGAGAGACTGGCAGGCGCAGCCAGAACAGCTAGGGTTGGTTTGGCTGAGTCGGGTACTTGTTGAGAAAACATAAATCGATAAATCATTATCGGTAGCATCACGGCATAAGCGGTCATACCAAAAGCCAGAGCACCATCTGCAACGAGCGACAGGGCAGGGTTTCCGGAGTACGAAACCCCAGCAACGATGATCCCAACTGGCGGAACAAACCAGCTAGGTACCATATGGTGAAGCTGCAAGTCATCGATTCTGTGGTAGACAAAACTCAATAGGAAAATAGCGTGAAGTATGACCGCTGAAACCCAAATAGCATCTCCTGCCAGTGGGTAAAATTGTCCGATTGTGTTCGACACAACCATTACCGCCATTGCAAATGTAGGAACAACACTACCAACAACAGGATGAGCGAGATCATCCTGAAGAAGTTTTGGATGAAGCAGAAACTTGAAAGTGAGTACGAACAACAAGACAGATGCGATACCCGCACCAAACCACTGTCCATATCCATGCAGATTCGCATAGTTTTCCCAACACCATCCCAAACTGGCTATCCCCAAAGCGAGTCCTGCCATTGGAGTAGGAACAGTTTGCAATCGGGTTTTTACTTTGGAAATCATGGGTACCTCAAGTTCAGGCTGTGTCATTTGTGGCTATTTTAATTGCTCTTGTTGTTCTAATATATCTAATAAATCTATACATGTGTTCAGAAAAACTAAACAGGTACAACTCAATGAATAACATAACACTCAAGCAACTTAGGGTGTTTGTCGCTATTACTCAGCACCATACGCTCACAAAAGCGTCAGAGAAGCTTTATTTGTCTAAAGCTGCGGTTAGTATGGCGTTGTCAGAGCTAGAAAAACAGTTGGGGCATACCCTATTTGATCGGGCCAACAATCGTCTTATCCTAAATCAAGAAGGACAAAAACTTTTGCCTCTTGCCGATGAGTTGGTCTGCCGTTCAACTAATATTGAAGACTTGTTTAACAGCGATACTGAGTTGTCCGGGACACTTAAAATTGGTGCGAGTGATACCATCGGGAATCAATTACTTCCATTTATGCTGAGTCACTTTCGACGGAAGACGCAACATCGTTCCCAGAGTGTATTTATCTCTAACACCGCTGAGATTTGTCAGAAGCTATCGGACTACGAACTAGACATTGCGCTTATTGAAGGGGAAGCACAGCATCCAGAGTTGCTGGCAAGTCGGTTCTCCCAGGATGAAATGTGTATTATCTGTCCACCAGAGCATGAACTGGCAGGAACAGATCTGCATGCTTTGTCTGAGCTGGAAAATCAGGATTGGATATTAAGAGAGTCGGGATCTGGTACCCGAGAGTTTTTTCTGACGGTTGTCGCATCTCAGTTGGTTAGCTGGAGAGAGGGTTTCAGACTCAACACCACAGAAGCACTGATTAATAGTGTTTCTGCGGGATTAGGCTTTAGCTGCATTTCAAAACTATCTGCGGATTCGGCTATTCGTGAAGGCCGTATTCAACAAGTTGGCGTGCCAATAGATATGAAAAGAGAATTCTGGTTGTTACTTCACAAGGAGAAGTATCGCAGCCCGCTTATCCAAAGTTTTGTTCGACATTGTGAGAACCGGCCTGTATAAGCGAGGGCATTCTGGTTTGTTGGGGGGAGTAGACCGAAATTAGCTGGGACTATACTCAAGTAATCTCTAGATGCATTTTCAGCGAGAATTTATTCGTTTTTAATCAAGACACTGATTTGAAGGTATAGTGGTTCTACATCAAAAATCAGTAACGCAGAGTAGAAGCGAATAAAACTCGCCCTTCGGGAGCTCATCAGAAGCGTTATTTCTTCGTCAAATATTCTTGAAAGGGAATGCCATTCCTACAAATATTTTCCTTGAACTAACGCTTCTGATGTAGCTCTGAATCCTGCATCTTGAGGTCACTTGAGTATAGACTCTTCTACACCTATTTATACATATCTTCATAACCAGGTATATGCTTCTCCCAGAACGGAGGTGTACCAATATACTCCTGAAATGCGTTGATAAACTCTGTGACTAATTTGGTCTGCTTACGGTGAGGGTAGACCGCATAAATTCCGGTCTCCATGGTAGACAGATGATAATCAGTCAATAACGGGATTAACTTCAATTTATCAATGGACTGTTCCAGATTAAAAAGGTCAATAAGCGAATAACCTAGTCCATCTTTTACCGCTTCAACGACAGACCGAACATCACTGGTGCGGTAACTTCCTTTCATTTTATAGCTTTTGATCACTTTGCTGTGTGGCTCTTCACCTATCTGAATCAGGTCGATACTTACGTTTTTATTGCTGTAGATAACAGCGGGCAGCGCTATCAGTTCTTCGGGTGTCTGTGGTCTGCCGTGTTTATTAATAAACTCTTCTGAAGCAACAAGAGCAAAATTGGTTTCTGCGAGTTTTCTGGCGATAAGGTTAGAGTCTTCAAGTTTGCCTATCCGAAAAGCGATATCAAAATGGTCAGCAATAATGTCTGTTCGAATATCTTCTAAAGACAGAGTGATCTCTACCTCTGGATACCGCTTCATAAACTGCGTGATAACAGGTTGAAGATAAAGCTGCCCAAAGTGAACGGATGCAGTGATGCGCAATTTACCTTTTGGCTCTGACTGATATGAATCTGCGATACCTTGTATGTGATGCAAGGTATTCATCAACGATTGTGTCTGTTCAAGGATCTCATAACCTGCGGGCGTCAGAGAGAAAGAGCGGGTAGAACGATTAAGCAGTTGAACGCCCAGTTCAGCTTCCAGCTTCTTAATTTGCTTAGACAGGGAAGATTTGTCCATATCATGTAAATCAGCGGCTTTACTGAAAGAACCTTGTTGAACCACATCCTGAAATAGCGCTAGCTGATTGGTTATTGCCATGATTTTCTACCTTGATCTTTAGATATTTTTTTCACAAGCCAATATATTACGGAAGAAGTTTTCGTACAAAACCATAATCAGAAAATTGGCCAATAGAACTCACTACTGGCTACTCATTCACGTAGACTCGAAGTACGACTTTATCTTGTTCCGCAGCCAGATATTTGAAGGGCTGTTCCGCTCACGATTATGAACCATTAAGCGATAGCGAATAGGTATGGTATTAAAAGGTGGTTGTAGAGCCTGAATTCCCAGTTTATCCGAAAACAGGCTGGCGATATGACGTGACGTCACCGCAATGCTGTCGCTGGTCGCAACCAGTGACATTTGAGACAAAAGAGAGGTACATTCTGCGGCTACTTTCCTTTCTCTCATATTCTCTTCGGTAAAATAATCCGCAAGATAAGAATCTTCTCTTCGAAGCTTTAATGTGATGTGTTTCTCTTCGTAGTATTGAGCTACATTTATTTTCTCAGATAAACGAGGGTGATTCTTACGCGTGATAATACAGATGTCATCTTCAAACAACTCCTCAGTAAAAAAAGAAGATGTAGAGTAGTTGGAGAACTCTATTGCCAAATCTGCCTGATGTTGGCTTAGGTCATGTATCAATTGCTCCTCGTCTGCATGAGTTGGTTGCAGCTCGATTGAGATGTTGCCTAGGCTGGCATCAGCTTCTATCTTCGGAAGCAGCATTAGCATAACTGGTTCCGATGTATAGATGACAAAGTTCCTTGGATACTCGGTATTAAACCCTTCCAGGTTTTCAATCGCGTTGCTGATCTGAATGAGTGCAGGTTCAACATGGCGCATCAGTTCATGAGCGTGTTGAGTTGGTGCGATACCACGCCCTGCACGAACAAATAGTTGGCTTCCTACTTGTTGCTGCAACCGCTTTAAAAGGCCACTGACTCCAGGCTGCGTCATATTCATTTCTTCTGCAGCGAGTGTGATGGATGCATGCCGATATACCGCAACAAACACCTTAAGTAGGTTCAGATCCAGATTTGCTAGCATTTGGCCTCAAACATAACAGTTCGTGATGTGTTAAATATATTTTCATGCATGTATTGGTATGTGTCAACGCGATAAATTAGCCCCATACACGAAATCAAACCTCACAGGGGCACGTTATGAATACTCGTTTTACTCCTTCTGCTTTGTCTTTAGCAATCATTGTTTCTTTTGGTGCGACAGCTAATGACTATGCATCAATAGACACGTATGAAGGCAAGCCAGCATCCGAACATACGGTTGAAGCAAACGCCGCAGTTTCTAAAATGCTTCCGTGGGAAGATACCACTGCGTTTGACCGTACAAGCCGTGGTTTGATTGCTGAGTTCGGAACACACGAGGCTGGAGAGCTGAAAAATCGTTTTGAATACATGACGGACATGTCAGTGGATGACTTACCATCAACGGTGAACCCATCTATCTGGCGTCAGGGAATGTTGAACTATGCTGCTGGTGGACTGTATGAGGTAACGGACGGGGTTTATCAGATTCGCGGTGCAGACCTTTCAAATATGACAATCTACCGTAGTGATAACGGTTATGTTATTCATGATCCTCTTCTTTCTAAAGAGGCCGCGGCTGCATCATGGGCGTTCGCGAAAGAGCACCTTCCAAAAATTAACGGTGAACACAAAATTACTGGCATGATCTATTCGCATATGCATGCAGACCACTTTGGCGGGTCACGGGGTATCTTTGAATCTGGGGATTTTGCCGATGATGCACAGATTTATGCACCAAAAGACTTTATTAAAGAGCTAGCAGACGAGAACGTTATAGCGGGTACTGCTATGGGACGACGCGCTAACTATCAGTACGGTACAACCTTAGACAACAATACTAAAGGCATCGTAGACAATGCGCTCGGGCTGGGTACCTCTCGTGGAGAAGTGACACTGGTTGCACCAACAGAAGAGATTCAGGAGCGGGAAAAGGCGATAACAATTGATGGACTGGAGTTTCACGCCATTAATATGCCCGGAGCCGAAGCACCAGCAGAAATCGTTCTGTATGTACCTGAATATCGTTCACTCAATACGGCTGAGCTGACTTACGATGGCATGCACAACATTTACACCTTCCGAGGTGCTAAAGTGCGCGATGCTCTGATATGGACCAAATATTTAACAGAATTAAAGATGCGTTATGTCGATAGTGGTCTGGTGGACAACATTCACGCTGCACATTCGGCCCCTGTATGGAATGAGGCTGATACTGATATAAACGAAATTTCTGAATACATGGCGCTTCAGCGTGACAATTACGGATTTATTCACAATCAGGCGATGAGGCTGGCAAACCATGGTGTCACCATCAACGATGTTGGCCGAGAGATAGAAAAAATAGTGCCTCAATCTCAAATTGACACATGGCACACTAACGGATACCACGGTTCTTATAGCCACAATGCGCGAGCAGTTGTCAATTTGTATCTCGGATATCACGATATGAATCCGGTTAATACGAACCCATTGCAGAGTACAGAGAAGTCATGCGTTTATGTAAACGCGGCTGGTGCAGACACTCTTTATAACGCGGGTACAGCGCATTTCAGCAATGGTGAGTATCAGGAAGCGTCTCAGTTGTTTAATGATTTAGTGCAGTGTGACCCTGACAATATTAAATACCGATTTGCACTGGCTGACAGTTTTGAGCAGCAAGGTTATCAGTCTGAAACCATGGCCTGGCGTAATAGCTACCTGCAGGGTGCGGTTGAGCTACGTACTGGTGAAGTTCAGCCATCTATAAAGCTGGCTTCTGCTGATGTTATTGCGAATACACCAACAGGTATGTTCCTCGATTTCATTGCAGTAAGTTTGAATGCGCCAAAAGCCGAAACTGCTGGGTTGAACTTCAACTTTGGTGTTTATCATCCGGATCTTGAAGAGCATTACTATGGTGAGGTTTCAAACGCTAACATGTCGAACATCGAAGTCGACAGACTACCCGCAGTAGACTTTGAACTTGTAATAAACAAAACCGACTTTACTCAAGTGGTGTTAGGGCAGACCACGGTAGAAGCGCTGGTTCAATCAGGTCAGGCTGAAATAAAAGGTGATGCATCGCTTTTAGATAAGCTGGCAGGAACATTAGATAAGTTTGATGGCATGTTTGAAATTTTGCCGATGCCTAAGAAATAACGCCTAAGTGGTATGTGAATCGGAAGATTTATTGTCCTCCAAAATGCAAAAAGGGCCAATTCAATTGGCCCCGTTCTATTTTTTCCCGGAAATCACTTTTTTGAGTGTTCTTTCCAGTACTGATGTCGGCAGCGTTGCAGCTGCATTCTTCTAGTCTTCTTCATAATAAAGTCTCTTGTTTTTATTGTTTTTATATTATGTGCCAAGCACATCCACCAATATCACGTATCTGGTCATTCCTCGCAAGAACATTTCAGAATAAAAGAGAACCGTATCACATATGGAACTTGGGATTGACTACCTCTTTGGGGTTACGCAAAAAAAATAACATTGGTGCGAGGTGCACTATAAAAATGCGCTCCCGGTTTAGATGAAATTTAAAATAAGGCTTAACTTTATGAATTAATTAATTAAATTCACGTTGGCACACTCCTTGATAAAGCTATTACAAAATAAAAATTAAGCTCAACCACAGCACAAACAAGTTTTAGCAATTGAAATGGAGAATTCATATGCAGAAGTCAGCAATTAGAAAAGCGGTGAAATTAGCGACGGGAATCGCCCTGTCTGCTACCTGTATGGTCAATACAGCATGGGCAGAAGTGGGTGAACCAGAGCTGGAAGATCTGAAGTTTGGTTTTATCAAGCTAACAGATATGGCACCGCTTGCCGTTGCCTATGAAAAGGGATTTTTTGAAGATGAAGGCCTGTACGTAACCCTGGAAGCTCAGGCTAACTGGAAAGTCCTATTAGACCGCGTTATCGACGGCGAGCTGGACGGTGCACATATGCTTGCCGGCCAGCCATTAGGTGCCACCATCGGCATTGGTACTAAAGCAGAGGTTATCACCGCATTTAGTATGGATCTTAATGGTAATGGTATTACGGTTTCCAATGACACCTGGGAGCAGATGAAGCCTTACCTTGAAATGCAACCAGACGGCAAGCCTGTCCACCCAATCAAGGCAGATGCTCTTAAGCCTGTGGTAACCAGTTATCAGGATCAGGGTAAACCGTTCAATATGGGCATGGTATTCCCGGTATCAACTCACAACTACGAGTTACGTTACTGGCTGGCAGCTGGTGGTATTCACCCTGGTTACTATGCACCTGAATCTGGTGATAACAGTGGTCAGCAAGATGCAGATGTCCTTCTCTCTGTAACGCCACCACCTCAGATGCCATCAACCATGGAAGCGGGCACCATCAAAGGCTACTGCGTGGGTGAACCGTGGAACCAGCAGGCCGTATTCAAAGGTATCGGTGTTCCTGTTGTAACGGACTACGAGATCTGGAAAAACAACCCGGAGAAAGTATTTGGTGTATCCAAAGCTTGGGCTGAGAAGTATCCGAACACTCACATTCGTGTTGTGAAAGCGATGATCCGAGCAGCAGCATGGCTGGATGAGAATAATAACGCCAACCGACCAGAAGCCGTGAAGATGCTGGCGAAGAGTCAGTACGTAGGTGCGGACGCAGAAGTTATCGCCAACAGTATGACAGGGACATTTGAGTACGAGAAAGGTGATAAGCGTGAAGTGCCAGATTTCAACGTGTTCTTCCGCTACAACGCAACTTATCCGTACTACAGTGATGCAATCTGGTACCTGACTCAGATGCGCCGCTGGGGACAGATTTCTGAAGCGAAAGATGACAACTGGTACATGGATGTAGCAAAAGAGGTATATCGTCCTGACATCTATCAGGCAGCAGCAGAAGCTCTGATTGAAGATGGTTACCTTAAAGCAAGTGACTTCCCGGAGTTTAGCAAAGAAGACGGGTTCCGATCTCCACAAACTCACTTTATTGACAACATCGTCTATGACGGTAAAAAACCAAATGAGTACCTAAAAAAGTTCTCAATTGGTCTGAAAGGCGCAGATAAAGTCTAAGCAATACATTACCAAAGGATTAAAGGTTAGGGCCTGAGTTTTCCGGGCCCTATAGGAGTCGTTATTATGTCTAGCAATGTTATATCTATGCTACCAGGTCGAAAATTGGTAGCCAATCAGTCAAAGCTGATTTTGTTTCCAGTACTCGGAATTATGCTTTTCCTCTTTATGTGGCATGTATCTGCGAAACAGGTACAGACTTCACTGGGCACCCTTCCTGGCCCTGTGCAGACCTACACTCAGTTCGTTAACCTGATAGGTGAACATGTAGAAGAGCGTGAAAAAGAAGTCGCGTTTATCGAGAGACAAGAGAAGCGAAATGCTGCCAAGCTGGCGAAAAACCCGGATGCTAAGGTAAAGATCCGACCTTACACCGGAAAGCCGACCTTTTTTGACCAGATAGGCACCAGCCTTATCACGGTGGCGTGTGGTTTTATTCTGGCATCAATGATAGCGATTCCTCTTGGTATCATCCTTGGCCTAAACCAGGGGCTATACCAGGCCTTTAACCCAATTATTCAGTTACTTAAACCGGTATCACCTCTGGCATGGCTTCCAATTGTGACCATGGTAGTGAGTGCCACTTACGTAAGTAGCGCCCCTTTAGTACCTAAGTCTTTCGTTAACTCCTTACTAACGGTCGCTCTATGTAGCTTATGGCCAACACTGATCAACACGGCAGTGGGCGTCACTAGCGTTGATAAAGATTTGGTAAACGTAAGTAAGGTACTTCGTCTTTCTTGGTGGCAGCACATTCGTACCATCGTTCTGCCTTCGGCTATTCCTATGATTTTCACTGGTTTGAGACTATCACTGGGTATCGCATGGATGGTATTGATTGCCGCAGAGATGCTGGCGCAAAACCCAGGGCTTGGTAAGTTTGTCTGGGATGAGTTTCAAAATGGCAGTTCTGCATCTTTAGGCCGAATCATGGTCGCAGTGATTACTATCGGTTTTATTGGTCTTCTACTGGACCGAGGAATGTTAATGCTACAGAAGAAACTATCGTGGGATAAGAAACAAGAGCTTAGGTAGTTGGAAGCGATTGAGCTAAACCAAAATAACTGGGAAAAGGAATTAAGTTATGTCGAAGGTATTTTTAGATTTAACCCAGTTGGGAATGCGATTTCCAACACCAAAGGGCGAGTTTGTTGCACTAAAAGATGTAAACCTGCACATCAATCAGGGGGAGTTTGTATCGCTGATTGGTCACTCAGGCTGTGGTAAGTCAACGGTTCTGAATCTTGTAGCTGGTCTGCTTGAAGCGACTGACGGTGGAGTGATTGTTGATGGTAAAGAGGTAGATGGACCGGGCCCGGAGCGTGCGGTGGTATTCCAGAACCATTCTCTACTCCCGTGGTTAACGGTTTATCAGAATGTTGAGCTAGCGGTTAAGCAGGTTGGCAAAGGCAAGTCAGCGTCCTGGGTTAAGGAGCAGGTCGAGCACTATCTTGAGCTGATTCAGATGCAGCACGCTGCTGATAAAAAACCGGATGAAATCTCTGGTGGTATGAAACAGCGTGTGGGTATCGCGCGTGCACTCGCTTTGCAACCCAAGGTGTTATTGATGGATGAACCATTCGGTGCACTGGATGCGTTAACGCGAGCGCACTTGCAGGATTCTTTGATGAAGATTCAGGCAGAGCTGAATAACACCGTGATTATGATTACTCACGACGTTGATGAAGCCGTTTTGTTGTCAGACAAAATTGTGATGATGACAAATGGCCCAGCAGCCACCATCGGTGAAGTTCTGGATATTGAGCTCGCAAGACCACGTAATCGGGTAGAGTTGGCCGATGATGCGACATATCAGAAGTATCGTCAGTCGGTATTGCGATTCTTGTATGAAAAGCAGGTGAAGGTAGAGCCGATCTCGACGTCAAAAGAGAAGAAGTCCGTGGTGACACCGAAAGAAGTGAAAACTGCTTAACTAATTTTGAATACACAGGAGCCCTGATTGATATGGCAGGGTTCCTACACATCTATTATTCTGGATCAAGCAGGTTAGTGAGTGCTTCGTGCCACAACCTCTCCAAATCTCCATTGCTTTCCATTTCAGCAATCATCTTTGTTATATCGGGAATCAGCGCCTGATGTCTTTCATGCACGTAGTGGTAGAGTGGATGGCGAGCCCATACCTTTCCAACCGGAACAACATCTTTAATTCCCAATAATTTAAGCTGATAGCGACCATCAAGATTGGAAGAAAGAGCAATATCTGCTCGTCCTAGCAGGACAAATGACATCATGGTTGATGACTCTGTGAACTCAACGACTTTGTCGAAAGTCATCGTTGCATCGAGCGTATGCTGAACACCACGTACTATCGCATACTCATAGTTCGCTCTGTCTTTATGGATGTAACTAAAATCAGAACGTGCGAAGGCTTGTGTTTCAATATACGCGACAGGGATTGGAATGCGAATGAGTGACGGGTTTGTTTTACCATAGGACCATATTCTGAGCATCTCCCCGTCGCGTCCTCCTCGGGCTGATTCATAGAAAGCTCGTTTACCGGGCATCGGCGTAATTAAAACGTCATAGCCTAAACGTTGATACACCTCGTTTATAACGGCCTCACCTGCGATTTGTTCTGCAAGCCCTTCTATTCGTACAAACTCCAGAGCCTCTGTCGAGGATCCTTTTACTGGAAAAAGCTGGAAAATAATAATGGTCAGTAGAATCGAGAGTTTGTTCATGACTAGCACCCAAAAGCTTATTACAAAAAAGTATAGCTGCTTTTCTTTAGTGGCGATGTCGCTTGAAGCCTGTTCTATTTCTCCTAGACTTTACTGATAACAAACTAGATATAGCTATTTCAAAAATCCAATGAACCCAACATTAGGACGGTTTATATGACTGCCAAATTTAAACTTCTGAGTTTGACCGGAGTTCTTTTTGCGGGTGTGATGTTACTCATCACCCTGATCAGCTTCTTTAACTTTAAATCAGCCTCGGTTGATAGCTATACACAGAAGTTGAACGATCAGGCATTTCTCATCTCCAATGCCGTGGAACAAAAAATTCAGCGCTATTTTGATAGCCTGAACTTGATTAGTGATAGTTTGGCGATCGATAAAGAAGGCAATATTGATATAGGCCAGATGACTAAACAGCTAAAACATGTTGAGAACAACTTAGATGTTCTCTCGTCCTATGTTGGACTAAAAAGTGGAATTACTTACCTACCTAAAGGGCAAATACCTAATTTCAATGCAAAGGACTTGAATCGAGAATGGTATAACCGTTTGTTTGCCGGAGAAAGAAACATTATCACCACACCCTATACAAGTAGCGAGGGGCATCTAGTTATGGCTCTGGGGGTTCCGGTAATACGCGATGGAAAAGTTGTTGCGACGTTATGCGCAAATATTCCCGTGAACGCAATCTCAGAGTTTATTGAAAGCCTGACTGAGAACAATCAGATTTTTGCGGCACGAGAAGATGGTTTCGTGCTGGCGGCAAAGTATCCCGAGTATGTAGGTAAAAATCTCTACGACGAGCGTCCGTCTTATCGTCAGTATAAGGATCAGCCAGGCAGCAGCCATACCTATACCTTTGATGGAAATGAGTACTTTGTGATCAACGCGAAGGCAGATGCAACAGGTTGGACGGTTTGGTCTTGGGACTCGTGGGAAAACATTAATACTGCATCTAACAGTAACCTAATTGAAGGAATTGTGATTGCGGTAGTTCTGATATTTCTTACGCTTGGAATCACTTATATTTTAATTACCAAATTGATGTACCAACCTATTGGTGGAGAGCCTAAAGAGATCGAACAAATGGTGAAAAGTGTCTCTGATGGAGACCTGAGTGTCGCTGCGAAGGGCAGTAATAATGATACAGGAATCCTATCAGCGACATTGGCCATGGTTTCTAATCTTCGCTCTATTATCCAGCGAATAAATGAAGCCGCAGAGCATCTTAACGACTCTTCGGTTCAAATGTCTGGTGCTGCATCTGAAGTGAATCGCAGCTCTGAACGTCAGATGGTGCAACTTGAGCAAGCTTCAACGGCAATGAATGAAATGACGGTGACCGTTGATGAAGTGGCAAGGAATGCATTGTCAGCCTCTAGTGCCGCACAGGAAGCTAATAGTCACTCTGAACGTGGTATGTCTGTTGTGGGCGAGATGAATCAAAACATCAACACACTGGTTGAAGGCATTGCCAACGTTGTAGAGGTGAGCAACAAGCTTGAGCAAGAAACTCAAAGCATTGGTGGTATCCTTGAGGTTATCGAAGGAATATCAGAGCAAACAAATCTGTTGGCACTAAACGCAGCAATTGAAGCCGCGAGAGCGGGTGAGCATGGTCGTGGCTTTGCGGTAGTTGCAGATGAAGTTCGCAATCTGGCGAATCGCACCAGAGAGAGCACCAATGAAATTCAGGAAATGATCACCCGGCTTCAGAGTGAGGCGCAGCGATCTGTTCAGCTAATGGAAACGAATGTATCTGATGCTCAAAATACGGCCAGCAAGTCCGAAGAAGCAAACATGGCATTGCAGTCGATACAGAACTCAATCACCATGATACTCGATATGAACAATCAAATTGCCACGGCAGCAGAGGAACAAACTCATGTCGCTTCGGAAATTAATGCCAATGTAGTGGAAATCAATGATTTAGCAAAAGCGACCTTCGAGAGCTCCAACAGTAATACTGCTAAGGCGCAGGAGCTAACGAGTGTCGCTGAATCTCTTAATAAGTCGGTTGAGATATTCAGATTGTAAGGTGCAAGTTGAACCGCGTTACTGGTAGTTGACGGTGTATTTCACCTGAACAAAATCATTGGCAAAAGCAGTTGCCCCTGCTTGTTCTAGCTTGATGTCATTCGCTGTGTTGCCAAACAGCGGAATGCCTTCTCCCAACAAGATAGGGGCAAGAGTGATGGTCATTTCATCGATCAACTCAAGGCCAAGGAAGGTCTGGATGGTTTTTCCACCGTCAATGTAAGCATGTTGATAACCTTCACCCTCTAATTTAGCTATCAACTCGTTTGGTTCGCCTGAATACATTTCAACTTTACCCCGCATGTTTTTAGGTGCTTCTTTCAATGTGTTACTCAGCACAACGATTCGTATGTCACCATAGGGCCATTGTTCTTCTGTCAGGTTCATTGCAGAGATGACTTCCATCGTGGATCGCCCCATGATTAAACAGTCGATAGTGGCGATATAACTGTTCCAGCCATTATCTACTTCTATCTCAGGTTTCCCCGCACTGTGTAGCCAATCTAAGCTGTTGTCTTTTTTAGCAATGAAGCCATCAACACTTGTTGCGATGAATACAGAACATTTCATTTTGTCACCATTAAGCTGTGGTTTATGGAACCGTTTATGGATTCGTTTGATTGTGCGAATCGTTACTTCATCCTTGGCATTACGATTGGCATGATTTATAATAATTCTACATTGTAGAAATTAATATTAGTCTATCGAGGGATAAGAATGTCTGTCAAGGAGAAAAAACGAGGCCGACCAAAAGGAGCTGGTAGTCAGCTTAGTGCTGATATCATCATGAAGATGGCTAAATCTCTTATGAAAGAAGACGGGAAAGTGCCGAGTATTCGTAAGTTGTCATCTCAGTTAAATGTCGACGCGATGGCGATTTACTACTATTTCGAGAACAAAAACAAACTGCTGGAGGCGATCACTACGTCATTGATAGAAGATGTCTATGAGCCAGTAGAGAGTGAAGAGTGGAAACCCGAACTGTATGCACTGTGTGCCAGCTACTTAGCCTTGTTAAATGACTATCCTGGTTTGCTGGAAATACTTCTCTCTATGGACTCTGAAAGCCCCGCAGAAGTATTTGCAGAAAGGTTTCAGTCCGTTATTGCGCCATTGAACTTAGATGATGTTTCCGCGAAGAATGCGCTTGATCTATTGGTGGATTATTTGCACGGATACGCGCTCGCGCTTAACTGCAACAGTGATCGAACCAAACTAAATATAGAAATGTTAGAGGGACCTTTGGCTATGTACTGTAATGGGCTGGAAAACATTTAGACTGCTTGGCCTTTTAGCGCCTTTTGTTTTTCAGCATCGCTTGATCGGCTACATCAAGAAGATGAGCAATATCCTGAGTCTCGTTTACAACTGTACTACCAATAGTAATGCCAAAATCGGGCAACTCGGGTGACCTGCTATTGTTGATGGATTGCATCAGCGCATCTGTGACACTGTCTATGTCGTTAGGGTGATTTAAAAGCATTAGAGCCGCAAATTCATCACCACCGATGCGTCCTATAACATCTGATTCGCGAGTGTGTTCTTCTAATGACTGGGCAACATTTTTCAGAACTTTGTCACCGACCTGATGACCGTGGGTGTCATTGATTAGCTTGAATTGATCGACATCCAGATATAGCAGAGCAAGAGGTTGCTTCATTCTCTTGGCAAGTTTTAGTCGTTGATCTGCTAATGTATGGAAACCACGCCGATTACTGATCCCGGTTAGCGCATCAGTGATTGCGAGTGTCTGAACTTCGGTATACAGATCCAGCAGAGCAAGGTCCGATTCCAGAATATCCTTAAGCTGGTTGATTAACTTAAAGTAAGTCTCGGCGTAGTCAGTAACTTCATAATCCATTACACAAAATGTGCCGAATGGTTCACCACTTGGCCAAAATACAGGTACACCTAAATAGGAACTAAAGCCGTCATTATGAACTTCGGGATTGGTATCCCAGCATGGGTCAATTTTAGCGTTCCCTACATAGAGCTCTTTTCCCGTTTCAACGATTCTTCGGCAAAAGATATTGACGTCAGGTTCGATGATAATGCCTTGAGGGTAGGGGTTGGTATCTTGTTGGCTACATATGGTGGTTTGAAACCCAGCAGGGGTATATTGAACAAGAAAGCCTGCCGGAGCGTGAAATAGCTCAGCGAGTAAGTTTACCGTTTGTTGCCATTTATCCAGCGAAATCAGGTCGCTCGGGTTATCCAATAGAAAATGGCTTTTATCTATTTGAGAGCGTTTGACCATCGACTTACCACCATCACTTCTCTATACCGAACCGAATACGTAATATTCAGCATATCAATAATAGTAGTTTAGCGCATTAGCTTTGTGGTTGTAGAAAGGCTTCTGGGTATCTAGGTTTCTAGGCTTGTTATTTGTGATAGTGAGAATAGAAAGTGATAGTCAATAAAACTGCCCATAAGAAAATGGGCAGTGGATTACAAAGATTGAGCGTTAACTGGTTTGTTCTTCTAAACGTGTTTTAGTGAGCTTGATTATACTGAATTCAATAAGAACCAGAGCCATGATGATGGCGATGATAGTTGGGCTTGAGTATCCCCAGTCAATCACACCAATCAGAATGTCCGGGAAGACAAACAGCAGACACGCAACAATCAAAATAATTGACGGAACAATCGCTATTAACACTGCAACGCTGTTTCCTCCGGGAATCTTGAAAGGTCTTTTTGCATCTGGTTCAAGTGTTCTTAGACGAACAAACGAGATAAAGAAGAAAAAGTAGGTAACGAATAACAAGAAGTTGGCGAATGAGAACAGTGACCAAAACAGGTCGTCGGCACTTCCAGCCATAAAGCCGTACACCACAAGCGCAAAGGTAGAGATAATTCCGGTCAGCATGTTGGAACCATATGGTGAACCATTCTTATTGGTCTTAGCAAAAATAGCGGGCATCTCTTTTGCGTTCGCAGCCTCAACCGCTGCACGTGATGCTGCCATGATCCACGGAATTATGTAGGTAAACAGACCAAGTACCGCAAGCAGTGAAAGAGTGATAGTGATGACTTGTCCAGCTCCTGTGCTGCCAAATAGAATTTGTAGTGTCTGAACCAACCCACCAACAAGTGATAGATCCTCCGGAGGAATCGCAATAATCATTGATGATGTTGCGAACCAGTAAAGCGCCAGAATGATAGCAATCGCGATCAGAATACCGAGAGGCAGATTTCTTTCAGGGTTTTTGATGCTAGAACCCATGCAAGCGATGGTTTCCACACCAAGGAACATATAGATCAGAGTAGGGGCATAAATAAAAGAAGCTCCCATTGATGGTTTCATTGTATCGACGGTTAACTCTACGACCTGCTCACCCTGATTGGCAACAAGCAGGTACCCACCAACAGCGAATGCCAGCATGATGGCGACTTTAGACAAACCACCAATCATGTTTACAAGTTTTCCTGTATCCAACGATGCATTGGCGATAAACACAGTTCCCCAAACCATCACAATGGCGATACCAATCATTCCCCAAATGCTCATATCCGGCCAGAACAATTCCGACAGCATACCGCCACAAATCAGATATACAGATGGAATCCAGAAAGGAACGTTGATCCAGTAGTACCAGCTAACACGAGCCGCATTCTTTGAGCCCATACCGCGAAGCGTCCACTCATAGATTCCGCCTTCTCCGGGGAAAGCGGCACTCAGTTCGCAAACGATAAACACATAAGGCAGAACGAACAGAACGATGACCAGCAGCCACCATCCAAATACAGATGGACCAACACCGGCTGCGGGCGCCAAGCCATCAATACCGATAAGACCCGACAGCACAAAGAATATGATGCTGAACAGACCCATTTTTGTTTTATTTTCCATAATAAGCACCTCAGCTTATATCAGGCCGCTCTCTGCTTATATTTAAGTGAGAGCAGCAATAGAAGGTTATTTAATCGCGGGAATTTGTTGTGTGATGCAGTGAATATTTCCGCCACCCAATAGAATATTTCTCCCGTTGACACCCACAACGTCGTGGTATGGAAAGATCTCCTTCAATGTGTTTTCAGCCAGTTTGTCTGTTGCTTCATCTAATAGAGGGAAGACGATCCGGTTGTTGGTGATCAGGAAGTTCGCATAGCTGCCTGCTAAACGTTCTCCAGCACTCCTTTCCATACCTTCACAAACGTCAAAGCCTTTTGCTTCTGCTTTGGTGATGTAGAGTGGTCCGGGAGTTTGTAGCTTATGTATCTTCAGCTTACGCCCTTTTGCATCAGTCTCTGACTTCAGAATTTCGAACGCTTCTTTTGAAATCTTGTATTGCGGGTCAGATTCGTCGTCTGTCCAGGAAAGGACAATTTCTCCAGGGCGCGCGACGTGAATTAAATTGTCGATATGACCGTTAGTGTCGACGTCGTTGTATAAGCCAAATGGCAGCCAAATCACTTTCTCAACGTTCAGGTATTCTTTTAGGTAGCGGTCCAGATCCTCTTTTGATAAATCCGGGTTTCGGCTTGGATGGAGCAGGCATTCTTCAGTTGTATAGGCCGTGCCGTCGCCATCGACGTGGATAGAGCCACCTTCCAATATAAATGGAGCACGGTAGTAGTTATCACCATGAAACTCTGCAACCTTGCTGGCGATTGCATCGTCGGAATCCCATGGGAAGTAGAGACCATCCAATAAACCGCCCCACGCGTTGAACTCCCAGTCGACAGCACGTCGATGACCTTTGTCATCAACAACATAGGTTGGTCCTATATCGCGCATCCAGGAGTCATCGGTTGTCATTTCAACCACGCGAATATGTGGAGGTAACTGCTGGCGTGCGTTGTGGTACTGACCGCTTGAAACGATCATATTGACTTGAGTTTCTTCTGCGATAACAGAGGCGACTTCTACAAAGTCAGTTTGTGCTGGTTTGGCTCCCCACTGCCAGCTATCGGTTCTCTCTGGCCAGGCGATCCAAATCGCTTCTTGAGCTTCATGTTCACCAGGCATTCGGAAGTTATCAGCCTTTGGTGTAGTAGTAAGTTTCTTAGACATATTTCACCTTTTGGAAAACGCTAAAGGGTTTTTTCGTGATGCAATTTGTTCTTTCTGCACCCTCAAACTCTTATTGGTTTTGGTTATGTTTCATCTTGAGACCTGTCTAATAAACCAGCTAAGAGTTGACCAAACTGTGAGCTGTATTGTTTATCGAATTCTTGTAAATCCCACGATATTGTTGTGTGTCATATGCCACATATGGCCCTCAATTCAGGCTGCTTTTTTCGATATTTGATTCGTTCATATTTTTCCCAGGCTTTTCGTCACTACTATTTTTGACGTCGATTAACGAAAGCGAATTAAGGGAAACCGATATGCACGCAAATACAAGAACAACAGGTCGCGTAAACCACTTGTTAGACACCATCGATCTAGAGAAACAAGAAATGCTCGATCTCTTTGAAACCATCAGAATGCTGAAAGAAGCGGATATGCAGGGGGCTGTTCCGCAACTACTGAAAGGCACCTCCTTAGCAATGATTTTTGAGGAGCCATCAACACGAACCCGAGTTTCGTTTGAGACAGCGATGACCGACTTAGGCGGCCATGCGCTCTACCTGAAACCCGGGGAGATTCACTTTGGCTCACATGAAGCGATCAAAGACACGGCGAAGATATTGTCCAGCATGTGTCACGGCATCATGTTCAGAAGTAAAGAGCACGAATGCATTTTGAATCTGGCAGAGCATGCAACGGTTCCTGTGTTCAATGCGATGACTTATTACAACCACCCAACACAGGGTGTGTGTGACTTCTTTACTATGTCTGAGCACCTGCCAGAAGGTAAAAAGCTGGAAGATATTCACGTGGTATTTGTTGGTGATTCACGTGAAGATACCGGCATCATGAGTAAAGAGACCGGTCATATGTGTGCCACATTAGGGCTGAGATACACAGTGGCATCCCCAGCTCGTTACTCCATGTCTGAGCAAGAACAGCAGAAAATCCGCGACAAGATGGCAGTAACTGGCGGCACATTAGTGGTTACCGACGATGTAGATGAAGCGATTAAAGACGCAGACTTTATTATTCCAGATGTGTGGACTTACTACGGATACGAGGATGAAGAAGCGGATCGCATGGAAGCATTTATGCCTAGATATCAGCTGAACATGGATATGCTAGAACGCGCTCCTGCACACTGTAAGGCATTGCATTGTCTGCCAGCTAACCGGGACGTGGAGATCACCAGCGAAGTGATGGATCACCCGACTCGTTCCATTGTTTTCCAGGAAGCGGAAAACCGTCTGCATACTCAAAGAGGATTGCTGACATGGCTTCTTTACCCACGATTGAGAGCGGCAGACGAGTCACTTCGCCAGTACACGGAAGGGCAGTTGAGGCAGTTCCTTGATACTCGCCTGAAATAATACCTGATCTTAGAAAGGCAAATTCGGAATCAGAGTTAGTGCTCTGGTTCCGTTTTTGTTTAGTGAGTGAGATATACTCGCTTTGACGGTCGTAGTGATGTAACTCGACCTAAGTTCTCTCGTTCCCACGCTCTGCGTGGTAATGCATACCTGACCTAGAGGTTCCCCGCATAGTTCACATTTTCTTCCATCTTCCATCCCTTCCTCAATGCATAATCAGCAACGAGTGAACTAAAACAAAGAGGAAACATGGGAAGAAGTCGGTACAAAATCGTGCACCAAGATGCCCCTCACTTTGTAACCCTAACAGTTTTGCACTGGATACCTGTTTTTACCCGACCACAAACCGTAGACATCTTGTTTGATTCACTAACTTTTCTAATGAACGAAGGTGTGAAAATACATGCCTACGTAATATTGGAAAACCATTTGCATATGGTCGTCCAGAGCCAACAATTAAGTCGAGATATCGCTCGATTTAAATCCTACACGGCCAAACAGCTAATTTCGTATTTAAACCAGAACAAAGTAAAAACGATACTCGACCAGTTAGCGTTTTACAAAAAGGCACACAAGAATGACCGCACTTATCAGTTTTGGCAGGAAGGAGTGCATCCTGAGTTGATACAAAGTGATGAGATGATGCGTCAGAAGGTTGAGTATATCCACCAAAATCCGGTTAAAAGAGGATATGTTGATCTGGCTACCCACTGGCGATATTCAAGTGCACGCAATTATGAAGGTGAAAACGGACTGATTGATATTTGCAAGTCGTGGTGATTTATTAAGCTCGATATGCATTACCACACAGAGCGTGGGAACGAGGTTTATGCGTAACTATGCGTTATCGCAGTCGATATTTAATACATCGTTTTTGACAAAAAATGGGAAAAAATGAGCATTTACTCTTGGCTGTTCGCTAAAGTTAGCATGAAGTGGGGTTAATCAGCCTAGAGTTTTACCAGCCAATGGCAGGGCTTGCTTTCGGTTCCACTTTTGGAAGGTAATCGGGTAGGTAATGAGACAAGTACGATTCCGCCACGATGATCGCTTCTTCATTCACGGCTTTATCTTTCAAACCAACATTTCTTGAGAAGTACACGCTGTCACTTGCTTCCAGTGCAATCACAAAAATATTGTGAGTGGTCGGTAGCTGAGGCAGTACAAAATAGCGTCTGTAAATCGCCTCAATTTCGTTACCCAACTCATTGTCCTTTTCCACAATTGCGGATTTAACATCATGATATTGGTGATGAGTGTAGAGAATGTTTTTTACGATCGCATTTTCGTCGCAGTAATCAGAAAGGGACGTTTGGATAAGCTTGTTTATCTGCTTCCAGTGAGTAATGGGTTGGTTGTCGGTACAGGTTTTCACTATCTCTTCGAAGCTACTGAAGATATCAACCAGATAGTCCAGTATTAACTCATTCATGTTCGAGAAATAATGGTAAACCGTAGAAGGTGACATTCCGGCCTCATGTGCCACATCATACATTGATATTTCACTGAGTTCTTTTCGGCATCCAACGTTAATGAGCGCGGTTTTGATGCGGTCTATCTTTTCCTTTCTGGAGGCTTTCATACCAATGTCCAACCTACTGATAGCATTAACTTAAACTTATACAACGTTTTGAATCGGAAGGCATCTACTTCACTCTTCTATTGTGGCGTTAACCTGACGTTTTTTTCGCAACTGATTGATACTGATTTCAATGAGTAGTAGCGACACAATGATGGCGATAACGGTTGGGCTTGAGTAACTCCAGTCAATTTTGCCTTCCAGTATTTCCGGGAATACAAAAAGAAGGCAAGCCACAAAGAGAATAACCGCAGGAACGAGCGTAAATATGGTGGCGAAGCCAGTACCGCCTGGAACTCGAAATGGTCTTCTCGCATTGGGCTCAATGACCCGAAGGCGAACAAATGAGATAAAGAAGAAAAAGTAGGTGACGAACAATAAGAAGTTAGAGAAGGAGAACAGTGACCAAAAAAGGTCATCGGCGTCTCCAGCCATAAATCCGTATACAACCAATGCAATGGTTGCGATAGCGCCCGTCAACATATTCGAACCGTAGGGTGAGCCATTTTTGTTTGTGAGCGCAAAAACAGCCGGCATTTCATTGGCATTTGCGGCTTCTGCCGCTGCGCGGGAAGCGGCCATTATCCAGGGAATAATGGAAGCAAATAGTCCAACAGCACCTAAAAGTGAGAGTGCAATGGTAAATAGTCGACCAGTCCCGGAGTTACCAAATAATATCTCTAGGGTTTGTACTAACCCTCCGACCAGAGAAAGATCTTCTTGTGGAATAGCAATAATCATTGAAGAGGTGGCAAACCAATACAGCACAAGAATGATTGTGATCGCAATCAGGATACCAAGTGGCAAATTGCGCTCCGGATTTTTAATACTTGAGCCCATACAAGCGACGATCTCTACCCCGAGGAACATATAGATTAGGGTAGGAGCGTAAATAAATGAGGCACCCATCGACGGTTTCATGGTGTCAACGGTCAGCTCAACGACTTGCTCTCCCTGATGGGTTACAAGCAGATAGCCACCCAATGCAAAACCTAGCATGATAGCGACCTTAGACAGGCCACCAATGATATTGACTACTTTGCCGATATTAAGTGATGCGTTGGTAATGAAAACAGTGAGCCAAACCATAGCGATGGCGATACCTATCATTCCCCATATGCCAACGTCTTCCCCAAATAGTTCGGACAGCATACCGCCACAAATGAGATAGACCGATGGAATCCAAAAGGGAACATTTATCCAGTAATACCAACTTACGCGAGCCGCATTTTTTGAACCCATCCCCCGAAGTGTCCATTCGTAGATGCCACCTTCTCCGGGAAAAGCAGAACTCAATTCGCAAACAATAAACACATAAGGGAGTACGAACAGAAGGATGACCAGTAGCCACCAGCCAAAAACGGACGGGCCGACGCTAGCGGTTGGAACTAATCCATCGATGCCAATAAGACCTGCAAGCACAAAAAATACGATGCTAGAAAGACCCAGCTTTGTTGTTTTTTCCAAAATAAGCTCCTTGGCTTATATAAATCCACTCCGGAATTAGGGTGGTATTAGTCCCGTTTTTATTTGTTCTTCTTTGAGGGGATCTGCTGAGTAATACAGTGAATATTGCCTCCACCAAGCAAGATGTTTCTTGCCTGAATACCGACTAACTCATAGTCGGGAAAGATTTTCTGTAGTGCCTGTTTTGCCTGTTTGTCTGTAGTTTCATCTAACAATGGAAAGATGATTCTGTTATTTGTGATAAGGAAGTTAGCATAGCTTCCAGCAAGCCTTTCTCCGGTGCTTCTGTCCATGCCATCACTTTGCTCGAATGTCTTTGCTTCATCTTCGGTTATATAAAGAGGAGAGGGTAGAGGTAACTTATGAACGGTTAATGTTCGCCCCTTGGCGTCTTTTTCGGACTCCAGCACTTCAAGCGCTTTTAAAGAGATGTGGTATTGAGGATCTGAAGTATCTTCCGTCCACGACAAGACAACTTCGCCTGGGCGTGGAACATGAATCAGGTTGTCGACATGTCCGTTAGTGTCTTTGTCATTGTATAAGCCAAAAGGTAACCAGATGACTTTCTCGACACTGAGGTAGGCTTTTAAATAATCCTCAATATCCTGTTTAGACAAGTTTGGGTTGCGGCTTGGATGCAGCAAACACTCTTCAGTGGTATATGCGGTGCCTTCTCCGTCTACATGAATAGAACCACCTTCCAATATAAATGGGGCTCTGTAGTAATCATCGCCATAGAACCTCGCAACTTTACTGGCTACTTTATCGTCGTCATCCCACGGGCTATATAGTCCATCCAACTCACCACCCCAGGCATTAAACTGCCAGTCAACTGCGCGTCGGTTTCCTTTTTCATCCACAACATAGCTTGGACCAATATCTCTCATCCAGGCATCATTAGTTTCCATCTCTACGATGTTAACGTTGGATGGAAGCATTTGCTTTGCATTCGTCAACTGACACTTAGACACTGCTACATAGACGGGTGTCGCCTCAGAAATAGCGGTCGCAACTTCAGCGAAGGATTGTTGTGCTGGCTTGGCTTGTAAATGCCAGGTGTCGGAGCGTTCTGGCCATGCAAGCCAGATGGCTTCGTGAGGCTCATGTTCCCCAGGCATTTTAAAGTGATCGGCTTTAGGAGTGGTGTTCAGTTTTTCGGACATCGCGAGATTGATAGAGACTTCGTAATTGAGTCGAACATCATACTGGAAAACTGACCGATAGCGACTGACGAGTCAGTATCTAGGTCACAGAGATAAACAAAACTAGTACTGTTGGGTCAAAATAAAAACAGGGTGCGACATGGCACCCTGTTTAATGTTGTAACCTGGAAGGAGTCGATTAACGTTCTTCTGTACGCATACCCATAATCAGGCTGACACACATTAGCAGCAGTATGATTGTAAATGGTAGCGCTGTTGAGATAGCACCAGCCTGAAGTGCTTGAATGGCTTCAGTGCCGCCAATCCATAACAGCGCCGCTGCGATAGCACCTTCAATAATGGCCCAAAATACGCGCTGAGGTACAGGCGCGTCGACTTTACCACCTGCGGTAATACTATCAATGACCAACGAACCAGAGTCAGAAGAGGTGATGAAGAACACCAGTACCAGCACGATTGCAATTATTGATAGCACTGTACCAAAAGGCATGACATCAAACATTTGGAACATCGCTAGCGGTACATCAGTTAGTCCATTTGTGCCGAGCTCGCCTACTTGGTTTACAACCTGATCCAGAGCCAGGCCACCAAATACCGACATCCAGATTAGAGTAATGGTTGTTGGTACCAGTAGAACCGCAACAATAAACTGTCTAACTGTACGACCACGAGATACGCGAGCAATGAACATACCTACGAATGGTGACCATGAAATCCACCAAGCCCAGTAGAATACTGTCCAGCCCTGGAACCATGCTTCATCTTCACGATCAACAGGGTTACTTAGCGGAATAAGGTTTTCAATGTAGGCCATGAGTGTTGTAGGGATAGAGCCAAATGTCACTGCGTATCCAACCAGAGCAACAAATATCACCAGAAGAAACGCGATAATCATGTTGATGTTACTCAACACTTTAACACCCCCTTCAATACCACGAATCACCGAAATCACCGCCAACAAGGTAACAACGCTAATCACCGTCATCTGAAGGGTCAGATTCGATTCAATGCCAAACACATGGTGAATACCACTTGCTGCTTGCTGTGCTCCTAGTCCAAGCGATGTTGCAAGGCCGAAAAGCGTTGCCAGTACCGCAAGAATATCAACAATATGTCCTGCAACACCCCATGCACGATCGCCAAGAAGCGGGTAGAAGATCGAGCGGATAGAAAGCGGAAGCCCTTTGTTGTAAGCAAAGAATGCTAAAGAAAGTGCAACAACACCATAGATTGCCCAAGGGTGTAGACCCCAGTGGAACATGGTTGCACCAAGTGCCAGTTTGGCAGCTTCAGGTGTGTTTGGTTCCACATTGAGCGGTGTTTCATACCAGCCTGTAAAGTAAGCAACAGGTTCTGCCACACTCCAGAACATTAGGCCCACACCCATACCTGCTGCGAACAGCATCGCCAGCCAGGACATAAATGAATAGTCAGCTGTTGCGTCTTTACCACCGATTCTTATCTTTCCGAAGGGAGAAAAAATCAAACCCAGACAGAAAATGACAAAAATATTTCCTGACCAGATAAACAGCCAATCGAATGCACCAATGATTTTCCACTTCAGGCCATCTAGAACTGATTTCGCAGATTCTGCATCCACAATAACCGTTGCGATGAGAAGCAGGATAATCAACCCAGCACTTGTGCCAAATACTGGGTTATGGACATCAAACCCCCACTTTTGGACGTTGTCCTGTCCAACGGTGTAGTCAGTACTGTCTATACTGTATTTATCTACGCCTTTAGTCATGTTTCCTCGCTAAGTTAGTAACACACAAACCGATTTCACAATAAAACGTTTGTGTTCATTGTATTTCATCGGTTCAAATTTGTGACGAATTTTACACTTTTGCTATTGGATTACCATTAAGTGATTAAGAGTTAGCCACAAAAAGCAGAAAGTACAGTTTGTTAGCTGAATTTTTGCTCTAATGTGGTTTCTCGAAATGGGTAGTGTTCAAATAAATGTTAACAAATTCAGGAAGAGGCATGACTCATATAGTTGAACTCAGGCGGGTATCCAAAGTATTTGAAGATGGCGATCAGCAACATCAGGTATTAGATGCACTGGATCTTACATTATCTCGTGGAGATACCATCGCGCTAACGGGTGCCAGTGGTAGCGGGAAAAGCACACTACTTAATATTATCGCGGGCTTTGAACCGTTAAGTTCTGGCGATTTGCATCTGTTAGATCAAAACAGCAGAGGTTGGGAAGACAAGCAATGGAGTGAGTTTAGGTTTAAAAATCTGGGTATCGTATTCCAGCAATTCAACCTGCTTACACCATTGAGTGTTGCTGAGAATATCGTTTTTCCTCTTCATCTCAATAACCTCGACTGGAATGATTGGTGTGACTATCTGGTAGAAAAGCTTGGATTACAAAGTCTGCTGCAAAGGCATGTGGAAAACTTGTCAGGGGGACAACAACAAAGAGTTGCAATAGCAAGGGCATTAGCACACAAGCCAGAACTGTTACTTGCTGATGAGCCAACGGGCAACCTTGATCAATCGGCAAGTCTTGAAGTGATGGAGCTCCTATGCGAGCTTACAGCAGAAAACAACACGAGCATGCTACTGGTGACGCATAGTCATACCTGTGCGAACTATATGCAGCGACGATGGCACCTTGATAAGGGCAAAGTGCATGAGTAGCAATCTGGCCAGAAAAGTCATTCTATCCTTGCGCGTATTCGTTGCTCACTATAGAAAAGCACCATTGCAGGCAGGTGCGATTATCATAGGGATAATACTGGCGGTTACGCTGCTTACAGGTGTGCGCGCCATCAATGAGAATGCCAAAAGGAGCTACAGCGAAACGACGGAGTTACTGAGTCAGCAAGCGGACTGGTTTGTTACACCTGCAACCGGACAAAAACACCTCACAGAAACGGTCTATTTTGAGTTAAGAAAAGCTGGTATCAGTCATTCATTGCCAGTTGTAGAGGGTAGACTCCGTTCATCGGATGGTAAACGCTGGCAGATTCAGGGCAGCGATATCATTACAGCGATTACTGCGCCGGGTCAGGACAACAATAAAGAAGTTGAGCGGATATCCTTGCTCGATACGAATATTCCGCTAAACCGAATGTTAGCAGGAGAACCCGTCGTTCTAATGAGCCAGTCAAAAGCGGATGAGTTAGAAGCGCGGCAACCATTTGTGCTTGGTGGACAAGAAGTCGAGATCATCACTCTTGAAGACAGCTTTAATCTCGGCAATCGTATTTTAATGGATATCTCCTTGGCTCAGACTCTGTTAAGGGTAGAGGGCCAGCTCAGTTATATCGCTTTATTTGATATTAACTCAGCACAGACTCAACAAATCATTGAATTAATAGGACAAGATGCAAATCTGAATCAGGCAGACAAAGGAGATAGCCTGAATGCGCTAACAGACAGTTTTCATTTAAACCTGACAGCAATGAGTATGCTTGCTTTTGTCGTCGGGCTTTTTATCGCATATAACGGCATTCGGTATAGCCTTTTGAAAAGACAGCGGCTGTTTACGCAGTTACAGCAGTTGGGTACAGAAAAAAGGTCGCTCATACTTGCTTTGGCACTTGAGCTACTGTTGCTGGTGTTGATCGGTTCTACTATTGGGTTTGTGTTGGGCTTGCAGCTAAGTCACTGGTTTCATCCGCTCGTCTCTGTCACGCTCGAGCAACTTTATGGAGCGACGATACTCCCCGGAGCATGGAACTGGAGCTGGCTTTTCCAGGCGATAGCACTGACCTTGGGAGCAGCGCTTATTGCATCCAGTGCCTTGATAATGCAGTTATATAAGCAGCCACTCTCCAGGCATTCAGGTCAGTACAATCAACAGACTCATTCATCGGTTGTCTATCGCATTCAGATTAAAATCTCGCTTTTACTGGTGCTTATTGTCGTCATCTCATTACCTCTTACGAAAGATCATCGTGTCACAATGCTGCTACTGGGTCTCTTAGTGGTTGCGATACCTTTGGCACTTCCCTGGTTACTTAAATCACTAACACATTTGATTACCGAATTGGCAACCAAAATGAAAGCCAGGGGGCTTACGTACTACCAGATTGCGGAAACCAAGGAACTGGTTGCTCCGCTTTCACTCGCTATGATGGCGATGCTGTTAGCGGTAACCGCGAATATCTCAATGAACACACTGGTTGGTAGTTTTGAGTCGACATTGACGAACTGGTTGAGTGCTCGTTTGCATGCTGATCTCTATGTGCGTCCGGCGGAGTCTCAGATGCAACAAACGGAACAGTTTTTGTTGAAACAGCCTCAGGTGGAAAAGGTTTATAAACAGTATTTCCTTGAAAGCAGTTATGAAGGCTTTCCGATCTATCTGGTAACCAAAGATAAAAGTACTTTAGAGCAGACAACCATATTTAAGAGCAAGGAACCCGACATCTGGCAGCGTTTCTATCAGGGTGAGTTGGTTATTCTTAGCGAACCGATGGCCGTCCGTTTAGGGATTGAGCAAAGGGAGGCTATCACGCTTGAAGCGATACCTGACAGGACATTCACCGTTGGTGGCGTTTTCTATGACTATGGGAACCCTTATGGAGAGGTACTGATAGCACCATCTATTTGGCGAGCGCTAGATTTCTCTACCATGCCAACGAGTTTAGGTGCCAGTATCGCTGGTGGTCAGGAAGCGCTTCGTCAGGCACTGATTGACGATTTACGCATACCGGAAACCTTGCTATTCGATCAGAAACAGATCAGGCAGTACGCGATAGACATCTTTAACAAAACCTTTGCAATAACTAAGGTGTTGAATAGCCTAACGTTACTGGTTGCTGCGATTGGCCTGTTCAGTGCATGTTTTATGTTAACGCAAGCCAGAGTTGCACCAATAGCCAGGCTATACAGCCTTGGTGTGAGTCAGAAAAAGCTTTCGATGATGGTAGTCAGCCAGATGCTCATCATAGTTTTGCTAACCTGTCTCATTGCGCTACCTACAGGAGCAGTGCTGGGGTATGTTTTAATAAACAAAGTCACCCTTCAGGCGTTTGGGTGGAGTATCCATATGATTTGGAACTGGCAGGCATACCTAGAGGTTGTTATGTTGGCTATTACTGCGAGTGTTATTGCTGTGGCGCTGCCGTTATACCGATTAACAAGAAGGCCGCTTGTATCCAGTTTGCAGAGTGAGGTGATATGAGAAGTTTAACGCTCGTTTTATCACTGATTGTGTTGCTCGTAGGATGCACAGATACTGAGTCTAATGGCTCGATGAGCAGTATCGTAGGTCAGGGGGAGCCAGAACAACAGATCCAGTACGAGCCTGTGGTTAAAGGAAAGCACTTTATCTTCCCTGAAGATCATCTTGCCCATCCGGGGTTTCGGCAGGAGTGGTGGTACCTGACGGCAAACTTGCAGACAGAAGATGGACGAAAGCTCGGAATTCAATGGACTCAATTTCGTATGGCTCTTGGCACAAAAGAGGTTGCTAAACAAACGCCTAATCACTGGCGTGCAAATCAGGTTTATCTTGCTCACTCGGCTGTTACCGATTCCGAAAGGCACTTAGCCAGTGAAAAATGGTCTCGGCAACATAAGGAACTCGCTGGCGTAAGCGGTAATCCTTTTACTGTCTGGATAGATGACTGGCGATGGCAGTCAGAAGGTGAAAAGTTACTTCCAGCAATATTAAGTGTGGATTCGACAGAATTTAGTTATGAGCTAGCGTTAACGGGGGATAAGCCTCTTCAGTTCCAGGGAGAAAACGGTTTCAGCATTAAGAGTGCGGACGGCTCAGTTGCTTCGTACTACTACAGCCAGCCTTTTATTAAAGTAAATGGCAGTGTACAAGTTCAGGATGAGCAGTTAGAGGTCACTGGAAATGCATGGCTTGATCGCGAGTGGAGTTCTCAGTTCCTGACAGATGACCAGCAAGGGTGGGACTGGTTTTCACTGCGGTTAAGTGATGGTTCAACTTTGATGTTGTTTCAGCTGAGGTCCGCAAACGAAGATATGGAACACTTTTACAGTGCGAAGCGAATGTTCCCAGATGGTAGCGGATATAGTATTGATTCGTCAGATGTGAGTATGCAAGTTATTAAACAGCAGTCTATCGAAGGGCGAGATTACCCTGTTGGATGGCAAATCGAGATTCCACAAGAAAAGATTAGCCTAAGAACGAGACCGCTAAATCCCAAAGCGAAAATGCCCCTTTCAATTCCTTATTGGGAAGGCCCGATTCTAATCTCTGGGAGCCATTCAGGAGAGGGCTATATGGAGTTGACCGGATATTGATATCTATTAATGTTGAAAATGACCTTATGGCGTACCATTATTTGTTCGAATAATAAAAAGACTAAGTAATCAGTGATGCATGCAACGTTAAAGCAAGGAACTGTTAACAGATTAAGTGTATTGGTGTTTATTCTTTGGACATTAATCATTAGCCTTTTTGCTGCAACCTTGTTTTGGCAAAGTCATAACTCTGCGCAGGAGTTGGCTTTAAACGAAGCCAGAGCGGGCATTCGAAAAGATATGGCCTATCGTCAATGGGGGGCTTCCCATGGTGGCGTGTATGTACCGGTTACTGAGAAGACACCGCCTAATCCCTACTTGTCAGACGTGATGAACAGAGACGTTACTACAGATGACGGTCAGAAACTGACACTGATGAACCCGGCTTATATGCTTTCCCAGGTGACGGAAGATTACTCCAAAGCCTATGGAGTGAAAGGTAACCTGACTAGCCTCAATCCCATCAACCCTAACAATGTCCCCTCGCAGTGGGAATCGGAAGCGTTGGCAGAACTGGAAAAAACCAGAACAGAGTATCTCGATTTTCGCGAAATAGACGGAAAGAACTATGCATTGCTGATGCAGCCAATGATAACTAAAAGCGCTTGTCTGAAATGTCACGCGAAACAGGGTTATCAGCTAGGGGACATTCGTGGTGGATTATCGATAGCGATTCCTATGGAAGGTTTTTATGCCCAGGCATTCAATCAGCAAAGAATCGCAGGCGTTTTATTGATGTTTTTCTGGGTGTTGGGTAGCGGCATTATCTATCACTATCGTAAGCGAGTCGTTGAGTACTTCGATGAAAGGCAGCAAAACCTGACGCAGTATGTCTACTCTCTGGTAGAGATGATTGAAGGAAGAGATAGTTATACTGCAGGACACACTAAAAGGGTGGCAGAGTATAGTACCTTGATTGCCAGAGAGATGGGTTTAACCGAAGATGAAATAGAACGACTGCAACGTGCCGCCATGGTTCATGATATCGGGAAAATCTCTACCCCAGATGCTATTTTGCTAAAACCCGGAGATTTGAGTGATCTTGAGTACAACATCATTAAGCAGCACGTTATTTACGGCTATGAGTTGCTGAAAAAAGTCGATTTATTTCAGGACATCGCAGCAATAGTTAAGTGTCATCACGAGCGTCACGATGGCAAAGGTTACCCTTCAGCTTTGAAGGGGAGGGAGATACCCCTGCTCGCACAAATACTCAGTGTTGCAGATTCATTTGATGCCATGACCACAGATAGAATCTACAAGACCAAAAAAACGGTAGCTGAAACACTGAATGAACTAGATAACCTATCAGGTAGTCAGTTCAATCCTGAGATAATCCCAGCAGCAAGAAAAGCTTTAAGTACCGTTCAGTTAGATGGTTCCAGACAACTGCCGAACAACGCAATCGAACAGAAGCGGTTTGCTTATTTTTATAGTGATCCGCTTACCGGGCTGTATAACCTCAGGTATTTAAAGCTTGTACTTGCGGCCAGAGATAACGCTAATCTTTGTCCGGAAAATGCTCAGTGTAAGTATGCTACGATTATCCTGACCAGAAACTTCTCCAATCTGAACAAAAACTTAGGATGGGCTGGTGGTAGTAAAGTGCTTGTCGAGTTAGCAGAGTTTTTATCTGAACACGCTTCGGGTAATCCTCTGTTCCGTGTTCACGGTGACGATTTTGTGATTTTAAGCGGAGAACCTCTAGACAGAGAGTGGCTGACAACTCAATTAAATAACCGATTCTCAGATCATCAGTTGTTGTTCAGGGTTGAGCACAAACAACTTGAGAAAGAGGGCATCAAATCCATCGATGAGTTTGAACAGCATTTGTATAGCTATGCGAAGTAGCTAACCAGATAATTAATACCTAGTGAATTTTAATCTCGTCACTATAATTCGTTAGTTTCAAAGAATTGATCTTAATATAATTAAATTAGATTAGTTTAGTATATCTAGGTACTACGGTAATATTAATTTCCATTTAAACTTAAGTACTGGGGTTATAATTACCTATCCATCTTGTATTTTGAGAAGAGTTAAATTGATCTACATTAATAATATTATTTATAAGACTCCTGCTTAATTTCTTAAGTTACATGCCACTATTGGTCTGATGAGTTATTTTTGATGCTATATTTATAATAACATGTTGTAATTTATGTAAATTAGAGTATTTACTTTTATTTGCATTCAAGCCTGGCTCTTTAAATGATTAAAATATCTAAAGAGCAGCCTTAATATAACTTGTTGTTAATTGTAAGATGGAATTTAGGAAATGACACTTTCTATGTGTTTTTTGTTCTTATCGCTCTTTATTTAACTTCTTTCATCAAATTAATATCTGGATATTATGCTTTTCGATGCCTGAACTTGAATATAGAGAAAGATAAGTTGCACGGAGGGCAGGATGATGAGAGAAATTACATTTGTCATACCTGGTTATCCACCTATTACAGTACATGCTACTGAGCAGACAGATGGTAGTTTGTTATTCGAACTATCTGCACCAGAAGGTGAAGTCGCTGATTTAAGAGGACTATATTTCAATTTGGCCGATCCTTCGCTAGTGGATAATCTTAATGTTGTTGGTTCAGATATCAACAACCAGGAGTATAAAGATGTCTCCAATTTTAATAATGGAAACAACATGAAAGGAGGTGGTAGGGAACCATACGACGTAGGTTTGGATATTGGTACTGCAGGAAAAGGTAAAGATATCATCAGTGATACTTCGTTTACCTTATCTAGTTTAGATGGTGAGCCTTTATCACTTGATCTCATTTCGCAGGTTGAGTTTGGTATTCGAATGAGTAGCACTGGTAACTCTGGTGGAAACCGAAATGGTGGAGCACAGAAAATCACCACTGTATCTCCGGCAGCTCCAAATGCTTCGGACGACACCAGTTACACGTTAGAAGATCAAACTGTAATTATTGACGCGACTGCAAACGATACGGATGCAGATGGTGATGAACTGACCATTATAGAGGTGGGGCCTGCTTTAAACGGCACGATTGAAATCGTTGACAATCAGATTCATTACACTGCAAACGAACACTGGAGCGGAACAGATACTTTCACCTATAAAATCTCTGATGGTAGTGGTGGTTATGATGTGGCTTCAGCAACTGTGCATGTGGAAGCGGTGGCGGATGCTCCCGACCTTTCATTAATTGTGAGAGCGGGTGATAACGTCAACGAAGTTGTTATCGATATTCAGAGTGCGCTTGTTGATACAGATGGTTCTGAGTCTTACGTACTTTATTTCAGTGACCTGCCAGAGGGTGTTGTTTTACAGGGAGTAAACGGTAATCAAGTCTTGCTTCCTAGTGGACAAGAGAGCATTAAATTACTTTTAAGTGATGAGATGGACTTTGATTTTGATTTTTCAGTTAGTGCGATGTCTACTGAGTCATCAAACAATGACACTGCAACAACAACTGAGACTGTCAATGTAGTACTCGATTATAACGAGTCATCTAATAACGTAAGCTTCAACGCGACAGATCAGAGTATGTGGACTTCTGGTGAAGAGTTTGTCTTCACAGACAATCGGTTCTTAGGTTTTGATATCGAAGATAGTGGCAGTACCGGAGGACTCATCAGAACGGACTGGTCCTATGATCTTAAAGCGGGGTTCGAGTCGGATTTACGGTTTGAAGGTGGTGGAGTTAGCGCGGAAATACCCTGGCAGTTGGACTTTGGAACCAGTTTTAACAGAACCACTGATGTACTGACAATTGATACCGCAGCGATGATTATGCCTGGAGGATTTTTTGATACCGAAGGGCCAAGCCTTGAGTATCAACTTGATTTTATATTTGAGTATGCACTATCTGCAGGGTTGAGAATTTACAAAAACCTACCGGATCCATTCCCAAACATAAACGTACCGCTTATAGATGCGTCAATTAGTGATGATTACTCTGTCAAACTGATTGAGTACGATAGTGAAGAATCTGATGGACTCGAATTTGAGTTTCCATACGGCATATATGCTTCTTTCGACTGGCCTAACTTAGAAGTCGGAAGCTCCGAATATATGCTTGGTACCTATACGGGTAGCGGAGCAAGTAACAACTTCCTGGATATCGGACTTGATATAGACCAAACCATTTCGGATATATTTCTTGGTGGATTCAATCCATTCGATTTGGAAGCGAGTGCAGGTATCGCAGGTGTTGAACTGGAATTGTTAGATGTAGATGTCTTTACCGGATTGAACTTCCTACAGGATTTCCATTTAGATACAGGTATTTTGGATACCAGGCTTGTATTTGAAAATGGTACGGAAACGGAGTTTACTTTTGGTGATGAGCTAAGCTTCGACTTCGCAAGTCATCTGGATACTGACAATAATGGCGTTGTAGAGTTTTCAGTGATGATGGACTTGGTTGACACCATGTTTACTAACGAAACCGATGTTGGTTTTAATGTTGGCTACAACTTTGATCTACTCAAAGGTGGCTGGTGGTATGGTATCGACCTCGGTGCGCTAGGGTCAATCGGAGACAGTGGTAGCTTCGGTCCTGTTGTCGATCTGGGAGGTACACTTCCTATAGCGAGCCTTGAAGTATACAACGATACATTTGAAGTGAATTTTGAAGCAGAACAGATTGATTTATTTGCGTAGATAATACTGTTCTGAACTCGCGTATCACACTTTATGTATATACTTAAAAGGTGGGTTAGAAAACATGACTAACCTGCCTTATTTTAATAGCAATAACCAAAATTACAGACTTTGAGTTGTTTTGCTGTTCAAAGTGAAACCGATGTTGGGCAGGATATGGTTACAAACAGGAATCATTCCAGATTACCAGACTTGTTAAAGCCACTTTACTCCTATTTTATTGCTGCTGGCGTGTTTAGTGGTTTTATCAACTTGCTAATGATTGTACCTGCAGTTTATATGTTTCAGGTATATGACCGTGCTCTTGCAAGTCAAAGTCTGGAAACTCTGTCCATACTGACGTTGATAATGGTTTTCCTTTTAACTTCAATGGGAGCGCTTGATAGTGTTCGCGGGTACATACTTAGCCGGGCATCAGTTAGGTTAGATGAGATTCTGAATAAGCGAGTATTTGAGGCGACGTTCAAACTCCCCATAAGCAACGGGGGAAAGGGTAGTACTCAACCAATCTCTGATCTAAATGGAATAAGAAATTTTATATCCAGTCCTGCGATTAATGCCATCTTTGACACTCCCTGGGTTCCTTTTTATATCGTCGTCATGTTCTTTTTCCATACCTCTTTTGGTTTGATGGCAATAGCAAGTGTTCTGATTATTTGTTGCCTGACTTGGGTCAACCAATACTTAACCAAGACTGATACCGAGAAATCAAACAATGCTCAGATCGTTAGTAATAACTTTGCCGCGGCCCACTTGAGAAATGCAGAAGTTATTTATGGAATGGGAATGATGGAGGATATTAGAAAGCGCTGGAATACTTACCACTTGGAATACATTGTCAATCAGAAAGGTTCTGTAGAAACATCCACGATTTTTACCGCAACATCCCGAGCAACCAGGATGATTCTGCAGTCTCTTACGCTAGGCCTTGGGGCATATCTGGCGATTAACATGGAAATTAGCCCAGGAATGATGATTGCAGGCTCAATATTACTTGGTCGTGCTATGGCACCGGTTGACCAACTTATTGGTGGGTGGAAGGGAATACAGCAGGCAAGGTTACAATATTCCCGTATCGATGAGCTTTTGGATAATACCAAAGAGGACCGGACACCAATGAGTTTGCCTGAGCCAAAAGGGGCATTAAAAGTAGAGTCGGTTAGCAGATTGGTCCATGGAAGAAGATCACCAACTTTACGAGATGTCACATTTGCTCTTTCTGCAGGAAGCTCTGTAGGAGTAATAGGTCCTAGTGCAGCTGGTAAATCGACGTTGGCGAGAATTATATTGGGTATTTGGAGCCCGGTATCAGGCACAGTTCGCTTGGATGAAGCTGAGATAAATCAATGGAGCAGAGAAGATCTGGGTCGTTATGTTGGCTACTTACCACAAGATATAGAGCTGTTTGATGGAACTATCTCGGAGAACATAGCTCGTTTTGGAGAAGTAGACCCACACCTAGTTGTCGAAGCCGCTAGACTGGTGGATGTTCATGAGATGATCTTAAGGTTTCCGGAAGGTTACGATACCGTAATCGGAGCAACGTCAGGGCAGCTATCAGCAGGACAAAGACAGCGAATCGCCCTGGCAAGAGCTTTATATAGAAACCCTAAACTCGTTGTTCTTGATGAACCGAACTCCAATCTGGATGAACTGGGTGAGGCTGCATTATGCCAAACACTCCTGAAACTCAAGGCCCTGCATACGACGGTTATCATTATCTCTCACAGACCTAATGTATTGACGTTAGTTGATAATATTCTTGTGCTGAACAATGGCATAGTCGCAGATTATGGCCCTTCTGCTTCAATCATCAATAAGTATAAACACGCCTCACCCAAGCAAGGTAGTAAAGGTAAAAGCATAGGTTAAAGAAGGTTAAGGAAAACTAAATGTGAGCTTATTAACCAAACACAGCAGTATGATGAAACCAGCGAGATTAGGGTTTCTAATCATCTTCGTGACTTTCGGCCTTTTTGGAGTTTGGTCAGCCATTGCTCCAATAGAAAGCGCAGCTTTAGCTCCAGGCACTGTGACGGTTAAAGGGAATCGAAAGAGTGTAGAACACTTAGAGGGTGGTATTGTTACTGAGCTCTTGGTCATAGATGGAGAAGAGGTTGATAAAAATCAGCAGTTGATACGTTTGGATGATACTCAAGCCAGAGCTCAGCTAGAAATCAGTACCGCGCAATATTATGCACAGTTAGCACTTGAGGCTAGGTTACTCGCAGAGAGAAATGGTTTGTCGGAAGTGGTATATCCGACGGAGCTAAGTCAATTGGATGACCCTAGGGCCTTAAGTGCAATACAGAGCCAGAATCAGGTGTTTATTGCCGGGACAAATGCTCGTCTTGGTGAAGTTGATGTACTGAGTCACCGTATTCATCAATTAGAAAGTCAGATTCGTGGCATCGCTACCATGAAAAAAAGCAAGATGAAATTAATGCGTTCCTATCAGGAAGAAATTGAGGACATAACTGGTTTATTACAGAAAGGATATACAGATAAACAGCATTTCAGAACGCTGGAACGCAACTCTGCTATGACTGAAAGTGATGTTGCTGAGTTAGACTCCGAAATTGCTAGATTGCGAATACAGGTTGGAGAGACCAAACTTCAAATGCTACAGCTGGATAAAACCCATCAGATAGAAGTTGTAAATGCGTTAAATGAGTGCCAGATAGAGCTCTTTATGTTGGAAGATAGAATCAGAGCCGACAGGGATAGAGTCAATCGAACGGAAATACGTGCACCAGTAAGTGGTGTCGTTATGGGACTGGAAGTGACGACGATTGGTGAGGTAGTTAGTCCAGCGGAAAACCTGTTATACATAGTTCCGCAAAATACAGAAATGATGATTGAAGCTCAGGTGCAGCCTGAAGATATCGACAGAGTTCATCATGGGCAACGAGCTAATGTCAGATTTTCATCGTTTAAGAGTGCGACAACACCAGTAATAGAGGCAAACATTGTGAGTATTTCGGCGGATGCGCATACTCACCCGGAGCTTGGAACATACTATTATCTGGCTATCCTTGAACTTACACCTAAAGGAAAAAAAGATTTAGATGAACTTGTTTTAATACCAGGTATGCCAGCAGAGGTCTTAATCAACACAGGATCACGGACATTATTTCAGTATTTGATGCAACCTATAGAGAATGCTTTTGCCCGCTCTTTGACAGAAGATTAGTGAAAGGTTTGCAATGTGACAAATAGCTGATGAGAGAAAGCATGTACTGCCTTCTCCAAACAAAAACACCCGAACTCAATGTCCGGGTGTTTTCTAAGCATAAGTTTATTCTGAAGTTAAGCGATTGCTGATTCCAGAATCTTACGGCTTTCGGTCAGAGTAATTGCCTGATGCTCACCAAGCGCGACCATACCGTGCGATTCAAGGCGTCCAACTACATCATTAACCGCAGCTTCTTTATCACTGCCATGTTCAGTTAGCTGAGTTGCAACATCTACGCTGTGGTAGAAAGCTTCAATTGCTTCAATGGTTCTCTCAGCAAGGTCAGCACCGGCTTCAAGACCAAACACGTTTTGCCCCATCTGCTCTAGCTTCGCTCTCTTAGCGCCAATTTGATTGCGGTACAGTGAAGGCTGGATCATTGCTAGTGAACGGCCATGGTCCACCCCATAAAGTGCAGTCAGCTCGTGACCAATCATGTGTGTTGCCCAGTCGTGTTTAACACCAGAACCAATCAGGCCATTTAGTGCCTGGTTTGCTGTCCACATTAGATTTGCACGCCAACTGTCGTCACGTTCCTCAAATGTTTTACCAAGCTTCAGTAGGTTCTTCAGCAAGGTTTCTGCGTAACCATCCTGAACCATAATGTCAGTTTCCTGAGTGGTCACATACTGCTCACAGATGTGTACCCATGCGTCCACGATACCGTTTTGTAGCTGATTTACAGGCAGAGACTTCATAGTGTCTGGATCCATCACAGCAAAGCGAGGCTGAACGAACGGAGATAGGAAAGCCAGCTTATCTTTGGTTGCTGCTTTTGTGATTACTGAACCTGAGTTAGATTCAGAACCTGTCGCAGGAAGCGTGAGCACTGCTGCCAGAGGCACCGCTTCAGATACCTGATGCTTACCAGTTAGAATGTCCCAACCTTCTCCATCATATTTAGCAGCTGCTACCGCATATTTCGAACCATCGATAACTGAACCACCGCCAACAGCAAGGACAAAGTCGATACCTTCTTTCTTAATAATAGCGACTGCTTTATCCATGGTTTCAACAGTTGGGTTTGGCTCAACACCCGAAAACTCTTGCCACTGATGATCGGCTAGAGCTTCTGCAACCTGATCGTAGACACCGTTCTTCTTGATCGAACCGCCACCATAGATAACCAGTACTTTGTTATCTGCAGGAATCTGTTGTTTTATTGCTGCAATCTGTCCCTGTCCAAACAGGATGGTTGTTGAGTTTCCATAAGTAAACTGCATCACGCTTCTCCGTAGTTTTATTTTTTGTTAGAACACCAAGTGTCAGGTGTTTCGATTTACCATTGCATAATAGTACTCAATTAAAATAATTTATAGCTACATTTCTTTCGATTTCTTGCCTAAATATATCAATCTTGCTAATTTCTATTGAGCAATAGGGGAGTGCACATTGAAACAGATAGCCAAATACATGAATGCTTACGTAGAGAAAAAGCAACTACATAATCTGGAAGGGATGGTCGAAACCGCGGTGTCTGGCGTTAAGTTCTACCGGGCACCAAACGCAACCACTCGTGTCCCTTTGATGTATCAGTCTGGCATTATTCTGATGGGGCAGGGTTACAAAAATATTTATCTCGGTGACCATAAAATGAGATATGGCCCAGGTGATTATGTGGTGTTAGGTGTGCCGCTTCCTTTGGAGTGTGATGCTGAGATGGAAGAGGGCAAACCGATATTGGGAATCACCATTGATGTCACACCAAAGTTACTTCATGCGACGATAAATCATATTAAGCAGTATGAGCCTATCCCCGAAGGTAACAAAGCGAACGAACAACTAGCATTGCGCTGCATGAGTTTGTGCGATCCGCTGGAAGAAGTGTTCTTACGATTGGTCAAAGTTTTACAGGATGATTCAGAAGCGGAGTTCTTAGGCGATGGGATAGTGAGAGAGATTGCTTATAGGGTATTGAGGGGCCCTATGGGGCATATCCTATACGAGCGTGCGAACATGGATGGTAACTATGCGAAAGTGGCTAAAGTCTTAGATATTGTTCATTCTAGCTTTGCTGATTCTTTGACTGTAGAAGGCCTTGCTGAGCAGATTCATATGAGCGTTCCAGCCTTTCATCGTGCATTTAAACAGGTGACAACGGAGTCTCCGCTCCAGTACTTGAAAAAGGTGAGGTTAACAAAGGCGAGAGAGTTGATTATGTCGGAGGGATTGCGCGCTGCGGATGCAGCCAGAAAGGTAGGCTATAACAGTCCGTCTCAGTTCAGCCGAGAATTTAAGCGTCACTTCAGCTACTCACCAAAAGAGAGTTTTGCCAAAGCATCTTAATACAACGGGTTAGCATTGAATCACAATAGTTTATAAGCCATCTTAGGAGATTAAGTGCCGGAAACGTATGAGCCGAAGTTGATTGAATTTATTCAGTCTGAAATGCAGCAAGATTTAGCGCATGATTTAAATCATGTATTTAGGGTGGTAAAAACAGCCAAATCTCTGTGTGAAGTTGAAAAAGCGAAACTTGAAGTCGTACTTCCTGCCGCTTATTTGCATGACTGTTTTTCATTCCCTAAGAACCATCCAGACAGGGCAAAGAGTTCTCAATATGCGGCTGATAAAGCAATCGAGTTTCTTAACAGCATCCAGTATCCCGAGAAGTATTATTCAGAGATAAGTCACGCAATTATTACTCACAGTTTCAGTGCGAATATCACACCAGAAACATTAGAGGCGAAGATAGTACAGGATGCCGATAGATTAGATGCGTTAGGTGCGATAGGTATTGCAAGGTGTCTTCAGGTGAGTACAGGTTTTGGTGCCAGCCTGTACAATGCCGACGATCCTTTTTGCATAAGTAGAGAGTTGGATGACAAACAATACACAATAGATCATTTCTACACCAAGCTATTCAAATTGAAAGATTTAATGCATACCGAGTCAGCTAAGAAAGAAGCGGAAAAAAGAACCGCATATATGAAAGCTTTCCTGGAACAGTTGAGAATGGAAATATAATCGACCACTTTTAGCTGGTGTATTGGTCAATCTCAAGCTTCACAGAATTACTTGAAATAATTCCCAACTGATTAATTTGTCTCAGATAATATGAACAACAAAGCCAGCGTAAAGCTGGCTTTGTACTATTCTAAAAACCGCTTAGGTTTCTCTGAGCGCTTTGAGCTTACTTGCAGTAGTTGATTGCAATCTGAGAGGCTAGGCGAGCATTGTTCAGCACAAGTTGAATATTCGAGTCTAAGCTGTTGCCACCTGTCAGTTCACAAACGCGAGCAAGTAGGAACGGAGTTGATTCTTTACCACCAATGCCTTTTTCATCCAGCTCTTTTAGCGCTGTTTCAATGGCTTGGTTGATCGCTTCTGGTGCCATCGCGTACTCTTCAGGAATAGGGTTTGCTACAACAGCGCCTCCTTTCAGATCCATTTCCCATTTCGCTTTTAGAGCCATTGCAATTTCTTCAGCGCTATCCAGACGGTAGTCGATGGAATGCTCACTTTCACGCGTGTAGAAAGCAGGAAGAGTGTCAGTTTGGTATCCGATAACCGGAACACCCTGTGTTTCAAGGTATTCACGTGTCAGACCAAGATCCAGGATGGATTTTGCACCAGCACATACTACAGCGACATCTGTGTTTGCCAATTCTTGCAGGTCGGCTGAAATATCAAATGTTTCCTGAGCTCCTCGGTGAACACCACCGATACCACCTGTTGCAAATACCTTGATGCCAGCCATTGCAGCAAGAATCATGGTTGCCGCTACCGTTGTTGCGCCATCTTTTTTACCAGCAACGATAAACGGGATATCACGGCGGCTAACCTTAGTCACATCCTGACCTGCTTTGCCCAAGTATGTAATTTGCTCTTCATTTAGGCCTACTTTCAGGCGACCTTCAATGATCGCGATAGTTGCAGGTACAGCGCCTTGTTCACGAATGGTGTTTTCTACCAAAAGTGCTGTTTCAACATTTCGTGGGTATGGCATACCGTGTGAAATGATCGTAGATTCCAGAGCAACGACTGGTTGGTTATTTTTAAGCGCTTCAGCGACTTCTGGTTGAATATCAAGGTAATTTTCTAACATGAGGGTTCCTCTAGGCTGTTGCCTGTTTCTGATAGTTCAGAACAGCCTGTTCTGACATAGATAAATTAATAGTTTTGTCTGCTACAAGAGCAAGTTTGGCTGCGGCAAGGGAAAAGTCGACAGAATCTGCCCAACTCCATTGCTGCATAAATCCGTGAGCAAGCCCTGCCATCAAAGCGTCACCAGCACCAGTGACATTGTTGACTTGTGTTTTACCCGGTAGGATGAACTTCTGCGTGACGCCGTCACTAGAGTAAGCCCCTTTGCTACCAAGACTGATAAGAACGCGCTTTACCCCTTTTTCGTGGATGCGGTTCGCGATTATCGGCAGATCTTCATCCGATTCAATTTTGTGCTCAGCAAGCAACTCAGCTTCGAGCTTGTTTGGCTTGAGGGTATGGATTCGATTTAGATAAGGTAGAAGTTTAGCGGCTTTAATTGTGGACACAGGATCCACAAAAACTGGCATATCTCCATAGATATTGAATAGATAGTCCAGAGCTTCTTCGCTTAAGTTGGCATCTAAAACCAAAGCGGATGCCCTCGAAATAATACTATCTCGTTTGCCAAGCTGCTCAGCGTTAAGGCTATTAATCAGCTCCATATCGTTGAGCGCGAGCTTCATCTCACCGTTGCTATCATGTATGGACAGGTAACTGCTGGATGTAACGCCAGAAAGCGTCAGGCAGTGGTCAACTCCCACACCCGCATCGATGCACGCTTGTTTTAGTTGCGCGCCCCACTGGTCATCGCCCATTGCTCCGATAAACTGAACGCTACTACCCAGACGGCTGAGATTCTCTGCGATGTTTCTTCCCACACCACCAGCACTGCTTGTGAGCCTGCCAGGGTTAGAATCGCCATCAATAAGCAATGCATCGGCTTTACCGCACAAATCCATGTTGGCACCACCAACCACGAGGGCATATCGCTCTGGAGACAGAATGTAACCTTTGCCTCTGATAAAACCCTTGCGGGTTAGGTTCATGATATGGCCCGCGACAGCACTGCGGCTCAATTCAAGTTGGTCGGCCAGTTCTTGCTGAGGGATCAATGGATCTTTCTTTAACAGGTTAAGAATTTCTTGTTCGCGTTCAGTCATAAACATATGTTTGGTTGGTAAACATTTGTTTGGATGTTAGGGCGAATATAGATAGGGATATAGCAAGTCGCTCAACATTTTTAGATTATGTCACTAATAATAAGTGAAACAATGTAGGTGTTGCATTAAATTTGAGATGCAGGTCTTAAATCGCCGTTAGTTGCTTGTTTCCGGCGTTGGTTCCTTCGCTTTAGAAATATCGTTTCGGAATCGCGTAAAGTCAGGATGGTTTTGTAACTGATTGTATCCTTCAAGTATTAGCTCATCCACTTGCTCTTTTTCGAGAGTCAAAGCCGTTGGAATATTGTTGAGAAACTTCCTTCTTTTATTATCCAGTATGGCCATTTCTGACAGGTTGATATTGATGATATAGGGTTCTACCTTGTCGCCTTGTTTAGCTGCTACTTCTACATATTCTTCAACCCACTCCTTTATTAACTTACGGGTACTTGTGTTGTAGCGCAGAAACTGAATGTTGGACATGAGGCTAACGGTATCGCCAATACTAGGCTCTTCTGTCGATAGGTTGATGGCATTCTCTGGCACTGCTGTGGCATCAATAGAAATAAGTACATAGTGCGATGAAGGCTTTCTATTGTCTTTGCCAATGATGACTTCATGACCGCCTGCAATTTCTGCCGTGTCGTACAATGAAAGTAGCCCTAGGTTGTCGGTGATTCCGCCATCTACAAGGTGGATGTATTTTTTGTTTTTCTTATCCCCCCTGTATCCGAGTAAACCGCGAAGAGTGGAGCGAGTGATTTCAGATATACCTCTGAAATCATTGTCTAAAAATCTGTTTTTCGATGTGTCACAAGTGTCATGATTCTCTAGTACTACAGGGTTGAATACGACAGGGACAGCTGAGGAGGCAGCAACTGCGTTTGCGATAGGATAACTTGAAAGTTCTGAGCAAAGAGGATCGAAAAATTCTTGCAAAAAAGAGAAACGCACACTGTTCCCTAGATCTGATGCGTTAATAATCACCAATGGCCCATCTGCTTTTTGTAGATCTGCAAAGGTGGCGTTTGGGAAGAGTTTATCTTGGTAATATTCAATAGCATTCTCTGTTCTGCCCTGAGATGAAAACCAACGGGAAGGACTTAATAATATGCTATAGAGATCGCTATCGACATCGTAGTATAAAAAGTCTTCTTCGAAGTCACTGAATATTTTTTCACCATATAATCCATAATACGCAGCTGTAAAGCTTCCCCCTGAAACGGAACTGATAACATCTACTTCGTTAAGCAAGCTTTCATGAGAACGTCTGGGAAGCGTTTCCGCACGGAGTGCTTTTAGTACCCCATACGCCAAGGCCGCTGCTCTGGTTCCTCCGCCAGACATTGCGATTACAATCCGGTATTCGCCACCATTATTACGTTCGATGTAGTTTTTAATCGAGTACGCAGATTGTAAGTCTTTCGTAGTGTATGCCGTGTTTTCCGCAGCACCGTATACGGGAGTCCCAAGCAATAATAAGAGCCAAACAACAATAATCCATTTATGCATAAATCGTCCTTGCTCTAGTCTGTTCTAGATTTATATCAATAATCTAATGCGTTAGATTTTGGGATATAACGAAAAGTATCAATCCAATGTTTGGAGAAAATCCTTAAATGCAGTGCTGTTATTCAGCTGCTTCATTCCTTCTGCAATAAGAGTATCTACAACATGAGGTTCTAGCTGCATGTCAGTAGGGATATTGTTCATATATTCGTGCAGATCAGGATCGGCGATATCTGAGAGATTTATATCTACAAAGTAAACTTTGACGTTATGAGCCTGCCCATACCGATAAAGAGATTGTTTAAAGTATGTTTTTGCTACGTCATTGAGTCGGTGAATCTGAACACCTGTCATCATCGTTAGCATCTCAACGACACCGGGCGCCTCCGGAGATGAGTGTATCGTCGATGTCGGTGTGGTGGATGCATTAACCGATATGGATAATAAGCTTGGTTTATCACCAGAAAGGGCATTATCCAGATACCGTTGATCGCTCAGACTGATAATGTCATACATCGCGAGCAAGCCGAGGTTATCAGTGATACCACCATCAATTAAGTGTACATATTGTATTTTTGCTTTGTCAGCGTACTGTTGAAGGGCCTTAGCAGTGGATTTGGTTAAATCATCACCGTTGTAACTCTCTTCGTCGAGGTTTAAAAGTTGTTGTTCACCGCAACCTGTATGATTTTTCAGAACAACCGGATCAAACACAATCGGGACTGCAGAGGAAGCGGCAACGGCATTAGCTACGGGGTAACTTGAGATATTTGAACAAAGCAGATTAAAGTACTCTTGAGTAAAAGAGAATCGCACTTCTCCACCTAAGTCAGTCGCATTTATGATAACAAACGGGCTGTTTTCCTGATCAAAGTCTGCGAAGGTTGCGCCCTTGAACAATTTCTTTTGGTAGTAACTGATCGCGCTATTGCTATCGGGACCAGACCCGATCCAAGACTTTGGACTAAATGTTCGCCAGAACAGATCTTTACCTACTTCTGCATAAAGAAAGTCCCGTTCAAAATCCGTGAATAACTTATTTCCAAAAAGTCCATAGTATGCAGCTGTAAAGCTGCCACCTGAAACCGCGCTAATAAAATCAACTTCATCAAGCAGCGTGCTCTGTTCTTCCTCTTTTTTCATGGGTATTTCTCTGAGCGCTTTAAGCACGCCATAAGAGAGAGCCGCTGCACGTGTACCACCACCGGACATAGCAATAAATACCGAATGTTCACCATTGTGGCGCTTTGTAGCAGTACTGGCGAGAGAGTAAAGGTCAGTTACTTGGGTGTCATAATGCAGTCTCTGGTTGCCCATAGATGCGAGAATATTAGATGTAAAAAAGGCGGAGCAAACAAACAGGAGAGTGAGAATACGCAATGCTAAAAGCTCCCTAAACACGGATTCGAATTGACGAAATACGGATACTTAACGGTAAGTATACCGTTTAATAATTATGCTGTGAATCGTATGGATGCTATGTATTGATATTGCCTATCAATAAAATTGATTTTTTCCATTTAGCAAAATCAAGAATTTAGACGACAATAATAATTAGCCACATAATAAGAAGTGACTACACTTATAGTAAACGTGCGATGACGCAGTATTTTTGGAGATGGAAAATATGGATGCATTAAAAGTTAAAGATTTCATGGAAAAGCGCGCTGTAAGGTTTACACCAGAAATGTCTCTTACTGCCGCGCTCGATAAGGTGATGACCTCTCAACACCTGGGTGGGCCTGTTGTTAATGAGAACGACGAAGTGATTGGTTTTATATCTGAACAGGATTTACTCGATAAGCTGGTTAAGGTGAGTTACTACTGTCAGGACACTCACATAGTCAGTGACTGTATGTATCAGGATGTGTTAACGGTATCTCCTGATATGGGTATCATTGAGTTGGCAGAGCTGATAAAGGTGGGTAAACCAAAGGTGTATCCTGTTGTTGATGATAAGAAATTAGTCGGTATTATTACCAGACGTGATGTTCTTAGAGCGATTGGTCAGAGCCTTGATGATTGCTTCCAACATCCGGTATAAAATTAGTGTAACAATTAACTTAAAAGGCGCACAATGCGCCTTTTTTGGTGGAGAAATGAATGGCAGACAATAACGCGAAGTTCGTTGAAGGTTCGACAATGCGCCATATCCTGGTTATGACCGGTTCAGCTTCGGTAGGGCTGATGGCGCTTTTTCTTGTCGATTTGCTGGACATGTTCTTTATCAGCTTGCTTGGTCAGGTTGAACTTGCTGCTGCCGTAGGGTTTGCCGGTACGCTCATCTTCTTTTCTACATCGGTTTCTATCGGTACTTCTATCGCCATGGGCGCGCTTGTATCAAGGGCGCTTGGAGCAAAAAAACACGAATACGCCAGACAAATTGCTGCAAGCACCATGAGTGTTGGTGTGGTGATAAGCGTCATTGTGACAATTTTGATGTTTCTGCATATTCCGGAGCTTCTTACGGCCATTGGTGCTGAGGGTTTTGCGGCTGAGAGAGCAGAAGCTTACTTGCGTATTTTGCTGCCAAGTAGCCCGGTGATTGCTCTGGCGATGACCGCGGGCGCAGGTTTAAGAGCTGCGGGTGACGCAAAACGTTCAATGTGGGCTACCTTATCTGGCGGTATAGTTAACGCCATTTTGGATCCGCTCTTTATCTTTGGTTTTAACTGGAATGTAGAAGGGGCGGCACTGGCTTCGGTTTGCGCCAGATTTACGGTTCTTTTCTTCTCTATCTATCCTCTGATTAAGATACACAACCTGGTTACCTTTCCTCGTTTCGCAAAAATCAGAGAAGACATTCGTGCCATTGTTGCAATTGCTGTACCTGCCATTATTACGAATACAGCCACACCGATAGGAAACGCTATTGTGACAACCTCGATTGCTCGATTTGGGGAAGACTATGTTGCGGGTTTCGCTGTTATCGGTCGTTTAATGCCTGTAAGTTTCGCTGCCATTTTTGCGCTATCTGGTGCAGTAGGGCCGATAATCGGACAGAACTACGGTGCGGAACGACTGGACAGGGTGAAGCAAACTTTAAACAATGCGTTGCTGTTTGTGACTCTTTACTGCGTTTCTGTATCTGTAATTTTGTTTCTATTACAGGATCTAATTATTGCAGGATTTAACTTAACCGGTGACGCAGCTGTGATACTGGCGGCTTTTTGTACCTACGTCTCTCTTTCATTTGTTTTCAACGGAGCTTTGTTTGTTGCGAATGCTTCATTCAACAATTTGGGTAAACCTTTCTATTCAACAACACTGAATTTGGGTAAAGCCACTTTAGGCACCTTGCCATTTGTTTACTTTGGTTCTCAATGGTTTGGCGCTTTAGGTGTACTTTATGGTCAGGCTTTGGGTAGCGTTTTATTTGGTGTATTAGGCTTTTTAGTTTTACGTAAACACATCTCTGATTTGATGACAGACGTAGAAGTTGAGCTGGAAGAAGAAGATCCTGCAACAGCAAGTGTCAACATGACACCATTTTGTTCTTCAGATAGTGTTTGTGTAAAAGATATACCTGTCAAAGAGTTAGAGGAAAAAGAGCGCTTATCTACAGGGTAAATTATCAACAAGCATAATTTTGGTAATTAAAACCAATAAAACCGTAATTTTTTTTCATCTGTTGCATGAAATTTGATCTATAGCCAGATATTTAATTTTGAAATAGAAACATAATAGACGCAGAAATGATGGGCTCGGGCTTTAACATCCTGAGCCCATCTTAACTTTAGACTCCAAAATGGAATTAAATTTAGTTATGCGTCAATACAGCAAATATATCATTCCGTTAATTATCCCATTAATCATACTGTTAATGCCTTTGTCTGCATTTCCGTTTGAGGGAATTACGGTTATTCAACAGCGCGTTATCGCCATCTTTCTTCTTGCCGCCTTGTGTTGGGTTTTCGAACCTATCCCTATTTATGCTACTTCTGTCGTTATTATTGTGTTGGAGCTGTTGTTACTCTCTAACAAGGGGCTTATCTTTTTCCGCTTCGGTGCTGATGATCCGAGCTTTGGTACCTTGTTAAGCTACAAAGATATTATGGCGACATTTGCCAGCCCTATCATCATGCTGTTTCTTGGTGGTTTCTTTCTTGCAATGGCAGCGACCAAATATCGTCTCGACGTGAACCTGGCAAGGGTATTGTTAAAGCCATTTGGCAAGGATCCAAAATTTGTGATGCTTGGCCTGATGCTGATTACCGGTATCTTTTCCATGTTCATGTCAAACACAGCGACTACAGCAATGATGTTGTCGATCCTGACTCCGGTGATCGCGGTGTTTGGACCGAAAGATCCAGGCAGAATTGCGTTTGCGCTATGTATCCCTGTTGCGGCAAACATTGGTGGTATCGGTACGCCAATTGGTACCCCACCGAATGCGATTGCACTTAAATATCTTGTCGGTGACAACCTGATTACCTTTGGTGAATGGATGTCATTTGGTGTTCCTTTTGTTGTGTTGATGATGGCGCTGGCCTGGTACCTGATAAAGACTCTGTACAAAGCTGAACAGCAAACCATTGAGTTGAACATCAAAGGTAAGTTCCTAAAAACACCTAAGGCTATTACCGTCTATATTACTTTTGGTCTGACTATTCTATTGTGGTTGATGGGCTCTGCGCATGGTATGAACTCATATACTGTTGCACTTATCCCTGTCGCGATTTTCTCTATTACCGGGATTATTAATAAAGAAGACCTGAAGAAGATTTCCTGGGATGTACTTTGGTTGGTGTCTGGTGGTATTGCACTAGGCCTGGCGTTAGATAAAACAGGCTTAGCAAAGCTGGTTGTAAACAGTATTCCATTTGATTCTTTCTCGCCATATATCGTTCTGTTTGGTGCGGCATTCCTTTGTCTTGTCATGGCAAACTTCATGTCTCACACAGCAACGGCAAACCTGTTGATGCCAATTATGGCGGCACTTGGTGCGTCCATGGCCTCACTAGCGCCGCTAGGTGGAGAGATGACCTTGATTCTGGTGGTTACATTCGCTGCATCGTTGGGTATGTCGCTTCCTATCAGTACACCGCCTAACGCACTGGCTCATGCAACAGGTAATGTTGAGAGCAGTCAGATGGCGAGAGTGGGTGTCATTCTGGGTGTTGTTGGTGTTATGGGAAGCTTTGTACTTGTGTGGATTCTAAATGTTGTCGGATTCATAGGTTAAGAGAGTTATATTAAGACTATGGAAGCTTCCAATATTAGCCGTTTAATTAGTCGCTACTTCTCGAACTCAAAGCGTTCGATAGAGGTAGAGGCAAACATGCCTGTATTTAACCAAGGTGATAAAAACGATCGCCTCTATTACGTACAGAGCGGAACATTAGAAGGCTATGTCGCTGATGAAGATGGCATGAGACTGACCAAAATCTTCACAGCGACAGAGGGCACTTTTATTGGTGTATACAGCTTTTTCTCGTCAGAAGGCGTTTCATCATCAACGGTGATTGCCAGAGAGAAATCGGTCCTTACCTGGATTGATAAAGAAACACGGCCTGTTGCATCCGATATCTATGGTGACATCAATGAACAGTTCTCGCCGGTTTTGATTCATGAACTCAGAAACCGCCAAATGAGAACGGTAAGAGAGGCTGTCGCCAAAGAAGAAGCACTTCAGAAGCTTTATACCGCAGAGCAAATGACAACCCTGGGTCAGCTCGCAGCGGGCATCGCTCATGAGCTGAACAATGCTATCGGTGTTGTAAACAGCAAAACGGAAAGGCTGGAGAACGTGGTTTCTCAGTTGCTACAGGAGATGCATCCCGAAGCGATGGATTTTCTGAAGCAAGGGTTAGAACACGGCCAAGTTGCCAGCTCCTCACATGTACGTAAGCGAGCCAAAGCGCTGGAATCGAGTCATAAGTTTTCCAGAGAGACAGCAAAAGCGATGGCGCGCGCGGTACCGGAAGGTGAAATATCAAAACATTGGTTAGCTAACCCGGAAGAGGCTGTGAAGTATTGGAGTGTCGGGCGTGATCTCAGAGATATGAGGCTGGCAGCCAAACATTCTGTTGGCATTGTTAAGTCAGTGAAACAGCTTGGTCGTACTGATATCGATACGGATGAATGGCTTGATATTAACGAGTCGATCAACAAAGCGATATCACTGCTACAAAGCGATCTGAGGCGTGTCTCTGTTCACCTTAGTCCTGCTGCCACGTTACCACAGTTCAAAGGTTCATCAACCGAGCTCGTGCAGGTGTGGGCCAACATAATGAAAAACGCGTGTGACGCGATGGAGAGGACATCGGAACCATCGATAGAGATTTCTACGCGTCATACAAACAACAGAATTTTAATCACGATAACCAACAACGGTCCTGAAATTGATGAAGCGACGAGGCGGAAGATATTTCAACCCAACTTTACAACTAAAAAGGGTGGACTCTCGTTTGGTCTGGGACTCGGTTTGTCTATCGTGAAACGAATAATCAGTGGATATGGTGGTTCGATTGCGGTGAAAAGCAGCGCTGAAAAAACCATATTCAGAATTAAATTACCAGTCGAGGAATAATATGGAGAAGTTGAATCTAATCTGTGTCGATGACCAGAGAGAGGTGCTAAGTGCAGTATTGCAAGATCTGGAACCTCTAAGCCGCTGGATCAATATTGAAGATTGTGAATCAGCCGACGAAGCCCTTGAGTTAATGGATGACTTTGACGCAGAAGGAGAGTTTATTGCGTTGGTGATATCCGACCATGTGATGCCAGGTAAAACCGGTGTTGAACTGTTGACCGAGATTTCTCAGGATTCACGTTTTGCAGAGACTAAAAAGATTCTGCTGACAGGTCAGGCAACGCATCACGATACGATTACAGCGATTAACTTAGCTCGTATTGAAAGCTACTTTGAGAAGCCATGGTCTGCAGAACAACTTGTTGAACGAGTAAGAACACTGGTAACCGAGTTTATTTTCGATAAAGGTTTGGACTACACGGATTATCAGAATGAACTGGATCAGTCGGTAGTTCTACAAAGGCTAAGATAAAGTTACTTCTTAATTTTGTACAAATAACTCTTGACCTTAGAGTATGCTCTAAGGTTTAGAGTTATGACATCTAGCGTAATAGCCTAACTAGTTTATAGAAAGGAAAGAATGATGTGTGCAAAACAAAAAGCCTGTAACTCTAAGGTGAGTATTCACAAGATAAGCGACGCTTGTGGCTGTACGCAGGCCCCTAAAATTGCCTCCATTAAGATGGAGAGCACAGAGCCAGCATCTTGTTGTGATAGTCAGGAGTCTTCGTGCTGTTCTGGTGCTGATCCGGGCAGTGAGGAGCCCGAACCCTCCGGTTTAAAACCCAACTCGTCATCTAACACCCAACAGACTCAAAGCTGGAAAGTGGGTGGTATGGATTGCCCCGCCTGTGCGCGCAAAGTGGAAACGGCCGTTCGCAAAATAGCAGGCGTTAGTCAGGTAAAAGTACTGTTTGCTACAGAAAAACTCGTTGTTCAGCTCGATGGTTCAGCAACCGCAGCGCTGGTTGAAGATGCAGTGATCAATACTGGGTTCACTATCGATGATGAGAAAAATGCGATTCCCGAACACGATTTTTCTCCCAAGTCTCTGTTGAAGCAGAATATTCAGGTTATTTCCCTTGGCCTTGCAATGGGAATATCAGCACTGGCGAAATCTTCATTTCCTGTATTTAGTCATTGGGCGTTTATTGCCATCTGTTTGCTTGGTTTAATGCCAATTCTTAAGAAAGCCTGGCAGTCAGCACAGTCTGGTTCTCCATTCTCTATTGAAACACTGATGAGTGTTGCTGCTCTTGGTGCTTTATATCTCGGCGAATCCGCTGAAGCGGCTATGGTGTTGTTGCTTTTCTTGCTTGGTGAAAAGCTGGAAGCTTTCGCCTCTTCAAAAGCAAGAAGCGGTGTGCAGTCTCTGATGAAGCTTTTACCTGAAATGGCAACCAAGATTGTTGATGGCCAGCGGGTAGAGGTATCTGCAAAATCACTTATCCCTGGTGATGTGATTGAAGTCGGTCCTGGAGAAAGATTACCCGCTGATGGCTTAGTGCAGGCAGCGGCAAGCTTTGATGAGAGTGCATTGACGGGTGAGTCGGTTCCGGTTGAGCGCCCGGAAGGTGCACAAGTGATGGCCGGTTCGGTAGTGGCAGATAAGGTTACGCGTATTCAAGTCACCTCAGAGCAAGGTGAAAATGCGGTCGACCGTATCCTGCACCTTATAGAAGATGCAGAATCACATAAAGCACCAATGGAGCGTTTTCTTGATAAGTTTAGCCGTTGGTACACGCCGCTAATGATGCTTGTATCGCTGCTTGTGATTGTTACTCCTCCATTGCTCTTTGCTCAGCCGTGGGAAACATGGTTGTACCGTGGTTTAGCCCTTCTGTTAATCGCATGTCCTTGTGCGTTAGTTATCTCAACACCAGCAGCAATAACTTCTGGTTTAGCTGCTGCATCCCGACGTGGTGTATTAATCAAAGGTGGAGCTGCGCTGGAACAGCTTGGCAATGTTGAGGCAGTAGCGTTTGATAAGACGGGCACACTTACTGAGGGCAGGCCGCAAGTTACAGATATCGTACCATTTGGCGGCTTAGCGGAAGCAAAGCTATTAGCCTATGCATCGGCTATTGAGATAGGGTCTTCTCATCCGCTGGCGGTGTCCATCATTGAAAAAACAAAAGCCATGAATATCGATATCCCTGAAGCTCAAGAGAGAATGATATTAACGGGAATGGGTGTCCAGGGAATACTTGATGGTGAACAGCTATCGATTCTTTCACCGAGCAAGCTGCCGGAAGGGATAGGCGAAACCATTCTCAAAAAAGCGGCCGAACTTGAGAGCGAAGGGAAAACGGTGGCGGTGGTGACCAGAAACCACGAGGGTATCGGGATTATCGCTCTCCAGGATAAGGTAAGGGATGAAGCGAAAGCCACGATAAGTAAGCTAACCAGTATGGGTGTCGAAAGCATCATGCTTACTGGAGATAATCGCAGAAGTGCCAAATCGATGAGTTCAAAAATTGGCATCAACTATCAGGCAGAGTTATTACCGGAAGACAAAGTCGAATGGGTGAGTCGCATAGCAGCAGAGAAAAACGTTGCGATGATAGGTGATGGTATTAATGATGCACCAGCGATGAAAGCGGCTTCCATTGGTGTCGCGATGGGAGGGGGAAGTGATATTGCCCTGGAAACAGCAGATGCAGCATTGACCCACAACCGATTGAACGAAGTTGCAGGCATGATCCAACTGTCGAAAGCCACCATCAGCAACATAAAACAAAATGTTATGTTGGCGCTGGGGCTTAAAGGGGTATTTTTGGTAACGAGTGTCCTGGGTATTACTGGCCTATGGGTGGCTGTTTTAGCCGATAGTGGTGCTACGGTACTAGTTACAATCAATGCGTTACGGTTGTTAAGGCTTGGGAAACAAGTCGATTAACAGAATGAAAATGAGCGAGTAGGCGAGGGCATCTGTTAGGCAGGTGCCCTTTTATTTACAGAGTGATTATTAAGCTATTATCGTCAAAAGTGTGATGCAAACCGTTTAATTATGTAATATTGAAATTTCATTCATTCTCGTATGTGATGTTTATCACTTTAATAATTGAATTCTTGAGCTACAGTTTCTTGGTATCCCCACAACATTGAACGGCGAACAATTACGCCAATAAAAGGAGTCAACTATGTCTCAACCTGTTTTCCATCTAGGTATTACTGAAGCAGACCTTAAAGGTGCAACAGTTGCAATTATCCCTGGTGACCCTGATCGTGTGCCTAAGATTGCAAATGAGATGGAGAATCCGGTACAACTTGCTCGTGCTCGTGAATACAATGTTTACCTGGCTGAGCTTGACGGTACTCCGGTAGTCATTTGTTCGACTGGTATTGGTGGTCCTTCTACTTCTATTGCTGTTGAAGAATTGGCACAGTGTGGCGTTCGTACATTCCTGCGTGTTGGTACTACAGGTGCAATCCAGCCTGACGTGAATGTTGGTGACATGATCGTATCAACGGGTTCAGTACGTCTTGACGGTGCTAGCTTGCATTTCGCTCCTATGGAGTTCCCGGCTGTTGCTGATTTTGAAGTTGCGACAGCAATGAAAGCGGCTGTTGAAGAGACTGGTGCATCAGTTCATATGGGTGTAACGGCTTCAAGTGATACTTTCTACCCAGGTCAGGAACGTTACGATACTTTCTCTGGTCGTGTAGTTAAGCGTTTCCAGGGCTCTATGCAAGAGTGGCAGGACATGGGTGTTCTGAACTTTGAAATGGAATCAGCAACGCTTCTTACTATGTGTGCAAGCTCTGGTCTGAAAGCAGGCTGTGTAGCTGGTGTTATCATCAACCGTACTCAGAAAGAGATTCCAGATCACTCTACGCTAAAAGAGACAGAAGCTCGTTCAATCAAGGTTGTAATCGAAGCAGCACGTAAGATGCTTTAATCTGTAAAAAACAGATGACTGATTGAAAAGGTTGGCTTTTGCCAACCTTTTTTGTATTCACTAATTGTACTGTGTCTCTCTTAAGTCATCTTTCGCGTTCAAGACAGCACTCAGTTGCAGGCATTCGTCCTGGCAGGTTGACAGGACCATACTTCCATCTCCTACGGTTTCTACAAGAAGCGTGTCCTGAGTAAGGCTTAGAATTTGCCAGCTTTGCTCTGAGTGGAAGATAAAGCGATCAATTTGCGACTTCATATGCGCGTTAGCTTTATCTTTTCCCTGATAGCTGACTTTATCAAAGAGCAGATAGTCCTCTTCTAAATCCCAGTGCCCGATAGCGACAAAGTCATAGGACTTTTTTTGTTCTGGCACTTCAATTTGCGATGAACGGATAAATATATTGTTATCCAGGAACTCATATTTATTCGTCACAACGACATCTAAGTGTTCAATCTGAGAAGAATCATCCTTTTGAACATCTACCGAGAGTTTAACCTCAGAGTGCCACTCGCTATGGGTGAGCAGTTGGCTTGCTGCCTTGTGACTATCTGTCCAACAAAATACGGCAGCAAGCAAAACAGCTGCGGCCACCACCAATAGGTTAGACTTACTTAATAGGCTAGCAATTTTCATAGAACTCATTCTTATTGTTGGCGCGTATAGACTTGTTTAGATGCTGATACGGTGGTTGAAACATGATATGCAGAGATGCTTTGTTGAATATGTTTTTTGTTATTAATAGCTTATAAGGCTTCGCAAAGTTTTCGTTACTTTTGTCCATATATTGGTTTACGCAGCGTTCAGCGTTAGAAAACAAGGTATTCGATATTTTAGATTCTGTGGTAAAAACGCTTATGCCGTTTATCGCCTCTATCTCTTGCATGTTGGAGTTGTATGACTGGCTAGTAAGTGTCATGGGGGACAAGTGATGAAACGCTGTGATAGTGACGCTTACCAATACAAGGGCCATAGATAGCAGCACCTTTTTGTTCATCAGTGCTATTCCCGCATAGATAGAGCTATGTAGCTTGGGCGCGTATTGGCTTGAAGCAACAGAGGAAGCCATAGCATTGGAAACCAAAGTATCAGAAACTAAAGCATCAGAAATCAAGTCATCACCACGGTCGTTACCATAGGTATCTTTAGCAGTAGTCGATGCCACGACATCACTTTCTAACTCGACCTTAGCAGTGAACACATAGCCATAGTTTGGGACCGTTATAATGCAAGGGTGCTTCAGCCCTTTCTCTCCAAACGCTTTGCGCAGTTCGTATATGGCCTGAACCAAACTTGAGGTTTGAACAATCCGTCCCAGATCATGCCATACATACTTAATAATCCGCTGTTTTCTCAACTTCTGACCTGAGTGAGAAGCCAGAAAGTAAAGCAGTCTGGATCCAGGTTCACTGAGTTTAATTGTTTTACCTTCTTGGCAGTCAATGAGTTCATGCCGTGCGGGCTGAAAAGTAAATCGATTTCCAATCAATAGAGTTTCAGATGGTTCAAATATTAAAGTCATCTATAGAATTTTCATCTTGTTAATCAGGGACAAATTGAAAGAAATTATATCAGCTGGGTTTATTGAAGTGTCTAAAGTGATATTTAAATGACATACATTTAACAAAGATATGGTTTTATCAGAGCCTTGTTAACTTATTGAATTTTAATGGCTACTTCTTGCAGCAAGTTGCAAGAAGTAGCCAACTGACGTTTTAAGTATTATATAAAGCGCCTTTTTTATGAGAGCGTGGCACCTTTTGTTGTTGCTTTATTTTTAGTCTTAGAAGAAGTACTTAAATCTAATACGGTAACCTTTGTCGTCGTGCTCGGTGAACTCTCCTCTTGTAAGGTCATCATCATCAATGCTAGACAGGTAAGCACCGACATAAACGGAGAAATCTTCTACGTCCAGAACATTTGCGAAATGATACGAGGCGTACCAGGATTCAATGGATGCGTCACCTTCAAGCAAGCCGCCCTTGATCTCGTTAACTTCGTACTCGTTTTCCCCCTGTACGTAACCGACACCGAAGCCTTTGTAGAGTACGTTTAGACCCACGGTTGAGTTGGTTTCGTCAACCGCATCCATGTGTGCCCAGTTTAGGTTTATAGAAAGGTCGTCGATGCTGTAGTTTGCGGTCACACCATATCCGGTACGATCAGATACATCGACATTGCCAGTTTTTGTCGTGATTGCATCACTAACTAGGTTTGTTTCCATTGCCGCAGAGATCTTAAAGTTACCTGCCTGATAGGAAACGACCGGACGAATCAGGAAAGAGTCTTCATTATATTGCAGTTCTCTTCCATGGTATGTGTTGTCAGTGAACATTGCAGTACGGTCACCAAACATGGTACCCACTTCTACGTATAGGTCGCCAAACTGCTGACTGTACATGGCTTGACCTTCTGCACCACGTCCGCGAGCTTCTTTAAGTTGGTATGTGTAGAAAGCTGCGTCGTTATGCAGGCTGTTCGAAGTATCGCCAGAGTATTCCAGGAAAGTATCCTGACCTACAGGGAACATGTCTGTTCCTTCGAAGCGGCCCATTTTAATATCCCAGCCATCTTTCTTACCAAAAGAGAACCATGCATCATCGACGCCCATGTTTCCACTGGTATCAAACAGTGCCTGAGCATTTAATTTGAAATAGTGATCAGATGTTGTATATCTTTCACCGGCAAAGTTCATGAGAATTCGACCGGACTGATCAAAGCCTTTACCGTATGCTTTGGATTCGCTATCCCTGTAGTTGAAATCAAATTCTACGTCACCACCGATCGAAAATTTGCCTTCCTCATTATCTACAACCGTAACACCAGCGTTTGCTGATAGCGCAGCAGAGACCAAAATAGCACCGATCGAGTACTTAAATGCTTTTTTCATTATTTAACCCTATGTGAGTATTAGAATACTTTTTTAGTTCAGTTTGTGTGTTGACCTGTGCTCAAAGTTTGCTGGCTTTGGACCGTCTGAACAATTGTTGTGAGGGGTTCTTCTATATCAATCACGTAAATTTAGTGGCTGAATAAAGTAATTAAAAACAGTTGGTTACATGTAAATAAAGATAAAAGCAGATTAATTGGCTATAAATTTCCTAAAAGAGGAGGGTGTTGAAAGTAGGTAGGAACAGAGGTATGGAGTTTAAGGCCAAGTTAATAAGTGTTGATGGTGTGATTCAGGGAATTCTCGTGGGATTTTATAGTCAGAGTTAAGATATTAAATTTGAGCTCTGAACTTTGAACAAAAAAATACCGCTTATATAGGGAAAGCGGTATTAAGGTATTGAGTTCGCTAATTAGCGTATTTCAAATGATCACAAATCTTCGTGGCCGCCAGCGTCATTAAACCACACTCTTAGATGGCTCTTCAGCTCCTTTAGCTCGTCCGGACCTATTAGAGCAAGTCCCAAATCCTCTGCGCGAGTGATATCGTTGTGTCGTAAAGGACGGAAGCTTACCAACATAGCGCGTGCTTGCAGTCCGCCTAAAAGGTCTCGAAGGGATTCGAGTTTGTATAACGTGTCATCGCCATCATCTCTCATGCCTTTGGTTTTACATTCGATGATGTGGAGCTTATTGTTAACAACAGAGGCGACATCAAGCTCGTTTCTCACTTCGCGTTCGCCTAGCTGACGATATACCTGAACATTCAGAGAGCGATCCTGAATGGTTGGCAGTTCATCTTGAATTTGTTTTACGGTGCTGTGCACAAGGGTTTCCAGCCACTCACCATTTGAGAAGCGTCTTGCATCTTCGCTCTTGAAAGTCAGAATACCGTTTTCGTAGTCAGCAAGCTCAGTCGCAACTAAGTCTTCAAGGAGCATGTTCAGCTCTCGGTAACCTTGTTGCTTCTCTGTCAGTTCAACATCGAGTTTCTGCTCTTTACGGCAAGTGGTGGCAAGGTAGTTTAGCGTCGCCAGGCCAGGGCCCAGCTCCAGAGCGTTACCCGCCCATTTCTGTCCTAACTCGTATAGCTTCTGATCAAGGTGCTCAGAAACCTCCAGCTCATTGAATTCTGCTCTTGCCCCAAAAATAGTTAGGTAGTCGGAGATAGTAATTTTGTCAGCCAACTGTATATCTGGTAAGCCTTCAGGATAGAGCCAGCAAATCTTGTCGCTGTTTGGTTCGACGACAAAAATTTCCCATCGGTTTTGTCTGAACATCTCATACACGGTTAGAAGACGATGACGAAGGCCACAGCTCGCATTCAACTTGACCTCTTTCCCTCTGGAAGCTAAATCTTTTTCCAGTTTATGAATGGCTTTTCGAATCAGAGATGTATCGACAATAGATGGGATTTCAAAAAATTCAGCCTGAATATCTCTTTGATTTAAAACAGATTCAAGCCTCTTATACATTTCAAACTGCGTTTCGTCGCCAATGAAGACGACATGTTTGCAAACTGAACGGTGATCTAAAAGTGGTGTAACAAGTCTTATCGGATCTTGATCTATGATGCCTACATGAACGGCCATATCATGCCCTCGTAATTATAATTTATGGCCAGCAAAAGATTGATAAAGAAAAGAAGCTCAGCGGGCCTGTATTAAAGATATGGTATTAATCCTATAAAAAACAAGGGAGAATTATAATAATTCTCCCTTGTTTCTGACCATTAATTAACAGTACGCATGCTTAGAGTTTGAATTGATGTACCAATCCAGCCTGTTCATTGGCAAGTTGCGTCAGATTTTCATTTACTGATGCAATTTCAGACATAGCCTCATGGCTTTGCTCAGCGATGTGGTTAATGTCTTCTAAGCTACGAGCAATTTCAGAAGTCGTTTCGCTCTGCTCGTTTGCAGCTTGCGAAATCTGCGTACTCATCTGGCTGATTTCCAGAATCAGAGCCTGAATTTCTTCCATTGAACTATTAGCGTCAGAGGCTTGAGCAACGGATTTTTCCATATCCTGCATACAGCTTTCTATAACCTTACCGGCCGTAGAGGAGCTCGCTTGCAGATTGCTGATCATATCTTCAATTTCAGCGGTCGATTCAGACGTACGTTTTGCCAGCACACGTACTTCATCTGCTACAACTGCGAAACCACGGCCTTGTTCACCTGCACGCGCCGCTTCGATAGCTGCGTTAAGTGCCAGCAGGTTGGTTTGCTCAGCGATATTTTGGATAACATCCAGAATGCTACCTATCTGTCCGCTCATCTGCTGCAATTCGGCCACGGCAGATACAGACTCATTCAAGCGGTTTTCGAGCTGGTTTATCGTCGTAATGTTGGCATTCATCACGTTGCGGCCAGTATCGGCAGCCCCCTCAACCATGTTGACTTTCTCGGTAGTGCTTTGTGCACTTTGAGCGACTTCAACTACGGAATGCTCCATTTCAGTCATCGCTGTTGCAACGCTTGCAGTCTTCTCTCGCTGATGGCCGAGTTGCTCCTGTGCTTCAAGGGATGTGTTCTGATTTTGGTTGGTTGCTGAGGTCAGGTTATCCGACCCACGATTAAGCTGGGTAACAATATTATGCAGGTTATCAGCTAATGTATTGATGTGTCCGCTAACACGAGAAAACTCGTTGTTGTGACGAATATCGATTCTCTGGCTTAAATCGCCATTAGCCAGTCCTTCCAGCGAACTCAGAATTCTAGTTAATGGTTCACGAACACTGTGAGCAACGTTGTAACCGATAGCAGCGGCTAAGATAACAACGGCGATACCGATAATAATGGCTTTCATTACACCGTCATCATAGATACTGCCAGCTTCTTCCAATGAGGTATTCAGCTCTTTAGTCGCTAACTGGTTAAAGTAGTCCATGATTTCCATGGCGGAGTCGACTTGTCTTGTCAGGTTAGCGATGTTCTCGAATAATTTGCTTTGCGCGACAATAAAGGCGTAATGCTGATCAAGCACACCGCCGGGTTTACCAATATCCTTGGTAAATGCTTCCACTCTTTCTGAGAACTCTTCTTTTATCTGAGGTGACTGAGCGGCAAGTCCATTAAATGCATAGTTAAGATGTGATACGGCCTTTTTGTTTACTGCAACCGCTTTTTTAACTAACTCAGTATCACTACTGGAAAGCGCGTCGACAGTCACATCGGAAGCTTCTTCCAGTTTCGAGAAGTAGCTTTTTGCCATAAGCTTCACTGAAATGCTCGGCATTCCCGCAACCATCTCTTTCATGCCAACGGTCAGCTCTACATTCAATCTTTGGAAGTCGCGAGTAGATTTTGCTACCTGTTCTTCAGCGTTGAACATGTCAATGTAGTTGTTCATTGCAACTTGCGCTTCTGAGAAGTATTGGTTCTCGATGACTTTTAGCTGATCTATATATTGTTGAGCTTCTGGATAAACTTTACTAACTTGTTCTAGCTGAGAAAAAATATCCTGAAAACTACTTTGTGATGCGGCAAAATCAGAACGAGTTTGATCCATTCTTGCCTGGTCGTCTGAAGTGAGAAAGTCTTTAAATAACTTATCTGATGAAAGTAATTGCAAGCTTGTCTTATTAGATAGCGAGACAAACGGCAATGAGTTTTGGGTTACAGTTCCAAATTTGGTATGAATGTCATTCATACCGTTCATCATCAAGCCGATGGTAATCACGAACATGATGACAATTAATGAAAAACCAGCGTACATTCGTCTGATTACAGAGCCTTTCATTATCCTCTCCTACGTAGCATTAAGCATGAACAGAAAGCAAAATGGCTTTCTAAATAATTAATAAAAATAACATGTAATCCTAATGGTAAAGTTCTCAACAGAATATGATTGAACACGCAAAACAGAATTAATTATTGCTCCGAATTTTAAAGTTTGTATCGGAACAGTGTTTTTATTGTGATTTCGGTGGGCTTATCGCATACTTAAGCCCTTATAAAGGATAGCACTTATTGGAGTTATGAATGGCTGAAGAGACTATATTTAGCAAGATTATACGCAAGGAAATTCCAGCAGATGTACTGTATCAGGATGATTTAGTCACTGCATTTCGTGACATCAACCCGAGGGCGCCAAGCCATATTCTTATTGTTCCTAACAAGCTGATTCCTACTACTAATGACATTGTAGAAGAAGATGAGCTTGCATTAGGAAGACTGTTCACTGTTGCTAAAAAGCTGGCGAAGGACGAGGGTATTGACGAAGATGGTTACCGATTGATCGTTAACTGTAACTCTCATGGTGGTCAGGAAGTTTATCATATCCATATGCACCTATTGGGTGGCAGACCGCTTGGTCCTTTACTACTAGGTTAACAACTCGATTTCGAATGAAACCTTCCGGTGTAAAATCCGGGAGGTTGTTTTTTAGAGGTTTTTGGTGAAGAAGTTTTTTCGACTCACTTTGGTTGCATCATTCACAGCGGCAGTAACCGCTTGTTCTACACTTTCTGCCGGGAATTTGTTTAGCCATTATTCCGCTCAAAATGGGGGGGTCTATCAGGCTGTGGAAACTGGACAGTATCAGAAAGCGGAAGATCTGTTACCCGAGTATGTGGCCGGAGATATTCTGGATAACCTTGAGAAAGGGCGAGTCACTTTTCTTAACCAGCAGTTTGAACCAAGCCAGACTTATTTTGAACTGAGCGAAGTCGCTGTCAGGCAGCAGCAGGATCAAGCCGTAATTTCTATTTCTGAAACGGCAACAGATATTGGCTCGCTGGCGGTCAACGACAATCTTCAAAACTATGTTCCTGCAGATTATGAACTCGGATTTCTTCATCTATATCTTGGATTGAACTATTTGCATAAAAACTCGCTGGAAGGTGCTTTAGTCGAAGTTAGAAAAGCAAATCAAGTACAGGAAAGGGCAAAGAGAACCCGTGAGAGTGATTTGCAATCAGCAGCTTACGATCTTCAGCAAAATGGCATGAGTGCCAACCTTGGCTCGGTGCTTTCTCAATACCCTGATGCAGGGCAGAAGCTGCAGGCCGTTCAAAACGGCTATCTTCTCTATCTTTCGGCGTTGCTATACGAAACTGCGAATGAACTTAATAGCGCTTATGTTGACTATAAAAGAGCGTTAGCTGTATTACCTGACAACGATCAGGTAGTCGAAGGAACCTTGCGAGTCGCCCGAAAAATCGGGATGTGGGAAGATTTAAAACAGCTAGAAGCACAATATGGTAAGCCAGAGGCTCTCTCTGCGGAGCAATCGAGAATTATTATTATCGATGAGCAGGGGGTTGTCTTTGCTCGTCAGGGATGGAAACAGTCTTTACCAGTAAGCAGTAGTCATGGTACGTCATGGTACACGTTGGCTCTGCCATACTACCCAAACGCAGTTTCGGAGTACTATCCAAGTTTGAGGTTGGATGATCGAAAGGTAGACAACTCACTGTTGGTTGATGTGAATTTGATGGCGAGTCAAGATCTTACTGAACGAATGCCGACTATAGTTATGAGGCAAGCGTTAAGAGTTGTTGCTAAAGAGCAGCTTAGAAGAGAGGCGTCTGGCGGAAACAATGGTAATGGCAATAGCGGTGCTGAAGATATCGGGAATATACTGTTCAACGTATGGAACGTATTAACCGAACAGCCAGATACTCGGAGTTGGCAAACATTACCAGCCCAAGTATATAGTAGCTCATATACCGTTGAAGCCGGACAACACATGTTAAGCTTTAACGATGAAGAATATGAAGTATCAGTAAAAGCAGGTAGAACGGCTTTGGTCTGGATTTCAAGGCAAGGAAACAACGCCGTGGTATGGCATAAGCAATTGGGAGCTTTGTGATGAAAAAAGTAGTATTAGCGTTGGCAGCAGTTCTGGCAATCGCAGGTTGTTCAGGAAAGAATACTGCTGGATTAAGAGTAGAAGGGGATACCCAGAATGTTCTGTTTGGTGACAACGTTCTTGGCAACCGCTTAAGTATTGAGAATATCGCAACTGTCGATGTTGATGGACATGCCCGTGGCGCTGTTACTGTTTCTAGCCAGTACTCAGGCGAGCAGCACTTACAATACCGTTTTTACTGGTATGACAACGATGGTGTTGAAGTAAACTCTAAACAGGCTGCCTGGAAGCAGACTATTGTTCATGGTTTTGAAACGATTACAATCTCGGAAGTATCGATTAACCCGAATGGAAAACAGTTCCGCGTGCAAATTCGTCAGGCGGACTAAAGAGGAATAAAAATGAAAAAAGGTGTTATTGCGCTACTTGGTTTAGCGGTTATTTTAGGCGGCTGTTCTAACAAAGTGAGCTATGGGGATGCTCAAGCCGTTGAAACAACGACGATTGATTTTGGCTCAAGTGACCTGCAAAAGATTGCAGGTGAAATGGTTGATAGCATGCTGATGTCTGGTTCTGTTGCGTATATTACTCGTGACAATCGCCCAATCGTGTTTGTTGAAACCATTAAAAACAAAACAGCTGAACATATTGATACAGAATCTATTACCGATTCAATCAGCACTAAAATGCTAAATTCTGGTAAGTTCCGCTTTGTTGATATGGACCGTGTTGAGTCTGTTCGTAAGCAACTTAACTTCCAGAACAATGATGAGCTAGTCGACCAGAGCAGTGCAATTCAATTCGGTAAGATGGTTGGTGCTGAATATATGCTTTACGGCAACCTGGCAAGTATCGTTAAACAGGCTGGAAGCGACAAAGACGTATACTACAAGATGACGATGCGTCTGATGGATCTTGAAACAGGTCTTATCGAATGGGCTGACGAAACTGAGATCCGTAAGCAGGAATCTAAGAGCCTGTTAGGACTGTAAGTCAGCTACAAAAGCGTATAGGAGGCTCTGGTGGCTAAAATGACCTGGAATGAAGCTTGTTCGCTAGACCAGTCATTGTTGTCACTGGAGTCTTTTTTTAATGGTAAGCCTAAACTTGCTGAACTGCTGAGTGGAGGGCTAACCAATCGTTGTTGGAAAGTTGATTCCAACACAAGTCAATCCTTCGTATGGCGACCTATCTCTTCTGTTACTAACACTTATGGCGTCTCCCGAATGAGAGAGTACCGCATGTTGGAAGCGTTGTGCAGCAGTCATGACAAGCTTTTAGCCCCTAAACCTGTACACCTCAACGATTCTGGTCTTTTGGTCGAATGGATTGAAGGAGAGGTGGCAGAACGCTTTCCATTGAGTGAAACTGAAATCATCGGTACGCTCGCCAGAGTTCATGCCATCAACATCCATAACAAACCTATACCACTATTTTCATTTACTGCAAAAGTTGATGGTTATTGGCATCAGCTTCGAGCCAGAGAACCACACCTCCTAACAAAAGAATATCAAGCCCTGTACCAGGAATATCGAGAGCTTCCAAATGTCGAACCAGTAGAAGCTACACTTTGCCATTTTGATTTAGGTAGTTATAACGTGATCAGGACAGACAAAGGTATCCGCGTTATAGACTGGGAGTATGCTGGCGTCGCTGATCCCAGAATGGACTTGGCAATGACGATAGATGTGAATGGAATTGATATGCCTAAAGCGGTTGCAGACTACTGTAAGCTAAGAGGAATCGACAATGCTGATATTTGGTTTAAAGGAGTGAACCAGTGGGTTCCACGAAACAGGATGATGGCTATTCTGTGGTATCTGCTGGGCTATCAGTTGTGGAAGGAAGAGCACTATCTTGAGGAAGCAGTAAAACTTAAATCTCATTTTTAGTGTTCTAATACGTAAGAATAATGTTTCAAAAGTTATGAATCGTGGTAGATTTAGAAAACGGCTAGAGCATTAACAAGTACCTACGAGGAGTGGGGAGGTACCATGATTATATATTTACACGGCTTTGACTCAACAAGCCCTGGTAACCACGAGAAGGTTCTTCAGCTACAGTTTATTGATGATGATGTAAGGTTTATTAACTACAGTACGCTGCATCCAAAACACGATATGCAACACCTGCTGAAAGAAGTGCATAAGGTCGTCGATCAGTCTAATGATCCGAACCCAATTATTTGTGGTGTTGGCCTGGGTGGATACTGGTCAGAGCGTATTGGATTCTTGTGTGGTATTAAGCAGGTGATTTTTAACCCGAACCTGCACCCAGAAAGTAATATGGAAGGTAAGATAGATCGTCCGGAAGAGTACGAAGACATCGCAACTAAGTGCGTTTCTCAATTCAGAACCAAGAACAAAGGGCGTTGTTTAGCCATTCTTTCGAAGCAGGACGGTGTGCTTGATACTCAGGGCATCGCATCGGAACTTGAAGACTACTATGAGATCATCTGGGATGAGACTCAAGAACACAAGTTCAAGAAGATTTCTCAGCACCTTCAGAAAATGAAGGCGTTTAAAGAACAAGCTTCTGAGGCTGTGTCAGAGTAACAGTCTCAGCTTAACAAAGTCTCTCAAGATATATCAGAAAACCAGCTGTTAAGGCTGGTTTTTTTATGCCCATTCGTCTCTGACTAATCTTTAAAAATTGATCTGGCGCAATTATTTCTTGCTCTAAAAAAATACCTAGTTATAATGTGGATTATAACTTTTGTTGATTTATATCAAAAAAAGTTGAGCATTCCTGAATGAGATGTAACAAAAATAAAGAAGGTGCCTGAAGCACCCCGAGAAAAACCAAACGGTGAGTTTGTTGAGAGTAAAGAATTCTAGAGGCTGGAGCGAAGCTACGGTCTCATCAAATTTTTAAGTCTTTAAAGGAGTATTGTTATGACTCGAATTATTGTTGTTGGTGGTGGTGCTGGTGGCCTTGAGTTGGCAACCAAGTTGGGCCATACATTGGGTCGCAAAGGAAAAGCAGAGATTACATTGGTTGACCGAAAAGCCAGCCATTTGTGGAAACCACTTTTGCATGAAGTGGCGACAGGTTCGCTGGATGAAGGTGTGGATGCTTTAAGTTACCGTTCTCACGCTAAGAACCATGGCTTTAAATTCCGCTTAGGAAGCCTGGAGAATATTGATCGCGAAGGAAAGTATATTACTTTGAGTGCTGTCTCTGATGAAAAGGGCGAGCAGATTATGCCAACCCGACAGTTTCCTTATGACATCCTGGTTATGGCCCTTGGCTCAACCTCTAACGATTTCAATACTCCTGGTGTTCGTGAAAACTGCATATTCCTTGATAGTCCTGAGCAGGCGCGTCGCTTCAGAGAAGAGATGAATAATGAGTTCCTGAAGCTTCATTGGAAACAGTACAGCGGCACTGTCGATATCGCGATTGTTGGTGCTGGTGCAACGGGCGTTGAGCTTTCTGCTGAGCTACACAATGCGATTAAAGAGCTGCGTAACTATGGCTTTGACGACCTGGATTCGAGCAAGCTGAACGTTAACCTGATTGAAGCGGGAGAGCGCATTCTTCCAGCACTTCCTGCACGCATCTCTTCTGCCGCCCATAGCGAGTTAACTAAGCTTGGTGTTACAGTTCGTACAACTACCATGGTGACAAAAGCAGATGAGGATGGTTTGACGACAAAGGACGGTGAGAAAATTCCAGCACAGATTATGGTATGGGCCGCTGGTATTAAGGCGCCTGATTTTATTAAGGGTATTGCAGGATTAGAGACCAACCGAATTAACCAGCTTGTAGTAAAGGATACGCTGCAAACGACTCGTGATGACAGTATTTTTGTTATTGGTGACCTTGCTCAGTGCACGCAACCTGATGGTTCATTTGTGCCACCTAGAGCACAGGCTGCGCATCAGATGGCGAGTCAGGCATTTAAAAATATTATCGCGCAGTTAAATGGCAAAGCATTGAAGCCGTACATCTACAAAGATCATGGTTCACTTGTTTCCCTTAGCCGCTTCTCTACTGTTGGTAGCTTGATGGGGAATCTGACTAAAGGTTCAATGATGGTCGAAGGACGTATTGCTCGCGTGGTTTACATTTCACTGTATAGAATGCATCAGATGGCACTTCATGGGATGTTCAAGACGGGTTTGATGATGTTGGTAGGGCGAATCAACCGAGTGTTAAGACCCAACCTGAAGTTACACTAATCTTAATTCTCCTATAACGTATTTGAAGCCGAACTTGATGTTCGGCTTTGCTTGTTTTGATTCTGTTACTTCGAATCCGTTCTTTGAATTAAGGCGTAACAGAAAATACCAAGCCATCTTTAGGTTTGCCATTGAACACGAATCTGTTTTTGGCCAGACACTCTTCTACCGCTCCGCACTTTTGAGCAATCAAGTGGCTTGGTTTGTTGTCCGGATCGCAAACGATTTCCAGCCGAGTGAGTTTGAGCTTTGCAAAGCAGAACTCGATTAAAGCATCCAACGCCTCTTTCCCATATCCTAGCTTTTGATGGTCGTCTCCTATCCAGTATCCAATACTGGCCATGTTGGCGATGCGTTGGAACTCGGTTATGGCAACCATACCGATTAGTTGGTTACAATCAGATTGATAAACACCAAATCCATAAGAGATCTCTTTAATCCAGTTTAAGCGGTTCGCCAGCAAAAACTCCTCGGCATCAAAATGTGAAAACGCTGAGTGAGTCCAGTCAAGCCAAGGGTAAAGAGAAGGGGAGGTTGATACCAGCTCTGAGAAGCGTGCTGCTTCTGACTTGTCTGGGAGCCTTAATATCAGCTTTTGGGTGATGATGGTGAAATCTGGTGTCATAAAATACACAAAAGCTCTCACAAGGAGAGCTTTTCTATCATTAGGCTTCTGGTGTCGGTGCTCTACGCACCTGAATCACAATACCCATCAGTGGATGATCGAGATAGTGAATTTCACCACTTCTCATCCGACGCTTTTGAGTCATGCGATACCCTTTAAGAAACTCTTCAACCCGATAAGTCGGCTCTACCGCCTCAAGGTTGCCAAACTGAACCGTATCGTTAACCGGTTCGGTAATAATCTGCTCCTGTCCGATTGGTGCCTCTGTATCTGAGGTCACTTCTTCAATGACAGGAATCGTTTCTACTTCTGGCACTTCATCTTCAACAAGCACTTCACGTCGCCAAGGTGACTTCAGATCTAACTCGGTTTCCAGAAACAGGTAGTGTTGAACATAAACCTGAAACTTTCCGTCAAGCTGATACAGAGGGTTGTCGATGGTCACTTCGTTCGCTAAATCATCAACAACGATTTCGGTATCCTGCTGTTTGCTGCTTCCGTCTGGGTTAAATGACTCAGAGAAATCTTTACCGGCTACGATATGAAATACAGGGGCGGTAGACTTAGGCTGATCGCCTTGACGCCAAGCGGTATGAAGGAGTACTTCGAAACCGGCGTGTTTATCCAGAGCTTCTTTTTTCTCGATAAGCTGAAAGTCTTCGTATGGCAGCATGATTACGCCTTTATCTTCCAGATACTGAGCATTATTTAAGGTGCTAGCACGGCTAAGATCTATCTGAGGCAGCTCATCAGGCCAGGATTCCTCTACAGTTTCAGGTGCAACCGCTCTTTTAAAGATAATAACTTCAACATCAAACTCTCTTTCTGATGCGTAAACGCTCAGAGAAACCATAGAGAGAAGAAGTGCCATTATTTTTTTCATTTTTACTCCGGTTCTGGGTATAAACTGCCCTAATAAGTCATAGTTTATCATTCTATGCTGGTGTCGCTATTCTATTTTTCGCGAATTGTTCAAGCAAATCAGAGATAAAGCGTGTCCTTTCTCTTCGGTCGGTCAAAGACACCATAAATTTCAGCTTCGTCGGGCCATCCATACCATACTTTTTAGGTGCAGATTGCAGTAGTTTAACCAAGTAAGCTGGGTTGATGTCAGCGTTCGGATAAAACTCGATGTATCCACCTTTATCATGAGCTTCAATCTTCTTCACTTTGATTTGTGCCGCTGCGAGTTTTATCTCACCGATAGAAATTAAGTTCTTTGTTGCATCTGGAAGCGGACCGAATCGGTCTATGAGCTCAACCTTCATCTCAGCCAACTCATTTTCGTTTTTCACACTTGCGATACGCTTGTATGTCGAGAGACGAGTGTTGATATCAGGGATATAGTCGTCTGGAAGAAGAGCCGGTATTCTCATTTCGACTTCGGTCTGCTCTTTCAGTAGCTCATCCAAGGATGGCTCCTTGCCATCCTTCAAAGCCTGAACGGCTTGTTCCAGCATTTCCATGTAGAGAGTAAAGCCAACGGATTGAATCTGACCACTCTGTTCATCACCTAATAGTTCACCTGCGCCACGAATTTCTAAGTCGTGTGTCGCGAGAGTGAAGCCGGCTCCAAGATCTTCGAGGGACGCAATGGCATCCAATCGCTTGATAGCGTCTTTTGTCAAAGCTTTAGGGTGCGGTGTGAGCAAGTAAGCATATGCCTGATGATGAGAACGACCAACACGTCCTCTTAGCTGATGCAATTGCGCCAGGCCAAGGTTATCAGCTCTGTCCATGATGATGGTGTTGGCTGTCGGTACATCAATACCCGTTTCGATGATGGTCGTACACACTAGTAGATTAAAACGCTGGTGGTAAAAATCATTCATGATTTTCTCCAGTTCACGTTCTCTCATTTGACCGTGTGCCGTCGTAACACGGGCTTCCGGAATGAGTTTCGCTAGATCTTCCGCGACTTTATCTATCGTTTCGACTTTGTTGTGCAGGAAGTAAACCTGACCACCACGCATGATTTCACGCAATATCGCTTCACGTATTACGCTGTCTTCCCGCTGTCGAACAAAGGTCTTGATTGCCAGACGTCGAGCTGGTGGTGTTGCGATAATAGAAAGATCACGCATGCCACTCATCGCCATGTTGAGTGTTCGCGGGATAGGCGTCGCAGTCAATGTCAGGATATCGACATCAGCACGCATTGCCTTCACTTTTTCTTTTTGACGAACACCAAAGCGGTGTTCTTCATCCACGATAAGAAGACCAAGATCTTTGAACTTAATATCACTCTGCAGAAGCTTGTGTGTGCCGATAATGATATCAACTTTGCCGTCTGCTACATCGGTTAGAATTTGCTTTTGTTCTTTAGCCGTCTTGAAGCGCGAAAGTACTTCGACTCTGATAGGTTGATTGGCAAACCGATCACGGAAGTTTTCGAAATGCTGCTGTGCTAAGAGTGTTGTTGGCACCAACACGGCTACTTGCTTTCCGTTATCGGTCGATACAAAGGACGCGCGCATGGCCACTTCGGTTTTACCGAAACCAACATCACCACAAACCAAGCGGTCCATCGCTTTTGGCTGACACATGTCAGAAAGCACGGCATTGATTGCCATCGCCTGATCGTCAGTTTCTTCAAATGGGAAGCTGGACTTGAACGTGGCGTACTGCCCTCTGTCCAACTCAAATTTATAGCCAGGTTTGAGCTCTCGCTTGGCGTAGACATCCAAAAGTTCTGCAGCAACATCGCGAACTTTCTCTGCCGCACGTCGACGAGCTTTAGCCCACGCTTCACCACCTAACTTATGAACCGGAGCGGACTCATCTGCACCACCAGAATATCGACTGATGAGGTTTAATGAAGAAACTGGCACATAGAGTTTTGCTTCATCCTGATATTCCAGAGTCACATATTCGGTTGTTAAGCCACCAGCTTCCAGGGTTTGCAGGCCTATATAGCGTCCGATACCATGATCAAGGTGTACAACGGGTTGCCCGGGTTTCAGTTCCGCGAGGTGGCGGATAACCGTGTCACTGTTTACTGCACGTTTGTCTTTTTTACGTCGCTGAATTACACGATCGCCTAACAGGTCGCTTTCACATATCAGAGCGAAATCTGGTTGGCTGTGTATAAAACCGTGCTCAGCAGCTCCCAGCACAAGCGAGTGTTTAACATCGCTTTGTATCGCTTCACTCAAAGAGCCCAATGCCGTTGGTTTTAATTTGATGCCCTGTAGCAGTTCTAACAAAGCTTCGCGTCGGCCTTCTGACTCTACCGAGAAGACAACTTTACCCTGATAGCTTTCAGTGAAGCGTCGAAGCTCTGCCAAAGGTTCTTTGGTTTGCTGTTTTGCATGCAGGTCGGGTAGTGTTTCAACGGATGGATTGCTACGTCCGGCTTTCTCCTTAACAGGCTCAACAGTCAGGCAAGCACGAGGGTATTGCTGGAACCCGGCAAATAGCTCGTCTTTTTTCTGCCACAACAACTCGGGAGCGAGTAAAGGTCGCAGAGGGTCGATTTTTCTCTGGTCATATCGGTAGTCAACATCTTTGAGAAAAGCATCAATAGCGCCTTCAATGTCGCCTACAGTGATAATCAGCGAGTTGTCAGAAATATAATCTAATAGGGTTTCAGTCTTTTCAAAGAAAAGTGGTTGCCAGTATTCGATACCAGCAGGCCAGGTGCCTTTGGTTACCTGCATATAAACCGATTCGGGCTCTCTTCGCGCTTCGAACTGTTGTCTCCAACGAGAACGGAACTCTTCGATTGCCTCTTCGCTGGTTGGAAACTCATGGGCAGGAAGAAGGCGAATTTCATTTATCTCTTCTACGGTACGTTGGCTTTCTGGATCGAAAGTTCTAATGGTGTCGATTTCGTCATCAAAAAAGTCGATACGAAATGGCGCATTGCTACCCATAGGGTAGAGATCGATTATCGAACCTCTGCTTGCGTATTCACCAGGACCAAAAACCTGGTCAACATGACGATATCCGGATTTCTCTAACTGCAGGCGCAAGTTTTCTAATGAAAAGAGATCGCCCGCTTTTACCATTAGGGTGTGCTGCATCAAGTAGTCTCGCGGAGACTGTCTTTGCAACAATGTACCAACAGGAATGATGGTTATCCCGCTGTTCTGAGTCGGTAGCTGATAGAGTTTAGCGATTCTGTCGGAAATGATGTCCTGATGAGGAGAGAAATTGTCGTAGGGCAGGGTTTCCCAGTCAGGAAACAGACTTACTTCTGTATTGGTGAACTGTTCCAGTTCCCCCTGAAGCTTAAGTGCAAGTTGAGGATCCGGCACAACAAGCAATGTATGACCGTTATGTTGCTCGGAAAGCTCTGCAACTGCTATTGGCAATGCAGCACCAGGAAGGTTACCAACGAACTTTTTGTCTCCCGCTTCAGAAGGGGAGACAAGGGATAAAATAGATGAGATTTTGGACATGACTCTTATTTTAATTCACGTTCCATTGAACGCTGACGTAATAATTTCTGTTGCTGATACAGGGCGGCTTTAATTAGGAGGTCCTGATCAACTTCTCTTAGCTTCTCATAAACCATGGTGACCTCATAACCCGCTTCGGCTTCTTTGCATCCGGCAACTTTTGCGTAGCAGTATATCGCAGCAGCGGGGTGATCAAGAAATAGTTTTACTCGTGCCTTTTTACCTGAGGCAATCTCATCTTTGTTAATGAATGAGAACTGGCTAGCACCGAAACTTATCGTGTATCTTCGTAAGCGTTCGTCATCTTGTTGGGCCAGCATAAACGTCAGGAGAAGGTTTAATTTACTGTTCTGATGATCGATCAAATGCATCAGGTTTTTAAAGTCGCTGTTCTTGAGCTCTGCCATCGCGCTGTCAGTTAGCGTGTCTAGTTGGCTGAACTCACTGGCAACAATAAAAGGCGCTGGTATTTCAGATACGAATACCGCTTCTTGTGGCAGGACGTAACCTTCTTCGAGAAGTTCAACATTAACAGTGAGTTTGTGGTGTACCGTAAAAAATTCTTGCTGGTCCATACCTTTGGCCTTTTTCTATTACCTTAACCTTTTGATTATCGTTAACTTAGCTCAGTAATCAAGCAAGATATACGGTATTGAGGTCTTTACCTTGTTTGTTGAGTCAGGTTTTAGAGAAATCTGTTAAATAAGCCTGTAAACCATCGCCATTAATCGCTACATTACCCCTAGTCATTCATTCCCAGGTTTTCTTGTTATGTTTCACCCTGTTTCTGCGTTTATTGGACTTCGTTACCTGAGAGGACGTTCGGGGGACAGATTTAGTCGATTTGTTTCTTATATGTCTACAGCGGGCATCACCATTGGTGTGCTGTCTCTTGTGACGGTTTTGTCTGTAATGAATGGTCTCGAAGCGCAGCTTAAGGGAAGAATTCTGGGCGTTTTACCTCAGGTGGTTGTTCATCAGGATAATGAAAAAACAGAAGTTTCTGAAAAGCCTCCTGCTTTTTTGTCTCAAATTAGTCACGTTCAGTCGGTTGCTCCGTTGGTTCGCAGTGAAGCGGTTATACAAAGTTCTGGGCAGCTTACAGCGGGTATGTTGATCGGCGTTGAACCGACTGTCGAAGAACCTATTTCGCGTTACCTGATGTCTGGACGTCTATCTGATATGGAAGCCGGAGAATACAATGTCTTTCTTGGCCACACTCTCGCACGGAGCCTTAAGGTCGCTCCGGGAGACAAAGTCCGTCTTATGGTAACAAGTGCTAGTCAGTTCACACCTCTTGGACGCATTCCAAGTCAGAGAATTTTTATGGTTGCCGGGATCTTTAATACAGGCTCTGATATCGACGCGCAACTGATGGTCACTCATATGAAAGATGCGGGTAAATTGTTGAAGCTGAAGTCTGATCAGATTTCAGGTTGGCGACTCTTTTTCGATGATCCGTTTGTCGTTTCGGAACTCGCGAACTCCAAGCTGCCAGAGGGCTGGCATTGGAGCGACTGGAGAGAACAGCGCGGTGAGTTGTTTCAGGCTGTTCGTATGGAAAGAAATATGATGGGGTTGATGCTCAGTTTGATTGTCGGAATTGCGGCTTTCAATATTATTTCTGCGTTGATTATGGTTGTTATGGAGAAACAATCAGAGGTCGCAATTCTGAAAACACAAGGAATGACCAGCAATCAAATTCTCACCATTTTTATGGTGCAAGGCGCCAGTAGCGGAATTATTGGCTCTATAGTGGGTGGTTGTATCGGTGTGCTGATTGCCAGCAATCTAAATTCAATTCTTGAGGCTATGGGTGTTGCTCTGTTTGGTTCAGGAGGAAGTTTGCCCGTTCTTATTGAACCTGTTCAAATAGTTACCGTTATTCTTCTGGCTATATTGCTAAGTTTGTTGGCGACACTCTTTCCGTCATATCGCGCATCTTCAGTGAGTCCTGCTGAGGCATTACGTTACGAATAACAATTGCTCATTAATACGTACATTCCACTCAGTTTGAATCACTGAATAGATAACTGGCGGCTCTAACCGACTCATTTAGAGTAGAAAATTGGTAGCCGTCTTATTTTCTACTATATTTTGAATAAGATTAATAAAAATAACTGATTTTAAAGCTCAGTGGTTTACAAGGCTTTTAACCGATTATCTCAATAACAATAAATTCAGTTTCCATTGTTTTCGACCAGTAGTAGCAATGATAGTTGGCTGGCGCGAAAAATAGGATTGCTCCACAGAGTTATGAGAGGTTTCAATGAGTAGGTTTCTACCTTGGAATGTTAGACAAAAAGAAACGGTTGGTCTGCACTATAGTAAGGCTAAAAAAGTACTAGTTATGAACCAGAAAGGTGGCGTCGGAAAGTCGACACTGGTTGCTGGAACCGTGAGTCATCTGATGCAGCTTGGTTATAGGGTCGAGTTAGTTGATTTTGATAAACAGAAATCAAGTTATGACTGGGCTCATGTGGTCAACCCCGACCGTTCACAAGCGTACAATCCTTCCTTAAGAAACCTTTCAGACATGGCATCGACCCTTCGTGTACACAGAGACACGGACTTTGTGATTCTTGATTCACCGTCAAACTTTACTACAGAAGATATGATGCGCTACACCTACTTTGTTAATGGTATCGTACTTCCTATGTCACCATCGCCTGTTGACCTTCATGCCAGTTTGCCATTTATTAAATGCATTATGGATTCGGGTATCCTGAGTAAGCGTAAGATTGCACTCTCTTTTGTTATTAATCGTTATTACCGGGATGATAATCGTGGAGAGCGGGTAAGGCAGTTACTAAAGTACTTTCGGCATTTTCCTACACTAGGCCGATTGTCTGAAGATTTGGCTTATCAGGAAGCCTTTTTTAACAAGGTACATATTGATACCAGTATCGATAAAAAACTGTGGGACGATCTTGTTACCTGGTTACAGCGTATCTGAGAGCATTAAGTTGTGCCCATGTCTGATAATTTAAAGGTATGACCTTGATGTAATGCATTGAGTGTTATAATAATAGTTAGTTCTTGAAGTTCAGAGTGGTACCGAAAATTTGAAGATACTTAAATACATCATCGTTGCATTAACGCTATTGATTCTTACCCTGATTGCTATCTTCGGTATAGATATTGATGTGGAGCCACAAAAGGCGACAACATCGGTACCTGTGTTAACTGAGCAAGAGGTTGAGACGGATGTAGTTGAGGAGCTTCCTGAACTGGAAGAGATTAAACTCGAACTAACGGAAGAGCTTGTACAGACCTATCCATTCCTTGGATTATTGCCCGCCAAACCTGTGCCTTTCGATGTGAATCAGAATGGTATAAGAGACGACATCGAAATATACGCGGCACAAAAGTTTCCACACTCTCCTAAAATGCGTGCTGTCTACATACAGGTATCAAAAGCGGTTGTACGGTCCTATCTTGATGAAGGCAGAACTAAGACTGCCAGACAGGTAACATTACTTAGGAACGAAGAACTTGCGCACAAATGTTTCCTTGATTCGGGCTTTACTGAAGAAGAGTTTGAAACATTAATGCGATTATTGCTTATCGATAAGAAGAAGGTTCAGGGTTACCAGAATACTCTAAATGCAAGAAAAGACATTCCAGAGGATCTTCTGGCGAGTATTGAGTTACCAGAGGATAGCTGTGATCCCATTCTTATGGAAAATGAGCGAATGCTTCAAAGCTGGACTCCAGACAAACAATAGTTTTCCGCTGCATCTGTCGCCTAAAACTGCAATCTGACTTGCTACTGACAAGTATGTTTTGAATCACCAGAACATAACGTCTAATATAGCCAGAACAATATTTAACTCCTTCTTTGTGGTACAGAAAATTACATCTAAAGACCACAAAGAAAACTTAGGTGTCAGTTTTATCTATGAGTAACCTCTTAAAATGCTGTTCTGTCCGTAAAACCTATCGTGAAGGCTCAATGGAGACCGAGGTCCTTAAGGGGGTCAGCTTCGATCTGAAAAAGGGCGAGCTCGTCTCCATTATTGGCAGCTCTGGTTCAGGAAAAAGCACACTGTTACATATCCTGGGTGCACTGGACGACGCCTCTGAGGGGGAAGTAGAGTTTCTGGAACAGAACTTAACGAACCTCTCATCGAACAAACAAGCCAAGATTCGAAACAGACATATTGGGTTTGTATATCAGTTCCATCACCTGCTCGCTGATTTCTCTGCAGTTGAAAATGTCGCAATGCCGCTACTCATAGGTGGTGAAAATATTTCTAGTGCTAAAAAGAAAGCCTCTGCTCTACTTGAGAAAGTAGGCTTGACGCATCGCATGGAACATCGTCCCTCAGAACTTTCTGGAGGAGAGAGGCAACGTGTCGCAATAGCACGAGCACTGGTAAATAAACCAGCATTAGTTCTGGCTGATGAGCCTACAGGTAACCTTGACCACAACACAGCACTGGCGATTTACGACCTTATGCGGGAGTTGAATCAGCAATATGGTACTGCCTTCCTTGTTGTGACACACGATGGCGAGTTGGCAGATAAGATGGACAGGCAACTGCATATGAAAGATGGCTTGTTAGTGAACTCAACGCAGTCTCAGGGAGAGTAGTTGTGCTTTCGTCACTTTCCTTTTTTATCGGTGGACGATTTAGTCGAGCGAAGCAGAGAAACAAAATGGTTTCTTTTATCTCTGTGTCGTCCACGATAGGTATCGCTGTGGGTGTTGCTGTCATCATTATTGGCTTGTCAGCTATGAATGGGTTCGAAAAGGAACTGAGAAACCGAGTCTTATCTGTTGTTGCTCATGGTGAATTCGAGGCCGTAGATGGCAAAATGAAAGATTGGCATCAGGTTCTTGACGCTGTTAGTCAGGATGACAGGGTCGTTGCAACTGCGCCATATGCTCGTTTTACGGCCTTGGCAGAAAGAGGGCAAAAGCTGAAAGCATTAGAGGTTCGTGGTATCGATCCTGACTATGAGTTGAAGATTTCTTCCTTACCTAATTTCGTTACAGGCATCGAGTGGAAAGATTTTGTACATGGGAAACAGCAGGTTATTTTAGGTAAGGGCATTGCTGATAACCTGGGTGTAGATCTAGGTGATAGCCTGACATTGATGATCCCGGTTTCTACAGGTTCGGTGAATAAAGTACAGGCTCCCAAGCGTGTACGGGTTAAAGTAAGTGGCTTGCTTGAGCTTGGTGGGCAACTTGATCATAGCCTTGCACTGATTCCGTTGAAGGATGCGCAGAGCTACGCTCGCTTGGGTGATGCGATTTCTGGGGTGTCGATCAAGACCAATGATGTCATGAATGCGCCATCGATTGTCAGAAGCTTGGGTAGCAAGATTCCAGTTTACGTTTATCTTAAGAGCTGGAAGCAGAAATATGGTTTTCTATACCGAGATATTCAGATGGTAAGAACCATTATGTACCTTGTTATGGTTCTCGTAATTGGTGTTGCTTGCTTCAATATAGTTTCTACATTGATGATGGCCGTTAAGGACAGAGCGCCTGAAATTGCAATTCTCAGAACAATGGGGGCGACAGACGGATTGATTCGGAGAATCTTCATATGGCTTGGCGTATTGTCTGGCGTTCTGGGAAGCATCGTTGGAAGTATTTTGGGAGTGCTAGTGGCGTTCAACCTGACCTCTATTATTAAAGGTATTGAGGTGTTGATAGGTCATCAGTTCTTGTCTGGTGACATCTATTTTGTGGACTTTCTGCCTTCACAGGTAAACGGCCTTGATGTTTTGATGGTTTCCGGGACAGCGATTACCCTTAGCCTTTTAGCAACATGGTATCCCGCTCGGAAAGCGAGCATGATGAATCCTGCCGCTGTGTTGAGCTCAAAGTAGATCTCATGCAAAATGCCTCATAGAAAAATGGAGACGCGAGCGTCTCCATTTTTGTAAGTCTGACATTTCTGCTTAAATTGCCCGGATACGGTCTCATTAGCTTTATCTGAAGAGAGCAACGAGTGGTAGCTTCCTCTATCTTACCTGACGTTTTTGCCAGCTACGGACGACAGAGTAACGCCACAAACCACGAATGCCAAAATATCCGATAAGGGCACAAATCGTTCCACAAATCAGGCAACCAAGTAAAAACGGAGGGCCAATCGTACTCATTTGCTCTGCAAGAAACTGCCAGGACAGTTCGAAATTAAATTGATGCGTTGGAGTATGCATGATCCATGTGCCGACTTTGTAGCAAAAGTAGAACATGATTGGCATCGTGATTGGGTTGCTTATCCATACCAGTGCAACCGCGAGAGGGAGGTTGACGCTAAATACAATCGCAAGTCCGGCTGACATGATCATCTGACTAGGAAGCGGGACGAAAGCCATAAACAGCCCCAAGGCAAATGCGCCAGAAGCTGAGCGTCTGTTAAGGCACCATAGGTTGGGGTTGTAAAGCACGTTACCAAAAATTTTTAATGCTTTCTGACGCTTTATCAGCTCATGGTCAGGCATAAAACGCTGGATAAGTTTTTTTGGCATAGATGAATATGACTCTCTTAAATTACTGCTGGAATCTGATCTGTTTTTCGCTGATTAGCGTTTCCGGACAGTTCTGGTCTGCTATTCCCTGCTACCATTTTGTCTTAATACTTGTGCTTGCTCAGGCGATTATATCTCGAACTTTTGTCTCAAAATGGACTGTTGGTATCGTGCTCGCAATCCTATCCCTTACGATACACGGTAAACATTACAACTCAAAAGTCAGTGCTATGTTTCAAGCCGGTGAGAATATTACCATAAAAGGCCGGATTGACAGCTTTTTTAAGCAAAATAGTCACGGTAGCGAGTACACTTTCACGGTTCTCAGTGTAAACGATATACATACGGGTATCTTTCTACGCCCAAAAGTCCGTCTGCTTGTACCTGCAGGAGAGCCGTTAAACTACGGGGAACTTTGGTCCTTTAACGTTAAGATGAAGCCAGTATATGGTCGTCTCAACGAAGCTGGATTTGATCAGGAGCGTTATTTCGCGAGTCAGGGTTTAACAGGAAAGGCGATTGCTTTAGATGGCGTTTTGATCGCGGGTGCTCGTTCTTACAGGAATTATTTGCATAACTACCTTTCTGGGCTCAACGAGAGCCTTAACAATATTGCTTTATTAAAAGCTCTAAGTTTTGGTGATCGAAACGATATTCAACCAGAGTTGTGGAGGCAGCTAAAAAGCAGTGGGCTCACACATCTCATTGCGATATCTGGGTTACATGTCGGTATCGCCTATTTCATTGGCTGGAATTTAGGAAGAGTTGGTTCGGTTGCTCTTGGCCTCATAAGAGTTAACGCGCTTTATCTTCCTCTTTTGTGTGGGCTTGGGCTCGCGTTGTGTTACTCATGGCTGGCGGGTTTTAGCATTACGACGCAAAGGGCATTTATAATGTGTCTGGTGTTATCTGTTCTCTATATTTTGAGGCTTAAATATGGGCATTGGGTAAAGCTACTGGTTACGTTATCAATAATTCTGCTTTATGACCCATTTGCCAGTATGTCTTCTGGATTTTGGTTGTCGTTCTCCGCTGTCGCTATTTTGTTTGCTCTAGCAAGTCATCCTTCCACTACAAATCTAACTCAGCTCAAGAAACTCATTGTGATTCAGCTCGCGCTGATCATCATAATGATACCTGTATCCGCACTCTCTTTTGGCGGGTTTAGCATCTATTCTCCCCTCTACAATTTATGGGCAGTTCCTTATTTCAGTTTCGTCATTGTACCCGGTATATTTTTGTCTCTGATAGCAACCGCATTGTATCCAGCATTAGCAGAGTTAGCGTGGGTAGTCGTAGATAAGTTACTGGAACCCGTGATGTGGAGCTTAGATTTCTCTGGCTCAGGCTGGGTAGTGGTACCTGAGTATTATATATGGCCTGTATTTATCTTGGTTTTCATGTGGTTCTTTTCTGCTTTTCTGAACCTAAGGCATGGTTTGATTCTTATTACGGCCACAGCATTTGGACTGATACCGTTCAGAGATTCAGAAAGTTGGCGAGTAGATGTGTTAGATGTGGGGCAGGGATTGGCGGTGCTAATCGAAAAAAAAGGGCAGCATATGCTTTATGACACTGGAAACCGATGGGAGAGTGGGAGTGTTGCAGAGTCGATTATTGCACCGATTTTATACAACAGAGGCGTGCGCCAACTCGATACCCTAATTCTTAGTCATATGGACTCTGATCATGCTGGAGGAAAAAGCTTTATTGAGAGAGCATTCAATCCAATGTCGATGAGATCCAGCCAAGAGCTTAGTGGGTATCAACGATGTGTGAAGGGAGAAGGGTGGCAGTGGCAGGGTATTAATTTTGAGGTTTTGTGGCCACCAAAGTTAGTGAAGCGTGCCTATAACCCTCATTCCTGTGTGATAAAAGTGTCGGACTTAACCAGTTCCCTGTTGCTGACCGGAGATATAGAAAAAATAAGCGAGTATTTACTGATAAAAGAAGGAAGTCTTGAATCTGATATCATGTTGGTTCCTCATCATGGTAGTAACACCTCTTCTTCATCGTTTTTTCTGGAATCAGCGTCAGCAAAGATTGCTATTGCTTCATTAGCAAAAGGGAATCGGTGGGGAATGCCTCATCAAAAAGTCTATGAGAGATATCAGGACGCTGGCATTCATTGGATGGATACTGGTGAATCTGGTCAGATTTCCATCTATTTCGATTCTAATGGCTGGAACATAGAAAAAATGAGGGAAAACCAATCTGTTACTTGGTATAGGCAGATGCTACGGAACGGAGTAGAATAGGAAGATTAATGTCATCAATAAAACTATTCTATGTCTACAATCCAAGAAGATGCCTCTACCTGGCAAACATTCAAACGACTTTGGGAAATTATCCGACTCTATAAAAGTGGCTTGTCGGTTGCTGTTGTCGCGCTAATCATCAACGCGATATCTGACACATATATGATTTCTTTGCTAAAGCCGCTTTTGGATGAAGGTTTTGGTGATGTCGAATCTGATTTTCTGAAGACTCTGCCTTTAATTATCGTTGCGATGATGTTTATTCGTGGTGTGAGTGGCTTTGTCTCTACCTATTGCCTGAGCTGGGTTTCTGGTCACGTCGTTATGGTGATGAGGCGACGTATTTTTGGTCACTTCATGCATATGCCGGTCTCGTTCTTCGATCGTGAATCCACAGGTGCTTTGCTTTCCAGGATTACCTACGATTCGGAACAGGTTGCAGCTGCGACTAGCCAGGCACTTGTCAGCATCGTGCGTGAAGGCGCAAGTATTCTTGGTCTGATTGTCCTCATGTTCTGGAACAGTTGGCAACTCTCTTTAGTTCTTTTCGCGGTCGCACCTTTAGTTGCATTTGGTATTAGCATCGTATCCAAACGATTCAGAAAAATTTCTAAAAACATGCAGACAGCAATGGGAAATGTCTCGTCTTCATCTGAACAGATGCTTAAAGGACACAAGGTTGTTTTGAGTTATGGTGGTCAGGCTGTAGAAAATGAGCGTTTTGATAACGTAAGTAACCAAATGCGCCAACAGACAATGAAGCTGATCTCTGCTCAGGCGGCTGCAAACCCGATTATTCAGATGATCGCATCTATGGCGATCGTCGTGGTTCTGTATCTGGCAAGCATCGACTCAATTAGGGCTGAACTGACTCCAGGTACTTTTACCGTTGTATTCTCTGCGATGTTTGGTTTGATGCGTCCACTAAAAGCACTGACTAACGTTACGTCTCAGTTCCAGCGAGGTATGGCAGCAAGTCAGACATTATTTGCGTTGATGGATCTGGAAACAGAAAAAGATAACGGTACCTTTAAGCTAGAAAAAGCGAAAGGGGATATCAAAGTTGAAGATGTAACCTTTACCTATCAGGGTAACGAAAAGCCAGCACTCAGAAATGTGAGTTTTGATATACCTATCGGTAAAACTGTTGCTTTAGTCGGACGCTCGGGTTCAGGTAAAAGTACCATCGCAAATCTGTTTACTCGATTCTACGAAGTGGATAGCGGAACGATCAAACTGGATGACCACGATATCCGCGACTACAAATTGGATAACCTGCGCCAGCAGTTTGCGCTTGTTTCGCAGAATGTTCATCTATTCAACGATACTATCGCCAATAATATTGCGTATGCTGCGACAGAAAAATATTCCCGCGCTCAGATAGAAGAAGCTGCGCGTTTGGCTTACGCCATGGACTTCATCGAAAAGATGGACGATGGGCTGGATACCGTAATCGGAGAGAATGGTGCCAACTTGTCAGGAGGTCAACGTCAGCGTATTGCTATTGCGAGAGCACTGTTACGTGAAGCACCAGTACTGATACTCGATGAAGCAACGTCTGCTCTGGATACTGAATCAGAAAGAGCGATTCAGGCTGCTTTGGATGAACTGCAAAAGGATAAGACCGTTCTGGTTATTGCTCACCGACTATCGACTATCGAAAATGCTGATGAGATTTTAGTGGTAGACGAAGGTGAAGTGATAGAGAGAGGTTCGCACAGCGAATTGATTCAAAAAGAGGGCGCTTATGCCCAGCTTGCGAAAGTGCAGTTTGGTGAATAAGTACCATGATTGAAAAGATCTGGTTTGAGAAACACTTCTTAGGAATCATCCTTTTGCCACTTTTGTGGCCACTCAGCATGATTTTTAAAATGATCAGTCGATCCAGAAAGCAAAGCTACCAGTCTGGAAAGAAAGAGAGCTTTCGTGCGCCTGTGCCGGTTGTCGTTGTAGGCAATATAACTGCTGGTGGTAATGGTAAAACACCTGTGGTTATCTGGTTGGTTGAGCAGTTGCAAAGGGCGGGCTATAAACCGGGCGTCGTCTCCCGTGGTTATGGTGGTAAGGCGAAACACTATCCATTGGAAGTTCACCCAAATATATCGGTGAGTGAGAGTGGAGACGAGCCGATGCTTATCGCTAAGCGAACCGGGGCTCCTGTTGTGGTTGACCCTGTGAGAGCAAATGCGGTGAAAGAGCTACTTACTCATGATGTAGACATCGTTATCACAGATGACGGGATGCAACACTACGCTTTGCAACGTGATATCGAGTTTGTCGTTGTCGATGGACAGCGCCGATTTGGGAACCAACAATATATCCCGCTAGGCCCCTTACGCGAAGGGCTGGAAAGACTTTCAGAGGTTGATTTCATCGTCACAAATGGCGGGGTGGCTCACGAAGGTGAGATGCCAATGAGACTGGCACCGGATATGGCGGTGAACTTGATTACAGGTGAGAAGCGACTCGTTACTGAACTCGACAGACTGGTGGCATTTGCTGGAATTGGTCATCCACCACGCTTCTTCAAAACTCTTCAGGAACTTGGTGCTGATTTGGTGAAGACTCAAGGTTTTGCTGATCATCAGGATTTTGAACAATCTGAGCTTGAAGCTTTGCAAAAGCTTGGAGATAACGTCATTATGACGGAAAAAGACGCAGTGAAATGTGGTCGATTTGCAAATGAAAACTGGTGGTATTTGCCAGTGACTGCTTGCTTCAGCCAAGAAGCTGAGCAGAAGATAATAAATAAAATAGAACAAGTTAGGAAAGAGTATGGATCATCGTCTGCTTGAAATCGTTGCGTGTCCGGTGTGTAAGGGCAAGCTAATTTTTGATCGTGAAAAACAGGAACTTATCTGTAAGCTGGATAGACTGGCATTTCCAATAAAAGAAGGTATTCCGGTACTGCTTGAGCCAGAAGCCAGAGTGATGGAAATGGATGAGGGCCGATAGAACTACCGCCGTCATTCCGTAAAGCGAGGAACGAGCGTAGTACGGAATCTAACTTCAAAACATTGCTTAGTTTAAGTGACCACACTTTTTGATTTTGCATACAAGAAATAGATCCCGGACTTCGCTTCGGCTCATCCGGGATGACGTGTTTAAATAATACTCCCTCTAGCTACTCTCAGGTTTCCGGTGTTGTTACTCCTCGTTTAGGACAGGTAGCGAGGATATTTCTTCTCCCCGTGTCTGTGATCTCTTCTAAGACGACTTCAAACCCCCATAACCGGTACAAGTGTTTAAGTACTTCGTCGTAACTGTCGGCCAGTGGAATTCTGTCGTGTGGGACATACTGCAATATCATTGAGCGGTCGCCACGCACATCAACATTCCATACCTGTATATTTGGTTCAAGGTTACTCAAGTTGTATTGAGATGCTAACGTTTCTCTTATCTGGCGATAACCGGGATCATCATGTATTGCACTCACTTCAATAAAGTTTTTACGATCATCGTCCAATACTGAAAACAGTTTGAAATCCCGCATTAATTTAGGTGACAGGTATTGAGCAATAAAGCTCTCATCCTTGAAGTTTTCCATCGCAAAGTGAACGGCATCAAGCCAGTCACTACCGGCTAGTCCCGGGAACCATTCCTTATCTTCGTCTGTTGGTTCTTCACAGATTCGACGTATATCCTGAAACATAGCAAAACCAAGCGCGTATGGGTTTATACCACTATAGTACGGGCTGTTATACGCAGGTTGCGCTACGACGTTAGTGTGGCTGTGTAAAAATTCCAGAATGAATTTGTCCGTTACGACGCCCTCATCGTACATATGATTCAGGATGGTGTAGTGCCAGAACGTAGCCCAACCTTCATTCATCACCTGGGTTTGTTTCTGAGGGTAGAAATATTGGCTGACCTTACGAACGATACGGACAATTTCACGCTGCCACGGCTCAAGCAAAGGTGCATGTTTTTCAATGAAGTAGAGCAGGTTTTCCTGCGGCTCCTGCGGAAAGCGCATCTTCTCTTCTTCAGCTTTTTCTTGCGATCTAGGCACGGTACGCCATAGGTCGTTTACTTGTGACTGCAGATAGGCCTCCCGCTCTTCCTGGCGGACTTTCTCTTCTGCAATTGATATTTTTTCGGGTCTTTTATATCTGTCCACACCAAAGTTCATTAATGCATGACAGGAGTCGAGTATCTTTTCTACTTCTTCAATGCCATGTTTCTCTTCACAATCGGAAATATAGTTTCTGGCGAAGAGCAGGTAATCAATAATCGAACTGGCATCTGTCCATGTCTGGAATAGATAATTTCCTTTAAAAAATGAGTTGTGGCCGTAAGAAGCATGCGCGACCACCAAAGCTTGCATGGTGACGCTGTTCTCTTCCATCAAGTAGGCGATACAAGGGTCTGAGTTGATGACTATTTCATAGGCCAGCCCCATTTGCCCATGCTTGTAGTTCTGTTCTGTTTGAATGAATTTTTTACCAAATGACCAGTGATGGTAATTAATCGGCATACCAATACTAGAGTATGCATCCATCATCTGCTCTGAAGTGATCACCTCAATCTGGTTAGGATAAGTATCCAGACGATAGTGTTCTGCAACTCGCTTGATTTCCTCGTGGTATTGCTCCAGCAGGCTGAAGGTCCAGTCAGGACCATCAGGTAAGGCGTTATCTAGCTTTTTTTGTTTTTTCGCCATCTTCCCCTCCAAGTAAATGCTATCCCCTAAAATATCCTTTACGCCGTTTCTTTCTGGAACAACTCCCTGAATACAGGGAAAATGTCATCCACACTACGGATATTCTTCATTGCAAAGTTGCCGAACACCTCCTGCACTTTTTCATACTCATGCCAAAGGGTTTGATGTGTTCTTCTGGTAATCTCGATGTACGAGTAGTACTGACAGCTTGGAAGCAGGTTCTCTTCCAGAAGTTCCCGGCATTTCGGTGAGTCGTCCGCCCAGTTATCACCATCTGAAGCCTGAGCAGCATAGATGTTCCACTGACCTAACGGATAACGATCTTCCACTATTTTTTTCATCAGTTTCAAGGCACTGGAAACAATGGTTCCGCCCGTTTCCTGCGAGTAGAAAAACTCATGCTCGTCGACTTCTTTTGCTTGCGTGTGGTGGCGTATAAACACCACTTCGACGTTTTCATAGGTTCGGGTGAGGAACATATACAGCAACACATAGAAGCGTTTTGCTATGTCTTTTGTTGCCTGATCCATAGAGCCTGATACATCCATGAGACAGAACATCACCGCCTGGCTTGAAGGGACAGGGCGCTTTTCATAGTTCTTGAATCGAAGATCGAAGCTATCCAAAAATGGTACTTTCGAAATCTTGTCTCTTAACGCCTGTATTTCCTCCTTAATCTTCTTCTCTTCAAGAGGTTGGGCTGGCTCATTGTTCTTTATGCGTTCGAGCTCGTCTTCTAACTCGTTCAACGCACGACGTTTACCTGCTGTCATCGCTGTACGACGAGCCAAAGACTGTTGAAGCGAACGTACAATTGCTATGTTTGAAGGGTTACCGGCAGTTTGATAACCGGCACGTGTGGTTTTCCATTCCGTAATCTTGTTGATTTGGTTTTTTTCGAGGTTTGGCAGCTCAAGGTCCTCGAATAAGATATCCAGATATTCATCTTTAGATATCTGAAATACGAATTCGTCCTGGCCTTCACCGTCTGGGCTGGCTTCACCTTCTCCGGCTCCACCACCACCTCCGCCACCTTTCGGACGTTCCATTTTATCGCCAGTGATAAACTGGTCATTCCCTGGGTGTACTCGCTCTCTTCTTCCGCCCTGGCCTTGATGAAACGTTGGCTCTTTAATATCTTTGTGCGGAATAGCAATATCTTCACCGGTTTCGGTATCTGTAATGGAGCGTCGGTTGACTGCGTCCGCAACAGATTCCTTTATCGCTTCTTTATGGCGTCTTAAAAAGCGCTGCCTGTTTACAGTGCTTTTGTTTTTGCCATTGAGCCTGCGGTCAATAAATTGTGTCATGAGTTACTCCTTGTAAACGCCTCAGCGTTAGCACCTACTGTCACTAGCGACAGCAAGTGCTTTTCGCTCACACAATAAGTGTCATGTGTTAAGAGGATTTACGTACTCGTAAATACCACTCAGACAGCAATCTGACTTGCTTCTTGGTGTAGCCTTTTTCCATCATACGGGCAACGAAATCATCGTGTTTCTTCTGATCGTCTGTCGAGGTTTTCGCATTAAATGAGATAACAGGAAGAAGCTCTTCAGTATTCGAGAACATCTTCTTCTCGATCACGGTACGAAGTTTTTCGTAGCTGGTCCAAACAGGGTTAGTACCATTGTTACTGGCTTTAGCACGAAGGACGAAATTAACGATTTCGTTTCGGAAATCTTTAGGATTACTGATACCCGCAGGTTTTTCGATTTTTTCCAGTTCGCCATTCAGGGCCGCTCGGTCAAACAGCTGTCCGGTTTCAGGGTCGCGATACTCCTGATCCTGAATCCAGAAGTCAGCATAGGTGACATAGCGGTCGAAAATGTTCTGGCCGTATTCCGAGTAAGATTCGAGGTAGGCGGTTTGAATTTCTTTACCGATAAACTCGATATACTTAGGAACCAGATAACCCTTCAGGAATTCCAGATAACGTTCAGCGGTTTCAGCTGGGAACTGCTCTCTTTCTACCTGTTGTTCGATGACGTAGAACAGATGAACAGGGTTAGCCGCGACTTCGGTCTGATCGAAGTTAAACACGCGGGAAAGAATCTTGAAGGCAAAACGAGTTGAAAGCCCAGACATACCTTCGTCGACACCTGCAAAATCACGATATTCCTGATAGCTCTTCGCTTTAGGGTCAGTATCTTTCAGTGTTTCGCCATCGTATACACGCATCTTTGAGAATACGGATGAGTTTTCAGGGTCTTTAATACGGGACAGAATGCTAAACTGTGCCAGCATATCCAGTGTGCTTGGTGAGCACGGTGCTTTCGACAGCTCACTGTGTTCAAGAAGTTTCTTATAAATCTTCACTTCTTCTGACACACGTAAGCAATAAGGCACTTTCACTATGTACACACGGTCAAGGAACGCTTCGTTGTTTTTGTTGTTACGGAAGGTCTGCCACTCGGACTCGTTTGAGTGCGCCAGAATCATGCCATCAAATGGCAGTGCTGAAAGTCCTTCAGTACCGTTGTAGTTCCCTTCCTGTGTAGCCGTCAACAATGGGTGAAGTACTTTTATTGGCGCTTTAAACATCTCAACAAATTCCATCAGACCCTGGTTTGCCTTACAAAGTGCACCAGAGTAACTGTAGGCATCGGGATCGTCCTGAGAGAAGTGTTCAAGCTGGCGAATATCCACTTTACCAACCAGAGAAGAGATGTCCTGGTTGTTTTCGTCACCTGGTTCAGTTTTCGCTACAGCGACCTGATCCAAGATCGACGGACGAACCTTAACGACTTTAAACTTGGTAATGTCACCACCAAACTCATGCAGACGTTTAGCAGCCCATGGAGACATAATTGAGCGTAGGTAACGTTTTTCAATGCCATATTCTTTTTTTAGTACGCTGGCATCTTCACCGATATCAAACAGGCAGAATGGGTGATCATTTACCGGGCTGCGCTCACCATTAGCAGAAAGCACGTAGATGGGCATTTTCTCCATCAGAGCTTTGAGCTTTTCAGCGAGTGATGATTTACCACCACCTACAGGACCAAGCAGGTAGAGAATCTGTTTACGTTCTTCTAACCCTTGTGCTGCGTGCTTCAGATAAGAAACTATTTGTTCAATTGAATCTTCCATTCCATAGAAGTCTTCAAACGTCTTATATCTGGAAATAACACGGTTGGAGAAAATACGGCTCAATCGAGGGTCCTGAGCAGTATCAATCGTTTCAGGTTCTCCAATTGCGAGCAGTAGCCTTTCTGCTGCATTTGCATAGGCGCTTTTATCTTCCTGACACAGAGTCAGAAATTCTTGTATTGTAAGTTCTTCGTCTTTGGCTGCCTCGTAGCGCGCCTGATAGTGGTCAAAAATACTCATCGCAAAACCCCTTTAAATCCTTCAAACCGACCGCAACTAAAAATGCCTGTCCTTCACTTAATAAGCCTAGTCTCAATTTTGGATATTTGCTTAAAAAATAATTATTTATTTCATGAATTCTTTCAGAGAGTTATTAATAGAATAGTTTTTAAAACCACATAAAAAGTGAAATTATTCGGTTAGCTATGTTTTTTGGGAGCAAAAAAAAGAGCCGACAATCGGCTCTTTTTTACGTGCATCTGAATGGAGATTTAAGCATTAAAAATCTGAGAAAACTCGGTTGCCGATAAGTGATATTGTCTTGGGCAGTTTCTCCAGGTTGTTAGCATACGACGGTACTTCTCAAGCATTGGCATTTGTGCGTTGAAGTGGTGATCTGCTTTATCAAACTGCGGGTAAAGTCCTTCTGAATCGACCAGGAAGCGAACGTAATGTACAAGTTGAGACTCGCTAGCAATATCAAACCCCAGGAACTGAAGACGACGCTGGTCAACCTTGCTACGCTCTTCTTCCGATAGCATGCGGCTTGACTCCTGCATAGCATGGTACATTTCCATAATGTTGATGATTTCACGACACTCTTCTTCGGTGAGTTCGCCAAATTGTTTGTCTAGCTCGCGCATTTGAAGTCCATAGCCTCGCTCAACGATAGTTTGCAAGCGACAGTATTTCGCTGCGTTATCCGGATTAAGCTGAGACATCAGGTAGTACTGGTTCGAAAGAATCAGTCGTTGAGCGTTTGTCATTTCCATTCTTGGACCTCAAAAATATTGTGTAGTAATAGTTATCCCTAGATTACCAGCATTTAGCTGAGCAGCAACATGATATCAACAGTTTTAATAACAAATGGCGATACTTTAAGCAGTGTTAAGCGCTACTTTCTGTAATGGCTGTAAATGTAGTCTTTGTCTGAGAAAGTTCGAAGCCATTCTGGTTTAAAAACCGCCATAATTGCCGCAGCCATTCCATTTAATAAGCCTTCCGGGAAAGCAAGTAACGGTAAGAAAATGAAGTAATTATCGCTAATTGTTTGCCAGTCGTAATTCCCTTGCCAAAGTTGATATCCTGTATTCGCCATCAAGTGCACACTTCCCGTGATAGCACCGTTAAAGAAGCCGGCAACAAATATAAAGATGAAGATATTTCTGGGGAGATAGCTGAAGCTCAGCTTATAAATGGAATAGCTTGTCAGTACGGGTATCAGACTGGAAAGGAACAGGTATTCAGCAACTGAATCAAATGAAATTTGATTAGTTAAGCCAAGTGCCAACGTGACTGGAATAGTTAATAGAAATGCAGTACGCATTCCAAATATTAAGGTAAAGGTGGTTAGACCAAGGAAGTGGATCTGAAGCCCTTCTTTAATTCCAGCTTGCGCGCTCCATAAGAAAAACAGGCCGATAGTGATTAGGAAACAAAAATTTTGGAACGGCTTATCCTGAAGCAGTTTTGGCCAGAAGGCCATCTTAAAATCAGACACGCTATACACAATCGCAATCAATACAATGATATACGGTAATAAGTAAGGTAGAAGTTCCATTGAGAGTTCCTTTCTCAACAAATGAAAAAAATGCCGGACAAACCGGCATCTTTAATGTTAATAGAATCGAATAACTGAGTACAAATTTAGTATTTCACGTTGTCGTTATACTGGCTGAGTATGCTAACTACTTTTTCCATTGTCTCTTTACTTGGAGGTTCAACGCCTTCTAGAGGGTAGTCGTGACCTAGTGCTTCCCACTTGTGAGCACCAAGTTTGTGATATGGTAGAAGCTCTACTTTTTCTATGTTGTCCATATCCTTAATAAACTCACCAAGCATATGAGCTGACTCTTCATCGTCAGTATAGCCCGGAACGACAACGTAACGAATCCACGTTGTTTGACCAATCTTGTGTAGGTAACGAGCGAAATCCAACGTTCTTTTGTTAGAAACACCGATAAAGTCCTGGTGGATTTCATCTTTCATATGCTTGAGATCCAGCATGACCAGATCCGATGCCTCCAGGACTTCGTCTATAACATCTGTGTGTTTACGGATATGTCCGTTCGTATCCAGGCAAGTATGCATGCCCTCTGCTTTTGCTGCGCGGAAGAAATCACGCACAAACTCTGGCTGGAGCATGGCTTCGCCACCTGAACAGGTTACACCGCCACCGGAAGCGTTCATGAAGTGTTTATAAGATTTAGCTTCGTTGATGATCTCTTCTACCGTTACTTCTTTACCGCCATGGGTATCCCATGTATCTCGGTTATGGCAGTACATGCAGCGCATCAGGCAGCCTTGGAGAAAGACAATAAATCGGATTCCCGGACCATCAACGGTTCCGCAGGACTCAAAAGAGTGAATTCGACCAGTTGCAGACATATGCTCATCTCATAAGAATTATTTATCCGTTATTTTATTACAAATAATGGCTTAGAAATAGTGTCTCAGCAGGCTATGTACAAATTTTTGAATATTTATTTCTGAATTTGATGCTATGAACTGATTGTATCTTTTTATTCAATAGGAACTGTGATAGATATTTATATCAATAGGCACTAAGTTTAGAGAGGGAGTTCTCAAAACTGTGCTTATTTTGTGTCATAGATTTGACTAAGGATAAAACATGGATGTAGTCGCATTGTCTCAAAAGCAAAAAATACTGCTTTTTCTGGGGCTGTTGTGTATCGGTTTTGCCGCACTGGCCGGATTTACAACGGTAAGCCTGAATAGTTTAGGTGCTCAGTACTCAAAAAGTAACCACGTCATTAATGGTGCTCAGAATATTGTTAATACTCAGATTCGTCTGCTGCAGTTAACAACAACATTACCAGACTTAAGCAGTGATAAGGTTTCGGGAATCAAATCAGAGTTGGACTCTATAAATCTGCAAGTTTCAGAAAATACTCAGTTCCTAAATCAACAATCTCTTTCTTCACAAGCCAATGAATTGGATAGCTCGATATCCAATTATTCATCAGCACTCATTCCATGGTTAGAGCTTCGCTCCCAACTGGGATTTAATGCGGATGACGGTAAGCTTGGAATGTTAAAGGTTCTAGCAGCGACCATTGAACAAAAAATCGCTGAGACCGGTATGGTAACCCTTAACTCCGATTTTCAGGCGCTAATAAAGGCGCAGCAAAATTATCTCCTTACACCGAATGAGCAGAACCTGAAGCTTTTTAACAGAGCCTTGGCTGGATTTACCAACATGTCTAATACCTACGCCATGTTGGAGCTGTACGAGAAAGAGCTTGAACAGTTTAAAGAGACATTTTTACAGGTTGCGGATTTATCGTCACAGCTTGGTGATATCGAACTTCAGCTAGCACAGCATCAAGAGCAAGTACTTTATGTGGTCAGTGATATCTCTAACCAACTTGAATCGATGAGTCGCGGGTATCAGGAGTCAGCTTCCGATTCAGTGAACATCACTAAGTGGTCAGTGCTTACCGCGTGTATTGTGCTTGCGATATTTACAATAGCATCTTTTTCTGTACTGAGTTTGTCGATGACTCGCTCGCTTAAACAGATTGCAGAGGTACTCAAGCGAGTATCTTCCGGTGATTTGTCTTCAAGAGTGAAGATTAGCTCGAATCAGAAAGATGAATTTAATCAGTTGGGGATTTCGATCAATACCACCTGTGAAAACTTGAGTAACCTCGTTGAACAAGTCCAAGCAAAAAGTGATGAGCTATCAGATAATGCTCAGGCGCTGAATGGTGGACTGGACTCAATGGCGAACAGCCAGTCTGAAATTACAAATCAGACGCAGATCATTGCCTCCACTACTGAACAAGTCAACGTAACAGCTCAACAGGTTTCTGACAGCCTTGAGCTTGTCTCCGAAGTAAGTCGCTCTTCGATGCAATCAGCAGAAGAAGGGGGCAAGATCATTACGCTTGCTATCGGTTCGCTTGAGGAAGTGGGGGATATTCTTAATAACGCGGCGGGTCATATACAGCAGCTTGAAGAGGCTTCTCAAAAAGTGGATTCCGTCATGGAAATTATCACAGGTATTGCAGAACAAACTAACTTATTGGCGCTTAATGCCGCGATTGAAGCTGCGCGAGCAGGCGAACAGGGTAGAGGTTTTGCTGTCGTTGCGGATGAGGTTCGTAGTTTGGCAGTAAGAACGGTTGAAGCAGTGGATGAGATCTCCGGTACGATTGAAACAATGAAGCATGAAAGTGGCGAAGTGATTCAATATATTGCCAGTTCTAAAGATTCAATGGAGCAGGGAAAACAGCGAGGGGACGATGCGGTTACCGCATTGGACGAAATCACCCACAAAGCCGGAGAGGCGAGTGAGCAAACCAGTGTTATCGCGGCTTCTATCAGCGAGCTAGTGAAAGCCAGCCAATCTATGACGGAAAGCATGACCCAGATTTCCGGAGCCATGTCTGAACTTGAGAGCAACAATGTTCGCTTGAGAGAAAATAGCCAGCTTGTCGATGCCAGCTCTTCATCACTAACTCAGGATTGCAGGCAGTTCACTATCTAAAAACGAGCAAATAGTGAAATGGATGCATTACTAGTGATGTTTGACTCTGCCTCTTTGTAATCTTTAGTTTTAGAGGCAAGAGTCAGGCTAGCGCCAATGCTGCCATTATAAATCACACCCCCTGCAACAACTGTTCCCTGCCAGTTTTGTAAATGGACAGGGTATACTTCATTCATCGTGTCACCTTCGATGGTGATGTCATTAAATCGATATCGTCCTTCTATACCGGTAAAGAGAAATGCTCCAGAGCGCCCATCCAGCATGGCGGGTGAAAATCCACCTTCATGATTGGGAGTGACACTACCAAAACTTGAAGAGAGGTTTGTTCCCCATCGCCACATCATGCCGCTAGCGACCTCGCTTCTGAAATTGCCTGCTTCCACTCTAAGTTGAGCTGAAAGCTCTTGATCCTGAAGCGGGTTATCAAGCAGAAACTGTCCACGGTATAAGGCATTCCCAACGACTTGATTGTCAACTTGATAATCCCAGCCTTCAGGGTTTGTCGAGTTGGTAATGCTATGAATAAACTTTTGCCCTTTTTCTGCGTAAGAATTTGGCCCTGTAGTACCAATCAAAAGGCCTACTTCATGCAGACCACCCATTGTCTGGGTAAGAATGCTTCCTTGCGCATAGAGAAGCCCTGCATAAGGACGTTCATTAGGTTGTGGTGTTGTCGCTTTCAGATCCGAAGGAGTCCAGATTTTCTGTCCAAGTTGCAATCTCCAGCGTTGCCCAGTAGCTAATTCTTTAGGAAGCTCAGAGCCAATATCGATGATAACGCCGCTGGTATAATCTTTATCGGTGCCAAAGACACCGTCGTTATCTACCGTTAAAGCAAAAGAGGTCGCTAGCGCTTCTGAAGTACATAGAAGTGCAAGAGGAAGGAGCGTGACTGTATACCTGTTTATTTTTATATTGAGCATTGAACCAAATCAGTATAAGCAAAGCTCAATATATATTACATAACGAATGGTATACCAAAAGAGAGGTGAGTTTATTTGGTATAGATAGCAAAAAGCCCCACTATTCATAAGCGGGGCTTTGCTTAACTATTCAGCTGAATTATAGAGATTCAGTGAAAGTACGTGCGATTACGTCTGCTTGCTGCTCTTTAGTTAGAGAGTTGAAGCGTACCGCGTAACCAGATACACGGATTGTTAGCTGAGGGTACTTCTCAGGGTGCTTAACTGCGTCTTCTAGAGTTTCACGGTTAAGAACGTTAACGTTCAGGTGCTGACCGCCTTCGATACCAGCTTCGTGGTGGAAGTAACCATCCATCAGACCAGCAAGGTTAGCTTTCTGAGAAGCGTCATCTTTACCTAGTGCGTTAGGTACGATAGAGAAGGTGTAAGAGATACCGTCTTTCGCATCAGCAAATGGTAGTTTACCTACTGAAGTCAGAGACGCTACCGCACCTTTCTCATCACGACCGTGCATTGGGTTTGCACCTGGAGCAAATGGAGCACCAGCACGACGACCATCTGGAGTGTTACCAGTCTTCTTACCGTATACCACGTTTGAAGTGATAGTCAGGATAGACTGAGTAGGAACAGCGTTACGGTAAGTCTTAAGCTCACGAATCTTATTCATGAATGAAGTAACAAGTTCACTTGCGATGTCATCAACACGAGCGTCGTTGTTACCAAACTTCGGATAATCGCCTTCTACTTCGAAGTCTACTGCGATGCCATCTTCGTCACGAACTGGTTTAACAGTTGCGTATTTGATTGCAGATAGTGAGTCAGCTGCAACAGAAAGACCCGCGATACCACAAGCCATTGTACGACGTACGTCACGGTCATGTAGAGCCATTAGAGACGCTTCGTAGCTGTACTTGTCGTGCATGAAGTGGATAGAGTTAAGAGCAGTTACATACTGCTTAGCTAGCCAATCCATGAAGTGGTCTAGACGATCCATTACATCAGTGTAATCAAGAACGTCAGCTGTGATAGCGTCAGTCTTAGGACCGATCTGCATCTTCAGTTTCTCATCCACACCGCCGTTGATTGCGTAAAGCATAGTCTTAGCAAGGTTTGCACGAGCACCGAAGAACTGCATGTGCTTACCAATAACCATTGGAGATACACAACATGCGATAGCGTAGTCATCAGACTCGAAGTCTGGACGCATTAGGTCGTCGTTTTCGTACTGGATAGAAGAAGTATCGATAGATACTTTCGCACAGAAACGCTTAAAGCCGTCAGGTAGTTGCTCAGACCAAAGTACAGTGATGTTTGGCTCTGGAGAAGGACCCATAGTGTATAGACTGTTTAGGAAACGGAAGTTTGTACGAGTTACTAGTGTACGTCCGTCAAGACCCATACCACCCATAGATTCTGTTGCCCAGATTGGGTCGCCAGAGAATAGCTCATCGTACTCAGGAGTACGTAGGAAACGAACCATACGTAGCTTCATTACGAAGTGGTCGATCATTTCCTGTGCTTGTTCTTCAGTGATCTTGCCAGCAGCGATATCACGCTCGATGAAGATATCAAGGAAAGTAGAAGTACGGCCAAGAGACATTGCAGCACCGTTCTGAGACTTAACAGCCGCAAGGTAACCGAAGTATGTCCACTGGATAGCTTCTTGTGCAGTTTCTGCAGGGCGAGAGATATCACAGCCGTATTTAGCTGCCATTTCTTTCATCTGACCTAGTGCACGATGCTGCTCAGCAATTTCTTCACGTAGCTGCATAGTCATCTGTAGGTCTTCACCGTTCTCAAAACGCTCTTGTAGAGAGTGGAACTGAGCTAGTTTGTCCTGTAGAAGGAAGTCGATACCGTATAGAGCTACACGACGGTAGTCACCGATGATACGACCACGACCGTATGCATCTGGAAGACCAGTTAGAACGCCAGACTTACGACACTTCATGATCTCTGGAGTGTAGATGTCGAACACGCCTTGGTTGTGAGTTTTACGGTACTCTGAGTAAATTTTCTTGATTGATGGGTCTAGTTCGCGATCGTACGCTTTGCAAGAACCTTCAACCATGCGGATACCACCGTTAGGGATGATAGCACGCTTAAGAGGAGCATCAGTTTGCAGACCAACGATAGTTTCTAGGTCTTTGTTGATGTAGCCAGCATCGTGTGCAGTGATGGTAGAGATAACATCAGTATCGAAATCAACAGGCGCAAGAGTGCGGTTTTCCTGCTTGATACCTTCCATTACCTGTGCCCAAAGCTTGTTAGTTGCTTCAGTACCTTCAGAAACTAGGAAAGATTCGTCACCTTCATATGGTGCATAGTTCTTCTGAATAAAGTCACGAACGTTAACTTCGTTTTGCCATTCACCTTCAGCAAAACCTTCCCAAGCTTTAGCAAATTGCTCTGCCATGATATACCTACCTTTTTAGTAGCAAAAAATACGCACTGTTTTCACCGCAACGCGGCTAGTGTCCCGGGGAGGACACGCAGTACACTCTTTAATTAAATAACAATATCTATATGCAAGATGTCTCTTTTCTTAGATATAGATATTGTAACTTTTTTTGAGTCTTTCAAGCTCTGACTCAAATAATACTGCAATTTTTAAAAAAAATATATAAAAAAAGGGCAGTACGATCAAGTACTGCCCATTTTTGTGATAATTATAGCAGAGCTGGAATACCAAACTTACTTTCTAGCATGCCTACTGCAAGCATAGCCGCAAGACAGATAACCAGAACAACACTTGGGATGATGATACGGTCTAGCGTACTTAGTTTTCCTGGACGCTCTTTGTCACCGATCAGGCCGTTGTTGTCTAGTAGCATCGTTAGTGCCCATGCAAGAACAGGGTTCGTTACCATAGCGGCAAATACACAGATACCAGCAGACTGAGAGTCTTTTGCGTCTTTAATCATCTGCATACCAGCTTCAAGTAGAGGCAGTGCAACACCAACCAGTAGCGCAACGCGCATTACTGGAGGCCATACCGCTGCATCCATCGGGTAGCCCACGATAGCAATGATGATAACCAGTGAACCTAGCAGAATTGCACCACCAGGGATAGGACGCTTAGCGATTGCTGCTGGGATCATGTATGTACCCCAAGAAGATGTGATGTTACCACCACCAACTGCAGTACCTACCATCTGACGGATAGAACACATAGTCATAGTGTCATCAACGTCCATCAGTACTTTCTCTGTACCTTTAGGGTAGTTCAGTTCCTGGAAGATACGGTGACCAAGGAAGTCAGGAGACCACATTGCTACAGCAAGAATTGCAAACGGTAGAGAAGCAATGAAGTGCTGAACGTTTGGAAGACCTAGCTGCCAACCTGTTTCAGTTGAGCCCCACCAGTAAACAGGGTTCAGGTTAGGTAGCCCAGGCTCCGTAGTGAACACAAGGTCGAAACCTGCACCAGATACCATTGCAACAACGAAACCAGTAACGGCACATAAAGGAATTGCCAGCCAGCGTTTGCCAAGCTTAGCTAAAACTGCGTAAGTGACGATAGTGATGCCAAGAACGATTAGAGCCACATAACCCATGTCACCTGCAACAACGCCTTCAGCTTCGCTGCTGAGACCATTTGCCCAGCCGATCAAAGAGTTGATCTGGCTCATCGAGCCTGTAAATCCGAGAAATACGAGCAAGCCACCCGCTACACCCTCACTGGTGAGGTTAACGAGTCTTGAACCACCTTTTACAGCACTAAGAATAAGACCAAATACACCAATTAGAATTGCCAGCGCAAGAGGGTGAGCACCCGCCATAGCGATAACGAAAATCATTGGAATCATCGGGCCGTGGTTACCCGCAAGGTTTGCTCTTGGGTTAATAAAACCGGATGCCAGAACACAGAATAGCAGAGCAGGGATAAGCATCTCTACACGAGAAACTTCGATTGCCCAAGCGACATCAAGGTTAACGTGATCCCACTTTTCAGTAAGACCTGCAGCCCAAGCCATCATTACTGCAGAGTACATCGCGATAATACCGATTGTACCGGCAATTGCTGGTACGAAATCTTCAAGCTCAAAGCGGAAATCGCGTCCTGGCAGGTTAAGGCCAAAGCGACGAGGCTTCATGATTTGAAGTTCGTGGTCTAGGTAATCAGAGCGGCTAGAGAACTCAGATGCAGGGCGGTGAAGCTCTGAGTAGCTCTTGGTCTCGATATCTGAGCGGTCGTTATTGACTACGTCTGACATAGATTCCTCATATATAAAGTTAGAATTTTGAATTTTATGTGTCATCAACGCGAAATCGTTTCCGATACAGCATCTAGGCCCAAATGTAACACATATATAATGTGTTTAAATGTAGTTTATATGACCTAAAAGGTGTTCTATTCGCGATATAAATCTTGGCGGATGAGTCTATCAATCTACCTAAACCGGGTGATTGATCTCGATCACTTTATAAATATTTGTGAAAGAAAACTACAGAAAACATAGAGACTGTTTGTCCTGTACTCGTACTTTTTGTAACCATCTTTCAGTAAATTTACCCCGATAGAATTCGTTAGTTTTACTTTTGTTAATATGATCTTTGTCAGAAAAAACGTAGTTCAGGTGAAAAATTGTCCAAAATGTTGATTTCTAAGTAACCATTTTTCGGTGACTGAGTGAATTTAACGTTTGCCTGCACGTATTTTGAGCAATTAAGCATATTATCAGCAAATGATATTGTTCCGTCATATGGATTGCTTTGGGTGGATCATGGTTGTTGATTGATGGGTATTTAGTTATTGATTCTACAGATCGCGTTTCAAATGGAGTTTATTAACGAATTTGCTACTTTTTAGTATCGGAAATATTCTTAGGCATGCTGTTTTATTCAACTTTCATTAGTTATATAGTCTGTTTCTGAATACAAATGCAGAAGTATAGGTTATATATTGTATGCATTATGGTTAATAATTTGTTGCATGTTCCTTTTGGTGATGCTAGGTTGTATGAAATAAATACAGAGGTCGGAGTACCTCGGGGGCCAACAAACTGGCTCCACACCTAATGTGGACCCACCACAGAGTGAATACAGGGAGTAGTAGCGCATGAATGATGTCGCCGCGCTAGACATTAAAGATCTTCATAAAACATTTGGTCAGAACGAAGTATTAAAAGGGATATCGCTAGAAGCCCATAAAGGCGACGTTATCTCTATTATCGGATCTTCCGGTTCTGGTAAAAGTACCTTTCTCCGCTGTATCAACTTACTTGAGACACCAACCGCTGGTGAAATCTGGGTGAATGGCGAACTGATTCAGATGAAGCAAAATCGTTCAGGCGAGTCGGTTCCTGTAAATGAAAAACAGGTACAACGCATTCGTTCCCGTTTAGCGATGGTTTTTCAGGGATTCAATCTTTGGTCACACATGACCGTATTGGAAAACGTGATTGAAGCTCCGGTGCATGTTCTGGGTGTTCCAAAAGCACAGGCAATTGAAAACGCGAAACAACTTCTGCAAAAAGTTGGCTTGTACGAAAGAAAAGATTATTACCCAGGGCATTTGTCTGGTGGTCAACAGCAACGTGCGGCTATTGCGCGTGCATTGGCTGTTGATCCGGAAGTGATGCTTTTTGATGAACCTACATCAGCGCTTGACCCCGAATTAGTTGGAGAAGTGTTAGGTGTAATGCAGGATCTTGCTCAGGAAGGACGAACAATGCTTGTCGTGACTCACGAGATGGCCTTTGCCCGTGATGTATCTAATCACGTTATGTTCCTTCATCAGGGTTTGGTAGAGGAGCAGGGTGACCCTGAAAAACTGTTTACCAATCCTGAATCGGAAAGATTACAGCAGTTTATTTCATCTATTTATTAAATGTTTTGGACCTCTGGTTAGCAAACCCTACCAGGGTATCGAAACAAAAAGCTATACATTAGCAAACACAACACAAACACAATAATAGTTAACAAACAGGGAACCGTTCCCAGAGCTCAGGGCTTGAAACTCAGAGCTTGATTTAATCAGGAGTATGGAAATGAAGAAGTGGTTACTGGCAGCGACAATTGCTGCGACAGCATTATCTGGTGTAGCACAGGCAAAGGATTGGAAAGTGGTACGCTTTGGCATCGAAGGCGCATATCCTCCATTTAGTAAAACTGAGGCAGATGGCTCTCTTAGCGGCTTCGACGTTGATATGGCTAACGCACTTTGTGAAGAAATGAAGGTGAAATGTAAGATCGTTCCTCAAGATTGGGACGGTATCATTCCTTCACTGCTTGCACGTAAGTACGATGCAATTATCGCTGCAATGTCTATTACTGAAGAGCGTAAGAAAAAAGTAGACTTCACTGGTAAATACGCTCTGATCCCTAATAAGTTTATTGCTAAAAAAGGTGCTGGCATTGACTTTGATAAGCTGGATGGTGTGAAGATTGGTGTTCAGCGTGCGACTACTCACGATAAATACCTGACTGATAACTACAAGAATGTAGAAATTGTTCGTTACGGTTCTTTCGATGAAGCGTACCTTGACCTTGGCAATGGTCGTATCGCTGCGGTACTTGGCGATGCATCAGCTCTTGAAGAAGGTGTAATCAACCAGGCTGGCGGTGACGCATACGAGTTTGTTGGTCCTTCACTCACTGATCCTAAGTGGTTTGGCGAAGGTATGGGTATCGCAGTACGTAAGCAAGACAAAGATCTGACTGCGAAACTGGATGCTGCAATCAAAGCACTACGCGCAGACGGTACTTACCAGAAGATTCAGGCTAAGTACTTCAACTACGACGTATACGGCGACTAATCGTTCGATTCGAACTCGCTTTGAAAAGGGCGGCACCACAGGCCGCCTTTTTAATTATTCAACATGCAGTTCAAATTAAAACTATCAGAGCTGTATGTTTAATAATTCAGCGAAAGTTGTGCTGGAAAACAAGGGATTAGGATGTTTGATTTACAGGGATACGAAGCCTCAATACTAAAAGGTGCAGTGTTGACAATTGAGGTGGCATTGCTATCGCTATTGTTGGCCGTTGTTCTGGGTATGGCTGGTGCATTAGCGAAACTAGCACCCTATCGCTGGGCAAGGGCGATAGCGACACTTTATACCACCATCATACGCGGGATACCGGATTTGGTACTGATGATGCTGATTTTTTATGGTGGCCAGATACTTCTGAACAATAGCCTCTACTCAATAAATGAGTGGTTAAATGAGTGGATGACCTCATCGAATCCCGATCATGAGTGGACGTCCTATCTACCCGATTATATCGATGTTAGTCCGTTCATAGCGGGCATCTTGACCATTGGTTTTATATTTGGTGCTTATATGGCCGAAACTTTTCGTGGTGCGATCATGGCTGTTGATGCTGGCGAAATGGAAGCAGCGAAAGCTTATGGCATGAGCGGTCCTCTGGCTTTTCGTCGTATTCTGCTGCCACAGATGATTCGTCATGCGTTACCTGGTTTTGGTAACAACTGGCTGGTACTTTTAAAGACGACGGCTCTGGTCTCTATCATCGGTCTTGAAGATATGGTTCGTGTAGGTTCACTGGCGGCGGGCTCAACCAAAATGCCATTTACCTTCTATATGGCGGTATCGGTTATCTTCCTATTCTTCACTGCTGTCTCTACCGGTATGCTCAAACTGGTTGAACGCAAATTTAGCATTCATACGAGGTAAATATGGACTTTACTCTGGTTATAGAAAGTTTCCCTATCTACCTTGATGGTTTATGGACGACAACCTGGCTGGTTGCTTTGTCTTTGGTTATCGGGTTGATGATAGCGATTCCTCTGGCGATTGCCCGCAATAGCAGTAATTACCTGCTGATGCTTCCATCTTGGGCCTATATCTACTTTTTCCGTGGCACGCCGTTGCTGGTGCAGCTTTACCTGATCTACTACGGAATGGATCAGTTTATTGCTGTAAAGGATACACTTTGGGAAAACGCATGGTTCTGTGCGCTCGTGGCGTTTGTGCTTAACACTTCTGCTTATACCGCAGAAATAATCCGTGGTGCGATTAATGGTTTGCCAAAAGGCGAAGTTGAAGCGGCAAAAGCATATGGTATGAGCACGCCGATGACATACCGACGTATTATTTTGCCGAGTGCGCTCAGACGAGCGTTGCCAGCGTACAGTAATGAAGCAGTGTTTATGCTGCACGGTTCTGCTGTGGCAGGTATTGTGACTATTCTGGACCTTACTGGCGCAGCTCGTTTGGTAAACTCTCGTTACTACGCTCCGTTCGAGTCTTTCCTGACTGCCGGCATGTTCTATATGGGACTGACCTTTATTATTCTTTGGTGTTTCAAACAGGCCGAGAAGAAGTTTCTGGCTTACCTTAAGCCGTTAAGTTGAATCTGTTTTTAGTTACCACGCATCTGCGTGGTAACTAGTGGAGAAAGGCTATTACTTGAATGTTGACCAGATTGGTGCATGGTCTGAAGGCTTTTCAATACCTCTTAACTCATAATCGATATCCGACTCAACACATTTGGCAGCAAGTTTTGGGGTAGCCAGAATTACATCAATTCGTAGGCCTCTATTGTCGTCAAAGCCACGAGAGCGATAATCAAACCAAGAGAATCTGTCTGTTACTTCTGGTTGTAGCTTGCGGAAGGTATCTTCAAAGCCCCAATCGGTTAGTGTTTTAAGCCATTCCCTTTCTTCAGGCTGGAATGAACATTTTCCGGTCTTTAGCCAACGTTTTCTATTTGGCTCACCAATACCGATATCTGCATCAATAGGGCTGATGTTGATGTCACCCATCACGATAAGTTGCTCGTCATTAGAGTGGTGATCATTTAGGTAAGTCATCAAATCTTTATAGAACTGTCTCTTATACGGATATTTTGTTTCATGCGCGATGTTGTCACCCTGAGGGAAGTACCCATTTAGTACCGTAACTTTTTCGCCATTTTCGTCCTCGAAGGTGGCCATAATCATACGCTTCTGATGATCTTCGTTGTCGGTTGGAAATCCTTTTTGGACCGATACAGGCTCTTTTTTGCATAACATAGCAACACCGTAGTGCGCTTTTTGCCCATGGAAATATACCTTGTAGCCCATCGCTTCGACATCTTCCACAGGAAATGCATCATCGTGTACTTTGATTTCCTGAAGACCAATGACGTCCGGCTGATGTTTGTCTATTAGCGCCTGAAGTTGGTGAAGCCTTGCACGTAAACCATTTATATTGAAGGAGATAACTTTCACTATTTGTCCCTTTTTTATTGAGCTCTACAGCATGCTAGTGGTTTGCAATGTTCCATACAAGGCTTAAGAGTGCAAAATTCATTTTGACCGAATGCTTACAAGCTAAAACAAAACTTTCTAATTAGCTCATTTTAATGCTTAGGCTATTGTTGTTTTCTACGGCTGTTTTCGATTTTCGTTAAAAATGTGATTGTCATTAACATTTTAATGTAAACCTTTACAGTAAAGCAGAACTCTGCCGATATCGGTTTTATAATGCGTTACGTCAATAAAGTTCTAAAATTACTAATAATACACAGCGCCTAAAAGGAATTGAAATGCGTTCTCTATCAGTTCATTGGAAGATAACTTTGTTATCAGGTTTATGCCTGATACTAACTTCTGGCCTCCTGATTGGTTTTTCTATTTACAGTGCACTTAACAATCAAAGCACTATTAAGACTTATAGCTCAGAGTCTGTAATAGATAAATCTCAGCAATTGTTACAAAGTCGTGCCGCACTAAACGCGACGGAATCTGTTCAATACCTTGAAGAGGCTTACCACAGAGCGGAAGTTATGGTGGAAACCGCCATATTTTTACAAAGAACAGCGGAAGATAACTTTACGCCAAGTGAAGATTTACGTACTTCTCTGGATGAGTCTATTAGAGGAATGGTTGAGAAGTTCGACACGATACAAGGCGCATACCTTGTATATAAAAGGGATGCGCTAGATGGTGAAGATGCCAACTATCACCATGCCGACTATGTAGGCTCGAATGAAGTTGGGCGTTTTGCAACATACTGGGCTATGTCTTTAGACGGTACAGATGTTTTGCCAAACGTTGTGTACGAAGCAACGATGGAAGATCCAATTAATTCGGAACGTTTTGTCTGCCCATTTAAAACTGAATCAGTTTGTATCTCCACACCCAAATTCAGTGATTTTGGCGAAACCAGCAAGCTGACCACCTCAATTACTTTCCCGATACACAAAGATGAAAACGTGATTGGTGTTTTGGGTATCGATATAAAGCTGGACAGATTTGATGTGATTGTCGCTGAGACGGACAACAAACTGTTTGGTGGAACAGGTAATGTTTCGGTGCTCACTGAAACAGGTATGTTAATCACTTCTGATGATAGCTCACTTGAAGTTGGAGCTGATTATCAGAGTCCGAATGTTTCTGCCAGTGAGTTGAACAGCCTGATTGGCAGCAGTGAAACCAAAACGGTTTGGAGTAATGATGAACAGTGGTTATTAGTTTATACGCCTGTGGTGATAGCTGGTAAAAAGTGGGGTGTACTTTTGGAGATGCCTCGTGATGAGGTTCTAAGAGATGCAATTACCCTGGATACCGTGATTACGGAGCAAATCAGCAAAGGTGTTACGACTGAAGTGACAGCAGGCCTTGTCTTTGTTCTTATCGGCCTGGTGATAATCTGGTTAGCATCGTTGAATCTGGTTAAGCCAATCAAAGAAGTGGTCGCACGTTTGAACGATATCGCTTCTGGGGAAGGAGATCTGACTCAGCGGTTGGAAGTGAAGTCGGAAGATGAAGTAGGGCAGTTATCGAAAGGATTTAACTTGTTCCTTGATAAACTTCAGGGGACGATCAGAAAGATAGTTGAAACAACAAATTCTGTGGCGAATACCACAAGCCAGGCAGAAGAAGCGGCAGCTGTGACCAGAAGCAGCAGTGAGGCACAATTTAAAGAAGTGGACTTAGTCGCCACTGCGTCGGAGGAGATGACTCAGACATCCGGTACTGTTTATCAAAACACGGAGCTTGCAGTGGGTGCCGCTAATAAGGCGAGTGACGCTGCGACAAGAGGGCAAACTGTTATCGAACAATCAGCAGCAGAGATGGATAAGCTGGTTGAAAGAATGAGTGAAGCGGTTCCTGTGGTGAATGAACTTGCGGAGAACAACACTTCCATTACCGAAATTTTGGAAGTTATTGAGGGTATTTCCGAACAAACTAACTTGCTTGCTCTGAACGCGGCTATTGAAGCTGCAAGGGCAGGGGAACAAGGTCGTGGCTTTGCTGTTGTTGCTGATGAGGTACGAAACTTGGCCAGCCGGACTCAAGATTCAGTTTCAGAGATTCGTGATGTTATAGGTAAAGTTCAATCTGGTACCCGCGATGTTGTAGAGGCGATAGATAGTGGTAACAAACTGGCGATTGATACCTCTGAACAGGTTAAAAATGCGGTTTCTCAGTTACATGATGTGTTCGAGTCAATCGCTGAAATCAATGATATGAACAGTCAGATAGCGCGCGCGGCAGAGGAGCAGCAAGCTGTTGCTGCAGAAGTGAATCAGAGCGTTGTGAATATCAGAGACTTGAGTGGTCAGATTCTTAAACAAGCAGAATCATCTGAGAGTGTTGGTCGAGAGATAGCAACGCTTTCCTCGGAACAGCAAGCTTTGGTCAATCAGTTCAAGGTGTAAAAATTACGAGCGATTGGACGTAAAACTGAACAATATCGGCTCCCTCAATTAAGGGAGCCGATGTTTTAATCACATGTTTATTTCTTTCCATTCGCCAGGCTGCAATGAACCGATCGTTTGTCCGCCCATAGCGTAGCGAATCAGGCGTAATGTCGGGAAGCCAATATTGGCTGTCATTCTACGCACCTGACGGTTCCTGCCTTCTATGATGGTGATAGAAAGCCAGGTTGTTGGGATTGACGCTCGGAAACGAACCGGGGGATTTCGCTCCCAAATGTCGGGCTCTGGCATAACTTCAACCTCCGCTGGGAGCGTCATTCCGTTTTTTAGTTCAACACCTTTGCGTAGCTTCTCTAAATCACTTTCACTCGGAGCCCCTTCCACCTGTACCCAATATGTTTTCGGAGATTTAGACTTAGGCTGAGTGAGTTTTGCCTGAAGTATTCCATCGTTAGTGAGTATCATGAGTCCTTCGCTGTCGCGATCGAGCCTGCCTGCAGCGTATACTTCTTTTTCAGTGATGAAATCCGCGAGTGTCTTTCTGCCAGAATCATCTGTGAACTGACTCAGAGTGTCGTAAGGTTTATTAAACAGAATGACCTTTCGTTCTTCAGGGGAGATGATCTTTTTAGGCGTAACTTTACTTTTTCTTCTGTAGCTCCCTTTATTCACTGAGTTTTGTTTAAAACGGTTGGATTTAGACGGTCGAGAGCGTCTTCCAGACGTTTCCGTTGAACGTGATGGCATGTTAACTACCCTACAAAAATGTAAACAAAGTGTTTAATAATGTTTTAACGATTAGTGTTTTACGCTATGATTTGCGCGCCTGCTTTCCATGCAACCATCATTTATTGTTCGCTTTTCGGACATTTGGGGCTGGAAACAGGAAATATGCACAGAATGATAGACTAACAAGGCTCGATTGTTTAATTTTATGTGCAGGAAAGTACGTTTGCAGCGAAGAGGAGGTTGCATAGTACTAAGGCGTTTGCTGATTTCATAAGGATGTAACGGTAATTCGCAGACGTTAAACCAATACAGGCAATATGCATCCAAACCTAGCCTGTAAGTTAAATAGGGAAATTTCATGCCTAATAAAAATCCAACTATTATTTATACCATTACCGATGAAGCCCCGGCGTTAGCAACGCACTCATTACTACCGATTATCCGCGCTTTTACTTCCTCATCTGGTATTGATGTAGATACTCGTGACATTTCACTTGCAGGACGAATTATTGCAAACTTCCCGGAGTTCCTGTCTAAAGAACAAAGAATTGGAGATGCTCTGACGGAACTGGGCGAGTTGGCAAAGACACCGGAAGCAAACATCATCAAGCTTCCAAACATTTCAGCTTCTATTCCACAGTTAAAAGCAGCAATCAAAGAGCTTCAGGAAAAAGGGTATGCACTTCCTGATTATCCTGAAGAGCCTTCTAATGCAGAAGAGCGAGAAGTTCAGGCTGTTTATGACAAGATTAAAGGTAGTGCGGTGAACCCGGTTCTGCGTGAAGGTAACTCAGACCGTCGCGCACCTGCTTCTGTTAAGAACTACGCAAAGAAAAACCCGCATTCAATGGGTTCTTGGGCTTCTGATTCCAAATCTCATGTTTCCAGCATGGACGGAAGTGATTTCTTCGGAAGCGAGAAATCAGTGACTATCGATGGCGCCACAGAGGTGACAATCGAGTTTGCAAAACAAGACGGCAGCGTCGAAGTACTCAAAGATAGCTTTGCTCTTCAGGACAAAGAAATCATTGATGCCGCTGTAATGAACAAAGCGGCACTAGTCAGCTTCTTTGATGCTCAGATTGCAGAAGCCAAAGAACAAGATGTCCTGCTTTCACTACATATGAAAGCGACCATGATGAAGGTATCGGATCCGGTTATCTTCGGCCATGCTGTTAAGGTTTACTACAAAGATGTGTTTGCTAAGTACGGTGAATTGTTCGAAGAGCTTGGCGTAGACGTAAATAACGGCATCGGTGATGTATACGCGAAGATCGCTTCACTTCCTCAGGATCAAAAAGAAGAGATTGAAGCTGCACTTCAGGCGGTCTATGAGACTCAGCCACCACTAGCAATGGTTGACTCTGACCGTGGTATCACAAACTTACATGTACCATCTGACATTATTGTCGATGCATCTATGCCGGCTATGATTCGTGCTTCTGGCCAAATGTGGGGCCCAGATGGCAAGCAGAAAGACACGAAAGCTATGATTCCTGATCGCAGCTACGCGGGTGTATATCAGACTGTTATCGAGTTCTGTAAAGAGAATGGCGCATTCGATCCAACAACTATGGGTACGGTACCTAACGTTGGCCTGATGGCTCAGAAAGCAGAAGAATACGGCTCTCACGATAAAACATTTATCCTGTCTGACGCGGGTAAAGTTCGAGTAGTCGATGTATCGGGTTCAATTCTGATTGAACAGGACGTTGAGGAAGGTGATATCTTCCGTATGTGTCAGGTTAAAGATGCACCGATTCTAGACTGGGTTAAGCTTGCGGTTACCCGTGCTCGTGCTACAGGATCTCCGGCGGTATTCTGGCTGGACGAAAACCGTGCTCATGATGCGGAGCTTATCAAGAAAGTTAATGCTTACCTGCCTCAGTTTGATACTGATGGTCTGGAAATCAAGATCCTTGCACCAGTCGAAGCAACACAGTTTTCACTAGTTCGCATGAAAGATGGTGAAGATACTATTTCTGTAACAGGTAACGTTCTGCGTGACTACCTGACAGACTTATTCCCAATTCTTGAACTGGGTACATCTGCGAAGATGCTCTCTATCGTTCCGCTTATGAATGGTGGCGGCCTGTTTGAAACCGGTGCTGGTGGTTCCGCACCTAAGCACGTACAGCAGGTAGAGAAAGAAAATCACCTGCGTTGGGATTCTCTGGGTGAGTTCCTGGCACTCGCGGCTTCTCTGGAACACCTAAGTATTGTTTCAGGTAATGCGAAGGCGAAAGTATTAGCTGATGCGCTTGATACTGCGACAGGTAAGTTCCTTGACGAAAACAAGTCACCATCTCGTAAGGTCAATGAGCTGGATAACCGTGGTAGTCATTTCTATCTTGCAACATACTGGGCAGAAGCGCTTGCAGCGCAAACGGAAGATGCCGTTCTTGCCGAGCAGTTCGCACCAATCGCAGAGAAGATGGCCGCTAACGAAGATGTCATTGTTAAAGAACTGAATGATGCTCAAGGTGTGAAAGGTGAGCTAGGCGGTTACTATGCTCCAGTAGACTCGCTTGCATCAGCACTAATGCGTCCAAGTGCAACGCTGAACGCGATTATTGATATGGCGTAAGGCCTCGAGTAATAGTAAATACTCCAAAACTAAGAACCCGCCAAATGGCGGGTTCTTTCATATCTGCTGTTTATATATTTTATTGGCAGCGTTATTTAGCTGGCTGGCCTTCCACAGGAACCACTGAGCTTGCGTGGTATCCTTTCGGGCCTTGTTCAACTTCGTAATTTACCTGCTGTCCTGCTTTTAGCGTTCTGTATCCATCCATCTGGATAGTAGAGTAGTGAGCGAAAATATCACCGTCTTCACCCTCTGGGCAGATAAAGCCAAAACCTTTAGCGTTGTTGAACCACTTAACTGTACCTGTAGCCATGCGTTACATCCTTCTGCATTTTAAACTGATGTTGTCACCGTCGGTTTATCTAACCGACCAACTGCTAGTGAATATTCATTCAGACGCTGCCAAACTTTTAATCACTACGCACACAATTTAGCCAATAGAGTAAAGCAGTCAATAGCTGCGAAACCGAAAATTCAACATATTTCTAAAGAATTCAGTTTTGAGATTAACAAAATGCTAACTTTGTGATCTATTGTGCAAACTTATGAAACGTGCACGAACGGTCGACTTTATGGTTAGGTTTTGAGCGTTTAGGTGTAAATTTTTCCAGGATGGTAATGTTTGATTTGCAGGGATACAATTAGTGCATTAGTCTGTAAGTTAAAGAAAAGTTATTTTTAGCTTACTAAGACGAAATAGGGTAAATTGGATTGTAAGTACTTGAGAATAGTACAACAGATAACTTTTCAACCAGTTGAAGTAGAAAATGAGTAAACCGTACGAGTGGATAACACCAGACTCCGATTTGTTGGAGCTGGAAAAGACAAAAGTTAAACCGCCATCGATGTACAACGTCGTACTAAATAACGACGACTATACACCCATGGATTTTGTAATTGACATTCTGGAGCGATTCTTCTCGATGGATCTTGAGAAAGCGACCCAGATAATGTTGAAAGTTCACTATGAAGGAAAAGCGATTTGCGGAACGTATTCTGCTGAAATCGCGGAAACAAAAGTGATGCAGGTAACCACGTATTCAAGGGAAAACGAACACCCGTTGCTGTGTACGATGGAGCAAGCATAAACCTGAATATCACATTAGAGGCCGTTCATTGGGGAGGTATTTATGCTTAACAAAGAATTAGAGACGAGCTTGAATGGCGCATTTGCCAGAGCCCGTGATAAACGACACGAGTTTATGACGGTTGAGCATTTGTTGTTAGCACTTCTGGACAATCAGGCTGCGAGAGACACACTAAAAGCATGCAATGCTGATGTCGAAACCCTAAAAACAGAACTCGATACTTTTATCGATCAAACCACCCCACTTATTCCTGAAAACGACGAAACAAGAGAAACTCAGCCAACATTGAGCTTCCAGCGAGTTTTACAACGCGCGGTCTTTCATGTGCAGTCTTCCGGCCGCAATGAAGTTTCCGGAGCCAACGTTCTTGTCGCTATTTTTAGTGAACAAGAATCTCATGCCGCTTACCTTCTTAAGAAGCACGATATTAGCCGCTTGGATATTGTTAACTATATTTCTCACGGTATCACTAAGGCTTCTAACAGTGATGAAGAAGACTCATCTTCCGATGTATTTGGAAACGAAAATACACCAGAAGACGTTCCGGCAGAAGAGCGCCTTGAAAGCTTTGCAACCAATCTAAACCAGGTAGCGAAACAAGGCCATATTGACCCGCTAATTGGCCGTGATAAAGAGCTTGAGCGCACGATTCAGGTACTTTGCCGTCGTAGAAAGAACAACCCACTTCTAGTTGGTGAGGCAGGTGTAGGTAAAACAGCCATCGCTGAGGGTTTGGCCTGGAGAATTGTTGAAGGTCAGGTACCGGAAGTTATCAAGAGCAGCGTGATTTATTCTCTGGATATTGGCTCACTGCTTGCCGGTACAAAATATCGTGGTGACTTTGAGAAGCGATTCAAGGCGATTCTTAAGCAATTAGAGAAAGAAGAAGATGCGATTCTGTTTATCGATGAAATTCATACCATCATCGGTGCGGGTGCTGCGTCTGGTGGACAAGTTGATGCGGCAAACCTTATCAAACCATTGCTAAGTAGCGGTAAACTTCGTTGTATCGGTTCGACCACATACCAGGAATACAGCAATATCTTCGAGAAGGAGAGAGCATTGTCTCGTCGTTTCCAGAAGATTGACGTTGTTGAGCCATCTCTGGATGACACCACTAAGATCCTTATCGGTCTTAAGCCTAAGTATGAAGCTCACCACGAAGTGCGCTATACCAACAAGGCATTGCGTGCCGCAGTAGAGCTATCCGCTAAGTACATCAACGAGAGACACCTTCCTGATAAGGCGATTGATGTAATAGATGAAGCCGGTGCCAGAAGCCGTCTGGCTCCTGCGAGCAAGCGTAAGAAAACCGTTGGTGTTGGTGATATCGAAGCTATGGTAGCTAAGATGGCGCGAATTCCTGAAAAATCGGTCTCGTCTTCAGATAAAGATGTACTTAAGTCTCTTGATGACAAGATGAAGATGCTGGTGTTTGGGCAGGACGATGCCATTGATGCATTGTCAGAGGCGATCAAGCTGACTCGTGCCGGACTAGGTGAAGAGAATAAGCCAGTTGGTTCATTCCTATTTGCGGGTCCAACGGGCGTCGGTAAAACAGAAGTTACCGTGCAGTTAGCTAAACTTATGGGTATCGAGCTCTTGCGCTTTGATATGTCTGAGTATGGAGAGCGTCACTCTGTGAGCCGTTTAATCGGTGCTCCTCCAGGTTATGTTGGTTACGATCAGGGTGGCTTATTAACCGATGCTGTTATCAAACATCCACACGCAGTTGTACTACTAGATGAGATTGAAAAAGCGCATCCAGATATCTTTAACCTGCTTCTACAGGTAATGGATAACGGTACGCTAACAGACAACAATGGTCGCAAAGCTGACTTCCGAAACGTAATTCTGGTTATGACCACCAACGCTGGTGTGGCAGAAACCGTTAAGAAGTCGATTGGTCTGATTCAGCAGGATCACAGCCACGACGCGATGTCTGAAATCAAGAAGGTGTTTACACCAGAGTTTAGAAACCGTCTGGACAACATCATCTGGTTTAACAGTCTGGATGAGCAGGTTATTCATCAGGTCGTGGATAAGTTCATTGTTGAACTACAAGCGCAGTTGGATGCACGTGGCGTGTCTCTGGAGGTTTCAGAAGACGCTCGTCATTGGTTAGCTAAGAAAGGCTATGACAAGTCTATGGGGGCACGTCCAATGGGCCGTGTGATTCAGGAGAGTGTTAAGAAGCCACTTGCTAACGAGTTGCTGTTTGGTTCTTTAGTTAATGGCGGTACTGTGAAGGTCGATCTTGGCAAAGATGAACTAGAGTTTCACTACCTCAATGCAGAGGAAGAAGCCGTTCATTAATCACTACAAGCGAGTGTACATGGCGAGCTTTTGATGTTTGCTGGTTGTGCTCTATGTAATGAACATGCCATCTCGAAAGTGGAGAGTAACATCCGAACCTAGTATAGGGCGGTTCATGGAATAGAGTACATCCTGCAAATGTCCTTACTGACTATTGAAAGCAATAAAAAACGGAGCATATAGCTCCGTTTTTTTGTGTTCAGAGAATCTTTTATAGATTAACGAGCACGGAAGACGATGCGGCCTTTAGAAAGGTCGTATGGAGTCATCTCTACAGTTACTTTGTCACCAGTAAGAATACGGATGTAGTTCTTACGCATCTTACCTGAGATGTGTGCAGTTACTACGTGGCCGTTTTCTAGTTCAACGCGGAACATTGTGTTTGGCAGAGTATCAAGGACAGTGCCTTGCATTTCAATTACGTCTTCTTTAGCCATTTAATCCTCTTTAGAAATTTGGCAATAGTTAACGGAATAAACTCCGTTAAACGGGAATAAAATAAAAGTTGGGGCGTATTCTACCCTTGCCAACGGTGATTTACTAGCCTTTGATGACGATGAAAGCGTACTTTGTAGTTCATCGCAGCGCATTCGTCGATTTGGTACCCAAGATAAAGCCACTGTTTTGCTGTCTGTTTACAATAAGCTGTTTGATACAGAACGCCAAGTGTACCAAGGGAGAGCGGATAATCAGGGTCGAAAAATGTATAGAAGGCGCTGGCACATTTGTCCATCACATCAGTAATCGCAATTAATATCAGCTTATCAGCATCATAAACATGCAAAAATTGAGTGTTTAGCCATTCACAGGTAGCAAACTGGAAAAATTCATCTTTTTTAGGTGGGTACATAGAACCAGTGCTATGTCGCTTGGTGATGTAATCGCTGTAAAGATCGAACCAGTTCTCGTCCATTTCATTTTTCAGCTCCCAACGAAGATGAGATGCTTTACTGACGAGTCGCTTTTGACTTTTTGTTAACTGGAGATCCGAAATAGACAACCGTATGGCCTGGCACTTATTGCAAGAAGGGCAGTGAGGTGTATAGATAGTTCCACCACTACGCCTAAAACCGTTTGCAAGAAGAAGCTCATAGCCTTGATTACAGTGAATCGCCTGGTCCAGAGCAACCGCTACTCTCTCCTCTTCTCGCTCAAGATAGTTGCAAGGGTTGGTTGTCGATAGTCCGATTTTTATCTGCTGGGTCTCAGGAATCATGATTTGTCTCCTCAACCTCCGTTAACCACTGAGTATTAAAACACTTTGAATCAATGGTTTTATCTTTAAAGTTACCCAGATGTTCAAGATACGCCTGTCGCGATACTTCTGTGGCACCTAAAGATTCCGTGTGTGGGTTTAATATCTGACAGTCTAGCAGTTCGCCACCACAAGCGGTGAAGTGTTCACAGAACTTCCATAACGCAATTTTAGACGCGTTACTTTTTTTACTAAACATGGATTCACCACAGAAGATAGCGCCTACAGCAATGCCATACATGCCACCAATTAGCTTTTCGTCTTCCCAGACTTCAATGGAATGACATTGGCCTAACTCACTCAGTTTTTGGTAAGCAGAGAGCATGTCAGGTCCAATCCAGGTTTCTTCTTCGGGCCTTAAGTCTGCACACAGCCTAATTACTTCTTTGGTAGCCTTATTGATACTGACCTTATATCCAAATTTTCTAAAGTATCGTTTCAGGCTTCGGGATGGTCTGAAAGTACTTGGTTGTAATACCGCTCTGGGAGAGGGACTCCACCATAAAATGGGTTCATGAGGGCTATACCAAGGGAATATTCCCTGATTATACGCTGCCAGTAACCTTTCTGGTCTTAAGTCTCCACCCATCGCCAGCAGGCCATTAGGATCCTTTAGTGCGTCATTAGCAGCAGGGAAAGCGAGAGAGTAGGAGTCTAATTCTGGTAGATAGATGGTCATAGAAAAGCAGTAACAACTTATTTTTTAACAGCTCTAATCAGTATATACCAAAGAGCACCTATTAAGGGAATCAGGATTAGCACTAGCCTTAGCTATTATTTTTAGTTAGTCTGCATGTACGAAGAATTAAAAGGCTCGCGCAACCAAACCTACCTAGCGAGCACCTCAAGGATAATAAGTTTTAAATGGAAAGCTTAACGTTACAACCGATTCATCAGGTTAATGGTGAAATCAATCTTCCGGGTTCGAAAAGTGTATCCAATCGTGCGCTTTTGCTGGCCGCTTTGGCGAAAGGGACGACTCGCCTGACGAACCTACTCGATAGTGACGATATTCGTCATATGCTTAATGCATTAACCAAGCTTGGTGTTTCTTATCAACTGTCTGAAGACAAAACAGTATGTGAAGTGAATGGTTTAGGTAAGCCATTTGCTGCGCAAGAAGCTCTGGAGCTATTTCTCGGTAACGCTGGTACGGCAATGAGACCGCTGGCAGCTGCGCTTTGTTTGGGTGAAGGTGAGTACGTGCTTACCGGTGAACCGCGCATGAAGGAGCGTCCAATAGGACACCTTGTGGCTGCTCTAAGAGATGCGGGTGCAGATGTCGAGTATCTGGAAAACGAAAACTATCCACCGCTTAAAATCAGAGGTACAGGCCTGAAATCAGGTACGGTATCTATCGACGGTTCTATCTCTAGCCAGTTCCTAACGGCCTTCTTGATGTCCGCTCCGCTTGCTGAAGGCGAAGTGAAGATCAAAATCGAAGGTGAACTGGTCTCTAAACCATACATCGATATTACACTGCACATCATGAAACAGTTTGGCGTTGACGTTATCAACAACGACTACGCTGAGTTTGTTATCCCAACGGGACAAAGCTATGTTGCTCCGGGTGATTTCCTTGTTGAAGGTGATGCGTCATCAGCATCTTACTTCCTTGCTGCTGCAGCAATTAAAGGCGGTGAGATCAAAGTAACGGGTATTGGTAAAAACAGTATTCAGGGTGATGTTCAATTCGCTGATGCACTGGAAAAAATGGGTGCTGAAATTGAATGGGGTGATGACTACGTTATCTCTCGCCGTGGTGAGCTAAAAGCGATTGATATGGACTTTAACCATATCCCGGATGCAGCGATGACGATTGCTACGGCTGCCCTGTTTGCTGAAGGTACCACGGCGATTCGTAATGTATACAACTGGCGGGTGAAGGAGACGGATCGTCTTGCTGCAATGGCAACGGAACTTCGCAAGGTTGGCGCTGAAGTGGAAGAGGGTGAGGACTACATTATTGTCACTCCGACTAAAGAGCTAAAACATGCCGCCATTGATACTTACGATGATCACCGTATGGCGATGTGTTTCTCTCTGGTAGCATTAAGCGATACGCCAGTGACAATCAACGACCCTAAGTGCACGTCGAAAACCTTCCCGGATTACTTCGACAAGCTGAAAGGTCTGAGTAAGTAGTTGTTGATTTAAAAAGAGTTCCTTCGGGAACTCTTTTTTGTATAGCTGTCATTCCTGAATGACGGAAACTTGGGGGCTTGTTCCCACAGCCTTTAGCACATTGTACTTAGCTTTCCAGAGTAAACTCTTTCGATAGGTGGTGTGCCAGATACTTAAACATATTAAATACGGCGGTGGTTTTTGGTGTCGGCAAACCATTGTCGTCAAGGAAGTAGTTTCCTTTAAATACTAAAACGTCGTCTTTTTCTTCGACGGTTTCCGCTCTCATTCCCTCTATATAGTCTTCGTGTTCCAGGATTATCTGATTCGCTATCAGAAGAAGTTCAAATTCTGAGATGGTTTTTCTTTCGCTCATTTCGATTACCTACACTTTAATAATGCCGGACAGTTTATTCCTAAAAAGCGAATTTTCAACTTTTTATGCAGTCAGTGCGGGACAGCGTTTTGTGACCTGCACCAGAAATACCAGCAGAGCAGTTATGCGTTTATGAGTCAGCGTGATTAATATGTGCGGCTTATGTTCGAGTGACCTCAAAATGCAGAGTTTAACGCTGCATCTTAAGGTTACTTGAGTATACGCCTAATACGGAAAAATAGCGGTGATAAGTCAGCCAATCAAAACTTTAATTTAAAAAACAGGTTGACCTCGGATTAATCTCGCTCAATATTAAAAAAAGAAGCAATGTATCAAGGGTGGAGTGTAATACACCCATCGCAAGATTGAGGACACTTAAGTCAAATGGGTAAATCACTCGTTATAGTGGAGTCGCCAGCCAAGGCCAAAACCATTAACAAGTACCTTGGTAAAGACTACGTAGTTAAATCTAGTGTGGGTCACGTACGTGATCTACCTACTGCGGGTCAGAGTAGCGGTCAGAAGGCTGCGGCGATTTCAACTAAGGGTATGAGTCCGGAAGAGAAGGCTCGTATCAAGAAAGAAAAAGAGAAAACTGCGCTAATCAAAAAAATGGGTATTAACCCATTTGATGACTGGGAAGCAAACTACCAGATCCTTCCAGGTAAAGAAAAAGTAGTTGCTGAACTTCAGAAGTTGGCTAAAGACGCAGACAACGTTTATCTCGCAACCGATTTGGACCGCGAAGGAGAGGCTATCGCTTGGCACCTTCGTGAGATCATCGGTGGCGATGAAGAACGATACAAGCGTGTAGTTTTTAATGAAATCACAAAGAATGCTATCCAACAGGCTTTCCAGAAACCTGGAGAACTGAATATGGATGGTGTTAATGCTCAGCAGGCACGTCGTTTCCTCGACCGTGTTGTTGGCTTTATGGTTTCACCACTACTTTGGAAAAAAGTCGCGCGTGGCTTGTCTGCAGGCCGAGTACAGTCGGTAGCGGTTAAGTTACTGGTAGAGCGTGAGCGTGAAATCAATGCATTTATCCCTGAAGAGTTCTGGGATATCCATGCAGATACCAAAACTCAGGATAAAACCGATTTCCGTCTGCTGGTAGCACAAAAAGATGGCACTGCTTTTAAACCGGTTAACGAAACCGAAACCAAAGCAGCGATGTCTGTGCTGGAGAATGCAGAATACGAAGTTTGTAAACGCGAAGACCGTCCAACAAGCAGCAAACCATCAGCACCGTATATCACATCAACGCTACAGCAGGCAGCAAGTACACGTCTTGGCTTTGGTGTTAAAAAGACCATGATGTTGGCCCAGCGTCTGTATGAAGCGGGTTACATTACTTATATGCGTACCGACTCCACTAACTTAAGTGCAGAGGCGGTAGATTCAGTTCGTGGTTACATCACGTCTGAGTTTGGTGATAAGTATCTTCCGGCTAAACCTAACCTTTACGGTAGCAAAGCGGGCGCACAAGAGGCTCACGAAGCGATTCGTCCTTCAAGTGTAGATGTGCTGGCTGATGACCTTCAAGGCATGGATACGGACGCACACAGGCTTTATGCACTAATCTGGAATCAGTTTGTGGCGTGTCAGATGACGCCAGCGAAATACGATTCCACTACAGTGAGTGTAAAAGCAGCAGAATATACCCTGAAAGCGAAGGGTCGAATTCTTAAATTTGACGGCTGGACTCGAGTACAGCGTCCGGTTGGTAAGAATGAAGATCAGATACTTCCTGCAGTACAGGTTGGTGACAAACTGGCTCTGCAAACGCTTGATCCTAAGCAGCACTTTACTAAGCCACCAGCACGCTTTACTGAAGCTGCATTGGTTAAAGAACTTGAGAAGCGTGGCATTGGCCGTCCTTCAACCTACGCTTCTATCATTTCTACGATTCAGGATCGTGGCTATGTAAAAGTTGACCAGCGTCGTTTCTACGCTGAAAAGATGGGTGAGATCGTAACGGATCGTCTCGATGACAGCTTTAACGACCTGATGGATTACGACTTCACTGCTCGTATGGAGCAGAAACTTGACCAGATCGCTGAAGGCGATGCTAGCTGGAAAGGGGTTCTGGATGACTTCTTTACAGACTTTACTGGCAACCTTGATAAAGCAGAGCTTGGTGAAGATGAAGGCGGTATGAAGCCGAACCACATTGTCGAGACGGATATTGAATGTCCGACATGTAGTCGCCCTATGGGTATTCGTACTGCGTCTACAGGTGTCTTTCTTGGCTGTTCCGGCTACGCACTTCCACCAAGAGAGCGTTGTAAGACAACCATCAACTTAGGTGATGAAGAAGGCATAATCAACGTTCTGGAAGAAGACGTTGAAACTGCCGCGCTTCGTGCCAAAAAGCGTTGTCCTATCTGTGAAACAGCGATGGACGCTTACTTGATTGATGATAAGCGTAAACTTCATGTTTGTGGTAACAACCCTAACTGTGAAGGCTATGTGGTTGAGCACGGTGAGTTCAAAGTTAAAGGTTACGATGGCCCGGTTGTTGAGTGTGACAAGTGTGGCTCGGATATGGTTCTGAAAAACGGTCGTTTTGGTAAGTATATGGACTGTACCAGCGAAACCTGTAAGAACACTCGTAAGATTCTGAAAAATGGTGAAGTGGCTCCTCCTAAGGAAGATCCTGTTCACCTGCCAGAACTACCGTGTGAGAATTCAGAAGCATACTTTGTACTTCGCGATGGTGCATCCGGTCTGTTCCTTGCTGCGAGCACGTTCCCTAAATCACGTGAAACGCGAGCACCATTGGTATCGGAACTGGTTAGGTTTAAAGATCGAATCTCACCGAAGTTCCACTATCTGACAGAAGCTCCGACAGAAGATCCGGATGGACGTCCGACAGTCGTTCGATTCAGCCGAAAGGCAAAAGAGAACTATGTTCGTACGGAAATCGATGGTAAACCTTCTGGTTGGACTGGTTTATACGTAGATGGCAAGTGGGAAATCACTGATAAGCGTAAAAAGCCAAAGGCTAAGTAAGCTTTAATCGGAAATAAAACGGGCAGCGATATCGCTGCCCGTTTTGTTTTCATCTTGGCGTCCAATTGTAAGTGCTCAGAAGGAAAAGCAAGGGGGCGATCAAAGATAAGCATGTAAATATTGCACAGGGGGAGTTAATTAGAGAGTATTCAGAGCTTAATGCGTGAAGAAGTGATACTTTTATCATTATTGTGTAGTAGTAGAATGCTGGAAGTCGGTTGTAGATGTTGAAGTTTAAAATCTGTTTTGCAGTTACAGAAGTACAGGGATTAATTAAGAGTGGCGGTTTAGCTGATGTTGCGAGGGCGCTTCCTAAGGCACTAGCTGAGCTTGGTCATGAACTCAGTATTTTCCTCCCGGGCTATAGCAAAACGCTAGGGTATCAGGAATCAGAAGAGATACTTTCTACACATCTAGACTACTGGCCTCATACACCTTACAAAATAAAAAAACAGTTCCTGGAAGAAGTGCCTGTTTATCTCATTGAAGCTCCTCAATACTATGACAGAGACGAGCTGTACGCAGAAAACAATATTGCATATACCGATAATGGAGAGCGATTCGCATTTTTCTCTGCAGCAGTGCTAGATGCCATACCTAAACTGGGTATCACTCCAGACATTGTACATGCAAACGACTGGCATACAGGTTTGATTCCGTTCCTTCTCAAGTCCCGATATAAAAATCATCATGAGTTGAGCCACGTAAAAAGCGTTTTGACCGTTCACAATGCAATATTTCAGGGTGTATTTCCTCTTAAAGAGTTAGAAGTCATACCCGAATTAAAGTGCGAAGGAGAAAAGGCCTTAGTCAGCCCAACACATGTTGGAATGCTCAAAGCCGGACTTGTTTACGCTGACAAAATCAATGCGGTTAGTCCGAACTATGCTTTGGAGCTCAGGACACATTTAGGTTCCCATGGATTGGCAGAGGAGTTCAACAAAAGGGCCGACGATCTTTCAGGCATACTAAATGGATGTGATTACAGTGAATGGAACCCAAGAACAGATAGCTATCTGCCTTTAACTTATTCAAATGATACCGATAGCATGCAAAAAGGTAAGCATGCTGCTCGCAAGTTACTGTTAGAAGAAGCGGGATTGAAAGAGAATGATGGTCCTGTCTTTGGTATGGTTTGTCGACTTAGCCATCAAAAAGGCTTTGGCTATATCCTACCGATACTCGAGCATTTTCTTGCCAACGATGTGCGCCTTATCATACTGGGTACCGGAGATTCCAACATTGCGCAGAGCCTGAGAGACGTAGAGCGTCATCACAATGAAAAGTTCTGTTTTGTTGAGGCTTATAGTAATCGGTTAGCCCATATTGTTGAGGCTGGCTCTGACTTCTTCCTGATGCCGTCAGAATACGAAGCTTGTGGGCTCAGTCAAATATATAGTATGGCTTATGGCACCTTACCTATTGTCAGAGAGGTGGGCGGTTTAAAAGATACGGTTATCGATATCGATGTCCACCCGGATCGAGCGACCGGATTTAGCTTTCACTACCCAATCGCAAAAGATTTACTGATGAAACTGCAACGGGCTGTTATTTACTATTACCAGAGTAGGGATGAGATGCTCAGAGTGCAAAAACGTGCTATGGAACAAGACTTTAGCTGGAAGTGCTCTGCTGAAAAATATGTCGAAATGTACCGAACTACGCAAACTTGATATCGAAAATGTACCAAGTTGAATGCATTAAATTATTGAACCGTACGCTAATCTTTGTAGTATTTATTATATAGAATGCCGTATACCAGCTATAGTTGTGGTAAGCTCACAGCCCCTGTGGATAAAAAAACATTACAGTAAAAGAGAACATGTCAGAGACTTTGCTTTTTCACAAAACGTATATTCATCCCACCAGCAAGGAGTGGGTCGTTTTTGTGCATGGCGCTGGTGGTAGTTCCTCGATCTGGTTTAAACAGATAAAAGCCTACAAAGAACACTTTAATCTACTGCTAGTTGATTTGCGTGGACATGGCCGCTCCTCAGAATTTATAAAAGATATCATCTCTAGCAGATACACTTTTAAAGAAGTAACAGTTGATGTCCTTAAGGTGCTTGATCATCTGAAAATTCAATCTGCCCATTTTGTGGGAATGTCTCTGGGAACCATTATTGTTAGAAATATTGCGGAACTGTCGACCGACAGAGTAAGCTCGATGGTCCTTGGTGGGGCTGTAACGCGCTTAAACGCACGTTCTCAGGTTCTGGTTAAGCTAGGGCACTTTAGTAAGCATATAGTGCCTTACATGTGGCTGTATAAACTTTTTGCATACATTGTAATGCCACAGCGGAGCCAAAGGGAATCGCGGCACCTGTTTGTCAGAGAAGCTAAGAAGCTTTGCCAGAAAGAGTTTAAACGCTGGTTTGTGATGGCCGCAGATGTGAATCCTCTGATGCGCTACTTTAAAGACAGAGAGCTTCCTATTCCAACCCTCTATCTGATGGGTGAAAAGGATTATATGTTTATTCAGCCGGTCAAAGAGATGATTAAGGCACATCGTCAAAGCTATCTATGTGAGATCCCAGACTGCGGACATGTATGTAACGTTGAGCGCCCAGATGAGTTTAATCAAAAGTCTATAGAGTTTATTAAAGCAGTTAGTCACTAACTATGACGTGTTTAATGAGTTAAGGGGCTTCCTGGCCACATTGCCAACAAGCTCCAAACTGTCCTTCATTCTTTTCGCCACATTGTTGGCAGCTCCATTCTGTATCTGTATTCAAAGATTGTTGCTTAAAAGAGTTAACAATTTCATGTGCTTCATCTGCTTGTGAAGTATCGGAAATCCAAACGTAGGGGTCAGTGTCATCGGTTAAAGGCAGCTCTCCTTTTAACCCAAATATGCCTTCTCCGCGTACTTCAGCAGGTATGTTTTCACTTTTCAGAAGCTCACTGACAATGTGAGCTTCTGTAGGGTTCTTAGCGCTATATATTTTCATCGGCCACTAACTGTTTTGTGGTTGTTTGGCTGGTTTTATTTTTCCCATTACCCACTTCGCGATAATAGGGAACAAACCTAATAGAGCAAATGAGAGCAGAACATTAGGCGACACGATACCCGACAGGCTATCAATTGTTGCTAATTGCGTACCTGCGTTCAGGTAAACCATGGTTCCTGGAAGCATGCCTAGCTGACTTACCAGATAGAATCTCAGAGTTGATATTGGTGTCAGACCCATAAGTAAGTTTATAAGGAAAAACGGAAACACAGGGATTAATCTCAATGAGAAAAGGTAAAACGCACCATCCTTTTCAACGCCCTGGTTAATCGCATTGAGTTTTGAACCAAATTTACTTTGTACCCAGTCACGTAAAAGGTAACGGCTACTTAGGAATGCCAGCGTCGCGCCTATCGAGCTAGCAAATGAAACTAACAAGAGACTTAGAGAAAAACCAAATAGGGCAGCACCAAGTAAGGTAACCACAGCAGCTCCCGGAATGGAGAAAGCTGTAATGAGCACATAGGCAAAGAAGTAGATTAGAGCAGAAACCAGTTTGTTATCGTTAATTGTGCTGGTTAACGCAGCTTGTTGTGCTTTCGCATTTTCTAATGTCAGATACTGTCCAAATTGCGTCGCAAGAATCACGATAGTAGCAACAAGCAGAATTCCGATAATCAGCTTTTTGTTCATATTAAAATATCCGATAGTCATGTAGTTACAGTATAAGACAGGCTCAGTAAGAAAATAATTTCACACTTCACAAAGAATTTTAAATACAAAAAAACCGCTATGAGATTCAAAGCGGTTTTTAATTGAAATATCTTGATAAAGCTTAGTCGAGTCGTTTTATTAACTCTTCGCGTCGTTCCTTCGATATCACCGACCAGTGAGTGCCGTTTAGTGCGCCTTCGAGAGCCCACAGCAGTTCCAGGCTAACTCCGGAGTTGGTCTCTTTAATCGCTTTGTAAGCGCCTACAGAACCTGCTTGCTTCAGGTCTGAAACAGAAGCGATACCTGCTTTCTTAAGCATGCGTTCTGTACCAAGCCTAAGGTTAGGTAGATCTTTAAGGCGAGTCGGTTTCTCTTCTGCCTGAACCGCTTTTTCTTCTTTAGCTAGCTCTAGAGCGTGTTTTGCGAGAGTAAGAATATCGTCCGTGTTTTCCCAAATGTTGTCAGGTAGTGCGAAGTACTTGGTAACCACAGGGAACCCACGTTTTTTATAAACGTAAGGTTCATAACCGGATGATTTAAACTCTTCGATAGTGGAGTCGCTAGAACGAATATGAAGAGAGTCATTAACGACGAGAGCAAACATTGCTTCGTCTACGAAAATGCCAAACCCACCGAACATAGACCGAGATTTGACTTGGCCAAATTGCTCGAAAAGTTTCAATGAGTCTTTTAGTACTGGTTTATCCATTGCGTCTGTCTCGGGTTAAAAATTGCTTCAACCAATTTGATACCGAGAAATTAGCAAATCTGTGTGATCTGTTGTCAGAAACTCGTAAAGTATCTGCTCTACGTTGCTAATTTGCCTTCGGCAGCCCCGCTGCCATTCTGAGTATAGAAATATCAATACGATACCTCTTCAGATTAAGGCCGGTGGCTTTGCGTCCCATTCTTTCGAATGGTTTGCCCTGGTCGTGACGTTATAAATATAGGCGTGATTTGGATAAAGATCACGGATTAAATTATCCGGTGTGATATTGGTTCCAAATCTTATGCCGTATGATATACAAATGATTGTGTACTACTAACCACTCAATAGTAGTTAGTAGCCGCAAGCTTTAATAGTTTATCAGACTAGTTTAGCTCTTTAACGCTCTTACGTGAGATGATTTCCGGGTGCATCTCAAAAACGCGACGTTCGTGCTCTTTGTTTTTGATTCTTTCCAGCAGAATTTCGAACGCTGTTTTACCAACACGTCGTTTTGGCTGGTGAACAGTGGTCAATGGTGGCGAGAAATAAGCTGCTAGGTCAATATTGTCATATCCAATAACAGAGATGTCTTCAGGGATTCGCATTCCTTTCTCCTGTAGACGGCTCATCAGGCCTAGAGCCATGATGTCATTGAAGCAGAATACAGCTGTTGGTTTTTCATCGAGCTCAAGAATTCTATCCGCAGCTTCAACGGCCATGTCACACTCAAAGTTACCTTCAAGAATATTCTCTTGATTGAACTCGATATCGAACTCTTGTAGTGCGCGTTTGTAGCCTTCGATACGTTCAATACAAAGTGTTTTGTCCAGGTGTCCTGACAGGCAGAAGATTTTTTCGTGCCCACGTTCAAGTAAGTATTTGGTCGCCAGATACCCACCTTCTTCAGAGTTATCAATGATTTTATCTGACTGATTTTCCCAATCACCCCAGTCCATGATCACTTTAGGGATGTCAGTATGGCTCTCCAGCATTTCCTGTAGCTCAGTTGTCAAATCAGAGCAAAGTACAAAGATGCCGTCTACACGCTTTTCTGCAAGGAATCGAACGTAGTCTCGTTGCTTTTCATAGATACCGCCTGTGTTACACAGGATGAGTGTGTAACCCTGCCTGTAACAGTAACTCTCGAAGCCGTCGATGACTTCTGCCAGAAACGGGTTTGTTGACTGTGTCACCAACATACCTACTGTTCGGGTTGTATTGCATTTCAGACTTCGGGCCACAGCACTTGGGGCGTAATTTAACTCTTTTACCGCCTCCATTACTCTTTCTTGAGTAGCTTCAGCAACAAAGCGAGTCTTATTAATAACATGAGATACTGTTGTGGTTGAAACACCGGCTAAGCGTGCGACATCTTTAATAGTGGCCATATATTTGTCCTATCTGAACTGCTGTTTTTTCTTCTACTATAAATAAGTTTATCAGCAGTTTCTCTGTTTGTGATAAAACACAAAAAACCGCTTGAAAAAGCGGTTTACAGAAATATTCATAATTTTATCGATTGCGGCCTGATTTTAGACGTAAATGCAAACAGAAACAACGCCCTTATATAGGGCGTTGTCACAAATATTATTATTTACTCACCAGCAAGGTAAGAGCAATCTAGCTGACAGAAGTCTACAAGAAGAGCCGCGATACCTGCATAGAAACCGAAATCATCATGTTGAACGCACTTATCTTTAAATTGAGGGAACCAACTTAGCATATATTTTTCGATAAATGCTTTCTGGTCCAATAAGGCCTCTTCAATATGCTCAAGTTTTTCTAACTCGTTAGAGCGAATAATCATGTTGCCCAGGAAATCCAGCTCTAGCGCTATATGATCGGCTGGTTCATTCAAGCCTTCTTTGATGGCGATGCCTTTTTCTTCCATCAGAGCAGCCATTTCCTGAGCCGGTTTATCATTAAGTAATCCTGACTCTCCAATATACATAGAAGCATAGGGCAGTGCGGCATTTTTATCTGATGTTAAAAACAGCTCGCAGAAATCCGCAGCCAATTCTAGCTGGGCATCTTCACGTGTTTGTAGTCGGTTTAAAGCATCGACAACTTTATCAATCGATTCTTTAAGTGCTTCGTTTTCACCTAGCCCGGTCAGAAAAGATCGGATTTCGGTAGATTGGTAAGCTTCGAGTTCTTGTTCTGTCAGCTCTTTAGCGAACAGGCTTGAAAGCCACCAGTAAATTTCAGCGCGCTTTTCGTTAAATGCTTTTGTTTCTTCCATTGCAGGGTTCCTGAGACATAGTTATTTCCTATAAGTGTAAACAAAAAATATTAATAAAACTAACTATTGAAATGAAAAAAAATGACAGTTTATTAAGGAAAATTAACCGCAAGTCAGAGAGTTGCGTTGGGTCAATAAATTCCGAACTTTTGGGCAGAATTCCTATTATTCGCTAGAATTATGAAAAGTTATGAATAAAATACGGTCGGCATATTGATAAAATTGTTGATCGAAATTTTCGGCAGAGTGAAGTGGTAGACATGAGTAGTCACGTATTAGTAGTTGAAGATGATGTTGTTACACGAAGCAAGCTGGTTGGGTATTTTCAGAGTGAAGGATATTCAGTAAGCGAAGCGGAGAGTGGCGAGCAGATGAGAGAGATTCTAGCTGAAGAGAATATTGATCTGGTGATGTTAGACATTAATTTACCAGGTGAAGACGGCTTGATGTTAACTCGTGAACTACGCAGCCAATCAGATATCGGAATTATTTTAGTCACAGGCAGAACAGACAGCATAGATAAAATTGTTGGTCTGGAAATGGGGGCGGATGATTACGTTACAAAACCATTTGAACTCAGAGAATTGCTGGTTCGTGTCAAAAACTTATTGTGGCGTATTTCTCTTGTACGTACAGGCGGTGGAAATAACGATTCTGATGAAGATGATGGAAATGTTATCTATTTCGGTGACTGGACGTTTGATATTCAGAGAAGAGCACTAACTCGTGATGGTGAGCCGGTTAAATTGACGAAAGCCGAATATGAGCTGCTTGTGGCTCTTTCTTCTTATCCGAATACAGTATTAAGTCGTGAAAGAATCATCAACATGATAAGTCACAGAGTTGACGCTCCAAACGACCGAACAATTGATGTTCTTATTCGACGTATGCGAGCGAAAATGGAATATGATCCAAAGAACCCTCAAATATTTGTCACTGTGCATGGTGAAGGCTATATGTTCGCAGGTGACTAATATTTTCGGAAAGCAGTTCAAAATAGAAAATCATTCAAAATAATAAGGCCGGCTAATTATGCCGGCCTTATTAGTTTGTATACACTTGCGATTTACTCGGTTTTTCCAAAACTTTGTAATTCTAGCTCTTCAGTGGAGATTAGGTTATCGCGAATATCCTGCCAGATTAATCCGAGTTTTTCATGCCAGTATCTTTCGCTCTGCTCAAGGTATCTGGCGCTAGGTGTGTATTTTGTCCAGGCTTGCTTGATTTCCTTTTGAGCGAGATAGTTGGTCGGTGCAGGTATTGGATTCAAGCCAGCAGCGTGAAACTCTGATAATGCACGAGTCATATGGCTAGCAGAGGTCACTACGACCAAATTGTTTTGCTTGACGAAGGCGGCGGCTTGTCTTGCTTCTTCCCAGGTATCTTTCGCGGTTTCCAGCAACACGATATCGGTTTTAGAAACACCCAGTGCAAGCGCCACTCTTGCCAGCATTTTCGCATGGCTCATTTCTGCTCCGGCCGCATAACCAGAGAGAATTAGCTTAGCTCCGGGATACATTCTTTGAATACGAATCCCTTCGGTCAGGCGCATCAGAGCAGTACGGCTGAGCTCTGAGGTTGGTGGTATTTCATGATCAACAACGTGTCCGCTGCCGAGTACCATAACGTAATCCACCGACTTTTCTTGTGGAAGATAACCTATGTACTCTCTTTCCATGGGCAGCAGTAGCTGGGTTGAAACAGGCTGGAAAGAGACTAGAAAAATACCGGTTAAAGATAAAAATACAAACAACACCCCGAAACGGTGGCGGGTCGAAAACATAATCAGTGCAAGGCCAACAAATCCGATAATTAGCAAGGCGGGTAGGGGCATCGCAAGAGACGATAGTACTTTTTTCAGCTCAAACATTATCCAATAGTCCGAAAAATCATCACTTAACTGTAAAAATACAGCATAACGCTTTATTCCTGATATTCCTATGACAGAATAAGCGGCACGATAGAACATGATAACCCAGATAGCCGTGACAGAAGATCGTAATTTCGACGACATCGCACACAAATTCGCAAAAAACATTTATGGTTCCGATAAGGGAGCCATAAGGCAGACGATTGTGTGGGAAGATTTAACTCAAGCACTTTCGTCCCTCAAAGCTGACGAAAGGACGCTCCATATCCTCGATGCAGGTGGTGGACTGGCACAGATGTCCCAGAAAATCGCAGAATCGGGTCATCGTATCTCTTTATGCGACATCTCCTCGGAAATGTTGCAGCTTGCTAAAGAAGATATCGGAAAGCACGGCTTGTCCTCTTCCTTCGAATTTATTCACTCTCCTGTTCAGTCTATCGGCGAGCATTTAAGCGAAAGTGTCGACATGGTTCTGTTTCACGCCGTTATGGAGTGGCTGGCAGATCCTAAAGTGGCCCTCGATATTGTGCTGAGCCAGGTAAAAAAAGACGGCATTGCCTCTGTCATGTTCTATAACCACCACGGATTGGTTCTTAAAAACGTGATTTGTGGAAATATCCCCCATGTGTTGGATGGTATGCCTCATCGAAAAAGGTTTAAACTCCAGCCTCAAAAGGGGTTAAAACCAGAAGAAGTTTACCGCTGGATTGAAGAGGCGGGATTTGAGATTTGCGGGAAGTCCGGTATTCGCTCTTTTCATGATTATATTGGCAATATGCAGTATATGGGTGACTACGAGCCGGAAGACGTTCTCGAACTAGAGAAAAGACTTTGTCGCCAGGAACCGTACTTATCCCTTGGGCGCTACATCCATGTGTGGGCCCGAAAAACCGTGTAATCAGAAAGGCACTCTGAACACGGCAAAGAAAAACAACAGGATTTAAAATGAGTGATTTGACTCAGGCTGTGGCCGGCAAAACCATCGATGAGATGGTTGGCTGGGTGCAACAGCATGATTTCTCGCTCAACCTTTCTAGTGAGCGACTTGCGTTTCTTATCGCGATCGCAGTGCTCGGCAAAGAAAGGTTTGATGAGGAACTGGGTGAGGGTGAACTGCACGATGCGTTCAAGATCATCACCCGGCAATTTAACACTACTGGTGAGGCGTCTGCTTTTCGGGCAAACAACGCGATTAACGAGTTAGTTAATCAACGTTTGCTAAGTCGCTTTACCAGTGAATTGAACGAAGGGGCAAGCATCTATCGCTTGTCTCCTCTTGCTGTCGGTATTTCCGATTACTATGTTCGTCACAGAGAGTTTTCTAAGCTAAAGCTCTCTATTCAGCTTTCTATGGTTGCTGACGAAATGGCAAAAGCGACAGAAGCAGCACGCGAAGGTGGAAGCGAAAACCATTGGCGTAAACATGTATACGCAGTCTTGAAGTTTTCTGTGGCGGAAATTTTCGACCAGATAGATCTTAACCAGAGAGTGATGGATGAACAACAGCAGGAAGTGAAACAGCAGATTGCTGATCTGCTGAATAAAGACTGGCGTGATGCCATTAACAACTGTGAGAGCCTGCTATCGGCCACTTCTGGCACCCTGAGAGAGTTGCAGGACACACTGCAGGCAGCTGGTGACGAAATTCAGGCCCAGATTATTGATATTCAGGAAACCATCTACGGTAGTGATGAGTTAGATTACATTGGTGAAATACTGTTTAACCTGCAGATGAAACTGGATCGACTCATCAGTTGGGGGCAACAGTCCATTGATCTATGGATTGGCTACGACCGTCACGTACATAAGTTTATCCGTACCGCTATTGATATGGATAAAAACCGAGCCTTTAGCCAAAGGCTAAGGCAGTCGGTGAACGAGTACTTTGATGCCCCATGGTACCTCACATATGCGGATGCAGAACGCTTAACTGACCTGCGTGATGAAGCGTTGGTACTTCGGGACGATGAAGTAACAGGTCATGCACCGTCAGAAGTAGAATATGAAGAATTCCAACAGGTTAATGATGAGTTAACCGAACGCATCTCTGCGATGCTGACCGTTCACAAGACGAACGGCACACCAATCGATTTAGGGTTGATACTGAAAGATTACCTCGCTCAGCACCCTGAAGCGCACCATTTCGATTTAGCCAGAATTGTTATCGATCAGGCTGTACGCCTGGGCTACTCCGAGTCAGACTATCAGGCAATCCAACCTGACTGGCAAGTAATTAACAATTTTGGTGCAAAGGTACAAGCAAATGTCATTGACAAATATTGATGAATTTTTGCCAACAGAGTTGGCAAAAGCCATTGCAAATCCTCTTTTCCCTGCCGTTGATAGCATGCTGCGTGCAGGACGTCATATTTCCAGTGAGGATTTGGATAACCACGCTTTTTTAAGCGATTTTGATACAGAACTTTCGCACTTTTATCAACGTTACAATATTGAACTTATTAAAGCCCCAGAGGGTTTTTTCTACCTGAGACCACGTTCTACAGCGTTAATAGGACGAAGTGTTTTATCTGAGCTGGATATGTTGGTGGGCAAAGTACTCTGTTTCCTATACCTGAGCCCAGAGCGAATTGCTCACGAAGGTATTTTCACCAATCAGGAATTATATGAAGAGTTGATCGCACTTGCTGATGAACCAAAACTGATGCGTCTGGTGACCAACCGTGCAACAGGGTCAGATCTGGATAAAGAGAAGTTGTTCGAGAAAGTCAGAACCTCTTTGCGCCGGCTTAAGCGTCTGGGCATGGTGATTTCCATAGGTGAAGAAGGCAAGTTTAAGATAAGTGAAGCCGTGTTCCGTTTTGGAGCCGATGTGCGTGTGGGTGATGATGTCCGTGAAGCTCAGTTACGCCTGATCCGTGATGGTGAGGCCGTAGTTCAGCAGAAGCAAGAAGAACCAATGCCAACTCAGAGTGAATTGTTTAGTGAAGATGCCGGAGAAGAACAAGCATGATTGAAAGAGGTAAATATCAATCACTTACCATGATCAACTGGAACGGTTTCTTTGCCCGTACATTTGATATCGACGGTTTGGTGACCACACTCTCTGGTGGTAATGGTGCCGGTAAGTCTACGACCATGGCAGCGTTTATCACCGCGCTTATTCCAGATCAGAGCCTACTTCATTTCCGAAATACCACTGAGGCAGGAAGTTCGCAGGCGTCTCGTGATAAAGGTTTGTACGGTAAGTTACAACCAGGAGTCTGTTACGCGGCTCTGGATGTTGTAAACTCAAAGAAACAACGACTGTTGTTTGGTGTCAAGCTGCAACAGGTAGCGGGTCGTGACAAAAAAGTAGATATTAAGCCTTTTGTCATTCAGGGGCTACCAAGCCAATACAAGCCGACAGATATTTTGATCGAAGCGCTTGAGAACGGGCAAGCCCGAGTTCGGAACCTGAATGAAGTAAAACAGATATCCAGTGAAGTTGAAGGTGTCAGCTATAAAGCATTCAACTCAGTAGTGGAGTATCACTCTCAAATGTTTGAATTTGGTGTGGTTCCAAAGAAACTGCGTAACAGTAGTGACCGCTCTAAGTTCTACCGCCTGATTGAAGCTTCTCTTTATGGTGGTATTTCCAGTGCGATCACTCGTTCTCTGCGTGATTATCTTCTACCTCAAAATGGTGGGGTGAAGAAAGCGTTCCAGGATATGGAATCCGCACTTCGTGAAAACCGAATGACACTGGAAGCGATCAAAACCACTCAGGCTGACCGCGACCTGTTTAAACATCTGATCACGGAATCCACTAACTATGTAGCGGCAGACTACATGCGCCATGCGAATGATCGCAGAAATAAGCTGGACAAGGCACTGTCGATTCGTGGAGAACTCTTAGGTTCGCGCTCGTCGCTTATTGAAAGCAATGCTTTGGTTACACGGATTCGGGAAGAACTGGAGCAACTGGTAGAGCAAGAGTCTGACCTTGAGCAGGATTATCAGGCGGCTTCTGACCACCTGCAGCTAGTACAAAATGCACTGCGTCAGCAAGAGAAGATCGAACGTTATCAGGAAGATCTCGAAGAGCTGAATGAAAGGCTCGAAGAGCAAGTAATGGTTGTTGAAGAAGCAAGAGAGCGTGTTGCTGAAGCAGAAGAGCGTTCCTATGTTAGTGAGGAAGAGGTAGACAGTCTTAAATCCCAGCTCGCTGATTACCAGCAGGCTCTGGATGTGCAACAGACCCGAGCGCTTCAGTATCAACAGGCGATGCAGGCATTGGAAAAAGCACGAATGTTGATTCAGGACGAAGCACTTTCTGCTGAGAACGTACAGGTAACACTTAACCAGCTAAAAGCGGAAGAGCGTGATCGAACCGAAACGCTGCTTGCTCTTAAGCATAAGCTGGATATCTCATCTGCAGCTGCACAGCAGTTTGAAGAGGGGCTCGCTCTGGTCAAGAGTATTGTTTCTGGTGTTGAGCGTAGCAATGCCTCTCAGCATGCGAAAGAAGCGATTGAAAAAGCACGAAATGCAGACAGTCTACTAGGTAATGAAGCTCAGTGGCGTGCGCAATATCGTGACCTTGAAAGAGACATAAATAACCAACGTCAAGCCAAAGAGTTAGCGAATCAATATCAGAAACAGCACAACGTAACCCTTACCACAGAGTTGACACTGGAAGAGGAACGCGAACGTCAACTAGCGAACATCGAGCTAATCGAGTCTGAACAGGATAGTAGTCGCGAACTTCGTAGTGACCTTAAGCAGAGGGAGCAGCAGTTTCAGGGCAAAATCGAGCATCTTGAATCTATCGCTCCACGCTGGATTGTAGCCAGTGATGCTCTGGAACATTTGCGTGAGCAAAGCGGTGCTGAGCTTGATAACGGTCAAGCTGTAATGAGCCAAATGCAGCAAGTGCTTGAAGGTGAGAAACAACAGTCGATTGAGAAAGAGAAGCTGGCTGAGCGTCGCGAATCTCTGGACCAAGAGATCGAACGCCTTGCCTCTCCGGGTGGTGCCAATGATCCACGTCTGAAGGGACTGGCGGACTCTATTGGTGGAGTATTGCTGTCAGAAATTTATGACGATATCACCATTGATGATGCGCCTTACTTTAGCGCTATGTATGGTCCTGCGCGTCATGCGATTGTAGTTTCTGATCTGACGGGTATTAAAGAGAAGCTGGTTACTCTGGATGATTGCCCTGAAGATCTTTATATCATTGAAGGTGATGTAGACGCATTTGATGACAGCTCATTCGATGCTGAAGAGCTGGAAGGTGCGGTTTGTGTGCAGTTCAATGAAAGACAGATGCGTTACTCGCGCTTTCCTGACATCCCATTATTTGGCCGTGCTGCGCGAGAGCAGAGATTAGAACTTCTGCGAGAAGAGCGTGAAGACGTTGTTGAGAAGCATGCCAAAGCCGCTTTTGATTCTCAAAAGCTACAACGTATTTACCAGAGCTTTAACGATTTTGTTGCCAACCATATTCAGATTGCTTTCGAGGCAAACCCTGAGGTTGAATTGTTGCGACTTCGTGATAGCCGAAATCAAACATACCGCCAGCTAAGAGAGCTTGAAGAGAAAGATCAGCAACAGAAGTCACAGATAGCGCTGAGCCGTCAGGCTGTAACACTTTTGGACAAACTGGCTCCTCAGATAAGACTGATAGAAGACGAAACGCAGGTTGAACGCTTCGAAGAGCTAGGTATGAAACTGGAACAGCTTTCGGAAGCGAAGGTATTTGTGTCCCGCCATGGCAAAGCAGCTAAAGAACTGGAAGGTTTGATTGGTGCACTTGAAGCGGACCCTGAGCAATTTGATGCTTTGAATCAAGAATATCAGGTGGCTGATGAAGCACTCCAAAAGCTGAAATCAACCTTGTTCACTCTGGAAGATGTGCATGAGCGAAGACATTACTTTGCTTACTCAGATTCGGTGGATCTGTTGAATAAAAGTAGTGAGTTAAGTGAACAGTTAAAAGCTAAGTTAGTGAACGCTGAAGGTGTTCGTAGCCGCTCCAGAGAGGTGCTTAAGCAGAATCAGGAGCAGCTGAGTCAGTACAATCAGGTGTTGGCGTCGCTAAAAAGCTCTCATCAGGCAAAATCCGAGACGGTTCAGGAATTTCGCATAGAACTTCAGGAGTTTGGTGTTCATGCTGATGGAGGAGCCGAAGAGAGAGCAGTAAGCAGGAAAGACGATCTGTATCAGCGTCTTCAAACTTCACGAACTCGTAAGAGTGAGTACGAAAAAACCATAACCTCTACCGAGCTTGAGATGAAAGCTCTGGTGAAAAAGGCGAAGAAGGCTGAAAAAGAATACCGTGAATTACGTACTTTCGTCGTTCTGGCAAAAGCAGGTTGGTGTGCAGTATTGCGTCTGGCAAAGGACAACGATGTTGAACGCAGACTGCATAAACGTGAGCTTGCGTATCTGAGCGCAGATGAACTTCGCTCAATGTCCGATAAATCTTTAGGTGCTTTGCGTCTTGCTGTCGCTGACAATGAAATGCTTCGTGACGCGCTTCGTGCTTCAGAAGACAATACTCATCCAGAGCGTAAAGTATTGTTCTATATCTCCGTGTATCAGCACCTGAAAGAGCGTATTCGTCAGGATATTATCCGGACGGATGATCCTGTAGAGGCGATAGAAGAAATGGAAGTTGAGCTTGCTCGACTAACCGAAGAGCTGACACAGCGTGAGAACCGTCTGGCTATCAGTTCTGAATCTGTTGCCAGCATTATCAAGAAGACGATTCAGCGCGAGCAGAACCGAATTCGTATGCTGAACCAGGGATTATCCAATATTCATTTTGGTCAGGTGAAAGGGGTTCGCCTGAATGTGAATGTGCGTGAAAGCCATGAGGTGCTTCTGAGTGGTTTGGCTCAACAGCAAGATCAGCATAAAGATCTGTTTGAAAACCCAAGGTTAACCTTCTCTGAAGCAATGGCAAAATTGTTCCAGCGGGTGAATCCGCATATTGATGTTGGTCAGCGTTCTCCGCAGGTTCTCGGTGAAGAGCTGCTGGATTACCGTAACTACCTTGAGCTGAGCATCGAGGTGAACCGTGGCTCTGACGGCTGGTTGCAGGCAGAATCAGGTGCGCTTTCAACGGGTGAAGCAATTGGTACTGGTCAGTCGATTCTTCTGATGGTCGTACAAAGCTGGGAAGAAGAGTCTCGCAGACTGAGAAGCAAGGATATCGTACCGTGTCGATTATTGTTCCTTGATGAAGCGGCTCGACTTGATGCAAAATCGATTTCGACGCTGTTTGAACTCTGTGACAGGCTTGACATGCAGTTGCTTATCGCTGCACCGGAAAACATTAGTCCGGAGAAGGGCACAACTTACAAGCTGGTTCGTAAAGTCTTTAAAGACCACGAACATGTGCATGTTGTAGGATTACGGGGGTTTGGTGAACTGCCAAAACCGCAGCCAGATGAACCTGCAATCAACGAGAGTGATGAGTCTGTGGAAGATCTGACGGTAGATTAAGGTTGATAGGCTCGTTATGACTCTAAACAAAAGGCGCTAATTAGCGCCTTTTGTATTATATATTGTTTGGTTTTTAATTTGGGGAACCATCTTCAATAACCCAGCAAGGCTTTAGATGATCATATTTTTCTTGCTGTTGTCAGCAATTTGTCAAAAATGCCAGCGAGCTATTCTCGATCACATATAAAGAATATTGTATTACAAATAAAGTGCGGTAAGATATATTATAGTCTCAGGTTAATTACTAAACTAATAAGGCTGAAAAATGACTATTGATACGCTTGTTGTTCTTGCCTACTTCTTCTTTTTAGTTGCGATTGGATGGATGTTCCGAAAGTTCACTACATCCACAAGTGACTACTTCAGAGGGGGCGGCAAAATGTTGTGGTGGATGGTAGGTGCAACTGCCTTCATGACACAGTTTTCAGCATGGACGTTCACCGGTGCCGCAGGACGCGCATTTAACGACGGTTTTGTCGTTGTAATTCTTTTCCTGGCCAATGCGTTTGGCTACTTCATGAACTACCTGTACTTCGCTCCGAAGTTTCGTCAATTGCGAGTGGTTACTGCAATTGAAGCGATACGCCAGCGTTTTGGTAAATCGTCTGAACAGTTCTTTACCTGGGCTGGAATGCCGGACAGTCTGATTTCCGCGGGAATCTGGTTAAATGGTCTGGCGATCTTCGTGGCTGCCGTATTTAACATCCCTATGGAAGCGACGATTGTTGTTACCGGTCTGGTTCTCATGCTAATGGCGGTAACAGGTGGCTCCTGGGCTGTTGTTGCGTCTGATTTTATGCAGATGCTGGTTATTATGGCGGTAACCATTACCTGTGCTGTCGCTGCATACTTCCATGGTGGTGGTTTGACAAATATTGTCAGCAACTTCGAAGGTGATTTCTTCATGGGGAACAACCTGAACTATGTCAGCATCTTTGTTCTGTGGATTGTCTTTATATTCGTTAAGCAGTTTGGTGTGATGAACAACAGCATCAACGCTTATCGTTACCTATGTGCAAAAGACAGTGAAAATGCACGTAAAGCAGCGGGCTTAGCATGTATTCTGATGGTGATTGGCCCTCTGATTTGGTTCCTGCCTTCCTGGTATGTTGCGGCATTTATGCCTGACTTTGCTGAGCAGTACGGTTCTGTTGGTGGAGATGCAGCCTATCTCGCATTCGTTCAAAATGTGATGCCAGCAGGTATGGTTGGACTACTGATGTCTGCAATGTTTGCTGCAACTATGTCTTCAATGGACTCTGGTTTGAACCGAAATGCGGGTATTTTTGTCTGTAATTTCTATTCTCCAATCGTACGTCCGCACGCCTCAGAAAAAGAGCTGGTTATTGTGAGTAAACTCACCACGATTATGATGGGCTTTATCATCATCGGTATTGGTCTGTTTATAAACTCACTTCGTCACCTGAGTCTGTTTGACATTGTATTGAATGTTGGGGCTCTGATTGGCTTCCCAATGCTTATCCCTGTTCTTCTTGGTATGTGGATTCGTAAGACTCCAGACTGGGCGGGTTGGTCTACGTTGGTTGTAGGTGGCATCGTGTCCTATGTCTTTGGTATCTCACTTCAGGCGGAAACAGTCGAAAATCTGTTCGGGCTTGAGGAGTCATTTACGGGACGTGAGTGGTCAGATCTTAAGGTTGGATTGAGCCTAGCAGCACACGTAGTGTTCACGGGTGGATACTTCATTCTGACAACACGTTTCTATAAAGGCTTAACCCCTGAGCGTGAAGCAGAGGTAGAACAACTATTTGCGAACTGGAACACACCTGTAGTTGCAGACAGCGAAGAGCAGAAGAATCTGGATACAAAACAGCGTTCAATGCTTGGGAAGTTAATCAGTACTGCAGGTTTTGGTATCCTGGCGATGGCATTGATTCCAAACGATGTGAGTGGACGAATGTTATTCCTGTTGTGCGGTTCTATCGTTCTCACCGTTGGTATCTTGCTGGTAAATGCCTCTAAAGGGCCACAGAAAGAACTGGTAATTTCCTCATAGGAATACGTTTCTTCTACTAAATTACTGCGATTCGACTTGAACTCAAGTGATCAACAGTCGGATCGCAGTAATAGATCTCATAAACCAGACATTCTCATATATTCATAACGTGATTACTCATCTGTTGTCATATACTATTTATAAATATGTATATAACAGCTTTGGTAGTTGATGTTCGAAAGACAAACGCTTTTATCGATTATTTTCTCACTCTTACTAATTCCACTCCTTCTGTGTCTGGTTCCAGGCAGCTATGCATCAGATAAAAATGTATCTGACAAAACCGCATCTAAAAAAAGAGACAAAGTTGTAGTCGTCAACTCTGCTTCCTGGCCTCCATTTTCCTTTATTGGTGAAGATGGCGAACCTAAAGGTATTTTGTATGACTTGTGGACCGAGATAGGCAAAAGGCAAGGTATTAATGTGCAGTATGTTAATACTGCCTGGGCTAACTCGTTAGAGCAAATGCGAAGCGGTGAAGCGCATATTCATGCAGGTTTGTTTAAATCAACAGATCGAGATGAGTACTTGGATTTCTCCATACCCATTGGAATTCCTATTGCGACGAGATTATTTGTATCCTCCGATCTGGAAGTGGACAATGCTTCTGAAATTGGTGAGTACACAGTAGGGGTGACAAGAGGTGGTTTTTCTGATGGGTTTATAAAGGCCAATTATCCAGAGGTCAAAAGGAAGGCGTATTCAACTTCTAAAGATATTATTGATGCAGCCATTTCTGGTGAGATAAAGATATTTGTGATGGATTATACCGCGGCAATGTACTTTCTTCATAAACGTGGCTATCCAACTGAGTTTCAAGCGGTCGAAACCTTATATATGGAGAAGCTGAGAGCGGCTGTTTCAGAGGGCGATGAAAATCTATTATCAACGGTTAACGAGGCGCTTAATGAAATTCCTCAGGAAGAGTTTGACCGAATTCTCAATAAGTGGATTCAATCGGACAGAGAGCTTCCAGACTGGATTGTTCCTGGTTTTATATTCGTTATCTCATTGCTTCTCATCATGTTTACGGTGTTCTATATCTTAATGCTGAAGCGTCAGGTGGATGCGAAAACAGAAAAATTAAAAGCGCTCTCGGAAACGGATGCGCTGACAGGTATTTGTAACAGACAAAAGTTTGAGAGCTGTTTTCAATGTGAAATAACTCGATTCAGGCGTTATGAACAGGTGTTTTCGCTGATTCTTATAGACATAGATGACTTTAAGTTGGTGAATGACAATTATGGCCATTCTGTTGGCGATGATGTGTTGGTTGCTTTAGTTAACTTATTGAAAGGTAATATTCGCGACAGTGATATTCTAGCCAGATGGGGAGGGGAAGAGTTTGTCATTCTTTGCCCTAATACCGATAAAGATGCAGCAACAAGTCAGGCGAAAAAGCTGAAAGACTTAATATCAACCCATGAGTTCCCCGTAGTAAAGAAGTGCACCGTCAGTTTTGGTATTGCAGAGGCTATTGAAGGGGATGATGAGCATGAGATATTTGTTCGTGCTGATAATGCGCTCTATGCTTCTAAGGAAGGAGGGAAAAACACAGTGACCAGCTAATTGCATTTATGTACTAGTTAACTAGATCGTGGTCACGATTTCATCATTTCGACTTATTTCTATCTGTTTTACCAAGTTATCTCGTTGTAATCTGTTTGAAATTTAGCTGCTAACCGGATAATAAAATGAAAAACAGTTTTGAGCATAACCTACCTAACGAAGATGGCTATTTTGGTGAGTATGGTGGTAGTTTTATTCCACCTGAGCTGGAAGCTATTATGCAGCAAATCAATGAAGAGTATCAGATTTGCCGGCAGGATCCTGAGTTCCAAAGTGAGCTCGCACGTCTTTATAAACACTTTGTAGGAAGACCAAGTCCGATTTTCCACGCACAAAATCTATCAGAAAAATATGGTGTGGATATCTATTTGAAGCGTGAGGACCTAAACCATACGGGTGCGCATAAAATCAACCATTGTCTTGGTGAGGCATTACTCGCTAAGAAGATGGGTAAGAAGAAGTTAATTGCTGAAACTGGTGCGGGTCAACATGGTGTAGCACTGGCAACAGCAGCAGCGTTAGTGGGGCTTGAATGTGATATTTACATGGGTGAAGTGGATATTGCCAAAGAGCACCCGAATGTAGTGCGTATGCGTATCTTAGGAGCGAATGTTATTCCTGCAACACATGGCCGTAAAACACTAAAAGAAGCGGTTGATGCTGCGTTTGAAGCTTATTTGAAAGATCCAATTACACAATTGTATGCCATCGGATCTGTTGTGGGTCCTCATCCATTCCCAATGATGGTTCGGGATTTTCAGTCGATCATCGGTAACGAGGCAAAAGTTCAGTTCAAAGAGATGACAGGAGAACTACCAGACAATCTGGTTGCTTGTGTTGGTGGTGGATCAAATGCTCTGGGGCTATTTACGGCGTTCCTTGAAGATGAGAGTGTTGCAATCCATGGCTGTGAACCGGCGGGACGAACGTTAGATGAAGAAGGTGAGCATGCAGCGACGTTGACTTTGGGTGAGCCGGGTGTGATGCATGGCTTTAAATCTTACATGCTGAAAGACAGTGCTGGTGAACCTCAGGAAGTTTATTCAGTCGCAAGCGGATTGGATTATCCGTCAGTAGGACCTCAGCATAGTTACTTAAAAGATATTGGCAGAGTGAGCTATGGTACAGTTGATGACAAAGAGGCGATAGATGCGTTCTTCGAGTTATCTCGCTTGGAAGGTATTATTCCGGCTATTGAATCTTCACACGCAGTCGCTTACGCATTTAAGTTGGCGAAGCAGGGTGTGAAGGGCTCTGTTCTTATTAACCTTTCTGGTCGCGGTGATAAAGATATTGACTTTGTTGTTGAGCAATATGGTGCTCAATACGGTATTGAGTCACTTATCTAAAGTAAACGCTCTCTCTCACAGACTATATGAGGGAGAGCGATTTTCTATAGGGCATTCAGCCCATCAAACACATGTTGATGATGAAAATGATACCCCAGCTTGAGTAGCTTTGAAGGGGATATTTGTTTGTCTACAACATCTACAAACTCTGGTAACTCGTCCTTCAAACCAGATATTTCAGCAGCTTTACTGTAAAACTCCGCTTTGGACACCGTATTGGGTGTTGTTACGTTGATAACTTCATTGTCTATACTTAGACCAGCAAAAATCGTTGCGTTTATCGCATCGTCTAAGTGAAGCATATTGACCGGAGCCAGACGACTTATCGCTTTAAGCTTGGAAATGAATCGAGCTGGGTTTCTCTGCGGGCCAAACAGCCCGGACAGACGAACAATGGCAAACTTCAAAGTAGAATCGATAACTTGTTTTTCAGCCAGCAGCATCAGCCTAGCTTTATCTGAGAATTGCGAGTTGTCTCTGGCGAGTTCGTAACTGGCTTTCTCTTCCGTCATAACTTCTGCAACAGAAGGATAAACAGTCGTAGAGCTGACCATGACAAGCTTTTTTACACCTGCACTAAGAGAGGCCTCTACCAACGTTTTCCACCAGTCTACGTATTCTTCCCTCTTTCCTTTACGAAATCCGGGTGGAAAAGCACCGATGACGGTATGCACGCTGTGTCTTTTTAACTGGAAAACCAAGTCACTGGCTGAGTCTCTATCTGATAAATTGCAGACAAAACCTGACAGGCTATCGAGAGAATCCAAACCATCCTGAGATTGTTTGGTTACAATGGTTGAATGTCCTTGTTTTGTAAGCTGTTGTGCGAGGGGGGCGCCAAGCCAACCAGCTCCAATTATTGCAATCTCTGTCATATAGCTTGTCCGTAACTTCTATTTTGCAGAAAGTACACGCAAAATCTTGTCAGCATGTTCCGCCATTTCGATACCTTCGTCAGTGAGGTAACCACCATCTGGAAGTGTACAAAGACCTTTGTCGTATAGACGTTTCACAGCCTGCTGCATTTCTTCGGATGCTTCATGGTGAACCTTTATACCAGTTGCTGCGCTACTAATATCAAACTGAAGCAGCAAGTTGAGCTCTGCAATTGATTCTGTTGAAAATTTCATATGTGTATCCTCTTTCTTCTCAATATAACCACCATAGAGTGCCACTCCTTTAAGGACAAGAATCAGATATAAGAAGTGTTATGTGAAAGCAAATTGGACAAATTTGCATCGAATGTCTCAAAGGTTTAACTCGATTAATATTCGTTTTGTGAGCTGATAAATAAAAATATCCTATACGGAGGTTTATTCTTTTAGTTACTATTTCCTATGTCTATTCATTGTATCTGCTTATATTGGTTTAATAACAAAAAGCACAGTTAGGTCTGGTACAAACACATAAAAAAGAGATGCTTATGAAACTAGCAAAAACAGTACTAGCAGCAGCGGTATTAATCGGGGTCGTAGGTTGTCAAAGTACATCCGATGAGCCAACTCAGGTGGCAGGTACTAATCAGGCCGAGCAACAAGACAATAGTTACGCTGAATATGAAAGTGCTAAGCTGAAGTATGAAACCTGGCTGGCTAAGTTAAAAGACTCAAAAGGTCTTAAGTTGTATTCAAAATCACTTTATAGCGATGTAATGGAAAACTGGGCTGAAGCTGTCGATGTGTATCAGGATATTGAGAACGATCCTTCGAAAAGCACCAAAAGCTATTCAGTATTTTCTTCTGGTACATATTCAGAAAAGTTCAACGAACACCTGGCGTTGACGCAAGAAAGTTATACCAAGCTTATTGAACTAAAAGCGATAGCTGATGAAGTGTTGGCTGAAGCTCAAAGTCAGATGTTGTATTTGGATGAAATCGAGGCCCAAAAGTTCTTCAAATCGGAGTACAACAAAGTTTTCTCCCTATACAAAGACTTATATGAAGAAGTTGAAGATGGGGATATTGACGATGCGCAAGCAGATCAGGTTGTCTTTTTAAATAAGGCCAAAACTCTGGAAGAAAAAGTCGTTCTGAAGCAGTTTGTTGATCCTCTGAAAGCTGAGCTCAGCTCTTTAAGAAAACAGGACTTTGATGAGGTGGCGGCAATTAGTTTTGCCAAAGCAAAGGCTGAAATAGCTGCAACCGAGCAGATAGTAAGAGCGAATACTCGCGATATCAATGTAATACAAGATGCGGTAGATGATGCTCAGTTCGAGCTAGATCACGTCAAACATATTGCTTTAGAAGTTAAAAAACTAGCCAGCGTTAAGAGTGATAAGTTTGAACCTATGGTGCTTGAGTTTGAGAACAAACTTCTTACGTTGTCGATTGCATTGAGTGACTCTGATTATAGAGATAGTACGCTCCGGGAACAGGCTGAAAGTATTCTTGCTGAAATAAAGGAAATACAATCCAGCTTAGAAACGGCAACCATGACTCATAGTGACAGCGTTAAGAAGCTGACGGATGAAAATAGTCAGTTGAAAGAATCACTAAATGTCGAGTCAAGCAAAACAAAGCAGTTGCAGATAGAAAAGACCCACCTGGAGACACAGTTTGAGCAAGCTAATGCTCAGATCGCTACGCTTCAAGGGATGGTTGAGATGTATAAGGCACAGACAGCCGGAACTCCAGAAGCCGCGGATCAAGAAAATGTTGCAGCAACAGAAGAAAGTGAGGCTACTGTAAAAGAGAAAGAGGTAGCTTCTGACGTTGTCGAGAGTACGAAAGAAGTGGTGGAAGATACGGCAACACTGACTCCGGAACCCGAAGCATAGGCCGACTCATTAACGCAATATATGGATACAGAGCCTTCCGATTGGAAGGCTTTTTAGTTATAAGTTTTCACAATGAATTACATTGAATAAAAATTCACCATTAACACAAAATTTGCTTGATAAATGGTAGCGAGAGGTAGATTATGCGCGCACGTTAATATGTTGAAACTGTGAACTAGAGCCCACTTATGAATCAATTTGACTCTCTTCTTCCCCCTCAAATGGCCGAGCGCGCTGCTGAAGTTGGTGTTGGTAAAGCCACCAAAGATCCAATGAAATCCTTTTTACTGGCGATTACTGCTGGTATTCATATTGGTATCGCCTTTGTGTTTTATACGACGATAACGACGGGCAGTTCTGAGCTGCCTTGGGGACTTATCAGACTCGTTGGTGGCTTGGGCTTTAGTCTTGGTCTTATTCTGGTCATTATCACTGGTGGAGAGTTATTCACAAGTTCAGTTCTGACTCTGGTTGCGCATGCGAGTAAAAAAATAACCTCTAAGAGCCTGATTGTTAACTGGATGATAGTTTACGTGGGTAACTTGATTGGTGCGCTTCTCCTTGTGGGAATTATGTTGGTTGCGAAGCAATACATGTTTGACCATGGTGAGGTTGGCATCAACACTATGAAGATTGCACAGCATAAACTTCATCATAGTTTCTTCCAGGCAATAGCACTTGGCATCATGTGTAACGTATTGGTTTGTATCGCTGTTTGGATGACCTTCAGTGGTCGAAGCTTAAACGACAAAATAATGGTAACGATATTACCGGTAGCCATGTTTGTTTCAGCAGGATTTGAGCACTGTATTGCTAACATGTTTCAGGTACCGATGGCGATAGGAATTAAAACATTCGCTTCCCCTGAATTTTGGCAGTTGACAGGGGCGAATCCGTTGGATTTCGCAGACCTCACCCTGAGCAATTTCATTTTAAATAACCTTATTCCCGTTACCATTGGTAATATCATTGGTGGTGGTATTTTCGTTGGGATGGGTTACTGGCTTATCTATCTTAGAGACTAACTCAATGAACATTATTCCGAACAGATGGCTGTTCGGAATAACCTATCTTCCTGTGTTTGAATCAAAGCATAATAAAACAACAAGATAGAAACCCTTCTGATTTGTTTATCCACAATATCTGTGGATAAACAGTGAGAGCCCTTTACTGTTAAGCCACTCGAAAGATTCAAGTTATTTTTCTAAAAATTTCACCAAAATTCTCCCCTCCTTTGTTACTGCTCTTTTGAGGGAAAGCTGTAGGGTCAGTGTCAAAGAAATGCTCATCATTACGAAAATAGCGATCAAGATGATAATTTGATACTTGATAGCAAGCATTGGGCTGGCTCCACCTAAAATTTGTCCCGTCATCATCCCTGGGAGCGTCACTATGCCTGTTGTGGCCATGGAGGCTAGTATCGGTGCAAGTGCCTTTTGCATTGCCTCTCTTACGAAAGGAGCCGCAGCATAAGAAGGGGACGCGCCTAATGACAAAGCGGCTTCATACTCCCCTTTTCTTAGTTCAAATGCAGAGAAAAGATTCTGCAATGCAACGATATTGCCACTGAGACTATTCCCCAGCAACATTCCTGAAAGAGGAATCAGGTACTGTGCGCTGTATGCAGGTTCCGGTTTGATAATCGCACCAAACATAAGGACAAGAACGGGCGCCAGACCGATAGACAAGCCAGCGATTACAGAAGAGAGTATAAACTGGTGAGGGAGCTTTGCTCTGCTTACTATGGCACTGCCGCCAACGACGGTCATGATCACAAGCCATACAACGTTTAGAAGCAAACTGTTCTTCTCAAATACAAACTCGAGATATAAACCAACCAGCGTCAGTTGTATAACCATTCGGGATAAGCTGATTGCAAACTCGCGAGTGAGTGCTAAACGATAGTAATGATTGATTCCAAAAGGAATTAATAGAGACAACGAAAATAAACCCAGGCTAAACCATGAAATATCCAATGCCGATTGCACGTTTGATTTCCCTTTAACTTTTTGACTTTTATACCACAGTTTTAATTTTACATAAATATAACATCTATCTATGGGAAATAAGGTGTTTACTCGGGCAAGAATTATATTTTAGCCGCTGTATTATTATTAATGATTCTCATTATAAGTTATTTGGCAAAATATACGCAACATAATTAACAAATAATCAATATTACAGAATATTAATAAAATTACACATTTTTTCATATAAAATCTTAATAAATCACATCTCCGTTTGATATCAAAAATTCCCCAATTAGTAAGCGGCGCAAGGGTTCTTTGCATTGAACCTCATAAATTATGTGGTCTACAATTTACGTAGTTAATAAAAATATTGATTGGTAGAAGAACTCTTTAACAGAGTTAAAAATTCACTATTTGAGTAAGTTTGTATGAAAAATGTTAATAACACCGCTGGGGAAATAACTCGTAAGCTGGAATGGAAATCCTTTCTATTAATTACAGTCGTTCTTTTTCCTGTATTAAGTGTGGCACTTGTCGGTGGATATGGATTTCTTATTTGGATGATGCAGGTTCTGTTTATGGGACCTCCTGGCACACACGGTTAATTCACCCTTTTAATATTCAGTTTTAGAGATACCGAAATATGAAATCCACAATTGTAAACATCTGGAAAACCATGACCCGCCCAGCGGTGCATATCAGCCTTGGTGTGCTGACTCTGGGTGGTTTTATCGCAGGCATTATTTTCTGGGGTGGTTTCAACACCGCTTTGGAAGCAACCAATACTGAAGAGTTTTGTATCAGCTGTCACGTAATGGAAGACAATGTATACAAAGAGCTACAGGAAACCGTTCACTGGTCAAACGGCTCTGGCGTTCGTGCGACCTGTCCTGACTGTCACGTACCGCATAACTGGACTGACAAAATTGCCCGTAAGATGCAGGCATCAAAAGAAGTATTCGCAATGGTGTTTGGTAACTATGGCGAAGAAGGTGCGTTTGAAGCAAAACGTGGTGAGTTGGCTCAACACGAATGGGACCGTTTCTCAGCTAACGGCTCGTTAGAGTGTAAAAACTGTCACGACTACGATTCTATGGACTTCTCAAAGATGTCTGCAAATGCACAAACCCAAATGAAGATGGCCGCAGAGAAAGATCAAAGCTGTGTTGATTGTCACAAAGGCATTGCACACAAGCTGCCAGAAGGTTTCAGCGGTGCGGGCAACATGATGGAAGAGTTGGTTGCTCTGACTAAAGATACAGATTACAGCGTGGGTAACACTGTAGTGTCAGTACGCCACCTTAAATTATTTGAAGATGCAGCGATGACAGTAGAAGCGGGTGAAGTTAAACCAGCATCTGAAATGAAAATTATTGCCGAAGAAGGCGATGCAGCTCAGATCGAGATCTCCGGCTGGCGTAAAGCGCGTGGTTTTGCTCGAGTGATTCAGGAAGACTTCGGCATGAACATTGGTGTTGCTGCTCTGACTAAGAAAGCCGCTAAAAATAAACAGATTATCAAAAAAGGTAAGAAACAAGTCGACGAGATGACTGGCCTGCCATGGCAGACAGTGACTGCAACACTTTGGATTAAGAAAGAAGACCTGCTAAACAGCGTAGATCCTATCTGGGAGAAATCTGAGCAGGCTTACAAAAACAACTGTTCGACATGTCACACAGAGCCGGAAGAAGCTCACTTTGACGCGAACACCTGGCCAGGTATGTTCAATGGCATGCTGGCATTCGTGAACTTCGATACTGACACAGAAGCACTGGTATTGAAGTACCTACAGAAACACTCTTCAGATTTTGCTGAAAACAGCCATTAAGCTTAAAGGAGTACAACGATGACAATTACACGCAGACGCTTTTTAAAAGGCGCAGCCGCTACCAGTGCTGTATCTGTAATTGGTCCGAGTTTACTAGTATCAGCTTCTGCTAAGGCAGCAGAAGGTAAAGGTAGCTGGAAAACTTCGGGTTCTCACTGGGGCGCGTTCCGCGCTCACGTGGTGGATGGAAAAGTAAATGAGATCAAACCACTTGAGTTGGATAAGTACCCAACTGAAATGATCAACGGCATCAAGGGCATTCTTTATAGCCCATCGCGTGTACGTTATCCTATGGTTCGTCTGGATTGGAAGAAAAAGCACAAGTACGCTGCAGACACGCGCGGTAACAACCGTTTCGTTCGTGTAAGCTGGGATGAAGCTTTAGATCTTTTCTATCAGGAACTAGAACGCGTTCAGAAAGAATACGGCCCATGGGCTCTTCACGCAGGTCAGACTGGCTGGCGTCAGACTGGTCAGGTTCACTCTGCTGGTAACCACATGCAGCGAGCGGTAGCGATGCACGGTAATTTCGTGAAGAAAGTAGGTGACTACTCTACAGGTGCTGGCCAGACAATTCTTCCTTACGTTCTTGGTTCTACTGAAGTATATGCACAGGGCACTTCATGGTCTGAGATTCTGGAGAACAGCGACACAATCGTAATGTGGGCGAACGATCCAGTTAAAAACCTTCAGGTTGGTTGGGCATGTGAGACTCACGAATCATTTGAATACCTAGAGCAACTGAAAGAAAAAGTGGCTAAGAAAGAGATCAAAGTTATCTCTATCGACCCTGTTAAGAACAAGACTCAGCGCTTCCTTAACAACGACCATATGTATGTAAACCCACAGACTGACGTCGCGATGATGCTTGCAATGGCACACGTAATGTATAACGAAGGTCTGTACGACGAAGATTTTGTTGACACTTACTGTCTTGGTTTTGAAGAGTTCATTGCTTACGTTAACGGTGAAACTAAAGATAAAGTGGCTAAAACTCCTGAGTGGGCAGCTGAAATCTGTGGCGTGAAAGCTGACGATATCCGTAACCTAGCACGCGAACTTGTTAAAGGTCGTACTCAGCTTCTGTTTGGTTGGTGTATTCAGCGTCAGCAGCATGGTGAGCAGCCATACTGGATGGGTGCAGTACTAGCGGCGATGATTGGTCAGGTTGGTCTGCCGGGCGGTGGTGTTTCTTATGGTCACCACTACAGCTCTATCGGTGTTCCTTCAACTGGTTTTGCTGGCCCTGGTAGTTTCCCTCGTAACCCTGATAACAAGCCTAAGTGGGACAGCGAAGACTTCAATGGCCACAGCAAGGTTATCCCTGTTGCTCGTTGGGTAGACTGTCTGCTAGAACCTGGTAAGGTTATCAACCACAACGGTAACAAAGTTAACCTACCTGGTTACAAGATGATGGTTATCTCGGGTTGTAACCCATGGCATCACCATCAGGATCGCAACAGAATGAAGACGGCATTTAAGAACCTTCAGACTGTTGTCACTATCGACTTTACCTGGACTGCGAGCTGTCGCTTCTCAGATATCGTACTTCCTGCTTGTACTCAATGGGAACGTAACGACATCGATAACTACGGTTCATACTCAAACCGCGGTATGGTAGCAATGCACAAGCTGGTTGAGCCATTATTCGAATCACGTTCTGACTTCGATATCATGACAGGCCTGACTAAACGCTTTGGCCGTGATAAAGAATACACTCGTGGTATGGATGAAATGGCTTGGGTTAAGCACCTTTACGCAGAATGTGTTAAGAAGAACGAAGGCAAGTTCGCAATGCCATCTTTCGATGAGTTCTGGGAAAAAGGTTACTTCGACGCTGGTAAAGGAAAGCCTTGGGTTCGCCACGCAGCATTCCGTGATGATCCAGAAATGGCTGCACTAGGTACACCTTCTGGTTTCCTTGAAATCTCTAGCCGCAAGATTGGTAAGTTCGGTTACGAGCACTGTCAGGAACACCCAATGTGGTTCGAAAAATCTGAGCGTTCACACGGCGGCCCAGGTTCTAAGAAGCACCCATTCTGGATGCAGTCTTGCCACCCTGATAAGCGTTTGCACTCTCAGATGTGTGACTCTGAAGAGTTCCGTGCGACATACGCAGTACAAGGTCGTGAGCCTGTTTACATGAACCCAGCTGATGCTAAAGCGAAAGGCATCAAAGATGGTGACATCGTACGCGTATTTAACGACCGTGGTCAGCTACTGGCTGGTGCTGTTCTTGATGAAGGTTACGCTCCTGGTGTTATCCGTATCGAAGAAGGTGCATGGTATGGTCCTCTGAACGAGAAAGAGGGTGCTATCGATACCTACGGCGATCCAAACACACTAACTCAGGATATCCCATCTTCTGAGCTTGCTCAGGCGACATCTGCAAACACATGTCTTGTAGATTTCGAGAAGTTTGCTGGCGAAGTTCCACCAGTGACAGCGTTTGGCGGTCCAATGATTGTTGAAGGTTAATTTTCTGATTCAGAAATCAACCTGATAGCGAAAACAGAGCCGGTCATTAATGAGTGACCGGCTTTTTACATATGTAAGATAAATTATTGGTTGTTTATAAATTCTTTGAACTTTGTTTTTGTTTCTTCGTCTGCCTGTTCATACCAGAAATGTAGCATTGACTCTTCTTTGTTTTTAAACTGTCCTTCCTGAGCCTCCATTTCAGGTACGATAGCGACAATTTCCTTGTGTCGGGTTATCGCAGCCGGGCCTCCAGCTTTGTTATATTCGGATACTTCAGTTTGAAAATTTCTACTTAACTGAAAACCTTCGAAATGCAACGTGTCTTGAGCAACAGGAACGGCTTGATTCAGTTTAGTATCTACTAATGCCCACCTTTTCTCAGCTAAGTACTGTTTAGCTTGTTTTTGGTTTTTCGCTTTATCTATATCTATCGTTAGTTCAGCATTTGAGGCGTTGAACTTGGCAATAATGACATCACTTTCGAGCACTTCTCTTTCATCTTTCTTATCAAAGTAATAGGAGTATTTAAACGCAATTTGGTTTTCACCATCTGGTAACGTAACTGCTTTGGTTGACGAGAACAGGCCGCCACCTTTTGAATCGGCTTTTTGACCGTTGACAACATATAAGTCAATACTGCCATCGAACTGAAGGTTGACATCGGCATAGACTGAGCAACTGACGGAAATAAGGGCTGAGAGCAGCAAAGGTTTTGTAATTTTCATAATTTTCACTTAGTTGATGCTGGTAAGCTTCGGAATATAACGGGATTGTTGCTTTTTTCTTACTTTAAGCCAATGACAAATTGAAAAATTCATGTAAAGTAATCACCAAATGTGAGCAGGTTCAGGGAGCTTCAATGAGGAGTGTACCCACTTAATGAACCCCAAATTTATACTTGTAATAGGAAGAAACATGATTCAAGTTGTCGGCCATAAAAACCCGGATAGCGATAGTATTTGTAGTGCACTAGTAGCGACTCAGCTACTTAAAGCACGTGGTTTGGAAGCGAAAGCAGTTCGCCAGGGCGAACTTAACCGTGAAACTCAATACATTCTTGAGCAAGCTGGAGTAGAAGCACCTGAGATGTGTACTGGCGTTGCTGGCGAGAAAATCTGGCTGGTAGACTATTCTGACCTTGCTCAGGCACCAGATGATGTTAAAGAAGCTGAAATCGTAGGTATCGTTGATCACCACCGACTAGGTGATGTGATGACAGTAAACCCTCTTGAAGCTTGGATCTGGCCTGTTGGTTGTACTTGTACTATCCTTTTCAACCTTTTCAAAATGGAAGAAGTTGAAATCACTAAACCTCTTGCAACGCTAATGATGTCTGCAATTCTTTCTGACACGGTAGGCTTCGCGTCTCCAACTTGTACTCAAAAAGATAAAGATGCTGTTCAGGAGCTTGCTAAGTTTGCTGAAGTTGAAGATCTTGATTTGTTCATCAAAAACCTTCTAATTGCTAAAACTGATATCGAAGGTCTTACAGCCGCTCAACTTGTAGAAAAAGATCTTAAAGCTTACCCATTCAACGAGCGTGATGTTGTTGTTGGTCAGATCGAGCTTGCAACACTTGAGCAGGTTGAAGGTATGATTGAAGGCCTTGAAGCAGATCTTCAGCGTCGTTGTGACGAAGAAGGTCTTGCATTTGCTGCGGTTATGCTAACGGACATCACAACAGCAACAACTCGTCTTCTATACAAAGGTGAGTGGGCTGAGAAGCTGGTTAAGCATGAGCAAGACGGCATGCTAATGATGGAAAACACGCTAAGCCGTAAGAAGCAAGGTTGGCCTTGGCTTCAGGGTGAATTGGCGTAATTCGTTTTCCCATAAACGAATAGAAAGGCGAGGGTGTTTACCTTCGCCTTTTGTTTTGTACGACATAGTTCGCTGAGTGGGTTATATGCTTCTGGAGTAAAACCTGTTTTTCATGGACGAAAAACCGGAGCCTACATGGAAGTACTTGCGGCGTTTTTACGGAAGAATCATATAACCCACTAGGCCCACAAGCTAGGTAGCCATGCCTCCGCAAACCGCTCATGACATCCATGTGCGCTTAAAACTGTACATCCATGTACAATTATGTTTGCTCCAGCACAACAACCTAACTTGTTCAACCTATTCAAGTAAAAGGCTTGGTATGACAATGACAAAAAAACTTGAACAATCCCGCATTGATGAAATAAACAAAATGGATCTTGAACAGCGATTTAAGTACTGCATTAAAGAGATCGTAGCGAGCCGTGAAGTCTGGATTCTTAAAGATGAGCATGGTTGCGTCATGCTAAACACTGAAGATGATGACTGTGTGCCAGTATGGCCAAACGAAGAGTTCGCCAAAGAGTGGGCAACGGGTGACTGGGAAGAGTGTGTTCCGGAATCTATCTCGTTGAACAAGTGGCACAGTCGCTGGACTGTCGGGCTTGAAGACGATGAGCTGTCAATTGCCGTTTTCCCGAATGCGAATGAAGAAGGCGTAATTCTGTTTCCTGACGAGTTCGATTTTGAACTTAAGAAACAGAATAACAAAAATAGATAGTCAGCTGATTATTTCTGACATTTATATACTGAGGCCTGATAGGTCACAGATGTAACAAAGTCGTGAGGTGGTGCCAGTACAACGGTATCACCTCCAATTTCACTTGCCGCATTAACCACTTTATTCATCGCCCCTGTAATCATCACATCGTTGCCGTATAAAAAGTAGTTATACCAATGTCCCTCTGTGCCAGTTACTCTCCCGAGCCATTCACAATTGTCTATACGAGCCGTATTGATGTAGAGCACCTGAACACTTGAGCCTTTATCTGACATCTGTTCAGTAGGTGTAGTACAACCACTTAGGGCAAAAAACACTAGAATTGAGAAATACCTAACCATCTTCAAACATCCTTGTTTTTTGATTCTAAATCAGCACCTTTTATGGTTTGGAGCCGTATAGAAATGGCTCTCAACCAATCTTTGTGTAATAGGGTGCTGAGGGCAGGTAAGTACCTTATCTGTCTCACCGTATTCCACAACTTCACCTTCATGCATAACCATCACCTTATCGGTGATATGTTTGATGATGCCGATGTGCTGTGAAACATAGACAAACGATACTCCCATTTCTTCCTGAAGCTCTAAGAACAGGTTGATAATCTGAGAGCGCATAGCCATGTCCAGACCATTTAACGCTTCGTCTGCGATAATAACGGAAGGTTGTAACACTAAAGCTCTGGCAAGGCACACGCGCTGCTTTTGACCGGCAGCCAGCATTTGCGGGTAGAAATAAGCATGCTCTGGAAGCAATCCTACGCGGGAAAGCGTCTCTTTTACGCGCGCCATTCGAGCATCAGGTGGCATGTTCGTATTCCGCTTTAACGGGCCTTCGAGTATTCGGCCAATTTGAATACGAGGATTAAGCGATGTATTTGGATCGCGGAAAATCATGCGTATCAGTTTGCAGCGAGTCGAGTAATCTTTATGCTCTAGTCTTTCGCCATTTATACGAATTTCACCGCTAGTCGGCTCTACAACACCTGCCAGCATTTTTGCTATCGTGGATTTACCCGATCCGTTTTGGCCAATAAAGCCTATTGTTTGCCCTGCATCCAACGAAAAGCTTACTGGTTTTACCGCTTCTTTGGTTTTCTTTCTGAAAAAACCAGAACGGTTGACGAACACTTTGGATAGCTCTTCAACTTCTAACAACGAACTCATTGACGCTTCTCCGTATTCAGAGGGAAGTGGCAGGAAAACTTATGGCCTTTGATTTTCTTGCTGAACGGGTATTCGACACACTGACGCTGAGCATAAGGGCAACGAGGCCCTAGTCGACAGCCGATAGGCAAGTGCTGCAGGGGTGGAATAGACCCGGGCAGTGACTGCAACTTCTGTTTGTGCGGTATCCAATCCCCAAAATCAGGCATCGCTTTAAGCAAAGCGATAGTGTAAGGGTGTTTTGGCGAATTTAGAATTTGCTCTGTTGATGCGGATTCCACCGATTGACCACAGTACATAACGGTGATTCTCTTAGCCCACTGAGTAATCGTAGTCAGGTCATGCCCGATAAGCAGAATGGTTGTGTTGTTAACCTGATTCATCCGGCTCAATAGCCTCAATATCTGCGACTGAGTGATGGGGTCCAGGTCGTTCGTTGGTTCATCTGCAATCAGTATTCTTGGCTTTGCTGCGATAGCCATCGCTATCATAACCTTCTGACACTCGCCATCGGTGAGTTCGTATGGGTAGGAGGTCATGATTCTTTTATGATCTTTGATACCAACTTTATGAAGCAGCGCTATTGCTTGTTTCCGACGCCATTTCACTCTTTGCCACCATCGCCCTTCAAAAGATTTAGAAGGGATGGACTCTGCAAGCTGGTGTCCTACTTCTTCGGATGGGTCCAGGCAGGTTTGAGGTTCCTGAAAAATCATTGCAACATCGCGTGCAATCACTTGCCGTCGCTCCTTTGGAGAAAGCTGGAGCAAGTCCACATCGCCAAGTCGCATTCTGTCAGCTGTTACACGCCAGTTGTCTTTACATATTCCAACAATGGCTTTAGCGACCAGGCTTTTGCCTGAGCCAGATTCACCCACTAATCCACGAATATCACCTTCCTGAATGGTGAGGCTTACGCGGTCTACAGCTTTAACTAAGCCGTGAGGTGTCTCGATTTCTATCGTAAGGTGGCGGAAATCTAATAATGGCATTACTCAACTCCCGCATTCAGGGCTTGTCGTACACCATCACCAACGAGGTTGATGGTCACAACAACAAACATAATAACCAGTCCTGGTAGTGTTACCGTCCAGGGTGCCAGGTAAATTAACTCTACGGAATCGCCAAGTACCGCACCCCATTCTGTGCTCGGTGCCTGAGCCCCCAGACCAAGGAAACCAAGAGCAGTGATATCCAGAATAGCAATGGTTAATGCCATAGTGAGTTCAGCAGCAATCACTGGGAGTATGTTAGGGAAAATAGAGTTCCAGAGCAGATAGAAGTCGTTCGCTCCGTCTAGTCTTGCGGCCATGATGTAGTCTTTGTCTACCTCAGCATGAACTGCGGTGTAAAGCGAACGAATAAAACGTGGAACTAGTGCGAGACAAATCGCCAGCAAGATATTGAACTCGCCGAACCCAAGGTAGGCGACAAAAATGATCGCTAGAAGCAGAGATGGTATCGACATTACAGTATCGAAAAGATGGTTCAGCGTACTGGAAAGCAGGCCTTTGGTCATACCTGCCAGAATGCCAATCAGACAACCAATAAAAGCGGCAATCGCTGTGATGATAACGGCTGCACCAAATGTTAATCGTGATCCCTCGATAATTCGGGAGAGTATATCCCTGCCAAGGTCATCTGTCCCCAGAAAGTATTCGACGGTACCAAGAGTGTTCCATGAAGGTGGGACAAGCAAGTTTCCGGTCTGAAGCTGCGGATCGTGAGGAGTTATCCATGGTGATGCAAGAGTAACAAGAATGATACCCAGTAGGCACCACAGTCCAAACATCGCGAGACTATTGTTTCTGAAACTTCGCCAGAAACGCTCGAACTGAGTCGGGACATGCTCTTCCTGATAAATACTATCTGTTAGCATACCACTCTTTCCTTACTAATGGGTTTACCATGGTTCCGATGAGGTCAGACAGAATGTTTGCTGACAACACAACCGTTGCGACAACGATAACGCCAGCTTGAATAGAAGCAAAGTCCTGATTGGCAAGGGCATCGATCAGCCATCGACCAATACCAGGCCAGTTGAACACTGATTCCGTGATGATGGCAAACGTAAACATACTTGAAAGCTGTACACCAAATTTTGGAACGATTGGAGGAAGCGCATTCCTCATCACATGCTCCATAATAATTTCATATTTGGATAAACCTTTGATTCTTGCAACACGAATATAGTTGGCAGCCATGACTTCGGTAACAGAGGCTCTCATTAAACGGATTACCTGAGTAGTCGGTCCAAGTGCCAGTACCAGGCAAGGGAGCACAAGGTGCTCTAAAACACTTTCCAATGCTAAAGCTCTGTGCGGTTTGTTAGACAGCATGGCGTCAATAATGGCAAATCCGGTGACGTGATCTATTTCGTAAAGAACATTGTAACGACCGGATACCGGTAAAATCTCAAGGTTTAAAGAGAAAAACATAATCATCAGCAACGCAACCCAGAAAATAGGGGCTGAGTAACCGGACATTGAGATAAACGAGATAACGCTATCGACCATCTTGCCCTGACGCATACCAGCCAGAGTGCCAAGCGGGATACCGATAAGCAAAGAAAAAGTAAAAGCAAAAAAGCAGAGTTCCAGAGTGGCCGGAAAAACCACAACCAGTTCTTCGATGATAGGTGTACCGTTATTGTTTACACCAAAATCAAGCTGAAAAATCTGTTCCAGATATTGAGTCCAGCCTGGAAAGAAGGGCACTGATGCGGCAGCGGAATTAGGATCCAGACGCAGAATGCTATACCCAACCATTGTCAGAATGATCAGTGTAATAACAAACAGGTTAAGGCGACGAATGGTATATTTGAACATAGTCGTTAACGCCTCTCCACTTGATAAAAAGATTGTGAGCTAAAAGGGCTAATATCAAAGCCAGTTAAAGACTTATGATGAGCCTGGAATTGCACGCCATGAGCCAGAGGAATAACTGGGACCTCTTCAGTCATAATGGCTTGTGCTTCACGATATAAGTTGAGTCGGTGCCTAGAGTTGTTGGTTTCTTTAGCCAAATCCAAAAGAAAGTCGAAATCCGGGTTACACCACATAGAAACATTTAAACCGGCTTGCTCTGCGTTGCAAGAGAGTAGAGGGCGTAAAAAGTTGTCCGGGTCTCCGGTACTGGCTATCCAGCCTGTGAGAATAAGGTCAATGTTCCTGACTTTGCTCAGCTCAGTTCGATCAAATCGATCGCTTGTAAGCAGCTCAAGCTTTACTCCGATATCGGCGAAACTTGCCTGAATAAGCTCAGCTGTTTTTCTAGGGCTAGGATTATACGACTTAGGCTCTAATGGTACCCACATAGAGAGCTCAAGACCGTTGCGATAACCAGCTTCCCTTAGAAGTGCCAACGCATAGTTTCTGTCGTATCTGACACGGTTATCTTTCGCATAGGCCCAGGACGAAGGAGGTAAAAGTGTATAGGCCTGAGACCCCGTTCCATAATAAACAGAATCGAGAATGTTTTTCCGGTTTATAGATAGGCTAAGAGCTTTACGTACACGGGCGTCGTTCAATGCAGGGTGTTCAGTGTTTACTGCGACGAAAGCAACGTTCATTGCTTCTTTAGTTTCGAGTATTAAATCTTCGTGCTCTTTAATAATCGGAATCTGACTGGAAAGTGGAGAGGTAAGCACGTCACACTCTTGTCTTAGCAGCTTAGCCAGTGGACCTGTGCCTCTTGCAGAAATATTGAAGACAACTTGCTTCATCTTTGGTTGTCCACGCCAGTAATTCACATGCCGTTTCAGTCTGACCAGATCACCAACCTGATACTCAGCAAGATAGAATGGACCGGTACCGACGGGGTGAGTATCGATATCTCGTAGCTGGTTGTTGACTCTCAACTGCTCTGCGTATTCAAGAGAGTGAATAACGGCAAAGGATGTTGAAATATTGGATAGAAAAGTATTGTCCGAGCGCGAAAGCGTAAACTTAACCGTGTGATCATCGATAGCAGATACAGACTGAATTAGACCATCAAAACCGATACTACTAAACCAAGGGTATCCACTATTGCTGGTATGGTGGTAAGGGTTAGATTTATCAGTGATACGACTAAAACTAAACACAACATCGTGTGCGTTTAATGGGCGGCTAGGAGAAAACCAACTGGTCGTCTGAAACTGAACATCGTCTTTGAGTTTAAAAGTGAATTCCGTTGCTTCATCATTAACAGTCCAGCTGGTGGCGAGGTTTGCTGCTGGCTCATGAGTGTCAGGATCAAGCTTTAGCAGAGAATCAAACAGCTGCTGACTCAATACTTCAGAAGTGATACCACTATCAACAAGCTGGGGGTTAAACGATGTAGGGGCAGTTTGACCACAAAATACGAAACCGTCCTTCCGGACTTGAGAGTCGTCAAACTCTTCACCACACCCTACCAGAGCGCTTAAACTGAAGATTGAAAAAATAACTTTTACATATGCTTTCATAGAAAGAGTAGTCTTGGTTAGACCGATCGCTTTATGGCGATGAATTTTTTGATCCGCATAATTTACCACTATTATCTTTATAGACCAAACATATACATAGTCATAGTAGCCTTAGTTGCTGTTGTTTTCTGCAGTTGGCCCCACTAAATTGTATTTTCGTAGCATTCCGCGCAGTTGGTGGTAACTCAAGCCCATAAGGCCAGCGGCAGCTTTTTGATTGTGTTTTGCGTGCTCAAGTGCGGCGTTAAGCAGATTGATATCAGCTTCTTCTTGCCGGTCTTTATAGTTTATTGGAAAAGAAAACTTTTCAGAATGCTGTGCTTTATCTATATCTTCAGTAGGTTGGGTACTTTCTGATACAGATTCTTTATCTTCCTGCCATTGTGAAATGAAAGGATTGAGGGTTAGTTCTTCAATGGGCAGTTCAGACGTACCGTTTCTATATACCGCTCTTTCTACGACGTTTTTGAGTTCTCTTACATTCCCCGGCCATTTGTACTCCATTAGCTGAGAGTATGCGTATTCACTAAAACCGGTAAACAAAGGAAGTTTTAGTTCTCGACACATTTTTATGGCGTAGTGCTCGGCAAGCAGTGGAATATCTTCTTTACGTTGTCTGAGTGGAGGGATATGCACCACATCGAAAGCTAATCGATCAAGCAGGTCTGGCCTGAACTTTTCTTCTGCTACTTGTTCTTGTATGTCAGCATTGGTTGCACAAATCAGTCGAACATTGGACTGAAGAGTCTTATTACCACCCACACGTTCATACTCACCATATTCAATCACCCTTAATAACTTTTCCTGAACAGAAAGGGGGGCTGTGGCCAGTTCATCAAGAAACAGGGTGCCATTTTCTGCTCGTTCAAATCGCCCCTGGTGCTTGCCTTTCGAGCCAGTGAAGGATCCTGATTCATGACCGAATAACTCAGAATCAATGAGTCCTTCACTTAGAGCAGAACAGTTTAAGGACACAAGAGGTTGGTCCCATCGCTTAGAAAGGTAATGGAGTCGCTGGGCGATAAGCTCTTTACCGGTACCTCTTTCACCTAAAATCAATACAGGTCTTTCGATTGGCGCTAGCTTTGAAACTTTGTCTAGTACCGCGAGAAAAAGGGCTGATTCACCTATTAGGGTTTGTTCCTTCATATAATGGCCTTATTGGATGGTAAAAATCACCACTTGTTGGTTATTCTCATCGTAGCATGAATGGTGTGAATTACACTAAATATCTAACTGGTTGAAATTTAACACTTAAAAAGTTGGCATGCATCTTGGTTATTAGATAGTAACTTTAAGAGCATAGTCTCAAAGAACTAGGTGATTTACTAAGGAGTTAAATTATGGGTATTTTTTCTCGTTTTGCAGATATCGTGAATTCAAACATTAGTGCACTATTAGATAAAGCAGAAGATCCTGAAAAGATGATTCGTCTTATTTTACAAGAGATGGAAGACACTCTGGTTGAAGTAAGAACAAACTCTGCAAAAGCAATGGCTGATAAAAAAGAGCTTGCCCGTCGAGTAGATGCTATGGAAGTTCAGATTCTGGAGTGGCAGCAAAAAGCAACATTGGCACTGACGAAGGAGCGTGAAGATTTGGCGCGTGCAGCTTTGATTGAAAAGCAGAAACTGCAGGATGTCGTTAAAGGCTTGCATACAGAACAAACATTGGTTGAAGAAACCATTGAGAAGTTAACTGGAGAAATTGGTAAGCTGGAAGCTAAAATCAACGAAACGCGAGCAAAGCAGCAAGCGCTCGTTATCCGTCGGGAAGCGGCAGGCAGTCGTCGAGACGTTCAGCGTACACTGCATACAAGTCGAACTGATGAAGCATTATCTAAATTTGACCAGTATGAAAGACGCATTGATGAACTGGAAGCTGAAGCAGACAGCTATGCTCTTTCAGGACAGGGTAAATCGCTTGATCAGGAGTTTGCAGAACTTCAGGCTCAGGATGAAATTGAGAGTGAGTTAGCGAAACTTAAAGAGCAGATGAATAAGAACCAATAATAGGAGTGAACTATGTCAACAGCCTTTATCACGGTACCATTAATCGTATTTCTGATCTTCGTGGCACCTCTGTGGTTGTTTCTTCACTACCGAAGCAAGAAAACGTCAGCCAGTGGCTTATCTCAGGAAGATTATGAAAAGCTAGAATCGCTGTCGGCGAAGGCGGAGTCACTACAGAAGCGAGTAAACTCATTGGAGCGTATTCTGGATTCTGAAACGCCAAACTGGAGGCAAAACTATGAATAACAGGCAACTGTACAGAGACCCTGTAAATGGGAAACTGATGGGGGTTTGTGCTGGTATTGCCAACTATCTTGGTGCGGAGATATGGCTGATCCGTATTCTTGTTGTTTCGGCAGCCCTGCTAGGTGGTAGTTTTCTTGTGGTATTGGCGTATGTGGCATTTACTCTGATGCTAGAAAAGCAGCCTTACGAATATCAAGAATCGATGAAAACTCAACGAGACCACAAGCTAAAGAGTAAAGCATGGCAAGCCGGTCAACCAGCCGTTAAGCTATTGGAAAATATAGAATCTGAGCTTGGGGAAGTTGACAAAAAAGTGCGGGTTGTAGAGGCCTACGTTACCTCTGATGCCTATAAAGTCAATCGCGAGTTTCGTAAGCTATAACTAGCAATCAAAAACTGGTACTCAATCGTTTATTTAATATGAAAGCCTCCATACGTGGAGGTTTTTTGTCAGGTGGAGCAATGGAAAAGAACAGATGTGGCTGGGCAAATGTCTCTGAACTCGATGCCAGATATCACGATGAAGAGTGGGGTAGGGAAGTTCATGATGATAACAAGTTATTTGAATGTATATCACTGGAAGGTGCTCAGGCTGGGCTGAGTTGGAGCACGATACTTAAAAAGCGAGAAGGTTATCGAAAAGCTTTCTGCAACTTCGATCTTGAAAAGGTTGCCGCTTTTGACACGTCAAAAATTGATTCATTAGTCGCAAACCCAGAGATAGTGAGACACAGAGGTAAAATCGAATCCGTGGTCAATAACGCCAGAGTGATTCGAACAATACAAAAAGAGTATGGTTCTCTGGATACTTACATATGGGCATTCGTAGACAGTAAGCCAATAATTAACAACTGGCGATCTCTCGAAGATGTCCCTGCGTCTACACCACTATCCGATCAAATGAGCAAGGATATGAAAAAACGGGGCTTTAAGTTTGTTGGAACAACAACTATGTATGCATTTGCACAGGCAATAGGGCTGGTAGACGATCACTTGGAAGATTGCTGGTGCAGAAAAGATAAGTGCTGATACATGTTATCAGCACTAATCGGTATTAGCTCAAATCTGGGGTGTGACTTATTAGCTATTTAGCTTGGCATTATATCTTTCGAAACCAGCTTCTAAATCAGCGATAAGGTCGTCGACATTTTCTAACCCGATGTGAAGGCGGATAAGCGTGCCTTCAAATTTTGGATTTGCTACGGTTCTCAAACTTTTAAATGAGCTTGGTTCATTAGCCAGAATCAAGCTTTCAAAGCCACCCCATGAGTAACCCATGCTGAAGTGGTTCATACCATCTAATAATTCGGTCGTTGCTTTGCTATCAGAAGTTTTTAACACAAAAGAGAACAGTCCGTTACTACCAGTAAAATCTCGCTTGAAGAACTCGTGACCAGGACAGCTTTCCAGTGCGGGATGTCGGACATGATCCACTTCAGGTCTTTGAGATAACCAGTTGGCGACTTTCAGGCTGTTCTCCTGATGTTGGCGCAGGCGAACATCCAGAGTTCTTATTCCTCTTAAGCCAAGGTAAGCATCATCTGGGGAAACACACTGCCCCATAAGGTAGCTTTGCTCGCGCAGTTGATCCCAGTATTTTTCATGGGTAACGGCAGTTCCCAGCATGACATCGGAATGACCAACAATATACTTTGTTGCTGCCTGAATAGAGATATCAACGCCATGTTCAAATGGAGAAAAGTTGACACCTGCCGCCCACGTGTTATCCAGCATAACCACTACGTCTGATTCGTGAGCGATTCTAGCCAAAGTAGGGACGTCTTGAACCTCCATTGTTATTGAACCAGGGGATTCAAGAAATAGCACGGTTGTATTTGGCTGTATCAGATCTCGGATTTCTTCTCCAATTAATGGATCGAAGTAGGTTGTTTCAACCCCCATTTTCTTGAGAATCACATCGCAAAAATCTCGAGTTGGTTCGTAACAAGTATCAACCATCAGGATATGATCGCCGGTTTTGACGAATGAGAGTATTGCGTTAGATATTGCAGCCGTGCCACAAGGATAAAGGGCACAACCGACACCGCCTTCAACTTCGTTCATTGCTTCCTGAAAAGCAAAATGGGTGTTAGTTCCTCTGCGTCCATAAAACAACGCTTTATTCGCACGTTGTTTTGTAGCCTCGTTCTTCTCTGCAACTGTTTCAAAAACAACGGTAGAAGCACGTTGAACCGGTGGGTTAACAACTCCGTTGGTCCATTTTTTATCTCTGCCAGCCGTGACAAATGTGGTTTCTTTCTTTTCGGTCATTATTGGTCCCTAAAATACCGACAAACATAAAGATCGTTGTTGGGAGCACCCAGTTCAACCTTTACAGTGAATTGTAATTACTAGTGATAAAACCAGAATGAAGAAGGTTACGCAAGTGCGTAACGTCATTACATATACTCTTTGGTTTTACATTGACTAGAGTAGTGGGCTAAACAGATAAAAGACTCTTTCGAAGAATCGGTAGTAGACCTTCCGGTTACTCCACTGCTCTTTGGTAATCTGTGTAGAAGAGTTGATATAGTCTATCTGTAATCGATGGACTTTTTGAGTGAACTCGACACTATCAACCGCAAGAGTTAATTCAAAGTTGAGCCATAGACTTCTCATATCCAGATTAACCGTTCCGATTAAGCAGTATTGTTCGTCTACAACCACGGATTTTGTATGTAGCAATCCACCTTCGAACTCGAATATTCTTACTCCGGCAGCTAATAGCTCGTCATAGTAGGCTCGCGAAGCCCACTGCACCATCAGAGAGTCATTCTTTTTTGGAATGATGATATCGACCTGAACCCCTCTTTGCGCGGTCATTTTCAACTCTTCAAGCAACTCATCGCTAGGTACAAAATAAGGCGTGGTAATTTTCAGCGAGTGATTAGCCTGATTGATTGCTAACGTCAGTACTTGTTGAATCAGGTTTTCAGGCATGCCTGGGCCTGATGGGACAACTTGAACAGGTAGTGGTTTCTCTGCGGGTTCAATAAAACATTCTGGAAGGGTTGGTAGGTTTCTTTCTCCTGTCTCTACTTCCCAATCCCAGGCGTGGATAGCCGACAGCACATTGACTGTTGGACCTGTAACTCTAATCATCACATCAATCCATTGCCCAACACCGGCATCCTGCTTGAAGAATGAAGGATCTACCAGATTCATCGAACCTGTATAAGCCACTTCGTCATCAATGACGACAATTTTGCGATGTTGTCTGAGATCTAATCTGCGAAGAAACACACGCCATGGGCTTACACCAAGCGCTTGTTTAACCGTCACACCAGATGACTCTAGCATTTCTACCCAGTGGCTACGGAAAAAGCGATGGCTACCGGCAGAATCTAATAACAACTGTACTTTCACACCGCGCTTCGCTGCTCTGACTAATGCTGAACCAACCGCGTCTGCCAGACCACCAACGTGCCAAATGTAGAAAACCATACGAATATGTGACTGAGCGCTTTCGATATCATCGACGAGATCTCGAAGAATATCTTGAGGTGAGTCGTTGAGGGAGAGTTCGTTACCGCATAGGGCAGGGATATCCATTCGATTCGTACATAAATCATCGATTTTCGATATCTGAGGGCTCATTAGCTGAGGCAAATGAGCATTGCAATTGTGAAGTTGAGAGAACCAATCCCCATAGGGAGTGAACATGCTCTTGGCTCGTTCAGCGCGCTTTCGCCCCAGATTAAGCTCTCCAAAAAGAAAATAACAGAACACCCCAAAAATAGGGATGATATAGATGATCATCAGCCACGCCAGAGAAACGCTGACCGCTCGTCGTCTCAGCACTACGCGAATGGTGACACCCGCAACCAGTACCCAGTATCCGATCAGACTAAATAGTGTTAGAACCTGATAAAACTTTTCCATTATTCCCTGAAAGTAAGGTGTTGAGATTAATTGATAATAATACGATTCACCTTATATGTCCGTTGTTTATTTTGAATTCGACAGAATGCCTGAAAAAGAGGATGTGTGATGTAGTGAAACTGTAAACATTCGTTCATCGGGTGAATTACTGATTAATTTATCATCAGTTGAATCTGTTTTTAAAATATCGTAACACAGACTCAAAACGCTACATCGATCAAAAAAATAGAATTTAAGCAGGATAATGCAAGATTAAAGCGGGAAATACACTTTTGGGGGTTCCAATTTTATTGACAAACTGGTTTACTTGCCAGCGTTAGGGTGCCACACATATTTTAAGTGTTCGTAAGGTTATTTTTAATGTTTGTAAATATAACTTTACACCCACAATTTTAAGGTGCCCCTTTGCATTAACACAACATATTAATAATGGAGAGGTCGTGGATACTAATACTACAACCGCTAAATCCCGTGACACATGGGGCTCGAAACTAGGTTTCGTTTTGGCTGCTGCTGGTTCAGCAGTAGGTCTTGGTAATATATGGAAGTTTCCATACACAGCAGGTGAAGGTGGTGGCGGTGCATTCGTACTAATTTACCTTCTTTTTGTTATCTTTATTGGTTTTAGCGTTATGCTGACCGAATTTGCAGTAGGTCGTAAAACGGGCTTGTCTGCAGTAGGTGCATTTAAATCAACTGACCGTCGTTGGTCATTCGTTGGTGTTATTGGTGTACTCAGTGGTCTGTTAATTATGGGCTTCTACCCGGTAGTAGGTGGCTGGGCACTGGCTTATGTTCAAAAAGTCGCGACTGGCCTGTTGAGCTCACCTGAAGCTATTGGTGATAGCTTTGGTTCATTTATCTCGAACCCTGTACAACCACTAATGTGGATGGGTATCTATATGCTACTCAACATTTTTGTTGTAGCTAAGGGTATCTCAGGCGGTATCGAGAAAGCGGGTAAGATCCTAATGCCGCTTCTGTTTGCCATCCTTATCACTGTTGCAGTAAAAGGGTTGACGCTTCCAGGCGCTTACGCTGGTCTTGAGTTCCTTTTCAAACCTGACTTCTCTAAAGTAGATAGTAATGTTGTTTTGGCTGCTCTTGGTCAGGCATTCTTCTCTCTAAGTTTGGGTATGGGTTGTATGATCACATATGGTAGTTACCTGAAGAAGAAAGAGAACCTGGTTCAGACGACTGCAATGGTAACTGCAATGGATACCGGCGTTGCAATCCTTGCGGGTGTCGCTATGTTCCCGGCAATGTTTGCATTTGGTATGGAACCAGCAGCAGGCCCTGGTCTTGTATTCGTCGTCGTACCTCAGTTATTTGCTGAAATGGGCGGTGTGATCGGCTTATTACTTGCTCTGCTATTCTTCGTTGGCCTAAGTGTTGCTGCACTGACTTCATCTGTTTCTCTGCTTGAAGTGGTTGTGTCTTACCTTATCGACGAGAAAGGCATGAGACGTCCTGCCGCGGTAATTACAGCAAGTGTTGTAATGGCATTCCTGTGTGTATTTGCTTCTCTGTCTCTAGGCGGTGTAGGTCCTACTCTGTTTGATACTGGTGCGTTCGACATCTTCGATCTGCTAACGGATAAGATCTTCCTGGCTGTAGGCGGTATGCTAATCTGTATCTTTGCTGGCTGGAGATTAAGCCGTGAAGATCTTGAGAAAGAGATCACTAACGATGGTGAGGTATCTTTCCCGCTATTCGGTCTATGGTATGGACTAGTAAAATATGTAATCCCATTCGCTGTTGCTATCGTAGCGTTCTCTGGCATCAAAGCTGGCTTTGATTCAGGTAAAGGTGAAATCATGCTGATGGGTATTGGTATCATTGCACTGGCAGGTCTGGTGTCCAAGAAGTTGTAATATTCCGATATTACTGAATCTTTAATTGTTAAAACGGGAGCCGACGAGGCTCCCGTTTTTTTAGGTAAATTGCAGCTCATATCTCGTTTATCAGGCTCACTATGCGGTATTTCTGTTACTAGTTTTACTTACTAAAATTGTGGATATTCAATCAGAATAAGGAGTTGATATCTCTAGCTGACTTTAAAATGCATTACTTTTTAACTGGGTGTTACATGTGCAATTAAAATATTCATCTAATAAATAATATATTGAGCAGGTCACTATCAGAACGTTACTTAGGTTGTTCTGTTTAGTGGTATCCGATTTGGACGAACATTGCTTGGTAAGGGAGTTAGGTGATGAAGTTAACGGTAAAACAAAAACTAACATGCTCATTTGGTACAATAATCGCGTTGATGATTATTACGGGTATTGTTATTTGGTCACAGCTAACAATAGCGCACAAAATAGAAAACGAGGTTCGTCATGACGACGTACCGGGGGTAAAACTTTATTTAACTCTGATTGATGAAGCGGGTGATGTATACAAGAACACACTAGAGATTTTGTCAGGGAAACCAACAGCGGTTGCAGATTTAAATGGGAATAAAGGTCAGTTTTTTGATGTCCTGAGAGAGCTTGAACCTTTGGAAAGTAATAACGCAGCTGATCGAGAAAATATTAGGCTGATCCGCCACTATATGGATACCTTCTTGTCCGGTGTAGAAAACCAGATTATTCCTGGATTTAGTGGGATTGAAGAGGTAGAGAACCAAAAACGGTTATACCAGATTTTAGACGAACTTATGGCCTCTACGCTGATACCTCTTGAATCATTATTGGATGATCGCTCTCTTGACGAAAATGAAGACGCGAGAACCGCGTTAACAACTTTAGCAGACTCATTCACCATGATGGAAAGAGTCATGATAAGTGTGACCGTCTTTGCAACAACCGTTGCTATCGGAATAGGTGTGTGGCTATCTAACTCAATCACAACTCGAGTAACCAATCTACGGGATGTCTTTATTAAACTATCATCTGGCGATTTAACGGCTGAGCGAATTCGTGACGACAGTGGTGATGAGCTCTCTGAACTGGCAAATGCGGTGAATAGCATGCAAGACTCTCTGGGAGAACTAATCTCAGCGATCACTCAGGTGGGTAATGAAGTTAAAGCGGTATCTGCGGGACTTTCAGAAGTGAGTAGTGAAGTTGTAGAGGGAGTTAATGAGCAGGCGAGCAAAGCGAGTTTGATTGCCACAGCGTCAGAGGAGCTGACTTTAACCATTGCTGAAGTGGCGCAGCAGAGTAACTCTGCTGCAGATACTGCAATAGAGTCAGGAGTCGCAGCACAGAATGGCCAGAACGTTATGGGAGAAATGGTCGCTAGCATTGAACAAGTGTCGGTACATATGAGGTCGATGACTGAGCAGATGGGCGACCTAGGCAAGCATGGTGAAGAAATTGGCAGTGTTATTAAGGTTATCGAGGATATCGCTGAACAGACCAACTTACTTGCTCTAAATGCTGCAATTGAGGCAGCTCGAGCCGGGGAGTACGGGCGAGGGTTTGCGGTAGTTGCAGATGAAGTGAGAGCGCTGGCTGAGCGGACAACAAATGCAACCAAAGAGGTGGCTGGCATCATATCCTCTATTCAGGTCGGTACTCAGGAAGCGGTACAGTCGACACAGGAGAGTGGTCAGCTTGTCGATTTAGGGGTTTCCCATTCTGAAGGTGCTAACGAAGCACTTGAACAGATTGTTCAAAGTACTAATCATGTAAAAGATATGATACATGCCATTGCGACCGCTGCTGAAGAACAAACAGCGGTTACTAAAGAAATAGCGACGGACATTACGGTAATTAATGATATTTCGGACAGGTCAGTCAAACTCATCTCACGAAGTGCTGAAAATGTATCCACATTAGAAGAAAAAAGTGCTGAGCTGGAATCTTTGCTTACACGTTTCCGACTTAGATAATCTGGTATCTTCTTGCAGAACATATATACTTGGCGCCTTATCAGGAGCCCGGTATATATGTTCGAAATTTTATACACACATCCCGACTTTATTGTTATCAATAAACACCACGGTGTCAGCGTACATAAAGATGATGGCGACACCATGCTTCTAGAAGAAGTGGCAAAGGTAACAGAAGACGACAAGCTGTTTCTTGTGCATCGCTTAGATAAAATGACGTCTGGTATCCTTCTTTTGGCACGTTCACATAATGCTGCCAGCGTATTGTCACAGCTTTTCGCAGATAAACAGATCGAAAAGTACTACCTTGCTATTGGTAGCAAAAAGCCTAAGAAGAAACAGGGCCTTATTTCCGGTGATATGGAGCGTACAAGACGCTCCGCCTGGAAACTTACTTCAAGTAGGAACAATCCTGCGACCACTCAGTTTTTTACCCTGGCAGCAGAGCCGGGCGAACGCTTGTTTTTGTGTAAACCTCATACTGGCAAAACGCATCAGATACGGGTTGCGTTAAAGTCGGTCGGCTCTCCTATTGTAGGAGATCCCATCTACAACTCATCGAACAAATCTGACCGAGGCTATCTACACGCTTATGTATTGAAGTTCACTTATTGTGGCTTGCAACACACTTTTGTTTGTAATCCTACCGACGCTGAATGTTTAGGGGATAAGTGGCAAAGCGAATCAGTGCGAAAAGGGATAGAAGAGTGGGCTGATCCATGGGCTTTAAACTGGCCTTCAATTTAATAATAGAAACAAAATAATATGAATCATAAAGAACTCCTGACATTTGTTAACCATGTTTCCGAGCAGTTGAAAACCGTGCCAGACGAAGCAAGAAGAGTTTTTCATGGCAGAGGACAGCAATGGCCTGGGCTAGAACAACTCACTTGTGATTGGTTGAATGGGCAGCTTGTTGTTAGCCTGTTTAAGGAAGTCGATGATGTTTTTATAGATGAACTAAAATCTGGATTGAATCAACTTAGCCAAAGTGCAGAGTGGGAACTAAGGGGCGGGCGTTCCATTCTTTTGCAGCACCGATACCAAAATGGTGCTCCAGCGGAAACCATATTTGGGGAGCTGGATTCCAGGCCCATTATTGTTGAATCAGGATTGAAATATCAGTTAGAGCTTGGCAAGAATCAGAATTCAGGACTGTTTCTTGATATGCGTAATGGTAGGCGCTGGGTACAAGATGTCGCCTCTGCGCGGCGAGTTTTGAATCTATTTGCCTATACGTGCGGGTTTTCTGTTGCTGCTATTGAAGGTGGTGCCAAGGCGGTCGTCAATGTTGATATGGCGAAATCGTCGCTTAGCAAAGGGCGAGATAACCATAGGCTTAACGAACATGATCTGAGTAAAGTGAGCTTCCTCGGACATGACATTTTTAAGTCATGGGGAAAGCTCAAAAAGGCAGGTCCTTACGGGCTCATTATTATCGATCCCCCTTCGTTTCAAAAAGGAAGCTTTGCCCTAACGAAGGACTATAAAAAGATATTGAGACGTCTACCGGAGCTACTTACAGAAGATGGCCTAGTCCTAGCATGTGTCAACTCCCCCTCAGTTTCGTCGGATTTCCTGATCGATTCGATGAAAGAGGAAGCTCCTGAACTCACATTTGTGAAGCGTCTGGAAAATCCACCGGAGTTTAAAGATATCGATGAGGAAGCTAGCCTGAAAGCTTTAGTGTTTTCTCGTTAACTCATCATCTAATAACAACAAAGAATTATAATAACCTAAGAGAAAAAACAATTTATGAACAATTTAGTCAACAGATTCCTAAAATACGTTGAGTTTGATACTCAGTCTGACGGAGATAACCCTGTATGCCCAAGTTCCTCAGGTCAAAGAGTACTCGCTGAAGAGCTAAAGTCTGAAATGATCTCGATGGGATTGTCAGATGTTAGTCTGGATGAAAACGGCTACTTGCTTGCTAAACTACCAGCCAATGTGGACGAAAAGGTACCTGCGATAGGCTTTGTGGCACATATGGATACCGCACCCGATGAATCAGGTAAGGGTGTAAAACCACAACTGATAGAAAACTATCAAGGTGGCGATATTGTGCTTGGAGATAGCGGACAGGTTCTATCACCAAAGCAGTATCCTGATATGGGGACATTGTCGGGGCATGATCTGATTACAACAGATGGAACGACGTTACTGGGCGCAGATAATAAAGCAGGAATTGCAGAAATACTGACTGCGATGGAACTCTTGCTATCTAACCCAGAAATTCCACATGGTGATATCTGCATCGGCTTTACCCCAGACGAAGAAATTGGTCGTGGCGCAGATCTGTTCAACGTAGAAAAGTTTGGGGCTGAATGGGCATACACCATAGATGGAGGTCCGGTAGGTGAGCTGGAGTTTGAAAACTTCAATGCAAGCAGCGCAGTAGTTACATGTCGCGGAGTCAGTGTTCATCCTGGTACGGCAAAGAACAAGTTGGTTAACTCGATGAATATTGCTGCCAGATTTCAGCTATCTATGCCTGCTGACGAAACACCTGAGTGCACGGAAGGGTATGAAGGTTTCTATCACCTGACCTCTATTAAATCTGGTATTGCAGCGACAGAATTACACTATATTATCCGTGATTTTGAAGCTGATGGTATGGCCTCTCGTAAAGCTTTTATGGAACAAAAGGTAGCGGAGCTTAACAACCAGCTTGAAAAAGGAAGTATCGAACTAGAGATCACCGACAGCTACGCGAACATGAAGGAGATGGTGATACCACACCCTCATATTATTGAGCTGGCAAAACAATCTATGCTGGATTGTGGTGTTACTCCAGATGTGAAACCAATACGAGGTGGTACAGACGGAGCAAAACTATCGTTCATGGGTTTACCATGTCCAAACATCTTTACTGGTGGTTACAACTTCCATGGTATACATGAGTTTATTACTGTTCAGGGAATGGAAAAAGCGGTTGAAGTCATCGTCAAGCTGGCTGAAAACAACGCCAGAAAGTTCATGTCTTAAACTCACCTTATAGAGATAGAAAGAAAATAGCCTGTCTGTTACAGGCTATTTTTTTGTGTGGTTTCGTGATCTTTAATCGTATTAAAGCCAGCCCATATACGGTTGAAGGTGGTTATCCAACATAAAACACCAAAGAAAACGGCGATCTGGCAGAAGTAATCTGGGAACAAGCAAAAAAGTACGAAACAACTGATGGTCTCTGTTCCTTCAGTGAGCCCGCTCATGTAATAGAGTGACTTGTTCTTGTATACCGGGTTCTCAATCTGGTTCTTACCAGCCATAACAGCAAAAGCCAGAAAGCTAGTACCTGTCCCGATAAATGAAAAAATCAGAAAAGCACCGGCAACAGCATTGTTTTCCGGGTTTGCTAGTACAAAGCCAAATGGAATTAGGGAATAAAATAGAAAGTCGAGGCTGATATCTAAAAAACCACCGGAATCCGTTAAACCATTAATTCTGGCTAGTGCCCCGTCCAAGCCATCAAAGATACGATTTAGTAGGATAAACACCAGTGCCGCAGTGTAGTACTCAAAAGCAAGTAGTGGAAAGGCGATACAACCTACTGCGAACCCAAACAGTGTCGCCTGGTTTGCCGATATACCAGCCTTATGTAGCTGGTTTGCAGCTACCGCCAGAGGTTTTTTGATTAACTTAATACTGAATCTGTCTAACATACGGTGCTCTTTATTCCCACGGCCAGGTGATGGTACGACTATTTTCTGGTGTGTCTTCTATATCATGCGTTACCATGAGTGTTGGAATGTTGGCTTGTTTCAGTTGTTCAAAAACCCAAAATCGGAAGTTTTGCCTTAACTCTTTATCAAGCTTACTGAAAGGTTCATCTAGCAGCGCTACTTTTGGTTCTGCCATCAGCATGCGAAGCAAACTTACCCTTGCTCGCTGTCCACCTGATATTTGATCTGGAAAAGAATCCGCGATTAAAGTTAAATCAACCTTAGCTAACGCGGATAATGCACGCTGTTTTCTTTCTTCCGTCTGAACCGAATCGGGCAGGGCAAATGCGAGGTTTTCCCATACTCTCAAATGTGGAAAAAGCAGGTCTTCTTGAAACAAAATACCTATCTTTCTCTTATAAGCTGGAGTGTCATTAATTCGAGTGTCTTCGAGGTAAATATCTCCCTGATAGTCAAATTCAGTGGCTAAATGACCAGCAATCGCACTTAGTAACGTAGATTTTCCACAACCGCTGGGGCCCATTAAAGTGACTACTTCACCTGGAGCGATATTGAGTGTTACCGGAGAAAACAGCGGCTCGCCTTTTATCTTAGAGACGGTGAGGTTCTTTAGAGATAGGCTCATGATTAATGATGATTCCTTTTGTTTTTATTTTTACACCATTCTGGCGATTGATTAGTACGACTGCAGCAAAGATGATAAATGGCACCAGGGTTTGCCATATCGCATATATTGCTGTCACTCTTCGGTCGTATCCGCTGGCAAGCGCTACCGCCTCAGTAGTGAGGGTAGAAATTCGGCCATTACCAAGCATCAGCGTTGGCAAGTATTGCGCAAGGCTGACACTAGTCCCGATTGCCCAAGCGTATAATACAGCAGAGTATAATTGTGGGAGTTTTACCTTCAACCAGGCATTAATTGGAGACTTACCTAAGCTACTTGCTGTATGCATGTACGCTGGGTTGAAGCTTCGCCATGGTCCATCCAAAGACAAATAAATATAAGGGAAGGCAAAGAATACATGGGACCATACAACCCATAGATAGTAATAATCCGAACTGATGTATAAGGTCGTTACCTGCATACCGAATAAAAGTGACAATTGAGGTACAAGCATCGGTATTGCAATCACATAGGAGGGTATCGCGAGGCGGTATTTAATCCGATATTCGTGGGCAATCAAAGCGAGGACCAAAGCAACAGTCGCGGATACAAACGCGATATTCAAACTTTCAGTAATAATCGGTGTGATACCAGGCAGCTCAGTGCCCCAAAACTGTAGACTCGTGCTTGATGGTACAAGATCTGGGAAACGCCACCGTTTCGCGATTGACCAAACTAGCGTAGTTAACAGTGTCGCAATAAACAATCCCCCTACAGTCAGATAAAGACTCTTTCCCGGTAACGATATCGTTCTACGGCCACTAAATTGCCAGTCTCTGATTTTTTTGAGCAATAGCCACTCAATAGCCCGAACGATCAGAATCAATGCCGTGCATATAATGAACAGCAGTAACGCTCCGGCAGCAGCCCTTGGCATCAATGAGAGGTCCGGCTCGCTGAACCACTGAAAAACCAATACCGAGAAGGTTGGAGGATTTGTCGGGCCAATAATTAGGCTTACGTCTACTACGGACGCACTAAATGCGATAATTGCTATAACAGGGAAGCGGATCTTTTCTAACCATTGAGGAAAAACACACTTCCACCAGAATGCACTGGAATCGTATCCCAGGCTGTATGCGACTTTTCTGCTCTCATCTACACGAAGTTGCTTTAACGTTGGGATGCTCATCAGGAGCAAAAACGGGATTTCCTTTAGGGTGAGCGCAAGAATTAACCCAATACCAAAAGGGTCACGCACAAACCAACCGAAGATATCATTTCCCAGCACTGGCTCAACCAGCCTAGCAATTACGCCTGTAGGGGAGAGTAAAAAAGCCAGTCCAATAGTAAACGCTACATGAGGAATAGCGAGCATTGGTGACAGCGAGGCTTCGACCTTACTCCAAAGGCTTTGTCCCCATGCGCTACTCAATATTGAAAAGGTGATAACGATAGTGAGAACAAGGCTAACCAGTGCAGTTACAATTGTTAATCCTATAGATTTCCATACTCCACTCCAGGCCCAAACCTGAGTAAATCCGCTTAGATTGACGCTGTACAGTTTTAAAGGTGGAATATAGCTAAAGGCAGATGCGAACACCCCGACCAATCCTGGAATGGTCGGGACTACACATATCAATATCAGTAACAGGTATAAAGCTCTTAGCATATCAAATCTGGGTCCATGCTCAGTTGCCTCATGTATTAGTTACCATAGCGCTGAAGCCACGCTTCTTCCAGCGCACCTTGCCAGCTTGGATGAGGTTCGGCTTGTGACTTAAATAGAGTGGTGTTTTTCGCACTGCCTTCCAGATATTGATTGGAAAGAACAGACGGGTCACCCCAGATATTCAAGTCACCTTTGCGAGATTGAGCTTCAGCGCTTAACAAAAAGTTGATCGCTACCATAGCCCCTTCTTTAGCACTTGCATTCCATGGAATAGCCAGGAAATGAATGTTGGAAAGGGCACCGTTATCCATTGCATAAGCTTTTGTCGAAGGTGCGAGTTTACCGCTAGCCTGAGCTGAAAATACAGAGTTCGGGTTGAATGTAACGGCCAGATCTAATTGGCGATCATCTAAAAGCTGTACCATTTCAGATGCAGTGGCTGGAAATTGTTCGCCTTGACGCCATGTGTATTTATGAAACTCGTCCAAATACTCCCACAGAGGCTGTGTGATGATATCAAATGATTTATTATCAACCGCTTTGGCTAAAGAAGGATCGTTATTCGTTAGCTCAATCAACAGTGCTTTGAGAAAACTCGTGCCGTGAAACTCAGGTGGTTTCGGGTAGCTGATTCTGTTTGGATAAGCTTTGGCATAACTTAACATTTCAGCAAATGAAGCGGGTGGGTTGTTAAGTTGTTCCGTGTCGTGGATAAATACCAGTTGTCCAACACCCCATGGTGCTTCCAGACCTTCTGTTGGTTCTGCAAAGTCAGAGTCGACAGGCAGTGATTTATCAACCAACTCCCAGTTTGGCAGTTGTTCAACAAATGGACCAAATAGAAGTTCGTTACTTTTCATCGATTTGAAATTTTCACCATTGATCCAAACCATATCGACGCTGCCATCACTGTTCTTCCCAGCAGTTTTTTCCGCCAATAACAGGGATGTGGTTTTTGCAATATCAGTGACTTTAACGTGCTTAAAGTTTACCCCGTAGCGTTTCTTGAGCTGTTTTCCTGTCCAGTTGAGGTAAGAGTTAATCTCCTGACTTCCTCCCCAGGCATGAAAATAGACAGTTTGATTTTTGGCTTTATCTTCGATCTCTTTCCAACTTTGTTCGGCATTTGCAGAAAACCATGGTGCAAGAAGCATCATTGATAGAATAAGTTTTTTCATTAGCATCCTTTCGATTTGGCGTATTTTGATTATAGACCTGACTTATCAATAAATTATTTCACCAAAAACTAAAAAGAGCACTAAAAAGTGCTCTTTTTCATGACCATGCGCTTTGTATTACTCACAGGATGCCTGAGATACCGGATGCTCAACGAGCGTCTGACCTCTAGAGTTCTTGATCGTGATCTTGTAAGAGATACCTTGTTCCAGATTGGTTTTAATCTCATTGTTGGAGCAGTAGTACTTAGTACTCTTGTCTAACAGTCCTTCAGGCAGCTGGCCATTCGAAGAGTTATAAATCATCAGCATATTTATGACTTTTCCGTCTGCTTTGGCTTGCATAACGGTAAGTGGTCCATGCTCAATAGGTAAACCTGCTGACAGTATTTGCGCTCGATGAGAGGCAATTGCTTCTATCTTCGCATCTTGCTCTCTTGTGGAAGAACATGCGAACAAACCTGTACTTAGTACTACTAACGAGATGATTTTTATAACTTTTGAAGTCATTTTAAAATACTTTCTTAAATGGCTTAACAATGACTTTTTCGTATACACCTGCTTCGATGTACGGATCGGCATCAGCCCATGTTTTTGCATCTTCTAGTGAGTTGAACTCAGCAATGACAGTAGAGCCTGTAAAACCTGCTTCTCCTGGGTTATCTGAGTCAATTGCAGGCATAGGGCCAGCAGTCAACAAGCGACCTTCTGCCTGAAGTGCTTTTAATCTTTCCAGGTGTTTTTCACGAACACCCATACGTTTTTCCAATGAGTTTTCTACATCTTGGGAGAAAATGACGTACCACATAGATTAATCCTTTTATTTACTCTCTTTTTTCACTGGGCGAGGTTTTCCATCAGCGTCTATTGCAACGTAATTAAAGGTTGCTTCACAAACTTGATATCTGTCCATTACACCCTTTTCGTTGACCGGCTTTACCCATACCTCAAGATCGATAGACATGGAGGTTCTGCCAATTTTTGTGCACTCACCATAACAGCAAACTACGTCACCGACACGTACAGGTTTTTTAAATGTGATACTGGATACAGATACGGTAACAATTCGGCCTCCTGAGATCTCTTTAGCCAATATGCCCCCGGCTAAATCGAGTTGTGACATTATCCAGCCACCAAATATATCACCATTTGCGTTTGTATCTGCCGGCATCGCCAGAGTACGTATAATTTGCATCCCTTTTGGGTTGATAGGTTTTACTGCTTCCATCTTTGTACGTCTTCTTTCTTATTACTGTATCTTATTTTTCGGAGTCTTCTTTCGGCAGGTGTTTATAGATATAGACACCTGTTATCAAAGTAAACGTGAAGGTTGCGGCAAGAAGTCCGAACACCTTGAAGTTCACCCAAACTTCCAGAGGCAGATAAAATGCAACATAAATGTTTAATAGTGCACAAACCACAAAGAAAAGTGTCCATGCCCAGTTAATTTTACTCCAGGCAGTATCTGGTAGAGAGATTTCTTTACCAAGCATGCCTTTGATAATTGGTTTACCCATTAGTTGACTAACAACCAGCGCTCCTGCAAACAATCCGTAAACAATGGTAACTTTCCACTTAATGAAATTGTCATCATGGAAAAAGATGGTCATACCACCGAACACTGCAACCATAACGAAGGTGATAACCTGCATCTTCTCAAGTTTCTTATATAGAAAGTAAGTAAGACCGATTTGAATAGCCGTGGCAACGATTAACGCTCCTGTTGCGACATAGATGTCGTACATTTTAAATAGAGCGAAGAAGATAATCAGAGGAATAAAATCAATAAGTTGTTTCATTTCAATATGGCATCTTGTGATTTAATAGCGGACAGTCTAACCAATTTGTCGGGAATTCAAAACCGGAAAGATAGACTCAGATACTAAAATGGCCGCAAAGCGGCCATTTTGACTATATTATCGACTACTTGTCTGTCGCAGACTTCATCGAGGAGACAAACTGAGCAAGCGCAGAGAGCATTGCTTCTGGGTTATCCAAATTAGACTCAATAATCTTCACCACGGCAGAACCGGAAATAGCACCGGCAGCACCAGCTTCAATCGCTTCTTTCACCTGTTCTGGCTGAGAGATACCAAAGCCAAGCAGGGCAGGTGGTGCATCATACTGGTTAAGGCGTTCAAGCATGTTCGTCACTGGCATGTTAGCTTTAGTTTCAGCTCCAGTTACACCTGCCCGGGAAAGCAGATAAGTATATCCACCTCCCAAATGAGCGACTTCTTTTAAGGTTTCATCTGAAGCAGTAGGCGGAGCAATAAAGATCGCTTTAACGCCATACTTGTCAGCCGCGCGTTTGAACTCTGAAGATTCGTTGGTTGGTACGTCTGCAATCAGTACCGAATCAATGCCAGCTTCAGCACAGCTTTGGTAGAAATTATCCACTCCTCGAGAATAGACCAGGTTTGCATACATCAGAAGACCAATTGGAAGTTCCGGATATTTGGCTCTTACCTTGGTAATCTGCTCGAAACAGATGGCAGGCGTGGTACCTGAGTCCAGGGCGCGAATGTTAGCCCCTTGAATAGTTGGGCCATCTGCCAGAGGATCAGAAAACGGGATGCCTAGCTCAAGGGCATCAGCCCCTGACTCTACAAGCGTTTCCATGATTTTTAGAGAAAGCTCAGGGTTTGGATCACCTACAGTGACGAAAGGAACGAAAGCCCCCTGATTTTTATCAGCAAGACGCTGGAACAATGATTGATAGCGATCCATTACAGCGCTCCTTTTTCATCAAGTAGTTTGTGTACGGTGAAGATATCTTTATCACCACGGCCTGATAGGTTAACAACAAGCAGTTGCTCTTTCTCAGGATCTTCATAGGCCATCTTCACAGCATGAGCGAGAGCGTGAGATGACTCTAGCGCAGGAATAATACCTTCGCTCTTAGCAAGTTGTTGGAATGCTTCCAAAGCTTCATCATCCGTGACTGAGTCGTATTCGGCTCTGCCAGTAGCGTTTAGATAAGCATGCTGAGGACCAACTGAAGGGAAGTCCAGACCTGCAGAAACAGAGTAAGATTCTTCGACCTGACCATGTTCATCTTGCATTAGAGGGGCTTTCATGCCAAAGAAAATCCCGGTTTTACCGTGCTTTAGAGGTGCACCGTGCATGTCAGTATCGATCCCCTTACCTGCAGGTTCTACACCAATTAGCTTCACATTCTCTTCTTCGATAAAATCAGCAAACATACCGATTGCGTTTGAACCACCACCAACACAAGCGATGACAGCATCAGGAAGGCGGCCTTCACGTGCCAAAATCTGGTGCTTTGTCTCTTCGCCAATCATACGCTGGAACTCGCGAACAATGGTCGGGAATGGGTGAGGGCCTGCAGCTGTTCCTAGTAGATAGTGCGCTGTCTCGTAAGAACCAGACCAGTCACGAAGAGCTTCGTTACATGCATCTTTAAGTGTCGCAGATCCGGAGTGCACAGGAATAACCTCAGCCCCCATTAGTTTCATACGGAACACATTAGGACTTTGGCGCTCAGCGTCCTTTGCGCCCATATAGACACGACATTTTAACCCAAGAAGTGCGCATGCGAGTGCCGTTGCAACACCGTGTTGCCCAGCGCCTGTTTCAGCGATAATTTCGTGCTTGCCCATACGCTTTGCAAGTAATGCCTGACCAAGTACCTGATTGGTTTTGTGTGCACCTCCATGCAGGAGATCTTCACGTTTCAGGTAAATCTTTGTTTTTGTGCCTTTAGTCAGGTTACGGCAAAGTGTTAAAGCCGTAGGGCGGCCAGCATACTCTTGCAGAAGAGTCATAAATTCAGAGTGAAACTCAGGATCATCCTGAGCTTTGATAAATTCCTGTTCTAACTGTTCCAGAGCAGGGACCAATATTTGTGGTACAAACTGACCACCGTATTCGCCAAAGTAAGCGTCTAATTTAGCCATGACAATTCCCGATTAAAATTTTCTGATTTTTTCAAATGCTTTTTGTACTAACTGGGCATCTTTTTTCCCCGGCGCAGATTCTACGCCCGAGTTAAGATCCAGCCCCATACAGCCAAGCGCTACTGCCTGCTTTATATTGTCTGGATTTAGGCCTCCAGCCAGCATAATGGATTGCGTGGTATTGACTAAAGACCAGTCGAAAGTCTTGCCTGTTCCACCAGATTGTTCACCCACTTTACTATCAAGCAAGTGACGATCGACATTGTTGTTTAAAAGTTCAGGCATAGAGTCTGTCACACCATATGCTTTCCAGATCTGACAAGCGCCAGGAAGTTTTGCACGAATCTCATCTACGTAGGCTTGATTTTCGTTACCGTGTAACTGAATGGCTGATAGTCCAAGCTTCTCTGCAGTATCAAGAACGAACTCTTCACTTTGATTTTGGAATACACCGACATACTTGAGAGGTGCCCCACTCATTGTTAGCCTTGAAGTCTCCAAATCAACTTTACGTTTGGATTTTTCTGCAAAGATTAACCCGCCAAACACAGCACCAGCTTTATACACAGTAGCTGCATCATCAGCGTGGGTGAGTCCGCAAACTTTGTTGTCACCCAGAAGCACGCTTCTTACCGCTAACTCCAGGTTCTCTTCTGCCATCAGAGAGCTACCAATTAGGAAACCATCCGCATGATTTGCCAGATCCCGCACTTGCTGATTATTGTAAATGCCAGACTCAGAGATAACGATAGTGCCGTCGGGCAGTTTCGGTGCCAGCTCTTTGGTTCTGTTCAGGTCTATGGAAAGATCGCGCAGGTTACGGTTGTTAATGCCAACCACTTTTGCCTTTAGCTTGATGGCTCTTTCAAGCTCCTCTTCGTTGCTGACTTCAGTAAGAATACCAAGTCCCAGAGAGTGAGCTACATCAGCCAGTTCCTGATACTCATCATCGTTGAGTACTGAGAGCATCAGCAAAATAGCATCTGCACTGTAATGACGAGCCAGATAAACCTGATAGGTGTCGACCATAAAGTCTTTACACAGAACAGGCTGCTCAGCAATACTTCTCACCTTTGGAAGGAACTTGAAACTACCCTGAAAATACTTTTCGTCTGTCAGTACCGAAATTGCGCTCGCGTGATTGTTGTAGACCGAAGCAATGTACTCCAGATCGAAGTCATCACGAATCAAGCCTTTAGAAGGTGATGCTTTTTTGCATTCAAGGATAAATGCCGTCTGGTCACCAGAAAGCGCCTCATAAAAGCTTCTGTCTGATGATTTAAGTTCAGACTTAAACGAATCTAACGGCTGAGTCGCTTTTCGTTCCTCAACCCAGATACGTTTATCTGCAACGATTTTTGCCAGTACCTGAGCCATCTCTCTGTTTTGTGATGTGATATGTTCCGACATTTGATACTAACCTCTGTCAGCCAGCTTCTGTACCAACTCATACGCTTTACCTGAGTTGATAACTTCAATCGCTTTTTGCGTGTTGGCCTTTAAATCTTCGTTTCCAAACAACCGAAGAAGTAGCGCTACGTTCACAGCGATTGCCGATACCTGTGCTTCGGTACCTCTCCCAGTCAGAATATCAGTAATAATGGCTTTGTTTTCCTGCGGGTTGCCACCTTTGATCGATTCAAGCGGGTGGGTATTTACTCCAAAATCTTCAGGAGTCAAAGTGTATTCAGTTATCTCTCCTTCAATGATTTCAGCAACTTGGGTTTCACCGTGAATAGCGACTTCATCAAGTCCACTACCAAAAACAACGGCAGCTCGTTTTAGTCCCATTTTAGACATGGTTTCAGCGATCGGACGCACCAGTGAAGCATCGTATACACCCATAAGTTCGATGTTTGGACGAGCGGGGTTAATCAATGGGCCAAGAATATTAAAGATGGTTCTGGTCTTCATGCCCTGACGTACTGGCATTGCATGACGAACACCCCAGTGATATTGCTGAGCGAACAGGAAGCCAACACCAAGATCGTCCACTGCACTTCGGGTTTCTGCCGGAGTCATAGATAAGTTAATGCCAAAGGAGTCTAGCAGATCAGAAGAACCCGATTTACTTGAAACGCTTTTGTTACCATGCTTCGCAATTTTTACACCACAAGCGGCAGCAACAAATGCAGCGGTTGTAGAGATATTGATGGTGTTTGCACCATCACCACCAGTGCCGACGATGTCAGCAAAATCGTAATCCGGGCGAGGGAATGGGTTTGCATTTTCCAATAGAGCAGTTGCTGCACCAGCTATCTCTTCTGGTGTCTCACCTTTGATTTTTAATGCAGTGAGAACTGATGCTAGCATCGCTGGATCCATTTCGCCTTTTATTATTTTGTCAAAGATCTGCTGACTTTCATCTCTGGTTAGAGGCTGCAGGTCATATAATTTGTTGACGATCTCTTGCATTTTGTTTTCCCCTTTAAGTTTTTGTCGATCTTTGGATATAGCCCACTCAATACTGTTTGACAGTAAAGTTGCTCCATAGGTAGTCATAATTGATTCTGGGTGGAATTGAAAGCCCACAACTTTATCATGGTCGTTAACCACCGACATTACCAGTCCATTTACTTCAGCCGTCACTTCCAAACTTTCTGATACCTCTGTGGCAACCAGAGAGTGGTACCTTGCGATAGCAAGCGGTGATGGAAGGTTTTGATAAACCGTATGACCTTGGTGTTCCATCATTGACACTTTTCCGTGAATGATTTCTCCCGCTCCAGCGACTTTACCGCCATAAGCTTCAACAATGGCCTGATGTCCAAGGCAAATTCCTATCATAGGTACTTTACCTTTGAGGCGCTTGATGAGCTCAGGCATGCAGCCTGCTTCTGATGGCGCGCCCGGACCAGGAGATAGAACCACAACAGGCTTTTCTAATTTACTTACCGCTTCGGCGATCACTTCTGCTGAGATGTGATTTCTATAAATAGTAACTTCGTGGCCTAATGAACGAAACTGGTCAACAAGGTTGTAAGTAAATGAATCGAAGTTATCTACAAATACAATATCTGCCATTTTATTACCCCTTGTGCGCTTTGATTATCGCGGAGATGACCGCTTGAGCTTTTCCACGTGTTTCATCGGCTTCAGATTGCGGGTCGGAATCGTAGACGACGCCCGCCCCCGCTTGTACTTGAGCAACACCTTCTTCAACATACGCTGAACGAATAACAATACAGGTATCCAGATCACCTTCGCCAGTGTAGTAGCCTACGGCTCCGCCATAGCTTCCTCGACGAGCTTGTTCAACATCCCGGATAAGCTGCATCGCGCGAATTTTGGGGGCGCCAGTAAGTGTTCCCATGTTCATGCATGCCTGATAGGCATGCAGAGCGTCTAAGTCATTACGTAGTTGACCAACCACACGAGATACCAGATGCATTACGTGACTGTAACGATCAACCTTTAATAAATCAGCAATATGACGGCTACCCGCTTCTGAGATACGAGCGACATCGTTGCGAGCAAGGTCCACAAGCATCATGTGCTCTGCGTTCTCCTTCATATCACTACGAAGTTCAAGCTCCATTCGGCCATCCAGATCAAGGTTAATGCTGCCATCCGGGTTTTTACCGCGACGACGCGTTCCTGCGATTGGGTAAATCTCAATCTGGTTGCTGTCTTTTTCGTATTTCAGAGCGCTCTCAGGAGACGCGCCAAACAGAGTGAACAACTCATCATGCATGTAGAACATATATGGACTTGGATTACTCTGCTTCAACTCCTGATAGGCGGAAAGTGGAGATGGACAAGGTAAGGTAAACCGACGTGATGGGACAACCTGAAAGATATCGCCTTTTACTACGTACTCTTTAAGATCTCGGACAGTCTGGCAGAAATCTTCATCAGAAACGCTAGGCACTGCTTCAAACTCATTGAGCTTTACCGTGTCTTTTAGTGGTGCTGGCTGATGGCTTAACTTATCTATTTCAGCAAGTCTTTCCAGAAGAGTCGCTTTAGTTTCTTCATTACCATCAAATACGGAAGCCTGGACGGTACAGCTCTGGGTCTGATGGTCGATGACCATCAATGTCTCAGCCAGATAGAACACATAGTCGGGGCATTGGTTGGATGCTTTCGCATCGCCAAGAGGCTCAAAGTTAGCAACCAGATCATAGGCGAACAATCCACCCATAAACAGTGCAAACTTGTCTTTGCCTTGAATATCAAAACTATGCTGGATCAATCTGAGCGCATCAAATGAGGATGCTTCTCGAAGGCGGCTATCTTCATCAAGATTGATGTCTGGCTGTGTAAAGTGGATTTTTAGTTTGGCCTGTTCGCTAGAAGTCTTAATATTCTCAGAAACGTGACTTTCTATTCTTTTTAGCGCGTGTTCACCATTTTTTGTTAGTGCTTCTAGTTCTACATCGTGACCACGACAAACAATTCGTATTGCCGCATCAATGAGCAGCATACTTTTTAGATCTTCTTTAGAATCAATATCGGCTGATTCAAGTAAAAGGCTGTTCGTTTTCTCAGCGCACAATACCTGAAAAAGGCGTGTGGGATCTTGTGTATACGATACTTCCTTTCGAAGTATATCCAACTGACCTGTCTTTTTGATTTCAATGGCCTTATTCATAAGACCTCCTGTATATATTCTCTGTTTTGCTACCGTCATGGTCGCATAATATGAAGCGCTACCCAATTAGGAATAATCTATATTTGCTGCAATTTTGGACGGTTAACTCGGCAAACTGGTATTTTTATTCGGCAACATAAAAAAGCCCGCGATAAATTGCGGGCTATACGTAAATTCTTTCTTGAATTATAGACGTTAACCCACCTCCGGATTCCACCAGATACGCCACCAACCCATTTCTGCATTCATAGGAGAAACAGAAGATTGAGAACGGTTCGTATTTTTGTGAAAGTCTTGTAACATGGTTCGTCTAATTCTTAGTAATAAAACGAGTACTAGTTAACTAGTACGAAAGATTAAAGTCAAGCATTAAATGAAAATAGATTTACATAGTCATACGACGGCTTCTGATGGGAAGTTTGCACCTCAAGCGCTAATTGAACGGGCTTGTGAGTTTAATATTCAGGTTCTTGCTATCACTGACCACGATACTGTCGATGGTTTAAACGAAGCTCATCGTTATATCGAAGAGAACCAACTAGAGATTCAACTTATTGATGGTATTGAGTTTTCGACTCTCTGGCAGAATAAAGATATCCATATCGTCGGGCTGAATGTTGATACTGAATCGTTGGCTTTGAATGACTTGATTGAACAACAGAAAAAACGACGTGAAGTGCGTTCTCAGACAATTGCTGAGCGGTTAGAAAAGTCGACTCGCGAGGGAGTGCTTCAGGAGGTGCGGGCACTCGCAGGAGACGCTCCGGTAACGCGGGCACATTTTGCTGACTGGTTGATAGCCAATGGCTATGCTAAGAATAAGCAGCAAGTATTTAAGAAGTTTCTGACGCGCAATAACCCAGGCTATGTACCACCAAACTGGTGTTCGATTAAAGAAGCGGTTGATGTTATTCACTCGGCTGGAGGCACTGCTGTACTTGCGCACCCTGGCAGTTACAAGCTGACAGCCAAGTGGCTTAAGAGACTCATCGCGGCTTTTGTTGAAGCCGGGGGAGACGCGATGGAGGTTGCGCAGCCTCAACAAGGTCAACAAGAAAGGCGCAATCTTGCAGATTATGCTATACAATACAAACTATTAGCCTCTCAAGGTTCAGATTTTCATTATCCTTCTCCGTGGATGGAGCTGGGAAGAAACCTCTGGTTACCTTCGGGCGTTGAACCGGTATGGGAAATGTGGGACTTACCCTCTTCTATAATGACACAAGACCATAACGGGCATTCTGACACTGAGGAGTCCCAATGAGCCAATTTTTTTATCTACACCCCGAAAATCCGCAGGCCCGGTTAATTAACCAGGCCGTCGCAATTATCAGAAATGGCGGTGTTGTTGTGTACCCGACGGATTCGGGGTACGCGTTAGGTTGCCAGCTTGAGAACAAACAGGCACTGGATCGTATCTGCCGCATCCGTAAGTTGGACGACAAGCACAACTTCACATTGCTTTGCCGTGACCTTTCAGAACTCTCTTTATATGCAAGAGTGGATAACGGTGCGTTTCGTCTGTTAAAGAACAATACTCCTGGCCCTTACACCTTTATCTTTAAAGGAACAAAGGAAGTACCAAGACGTTTGATGAACGCGAAGAAAAAGACTATTGGTATTCGAGTTCCGGACAACAAGATTGCGCTGGATTTGCTTGAAGCGCTTGGTGAACCACTGATGTCTACTACGCTCATCCTTCCAGGGAATGACGTTGCAGAAGCTGATCCAGAAGATATTCGCGACAAGCTGGAACATGCTGTAGATCTGATTATGAATGGTGGTTACTTAGGTGAACAGCCTACAACAGTCATTGACTTTAGTGACGATGACCCTGTGGTTGCACGACTAGGAGCAGGCGACCCGGCCCCGTTTGAATAAACCATATTAAGTACCAGCAAATGCTGGTACTTCTCTTCATATCTTATACAAACATCCCACATTGTGTTATCCAATAACCTCTCCTAGTCTTGAACTATACCCGCTCGAAAATACGCTTAAAAAACAACATGCCTGCTTAGTTTGAGTTTCTCAAACACATAATGTGTTCCACGCATATGGCAGTTATACAGGTTAGTGCAAGGAAAGGATAAACAATACAATGAACTCCATATCCATAAAAAACCGTATCATGATGGCAATGCTCTTTGCGGTATTGGTTTCCTCCAGCATCATCGCTTATGTCGGCCAAAGTAATGCTAAGAGTCACCTATTGGGTCGACTCGAGCGCTCAGAGTTGCCGAACCTGGTTCAAAGTGTTCGTAACTCAGTGAATAGCGAAATCCAACAGATGAAGGTGGTGACAAGAGCATTAGCGGAGAACACTCTTTTTATCAAATGGTTAGAAGGTGGTGCAGGAAAAGATATAGAGAAACTGGTGGTTGATTATCTGGATCAAATTGCAAAAGATAATGGTTTTAGCAATGCATCATTTGCAGATAAAGAGTCGCATAAGTATTGGAATCAAGAAGGTTTTTTAAGGGTTCTGACTCCAGATAGGGATAAATGGTTTTTTGCATTTAAGTCTAGTGGTAATACAGAGTCAGCAAGCGTATACAGAAGTACGACTTCAGATAAAGTCGATATATTTGTTAACTACCAGCAAGCCAACGGTCGCGGAGTCTCTGGTGTATCGAAGTCGTTTAAGGAAATGGTGAATTATCTTAATAGCTTTCAAATTGAGGAGAGCGGTTTTGTCTACCTTGTTGATTCAGAAGGGTTGGTTAAAGTGCATCAGCGAGATGATTATAATGAATCTTTAACGCTGGCTGACATATACGAAGGCATCAATGTTAATCAACTGATATCACAGAAGGATTTTGCTTTCGCGACCACTGAGGAACTTGTTATTTCAACAAGTTATATCGATAGCCTTGGATGGTACGTAGTAGCAGAGGTACCTAAAGCTGAACTATATGCAGATATAGAAGATGCTAAGCTTTCTATGATAATGATATTCATCGTCGTTTCTGTTGCATTCTTAATTATTAGTTACTATTTGTCGGATAACCTTACTAAGCCGATTAAGAAGATGGCGAACACATTTACTGATCTAGGTGCAGGTGAAGGTGATCTGACAAGTCGGGTTTCTGAAGAAGAAGCCATAGAAATCTCTGCATTAGCCAAAGGGTTTAACACCTTTGTCGGGAATATCCAAACGGTCGTTGTTGATGTAACGAGTACATCAAAAGAAGTGAAAAACTCTTCGGAAGATGTGTACCGAGATGCTCAGGCGTCTAAAGTAGCGTCAGACAAACAACGTGATGAAGCTCATCAGGTTTCTGTTGCGATCAATGAAATGGGGAGCACCATCGCAGAGATAGCCAATAACGCAGGTGTAGCAGCTCAAGCGACCAACGAAGCTTCTTCTAAAGCACTTGATGCGCAACATGTTGTGAATGAGTCTACCGACACCATTAACAAGATGGCAGAAGAGATGGAGACGGTATCAAACAATATTGAAACTCTTGCCGAAAAGAGTGACGCCATCAGCGGAGTGTTGGATGTCATTCGTGGTATTTCGGAGCAGACTAACTTATTGGCATTAAATGCGGCAATTGAAGCTGCAAGGGCAGGTGAGCAGGGTAGAGGATTTGCCGTTGTGGCAGATGAGGTTCGAAATCTGGCTCAGAGGACTAGCGAATCGACCGATGAAATCCATGAAATGATTACTGAGCTACAAGATGGTGCCAAGGTAGCGGTTGATTCTGTGCATACGAGCCGGGAGCAGGCGATAATGGGCGTAGAAGCCGCTCAGCGCACTAACACCGTATTGGAAGAAATCGTCGAGAATGTTCAGCATATATCCGATCTCAACACTCAGGTCGCGACAGCTACAGAAGAACAATCTGCCGTGATTAACGAAATCAATGTTCACGTAGTTAATATCAGTGATAGTACCGAGTTAACCGCGCAGGCTTGCGCAAGTATCGAATCTTCGAGTGATTCTCTTAAATCGTCCGCGGTTCATCTTGATGGTCTAGTGTGCCGATTTAAGGTGTAGTTTTGGGAGATTTTTCTACCTAACAATCTACAATTTAATGTATAATCGCCAGCCGCAAAAATTTTGCGGCTATCTGCTTTTCCACAAAACTGACGTCTGAGAAGACGACATTACAGGTATATTAATGAGCGAAAAATTACAGAAAATATTAGCACGTGCTGGTCACGGTTCTCGTCGTGAACTTGAAGCGCTTATCAAAGCCGGGCGTGTTAGTGTTAACGGCCAGGTTGCCCGACTAGGTGAGCGTCTGGAAGATGAAAGCGCTATCGTGCGTATTGATGGACATAAAGTGTCTATCAAAGCTGACGAGGAGATAGTTTGTCGTGTTCTTGCGTACTACAAGCCAGAAGGTGAACTGTGTACCCGTCACGATCCCGAAGGCCGTCGTACTGTATTTGATCGCCTACCTAAGATTCGCGGTTCACGTTGGATTTCTGTTGGTCGTCTGGATGCGAACACATCCGGGTTACTTCTTTTTACTACTGATGGTGAACTGGCAAACCGTCTGATGCACCCTAGCCGTCAGGTTGAGCGAGAGTATCTGGTACGTGTATTTGGTGAAGTGGACGAAAAGAAAATTCGTAATCTGGTTCAGGGTGTTGAACTGGAAGATGGTATGGCTCGTTTTGAAGACGTAGTTTACGCTGGTGGTGAAGGTATGAACCACACCTTCTATGTTGTAATCAACGAAGGCCGTAACCGAGAAGTTCGCCGTTTGTGGGAATCTCAGGATACAACAGTGAGCCGCCTGAAACGTGTTCGCTATGGTGATATCTTCCTCGAGAAGACGCTACCACGCGGTGGGTGGATGGAGCTTGAACTGAAAGAAGTGAACTACCTGAGAGAATTGGTAGAGTTGCCAGCTGAAAGAACGACGATGATTGAGAAAGACAACACTTCGCGCAAGCGTGAGCGTTCAAGAAGTCAGAAAATTCGTCGTGCTGTTAAGCGTCACGAGGAACGTGTGAATGCGCCGAAAGGGCGTTCTAACTCACGTCGAAACAGGAACAATAGTACTCGACAGCGTTAATTTTCCCAATCTACTTTGAAAAAAGGCTTGAATCTTAATCGACTCAAGCCTTTTTAGTATCTGAGTTTAGCAAGCTACTAAACTAATCTCTTTTCCAGAACATATGACAGAACTTATGGTCTGGATCGCGACTTACCAGCATTCTTGCGAATACTTCATCAAGCTCATCTGAATCTTCATTGACCAGGCCAATGCGCACTTCTGCATATACTTCTTTATCAACAACAAAACCGACTTCTGCCTGCCAATCATCACCGGTTTCGACCAATTCTGCTGCTCCGCGATCTTCGAATTGAGCAGTGAATATAATCACATCGGCAGGTTCGAGGTTGTCAGGAGCCATCTCTAGGAAAATGTCGTAGGCAGTATCGATGACGTCGTCATACGACATCAGCTCTTCGTTTTCAGTCATAGTGTTCTCAGACATGTTATCTCTTTTAATAGGAGCGGGCGTTTATTCCGCTCGACCCATGTACTTAACTTCAGTCGTATTGATTTTAACTTTATCGCCAGTCGCAATGTATTCAGGCACCTGAATCGTTAACCCTGTTGCAAAACGCGCTGGTTTAGTACGGGCAGAAGCGGATGCCCCTTTGATTGAAGGATCTGTTTCTTCGATAACCATTTCGACAGATGTAGGAAGCTCAATACCGACTGGTTCGTCGTTCACTAGTACAACCTGAACGCCTTGCGTATCTTCATTGATAAACAGAAGCTCTTCTTTGATATCTTCTTCATTGAAGTTGTACTGGCTGTAATCTTCGCTATCCATGAAGATATACTCGTCACCATCAATGTATGAGAAGGTTACGTTGCGCTTGGTCATCTCTACGGTATCCAGAAGCTCATCACTTTTGAATGCTTCTTCAACTTTTGCACCGGTAGCCAAATCCTTGAAGCGGAACTTATAGATCTTAGCACCACCACGTCCACCCGGAGTTGTAATATCAAAATCTTTAACTAGTAGAATTTTTCCGTTAAGGCTTACTGCGTAGCCCTTTTTAATATCACTTGCCTTTGGCATTAGCTTTGTCCTTCGAACTTTAATATAACATGCCCATAAGATTGGGATTCTTGTATAGAAATACAACCTATGGATTGAATTCTCTGTGTATGTAAATATCATACTCAACAACGTAGGTAATACCCAAGGTTAAAATTTTTGAACGTCTCAGCTTCACTTCCAGTTATAGATGCCAATGAACCATTTCAGGCTGCCTATATCCCTGCCATAAAAGCACTCATTCAAAACATCAAAGGGGGAATGGGAAGCAATCTGCACAGTATTTACTTGTTTGGTAGTGTGGCCAGAAAAAATGCTGAGAAAGGGCGTTCAAATATGGATGTCGTTATCATTTCTCATTCAGCTCCTGACGCTAAGTTTGGCACTCTTCTTAATACGATTAAATGGCGCTTTAAAAGGAGTTATCCATTTATAAACGGTTTGTCCATTCAGGTAGCGACAACGAAAGAAGTTTTGACCCTTGAAAGTATATTTACCTGGGGGTTTATGCTTAAGCACTGCTGCGTGTGTATTCACGGTGACGATCTTTCGACTCGCTTTGGAGAATTTGAACCAAGCTGGGAAATTGCCAAGTATTGGAATATGGATGTTGATGAGTGGTTATCTGTTTATCGTAAAAAAATAGTGCAGGCCCAGACACCGCAGGAACAGAGTAGGGCACAGGTCGCTATTGCGAAGAAACTATTAAGGGCCAGTTACTCCCTCATAATGCATAAAGATAAAAAGTGGCTTGAGAGCCCTTTGGAGTGTGGCCAGCAGTTCCTTAACTATCACCAAGACAAAATAAAAGAGGTTGAGCGTTTGGGCATTCTTCTTTCAGGGCGAGTGATCCCTAAACGCTCGGTTATTGGTTTGCTTGACGGTTATGGGGATTGGTTGGTTAAAGCCTATAAAAAAACCGAGTTTAAAATAGGCTGATGTGCTATCAAAACAGACCTAGTTGTGGGGCATTCAGGCTTTCAAAATCGAGTCCAATAAATGGCAGTATTGCATCTGCTACAGGTTTAAGTTGCTTATCGATGTAGTGCTGGTAGTCAATAGGGCTTTGTCTGTATTCAGCCGGTTCCGGGCCATTTACTGTTATCACGTATTCGATTTTTCCACGGTTTTGATACTGTAATGGCCTTCCTAGCTTCTGGTTTATGTCATCAGCCAGTCTTGCTGCACGTACTTGTGGCGGGATGTTTTTTTGATACTCACTTAGTTTTCTTCTCAGGCGCTTTTGGTAGATGAGCATGTCATCGTGTTCACCGTTAAGCGTGCTTTCAACGTACAATCTGACGTAATCGACCGGATCGGCACCATGAAAAACCATTTCATATAGGTTTTGCTGAAACTGCTGCGATAGTGGGGTCCAATCAGTACGCGCGCTTTCCAACCCTTTGAATACTATTTTCTCGCTTGCACCTTCACCAATCAGTCCTGCATAACGTTTTTTCGAGCCGGTTTCAGATCCTCTGATGGTCGGCATTAAGAACTTCTTGTAATGAGTTTCGTATTCAAGCTCCAAAATCGATTGAAGGCCAAACTCATCCTTTAGGTGTCTATCCCACCATTGATTAATGTAAGTGACCAACTCTTTTCCGACATTGTCAGCTTCCGATTGGGGCAACGAGCGGTTGAGGGATACAAAAGTGGAGTCGGTGTCACCGTAGATTACCTGATAACCTTTTTCTTCTATTAACACTTTGGTTTGTTTCATGATTTCATGGCCGCGCATAGTGATTGAAGAAGCGAGGCGATAATCGAAGAATCGACAACCTGACGAACCCAGCACGCCATAGAATGAGTTCATGATGATTTTAATGGCTTGAGAGAATGCTTTTTCGTTGTTCTTTTTTGCTATGTCACGGGCGGACCACAAATCTTCGATCATCTTTGGTAAGAAATGCTCATCCCGATGGAACTGAGCACCACGAAACCCTTTGACTGATTGATTTTGACCTGGGCCTGGCTCGATCTGAAGACCTTCTATAAGGCCCATTGGGTCAATCAAAAAAGAGCGAATTATAGATGGATACAGACTCTTGAAGTCCAATACCAGTACCGAATCATACAGACCAGGTATGGAGTCCATGACGTATCCCCCAGGGCTGGATAACCAGTTTTCTGGCTCAAGGTTAGGGGCTATATATCCTGCCCGGTGGAGTTGAGGTAAATAGAGATTAGTAAATGCAGCTACTGAGCCTCCGAGCCTGTCTAGTTCGACTCCGGTTAGTTTGCTTCTCTCAATAGCAAACTCGATAAGGTGGGTGGTTTCGAATATCTTGTTAACCAATATGCAATCTTGCAGGTTATATTTCGCCAGCGATGGTTTGTCTTCCCGGTACATGCGATTTATCTCGTCCATTCGATCATGAACGTTGTGTATCTCTTTACCTTCGCCAAGCAGTTCCTGAGAAACCGACTCTAGTGACCATGAACGAAAGTTATATGTCGCTGTTTTTAATGTATCTATACCGTCGAGAACCACACGACCAGGTATTGATATAAAACCTTGCTGGGACTGGTTAGATTGTCGGAAGTAGGCGTTTTGATTTCCTCTTCCTATGTTGAGCTTTAGTTTGTGCCACTCCGCCCTTTTTGAGAGGAGCCTGAAGTCAAAATCAATAACATTCCACCCGAGAATAAGGTCCGGGTCGTAGGTCTTAAACCATGCTATCAAGGCCTCAAGCAGCGCCTTTTCTGAGTCGACCCATTGAATATTGGTTTCAGCTGGTTCGGGGCTACCAATCATGATTACCCGGCTATCTAATGCACTGGCTAATCCTACGGAATAGAGGATTCCCTTTTCTGAACACTCTATATCAAGAGATACATAGGAGAGTGAAGGGTGATAATCACCTTTTCGACACTTTACTTGATTGTATTTTAGGTAGCGATCTGCTGTGTAAGATGTACCGGTGAACTCGATGCTGCCATAGATGAAACGCTCCATCAGGAACCGGTCGACAAGACGAACATCAGCTTCAAAAGCCACAATTTCCTGTTGTTTCATCAATGAAGCAAATAGGTTCATCTGTTGAATGCTGGAACTGTAACATGAAGCGACAGGCTGCTGCCTAAACGTTTTGAGAGGAAGCATGGTGATATCGATCTTTAAGCCATTGGCCTTTATAAGGCTTTGAATCGATTCGATATCTTCCTGAAGAACAAAAATTACAGATTTTTCTGCGGGAATGAGCAATTGTGTCGGACCTTCTGGTGTATTGAGCCATAACTCAATCTGACTGCCGTTTGCAGTATCTCTCGCATGTCGTGTTAAAACGAAACCTTTTCCCGGATTCAAATCTGATCTCTATGTTGCAATTAATTTCCCCAATATTTTGAGCTAGTCGGTGTATATTGACAATTAAAATTGGAAAATTTGTATATGAAAGGTTAGTGTATGGTGTTCCTTAAGAACTAATGGTTCTTAAGGAATGCTTAATAGGTGATTATCTAAGTATATTTGCCTTAAAAATGATAAATATATGAAATATCAGGTATCTGTATGAATGATATTTGAGCTTTTGCTTAAGTTTGAGTGATAGAGCAAATTGTTCTACAGTTTTTTATAGAAAAATGAGTTAGTATTGGAATGTTGTGTTCGCTCATAATTGGGCTGAACGGAACCAATGTTAGTTGTGTGGAGATACAAGTTTGATTAATGTTTTCCTTGTAGATGATCACGAGCTGGTTCGCACAGGGATACGACGTATTATTGAAGACGTCCGTGGTATGAACGTAGCAGGGGAAGCTGACAGCGGTGAAGAAGCTATAAAATGGTGTCGTAATAACCATGTCGACGTCATTCTGATGGATATGAACATGCCAGGTATTGGCGGTTTAGAAGCAACGAAGAAGATATTGCGTTTCAATCCAGACGTAAAAATCATCGTTCTGACTATCCATACAGAGAACCCGTTTCCAACGAAAGTGATGCAGGCGGGCGCATCGGGTTACCTGACAAAAGGTGCAGGGCCAGATGAAATGGTGAATGCAATTCGAGTTGTAAATAGTGGTCAGCGTTATATTTCTCCAGAAATAGCGCAGCAGATGGCGTTGAGTCAGTTCTCGTCTTCATCTGAAAATCCATTTAAAGACTTATCTGAGCGTGAACTTCAAATCATGTTAATGATTACTAAAGGGCAACGTGTTACGGATATTTCTGAGCAACTAAATCTAAGTCCCAAAACGGTAAACAGTTACCGATACAGGCTATTTAGTAAACTTGATATCAATGGTGATGTTGAGTTAACCCATCTGGCGATTCGCCATGGAATGATCGATACAGAGACCCTCTAAATCGTGTCCCAACCTTTCGATTCGGTCTCATTCCTAAAGACCGTGACTAATCAGCCCGGTGTGTACAGAATGTACAACACCGAGGCTGATATTATCTATGTCGGGAAAGCCAAAGACCTTAAAAAGAGGCTTTCCAGCTACTTCCGAAAAAACGTTGATAGCGAGAAAACCAGAGCGCTGGTGTCTCATATCGACAAAATAGATGTGACTGTTACCCACACAGAAACGGAAGCCCTCATTCTTGAACACAACTATATTAAGCAGTATCTGCCTAAATATAATGTTCTGCTTCGTGATGATAAGTCCTATCCGTTTATCTTTTTAAGTGGACACAAACACCCCAGACTATCGATGCATCGCGGTGCAAAGAAAAGAAAAGGCGAGTACTTTGGTCCTTACCCCGATTCTGGCGCAGTAAGAGAAACACTTCATCTTATTCAGAAAATCTTCCCAGTTCGTCAGTGCGAGGATACGGTCTATAGTAATCGTACACGACCTTGTCTGATGTATCAGATCGGCCGATGCGCTGCACCTTGTGTCTCCACCGTCATCACTGACGACGAGTATAAACAGCTGGTGGATTATGTTCGTCTGTTCCTGCAAGGAAAAGACAGCAAGGTTGTGAGTAAACTCGTCACCAGAATGGAAGAGGCGAGTCGTGAACTTAGATTTGAAGATGCAGCTAAGCTAAGGGACCAAATTCAGGCTATACGACGAGTTCAGGAACAACAATTTGTTTCTGAAGATAGTATGGATGATATGGATGTTTTAGGCTTTGCGCAGGAGAATGGTATCGCCTGTATCCATATTTTGATGATTCGTCATGGCAAGATATTAGGGAGTCGCAGCCATTTTCCAAAGATTCCGAACAATACTGATCAACAAGAAGTCTTTTACAGTTTTCTTAGCCAATATTATCTCGGACACAATGAAGCGAGAACCATACCGAGTCGTCTGATACTCAATGGTGGTTTATTTGAGGATGTTGTCCCTCTGCAGGAGGCGTTGACGGGACTTGCGGGCAGGAAGGTTCACTTCCACAACAACCCTGTCGGCGCACGGGGCCGTTACCTTAAGCTCGCAAACACGAATGCACTGACTGCGATTACGACGAAGATCAATCATAAGATGACGATCAATCAGAGGTTTAATGCTCTTCAGGATGAACTGGGCCTTGAATCACTCAGGCGTTTGGAGTGTTTCGATATCAGCCATACCATGGGTGAGAGTACGATCGCTTCTTGTGTTGTGTTTAATCACGAAGGTCCGGTAAAGCAAGAATATCGTAGATACAATATTACTGGGATCACGGGTGGTGATGATTACGCTGCGATGGGGCAGGTGTTAGAGCGTCGTTATAGTAAGCAGCTGGATGTCGAGAAAATTCCTGACATCATTTTTATTGATGGTGGTAAAGGGCAGTTAAACCGAGCATTTGAAATCATCTCCCAACACTGGATTGATTGGCCAAAACGACCAAGACTTATTGGTATTGCAAAAGGAGTCACCAGAAAGCCGGGACTAGAAACGCTTATAACAACAGATGGAGAAGAGTTTAATCTTCCAAGTGATGCACCAGCGCTTCATTTAATCCAGCATATACGCGATGAGAGTCATGATCATGCAATTGCTGGGCATAGAGCTAAGCGAGGGAAAACTCGTCGTACAAGTCCTTTAGAAGGTATAGAGGGTATCGGTCCTAAGCGCCGACAGTCACTCTTAAAATATATGGGTGGTTTGCAGGAACTGAAGCGAGCAAGTGTTGAAGATATAAGCAAAATACCGGGAATTAGCGTCTCACTGGCAGAAAAGATACATCAGGCATTGAAACAATAGCAAAATTGGCGCACCATTGAGCAGCACTGAAAATAATGAAGCCCCGAGCTAATAATATGCGTTTTACCATACCAAATATTCTAACTCTTCTGAGACTTATACTGATCCCGGTCTTTGTGGTGACTTTCTATTTACCATATAGCTGGGCTCCCTTCGCTTCTGCACTTGTCTTCTTTATTGCAGGGGTAACCGATTATTTCGATGGCATGTTAGCCAGAAAACTAGGCCAGACGTCGCGTTTTGGCGCGTTCCTGGATCCGGTTGCGGATAAAGTCATGGTAGCCACAGCATTGATTCTTATCACGGAACACTATGCTTCAATCTGGATTACTATTCCTGCACTTACGATGATTGCTCGTGAAATCATTATTTCAGCGCTGCGTGAGTGGATGGCGGAAATTGGTAAGCGCTCTAGTGTGGCTGTTTCATGGATAGGCAAAGTGAAAACAATGTCTCAGATGTTTGCACTTATGGTCCTTCTCTGGCGCTACGATGATTGGATGATTTGGTTAGGATACGCTGCACTATACGTTGCCACCTTCCTGACATACTGGTCTATGTTCCAATATTTGGCCGCAGCCAAAGATGATCTCCTAGACGAAGAGCATCAATAATCGAACAATTTAAAGTGATTTTGAGAAAGCGGGCGAAATGTCCGCTTTTTTATTTTCTTTTGAAATAAGATAAGGGAAGGAGAGAAGATACAAGTACATTTAACTTGCGAATTTTTAAGTATAAATTGCTAGAAAATTGAACAATTTCACTGCTTTTGGATGATTAGTAGTCAAACGATACAAAAATAGAAAAATAGTGTTGACTCATTCCGGTGAATCCGTAAAATGCCTCCCCGTACTCAAGAGGAATGCGGTTCTTCAGAAAGTATTAAGGCGCGTTGGCAGAGTGGCTATGCAGCGGATTGCAAATCCGTGGACCTCGGTTCGACTCCGGGACGCGCCTCCATTTGCGACACTAGCTCAGTTGGTAGAGCGCAACCTTGCCAAGGTTGAGGTCACGAGTTCGAACCTCGTGTGTCGCTCCAAATTTAGAAAAAGCCCTAGCAGAAATGCTAGGGCTTTTTCGTGTTTCTGACAACGTAATCCTTAATACTACATGTTGTACTCAACCCGAAACCAGTTCGGCACAACGGTAGTAATCTTCAGGAATGCCAATATCAATAAATCTTTGGTTGACCACGTGAGCATAGAATTTTTCAAGTTTGGCTTTCGGGTGAAGAAATTCTTGCTCAAACGAGTACTTATCTTTTCGGGGTAACTCTTCAAAATATTCAGGGTTTATAAGGTATACGCCAGCGTTGATGTAACCCTGTAATCCCTCCTTTTTCTCTGTGAAAGAAATAATTTTGTTTGAAGTGGTGATTTCGACCCTTCCATAGCGAGAAGTGTTAGACATCTCTTTAACAGCGATAGAAAGCATGTTCTCTGGAAGCTTATCCAACATTGTTGCTAAATCGAAATCTACAAACGTATCACCGTTGAGTACTAATACAGGAGCATCAACAGAGTGACTTATTTCATTTATCGCATGATTGATTGCTCCTCCGGTACCCAGAGGTTCCAACTCGATGGAGTAGCTAATATTCGCTCTCTTATAAGATGAGCCAAAGTGTTCCATGATGCTCTCTTTTCGATGCGATACCGCCAGAACTATGTTAGTAATGCCTTGATCAATAATTGAATCTAACAAATACTCGAGGAATGGTCGGCCTTCGACTGATACCATTGGCTTGGGAACTTCATCGTTAGTTACTGAACGTAAACGGGTTCCCAAACCTCCACATAGTACAATAGCAATAACATCTTTTTTACTTCGGGGCATCAAAGTATTCCTTTTCAACGAATGCACAGAGCATGTGGCCAATGAGGATATGTGATTCCTGAATGCGTGGAGTATGCGTAGAAGGTACAGCTAAGCAGATGTCACAGATATCTTGTATTTTCCCTCCGGCTCCAGCGAGACCAACAGTTGTAATGCCCATTTTTTTAGCGGACTCGAAAGCAGCCAGTATATTTGGAGAATTTCCAGAGGTGCTAATTCCTATAAAGACATCACCAGGCTGACCATTCGCTTCTAGTTGTCTTGCAAAAAGGCGTTCAAAACCGTAATCGTTGCCGATAGCGGTGAGTATAGATGTGTCAGTAGTCAAGGCCATTGAAGGCAGACCGGGTCTGTCAAACTCAAACCGACTAACAAACTCCGCTGCAATATGCTGAGCATCTGCGGCACTACCACCGTTTCCTGCGAGGATGACTTTATTACCTTTATTGTAAGCTTCTAAACAAAGCTCGCTTGCTTTGGCTATCGTGTTGAGAAGTTCTTCATCATCTAGAATCGCCTGCTTGGTGGCAATTGAAGATGCAATATGTGTCTTTAGATAATCTACGCACTCCATGACTGTGTTCCTTGTTGTGTGAAGTGGAAAGGTTGTAGGTGCCCTTCTAAATCTTTCAATGCCTCAATGATCTCTAGTCGACGGGTTGGCTCGACAAACATCATCATAAATCCACCGCCCCCGGCACCGGAAATTTTTATAGACTTAGCGCCTGCACTTAGTACTCGGTCTTCAATTAACTCGATCTGAGGTGTAGAAATAGAAGAAGATGTGGATTTCTTCGCTAACCATGAGTCACGGAATAGAGCAGACATTCCCTCGATATCTGATTTGAGCAGACACTCTTTCATTGAGTACGCTAGCTCTTTGACATCATGCATTGCTTCAAGGGGCTTTTTGTCGTCTGAAGAGGTTGTTTTGACCTGATCATCAATGATCTTCGCTGATGAGCGTGATACACCTGTAAAGTACAGCATCAACTGACTTTCAAGCTCATTAATAATTTCTTGCCTTACTCTAAGCGGATTGACGATGATGTGTTCGTTCTTATAAAACTCCATAAAATTGAATCCACCAAACGTAGTCGCATATTGATCCTGGCGTCCGCCTGATAGGTTGCAATCAATACGTTCTATCTCAAAAGCGAGCTTTGCTACGTCATACTCTCCTAATGGGAGGTTTAGGAGCTTTTGGTAGGCACTTATGATGGTGACAACCATGGTGGAAGAGGAACCGAGTCCACTGCCTGGAGGTGCATCTGAATAAGTGGTTACTTTTACCGGTATAGGTGTGTTGTTATTAAAATCACGAATGATTCTATTGTATACCGCTTTATGCAGAAGCAGTTCTCCCTGCATTTCAATGTAGTTCAGTAGCGGTGATTCGAACTTAGTATCAATGTCGGGAGCATGAAAAACGATACCATCCTTTGGTTCTTGCAGTTCTACCGTGCAGTAGGCGTACATATCTATTGTCGCATTTAGTACACAACCACCGTAAGTATCACAATAAGGAGAGAGATCGGTTCCTCCTCCAGCGATTCCTAATCGGAGAGGGGAGCGGGCACGTACAACCATAGTATTCAATCCTTTTGAATGTTGTTGAACAAACACTTACTTATCTAGCAAGATCAATAATGTATTTATAATCTTAAGTTAATCCTAAGTTATCTTTTGAGTGCTATCTATTTAATACTTTAGTTGATGTGTTTAATTCTTGATACAAAAGTTGAATTTCTTTGAGTACGGATTTAAAGAGGTTTATTGTTTCGTTAAAACAAAAAACGAGCCGTTTAAGGCTCGTTTTCTAAATCAATAGTTTTTAGCAGAGTGGGGGCTTCTCAGTAACTATTACTCAGCAACGGTAGATATTAAACTATTGTCGCTGCCGAAACTGTTGCGAACGTAGTCGTCAGCAGCAGGATCATTTTCCCATGTATCTCCGTCAATCAGGTAACGGAACTGAAAGCTATCTTCTTTTGGAAGTCTGGTCTTAAAAGAAAAAGCCTTCTTTTTCTTATTAAGTTTCATCGGTTCTGCTGTCCACTCGTTAAAATCACCAGCAATAGCGACGGAGCCTTCTTCCCCTTGCGGCCATTCAAAAGTGACTTCTACTTCATCTTTAGTTTTGAAAAAGCGCTTTTTAATCATTTTGTTTCCCTAGTTAAACCAATCCGAACGACTAATATGTAATCGATTTCGTGACGCTGTTCAAGTATTTTTCAGTACGATAGCATAAAAAATGATGATTATTCTGTGTAAATCTAAAAATTTAGACAGATACACCGCGATATATAACATATTGATTTGAAGAATATTTTACTTGTTTGTGTTTGAATATTGTGTTGTTTATTGATCAATACACTTTATTAGTAAGCTATGCTTAAGCTTACATAGACATACAATCTAGGTATTCAGTCTTTAAAAATTATTTAGTAAGTTATTTATATCGGCTTTGTTGCACACTTATGTGTGACGGCCAAATGAACTTATCGACCCAAGTATTTGAGAGTAAAAAGAGTTGAATTCCGTTCAAGCGAAAAAGAGTTTATTTAGTGGCAAACGATACAACACCCAAGCAGAGGAAGTCGCGAGAAAAATAACGGCTAAGACAAACGAACGTTTTGCAACCTGGCTTGTGAGTATGAAGTATCTGGTCGATCAAGCGGACGTCGATAGCGTCCTTAGCCTTCAGGGAGAGTATTGTGATTCGGTAATATTTGGTGAAAACGAAAGGGTCACCGAAAATCAGAGAATACTTCTGCAATGTGAAAAGCTAAAGGTAATGGAGCGCCGGGCTCAAATTGAAGAAAGGCAGCAGGTGCTCGACAAAGTGGTCACTCGGGTTGCTTTTACTACTGAAAAGATGATGGTCGAAAGGCTATCAAATATGGATGTATCCAAACTTCTTTGGGGTTTTCCCGATTTTGGCCACTTTTCCTCATTTGCTTACTCTGCATCACTCAACTTCTCAAAACTCGGGAGCCTGACCACACTCAGTAATACGTTGAGGGGAGCCATTCTCGAACTGGTTGGAAATCCTAAGTTTTGTGAGTTACTCGGAAAATCACCGAAGCACACAAATGACCCTAAAGTGGCAGTCGGTATGATTGGTATCGAAAACTGTCGAAAATTATTCCCGGTCTTAATGGCAAGACCGCTGCTTCGTTGGTCAGATAAAAATACAAAACTGATCGCACCTAAAATGTGGCAGCATATGGTCGTAACCGCCAACGTAACCCGTATGCGTTTGTTGGCTTCAGGATACAAAGAGCCCGATGAGGGCGTTCTTATTGGAGTAATAAGGACGATAGCCGTCTTTTCTATCGCCAACTATTTTAATCAGGTGTTCGAAGATGCTCTTGTTGAGGTGATGAAAAGCTATCGAGAGAAAGAAGAGATGGACGAGTATTTTGCTTGTTCAGAAGTGAAACCAACTTTGTCTATACTTCCGAGAGTGATTTACAAACTTGAAAAAACACTGACCAGAAATGTTGTTGATAGTATTGAATGGGATCAGCGAGTCTTTCATCTCAGAGCTGCGTTGTTAGAAGATCTGGATGATGAGCCAATCTTAGAGCGAAGTTTACATGGTGTTGCACTCGGTCAGGCGAGAACTTATTCCATCTATGACATTATGCAAAGAAGCAATGCTTTCGTCGAAAAGCATAAGCCATTTTGGTTTGCTAATGTTCAGTTAGATGGTGTCGCTCTCAAAGAGATTGAAGCGAGTAACCCCGGACGTTTAACCCTTTCTATTTAATTAGATCGTTACTTTGAGTGTATGCCCCGTATTTCACCGGGGTTTTTTGTGTGCCACGTTTGATAAATTGTTAATTACTGTTACTATTTTTTAATAGTTAACCGTTTTTTGCGAGGAATCAGGTGCATAAGCTACTGATAATCTTTTTGACATTCTTCAGTGCGATGTTGCCTGGTCTTTCTATAGCGAGCCAATCGCTAGATTTCTCTGAGAAACGTGTTCTACTCTTATACTCGTACCATCCTACCTTTCCTACTTCTGCAAAAGTCTTAGATGGCCTTCAAACTGAGTTTGGTGACAACCTTCCAGTAATTGAAGTTGAGTTCATGGATTCAAAACGCTTGTATGACGAAAAAAGTCGAGATCTTTACAAAAGAAATCTTGCTTACAAGCTCGCTAATCGAGACCCTTTTGACGTCATTGTAACGGCGGACGATAACGCACTGCATTTTGTGTTAGATGAAGGCGAGGAGCTATTTCCAGACATCCCATTCGTTTTCTTGGGGTTAAACAATATAAAGCTAGCAAGACTGATGGGTAGTAATCCGAATGCGACTGGTGTTGTCGAAGCTGTCTCCATTAAAGAGACGATTGAGCTCGCTCAGACACTGTTGCCTTCCATGGAGGCTCTTACTGTTGTCTCTGATGGAACATCATCAGGATCTTCTGACCTCGCTACAACAATGGGTTTAAAAAAGCATTTTCCTGAGCTGGTGTTTGATGTCGTTAACATGGCTGAGCTTCGATGGAGCGAACTTTCTAGAAAACTGAGTGAGATCCCGGAAAATAATGGACTACTGTTACTGTCTGCTTATCGGGATAAAGATGATGAAAGCCTGTCTTTCGAGAGTTCACTAGAAATCATTACCAGAAATAGCACGGTGCCAATATTCCACCCATTTGAACATGGAATGGGCGATGGAGTATTGGGTGGAGTGATCATTAGCCACAAGGAACAAGCTCGTCAGGCCGCGATTAAGGTTAAGCAACTTTTTTCGGCTACGAAGGCAATCGATATTCCCATTCTTGATAAGAGCCCTAACATTGTGGTTGTCGATAAAAGAGTGATGGATAGGTTTGGTCTTTCGGTTTCTGACTTACCTGAGAGCGCTGAGGTTCGCTACAACGAAGAGTCCATATTTGTCAGATACTGGGAAGAAATAACGGTAATCACCATCATCATGGTTCTGATGTTGCTTATCATCATTATTCTGGCGCATCAAAACAGAGATAAAGCGGTTTTTGCTAAAACGCTGAAAGCGAGTGAAGAAAGGCTTCAAATTATCCTGGATAACATTGACGCCTATGTGTATATGAAAGACGCAACAGGGCGTTATCTTTACGCGAACAAGCTCATGTATTCTTTATTTAACCCTCAAGTGAAGAGCATTGCTTCAAAATCGGATAAAGAGCTGTTTAATGACGATAAATCAGATTTTCGAGAAACCACAGACAACGCTGTGATGGAAAGTCAGATTCTTTATAAGGGTGAAGAGAGCCTATGGTACAACGAGGGGAAGAGCCGACAGGTTTTACAAAGTACAAAGATTCCCCTAGTTAATGATGAGGGAGAAACCTACGCTTTATGCAGTGTTTCTTTGGACATCAGTGAGCAGAAGGCACATGAAAAGCAACTAAAAAAAATAGCACACTATGACCAGTTAACCGGATTACCTAATCGTGTTCTGTTCTCAGATCGATTAGCACAGGCGATGAAGTATGCAGATCGGCAAAATAGCATTATCTCTGTACTCTATATCGACCTGGATGGTTTCAAAGCGGTGAATGATACATATGGGCATATATTCGGCGACCGCTTGTTACAGGTCGTTACGTCTCGATTGCAACAAGTAATAAGAGAAAATGATACTGCGGCACGTTTGGGTGGTGATGAATTTATAATATTGCTGCTTAATTCCGGTAAACCCGAAGATGATCTGGAGATTACCCACAGAATTCTAAGTGTGATATCGGAACCAATGAACATAGAAGGTATTAAAGTTTCTGTTAGTGGCAGTATCGGAATCACGCGATATCCGCAGGAACATGGTGTCGACGCAGACCATCTGTTAAGACAAGCCGATCAGGCGATGTATATTGCAAAGAACTCAGGAAGGAATCGTTATCACTTCTTTAATTCGGAAATAGAAAAAGCGGCACTTCAGCAAGAAGAGTTGCTCAATGAAATTTGCCGGGCAATTGAAAACAATGAGTTTCGTTTGTTCTATCAGCCTAAGATTGACCTTAGTAGTGGAAAGGTCGTTGGACTGGAAGCCCTGATAAGATGGGAGCACCCAACCAAAGGAATGTTACCCCCTGCTGCATTTTTGGTTGAAATAGAGAAGCACAGTTTGATGATTGAAATCGATGACTGGGTAATAGGGGAGGCCTTACGTCAACTGAAACTATGGCTATCGGAAGGTATGGAGATACCGGTTAGCATCAACGTCAGCCATATTTATTTCAATCAACAGAATCTAGTCAGCGTACTGACTCAAGAACTCGATGAGTACCCCGAGGTTCCTGCGTCTTTGCTGGAGCTAGAGATTCTGGAAACTCAAGCACTGGAGAACCTAACCGCGGTTGCTACAGTCATCCGTGAGTGTCAAAAGCTAGGGGTTGCTTTCGCTTTGGATGACTTCGGTACGGGATTTTCTTCTTTGACGTATCTAAAACAGCTACCAATCAATATGTTGAAGGTCGACCGAAGTTTTGTGATAGATATGCTTGAAGATGAGGAAGACAGGTCAATCTTGGAAGGTATCTTAGCTCTGTGTCAGGCTTTCGACATCAATGCTATTGCTGAAGGGCTGGAATCCATCGAGCATGGAATTGAGCTAAAACAAATGGGGTACCGTTATGCACAAGGTTATGGTATTGCCAAGCCAATGCCTGCATCCGAAGTTAAGCAGTGGATAGAAAACTGGTCTGCGCCTGCTGAGTGGCAGTGTACCGTTGATGAAAGTTGGGACTATAGAATATAAGGACAACTCGCACTTTAGATGACGTAAGTTGCCCTTTTCTGATTGGACACGAATAACTTTGATATGAATAGTTAAGCCTTGATGATTTTTTCCATCGCTTGCTTTAGGGCGTCGGATTGCTTACCAAAGATAGCCTGCACATTGTTATCAAGTACTACGATACCCATTGCACCGAGTTCTTTCAGCTTATCTTTTGAAATCCCCTCTGTTTCTTTTACAGAGATTCGCAGGCGAGTAAGACATGCATCTACCGCACTGATATTCTCTTTACCACCAAATGCGGAAATAAGCTCACCAGCGATTCCTAACTCTGGGTGTGCGTCTACCCATGATTGCATTGCCGCGCGAAGCTCCTCAGAATTTTTACCAAAAATGGCCTGTGCTTCACCATTCGCGTTGACCACGCCAAGTGCACCTAGCTCTTTAAGTTCTTCTTGAGAAACTCTATTGAACTCTTCTACTGAAATTCTCAATCGTGTTAAGCAGGCATCAATCTTAGTGATATTGCTTTGACCACCGAATGCCTTTATTAATGCGTCACTTGTTGGCAGTGTTTTATCAGTCATGTTGTTCTCCAGGAATACTAAAACTTATTTATATAGTTCAGATAAGTATGAGTGAAGCCGCTTATTGATTGCAATACCCCATGTTGTGTTTCCAGAATATGAGAGAGGGGTGTTGTAGCTGTGAAGAAGAGAAATAATTTTTGTCCGTGAAATTTAATTCTGACGATTAGATCACATTCAAAGGTTTCATTTTTATTACGATAAAAAAGTCCCCCTTGTTGTAGGCCGTAGGACATGGAGAACATAATGAAAAATATTGAACAAAAAATTGAAGCTATTTTTAATAAGGCTTTCCCCGAAGCCACCCTTACCCCGTCAGTTAATCAGATTACTCTTGAGTTGAACGAGCCTAGTCTTATAGGGCTGAGTTTACGTTCCGCAGATTTTGAGTTTGCACCTGAAGGTGATTGCATGAATGTGGTACTGAATGCCGAGAACAACGGAGTTCCAATTCTGAACACCGATGGTTTGGCTGACCACATTGAAATTGCTCTCGATGAAGAGAAGTTACGCATTCATGATACGTCGATTTTATCTGTTGCAGATTTTAAAAAGGTTTTAAGACAAAACTACTGTTAATTTCTTACCTGTTATACCTGACTTTCAGCACCCTGTTTACTGCAGGGTGTTTTCATTTTCCTTCATTCCTCTCGAATCTGCGAAGGTAAGGCTGTCAAAAGTCATGTCTTCATTTCACATTTTTTACAAATTATTATCTAATTTATCAGAAACAGACACACTTATATGGTTTCTTATAACCTTTCTAATTATGCCTTCCGCTTGATGAGTGGTTTCGTTTTATCTGATTGATAAATATTAATAAATGAAGCTATATCCCTCATATTTTACTTAACAAGTTGTAGAATAACTCGCCCTGGGTGAACGCTTTGTAAGGGTGGATTAGTGCATTTTGGGAACAAATCTTTTTCATTATTTCTCTATATCCACTAAAAAGAAATGGGTTATTGTCACTTCGCGTTAACAAAAACAATACAAGAAAAATATAACTTTTATCACTTTGCCTTTCTGAGGAAGCCAATATGAACGAATCAATTTTAGCCCTCATTGCTTTTTCACCTATTTTGGTGGCAGCAATTTTACTTGTTGGCCTTAACTGGCCAGCTAAGAAAGCCATGCCGGTAGCATTTGGTGTTACCGTTTTTATCGCCTTTGCCTTCTGGGATATGTCTGCAACGCGTGTATTCGCTTCGGTATTCCAGGGACTTGGTATCACCGTCTCCGTTCTCTGGATCGTTTTTGGAGCCATCTTCTTGCTCAATACGCTAAAACATACCGGTGCAATAACGACGATTCGAAATGGTTTTACTGATATCTCATCAGACCGTCGTGTTCAGGCCATTATTATTGCCTGGTGTTTTGGTTCCTTTATTGAAGGTGCTTCTGGTTTTGGTACTCCGGCTGCTATCGCAGCACCACTTTTAGTTGCAATCGGCTTTCCCGCGCTGGCAGCAGTGCTAATGGGAATGATGATTCAGTCAACCCCTGTTTCTTTTGGTGCGGTAGGTACACCTATTATCGTAGGTGTCAACAAAGGTCTGGATGTACACAACATTAGTGAAACACTAAATGCGGGTGGTGCGAGCTGGGATGTCTATCTGCAGCAGATCACGTCAAGTGTTGCTCTTATTCATGCTTGTGTTGGTACGCTTATGCCAGTTCTGATGGCTATGATGCTGACTCGCTTCTTTGGCAAGAACAAGAGCTGGACAGAGGGTTTGGACATCTTGCCTTTTGCTTTATTTGCAGGTGTGGCATTTACCGTACCTTACGCACTAACCGGTGTTTTCTTGGGGGCAGAGTTCCCGTCGTTAATCGGTGGATTAGTTGGTCTCGCTGTTGTAGTAAGCGCAGCGAAGCGTGGCTTTCTTGTTCCAAAGACTAAGTGGGACTTTGAAAGTGAAGATAAGTGGCCAGCAGAATGGTTAGGTTCATTAAAAATAGACCTGAATGACAAGCCGGGTAAACCAATGAGTCTGGTTACTGCGTGGGCTCCATATGTTGCATTGGCGTTGATTTTGGTAGCTAGCCGCGTAAGCCCTGAATTTAAAGGTATGTTGAAGAGTGTAAGCCTGTCATTTAGCAATATTCTTGGTGAAACTGGTATTAGTACAGCGGTTCAGCCTCTCTATCTGCCTGGTGGGATACTGGTATTTGTGGCAATCCTTGCAGCACTATTCCACTCAAAAAGTGCAGCGCCTCTTGGCAAAGCGTTTGGAGAGTCAAGTAAGACCTTGATTGGAGCAGGCTTTGTACTTGTATTTACCATTCCTATGGTGAGAATCTTTATCAACTCTGGTGTAAACGCAGCTGATTTAGCAAGTATGCCAGTCACTACCGCTAACTTTGTTTCTGGTATTGTTGGTGAAGCGTTCCCTATGTTAAGTGCAACTATCGGTGCCTTGGGTGCATTCATCGCGGGTTCGAATACGGTTTCTAATATGATGTTTAGCCAGTTCCAGTTTGAAGTGGCACAAACACTCAGTGTCTCTACAACAGTGATCATCGCTTTACAGGCGGTAGGAGCGGCGGCTGGTAACATGGTTGCAATACATAATGTTGTTGCAGCGTCTGCAACGGTAGGTTTACTTGGCAGGGAAGGGGCAACACTACGCAAAACGGTTATCCCTACATTCTATTATCTAGTCATGACCGGTCTGATTGGTTTAGCTGTGATATATGGTCTGAATGTATCCGATGCACTGATGAAATAACAACCAACGAAATTTGCTGAATCACATACTTCAAGGGAGGCTTACGCAGGTAAGCCTCCTTTTACTATCTCAACTATTATTCGTAATCTACCTTACTCCTTTCTCAATTCTTACTACAGACTGAACTCGCTTGTTTGCTGTAACAAGGCTCTTTATGTGTGTAATTTGGCTAATACTTTCTGAGTATTTTTGATTTCTATCTTTTTGTTATATCGAAATAAAATAGACATTTTTGTTTTGGATCAATTTTTGTGTTGACAAATGCAAAAAATATAATGTGATCCAGCCTGAAGGTTTGATCTGTTCTATCCTTAACCATGAGATTTGTAAGGCTTAATCAGTTATATTAGAAATATATATATAAGTAAAAGATATGTTAGGTGGTTCTAAATTAATGCATTGATGCATTCATCACATGAACTCTCTTAGTATTAAGGCGATATAAAAATGAAGAAATTAATCACACTGGTTGTCGGTTTATTCGTTATTTTTGCTGGTTCATTCGCTAATGCTGGTGGGCAGGAAGTTAAAGTAGAAAAACGTCAACCTTCGTCAGTAGCAAGTACGGCAGATCATTCAACGTTTGATGTATTGGATGATGAGTTTGACTATGCTCCAGACGTCACGCTGGCTTGTTTGGAATGCCATACTGAAGCGGCAAAACAGATACATTCCACTTTCCACTGGACGTGGGCAAAAGAGGTCGATGGTGTCATGGTTGGTAAAGCACAAAATGGTTTTAACAACTATTGCGTGTCCGCTAAAGGTAACGAGAGCTGTACTCAATGTCATGTCGGTTACGGTTGGCGTAATGAAGATTTTGACCTTGAAGAAGAAGAAAACGTCGATTGTCTGGTTTGTCACGATACGACAGGGACTTATAAAAAATCTTCTGCTTCGTCAGGCCATCCATTTTATGAAGACAAAATCGTTAACGGCAAGGTCGTACAAAAAGCGGTTGATCTTTCTTATGTCGCACAACATGTGGGCGTGCCGGAGCGAGATAATTGCTTAGCTTGTCATGCGAATGGTGGCGGCGGTAACGGGGTTAAACACGGTGACACAGACATGTCGCTGGTCAATCCAGATTTTGATCTTGATGTACATATGAGTCCGGAGAAACTGGATTTCTCGTGTCAGGATTGTCACACAGCAGATGAGCATAAAATATCTGGGCGTTATAACGATCGTAAAGCATTTATCGACCACGACCTGAACATGGGGCGACCTGAACGCGAAGGTAATAACGTCTCTTGTGAATCCTGTCACAGTGAAACACCACACAATGATCGTGATATAGATAATCACACCGCCAAAGTTGCTTGTGCATCTTGTCATATTCCAGAGATGGCCAGAGGGCCTTACTTAACAAAACTATCCTGGGACTGGTCGACCGCAGGTCAGAAGAAAGACGGTAAAGGGTACGTTATTAATGAAATGTTCGATGGCGTTGAGAACATCGCTTATACCAGTAAGAAAGGTACCTTTACCTGGGGTAAAAATGTAGTACCTGAATATCGCTGGTACAAGGGTGAGCTAAAACAGATGACCTATCTGGATATCTTCGACCCTAAAGATGCACCAATCGATGTAAACCCTCCAACGGGTGATTACAACGATCCAGAAGCGAAGATTTGGCCATTTAAGATTCATAGAGGTAAGCAACCGTATGATGCAGAGCAAAATCATATGTTGCCTATCAAACTCTATGGCAAGAAAGGCACAGGTGCTTTATGGACCGAGCTTGATTGGGCTAAGGCTCTGGATGCGGGGGCCAAATTAAATCATATCGATTACAGTGGAAAATACGACTTTATCGAGACAAATGGTTATTGGCCAATCAAGCATATGGTTGCGCCAGCGAAAGACACCGTAAAGTGTGGTCAATGCCATAGTAGACAGAGCCGCTTAGAAGGGCTGAATGACTTCTACCTTGTGGGGCGCGATAGCTACACCATTGTTGAAGTTATTGGGGCGCTCATGATCTTCGGTGTGCTTGCAGGTGTTGTAGTTCACGCTTTAATCAGAATCTCTACAATTCGTCGCCGCAAGGCTGCTCAGAAATAAAGGTGCGGGGATAAGAAAATGAAAAAGACAGTACTTATTTTTAAACGGTTCGAACGCTTTTGGCATTGGGCTCAGGCTTTACTGATACTCACCTTGATTGTTACAGGATTAGAGCTGCACGGTCTGATTAAGGTGTTCTATTTCGGCCACAGTTCTCACTACCACCATGTTGCAGGATTTATTTGGTTTGCGTTGGTTGTTCTTATCTTTACCTGGATATTTACAACCGGGGATTGGAAGCAATATGTCCCTACGACGAAAGGCATTGATGGGGTACTTCGATACTACTTATATGGTGTGTTTGTCGGGGAGAAACATCCTCATCACATGACACCAGAAAATAAGTTCAATCCTTTGCAAAGGTTTGCTTATCTGGGTGTTGTATTTGTAATCGTACCCCTACAAATCATTACCGGATTGATTTTCTTCTTCTATCCAGAGCTGAGAGAGGCCGGTTATTTGAGTCACATAGGAGTCGTTGCTGCTATCCATACCTTATGTGCTTACGTTGTTATCGCATTTCTGGTTACCCACCTATACCTGATTACATTGGGTGAGAAGCTTAGCAGCCATATGAAAGCGATGCTGACAGGCAAAGAAGAAGTTAAAGATAAATAGAGTTTTTAGAATTATAAAGTAAAGAGGTTGATCTTATGAAGAAGCTAATTTTAGGAATGATGATTGTGTTGTTCTCATTTGGTGCACAGGCAGATGCAGCAAAAGGGCAAGAATACTATTTGGAATATCTCAGACCACTGTTTGGATATAACGGGCAAGAATTTGCGTCCCAGCACCTGAAGGTGGAGTGGAAACGTTACTTCAAGAAAGATGCAAAGCGTTTTATCAAAAAATTCGCAAAGAAACACCCTGAATCAGCAGAATTTCTAGCGAGTGATAAGTTCCAGGAAATCGCACCGGATGTCGCAGATTTTGCGATGAAATATGCGGCTGATAGTGGTGAGTTAGCAGCTTGTAACTAATTAGGAATCGAAAGGATAGGGAGTAAATTATGTTTAAGAGAACTGCACTAGTTGCTTCATTGCTGGTTACAATACCTTTTTCTGTAGCCGCTGACGAAGTTGTGGGTAAGATTCAGTCTGCGATTCATTTGACCAAAACAATCCAGTACCTGAATCCAAAAACTAAAGAAGTCAACGTCATTAAGTATGACGAGAACACGGCTTTAGTGGATGCTGAAAGTTTTAAAGACCTTACTGTAAACACTAAGTTTAAAGCTGAGATCGACGAGAACGGTTATGCCAGCAAGATAAAACGTGTATTAGTTAAATTACCTGATGATCAGATCATAGATACAGATACTTTGGCCGACTTGTTGGATGAAGGCGCGCCTGTATTTATTGGTGATGCTCGACCAGTAGGGAAGTACAATGTTGGCCACATCCCAACGTCGAAAGCAACGCCATCTGATAAGCTTGCTGAGAACTTAGGTTGGTTGCCGAAAGACAAAGATCAGTTGGTTGTGTTCTATTGTGGTGGTGTGACTTGTCCTCTAAGTCCGGCTGCGTTGAAAATTGCTAAAGCGAACGGCTACACAAACGTTAAGGCGTATGTAGAAGGTATGCCTGCATGGAAAGGTGAAATCTATCCGGCTCATGTAAATTCGAGTTGGGTTGCTAAGAACCTTAATATTCACCATGTCATTCTTGACGTTCGTGACGAACCATCAAGCTTTGTTCAAGGTGCTGTTCACTTACCCGCGGCTCAGCTAGCTGACATGCACGACAAATGGAACGAAGAGAAGAAGCCTGTTGCAAAACGCACCATCTTTGAACTTCGCGACAAGAAAGCACCAATCATAATTGTTGCCGATACAGCGGATGCTGATGAAGCGATTGAAGCTTATGAGATTTTAAACTTCTGGAAGTTTAAAAATGTCACTATTCTAAATGGTGGTATGGAAGGTTGGGCAGCCGCAAAACTTCCTACAGGCAAAGATAAGATTGCAACTGAGCTTGTATATGAGAAGATGCTGGTTAAAGGAGCGGTTGAAGAAGTCGCTTTTGTTAAAGCAGCAAAAGAAGGTACTGCGACTATCATCGATGTTCGCAACCCTGACGAAGTTGCAAAAGGACATATTGCGAAATCTATCAACCTTCCACTAGGTGAGCTAGATCAACATTTGGCGAAAGTGCCAAAAGATAAGCCTGTCATCCTTCACTGTGCAGCAGGTGCTCGAGCTGCTATGGCTTACACGCTGCTGACTAAGAATGGCTTTACAAATGTGAAGTACCTTAACGACTCATTCGCTGATGTTGTGAAAGATAATGGTATTGAGCTTCAGTAGTGACTGATTCAATCTAAATGGAGTGAAATAAAAACAACCACCGTACGAGCGGTGGTTGCTTTTTACAAGTCTGGTTAGCCAAGATCGTTAATATAGCAAAGAAAGTAGATTTTCTACTTTAATAAAGAAAAGTAATTGGCCTAATAACAGAGGGGTAATCAGCAATAACAGGGCGGTTAATTTTGTTTTTTTGGCGAAATATATAAAAGACACCAATAGAGAAATTGTCCAATGTGGAGAGAACAAGAAGAACTCATCTCCCCATAAGTTATGAAGTATGATGTTGAAGAATAGCCAGGCAGATAACGCTAATAACAGTAGTCTGGATGTGCTTGACTGCCACATTAGAGAAACACCTTTTATAAGGCAATATAACCATATTAAGGATGTAAAAATATTGAACGGGTTGATGTTACTAAAATTAATGGGCTCTAAGGACACTCTGCTTTCTACGATATGGGGTGCTACAGACACAATTGGATAAATGATTGCTGAGAGTGAATACTGAATCGCAACAAGCGGCTCGTCTATCAGCCTGAAATTAAAGAACTTAACAAAATAAGAATCACCACTTGCCAGTCTGTCCCATTTACTGACAAGAACAAAAAGAATAGCTACAGAAACCAGTATAAAAGCTACTGTATTTATCTTAGCTCTATACTTTCTATATATATTAACTATTGTGGCGTTTTCTCTATATAAGAGATAACAAATCATTAATGAAGGAAATAGCGCGTTTGTAATGGTTGTTCCCCCAAGTAACACAAGCATCAATATTTGCAAAAATATAAGGTATCCTAGGTTTTTATCCAGGTGCGCGAAATATACGGATATGATGAGCAATGAGAATGAGATGCCGAAGTGGTCCGGAGTCGCTACCACAGCGACAGTCGAGCACATCATAGTAAAAAAGCAGATTAGGAAAACCTTTATATTGTCATTGAGGAGTTGTTTACTAAATGAAGTAAGACATACCAACGCAACTCCAAAAAGGAGTGCATTTAAAAGCTTGGCACCATAAACTGCCGATACACCTAGGTCGGTATCTACAGTCAAGGACAAATATCTGGCTAACTCAGCCCAGATGAAAGGCCTTAACGGATGAGAAACAGATATCTCCGTCCAGTTTGGGTTTTCTATTCGGTTTATCCAAATTGAAGTATCAAGATGAAATATTGCGTCGTTAATCTGAATGGCTATCCCATTTGGTATAACGTGAAGGTAACTGCTTAAAAAATATATCCATGCCGTACCAAAAACAAAGTAGAAAGCAGGATAAAAGATGTGTTTCAACCTATCATAGACATTTGATGAAGTTATTATGTTATCTGATTGCGTGCTCACAATACTTTGGCCTCCCCAACTTATATAGATCAAACCTGATTTTAAGATAAAGCTTTGTTTATGCTGCTAGCCCTGCTCATATAAAAGAGTAGAGCATGAACAGAGACTATGCACGAATCCACCACTGAAGTATGGTTGACTCTTGTTCAATATGGATGGAAATTGGCCGGAAAGACCGATTTTTAGCCATACAGTTCAAAACATTACATTTTCTTGTTGACGAAAATTTTCAATCCAGTAAAGTACGCCCTGTTCCCAAGGCAAAGGCCTGGAGGAATAGATGGTGTCTCCATCGCTTATCTAGCGTGCCCTGGTGGTGGAATTGGTAGACACAAGGGATTTAAAATCCCTCGGCGTTCGCGCTGTGCCGGTTCAAGTCCGGCCCGGGGCACCATCTTGCGACACTAGCTCAGTTGGTAGAGCGCAACCTTGCCAAGGTTGAGGTCACGAGTTCGAACCTCGTGTGTCGCTCCAAATTCAGAAAAGGCCCTAGCAGAAATGCTAGGGCTTTTTCGTATGTGCGGAATTCCTATTGTGATTTCAATGAAGATAAATATAGATTTGTTTACTTTGTTTGCAGACTTATCTTTTTTGTGAGACTGCTGAGTTCATATTTCAGAAATGGTGAGTTGTATAAAAAGTCATCACAAGTTATAAATACGCTGAAAATTATAAATAATTTTATTGAGTTAGCTTTATATGGAAATTTGGTTAGTCGTATTACTTTTGGTTGTATCTCTTTTTATTTCATACTTGATTTATGATCGAGGGGTTAAACAAACTATCGATAACCTTGGGTTGGCAGTTGTTACGGATTCTCGATTGAACATACTTTACGCAAGTCCAGGAGCAAAAGCATATCTTCAAAAAGGAAATATCGAAGAAAAGTTAACTGAAGTTATTAAGTATGAGCAACGCCTATATGTAGGAAATGGCGTGTGTTGTTCACCATTTAAGTATCGTGGTAAAGCAACCTGGTTAGTCCAATTTAATGAACAAAACAGCATTGACCATAGTTTTACTTCTCATGGGGAAATAGTTAATACCATTATTCAGGCTGTACCAGAAGCGATAGGCATGACGAATCATAATCTGGTGTATGAGGCTTGCAATCAAGCCTTTGTAGAACCACTTGGAATAGATAGGCCTGAAGATTTACTAGGAAAACGTTTGGAGGATGTTGCTTCAAGGGAGGTATTGGAAAAATTCTCAGTTTCAGACAGGAAGGTTTTGGATACTGGAGAAGCATTTCTGATGGTTGATGAAGTTCGAGATAGGTTAGGCAACAAACAGTGGTTAGATGCTCGTAAGTTCCGTTTTACTAATCCGCAAAACCAAAAACCAGGATTATTTATTATTGCGCGAGACATTACAGAGACAGAGCTGACGAAACAAGAGTTGAAGCGGACCCGAGACAATTTCCAAAAGCTCAGCTTGATTGATTCATTGACTCAGATAGGTAATCGAAGAATGTTTAGTGAGCACCTGACTTCTGAGTGGAAAAATCATGCAAGAAAGGAAACTCCTTTCTCTTTGATCATGTGTGATATTGATAAATTTAAAAAACTAAACGATACGTATGGCCATGTGTTTGGTGATGAAGTGTTAGTTTTGGTTGCAAAAGCGCTAGGGAAACCATTGAAGCGTCCTCTTGACCGTGTTTATAGATATGGTGGAGAAGAGTTTGCTTTTATTCTGTGTGATACAGACTTAGCAGGAGCAAAAACGGTTGCTGAACGTATCCATAAAACCATTAATAATCTCAAACTGAAGCATGATAATAGGGATATTGACCCGCCATTAACTGTGAGTCTGGGCGTATATACTTGCGTCCCGAAATCGAATAATAAACCTATGGATGCCGTAGAGCTCGTGGATCAGGCTTTATATAGAGCAAAAGACAAAGGTCGAGATCAAACAGTTATTGTCAATGCTTACAATCAAGAGTCGACGTTAGTTGAATGTTTACCAACCGCTCTATAACTTGTTATTGAAAGTAATAAGTAAACCATATTATTAGTCATTAAACTAAAGTACTGCATGTTCTCAATATTGAGAATACTCTTTTGATCATCTCTTTGCATATATAGTTGCACGGAAGGTTTTAAGTCTCAGTTTTGGAACAACTTTGTCGCTAGACATATTATTTGTTACTAAAGTAATATTTACAATGTATTCACAAAAAAGTATTACGCTATGGAAAGTGATAATAATATTTCAACGTTATATGTTGACTTGGATGGAACTTACATCAAGACTGATTTGCTTTTTGAGAGTTTTATATCGGCAGTGAAGTCAAACCCATTAGTGATATTTTACTGCTTCATTTGGTTACGACAGGGAAAAGCACATCTTAAGTACAAGCTGGCACAGTATTGCGATATAAACATTGAATTAATGCCTGTGTCGGACGAATTTAATCGGTTCCTTGTGCAGGAAAAAGAAAAAGGCAGAAAAATAGTACTCGCCACAGCATCCACTGAGAAGTTTGCCAGACAAGTTGTTGTTAATAGCGAAATTTTTGATGACTATATTGGTAGCTCAGAATCAAACAATATAAAAGGTGCAGCAAAGCTAAGTAGAATAAAGGAACAAAATAAAGAGTTTGCTTATGCTGGTAATGACTTTGTCGACTTTGAGTTGTTTAAAGATGCAAATGAGGCATTTCTGGTTAACCCGTCACAGAAAGTTTTAGAAGCTTCAAAGCAGTACGATATTAAAAAGGTATTTGATACCCAGTCTTCGAATCAACTTGCTTGCTGGATCAAGCAATTGAGAGTCCATCAATGGTTAAAAAATTTACTGATTTTTGTTCCCTTAATGGTCTCGGGTATGCTTTTTCAACCCGGCAGTATCTTCTTATCTTTGTTAGCCTTTAGTAGCTTCTCATCACTGGCATCCGCTACTTATATATTTAATGATTTATTAGACTTGGAATCTGACCGCAGCCACCCCAGAAAAAAAGAGAGGCCTTTGGCTGCAGGTAATATAAGTATTCTTGACGGATTGCGAGCATCTATTCTTCTTATTGTGTGCTCTTTAGTCATTGCAATGTCAACAAGTAGCGAATTTACCGTTGTTCTCATTGCATACCTAGGATTGACACTGGCGTACTCCTTTAAAATCAAACAGTACATCGGAATGGATGTGGTTATGTTGGCGATGTTATACACGGTAAGAATTATCGCAGGCGCTGCCGTGTTAGGTATACAGGCGTCTTTTTGGTTGTTGGCTTTCTCCATCTTCATATTCTTGAGTCTGGCACTGGTAAAACGTTGCTCTGAGATTCACTCAATGCAAAAAACAGGGAAAGAGAGAGCGAGCGGACGAGACTACACGGTCGGTGATTACTCCGTGTTAGTTAGCTTCGGTGCTTCTTCCGCAATGCTGGCAGTATTAATGTTCTGTTTTTATATCAATAACAGTGCACTGTCAGACCAGTATCAGCAACCTGACTCTCTGTGGCTCATTATTCCTGGATTGTGTTACTGGTTGATGAGGATGTGGATCAAGACTCACCGAGGTGAAATGGATGATGACCCAATTGTTTTTTCACTAAAAGATAGGGGCAGTTTGATTACCATCGGATTCTGCTGCTTAATCACATTAATGGCTCAGGTTATATGAACTTTTTAACTTACTCTCTGATTCTTGCAAGTGTCAGCTTGTCCGTTGCGGCGCAAATCTGTCTGAAACAGGGAATGTCTAGTGTGACGGTTCAGACAGCGCTAAAGGCAGACCTACAAAATGCTGTTTTTGCAATTCTAACAAGCATCCCTGTTTTGGCCGGGCTTTTTGCTTATGTATCTAGTGCTGGGATCTGGCTGGTTGTTCTATCAAAAATAGACGTAAGCAAAGCGTACCCTTTTGTTGGTTTGGGATTTATTGGCACCATGCTCTTTGCCTATTGGTTTTTAAATGAGCCCTTAACGGCAGACAAAATGCTGGGAACGCTGTTAATTGTTGTTGGTATCTACTACATATCGAGATAGTTATGACTAAGGTAAATGCTAAAGAGACGATTGCTTTTGTTTTGGTTCTACTTGTAGCGATAGTTGCTCTTAGTATCTTAAATCTACCTGTTTTAAAACTTCCTATCACAGGTGATGATACCTGGGGGGCAACCGCCGTGCTGGGAAACCCGCTTGATGTGTTAGTATTCAATTTGCGATGGGACTTACACCCCCCGCTTTATTATCTTCTTCTGGATGTCTGGGCGCTTATCAGCCGTTCGGATATCTGGCTTAGAGCAAACTCTATGTTTTTTCATGCGCTTCTTGTTTCGAGCGTATTCTTATATACAAGCAAACGAAGAAGCCTTACAGAAGCGTTGATTGCTACGATTCTGGTTTTTTCATCCCCATTGTTACTTGAGTATAGCGGGCGGATAAGGATGTACTCGCTCCTGGCTCTGTTATCATTTGTGCAGTTTGTACTTGTTAGTGAGTATTCAAAGGGTAACGACAAGTTATTCAAATGGATTATGATAAATGCGGTTGTAATTCTATGTTCACATGCAATTGGCATTTTGTTTGTGTTTTTCCATTTCTGCTACGGACTGCCGTACCTTTATAAAAACAGAAAACAACTTGTAGTATGGAGTATCACGCACTTCTCGATTTTTTTATTGTCGTTACCTGTTATTGCAAATTCAGCGATCAAGTCTGTCGGGCATGCAATTAAACCTGATATAACAGCGGTTATTGAGTTTATGCAGGGTATATTGATTCTCGATTATCTGTATCTGGCAATTATACCTTTGGTATTTATTCTCCTTTCCTTGAGGTATCCGGAGTCTCGTAACATTATTATTTGTTATCTGGTGCTTCCGGTTGTTTTCTACTTTGCTATTTCTCACCTGATAAAGCCGTTGTGGCTTGAAAGAAACTTCATCTTTGCTTTGCCGCCTATTTATATTGCTCTAGCCGGAGTAATAGTAAAGTTGCCTCTGAATCGTTTGCTAAAGCTATCCTTACCCGGAGTCATTGTTGTTGCAAATCTTTGGGGTTTTATTCATAAGAATAAGCCAGAGGAACCCATCGCATTTTCCAGAGTTGTAGAGGTGGTTTCAGAGAGTTTTAGTCACTCCAACAATAAGGTGTGTGTGGTTGCTGAAAATACATTAAATACGTTCTGGTCGTTACAGCGATACCTGAACGGGGTGAATTGGGGGCATCCACTGGAAAAACAACCTCCTGTTGAAGGGAGGTGGGCTCAGATTTCGAAACAGCTTCCAGCACCGATTGTTGATTTACTGGCGCTGAATCCCGCACCCAGTTATACGGAAAATAAGCACTTTGTACTTTCTGCAGGCCTTGGGGATAGATGTTTTAAAAATGATATTGAGAAGACTTTGTTGATAACAGACAGAAAGTCCGAAACGGGCGGCTATGATGTTATTTATAGAGACTCTTACTATACTGTTTTTGACTGGACTCAATAATAAGTGCTTACCTTTGGCCTTTGTACACCCTCACATATGAATCGAGGTCAAATAGAAAACTGTTATTCTGAATTTTAAGGACAAAATGGGGAATATAGTGAATAACAAGAAGAATAATCAAAATGTTGCGTCAGAGAAATGGCATCAAATACCCGTTCAGTTTCCGATAGTTACTATAATTATCTGTATTATTTCGATAATCCTATCCACGCTCGGTACTAAGAACCTTTATTTTCGAGGGGATTACAATATTTTTTTCGATAAGGCTAATCCTCAGCTTTTGGCCTTTGAAGAAATTCAGTCGACCTTTTCGAAAACAGACAGCCTGGCAGTTGTAATATCTCCTCCAGATGGCAATGTATTTACGCAAAATACACTCACTTTAATCCAGAAGTTCACAGAAGATGCATGGCTTACACCATACTCCAGCCGAGTGGATTCTCTCTCAAATTATCAGCATACAGAAGCGATAGAAGATGACCTTTTGGTGGAAGATCTTGTTTCTGAGTTCTTTGAGTTTAGCGACGAAGAAATTGCAAAGGTAAAATATGTTGCGCTCAACGAACCGGTGACAAAAAACGCCATAGTATCTGAAAATGGAGATGTTGCGGTTATTAATGTGACTGTTCAGCTCCCCGAAATTGATAAAACCAGAGAAGTCATTGAAGTTCATGATTACATCACGGGTTTAATAGACAAGTATCAAGAAGAGTATCCTGGTACAGAGTTTTATAAAACAGCGGTTGTTGCAATGAATCATGCATTTATGACTTCTGCACAGAAAGATATCATGACCTTGGTTCCGATGATGCTGTTGGTTGTTCTGATTATCTTAACCATTCTTTTGCGCTCGTTTACCAGCGTTATAGCAACGCTTGCCGTCATTGTTACATCCGTTTTAGCTACGTTAGGGTTTTCCGGCTGGGCCGGAATGTATATGAACATTGCTACTGTCAACATTCCGACTTTAGTTCTAACGCTTGCTGTAGCAGATTGTGTTCATATTATTGCCACTATGAGACATGAGATGAGGCATGGTTCGGAAAAAAGCGTTGCGATAAAAGAAAGCCTGAGAGTGAATGCTCTTCCCGTACTCATTACTTCTGTGACGACTGCAATCGGCTTTTTGATGATGAATATGTCTGACTCTCCGGTATTAAGGGGATTTGGTACTTTGGCTGGTTTGGGGGTAATGGTCGCATGTGTTTTATCCTTGATATTTCTGCCTGCTTTATTAAGAGTATTACCTGTTAAGTTTAAGAGTTATGAGAAAAGTGATGGCAACTTCATGGACCGCATCGCGGACTTCGTCGTTGAGAGAAGAAGAATAATATTACCTACATCGATTGTTATTATTTTTCTGTCCTGCGCTGCTATTCCACTCAATAAAATAAATGACGACTCAGTGAAGTATTTTGGCAAGCAGAGCGAATTTCGTCAGGCCGTAGACTTTATGCAGCAACATATTAGTGGTATGGGCACGATGAGTATTGCTATAGATACCAACGAAGAGCAGGGGATAGTCGATCCAGAGTTTCTAAAAACAATCGAAGGGTTTACCGCCTGGTTAAGAGTCCAGCCAGAGGTTGACCATGTCTCTTCCATGTCGGATGTTTTTAAAAGGCTGAACAAAAACATGCATGGGGATGATGAGAGCTATTATTACTTGCCAGATGATAGAGAACTGGCTGCCCAATACTTACTCATGTATGAGATGTCTTTGCCATATGGATTGGATTTAAACAACCAAATAAACATTGATAAATCTTCTCTCAAAATTCAGGTAAAGACAGACAACCTGGGCAGTTCTGAGCTCGTTAACCTGGAAAACAGAGTATACGACTGGTTAGAGATTAATGCTCCGAAAGGCACGGAATATAAAGTCAAGGCATCAAGTCCTTCGCTTATGTTTGCCCATATCGGGGAGACAAACATGAGAAGCATGCTGGTTTCGCTACCGGTCAGTTTGTTATTGATCTCTGGACTGCTCTTTTTAGCATTGCGTTCACTGAAGTTAGGCCTGCTAAGTATTGTGCCAAATATGGTGCCAGCGCTTATTGGCTTTGGTGTTTGGGCTCTGATATCTGGTGAGGTTAATCTGGGGCTCTCAGTAGTTGCCTCATTGACGCTGGGGATAGTGGTCGATGATGCAGTGCACTTTTTGACTAAGTACAAAAATGCGCGGCTCGCTGGTAAAGATCCTGAACAAGCGGTCAGATACGCATTTCATACGGTAGGAAGGGCTTTATGGATTACGACTGTAGTGCTTGTGGCTGGTTTCCTTGTACTTGCAATGTCTTCTTTCCGCTTAAACTCTGATATGGGAAAACTCAGCAGCATAGTTATTTTTCTGGCTTTGGTTGTGGATTTTTTCTTTTTACCATGCTTGTTAATGATGTTTGATAAAAAAGGAACAGCTAATGACCCTGTTATCTCGAAATAAAAGTCTCACTGCTGTCATTAAGACCATTGGTTTAAGTTTTTTTGCTTCGGTATTACTCCTGAATCCCTCTTTCGTCCTGGCTAATGCCGAAAAAGGCCTAGAGATTGCTAAGGAAAGAAAACTCAGAGATAAAGGGTGGCAGGACAGCTCAGCCTCTATGGAGATGATATTAAAAAACTCCCGAGGAGATACAGCTAACCGATTAATGAGAATGAAGTCATTGGAAGTGGAAGGAGACGGCGATAAAGGATTAACCATATTTGATGAACCCCGGGATGTGAAAGGAACTGCTTTTCTAAGCCATTCACATACACAGGGAGCAGATGACCAATGGTTGTATTTGCCTGCCCTGAAGCGAGTGAAACGTATTTCGTCGCGAAATAAATCTGGCCCATTTATGGGAAGCGAATTTGCGTACGAAGACCTTACCTCGTTTGAGATAGAGAAGTATGACTTTCTTTATCTCAAAGATGAAAGTATAGGGAAGTTATCTTCATACGTTGTGGAGCAAAAACCACGCGATAAAAAATCTGGCTACAAGAGACAGATAGTCTGGTTGGACAAAGAGGAGTATCGCCCCTTGAAAGTGGAGTTTTACGATAGAAAAGATACTTTGCTTAAAACTCTCACATTCTCTGACTACGAGCAGTATCTGGATAAGTACTGGCGTGCACATACGCTAGAGATGGTTAACCATCAGACTGGGAAGAGTACCGTCCTCAGGACGAAAGATATTGAGTTTCAAACGGGGCTTGAAGAGAGAGATTTCAAACAGAGTACTCTGAAACGAGTTAAGTGATTTAGGGGGACCTGCAATGTTGCTCAGAGATGCTTACCGCAACTCCGTTTTCACACATATTGTTGGCGTAGCGGCTACTCTATTTACATTTACAGTTAATGGATCTTCACTTTTTGAGTATGAGCTTTCTGGGAAATTAAGTGCGGAGTACAGATATTTTTTAAGTGAAGGTGATCAGGGGCAAAAACAGTCGCAACCTTCTATATTGGCACAACCGGAGATGTACTGGACGTTGAGTGACGAAGAAGGGGACGCATCTTTTACCTTTGTACCTTTCTATCGGTATGACAATCTGGATTCTGAAAGAACACATGCAGATATCAGAGAGATGCTTTATTTGAATGCATGGTCAGATTATGAGTTTCGGTTTGGAATAGGGAAAGTATTTTGGGGTGTCACTGAATCAACGCATTTGGTTGATGTTATCAATCAGACAGATTTAATCGAATCGGTAGATGGTGAAGATAAGCTGGGTCAGCCAATGTGGACCTTTTCAATGTTCAAAGACTGGGGAACAACCGAAGTCTATTACCTTCCTTATTTTCGAGAAAGGACATTTCCTGGAAAAGATGGAAGGTTACGTACAGGTTATGTTGTAAATACAGATAAACCCAGGTTTGAATCTTCTGATAAAGAAAAACACGCCGATTTTGCACTACGTTATTCTCAAATGTTTGGTGACTGGGACATAGGCGTAAGTTATTTACAGGGCACAGATAGAGAGCCAACTCTGCTTGTTGAAGGAACGGATCTAATCCCATACTACGCACAAATGAAACATACAGGTTTAGATGTTCAGGGAGTAGTTGGGGACTGGCTATGGAAGCTTGAAGCAATATATAAAGATAGCTATGAAAACTACACAGCTTCGGTAGCGGGCTTTGAGTATACCTGGGTTGGTGCGTTTGGAAGGGTGTGGGACTTAGGTATTATTTCTGAGTATCTTTACGACTCCAGAGAGGCAGATTCTAATGCTATTGGTCAAAATGATATTTTTGGCGGGCTCAGATTAGCGTTCAATGATGAGGATAGCAGCGAGATATTGATAGGTATGACTCAGGATATCGATGAATCTGACATTCGGATATATCGAATTGAAGCTTCAACAAGGTTAAGCAACCAGTTCAGTCTCAGGATGGAAGCCTGGGGAATGACGAATGATATTGCAACGGATCCCCTATATTCATTGAGAAAGGATGACTTTGTTGAAATGGCTGTAGATTTTTACTTCTAGAAATTGAACGAGCCAAAAGAGAGGCTGAAATCGGATGAACGAATGATCAGTTGGATGGTATTTCTGCTCATAACTCTTGCCACCTCATTACATGCCACTGAGCTTGCTGAAGGTGAAGTTGTTGTTGATGGCGTAACTGTCGATAACATGAAGCAAGCAGAGCAACTGATAGTTAACGGCAGCACGGTTTATTTAGGACCCGGTGAATATGCCCGAGGGATACACATAAGAAGTGATAATGTGATTCTTTCAGGTAGCAGAGGCACGCACTTTGTCGATGCCGCTATTGAAGGTAAAGGTGCAATTATTACATCAGGTAAGAATACGACTATCGAGAACATAGAGTGCAGCAAGATACAGGTATCAGCAGGGAATGGGGCTTGTATCAGACATCAAGGTGAGAATTTAACCGTATCAGGTGTTTATTTTCACGATAGCGAACAAGGGATCCTCGAAGCACCAAACAAAGGGAAGTTACTGATAAAAAATAGCCGATTTCATAGACTGGGTTATAACGGAAGGGCGCATGGAGTTTATACCCACGGTGGAGCACTAATTATTGAAAACTCAAGGTTCACCTCGATGCTGAGTCAGGGACATGCCATAAAATCTCGTTCGGCGAAAACTGTTGTCAGAGATTCTGTTATTTCAACTGGCAAGGGCCGGGATAGTCGGCTTTTTGATATTTCCAATGGGGGGGAGTTTATTCTTGAAAATTCGATACTTTTCCAGAGTAACTACACAGTAAATAGTCAGGTTATTGGTTATGGTCTTGAGAAGTTAGAAAGAACTCGGGTAAATAGTGTCAAAATAGAAAACAACCTGGCTATTATGGAAAGAGAGCAAGGTAATATTTTTATAGGCCTCCCAAGTGAAAAAGATGCGCATATACCTGTTGAAGTGAATATCGCCAATAACATTCTGATTGGAAAGCATTTTGATTTAGAACGATGGCAAAAAGACAACATCTATTTTGAAAGCCGGCAAGCAGCCGGTCTAGATAATGGGCGGTTACCAGAGCTTCCTTATTTGGATCAATTACGAGAAATTTTGTCTGATAGATAATTTCCTCACTCGGCGGGCTATGAAAGAATAGGAGCTTTAAAATGATAAAAACACTATTGCGTCGGTACCTGTTGCTTTCAGGATTATTGGCAAATGTACTGGGTCTTTTTCTGGTTTTTTATATAAGTAATAGTTTATTTAGCCTTTATACTTTGCCTGTACTACTGAACAAAGTAGCCATTTATATAGAAAAGCACCCGCAGATTAATAGCCTGTCTGACCCTCTAAAACAGTTAAGTCGCAAGCTTGATGAGCCAGCATATCATTGGAAGAAGTTTGATCGAGAAAATTGGCCTACGGTTGGACCAGATTTTAAGCAACTTACGGATGCGGAACTAAAAACGACGGAAGACAAAATCTTTATATCGACGTCAAAACAGCTTGTCGAAGCAATAAAAAACGTCAAGCCGGGGCAAACGATAATCGTTGCGGATGGTGATTATAAGATATCTGGAAAGTTAATAGAGATTAGCCAGTATAAGCCATCTAAAGACTTACCTGTGAGATTGATAGCTGAAAACCCAGGAATGGTAAACCTATTACTCGATACCATCGAAGGAATACTCATAAACCAGCCATATTGGGGTATATCAGGGTTTAAATTCACAGGTGTTTGCGAACATCATAGTAAATGCGAACATGCTTTACACGTAACAGGAAACGCTGAGAACACGGTGATTGCCCATAATGAGTTTGTCGATTTCAATGCTGCGATTAAAGTAAACCGGGTTAAATATCATTATCCTGATAGCGGTGTTATCAAATACAACCACTTTTACTTTACTTCTTCACGCCAGACTTCGAATCCAGTCACTCCAATAAATATCGATCATGCTAATGATTGGGTTGTTTCACATAACATTATTCGTGACTTTTCAAAAGCTGCAGGAAATAAAGTGAGCTATGGTGCATTTATCAAGGGAGGATCAATAGGAGGGGTGATGGAAAACAATGTGGTGATATGCAACGCCACTGGTCGAATAAACCCTGAATATATCACTGTAGGGTTATCCATCGGAGGTGGTGGGATGAGAAGCGAAGACAGAAGAGATTCGGCACCTTTTGAAGCGTCTCAAGTTGTGTTACGGAACAACATCATATTTAACTGTAGTGATATGGGTGTCTACGTAAACAAAGGTAACGAAAGTCTTATCAATAACAATACTGTGTACAATACAAATGGAATACTGTTACGTTTCCCGGAGTCTGATGCTCAACTAATGAATAACATTGTTGGCGGAAAGATAGTCAATGTTGGCGATGCTAAATTAAATAAAGCAAATAACTTTGTTGTACCAAGAGGTTTTTTAAACAACGAAGAACAGCTTAGCTCTGTATTTACTTCAGCTGAAATCGGTGATTTTACATTTCAGAAAGATCAGTTAATACAAAAAGATCCTGCAAAATACCCACAAAGCACTTATGTATTTAAAACAACAGAAGACTTTTGTGGGCATAAAATTGGAGAAGAAAGTCATTTTCTGGGTGCCTATCAATCTGACAAGGATTGCTTTATTAAAGAATAGATATTAATCCCAGGTTTGCCTTAATGAGTCACGTAGCTGAGTCAGAGGGTTCATGCGATTGTAATGAACATACTCATCTGCTTTGTTTCGGATTTTTCTTCTTCTACTACGAATTTCGTAATCACTAAGAGAGGAAACATCGTAGAGGTAGCTTTCGACTATCCGAGATAACTCTATAACAGTTTCTTCAAGAGCCGTATCAAATAGAGACTTAATATGATTGATATTGCCAATATAGTCGATCAGATGCGGATAAAACATCGCGTTTAAATAGCCAGTTGCTACTATCTGATGCAACCGATCAATATAGACGGGTACACCAACTTTAATGGTTTTGCTACCAACGGTTTTGGTAAAAAGAAACTTCAACTTATATGCACGATACTGGTGTGTAACATCATTAAAGTCTGGGTTTGCAGAGCGGTGTAAATCTATACTGCTGTTCCACCCATTAATAATACCGAAGTTATTTCTGTTAAGTAGACGATCTTTAAAAAAAGTATAGTAGTGAACGTCGGGCGTAGCGTTTGCAAGTGCTTCACGAACAACACGCTGCGGATCACTTGGATGACAACTAAATGCATAATACCAATAACATTCGTCTTTTGCTTTTGAGCGACATATATTGTGGTCAGAAACGTTGGCTGACAATAAAACGGATACGCTGCAATTTCCTGCTCCCAACGAGTTACCTCCCCAGGCTACGGGGCTTTTAACTGACAGCAACAAAGGAGAGGCTGCTATACCTGACTGAAGTAATTTTCGTCTGGAAAAACGTGACTTTTCTGTATTACTAGTAGGGTTTTGCTTATCCATTATCTTTCGTACCAACTATGGCTAGTATAATATCAATCAATAGTTAATCTAATTATTGTGTGTGAATGATAGATAGGCAACAATAACTTAACTATTGTGTTACGTCGTCTCATTGATAAGAAGTTAGATAGTGTTGGAATACTAGTAAAAAAGATTACGTGCCTGCTAAAAAATAAGGCCCTGCTCTTCTTCCTTCTTAAAAGATTTTATTGTCTTTTTCACCAGGTGAGGAATAAGTAATTGTAATGGCATCCTTTTTATATGCCCTCTCAAATACAACATTGACTCAGCCAGATGATGCAGCGGAAGTCTGTGGGGAGGATAAGGGTAGGTAAAAACTCGACGAAATGCGAAATCAGCGAGAAGTAATTTAATGGAGTTCGGTTTGTAAGCTGAATAAAACTCGGTGACAAAGCCTGGTACATTTAGCCCAAAAGTTAACTTGCAATATCTCAATGCATAAAACATTGAATCGCCATTGCCCAGTTGGGACTGAAGATCCAGTAAGCAATGCCAAAACTGCTCGCTCTTACCCGACAATAAAAGGTAAAGATCAAATAAATCCCGAAAGCCTTTTTGAAACTCACTTTCGTAGAACAGGTGAATACTACTATGTATTGCCATGGCCTGTAGACTCAACACTCTGGCGTTAGGGGCGCTTTCGTTAATCGCTATAGAGTTCTGAATAAGGACCGATGAGTTTGGGGATTCCTTGAGTGTTTTTGGCAGAATGTTGAAATGCAGATCAAGCTCGGTTCGTCTTTCTAAGTGCCTTAGAGGGGGAATCTCGTGTGACCATTCGCGGTAGAACTTATCATCATAGTCATCAATATGGCTCTGAACCCAGCCATTTGAAACCAGAACAGCCTCTACGGACGGGAGATCTTTTTCAGGGACCAGAATATCAATATCAGCCATGACTCGGCCTTTAAAGTTATCCATCTCCTTAAGGTGGTACGCAGAGCCTTTTAAGTAGACCCAACTTACTCCGAGTGGCTGCAGAAGTTGGCCAAACTCAACAGCTTCAGCACGCAGTTGGGTTTGTTGGCTGATATACCCTTTAGTCGAAGCGACTAAGTGTGTTTTTAATCGAGGCGGAAGACTTTCCCAGACTTCATTGTCTTTGCATATATAGTGAAGCTGACTCAGCATATTTTGGTAACGGGCTTGAGAGACAATGTCTGATATCTCCAGTGGAGACAGTTTATTGAGTATCTCTGGGTTAACTAAAACATCTGCAAGTCGAATCAAATTATTCCTCACTATTTAAAGCGTCAACGATAGCATTTTCGCAAGACTTGAAATTATTGTACTCAATATAGACCGCTTTTGTATTGTCTACCAGATTGCGAGCATATTGAAATCCCTTCTTATTCAGGAGTCCAAAGTTAAAGCTATTCTGGATTATTTCTGTCAAAGCCAGACACTTATCAACAGGTTCAGAATAACATTCTTCGCTAGCACTATATTTAACAAAAACTAATAAACTTGGTTTTACACCAATATGGGCGTTTGTACTGCTTCCTGAAGGTGGTCTTAGTAAGCAGATTTCACCTTTATGAGTGTCTTTGGCCACTTGACTGAAATCACTGTGGTCAAAATAAGGCCTCATCAAGTCAATAGAACGATTCTTTAGGTTCATAGGTCTGGCAAGGCCGTATAGTAGTTCATCTTCTGGAGAAATTAACGCCAGTTCGTCGGAAAGAAGCCTCCAACCCTGTGAAACCAGATAGGCACATAAGGTCGTTTTCCCTGAACCTGATGGAGCAGAAATAATAATTCCTTTTCCATCTTTTTCCAGTGTGGCAGCGTGAATGATTAAGTACTGATGGGCATTTTTGGATATTACCCAGTTCATTCCCCATTCCAGCATGGCATGCGCTTGAGATAGGGGAAGGGGTTTAAAAGGAACCCGGTGGTTAAACTTAAAAATCACCTGCGGTTTGTATAGCCTTCTTAATATAGAGCCATGCTCAACGGAAACGTGATAATCAACAAACTGATTAGAATCAGGTGAAACGAGATTAGAGCGATAGTGGTGCTCCAGATACTGGTGAACGGCCTGTATATCTGAAGATACAGAAAACATAAATGGACCAACGGAAAGAACATGCTTTTTAGTTTCAGACAACATATATCAGCAATTATCTTCTATTCGAATCAACAAGGATTTTCATTGTAACAAGCTGTTTTATTACATTAAATCCATATTCTGAGTTTTGTTGGACAAATTTATTTATTACAACCTCGATATCGTCTAAACCTTCAAGACTTAGTAGAAACTCAAGAACATCCTTTTTGCAAAGGATGCTCTCATTTGTCGTTGGGCTGTATATTACGCAACTGTTTTGATGCTGGTAGGTACACTCAGCAGTAGAAAACTCCTGATGCAACTTTTTACCTTCTAAATAACAGCCAGTATCTACCACGCAATAATATCCTTCAGGAAGCCGCCATTATTTTCACCAAGCCGAGTGGATATATAGGCATAATCTATTGGTGTTGCGGGAGTATTATTAAGAGAGCCTGTTATACTGACACACACATCAAGAAGAGCATCATGAAGTAACTGAATTACCTGAGCATAGGTAAAGTAGCTAGTGATGATTCCCGAAAACAGACCGTTTAAACATCCTGATGCAGTATGACGATGAAAGTTAGATACGCCGCTACCGCCAGTAGTACCACCGGTCAGGTCAACGCTGACATTACCCGTTTCGGTACTGTAGAAGTTTAGAATAAGGGAAAAGTCGTTAGTTACACCACCGTCAGGGAAAACCGTAGACATCGCGGGATCCTGTGAGACTCCCGACAGTGTGACGGTCCACTTGCTTCCCAATGTGGTACTGATACTGCTAAGAAGCGTGCCGAGGTTTGTTAAGGCGCTGAAAGCTGTATAGTCGTAAACCTGATAGTTATTGGCCAATACTCGGCGTATTTTGTACTTATTTCCTTTTCCCTTTTTTTGCTTAGTAGCGTGGAAAACTTGGTGCCAATATCCTGGAGACTCGGGGTTGATCGTTTTACCTCCACAATCGTTTTGTTGTGAAACATTACCAGAAATCAAAGTTGAGATATTACAGGCGTTGAGATCGGCCCCCCAGACTGTGGGGCTTTTGACGGTAAAAAGTAGCGGGGATACAGCAAGACCGGACTGAATAACTTTACGCCGACTAAATCTAGATTCGTTGTGTTTATTTGGAAACGTGTTACTTCCTTTTATTTCCCTGGATTGTTGACTATCCATAACTATCCCTATAGAAAAATATATTAACCAGTCGACATTGAAGGTCTAATTGTTTAGTACCACCTTTCTAATTATCGTAAACTATGCAAATTACCACAACGCTAAATCACTACCAGCGGCTTATTTGAAGTGGATGTCTCATAAGTTAGTCACTAGATTAGAGTTCACTCATTAGTTTTAGGGCTATTTTCGCAGCCCATACTTTTCTATCAGAGAATAGAGAGTTGGTCTTGTGATGCCTAGCAAGCCAGCTGTATTGGACATATTTCCGTCTCCGATAGATAGCGCTCTACTCACAGCCTGTTTTTCGGCTTCCTCTCTCACTGTCTTGAGATTCAGCACTAACTGTTCTTTGTGCTCTTCATTCATAAGGTTTAGATCGAAAGCACCGATCTGCTTGTTGTCACACATGATAACGGAAGACTTAATTTTGTTCTGAAGCTCCCTCACATTTCCGGGCCAGGAGTGTTTTAAAAGCGCTGTGATTGCGTCATCGCTAAAGCCGCTTATATTCTTGTTTATCTGCTGGTTGTAGCTTTGCAAAAAAGCTCTGGCTAACAGAATAATGTCTTCACCTCTTGCCCTTAGAGGAGGGATATCGATAGTTATTTCACTTATCCGGTAAAATAAATCTTCGCGGAAGGTTTTTTCAGAAACCATCTGTTGTAAGTTTTGATGCGTGGCACAAACGATTCTCACATCAACCTCGATATCCTTTCTGCCACCAACCCTTGTTATCACTTTTTCCTGTAGGAATCGCAGTATTTTTGCTTGCAACGCATAGGGCATGTCACCTATTTCATCCAGAAATAGAGTACCGCCTTGAGCGCCCTGAATTTTACCCTCGGTCGTTTTCATAGCGCCGGTGAACGCGCCTTTCTCATAGCCAAATAGTTCACTTTCCAGAAGATTTTCAGGTATTGATGCACAGTTGATCGCGACAAAAGGTTTATCTGATCTTTGACTTTGGTTGTGAATGGCTCTTGCCAGGACTTCTTTACCGGTTCCGCTCTCTCCAAGAAGAAGAGTAGTTACCTCAGTTGGAGCGATGCGTTCTACCATTCTGCATACATGTTGTACATTTTCGGAACTGCCGATAAAACCGTTACTATCAAGAGAGAAGCGTTTTAACTTTTCGTTCTCTTGTTCAATATTAGCGATAAAGAAAGCGCGGTTTATAATGACAGTCAAAATCTCATCATCAATCGGCTTATGATAAAAGTCATGAGCGCCCATTTCTATTGCTTTTAAGGCGTTATCTTTATCATCATTTCCGGTAATGACTACAACTTTTGTGTTAGGAGACAGGGTGAGAATTTCTTTGAGTGTCGCCAGACCTTCACTCGCATTGTCTGGATCTGGCGGTAAGCCTAAGTCAAGAGTGACGACTTTAGGGCTGTATCTACGCAAAGCGGTTATAGCCGATGTCCTATCACCCGCTAAAACCACATTGTAATCTGTAAAAGTCCACTTAAGTTGCTTTTGTATACCTAAATCATCTTCGATGATAAGTAATGATTCCATTCAGAAATGCCTGTTTTTATTTGATTACGCCAACAAGTTTAGTATACCGCCTAACTGTTTATGACGTATAGCGCTCACTAAATACCATTATTGAGAATTACGTGGGATTTTAATTTCAAATTGAGTGCCTTTATCAACGGTTGAGAAGACTTCAACATAACCACCTAATTGCTCGATAAATCGTTTTGCATCATAAGCACCAATACCCATTCCTGAGTTACCTTTAGTAGTATCAAATGGCTTAAACAATCGTCTCTCAACAAACTCTTCGGTCATGCCTGCACCATCATCTTTAATTCGAATTAGGTTGTAATCATCGTTGAAAGAAGAGGTCACCGTCACTGAGCCAGATGCTTCTGTAGCGTCCTGAGCATTTTGAATCAAATGCGAAATAATATTGCTGAAGCGGTTTTTATCGGCCGTAATGGAGGTTTGCATAAGGCCACCCTGAAACTTGGGTTTGGGGTTGTCGATAGCGCGCTGATGGCATACTTGTTCGATAATGCTATCTACATCAAAAGATTGCTCTTTCTTTTCGTCAGTGTTCTTTTTCTTTAAGTGGTTAACCACCTTTTCCAACCTTTCAGATGCAGAGTCGATCGTTGCAAAAGCATCTTCAATAAACTCGGGGTTATCTCTGTGTTTCTTTGCGTTTCTGGAAAGCAGTTGTAACTGTGAGAGTACGTTTTTTAAGTCGTGAGCGAGAAACGCTGACATTCGGTTAAAAGTATCAAACTGCTGATTTTCTGCAATTATCTGGTTTGACTGGTGTAGGTTGAGGTAGACCGAAAGCTGCTTGCTGATAGCCCACATTAGGTCTCTATCTTCCCAGTTTATAGAGTGTGTAGACTTGGGCTCTGATAAGAAACAAACGTTGTGGCTTCCACTGGGGTTAGAGATAGGAATGATATAATTAAACGCGTTGAAATTGGATAGTACTTCATCATCTATTTCTAGATCAAAAGGTAATTTTGATGTGTCATCTTTGAGTTCAGTTAAGTCAATAATCCAGTTGTGCTTTATGGCCTCGCGGGCCAGTATTGTTGCAACCCCAAGTATGGCCTGATCTTTCTCGTCGATATTCAAAGAGGCTTGAGACTTAAGATTGTTATGAATCAAAGAGGCTATCATAGCGCTCTCACATTCAAAGGGACGAATGAATGCTAGCAAGGCAATTTTATAAGGTGAGTCAGCTTCCTCCTCAAGAGTTGAAGAAAAGCGCATCCACTCCTGACGGTATTCGTACTTGTTTGCATAGAAGTGTTTTGCAATAAACACTTTAAGTTTTCTTCTTAGGGGTTCAGATAAAAAGAGGCTGGCCAGCACCAGACCACTAAGCGCAAAAAAAACGTTCTGGATCATTGCCCCCCAGTCACCACCTGCGTATTTGATGTAATATCCGGCTAGTGCCATTACCAGTAGATAGCTACCAGCGACGGAAAGCAGAGTGCTGTGATAGACAATGTCTCTGGAGACATAAATGCGTGTTGACCACTGTGTTATACGGCGGGCGGTTAACATAATCAATGGGACAGAAATGATAACAACCCATCCTCGGGCGAGCACAAATTCCCGGCTTAGCATATTGGTGAGTACACCGTCTGCATATAACGCGAAGTCATAAGCGAATACAGTACCCAGACCTAAGCATATTGGTTTAATTGTCCAGCGTGCACTTTTATCTGTACTTCGAAACAGTTGTTCAATAAGCCATAATCCGATGACTGATTGAGCTAAATGAAACGAAAGGATATGGTTTGGCATAAGCCAATTTAAGTGCGGATATCCCAACTCCAGGAAGAGATTGATAAGCAGCAGTACAGCTATGCTAAGAATTATTGGGCTTGATTGAACAATAGTAATCAGGTTTTTGTTAGGTCGGAGTGCGGTGACTATTAATAAAAACCAGCCGGAATTTCGTAGTGTTTCAGTGGATAGGTGCTGAAATATGGAATAATTGTAGTGAATCTGTAGGGCAGAACTTGCCGCCCACAAAGCAGATAACAGAGATGATGATAATAAAAGTGTGCGTTGCAGGCTGTTTTTACGGACAGTTAAAAATAACAGAAAGAGCAGAACAAACCCAACTGATGCAACAATAAATCCTGAAATACTAAATAAAATATTCAATATCTGACCTTGTCGTATGACGTAAATCTTTAATATGAATATATTACAGGATAGATTATATAACCAACTAAAATAAAAGACCTTTGCCAAATCTGGCAAAGGTCTTTATAGATATAAGTATTATATATTAGCTGTGCTTACGGCGGCGTTGGAAACCAGCTAAGCCAAGGAATGCTAATCCCATCAAGCCTAACATACCAGGTTCAGGAATCGCTCTAACTACAAATGAACCATCGTTATCTACGACCATGATCTCATCACCAGTACTTATAGTATTGGCAGCGATAGCATCAGCGGCGTCAAAAGACTCACCTGTCGCTGTATTGATAGCATCTACAGCTTGCGTCAAATCTGGGTCTGAAAGTAAGTTCGTAGTTGGCGAAGACAAGCCATACTGTAGTTGAGACTTCACTTCTGGTGGTAAAAGCTCAAAGCTAGCTACAGGGATAGGGTCGCCTGGAGGTATAGCAAGCAAAATCCGAATCGCAGCAAGTCTATCGAACACATCTTCATCTTCAGTGATGATACCATCACCATTAAAGTCAACATAAAATGCATTGTCGATTTCTACATCAGTAATAGCAAAAATAACGTTCATTTCGCCATCACCGCCAGGGGTTGCTTCTAAATCCCCTGAACCTTCAATTACAGAAGCGGTTAGTAATGGTGTTGTAGAAAGTATTGTTGGTGCTCCGAAGCCGCCAGTAGTTATGGTCTGTACATTCCAGACAACGTCACCAGATGCGAAGTCATACTCTAGAGTGCTTGCACCCGTAGGGTTTGTAAACTCACCAGTCCAGTTTGTAAAAGAAGCTGAAAGTTGGTAACCAGCAGCACCGAAGTTAAACTCACCATCAGGAAGACCTGTAGTACCGTTGACATCGTTGCCTGAAGCGTTACCTGAAATACTGGTCATTGCGCCATAGTCGGTGAACTCGTCACCACTGTCTATAAAACCATTACCATTGGTATCTGTTATATCTACAATACTAGAACCAGTGTAATCAATAGTGGTAAATGTAACAAACTTAGTAGATGCAGTGCCCCCCGCATCAAAGCTGAAGCCCATAAGGGTGTTTTCAGCTACTAGGTTTAGATGCGCAGCAGAAGCATAGCCACTGGAAAGTGCTAATGCTGTACCTAGCGCTAAAACCTTAACAGATTTATGAAGCATAATGTAATCCTCTTTATTTGTTTAGGACTTCAATATCCCTGCCTGATATTTGCAATTTGAATGCCATGTTTGTAATCTATTGAATTTATTGGGGTAAAAGGAGTATATGTACACGTAAGGTAAGCAATTTCATTGATAGTGTAAAAAATACTGTCATCTAATAATGATGATTCTACGAGTATAGGGTGTCTAGCGATAAATATGTTTTCAGAGTTATACTATATTATATTTAAAACAAATGGTTATACGCCTAAAATCATGATTAACGGTTTGTAACAACTGCTGTAAAAAATACTGACAATTAGCAATTTGGTATGAAGGAGCCCTAGAGTTTCTCGGTTCTAAATAAAAAGAGTACGCATAAAGACCATTTCAAACACCTTATTATTCTTAATGTGTGATAGGGGGTTGGATTGGTGGGGGACTATTAAACAGCTTGAAAACTCAATTGCATAAATTATTGGTACTTTAGTACTAGAAAACTCAAAAATTATTTTAGCAAATCTGCGAAAAATTAAATACTCGCGCAGCATCTATGTATAATTGCTATATAATAAATTTAGGTTAAGGAAAACTAATTTGTTACATTTCCAAGGGGGTTATCTGTGACCAACCAAAAAGATAAATCGCCTGAACTTAGTGCGCAAATGGCTCCGATTAAGGAACTTAGTAAAGCTAATGCGAATAAAGAAAAGCAAAAGTTAAACGGTAGAACCGTTCCCATCGAACGGCGAAAGGAAGTACGTTTAGACAAAAGTCAGGCCGAGAGCCCACTTGATAGTTCGGTAACGTATAAGGTGGCAATGGGAAAAAAAGAGTTAGAAAGTGCTTTCTCTCTTGTATGGAAGAACTATGTTGAGACTGGTCTTCAACGTTCTGATGATATAGGTATGCGTTTTACCAAGTACCATTTTCTTCCCTCTACCAAAGTATTTATCGCAAATTTCCATGAAGAGCTAGCAGCAGGCGATCCGAGTAAGTTTAAAGGCGATGGTAAATGTGTTGGTACCGTTACCCTTATTGTAGACAGCCCTATGGGGTTACCTATGGAAGAGTTCTGTAGTGACGAAATTGCTGAGATGAGAGCTGAAGGGAAAAAGCTAGCTGAGGTTGTGGCATTTGCCGTTGATCCAACCTATGCAAAATACAAAGTTTTTCTTCACATGTTTAAGCTGCTTTTCCAGTTTGCTGACATGAAAGGCGTTACGGATTTGTGCTGTTCAGTAACCGAGCGACATATTCGCTTTTACCGAAGAGTTTGTTTGTTCGAGCCCATGGGCGAGTTGATGCCTTATACAGGTGCATACAAGTTAAAAGTGCAGGGGCATAGGCTAAACATTGCTGATGCAAATAAAAAAGCGAAAGAGTTTTATGGTGGCAGAGAGTTCGATGCGGATCTTCACAGGTTCTTTTTTGGAGAGAACTACAATAGAGAAAAAGGGGAAGGCAAGCCCATTTCCAGTGAAGAGTTAGAGTACTTTTTGACTGAGAAAACCAGCTTTATAGAAGATATTGATGACAAAGACTTGAACATCCTTCGCTCAGAGTATGAGTGTAGTGGTTCGAACTTCCCATTTTAGCGAATGGCATCAATGGCGTCAGTACATACTATGAGAGCATAATAATATGAATAAAGATGACTTTTATAAGTTAGCGGTAACAAGAAACCTAGGTTTGGTCACTGAACAGGAGCAAGAGAAACTAAGAAACTCTAGAGTAGCTGTTGCAGGGTGTGGTGGGCTAGGTGGTAGAGAGCTGATTGATCTTGTAAGAATGGGTATTGGTGCATTTAATGTCGCAGACTTTGATGAGTTTAGTATCAAAAATATTAACCGACAGATTGGTGCAACGTCTAAAACCGTAGATCTTCCTAAAGTAGAGGTTATGGCGACTATGGCCTCGGATATCCACCCTGGAGTGGATATAAAGCAATACCCCGAAGGAATACAACCGGAAAATGTAGATGAGTTTGTGAGTAGCGCTGATGTGATAGTCGACGCTATTGACCTGTTTTCGATGCCGGCTCGCATACTGCTTTATCGCACGGCGAGAAAGCACGGTAAACCTGTGGTTTTTTCTGCCCCTCTTGGCTTTTCTGGAACGTTAAATGTATTTATGCCGGATGGAATGACGTTTGAAGAGTACTTTGACATCGACGAGAGTATGGATCTATTTGATCAGTTAATCGCATTCGTTGTCGGTATTGCTCCTTGGGCTACGCATTTGAAATACATGGACACAGGTAAAGTTGACGCGTCTGATCACGCTGGACCATCTCTTTCATGCGCCTGTAACATAGCTACGGGGCTGCTTACATCTGAAGTGCTTATCATCTTACTAAACAAACGTCCGCCAATGGCTGCGCCTTGCTATGCTCAGTTTGATACTTATAGTGGTGTGTACAAAAAAGGAAAACTCAGGTGGGGCAACAAAGGACCGTTACAGAAGCTTAAACGTTATCTGGCGGCTAGGAAATTTGCTGATCAACGAGAGTTACTTGAATCAGCTTCTTCGTAATATCAACTGTCTTTGAATGCAAGCAGGCTTTATCAAGCCTGCTTGTTTGGTCTGGCTAGCAGAGTAGGTATACAAATGATCGATAAGAAAGTACTGCTCGAACTTATCTCCTACGGTATAACGGCATCTTCTCCTGATAATAGTGAGCCATTCAAATTCAAGCTCTCTGATAATGAAATTGAACTTCGCTTAGATCCCAAATATCTGGGAATGTTCTTCGATGCTAAGTGTTATGCAAGTTTACTTGGATGTGGAGGGGTGATTGAAAATATTCGCCTTAGAGCATCGACTATGGGGTATCGTACCTTAGTAACGAAGCATGTTTTAGACAAACCGCTATATAGAGTTGCGCAATTGCAGTTTGAACCTTGTGAAGATAGTGAGGATCCACTGGCGAGTGCAATCTTAAAGCGGTGCACTCATAGAGGGTTCTATGAAAGAGATAAGACTATTCCTTTTGACCTGATTGCAGGAATTGAGCAATCAGTAGAGCCTCTTTCTGGAGCGAGGGTGCACTGGTTTGAAGGAGGTCAACGCGATGAGATAACCAGGATTATTACGACGACAGATCGGATAAGGTATACGCATAAGAGTCTACATGACGATTTTTACTCTAAGTTGCGGTATGGTGACCAGATCGAAAAAAGCTCGGATGGACTTGCTTCTGATACTCTGGGGCTGGAGTCCATGTTTACTTATACACTACCGTTATTAAAGCCGTGGCCAGTAGCTAACTTTTTGAACTTGATCGGAATGCACTATTTCATGGCATTTCGTGGCGCAAAAGTTCCGCTTGAAAATGCCAACCGTATAGGGGCTTTGATTGTTCCCAAAGAGGCAGATGAGCTGGAACAAGGTATGACTTTAAACCGGCTTTGGTTAGCCGTGAATAAGAATGAAGGTGTTCACTTTCAGCCATTTGGTGCGTTTCCGTTGTTGATTTATCGTATGAAAGAACTTAACGGTGAAGGCTTCAATGAACAACAAAAGCAGTTCTTGCAAACCTACATCCAACAACTTGAGGAGCTTATAGAAGCTCAGCCAGATAAAGAGCGAGTCGTTATACTGTTTCGTATTGGTTATGCTCGCCCACCCAGAGCTTTCTCCAGAAGGCGGCCGGTAGAAAGTTTTCTGATAGAGTGAGTGAACAATAGCTCTCCTCAGTATTACTCCACTGTTGAAAACAACTCGATCAAGTACCTTATAGGTATGGAGTAGGTTATAGCGCTAGGATCGGATAACACGTTCTCTTTGGTGGTTTTAACCAGCACCTTATTGATTACTGCGATAACCTGACCTGTATCTTGGGAGTAAACAGGACTGCCACTGTTTCCGGGGTAGGCGGTAGCATCAAGCTGGTAGACCATATAAGGATCTTTTAGCTGCTTTAGTTGTGTGATGGTTAAATCTCTTGAGGACTTCGCTGGAATAACAATTGGTGTGATACTTGAGATTATTCCCCGATGGGTAACGGGGTATAGCCCCAGAACCGAACCGATAGGGAAACCAGTAAATGCAATGCTTTCGCCTTCTCTTACTGTTTTATCGGATAACGTTAAAGGTTTAAGCTTTTTACCTGATATTTTTAGTATTGCTAGATCATGAGATTTATCTAACGCCACCACATTGGCAAACTTAACATTGGGTCTTCGCCCGGTTCCTGCTAATACAACAAGCTTTTCCTTGATAGCGCTGTTTAATACGTCTGGTATCACGTGTGCGTTAGTTGCAACAAACTGACCATTTCCTATTACAAAACCAGTGCCCCTTAATTGGGTATTTGGAGAGGCCAGACGGCTATGAGTTCCAATACCAACGATAGAAGGTTTTATTTTCTCAATCGTTTCGGGTAACGCGGCAAACGATACTTTGCAAAAAGTTAGCAAAGATAATACGAGTAGTGTCAGGTAGGGAAACTTGTTCATACAAATTAAGCACGCGCATACCTATTTATATGCGCATGCATGAATACTCCTTAGTTAAGTTTGTCTTCCAGCTCTTTTTTCAGCACCAGCAGTCTAGGCTCATCGGTATTGATATCTAATAAAACACTGGCTGCTTTGTTTTTCAGATTGTTTGCGATAAGGCTTTGTGCAAAATGCAGCGCAATTTCAGCGTGACTAGGTACCTTATCGTGCGCTTTTTCTAAGATTTCCATCGCTTTTTTAATATCACCTGTGTTTAGTAGGTTGTATGCGTAAGTGTCTGATATGGCTGGGTTAGCAGGGGCGATCTCATACGCTTTGTCTGCGTATACCTGTGCATTAGAAAACTGATCCTTTTGCTGATAAAGCGCTGCAATATTATTCAGGGCAATTAGGTTATTGGGTTCTTTCTCAAGGATTGCCTGGTACTTAGCGATAGCTTTTTCAGGAGCCATTTTGGACAACAAGTCTGCTACTTTGATGTTTAAAGGCTTAGCAGTACTTGGATATTGCTCTATAAGCTTCTCAAGAAAGGCTAAAGCTTCCGGCCCCTGACCATTTAAGTAAAGAACAGAAGAGAGCTGATCTGCCGATTTAACATCGGGATTTTTCTCGAACATCAACTCATAAACAGGAACTGCGCTGCTGTAGTCTTTATGTGCAATAAAAAGTCTGCCTTGAAGCTTTAAAGCATACAAAGATTGTTTTACGCTGTTATCAAGGCTATCTAGTACTGCCTGACTTGAATCAAAATCTCTTAGCTTATATAAGAGGCCAGCTTTCATTAACGGGAAGCGAACATCGTTAGGAAAAATTTCTTCAGCTTTGTTTGCTCTGGAGACACCTTTTCTCAACTTATGAGTCATTTCGCTTATATGTACAAGCCTAATATGACCATTTACGTCTATTGGATCTTTATCTACCAGCTTAGTGTAAGCTTTCTCAGCATCAACCCATTTAGTTTGTTGAAAATAGATATCACCAATAAGCTTCCAGGTTCGAGGCGTCTTATTTGATTCTGCTATGGATTCCAGTAGTTCCACGGCTTGCTGCTCTTTCTTGTCTACAGCTAAAGCTCGAGCCTTCTGGTGAATCAGCGCGATATCATTATTAGCTTCTATCTGAGAGTTTAACAACTCGATTAAGTCTGATAAGCGTTTTGTCTGAGATGCAGCAACAAGAAGCACCGTATAGGCCGCTTCGTCATTTGGCATTTGCTTTTTTGCTTCGTAGGCATGTTTATATGAATCCTGCCATTTTTTTTGACTTGCCATTACTTGAGCAAGTGAGGTTCTCGCTTTGATGTTATTAGGTTCTAGCTGGACAACTTTTCGAAAAGCAGACTCTGCTAAGGTATAGTTCTGTTTTGCCTGATTAACTAGGCCCTTAACTTGTATTGCAAGTGTGTCCTCTGAATTTATCTTGAGCCACTTTTCTGCGACCTTGTATGCTTCGTCGTAGTCTTTCAGCTTGATACTGTAGAATGCCAGAGTAAGTTCAGCTTTTCTGGAGTTTGTTTTTTCGTCAAGTGCTGCCTTAATATCATTCAACCCTGATTTATCATCTCCTGATAGCTTAATGAGCCCAAGCATAACTTCACTGCCGGCATTTCCTGTTTCTGCAGCTTTTTGGGCTAACTTAAGTGCTTCTTCTGTTCTGCCAAGTTCAGAAAGTTGAGCGCTTACGGATGACAGATACTGCCCGTCTTGCTCGGACTCCACAGCGTAGTCTTCTAGTAACTGTAGCGCGCTTTCTACATACCCCAGTTTCAACAAAGTCGCAATATACAACTTATTTACGTAATGGTCGTGGGGCAATTTATCACTTATTTGCTCAAACCGTTGTTTTGATTGTTCTAGCAACCCTAGTTGATAAGCAGAGACCCCTGCAATGACATAGGTAGAAATCTGACTTGCGCCATTGTGTATTGCTCTTTCTGAGTGTTCTTTTGCCTGATTGAAATCCTGATTTTCGTACTCGATTACTGCTTTGAGTTCATTACCCAATACGTTATTTGGAGCGATAGACAATATATTGTCTATGTGAGGCTCTGCTTCGCTATACTTGCGTGAAAGAACAAGGGTTCGAGCAATAAATAGTGTGTAGTGCAGGGCGTTTGGAGCGAGCTCATAAGCTTTTTTATAACTGCTTACCGCTTGTTCATACTCTTTTTTTGCTGCTTCAAGGTGCCCCTTAAACAGCCATACATCACTGTTGTTTTTTTCACTGGTTAGAATTTCATTAACCGTTCTTAATGCCGAATCTATATGGTTTTTAGAAGCATCGATTTTGGCTCTGCCTAGCTGTGTATACAGAGTGTCATAACTTGTATCTTTTGCCAGCTGAAGGCTATGCTCTGCATCTTGTATCTTACCAAGGTTCAATTGAGCGATTGACTTGAGTGATAAAAGCTCGGCTTTAGCATAAGGTGAACTGATTTTAGATATATCAATCAGGTCGATGGCTTGCTGACTTAATCCCTGATTTAACTTAGAGCGGACCAACAATGGAAGAACTTCATCTCGGTTGCCTTCCAGACTAAGGGCTCTTTCAAACTCTTTGCTGGCACTGACAAAATTTCCTTGTTCTAAATAAACTATACCCAGCATAAGTCTTGGCTGGGCGTCCTTGGGAGAGCTTTGAATTGCATTCTTAAGTTCTATGATGGCGGCATTAATATTATTTTCATTCAGATACTCTTGCGCGTTTGTAATATATTTATTCGAGTAAGCTGATCCGCAGACAAATACGGAAGATGTTACAGCGAGTAGCATGCAACGCTGAATGGATTTTCTTAATTTATATGACATATTCTTCCCTGACCATTGTTACAACAGAAGCTGTATAGGAGCCAAACCGATGATTATTACAAATATTGTAGGCTAGTTTTCTAATTCAGCATAGATAAGAAGTATGGTAAATAGTTAATATTTCTCGTTGCTTAGACTAAATTAAGGTCGGCGGAGAAAGTTAGCAATATAATAAATAGATTTTATAATTCTCCTTTTTGAGATAAGTTGCAAATAAAAGCTATTCAAGCTTGCAAAATTGTTAAAATGATCTACGGGGCTTGTTTTAAAGTTGAATATTCACTGTAAACATAAACTTACTTTCCTAATTAAGGCATAACGTATATTATTCAAAGAGTTCCGTTCTTTAATTCTAGTAATATTGCTGCTCTCAGGAACAATTAAACTATCTGATAAATAGCAATGGGTGGTTATATTGAAAGGTGCCATAAGTTGTAAATTTTACGAGAATCCCAGTAGAAAGTGGCTCGAAGAATCCTGGGTTAAGCTGGAGCTTTGTTCCGAACATGGCTTTTTTTTAAGTTGGGCATGGATAAGCACCTGGTTGGATTGTTTTGTAAAGGATCATACCGTTGTTGTTGCTAAGGAATCAGAAAGGGTTGTTGGCTTGGGTATATTGGTTACCCAGCCGGCTAATATTCGAGAAAAACACTTTCGCCGGATTCACCATCTGCACCGGACGGGAGTAACAGAATATGATCAGATATGGATTGAGTGTAATGATTTTTTGTTAGTTGATGAGCATAGGGACAAAATTCGCCTGCAAATGATCAATTGCACATTAAGCTGGATGGGGAAGTGGGATAAATTAGTTATCGGAGCCAGCAACGAGCGAGACTTCAAGAGCGTTGAGAGTTCAGGTTTCTTTAAAAGAGATATCTGGAGCGCACCTAGTTACCTGGTTGATTTTGACAAACTTAACAGCACTAGCAAGACAATTCATCAATCTATATCCAGAAATGCTAGATATCAGATAAACCGAAGTTTAAAAAAATACAGGTTGGAAGGTGACATCAGTTTAGTTCAGGCTACAAAACAAGATGAAAAACTGGGTTTACTGAAGGTTGCGGCTGAATATCATAAGTTAAGGTGGGGGCATCAGAGCGGCTTTCATAATAAGAGCTTTAACGAGTTTCATACAAAGTTTATTGACAGAGCAAAAGACTCTGTGGAACTGACGAGAGTTCAATGCGGTAGTGAGACGATTGCTGTGGTTTACAACATAAGTTATCAAAATCGAGTTTATTTTTACTTAAGTGGCATAAATTATCACAACAACAGCAAGCATATAAAACCAGGCATTGTATCTCATTATTTGCTGATTGATTCTGCTCATAAAACGGGAGTGGCGTGTTATGACTTTATGGGAGGAGATGCCAGATACAAACGAACTTTTGCTAACGTGGAATCAAGGCAAATCGTGTTTTCGATCGAGAAATCCCGGTTACTATATCAGATAGGCAATATGTTGAGATGTATAAAAAATAAATTATTAGAGAGACAGTCCGGAGTATAAATGCCGACTAACAAGCTAGCCATAGTCATACATGCGGAAGAAGAGTTCGACTGGAAGAATGGTTTCTACAGGGCGAATACAAAAGTATCTCATGACAGAGAGCTTATTCAAATAATGGACACGTTAATTGATACTGGTGCTAAAGTAACGATTGCGATGGATTACCCTTTCATCAAAAGTGTATCAGGAGAAAAAGTAGTAGATACATATAAGAAACAAGATGAATTGGTTGAGTTTGCATCGCATTTACACCCCTGGGTTACTCCACCATATGCAGACGAGAATGAAGAGTCTACAGAGTACGATTCATATCCTTGCAATCTTCCCTATGAACTGGAGCAGGCTAAGTTAAAAACCTTAACAGAGACGATAGGTTCTGTTAGTGGTTTACTTCCCAGTTCTTATCTTGCCGGACGTTATGGAATAGGGACTAATACAAATGGAATTTTAAAAGAGCTTGGATACAAAGTAGATCTGAGTATTAGTGCGTACAGTGATCTAACTAATCAGTCTGGACCCGATTTTAGTATGTATTCAAATGCCAGGTTTATGAGAAATGGGATAACTCATTTACCCAGAACCAGCTCTATCATATCCAAGATTTCCATATTGCAGTCTTATCTGAATAAGAATCCAGAACTGTTTTCGCTAATACAGAAAAAGGTTTTCGGAAGGCTGATTTTAAAGATCTTAAGAGTTAAGCAATATTACTTATCCCCTGAAGGCTTTACTCTGGAACAGATGAAAAAAGTCACGTTGAGCCAAATAGATATTAATCAGCATGAGTTTGTGATGTCATTTCACTCTCCAAGCTTGATTATAGGATCGACACCTTATGTAAGTAATGTTGAAGAGTACAACGAGTTTTGTCACGTTGCTGTAGAGTATGTAAGGTGGTTTACGAACGACCTTGGTGGTGAAGTAGTATTGGCAAAGGATTTTGCCAATGAATAGAGATAAGTTTAATGGTTAAAACAGGTGAAACCAAAGCCAAAAAAGTAATAAAAGGTTCCGCCTGGATGTTTGCAATGTCCTGGTACTCCAGACTTTTAGGAATGGCAACACTAATCGTGTTAGCTCGCTGCTTGGATAAATATGATTTCGGTGTAATCGCAGGTTGTTTTGTTGTTCAAGGTTTCTTCGCCGCTATTTCCAATATAGATAGCGGCATATATTTAATGAGAAAAAAGAATATAACTGAAGAGGACTTGGATGCTGCATGGACCATCAGTGTTTTTTCTAAACTATTTATAGCTGGCGTTATTTTTTTCCTGTCAGATTATCTGGCTCTGTTTATGAACATACCTGAGTTGGCTGACGCAATGAAAGCCATGTGTTTGGCATCTGTTTTTATCGGACTAGTCAACCCCGCTATTAATATCAAAATAAAAAATCTTGACTTTTCCAAACTATTCTATTTAGACGTGGTTACAAAAACGATTTCTTCATCAACCTCGATTTTTATTGCAGTTGTTTACAATAGCTATTGGGCGGTAATTATTGCCGAAATTGTAGCTCGTGGCCTATATGCAGGAGGAAGTTACTTTGTCAGTGAGTACAAGCCTAAGGTCTCCTTTAACCTCTTAGCTCAATGGACATTTACCAAGTGGCTTTTATTAAAAGGTGTCGCAGCTTATGTTAAAACTGCGACCGATAAAATTATGGTAAGTCGTTATTATTCAGTACCGGAGTTGGGTGTCTACAACTTCTCAATGGAGTCATCCTCAACAGCGTTGCAGTTTTTAATTGCACCAGTTCAAAGGCTAATTTATCCAAGTTTATCTGACTATTTGGACAATACATCACTGCTAATAGACAAGTTAAACAAGTTTATACTGGTGCTGAGTTTAATTTACATACCAATCGTTTTTGGTGGTGTATATCTGGCAGATACGATAGTACCAGTAGTTTTCGGTGAGCAGTGGCTAGAAGTTGTTCCTATATTTCAACTGTTTCTTATAATGTCTATTGCTACTTTACTGAATGACATTTTAACGGATGTCTTTACTCTAACAGGAAAGCTGAAGAAGATGTTTTTCTATGAGACTTCCGTTGCCATTGTTGTCATATGTTCCATGTACGCCTTTACCTACCTAGCATTTGAGCAGTTTGTCATTTTGAGAGTCATCGTCGCTTTCTGTATTCTTGCTGCCTTGTTAATCGTTTTAAGAACAATAATACCTGTCTCTGTGAAATCAATTATTACTATATGCATGCCAGCTGTCTTATCTTCAGGGTTTATGCTGACAACAATATACTTCGTTGATAATTACCAAGTATTCGGAAACGAGATATTGAACCTGATCTTTTTGATTATGTTAGGTGCTGTAGCTTATTTAGCGGTGATTAGCGTAATGATAACTAAGTTGAAAAGCCGATATGGTGAAATCGACTTTGTTTATAAGAACTTTTATTTGCCTGTGATAAAAATGCTCAGAGCAAAGTTTGGGTATAACACTTGAGTATATGTGTTCTTTTAACTTGCTCTGTTTTCAGTTCAATCAACGGTTAACGCGAGTATTCAGCGGTACTAACCTTAGTATCCTCAACGATTTGGTCTTTTGTGTTAATGTAGAGACATATAGTAAGCCCAACTAACGCATAAAATATTTCAGCATAAGCTAGCGAGAGGGCCGCGCCTGCTACACAATATGATAAGAGAGAAACTTGTAGCATATTTGCCAGATTGTATTGCCAGCTATTGAAACTCTGAATTGAACGATAGTGATTCCTTATAAACCTTAACCGCTTAAACGACAGTAATATAATAAACCCGAACAGAATCAAACCAAGGAATCCGTGATCACCTAATACTTGAAAGTAGATACTGTGAGCAGCCTTTGCTCTGACAGGATCCGGTGTATATATAAAATCAAGCTTATCTATATCACTTACATAACTACCAAAAATATATGAGTTTTCCATTGCTTTAAAACCACCGCCTGTCAACGGTTTATCCATAGCGATCAAGGTGTGCATTTTCCATGAGATTATTCTGCCTATAAAAGAACCATCTGACGTTGCTGCTGTTTCAATAGTGTTCATTCTGTTGTACCAGTTTTGCGGTAAAAACGACACGGCCAGTGCAATGACCAAAACAGCACCAAACATGATTTTCATTTTACTTTTGCTTTGGAACCAAAAATAAATACTGGTTGTCGAGATTGCTATCAGGCCTCCACGGGAGTGGGTGCCTAGAATAGCAAGTACACAAAGAACAAGAATGATACGTAGAGATAATTTGACGACTTTTTTCTCAGTAATTGATGTTAGAAATATGATGAGTGGCAGCACCATAGTTAAAACAGCAGCAAAATGGTTGTTATCTTCGTGTAGGTGTCCAAGTGGACCAAAAATGCGATGCCCACCACCAGAAGCCAAGAATTTTAGCGCTTCTACACAACCTTGAAACCCGACAGACAGTGTTATCACCCAAATAATGAGTTTAAACTCACTTTTGCTACGTATAATTAGCGAAGTAAATATGAACAATAAAATGCCTTTGGCAAAGTTTGTCCAACTATTTTCTACTATCATAGGTGTGTTTGATGATAATAAACTGGTTATGGAGGTATGGATAAAGAAAATAACAACTAACAAAAACAAGCCATCGCCACCTATTTTAGCTTTGTTCCTTTGAAACAGATAAGAAATCATAGTTAAGAGGGCAAAAACAGAGTTGTAACTTATTGATGTTCCAATTCCGTGGATCCAGTTAGTTGGTACAAATAAACCGGCCCAAAGCCAGAGTGCCAGGTTAGTAAAGGCATGCCTGAATGAAAAAAAGATTAAAACTAAGAACACTGCAATGAAAACGAGATCGCGCATTTATTCTCCCTTCTCATCTTTATTTTCTTTAATTGCAGTGATGACTACATAACACAATGTAACCAAGCAAAGTACAAATAATAAGTTCTCAATCACTGGTCTTCCCTTACCGCGTGTAGAGTTCGGTGTACGATTGAATACAATTGTTTTCGCTAAACTTGTTCACTACAAGTGAGCGAGCACACTTAGCCATGATTCTTAATGTCTGTTTATCTTCGAAGGCTTCTATTAGTTTCTCTGAATACTGGGTGGTATCGTGTGAGCTAACAATAAGCCCTGTTTTATTCGCTATAGTGACGTCGTTTATTCCTCCAACTGGAATTATCAAATGAGGTACTTCCATAGACATAGCTTCCAATAGTGTCATTGGAACCCCTTCATTGATGGATGCCATAACAAAAACATCGAAGTTAAAATAATAGTCTCTTACGTTAGATCTGTTCCCTTCAAAAACAACCTTTTTTTTCAGCAACTTGCTATCAGCTACATACTTTTTCAGTTTATTACAATCAGGGCCATCTCCAACAAAAACAAGAGCGCAGTTTTGCTTAAAGGGTTCTGAATATGAACAGGCTTTTTCAAATGCTTCGAGTATGAACTGTTGATTTTTTATAGGGTGCAAACGAGCAACATGGCCAAACACAAACTTGTCATCGTAATAGTTTTCAGCTGAAGCTTGAACATGACTCCTGTTATAAAAAACAGTGTCTACACCATTGCCTATAAGTGATGTTTTTTGAGGAGGTATTTTAACCGTATTTAGCAGCCACTGTTCGAGCTCAGACGAAACCGTGACAATATTGTGAATAGCGTACGCACAAACCCTTCTTATAAGCTGATATTTCCTTACGTCGCCTTTTGGGTCATAGCTGTCGCGACCATGTTCCGCATGTACTCTTTTAGGTATTCGAGCCAATAAGCCTATAAATTGATACTCAATTGTCGCGAGATTATAAGAATGCAACACATCTGGTTTAAGTTGGATAAATAACTTATACAGTTTCAAGTAGAGTGAGAAGTCGTTTCCCTGACGTTTATGCATAGGTATGTAGTTCACGTCACCGTCGATTTCATTTATAAAGCTTCCGACATCAGTCAACGATATTATGGTGTGCTCAAAACGCTCTCCGTCAAGCTTATTTATCATGTTGGCGATAACGCGCTCCAGTCCACCAGTATTGAAACTGTAGACCAGATGACAGATATGTATTCTCTTTCTTTTCATCGTTGTACCTGAAATTAGCCAGAATATTGCAACTTTGACATGTAGCTTTTATGTCTGATTATAAGATGGAGATTCAATCTCAAATAATGCTACGATTCGTTCGGCATTGTTTGTCCATGTAAGCTTTTTGGACACGATGGTATTTAATGCTCCTTGTTGAATTTCAATTCGCAGTGCATCGGTATCCACTATCGATTTTATACAACTGATCATACTTTCAGTACTATCGCTATCAAACAATACGGCATTAACATTATCTTTAAGCAACTCCTTTATATTTGGGGCATCTGGTGCAACTATGGCTTTTCCTTTTGCCAGGTATTCAATGAGTTTTAAAGGAGATGACCAAGGAGTCACGGCTGGTTGGAGTGCAATATCAATTTGATCAAGCCAGTAGGGCATATCATCTCTTTCAACCAGGCCGGTAATATGGAACTGGCTGTCAATGTTCAGCTTTCGGGCCTGATGTTGGAGTTGTTCGGATACAGGACCGTCACCAACAATGAGAAACATCAGTTCGTTGTTGCTCTCATTTGCTAACAATGCGAGTACTTCGTCCAGGCGATGCCATTCGCGACAAAAACCAACAAAACCAATAACGAGCTTATTACTAAAGCGCTTATCACGAGTACTGTCGTTTCTTGCGTGGAATCGGTTTGGATCGATCCCATTGGGCACTACTGATATTCTGCCTTCGGGAACACCAGCTTGTTTTATATACTCAGCTAATACATGGGTGACGGGCAAAACGTGGTCTGCATTCCGCCAAGTATAATATTCTGACCATTTTGCCAAACGATTTAACGAAATACCGCCGTATTCTTTCCTTTCGTTATAAAGCGGCGAGTTTACTTCCAGAAGGAGCTTCAATCCAAATAGCTGTTTGGCCCATATTCCTGCAGGTAAAAATAAGTTGTACCTTTCATATATTGCGTCCGGTCGGTGTTTAATAATCGCTTTACATAGTTTGATAAATACGTGAAAGGAGTAAACAAACTCTAATAACTCCGACATGAATCTTGGTAAACTTGCTCGTAACTTAGAAACCCACCCACCGTCACTACCGAAATCGGCATTCTCAGCAACTTTAGGCGCGACTAATACTATCTCGTGACCAAGCAACTCTAGCGCTTTGATTATCTCTTCTATATGGACATACTGACCATCTTTGGAAGCGATCCTGTGGTGATACAGAATTTTCATATCCTAATAAACCTTATCCGCGGTATTGTTGAGCAACTTTGTAAATATCTCGTACTGGCCTGTCGAGGTTGTTAACCAATCAAATTGCTCTGCATAAGTACGGGTTTCCTCCCTTTCCGGAAGGTTACTTAGCAAATAGTTGATACCTCTGGCGATGTCCAACGGTTCTCTTGATACCAACTCGCCAGCCTGTTTATCTTTTACGACTTCTGGAGTACCCCAAATGTTGGTAGCGACAACGGGAGTGCCACATGCCATTGCTTCAAGCAGCACATTAGCCCATCCTTCACGGCTGGAAGCCAGAACGAGCGCATCTGATGCACCGTAATATAGACACAACTCAGTCTGGCTAAGGCTTCCCAGAAAACGAACTCTGGCAGTGAGTTTTAGTTGATTGACCATGTCTTTGAGTTTATGTTCTTCCGGTCCGTTTCCTGCAATTAAGAGTAGGGCGTCCGGGACATGTGTCAAAGCTTCAATAACCAAATGGTGTCCTTTTCTTTCAATAAGGTGACCAACGGAAATAACAATAGGCCGATCATTTGGGAGTGCAAGATGACTTCTATGTTCGAGTTGCTGACTCTTATCACTGAGCGAAAACAACTCAAGATCAACACCATTTCTTAAAGTAGTGACCTCTTCAGGCTTACCTCCAAGGTTGATCATTTCTTGTCTCAACGCCTCACATACTGCCATGCTGTGACTACTTTGGCTTAGCACATGCTGAATCTGTCGTTTAGGTTTTTCAAATTGAGGTATCAGGTTGATATCCGTACCTCTGGCAGTAACCGTAAAAGGCTTACCTAGCTTTTTAGCAGCCATTTCGATGGCAACGCCATCAGGGTAAAAGTAGTGCCCATCGATAAGATCAAAATCATAACCATCTTCTATTAGCTGTTTAGCTTGTTTGTATATTGCTTTAGCAAGCGTTGCAGGTGTCATAGTCATCCCGATTTTAGGTATGACTATGTAGCGTGGGTGGTAGACATCTATATCATGTCTTTTCTCATAATAGGGTGCTTTAGCATACTCAGCATAGCTGCCAAACAGTGGATGTTTTGATGGGAAGTAGGGGATAGGAGCGATGACCTTTGCTTCTACATCCGGGTAGTGAAGTCTCAAGTGGCGCAGACGAGTTTCAATGAAAACTCCGTGTTTGGGGTTGTTTTCATAAGGAAACAGGGTTGAAACAGTTAATACTTTCATCGAGGCTCCTACTGCTTATTCAAAAACTGAGCAAACATCAACAAACACCATAACGAATCTCCGTGATCGCTGGTTCCCTTCGCATGACTACTAACAAGCTTCTCTAGTTCTCGTGCCTCAAAATACCCGCTGTCTAACATTTTTTCAGAAAGGACTTCAGAACGTAAGTTTTCCAGTAGAGGACCTCGAAACCATTGAGAAATAGGAATACTAAAGCCCATCTTTGGCCTATAAAGAATGTCCTTGTTAACGTGAGGTTCAAGCGCTTTTTTAAAAGCATACTTTCCCTGACTTCCGTGGATGTTGCTGCTGCTTTGTATTGAAAATGCCCACTCAATGAACTTATGATCCAGTAGTGGTGCTCTTACTTCGAGAGAGTTTGCCATGCTCGCCCTGTCCACTTTTGTCAGAATATCCCCTGATAACCATGTTTTTATATCCAGATACTGGATCATTTTCAGCGGATCGTCAGTACTAGCTTGCTCCGCATATTTTTTAACGATTTCCAGCCCGGTATAGCCGTTAAGTTCTTTAAGATATCCGGCTTTAAACAGTGAGTGTCTTTGTTCTGAACGTAAACGTGACATGGTGTTTCCATAAGCTTCCACAGCATTCATGGACAAAGACTGGAAGGTTGTTTTCCCCCTCAGGAACTTAGGTGCCCAGTCTGCTTTTGGATATACCTGAGCTAATGTGCCAAATAAAGGTTTTCTTATCGAGTGCGGGAGTTTTTGGCGCAATCTGTGTTCTGCAAGTTGTAAGCGATGCCGGCGGTAGCCAGCGAAGATTTCATCACCACCGTCTCCGGAAAGTGCAACTTTGACAGACTGTCTGGCTAATTGACAAACACGGTATGTTGGTAGGGCAGAGCTATCTGCGAAAGGCTCGTCATAAACATTAATTAGGTTACTAATAAGGCTGTAATCATCAGACGAAACAATCTGATTGACGTGATTGGTTTTGTACCGGGTTGCAATTTGAGATGCGTAACTGGTCTCATCGTATTCTTTTTCATTAAAACCGATTGCACAAGTGTTTATCGGGTCGTCCTGCAACTGTGCCATAATTGCAACGATGGCGCTGGAATCGACGCCACCGGAAAGAAATGCGCCTAACGGAACATCTGCAAGCATTCGTATTTTTACCGCTTGTTTGAGATTTTCTATGAGCTCTTCCTGCGCTTGCTCAAAAGATATTTGAGCTTCAGGAAAGGTAAGATCCCAGTACTGAACTGGATTAGCACTACTGTTGGCAGTAAGCAGTAAGTAGTGTCCCGGATTGAGCTTATAGATATCTTTGTATGCGGTATAGGGATCAGGCACATAACCATACATTAAGAACTCTTCTGCCATTTCTTGACGAAGCGTTTTATTTACCTCAGGGTGTGCTAAAAGTACTTTTAGCTCAGAACCAAATACCAACTGACCAGATTGTGTCTCGGTATAGTACAGAGGCTTCTTACCTAATCGGTCGCGGGCAATAAATAGCTGTCGTTGATTTATATCCCATAGTGCAAAAGTAAACATCCCTTGGAACTTTTCCAGACATTCTACTCCCCATGCTTCCCATGCATGTACAATAACTTCTGTATCTGAAAGCGTTGAGAACTGATGCCCCAACGCTACTAGTTCGTTAACCAAAGTCTGAAAGTTATAGATTTCGCCGTTAAATACCACGCAAACAGATTTATCTTCATTAAATACAGGCTGGTGTCCGCCAGCCAAATCTATGATGGATAAACGTCTGTGGGCCAGACCGATATCAGGCTCGATGTAATAGCCTTCATCATCGGGCCCTCGATGACTCTGTACTCTATTGATAGTTTTAAGTAATTCCAAGTCGACAGAAGGAGCCTGTCTTAAATTGTATATCCCTGAGATACCGCACATCGTATATTTACTTCCTTATCCTATCGGCTGATATCCATTCTGATGCTACCCGAGCTAAATCTATCTCAGATGAGTCCCTGCTCGCTATAGCACGAACATCAGCATAGCCAGCCGTTCCCGATATCAGTGTCGAAGCTCTTTCGAGCTTTAGCTTCAGCTTATCCGTCGAGCAATACTCGTTAATACAATACCAATACAGAATTGCGAGTTTTTCGCCCCTGCTGTTCGTGACATTGAGGTAGGTGGCATCAAAACTACGGTTATGAGGTGTTGTTATTTGAATAGACTTGCGACCATCTAATGTCCACATGTTTTTGTCGTATAACCTGTTGATATAGCTAATGAGCTCTCCTTTTTTTTGATTTAACGAGTATCTGGCAGCAAAAAGTTCGGTTTTACCATCGGAGGTAACCCTTTTTTGTTTTATTTTAGCGTGTGGAAAGGATACACCCCACTCAGAGCTTTTTCCGGGAATAGTTTGTTCAGGAAAATCGAGAGTATGGTTTACAGTCTGCTCTGTAGTAATGATTGAATCGCTCCAAACTTTTACCCCAATTAGTAACGCTAATGTAAATAGAGACGCAATAATGGCATTGTTGCTGGGCTCGATAACAAATCCGGGTAGTTTTGCATCTGTGTTGGTGTGTAAGTGTTTCTCTTTAAAAAAATAGGCTATTGAGAAGCTAATGATGGTAATGAAGCTGAAAAAGAACCAACCGTAAATCAGGTGATCAGCGCCTGTAGCGTATTTCATATCACTGTAATATCCAATAACAATGATACCGTATGCTCTAAATCCGTTAGCGATAATCGGTAGTATGCATGAGAAAGCAATAAATAGAGCCATCTTCCAAGGAGCGGAGAAGAACATATAGGCAAATAGAGTCCCAAGAGCGATGCTTGAAATCAGGAACCTTATTCCAGAGCACGCTTCGGCTACTTCAAATAACCCATTGGGGATCGTCAGATACATGCCTTCTCTATAGATAGGAATACCACTAAATCGAACCAGAGCTACTGAGATATCCGCAGTGATCGATTGTAGGTATGGGACCAGTTCTTCACCAAACGGTATACAAAAAAACAGATAAATTATTGGAAAGTAGAAAGACTTAGCGACTTTATTTCCCAGCATCGCCCACAGAATCAGTTGAAGACTTGTCACTGCGGCAACATGCTCAAATAAAGCGATATCAGCAACCCTTCCTATTATCCATAGTAAGCATGGGAAGGTTAATAGAAATAAAGGTGGCCAGGATATCGATAGGTTTCGGAGGTTGAAGCGGTGTTTTTCTTGCCACACTAGCCAGAGGCATATAGGAACAATCAAAAAACTATGTTCATAAGTCTTCGACTGACCCCATACGGCTACCATCCCTGTAATGGACTCAAAAAAAACATAAGTCCACGTGAGTATTGGAAGGCCGAACCTAAGAAGCGAGGCTTTAATCATACGGCGCTTCCAGATAGCTTAATAATGGCGAGAGTTTAGCGTCCCAACTGTAATTTAATTTTAACCAATCCCTCGATTCTTTCGCATGACTAGTATGAGTGAGCTTTTCAACTACCCACTCCGCAAAATGCTCGGGGTCGTCTGATATAAATATATGATTATCTGGGTACTTCTCTATACCTTCTATTCCCAGTTTTGTCGCCGCTACCGGGAGTTCCATAGCCATGGCTTCCAAAATCTTGTTTTGAATTCCGCGAGCGATTTGCATAGGCGCTACCGCTGCTTTGGCGTGTGAAAGGTATGGACGAACATCTTCTACACGGCCCGTAATAACTACGCCTGGTACTTCGTTTAGGTTGGAAACCTGTTTTGAGGGTGAAGAGCCTACGATATAGAATTTGCTATTAGGAAGTTTTTTGTAAACTAACGGCCATACATTATCAGTGAACCACTGAACGGCATCAGCGTTCGCCCAATATCCCATCGCTCCTGTGAAAACGATGTAGTTTTCCTTGTCCAAAGGGTAATTTTCTTCAAGAGAGTGTCTCGAAGTTGGTGAAAAAAAGTCAACGTCTATGCCATTGCTTAGTGTCTGGATCTTGCTGTTAGCATTACCATTTAGCATGCTTCGAAACATTTCAGTCTCTTTATCCGAGATAAAACAGCTTACGGCAAACTTTTTGGCGACATGCTTCTCATATTTTTCTAGAGTTCGGTATTCTCGTCGATATACCCAACTCATTATTCCTTTGGTTTTGTCACTGTATTGACGCCATTTATCTGAGTCTATGTCAGCAAACTGCATTACCTTATGAAGCTCTGGCGTATCTTTTGTAAGCACATATTGAGCCATACAGCCTGAGTAGATGAAGGCCTTTTGAATGCTTTCTTTATGGACGATACTATTTACCCACTGCTGCATTTTTCTACTGTGATAATGAGGCAGAGTGATAGGTTTTCCGGTAATAAAAGCGCTTAATCCTTTGATTTTGGCTTTCGCAGGACTTAAATCGACGAAGAAGGCCTCTTTGCATAAGTCTCGTACATCATCTTTGTACTTCTCGTCATATGGGTCATCAATAAAGCAACCCAAATAAACGTCATAGTGCTGACTAAGAAACTTGAGGATATTGCACGTCGTGATTTTATCTCCTTTATTCGCAGGAAAAGGAATGCGATGGCATAAATAGAGTAACTTTTCTTTCATGTGCGTTAACCAAGATACTTAGATAAATGTGGACCGACTATTCGGCTGAGGCCCAGTGGCATTTTTTGCCACACATTTATAAAAAACTTATATTTAGGGTTGTTTGGGGATAGGTTTGGTAACTCTTTACTATCAATTAAAGCGATTCTGTAGTGCAGCTTCTCTTCCTCCATTCCCCAGTTTTTCTTATATTTATAGGAGCCAGAATCGTTTTTACTACGGCCAAAATCAAAACGACGCTTTCCTTTCTGTTTCGCTAAACACATAAGTTGGTAATACATGAAGTCATTGCTTTTTAATGCTCTGGCATCAAAAATACCTCCTCCGTAATAGGGCAGTACTTCGTCTTTATAATAAAAGCTGAGTACGCTTGACACTGGCCTACCTTCATCATCTTTGACGACGAGAGTTTCGCATTTGTCACCGAACACATCCTTTAAGGAGGTAAATAGTTTTTTGTTGAATACTGGTGTTCCTAAGTTTCTTACACTCTCAGCATAAACGTCATAACAGAGTTCAGGGTTGTCTTGATTGTCCCAATTTAGCCCATTCTTCAGGGAGTGTCTTATTACAGCTCTTTGTTTTCTTTTTACAGAAGTCAATATCTGTTCCGAGTCATCCCCTAGCAGGCACGAGAATGTTGTGTGATGACAATGAGACTGCCATACACCATTGGTAGCTCGTGGTTGACGATCGCGGAGTTCTATGTAATCCACGTTCAAAGAACAGCCTAGATCATAGGCCTCTTGTTCAAGTGACTGAGCGATATCATCGTTGTCTGAGAGCACCCCACCATAGACACAAAATGGAGTAGAAACCAACGCATGACCGAATATGCGACTTTTTTGCTCGACTAAAGGCAAGACACCAACAACCTTGTCATCCTGAGTAGCCATTAAATAGTGTTGTTTGTGGTTAAACGAGTCTTTTATTACCTTTATCCATCCAGTGAGATGAAAAAAACTACCTTGGAAATGAGCATCGACATAATCATCCCATGCCGAGAAATCCTGATCATTTATCTTTCTGATCTTTAATGCTGCTGTCATTTATTCGATCCATTTAATTGGTAAACGTTACTCATTGTGTCCCATTGGTAATGACCCAATAATCGTTTAAGCCTGTTTTCCATTCGACCTAGATTAAGGTAGTGTCTGAATGAAGATTTCAATGGCACACCTTTCATTCTTGGTTGATTTTTATCTATTTCCCAAGGGTGAAAATAGAAGCTATAAGGCTTACCAGACTGTTTCAAATAACTATTTATAAGATACCTGCTTAATAAATAAGGGTAGAGTCGAAAAAAGCCTCCGCCTCCTATGGGTAAATTTGCCCCAGCGGTGCAGTTTGTAGGGATAGGAATCTCATAAATCCCTTCTATTCTGCGATAGATAAACTTTGGCCAATCAGGTGCACCGTAAAGGTCATGTTTGACAGGGTAAGTGCTACTGCTATAAATAAAACCAAGCTCGGAAAGCACCTCAAACGCCCACTCGTTACTAGGGTCTATTGAAAAACTGGGGGCACGATAACCAATAACCTGTGTACCAGTCGTATCCTCTAAAAAGGATTTGCTCCGGTGTACATCTTGTTTAAATTCGTTTCGAGATTGAGAGTTTGCTTTCTGATGAGCATATCCGTGGCTAGCGAGTTCATGCCCGTTATTAACAATCTCACGGCACAAATGTGGAAATGACTCAGCAACCCAGCCCAACATAAAAAATGTGGCTTTAGTGTTGTGAGTATCGAACAGCTCCAGGACTCGATGAGTGTTTTGTTCAACTCTTGGTGGGTACTTATTTCCCCATTCTGATACGTCTATTTTTCCCGAAAAAGCAGCGACATGAAAGTAATCTTCCACATCGACTGTCATTGCATTACAACTTATTGGCTCCATTCCTTAGCGCCTTTATTATTCAGTTTGTTGAGTTATCTACCTTTACCAAAAAGGATTATCTCTGCCGTTCTTAATAAGATTAGCAAATCAAATATGAAACCTCGGTTTTTTATGTAATAGAGATCAAATTTTAACTTTTCTACTGCATCTTCTTCGCTTGCGCCATAAGGGTATTTCAGCTGCGCCCAGCCAGTTAACCCAGGTTTTACGTTGAGTCTATGATTGTAATATGGAATGGATTCTTCAAATTTTTCAATGAATTGTGGGCGTTCTGGTCTTGGGCCAACGAAACCCATATCGCCTCGTACCACATTAAATAACTGAGGTAGCTCATCGATTCTGTATTTTCGAATAAAATTACCGACTTTTGTTACTCTTGGATCTTTTTCAGATGCCCACTGCGCACCATATTTCTCGGCGTCAGTTTTCATACTTCTGAATTTGTAGATTTTGAACAACTTGCCATGAAGGCCAGTTCTTGTCTGAGAATAAAGTACCGGAGCAGCGAGTCCATCCTCTAGTTTTATCATGAAGTAGGTAGCTAACATGAATGGCCAGGTAATTAAAAAGATTGCTAAAGCTATAAGTGAGTTAAATGCCCATTCGAATGATCTTTTAGCTGAGTTAGATGAGTTATTGTGCCCATAGATTATCCAGGACGGGTAGATATGGTTGACGGCAACCTGTCCGGTTTCTCTTTCTACAAAGTCTATGATATCAGTAATTTTAATGCCGACTCTCTTACAGTTAAACAACGAGTCATTTGGTAATACGTTTCTTCTTTCGTCTGTTGCGATAACGATTTCATGTATGTCGTGCTTTACAACAAAAGACTCAAGAGAGTTTTCTACGGCTATTTTCTTTTCACGTTTCAATGCATCTTCTGAATCTCCACTCATAGGGACAAAGCCTACGATGGTAATTCCGACTCTATCGGACTGGCGTCTCATGCATTTCTCAATAATGCTTGCTCGTGTGCCTGCCCCTAATACTAAAGTTCTCCGTGAACCTACCTGTTTATATGGAGTTTTGCTAGCTGCAAATCGAGTTAATACTGTTACAACGAAAATAGATACATAGAACGCCTCCAAGAAATAAAGAGGGAGTTCATCTAGAACAATTATTTGGTATATCGCTTTTGATAGGAGGTATGACACTGCTGTACTTACAAGTATTCGCACTGCAATCCCTGTAAAGGTTTCTCTTAATTTTTCGTTATATAAGCCGACAGCGAGAGTAGAAAGTAGCATTATAGGCAAAAATACAACTAAGTGTACGTAAGTTGAAAAGCTGACATAGGTAGGTGCGTCAATTTGTTGATTAAATCTTAATAATGATACACCAACTAAAAAAGTTGAAATTATTGCAATTAGGTCTACGACAATAATTATAATGCTGCTTGGTTTTAGTTCGCTAAAATGTGATCCAGCCATAGCTATCAATCTCTTATTCCATGCGATTAAAGATAAATTTAGATAGAATACTCTATTGGTTGTGCATTCAAATAAATCTAAATTGAACTTAATGCAAAAGTAACGGTAAGTGTCAATATGTTTAACTCATTGTAATGTAACAACTATTTGGTTTCATTTGAATGAATTGGAATATAATAAAACAGGTGCATATAAACAACTTATGCATCCGATTTTCTTTACCGTCGATCTCCCTCTCATGAATTGATAATATACTAGGATAAGATGCTTTGTCTAAGCGGAAAGTTTATATTTTTGGACATTCTAACTTATAAGAATTCTCGTTCGTTGTCTTAATTTAATATATTGTATAATAAATAAATATTGTATTAAGGTTACAGTTTTATAGTACAGATTGAGTGCTATACTATTATTTGATGATTTTTTGTTACTACCTCATTAGTTTAGATTTTGTGGTAGCTATAGTCAGATTCAATTATGGATGATTCGATAACGCTTACGGTGGAAACTATGGAAAGAACTAGACTACTATTCGACAGGCTAACTAAAGTATTGCTACTTTTGGGGGTGGCTTTAATCACCGCTTGTTCAAATTCTCTGCCTCAATTGCCTTCTGCAACAGTTCATCCATCGCTGACGCAAAATATTGATGACTACTACTATTTGATAGGTCCAGGTGACTCATTGCAAATATTTGTATGGGGTAACCCAGAAGTTTCCGGCACTTATACGGTGAGACCAGATGGAATGATAACTACTTCTTTAGTTGAGGATATCGAAGCATCAGGCAGAACACCAACTGAGTTGGCGCGAGAAATAGAATCCGTGTTATCCGAATACCTTAGGGATCCCATTGTATCTGTAATAGTAGGAGGATTTACCGGGCCATTTAGCGAGCAGGTCCGTGTCATTGGAGAGGCTTCAGAACCTCAGGCCATTAGTTACACCGAGAACATGACTTTGTTGGATGTAATGATTGCGGTAGGTGGGTTAACCGAGTTTGCAAACGGTGACGATGCAACCTTGATTAGAGTGGTCAACGGCCAACAAAAGCAGTTTGGTTTAAACATAGATAGGTTGATCACTGATGGCGAAATCGATGCGAATGTCGACATATTGCCTGGAGACATAATCATTATTCCAGAAGCTTGGTATTAATTGGAGTAACAAAGATTATGCAGGAAATGTTAGAGGAGATTATTCAGTATATACGAGGAGTCTGGTTAAAAAGGCGGTATATACTGATAGTCAGTTGGATTGTTTGCCCACTGGGATGGCTGTACATAACAACATTGCCAAACCAATATACCTCTGAAGCCAGAATTTACGCTGATACTCGATCGATACTTCAGCCACTGCTGCGTGGATTAGCTATTCAGACAGATCCAACCAGGGAGTTAGAGCTGATGGCGAAAACTCTACTGAGTCGTCCAAACTTAGAGACGATCGCCAGAGATATCGATGCAGATGTAAGGGCGACAAATAGTCAAGAATACGAAGCTATTATTGGTGACCTTCAGTCGAACATTAAAATTAAATCAGCGGGTAGAGAGAACTTATATACCATCAGCTATGCAGGTTCGGAGCCCAGATATGCAAAAGATGTGGTTCAGGCGACACTCAACGTTTTTGTTGAGAATACGCTGAGTGAGAAAAGACTCGATACCGATCAGGCCAGTCAAATTATCACTGGACAAATTGATGAGTACGAAGCTCGTTTAAGTGAAGCAGAAAAAAAACTCGCGGACTTTAAGCGGGAGCACCGAGGAATAATGCCTGGTAGTGATAGGGGCTATTATTCGCAGTTAGAAAGCAGCAGAACATATCTGGAAGATGCGCAATTAGCGTTAAGCGAGGCTGAGACCAGAGCAGAATCTTCAAGGACGCAACTGTTAAGAGAGGAAGCTCGCGCCTCGGATCAAGTTTCAAAAGTCAGAACAGAATATGATGAACGCATAAATAGTCTGCAACAACGCCTTGATGAGTTGTTATTTAGGTTTACAGATAAACATCCAGATGTTGTCGAAACTCGTCGTCAGCTAGAAGAGTTGCAAAACTTAAGGTCAAAAACACTGAAGTCCTACTCTGTTAGCGAAGTACTTGCAAACAACCTGGTGTATAAAGATCTCAAGCTGGCAACAAGTCAACTGGAAAGTGAGGTTGCATCGTTACGAGTGAGGGTTCAGAGATATGAAAGTAAGATTGCCGAGCTTCAGGACAAACTTGATAAGGTGCCTGATGTAGAAGCAAAACTCACTGCGCTGACTCGTAATTACAACATCACAAAAGAGAAGTACAACCAACTGCTATCAAGAAGAGAAAGCGCGCTAATATCACAAAGTGTAGGTGACTCTTCTGATGATATTAAATTTAGGATTATCGATGCACCCAGGGTTCCTTCTACACCATCTGGGCCAATGCGCCCGCTACTTTTGTCTGCGGTGTTAGTTCTTGGATTAGGCGCTGGGTTAGGGGCCTCATTTTTAGTCAGTCAGATTTCTCCAGTAGTTTCGTCAACAAGGCAGTTATATCAACTGGTTGATTATCCAGTTCTTGGTGTCGTTTCTGCGACTGAGAGCTCAGGACTTGCATCTTGGGAGAAACGAAAAACCAAATGGTTTGTTTTTGGGAATAGTGTTTTGGTGATGCTATTTGTTGCTGTTATGGCATTTAACACAATACCTGCTGTTCAACACAAGCTACTTGACGGCGTTACTAAGTTACAAGGGATGTTTTTACTGTGAGTACTATTGTTAAAGCTATGAATAAGTTGGTTGACAGGCCAAATGTGGCGGAAGAAGTAGAGGTTAGAGAGAAGGTTTCTGTACCACCTGATGCTAACATTGCACCTGCACCATTAAATATTCAAGATGACAGACGTGTTTTGCAGATAAAGAAGAACAAGCTGCGGTCTTTGGGCATGATCTCAGGTGGAAGCGATCCCAGAGAGCGTCAGGTAAAAGATGAGTTTCGAGCCATAAAACATAAGTTGATTAAAAATGCATTTGGTGAAAGATCTGAGTTCATCCAGAACGGAAATTCTGTCATGGTTTCCAGCTCCAAACCAAATGAAGGAAAAACTTTTGTCGCGATTAACCTGGCATTAAGTATCGCCTCGGAAAAAGATAAAACGGTTTTGTTAATCGATGCTGATGTACTTAATCCAAGCGTGGCGGAAACGCTTGAACTCGATGAAAAACCTGGGTTGATCGATTACTTGTTGGGTGACGTAGAGAACATAGCGGATATTATTTATCCCACATCTATTGAAGATTTACGTATTCTTCCAGCCGGAATGTCCCACCACCTCAGTTACGAGCTTTTGTCCAGCGACAGAATGCAAGCGCTAATGGAAGAGTTATCCAACAGATACCCGGACAGGATGATCGTATTAGATTGCCCACCACTTATAGGGGTGGTTGAAACCGTAACATTATCGAATCTAATTGGTCAGGCTGTTCTTGTTGTGGAACAAAATAAAACAAAAATGACGGATGTCGAGCAAGCGGTCTCATTACTGAATGAGGATATGGCAGTCGGGTTCGTCATAAATAAGGCGGTCCATAACACTGGTAGTGGTTATGGATACGGATATGGGTATGGCTATGGATACGGCTATGGTTCTAAGGGTAAAAAGTAGAAGCGTTTTTCTTTCATCATTTTATGTATTGGCTAGTTTTCCAGCATTTTCAGCTGAGTTGGAATTGACTCCTTTTGCGCTAAGTGAGTTTACATATACAGACAATGTTGATTTGGTTGCTGAAAATAAAGAAAGCAGCGAAATCGCAACACTAGCGGCCGGGCTTGAGGTTAAGTCCGAGGGCAATGATGGAAACTTGTCATTAGATTATCAAATCAGAAAGCTATTCTATTCTCATGATTCAGTAGACAACGCCACGTATAACGAGCTGAGTTTTACTGCGGATAAAGGCCTTTTTTCTCAGACTCAGTTCAGAGCAGATGCAAATGCCTCTATAGATAACATCGCGCGCAGCATCAGGGACAATGCAAACAATGACATAGTAACTAGTGATACGATTGAGACAAAAAATTTTGGTGTTGGCTTATCTTACCAAAGTAACCCTAGGGGTGTTGTGGATCTTAGCGCGCGAATCGACTCTGACGTCACCTTAAATGAAGACAATATCGGCGATAACAATGAGTATTCTGCGGAGCTAAGTTTTGATAATGGAAAGGCCATTAAAAAGATATTCTGGACCACAGATTACTCATATACAACAAACATAGGTAGGAGTGATAATAGTAGAACGCAAATTCATGAGTTAGAACATAAATTTGGACTACAGCAAATGAAAGGAGTTAGTCCATTTATAGGCTTTAACTTAGAAGACTACATTGGACAAAGTAACATTGACAGCGCAGATACGACAACTTTAGGTCCGGGTGTTCGTTATTACTGGCATCGTCGCTCTTTTATTGAACTGGCTTATGAATTTGACCTGAAAGGCGATGGAGAAGATTTTTGGAGTGGAGAGATTTATCTTATCCCGACACCAAGAACCGCCTTATCATTTGAATATACTAAGCGCTTTTATGGTGACGCGTATGATTTTTCTTTCCGGCATAAAAATAAAAGGCTAACAAACTCAATTACCTATGTAGAGGAAATCTCTGGCTATAATAGAAGAACTTTGGTCGATGGGAACAGAGTGGAAGAGTTAACAGTAAACAAAACTCTGACATGGGAATCAAGCTTGGAGTTAAGGCGTAATACCTTCACTTTAGAGCTGAGGGGAAGAGAGCAAGAAGCAATCAGTGATTTGTCTCAGAACGCTGACACTGACTCCTATGGCAGTACATTTTCTGTTGAACATAATCTAACGAGAAAAGCGACCTTATCGTCTAGTTTTAAATACGACTACTACAAGTTTGGACGAGAAGGGCAGTCAGCAACAAAAGATCACTATCGAATTTGGGATCTTGGATTAGAAGTCGAGCCTATTGAAGAGTTGTCTGTTGATATTACCCTGGCTCACAGTAACCGAACGTCGACTAATCTCAGTTCGGAATATAAAGAGAACAGAGTAAATCTAAGCTTAAGGAAAGATTTTTAGTATGTATGAAACTTATTTTGGGCTTTCGGGTAAACCGTTCAGATTAAGTCCTGATCCGCAGTTTTTCTTTGAGAGCTCTCATCATGGGAAAGCGATATCTTACTTGCGTTATGGTTTAGAGCTGGGAGAAGGCTTCATTGTTGTAACTGGCCCGATTGGTACAGGAAAAACGACAATAGCGCGAAGCTTACTCGCCTCCATAGACGAATCTATTTTTGCCGCGCAAATCGCAACAACAAAACTTTCGCCAGAAGAGTTGGTGCAGTTAGTCGCAGCGGAGTTTGGTTTAGACGTCGAAGGGCTTGGGAAAGCGGATATATTAAAGCGACTTGGAAACTTTCTAATGAGTTTGTATCGGCAAGGAAAAAGGGCGCTGTTGATTATCGATGAAGCCCAAAATTTGTCTGCGGAAACCATCGAAGAGTTAAGAATGCTATCTAATTTCCAAGTTGATGATAGGCCATTAATTCAGAGTTTTCTTTTAGGGCAAGAGGAATTGAAACCAATTATAGAGTTACCAGAAATGGAGCAGTTCAGGCAGCGAATCATTGCGTCATGCCATCTGAAACCTCTTAGCAAAGAAGATACTGAGAACTATATTACTCATCGGTTGAGCCAGGTCGGTTGGTCAGAGCATCCTGCAATTGAAGCAAAAGTATTTAAGAAGGTAGCGGAATATACGGGGGGTATTCCGCGAAAAATTAATATTTTCATGGATAGGCTTTTCCTTTTTGCGTTTATGGAAAATGTTGATGCTATATCTCTTGCGCATGCAGAATCTGTTATTGAAGAAATGGGGACGGAATTATCGGGCGGCCTGCAATCAAGAAGCGCGAAACCGGTAACTAAAGAAAGAGCTATCGACCAGCAAAGTGGATATGTTCCGGATGACGATAGGATATTACGAACACTGACTGACGTTACAATGATTTTAGATGATGTTATTCATAAGAAGACCCTGACGGTTAAGCACCTCGACCGGTTAATCAGAGAGAAGCGAAAGGTATTATCAAACCCAGAGGAAGACGAGAGTCAACACAATAAGTTATTAGATAAGAGTTGGCTCAAACAGTTGCTTCGAGAAGGCGAAAGCTGAAGTGCTTAATTTGTTCTGCAAGATATGAGACGGTAAGTTGAATGAAATATTTAGTAACGGGTGCGGCCGGATTTATTGGAAGTGCAGTAGTAGATAAACTCACTGCTCAGGGACACGAAGTTATTGGGATAGACAATCTCAATGATTACTACGACGTTAGATTAAAAGAAGCGCGTTTAAAGAGGGTAGAATGCCCAAATTTTACTTTTCGTCCAATAGATATCAGTGATAGAGCGGCCATCGAAGAGCTGTTTAAGGAAGAAAAATTTGACCGGGTTATCCACCTCGCTGCACAAGCAGGGGTTCGTTATTCGTTAGAAAATCCACATGCTTATGCCGACTCAAATTTGGTTGGACATCTCAATATTTTAGAAGGTTGTCGCCAGCAGAAAGTGAAGCACCTTGTTTACGCTTCGTCGAGTTCGGTTTACGGCCTGAATACAAAGACACCATTTTCTACCTCTGACTCTGTTGATCATCCTATATCTCTGTATGCTGCGACCAAAAAATCTAATGAGTTGATGTCGCACAGCTACTCACACCTCTATGACATTCCCACAACCGGAGTAAGGTTTTTCACCGTATATGGCTCTTGGGGAAGGCCTGATATGGCTCCGTTTATTTTTACCAGTAAGATAATTAAAGGCGAACAAATAGATATAAACAACAACGGGGATATGTGGCGAGACTTTACTCATGTTGACGATATTGTGGAAGGTGTAGTGAGAATTGCAGATGTTGTTCCACAGCGAAATACCGACTGGACCGTCGAGGCGGGTAATCCATCCCGGAGTTCGGCACCTTATGCTATCTATAATATTGGACATGGATCGCCAATCAACTTGATGCACTTTATAGAAGCCATTGAAAAAGAATTAGGTATGGTTGCTAAGAAAAACTTTCGTGAGATGCAGCCGGGTGATGTATACCAAACTTATGCCGATACTCGAGACTTGTTTGAGGCTACCGGTTACACCGCAAAAGTGACAATTGAAGAGGGGGTGGCTGAATTTATTCATTGGTACAAAGACTTCTATAACTGTTAGACATTGATTGATTAACTGAGAACTGAAATTATTTGCCAGAGTTCACGTTTTTGGGTAAACTCGCGCGCAATCTCGGGCTCAGCTCTGGGGGATACGCGAAAAGTCCTTAAGGCTGGTGACTTTTCGTAGGGTAGGTACTAAATGTTATAGGTGTTTAGTAGACGGGATACTTTGATAAGGAAACCCAACATTGTTTTCAACTCATTCACATTTCAAAATCAGCTTAGCTCTTCCTAATTGCAGTGTTATCACTGAACCTTGATCTGCTAAAAATCCTTTTTATTAGCGTACGCTAATCCTTTTCCTATATTTGCCTTCTGGCTATCTGAATATAGGTGTTTTACTGATTCTTTTCATATAGAAATTGAATACAGATTTGCCGTTACTTGCATTTTAAGGTCACAACATGAGCACAGTTTTAGAACTAGAAACTGATAAAACTATCAATCCATTCGGCATCGAAATCCCAGAATTAAACGATGTTTACGATCTATCTTTGGATCAGTTATTGGTCGATCAACAAGAACATGAATCGGAAGTTCGCTCTTATCCGCGTCGTCTGCCGCTTGCTATAAAACGTGCATACGGAGCACTGGTAGAAGATACCAGAGGTCAACTATTTTTGGACTGTCTGGCAGGTGCGGGTACACTCGCCCTTGGTTACAACCATCCCGAGATTAATCAGGCACTAAAAGAGCAGCTAGATTCAGGGCTTCCTTATCAGACCCTAGATATTACGACAGAAGTAAAAGATCGCTATATCAAGCAGGTGAAATCATTCCTGCCTGAAGAATTTGCTCAAAACTCTGCAATTCAGTTTTGTGGCCCATCCGGTGCTGATGCTGTAGAAGCTGCAATCAAGTTGGCTAAGCAAACTACAGGGCGTAACACCATGTTTGCTTTCCGTGGCGCATACCATGGCATGACCAACGGTACCATGGGCATGATGGGCAACCTGAACACAAAAGCTCGCCGCACTGGCTTGATGTCAGATGTTCACTTTATGCCTTTTCCTTATAACTTGCGTTGTCCGTTTGGTATGGGTGGTGATGAAGGGGCTCAGCAGAGCATTCGCTATATAGAGCGTCTTCTACATGACGATGAAGCGGGAATCATGAAACCAGCCGCGATCATCGTAGAGCCCGTTCAAGGCGAGGGCGGAGTAATTCCAGCTCCAGCATTCTGGCTAAGAGAGTTGCGTCGTATCTGTAATGAACACGGCATCCTGCTTATCTTTGATGAAATTCAGTGTGGTGTCGGTAAAACAGGCTTTAACTTTGCATTCGAAGAGTCGGGTATAACACCGGATATTCTTTGTCTTTCAAAAGCCATCGGCGGCGGTATGCCAATGTCTCTGCTTGTATTTAATAAAGGTGTTGATACTTGGAAAGCAGGGGAACACACGGGCACTTTCCGTGGCAACCAGTTGGCAATGGTTTCGGGTGCAAAAGCATTAGAAATCATTGAGCGTGATAACCTGGTAGAACACGCCAATATCGCAGGCAATTATCTGCGTATGGGCCTGGAAAAGATTCAGGAGCGTGTGGATTGCATTGCGGAAGTTCGCGGAAAAGGTTTGATGTTAGGTGTTGAAATCAAAAAGCCAACAGGTGAAACCAACCGTTTTGGTGAGCCTGAGGCAGACTCTGAACTGACGTTAAACATCCAGCGTGCAGCCCTTGAACGTGGTTTGATAGTTGAAAAAGGTGGCCGTGAAGGCGCGGTTATTCGTTTTCTGCCACCTCTGATTATTTCTCTGGAGCAGATTGATTTTGCTTTGCGCACGCTAGAAGAGGCAATCGTTGTTTCAGGTGGTAAGAACTGATGTCAACGAACAACGAAAACTGGAAAAAGCATTTTATCCACACGGGTGAAAATGGTGCAGATGAGTATGTGCAGGTAATGACGCATACTAATGCGAGCCTAAAGGCACTGTTTGAAGATATCAATAAACCATACTCAGGTATGGTTCCTTCTACGCTGGAGCAAACAATTACTGCCATTGATCTTGATAGCGGTAATCAGGACCTGAAGGCCGTTGTTAACACAGCTACAGGACTTGTCGCAAAGAACTCAATTATTACTCAGTACCCAGACTGTATTGCTCACCTGCATACACCTCCTCTAATGCCGGCGATCGTCGCGGAAGCGATAATTGCCGTTCTCAACCAGTCAATGGATTCCTGGGATCAAGCTTCTGCCGCAACTTATGTCGAGCAGAGGGTGGTTGATTGGTTATGTGGCGTTTATCAGCTTGGTGAGCGTTCTGATGGTATCTTTACCAGTGGTGGCACTCAATCCAACCAGATGGGTTTGCTATTAGCTCGCGATTGGATTGCTGACAAGATCGATGGTCATTCAATACAGAAAGATGGTCTGCCAGATTACTGGTCTAAACTTAGAATTATCTGCTCCGATAAGTCTCACTTCACCGTCCAAAAAACGGCGTCGATTATGGGGCTCGGTGAGCGTGCGGTGCTGTGTGTCGATACTCATGAAGATGGCAGAATGAAAATCGATGCGCTTAAGTCAACGATAGAGAAAGCAAAACAGCAAGGGTTAATCCCATTTGCATTGGTTGCGACAGCAGGTACGACCGATCACGGTGCGATTGATGATATCGATTCACTGGCAGATATTGCAGAGCAAAAGCAGCTTTGGCTCCATGTCGATGGTGCTTACGGTGGTGCGCTTATCCTCAGTAGCGCAAAAAAACGCTTAAAAGGTATCGAACGAGCCAGCTCAGTAAGCGTTGATTTCCACAAGCTCTTTTATCAGACCATCAGTTGTGGCGCTGTGCTCATTAAAGATAAAGCGAACTTTAAGTACTTGCTGCACCATGCGGATTACCTAAATCGTGAGCATGATGAGTTGCCGAATCTGGTAGATAAGTCTATTGCGACGACCAAACGATTTGACGCTTTGAAAGTCTTTATGACGATGCAAAATGTCGGACCTAAAGTGCTTGGTGATATGTACGACCACTTACTTGAACAAACTCAGCAAGTCGCAGGACTAGTAAGCGAACATCCAAGTTTTGAGTTGTTGGCAAACCCATCTCTTTCAACGGTGTTATTCAGAGTGAAACTAGAAAAAGTCGGCGATCTGGATGCGTTAAACCAAAAAGTTCGTTTAGATGCACTCACTCGTGGTATTGCTGTTCTTGGTGAAACCACGGTCGATGGTAACTCCGCACTGAAATTTACTATTTTGAATCCTTGTCTGACTCTGTCGGACTTTGAAAACTTATTGAACAAAATTGATTCGCTAGCACAAGAGCTGGCGCAACAAGCATAAGGAATATTCTATGTCTGTATTACAAATTGGCGCTGGTGGTGTTGGCTGGGTTGTTGCTCACAAAGCGGCACAGAACAATGATGTGTTAGGTGATATCACTCTGGCTTCTCGCACAATCAGCAAGTGCGAAAAGATTCTAGAGTCAATCCGAAACAAAAATAACCTGAAAGTTCCATCAAAAAAGCTCGAAGCACGAGAAGTAAACGCTGACGATGTGGACGCTTTGGTTGCCCTGATTAAAGAAGTGAAACCGGATTTAGTTATTAATGCAGGTCCTCCATGGGTAAACATCACCATTATGGAAGCGTGTTTGCAGGCGAAAGTTTCTTACCTTGATACGTCAGTGGCTGTTGACTTGTGTTCAGAAGGGCAGCAAGTACCTCAAGCATACGATTGGCAATGGGGATTCCGCGACAAGTTTAAAGAGGCTGGCATCACAGGCATTCTGGGTGCAGGTTTTGATCCAGGCGTAGTTAGCGTTTTTGCCGCTTATGCGGTTAAGCATCTGTTTGATGAGATTGATACTATCGATGTAATGGATGTTAATGCTGGGGATCACGGTAAAAAGTTTGCGACAAACTTTGATCCAGAAACCAACATGCTTGAGATTCAAGGGGACTCTTTCTACTGGGAAGAGGGTGATTGGAAACAAGTACCATGCCATTCACGTATGTTCGAGTTTGATTTCCCGTTAGTTGGTAAACACAAAGTATACTCTATGGCGCACGACGAAGTACGTTCTATGCAGGAGTTTATCCCAGCCAAACGTATCGAGTTCTGGATGGGCTTTGGTGACAAATACCTGAACTACTTTAACTGCATGCGTGATATCGGCCTGTTAAGCCCAGAGCCACTGACTTTGCATGACGGTACGGTCGTTCAGCCTTTGCACGTCCTTAAAGCACTACTGCCAGACCCAACTTCTTTGGCTCCGGGTTATACAGGTAAAACCTGTATCGGTACTTGGGTTCAGGGTAAGAAAGATGGCAAAGAGCGTAGTGTGTTTATCTACAACAATGCGGATCACGAAGTTGCATATGAAGATGTAGAGCATCAGGCCATTTCCTATACCACAGGTGTTCCAGCAATTACTGCGGCTCTTCAATACTTCCGTGGTAAATGGGCAGAAGCTGGTGTGTTCAATATGGAACAACTAGACCCGGACCCGTTCTTGGAAACTATGCCAGAGATTGGTCTGGATTGGCACGTACAAGAGCTGGAAGTAGGACAACCGAATATTAAGGTGCTGAAGTAGCAAATGTCTTACTCGTTTCCTCGTTTCGCGCGGAAACACAGGATCCCTCTCGTTCCCACGCTCTGCGTGGGAATGCCTATCAGAGCTGAAAATGATTAACAAAACAAACACTCAAAACCTAAAAACCCCTTATTTCCTGATCAACGAAGAAAAGCTAATTAGGAACTTGGAAATAGCCAGACACCTAAAAGAAGTGTCAGGTGTGAAACTGGTCTTGGCTCTCAAATGTTTCTCCACTTGGGGTGTGTTCGACATCATTAAACCATATCTTGATGGCACAACCAGTAGTGGTCCATACGAAGTAAAACTTGGATACGAAACCTTCGGGGGCGAGACTCATGCTTACAGTGTGGGTTACAGCGAAGACGATGTTAAAGAAGTTGAAGATATATGTGACAAAATGATTTTCAACTCGCAATCACAGTTGGCAGCTTATAGTCATCTTGTAGAGGGCAAAGCTTCTATCGGGCTTCGAATTAACCCAGGAGTGAGCTATGCTGGGCAAGACTTAGCTAACCCTGCGCGTAAATTTTCAAGACTCGGTGTTCAGGCAGACCATATAAACCCAGACGTATTTGAAAGCATCAATGGTGCAATGTTCCATATGAACTGTGAAAACAAAGATGTTGATGCGTTTATTACACTGCTGGATTCAATCTCTGAGCAGTTCGGTGAATACTTGAACAAACTAGAGTGGGTAAGTCTTGGGGGAGGTGTATTCTTCACGTGGCCAGGTTATGACATTGAGAAGTTGGGAATGGCACTCAAAGCATTCTCAGAGAAACACCGTGTACAGCTTTATCTGGAGCCCGGTGAAGCCATCATCACTAAAACTACAGACTTAGTCGTTACCGTTGTTGATATTGTAGAAAACGGTATGACAACCGCGATCGTAGACTCAGCGACAGAAGCTCATCGACTCGATACATTAATCTATGACGAACCTGCTTCTATATTAGAAGCATCAGAAAGTGGAAAGTATGAGTATGTTATAGGTTCATGCTCGTGTCTTGCTGGTGACCAATTCTGTGTGGCCAAATTTGAACAACCGTTAACGATAGGCCAGAGATTACACGTTATGGATAGCGCTGGTTACACTATGGTTAAGCTCAACTGGTTTAATGGCCTTAAGATGCCTTCTATTTATTGTGAGCGTTTAAACGGCGAGGTTCAGAAGTTAAATGAGTTTGGCTATGACGACTTTAAACGCTCTCTTTCACAGTGGGCGGTTAATTAACAGAAGTATTCGTGTTAGTGTACTTAGCAATAGTTTTTTAAACAGTGGATAGTTAGGAACGTTCGTGTCGAGAAGCATTTTAGTAGTATGTACAGGTAACATCTGTCGCTCTCCATATGGAGAAGAAAAGCTTAGAAAGCTACTGCCAAACTTCGAAGTTGCTTCAGCTGGTTTAGCAACAAAGATGAATCGGTTAAGTGGTAAAAAAGCAGATTCATTAGCTATTAAGGTGGCTTCAGAGTTTGGTGTTGATATTAGCGGCCATAAAGCTCAGCAAATTACTCAAAAGCTCATTGATGAACACGATCTGATTCTTGTTATGGAACCTAGACAGAAAGAAGCGTTGTGTGATTATCACCCGGCAGACAGTCACAAAATACACTTATTTGGCAAGTGGGTAGGTTTAGAACATATCGATGATCCATATCGACAAGGTAAGCACGCTTTCCTGGCGGCTTTTACTGCCATAGATAAATCAGCTCAGGCTTGGGCTGATAATCTCGCGTAATTGAATTGGAGAGCTAGTTTGCTCTCCAATAGTTTGAGCTCCGGGAGTTAGTTAATCGCTTCTTCATTGGTGAGAATAACTCGAGTGTCTTCGCTGAGAGATTCCAGTTCTTTCGTCACATCGTCAATATTAAGTGCTTCCGGTAAACGTATCGCCATATTAGCGGTAAATAGGCTATTGCTTATACCACCACCACCCGCAATAAATACGCGCTGACAGTCCATATCTAAGATATGAATATCCTGCCCATCAAGAACCTGAGTTATCTCGTTCACAATGCCAGCTCTGTCATTTGAATCCAGCCTTAATTGAAAAATTTCGTCCTTATTGTGGGAGGTACTGTCAGATTCTACAAACTGTACTAACAGATCGGGTACAGTTCGAAAAGCTGCTTTTACTGTTTCTTCATTTGCGCTTGGTAGTTCGATTTTAATAACAGCCGCAACCTGATTTTCTATAAAGTTAACTTTACTGATTAACCACTTACCGCCATTCTCGTGCGTCGTAGCTGCGAGCTGTTTGATTGTAGATGGGGATGCCTTACCGACAAAGTTAACAATAAAAGTACTGTTCATATTCACCCTCCCTAATTGGGTAAGCACTTAATAGTCTGATTAGCTTTTAATAGTATGTGCGTTTAAGTCCTACTCTAAGTGTAGAAGCTAACCATCTGAAAAGTATGACAGTTGTCAATTTTTACAAAACGAGTGCAAAACTTGCTACGAAGAATGGTATCTGGAACTCAAAATTAGTGAAAAGTGTTTACAGGCTCTCCCCTTTAAGAAAAGGGGAGCAAGAAGCTTAAAACTTTAAGCTAAGATTCAATCCCACAAATTGATAATCGTATGCTGCGCCAGCATCCAACGCGTAATTTGCGGCTTCCTGATTGCCAAACCATGGCGTCGTTGTGAGATTGAACTCTGTTTCATCTCCCCATGCATCAGTTATCCAATAATGTATATGGCCAACCGGATTTAAGAAGAAGAGTGAAACATTTCCGAGGGTTTCGGATTCCATGACTGTTCCACCGTTAGCCACGATATCCTGTTCTGCTTCAAACATGAGTTCACCAACAAGAGCACCGAAGAATGGTGTAATGAACAAATCCTGATATGAAGGAACTTCTGCAAATGCTTCTACACCATATTCCCAGAAAAAAGTAGACATGGTCCAGGAGTAGACGAAAGATTCAAACTCGTTAAATCCTGAGTGTCTTGCTGCGGTATAGTAAACACCACCGAAATACGGGTGCATGACGTAATTGAGAACATGCTCATCTTTATCCCATACAGGGCCTGCTGAAACATTATCTTTCCACTTTCTGCCTAACTTGCTTAAGTCCCGGTCATCTTCATCCCACTTTGTAATGCTCTCAGGCAGCAGTGTCATAAAGCCAACCGTTGCCACGCTTAATCCAAGAATGGTGTATGTTTGTTCTTTCAGGTAATCCCAATCTTTTCCGTCTTGTACTGTAAGGTAAAGAGGCAGTTCTTCTTCTGGTTCGTTCAACTCCTTAGCATCGAAAGAAAGATGATTAGATTGGGAGTAGTGGTCGACTTGATTGCTGCATTGGTTTGTACCCAATCCGCCTAAATCTGAAATACTATTCTGGCAGTTATAGGTATAGGAAAACTCTATATGTTGACCTTGATATAAATCTGAGCTGTATGCTGACGTTGAAACAAGGCATAGCCCTGTCGCGATAGAACGCTTTATCACTTTGATCTCCCTGAACTAACGGGCTGATTCAATTAAAATTTACTTAAGATTATCGGCCAATATCAGGCATATGGAAACCTATCTGTTTAGTTTTTTTAAGAATAGTGCAATCTTTCTGAGCAAACTCTAAAGATAACTCGACAATCTAGGGTTGAGTCAGTAATTTAGCTTTATGTGACCTTTATATTGATAAGGCAAGAGAATGATTAAAATAGCGATGCTGAGTACAGGTGAAGAAGTACTCTATGGGGATATCGTTGATACCAATGCGAGTTGGTTGTCGCGAAAGTTCTTTGATGAAGGGTTGCCTCTATCCAAGCGTTCTACGGTTGGAGATCAAAAAAACGCATTGGTGAATGAATTTATTAATCTGAGCTTAAATTTTGATCTTGTTATCGTGAATGGTGGGTTGGGGCCAACATCTGATGATCTTACCGCAGAAGCGGCTGCAGAAGCTGCGGAAGATGAGTTGATGTTATTTCAAGAGTGGCTAGAACGCCTGCAAGGTATGTATCAAAAATCTGGTAGAAAAATGCCAGAAAGTAATATCAAACAAGCGATACTACCCAAATCTTCATCTATTGTTGATAATCCGATTGGGACTGCATGTGGATTCAAGATGTCCATTAATCGCGCTACCTTTTACTTTACTCCTGGAGTTCCCAGGGAGTTCAAGCAAATGGTAGAAACGCAGATTATTCCGGAGATTAAACAGACCCACAATTCACTGACTTCACTTGAAGTCACGAGAATGTACACCTTTGGTCTTTCCGAGTCTGGCATTTCGGATCTACTCGATAAGTTAGCGCTTCCTGACGGTTATGGTTTTGGCTATCGTTCTTCACTGCCTTTCATTGAAGTTAAGCTCTTTGGACCGTCGGATAATGATGAGCAAAGACTTCAAATTCTTAAGATGGTATATGGGCATTTGGGAGAAAATGTCGTCAGTGTGGATGAACCGCTACTCGATAATTTGGGAGCAGCTCTGGTTGAAGGTGGTCAGTCAGTTTCAATTTCAGAAATATCAACCGGAGGTTACTTAACCAGTTGGATGACAAGCAACGAGTTGTTAGAGAAAAGCGTAAAGCAATCCTGGATACTAACGGCGAATGTAGACTTAAGGGATGTGGAACAGGAAGCGTTGGCATCAGCGCTGGCATTAGCGGCTTCTATCAAAGATAAAACCAATAGTCGCATAGGTCTGTCTACTGGTAAGCTAGAAAACAATCGTGTTGCTATCGCGATGTCTACCCTTGACGGTGAGTGGGGCCAGGTTGTTACGCTGAAGCGAAAATATGAACGAGGCGATATGAGAAAGGTCGTTGCTACTGTTGCGCTAGACATGTTACGTCGCAAGCTAGAAGGGAAGCCTGTATTTGGGTCATACTCGTTTATTCAACGTGAAAAAGAGTTGTTTATTCCGGCCAGCTCTTTGTAACTATTATTTTGTTATAAGGCTAAAAGCTACATTTTTAGAGGGCTGAGAGGGAGGTTTGTCGTAGTCGATAAACTGTCTGAATCCTCGTTTTATAACGAATTTTCACGGGATTTTACAATTACATATAACATAACGATCTATTGGTTAATGCTATGTTATATAAGGTGTTTTTTTGTAAACTCTGTAAATATAAAGATCTTGATCTGGCGTTTATAAATAAAAGGAATAAACTGACATTAAGCCTGCACAATAAGCGGGTCGACCATGGAGGTGTCGTTATGCAGTGTTATTCTAAAATCGAAGTTTGGTATCAGGTATCTGGTGATCGCATTCTTCTTGGAGAGACTAGCAGCAACAAAAAAATCGACGTAATTTCACTATGGGTTGGTTTACCATTCGATATTAGCGCTTCCCAAAATGAAGGTTATGAGCTGACATTAGTTGATGATGACGGTAAACAGATTGGTGCAAAAAAGGTGACCCAAGAAAATGCGGAGCTTGTGCTGGGAAAGTGCCAGGAGCTGGAGCTGACTCAAATGGTGAACGAGTTCGCATGTTTTAACAGCGTAGATTGCCGCAATAACAATACTGATTACGCTGATTTAGCGTTAATTTGATAGTTTACTTTCTCTAGTTTCACATCTGATTTTGCCCTGCATATGCAGGGCAGTATTTCGTTAGGCTGGGTATAAGCCATTTTAAAACCCACTTCTTCAATCTCACCTGATACCAGCGTGCATCGGCAAGCGCCACAGTGACCATCTCGGCAGTGGTACTCAGGCTGCAGACCTGCCGATTCCATCGCTTCTAACAGAGTCCTGTCAGAAGCAGCAAGAATCGCAGAGATGTTGTTGATGTGGATTTTTTTCATATTTACAGCTCAAAACCATCGAAGTCGTCAGCGTCTACCTCGTTATCAATTTGACCTACTAGATATGAGCTAATTTCCGCTTCTTGTGGTGCTACCTGAACGTTATCAGAAGACAGCCAAGCGTTTATCCATGGTATTGGGTTCGATGTCGCTTCTGGATAAGCGGCATCAAGGCCAACGGCTTGCATACGGATGTTGGTGATGTACTCAACGTACTGGCAAAGGATGTCCTTATTAAGACCAATCATAGAGCCATCTTTAAATAGGTACTCAGCCCACTCTTTTTCCTGTTCTGCGGCTTCTTTAAATAGGTCAAAGCACTCTTGTTTGCACTCTTCAGCAATTTGCATAAAGCTAAAGTCATCCTGGCCATTGCGAAGCAGATTCAGCATATGCTGAGTGCCAGTAAGATGAAGCGCTTCATCTCGAGCAATTAATTTAATGATTTTTGCGTTACCTTCCATTAACTCACGCTCCGCAAACGCAAATGAACATGCAAAGCTAACATAGAAACGAATCGCTTCCAGCGCATTTACTGACATCAGGCAAAGGTATAGCTTTTTCTTAAGGTCGCTGAGCTTGATCTCAACGTTTTTACCAGAGATGGTGTGTGTCCCTTCACCGAAGCGATGATAGTCGTTAGTTAGCTGAATAAGGTCATCGTAGTAGTGAGCAATATCCTTTGCGCGCTTGAGAATGTGTTCGTTTTCTACAATATCGTCGAATACAACGCCTGGGTCATTCACAATATTTCGAATGATGTGAGTATAGGAGCGGGAGTGAATCGTCTCTGAAAAAGACCATGTCTCAATCCACGTCTCTACCTCAGGTAGCGAAACCAGAGGTAGCAGTGCTACGTTTGGGCTACGGCCTTGAATAGAATCCAGCAATGTCTGATACTTCAGATTGCTGATAAAAATATGTTTTTCATGATCCGGCAAGTTGTTGTAGTCAATTCTGTCACTGGACACATCAACTTCTTCCGGGCGCCAGAAGAAGGAAAGCTGCTTTTCAATCAGTTTCTCAAAGATTTCGAACTTCTGTTGGTCGTAGCGTGCAACGTTAACTGGCTGCCCGAAGAACATCGGTTCTTTTAACTGGTCGTTTTTTGTTTGTGTGAAAGTGCTATATGCCATTGTATTTACCTTAATCTGTCCTCTCGCTCCCTTGTATTAGCTTGGGAACGAGATATAAACCTTTAACTCTGTAACCTAGATCTTACATCCACCGCCATTGCAATCATCATCGGCAGATGCTGCGGTTTGCTCATCGCTCGCCCCATCTCGGGTGTTATGGTAGTAAAGCGTCTTTACACCAAACTTATAAGCGGTTAGCAGATCTTTGAGCAGCACTTTCATTGGAACTTTACCGGTTTCATAGACCGCTGGATCATAGTTGGTATTTGCAGATATCGCCTGGTCAACAAACTTCTGCATGATACCTACAAGGTGTAGATAACCATCGTTGCCTTGAATGTTCCAAAGTAGCTCGTAGTTATCCTTTAGATTTACAAAATCAGGAACGACTTGTTTTAGGATACCGTCTTTAGAAGCTTTTACAGAAACATAGCCACGAGGGGGCTCAATACCGTTTGTCGCGTTCGAGATCTGAGACGAAGTTTCAGAAGGCATAAGCGCTGTTAGTGTCGAGTTTCTCAAACCGTGAGATTTGATTTCTTCTCGTAGTGTTTCCCAATCGTAGTGAAGTTTTTCGTTACAAATCAGATCAACATCTTTTTTGTATGTGTCGATTGGCAGAATACCTTCAGCATAACGGGTTTCGTTAAAGGAAGGACAAGCACCTTGTTCTTTCGCCAGCTCCATTGAAGCTTTGAGCAGGTAGTACTGCATTGCTTCAAAGGTTTGGTGAGTCAGGCCATTTGCACTGCCATCAGAGTATTTCACTCCGTTTTTCGCTAGATAATATGCGTAGTTGATCACACCAACACCCAGTGTACGACGGTTCATCGATGATTTTTTCGCGGCCGGTAGTGGGTAGTCTTGATAATCAAGCAATGCATCTAATGCGCGAACAACCAATTCTGATAACTCTTCAAAGTCATCCAGAGATTTAATCGCACCCAAGTTGAACGCTGATAGTGTGCACAAGGCGATTTCACCTTGGTCATCTTCTACATTGTTTAGTGGTGAGGTTGGAAGAGCGATTTCCAGACACAGGTTAGACTGGCGAATCGGTGCAACACTTGGGTCGAATGGGCTGTGAGTATTGCAGTGATCAACGTTTTGTACGTAGATACGGCCAGTTGACGCGCGCTCTTGCATTAATAATGAGAACAACTCAACGGCTTTCACTGTTTCACGCTTGATGGATCCATCAGCTTCATACTGGTTATAGAGTTTTTCGAACTTCTCTTGATCTTCAAAGAAGGCGTCGTATAACCCCGGAACATCTGAAGGAGAGAATAAGCTTATATTGCCACCAGTGATCAGGCGAGAGTACATAGTTTTGTTGATCTGTACACCGTAATCCATATGTCGGACACGGTTCTCTTCTACACCTCGGTTGTTTTTCAGTACCATTAAGTTCTGAACTTCGCCGTGCCACATCGGATAGAACACAGTTGCAGCACCACCGCGAACACCACCTTGAGAGCAACATTTAACTGCCGTCTGGAAATACTTGTAGAAAGGAATACAGCCGGTATGAAATGCTTCACCGCCACGAATTTCCGAACCTAATGCACGAATTCGACCTGCATTAATACCAATACCCGCACGTTGAGATACGTAGCGCACAATTGAGCTTGCTGTCGCATTGATTGAGTCTAAACTATCGTCACATTCTATCAGAACACAAGAACTAAACTGGCGAGTAGGCGTACGGACACCAGACATAATTGGTGTTGGTAGAGAAATCTTGAAGGTAGATACTGCATCATAGAAACGGCGAATATAATCCAGGCGAGTTTCCGCGGGATATCTCGCAAACAGACAAGCTGCAACCATGATATACAAGAACTGAGCACTCTCGTAGATCTCTTTAGTTACGCGGTTTTGTACGAAATATTTGCCTTCTAATTGCTTAACAGCAGCATACGAAAAGTCTAAATCACGAGTATGATCAATAAACGAATCCATCATCTCGAGTTCTTCTTTCGTGTAATCTTCAAGAAGGTGTTTGTCGTACTTACCGGTTTCTACCATTTTTGATACGTGATCAAAAAGTGCAGGTGGCTCATATTGACCATAAGCTTTCTTACGTAGATGGAAGATAGAAAGGCGGGCTGCCAGATATTGGTAATCTGGAGTTTCTTCAGAGATAAGATCAGCGGCTGATTTGATAATGGTTTCATGGATATCAGAGGTTTTCATACCCTCGTAAAACTGGATATGAGATTTGATTTCTACCTGAGAAACGGAAACGTTATCCAGCCCTTCAGCTGCCCATGTAATTACTCGGTGGATCTTTTCAAGATCTATATGTTCTTTGCGTCCATCACGCTTTGTAACGGTGAGTTGTCGATGCATTATTATTGCTTTCCCTTACAAGACTGACTAAAGCCACATTTTTAATACTTTCAATAGAGATAAATGTTGCTTTTTCGAATTCTATAGTGTTACCCAATGCATTTAGTTTACTACATATTGGGTTTTAATGTTGAGCGGGTACAAGATAGTGGGTTTTCTGTGAGATTTCAACTAATGCTTCTGGATTTAAGCAATGAAAGGCGCTCTGATAAAGATGTTGAATTAATTGCGGAGATGAACGATAGGTAGACACAAGTTGAGTGCCAATTTTAGGCAGTTACTTGATGTAGTGTTCTATTATACGCATTTTCCATATTCGATTCTCAAAACTAGGACAGGCAGGAGTTAGGTAAACTGCACGTTATAGCTACAATATTATATGGATTATGGAGTTTAGTTTATAATTAAGAACAGTGGGCTATACCTGATTGAAAAACTATATTTAGGGAAGAAATATGGATAAAGATAATTTGCAGGGATACATTACAATCGCTACTGGCGCAAAAGAATACATCGAAATGGCGAAGTACCTTGCCCTTTCTGTACATAAGAATGACCCAACAAGACCTATTGCCCTAATCACAGATGAAAAAACGACTATTCCGGACGACGTAAAATGTCTCTTTTCTCACGTAATAATCATGCCCGAGATAGAAGGGTATAACGGTTGTTTAAATAAACTTCGAATTAATGAATTTACCCCATTTGAACAGAATATGTTCATAGACTCTGATTGCTTAATAGTAAAAAACGATATGGATAGGCATTGGAAACGTTTTGAGCAGTACGATGTCAATTTAGCGGGAGACAAAGTCACAAGTGGTCATTGGTATAATTTTGATGTAGAAGATGTGTTAAAACGGCTCAATATTGATTACATCGTTAAAATGAATAGTGGTGTTATTTATTTTAAGAAAGGCGCTGTTTCAGATCATTTTTTCAAGCTCTGTAACGAAATGGTTGTTGAACAAAGAGATTTACTGAGTTGCAGCCACAGAAGGGAGGAGCAAATAGCGGATGAACCATTTATAGGTACTGCTCTTGGAATTATGAATATTTCTCCCGTCGCGTATGTACCGGAAGAGGGCTCGTTGATGATTACTACGACTCACGCCAAAAAAGTACTTTGTGATCCGTCTACCCGAGAGAGCCAGATTTATAAGCCCACAGGCTTTTACTTACTTAATAGGCTATTTGCCAAAAGCTGGGTTAGGCACACACCCAGCATAATGCATTTTGTAAAATTAAAACCTAACAATGTATACAAGAGCGCTTGTTTGGGTTTAGAAAACCGAGTGTTTGAAAAATAATACTTTTACCTATTCAACGGGCTATGATGAACTTAGAGCGGGCAGGGCTTAACGCAGTTTACGATATAGTTTACATCCACACGTTTCCCGAGGAAGAAAGAGTCGGTGAGAGGATTGTAGTTGATTCCGGTAATACCTCTATCGGTAAGTTCGGTGTGATCAATCAGCTTTAGTAATTCTGATGGCTTGATGAATTTGCTGTGGTCATGAGTTCCTTTAGGAACTATTCCTGTAATGTATTCGGCTCCAAGAATAGCGAATAAATAGGAGGGAATATTTCTGTTTAACGTCGAAAACAGAACATGTCCGCCTGGCTTCACCAGTTTTGCACAGGATTGAATGACAGAGAGTGGATCGGGGACGTGCTCCAGCATCTCCATACATGTCACGACGTCGTAATCTTCAGGGTTTTCAGAAGCATGTTGCTCAATGGTCATCTGAATATAATTTACTTTAATCCCTGTTTCTAAAGAATGGAGTCTAGCGACTTCAAGAGGCTCTTTACCCATATCTAAACCGGTAACGTTAGCCCCTTCACGCGCCATACTTTCGGAAAGTATTCCTCCGCCGCAACCAACATCGAGTACTTTCTTTCCAAATAGGCCCTCTACGCAGTCTTTAACATACTGAAGACGAGGAGGGTTAATTTGGTGCAGGGGTTTAAATTCACCATCTAAATCCCACCAACGGGAAGCCATCTCTTCAAACTTCTTGATTTCGGCAGGATCGACATTTTGGGAGTATGCGTTTGAGCTCATTTTCTTGCTTCTTGTATTCCTTTAGATTCGACGATTATAAACACATAGGTAGAAGGCTGCATCCAATTAGTTTGAGAAAAACATGTTTAATAAGTAAACACTTTTCAACAGGATAACTATGTTTGTATGTTTTGTGAGCGTTTTGCGCGCCACAGAGGTCACAAGCTGATAAAAGGTGAGGGAAAGTAATGCCGAACCCGACAAATTTGTGTTATATTTTTCGACCTTGTACGTAAAGGGAAGTAACTCCCGAAATTACGATCAAACTATAGAGGGATAATGGCTCTATGAGCGATCTAGCTAAAGAGATCACGCCAGTAAATATTGAAGACGAGCTCCGTGGCTCGTATCTCGACTATGCGATGTCAGTTATCGTGGGTCGTGCTCTTCCTGATGTGCGTGATGGCCTAAAGCCTGTACACCGCCGCGTTTTGTTCGCGATGAATGTACTAGGTAATGATTGGAATAAACCATATAAAAAATCTGCCCGTGTTGTGGGCGACGTAATCGGTAAATATCACCCGCATGGTGATAGTGCTGTATACGACACTATCGTTCGTATGGCTCAGCCATTCTCACTACGCTATATGCTGGTTGATGGCCAGGGTAACTTCGGTTCTATCGATGGTGACTCGGCAGCTGCGATGCGTTATACCGAAGTTCGCATGGCGAAAATTGCCCATGAACTTCTGGCTGACCTTGATAAAGAAACCGTGGATTACGTACCAAACTATGATGGTACAGAACAAATCCCTGCGGTTCTTCCTACTAAGATTCCTAACTTGCTGGTTAACGGTTCTTCCGGTATCGCAGTAGGTATGGCAACCAACATTCCACCTCACAACCTGACAGAGGTGATTGATGGCTGTCTGGCTTATATCAATAATGAAGAGATCACTATTGATGAGCTGATGCAATATATCCCTGGTCCTGACTTCCCGACGGCAGCACTGATCAGTGGCCGTAAGGGCATCATTGATGCTTATAAGACAGGTCGCGGTAAGATTTACATGCGTTCTAAGGCTGAGGTTGAAGCGGACAAGAATGGTAAAGAGACCATTATTGTTACTGAGATCCCTTACCAGGTGAACAAAGCTCGTTTGATCGAGAAAATTGCTGAGCTGGTTAAAGATAAGAAAGTAGAAGGTATCAGTGCGCTACGTGATGAGTCTGACAAAGACGGTATGCGTATTGTTATCGAGTGTAAGCGTGATGCTGTGGGTGAAGTTGTACTTAACAACCTTTATTCACAAACTCAGCTACAAACGACTTTCGGTATCAACATGGTTGCACTGGATAACGGTCAGCCAAAACTGTTTAACCTAAAAGAGATGCTGAAGTGCTTCGTTGACCACCGTCGTGAGGTTGTTACTCGTCGTACTATCTTTGAACTCCGCAAAGCTCGTGATCGTGCACATATCCTCGAAGGTCTTGCGCTTGCTCTGGCTAACATTGACGAAATCATTGAACTTATCCGTCGTGCTCCAACTCCGGCAGAAGCGAAAGAAGGTTTGACTTCTCGTGGCTGGGATCTGGGTAATGTTGCAGCAATGCTTGAGCGTGCTGGCACTGATGCAGCTCGTCCAGAGTGGCTGGAAGCGCAGTATGGTATCCGTGATGGCCAGTACTTCCTGACTGAGCAGCAGGCACAGGCAATCCTTGATCTTCGTCTACAGAAGCTGACTGGTCTGGAACACGAGAAGATTCTTGACGAATACAAAGCACTTCTGGAAGAAATTGCTGAGTTGATGCATATTCTTGAAAGCACAGAACGCTTGATGGAAGTGATTCGTGAAGAGCTAGAAGCGGTTCGCGAGGGCTTTGGTGATGAGCGTCGCTCTGAAATCACGGCTGCCGTTCATGATATCGACATGGAAGAGCTTATCGCTCAGGAAGATGTTGTTGTTACCCTGTCTCACGAAGGCTACGTTAAGTACCAGCTACTAAGCGAGTACGAGGCACAGCGTCGTGGTGGTAAAGGTAAGAGCGCAACTAAGATGAAAGATGAGGATTACATCGAACGTCTGCTAGTTGCTAATACGCACGACAATATTCTTTGTTTCTCGACTCGTGGTAAGACATACCGTCTGAAGGTATATCAATTACCGCAAGCGACACGCACAGCACGCGGTAAGCCTATCGTTAACATTCTTCCTCTGGAAGAGAATGAGCGCATTACTGCAATTCTGCCAGTATCTGAATATTCTGCAGATAAGTACATCTTTATGGCAACTGGTGACGGTACGGTTAAGAAGACCTCACTGGATCAGTTCGCAAACGTACGTTCTAACGGTCTGATTGCGGTTAACCTGCGTGATGATGATTCACTGATCGGTGTTGATATCACTGATGGTGAAAGCGACATTATGCTGTTCTCGAAGCAGGGCAAAGTGGTTCGCTTTAAAGAAGAGTTAGTTCGCGCAATGGGTCGTACAGCGGCAGGTGTTCGCGGTATGAAACTGGCAGATAATGATCAGGTCGTTTCTCTGATTGTTCCTTCTAACGAAGGTGATATTCTGACAGTGACTCAAAACGGTTACGGTAAGCGTACAGAGATTGCTGAATACCCAACTAAGGGCCGTGCAACTCAGGGCGTTGTGTCTATCAAGGTTTCTGAGCGTAACGGTGAAGTAGTCGGTGCTATCCAGACTGAAGAAGGTGATGAGTTCATGATGATCACCGATGCAGGTACTCTGGTACGTACACGCGTTTCTGAAGTAAGCCAGGTTGGTCGTAATACCCAGGGTGTTACGCTGATTCGTACAGCAGAAGACGAAAACGTTGTAGGCTTGCAGCGCATCGAAGAAGTTGAAGAAGAAGAGTTGGAAGAGGGTGTTGAAGGCACTGAAGGCAACGACGAAGTTGCTTCAAACGACTCTGCACCAGCAGCAGATTCTGAAACAGATTCAGGTGAGACTCCGGAAGAAGAATAATACCTCTTTCTGATAACTTACACGTATCTCAAACCGGGCAATTTGCCCGGTTTTTTATTGCCTAAAATGATATTGTTAGCCTAGTAATTTCATAAAGTTAATCGATATATGCCTATTCTAGTTCTCTCTCTTTCTGCTGTTGTTTTATTGGCAGTCTTCTATATCTATTTTAGTAAAAATCATAAACTGGTAAAGCCTTTAACACTTGGCGTTGCTGTCGCAGGTTTGTCTTGTGCTGTTTGGTATTCAACCCTTGATCAGTCACAGGAGCTAGCTCAGGCTCAAAGCAAAGCGGAAGAGAAGATCGCAGCAGAGCCCAAAACAGTGAAAGAGCTGATTGAGCAGATAGAAAACAAGCTAAGAGAAGACAGGAACAACTCTGAGCTGTGGTATGAACTTGGCCATGGCTATCTCTCTTCTAATCGTTTTGAAGAGGCTTCCCAGTGTTTTAGTTATGTATTGCGTTTAGAAGAGAGCCCAACTGCTTCAGTTTTCTCGGCTAAAGCAACAGCGGATTACTATGCTAATTCTCAGAGAATTAGCAAAAACATTCAGTTGTTACTGGATGAAGCCCTATCTATGGATGAGTACAATTATCCTGCGCTAATGTTGATAGGAAATGATCATTTTATTAGTTTTCGATACCAAGAGGCGATTGAAACCTGGCAAAAAATACTGGATTCAGAAAGGCAGGGACTAGACAGAAGCACGGTGATTAATTCAATCAACCGTGCCAAAGATATGATGAAATAGAAACAAAAAGGTGAGTGAGCTTAAACTTGCTCACTCTTCGTCACTTTAAAAGCTCCGACCGCAATAATGTAATACGCTAGTAGCTCTGAGCCCTCTTCAACAATATTTTTAACCTGCCGCACATAATCCTCACCCATTACTTCATGCCAGAATGCGCTCATACCTGCTATACGGCTCAATACCAGCAAAAATATCACTCCTAGCGTCAGGACGGGCGCATAGCGGTGTCTAAGAAGTTCATTTAACTGATAAAAGCTCACTGATTTATGCTTAAAGAAGTTGTAGATACCTAAGAAAGCAACGGTCAGAGCGGGGTATACCCACGCTCCATGACTGATAAAGTCAAACCAATGATCCAGTTCTCTCATAAGTAAAACCAGAAAGAATGCACCCGCTAGGATAAATGAATGATTGCAAGTCTTACTACCTTGACGATTTAACTCTGAACGGCTGTGTATAAAGAATCTGATGGAAATGGAGAGCAAAAGAAGTTGCTCACTTATTTCGGTTAGTGAGGTTTCACCAAGAGGGTTATGGAAGTAGATGACATCCAAATAAAGGGTAAGTAAAACCAGAAAGCAAACAAAGATAACATCAGCGCAAAAAATGAGATTCGCAACAATAGGATTGTGGCTCGTTTTATTGTGAGGTTTAGAGTTACTTTCACTAATAAACAGGTTCATTTGAGTGCGGTTGAATAGACGCATTGGTGTTATCTCGGTAATTGAACGGTGTTTTTAATGGTAATCTTGGAATAAATTGAAAATGTGATGTAGATCAACTTCAAAATACGTTTGAGGTAAAAAAAGACAAAACTTTGTAAATTTTCAGGATTAAAAACGAGAAAAAGCCAGCGGGGGAGGGTCGCTGGCTTTTGGGATTACGGAGTAAGTAAGCTTTATAGTTTAATTAATAGTAGCTTAGTATTTGTAAGTAGCTTCGCGTGCGTCAGCTTTCTTATCCCACTCTGGTACTAATGTTTCCAAGAACTTCTTCTTGTCTGCATTCATCTTATCCATATCCATACCTAGAGCAGCTTGTGCTTTCTCTTTAGTAGAGATGTCTGGAATTTGAACTGGCTCAGTAATACCTTTCTTAGCTAGAAGACGAACAAGCTTAGTACGAGCGTCAGTTGCTTTATCTACAGCAGTACCTAGGATTTCTAGAGCAACTTCAGGAGCGTGCATATGTACACCGTGAGATGCAATTGCGTAGTCCCAACGCCACTGAGCATGACGGATATCCATTAGGATGTCTTTCATTTCAGCTTCAGTTGCACCAGCTTCCCATGCAGCGCCTGCTTCAAAGTGAGCAGCAACGATGTGTTTCTCAGCAGTAAGCTTCATGTTAGTAACCTGAGCTTTACGAGTAGAAACAACGCCTTGTAGGAATTCTTTCTCTTGAGAGTGACACTGTGCACAAGTTACGTCGAACGAATCAAGTGGGTTGCCAACTTTGTGGTCTGTGTAAAGAGTGCCGTCTGCTTTTTCAACTTTAGGCATGTGACAGTCAGCACAAACTACGCCGTTCTTACCGTGGATACCAAGACGCCATGTTTCCCAGCCTGGGTGCTGTGCTTTAAGCATTGGCGCTTTAGACACTTTGTGAGTCCAGTCTTTGAAGTTAAGTGCGTCGTAGTATTTTTCCATTTCGTCAACGTTAGTACCCATATCCCAAGGGAACTTAACAGTCTTGTTAGGACCTGTGAAGTAGTACTCTACGTGACACTGAGCACATACTGCGCCAGCCTTGTCAGCATCGTCCATGTCCTCAAATGGCATACCAATAGTAGTGAATGCACGCTCAACGTATGGACGAGTCAGCATTAGAGCAGGCTCACCATTCTTGAACTCTTCGCTACGAGTATCGTGACAGTCAGCACAACCAATCGCATTAGTCACTTCGTGACCTAGACGTGCCCATTTACCCTGGAAGTAACCATCTTCACCATTCTCGTCGATAAGACGTGCTACGTCTGGGCTCTTACAGCTCCAACATGCCATAGGCATAGGACCTGTTTTTTCATCAACCGGACCACCTGTACGCAAAGTGTTTCTTAAATCTTCAACTGCGTAGAAGTGACCGCGAGCTTTGTTATAGTCCTTAGCGAAGCCGTAACCAGCCCACATGATTACCATATTAGGATCGTGTGCAAGTGCATCTTCGATTTCAGAACTTTCAGAAGTCGCTTTCCAGCTTTCATACTGATCTGTGTGGCTAGCCTGGTACTGTTCGTTCCTAGGGTCGCCGATTTTATCTGCTGCAACAACGCTAGTAGCTGCGCCAAACATCATGCTAGCTGCCAAAACCGCTATAGATTTCGTCATCCAGTGTTTTTTCATGGTGTTTTCTCCATGTTTGTATTGTTTATTCCCACGTTACTCCGTTTATTTTTACTAGCGTTGTGGACTAGTTCCAAATATAAGAGTTTTTGAGATACCCCTTTATATTAGCTAATATTTTTAACCTTTCATTACATCAAATTTGGGAAATTGTTTTAGATCAATTTAAACAGGTGATCTGGTACACGAAAAATTTCAAATACCCCTTAAGGGTTAGCTAAAAGTCTTGTGTTTACAGTCATGTAGGCTATTGATGACTAAGAAGTTAATATTTAGTAACATTTTTTAATTAGGTGAAATACGTCACTATTTTGCCATTAATTCATTAGCTTATTTGCTAAGACATATATAATGACCTCATTAGCGTTGTGGCTTTCTAAAATAAGAATCATTATCGTTTGGAGTTAATTAATTTTAACTCCAACGAATATTTGTATTTGAGTATTTATTTAGTACAAATATTATTCTGATATGTAGGAAAGAAAGATGGCCAATAATAAATTGACCATAGCCATAATGCTGAAGTCACTTCTTATATTATGTCTCTATGGTTTCTCAGTTAATAATGCTGTTGCTGCTGGTGATACAACCAGTCAAGCGGAACCAGCTACAAAGACAGTCAAGTTAAAAACTTCCAGACAAGACAAGAAATGTCTCCAGTGTCATAAAGGCGCAGATAAGACTCAACATGAAACGCATGGACAAGATGCTGCCAACGTTCTAGGTAAATCTGTTGGTTGTGTGGATTGTCACAATAAGATTGGTCCGAAACACCGCCGTAAAGCAGATGTCGTTACCAAATATGCATCTGCACAATCTCAACCGGGCACGAAGAAAAAAGTGCTAAGTCATGATGAAGTACTCAAAGCAAATAAAGAGTGCCTTGATTGTCATGAACCAACCAAACTTCAGGAAGCAAGCTGGACCCATGATGTACACGCTTTGAATCTCACCTGTTCTAACTGTCATGATGTTCACTTGAAAGGGGGCAAACAAGCTCGCCTGGTTAAAAAGAGAAAGCCTAAAGATCCTGGCTTGAACGTGCTTCAGTTCGAAGACCGTAAGACGCTAATTAAGATGTGTGTTGACTGTCACTCAGACTTCAACCAGCTACTTGAGAAGCAGGAGGAAGAGAAATGAGCTGTTCAAGACGAAATTTTCTAACCGGTGCCGGAGCGGTTATTTTTACGACCGGTGTCGCGACTACCTGTGCTATTAGCTCTAAAGTTAATGCTGATGAGCCTGAAGAAAAAGCTAAACGCTACGGCATGGTCTACGACGAGAACAAATGTATTGGCTGTACAGCCTGTATGGATGCTTGTCGTGACGTAAACAGTGTGCCTGAAGGTGTTACTCGATTGGAAATTACTCGAAGTGAACCGCAGGGCGAGTTTCCGAACGTAGATTACAAATTTAATCGTATCTCATGTCAGCACTGTGAAAATGCCCCTTGTGTAATGGTGTGTCCGACTGGTGCTGCGTACAAAGATGAAAAGACGGGCATTGTTGACGTACACAAAGATAAGTGTGTAGGTTGTGGTTACTGTATTGTTGCTTGTCCTTACCAGGTTCGATTCTTCCATCCTATTGAAGGCTCTGCTGATAAGTGTAACTTCTGTCGTGATACAAACCTTGCTGCTGGTAAACTTCCTGGCTGTGTGGAAGCTTGTCCGACGAAAGCACTGACATTTGGTGATTTAAACGACCCAGAATCAAAAATTAACGCGGTGCTAAAAGACAAAGTTGTTTACCGTGACAAAGCGTATTTAGGTACCAATCCTAAGCTTTACAAAGTTCCACATGAGAAAGGGGAGATTTAATCATGATGAGTGCATTTGACGTCCCTTTGGTATGGGACTGGACTATCGCGGTTTACCTGTTCTTAGCGGGTATGTCAGCAGGTTGTGTAATGATCTCTATCTACCTTAAGCGCAAGGTAATAGAGGGTGACCCAGCCAGAGATGGTATTTTAAAAGCAACAGCGTGGCTTGCTCCATTTGGTATTATTGGTGGTCTTACGATCTTGGTATTCCACCTGACTAAGCCACTAATGTTCTGGAAAATCATGATTCACTTTAACGTTACTTCGGTAATGTCTATGGGTGTTGTTCTGTTCCAGACTTATATGATCTTCCTGTTTATGTGGATCGCTATCATCTTCAGAAAGACCATCATGGATTTCCTGAACATGATTGCAAAAGGCAAGTTTAACTTTGTCGATAACATCATTAAGCTGCTTCAGAAGTATGAAAACAGCATTGAATGGCTATTAGCGATTCAGGCATTTGCTCTTGCCGCATACACGGGCTTCCTGTTGTCCGCGCTTAAGAGTTTTCCAATGCTTAACAACCCGATTCTGCCGATTCTGTTCCTGTTCTCAAGCCTTTCATCCGGTGCAGCAGCTTGTATGCTGTTCGGCATTGTTGGCTTCAAACAGCCAGCAGAGAGTGCAACAGCGAAGTGGGTACACAGCTTCGAGCGACCAGTGGTCCTGTTCGAACTGTTTGTCATGATCGCTTTCTTCACCGGTATGATTTTCGGTGGTGGTCAGGCTCAAGCCGCTGCGATTAATGCGCTCGGTGGAGGGTTCTGGGCTAGCTGGTTCTGGATAGGTGTAATTGGTGTGGGTATGCTACTTCCGCTTGCCTTAAATGCCTTCACTCCTTCAGAAGTTAGACATAAGACCGGATTTATCATGCTGGTTACCAGTTTAGGCTTGATCGGCGTACTAATGTTCCGTACGTTTATCCTATACGCTGGTCAGTTGACTGTAGTTTAAACATTTAACCGGGCCTTACTCGCAGAGTCGGGTAAGGCCCTAATTTAACGGGTATTATGCTAGCTGAATTCGGTCACTTTTCTCTACTGCTTGTCGCAGTCTCTTCTCTTATTGCCGTTATTACTTCTGTATACGATATTTCACGAAATCGCGCTGAAACAATATCCGTGCAATTGAGTGTTGCGCATTTTTGTGCGCTCTTTTCACTGGTTTCTATCGGGGTACTTGCTGCGGCATTTATCTACGATGATTTTACCTTGAGCTATGTGTCGCATCATTCAAACTCACATCTGCCCGATTTTTTTAAGGCAGCTGCTGTATGGGGCGGACACGAGGGTTCACTTCTTTTCTGGGTAGTGATGTTGGCTTGTTGGGCGTCTGCGATCGCCTTTATGAAAAACAGCCTGCCTGTCAGATTTATGAATTACGCATTGATGACAGCATTGCTGTTTGTCTGTGCTTTCGCTTTTTTCACGCTGTACGCTTCTAACCCATTTGAAATCAACAGCGTAATTCCTGAAGAGGGAAGAGATCTTAACCCAATGCTTCAGGATGTCGGTTTAATCTTCCATCCACCTCTGCTTTATATCGGTTATATCGGATTTGCGTCCAGTTTTGCATTAGCGATGGCCGCGCTGTGGGATTCGGAAGATAGGATTGAATGGCTTATCTATGCCCGTAAGTTTGCTCTGTTTGCCTGGGCATTTCTTACAGCGGGCATTGTTCTTGGTGCATGGTGGGCATACAACGAACTAGGTTGGGGTGGTTGGTGGTTCTGGGACCCGGTAGAAAATGCATCGTTACTTCCATGGCTTACAGGTACAGCTCTATTACATAGTCTTATTGCAGGGATTCAGCGAGGAACGCTGGTTCGCTGGACGTTAACACTTTCATTCGCCACCTTTACCCTAAGCTTGCTAGGCACTTTTGTTGTTCGTTCCGGTATTCTTACCTCTGTTCATGCATTTGCCATTGATCCGACAAGAGGCATTATTTTACTGGTGCTTCTGTTTGCGTTAGTTATTGGCGGTTTTGGTTCTCTGTTATACAAATCAGCTTCAGTTAAGTCAGCGAATATCGAGTCACTGGCCAGTAAAGAATTTCTATTTCTGTTAGGAAACATCATCTTTACCGTTGCGATGCTTACGGTCATTCTTGGTACCTTCTATCCAATGGTTTTCCAGTTGTTTGGTCTGGGTAATATTTCTGTAGGTGCTCCTTACTTTAATACCTTGTTTGCACCACTGACTTTTGTCGCACTTGCATTAATGGCCGTCGCTCCTTGGTTTAGTTGGAAAGATGAAAAGAATGTCGCTGGCCGGATTCGTGGTCTGAGCATTATATCGCTAGTTTCAGCCGTTCTTGGATTTGCGGTGTATCGTGCTCAGTATAGTGATATTCACTTTATGCCTTGGTTAACCTGGACGTTATCTATCTTGGTGGTTCTGACGCTTGTTTTACAACTGGTAAAACTTCCCACTAAAGTATGGATAAAAGCAGCACCAATGATGCTGGCTCACTTTGGTGTGGCGGTCGCAGCCATTGGTGCGGGAATGAACGCGTATCACTCCATCGAGACCAGTGCCAAGATGAGTGAAGAAAGCATCGTCTCGTTTGGACGTTTTGAACTGAATTTTGACCAGCTGGAACTTTTTGTTGGACCCAACTATACGTCCGAGAAGGCTCATTTTCTGATTAACGAAGAACAGAGTATTGTGCCTGAGAGAAGGCATTATCAAGTTCGGGTGATGAACATGACAGAGCCCGGAATTCGTAACTACTGGCACGGTGATCTCTATATTACATTGGGTGAAAAGCTCATTGACGGAAGTTACGCAGTAAGAATTCAATATAAAGCATATGTAATATGGATTTGGCTTGGTGGTATTTTGATGACGTTGGGTGGTGTACTTTCACTATTTATCAGGAAAAAGATTGTTTCAAATGCAAAGGCCTAATCAGGCAGCAAGGCAGAAGTAGTAATGTCAGAACAAAAAAATAAGTCAGGCTCCAAAGTTAAAGTAATCGGATTTTTGATTGCGATTGTTGTCGTGTTTGGTGCGTTTATATATGCCCTTGAAGGGGGTACGGAAAGCTCTAACCAGACTATGGTTGGAGAGAATATTCCTGTGTTTTCTCTTCAGTCTCTGCAAGATGAAAGCGTAACGTTGGATAATGAATCCATAAAATCAGAAGATTATTCCCTAATCAACGTATGGGCAGAGTGGTGTGCAGCGTGTAAATCAGAACATGGGTATCTGATGGCTTTAAAAAACCAAGGGTTTGAGATCACAGGGCTTAATTATCGAGACGATAGAAAAGCTGCTTTGAAGATGTTGGATGAGCTTGGAAATCCCTATAAGCACGTATTGTTCGATCACAGAGGAACGTTGGCTCTGGATTTAGGTGTTATCGGTGCACCAGAAACGTTTCTTGTAAACCCTGAAGGGCGAATAGTAACACGATATAGTGGTGTTATAGACCAGAGTATCTGGGAGTCAAAGTTTGAGCCGTTTATTCAGGGAGAGAAGTAATGATTAACATGTGTAAGTTTGTTCTCTCTTTTTTCCTGCTTTTGCCTGTATTGGTCAGCGCTGATACAAACAACAATGACAACAGTATTTTTTATGACAGCAATAAAGAAATCTCAATCAAAGCAGACCTTTTTGAGTTTGAAAGTGAAGATCAGCGCAAGCGTTCAATTGATTTAGCAAGACAGTTGCGTTGTCCTCAGTGTCAGAACCAAAACCTTATTGAATCTAACTCTCCTATCGCGAAAGACCTTCGTCTCAAGGTTTTTGAGATGATGAAAGAGGGAGCAAGTGAAGAAGAAGTCGTAGACTATATGACTCATCGTTTTGGTGATTTTGTTTTGTATGATCCCGTTGTTTCCCCTAAGACTTATATTCTTTGGTTTCTCCCCATTTTAATCCTTGTGGGTGGTATTTTGATTGCTGCAAGAGCAGTCAAGAAAAAATCAAAGTAACTTACTGATATTTAAATAACCCTCGGAGTTGCAGGGTTGAAATATAGCGTTATTGTTATACTATAACAAAATGTGGGTTGGCTATATCAGTCGATATACAAGCAGGATGTTTTATATAAGTAATTCATCTATGCGATACATTGAATTCTTATCGTTGTGTCCCAATCTACGTTGTATTCTCTAAAATAAATTCAGAAGTTACTGAGATGCTAACTCAGTACGACATTAGAAAGTGAGCTAAGTTATGGCTGAAGTACGTGCCAGAGTAGGGTTAAAAGTTGGATCTAAAAGCAACATAGATGCAGAAATCCTCTCATTTACCGATCTAGAAAGTGACAAAGAACATGTTGCTTTAATCTTCCAATCTGCTGATAAGTCAGACAAAACCCCATTGGTACGTATGCACTCTGAGTGTCTGACAGGGGATGTTTTTCATTCATCTCGTTGTGACTGTGGTGAACAGTTGGAAGAAACTATCAACAAGATGGGTGAGCAGGGTGGGATCATACTTTACCTTCGACAGGAAGGCAGAGGGATCGGCTTATATAACAAGATAGACGCCTACCGATTGCAGAGTGAAGGTATGAACACCTATGAAGCAAACAACCACCTTGGTTTTGGTGACGACCTTCGTGACTTTACTGATGCTGCGCTTATGCTTAAAGCGCTGGGGCTGGATAAAATAAAATTAATAACAAACAACCCTAAAAAGATTAATGACTTAACTGATTTAGGTATTGAAATCGAAGAAGTTGTTAATACTTCCGCTCATGTTAAACACGGTAACGAAAATTATCTGAAAGCGAAAGTCTCTCACGGCAAGCACAAGCTCGATATAGAATAAGTTGTTACGACCTGTTTAAGAAAACCTCACTCATGTGAGGTTTTTTTGTATATGGCTTGAAAAATAAATGTAAATGGATATTATTTGCAAATCGTATTGATAATGATACGCATATACAAATAATAAATTTGCTCAACAAGGACAAGCCAATGACAATCTATCGCAAGGCGATAATGCCATTTACCGTGGCGATTGCGCTAAACAGTGGTGTGGCGTTCGCCGCTTCTACCGTCACTCAACAACAAGTAGTTGAACACTATACGGATATCGCTCACTCGGTTTATAGTGATGCACTCTTCACTGCAAAAGAGCTGGATAAGTCGCTCGAAAAGTTTCTTCAATCTCCTTCCCAACAGACACTTCAACAAGCAAAGCAAGCGTGGTTTGATTCCCGGGTTCCGTACCAACAGTCTGAAGTTTTTCGTTTCGGTAACGCAATCGTTGATGACTGGGAAGGTCAGTTAAATGCATGGCCACTTGATGAAGGCCTTATCGATTACGTATCAAAAGATTATCAATACGAGCTTGGCAACGAAGGCGCGAACGCAAATATCGTGGCCAATGAGACGATTCAGGTCGGTGCAGAGAAAATCGATGCATCTGAAATCACGCCTGAATTAATCGCAAACCTTAACGAAGTGGGCGGTTCAGAAGCCAACGTTGCTTCTGGTTACCACGCAATTGAATTCCTATTGTGGGGCCAGGATCTAAATGGTACCGATGCTGGTGCAGGTACTCGTCCTTACACTGACTTTGCGACAGGTTCAGCCTGTACCAATGGTAACTGTGAGCGTCGTCGTGAGTTCCTCAAGGCAGCATCAGAGTTGTTGATACAAGATCTTGAGTGGATAGTAAAGCAGTGGGCTCCAGGAGTGGCTAACAACTACCGTACAGAGTTCCTTGCAGATAAAACAGAGAACAGCCTGAGAAAAATGCTGTTCGGTATGGGGTCACTTTCTCTTGGTGAACTTGCCGGTGAGCGTATGAAGGTGGCTCTTGAAGCAAACTCTACTGAAGATGAGCACGATTGCTTCTCTGACAACACGCACAACTCTCATTACTACAATGAGCAGGGAATCTACAATGTCTACACAGGTATCTATCTGAAAGCGGATGGTACTTTGCTAACTGGCCCTAGTATTCATGTCCTTGTTGCACAGAAAGACAAGTTGGCTGCGAAAGAGATTCAGAAAGCTGTGGATGTGGCACGAGCGCAGGTGGGTACACTAGTTACTTCAGCTGAATCTGGTGTTTACTTTGACCAGTTGATTGCTGCAAATAATGCGGAAGGTAACGCTCTTGTAAATGAATCTATTGTTGCATTGGTCAAGCAAACTACTGCCATTGAAAAAGCGGCAGGCATTGTTGGTATCAGCAGTCTGAATCCTGATACCGCCGATCACGAGTTTTAATCAAACCTAGGGCGTGTTGACCTTTCGTGATGATTTTTGCAGCGAGTTGTTGGGTATTTAAACAAGGCAGAGGTTTTGATGTGTAGCTAGCCTACATGAGAAGCCGATAACGCAGTAAAAATACCCAACAAACGCTGCCCGAAGGGTTCGGCCAAAAACGTTTTACTCTTTGTTGAAGAGAGTTTGCTTAGAATGACTAGGCGTCACTCTCCTCGCCGCGATTAAAACGTTTTTGACTCGAACAAACTTTAACCACGAAAGGTCAACACGCCCTAGCTAACCACAATAATAAAAAGCCTCTCAATATAATTATTGAGGGGCTAACTAGCATTGGAAATAATATGAAAAATAACAGTATCTTATTTTTCTCTCTTCTCAGTCTGGCTTTCTACGTGAACGGGTATGAGACGAGATCTGGTGGTGGAACCAGTATCAAGAAAGATGGTGTAAATGCGTTCTCGCAACCGGCTGGCAACCTTCCCCTGAGTAAAAGGCTGGATTTTAGTGTAGGGAACAGTTTTTTTCGCAATCCATGGGTACAGGCTCCGGCATCTACAGATGCTCGTGATGGCTTAGGTCCGCTATTTAATACCAACGGATGCCAGAATTGCCATATCAAAGATGGACGCGGACATCCTCCTGAATCAAAAGATGATCATGCTGTATCTATGCTTGTCAGGTTAAGTGTTCCGCCAGAAACTGAGAAACAAAAACAAGACGCTATCATCAATGGCCTGATCCCAGAACCGACGTATGGAGGTCAGTTGCAGGATTTCTCGCTACCAGACGCGAAGCCAGAAGGGCAGGTAGTGATTAATTATCAAGATGTTGAAGTTCAGTTCAACGATGGTGAAATCGTCACGCTGCGAAAGCCAACGCTTAGTATAGAAGACCTCAATTACGGTCCGATGCATCCTAAAATGATGATGTCGGCCAGAGTTGCTCCGCCTATGATTGGACTTGGTCTTTTAGAATCAATACCAGAACAAACAATATTAGATATTGCGGCTGAACAAGAGAAGAGTGGTGACGGTGTCACAGGAAAGCCGAATTATGTATGGGACGTTACCAAAAATGACTTTTCTTTGGGACGTTTTGGATGGAAGTCAGGACAACCCACACTCATGCAACAAAATGCAGCAGCATTTAATGGAGATATTGGTCTCACATCAGCTCTTTTTCAGCAAGAAAACTGTACCTCCAATCAGACTATATGTTCAGAGCTGCCTAATGGTGGTGACATAGAAGTTAGTGACAACATTCTAAAGTTTGTTGAGTTTTATACTCAGCACCTTGCAGTCCCGATCAGAAGAAACGTGAAGAGTCCTGAAGTTCAGTTAGGACAAAAAATGTTTGATGAGTCTGGTTGCGAATCATGCCATCGAACAAACATTATAACAGGAGAACGACCTGATCTTCCTGCTATTTCAAACCAACTAATCCATCCGTATACCGACATGCTGTTGCATGATATGGGAGAGGGGCTTGCTGATCACCGTCCTGAATATCAGGCAAATGGTAGAGAATGGCGAACCCAGCCTTTGTGGGGTATAGGCTATACGCAAGAAGTAAATGGACACACTTATTTCCTTCATGACGGTCGCGCTCGTAATCTGATGGAAGCGGTGTTGTGGCATGGTGGTGAAGCTGAGAGTTCTAAACAGAAGGTTTTAGCAATGAGTAAAAATGAGCGTGATGCTCTTATTGCTTTCTTGAACTCGCTATAGGAGTAGCAAAATGAATCAAAAACTCACTGTTTTTGCCGTTTCATTAGCAGCTTCTCTTGTGTCTGCTGATGCTATTGCATCACAGGAGAGTCCTTCTGTTGCGGTTTATCAAATTCAGAAACAGTCTGCGACACATTTTTCCGCTACATCTGAGCTTTTGAGTGAGAATTTTGAAGCTTTCTGCAACGGTAAGCTGGAACGATCGGAATTAGAACAAAGCTGGAAAGACACGATTCATGCATGGATGTATCTTCAGGGACAGGAGCGTGGACCTGAAGTGGCTTTAGAGAAAAGCTGGTCGATTCAATTCTGGCCGGACAAAAAGAACACGACTGGAAGAAAGATGATTCAGTTGTTAAGGCAGGAAACGCCTGTCACTTCGGAAGTTATTGGTAATTCCAGTGTAACTGTCCAGGGTATTGGAGCGATTGAATGGTTGCTTTTTGATACGCAGTCACCAATCAAGGAGAACAAAGAACTTGTATGTAGTACAGGACAAGCCATTTCAATAAACTTAGCGAACAATGCAAATGCGATTAATGAAGCTTGGTCTGAGAACCCATGGGCGGAAGTAAATACCAAGCAATGGCATTCTGAATATCTGGCGTTACTTTCTAATCAGCTCGACTACAGTATGAAAAAAATGAGTCGACCAATGGCTAAGCTCGCCAATCCTAAGCCTTATTTTTCTGAATCCTGGCGTTCTCAGATGTCGATGGCAAACCTTAAATTCAACATCGTTTCCCTGGAAAAGGTATATCTCGGCAATGGTAACGGTCTAGATGCGATACTGAGAGAATTAGGTCATGCTCAGGTTGCGGACAGCATTAAGAATCAGTTTGCCACAATGAAGCAGACCTGGACTGATGAACAAAGCTTGTTTAAGTTGCTGAAATCGAAAGAGGGTTATCGTGAAGTATTGGCTCACTACAATAAATTTGAGTATTTGAACTATCTGATTCACGAAGAAGCGGCCATCGCACTTGGCGTCGTAGTGGGGTTCAATGCAACCGATGGTGACTGATTTAACCCGAAGAAACCTACTAAAAGCAGCGTTGTTAAGCTCTACGGGCCTCTCAACGCTGTCTTCCGATGCTTTTGCTTCGGTCAAGCAACAATCCCCAACGCTTATCGGATGCAGTGTTCAGGGCAAAGGAAGATATTCAGCTGTCGTTGCTGATAAAACTGGTGTCCCAATATTTAAGCTGCCTATTCCTGATAGAGGCCATGGTGTGGCTGTCTGTCAAAAACGAGCTTTGGCGGTGGTTTTTGCAAGACGCCCCGGTTCTTACTTCCAACCTTTCAACTTTATTACCGGTGAAGAGTTAGCATTAAAAGTAGCAGAGCCCGGGCGTCACTATTATGGGCATGGTGCATTTTCAAACGATGGAAAATGGCTCTATACAACAGAAGGTGATGTAACAAGCAATGGCTTGATAGGCGTTTATGACGTTGATGATAATTTTAAGAAAGTTGATGAGTTTTCGGGATTCGGCATCGGCCCGCATGAGTTGATTGTTTTGCAAGACGACACAATCGTGGTGGGTGTTGGGGGTGTACAAACTGATGGAAGAAAACCGACTAACCTTGAGAGCATGAAGCCTAGCCTGAGTTATCTGGACAAAACTGGGAGGCTAATAGAGCAAGTTGGTTTAGATGACCATAAACTGAGTATCAGACATCTGTCCACCTTCAAAGGTATTGCTGCCAAGGATGAGTTTGTGGTCTGTGGTCAGCAGTATCGGGGAGAGCCAGACGATTTCCCATCATTAATTGGCATACATCGACGTGGAGAACCTATTCAGTTACTCAATGCTGAGCCTGAAGAGTGGGCTCGTTTTAATCACTACATAGCGAGTGTTGCCGTGATCGGTGACCACTTGTTGGCGACCTCCCCTAGGGGAAATTGTTATGGAATTTGGTCTGTATCTAAAAATCGATTATTAGAACTCGATTTTTTGCCAGATGCCTCTGGGGTCGTGAGTTTAAACAATCAGTTTGTGGTGAGTTCAGGCTCAGGCAAGGTAGTGGTTAGAGATGCAAACAAAATCGAGTACAAAATAAACTCAGGTATTCAATGGGATAACCATTGGTCATCAATAAGTTGATTCACTGAACTTTTTTGAAATTGTCGTTACCCTGAAACTTATTCTTTGCCATACTGTATATAAGCATTTTGTGAGGTATGCGCGTGAAGAAAGGTTGCCTGTTTCTACTAACAATAATAGTTTCTGTTAATGCTTATGCATTTGAGAAGTTTCACGAACTTGGGTGGGTTCAACCTGGTAGCCCACTTGAAGTAATGCTGTCAAACAAACAAGAGCTTACCAATATCTACGAAGGTCAGGGTTACCAACTTATCTGGTTTAACCCTGAAGTCGCTCAGCTATTCGAAGATCAGCTATCTATTCTTCATTATTCCGAGATCAGTCCTTATTTTTCATTTCGCTATCAGAAGTTAAAGGAATACCGACAGAATCATCAGCTGTTTGAATATGATCTTTTAGCAACGGATACGTTAGTTAGCTATGTGTCCTATTCCAAGAGCGCAGAAAAAGAGGGTAACAAATGGTATTTCAACGGCTCGGTAGAGTTACCACTGTCTGGGTTTGTGAAGAATGATCTCACTTTTTTGCGCAACGTAGTCAGTAGCAAAGCGCTAAAAAATTATCTTTCCATGCATGCACCAGCAAATTTTGCTTTTTATCGTCAGGCAATGATACGTCTTGAAGAGCACTCATCTCAGCAGGGCAAACAAGATTACATTCAACGCGGCATCAAGAAAAAGGGAGATAAGCTAGAGGATAAAACGACTCTTGTAACTAAGTTAAGCGCTGTGGGTTTGCCCGTTGCCAGCATTGATACAGGGAATCAGCTATTTGATAGCAAGCTATCACTTGTGATTAAAACCTTCCAAAAGCAACATGGATTAAAAAGTGATGGTGTCATTGGCTCAGATACCATGTACTGGCTCAATCTTCCTTATGAAGAGCGCTTGCGGATTTTGGCATTAAATAGTGAAAGAACCAGGCTGGTGCCTAAAGAACGTGAATCTCTTATTGTGGTCAATGTTCCAAACTTTCGTATGTCATATTGGTATGACGGTGAGCCGGTTTTTCATTCTAAGGTAATTGTTGGTAAGCGCAGCAGAAAAACACCTCTGCTCGATATCAAGTTGGACTCCATGATAGTAAACCCAACCTGGAATGTACCTAAGAAACTGGTTTATAAAGATATCCTGCCTAAGGTAAAGAGAGATAATACTTATCTGCAAACACATAACTTTAAGGTGTTAAAGAACGGTTATTTTGGTGAGGAAGTTGACCCAAGCACCATCAACTGGGACAAAGTTTCCGTTCATCAGCATTTCCCTTACCAGTTACGTCAGGATGCGGGTGCGTTAAATGCTCTTGGCAGATACAAGTTCAATACACCAAACAACCGAGCCATTTACTTACACGACACCCCAACCAAGTACTTGTTTGATAGAGATAGCAGGGCATTCAGTTCCGGTTGTATACGAGTTCAATATGCTGACCAGTTTGCTAACGTGTTGCTAAAGACTCAGGGAATCGATGATAAGCAAGACGCTCTGAACCAGGCTGAACAGAAGCTACTGATTCCAATGAAGAAACCCATTCCGGTTAAAATTGTCTATCAAACAGCCTGGTATCAATCTGGATATATCAACTACCGGAAAGATATCTACAGCTACGATACAGGTGTTAAAGAGCTGGCTAAAAAGGATTGACCGCCTAATCTATGTACGCTAAATTTTGACCTCAATTTAAAAGTCATACAATTATATTTTGAGGTCGTTCCTTAATGCTAAGTAGAAGACACTTCTTAAAGCTAACAACCGGAAGTGTTGCATTGGCTACCCTGTCACCAGCCATTTCCCACGCGTCACCTTTCAAGTCAGCAGAACCTAAAGAGCTTTCTTTTCATAACCTGCATACTGGAGAGAAGCTAACCGCATGTTACTTCGATGGTCAGCAATTTGTCGAAGATGCTATGAGCGATATTGACCACATATTTCGTGATTTCAGAAGAAACGAGATCATGCCGATCGATCGTCGTATATTGGTTCAGCTTGATTCAATTCAGTCCAAACTCGGCATCAATAAAGAAGTTCAGCTGATATCTGGTTATCGATCTCCAGAGACGAATACAATGCTGCGCGGAAAATCTTCGCAAGTTGCAGACAAAAGTAAGCATACACAAGGTAAAGCGCTGGATTTCTATTTTGAAGGTGTGGATTTAGCTCATATTCAAAAAGCTGCGCTCAGTCTCAACGCTGGTGGTGTAGGGCGGTACAAACACTTTGTGCATATTGATACCGGGCGAGTCAGGCGCTGGTAACTCGTTACTTGTAATGTCTTCGAAGCAGTGTCATAGTTCCGCATCAGTTAAATTTACAGAGTTTGTGCAATGAGCCTTAAATATCAAATCGTTCCGGTAACCTCTTTTTCTCAGAACTGTTCTATCGTTTGGTGTGACGAAACTATGAAGGGTGTTGTTATTGACCCTGGTGGTGATGTAAAGCAGTTAGCGATTCTGGTTAAAGAGTTGGGTGTTGAAGTCGAAAACCTACTTCTTACCCATGGTCATCTGGATCATGTTGGTGGCACAGAGCCTCTTGCACATGAGTTGAATGCTAAGATTCTGGGACCACATAAAGATGATCATTTCTGGTTGCAAGGGTTAGAAGGCCAGAGCCAGATGTTTGGCTTTCCGTTGACTCAGGCGTTTGAACCTTTCCGCTGGCTCGACGAAGGTGATGATATCTCGTTTGGTAATCAGACTCTCAAGGTTATTCATACACCAGGTCATACTCCAGGTCACATTGTGTTTTATAGTGAAGAATCCAAAACAGCCTTTGTAGGCGATGTGCTTTTTAATGGTGGTATTGGGCGAACAGACTTTCCGAAAGGCGACTTCAACACACTGATTGATTCTATCAAGCAAAAGCTTTGGCCTTTGGGTAACGATGTAGAGTTTATCCCTGGGCACGGTCCTACCTCTACTTTTGGCCGTGAGCGTGCGTCGAATCCGTTTGTTGCAGATGAAATGCCACTCTACTAAATGAATTGAAGTTTTAATATTTAGCCTGTCCATGTGACAGGCTTTTGTTTAAATGGTGAGCGATCAACGATTATTTGAAGAAATTAATGCCTATGTTTTCGCCATTTGCTACAAATGTCCGCATTTATTTGGTATAAAACCGCCTTTCGAATTTTTTACCACTGCCTGTTTGCAGTGAACAAAGGAACATTTTGATGAGACTGGCTCATAAACGTAAAGTGCAGATGAAACTGCAAAAACGTATCAAAGCAGTTGTAGGTAACAAACTTGCAGCTCCAAAAGTAACAGCAACAGAGACAAAAAAAGTAGAAGAAGTTGCTGCGAACATTCCTGAGAAGGCGGTAAAAACTGTCGATATCGCACTAACGCCAAAACAGCAGCAGGTAATGGATATCGTTGCTAAGAACCCTGAAGGTATTAATCCTAAAGGTATCGGCCTTGAAGCTGGTCAGGAAGATGCGAAAGCAGCATCTTGGGCAACGGGTGCGCTTAAGAAACTACTTGAAGAAAATCTTGTTGTGAAAGAGCAATTAGCAGGTAACAAGGTTATCTATAAAGCGCTTTAATATACGAGATCAGACGCGATAAAGGTCCTTCGGGGCCTTTTTTTATGCCCTTGATTTGTATTGTGATCACAATCTATTAATCAATATGTAATAAATTAGAAGTGATAACAACTAAGTGTATTTTCCAGATAATTAATCCAGAGCAATAGTTAATTTGCTGTATTTATAGAAAATAAAACTCATAAAGGATTAAAGACTACGTATTTATACGTAATACCAAGGTCGACAAGGAATAAATTTAAAAACAGATCCTGCGTGTTCATGCCGATTCTTTTCTTTGTTCAGTTACGCCATTGTTATACCGCCTATTAAGGAACCCTATAACAAAGGACGTAAAGAAATGAGCCTAATTTCCAAAACAGTAAAACGAGTGTTATCGAGTACAGCAATCGCTGCACTAGCTTGCTCTGCGTTTGTTGCGACATCCGCGTCAGCAGCAGACAAAGTGTATCGCCTTAAACTTGCTGAAACATGGGGACCAAACTTCCCGGTATTTGGTGATGCAACTAAGAACATGGCTGCAATGGCTGAAAAGATGTCAAATGGTCGCCTACAAATTCGTATTGACTCTGCAAACAAACATAAAGCACCGCTGGGTGTGTTTGACATGGTGAAATCAGGTCAGTACGACATGGGACACTCTGGTTCATACTATTGGAAAGGTAAAGTACCTAACACACTTTACTTTACGTCTATGCCATTTGGTATGACTCCATCAGAGCAGTATGCCTGGTTCTACCATGGTGGTGGTATGGAGCTCATGGAGAAGGTTTACTCTCCGCACAACCTATTATCCTTCCCTGGTGGTAATACCGATATCCAAATGGGTGGATGGTTCCAAAAAGAGATCAACAGCATCGATGATCTAAAAGGTCTGAAAATGCGTATTCCAGGCTTTGCTGGCGAGGTGCTTGCCGAGTTAGGGGCAAAACCAACAAACATCGCACCGGGTGAACTGTATACAGCGTTGGAGCGCGGCACAATTGATGCGCTTGAATGGGTTGGTCCTTCACTTGATTTGCGTATGGGCTTTCACAAAATTGCACCTTACTACTATACAGGTTGGCATGAGCCAGGCTCCGAACTTCAGTTCCTAGTGAATAAGCGTACATGGAAACGTCTGCCGGAAGATCTGCAAGAGATACTACGTATAGCGATGCGCACAGCAGCATATGATATGTATACTCAGGCTACTCACGAAAGCGGAAAAAACTGGGTTTCTATTAAGTCTGAATATCCTAATGTTCAGGTGAAAGACTTCCCACCTGCAGTAATGAAGGCGATGAAAGATGCGAACGCTAAGCTACTGGCTGAGCATGCAGCGAAAGATCCTCTGACTAAAGAGATTCAGGAATCTCAGGCGAATTATCTAAAGCAGGTTCGTTCATGGACAGACATTTCTCATAGAGCATATCTGAATAGTCAGGCTGCTGAATAATGATTCAAATGCTAGTTATAAATTAAATAAATAATAAGGCTGGACTTATAGAGTCCAGCCAATTAAATTTGAAGGTCTCTGCGATATTATTATCGAAGAGTATCAATAATTTATAATACCTATCTTTAATTCCATGGAGTTCGGAATGAGAAGCCTGATCTATTTAGAACGAGGGCTGAATAAATTTGGAGATTTATTGGGTTGGTTATCCAGTATTCTGTTTATTTTGCTTCTTGCCAATGTTGTGTATGACGTTGTCATGCGTTATGTGTTTAATGATGTCTCTATCGCCTTCCAGGAAATGGAATGGCACCTATTTTCTGCTGTGTTTTTACTAGGTGTTCCTTACGCCATTCGTTCTGCCGGTCATGTGCGGGTCGATATTTTTTATGAGCGTCTTTCTGTCAAAGCACGTTCGGTGATCGATATCTTGGGCACGCTCTTTTTTCTACTCCCATTTTGTATGCTTGTTGCCTGGTTTGGAATCGACTTTGCCAAAGAGAGTTTTGAATTAGGAGAAACTTCGGGCGATCCGGGTGGTTTACCATACCGCTGGATAATCAAAGCGATGATCCCATTGTCATTCACTTTTATGGCGATTAGTGGCATTGGAATGCTATTGCATTCGATAAACAACATCGTCAATCCAAAACACTCGATGCATGGTATCGATAATCATCCGGGGAACGAGCTATGATCGGAATTGTGATGTTTTTTGTCGCTCTGGCAGCCCTTTTACTTGGTTTCCCAGTGGCATTTACCTTCGGTGGTATTGCACTGCTGTTTGGTGTCTGGGCTGAAGGCCCTGAGATGTTCGCCTTTATGCCGTATCGTATCCAGTCCATCATGGAAAACACGGTATTGATGGCGGTTCCTCTGTTTGTCTTTATGGGCTTGGTACTGCAAAAAACCAAGCTGGCTGAGCAACTACTAGAGTCCATGGGGCGCCTGTTTGGTACGGTTCGTGGTGGTATCGCTATCTCAACGGTTCTGGTTGGCGCATTGCTTGCGGCATCAACGGGTGTTGTTGGCGCTTCTGTAGTTGCAATGGGGTTAATCTCACTGCCTGTCATGCTGAAGTACAATTACAACAAAGGATTAGCCTGCGGAACTATCTGTGCTTCGGGAACATTAGGACAGATTATTCCTCCTTCCATCGTGTTGATCCTTTTGGGTGATGTTCTGGGTGTACCAGTAGGTGACTTGTTCCAGGCTGCTATCTGGCCGGGTGTCGTGCTTGTAGGCGCTTATATTCTCTATATCCTAATTTATGCGAAGTTAAATCCCGAAGCGGCACAACCTATTGAACGTGATGAGTCTATTTCTCGACGTGAAGAAGTTATTACTGCGCTAAAAGCTGTAATACCACCATTAGCTCTGATTGTTGTCGTTTTAGGTTCGATATTTGCGGGTGTGGCAACACCGACCGAATCAGCGGCATTGGGTGGTGCAGGAGCAATTATGCTTTCGTTTTTATACCGCTCCTTTAGCTGGAAAATGGTCTATGACGCATCGAAAGAGACGGTGAAAGTAACCGCGATGGTATTTGCCATACTTCTGGGTGCAACAGCGTTCTCGATGGCGTTTACCTACACTGGCGGTGATCTGCTCGTGGAAGAGTGGATGTTTGAGATACCGGGCGAGAAGTGGGGCTTCCTCATCATCGTAATGCTGGTTATTCTGATTCTTGGCTTCTTTATCGATTTCGTTGAGATCTGTTTTATTATCGTGCCAATAATCGCACCTGTCGCAGAGTTGATGGGAATCGATATGGTTTGGTTTGCAATTTTGATTGCGATGAACCTTCAAACCTCCTTCCTGACCCCACCGTTTGGATTTAGTCTGTTCTACTTGAAAGGAGTGGCTCCGAAAGGTGTTACGACAGGTGATATTTATCGTGGAGTGATGCCATTTATCGCTATACAGGTTGCTGTACTGGCAACATTGCTGCTGTTCCCAGGATTTTACGGAATGTGATCCAATTCTTGAATGGTTACAGTTAGATTTCAATAAAGATATCAACTTGTTAATATTAGAGCGTTTGTTAGTGCAAACGCTCTTTTTATTTTTGCTTGTTGGTTACGCATGTCTCTGAAACTAAAACTGATACTTCTGACGTTGATCCCTCTGATAATGGTAAGTGCCAGTATTGGTTGGATCTCTATTTATCAGGCTCAACAACTCGGTTCTAGCGAAGTAAAAGTGTTTCGTGAAAATCTGATTAAAACCAGAGAAGCCGCGCTTCAGGACAGTGTAGAAATCGCGATGAGTGCTATCCGGCACGTATACTCCAACGCTGAAAAAGATGATGAGCAGGCAAAGCAACAAGTCAAAAAAATATTGCACGAGTTGAGGTACGGGGAAGACGGTTATTTTTTCGTGTATGACAAGACGGGGACAAATCTCGTCCATCCCATATTACCGGAGCTGGTCGGACAGAATCTGATAGACCTTCAGGATGAAGAAGGGGATTTCTTAATTGAAGCACTTCTGTTTAAAGCGCAGAAGGGTGGTGGCTTTCATGAGTACCTCTGGCAAAAGCCATCAACCAATGAGACTGTTCTCAAATTGAGCTACGTTGAGTGGTTAGACAATTGGGACTGGATGATCGGCACGGGTATGTACATTGAGGACATCAGTGAAGAGGTCGCGCAGATAAAGAGCCTTATCAACGTAAATATCGAAACAACCTTTTTCTCGGTGGTGTCCATACTGGCGGTTACTGTTGCGGTTATTATTGTTCTAACTCTGGCGGTAAACCTTCACGAACACCGTATCGCGGACAACAACTTAAAAGATCTTGCTCATAAAACAGTGATGTTTCAGGAGGATGAAAAGAAGCATCTGGCAAGAGAATTACATGATGGTATCAACCAACTCCTTGTTTCAAGTAAGTGCCACCTTGAGTTGTTGGCAACAAAGCTGAAAGACAGAAATTGTTCCAGTGAGCTATATGAACACATTGAGAAATCGGAGCAATCTTTAGTCACCGCGATCAATGAAGTTCGCCATATCTCCCATAACTTACGACCAAGTGCACTGGATGATATCGGGCTTGAAGCTGCGCTCACTACTTTGGTCAATGACTTTAGATTGCATGCTAACTTTGAAATTGAAGCCGTATTAGAAACCGAACCCGGTAAGCTCAAGTCTGAAGCTGCAACGACATTGTATAGAGTGACTCAGGAGTCGCTCACCAATATCGAGAAACACGCGCAAGCAAAACATGTGGCTGTCATTCTTAAACAGATGGGCAACATGCTGCAATTGATGATCAGAGATGATGGTGTTGGCTTTGATGACAAAGATGTCGCCAATAATAAAGGCATCGGATTAAGAAACATGCGTGAAAGAGTTGAGTTTATCGGTGGGGATTTTGAACTGATAAGCGAACAACATTTCGGTACGGAAATAACCGTACTATTGAATTTAGATGGACAGATGTTATGGAAAAACCGATCAGAGTTGTAATCGTCGACGATCATAAAGTGGTACTCGAAGGCTTTATTGCTCGGTTGCAGTTAGAAACAGAAATTGAAGTGGTTGCGACTGCGTCAAACGGACTGGAGTCGATTGATGTTATTAAACAGCATCAGCCAGACGTGGTATTGATGGACGTCAGTATGCCTATCATGAGTGGCATCGATGCGACCCGGTTGTTAAAGGAAGAACTTCCTAACATCAAGATCCTTATGCTGACCATGCACGACAACCGCGAGTACATCATGAAGGTAATGCAGGCTGGTGCCGTGGGCTATATGTTAAAAGAGGTCACGGCAGAGAAGATGGTACAGGCCATAAAGACGGTTAACCACGGCTCGACCTACTTTTGTGAAACCACCACCCAAACATTATTTGCTGAACAAGTCATTCCGGCTACACAAAAGTCAAACCCGCTAAGCAGACGTGAAGAGGCGGTGCTTAAACTTGTCGCGCAGGGAAGTAGCAGTAAGAAAATTGCTTCATTATTGAATATCAGTTATCGCACCGTAGAGACCCATCGACAAAACATCAAACATAAGCTGGACTTGCATTCAACCGCGGAGCTGGCTCGTTACGCGGTAGAAAGAGGTTTGATGGACTAATATTAAGTATTAATAAGTGTTAACATGATCACATAGCTCTAGGTTATATAGAGCTTGTTCTTTTAACTGACGCATTTAAATTCTTTTCCCGAAGGATAGAGGATTATCGTCAGTATTTTTTTAATTTTAACCATCAATAAGAACGAGGGTTCTTTTTGTTTTTGGTGAGATATCACAAGGTGTGAAGTTTTGACTAAAGGGATAGACAAATACAGTATCGATAGTACCGATTACACCGTGGGTCAGGACAATGTTCAGAAGTGGGGTTTTGACGTACATAACCCCGTGTTTGGAATGAGTGCTGGTATCATGGTGCTTCTTATCGCAGTCTTAGTTTTCTTAGACGCAAACACGGCAAAATCAGCACTAGACAGTATCAAGTGGGGGATTATCAATCAGTTTGATGATCTGTTCATGTGGTCAGGCAACTTTTTCTTACTTTTTTGTATCGTGTTGGTTTTATCACCCTTCGGAAAGATACGAATTGGTGGGCTAGAGGCCAAACCGGAGTTTTCAAACCTTTCCTGGATGGCAATGTTGTTTGCTGCAGGTATGGGTATTGGACTTCTGTTTTGGGGGGTTGCGGAACCAATGGCCTATTTTACCGGCTGGTACGAGACTCCGTTAGGTGTTGAAGCTAACACCGAGGAAGCCATTAAAGTTGCATTAGGTGCGACGCTTTATCACTGGGGCTTTAATGCCTGGGCGATGTACGCGGTTGTTGCACTCTCTCTCGCATTCTTTGCCTACAATAAAGGTTTGCCACTATCTATCCGTTCCATTTTTTACCCCATTCTGGGAGATAGAGCTTGGGGCTGGTTCGGCCACGTGATTGATATCTTAGCGGTGTTGGCCACTATATTTGGTTTGGCTCCATCATTAGGCCTTGGGGCTCAGCAAATCACTTCCGGTATCAACTATGTATTTGGTACTGATGGTGGTTTGACGACACAGATGATCATCATCGCGTTTGTTACAGCCCTTGCGACTTTCTCGGTATATCGTGGACTAGAAGGTGGCGTCAAGTTACTCAGTAACATCAATATCATCGTGGCTGTCGCGCTGTTGATTTTCGTTATCCTTGTGACGTTAGATACCAGCCCTCACTACATGGTGTTAACGGCTATTGGATACATCGAGAACTTTATTCCGCTTAGTAATCCAATTGGTCGAGAAGATGAACTCTGGATGCATGGCTGGACAGTGTTCTACTGGGCCTGGTGGATTTCATGGTCCCCATTTGTTGGTATGTTTATCGCACGTGTATCTAAGGGGCGTACGATTCGAGAGTTTGTCGTTGCGGTCATTATTGTTCCTACGCTGGTGACACTCGTCTGGATGGGAACCTTTGGCGGTGTCGCTATCGATCAAGTATTCAATAAGATTGGTGAACTTGGCGCGCATGGGCTAAGTGATGTGAGCCTGGCACTGTTCCATCTGTATGACTCGTTACCATTAAGTACTGCGATTTCACTGCTTTCGATGGTGCTTATCATGGTCTTTTTTGTAACTTCATCAGACTCAGGTTCACTGGTTATTGACAGTATCACAGCGGGTGGCAAGGTTGATAACCCTGTACCGCAACGCGTTTTTTGGGCTGTGATTGAAGGTGCGATTGCAGCGGTTCTACTTTATATCGGTGGGGCAGAGGCGCTTCAGGCCTTGCAGGCAGGTGTTATCGCAACAGCGCTACCATTTACGGTTGTGTTGATACTGATGTGTATTAGCTTAACTATGGGGCTCAGTACCGAGCCTCGAGGCGACTATAGATAACACATTCCCTATAAAGACAAAGAGCGGCTTGAACAGCCGCTCTTTTACTATGTGTTAGTTACACAAAGAATCAACACTAAGGCGTGTCAGTTCTTGGTATTGGTTGCAAGAAAGCCGGAGAAAGCATTCCAGGACTTTTTGTCAGCGTCTTCTCTGTATCTGTTGGAACCAAATACGGTAAAGGCATGTGGTGCACCACTGTAAGTAATCATTTCATGCGGTACTTTGTTTTCTTCCAACTCAACTGCTAACTGAGCGAAGTCAGACATGGGAATGGCTGAGTCGGCAGTACCATGAAGAATCAAAATCGGGGCTTTGGTATTGGAGTAACTCTGACCTTGTGGTGTTTTCAGACCACCATGAAAAGTGACAAAACCGCGAACATCCATTCCCGCTCGGGCGGACTCAAGTGCAGCGGCACCACCAAAGCAATAGCCCATTACAACAGTGTTGTTTAAATCGCCACCAAGTGCACCTGCTTGTGCAAGTCCACCACTCATCAAAGACTGAAGTTTTGTACGGTTTTTATACAGCTCACCAGTATGTTGTCTCTTGTCCTCAACTTTTGTTGGTCGTACGCCTTTACCAAATAGATCAACGGCAAAAACGTTGTAACCCATTTCATTTAGCATGCTGGCGCGCTTTTCTTCATATTCAGTCAGTCCATCCCAATCATGAACAAGAAGCACCAATGGAGCACCATCTTTGGCTTTTGACCAGTATCCCTCGTAAGACTCACCGTCAACTTTGTATGTGATATTTTCTCCAGCGACAGCGGAAGTGCTAGCAATTGTCGCTAACAAGATGAGTTTGTTGAGTGAAATTTTCATACCATATCCTTATTTGTACGACATATTAGTGATGTCTTCAAAGCTTAATACATTCTCAGAAAGTAGTAGGGATATAGGTTATGAAATTTTTCTATAATCTTTATCGATTAAATTCTCAATAGATTTGTAGCCAGGCGAAATTATGGGGATGATTATCCCCAAATTTCACTGATCGGCATGTCAGGAGCATAGTGATACGCGACTTGTGCTTGTAGTAACTCTGCTGTTGCTATCGCATCTGTCAGTGCGTGATGAGGAGGGTAGATAGGAAGACCATAACGTTGACGGCTTCGTCCAAGTCTGACGGACTGAGGTTTCTTTCCTTTTAGTTGATTCAGCAAGCCTTTTGTTTGTTTTTGCTGAATAATCGTTTCTATCTCAAGCGTATCAACGACAGGAAACAAAATGCCTTCACCGATACGATCTTTCATCGCTTTATTGAGAAAGTTTCGTTCGATACGTTTGTAGTGGACCACAACGATTTTACCGGCCAGAGCTTCTAATACTTCCTCCAGAACACGCGTAAGATCAGGGGCATCGACAATGTCACTATGAGTAATTCCGTGGATGACAACGGAATCTTCTTCCAATGGCCGGTTAGGATTTACAATCCAGTGCTTTTTCTGCCTCAGGAAAATTCTGTTCAGATTAAATGGCACCAGACCTATGCTGATAATGTCTTCCTTTTCATGATCCAGACCCGTTGTCTCGAAATCCAATGCAACAAACTCAACTTGTGCCAGAGGCGTATCTGGTGAGATTACTCCTTGCCCATAAAAGCTCACAAGGCGATCATCTTTCGCACCTTTAAGTGCGTTGTCATAGTGCTCAGGCCAGTTCATCGCCTGTTGTTTACTAAATAGTTTCATGATTACCCGAACTTATTGCTTGCCTGATAACGGAACTTAAGAAAGTTTTGCGCATTGCTCAGAATCTGGAACGCATCTTTCAGGTTTCTGCGCTCAAAGTCCGATATGTTGTCTGGCTCAATGTTGTTGTCTGGTTCGATTTCATTATCAACATCGATACCCTGATGGCGTATTCGTACCATGGAGATAAACTCCATTGCATCACGAAGGTCCTGTGCTCTGCCTTTGGGTAATATTCCAGCCTCTTCAATATCATCAAGACGTTCAAATGAGTTTTGTGAACGAGAACCGACAGCCAGTGCATGAACACGGATAAGATCGGCCAGTGGCGCAGTACCACGACGTTTCAGGTTAATTGAGTTCTTATGTTGTCCATCTTTTTCCATCACGAAGCTCTTAAAGAAGCCAAGTGGTGGGGTACGATTCAGTGCGTTTCTGGCAAGGCAAGCGAGGAAACGATTGTTCTTTTTAGCGCGCCTCACGATAAAGCTGTTCAGTTGCTCGGCCCATTTTAACCTTCCGTAAACACCATCAAGGTCGAAGAAAATAGAACTGTTTAGCAACGCCTTTGGATTTGGGTTATCAATCCAGTCAGCAAAGCATTCTTCCCACTCTGAGCGCGTCATTCGCCAAGTCGGGTTTGTTGCCATGATGTCGCCAGTGCAGTAGCTGTAACCACATTCATCCAATCCGTGGCATACAAACTTGGCCAGATTGGCAAAGTACTCTCCGTGCTTCTTCTTGTTGTAGCTATCATCAAGAATAATGGCGTTATCCTGATCGGTAACTAAAAGTTGTTCATCTCGGGCCATTGAGCCCAGAGCAAGGAAGCAATAAGGCACCGGTGGATCACCAAGTTCCTCTTCCGCTAACTCTATGATTCTTTGTTTAAAGCTTCGACCAATAACAGACATGGCGCTACCCACCATATGTGAGTTGGCATCTTCGTTGATTAGACGTACAAAGCTGTCTCTTACTTGCTCTGAAACAGTTTTTAGATCTTCGATAGAGGTCTGAAGGAAAATCGTGTTTACAAGCAGTAATGAGCTCTGAGATTCGTAACGAACAATGTCTGCCGATTCCAGCACGCCCACAGGAACCTTGTTTTTCATTATAGGAAGGTGGTGAACGTTGTACCTGAGCATGGTAAGCATCGCTTCATAAACATAGGCGTTGTGATCGAGCGGAATAACCTCCGAAGTCATTACTTCAGAGACTTCTTCCTGAGGGTCTAGCCCTTCCGCCAGAACGCGAGTACATAGGTCGCGGTCGGTGACAATACCAACCATTTGGCTATTGTCATCATCTTCCGGAACAATCTCTGGATCATAGATGAGTAAAGAAGAGACGGCTTCTTCTGCCATTTTCTTTGCCGCGTTTTGAATAGTTTCTGTTTTTGGGATGCTCACCGGGTCCTTTGTAATCAGAGTCGTAACCTTAGACGTCGTCAGGTCATTAGCCTCTTTGTTCATCGACACGGTTTGTCTTAAGCGAACTGTGTTTTCAACCTCAACAAAATCAGCGAAATTATCGTAGTTTTCATAAAGGTGATGGAATACTTCTTCAGGCACACAGTACAAAAGCGTGTCTTCGGTTGCTTTAGCCGGGAAACGTACTTTATTGTTGGTCATCAATCCCATCTGACCGAAGAGATCTCCTTCATCCAAACGGTTGTAGAGCTCACCACTACGACGATAGATCTCAACAATACCGCTTCTAACCAGATAAAGGTCGTGTATATGGTCGCCAAAGTGGATGATGGGAGTGTCAGCACGATAGTAAGAGATTTCGATATTGCGGGTAATCTTTTCTAGTGCTTCTTCCGGGAGTTCTGTGAAAGGAGGATATTGGGAGATAAAGTTTTGTATCTCAGTCAGTTCCGCATCCATAATCTTTTCCGTACGTTTTGCATTACTGTTATGTTACATGATCTACAAAAATTTGCCCTAAGTAACTGAATTATTTGTTTTGAGATGTGGATTCTAAACACCTCTTATCATATTAAGCTATGCTGTTAGCTACAGATTTTATGGAAGAAATTGGTGAGTTGTGCTCAATGAATAAATCAATTAAACCTCTTATGTTAGCTGGCCTGCTAACCTGTTGCACATCAGTAATTGCTGACGAAAACAAATCTTACCGCGCGTATGATTCACCGGTGAACTACAGCTATCTCCAGTTCTACGTCGGGGGAGGCCATATTGACCCCGATAGCGATGCTATTGATGAGGATAACCTCACAGAGTTAGGTCTATCTTACCAACGAATGTTAAGTGAGCATTGGATTGGCGAGCTGGATTACGAAGGACACTTTATTCATGGTGATAAAGCGGATTTACGCAATGATAGGGCTGCAGTTCGCGGGCTTTATCGTATCTCTTTAAACGATAAATCTGATGTGCTGTTTGGAGCAAAACTGGGTGTGATGCGAACCAAAGCCACTAGGCGCTCAGATGACAGTACTATCAGCTCAGACACAGATTTTATGTATGGTATTAGTGCAGAATACCGATACGGTTTCAGCAAAAAGTGGGAAGGCGGACTGGGTGTTGAGTACACAGACGCAGATCATTTGGATGAAACTCAATTTACAGCTGATATTGTTTATTACTCGAGTGACAAGTTTGGTTTTGGTGGTTATGTATCTGAGGCAATAGGGGATAAATCGAATACAACGGCTATTGGTTTAAAGGCACGTTTCAGATTTTAAACTCTCCTGAATAGGAAATTGTCGCAGATTGTCTTTTTGCATTAATAAGCTAATTAGATGGTACGCCCCTTCATTCCACTACACTCGATAGTATTGAGGAAAGGGAAAAGGTGACCATCATGCTCAACACACACATTATCGGCATCGACTTAGCAAAACATGTTTTTCATCTTGTCGGCCACGATTTTTCGGGCCGGGAGACTTTTCGCAAAAAACTATCCAGACAGAAAACACTTCAGCTACTTTCAGTTCATGAACCAGTCATCGTAGCAATGGAGTCATGCGGTGGGTGCCATTGGTTTGCTCGAAAATGTCAGGAATATGGTCATCACGTTAAACTGCTCCCTGCACAATATGTAAAGCCTTACGTCAAAACGAACAAAAACGACTTCATTGATGCTGATGCAATAGCAGAAGCAGCTATGCGACCTAAGATGAGGTTTGTTTCGCCAAAGAGTGAGCAAGCACAGGTAGCTATAGCAATCCGTAGGATTCGGTCTGGTTATATTAAAGAACGAACTGCTTGTATGAATCGAATAGGCTCTATGCTTCTTGAATTTGGTATCAGCTTTCCCCGTGGCCATCATTACATGAAAGGGCTTTTTCAGTGGTTGGCAGATAAAAAAGAGCCTGTACCACCACTATTGATTATGGAATTAAGACAGCAACTAGATTATTACAATCTCTTAAACCAATGGATAAAAGAGCAAGAGAAGAAACTTGAACAGCTTAACGAAGGGAATGAACTCATGGGTTTATTGCAGAGTGTTCCAGGCATAGGACCTATGACGGCTTCTTGCTGCTTGTCGGCGGTAAGTGATCCACAAGACTTTTCAAATGGAAGAAACTTTGCTGCGTGGATTGGTTTAGTACCTTATCAGTACTCAACAGGGGGTAAGCCTCGAATGCTTGGTATATCAAAGCGTGGAAACAAAGAACTGCGAGAGCTGTTCATTCACGCTGCGAGGTCAATTCTATGGCGAGATTCCTCGGTAGAGCGGTACTTTGGCCCTTGGTTAACTGAAATGAAACGCAGGAAACCGTTTAATGTAGCTGTTGTGGCACTGGCTAATAAATTGGCCCGAATATCTTGGTCAGTTATGGCAACACGAAAACCGTTTGAAGTAAGAGTTTAAACCAAGTTTGCAAATGATAATGAAAGATGACAAGACGGTCAGACCACCAGATTGAAGACCTGAGGGGCAAAACAGCAACTTAAGTAGTGCTTTCACGCTTATGAGGACAATCTGGCGCGGATCTCATCGTAGAGCGGGACTAATGAATAAAAGTCCATATAGACTCTGAATACATTGGCGCAAACCAGCTCAGTTATTTTAAGTTATCTACTTGCAAAACTGGGGCGTACCATACATTTTGCCCCTTTCTTTGTTGGCGAGATTGTTGACCGATAAATCTCGTCAGAATTTGCCCTACATTTCCTAATGCCTGACGAGAAGAAGGTCATGCTCGCTAGTGGACATTTCTTTTCATTTTGCGACCATCGACTAATAGTTGTGTTTTTGAAAAGATATGCAAAAGGTGCATGTTATTGCACCTCTTGTTTTTTAGCTCTCTTAGCTTCGTAAGTATCATTTTAAGTCTAGTTTTCTTCCTAGATATCTAACAGATACGTCAACGTATCCTTTTTGTACGGACTCAAATTGTTCACTTAAAGCTAGTGCATGCTCTTTGTTGTCTGCCAGTACGGAAATTAGATACGTAGTTTGTTTTCCATTTCCACTGTCATGAGCGTTGATATATGAAGATGTAATTAACCCAGACTGCGTTAGAGCAACAACACGTTGAAGATCAACACTTAAAACTCGGTTCAGTTCAGTGGTATTGACGTTTTCATTCCAATAAAAAGACAATGAAAAATTTTTATATGTCGGTGTATTATCAAGCCACTTTGTTCCCAACGATTTTATTTCGTTGATTCGTAATACATTCTTTTTATAAAGGGGCAATGAGGACAATTTCTCCCTTACTTCTGTTTCGTCATTGGCTTCAATAACAAAGTTTGCATAAGACAATCGGGTACCAAAGTCTGTCTCATCCTGAATATAAACCTCCTTGATTTCACCACTTTCAACCATTTTTATGAATGACAATTTCTGATTTGGAATATCAGACAGAACCTCATTTTTGTTCTCAATGTTCCACTCTAATCTCACACCGAAGTCTTCAGAATATGAAGAGCTTGAAAACGTAGCTAAAAGACAAAATGCCGTTAGCATTGATAATGGACGAAGATACATATCTTTACTCTCTCAAGTCTGTTGAGTTGTATATAACTGACACTAGTAGTATTTATCTGAAAAGGCTTTCTACGAAGCCATCATTGCTTCGAACTAAATGACATAGTTTAGGAACTAATCTTTTCTTATAACTTTGTATAGACCTGGTCGATATTTAACTCCATCAATTTTAGGGATCTCTCCACTGGCATGCATTTTCTTCGTTGCTGCTTTAAATTCCTTTGCGCTTTTCCATTTAGCCACGTTTATTAACTGGTATTCGGAGTCGGTAGAGATAGCCTGATGTAGTTCAGTCGAGATATAACCAGGTTGTTGTTGTAAGAAATCTCGCGCTTTTTCCCACATCGCGATGGTTTCATCTAACTTATTGACTGGAACGATGAATGGGTTAATCAGCGTAACTGCAGAGTTGTTATCGTGGTTAACCTGACCTTGATTCGCATGGGCCAAATTTAGTAACAATACGCCACTCATTAGTATACTGGTCGCGACTAGATTGATGATTCGCATGACATTGCTCTCCGTATGTGTTGTTGATCGGTATGTGATTCATGTTAACTGGATGCATATACTATGTAGCGCTCATGTTAACTTGGCAATATGTTGTCATATTGGAATCATGGTGTCAATGCCGTGTTGAGAAATAATCTATAGTATTGATGCAACTTCTGCTTAAAGTCAGGTTCATAAATTAATCTAGGTATGGCTATGGCACACGTGGTTTGCTCGGTGTTAACCAAGGAACTAAAGAACTGAACGATTGCGAGCCTTAAATTTCTGTTTAATTTGGATCAGCGTACTAATTTTTAGAGGGGTTTAGAAAAATGCTCGCTCTCACACCTTCTCTCTCCATATTAACGAGTGCGTCTTGCAATAGAGGAAGAAGATGTTCATGTTTTCTGTGGATGTACATATACCCCTTGAATGAAGCTAAGGATGCTCCAACTTGTAACGAGTTTTCTTGGATAAAAGATAGCGCTGCTGGTGAAAGGTGTGCTAACCACGTAACTAGGAATTTGCAATGAGAAGCGTGAACTTTTTTGACTGCGTGAATATCTTTACTTAAAGGGTAGGCCGTAAAAGGATAGGATTGTAACTGACGCTCAACGACTAACGTGCCTCTTAAGTAACAGATGTCATAACCTACCAAATCGGCCCAATCGCTCACCTCAATGCTATTTTCTTTTTTCGAAATGACAACCAACTCGTCTTCCATCCAAGGAGCATCAACAAGCAGCAAGTTTGAATACCTTGGGTCAAGTTTTAATGTCTTCAATCTAGCGAAAATACCATCGACTTTGCCAATATTGGCGTAATGCAAACTTCGTTTACTGGGAAAAGATTGAAGGGTAAATTTGATATTAGAACGTTGTTCCAACGCTTGAATCATCTGTAGCGCGCGACTCATCCTAGATGAATCCGTTTGCATCGAGTGACTCAAAATCAAAGTGCTTTGTATTGAAACATTTGCAAAAACTGAACTAGTCAGAAAATAAAGCAACAGAGCTTTTAGAATCAATGGAGTTAGCATATTTGTAGTACCACAACTTATCTATTAATTAATAATAGTTATTGGCAAATCGCCAAAGAGTGACCTAGCCCTAGCATGAACCATTTTATTCTAGTAAGAACATTTCTCATTTTCGACTCAGTTTGCTTAACCAAATCGGTTCTACTAGTGAGTTCTGTTTTGACAGTATTGTGTCAAAATGTAATCATGTTGTCAATGTAAACATTCAGTAGTAAATCGATTAACATTGGCTTCTGAGTGCTCAACTTAGTAACCCATTAATAGGAGCTTGATCGTTATGATGAAAATTATTTTTGGTACTATATTAACGTTAACCCTGGTCGCAAAGTCGTTTGCTTATAGTGGCATTTCAATGCCATCTGGCGACGACTCCTGGAAATCAACCGATTTGGGACATGGTATCTACATGTTGCAAGGCAAAAGTGGAAACCCGGGAGGCAATTTGGGTCTCCTAGTTGGCGATGAGGGTGTTCTGCTTATTGATAGCGGGCTAAAAAAGGCGGCTAACGTGACTTTGGAAGCGGTTGAAAAAGTGGCTGGTCGAGAAGTCGATTTCGTCATTAATACACACATTCATGCTGACCATCTTGCAGGAAACTTCGTTTTTGCAGAGAAAGGCGCGACTATCATTGCTCATGAAAACACTAGAAAAGCACTGTTGAAGGACGAGAAATTTAACAAGAAAGGGCTCCCTCACGTTGCTATTACAGATAAAACATCACTACACCTGAATGGCCAGACAATTGAGCTCATCACTATACCTGATGCTCATACCGACAGTGATATTATTATTTACTTTCCTGAAGCCAATGTTATTCATGCAGGAGACATGGTATTTAAAAATATATTTCCGAATATTGATTTAAGAAATGGTGGAGATATCGACCGGTTTATCGCGGGACAGTATTTAATTCTAGATTTAGGTGATGATGATACGAAAATTATTCCAGGACATGGAACGCTAGCAACAAAGGCTGATATCAAAGCTGGTATCGATATGTTAACCGGGGCAAAAAATAGTATTAAATCTATGATTGACAAAGGAATGAACTTAGAAGAAATTCTAAAACAAAAGCCACTAGAGAAATACAATGAATGGAGTTGGTTTTATATCAACAACACAAAGATGACCATGATGATTTATGGCTTGCTAACGAATTAACGATGCTCCATATCTCACGTCCACACACTTAATTGAGCGGTCATTTTGGTGGCCGCTCAGATTTTAAAAAGTCAGCACTAGAAGCCCTTAAGTCCCTATGTGAGGGTACCGCCATCAGTCACTGAAATGATGTGCCATTTTTTCCAGTGTCGCTAGTGTGATTTCTAACTCACTTGTTGTTATATCTTCTGCCCCTTTGGCGGCCCACGCAAATTGCTTGATATCTAGCTGATCGTATACTCGACGACCTTCTTCTGTTAAATCTACTAGCTTAGCTTTTTTGTGATGAGGGTTGTCAACTTGTAAGAGCATCCCATCTTTTGTCATTACATCAACAATTCGTTGTGTCGCCTGTCGGCTTTGACCCATTGTGCGTCCTATTTGAGGCACTGTTAATGCAGCATTTGATTTAACAATTGCCCCCATCACTTTCCATCGAGCACTACTTAAACCAAACTCCTTTGTCAGTGCATCACCCTCAGCGTTTAGCATTCCACTCACTTTAAAAATTTCTAAAACAACCTGTGTGAATATCTCACCATTAGTTTTTGTCGACATAATTCATTTCCGATTAATAAGTGACAACATATTGCCAAATTAAAATTGACACCATGTTGTCAATGGGTCTATAATTGACAGCATGTTGCCAATTATACTCTTCTGGAGATACGTATGAAACCCTTAGTTCATAAAATTGCTGCAGTTATCGCTACGTTATGCATTGCTACTTTTTTTAGTTCAACACTCATCGTTGAGTTGTTTGGTTCAATGGACTCTATCCGCCAGATTAAGGCATTAATTGTATTTCCTGGCCTTTATATTCTTGTACCAGCAATCGCTGTTGCTGGGGCGACAGGTTCTTCTATGGCCAAACAAAGAAAGGGGCGAGTGATTGACAGAAAGAAAAAGCGTATGCCGATTATTGCAGCAAACGGCCTCCTCATTCTTATTCCTGCCGCGATACTACTCAATCAATGGGCGGAAGCAGGCAGTTTTGATACCAAGTTTTACATTGTCCAAGCGATGGAGTTGCTCGCAGGACTCACCAACTTGAGCCTGATGGTTATGAATATCCGAGATGGACAAAAATTTAACCCAAAGAAAGCAAAAGCCTGAGAGTCATTATGATGAATAGAACAAACAATATACGCGTACTTGTAACTGCACTTCTATTGGCCATTAGTGCCCCGGGAGTTGCTAAAAATGCGACTTTTGAGAAAGTTTGCCAGTCTTGTCATACCGGTGGATTTAAAGGATGGGTCTCTGGCGCTCCGGATGTGAATGATAAAGAGGCCTGGGGTAAATATCATGGACGACACACCCATGACGAGATGCGTGACATTGTCATGAACGGACTAAATGATCACGAACTGAAGGGAGGGTGCTCAAAGTGTACTGATGAAGACATTAACAGCGCAATTGATTATATCTTACAAATAACAAGCGAATAAGGAGCCTGTTATGAAGAGATATTCACCGGTTATTGTTGTATTGCATTGGTTACTGGCCATTGCTTTATTCGTCGCTTTATATATGGGGAATGATATTGCTTCATTGTCCAATGATCTGGACTTGAAGGTGGATCGACTAGCGGTACACATGGTAGCAGGTATGTTCATTGGAGGTGCCTTTTTTGCTCGAGTCCTGCTTAAGATTTTTCTCTCATCAACAGGTAACAACGATGAGTTAAAAACGTTGGATAAAACAGCAAGAGTTTTTCACAACCTATTATACATTACTGTATTTGGCGTTGTTCTAACCGGAGTTGGCACCGCGATTCAAATAGACATGCAATCTGTATTGCAACAGGGTACCACTTTACCAGAGTCACTTTCGGATTTACCTATACGCAGAGTTCACGGAGTTCTAACTAAAGTGCTTGTTGTAATGGTCGCATTTCATATTTTAGCAGCTCTATACCACCAATTTATCGTTAAAGATAATTTGTTCTCTAAAATGTGGTTTGGCAAAGCCAAAGATCAATAAAATCAAAAGTCAGATTTTATGAATGTTAAAAACCAAATTAGAAGTGCTGGAAGGCCTTGTGGGAAAATAAACTCAAGAAATGAAATTCTAAACGCAACTAAATTGCTGTGCTTATCAAAAAACAGAGTTCAAATTACCACTCGACTTATATCTGATAGTTCTGGTTTTAACGTTTCGCTTATTCGTTACTACTTCGGCAATAAGGACGGACTAATTCAGGCTATGCTTCAAGAGCAACTAGAAGGATTTAATGTTCGGATACAGCGTGTAATAAGCCAAGATGTGCCTTCCGTACCCGGGAGCATCATACAAAAGTGTTTTATTGACGCATCAAAAGACGTCGAAACGATAGCACTGATTGTAAGACTAACAGGGAACACACTGGATGATGAAAACTATCTGGAATCAGTAAAGCATATTCGTGAGTATTTTTATCACTCTATACAGAAGGTGATAAAACATGACCGCTATTTTTCATTTGATGAAAGGAAAAATATCAATAGCCAAATGAGTACTTTTATTAACTTACTGCTTTCTCCATTCGTTAATAACTCAATTGATATAAATGCTCCTACTATCGAAGAACAACAAAGAAATAATTACGAAATATTAACCGCAATAATTAGGGATAAGAAGCTATAAGCCAACTTACTTCTCTATTAGATATCGTTGCAACCAAGTTAATGTTTATTATTCAACCCTTACGGAGAGCTTATAATGAAGCTATCTAATATTGCATTACTATTAACTTTATCAGCTACTAGTTTATTAGGATGCAATCCATCAGATACCCAGAAAAACATCGACCTCGTTAGACCAGTGAAGTTGATAAAAGCGGACAACCTGATTAACCCTCATCGACGCAGTTTTCCTGCCAGAATAGAAGCAAACCAGAAAGCGGATCTTGCTTTTCGTATATCTGGAGAGCTAACCACACTCCCACTGTTGGAAGGCCAAGAAGTGAGCAAGGGCAATGTACTTGCAGAGCTCGATAGTCGCGACGCAAAAAATAATTTACTTCTCAGAGAAGCTGACTTCGAGCTATCTGACGCTGATTATCGACGCAAGAAAGAACTGTATACAAAAAAACTAATCTCAAAAGCAGAATACGACACGGCAAAAGCCAAGTTAAAATCCGCTCAAGCTAACCTTGCTAGTGCTCGAGATCAACTAAGTTACACTAAGTTGCTCGCGCCGTTCAGCGGTGTGGTCGCTAGTCGAATCATTGATAACTATCAAACCGTTCAGGCCGGCCAGACGATTTTGTCACTGCATCGAAACGACGTTGTAGATGTGGTTATCCAAGTACCCGAATCATTTGTACAAGAAGTAAACGCCAAGCTAAAGTCGGGTATTAAGTTTAGTCCAAGTGTAAAGTTTACGGCTTATCCGAGCATGTCTTACCCCGTTACTTTTAAAGAGTCTTCCACCCAAGTCAGCTCTGGAACGCAATCTTATAAGACGGCTTTTGTCTTGAAGCAACCGGAGGAATTTGACGCTTTACCAGGCATGAGTGCAGAGCTAAGTATTGATTTTTCATCCACTAATTTCTCCATGGGTACTATGGTTCTACCTGCATCGGCAATTGGAATGAGTGATAACAGTGCAGAGAGCATAGTTTGGCTATTTGATAACAGTACAGGAACCGTGAACTCATCTGTTGTCACGTTAGGCCAGGTTCGATCAAATGGAATCGAAGTGCTCAACGGTATTAGTCCGGGAGATCAGGTTGTTGCAGTTGGGGTTCAGCACCTAAAAGAGGGAATGCGAGTCAAACCACTTAAATGGGAACGTGGAGTGTAATATATGAACATTGCCGAGTACACGATTCGCCACAAAGTGGTTAGCTGGATGTTTGCCTTACTCTTGTTGATAGGAGGTAGTGGTGCTTTTTTTGGACTAGGACAATTGGAATTTCCTGAGTTTACGATTAAAAACGCCTTGGTGATAACAAGCTACCCTGGTGCAAGTGCAGAACAAGTCGAAGAAGAGGTGACCTTAAAGCTTGAAGATGCCATCCAGCAACTTGATGCTGTTAAGCATATTACGTCTATTAACAGCGCTGGTTTGTCTCAAATAGAGGTAACGATAAAAGATAATTACGATAAATCTGATCTTCCACAAGTTTGGGATGAGGTTCGACGTAAAGTAAATGACAAGTCGAGAGAGTTGCCTACTGGTTCGATGCCCCCAAAAGTAATTGATGACTTTGGTGATGTATACGGCATTCTTTTCAATATTTACGGAGAGGGTTATAGCTATCGTGAGCTACAAAACTACGCTGACTTTTTGAGGCGAGAGTTGGTACTGGTTCCTGGTGTTAAGAAAGTGTCTGTCGCAGGTATGATCCCAGATCAAATCGTAGTTGAGATCTCACAACAAAAACTCACTGCATTAGGTTTGGACCAAAACTATATTTATGGGTTGATAACCAGCCAGAACGTGGTGTCTAATGCCGGCAGCGTACTTGTTGGTAAGAATCGCGTTCGAATTCATCCAACTGGAGAATTCCAGAGTGTTGAAGAAATGGAGCGTTTACTCGTCAGTCCCCCGGGAAGTAGTGAACTCGTTTATCTTGGTGACATTGCTAAAGTTTATAAGTCTCTGACTGAAACTCCTTCAGTGCTTTATCATGCTAATGGTAAGAAAGCCATTTCCATGGGTATTTCATTTGGTACCGGTGTCAATGTCGTAGAAGTCGGAGAGTTAGTTGAACAACGACTTTTGGAACTTGATGAAAATAGACCTATTGGGGTTCAGTTAGATACGGTCTACAACCAAAGTAAAATGGTTGATAACACGATTCAAGGTTTTCTGTTGAATCTAGCCGCTTCTGTAGGCATCGTGATTGTCGTATTACTTGTGTTCATGGGTGTTCGCTCTGGATTGTTGATGGGCACGGTACTGCTGTTAACCATTTTAGGTACATTCATCATCATGAACATCATGGGGATTCAGCTTCAAATTATCTCTCTTGGTGCGTTAATTATTGCTTTGGGCATGTTAGTTGATAACGCTATCGTGGTTACGGAAGGCATTTTGATTGGTTTGCAACGTGGACAAACCCGTTTACAGGCTGCCATGTCGGTTGTAAAGCAAACACAATGGCCCTTATTAGGGGCAACAATCATCGCCATTATCGCTTTCGCTCCTATAGGGCTATCGGAAACAGGTGCAGGAGAGTTCTGTAACTCGCTATTCAAAGTACTCATGATTTCACTGTTTATCAGTTGGATCACGGCTATGACGCTGACACCATTCATTTGTCACACATTGTTTAAAGAGCAGACTGATACTGAAAACGGAGACTTAACTCAGGTTGATCCGTATAAAGGCTGGTTTTTCACCTTGTATAGAGCATTCTTGAAACTTGCGGTTCGATTCAGGGGCCTCACAATCGCATTGATCATTGCTGCTCTTGTCGCATCCGTTATGAATTTTGGACTCATCAAAAATGTGTTTTTTCCAGCATCAAATACCCCGGTATTTTTTGTTGATGTTTGGCTACCAGAAAGTACCGACATATTAGCCACTGAGGAATTTATTTCTTCTTTGGAGACGAAACTATTGGTAGCCAATAAAGATCAGAATCTTGGAATTTTGTCCCTCACTTCGGTCATTGGTCAGGGAATGCAACGCTTTGTTTTGCCATATGTTCCAGAAAAAGGTTATGCCGCGTATGCTCAGGTGTTAGTTGAAATGGATAGCCTTGAAACCATCGTACAAAAGCTGCCCCTGATACAAAGCCACTTGCGAGAAAACTTCCCAGAGGCTCAGTTTAGAATAAAACGCCTTGAAAATGGACCCACTCCTGCAGCAAAACTGGAAGCAAGATTTTATGGTGATGACCCACAGGTTTTACGCAGTCTTGCCGCTAAGGCAAAAGCCATTTTTGATGCAGAACCTACTGCTGATAACATTCGGCATACATGGCGAAACAAGGTAAGTCTTGTTCGACCTAGTATTTCTGAAGCTCAAGCGAGGGAAGCAGGCATTAGCAAACAAGATATAGATAATGCGTTGTTAGTGAACTTCAGTGGTAAAACAGTTGGTACATATCGTGAAACGAGTCATTTGCTGCCTATCGTAGCTAGAGCTCCTAAGGATGAACGCCTGGACGCTGACAGCATGTGGAAGTTACAAGTATGGAGCACTAAGTCGAACGCATTTGTCCCAATGGAGCAACTTGTATCAGGGTTTGATACTCAATGGGAAGACCCTTTGATAATCCGACGTGATCGTAAGCGCATGATTTCTGTATTTTCAGATCCGGAGCTTTCTAGTGGAGAGACTGCAGATTCAGTGTTGAAAAAGATTAGGCACAATGTGGAAAGTATCGAATTGCCAGATGGTTATGAGCTTGAGTGGGGTGGAGAATACGAAACCTCTATGGAGGCGAAAGTTTCCGTATTTGGCTCTCTACCTGCAGGCTATTTAGTGATGTTTATCATTACAGTACTCTTATTTAACTCTGTTCGTCAACCATTGGTCATTTGGTTCACGGTCCCATTGGCCATCATCGGAATGGTAGCTGGATTGCTTCTGTTTAACGCTCCATTTAGCTTTATGGCGCTACTAGGCTTACTTAGTTTAACTGGAATGGTGATAAAAAATGGTATCGTACTTGTTGACCAAATTAATGTCGAACTGGCTTCAGGTAAAGACGCTTATTTGGCCGTGATTGATTCTTCTGTCAGTCGTGTACGTCCCGTATTAATGGCAGCAATAACAACGATGCTTGGTATGCTTCCGTTGATAAACGATGCCTTTTTTAGCTCAATGGCAATAACCATTATATTTGGTTTAGGGTTTTCCTCTTTGTTGACATTAGTGGTTCTGCCTGTTGCGTATACTTTCTTGTTTGGTATTAAGTCTTTCCCTGAATCCCAAGTCGAACCATTAGACATACTTGCTAAATAAGTCCCAAAACAATAACCCAAATCCAGAGTCAATCATGGCTCTGGATTGTACGAACTTAGTGTTACATCGATACAGCTATTTTGCTGAGTTCTCAATTAATTCTATTTGAAAGTACAAAATACTAGTTTAATGAGGCCGATTATGAAGTGTAGACCTTGTCCTTTTTGTGGAAGTAATAATCTATCCATCGAATCCTTGCAATCAGCATGGGGCTGTGTCAACAAAGAGATGCATGTAGTGTGCAATGACTGCGCAGCTTCTGCTCCAGTATATGTTTGGAATCCAGACAACATAAATCGTAACCCATCTACACACGATTTAATGAATGAACGTTATGACAATAAGTAACGTTACTCATATGCAAAGAAGAACTCGAGGAAAGAGAAGCCTAGAAGAGAGCCACCAAACTAAAGAGCAAATATTAATGTCGGCTATCCAGTTGTTTTGCGAAAAAGGTTATGAAGTAACAAGTATAAGAAAAATTAGCCAGGCTAGCATGGTTGCGCATAGTTGCATTTCGCACCATTTTGGAAGCAAAGAACAACTTTGGTTAGACATCGGTGATTACATTTATGCCTACATGGTTGAAGAAGTGAGGGCACTGGATGCGTACCTACAAAAAGAAAAGTGTTCCAAAAAGAAAGTATACTTGTTTTCTGTGCATGTCATTGCGCTGTTAATTCGCTACCCCATACCGATAAAATATATGTCAGAAGCGATGCGTATTCTTGACCATCTTGAAAATCCTTTCAGAGGTGAAGTTGGTGAAGCTACAAAAGTTATTTCGCCGATTCTTTGTAGGTTTGATGAAATGAACTCACACTTTGGTGAGAGTATGCTCGACTTAAAATGGATACTCATTTCAAGCTGCTACACAGGTGCAAACTTAACGTTATTGTCTGGAATCAGCCAAAGATTTGTTAAAAATATGGAAGTTCAACACTGGAAGCTATATAGCAAAATTATTGCTGATTATTGTGAGCTTGATGATTCTGAACAAATGTCTCTCGAAGAGATTGATGACCTGATTTTATATCTGTCTCACCCACTGAGAAGCACAGAGTTTTCTACGGAATGTTAGATTGGCTTTGCTGTAGAATAGTATTTCTTCAACTGGATGAAGGTTAATACTTTTTTAGTGTTGTCAGAGTGAGCTCTAACTCATCTCTGGAAAGTTTTCTCGCCCCTTCTTGAGCCCACGAAAGCTGTTTGATATATAGCGATTGGTAAATACAAAACCCTTTCTCAGTTAAACCTATAAGGCTAGATGTTTTGTGGTTTGGGTTTTTTTCTACCAACAACAAACCATCTTTTTTCATTGCGTTAACTAGTCTTTGAACGGCTTGACGGCTCTGGCCGATTTTCCGGCCTATTTGTGGAACTGTCAGTGGGCCTTCGGTTCTTACAATCGCACCCATGACTTTCCATCGTGCACTACTGAGACCAAATTCTTTAGCGAGTTGATCTCCTTCTATCGTTAATAATCCATTTAGCCGAAAAATCTCCCAAATAGCTTTTGTAAAGATCTCTCCAGTTTCTGTTTTTGGCATACTTTTATCCGGTAAACTGTGAATGCACCCATAGTGACAACATGTTGCTAATTATATATGTAAAAGTTTTCGGATAAAACACTTAATTTTCCTCAAATAACAGTATGAGCACTGCCATTTAGACGATTGGATAATGCTAGTAAAATAAACTAATCAATTGACTTAAAAAGATTTAGAAGATGGATTTGGTCAACGATACTTCCCACGAGTAAGGGAGTTATTTTCCTATAACAAGAATATCTTTGGTCAATCCTGATTGCCACGTTATCAACGAGTCATGTACTTATATGTTAACTAAGCAAGATAAAATCATATACTTAGGTAGGGAACTATAGAGTAATTGAGTCCCGGAATAGATCAGCTTATAGATGTATGCCGAAACATATTTCATGCATTCGTTCTTAATAGAATACTTGTCTTTTTAATGTGTATAAAACGAACTTGTTGGCAAAACCAGCGATGCACGAAACTGTCCATAATCGTTCACGGACAACATCTCGACAAAGAGCCTAGCACTGCATTTTTCAGTACTAAAACTTATCCGAAGGGTAGATTCTGCCTCTGACCGTTAAATGACTTTTGTCCAGAAATGTGCCAGAACCAAAAATAGGCAGTTACATACAACCAGAAAAAAAATTCAAACATTATAGTCAGAATTAAAGACTTAGTTGCTTACCGGCAGAAATAAGTATTTAAAAACAAAAAAGCCAGCTCATAAGATAAGCTGGCTTTCATCTGTTCAGGTACGGCTATTATAGAACCGCAGCAATACCTTTACACAGTGGGCCCATGTTTGCTTTTGTCATGCCGGCAACGCTGATACGACCTGAACCTACGATATAGATACCGAATTCGCTCTTCAGTTTTTCTACCTGATCTTTTGTCAGACCAGAGAAAGAGAACATACCGTTCTGGCGCTCGATAAAGCTAAAGTCCGCTTCAACACCTTCTTCTTTCAGTGTCGCTACGAACAACTCACGCATCTCTTTGATGCGTACACGCATTTCTGCAACTTCTTCTTCCCATTCCGCGCGAAGCTCAGGGCTGTTCAGGATATGAGTTACAACGGCACTACCGTGTGCTGGTGGGTTAGAGTAAACAGAACGGATAATTGCTTTAACTTGTGAGAATGCTGTAACAGCAACGCCCTGATCTTCTGCAACTAATGTAAATGCACCAACGCGCTCGTTGTAAAGGCCGAAGTTTTTAGAGAAAGAGCTCGCGATAAGCATTTCTTTATTGTGCTGAGCAAAGATACGTAAGCCTTTCGCATCTTCTTCAACGCCAGTAGCAAAACCTTGATACGCAAAGTCGAATAGTGGAAGTAATGACTTTTCAGCACATAGCTTAGCCAGAGTTTCCCACTCTTCCGGTGTTGGGTCGATACCTGTTGGGTTGTGACAGCATCCGTGCAGAAGGATTACGTCACCAGGCTGAGCGTTTTGTAGATCAGCGACCATTGCATCGAAATCTTTCTCTTTAGTTTCAGCGTTGTAGTAAGTGTACTGAAGCGTTTCAAGTCCAGCTGCAGTAAACACACCATTGTGGTTTGCCCAAGTTGGGTTGCTCATCCATAAACGAGGGGCACCTAACTGGCGTTTGATAAATTCACCTGCAACGCGCAGTGCACCAGTACCACCAGGTGCTTGTGCTGTTTTAGCGCGCTTAGAAGCAATGATTTCTGCATCTGCACCGAATAGCAGCTTTTGAACCGCTAGTCCGTACTCAGCTGTACCTTCGATGGTTAGGTATGATTTTGTTTTTTCTGTTTCTAAAAGTGCTGCTTCTGCTTTTTTAACAGTAGCCAGAACAGGGGTAGTACCTTGCTCGTCTTTGTAGATACCAGCACCAAGGTTAATCTTCTCAGCGCGAGGGTCATTTTTAAATGCCTCAGTAAGGCCCATGATTGGATCTGCCGGAGCAGCAGCGACTTTTTCAAACATAATACATTCATCCATGTGTTAATAACGGTAACTCTGGTATTTATACCTGTATGAACAGTTTGTGACAACCGCTAAAAAACACAAAAGTTGAATTTATTTTAATTTGGAAAGAGATCATGACTTAAGTCAGTTATTTACTAACTTAAGTCATCAAAAATATGGATAAAAATAATTAAGAACTTAAAATTCACGAACCTCAAGCCTGAGCTTCAGTTTTATCACTCTTGTCCTTATGTCTAGCGGCGATATCTACAAAGCTAGATTCGACGGATAGGAACGCCTCAACCACTTCTGGGTCGAAGTGAGTACCTGAACCTTCTAAGATGATTTGCTTCGCCTTTTCATGACTAAATGCAGGTTTATAGACTCTTTTCGAGATTAAGGCATCGTAAACATCAGCCAAAGCCATTAAGCGACCTGACAACGGGATTTCTTCTCCGGAAAGTTTGTTTGGATACCCCGAGCCATCCCATTTCTCGTGGTGGGTTAGGGCGATTTCTCTCGCTAGCCTTAGGAAGGAACTGCTACCAAGCTGATCTTCGGCCATAGCCAGCGCTTCCGCACCAATATTCGGATGCTGTTTCATGGTGTCAAATTCTTCATCAGTCAGTTTTCCAGGCTTAAGTAGAACACTGTCAGGTATGCCTACTTTACCGACATCGTGAAGTGGAGCCGACTTATACAGCAGATCGATGTAATTATGATTGAGTAGCTCGCGATGTTTGTCATTGGTCGACATGTCTTCTGCAAGTGCTTTAACGTACTCTTGTGTACGTAGAATATGTGCACCAGTTTCATTGTCGCGGGATTCAGCGAGTGCAGACAGGCCGATGATAGCAGCATCGCGGGTGATCTGAATTTCATCCTGACTCTCTTCAAGTGAGTCAAGCATGTTGTTTGTCATTGATGCAACGGCTCCCAGCTCATCATTTGAATAAACAGGCAGTCGTTGAGAAATTTGTCCGGCAGTCACCAGTTCAAGGGCGCTTTCGTGACCCGAAAGAATCCTCTTCATCAAAGTGCTCCAGAGCATCATGATGTAAATCGAGTATCCGATAAGAACTGACGAGATATAGATAAACTCTTTGATCACACTAATTTGGCCAGAGCCATCCAATAGATACATTGGATTGTGCTGAAGCCAGTAAACGTCTTTAACTGCAATCATAGTCAGAGTAACCGTTAAAGAGATAAGAAGTACCAAGACCAGTGTTATCGCTTGTTTAACCATCGACTGACGCTCACCTTGAGCATTTTCCACTGAGGCAAGGTTGTTTTCGATGGAATCCAGTAGGAAGATCTTTGATTTTAACTCTAAAACAAACCCGGTCAGGAACCCAAAGATGGTCATGCCAAATAAAACTTTGGCATTGCTGTCGATAGGAAATTCGTAGGCGACGGAATAATAAATCGCTAACGGAATGCTGAATGCAAAAAACAAGATACTGTCTAGCTTCGCCAGGCTGTTAAAACCAAAAAAGCCGCCTTTTGTGGAAGCGTAGTGTCTCACTGCGAACAGAGCAGTGAAGATGCCTCCGGTTTGGAGCATGATGTCGCCATAAGTAAGTGTCGCAAGAAAGGGGCAGACGCGGCCACCATAAGTTCCGTATAACACTGCAGCGATCAGGTAGAAGAGGAAAGTTTGTCGAGCATCGTATTTCATTTTAATCATGGTTACTGGCCTGATACCTGAAATTCTATTTTATTATTAGTTAACTATATCTATGTGACCACAAATCATAACTTAAAATTTCGTATCAATAGATGAGTAATTAAAATACTTTGAAGTTGGGCTGCCATAAAAGCGCTATAAGAATTTAAATAGAAGTCGCTCTAGGTTCGAACTTATTGATCTAATAGAAGATAAAAAAAGAGCCGCTAAAAGCGACTCTGATAAAAGGTTAGGTCTTAAGCTGAACTTAGAAGTTTGCGCTACGTGGTGTACGTGGGAATGGAATAACGTCACGAACGTTAGCCACACCTGTTACGTAAGAAACCAGGCGCTCGAATCCAAGACCGAAACCAGAGTGAGGAACTGTGCCGTAACGACGTAGGTCGCGGTACCAGTTCATGTGTTCTGGGTCGATACCAATTTCACGCATGCGATTGTCTAATACATCCAGACGCTCTTCACGCTGAGAACCACCGATGATTTCACCGATGCCAGGTGCCAGTACATCCATTGCTGCTACTGTTTTACCGTCATCGTTCAGACGCATGTAGAATGCTTTGATGTCTTTAGGGTAGTTTTTCACGATTACTGGCGCTTTGAAGTGCTCTTCAGCAAGGTAACGCTCATGCTCAGAAGACATATCGATACCCCATTCAACAGGGAACTCGAACTCTTTACCTGAATCAAGAAGAATCTGAATGGCATCTGTGTAATCAACCTGAGCGAAGTCTGAATCTACAAACTTCTCAAGGCGCGTGATCGCGTCTTTGTTGATACGTTGAGCGAAGAACTCAAGATCGTCACGACGCTCTTCAAGAACCGCTTTAAATACGTACTTAAGCATATCTTCAGATAGCTTTGCCACATCATCTAGATCAGCAAATGCCACTTCAGGCTCAACCATCCAGAACTCCGCCAGGTGGCGGCTGGTGTTTGAGTTTTCAGCACGGAAAGTCGGGCCAAAAGTATAAACTTTGCTTAGTGCACAAGCATACGTTTCAGCGTTAAGTTGACCAGATACCGTCAGGAACGTCTCTTTACCAAAGAAGTCTTCGTTGTAATCAACGTCGCCTTTTTCAGTGCGAGGAAGGTTTTCCATATCCAGTGTAGAAACGCGGAACATCTCACCAGCGCCTTCTGCATCAGATGCAGTGATCAGCGGAGCAGATACCCAGTAGTAACCTTGCTCGTGGTAGAAGCGGTGAATTGCCTGAGACAGACAGTTACGAACACGTGCAACCGCACCGATTACGTTAGTACGCGGGCGAAGGTGTGCGACTTCACGAAGATACTCAATAGAATGACGAGTTTTTGCCATTGGGTAAGTATCTGCGTCTTCAACCCAACCAACCACTTTCACAGCCGTCGCAGCAAGTTCGAAGTCCTGCCCTTTGGCCGGAGACTCAACGATTTTACCCGTTACTTCTACAGAGCAGCCTGTAGTTAGCTTAAGTACTTCGCTTTCGTAATTATTCAGTTCATTAGGGACCACGGCCTGAATCGGGTCGAAACAAGAGCCGTCATAGATGGCAAGGAAAGAGATTCCGGCTTTGGAATCACGACGTGAACGAATCCAGCCGCGTACAGTGACTTCACTGTCTACAGCTAATTTACCGCTCAGCACGTCAGTTACAGGCGCGTAAGTCATGTTATTAATGTTCTCCATTGGGATTATTTACCTTAAGAGGAAGCAGATGCAGAAATTACCTTCTGGTTCTCTTCTTGAGGCTCGAAACTTTTATACAAAGCGCAATATTACCTGTGAAACAGATAGCTTCAAGAGAAAATATGAAATATTCGATAATTTGTAAGGAATTAAGCGTAGATAAGGATGTAACCGTCGCTAAACATGTTATCCAATGCGCTTTCTCAGAATATGTTGTGGCCCGGCGTCGCCACCATAGTACATCTTTTCACTATCGAGAAATCCAGCTTTGACGTAAGCGCTATAGGCATTGCGATTCTTCTTGTTTACCGTCAGACAAAGGGAATTGTAGTCCGGATAAGCGCCATAGAGGTAATTGAACAGTTTCTTAAGTGCTTCAACCGCGTAGCCTTTACCTTGATGTTTCTGATCGATGACCAGGTTACGCAGACCTAGCTCCTTTTGCTCGGTGAAGGTGTACTCTTTTGAGTAGGCTTTGTCCAGCATGAAAAAACCGACCAGTTCAGAGCCTTGATTGACCACATAAAACTCATGTTCGGGTTTACGGTCATGATAGAGATCTGAAAAGCTGGTTACATAAGGCTTCTGTTCTTCCGAAACCGTCATGTCCATCAGTATTGAGTAATCTTTTAATTTTGCTTTTCTGATTGTGATCATCCGGTTCACCACGCTTTTAACACTTTGGTTTTACAACAAGTTTAAATCAATAACCGTATTAGAGCTAGCGTTGGTTTTCGTACAAGAGTTGAAGCTGCATCGCCTGTATGATCTGAGCCGTAACTCCCCAGATGAAGTGATGCTTATAGGGGATGGCAAATACGCGATGGTTAACACCCTTGATATTAAATTTCTGGCTATAAAGTTGCTGTATATCAAACAGGTGTGATGCAGGTACCTCGAACACCGAAGCGACTTCATTGGGATCAATGACAGGTTCATAATCCGGTGACACCAATCCTATTACAGGCGTAACATCGAATCGGCTAATAGTGATCAGGGGGGGGAGGGTGCCTACCACTTCTATCATAGATGCAGAAATGCCAATTTCTTCTTCGGCTTCACGTATTGCAGTATCAGCGAGTGTCGAGTCATCCTCCTCCTGTTTTCCGCCGGGAAAACTAATTTGGCCTGGGTGATGTCTCAAATGTATCGCTCTTTTGGTCAGAATAACGTTGAGTCCGTTTTCTCTTTCCACGCAACCAATGAGCACAGCAGCATTTCGAAGTTTTGCCCGATCAAAGCCAGCCACTCGCTCAAGCCCCTCGCTGTGATACTCAACAGGTTGGTTTAGTAAAAAGCTTGAGAGAAACTGACTTTTATTCATTTATGCACCTTGTTTTAGTATTGGAAGAATTTTACTCAGCTTATCGTAGGTTTCCTGATATTCAGATTGCCACTGACTATCCGCAACAATACCTCCTCCGGCCCAAGCATAGATTTTCTGCTGATGTGCGATAAGCGTTCGTATAGTGATGCTTGAATCCATTTTTCCACAACGGCTGATATAGCCGATGCTGCCGCAATAAACACTTCTCCGGTGTGGTTCCAGTTCTTCGATAATTTCCATTGCTCTTACTTTAGGAGCACCAGTAATTGAACCTCCAGGGAAGCAGGCTCTGAGCAAGTCGCAAGCACTGTAGTTAATATCTAGTTTAGCCTCTATTGTGCTAACCAGGTGATGAACCGCTGGAAAACTCTCTATTTCAAACAGATGCGGCACTTTAACGGTACCTGCTTTTGCCACTCGGCCTATGTCATTTCGAAGCAGGTCGACTATCATCAAATTTTCCGCCTGATCTTTTTCAGCATTTTGGAGCTCTAGTGCTATCAGACTGTCCTTCTTTGCTTCTGAGTGTCTGGGTCTGGTACCTTTGATTGGCTTTGTTTCAATCTTGCCTTCATTTAACTGAAGGAATCTTTCGGGTGATAAGCTAAGAATCGCGCCATGTTCTGTTCTGATAAAAGCAGAGAATGGAGCCTTGTTCGCTTTTTCTAATTTAAGATAGGCATCCCATTCATTACCATGATATTTGGCTGAGAATCTTTGCGTAAGGTTTATCTGATAACAGTCACCGGAAAGCAGATATTCATGAATAGATTCAATATTTTGCTGATATTCTTTCTCCAACATGTTAGAACACCAGTCAGATTGAAGCTGGAATGGTGTCTCATGCTCAGGGGCGAACAATTGTTGGTCCATTAACCAGGTGTGTTTTGAATCAATATTCAGTCCGACAAGTGTTGCGCGCTGCAATTTGTGATCGACAATCAGTGCCCAGTCATAGATACCGATAGCCATGTCTGGTACATCGATGTCATGGATGGCATCAGCTGGAAGTTTTTCTACGCGACGACCTAAATCGTAAGAGAAGTAACCCAAAGCCCCGCCAATAAATGGAAGCGCTTCTACTGGTTCTTGGTTGGGCAAATATTTGTCGATATATTGTTCAACCAGAGTAAACGGGTCCTCGAAGGATTCTCCCTTTGAGTTTGGTGAGCGCAAGTGACTGATGTCACCCAACGTTTCGATAGTCGCAACGGGATTCGCCACAAGGATATCGTAGCGGTTATCAGGGTGTTCTTCTGACGCTGAACGCAGGAGCATAGCCCATGGAATATGGGAAATAGGGGCGAAGAGTTGATTCGCTATTTCAGAAGAGTACTCAAGGTTTCGGATTTCTAACTTGTGATTTGGATTGTTATTCATTTGTATAAACTGTGACAGGGAACCTAAAACACTGCGTAGCGCACAATGCTGAGCAAGAGTATCATAAATCTAGCTTTAAACATCTAACTTGTTCGGTTCCATGAAGGAATATATGAGAACAAAAACAACAACTATAAGAGGGAAGCAATGACCGTAATCCAGAAACAGGACCTCATCAGTAGTGTTGCTGATGCCCTACAGTACATTTCTTACTATCATCCTCTCGATTTTGTTAAAGCTTTGGAAAAAGCTTATGAAAAAGAGCAAAGTCAGGCGGCTAAGGATGCTATCGCTCAAATTCTAATTAACTCACGTATGTCTGCAGAAGGTCACCGACCTATATGTCAGGATACGGGTATCGTAACTTGCTTTGTTAAAATTGGTATGCAGGTTCAGTGGGATAGTGACCTGACTGTTCAGCAAATGGTTGACGAAGGGGTAAGACAAGCTTACACCAACCCGGACAATCCATTACGCGCTTCCGTTCTTGCTGACCCAGCAGGTAAGCGTACGAACACCAAAGATAACACGCCTGCTGTTGTTCATATTGATATGGTTCCAGGCGATAAAGTCGAAGTTCAGATTGCTGCCAAGGGTGGTGGTTCTGAAAACAAAACCAAGATGGTTATGCTAAACCCATCCGATGATATTGCTGAATGGGTTGAAAAAACCGTGCCACTGATGGGAGCGGGCTGGTGCCCTCCAGGTATGCTGGGTATTGGCATCGGCGGTACTGCAGAGAAAGCGGCAGTACTGGCAAAAGAATCTTTGATGGAACACATCGATATTCAGGAGCTTATTGACCGTGGCCCACAAAATGCCGAAGAAGAGCTGAGGCTGGATATCTTCAACCGCGTAAACAAGCTGGGTATTGGTGCTCAGGGACTAGGTGGCATGACAACAGTTGTTGATGTCAAGATCAAAACGGCACCAACACATGCGGCATCCAAGCCTGTTTGTATGATCCCTAACTGTGCAGCGACTCGTCACGTACACTTTACTCTTGATGGAACGGGTCCTGCTGATCTTAAGCCACCAAAACTGGAAGATTGGCCTGAGATTACATGGGAAGCGGACGAAAATACTCGTCGTGTGAATCTAGACGAAGTGACCAAAGAAGATGTGCAGGAATGGAAGACAGGTGAAACGGTTCTTCTATCAGGAAAAATTCTGACTGGTCGTGATGCTGCGCACAAACGTATCCAAAGCATGTTGGAAAGTGGTGAAGGGTTACCAGAAGGCGTCGATTTTAATGGCAAGTTTATCTATTACGTAGGCCCAGTTGATGCGGTTGGAGACGAAGTTGTGGGTCCGGCAGGTCCGACGACTTCCACTCGTATGGATAAGTTTACAGATATGATGCTATCTGAGACTGGCTTAACTGGAATGATTGGTAAAGCTGAGCGTGGGCCTGCTGCAATTGAATCCATCAAGAAACACAAAGCGGTGTACTTGATGGCAGTTGGTGGTGCAGCTTACCTTGTAGCTAAAGCGATTAAGAAAGCGCGTGTGGTTGCTTTCGAAGAGCTGGGAATGGAAGCCATTTACGAGTTTGAAGTGGAAGACATGCCCGTAACGGTAGCTGTGGACTCATCTGGCGCCAATGCGCACCAGATAGGACCTGATACCTGGAAGGTTAAAATCGCTGAAGCTGAATAAATTTCTTAAATTTGACATAGCGCGGCAGGTTATGAACGGATTGCCGCGCTAGTTTTTACAAACTAATGTTATAATTTAGGAACTTAACTTTGGATCAATAGATCTTAGGGCATGCCCTATCAACAATAAAAAGGAGTAAAAATGCCTCGCTTTGTTCAGGTTGTGCAGCTTCTGATTGCTATCATCATCGGCTTTTTCTTGATTCGCGATACTATTTTGCACGGTATTGGTATTTATAGTGAAACATGGGTAGTTATCTCTATCGTAAGTACATTGCTTCTTGAGTTAGCACTGTTTGTCATTTACAAACTGATAGAAGATGATTAGTTATTCGACTGACGAATAATTTACTTAGATTTACGAGCGGCCGGTTTATTACTGGCCGTTTTTGTATGTAGAATATGGGTTCGTGAGTCTTGTATCACGTTTGAGAAGAAAACAGGGTAGGTAATGAAGAACATACGTCGTGAAGTTAACGATCTTATTAACCGTGGGATGGATAGCCATTTAAGGCTGGCGGTAACGGGCCTGTCCAGGGCAGGAAAGACCGCGTTTATCACTTCACTAGTCAATCAACTTGTCTATTCTTCCACTCATGACAACCTGCCATTGTTAAAAGTGTCTCAGGATAAAAGGCTCATTGGGGCGAAACGTGTACCACAAACAAACATGATGGTACCTCGATTCGCCTACGATGAGGCCATGGATTCGCTCAATGCAGAACCTCCGCACTGGCCAGAGCCCACACGAGATGTAAGTGAAATTCGACTCGCGATAAGGTATCGGCCGCAGAAAGGAGCGAAAAGCCTTCTAACAAAAACATCGACCCTTTATTTGGATATCATTGATTACCCAGGAGAGTGGTTGCTTGACCTTCCACTACTCGATCTGAGTTATGAAGAGTGGTCTGAAACACAGTTCGCCAGCATGACAGGCAAGCGAAAAGAGCTAGCTGAGAAATGGATTGAAGCGGCAAGTGACATTGATTTAATGGACGATGCCGATGAGAAAGCGATTCAATCTGTCGCTGAACTTTACACCCAGTACCTATACGACTGCAAAGAAGCAGGGTTTCACTGGGTGCAACCCGGTCGTTTTGTACTCCCTGGTGAACTGGCTGGAGCACCAGTGCTTCAGTTTTTTCCTCTATTGGAAAATAGTGATACAGAAAGCTTATCTAAGTCTGAGAAAACAAGCGCATATCGAATGTTGAAATCGCGCTATGAGGAATACCAAAAGAAAGTAGTTAAGGCGTTTTATAAAAACCATTTCTCTACTTTTGATCGACAAATTGTTTTGGTTGATTGCCTTCAGCCGCTGAATGTAGGCTATGAGTCATTTAGTGATATGAAATCCGCGCTAGAGCAGATAATGAAAAGCTTTCGTTATGGTAGAAGCTCAGTGATAAAGCGATTATTCGCCCCCAAAATAGATAAAGTGCTCTTTGCTGCTACCAAGGCAGATCATGTCACACCAGATCAACATCCAAATTTGGTCTCCTTGTTGCAACAACTGGTTCATCCATCATGGCAACATGCGGCATTTGAAGATATTGAAATGAACTGTATTAGCATGGCTTCTATTCAAGCAACGGTACCGGGTTTTGTATCGAGTGAGGGAGAGAATTCTCCAGCAATTCAGGGCAACATGCTAAACGGAAAAGCTATGACGCTTTATCCGGGAGAGGTGCCTAAAAAGTTACCGAGTGCAGATTACTGGGATAAAGCGGGTTTTGAGTTTTCAAGCTTCAGACCGATGCCCGGAGATCAGAGCCAGCCATGTAAGCACCTAAGATTAGATAAGGCTCTGGAGTACCTGATTGGAGATAAATTAAAATGAGTGAGTTTAAGTCAAAACAAGTATTCAATGATGCTCCGGAGATAAACGATTCCGACAACGAGCTAACCGCTCAGCTTCAATTTGAACAAGAAAAGAAGTTTGTTCCGGTTCACACTGAACTTTCTGAAGAGAAAGAAGCGGAAGCAGAGCAGCAGCTTGAAAAAATAATCAGGCCGAAAACCAAGAGCCGTTGGCTTTCCACTGGTCTTTTGACATCTTTCGCTGGGCTTCTTGGCTGGCAAGCGGTAGACACAGTTGTGACTGCGGTTCAAACGTCGGACTGGCTAACGGTTGGCTGGTCTGCACTAGCGGCTACGGTTGCTGGTTTAGGTGTTGGTGCAATCGGTAAAGAGCTCTGGAAGTTGAGAAAGCTCAGAAACCACTTCTCGGTACATGAGCAGAGTGAAGAGCTTTTAAAAAGTGACAGCGTTGGTAAAGGTAGAGCCTTTTGTGAGTCTCTGGCAAAGGAAGCAGAGATTGCGTCGGAGAATCCTCACTTGGATCGCTGGCGCAACAGTGTGAACAGCTCCCACAGCGATGCTGAAGTGCTGGAAATGTACGATGCCATGGTGATTCGCCAACAGGATATGGAAGCGAAAAAGCTGGTGGCTCGATTATCAACCGAGTCTGCGGTATTGGTTGCCGTTAGCCCATTAGCCATTGCTGATATTCTTTTGATTGCATGGGGAAACTTTAAGTTGGTTGACCAATTGGGTGAAATCTACGGTGTTGAACTCGGATATTGGTCTCGTCTCAAACTGTTCAAGCTCGTACTGGTTAACATGGCTGCAGCTGGAGCGACTGAACTTGCGACTGACGCAAGTATGGATCTACTCTCTATGGATCTGGCAGGTAAAGTGTCAACCAGAGTTGCACAAGGCTTTGGTGTCGGTATTCTCACCGCTCGATTAGGTATCAGAGCGATGGCTTTGCTTCGCCCAATTCCTTGGAAAAACGAGGATAGAGTGCGTCTGGGAGAGATACGAAAAGAGCTGATCTTCAAACTTAAAGACAAAATCTAATCAATTAGATGATTAGTTTGCGTTGGATACCTTGACGATGTGTAAGGCTTCATACAAACTTGTGTAAAATTTTCCTGACACCTCAAAGGAACCACTGTGCGTCTTGAAGTTTTATGTGAAGACAGATTAGGCCTTACCCGCGAACTACTCGATCTACTAGCATCGAGAAATATCGACCTTAGAGGGATTGAGATTGATGTTATTGGCATCATTTATCTCAACTGCCCTGAGCTGGATTTTGAAACATTCCGTGAACTCATGTCTCAGATCCGGAAGATCTCCGGTGTTACGGACGTTCGTAAAATTCAGTTTATGCCCAGTGAAAGGCATAATACTGAGCTGGTTTCTATTCTGAATAACCTGCCTGAACCTGTACTTTCTATTAGCCTGAAAGGACAAGTGGACAGAAGTAATCATGCCGCAGAAGCACTTTTCTCCAAGCAGAAAGGAGAGCTTAGTGGTGAGCAGGTTTCCAATCTTATCTCTACATTCAACTTCTCAAAGTGGTTGGAAGGGGATAAAACAAGGCATCGTGAAACAGTCATTATTGATGGGCTGGATTACGTTATGGATATCATGCCTGTTTACATTAAGGGAGAAGCGTCGACAGAGTCTGTATTGGCTAGTGCCTTGGTTACTCTAAGAGCAAGCGCAACGGTTAAGGGAGAAGTCGAGTTTTTGCCAGAGCACAATACCCTTGGCTTTGAGCATTTTGTTGGAATTTCCAATCGTCATAAGGCCTTAATTGCGCAAGCTAAAAAGCTGGCAATGATGGATCAACCTTTGTTGATAGAAGGAGAGACGGGAACCGGTAAAGAGATGCTTGCAAGAGCGTGCCACAATCGTTCAGACCGTTCTGAAATGCCTTTCCTCGTGTTGAGCTGTGCTTCTATGCCTGATGATGTTGCGGAGACGGAGCTCTTTGGTCATGCTGCGGGTGCTTTTAACCAAAACGAAGAGCACAAAGGCATCTTTGAACAAGCTGATGGCGGTACGGTTTTCCTTGATGAGATTGGGGAGATGAGTCCGCATCTGCAAATCAAACTACTGCGCTTCTTGCAGGACGGTACTTTCCGTCGGGTAGGGGAAGAGCATGAGATTCACGTCAATGTGCGAGTTATCGCTGCGACAAAACAAAATCTCGCCCAGTTAACCGAACAACAAGAATTTCGTGAAGACCTCTATTATCGACTGAACGTACTTACGCTTTCGATTCCATCGCTGAGAGAGCGTCCGAACGATGTCTCTGCTTTATTGGATCTATTTTCAACTAAGTATTGTCAACAGTTAGGTGTTGATAAACCAGAGTTTACAGAAGAGCTCATGGAAGGTTTATCCAGCTACCCATGGCCAGGTAATATCCGGGAACTCGATAACATGGTTCTTCGTGCTTTGACCCGAATGCTTGGCGACGAACTCACTATTGAGCACTTTCAGTTGCCTAAGGTTGAATCAGCGATTGCAAACTCGATTGGGGTAAACCTTGACGGTTCATTGGATGACATCATGAAAGAATATGAAGCTAAGATACTGGACAAGCTTTATCAATCTTTCCCATCCAGTCGAAAACTCGCGAAAAGGCTCGGTGTATCGCATACCTCTATCGCCAACAAGTTGCGTGATTATGACATCAGGAAGCAATAATGTGGCGTGATATCAAAGTGAGCCGTCTTAAGTTTGAGTTGGACGGAGTTGTTGTTCGTTTGGCTGAAAAGGATGATGCTAAACGAATCAGTGAGTATTTTAGGAACAATCGAGATCACCTTTGTCCCTGGGAGCCATACAGGGAAGAAGACTTTTATACCGAGTATGGCTGGGCAAAGAAACTCGTGAAGCTATGCGAGCTTCATCTGATGGGACTGGGATTTTATTGTCTGATCATCGATAAAGAGACTGACAAAATGCTCGGGACCATATCGTTTAGTAACATTACCCGTTTTCCTCTTCACAACTGCTTTGTGGGATATTCATTGGATGAGCATGCACAAGGCCGGGGAATCATGCGTAAGTCGCTAAAGAAAGCATGCGAGTGGGTTTTTGCTACTCAGAATATGCATAGAATTACCGCTAGCTATATGCCCTCGAATCTCAAAAGTGCAGCCGTATTAGAATCTGTTGGCTTTCACGAAGAAGGGTTTGCGAAGGATTACCTGCTCATTAATGGAAAGTGGGAAGATCACAAAATAACGGCTCTGATTAATAAAAATTGGCAAGAGAAAAGATAGATGAATTCTAGGTTGATGAAACAACTGGAACTGTTGATGGAGTTGGATAAGCTCAAGTCTGTGCTTCGCAGAACCAGAGTAAAAGATGCCGACAAACGGTTGGAAAACAGTGCAGAACACAGTTGGCATGTGGCATTGATGGCAATCTTGCTTGAAGAACATGCCAATGAACCCGTTGATATAACTAAAGTCGTTAAGATGCTTTTACTGCATGATATTGTTGAAATTGATGCAGGCGATACTTTTGTTTACGATGCAGTAGCATCACAGGAGCAAGAAGAGAAAGAGCTTGCTGCAGCTGAACGTTTGTTTGGTATGCTGCCTGACGATCAAGCTGATGATTTAAAAGCTATATGGCTTGAGTTTGAACAGGCTGAAAGCCCGGAAGCCAAATTTGCGAAAGCACTGGATAGGCTCATTCCTATTTTGATGAACTACAATAACGATGGTCAAAGTTGGGTAGAGCACGGCATTGCCAAACAACAGGTAATTAATATTAATGGACGCATTGTAGATGGTTCGCAAGCTCTGTGGTCTGTTGCCAGTGAAGTGATTGATAACGCAGTAGAAAAAGGCTGGCTTAAGCCATAGCAGGAAACCGGATAAGTGTAGATGAGTTATATAGACATTACTGAATACAATCGAAAGTGGATTTTCACCCACTCCTCAATGCCTGTTTCTGAAGAAGATTTACAAGCGATAAAACCTATGTCTCAGGCTCGGTCTGCCCAGTTTTGGAAGCAGAACATCAGTGCAATGAGTCCGGATGCAGACAGGTTCTCGAGAGAGGACTGGCCCTCAAAGAAAGGTAACTGGGTGACAGAAGCGGATTGGTCTGTTGAATGGGAATCTGATGACGAGATGATGCCACAAGAGGTTTTGGATCATATCGATTGGCAGGACGATGTAACCGTATTTTTCTGTTACGAGAAATACAACATTGTCGAAACCAAATGGTCAGTCTTCAAACGCTGCTGGAAAAACTTTTTGTTTTACGATGATGGCCCTATTCTTATCGGCCGCAGACGCAAAGAAGCGCTATGGTTTAATTCGAAAGGTAAGGTTAGTATCGGGAAAAGAGATTAGCTTTAGAAATAGAAAAGGACACCAATTAAGGTGTCCTTTTTGTCAGTGTACTGTTTATTTTGCTATTCGTGAATGAGTAGCAGACCATTAGGTAACGCGTCACCGTAAGCTCTCTTAGTATCAGAGCTATCGAGTTCTTTCACTTCCTGTACCAGAGTCACCCATGAAGCCGGAACCTTGCTAGAACCAAGTTTTTCAATGACTTGCTTGCGTAATTCATCAGACACGTCAAATAATCGATCGCCGGTTCTACGGCACATCATTACGGCTGCAAAGCCAACGATGGGCTCTTTGTTCCAGTTCTGTTCTAGCAGTTGTGGTAACCAGTGCTCAACTTGTTCTCTTGGAATAACCGAGTGTTGGCTACCGTACATAAGTGAACGAGAAGCCAATCGACCTAAAGCCCACCAGTGAGCCTGAGCATGCTGTGCTTGAGAAGTCGCTTTATTCAGGAACCAGGTTGAAAGAAGCACCTTATCCTCAACATCAAGATTTTCTAATGAGGCCGCTAGTCTTACCATCGCCTCATAACCTTTCTCCTGAGACTCTTTAGCAACTTTAGCGTTGCGTAAAGACCCCGGATGCAGATACTTAGCGATATCGGCAAGGATAGTTTCCTGCTGCTCTTGTGTAAGGCCTCCAGAGACTCTGCGCCAGAACACCCACCAGTCACTCCAACCCTGATGATTTTGGTACTGAATATTTTGCTGATAGACGTTCCAGACCTGTTCCATACGCCAGTTATCCGTTGGGTCACCAAATCCTGGGCGGAGTGTATAGCCAGCCAATCTTAACCAGTTTTTTTCATGTTGCTCGGAGCGTCTTCTGCGCTTACGTCCACGGGCAAAGGCATCAAAAAGCTGTCGTGAGGTTTGGAAATCCCACTCGTCACGCTTACCTAGCTTGCGTTCCAGCTCTTTAACTAATGTTTTGATCGTTTTTGAGTCTGCGGATTTCTTATTTCCACTGTAAACAGAGCTTATGAGAGATAACGATTGTTCCAACTGAGGAGAAATAGGATCGTCTTCCTCAAACTGCTCACCTTTCTTACGAATTTCGAACTCAACGTTCCATCTCTGAGAGTCGTCATCAACACTAACGCAGTCGAGTTCTAGTGTGCCTACTTCGGTCAGTTTGCAAGCCAGTTGCACATTCACACGTTGTTTTTGGTTGGCGTGCAGTTCGCCTTCGCTTTCCACCAGACTACCCAGAGTTGTGATATAAGGTGGAAGCGGTGTGAAAACATCCGCATCTACTTTCGTGAGTAGGCCGTTCTGCGGTTTTTTGTTGTCGCTCAATCGATCGTGGGTTGAAGTAAGTAGATTAAAGCGAACCGGCTCATCCAGTGTTAGCGCGAACTTTCTTCCTGTTAAGCGAACTTCCTGTCCTTCTTCCGTTCCTTTCGCAAGCAAACAAACTGCGCTGCCTAATCCTTTTTTCTCAGGGAGTTGAAGGAAGTAGGAGCGGGCTGCACCACCGCCAATTTTTAACTGAGCGCCTCTTCGTGCTTTGCCATAAGCGACTGCACCAAAAGCAACAGAGAGATCTGGGTGGGGGTTGTCTAGTAGGGTAACTTCTTCTCCCCGCCAGTTTTCTAATAACTGCTTGATTCTAGACGTGACAAGGTCACTGTTAAAAACACCACCGTTTAAGAGTAGTCCTTTAGGAACACGATTCTTATCTGTGTCAGTATTCTGGTGGAATGATAAAAACTCAGCGATGTGTTTTGAAACAGCAGGATCTGAAACGTATGGCAAACCAAACTCAACAACAGCGCTTCGCTTTTTATCGGGAAATTGGTCGAGATTTGTTATGGGGAAGAATCCATCCAGTGCAATACCGTGAACTTCTTCTTTGGAAAGCGGTATGCTTTTGGACCCACCGATTAATCGTGAACCACTGCCAAGCATGGTAATTTTTACATCACCAATATCTGTGTTGGAAAGCAGTTGTTCCTTCGCCTTCCGTGTTTGTTGAATTAACTTGGAAAGGGCAGAAGCATTAAGCTTCTTCGAGCTCGAAAAGCGCTGCTCGGCAAGGTGCGCGAGTGCCAGGTCGAGGTTATCACCACCCAGCATCAAGTGTTCACCGACACCGACACGGTTTAGAGAAAGTTCATCCTCATTTAATTTCGCTTCAATCAAACTAAGGTCGGTTGTACCACCACCCACATCACAAACCAAAATGGAGGATACGTCTTGAAGCTCTTGCTTTGCAGTATCAGAGTGGCGTGCATACCAGTCATAACAAACAGCCTGTGGTTCTTCCAGCAAAGACACATCGTTTAATCCAGCAAGCTTCGCAGCCTCAAGTGTAAGCTTCCGAGCACTCTCATCAAATGAGGCAGGCACCGTAATAACGATATCCTGATTTTCCAGCACATTGATCGGGTTGTGGTGGTTCCAGGATTGTCTTACATGATTCAGATAGCTAGCCGTGGCTATTACCGGTGATACCTTATCGACATCATGTCCTGACACCCAAGGCAAAATATCAGATTCGCGGTCTACTGCCTGATGAGACAACCAACTTTTTGCACTAGAGACCTGTCGGCCTTCAATCTTGGCTCCAAGCTCTCTAGCCCATTCGCCAATAACTGAGTTTTTGATATCACCTTCTACAGTGGTGTTTTCCCACGGTAGAACAAGGTCATTCTCACCCAGTTGATTGACAGCCGGGTGAAAACGGAAAGAAGGGAGCAGAGGTTTACGGACAACTTCACCGGGACCGATTAGCTGGTCAATTTCAAAAATATTGACCGGTGCGGTCTTCAGTTCTTCCCCTAGCTCACAGTAGGCGACGACAATATTTGTCGTGCCTAGGTCAATGCCGACTAGGTAGCGCGATGCGATCATGCGCTTTCTCGTACATCAAATTCGACGTGCCACTTCTGTCCATTATCAGAAGCAACCGCTTCAAGATAAAGGGTACCAAGCTCTGTGACTCGTGAGGCTAGTGTAACTGGTACAATTTCACCAACTTTTCGGCCATCTGTCGCATCGAGTGTTACTTGAATTTCGGGTAACTCTTCAAGCTCTTCCGGCTTCCAGTAATCAAGGTGAGTACCTGCCAAATCTTCTCGACGTACAGTAGAACCATAAAACTGGAACTGTACAGGTTGGCCAATAACCAAACCAAATTCGCGATCCTGAACTTGTTCTGAAGAGCCTTCTTCCATTCCAAATGGTGCAACGCATATTGCTTCCATTGGAGGAGCCATACCAGGGATAGCAGGCATAGAGCTTTCGATACCGACATAGTAACTGCTTGCGATACCACCGCGAATACGTACCCCTTTGCCTTGACGAACAGAGCCGTAGTAAGAGGCACCGTTTGCAACTGCAAGATCAAGATCGAAACCGCTTAGTTTCTTCGCTTCATTACCACCAGTTTGAGTAATCCAGCTATTAATTACCGATGTCAGGCGTTCTTCAAGCAGTGTGGATTTCAAAACACCCCCGTTGAATAGTATTGCCGTCGGTTTTATAAATTCTGGCTGAGCTTGTTCGCCGAACATACCAGAAAACACATCCTGAGTGGAGTTAGATTGCTTACACAAGAAGCCAGCAATATGACGAGTGATACCAGCGTCCTGAGCGTATGGAAGACCCATTTGAGTCAGAGCGCTACGGGTGTTCTGTACCGGGTGTTCCTGTATCTGAACCTGAGGGAAGAAGCCATCAACGAGAGTTTGCTCAACTTCTTGCTTAGTCAGTTCAGTTTTCAGTGTTGCACCGAGTAGTTTTGAACCACGGCTTGGTACCACAATTGGTACTGAGTGCGTATCTGGATCGTCTAATAACTTCTCTTTTGCATCACGACATGCTTGTGTGATTGCCTGAATTTGCCATGGTTGCAGGTCTTTGCCTTCTTGCGCCATCTTCATTTTCAGACGGTAGGCAAGTGCAAGGTCCATATTGTCACCACCGAGAAGAATATGTTCACCAACCGCAACACGGTTTAGGTTCAGGTTACCTTCTTCTTCAGTGACTGCGACAAGTGAAAGGTCGGTAGTACCACCACCGATATCCACGACAAGTACGACATCGCCCACTTCAACCTGACTGCGCCACTCTTCGTGGCTATTGTTGATCCAGCTATAAAGTGCAGCCTGTGGCTCTTCAAGCAGTGTTAGGTGATGAAGACCAACGTTGCGTGCGGCTTCAGCAGTAAGATCGCGAGCCGCCGGGTCAAACGATGCAGGTACAGTAATGGTAATTTCCTGATCTTCCAGTCGGTGTTCAGGGTTCTTGTGATTCCATGCCTCTTTCAGGTGCTCCAGATAAAGTTCTGTTGCACGTAAAGGCGACACTTTTTCAATTTCGTCTGGGCTCCCAAACGGAAGGAATGCTTCATGTCGGTTAACTCCGCCATGGCACAACCAAGATTTTGCACTTGAGACCAAGCGAAGTGGTGTTTTTCCACCCAGATTTCTTGCGATCGCACCGACAAGTGCGTTTGGTGTCTCTGTCCACGGCAGTGTGCGTGAACCTGAGCCCATTTCATGCTCATGAGGTTGATAAAGGAATGATCCCAGCTGTGAGCGCTCTTCAACCTGTCCGGGAGCGGTGAGTTGAGGGACCGCAAAAGTCTGCACTTTCGCTTCTTCCTGGTGTAATTCTGTATAAGACAATACGCAGTGTGTTGTGCCTAAATCGATACCGACACTGTATTTTGCGTTGTGTAAATCCATTAAAGCTCTACCTCTGCTGGAGCAATAATTGAAGGGTCAAAACTCTCCGATACTTTCGGTAGCTTGATCTCTTCTGCTTTCCAGCCTTTGTGAATTAGTGTGCCATTGAACGGCGCCTGGCCGGTCACGTTGCCTGTAAGGCGTACAGATTGTGGGTCAAAGCCTTCTTCAATCTGGATACGGGATTCTTCGTCTTCTGTTCGGATATTGGAAAGTGTTACGTAATCAGTAAGGATCTTTTGACCGCCACTGTGAATGACACGAGCAGCAGCACCAACTTCTTCATCTGAGAAGTCAGTAAGATCTTCTTTTAGGAAATCAATTAAGCGAGATTCTTGCTGCATAATAGCAAGCAACTGCATCGCAGAGTCTGTTGATGCCGTTTTTAGCTTGGTTTCTACTTCAACCACCTTTTCCACGACTTTTTCTATTTCTACAATTTTTTCTACTTCAACTTCGACTATTTTTTCAACCGGCTTTTCCACTTCAACAATTTTCTCTACCGGTACTTCGACCTCTTTTTCGACAATTTTTGCCTTTTTGAAAAGAGAAATCAGCAGAAATAAAACTGCAGCACCGCCAAGAGCAGCGTGATACATATCTAACGTTGTAGGAATAAGGTTCAAATCAAAGTTCATAAATTGCTCTCTTTGGTAAAATTTTAAGCAAGCATCGGCTAGCTTTTGAATCTGATGACTTGTATGGGTTTAAGAATTGGGATTATTGGTATGAATTTCAAGTATTTTAAGGCCTATTGTACCTGAAGTTTAACTGTTGAGAACGTATTTTAAATTTCTCTGAAAATTTGCATTGTCATTTTAGTCCTATAAAATTCGCGATTCTGATTTTCTATTTAAGGGTTGGCATGAACTATAACCGGGTTGTTTGCTTCGATTTGGAGATGTGTTGCTGGAATGTAGACGGCAAAGGCACGACAGGAGAAATCATCGAAGTAGGGTTGGCTGAAATTGATCTCGCAAAGGGTGAGATAGTTAAGCGTGCTCAGTATTACGTAAAACCCGAAAAAGATCAGGTGTCACTTTTTTGTGCAGAGCTGACAGGCATTACGCCTAAGAAAATTGAAAAACAGGGTCGTCCGCTACAAGACGTGATTAAGTCGATAGTAAAAAACTTTGGTGGTCCAAATAAAATTTTTGCCTCTTGGGGCCGGGATGATTTGATTCTGTCTGAGGAATGCAAAGACAAAGGCATAGAGATGCCTTTCAATGAGTTTCTTAATTTGGCAACTCTGTATCGAATTCAAAATCGGTTGAAAGATAAACGTATCGGACATCGTGCTGCCCAGGAACAGAAGGGCATTGAGTGGGAGGGCCGCCAACACTCTGGTTATGTTGATGCCTACAATTTGGCTAAACTGGCTCTGACGATGCTTTAACTGGTAAATGTTACTCAGCCAGCTAGTAATATTTCGGATAAACTTAGAGGAACGTTTTCACTATCATTTTTACCATCAGATAACATCAATTGTCAGGGGTAAGATTATGAATAGTGTTTATAAGATTGAGACCTCAAGTGCCTCTTCCGCTACCATGGTTTACCGTTTTATTCAGAGCCACGGTGGCGAATGCCTACGCCGCGGTAGTGCGGTGATTACCGACTACACATTTAACCGTGGCTATCCGCCCTCTTTGATTTCTCATATATCGCTGATAAGCGATCAACTAACGGGTAATGATTATCAAAGATGGGCGCTAAGATGATTTGTGTGCGTCCAAATGATGTTATTTATCGACCACAGATAACTTCGCGCGAATAAATTCGCTGTGATCAACGTACAGGAGCTCTGCTACTTTACGGATAACGGCATCTTCCATCGGGTCGATTACGCCGTCTGCATTCGCAACTTCCCACATGGCTTTTACCAGCTCATATCGTTTGTCTTGCTCTAGCTCTCTTAAGTGAGAGGTGAAGTCGTAAAGTGATGCGGATTGCTTAACTTTATCTTCCGCCTCGGCGAGCAAGGCCGTTGCTTCAATTTCACTAATGCCTGTAAGATGTTGAACAAGTTTTCGTTTGGCTATGTTTTCTGAAACATCGACCTCATAATCGGCTTTTGACACTTCACACAAAAGTGCAGCAATCGCCAGGTTAGGGTTGTTCAGTTCACTGCCTGACAGGTCATTTCCGTCTAAAACCTGTTTAAACAGGTTAGCTATAGATTGAATCATAGGACTTCTCGGTTACATCTTGTTCATCAATACATTGTAGCCAATGACACAATTTACAAGCTAATCATTACAAAAATTTACGTTCGCAAACTTTGTTTACGAGTTTGGCCGTCATGGATATAGGATCAATAAGCCGATGTTTGAGATAGATATGGTGACTTTGCTTGCAATGGGTATTTTCCTGCTTGGAAGCTTTGTACAAAGTGCCATAGGGTTTGGTTTGGCGATTGTCGCTGCACCGCTTCTTTATCCAATGGCGCCAGAGTATGTTCCTGGCCCTATATGTGTGGCTGGCTTTGTTGTGTCGGTGATGAATGCACTGAAATATCGACAGGATATATCTGTGGGAGGGTTAAAGGTTGCGATTCTCTGGCGGATCCCCGGCTCCATTGCGGGAGGTCTTCTGCTCAGTATTGTTTCAGCTAAGTTTCTTTCTCTCTGGCTTGGTGCTTTGGTGCTTATCGCTTTAGGTATTTCATTGTTACCTTTTAGGCTCGAACCTACGTCTAACCGTATGGCAATAGCGGGTTTAATGTCTGGTTTAATGGGAACCAGTTCAGGTATTGGTGGCCCTCCAATGGCGTTGTTGTTGCAGCACCAGGAAGCAAATTCGTTACGCGGAAACTTATCGGCCTTCTTCCTGTTCAGTTCTATCTTGTCTATTGTTGTGCTGGTGGTGATGGGGCATTTCACCATGCATCATCTGTATATAAGCTTGCCGCTAATTCCAGCTGTGTGGCTTGGGTACCGGTTAGCCAGGCTGTGTGTTAACCGGATACCAAAAGAGTGGATTCGAATTTTCGCTTTGGGACTCTGTTTTATCAGTGGTAGCAGTGCGATCGTTCAGGGGCTTTTCTAGTTCGTCCAGCTTTCTGGGTCTTCCAGAATTTCGACGACTTCAGAACTGCTCTTTTCATGACTCATAACAAACAACCGCAAGAATATCTCGGCTTTGGTTTTAGGGTCATGAGAGGCTTCCATTAATACTTCTATCTTATCTCTGAGCATATCAATCTCGTGCTCTACAAAGCCTCTTGCCTCTTCGTCTCCGGCATTTTCGTCTGGTGCATTGTCAAAGTTAAGATGAACCATTTCACCATCATAGGACACATCAAGTAATCGTTCGGGAAGCCACTCTTCTCCAGTCACTACGTCTGGATCTTTGTTTTCAGGAAGCATTTCGAGAAAGGCTTTAAGTTCGGATGTTTTCACTGTGTACTTACTTTAAAAAAATATTGTCCTATTTTATCGGTAGTTAACCTTAAAGATTAAGTATTTATTATTGAAAACGCGCGATTGGACTATGAATTCTGGGCATTTAAAGTTCCTATGATACAATCGCCGCAATTTTTAAAGAGAGCATAGGTAAAGCTTTGACTAAGTCACAGCAAGGCTCAAAGAACGAGCCACAGGCAGCAAATACGCCTTCAAAATTGCGTAAAGCACTTAACGAGTGCATGATTCGCGATCGTTTTCGATTCCAGAAACGCATTCATGGTGCAAGTAAAATAAAGAACGCAGAGTCAAGAAATGCCGTTTTTGATGACATCGCGTTGGATATCGCGAAGTCTATGATGGTAGTGCAAGAGCGCAGCCAGCAAGTACCAACAATTGAATATCCAGAAATCTTACCTGTCAGCCAAAAGCGCGACGATATTGCTAAAGCCATTGAAGAAAACCAGGTTGTTATCGTTGCGGGTGAAACGGGTTCAGGTAAAACCACACAGCTTCCTAAGATTTGTACAGAACTAGGACGTGGAAAATTTGGTTTGATTGGTCATACTCAGCCAAGAAGGTTGGCAGCACGTTCTGTAGCGAATCGTATTGCTGAAGAGATGAAGACCAAACTCGGTGAGTTTGTCGGTTATAAAGTTCGTTTTAACGACCAGATTTCGGATAATACTCAAATCAAACTGATGACCGACGGTATCTTACTGGCAGAGATTCAGCACGACAGATACCTAAATCAATATGACACTATTATTATCGATGAAGCGCATGAGCGTTCACTGAACATCGATTTCATTTTGGGATATCTGAAAGAGCTGTTGCCAAGAAGACCGGATCTCAAGGTTATTATCACGTCCGCGACGATTGACCCGGAACGATTTTCTAAACACTTCAACAATGCGCCTATTATTGAGGTATCAGGCAGAACTTACCCGGTGGAAACCCGCTACCGCCCATTAAGCAGTGATGACGCAGATGATCGCGATATGCTTGAAGGGATTTTTGAGGCGGTAGACGAGCTTTGTGAAGAAGGCTTAGGCGACATCCTGATCTTTATGAATGGTGAGCGAGAGATCAGAGATACGGCTGATGCACTTGGTAAACGAAATCTTCGTGATACTGAAATAGTTCCACTATATGCAAGATTGTCTGCGGGTGAACAAAATAAAATCTTCCAACCACATGCAGGTAGACGTATTGTTTTGGCAACCAACGTTGCTGAGACCTCGTTAACTGTTCCTGGTATCAAGTACGTTATCGACCCTGGTACAGCGCGTATTAGTCGTTATAGTTACCGAACTAAGGTTCAGCGCCTTCCAATTGAGCCCGTTTCTCAGGCAAGTGCAAATCAGCGTAAAGGTCGATGTGGTCGAGTGGAAGAGGGCATCTGTATTCGTCTTTACTCCGAAGATGATTTCCTCTCTCGCCCTGAGTTTACTGACCCGGAAATTCTGAGAACCAACTTAGCATCGGTTATCTTGCAGATGACAGCGCTTGGTCTTGGCGATATTCAGGCATTCCCGTTTGTTGAAGCGCCTGACAAGCGAAATATTCAAGATGGCGTTCGTCTTCTGGAAGAACTGGGTGCTATCAATGATAAAGCGAAAGACCCTAAAAAACGCCTTACAGGAATTGGCCGCAAGCTTTCACGCCTGCCTATCGACCCAAGACTGGCAAGGATGGTGATTGAAGCACCGAAAAATGGATGTTTGAAAGAGGTCATGATAATCGCTTCTGCGTTGTCAATTCAGGACCCGAGAGAAAGACCTTCGGATAAGCAGCAATCATCAGATGATAAGCATCGTCGATTCTTCCATGAGGAGTCAGATTTCCTGACGTTTGTAAACTTGTGGAATTACATTCAGAAGCAGCAAAAGGCACTGTCAGGCAACCAGTTCCGTAAACAGTGTAAGCAGGACTATCTGAACTATCTGCGTATTCGTGAATGGCAGGATGTTTACTTCCAGATTCATCAGGTTATGCGAGAGTTAGATACTAAGCTCAATGACGAACCCGGTAGTTATCAGGGCGTTCATAGTTCTTTGCTCGTTGGTCTGCTTTCCCATATCGGTATGAAAGACCAGGAGAAGAATGAGTATCAGGGCGCCCGAAATGCGCGTTTTCAGATCTTCCCGGCGTCTGGTCTATTCAAGAAGCAACCTAAATGGGTGATCGCTGCGGAACTAGTGGAAACGTCCAAGCTATGGGGACGCATTGTTGCCAAGATTCAGCCTGAGTGGATTGAGCCATTGGCATCTCATCTTATTAAGCGAAGTTACAGTGAACCGCACTGGTCTAAAAAGCGTGCTGCGGTAATGGCGTACGAAAAGGTGACCATTTATGGCATTCCGGTTGTCCCTAAGCGTCTGACTAACTATGGAGCGATAGATTCCGTCATCAGCCGTGAGATCTTTATTCGTAGCGCAATGGTTGAAGGCGAGTGGGAAACCAAGCATCACTTCTTTAAACAGAACCAGAAGCTATTGCGTGAAGTTGAAGAGCTGGAGCATAAATCTCGTCGTCGTGACATTCTTGTTGATGACGATGATCTGTTTGATTTTTATGATCAGCGCGTCGACACAGAAGTGGTTTCCGGACGTCACTTTGATACTTGGTGGAAGAAGGCTTCTAAAGATAACAAAGAGTTACTCAATTTCGAAAAAGAGATGCTGTTTAAAGGGGACGCAAGCCATGTTACAGAGCTTGATTACCCTAACTTTTGGCATCAGAGTGGTTTGAAACTTAAACTGAGTTACCAGTTTGAGCCGGGTGATGACAATGATGGTGTCACTGTTCATATTCCGTTGCCAATTCTTAATCAGATAGAGCCAGCAGGCTTTGACTGGCAGATCCCTGGTTTGCGTCAAGAGTTGATTGTGTCTCTGATTAAATCGTTACCGAAACCAATACGGCGTAATTTTGTTCCAGCCCCAAACTATGCAGATGCATTTTTGGCTCGTGCTACTGCAATGGAAGCACCATTACTGGACTCTTTAGAGAAAGAGCTTCGAAGAATGTCGGGAGTAGAAGTACTGAGAGAAGACTGGAAACTGGAGCAGGTTCCCGAGCATCTTAAAGTGACCTTCAGAGCTGTCGATCATCGAAATCGTAAGCTTAAGGAAAACAAAGATCTTTATGAGCTGAAAGAGAGCTTAAAGGACAAGGTTCAACAAACGTTGTCGCAAGTGGCGGATGATGATATTGAACAGAAAGATCTGCACACATGGAGCTTCGGTGAGCTTCCTAGAGTGTACAAGCAGAAACGTGGCGGCTTTGATGTTAAAGCCTATCCTGCGATTGTTGATGGCAAAGATAGTGTTGAGATTAAGCTATTTGAAACGGAACAAGAGCAAGTATCAGCGATGAAGGCTGGTCAGCGCAGGCTAGTGCTTCTTAATGTTCCTTCTCCAATAAAGTATTTGCATTCGAATTTGCCGAACAAATCGAAACTTGGGCTCTATTTCAACCCATATGGGAAAGTTCTTGATTTGATTGACGACTGCATTGCATGTGGTGTTGATAAGCTTATTGAAGAAAAGGGTGGTATCGTCTGGCAGTCAGAAGAATTTGAAAAGCTGAAAGAGCATGTAAGGGCAGAGCTTGGAGACACGGTTGTCGATATTGCTAAGCAGGTTGAAACTATTTTGACTACTGCATTTAGCATCAACAAAAAGCTCAAAGGAAAGGTTGATTTTACAATGGCTTTCGCTCTTTCTGACATTCAGGCTCAGATAAAAAGTCTAATATTTAAAGGGTTTGCGACTGAGTGTGGCTGGAAAAAGCTTCCTGACATACTCAGATACATGAAAGCAATTGAGCGCAGAATGGAGAAATTGCCGATTGATCCAAATAAAGATCGATTGCACATGTTAAAAATTGAAGCAATCACTAAAGATTACAAAGAACTTCTTAATAAGATTCCAAAGGGTGTTGAAATACCGGAGGCAATACGAGAAGTTCGTTGGATGATTGAAGAGCTGCGAGTGAGCTACTTTGCTCAGCAACTCGGCACACCCTATCCGGTTTCAGATAAGCGAATAAAAAATGCAATGGATGCATTGTAGGCGCGAATATTGCATAATTAAAAACAACTTATACATTTGGGGGCAAAGTGGTAACGCATTGCCTCCCTTATACGACAAAGAAGGTAAGGTATGAAAAAGACACTCTTAGCACTGGCGCTTGTAGGTATGGCAAATACAGCCGCAGCGGACTCACTACTTTATGGTGGTGCTATGTTTGGTCAGTCAGACATGGGTGGTGATTCTTCAACCGCAGCAAGTGTCCATGTTGGTACTGGTATTCTGCCGTTTATTGGCCTGGAAGCGGGTTATACTGATCATGGTTCATTCCAGTTAACTCCGGGTATTGATACCGACGTTACTTCAACGTTTTTTGCCGTTCGTCCTAGCATCGATTTGGGACCTCTACACATTTATGCTCGTGGCGGTCTGCATAAATGGGATCTGGAGCGTGGAGCAATCAATAAAGATGGTACAGACATCATGTACGGCATAGGTGCAGAATACTTCTTATTTGGTCCTCTGGCTGTAGGTGCCGGCTACAATGTTTATGAAATCGATGGTGAAGACAACATCGAACAATTTAGCGTTTCAGCTACTTTCCACTTCTTATAAGAATACTAAGCCGGCTTTCATGCCGGCTTTTTTACACTTCACATAATCTTTTTCGCTCTAACATTTGTTACTTCTGTATTCTGAAGTACAGCACTCATTTGAATAAACTTGATTTATATTACGACAAAGTGTTCTATCCTTTGCATATAATAGCTAACATTAACGATTAGAAATTACTAATAAACTTTAGCTCTTAGCTTAAGGAATACAACGCTAGTGGGAATGTTAAATAAAGTGCGCAAATTGGCATTATTGACTTGTCTTTCTTCAGCATTAATAAATGGAAGTCATGCTGCTGATGTCACGACATTGGATTTATATACGGAAGAGTTTCCTGCGCTACAGGTTCAGGTTGATGGCGAGTATAAAGGGTATGTTATTGATTTCCTAAAACTACTTGTCGAAGATGCGTCTAAAAGTGAACCTATGTCGGTAGGTGAAATCAATTTTGTTCCCTGGAAACGAGCAATAAGTGCATCTTTAAATAAAGAAAACGTACTGTTTTTTTCTATCTCAAGAACACCTTCAAGGGAGCCTCAATATCACTGGATAGGTGAAGTATCACCCTATGATGTGATTTTATATAAACACCAAAGTGGACCAAACATAAAACCAGAAACATTAGAAGATATAAAAGAATTTAGGTTTGGTGCTCAGGCTGGTGGAGCATTTGAAGATTACCTTATCGAAAATGATGTTAAAGATATTTTGTCGGTTACTTATGGGCGAAGAGCCATCAAGCTATTAAAAGCGAATAGGGTAGATTATGCTCCCTTAGTAGCATCGAGCTTTTATTACCGAATGGAGCAATACGGAGAGAATCCGGAAGAGTATCAACCTGTACTTCGAGTCGATGCCCTATCAAAGTATTTATGGGTTGTTGCAAGTAAGAAAACATCACAAAAAGTGGTTGATGCGCTGATCAACTCCTATCAAAAACTTAGAAACAATGGTGAGTTAGAGCGGCTGATTGAAGAGTATCATCCAAAAAGTGACGTAATGCGTCGCTATCGGGAAATTAAGAGGCAAGAACTGCAGTCCCAGAGCCAGCAATAAACTAGATCATTTGATGATATAAAAGAAAGGAGCCAACAAAACGTTGGCTCCTTTTCGTTTTTTACTGCGCTCAACTTCGATTGCTTCTCAGTAATTTTGTTCAGCAATTTTATTCAGTAATGAGATCAGCAATTTGATCCTTGGTTCAATAGACTCAAGTAATAAATATTCAGCTTCACTATGGAATCCAGCGCCAGCAGGACCAAGGCCGTCCAATGTCGGTGCCCCGATAAACGCAGTAAAGTTAGCATCCGAGCCGCCACCAACCTCTTGCCACGTGATTGGGATATTTAACTCTTGCCCTGCCTCCTCAACCATAGCCATGAGTACTTTGGTTTTGTCAGTTGGTACCATAGATGGCTTGTATGCCGTTCTTTCAATCGAGATGGTAACGCCATCAATGAACGGTGTTGAAGTGAGAGTATTTAACTGAGTATCTACCTGATCATACTCAGCATTCTCCCAAAATCGAACGTCAAGAATAGCCTCTGCAGAATCCGGTACTACGTTAGCGACAGCCCCTCCAGCGACAACGCCAACATTGAGCGTCGTACCCGTATCAAAGCTATTCATATTGTTGATAGCAAGGATCCAGTTTGCCATTTCAGTAATGGCGCTTCGACCGCTTTGTGGATCGTTACCTGCGTGGGCTGCGACACCCGAAAACTTAAGGGTGTATTGAGCCAGACCTTTTCGTGCTTTAACAAGGCTACCATCTGCACGTGCGGCTTCAGCAACCAGTACATGCTTGGCTTTTTTCGCCACTGATTCAATCCAGTCAACAGAGTAGTGCGAACCCGTTTCTTCATCAGGGTTCATACATACACAGATAGAAAGTTTATCCAAAGCCTCTTGGTCTGCGTTTCGAAGGGCATAAACAACATTAAGCAGGCCGGATTTCATGTCAGACACACCTGGACCATATGCTTTTTCGTTGTCGAAAGTCATCGGGCGTTCTGCTGCCGTACCTTTAGGAAATACGGTATCCAAATGACCCACAAACATTACGTCGATATCGTTTGTGTCAGGTTTGTTTCTTACCTCAAGGCCAACACCTGCGGCACCGCAATCAACTCGTTGTACGTTCCAGCCACGCATGTTGTTATATAGCGACTCAAAGTAATCTGCTACTGCCTTATTTCCATCTAGAGTAAAGGTGCCACAGTCTACATCGATGACAGGACGAAGCTCATCCAGATATGTATTAAGAGAAAAGTTCATGTCCAATTCCTACACTAAAATATTCATAATAAACATCGCACCACAAGCGTTTAGGATGGAGATGATAACCATCGCTGGAATGTAACGTGATTCAGTTCCAATAGGACCGAGAATTCGTCCCATATACTGGATTTGAGAACCCATCAGGTAGATGGCTGGAGCGAGAATTGCGATATGGTCACCATTGAGCAGGCCTTGGTCGAACAGTGTAATAACGACACCGATAGCACCACCCATAGACATCCATGAACTAACAAGAACGGTTGCCGCTTCACCAGGCAGGCCGAAAATCCCCATAACTGGCTCACAAGCAGCACCGATCATAGCTAACATCCCTGTTATTTTTAAACCGTGAATAAGTACGAATGCCATTAGGACATTTGGAACCGTTGATGATGTCGCGATAGCCCAGCCTTTTTTGGCACCTTCAACAAAAATATCCGTAACCATTGGTTTCTTAGCTTTAGCCTGATTCATTATGCGATACCTTTTTCAGCTTTCTGAGCGTTGTCTTTCTGTTTTTTTGCTTTGCCCTCGGTGACATTGAGGTAAACACGGAATAGGTTTGCACCAATGATTTTAAATGCGAACATGATTACAACTGCCAGACCAATAGGTGAGTGAACGGCAAGTTCTCCATTGTGATCGGTCAGTGTGAATAGAACGGCACCCGATGAGAAAAAGTTCACTATCATCGCACCACCAGTGAACTGGAACATAGTGAACACGTCTGTCTCTCTTTTTGTAAGCTGACCTTCATCTTTTAATTGTCTGGTCATTGCGCCACCGGCATCGGCACTTTGAAGGGAAGCTATTAGTGCTAAGCCTGTTGTTCCCGGAACACCCATTAGTGGTCTAAGTAGTGGTGTAAGGAGCTTACGAGCTGCATCTAACGCGCCATAATGTTCGAGAACGTTAATCATGCCCAAGGCAAACATGACTGTTGGAATCAGAGTAAGAGCGAAAATAAAACCATCGCGTGCACCCGTACCACCTTTACCACGGAAGCTTGTCGTTGCGGCTTCTACGCCATCAGCGGTCTCGTTTACTGAATGAACAACGTTACCAAAAGAGCCATTTAGTGTCGTAAAGTCAAATACACCATACCACTCAGTAGATTTCATAAAGCCCGAGAAAAAAACAATAGCGAAAGCTAAAGCAAGGTAACTACCAATAGTTACCTTGCGTTCCGCTGGTTGATTAGACATACATCCTCACTTGTGTTGTGTTGCAAATAAACGGCGGGATACTGGACGGGTTAAGGTGAATTTAAATTGATCTAAGTCAATTCGATTGATTTAATGTGATGTCAATCACATTTGGTGGTTAATACTGAGATCTGAGTCCAATTTAAAAAATAAGGCTATGTTATCTACCTTTGGTTGTGATTTTTGGAGTAAATGATAGGTTTGTTGGACAACGCTAGTGTTAGCCTAGTGAAGGCAAGTAAATGAGGTGAAAATCAAGAACGATCATATATTAACTGTGTCTAATGGACTTAACTTCTCACGTGGAATTGTAAACAAGTTAAACTTTGAACTCTTTAGCTGGTTTCTGTAAATCAGAATAGAGTACAAACTTATCTTTATTGGTGTTTTTCGCGAAATAGAGTGCCTTGTCAGCTCTTTTTAGAACGTGCTTTATCTCGTCATCAGAGTTTTGTATTTCTGTTACGCCAATACTGATGGTCGTATTAAGCGGTGGAGACGTATCTTCGAAGCAGGTGTTTCTTACTTCTGTGCAGATCCTATCTGCGACATGAGAAGCTTCTTTCTCATCTGTGTGGGGTAGAATGATGGAAAACTCTTCACCACCCAATCTGCCAATAATATCTATGTCTCTAACATGGTCGATAAGAATATATGCCACTCCCCGAATGACTTGATCACCTACATGGTGCCCGTATACGTCATTGACGCTCTTAAAGTTATCGATATCTAACATCAAAAGAGAGGCTTGTTCCCCAAAGCGGTTCATTGAACTAAGAGCACGCTCAGCAGAATCTAAAAAAGAACGCCTATTCATTACACCAGTCAGGTCATCTATAGTTGCATGACGCTTTAACTTTCGTTTTAGCTCTTCTGAATCGGTAATATTTCGGACAACCCAGATAACGGCATTTTTATTTTTGTATTCTTCAGGAAGCGGATGGACACGGCTCTCATACCATTGAGTTGTAGTCGGCCTTATACCATCTGGCAGAGGAGGGAAGTTCTCAGGATCAAAGTGATAGATAAACTGTTGTGTAGACTGAGTTTCTATGGTTTTCAGAACCACCTTTTGAAACTTTGATGAAGTTGCTGTTGGAAACAAATCATTAAAAGACATGCCCAGAACTTTACTTGATGAGTACACGACATTCGTATCTGACCCACCAAATACATCTAAAAATACGCCTTCAGAAGAAATCACAAACACTCTGTCAGGTATTGCGCTGAGGAGTGCAGAGAAGTTTTTATCTGACTTTGAAGTTGTGTTTATCATAATCGACGACCTTGCCAGCTACTATTTAAGATTAGTTCTCGCTTGGCTAGTTGTAAATCTTTATAGATAGACTCTGAAAATACAGGCAAGGTGCTACAAATACGCACCCCACCTTTTTTATTTACACTAGATAGATAGCGTATATCACTCCGGTCAGGCCTAGAATCGCAAAGGTTAGCGCCAGATTCTTAGCCATCTGACCACCATTTTCCGCTGCTTTACCAAACATACTGAATACCAGTGGATGAACCAGAAATGTCATTGCGAAGGTAAAAGTAATCAGGCTCGCAGCTGTTGCACCAAACATCCCTTCCTGCACTGCGGCAAATAGGCCAAAATGCGACAGGCCTGAAGATGCCGCCATTGATGCGTGTTCCAAAGACATACCAGCGAACGCCAGAATCGTGAAGCTGCCAAACACTGCCATAATTTGCCAGCCCAGAGAGAACTGCATAAGGCCTTTTACCTCGGTGCTCTCACATCCGTTCGCTTTACGCAGGTTCCTTAATGACAACACAACGAAGACCGCTCCAACAAGCAGTAATGGAAGCGTCCAATGTGTCATCAGCGTACCAGCCTCTGCACTTGCTGCCAGTATGGTGAACACAAAGATGTGTCCCACAAAAGGAATGTTAATCATAATTGGCGCGCGGGATGCTGCGGTATTACCAAAATCACCAGCTGTACACGCACCAGTAAGGCCAGTATGAGAAAGGCCTCCTGCCATTCCCGGAGCCAGATTGCGTACGTGGTTTGCGTATCCTACAAAGATCAATAGTGCTAACCCACTAAACATCCAGAAGACTTGACCTGCAAAGCCATACACAATAACACTCTGAAGCCCCGGTAGTGCAAATGCCTCCAGCATATGAGAGCCACCAACAATAAAGCTTCCAGCCAATACTAGTGGAATACCCGCAAAGAGAAGGGCATTCATTGTTGGACCTAACTTCCATTTAGGTAGTAGCATGCCAAGGCTTGAAGAGAGAATCATCGCAAAAAAGATCTGCGGTAAACTAATGTACTCCTCTACGGTACTTGCAATACTTCGTGACAGGGTCAGTACAGCCAGAACTGTCACGACCTCTATAAAACCTTTACGTATGTACAGCGATTTATTGCGAATGTTTGCCCCAGCATCTAGCCAGATAAATGCGGCAGCAAGACAGACGTAAGCAAGCAACAGATAGGATTCACCTAGCATGACTTCACTCGCTTTGCCTGCAATCAGCACATCGGTAGTCTGAATACCGACCAGTAACAAAAATGCACGGCCAATATACGTTAGTTGAGTAGTACTGGTACCCACAACGATTTCTTTTTGAGAAGGTTCGATAAGGTTGCCTTCTGCGAGTACATCTTTTGACAACAGGCGCTTGATCTCCTGACCGCCAACAAAAAAGGAAGCAATCAAGGCTATGACAGTTGCCTGACTAATCAAAACGACAACGGGAAACTCCCCCAGACCTGGTGGTGTCATACCACCTTTTACCAGCAGTGAACCAAGCCCTAAACCAAACACGACAATCACAAGCAGTGAAGAGTATTTTGTTCCTGCGACGAGAGTTCGAGCGACGAGAACCATGATGATCAGGATCATCATCGCCAGAAAGAAATGGTTTAAGGCATATAAGTGGAAAACTTGTTCCATTTTAACTCCGCGTTAACTTAAAAAATGTCCTCTCAGTGCCTGCTGTTTCAGTTCAACTGAGTGTGTATTTGGGTAATATTTGGTTCATACAACCGCGTTTGGGTGAGCCTTTGAAACAACTTGTTCTTCTGCGTCATCTTTTTTTGGAAGTGGAACTTCAGGAAAAAGGGTGCGAAGAGACATTAAGATCTCTTGGCGAGATACAACGCCGGATAGCTTTCCCTGATTTAGTACTGGCAAAATCTGCGGTTTATTTACCTTCATCTCTTTTGCTCGTTGTTCTACGGATAAAGAAGAGAGCTGTGTGGCATAGCCCATTGAAGTAACTGGATAAAGTTGTTCTTTGTCCAGTGCGACAGATTCAAGTACATCGGTAAGAGATGCGTTGATATCCAAAGTTACTAGGTCTGTCTTCATCAGATCCTGAACTTTTATATCTGTATCAGGTTGATAGTCCTGGCACCACATCTCAACCATTACGTCATGTGCGGACAAAAAACCAACCAGAATTCCGGTGGAGTCGCAGACAGGCGCACCGTAAGACTTGCTGTTCAATAAAATATCTATAGCGGATGCCAAAGGCATGTCTGGTCTCAGGGTAGTCGCGTTCTCATTCACTATATCTTTCACTATCAATAAACTACTCATCGTCTTCTCCTAAAATTGGGGGGATGAAAAGCAGCTTTGATAAATCATCGCTGCTCAAAAAATAGTAAATAGCGATGCTAAATCAGTGAAATTGATTCCTCTTACACCGTTGTTCAATTTTTTTGATTTTGTATGACAAAAACAAGGTTAGTTATTCATGAGGACGAGTAAGAACAAAAGTAGGCATAAATAGGGGCTATTTAATGTGTGTCGTCGCTTTGATGAGGAACTGCAGGCTTGAAGAGGAAAGACTATATAAAACAGATGGTTGGGGTGTTGATTGTACCGAGCTGTAGATTGATATGAGATATCAGAAAAACTGATACTGTGTAAGTGTAACTAAGTATTTCATGAGCTATTTCATATGAGCATTAAGTATTTGAATCTTATGAACTCTGAGGATATTAGGCTCGAGATGTATGAATCGCTGCACTGACAGTGCAACATGTTTTTAGCTTAGCTGTTAGTTTCATGTAGATAATGAAACCAGAATAGGGCGTAAAATGACAAAGTTGTTTAGTGTGTTAGCGTTATCTACAGTAGCTACTGTCTCAATGGCAAGTGAAAGTGATGCAGTACAAGATATGTCCGACCCGTTAGCTGTATACACTCAGATAGGAGTGGGCTACACAGACAGGGGCTTGAACCTTAAGTTAGGTCAAACATTCGATACTGGAAATGAGAACACCATGGGTATGAACGTGTTTGAGCTTAAGGGATTCATGGGGGAGACCTTTAGCTGGGATGATGACGCGAACAATAGCGTTGACTCATTTCGATTTAGAAGGTTTGGTGCGGATTTGACTAATGGTCGTGGGTCTCAAATTGATGCTAATTACGATTTTGCTAATGAAAGCGGAACTCTCTCTTACAGTGTTATTCAGACACTCCCAAAAATTGGACCAATACAGTTCTACCCATTGGCTGGAGTAGGTGCGTCATTTGGTAACAATGTTGTTGGCGATAATGGTGATGTAATTAGTGGGTATTCGATTCCTGGTACATTCGCAGTTATCGGAACCTATGGCAAACTCGATATTACTGACACAATTTGGCTAAATTATAATCCAATGTGGATGTCGACTTTATCTGGGTCAGATAACTTCAAGAATCAGGGAATGGCTGGAGAGTCAGAACTTCTCGCGCATGAGTTTGCCGCTTCTTATCAAATTAATCCGCGACTGAACGTAAGATATTTTGCCAATTGGACTGAGCATGATGACTTTATGGATGGTGAGCACCGCTTAGAAGTAAATTATCAACTTTAGTCTCGTCCTATCACCATAAGGCCCGAAAGCTCTGTGTTCTAAATATAAAAAGTCTTCATATTTCGTATTGTTAAAGTATCATCGTAACTGCCTAATGCCGGCTCGTTTGATGAGAACATATTTCTAAGTGGAGGGAATGTTATGGATACAAGGTATGACCCATACGAGTCTTTCAGTTTGTTGCTAAGTGAAGACTTATATCCTGTCCTTTATAAATCGTTCATGACTACACCGCATAGAAAAACCTATAAAGCAGGGGAGCAGATAGTCTTTCAAAACGTAGAGCTTGATAAAATGGGCTTTATCCTGTCTGGTGAAGCAGAGATTGAAATTGTTTCAGATGATGGTGATTTGCTTATCCCAGAAAAGTTTTCTTCGAATAGTTTAATCAACGCAGTTGCGTTTATAGATGGTGGTATTTCTCCAGCTGCTGTAGTGGCGGTAACTGATTGCACAGTGTTATTTATTCCATACTCGAGACTTAGAGCTGATGTTGAGCTTTGTCGTGAAGCAACCTTGATAGCAGGTCTATGTGCAGCTTCGTTGTATCGAATAGCAGAAAGGTTGCTGTCTACTGCCTTATTGTTGCCCTTGAACGAAAGAGTCTTGCAGAGACTTGAGCGCCTTAAAGATGAAGGCAATCAAGTCTCTATCACGGCAGAAAAATTAGCTTCTTATTTAGCTGTCAGTAAACATAGGGTGCATAGAGTGCTTAAAAACCTCGAAGAGGAAGGTTTAATAATAAATGCTTATGGAAGTGTTCAACTAGTCGATAAGTAGGTTCGTGAATGCTTCTCTGGTGTTTGTTTCAGCTTCATGGAAGCTAACTAAACCTTTTTCTATGGCCTCTGAAATGGAAATTCTTTTCTCTACAACGGCACTCAAACTGGCTTGAGTCATTAGAATTACTTTTGATAAGGCCTCCGGTGGCTGAATATCGATGGATATGCCTCTCGCACTTTCTGGGTCAACCCGAGACCACAATGGAATGTCGATCAAGATAATATAGGCTGACTCAAAAGCGGGATCTTTTAAATTATTTGCTAATAAACTCAACCACCAGGAAGCTCTTTGGAAAGTTGGCCCTGGTGGCAAGGTTGTTGGCTCCTCGATATCACCGTGTTTCGAATAGAAGATGGTTGCGAATTTCATTTTGTCTGCTCCAGGAATGGTTTCTTGTTCAAATCCGTCAAACCCAAAATGTAGTGGGCAGGCTAGAGTGGTTAATGAAACAACCAGGCTTAGCAGCATCACAATACTTTTCTTAAACATTTCTCACCATTACTGTCACCAATATAAGTAGTGAGGCAATAATAATTTGAACTTATTTTTCCAAAGTTGCATTCCGCAATTTTGGACGGCAAACATGTTGTTATTCTGGATTCAACCTAATGAAAACAGGAAAATAAACATGTCTAAACTATCTAAGCTGGCTGTCGTTATGTCAGCAGTGTTATCAACGTCTGTAATGGCGAATACTTCATTATCTGTAGGTGAAAAAAGCGTGGTCAGCCCTACAGGCGCAATTGTGGAAGAAAGCCTGAATGCTAAAGATGGACAATACACTGATGGTGCATACCAGGTGGCACCTGGTGTTTGGTCACTCACTGGGATGGGAATGGACAACGTAAACGTTGTCGAGACTGAAAACGGTATTGTTGTTTTTGATGGTGGCCTGAGCAGAGCGTATGCCGAGAAAGCAATGTCTATGCTACCAGAGCACATTGCAAATCTACCCGTAGTTGGTCTTATTTACACTCACTGGCACTACATCGTGGGTGCTGGTAACTGGAATGTATCTGAGGACACCATTGTTGTCGCGCATGAAAACCACAAGGCAGAGCTAGGCGCTGCACTTTCTACTGATTCCCCTATGGCACAAGTCCGTCAAATCCGTGGTGGCATTCAACTTGGCTCATTTTTACCTGCTGAAGGTCCAGACTCTCCATCTGTGACAGGGCTTGTGAATGTGGACTTTACCCCAGAAGAAATGAAATCCTATACACCTCCTACGATGTTAGTTGGCGATGAAGAAACCACAATCGTTATTGACGGTATGGAGTTTGTTACTCATCAGGCACACACCGATACGCTTGATGGGCTCAGCATTTATGTACCAGAGAAAAAAGTAAGTGTAGACAACACTTTTTGGGCTCATGGTTTGTTCAATTACTCGACTTTACGTGGTGACCGCTGGCGAGATATCAGTCACATGGAAGCTGCTATTGAATGGTTGTTGTCGAAAGATATCGAACACAGCTTAAAAGTGCATGGCAAACCTGTGGCTGGTGACGTGTTCAAAGAGCAGCTAGAACATCAGCTAATCGCTACACGCGCATTGGTTTCAGACACTGAAAAGGCCATTGGTGCAGGCATGTCACCTGATGAACTTCAATATGCTGTGACTATCCCAGAAGAAATTGCGGACTCACCTTGGGTAGCAGAAAACTATGGTGAGTGGTCATATCATGTGCGTCGTTACTACAACCATGTAATGCATTGGTTCGGAAATGACTCTATCGATCTTCACCCACTGCCAAGAAATGTAGAAGCTGAGAAAATGGTCGAAGCCATGGGTGGTACTGGTAAGGTAATAGAACTGGCTAAACAGGCTCAAGTAGACAACGATCATCAGTGGGCGGCACAGCTTGCAACCTACGCTATCCGCTCTGGTGACGAAGCAGCAAAACAAGTGAAGGCAGACTCTCTAAGAGCAATGGCTCAGAAAGCAACGGCATCTAACACCCGTAACTGGATGCTGACACACGCATTGGTGCTAGAAGGCGAAATCGAACTGCCAATTATTCTTACTGGTGAGTACTAATCAAGTCGTGGCCTCATACAAAACTGTATGAGGCCAGTTTGGGTGAATTATGAAAAAGTTATTTGCTATCTACCTGCACACCATGATGCGTTTGGCTGAGAAAAGCTCACTAGTAAGGCGAGCACTCAGAAGCGGCAACTCACTATTAGTTCGTTACCTGATACGCCAACATAAAAAAGGTGGGATAGCGGCATGGCAGTCATTCTGGGTTCCTGCTTTTCGTGAGTATGGTAATCACCGTTCGTCTTACTTGATTAACAAGATGAATATTGACATCTCTGATGCTCAGTCCGTCGGGTCTTATCATGATTATGAAGATCCGATATTAGGAGTAGAAGGTCATTGGGATAACGACTCAGAAGGCAACGCCATAAGAGTTGAGACTACCTGTGTTGTATGTGATGACCTGATGAGAATGACCAGTGATGAGAAGTGCCGTAGTGACTTTTGTCGCCATATAGTTACTGCAATGGAGCAGGGGACAGGCCAGGCGATAAATGAAAAATATAACGTTGGAATTATCGCACTCCTAACAGAAGGTGATGAGTCCTGTAAGTTTCTTCACACCATAAAGTAGAACTGTCTTTTTGTTTAATTTTAATGGAGGCCACTCAATAAAATGAGTGGCCTAGTTGTCATGAATCGTCTTGAAACCCTGATAGAAAAATATGGTGTCAGCCATCAATTAGCGACGAAACTACTGGAACTAGGAAGGGTAAGACCTGTTGCTAAAGGGAGTTTCGTAGTGTTTAAAGAGCAGACAGTGGATTTCTTAACTTTTCCATTGGAAGGTCGCTTTGGTTTAAGTTCTTCTTGTATTGAACGCGCCAATAGTGTTTTTAGCATAATTACGCCTGGAACTGCTTTGAATGAGGTTCAGTTATTACTTCGGGAAGATTGTTTAGCCGATATATTGGCTACTAAAAACTCTGTGGTTCTGCAGGTGTCATTCTCTGCTTGTGAAGTGCTTCTTAAAGAGTGTATTGAGTTTTCTAACTTTCTTGGTGTCTCTCTGGCTAAAAAACAACGAGTCTTTCATACCTTGTTTCAACTTAGGGCGATGAAATCAAACACAGAGAAAGTGTGCCGTGCTGTAAAGGTAATAGCGGAGATGTCTGATAACAATGTTGCCGCAATCAACTTAATAAGCCTCGCCTCTTTACTGTACATGTCACGAAATACAGTCAGTAAAGAAATCAAGAAGTTAATAGAGCAAGGAGGGCTTGAAGAAGTGGAGGGTGGATACGTTGTCAATAATCTGCAAGTTGGTGAAGATTGTAGCTTGTAAAGTTCTGAAATTTCAATTAGATAAAACAATTTAATGAGAGAACAGTCTATCAGACCGTTCTCTCAGGTATTGTTATAGGTAGCGGTTTTCCAAATGAGCCTTGAAAATAGCAGGGTTCAGAGTCTCCCCAGTAGCTTGCTTCACTAACTCGTCAGTTGTCAGAAGGCTACCTTTATTCCAGATATTCTCAGAAAGCCAATTGAAGATCGGAGAAAGATCACCACTACGAATCGCGCCATCGACATCTACGTTCTGCTTCATTGAAGCCATAAATTGAGCGGCATACATTGCGCCTAATGTGTAGCTTGGGAAATACCCGAATGCGCCATCTGTCCAGTGAACACTCATCATTTATTAGGAGTTTAGTATAGACTGATGCTGATTGAACAGTCATACTTTTTGTAAATTAGATTATTGGAACACTATACGATGCTGAATTTATCGCATTCTCAACCTCAAATTTATTCATACAGACGTTTTTCGAACATGAGACAAGAGAAAGGACGTTCACTTGCTAGACAGAAAAAGCTAACCGAAGAAATCGCTGAAAAATTTGATTTACCCATTAATGAAGATTTCGTGATGACAGATAAAGGGCTATCTGCCTTTCACGGTCATCACAAATCAAAAGGAGCCTTGGGTATATTTTTAGAAGCAGTAGAGAATAAAGTCATCAAGCCTGGTTCGGTACTAATTGTAGAGTCGCTTGACAGGTTAAGTAGAGAACAACCATACGTTGCACAAGCAACTCTAGCGGCTTTAGTTGATGCTGACATTAAAGTTGTTACAGCTGCCGATGAGCAAGTTTACTCGAAGGAGACTATCGCAAAGGATCCGTTCAGTACAATGCTTCAGTCGCTTCTATTAATGATTCAAGCACATAAGGAATCGCTAATAAAAACTGAAAAATCTGTAGACTTCATACATGCAGAAATATTGAAACACGAAAGTGGAGTAGTTGCAGATGTGGCTGGATCTATTCCATTTTGGATCAGCAGAAAACCAAGCCCTCATAAGAAAATCAAAACTGGATTTCAGTTAAATCAACATGAGGAAACAATCCGTTTGTTAGTAGATATGTATTACATTCAAGGTAAAGGGCTTCGAACAATAAGTCGAGAGTTATATAGCTTAGGTATAAAAGCTCCAAAAGGCGGAGATGTTTGGGGTGTTTCAACTTTATCTTCAATTTTTTGCAATGCAGCTTTATGTGGTAGGCACAAATTTAAGTTGGAATACCTTAAAGACGGCAAAAAGCAAAAAGAGGCATATACCTTAGAGTCATATTATCCAGAAATAATGAGTACTGATGATTTTGAGTCGATGCAAGCTATTAAAAAAAGGCGGTCGGGAGCTCACAAAGGGGATAAGAGTAATAAAGGTGGGTTAGTGTATTTGCTCACAGACTATGGTGAGAAGTCATTCTGTGCCAAATGTGGCAGCAGTGTAGGTTCACAACCCCAAAAGCAAAAATATCGTATCAGGAGAAGACTACATTGTAGCAAGCATAAGGAAACGGAGAACTGCTGTAAAAGTATCGTACAAGATTACATTGAAGATGCATTTTTGGTTTCAGTAGCAAGACATATTGATTACAACTTAATCAACACACAGGTAAAGCCTGAAGATATTATTAAAAACTCCCAAAGGTTGGAAGATATTGAGATTGAAATAAATAATTTTATGGAAATGTTCCGCTTTGTTAAAGACCCAAAAACCAAATTGAAACTGAAGGAAGACTACAAAAATCTTGAAAATGAAAAAAAAGAACTGCTTCAGCAGAAATCAGATTTTAAGCAGCATGAAATTAGCCCTGAGGATATCAAGAGCTTTATCGGTAAAGTTAATGATGCGAGAGATTACCAAAACAACGAAGCAAGAAAGTTTGTAAAGAGCATTCTAATGCAGTGTATTCGAAAGATTTCAGTGCATATGGAAAAGAAAAAGTTGGAGTGCTACGGATATCCAAATATCTGTAATAATTCTTTGGTTAATGTGGTAGATGTAGAATTTTACACCGACAAGACCTTATCTATTTTTGTAAGCGCTGAAACCAATGAGTTATTGTTTTCTAAGATATGTGATGATTTTGCTGACGAATCATTGGGCAGTTTCACTGAAGAACAATTGCAATTATGGAACAGCGAAGGCTGGGATACATTGCAACAACTATTCGAAAAGGATAGTAGTCCAAACAATGATCCTTCTAGCGCTGAAAATCTATGGCTAACTTCGGTTGCCGCAGAAGAAATTTCAAAGGCATTTTTAGATTGTATTGACGATGACGTTATAGATTCTGTACTGGGAGATGAGGACGATAATCTGTCATCAATCTGATGGGTGTAATGAAGCGGCTCTTCAGCTAACGGGTCGTATCGACTATTTGTACCATGCTACGCATGAATATTTCGACGGTTAGCTTGTCTAGCCCTTACATTTCCTTCTCTGTCCATAGACATCCAGTATAGTTGAAAGGATGTCTATGAATCACACATCTTATCTATAATGGCTCTATTGACTAGTCCTTACACCTAATCATATTGGCAATTTTGGCAAAAACCTCAATAAACTTATCATGTTGATAAAGCTCATGCATTAGAGTTATTGGTTTGCTTCTGAGAGTGTCGCTGGCAATTATTTCTTCCCAGTCCAACTTGCACCCTGACAGGGTTGGGCGAACTTTTTGTATTGCTTTTAAAAACTCCCAAGCAATCAAACCTTGCCCTATTGCTGTAGGATGAATGCCATCAAGACTGAAAATGCCGCCTTTCTCAATATCGCCGTCAGTATTAACATGGTAATACTTGGTGTTGATTCTTGGATATATGTATTTTAGTTCGTCTGGAAATTCATACGTAGGTTTGCCCATATTTCGCTTCCATGCCATTCTCGAAAGACTATCACTAGCTTCTACAATATGAAATCTATTAACTTGGAAAGACTTGTTAACCATATCAACCAACTCGCGTATGATACGATTAAATTCTGTAATCGTCTCGTCTATAAACAGGGCTTGTTCAAAATTCAGAAGCTTGTTGGACGCTAGTGCGGAATCTAAAGACAACGGAAAATAAGTATAGTACTGATAATACAGACTTTGATTGGTAGGGTTTGAAGGATCTCGTGTTATTCTCTGCTGGCCAACCCCCTTTACTAGCGGGGCAATCGTGACTAATGGTACAGTTCCGATAAATACATGCCAATCTTTATGAACATTTGACTGCATTGCATCGACGATTCTCTCTAGCAACTCTTTATATTCATCACGAAAATCATTTGGATGCCACAGGTTCCAGTTGAGTCGTTTGCTTCTATCTACCTTCCAGGCAGGTTCTGATTTGTTCGGACTAGGCTTAATTTTAAGGTCTAGTATAGTACCGAGAGCATTATTGGCACCGAGCCATAGGCAAAGGTTTTCGACTCCTTCATCTTCAGCAACATGCTTTAACCAACTAACAGCGGAATAATCGCCAAATTTTTGTTCACCACTATCTCCAAGTGGATTAAGTACGCGGTAAGCATTACGATAGAAAGGTGCACTTGCTCCTTCTAGCCAATTATCCTTCTGGTTTTTCTTCATGTTTTCTTCAATGGCTTGACGGCATTTATTTGGGGTAACCATAAATGCATCACCAACATCCATGCCTTCGACGGAGACATTGTGAAAGCCTTTTGTAGAATGAGGAGACGAGACCGCATTCCCAAGCATACCATCACCTCGCTCGAAGTAGTCTTCTGCTTCATCCAATATATTATTAATTGTGGGAGCTACACCGATCCATTCAAGCCCTCGAATATCAGAACCATAGCGTTTCTCAAGCTTACGAAATATCCTTTCCATATCAAACTTGGTTTTGTAACGTTGATCCCAATTGAGGAAACGGTAGTCGTTTATGTTCATCGCTTGCGCAAGTAAGGTACTGTAGCTTTGGTGAGTGTTTGCGGCTGCTCCTGACATAAAACCTTGTGAAATGCTATCGCCGATGGTGAACAGTTTTGCAGTCATATCTATGATTCCTAGTCAAATAAATAAGACGCTGGAAATACTGATACTGCGATCCAGGTTGTATATTAGTTCTCTATTGATTTCATCTTGAATGATAGGTTAGAAATACCGTAATCAAAAGTACTTATGACGATTTCGATTGATAGTATGGTGCACTAAAGATCTGAGTGCTATTTCAAAAGAAATAAATAAAATTATCAATAATTAAAAATAATATATGCAGCTGAAACTCATACATTATCCCTCTATGTCACTTTTTAAACTGAATCGCCGATACTCTTTTAAACAGCATGATGGTGTGGGGTAAGATGATTTTCATTTAACAAACATGATCAGATAAACCGTGCTTCATTCTCAATAATAATACTGGCGATCATATATCTAATTACTAATGAAAACTAAAGTAATTATGTTAGCTATGCAAAGTTTAATATCAAAAAGCGATTAGACAAATTAGGGAAGTTATAGATGGATGCAAAGGACTGGATACCGATATTTATTTCACAATCAAACATAGTAATGATTTACTGGAATATCTATATTGTTGTCGCAGTTGGGATAATTGGTTACGTAGCGCAAAGAGCAGAAAAGTTAACCACTGATCAAAGGAAACTGTTTGTGCTAGCATGGTTCTTGTTTGTGATTAGTAACCTCCCAAAACTGTATGAAGCCCAAAGTTCGCTTTATGATATCCATAAACAACTTGACCTATATGCATGTATGTTTTCGGCAAGCCACCCATATGTGACAACCGCTACTCATCTGCTGTTTGATATCCTAATTACATACTTTATTTATAAGTGGAAAGCAGGCCAGTAGTTCCTAAACCTAACTGAGCCAATTTCTACCCATGCATTTGTTGATACATGGGCTCACCAGAACTTCGTTGGATGGTATGACTATTTCAATAACATCGGATTAGGCATCAAACTTGATATTGGGCATGCGGACGGGGAACATCATCCTGACAGGGTGTGCCACAACTGGGAAGATAACCGACAGATTGATTCGGTAGTAAATAATCATTCTCGTTTTACTTCTTTGGCGGGTGCCCTGTATAGAAAGTGATGGTATTAATAAAAAGGATACTGATTGATTTAAGTTCCAATCAGCCGTAAAAGCGCATAAGCGTTTTGGGGTTGAGCTTCTATCATCTATTTTCCGTAAGATGGGGTATGACTTGGCGGTTTTATAAAGGAGTGATTACAAATCAAAAGTAGTTGCAAACCCATGTCATTTTTTATGGAATGTGAAGCGAAAAGCAAGAACTTAGTTGTTGCCTTAATTTTAACAATCGTATTAAAAATAACGATAGCACAGCACCCTAGCACGATTGATTAGGTTGGGGTTATTTTTTGCTTTTTAACCGTAAATGGAGCTTATGAGCAAATCAAATTTAATTTCTATCGATACATCAATCTTTGGGGATATAGCAAAAGACTACTTCTCTACAAGCGAAGTCTTACGCCGAAAAGCAAAAAGCACAGTTGATCATTTAATCGTAAATGGGTACATACCGTTTGTAACTTACCATCACATTTTAGAAATACTTCAGCATGAAGATATAAATACCGTGCTAAACCGCTGGTCTTTGTTCACTGAGTTCCCTTATGTCGCATGGTTGAGTAGCCATGATCCCAATGCTGGACTTGGCTCAATCATAGATGTTCACAAAGTCGAAGTATCATTGACTCTTGCTGGGGAAGGTAATGATATTAACTTGCTCGCAAAGGCTGTCGAAGCGTCCTTAATCCAATATACAAAAGGGAGTGAGTTTGTAGAGCGTTTTCAAGACCTCTATATGAATGTCCGTGAGTTAGGAATTCCTCATAGTCAGAGAGACAAAGAAATTGAGTCAATCGGCCATGTGCGAGATAAAGAAGTCGATAAAATAAAATTATCTAGCTTGTTTGACAGTAGTTTAAGAAGCCCAAATGATATGCTGAAAAGCATGCAGCAGTTTGAAAGCAATCTCTGTAAGTCTTTGCAAATCAGTGGTGATCCGAAACTAACGGACGTAGAAGAAGTTGCAACTAATTTCATTAGGGAAGTATTAAACAATTCTATAGATTTGTTTAGTACTGATATGTCTCTATACGAAGCTTTCGTATTGTCAGCAGGTGTAAGGCTTGATCAAGTAACTCCAAATACATCAATTGGTCAATTAGGGAACATAGCTGCGTATAATCAACAAGTTAAAGTGATACTGAGTTCGTTGGGTTTGCCAGAAGAACTAGAAAGAAAGCTCCCGTATAAGTCTCAAATTACATGGGAAATATGGGATCACTTTGAAAGCGCGATGAAATATGAGAAGTTTGCTCATGGTAGCAATATGCAGGATAAGCATATGTGTGTATTCGCGATTGTTACAGATGTATTTACAGTTGATAAGCGTGTATGTGAATATTTTCGCCAATTAACAAGAAAAAACAAATCACTGGTATCTGTATTTGATTCAGTAGTTAAGGTATCCCATTACTCTAAGTTGGAATTACTAGAATAAAGACTCACCTTCTAGTAAATGGTCATGGAGACTTGGCATAGTATAAATAGTTAACAGTAGACGTTTAGAAAATGACTAGAGACTTTCGTTACAAAGATTTTTCAAGTTCGATGGAAAGAGAATTGGCCTTGCTTTTAGGGCGAATCACTCATCACATCCATCCAGATATCGTTAAGTATATCTCGGAACAAAACGTTAATTTTGAAAGAGTTTTTCAGTCGATTAGCCCTTGGAACTGCACCAGTCAGAATTTCCTATACCCAAATTCAGATTGTGTATTTCCAGGTTTTAGGCGTCCAATTAACAGCGAAAAGATAGGAAAGTGGAAGAATAATGTAAATACGTTGGATGGAACCATTCTTAACGATAATACATTTCCGCGTCATATCTGGGCATTTCTATCAGTAAACAAAGCATACTCAGGTGGTTCCGCTGGGATGTGGTCATCCAGTGGTCTTGCTAACTTTGAACTAGCACACGTATTTGCTCATAAAAGAGCAGAGAGAACGCTTGAAAAGGAAGTATTTAAAACTGTTGATACGAAAACAGAGCCATATGGACTTTTTACTTCGGCATCAAATGTTGTGTTAATTCCAAAAGGGTTTTCTAAACCTACCGATCAAATGAAGAGTATAAAAGTATGCTTCTATAAAAGGCATTTTGATCTATACGGTGATAACGTCATTGGCCTCGGGGGACTTGACGAACGACATTTTCCTGACTGGTTGGATGATATTCAGTGGTTAGAACCTGAGTTGCCTAAAGATTGGAAGGTTAAGATTGATAATCTTCTAGACTATAGAAGCCGTTATTTGACTAACAAATATAGTTCAATACGAACTTAGGTGGAGAGAAGAGTTTCAACTAGTACTACCAGAAAAATAACGACCTCTTTTCACCCATTATTAACTGTTTATATGACAAACGAGAATATGAGACTTCAACAACAAGCAGAAGAACAGAGTGCCTATCGTTATTTGGCTATGCAAGATATACAGAAACGTAAACGATTAAAACCTAAATGGTCGAAGCATACTGAAGAAGCACAAAGGCTGATTAAACGAAATGATAGATCTTCGCTAATACAAGCGGAAAAGCAACTACTTAAGGCTCTAAAGATAGCATCAACAAACTCTCTTGCTAGAGCATCTACTTGCCATGATTTGGGCGTTTTATATTTCACTTATCTTACAGAGTTACCAGGTGGAACTTCCCAAAACCTATTGAAGGCTATTCAGTATCTTAGCCGTGCAATAGATACGCCTGAAAGACAGAAGTACCCAGAAAAACATGCTTCGAGTGTCTCTCAATTAGCAGCAACTTATCGAAGAGCTGCTCTTGAATACTTATGGCCAGAGGATGGTGTTAACTGTCTCGAAAGAGCTCAGGCGTTACACCTTAAGGCTGTCGGTCTACTCAGTAATAGTAAAATTCCAGCGATCATCCAAATTGGTCAACTTTCGATAGTTTACTTTAATCTTGCCAGCGTTTTGCTTGACCAAGGGTTGACTCAGAGAGCATGTGAAATTCAAGCTGAGTCGGTTGAATTATATCTTGCATATCATAGCGTTAATTTGCCTTCTTTTATGGAGGTGATTCCACCCATGCAAGCTTTAGGGCTTAGTTTTGCTAGATTGATGCACTTTTCGAAATATCAACAACATAAAGACTTATGCGAAACCATTCTCGATAGAGCACCACAGTTCGGGCTTGATCCTCTAGCGATTATGACAGTTAACCCTAAAGTCGATCTTTCTGAGCCTGAAACACAAATTACCTACCTTGTAGCTAAGGCATACGAGAATCCCACTGAAATGAATGTGACGGCTTTAAAGAGAAAACAAGCGGAGATAATGGATAATCGTCGGTTTTGCCGTAACGACGCCGAATCTGACAACTTGGCAGCATTAGCACAGAGAGCTTGTTCTGGGTTGGGACGAATATTGATTCAAAAAGATGATGCTTTAGGTGCTCTACGATTTCTAGAAAACTGTAGTGCTTTACGTTTTTGCGAAAGTGCTGACAAACACTGGAAAATGCCGTCAGAAAAGCTAGGGCTTAAACTGTGGCCTGATTTACTTGAACTAGGTTCGACTCAGTTTAATTTAAATGAGCTGGCATTAATGCTGGAACATGTGGAAGAAGAAAATCTAAAACCTGCTATCCAAGCGTGTTACGAAAGGTCACTAACACCTTGGATCCTAGACGATTTAATTGAATCTACGACTTTTTTCAATGAAAAGAACTATCCGCAAGTACTCATAAATGCTTTAAACGAGAGGGATCCAATAGGTTTCTTCCGTAAGCAATCAGGACATTGCCTTGAGGACTTTCAAAAAGTAGAACAGTTAATCTATGAGCTAGATCCAAGTTTCACACATCAAAAAAATAGTGACTTGGTCATAAAAAATGCACATTTTGAGCAAGCTCTTAGCTCACATAGCGACTTAACTCTTGTAAGAATTGATATTGAGGAAGGGTATGATGATGCGCTAATCCTAGTCGCAAATATGGAAAACAATAGACTCGCTGTCAAAGGTCATATTGTTAATGTCCCCGATGGCTTAATAAACCATATGGGTGCTTACATTCGAGGAGAAGAACAAGCGGGTGAACAATGGTCTTTAGATTTTGTTGATTGGAGGAAAATCTTACCTGACGATTGTAAGCGTATTGGTTTGCTAACATCGTTTTTTGCTTCTCAGATTCCGTGGGCTGCAACAGGAGCTAAAGGTTGCGAGTTATACACACTAGTAGAAGAGGTAAATTGGCTCCCAACTATCCTTTACCTCTGTAATCATGTAACGCATTTTAACAAAAGAAGTGGAAGCATGTGTATCAATGGTGGTGATACACGTTTCCACGATGTTGCTAACCAATATGTATCTAATTTGAAGGGTGATATCTCTAAGAGTGATTTTGTCGATGAAGTGAAAAATAGTGAAATAGTTTCGTATTATGGCCACTGTGTACATGAGTTCCCTAATAGACCATCGCTAAAAACTAAAAATTTCGACCTGAACGATTTGGAACTAGTTAATCAAGTTGCTGGTATGGAGCGTGTAGAGTTCTGGGCTTGCCAGAGTGGTAGTAATATCCCTTTAAGCGTCTTTTCTATTCCCGTAAATGAAGCATTTGGCTTTGATATGCGGGTGATAGAGTGGGGGGCAGTGAGTTCAATCGGTTCATTGTGGGCGCTGCCTGATATTGTTACAGCCCATATCAAATCACACTATGACCAACTTATGAGTAATGGTACCTCACCATCAAGAGCTTTACTTACAGCTCAACGCTGGTGGGTGAAACAAGGTGCAAAAGCTGAACTAAGCAAAATGAGAGAGTTAGGGTTGCCGTCATATCTAAGTACCCTGGGTTGTAATGAAACTATGGATGGACTGTTGGGGCCAGTGAAGGCAAAAGGGTCGCGGAATGAGGATGAGTTAAAAGAAGCAGAGAGATTATTCCTACATCCTTCTTCTTGGGCTGGTTTAAGGTTTTGTGGTATTGCCGAGCATATTAACCAAGCCGTTTACAAAGACAAAATAGACCTATCAGCAGATGAGATAAACCAAATAAAAAGTCAATTGGCCGAACTAAAACTAAAATCTGGATTTATGAATTATGCTTGACGTGATTGAAGACTTATTGCCCATAACTGACTGGAGCGTTGAAGGTCGTAAGCAATACCTCGAGCGCAATAGGTCGTGTATTGAGTTGGTGTTATATGAGGCCCTCGAGGTTTTTGATGAACGAAAGATATCTTTGGCGTTTGGTAGCCAGTCTATTGCAGTAGATCGAATAATTGATATGTTTTCATCTGATAATTTCGAAGACAAAAAGCTACCTGATGGTATACCTCGTGATATCAAGTTGTTCAGTCAAATTGATTACTGGTGCAAACTAAAGTCTGGGGTGGCGTTCGCTGGACTTCAGAAACTCGGAAATGATGAGATTGATATAATTGATAGTCATACGAACGGTGGGACTCTTGAAGCTGATTTAAATAAGCTTTCGAGTTGCCTTGGCACCTATAGTCAGTTGGTAGCAGCAAATATGGTTTATTTTTGGCTTCATGCTAACAAGAAGCTATTGGATGAATTAGGTCAAGCAAGGCTGCCCGTCGAACACGACATGGAAGGTCACATAGAAAAAAGTCCTACCAAGTACAAAGTGGATTCTTCATTTAGGTATCTATGTGTCTTTCTTGATATCGAGCCTCATATCCCTGGTTTTCACGTGTATAAGAGCAAATACTTAACAAAAGGGGAAAACAAGCCGCAGTACACTGCGAAGAAAAACGAAAGGGAGACTCACCATACAACGAGTGAAATTAGAATCGTCGTGAAAAAAATTATCGATTACTTTTATAGGGTTTATTGCGATGAACCAAGCCCTTTATGTTTGGTATTACTCAAGTCTGTAGGGGGGAAGAGTTTATTGGATCAATATAAAATCAAGAACGACGATTATACAGACATTGAAGAGCTAAGAGGCAAGCTTACTGCGTTGAAATCTCCCCGTCGAAAGGAGATTTCACATGGCATTAGATAAACTTTCATTGGATGAGATGGTTCAAGGTCGAAACACTGATACAGGTGACTGGAAAGAACTGATTAAAGATCCTGAACGTGAGCGAGTTTGGAGCGAGGCTGTCAAGCGTAGAGAAAACTTGGATCGGTTCTGCTATTTTGCTGCGAAGTGGCCGCAGTTTGTAAACCATTACCAGCAAGCTAAGCGCTTTATTAAAAAGTCTATCAACTCTCCAAAAGTCTCTCTGATAAGAGAAGGAGAGCTATTAGGTGACTTAGCATTATCACTTAATGAGAAGGACAGGATAACGGATGCGCTTCTTGTTACTGTCGAATGGGGGAACCAGCAGATAATAGAGATTTGTAGCGAGCAAATCGTTCTGTTCAATTGCGAGTCAGAGATTCAAATACATTATAGATATGAGGACTCAGAAGGCTGGATCACTTCTGATGATAGGTGGGAATTCTCTCCTGATGAAGGAGCTGTAATGCTCACGTTCGCAGATGGAGGTGTGAAAAACGACGATCTAACTGAAAGTTTAAATAACGCAAAATCAGTGGGTTATGTCGTTTTGCTGCCTTCATTGAAATAAAAAGCGAAAAAAATCATTTTTTCATGCGTATAGACGTACCAACACAAAAAAAGGTACGTCTATATGCAAAATATCGTATTCAAAAGCCAACCAAACAGCTCGGAGCTCACCAAATCTAGCTCTGACTGTATCTGTCTTGTCGACAAAAAAATCTGGCGTGAACTGCCAGACTCCACCCGTAAAAAAACACTCAGCGTAGTTAGCGCTATTGCTAACGGCACTCCATGCTCTTTGTTTGGTGGAAAAATAGTCAAATCTAATCCATCCCTGATTCGATTCAGAATAGGACGTAGCTTTCGCTTGATTCTTTCGCAAAGGAAACACAACCAAGTTTTCAAACTTTGCAGACGGCAAGGTTATGAAAAGTACTTCAAACACTTCTGATAAACCACGTTATTTATTTTTTACTGGTTACGAAGTGTGTACTTGAGACCGTCACAAGACTTCGTGGCCACTTTACAGAATTAGGATTATGGATCTTGCGATGAACAAAAATAAGAAATGTCTATTAGTTACTTTCGACTTTACCCAGAAAGGAAAAAGTGCGACCAGCTTCGCTGCGGGAGTATTGGTGTCTGCATGTAAGCAACACCATCGATATGGTGACGAGTTTTCAGTAAAACACTTGTCCGTCGAAATGCACGAAAACAAAATGGAAAACCCGTCTGTAAAAGAAATTACTAAAGAAATCGACAGTCAATATAGATTGGAAGAGCTACATGGTTTAGCTATCGGGTGTTACGTATGGAACACTGATTTAATTGAGCCTTTGATTGAAGAATGCAGAAATAAAGGCTTTCAGGGAAATATCATCTTAGGTGGGTATCAAATTCATCAGGATACTTGTGAGAAACTCTATCCTAGTGGTGATATCTATCTACCAAGCTATGGAGAAGTATCGCTACCAGAGGCCTTTATGCAGGATAAACTTCTCCATAAGTTAACTCTGACTAATAAGGTAGATTTTGGTTCGCTTGATTCACCGTATTTAAATGGTTCCATTGAGCTTATTGAGAACCAACCAATGATACATTGGGAGACCCAGCGTGGCTGTTATTATGCCTGCTCATTCTGTGCTCATCGTGATGTAGTAAACAACAAGGTTTACGGTTTCTTACCCGAGACCATCAAAAAAGAACTGCGCCTGTTTAAAGAAAAAAATGTCCAACGAATAAACGTGCTTGATCCAATATTTCGCAAAGGACGCAGATCCTATGAAATCCTGGAGTACGCAATAGAGATTGGATTGAAAGCAGAACTGGTATTTCAAGTACGCTTTGAGGACATCAATGAGCGCCTGTTAGATCTGTTTTCAAAACTTAACACTCACCTTGAGTTTGGATTACAGACTGCCATCAAGGCCGAATCTGTTGTGATTAACCGTCGTAACAACATTGATAAAGTTTCTTCAGCTATCGAAATGCTTAAAAAGAAAAACATGTCATTTGAAGTTAGCCTTATCTATGGATTACCAACACAAACACTAGATAGTTTCACTCAAAGTGTCCATTTCCTTCAGAGTCGTGATGTCTCGAATATCAAGGCATTTCCACTGATGCTGCTGGAAGGAACGCAGCTATCAGATGACAGAGAGTTATACGGTATTAAAGAAGGCCAAATCGATGATTCAGGGATCCCGCATGTTGTCGAAAGTGACAGCTTCACAAATAAAGAATGGAAAGCAATGAGAGAGATAGCGAAGAAACTACCAGTTGAGGAGGTATTAGAATGTTTATCGTAATCGAAGGACTTGATGGTGCGGGTAAGTCAACAGTATCAAAACACCTGGCAAAGAAGCTCAACGCTAAGTTGTTAACTACACCAGGAGAAGACTTTAAACGTACACGTAAACAACTTGATGCCGCTTTCAAGAATAATCTCAAGGCAAGGCAGTTGTTCTACATGGCTACAGTGCTTAATGTGGCTGATAAAGCTCAAAGCTTACTAGCTTCTGGTCAGAACGTAGTGGTAGACCGTTACTGGTTGTCAACTCAGGTCTATCATTGCTGGATGACCAATGGACAACACTACAATTTGCATGAAATAGAAAGAGATCTCCTAAAGCCTGATCTTACGGTTTTCCTTGATTTGCCGAAACATGAGAGGAAAAAGAGAATTAACAATAGAAACAATTGTACGGCAGAGGATAGTCAGACATTAACACTGAAAGCGGATGATGCGTTGCGTAATCTCTATGAGCAGATGAGTGATTCAGAGCCTGTGGGCAAGTGGCTTAGCGTTGATGCTTCACAAAGTGTTGGTGCTATCGTAGATACGGTATTGGACAACATTTGTCAGGAGGGCTTGCTCTAACGTCAAGAACGCTGGGAGCTGGAATCAAGGTTCCCAGCCTTATACCTTACTGATTGCGAGACACATAGAGCCGTCGCTATGCGACGAAAAATCGAGCTTCATGTATGAATCGAATTTAGATGTTTGGTTAAAAAACAACCGCAACTACTCATGTTTCCTGTTTTATATATAAAAAGAGCTAGGTGAGTAGATTTGTAGTTACCTATTGAACATGGCGATGGAGGCATGACAACCAATAAGCCTTAACATCGCTAATTTCCTGCGTAGCAGGGCCAATGAGGATATTTTTTAATCGAATGAACTGTTGACAGCGCCAATCTGTCGCGATACTGTATGGATGAACAGTAAAAGAATCATTATAATAATTACAGAGATTCACAAAATGAGTATAAAGAAAATAAGAGCAGAGCATACTGCTCGTCACGCTGTATATAATCAGCCTGAAACAAACAAAAAGTCAACTGCTTTCCTATTGGTCGACATACCAGTTAGCGACTTCCTCAAAGCTTATCCCGACGCCTATGTTATTGAGCCATCTTGCCAAATTGCGGATGTGCTAAATTACTATCAGCCAACCAAGAGACATCAGATCACTCTGGTTACAAGTAGTACAGAGCTTGCCAGTACTATCAAAAAGTATACGTATACTTCAGCATCAGGCTTCCTATGTTTTGATACTGGAGAACAGTTTTCATCCAACAATTACCTGCACATGAACGCGCGTCTATATGCGATCTCTGGCGATAATTACTTCAAACGCTTACTTTGTTCTATAGCTGCATCATCTGTGGGTATTGAGTACTCAAGAACGGGATTTAAGAAAAGGTTAGAGAAGTATGGTGTATCAAAAGTTGAATCGGGGGAGATAGCAAAAAGTAAGAATGATTTTCTTATTAAAGTTGTACGTGAAAACCTGTTGTTAAACCCTGATGATAATGTCATCGACGTGTCAGGGCTTTCTGAGATATCAAAGGCTTTAGTTTTGGCTATTAAAGCTATGACTGGTGCGGGAAAAAATACTGAACTAATTGATCCATTGATAAGAGCGTACTTAGCCTCAGAAAAAAAAGTATCATTTATCTCTTCTCTAAAAACAATCATTAACAAAAATAGCACGACTCATTGTGGCATCGGTGAAGGCTTTGTTAGCTATGAAACTGGCGCAAGTAACATTGACTATCTTAATCCTAAAGCTTTTTCAGTCTGTATTAACTCCCTGGGACAAAAGATTTTTCTTGAGCAAGTTTTGTCCAGTGATCTTGTTGTGATTGATGAAATCGAATCATGTATCAGAAATATCCTTTTAGGAAACGACAACCCAAAGTCTAAGAATCGTATGACGGTGGAAACCAGGAAGTTAATTATTGATTCATTGATTCGAGTTATCAAGAGTGCCCCTTGCCTGGTTGTTGCTGACGCAGATATCTCGCCATTAACTGCCAAGCTACTGACTTCTATAAGACCAGATATCCAAATATTCAATATTGAGCAGGACTACAGTCATATCAAAGTAAGTACAGCAACTAAAGACATGGTATTCCAGGAAGCTACAGCTGCGGTTACTGCGAATGATAAGCCTGTTGTGGTTCTGTTTGACAGACTAAAGGATCTTAATGTCTTTTTGAAAGGGTTGAAGGGTCGTGACAATAAATCTCTTAATGATGAAACTGCTTTGGATGAGAGTATTCTGGTACTTAATTCTGAAACTCATGGCAGAGAGGCGCAGAAGGAGTTTCTTGAAGATCCAAATGCAGTAATTAAATCGGGGAAATATCGTGCAATTTTGTGTTCTCCAACTTTAGGCAAAGGATTTTCTATCACGGAACACTACACGGACAAAATATACATTATTGCCAACGGTACCTTGGATCCTGCTGGCTTGATTCAATTTCCTCGCCGTTTTAGAACCGCTACTAAGTTTGTTTATGGCGTTAATACGGAACGCTCCAAGACTGTTGACCACACTCAACATTTAACAGAGGTGCAAGGAGAAGGTGCAGCAGAACCATTCTTCGCTGAGCTTTTAGCTGAGTATAAAACTGAGCATGAATTGTTGACCAGCAATATTGCTATTACTCTTCCAGAAGCCCTAAAAACTCTAAAATTTAACATGGTCGATCACCCATCACTCGATGCATCTAAAGAAGATAGAAATCTTGCATTCAACGAGAGAAAGCAAAACGAAAAACAACTAAAGATAAGTGAAATCAAAGAAATTCTATCAGAATCAGATATCTCCGAATCAGAAGCTGTTGTGTTAGAGGGTAAGCAAGGGAAGACAAAAGCTGAAGGATACTGTCTTAAACGGCACCATATTCAGCAAATAACAGGAGTAAATAACATAACGAAGAAGGAGGTAGAGTTCTGTACTAGTTTCGATATTAGTGTATATAAGTTATTCCACTCAGATGCTCATTATTATCGAGAATCTCTACTGCGTCAGGAATTTGGAAAGATAGCGTCAGGGCCTGACTATACATTATGTGAAATTGTTGCAAATCAGAAGATTGCGTCTTCTTTGATCGAACGACTTCAGACAACGGATATTGGTCAAGTTGATGTAGATTTACCTCAACCCTTACGGTTTGGAAAAGCGAGAGTGAAACCTGATAAAGCACTCATTATGATCAGGGCAGTGTTGGATGCTGCTGGGTTTCAGGGTAGGAGAGTAAAGCGTATGATAGATGGACGTTCTATTAACTGTTATGTCTACACACTCTCACCTTATGCACGAAGTGCCGCTGATTATTTTAGTTAAACAATAGAAGGGCGGTTGGGAACTAAATTTTCCATAGGGGGTACGTTGGCAATCAGTTCTGGCACTCCCAACTGAACCATACACATAAAGTGACACGGTAAGGCTTGCTGCTCAAAAACTCCCATTCATTCTAAATCAGTATCATTAAATGGAAGTTTAGTCTTTAATGTTGCTAAATTAGCATTTCACTATACATAAAGCCGTACTCAAATTGACAACTCTCTACAATTAATGATACTGTGCATCCATACAGTATTGGTATTTTACAGGTAGAGACATGATTATACTAAAGGAGCTGGCATCAAAAGATAAACTTAGTGCCGATGAGCTAAGTTCCCTCCTGAAGGAACTTGGTTATATTAATCATTTGAATAATCCATGTTCCAAAACATTGTCGGAAATTCTTCATATAAGCATGAGAAATTCACAGCGTATGTTGGCTGAGAATGGAGTTTCAGGTGTTTACTTTGAACACTTGCTTTTGCAGTTTGGGCTTAAACAACCTGCATATTCAGTACATTGATTTTTAAAAGTTCTTTATACTCAGGGCCACCATCTGGTGGCTACCATATTACAGCTGATCCAAAATGTTCAGCCGAGAGGTAAAGGGATGGACGTAGTCTTTGTATATAGGGTACGCTGGCTCACCAGACTTGTTTACCTTCAAAGCGGCAAGGTTTTGTAGTATGGCTTTGACCTTCGATGACCGACTCAAGAAGCTACCATCATTACCCCATGCTGCTACAATAACCCCAGCATCTCTAGACAGGGAAAGTAGGGTGTCATTGTTTCGAACACCCACGGGATCTTTTGCTTTCTTCATATGTTCAGGTTGGGTAGCTCTGAAAGCAAAAAGGTTGGTCATGCAAAGGCCACCATATCCCCAATCCTTGGCAAAATTAATACATCGACGAATAGTTGGATCGTCTTCTATTTCGTCGGCAGTAGAAGGATTCAGCCCTATAAACATGGCATAGGGCTTGGCGTCATCCCAGGTTCGCCAAAGCTCATATCGGTATTTTCTACATTCAGACAAAACGGCAGATTTAATCATCTACAACCTCAATGGTTATATGCTGAGCCCCATAGTAAGTACCTTCGTCGATTTCGTAACGCAAAGCTTCTCCACAATGAGGGCATTCGAACTCTTCATTTGGCTCAATGGACTCTTCCTCAAGCCAGTCCCAGCCAATATGTTTTTCACAGGTAGGGCAGTGCATAACAAGTTTCCTTAGCTGTTGTTTTACTTTTACTCATTTAAGTACAGCTCCGCCATCCCATCAAGCCGAGCCTTGACTTCTTTCCAATGAGGCATAACGCTGGTCAATAAACGCCAGAATCGTTCGCTATGGTTATGTTCAGCAATATGACAAAGCTCATGAAGAATCACGTAGTCGATACATTCTTTAGGCGCTTTAACCAAGTGTGGATTAAGCATTAAGTTCCCTTTCGCGGAACAGCTTCCCCACTGTTTTTGCATCGGCAGAACACGAAAGCTTGGGATACCCTTAACCCAAGTGGCTTGTGGGAGGAGCTCTGCTAACCGTTCATGGAAAATTCGCTCTGCACGCACTTTATACCAGTTGCTAACCAGAGCTTTAACCATAGCGGTTTTGTCTTCGTTAAACCTGGTGAGAGTAATTAACAGCTTTCCTCTAGTCATTTTTACCGTATGTAGAGCATCATTATCTTCGACGATCTTCAAAACGTAGCGACGACCTAGATAGAACTGCATTTCACCACTGACATAATTCTTCGGCTGAACGTACTCCAGATGGTCTCGAAATTCTTTCAAGGCATCATAGACCCATTTTGCACGCTTCATTACTGCTTCATGAATATCAGTCCTATCTGCATCATCAGGGGCAGTAACCACAGTTTCACAGTTGGGATGAACCTTAATAGTGATCTTACGTTTTATTCCTTCAGGGTGGGGTTTACGAACGACTTCGTAGCTAACAGCTTCATCGCCATAGATGAAGCTGTACTCTTCCTTATCTCTTTCTTTAGAGCCTACTGAGGTCATTAGTGATGACCTGACACGCCCAGACGGGTGATCTGAATAATGTCTGCAATGATGGCTTTGGTTTTATCCATCCCAAGTCCAGCATCTTTAAACAACAGTGGTAACAATTTACGGTTGATCTGATTTTCTATCTCCTGAGGATTAATCGAAAATTCAGCAACAGCAGCCGTAACAATCTCATCGATTTGAATTGCGTAATTGAAGCAATCATCTTCAGATAGTGGATTGTCATCGCCAAAGTGATGAGGAAACAAACAGTAATAAGACTGTACATGACGCTTAACCTTAGGATCTAGATCACTGAAGCAGTCGGTTGGGATACCATCAACTTTGCGTTCTTTTACCTGCTCCTCGAAATCAGCAAATAGCAGGTATTGCTTAACAGGAGCATCGAACATCTCTTTAGTCTGTTCAATCGCCTGCTTCAGCAACCTTGAGAAGTACTCTTGAGCATAAGGGTCATCAGCCAAATCCTGGTCAATCATCTTAGTGATACGGCCAGTTATTGCATCTTTCTTGTTACGCGCTTCATCATCACTCATTTCTTCAGGATGAGGAGCTTTACCCATATTGCCAACAAGATAAGCACCTTCGGGCTCTTGAATCTCTACGCCGCCAATATGTTTGTCCAACATAGTTCGAATATTTTCCGCATACTCATCGTAGTTAACGGTTTCTTCTGCATCTTCACGAACTTGCTTACGAAGTTCTGACATGGTTTTGAGAGTCTTTTTGTAGAGGTCTCGTTTATCGTCAAAACTCTTATCCTCGAAGTACGTTGCTGATTGAAGAGCCACCTTCAAACAGTTAGCAAATGCGGTTAGGGCTGAGTAAAAGTCGTCGCGCTTTTTCTGGTTCGTATCAGTAAGCTGACCATCGATAGTATCGATTTTTGGAGCTAGAACTTGGCGAAGTGCCTGGCCATCTTGTTTGTTCTTCACTCCGTCGAAGATAGCCCATAGGTCGGCATAGAGTCCTGGTAGCTTCTTGTACTCAGTATCCATTCGGCTATACAAACCTTTCAGATCGTCGATATCAAAACCACCTTGAGTACGTTCTGCCAAATCTTGATAATCAGCAATTGTTGCATCCAGCTCTTTCAGGATGCCTCGATAATCGATTAGATAACCAAATTGTTTTTGCTGGTGGAGTCTGTTTACTCGAGCAATAGCCTGGATGAGGTTATGCTGTTTTAACGGCTTATCGATGTATAGTACGGTGTTCTTAGGCTCATCAAACCCAGTAAGAAGCTTATCAACTACAATCATAATGTCAGGGCCATCGTCTTTACCAAATTCTTCAATGATGTGTTTGGTATAGACTTTTTCATCCTGATTCCCGACATTTTCCTTCCACCAATTTTGCACCAGATCTTTGCTTTCACCGTCAACGGTATCATGACCCTCACGAGTGTCAGGAGGAGACATAGCGACAACAGACGTCACTTTGCCAATGTCATCCAACAGCTTCTTGTATTGGATTGCAGAGGCTTTGGAGTCACATGCTAGTTGGCCCTTCAAACGCTGTTGTTTGAAATTCTGGAAATGATCTGAGATGTCGTGGGCTATTAGTTCCAGCCGTCCTTCAACCTGGTACACCTGGCCCTTCTGTGAGAACTTCCTCTTCAGGTCAGTGCGCTGCTTTTCGGAAAGTTTGTCAGTAATTCGATCGAACCAAGCATCAATGGCTTTGTCATTAGTGCTAAGATCAGGAATACGCTCTTCATAAAGAAGGGGAGTTACGGTTTTATCTTCAACGGCTTGCTGCATAGTGTAAGAGTGAATGATCTTTCCGAACTTGTTCTCGGTTTTATCATCCTGGAGTAGGGGAGTACCAGTGAATCCAATGTACGCAGCTTTAGGCAATGCTTGCTGCATGCGGATGTTGTTTTCACCATTTTGGCTACGGTGCCCTTCATCGACTAACACAATGATGTCAGCGCTGTCGTTATAACATTCAGGCAATTCTATCGCTGTACCGAACTTATTGATGATAGAGAAGATGATGCGCTCGTTACCTTTGCCGATTTGCTCTGCTAATCGGCGGCCTGTTGTAGCCATTGCATGCTTTTTATCTTTTTCCGATAAGGCTCCACCTGAGGCAAAGGTTCTGGCTAACTGATCTTCCAAATCTACGCGGTCAGTGACTACCACAACACGACACTTTGTTAGCTCTTTTAGCCAGATAAGTGCCTTGGAGAGAAATACCATGGTGAAGGATTTACCAGAGCCAGTGGTATGCCAAATCACGCCACCATTACGGGCACCTTGATCGTCAAACGATGTCACACGATCAATCAGAGCTTTGATTCCGAACACTTGCTGATAGCGAGCGACAATCTTGCCAGCCTTCTTATCAAACAAGGTATACAGACGAGCCATTTCTAGAAGGCGGTCATGGCGGAGTAGGGATACAAGAAGTCTATCTTGGTCGGTAACGATTAGTTCACCGCCTGCAATGAGGCTTAGGTATTCGTCCAGTACTTTACCTGGGCGGTGGTCAAAAATAGCTTCTAACTGCTTCTGGCTTAAAGGTGAATTCTTCAACCTAGAAAAAGTAGCTTCGGTAATTTCTTCTTCTTTCCACTTCGCCCAAAACTTCTCTGGAGTACCGCAAGTTGCATAAAGGCCTTCATGACCGTTTACAGAAAGCAGCAACTGGCTATAAGCGAATAAATGAGGGATCTCATCAACTTTCTGATTGCGAATGTTCTGTGAAATACCTTCTGGGACAGTTGGCTTACCTTCATGAGACGAATCAGGCCTTTTGGCTTCAATGACTACCCAAGGCAGGCCATTTACAAAACAAACAATGTCAGGAATTCGTTTACCCGTTCCATGTGCATTCTCAACCTCCAGCTCTTCCGTGAAGTGGTACTGGTTATTCGCTGGTGTTTCCCAGTCAATTACGTGGATAGTTGAGTTTGCCTTTTTCCCATCAATAAACTCGGTGACGCTTATGCCGTAGGTTAGGGCATCATATAGCTTTTCATTAGCGGCTTTCAGACCTTCATTCATAGCTGGATTGGCTAATTCCTGAACTATCTTATCGATAGCTGCTTCTGAGAGTTTGTGCTCTTTACCCATAAAACTGTAGTTTTTGTGCTTGAGCACATTTCGCAGAACATCTGGCAAAATCACCGTTGATAGGTTGCCTCGTTTAGCAACGCATTCTGTAGGTGGAATGAACTGATAGCCAAGATTTGTTAGAAGTGTAAGAGCAGGAATCTTGGCACTTTGTTCTTCACGGAAATTAGGTAATACATTACTCACAATGAAGTTCCTTACGATCTTGCTGCTTGCTCATAATTATCTAACTGCTGTAATCTTGATTTGAGTTCACTTAAAATATCACTTTCAGACTTACCTTTGAATATGCGCTGATAACCTCTGAATTTACCTGCTTGTTCAACCCATATATCGGTGCAGCTATTTGTATCTATATACTTATCAGCAAACTCAGTACTATTCTTTTCAAGTAATTCAGCGTAGAAGTTAATATGTGATTCATCAGGGTTACCATCTAGGTATAGAACTACATCGGAATTGCTCTTAGCCCAATTATCGAGTGAAAAACGCAATGCAGGCATGCTGTCCCAATGATTTAAACTGATGTTTACGGTTTGTTCTAGCGATTGCTGAAGCTTGAGTTGAAGATAACGATGATAATCGTTGACTGCGTTTTTTTTCATATCCTGAAGATTTTTTATCGCGGTTAGATTTTCTAAAACAAAACTGATAGTTTCTTCAGATGTAGTAGGTTTTGACATCATGGTCTCCAGGTGCATAAGGAATTCACGTAAAAGCAAAGTCCACTTGTTCAGTGGATGGTCGATGAAGTGCTCAGCTAATTTATGCTTAGTTGTTGAAATAAGCTCAATGTAACTAATGCCGTGCCAATTTTCTTTCAGGGCTTGGCCTGTAGGAGAAAGTACAACGAAGATTGCTTGTTTGCCGTCAAAACGATCTTGATTTCGTTCCTCTCTTAGGAAGTTTTCATACTCTTCGAATGGATTGTTTTGCTCATGAAACACTTTATTTTCAAGAATAATTACCCATTGTTCACCTTCAAGCAACAGATCAATACGTTTACCTGATTTAGTCGCAACTTCTCGTTCAGGGGACTCTGTAAGAGAACAATCTAGCTTTTGGAATTGATCTGGTAAACACTGAATAATGGACTTTAATACTAATGAACCTAATCCGTGTGAAGCATTATTGTCCGTGAAAAAAGCTAAGATATCTGTTGTTGGATTTTCGTAGTAGCCCTTGCTGCCTATGCTGAAAATAGTTGGTTCGTTGGGTTCCTCATTGGGAATGGATTCCGCGCGTTTTAACAGTTCACGCATCTTTTTTATCATTTTTTTTGTTTTCATATCTAGCCTTTCTGACTAATGTTTTTGACTAGCCTTAGCAGCTTGAAAGTCAACAACGTTATCTGGTAGCGAGTCTAACTGTGTTTTATTAATCCGCTTATTATGTTGTTCCATGACCGCTTCCATCGCAGCTTGTATTTCATCAATCTTATCTGGGTCAGAGATACCAGTAGCTCGCATTTGTTGTCGAAGTGAAGCAAAGTTAGCTTGTACAAATTCTCGTTCACTTGGATCTAAATCGCCATATTCCAACATCCAGTCGAAAAACATTTCTTCATCAGGATAAAAGTAGTCTGGATGACGTTTAGTACTGCGGATCATGCTGTTTATCCATTCATCGAAGGATGCAGCTTCTTCCTGATTGTTGGGGAGAACACCAATTTCGTTAACTCGATCTTCGAATTGCCAGACGACTTCGTTGATGTGGCTTTGTGCGCTGCGATCACCACGCTTACAGAAGTAGGGTTTTGGATGTTTACGCAGGTAACGACGGAACATGTTATGAAAGGTGTGTTCATCACACATTTCGAACTCTTCACCGAAAAACTGCATATTGTTAAACAACCGCTCAAGATGCAGTTCTAAGAAGGTGTTCCAGTCCCCTTTTTTAAGGTTACAAAAGATCATGGCATAGCGGGTATGGATGTGCATAACTATCAGCACATGCTTGCGCTGAACCTTGATTGCATGAACCAGCCATTGGGAGATGTGCCTGACGTCATTCCCTGAATCGCTAATAGAATCTATCGGCGGCTCAGTTAATGGTGAGTCCTTCTTACCTTTACGTGTAACGGTAAAGAAGTCAACAGCGGCTTTGGTGCAGTTGTAAACTAACATCGGTATTCCTGTTTTGTTATGAAAACGGTAGATGCTATCTGCCGTATCTAATTATTTCCCTTTATGCAGCTTCTGTTTCTTCCACCTTCACTCGACGCTTGCCAGTCAGCAATTGCTGCATCAACGCCTTTTTCTCTTGCTTGAGGTGAGATAGTTTGGCTTCTAATACTTCAATTTCTTTATTAGCAATGGAGAGAACAGAGGCGATCTTTTGTTGCTCCTCTAATTGAGGTATTTTTAATCTAATATTTTTTAGATCAGTGAGCCCTATACGTTTTCTAGTTGAACCTGTGCTTTTAGAAAGGGCATTGTTTCTGAAGTTACTATAGTTGACCATTTCTAGAATGAAGTTGTTATTGTACTTCGATCTATCTACTGCCAATCGAATACCATCAGAAGCCATCAAGTATCTTTGATGGAAAGCAGGTATTATAGTTGCCCGCGCGACAGGATCACCCATCTTGGAAATAATTATATCGCCAGGGAAAATATTGCAGCTAGCTAACTCATTAGCTTTCTGTTGACTAGTAAATATTTGGTATGAGTTATGAAAGCAGCCATCTCCAATGTTTTGAAGTTGAATAATACGAACGCCTGACTGTGTGTAGTCTGAAGATTTCAAGTCAGATCCGAAGGGGCCTCCTGTAAAACTGTATTTTTCTTTACCAGCGGTATCTATCAATCTAACTTCTTCCCAATCCTTCTCAAACACCTTACCCGTCTCAGGATTCAACAAACGCTTCTTACCCGTCAAAAGCTGCTGCATCAGCGCTTTCTTCTGTTGTTTGCTGGTTTCAATCAGCTTTTCGTTGGTCGCAATAGCCTTATCCCAGGTTGAGAGGATTTTGGCGATTTTACGTTGTTCTGGGAGTGGGGGGATACCAATTTTTAAGCCAAGTAACTCTCCCTTAGTGATGTTTTTCATCGAGCCGCTAGTACCAGTAGCGAGATTAGATAATGTGTAACGACTATGTTCAGACGCTAAAACGTAGCTTAACCACTTCATATCTGAATTTGGTTTAGGGAGCGTTTGCCACAGCTTATCTGGAAGGAATAAGTCAGAAAAATCACGCTCTATATATGCACTGGCTCCAACTAACTCTTCAGTGTTGCTTCGGCTAATTATGATCTGCCCTTGTTTTGGGTTTGTTTTAGCACGATGCAATTCGTTAGGTGAATCGATAACTTTTGTGGCATTTCGGTCAAATATTCCGTAAGAAACTGCACTTACTTTTAACACACCTTTTTCACCATTTTTCATTTGACGGTCTTCGCCATTAACACTGACACCAGACTCAAGCCCTAGCAGCAAATCACCAACTCGACCATCTTTCCACCCATTAGGCACCATAACCCAACTCCTCTAGGTAACCTGCCATTTCAGCTTCAAGATCAGCTAGTTCATCTTTTAGCTCAAGACGCTCTGCACGAACTGCCATCAGATTTATCTCTTCTTCTTCCTCGAAAGTATCGACATATCGAGGGATATTGAGGTTGTAGTCGTTCTCCTGGATTTCTTCTAAAGTGGCTAGGTAGGCATATTTATCTACGCTTTCACGAGCCTTGTAGGTATCAACGATCTTCTGGATGTTTTCTACTGTTAACTGGTTCTGGTTTTTACCCGATTTGAATTCACGCGAAGCATCAATAAACAGTACTTCTTTGTCGTCCTTCTGCTTTTTGAAGAGCAGAATTGCGGCTGGAATACCTGTTCCAAAAAACAGTTTTTCAGGCAGGCCAATTACGGTATCAAGCAGGTTCTCATCGATTAGCGCTTTACGGATTTTACCTTCGGTTGACGCGCGGAAAAGAACACCATGAGGAACTACAACACCCATTCGACCTGTTTGAGGTTTTAGCGTTTCGATCATATGAGAGATAAACGCGTAGTCGCCTTTGGTTTTTGGTGGAATGCCACGACGGAAACGACCAAAGTGATCATCGGAGGCACCTTCATGGCCCCACTTATCAAGTGAAAACGGCGGGTTTGCGGTTACAACATCAAAATGGAGTAGGCCACCATCTTTATCCTGAAGCTTAGGGTTGCGAATAGTGTCGCCCCACTCAATTCGGTGGTTATCTTCACCGTGCAGGAACATGTTCATCTTGGATAGAGACCATGTTGAGCCAATCGCTTCCTGACCAAATAGCGCGTACTTTTTGGAGCCATTAAAGTTGCTCTGAACCTGCTTACCACATTTCATAAGTAGGGAGCCAGAGCCACATGCTGGATCACATATAGTGTCGCCTTCTTGCGGAGCAAGAAGAATGGAAAGCAAGTCTGATACTTCGGCTGGGGTATAGAACTCACCTGCTGATTTACCGCTGCCAGCAGCGAAGTGTTTAATCAAATATTCGTATGCGTTACCGATGACATCCAGAGAGCCAACTCGGCTTGGACGAAGGTTCAGAGTTTCTTTACCAAAATCTTCTAGAAGGTGACGCAGGATTTCATTTTTCTGCTTTTCATCACCCAACTTGTCAGTATTGAAGCTGATGTCTTGGAATACATTTTTAAGTTTGGTGCCGTTAGCTTCTTCAATTGCATGAAGAGCCTGGTCAATGCGAGAACCGTTACCAGCTTCATGACGTGATTCATATAGATCCCAGAAAGTTGATCCAGTTGGAACCTGGAATGACTGGCTAACCATCATTTCAGCAATAAGCTCAGGTTCATCACCGTATTCTGCTTTTAATTCGTCATACTTGTCTTGATGAACATCTGAGATGTATTTAAGGAACAGCATGGTTAGGATGAAATCTTTATAGATAGAAGGATCTACAGTTCCACGGAATGTATCACATGCGCCCCAAACAGCTTTGTTGATTTCGTCTTGGTTAATCGGTGTATTTACCATTATTTCTGGCTCTTAATTTGAATGTTTGATTAGGTCAGACGCTATTGCATTAAGCTGCATCTGACGGTTGTTAATAAGCTTCTGAAGTGCTGCGTTCTCTTTGATACTGGCAGCATAAAGCTTGGCAATAGTGTTTTGTGTTTCGATATCAGGTAAGGCGATAGGTGTTTCAGCCAGCACCTGCTTTCGGATGCTTATCTGAAGACTTCCTTCTGCACTTCGCCTGAAATAGTTTTGAATTGGTTGCTGATTAAGTTGCCATGTGAGGAATTGACTATTAATGGCATCCTTCATGTCTGATCTTGGACGAAGCAAAAATAGGCTAGGGGAGCATGTTGTGTTTTCCATCTCTCGATCAACATAACAAGCGAAATGCCTGATCCCTTTCGCGCTAAATAGTACATCACCTTTGTTCAGCCATTCTGCTTTTTTTCTACCCGTTAGCTCCGTGACGATTAAATCATCAGAAAGTAGCTCACCAAGATCAGATATGTCCTTGGCCTGGACTACTCTGACATCACCAGTCGGTATTTCTCTAATAGCTCCACGAAAAGGATAACCAGCCTGAATAGTCACAAGCTCTGATAGAGGAACAGTTTTTGAGGATTTAATTCCCTCAATCATGCAGTTATATCTCTGAAGTTTTGATTAGTGCCCTTATTTTGACAGCAAACCAGAATCTTTCAATTCTCATTTACAGTATTCACATGATGCAAATAAAACTTTTGACTTTTTGCACTAAAGTGAATATTGTTTTGCATGCAGTATGTAAATGGTGCACTGAGTGGTGTGTCGTTGAGACAATAATTCAGCTACAGGGTAACGTTATGTGCGATACAAGATAGTTTTTTATATGGAAATTTTAGCCACTTCAATTTAGTTAAAGCTTGAGCGAGTTAGCCTATTACTTATCACAATAAGAGGACAATAGATGAATCCTGCTGAATCTGGTCACCAAGGCATTTCAAGTCAATCTCTTACTCAACTCCTTACACATGTTGGGGCTGTTTTGCGACGTGATTTTAATGGCCGATATTGGATTACAGCAGAGCTTGTAAAGACCAACAGAAACCAATCTGGTCATGTTTATCTCGAGCTTTCTGATACTAACGAAGGTGGTCAAACTGCTAAAGCAAGGGCTGTGATATGGTCTAACCGTACTGGAATTATTGGTAAGTTTGAAAAAGAGACTAAAGTTCGATTCGCGCCCCATTTAAGTGTGATGCTACTGGTGGAAGTTCAGTTTAATCCACAATTTGGAATGAATCTGATCGTTGTTGATATTAACTCAAGCTTTACGGTGGGTGCGTTTGAATTAAAACTTCAAATGATTCGGGAGCACATAAAGGAGTTAGGTGAAGAAGAACTAAATAAGAATTTAAGGTCACCTCAGGAATTTACAAGGGTTGCTGTTGTTGCTCCAGCGAATGCTGCTGGCTTAGGGGATTTCAGGAGTAAAGCAGATATGCTTCAGCACCATGGACTTTGTCATTTTGACTACTTTACCGCTGTTTTTCAGGGCCAGCAAAGGTTGAACTCAATTCCATTGGCTATTAATGAGCTCATTCGTAATGATCATAACTACGATGTAGTTTGTTTGATCCGAGGTGGTGGTGACAAAGCTGGTCTTAATGAGCTTAGTGAATCAAAGTTAGTCCGATCAGTCTGTAGATGTAAGTACCCTGTGTATACTGGTATTGGACATAAAGAAGATAGTGTGTTGCTTGATGAATATGCTCATCGTTCGTTCGGCACACCATCGATGGTTATAAACCACATTCAGCAGACTATTATCCAAAATGCTTTAGAATCGAGAGAGGCATTTCTTAGGTTGAAAGCGAAGGCAGAGTCCCTTTGCGGCCATCAAAAACAGATTCATCAGCAAGATTTGCACCGTATAAAAACTGGACAAGTTTCGGTTTTATCCTACTGGAAAAATTATATTGGGCAATTAGGTGACCGTCTGTTTGCAAACTCAAAACAAAAAATTGGTGACAGTAAGTTTAAGGTAACTGAGAATTTACAGTCATTGCTTATCAGTGGTAAACATCATGTTAACGTACAGCGATTGGAGCTTCGGGACTATCAGCAAGCTTCGATCCGCTATGCGCACCAAAATATTCAAGATGCGAAAGCTACTGTTGTAAGCAATCACGAGCTATTGAACTCATCCAGTAAGTATTCGTTAGCCTCTGCGAAGCAAGACGTAACATCATCATTAAGTCACTTGAAGCTCAACTCTACCAAGCTTCTAGAGAAGCAAAAGCAGGACACTCGTCAGATTTGGCTCAATATGAGCCAGTCTGCAAAGAACAATATTCAAACGGCTCGATATCAAGCTATTGATACAGCAAAGCTTTTAGCTCTCCATGGGCAAAGGCATTCTAATCATCAAAGACAAGTTCTTAATCAATACCATGGTGAGCTACTTCTTAGTGCTCAGCGAAACATCAGAATAAATAAACAAGAGCTGGTTAGCGAGTTCAGACTCATAGATGCTTATGATCCACAAAAGGTATTGGAAAGAGGCTATGCGATTGTGTATAGCCATGAAGGAGGTGTGGTTAAGCATGTTGGTCAATTTAGTAAAGGACAGGAGTATCAAGTGCAGCTACAGGACGGTAATGTTTCTTTGATAAATCAGCCAGTTAATACAGGAGAAGAGTAATGAACCAAAACACAAATACTTATATGGAAAACTACAACAAGCTCAAATCTGCTGCTGATGAACTTTCTCAACAGAATGTGCCAGATGTAGATAAAATTATACCCTTGGTACAACAAGGCACAGCAGCTTATCGACATTGTATGAGTCGTATTGAAGAAGTAGAAAAGTTGCTTCAAGAAATAGAGCAGCAAGCTAAGCCAGCTAATAAGTAGTTTATGACAGTCACGCCTGAGCGGTTTGTTGATAATGCCTGGTCATTAGATCTTAGAATTTGTTCTGCCGACAAGAGCCGACTGGATGAAACATTCATTGGGAAGGCTTCTGATTTGGCGCAAAGAAAAGGTATAGCTGTGCACTATCTGGATTTCAGTAGGTATGAAAGTCCCGAACAAGCCGTTAGGGCTCCAGAAAATTATGCTTTCAAAAACGCCCTGGAGAGTCCATCAGGCAATGTCCTGTTGTGGTTTGATAATTGCGATAGCCTGGCTCCGCTGTCTTGTGATCTAACCTTCGAGCTTCGCAGTATCATAACTACCCGAATCGACAGTGAGGTACAATCAGTCTTCATAGCTCAGCGAAGGAGTTTGACTCAGCTATTCTATGATAGTCGAGCTGCCTTTTATCAAGTAAATCATAATATTACCAGCAACACGAATACCTGAGACTTTAACTATGTGTGATGAAGAAGTAATCGCTATCCATAAGTGTACTCCAACAGAGTGATCTGGTTGCGAAGTTTATCAACTGAATACAGGCGGGTGGTGGTTGAGTCTTTCGATAGAAGTGACTCTGGAAGACTTAGAGAATAATCACTATCTTGAATATGAGGGTCAAACGGCCTCTTTGATCATATTACCTATAGCCTTTTGTCCATACTGCGGAGCGCAATTGGACACATCATCTAATGTCAAACCAAGTTATGTTCACCACGATTTTTATCGGTGGTGAGTCTGTCTGAATTACCTAGAAATAAATTTTAATTTGATACAGATCAATTTTGTGCGAGATTTATTTTACCTCCCCATAATTGATTGAAAATTAGTCAGAAAAAATTAATTAGAACCTTAACTCTTTGAATAACCGTTATTTTTTTATTTATTATATATAATATTATTATGCAAATAATATGCAAAAATATTATATATAATAATCTGCTAATGAAATATCTATTAGTCCTAATTGAAACTTTTTAGGCATCGTTATATTATTTGTCTCGAAAGCAAAAACAATAATAAAAAGCTAACTATTACATAAAGATAAAGGTGTTTTGCTATGGAAAATAAAATTACAAAAGAAATTCGTAATCTTGAGTGTGAACTTAAAAAGGGGCAGTCTAGAGTAAAGAGAAGAACATTAACTTTGGTGAATATATATGCAAAAATAGACGAGTTGCAAAAAAAGCTAGATGACATTCTTTACAAGAAAGATCAGCGAGGAATTCAAGCGACTATTACTGTATACGCTGATATACCTGGTGCTTATAGAGGTGTCGCAAACGCCACTTTCGTGGATTTTGTACGGAACACAAGAGGATGGAAGCTAGTAGAAGTTCGACGCGATCGAGCCATTACAGCAGATATTCAGATCCATAACCTTGATAAGTATAAAGAACAAATTGCTTACAAAATCGTTCGCGAAACACAAAGAATAGTCTGTCCTGACATCCAGGATTAATTAACAAAGCTCTAGTAGTAGGGCAAAAACAAAAAAATTAAGGGGAATACAACACTATGATTAATATATAAAAAGGAACAAAAATGATTCTCAAGATAATGAAAAGAAACCGCAAATATTTCGCAGCAGAAACAGATGCCAAACGAAAATGTAAGCTGCTTATTGATTCAAATTCTGAAAACTTAGAGCTCGGTGAACACTGCCTTGCAGTAGAAGATATCTCTGTACGATCTAAGTACGGAACAGACCTAATTTACAAACTTAGCGCTAGTGCGGAGGCTCAAGCAGAGCAGGGCATTGTGTCGCTCAAATCAGATTACAACTCTCTACTAGTCGAGGAATGCCGTTGGTTAGGTGGCACATGGGACAAAGAGCAAAACGCATGGATATTTCCTGGCTTTGTCTCTGACGAGGTAGAAGAGTTGGACGAAATCTATAATAGTGCACCCATCACGGTAGAGATTACCGCAATCGAAGAAATTCGCGAATACGGTAAAGGCATTGAGTTCCTAGGTCGCACACTTTGTAGAGCTTTTGAGCGTGATTCAGGAGCTCGTATTGATAGCGATATTGCGCTCATATCTGGATATGCGACTTCGGGTGGTTCGCATAAGAATTGGGCGACTATCCTCAACGAAGACTCAGTACTTCGCCTTCAAATACCTTCAAAGATCCTTGAGATACATCAAGACGATCGGTTTGACGTCAAAGTAATCCAATAACTTATTTTTACAGAAACTAACTGCTCAAAATTATTGAGAGGTTGGGTTCTGTACGGCCACAAAAAATTATTAAAAAGGCAAATACTTTGAAAAAACAGAATATTACATTCATTCGTGGTATCCCTGGTTCTGGTAAATCTACGATGGCAAAAAGGCTTAATGCTGAATTGATAGAGGCGGATATGTTTTTTATCAATATGCCTCCCTGATTTTAATGATGGATATTATGCGTATAAAATACTTATAACAGATATTATGCGTTTTAAGCTCTTTAATAAGATTATATGTGTTTAGGTGTTGCATTTGTGCATTATGTGTGTATCATGTATATGTAGTTAGCCATACCGAGGACATAAAAATGGACGAAGAAGAACTTCGAGACTTAAGACACAAAAGTTTTTTATCTTTTTGCAGGATCTATGGACTGACCAAGAATAGGAGAACTACTACAGGTAGCTCTATGTCACTGGATTACGATGCAGCAACGGAAGTTTTTCCTGTAACACGTTCAGCTCTAGAGAAATACTGGAGTGGCAAAAACCCAATACCTGGGACAATTATTACTATCATGAAACTACATACAGGTCAGATAGTTCCACTGCATCGGAGCTTTGATGAAATGGGTTTCAGTTTAACGCTAGATGAGAGGACTTAAAGCATGAATTGACATGAAGATATGAATTAAATTGAATACATACGATATTGGTGGTTGGGGAATCATCTTAATAGATGCACTGATAAAAAAAGAGGAATCAAACAAAATGACAATTAAATAATTTTACGGATTAATAAAAAAATGAATTTATCTATTACTACTGATCTTGCCGTTGGAAGCGAGCAAGGCACAACATCTCTTAAAGCTCCATACAATACAATTCTCATTGACCAGTGCCGTCATCTCGGTGGTCGCTGGAACGATGAAGAAAAAGTTTGGGTTTTTCCTGATTTTGTCGCCGATGAAGTGGAAGAACTTAACCAAACTTTCAATAGTTTTCCGATCACAATTGAAATTACTGCAAACAGAGAGATTTGCGAAAGTAAGAAAGGAATCGATTTCCTTGGTCGCCCTCTGTGCAGAGCTTATGACCGTGACTCTGGCGCTCGAATAGATGCTGACATCGCTGTCATCTCTGGTTATGCAACATCTGGTGGTTCTCGAAAAACTGGCAAACCATTCTTACTGAAGGAACGGTACTTAGACTTCAAATTCCATCAATGCTTCTTGAACGTTTTGAAGATGATCGATTTGACGTCAAAGTGATCTGCTAAACATTAAATTTATTAAGACTAACTGTTCGTCATTATGAACGGATGGATTTTTGCACCCCTAATAAAATTTCAAATAGGAAAATATAATGAAAAAACAAGAAATTAAAGAAAAAATCGAAGATCTTTTGGTTAATGTAGAGTTTGAAGCTAGTGATCGCATTAACTTAGTCGACGAAAAGGCTATCTATGGTGACACATACAAGATTAAAGATGTAATTAGAGAAATGGGTGGGAAGTGGGAACCCAGAAATAAAAGGTGGAAGTTGAGAAGCAAGACCAAGGCAGAGCTTATCGTAGAAGTTGCTACTCAAAAGATTTACTTGATTGAAGAAGAACAGTATCAAAAGAAAGTGGCTGAAGAAGCAGCCAAACGAGAAGCTAACATCATGGAAATTGTTGAAGAGTACTCTATGACGGACGAGCAACACTCGGCATTTAGAGATCTTATAGCTGAACGTGAAAACAACCGAAGGTTTATGAGATTTACTTTTCGAGAAATGACTAAAAGCTTTTTAGACAAAATTGTAGATCAGAGAGACCCTAAAGCGGTTTACAAAGAAGAACAAGAAAAAATCGCTAGAGAGCAAGAAGAGGCTAAACGCAAACAAGAGCTTGAAGATGCTCAACGTATTCTAGAAGAGTCAAGAAAGCGACAAGAAGAAAAACGCTTGTTAAAAGAAGCCGAGAACCTGAAAAAAGCTTCGTATTTTGAAGATCTTACTGGTGAGGATGTTGATGACCTACTCAAGAATATCAACAAGGCATTAAAACTGGTAAGTCTCGCTAAAATCAAAGGTTTTATGTATGCCTCTGACAAGCAAACTTTCCGTAGCATTCAAAGTGATGTCGGAAGGGTCATAGATGTGTTAAAGGACAAAAAATACTCAAACTCGGCACTTCTTGAGTTCTATGACCATAACGACAATCGAATTGATCGAATCGATGCTGACTATTTGAGTTTGAGTCAGATCGTTAATTTGAAGCCAATTAACTAGTACACATTTTCATTGAACTTAGCTACTCAAAATTTTGAGTAGCTGGGATTCGTACAACTATAAAACTAATAAGGATGAAATATGAACAAACTTGAATCTTATATCGTAGGGTTACCATATAGCGGTCAACTACCTAATTTGACGGCTGAAGGTGGAGCAGTATCTGAGTTTCTTAGACCTTCAAATACACTTTTAATAGTCATGCCAGATATATCTGATTACGAATCTAAAACATTGAGTAGAGGCGACATGCGTTGTGGGTTACTTGCCGAAAATGGTGCAATACTGCTTCTTTGGCAATTTAAAGATCGAAGGCTCAAAGTAACCACATTAGATAGTCCTTTTGATGCTCGATTAATCCCCGATCTCGAAATGGATTTTTTAGATACCCCAAACGCTAATCTAGTAATAGAGGTTCATATTGTTGATTCTCGAACTAAGCGGTTACGTGGTTTTCGAAAGATAACAATGCCAACAGGTTTAACAAAAGAATTCTATTCTGCTGTTAAGGAGCAGGTGGCTAATCCTCTCAACGGTAATAAGCAAATGCAGATCTGGATGCAGGAGCCTCCACATAAATTAGTGCGAAAGACTCGGATGTGGAAGATGGGTGAATAACACATGATATTTGATGAGTTTTCTCTAAATGTTGGTTTTGTCATATGTAGGCAATCTTCATAAGCAGAGACTACGTATAGTCCAACAGTCATCACAATTCATGTGGTTACAATGTAACACGGCTATACACATAACGTGTCTAATATCATAATAATTTTATAGGAAGTAACAAATGCTCAATAATAACGAAGATTCTCAAGTTTATCTTTTCCCACTATTTTCTCGCAAAAAGGGAGGTTTTAGTAATTCACATAGCAGGCAGTATGAATCTGCTTTGCGTGTTGCTAAAAAATGTAACCTTCAAATCAACGAAGATCTGCTCGTGCTTGATAGCGACAAATCGGCTATCAATAAAATGGGGAAACTTGGCATGTTCCTCCATGCAGTGGAAGAAGGGAAGGTAGCGAGTGGTTCTGTTCTAGTCATAGAATCGTTAGACCAATTCAGATGTGAATCAGTTTCTTCTGCGATGGAGCTACTTAATCGTTTAATTCAGAATGATATAACCATCGTGACCACAAGTGATGGCAATACATATGACAGAACAGAAATGAACGAGCGGCCAGGATTGATGCTTTATGCTCTTACTGTTATGGATCGTGCATTCCAAGAATCAATGACAAAAAGAACTCGGTTTGCTAGCAGCTTAAGACATAAAATTCGAGAGCACGAAGAGGGCAAGCCCACGAAGTTCTTCACAAAGGTTCCTCACTGGATATCTAGTACGGAAAACGGATTCGTGCTCAATCAAAACGCTAAAACAATTAGAATAATCGTAGAAATGTATCTAGCCCAGAAAGGGATTAAGAGTATTGTTAGGGAGTTGGCTGAATTAGGTATTAAGTCACCTACGGGTAAAGAGATTTGGGCTGTATCGACAATTCGGTCGATTCTTAAGAATCCTGCTCTTTTTGGACTAAAGAAGTTTACTATACACTCAACCAACCATCGTGTTGCAGACCAATCAAATTATGAGATTGACGATTTTTATCCGCCGTTGATTGCGCAAGCAGAGTTTATAGCGATACAAGGGATTGCGCCGAGGAATTCGAAAAACAGTGTGGTCTCCAATTAAAGTAACTAACTTGATTATCTTTTTAAGGGATTGATAGAGATTTAGCGAATGAAGGTTGATCATTTCAAAGAGGAACACTTTGATAGGTGAGGGAGCAGAAACTCATCAACAAAGTAATCTCCTTCCTTGAAGTAGGGGGCACGGGGACTTTTTCTTTTATTTAACAATGTAAAAGTACCCTACCTGCTAGCCAAAGCAACGCTTTGAAAGAAATCGACTAGTTGCTGTCATGTCTGATGAGAAGATACCGACAACGCTTTCATTTTTGATTATGAAACATCTGGTGGCACACGCAAAAACTGGACAACCGTTCTGAATGAAGGAACGGTTCTAAGGCTCAAAATGGAGTGACTACTCAATGGATAAATTGATGGAGATTAATAAGTAATATCGGCAATGGATCAGTGCCGCAATTCCACTAACAAAAGTGGTCTTATCCTCAAAAAATTTCTCGCAAGTATGTGGGTGTGGCTCGTAATTAATCGAGCAAGTCTGTCTTGAGGAACGGGCGAACAAAAATTGCTATCTCTAATGATGCTTAGCGGTGTCTATTTCCCTTCACAAAGATGGGCTTTAGCATTTTTATGCGCGTAAGCGTAGGTTCATTCACAAATAACAAAAGCGAGAAAATAATGCAAAATAATACGTTCGAAATTACCTCTGTCGGCAGAAAGTACGTTCATGCCAACCTTCAGTCGAGTAATCGCAGTTTCAAATGCCGACTGCACAAAAATGACATTGTTGCCAATCTTGAAAAAGAACAAGTGGTTCATCTTTTAATAGAAGATCAATCAGTTATAACCGATTATGGTACTGATATTTTATTCAATCCTTTGGCAATAATAGAAAACTTGAATCACTATAACGAACTGAAGAATAAATGGATTCCGTTTGCTATTGGTGATGCGAAATCGGGCCGTAACCGTACTAATGCGATCAAGAAAACTATGGGATCGATAGAAACCTATCCTTGGTTGAAAAATGAAGATTTCTATACGATAGCAGAGGCTTATCTAACTGAGCAAGAGAGTAGCTTGATAGCTGAGCTCTCTACATTGCTGGATAAACCTTGTCGCTCCCTGTTGGATCATATGGTGAGAGGTTGGACGGCAAATGCATATTCTAGATTGAAATCGATGTCAGAGATGCGTATTCGACCAAACCCAGAAATTGATGCTGTTCTCAGCAGAGCTGAGGAAATGGCAGAGCAGCATAAAGAGGGAAAAATAGAGTTCTCTCAAGAAGGTTTCAAACTCGACTATAGTTTGTTTTGTTAGCTCTATTAGGTAGTGAAAGCTAGGTATGGTGTTCTTCGAGTAGGGCCCGTTTAATCCACCTGCTATTCTAGGTGGATTTTTACTTTGAGGTTTTACTGCGCTAATTCATTACGTTTTGAGATATCAAATCACCCATTTCACCCATAGAAATTGTTCTAGTTGGTGACATTAGATGTCACATCATGAGCTATCATTGTTAATCGCTGTTCAATCAAACTTGAATTCAATAAGCCTCATGTCATGAAATTGCTTCACGTAACTGATATACATTTTAACCTAGAGCATATGGCATGGATTCACGGTCAGACGGGTAATGCCGATTTAGTTTGTATCACAGGTGATTTTATTGACAGTAGGTACGATTGCGAAGTGCAAATAGAAGAGCAGGTTAATCAAATAAAAAACTGGCTATCTGACTTTAAGATTCCTGTGCTGGTGTGTTCGGGTAATCATGATGAAATTGGAGATGAACTCGATTCATCTTGGCTTAAGGGAGTAGCTGGAGTTTTCCCTGACGGTTCGATTACAGAAATAAAAGGAGTTACCTATGGCTGTGCAGCATACGGGACAACAGACTTAAGTCATTTTGCTAGATGTCAGGTACTGCTTCACCATGAACCGCCATCGGGATTAAAAGTCGCGAAGCAAGGACAAAAGGACTTTGGTTCACGATATCTGACCAAGGCCATTAAGGATGGGACATTATCTTTGAATTGGTTATTGTGCGGCCATGTTCATTCGCCCCTCAAGAATGCGTCAAAATTTCGAAATTGCTGTATTTCAAATCCAGGCTCAAACCTGGATGGCAAGATCCCTAATCATCACTGGATAAACATTTAACCAGTCAAGCCTCGGTAAGGTTCTAACTTTGATGCCTTGTCAATGTTATCGAGCATTGTTTCGACGATATCACTGCTCGTCCATTGCAAAGTAATTTTTGAATCCTCAATCTTTATGTAGCCGTGAGGTCTAGGGGAAGGAGTGTTGATATTTCCTAATAAGGACTCAAATAAATAACCTATTGATTTTCTGGCTTTTCGGTATTCATGGTTGTCTTCAATGGCCAAACGCCAACTCTGATAGCCAGCCATTTCATACGGTGGCTTCTCCTCAAGGGTTCCAAAAAATACGTAACCTCTCCCCTCTATTAGTCGTGGATAGATATCAAGTATCTCAAAAATGATTTGTTCGTGTGTTCTCATCTTATGCCTCCTTCATAGTGTATACACAGAGGATAGAAACACATGTGACATGTAATGTCTTAAGCGACATGTTGAATAGCGACATTAGATGACGCGAGTCAATTTATAGTGACTTAACTTACTAGATAATAGAGCTAAACCTTGTTGATAATAGGGAACAGGATGGAAGATATAATTCAGGAACGTAGACTGAAAAGCGCCATACTTCGGAATCTTATTATGGTAGATAGTATCCCGATTTATCCTGAGAAAGGGGCGACCACAGCTCAAATCCATCAGTTTCTAAAGGGTGAAGGCTATGACATCTCAAAGAGAACTGTTCAGCGAGATCTTGAAAAACTGTCTGAATGGGCCGCTCTTGATCATGAGGATGACGAAGACGGTCATAGACGTTGGTTTAGAGACATAAAGAAGTCAGATGTAATGGATGTTGTACCTGCCTCTGAAGCTTTTCTTCTTGTACTTTCGGAAAAACTACTTCGGAAGACTGTTCCAGTCAGTTTGTCTGAAAAGCTAGAGGAATGGCTCAACAAAGCTGACGCTAAGTTGTCCGCGAAGCACTTATTTTCAAACTGGAAAAGTAAGGTGAATGTCGTTTCAGACAGCTATCCGATAATCTACGATGAGCGCCACATCGACGAAGACTATCGGAAGATGATCTATGATTGCGTTCTCAATGAAGAACAGATACAGATTTCCTATCAGTCAGACAAATCAGACCAAGTGAAAGAGTACGTGCTTAATCCTTTAGGCCTGATCATTAGAGATCAAAGCCACTACCTTGTCGCTACAAAGGAAGAGACCCCAGAGATACCTCTGTTGTTTTTGTTTCACCGAATTTCGTTCGCAGTTAAGACGTACTCTGACATTACTGAACCAACGTCTTTCACTATTGAAGAGTATTTTGCGAAGAACCCCACGGGGTGGCTACTCAAAGATAAGCAAGAGCACATTGTTCTCAGGGTGAAGGGCTATGCACTCGATGTGGTTACCCATAACAAGTTGGCACAAGATCAGATGCTCGAGCAAGTGGATGAAGAGTGGTGGAAAGTGACTTTTTCGTGTTATCCCACATATGACTTAATCAGTTGGATTCTTAAGTTCAGTCATGATGTAGTATGTGAATCCCCTTGTAATATAAGGAAATTAGTGTTCAATCGCTTAAATAGCGCAATAGCAAATTATCAGTAGAGGAAAAATGAGTAAAAGAGAAGAGCTCTTGGAGCTGCTGGCTCTCTATAGCCATTTCAAAAAATATCCCAGATTGACTCCGTGGGTTGGTTCAAAGTACCCATCAGGGAAAAAAATATTAATCATTGGTGAAAGTCACTATCTTCCTGAAGGTGTCACTTACCACCATGATATAGAACGCTGGTACGCAGGCAATGAGGAGGATTTGAAGAATGATGTTCAAAGCAGTTGTATCCATGAAGATGATAAGTTAAATGGGATAAAATACATCAGTACATCTGGCATTCTACGAGCTCGTTCTACCGATATGCCCAAAGAAAAAAGGAAGAAGTTTTCAGCGAAAGGTCATGCCATTTATCGAAACATCTTCAGCTCACTGAACTCAGTGTGTTTTCAGAAAGATAATTATTTAGATACGATAGATCATGTTGCTTACTATAACTACTTCCAAAGGCCTGCTGAAAAAACTGGTGGCAGTATCAACGTGACTAAAATGGATAAAGAGGTAGCAGAAGCTACATTGAAGTATCTTCTTCAGTCATTAAAGCCAGATCTTGTGGTTGTCGTTTCAAAAAAAGTTGGTAAGGCTATCAAGCCTCATTTATCAGAACATAAGCATATTGTTACGGCTCATCCCGCTAGCGTGTGGTGGAATCGAAAGACTAAAAAAGGGACTACGGGTAAGAGTTCATTCTGTCAGTTCCTTGAAAAAAACTATTAAAATACAGAGAACAACATTTAAAGGGGATGTTGGTGGATTGGGAAAGCATATTCAAAGTGTCAGCAGGTTTTTTAGCTTCGGTTGGTTCCGCTAGCGCAATTATATTGGGATTATCTAGCTGGCTTGGAAAAGTCTGGGCTCAACGTATTCTAGAACAAGAAAAAAATCGGATGGCTACAGAGTTAGAGGCTGTAAAGCGCGACCTAGACTTAGCAAAAGATAAGCTGTTAAGTAACCATTCAGACAAGATTGCAATCTATCGTATGGTGCTTGATACAGTAGCTGACATCCTTGCAGCTTTTGATGCCAATGAAACACAAAAGCTTACACCCGAAGAAGCGACGAAAGCATTTAATAGCTTTAACAAAAATCGCATCAGACTTTATGGATACTTAGGGATGCTTGCTCCACAAGAGGTTATGGATGCACAAGACAAGTTGGTTGATTTGTTACTTTTGGTTTCGCATGGAAATGCTACCTATGACTGGGAACAAGTTCGAGAACTAGCCTTAGGGCTGATTAATGAAGTTCGCAAAGATATTGGCATAGACAAATCTCCGATTTCCTACAACGGCAAGTTGTAAATATACAAGGCGCTTATGTTTATGATTTAGTTTAGTGATTCCCAGCACTAGGTATTTTTGAATTCCGAGTTGGTTTTATCGTCTGGTTGGCAACCTGCGAGTTGTAGTAGGGTTGCTCATGGGGAATAGTCACCTAGGGGCACTTCCGCTAGTTATATATAAATAAAGTAAAAGTGACCCTTTTGAAATGCCAACACTTCGTGTTGAACCACTCGATTTTTGTTCAACTATTTCTTTTGTTAAGAATTTCCCCAAAAAGGCTTATTTTTCAACTGGTAGTTGGCTAAATAACTACCACACGAACCAGGACTTTCTAATACCTGCTTGCCTTTTTTGGTAGTGTTGGACAATAATACTGTGCATATATACAGTATTATTGTTTTTATGAAAGTTATACCAATCTTAGCTAGTGCAGGAGTCACAGGTTTTGAATCACCTGCGGCAGAATATACTCAGCTTCCAATTGACCTTGATGAACTCTTAGTCGAGCACCCAAGTGCCACATTTCTGGGGCAGGCATGTGGTGACTCTATGCAAGGGGTAGGGATCTTTGATGGTGATCTTCTGATAGTTGATAGACATGTCCAAGTAAAGCATCTCGATGTTATTGTGGCTAATTTCAATGGAGAGTTTGTTTGCAAGTTGATAGATGCGCACCGCAGGTTATTGCTGTCCGCAAATGAATCTGTTCAGCCAGTCGTCATCAACGAATTCGACAACTTTACGCAAGAAGGTGTAGTCATCCGATCTATTAGGTGCCATCGGCCTAGCAACTTGCTGGGTGGTGATTAATGTACGCGCTGGTGGATGCAAACAGTTTTTACTGTAGTGCGGAGCAGGTTTTCCGCCCAGAATGGAGAGGAAAGCCAATCGTTGTCCTTTCTAATAATGATGGGTGTGTAGTAGCGGCAAATCGGCAGGCTAAAGAACTTGGCATACCTAAGTTTAAACCGTTCTTTCAAGTCAAAGATCTTTGTGAGAAAAGAGGTGTTATCACCCTTTCGTCCAACTATGAGTTATATGCAGATCTTTCTGCAAAAATGATGGATGTAATCGGGCGGTTTGCATCAGAGCAGCATATTTATTCCATCGACGAGTCGTTCCTTTCATTTCATCGAAGTTATCCAGCTATTCCATGCCTGACCGAGCATGGAACGAAACTGAGGCGAGCTGTTTGGAAGGAGTGTCGGTTGCCTGTTTGTGTTGGTATTGCACCGACGTTAACTCTTGCCAAAATCGCAAACCATGCTGCTAAAAAGCTGGCAAATTACAAAGGTGTTTGTTTGATTGGCTCCGAAAAGGAGAGAACAGCTATACTTGCTAAATTAGACGTCGGAGACGTCTGGGGTATTGGTAAGCGAACTTCTTCTAAGTTAAGGCTTTCTGGAGTAAATACAGCTCTTGATTTAGCGCATTATCCCCCTGCTTTAGCCAGAAAAGAGTTTAATGTTGAAGTACAAAGAACTATCTTGGAGTTAAATGCTCAAGCCTGCATCAGTTGGGATACCGCTAGAGCTGATAAGAAACAGATTTATTCTACCAGAAGTGTAGGCAAAAGGATCCTAGAAATAGAGTGTCTAAGAAAAGCGTTGAGTAAACACGCAGGCATTGCTTCAAAGAAGGCAAGAGCGCAACAATCTCTCTGTAAAACCATGATTTGTTTCGCTGGTAACTCACCATATGATGACAAACCTGCCAGTTTCCGCGCTGTTCACCGTTTTTCCCACCCGACATCCGATGTCACTACGATCACGCAAGCAGTGAGCAAAATGACAGAGCAGTTGTTTCGTGAAGGGGTAAGGTATTACAAAATTGGGGTAGGCCTAATCGAACTTGTCGATGGTCGTAATGAACAACCAGACTTATTTAATCCGACACCGAACAACAAAACACTAATGAATGTACTTGATTGCATAAACAACAAATATGGCTCAGATACTGTGTTTTTAGCGGCTCAAGGAACAGATGAAAAATGGAAAATGAGAAGGGAGTATTTGACTCCAAGGTATACGACAAGCTGGAAAGATATACCAAAAATAGTATGTTAAATCTATCAATTTTATCGATTCATTTTATACCAATAAATATATACAAAACAGATAGATAATATGCTATTTCTTGGGTTTTTTCTCGAAAGTGTTAGCCTAATTAAAATACTGGGCAAATAACATGAGAGCAATAGACTTTATAACGATTAATGAATCGTTCTGAAGTTCAATGTACTGGGGTAGCTCATGATTCAACGGCTTATTGCATCGGGACAGTTGATTTTATCAGACGGATATATAAACTTTAGTATTAATCTATATTGTAATCAATTTCTTCTCGAGAAACCGCTTTTCCGCTAACTGATGCGTAAAAAAGACGTCCTAATTTGTCACCCCATGAATAGATCTAATTAATGACTCTAAATACTGATGTTTTATCAGTTTAGCCTGAAGTAACGATGTCGAGAATTTCTTCTGTGCAGGCATTAATATCATTGTCAAAGGAAGTGCTTTAAGCTATGCAGCTAGACATTGATTATACCAGTCTCATGCACTAATCTTGAGCAAATAAATTTCCTGACTTAATGTGTAGATCCCGCTGAGGAAATGGTATTTCAATGTTCTCACGGGCAAATGCCTTACTTATCTCTCTATTGAGCTTGTCTCTGATGGGCATGATGTTATCTGGCGAAGAGACAAATACACGTAGTTCTAAATCGAGAGAACTTTCCCCGTGCAGCATAAAGATGACAGTAGGCTCAGGTTCAGTTAATACTTCTCTTTGACCTTTAGCTATTGATAGTAAAAGACTACTTACAAAATCCACATCACTACCGTAGGCAACACCAATAGGTATAACCACTCTGTTCACCGTGTCACTTCTTGTCCAGTTGATAACTTCCGTGGTGATCAAATTTCTGTTGGGAACCATTACTTCTTGTCTATCAAAATTAACAATGGTAGTAGCCCGTATGTTTATTCGGCTTACTGTGCCAGTAAGGTTCCCGATAGTAACGATATCACCTGGTTTTACTGGTCGCTCAGCCAAGAGTATTAACCCACTAACAAAGTTAGATACTATTTCTTGTAAGCCAAAACCTAGACCAACACCAATTGCAGCCATTAACCAGCCAAGCTGGGCTAAATCCAGATGAAGTTCCGCTATAACAAAGAAAAATCCAATTAGAAAGGTGATGTACTTTGAGATGGTTTGAACCGCATATTTAACACCGACATCAGCACTCCAGTTGGGAAAGATAGTAATATTTAAAAGACTAGGTAGCCCTCGGATCACCGAGTACGTAATAAATATGAATAGCAGGCAGCGCAGAAGGCTACCTAAGGTTACGAACTCTGGGTCGGCTCCTGATATCTGAACTGTATACAACTGAATATCATCCAATGTTTGTAAAGCCTGCTCGTCTATCCCCCATATACGTAAAACCAAAACAATACTTACTAAAACGGATAGTAGCTTGAAAATGCGCAGAGAGTTGATCTTCAAATCAGATCGGGTTGGCATTTTATCATCGGTTTCCGCTGTAGAGCTTAGGCGGCGGTTTACAAAACGAAGCATTCGCCATTTAAGTAGGCGGTATAAAGGTGGTAATACAACTAAAATGGCTAGTGTGCCTCCTAGATTGAAGGCTATAGTTCTTGCCGCATACTGATAGCCAGTAACCTCAAGAGACAGTGAAACTACTGCTATTGTAACTAACGCTTTAGCTAGCACCTTCCAGTTTTTTAAAATGACATCATTGTTTAGGGCTTCCAACTGGTGCTGAACATAAGCAGATTTTGGGCGGGTAATCCTGTATACACCAATGGTCAAAACTAACAGAAAAAACACATAACTTAAGCGAGGTATTGCTACGTTATCAAAAGGAGCTTGACTGAGCACACTCCAAGGCAGCATTAGTATATATCCAATCAAGAACCACCTGAGGGCGGAAAATAATGAGTTTGCTGCAACTCTTGGGAGGCCAAACTGCACTTCGGAGATACTGCGACGTGCAAAAAATGAACGGCTTAAAAACCAAAAGAAAAAGAAGAGTGCCAGATGATCAAATATCTGACTCATAATATTATTCAGGTTAGCAGGTAATTGAGATGATTCAGCCAATCGTGCAATGATGAAAAAGTACGCTGGAAGCAAGGCTGCGCTTAGTAGACAAGCCGTTACGACAAGTGCTGCCATTTGGCTCAATTTGCCTTGTGCTTGTACTTGATCATTTATGTTGTGATACGCCTCGCGGAGGTATAAGCGTAAACGATATAACCCTACAGGAAGGATCAGGAACAACGTAAGAGCGTAAACAGTTGTTTTAGGTGTCTGAATCATCTCGGACAACTGAGTACTTATTTCTATCAAAGATAGCTCTTGAATTGTTATTACATTTTCTATAAGTTCTACTGGAACAGACAGGAATGTTTTCCAGCCTAATGGTTTTATATCTCGTATCCAAAAAGAGGTATTTCGAATAAATAACTCAAACTCATTGAGCTTAGTTAGCCTTTGTTCAATAGACAATTGTAGCTTTTGACTCTGACTAACCACCTCAGTAAGTGCCGACTTTTCATCTTTCAAAACACTACGGTATTCCGCTAATAATTTATTAGTTGTTACCTTGAATTCTTGCTTTTCATCCTCTGACAAGTTACCCAGAACATCGTCTCGTTTGTTTTTAAACTCGTCAGTTAGTCCAAATAGAATGTCTGAAATCTTGTAGCTGCGCTCTCTGTGCATATTTAGGGCAGTAAGGTTTTCTGAGCTTAATGATTGCGTCAGTAATGCGCTGCGCTGTTGAATTTGAACCAATGCCAACTTGATTCGCTCAGACGAATTGTAATTATCCTGACTAGACATAAGGTGTTTGATAGCTTGAAATTCATCGTTTTCCAATATTGACTGCTTTTCTTGTTCTGTCACTTCAGCGGCAAGGCTAACAACAAGTGCTTGAGATTCACTTATATCCCTTTTTGAGCGAGCGATAGATGCTTCCCAGCTTGCGATGAAGCGCTCATCAGGGGCTGCTGCCTTTTGAACACTTTCCTCCTTCTCCATTAAAGCCTCTTCTGCTTGCTTGGTCTGTTTCTCCAACTGCTGTCGTAAAGCTTCATGATAAGCTGATAACTGTTGCTCCAAACGAACAATATTCAACTCAGCAGCCTCCAATTCAAGGCGTATCAGAGGCTCTTTGTTGCGATACCATTTTCTACGTTCATCAAATAACTTTTCGGACTGGCGGGCAATGATTTTTTCTAATTGCGAATTTTCTATTTGCTTCTTGACCAGTAGCAAAGTGGATTGTGTCTGGTCTTGTGACTTAGATTTAAAGAGCATACTTTCACGTTGGTCAGCTTCTTGGTAACGGAGGTTAGTTAACTCCAGATAGCTGGAAAGTTCTTCTTCTAACTGCTGCTGTTGTACCTGATGGTTGAGAAGATTACTTTTTTGGCTGCGAGCTTTATTTAGGTTACTTTCAAGCGTTAGATGATCTATTTTTAAAGGGTTCGTTACAGGGGGAACTGGAGCCAATGATGAAAGTGTGGCAATCATCTCTTTTGCCTTTTTTATGCTCTCAGTGTTGTCCGCGTCTCGTTGTTGAAGTTGCAATAAAGTATCTGTTTGGTCTAGGTACTCCTGTAGCAGAGCAATATGACGCTGAAGACTTGCTTTGAGCTGCTTTTCCTGCTCGGTAGCTAGAGAGTCTTCTGGTAAGCGGACAACGGCTTGCCTTGATTCTTCTAGACGAATATCTAACTGCTCTCTGCTTTGTAGCGAAATATCAAAGTCCTGGATAGATGTAGAATCAACAGTCTGAGCCATAGGTTTTGTTGATAGCCCTACCACTAAAAGAGTTGTGGAAAGTAACAGTAGGATGCGGATAGATTTGGCAGGCAGAAGGAATGCTTCCACCTGCTTAGGGCGACTGCTTTTTTTCATTTTAGTCCCTTTATCTGGCATAACGTTATCGTTAACACTCTTTTAGTTTCACTTCTCGACAATAACTACATATTTCTATTTAATATTTTAGGTTAACTAGACCCTACAGACGGAATATATTTCAATTCGATTAACCTTCCGCGAGGCGAAATCAGAGAAGCGTAAGAAGTGCGAACCGTTCTACTATTATCATGTGGTTTACGTTGATGATGTAGATTCGACAATTATCCCATGGTGATTTATTAGACTTCAAATCACATTTTTTATCATATGGTTAATTAACTTTTGTTGAATATTTGCTCGTTAATTTGATATTTATCACCTAATATTTCATTCCGTTTTATCTATTAAAATATTGGTAATTTCCATACTAACCAGATGATTAGATACATGAACCTGTATATGAATATTTCCCCTTTGAGCTGGCAAGGTGTTGTCACTTGTTTGATTTGTGGCTTGCTGCTAGGAATTGAACGTCAATATCGTGGCAAACCTGTAGGCATACGTACTGCAAGTCTCATCATTATTGGCACTTATACATTTATGTCTTTGGGGATGGATCTTTCTGATGTCCGAGCAGATCAGGCTCGCGTGCTTTCTCAGATTGTGACAGGTATAGGCTTTTTGGGGGCTGGGGTCATGATGACACAGAATGGTCAGGTACATGGTGTTACTTCAGCAGCCGCTGTGTGGCTACTGGCCGCTTTAGGAGTGCTGATTGCTGTTGGATACATAAGTACAGCCCTAATACTAACGAGCATCATTATTTCAATATTGATAGGGGTTGATAAGTTAGAAGCTAGCCTTCGATTTTTGAGAAATGGAGTACATCAGCATATCAAAATACGTAGAGCCAGTCGTCGAGCAAGGAGGCGAACTTAGAGTTTTGAGCTGTGACGTTCTCAGTATAGGCGAGCACTGCAATAGCCCTGAACATGAGAGGAGACCGCCGTGCGAAGAGCTAGTTTTAATATGGTGCATTATGTGTTTCAAAGTTGTTGGTGGGTGGGATTGAACTAACCTATATAAAAAAGAGAAAAACTTATTTTTTGTGTTTGAGTTTCACTTAGATAGTGATTCAGTACCATGTGAGAATTGTACGAGACTGATGGTGCTGAATTGATGATGATTTGACTAAGAGAGTTAAATGAGCCTGTATGGAATTTAAAGACTACTACCAGATAATGGGGGTTAGTAGGGACGCAACCAAAGATGAAATCAAGCGAGCGTACCGAAAGCTAGGTAGAAAATATCACCCAGATGTAAGTAAGGAGGCAGATGCAGAAGCCCACTTCAAAGAAGTGAAAGAAGCATATGAGGTTCTTAAAGATCCCGAAAAGCGAGCAGCTTATGATCAACTCGGTGAAAACTGGAAAGAAGGTCAACGATTTCAACGCCCCCCTGATTGGGATCAGGGGTTTGATTTTCGTGGCGGTGGTTTTACCAATGCAAACTCTGCTGATTTTAGTGATTTTTTCGAGAATCTGTTTGGCAGAGGTGGTTTTAATCAACGTGCGCAAAGGGGATTTAACGCTCGTGGTCAAGATTCCCATGCTAAAGTCACAATTGACCTAGAAGATACATATAATGGCACTACACGTACACTCACGTTAAGGCAAACGGAAATCGGAGCAGGTGGAAACTTACAGCCTAAAGAAAGAGTATTAAACATTAGAGTTCCTAAGGGCGTGCTACAGGGACAAAGTATTCGCTTAGCAGGCCAGGGTGAAAAAGGGCTAGCTGATGGGAAGTCTGGTGATTTGTATCTGGAAGTCGAATTGCGCCCTCATCCAATCTACAAAGTAGAAGGGAAAGATGTATATGTTGATCTGCCTGTTGCACCATGGGAAGTGGCATTAGGGGCTAAGGTTAAGGCTAATACTCCAACTGGCATCGTCGATTTAACAATTCCTTCGGGGTCGGTGGGTGGCAGAAAAATGAGACTCAAAGGACGAGGTATTCCGTCTAAAATTCCAGGTGACCTATACGTAGTGCTTCAGGTGATTCTACCAAGGGCTGATACGGAAGAAGCAAAGAAAGCGTATGCTGATTTTAAGCAAGCAGTAGATTTTAACCCACGCGAAGGATTTGGGGGATAAGATGAAAAAAGAGCTAATAAGCATAATGTCAGTTCAAGTTTTAGATGAACAGGTTGATCTTAATTTGGTTGAGTTATGTAGGGCTAGTCAATCCACTGCTGAGCAAATAATTGAACTCATCGAATACGGTGTTATAGAACCCCAGGGAAAGTCAGCTCGCACCTGGCGCTTTTCAGCAGTGAGCGTCAAGCGTGTATGCAGTGCGCGTCGATTGCAACAGGATTTAGGCATCAACACACCAGGAGTTGCACTAGTGCTAGATCTTGTGGAAGAGCTTGAGGAGATAAGAACCCGACTGGATCGATTTGAGAGTTGAATGTGGTATATGTTGGCTGAGCTGGGTTTCTATTATTAGCCTCCGATCTTGCATGCTGGTTAATATTTATAAAAAAATCATTAGTTTATGATGATGATTCTAGAAAGATAAGTGCTGAATCCATGGTGTCCCGATGAGCCAAAGTATTTTTTATCAACTGCACATAAAGGTTGAACTGCTGCTCAGCATATCTAAGTTTATGAATTTCTTTTAAATAATAAAATTGCTCACAGTTACCTTTATATCGTTCAAGTAGTTCATTTGCTACTTTAATCTCTTTATTTGCTGTATCTATTAGTTCGTCATGATCGAAAGGTAGAGCCAAAAATTCGCTTAAATCATAGCGCCATGGGTTTGATTTGATTTCATGTTCCCACATGGTTAGATAACCTGAATTTTCAATTATTTCAGTCACATTATTATCATGTTGAGGATTTTTGACCAAAAAATCAGAGACATCTGCGAAGGTATGAATATTACTACTGACGGTTGACTTAATTTGGTTAAGGATATGATTGGTAATATCTGTCTGTTTCTGTATCGGACTGAAACTTAAAGCAAAATCAATTTCCGCGACCGTTGCCTGGCGAACACAGCCTTCTACTGCGTATACATGTTCTGATAATAGGATCTCCTTGGGTAAGCATGAATCAGAGTTATCCACCAAATTGATACCAGCATATGCATAAGCCTTTGCCACAAGTCGAGAGCAAAACTGTTTGGCCGTGCGATAGTTCTGAGAAATCTTTATGCCCGCATTTACAGCGCCAACTTTGGAGTAAGAAGTTCCCACTTGCAGTCGGGCATACTCTACCGCTTTATTTATATGATCTGGAGTTCTTAAACGAACAACTTTTGCGAAATGAGTTTCTTCGACAAGCAATCTCTGAATGTTGCCAGAATGGACACCATCTAAATCAGAATGTATATAGCTACTGCCACCTGCATATAGAATGGCATGCGAGTAATCTGATCTGGTAGCTGAGCATATTAGCTTGCTAGGCTTTTTATTAGATCGGGTGAGGAGAATATCACCAGGCTCCAGCTTATCAACGTCAAAGATATACATATTTCTGCTACTTAACTCTTGAACCTATTGTTTTTAACTTTTTGTTTTTATTGAAGTATGGTGATTTTAGTAATTAGATTGATTCACTAATTATGTGTTCTGGTGTTAACGAAGTACCGCACTTAGGGCAAGATGGCTTCATGCGGGAGATTAACCCGTGTTTACCAGAGTAGTCTCCTTTATTGTCGAGGTCACGAAGGCTCGTTCGTGACCATTCTCTTGAAAACGGTTGATCGTTTTCACTTTCGACGATTTGCCCAACATGACCGCACGGGCATTGTAGCTTCGTAAATACTCTGTATGTCATTCGATTTTTTCCTGCGGTGCTTAACGGTAGTTGTGAGCTGTATGCTATGACCTTGATAGGTTCTTTGTTTCATACTAGTTGTATATGGCGATGTAAGTCAAAAGAGACAGTGTTAATTGTGGAGGTATTAAACCTTAGGAGCTAACACACGCTCACATTATAGAATTGAAAATAGAGCCGACACATGTCGGCTCTCAGCTATCAATTGGTGCGTATCATTTAATTTCTATTCGGCTGGCTTCTTCAATTTTTGGTTCACTCTTCGGAATCATTACTTTCAGAACACCATCATTAAATGAAGCATCGATGTCTTCCTGACGGACGTTATCACCTAGTGTGAAGCTTCGAACCATCTTGCCTTCATAGCGTTCTTTATGGATCACTCTATCACCGTCTTTGGTTTCGTCACTTCTTGAAGTGCTGGCTTCAATTGTCAGTGTCCCGTTTTTACAGGATAAGGTGATATCTTTTTTGTCTACTCCAGGTAGTTCGACTTGTACTTCAAACTTATCTTCTTTTTCGATGATATCTAGCCTTGGTGAGAATGTTCCCATGCCACCTAATCGACTCCTCAATGTAGGAAAATCATGGTCGAATACACGGAACAGATCAGGCCAAGTTTCGCGAGGTATTAAGCTCATATTCTCCTCCTACGCATTCACTGTTATTACCAATTTAATAGTAGGTAAAAAATTCTAGTTTGCTAAGGAAATATCGTATAATTTTCATAAAATATATTAATGTTTTACCTCAATTAACGTGTTGTATTTTAACGATTAAAATTACATATTCTCTTCTTATAAGGTGATGGGGAGTATTGTGGGTCTTTATTCGGGTAAAGTGTTGTTTTTGCTATCTGTTTTTTATGGGCTAACAGCGATGTCATTGGTAATTATTGGTAGCTCAAAAATGTCTTCTGGAAGTGAGACTTTTTGAGAAAAAAAGGGTTCCAAAAAGCTTGGAACCCGTAAAGTCATCAAGGATGACGTCCAAAGTAGGGGTATAGGAGAAATGGTAATAATAATTGTTTGGGCTATGACGGTATTCGTTTAGAACCCCATAAATAGAGCATTTCTAAAGCTACAGTCGCGGCTGCTAGTGATGTAATATCAGCATGGTCATAAGCTGGACTGACTTCAACAACATCCATCCCAACCAGGTTAATGCCATCTAAAGCACGCAAGATGCTGAGTACCTTATCTGTAGTCAGCCCACCGCAAACGGGAGTACCTGTTCCTGGGGCATAGGCAGGATCTAAGCAGTCAATGTCAAACGTAAGATATACAGGCATATCTTTTACTACTTTTTTAACAAGGAAAGAGATTTCCTCAATGCTCATTTGATTTGCCTGAGGCGCACTAATAACGTTAAAACCATGATCCTTATCTTCGTATTCGGTTCTGATCCCAATTTGTACAGAATTGGTAGCTGATATTAATCCTTCCTTAGGTGCATGATAAAACATGGTTCCGTGGTCAAACTGGCTACCATTCGAATAAGTATCGGTATGTGCGTCGAAATGGATCAATGCCATTTGACCGTATTCTTTATGGTAGGCGCGAAGAGCTGGAAGAGTAATGAAGTGATCACCACCAAATCCCAGTACAGTTTTCCCGTTTTTTATGAGTTGGCTTAATAAGAACTCGTATCGTTCCGTAAAATCCTGAGCATCACCAGGGTCGAAGACCAGATCACCCATATCTACTACATTAATGTGTTCAAAGACGTTAAATGACCACGGGAATTTTTTCTCTTCCCATGCAAGATTGACTGATGCTTTTCTTATTGCATCAGGCCCTAACCTTGCTCCAGGTCGACCAGAAGTAGCAATATCCAAAGGAGCACCAACTACCACGACATCCGCTCGGCTTTCTAGTGGATTGTTACATAGGGGTTGGCGCATGAATGTCATTGCATTGGAGTACAATGAATAATCTTTCTTGCTGAATATGTCATTCATCTAATAATCCTCTAGATAGGTATAACCTGTTAAACCTGAGTTGAGTTCTTCAAGTATCTCTACCTGATTTTGATAATTTGCTTCCTGTGAAGCCATTATTTTGAAATTTCTGCGAATATCGTTCACATCGATATGAACGTACTTCAACATGTCTTCAACAGTATCGCCAAAGTCTACGGAGGTGATGTTCAGGTTATTGTCGTCATCAAATCGAACGGTAACACTGTTGGTATCACCAAATAGGTTATGCATTGCTCCCAGAATTTCCTGATAGGCACCAACAAGGAAGAAGCCTATAGTCTTATCTTCATCATCTTCCCAATCAGGGATAGATATTGTGCGTTCAATACCTTGAGAGTCCACATATTCATTGATAACCCCATCGGAGTCACAGGTTATATCTAATAAAACCGCTCGCCTATCTGACACATTTTTTAGGCCACTAATAGGTAGTATTGGGAATACTTGATTGATGCCCCATGCATCTGGCATAGATTGAAACAGTGAAAAGTTGAGGTACAGCTTATCTGCTAGCCGATCTTCTAGCTCGTCTAACACAGGTTGATAGATCCTTGAACCACCACTCATTTGCGATCTCAGCTCGTTATAGATCTTTAATGATAATTTTTCTGCCCAGGCACGCTCATGTAGGCTCAAAGTACCTGCTTCGAACAAGGTGTGGGCTTCGGCTAGATCACTTCTAGTGTTGTTATAAACTTCTATTAGAGAAGTGTGGTTTCTACCTTCAATAAGGTGTAACCAGTTGTTCCATATGTTTGACAGTAGATTTGGTGCCTTTTTTCCTGGAGCCTTTACTGTCTCAGGTACGTAGCTTTCCTCACCGATCACATTCGTGAGCAGAACAGCGTGGTGCGCAGTAATATACCGCCCCGATTCAGAGATGATTGTTGGATGTGGGTAATCATATTCTGCGCAGATATCGCCAATAGAAGATACTATATTCTTTGCATATTCAGCTAACCCATAATTCATGGAGCTTGGTGACTGACTGCGCGTTCCATCATAATCGATTGCTAAGCCTCCACCAACGTCTAGATAACTGATTTTTGTTCCTAGCTTTTGAAGCTCACAGTAAAATCTAGCTGCTTCACTAACACCTTTTCTGACATCACGGATGTTCGCCATTTGCGAGCCAAGATGAAAATGCACCAGTTGTAATGTTGATAGTTTCCCTTCTGTTATCAGCGTATCTACAACATCGATAACCTGAGATGCGGACAGACCAAATTTAGACTTTTCTCCTCCGCTGGCTTGCCACTTACCTGCACCTTGAGATGCCAGTCGTATTCTGAGACCAAGCCTTGGTACGACACTTAGCTTTTCCGCTTCATCAAGCACTATAGATAGCTCTGATAGTTTCTCAATCACGATAAATACTTTATGTCCCAGCTTTTCACCTAGTAGTGCCAGGCGGACATACTCTGTATCTTTGTAGCCATTGCAAATAATGGTCGAGCTAGCTTTGTTCGCTATTGAAAGCACTGCTAGGAGTTCTGACTTGCTGCCAGCTTCAAGGCCTAACTGGCTTTGTTCAAGGGCTTGTTGACTAGCCAGTATCTCATCCACAACATCTTTCTGTTGGTTTACCTTTACAGGATATACAAGAAGATACTCGTTTTTATAGCCATACTCATCAATCGCGTTATTGAAAGCACCACATACACTATGAATACGCTGATGGATGATTTGAGGCATTCTTACCAGAACAGGTAGGCCAACTCCCTTGTTGTCTAATTCTACAATTAGCTTCTTAAAAGTGTATTGATGGTTTGGATCTAGCTTGGGATTAACATAGGTGTCACCATGTTCGTCGACCCCAAAAAAACCACCAGTCCAGTAATTAACATTAAAATCAGAACGTATCTGTCCTAATGATTTGTACGTCTTCAATGCTATCGCTCTCACGAAAAGTAAATAGTTATTTGGAGAATAAATAATCTATCAGATGAAGTATTACTTCAAATGTATTTAGTTATCGTATTAACAAGTCCCTTTTATTAAATGTCAAAAAATTATTAATCGTAACTATAAAAATAAATTGTTTTCGTTCTTTAGATATTTATGTCCGATGATGGTAATGTTTGTGGATGTTAGAAATATTCTATTGTTAACTATCAATGAAACTAGTAACTAGCCTCGCGCTATTAACAATACTTAACTACGTAATAAATGCTAATGCAGCACCATCAAAAATAAACATTTTAGAAAATTGTGACTTTGATAGTAATGGCATAATTGGTTCATTTAAAAAAACAGGAATGAGTTGGAAGGAATGGGACAATCTTGAGAGTGAGTTAAAATGTCAAGATGATTTAAAGTTTTCAGAGATACCCAAAAAGGTTCTAGATGAGTGTGATCTAAATAGAAACGGTAAGATAGACAAAGCTATTACTTATATGATTCCTTTATTGAAACAAAAGAATTATGCTCATCCTAATCTTGCGTTGCACGATGTTGAAAAATCGACTAGGAATAATTTGAAAGCTGAAAATCATTGTATGGTTGAAGCTGCGAATATGGCACTAGCAAAGCTTAAAGCCGTTGTTTCAGATTTAAGTGCTATTATTGTCAACTTGGACAATAAGTTAAAAGTTATGGAAGGAGGTGACTTGTCAACTGAAGCTCTTAAATACGATTTATCGAACCTAAAAGAATTGGTAGCTACTGCTAAATACGCAAGGCAGGAAGCATCTGCATTCAAGAACTATTCATACCTGACTTTTGCAGACACCGTTATAATCAAAGCATTTACATTAGAAATTAAAACGAGTGCAGCATTAATAAAATCAGATACCAAAGAGTTGATAGGAGTATCACCTAAACTCAAGAGTGATGTACTCAAGTAGTCAACCGTAATAATTATATTTTATGGTAGTCTATAAATTATTTTATTCAAAACAATTAAAATAATTTGTTGCTAATGCAAATGTCTTTTGTGCATAATGTGATTGTTGTTTTCAATGATGGTTACTCCCTAACACGTTGTTAGACAGTGTTAGTTTTCTTTCATTTTAAATGATGTTTTTTGGACTCAAAACTCTTAGCTAATTATCAACAAGACAACTATGAATAAATTGATGCTAACATTTGTTCTTATAATATAGTTCTTTGTTGATTGCCATGTCTCGGTACAGAGACATGGTGCTTTTCTTTCTGCATACACTCTTAACCTATACGGCGTATTAATGAACACATGATTTTTCATGTGATAACTAATATCCCTAATAAATTTAATATTAGGCTATGTTCTTTTTATTTTCCTGTAGCTAAATGATTTTTAGCTCGAATACTAATAATGAGCATGAAAATAGCTGTGGACATCAATATAGCTAGTAAGTATGCCATTAAGCCTTGGGCATTGGTCATAAACTGGCTAGCTATCATTGGGCCAGCTATTGAACCTATGCTATAACAAAACATCATCATTTGGGTTACAGAAATGATTTGGCTTTCATCAAGTTTATTGCATCCAAGATTAATTGCTATCGGATAAAGTGAAAAAGCGGCCATACCGATCAAGAATGAGCTGACTGTCAACACACTTAGGTTGTTGCTCAGAACAACCAGACCTAAAGCAAATACACCAACTAAACATAGTAATCCCATCGACAGTGTATGACCAAGGTTGCGAACTAGTCTAGGAATGATAGTTTGTATTACCATCCCGCCTAAGATGATTGTTGCCATTAAGGTACTTAAGCTTGATTGTGATATTTCTCGGTTCAACAACTCCATTGGCATTAATCCATAGATTGCACTCAGAGTTAAGCCTGAAACAATACAACCAATAATAGCAGCATGATTTAGCTTTGATGCTTGTTTGAATGAGAACGAGGTAGAAGTTGTACTTGGAGGCTGTTGAGTTGGAACCAAAAACATTACGAGAATTGCAGCGCCCAATACTGAAAGTATTACTGCAAATGGAGTGCCTCCATGAACACCAATAAAACCAATACCCAACTGCCCTAAAGCGGAACCACCATTGAGAAACCCTAAGTACAATCCGAACCGCTTTACTCGATTTGATTCATCTCCTACCAATAACCAGGATTCAATGATTACATACACACCAGCGACTACGATACCTGCCGTAAATCGGGCAGCAAGCCATACTTGTGCTGAAGGTGCGATAGGCAGGACTATGATAGTGATCATAAACAACAATAAGCAGGTAACTAAAGCATTGCGATGACCTAACTGCTTTATAAAAGGCTCAACGATTAATGCTCCTATAAGTAACCCAGCAAAATAGGAACTAGCTAACCAACTTGCTTGATTAAAATCGATAGCATAGTCGCTTAGCATTAAGGGTATAAGACTCATCAAATAACCTGAGGCGACAGCATAAAGTGATAGGGCAAAAATGGGCACCTTGTAACCAGTGCTTGCTGCTATATCAGTAGTGTTATCCACTAGCAGAATCTCCAAATTAATCGCGAAAATTTTTAGTTGAGAGGGTTTTAGTATGTTTTGCGCGACTATGAGGCTTTGTGGGATTCTAGTAAAACGAAATAAATTTATCTTCAAGATAACGAACGTTTGTCGTTGTTACGCTTAATTATCGAAGTTTACGGCAATTATAAAATGGTAGAAAACGTGGTCGACGTAATTTGTAAAGTTACTGAGCCATTGCTGCGTCAGTAACTTATCTTAGTTCAAAGGGAGATAAATTACTGAGCAGACCTAAATTATTTGGAGCAATACAACAAGCGCAAACCTATGAGATTTATTTTAAAAGGACGACCTTACTATTCGCTTAAGAGTAAAATTTTATTGTCTGAGAACTCGTTCAAAACGACTGTTTTTGCTCGTTTAAAGAAGTTGAAGTCTGTTGCTGTTGCACTCGTATAAGCACCCATCATACGACCCACGATCAAATCTCCGTTTTCTAGCTTCGGTAACATGATTTCTTCAGCAACTATGTCAATGCTATCGCATGTTGGCCCTGCTAAAACGCTTGTGTAACAAAGTGTACTCTGTTTGATTGTTAGAATGGGATACTCTGCTTCATCAAACATTAAGCCGCTAAAAGAACCATAAATTCCATCATCTAAGTAATACCAGGTTCTACCATCTCTTTCAGCCTGTCCCATAACAGAAGCAATGCTCATTACTGATTGTGCGACAATAAAACGTCCAGGTTCTGCAATGACCGATACTGTCTCTGGAAGGTTAGATATCGCTTCATTAATTGGTTTACAGAACTCGTCTATTGAGGGAACTTGTTTCGAGTAACATACAGGAAATCCGCCTCCGATATCTAACATGCTAAGTGCTGGCAATCCTAATGAAACAACTTTGTTCATTAAATTACAACATACACCAATAGCATCAACGTATTTATTCGGATTCGTTGTTTGAGAACCAACATGGAATGATAGCCCTTTGATATAAATACCTAGGTCTTTGGCTCGAGATATGATTTCGATGGCGAGATCGGGGCTGCATCCAAACTTCTTGGACAAGTCCGCAAACGCTTCTTCATTTCTAAAACTCAATCTAACTAGGATTTCAGCACGGTCTTTATAACGAAGAAACTTCTCTAGCTCGTTAATATTGTCAACGACAAATACCCTGCATCCGTAGTCTAGAGCATCCTGAATATCTTGGTCTCTTTTAATTGGGTGAGTATGAATGGTTTTTTCTGCTGGAACTCCTTGGGATGCAACGAGGTCAACTTCACCAGATGTAGCGAGATCAAAACACGCACCTTCAGACAGCAATGTTCTTATAACAGCAGGATCTGGTAATGGTTTTAAAGCGAAGTGCAAAGTTACATTCGGTAGAGCAGCTTTAAGTGCTCTATATTGTTCCCGTACTACGTTACAGTCTAGAAGTAGCAACGGAGAGCCAAATTGTCTTACAGAAGATTCGATTAATTGAGTTTCTTCAGTATTGAGTACTGGAGGAGAAAAAGCTGAAAAATCTAACGCTGCATGTGCCATAAGCAACCTCCTAAAAAGATAACCTTTCAAGCAATTTTGAAAAGTGAGCGTCAATAAACACGGGAACCGCAGTCAAAGTCACTCTTGGATAGTTGCTCTATCGCCTTGTCACATAGCAAAATGTGATGTACTCGGATTGGCTATCAGCAAGAAGCGAGCGGATATTAATGCGTGATTAATGTCTGCGCAACAAAAATTTCGAATATATTTTCAACCTGTGGTTTCGTTATCTTGTGTTTTGAATGTTTGACCAACTGGAGCAATGGAAAACGGACAACTGTTATCACCAGCGTTCGTTGGTTGGGACTGCGATGTATCGCTATAAGCAACTGCTCAGTGGGAAGTGACATTGAGAAAATACAATGACCAAGTAGGTAAAATCTTTGCTAACGTAAAGGTATTGAGCAAACGCACTGGGCTTGGTATGCCTGTTCGTCAGAGACTGAGCTATTAAGAAGCTACCCAGAGAGCTCAATCGCTCCCAAGGCTGAATTGATCAACAACGCCCAAGTGCAGTTAACCAGTAGTAGGCCTGTTTTTTAATAAGCCGAAAACAGATGAGCAGTAATGCCACCATCAATAGTTGTTTTATAAGGCTACTATTTTGAACGTACTCAAGCATGATTTAACCTAAAGTTCTGGTTTTTCTTATTATTACTAACAGTAGTTCACTTAAGAAAAGGGAGCGACTCGAAAAGGTGAGTATTAGTCTCATTGTTCTTTTGGCAGGTAATTATTTGCAATTTTTCGATATTTAAGCCAAATTTTTTCAAAAGAAGAGTTGGCTAGTTTCGGATTGTCTAACACTCGAACAAAATGCTCTTCTTCTTGGTTTTCGGGAAATAGTTCTCCAATGTCTAAACCATGCATGGTTTCCCCCCAGTAAACCAAGATTTCTTCTTCAGCATCACTAAACAATCCAGATTTAACGAATCCTTCAGGAAAATTCACAACATCTTCGAAGTTGTGTTGCCCCATACGAAAGCTAATGTGTTTCATCTTTAACACCACGCTGTTTAAACTGAAATCCTTAATATCAGCATAATTAAATAATAGCTAACTAAAATAATTTATCTGTGCAACAAAATATATTAATCAATGAATAGGATAAATATTATTTTCCTTCACGATTAAAATTTTTTGATTAGATTTTTTTGGTGATTTATACGTCACAGTTTATTATCAGGTTAGGTAAATATTTTTCTCAAAAATCGAGAAGATTTCTAAATTTGTAACTAGATGGTTTTTATGAGTAATACAAATGACAAAGCGTTTCTAATATTGACGCAAATTTCAACATATGGATTTCCTGTCAGTATAAAGGTACTTGGTCATGATTTACGTATGCCTCTTAGCAGTCTTTATCGATATATTTCTTTATTAAAAGATTGGAACTACATCGAGGAAAATCCAATAACAAAAGAGATTTTTATTGGCTCAACCTCTTTATTGTTAACCAAAAGTTATGAAAAAACTAAAGGAGAAAGCAAAGAAATTGAAGCCACCTTAGAACGCTTGAGAGATATCACTGGGGAAACAAGTGTCTATATGGTACCCGCTGGTTACCATGCGTTATGTGTTGAAAGCAGGGAAAGTCATAATGCACTCAGGTGCTCTTTTGAAATCGGTCAAACCCAACCGTTAGTGAAGGGGGCAACATCAAAAATAATACTTGCAAACTTGCCCTCAGGAAGACAAAGGAAAGTGGCGCAATTTTATGGAGTTGATATAGATAGTCCCAAGTGGGTATCAGAGATATCGAAGATAAAAAAAGACGGGTTTTGCATTAGTTATTCAGAGTACAACGAAGGCGTTGTTGGAATTAGTGTGCCAGTCAAACATAAGAAAACCGTGGTAGGGGCGCTATCTATTATGTCTCCACAAAGAAGAACGGATGGAATGACACAACTAGTGCTCCAAAACTTATTAAATGAAGCCTCAATATTGAGTGGAATGGATTGATGTTTAAGCGTTTATTTCAAAGGTTTTATAAAAAAAGAAATTTTGGTAAAGAACTGGTGTTGGTTGGAACCTGTATAAAGGCAACAGAAGACAGTTATTTGCTTTACGATGAAGCGGAACAGGCTCTTGAATATGTGTTTTATTGGTATGGATTTACCGATGCACCTTATGGCGCTCGCATGACAAATGGCGGTTATTTTCCAATCACATCGACAAACATTGTAGAAATTATGGAGTTCTCGAGGTATGTCCATTCTTTACTCGAGTACAGGGCATTGCCTGTTGTTATTTCAAATAGTTGCGAAAGTTTCACTGAATGCATTGCAGACTTTAGTTCTCAAAAGGTCGGTGTCGTCAATATCAATCAAAATATTGACTTAACGAGTGGTATTAGCTTCGTACCCATGCAAAATTTCAGCAGCATAATGACAGAAAAATCGGATGTGGAATTGTTAAGCCTGGGTATTTATGAAGATGCCATTTCCCCTAGCGATATAAACATGGCGAAGTCGATGAGTGTTCGTTGGGTGAGTAGCGCTCTATTCAGCCCAATGAACTCTAGTAAATTATATAGAGAGTTGGAAACGTTTATATACAGAAATGATTGCATCGCATTGAATATTGATCTTAGAACGATAGTTCGAGGGATGACCATTAACCCTCCGTTTGCCTTAGAGTTTGAAACGGTGTTGTCAATTATTCAAACGTTAATGAAATCCAATAAGGTTTCATTAGTTCATTTGACTGGAGATTCGGAGAATTTGATTTTTTCTAATGAGGCAAAGAAAGTACTGGATGTTATAAGAGCCAAAAGAGAGGACGTAAATTATGCTGCCTAATACAATGTAGTTTTACTAATTTTTATTGAAAAATATTTTTATCGTAAAGATAGAATTTATTTGCTTTCAAATTCATCCAATCGCAGATAAATTCGCGCCATATTAATTCTCACATAGTTGGAAAGTTTTATGCGTATTGCTATTTTGTCTAGAAATGAATCTTTGTACTCTACTCGTCGTTTGAAAGAAGCAGGTGAAGCTAGAGGTCATCAAGTTGATATTATTGATACTCTGCATTGCTATATGGATATTACCAGTAGCAATCCTAAAGTACGGTATCACGGTCAAGACTTACCTCAATATGATGCAGTGATACCGAGGATTGGCTCGTCAATTACATTTTATGGTACAGCAGTTGTACGTCAGTTCGAAATGATGGGAACATTCTGTGTGAATGAGTCAATTGCGATAAGTCGTTCTCGCGACAAATTGAGATCGCTTCAGCTATTGTCCAGAAAAGGAATTGGATTACCTCGAACAGGATTTGCTAGCAAACCAGATAAAATTCAGGATTTGATCAAAAACGTAGGTGGTGCTCCATTGGTGATCAAACTGTTGGAAGGTACGCAAGGCATTGGTGTTGTACTAGCAGAAACTAATAAGGCTGCTGAAAGTGTCATTGAAGCTTTCATGGGATTGAAAGCGAACATATTGGTTCAGGAGTTTATTAAAGAAGCTGGCGGTGCTGATATTCGTTGTTTTGTGGTAGGAAATCGGGTGATAGCTGCCATGAAACGTCAAGCAGAAGAAGGTGAATTCAGGTCGAATCTGCATAGAGGTGGCAGTGCTCAGCTAGTTCGTTTGACTAAAGAAGAAAGAATGACAGCGGTGAATGCAGCAAAAGCAATGGGGCTAAACTTATGTGGAGTAGATATTCTTCAATCAAACAATGGCCCTGTTGTTATGGAAGTCAACTCTTCACCTGGCTTAGAAGGTATTGAGACGGCAACGGGTAAAGATGTTGCTGGAATGATATTCGACTTTATCGAAAAAAGTGCTAAGCCAAATGCAAATAGAACGAGAGGAAAAGGCTGATGTCCAATGTACTGTCGATCGCAAATGTTGATATTAAACCAGGTGAGAAATATCAAATAGATATACCAGTTGCAAGGCTTTATACCGATACGGAACTTTCTATACCTGTTCATGTACAGCGAGCAACTAGAAAAGGCCCAACAGTATTTGTCAGTGCGGCAGTACATGGTGATGAACTAAATGGCATCGAAATTATCAGGCGATTAATCGAATCAAACCTGAACATAATAAGAGGGACTTTGATTCTTGTTCCGATGGTGAATGTGTATGGTGTCTTGAACCAAAGCCGATATTTGCCAGATAGAAGGGATTTAAACAGAAGTTTTCCTGGTTCGGTAAAAGGGTCACTTGCTGCAAGGTTAGCTCATAATTTTATGAAAAACATCGTAAAGCATTGTGACTATGGTATCGACCTTCATACGGGAGCAATACATCGGTCAAATCTACCACAGATAAGAGCTGACTTGAGTGATGAAGAAACGTTAAAGCTTGCTGAAGTGTTTGGTGTCCCAGTGCTTCTCAATTCGGTGCTGAGAGACGGCTCTCTTCGTGAAGCTGCTACCGAAAATGATACCCGAATACTTCTATATGAGGCGGGAGAAGCGCTCCGCTTTGACGAACTATCCATTCAAGCTGGCGTAAAAGGTGTATTGAATGTGTTGATGAGCCTTGGGGTATTGAGAAAACGTCGCAGTCGAAAACGTAAGATAGAACCTTTTGTCGCGAACAAGAGTGAATGGATTCGGGCTACAGGGAGTGGATTTGTTAACGAGTTTGCCAAATTGGGTGAACAAGTAGAAAAGGGTCAAACTCTGGCGGAAATTAACTCTCCTCTTGGAGAACTAATCCAAAAGGTAGTTTCTACCAGATCAGGCATTGTTATTGGTAAACAGAATATACCACTAGTTCAGGAAGGGGATGCGATGTTCCACATCGCATACTTTGGTAAAGACGAAGATGATGTTGCTGAGCATATTGAGTTAATGCAAGAAACCATCCTCAATTAATAAAGAGATATTGAGAGATTCAATGGACAGATTAATTATCGGGAACCTTGAGCTGTGCAATCTGCCAGAACTCGGTATTTTTGACCTGGAAGTTCGTGTCGATACTGGGGCAAAAACTTCTTCACTCCATGTGGACAATATTCGTAGGTTTCGGAAGAAAGGAAAATTATTTGTCGAATTTGATCTTCACCCAGACATTTATAACCTTGAGCAAACCGTAAAATGTTCTGCACCTGTTGTGGATTCAAGAAAGATTAAATCGTCTAATGGCGAATCGGAACAACGCTATGTAATTCAAACTAACTTTGGTATAGGTGGCCGAACATGGCCTATCGAAATAACGTTAACTAATCGACAGGAAATGAGCTACTTGATGCTATTGGGACGGGAAGGGATGGGAGATCGAGTCTATGTTGATCCCAGTAAAGCATTTACTTTAATAGATGAACCAAAAGAACCAAGTTCAGGGTAAAAATATAATGACAGACTTCAACCAACAGCAAGTAATGGAAAACAGTTCAGATTTACTGGCAGAGTGTATAACTGCTATTGAGTCAAATGAGAATTTGACTTTTCTCCATGAAAGGCAAGAGACCGAGGTTGCAAACATACTGGAGTCTGTCCATGTTCCGCATAGACGAACTATTATTGAAGCCCTCCCTGCTGAAAAATATTGGACTATTCTTAACTTTTTACAGTATGAGACGGCTAAGCATATACATGCTTCTCTTTCAGAGGAGCTAGCAAATGAACGGCTGTCTCATATTACTGAAAATGACGTAATCACTTTTTCAGATTTTTTGCCAACAGACTTTGTCGACGAATATCTTCTAACACAAAGTTCAGAAACGGTCGCTCATATCCAACAAGCTCTTTCTTACGAAGACGATAAAGTTGGGCGCTATGCTGAACCTTTTTTCTTAGTAGCAAATACAAAAAATAGCGTAGGCCGAATCAAGAACGAAATTGCCAGGAGAGCAGAGAGCCCTATACGGTTGATTGTTGTCCGTGATTCTTCGGGAATCGTTGGGACGGTGGATCCCGACACTCTATTGATTTATGACAATGATGTAAAGCTGAAGGCGCTTGCCATGGTGACACCATTACTCGAAGATACTCAGGATATCAATGAAGTTTGTAAGCAAATATCGATAGATGGTACTGCTACATGGTTCCCAGTTCTTGCGGGTGGAAAAGTGATGGGTATTATGTCAATGACGACCATAGCATTAACACTGCGTGAGCTTAGTTTACAAGCTGTTGTCCCAGAGAATGTTAAAAGCGAAGAAGACCTTTTTACTCCGCTTAGAGTTGCAACACGCTTAAGAGCTTTATGGCTAGTTATAAATCTGATTACCGCATTTGCTGCATCTGCAATTATAGGCATTTTCGATAGTGTGGTGGAACAAGTTGTAGCGTTGGCTATATTGATGCCTGTTGTTGCGAGTATGGGAGGCATTGCTGGAAGTCAGACTTTAGCCGTATCTCTAAGAGGGATAGCATTAAACCACCTACATCAAAGTAACTTGAAATTGTTGGTCAACAAAGAGTTAAAGATAGCTGCAATCAACGGCCTTGTTATGGGAACAGTAATAGGTGGTATTGTTTACTATGTATTTGCTTCTTTACCATTAGCGCTGATCATTTGTTGTGCGATTGCAGTAAATAGTTTAGCTGCGGCTGCATCTGGAACTTTAATTCCGTTTACACTTAAGAAGTTTAATATTGACCCTGCGGTAGCGGGCTCAGTGGTACTAACAACTGTGACGGATGTTGTGGGTTTTCTGGTGTTTTTAGGGTTGGGTGCTATCTTTTTAGTTTAGAGTGCGATCAAATAGTTACATAATATACACCGTGACTTACTAATTTATTAAAGAGTAAAAAGTGGACGTAAGAGTACTAAGTACATTTTTAGAACTGGCTCGAGTTAGACATTTTGGACGAGCCGCAGAAAACCTGCATATCACTCAAGCAGCGGTGAGTGCTCGTATCAAGCAATTAGAAAGTTATTTTGGCACAGTGCTGTTTACCAGAAATCGGAATAACATCAAGTTGACATCTTCTGGTGAAAGGCTCGTCAGTTACGCTGAAGTAATGGTGAAAACACTTCAGCAGGCTAAGTATGAGCTATCATTGGAAAGCTCCAAGGCGCTACAGTTAACGATTGCGGGAACGCCTAATATCTGGGATGCATACCTACAAAACTGCCTCAGCGTCGTGACAGATGCATTCCAGGGTTATGGTTTTAATGCCGAAGTGTTAAGTAGGGATCAGATTAACCGTGGATTAATAGAGCGGACGCTTGATATGGCGTTTGCTTTTGATCCATTAAAGGCAGAAGAGTTGGAATGTAAAAAAGTAGCAGATTTAACTTTAGTTTTAGTATCAACCGATCATTGTGATGTAGAGAAAGCACTCTCTGAACGTTATGTCTATGTAGATTGGGGAACAGCTTTTGCTTCAGAACACGCATCACGACACCCTCAGAAATATGCCCCATATCTAAGGACATCGACTGGGCGTATCGCTTTGGACTTTATTCTTGAAAAAGGAGGGAGTGCTTATTTGCCTGCGTCAGTTGTTGAACCATTTTTAAATTCAGGGCAATTACTAGGTGTTGAAAACAGTATGGAGTTGGATAGACCACTCTATTTGAGTTATCGCAAGAAAAGTATTTCTATCGAGGCAATTCAGGAGGTCGAGAAACTTATTCAGAATATTGACCCGTCAACTGCCTATAGCTTGGTTCAGGCTAGTGAAGCAGAACTTAATGAAGAAGGTTAAGTCTGCTTCTAAATATCCTCCTTTTAGGATTCTTTTTTAAGGCGCTCATACCAGAGCGCCATAAAACATTCTGTGATCTTTTGTTCTATTTGATGAGCTTCTTCTGTAGGACAGAAAATCGTTATAGATATTACCTGATGTGTCAAATCTGTAGTGTGAATATCAATAAATGGCTCTATTGAGGTTGCTTCGATCTCTAGTCTTTTACTTATCAAGTTGGAGTAACGTGATGCTACTTCCTTGAAAGGACTAATCAGCTCATTTATCTTGTCAGTTATTGGTTCTCTAAGCTCAAATAAATTTACGCTGTTATCTCTATAAATAGAAAACTTATGCATCACATATCTTCGCATGAAGTTTAGACTTATTACGGGTTGTGTAAGTAAAGCGCTATTCATTACGGTAATTGAACGACCTGTGTATGTGTAGCCGTTTTCAAAATCGACCTCAAGCAAACGAAACTTAATCCAATCAATATCTGCCACTTCTCCGTATTGATCATTGATCTTTATCCAGTCTCCGACACGAAACGGACGATTAGTTACCCAAGTGAAGAAACCAAGAAAACACTGCAATAACTCTTTTGTTGCAATAACAATAGCAACAGTAAATGCTGCTACTGATATGGCGAAATTCTGAAGCTCGGATAGCCAAACGAACGCTATACCAATAGCCACCCCAAGGTTACTCAAATTTTTAACTACACTTATCCAGTTTTTCTGCCTTTCTTCTAATGGACGGTGAGATCGTTTGATAGCCGTAATCCAAAGACATTTAATCGCCCAAACCCCAAAAATGAGGGCGATAGTAAACGTTACTTTAGGGGGTATTGGAAGTTCTGGAATGAACATTGTTCTGCTCTTTGTTTGAATGATTTATTAGGATAAAAAATGAGCGGCAATTATAGGTAAAAGTCTTCTTCTGTCACTAGGTGAAGGCCATTTTTTTTGAATTTTAAGGACAATAATTTTTATGGTTATGATAAAAATTATTTGTCAATAAGTTTATGTTTTTAATAGATAATATTTGTGGTTACGTAAAAAATTATTAGCTGGATTTATTATCAATTAGCAAATACCTTTGGCTCGAAGCAGACCAATTAGTGTCTTTGAGGATAAAGAAATGGTTGATAGCAATATTCGAGTCGGTGAAAGACGATTCTATGACAATAAAGCCTTTCCGCGTGGGTTTGGAAAGTCTGGATATTTTACTATAGCTGAAGATGACATTCTAAGCTCTTATGGTCAAACGTTGTTGGCATTGGAGCTGGGAGACATATTCCCAGAAAACCCAGAAGAAAAACACTTTTTGAAAGTATTACGTAATCCAGGTAAGGCTAAATCAAAGATAGAGCAGACATGGTTGAAATACGTTCAACTCGCTAGAGGAAGAAAGAGTTTTCATACTTTGAACGGAAGAAGTAAACATCAGGAAACTTTTGAGTCTGACACTTCCGATTCTGAAGAATTAGCTGAAGAATATTAATTGAAACTTAAGAGTACCCATGAAGATAAGCATTAAGAACCGTATTTTTTTACTTGTATTGCTACCGCTACTATTTGTTTCGTTGGCAGTGCTCATTGTCACCTATATGGATACAAAAGGGCTTGCAAAGGAGCAGATTGAAGCGTCGCACAGTAATCTTATTTCAGTGAAGAAGGACGATCTTAAGGACTTTTTAGATTTAGCGATGTCATCAGTTTCTGAATTGATTGATGACCCTGCGAACAAACCAATAGTAATCAATAGACTTAAGAGTCTTAAATTCGGTGAAGATGGTTATCTTTTTGGGTACTCGACAAATGGTGTTCGGATGTTTATCGGTGACAAAGGCACCGATGTTGGTAAAAGTTTTTTAAATGCCAAGGACTCCAAAGGAAATTACTATATCAAAGAGATCATAAGAAATGCGAAAGCAGGTGATTTTACTGAGTATTACATGCCGCCATTAGTTGGAGGGAAAGAGCAGAAAAAAATCTCTTACTCAGTTTACATGCCTGCTTTTGATATGGTTATTGGGTTAGGTTTCTACGTTGATTCACTTGATGACATGGTATCTAAGATCGAGCGAAACGTTGAAGAGCGTGTTAATGGAGTCTTAGTTGATATTGCAACGATACTAATCACTACTTTTATCGTTGCTATGATTTGTGCCATTTTCTTCTCAAGAACGATAACTAATCCATTGCAAAAGATAACGGTAGCTTTGAAAAATTTCTCTAGTGGTCAGGCTAACCTTTCAGACCGACTACCCCAAAATTCAATACCTGAATTCGCTGAGTTAGGAACATATTTCAATGAGTTTATAAATAAAATTCATAGAATTATAAAGCGAATCAATGATGTAAGTAGTGAAGTGTTGAAGGAAACAGCGTCAATTACTGAAAGAGCAGAGAGCGTAGATCTTATAGCTGCGTCTCAAAGAGAGGAAACTGATCAAGTTGCAACTGCGATGGTTGAGTTGACTACTACTGCGGGTGAAATTTCTCAGAATGCTCAGCAAGCGGCAACTTCGGTAACTAATGCAGATAATTTTGCTTCAGAAGTATCTAACATAATGAATGAATCTGTTGATTCTGTGCGTTTATTAGCCTCGGAAATATCTGATACCAGCGATGTAATTAGCCAATTGGAAGACAATGTTCAAAGCATAACGTTAACACTAGAAGTGATTAAAGACATCGCAGAGCAAACTAATTTGCTTGCTCTGAATGCTGCCATTGAAGCAGCAAGAGCAGGAGAGTCAGGAAGAGGTTTTGCTGTAGTGGCTGATGAGGTTCGTAAGCTTGCGAGTAGAACACAAGACAGTACTGAGGAAATTCGAGAAATGACGATGGTACTGAAGTCTACTACAAATAGCGCAGTATCCTCGATGCATAGTAGTCACGATAAAAGTGAAGATACAGTAAAGAAAGTTGATGAAGCTAAGAAAGCTCTGGAACAAATACAAAATGCTATAAGTGATATTGCAGAAGTGAACATTCTTATAGCAACAGCTACTGAAGAGCAATCATTAGTAGGCAATGATATTTCAGAGAGAATTGTGAAAATTTCTGAACAGAGTGATGAATCTGCTGATTTAAGCAGATTAAACAGAAATAAGAGTCAAGAGTTAAGTGAACAAGTTGATGATTTATATAAGTTGGTATCTCAGTTTAGATTCTAGTTTTAATTAGATTTGGTCGTTGAAATTTGAGGAGGTCGAAATGACCATTACAGTAAAGAAAATACGGCAAATAAAAAGCGAATTAAACGCCAACCTTGGTAAAAAAGTCTGTCCCAATTGTTATTTTACGCTCTCTCACAGTAATAGTTTAACAGAGCATGATATTTGCCCATGTTGTGAGTTTAACTTTGAAATGGATTATAGCATCAATGCTTCTGGAGTTGTGTCCACAGAAGATACGATAGGTCTAATATGACTTTGTGGTTTTGATACCACTGGTCAAGGATAAATAACTAGACAATGAATAAGTATCCATTAGTTTTTTTATTGTTCAGCGCTTTTATTTGCGCTGAACAGACCCTAAATACTCCATATGGAAGTTTAACAATTACAAATAACCAAGCAACGAGAGACTGGTTTTCGCAAAGCTATATATTTGCTGACAAAGTTATAGGCTATAGTGAATGGATGGATGTTAAAGCACAAAACTTAGGTGGTCTTGAAGGTAAGGATTACATTGTCCTTATGGCCAGTACTGGAGGCAACCATTGTCAAGATGTCGTATCTTTTATTGAGGTCGGAGCTGATAACGTTCGTTTTAGTCCTAGTTTTGACGTATGTAGTGGATTGGATAAGGTCAGGTTGGTTGATAACACTGTTGTATTGACTGAACTTGAAGTAGAGGGTGTAACAGCAGTTCAATTTATAACATTGGATAATGAATTATTTAATGGTTCTTCTGCCGACTATCAAGAAAACTACAGTTTTTTACGTACTGACTAAGAGGGGGTGTATAGGTTTCATACTTTACGGTGAGTAAACATCAATGGTTGATTTTAGATACAAATATAGGGGCTTACAAGGATGTTTGTCGGTTAAAGACCCAGATGCAAACCAGAGGCTTAGAGATTATTGGGGCATAGCCAATCCGATCTACATAATAGACGAGCTGATTATTATGCTATTTCCTGGTAGGGAAAAGATTCTGTCGTTGAACATGCCGACGGGATATAATAAAACCCCCGAGAACTTAGCGGCTTTGAATGAGTTATCAGAAATAGCTATATCATTTGAAGGGGATGGGTTTAAGAAAATAATATGATTAAAACAATTTTGTTATTTCCATATGGGTTAATTGGCTAAATTGACGATTGCCGAAAAGTAGAATGTAGATTGTTTATTTCGATTATCTTCATCATTGAAGATAATGATGAAGAGGATGATACATAGCTTTTATGTTACTAACTTTAATCTACGACATTTCTATTCGTACTAGTTCCCAAATGTAGTTATTAGAGTCAAGTTCATACTGAATAAAACATTTGATACATTGTTAGTCATTCAAGCCAACAAATTCTAGGATTATACAAATGTTATGCTAAAGGGTGAATCTAGTGATTGTTGATGGACAAGCTTTTTCGTTATTATGCCGACATATTCATAGTGTTTTAAATAGCAATAAAGTAGAGATAGAGCTTTCTAACGTTAGTGATGCTACAGCGAAAGCATTTGGACATAGGACACTTACTTTGTTGTTGGAAAACCTTCCTCTGGAATTTGATGACACATTCCCGAATACGCTAAATAATGTGTTCTTAGAAACATACAAGATAGCAACTCATTTCTCGCTTGCAAATTTCCCATTTCCAGAACGATTTCATCTGTCTAAAGAGGAACGGAGTCTGGTATGGAAAGCAATTGTTAGTGACTTACAGACAGAAGCTAACAAGGATAGCTTCGCATCTATCATCTCTCTTTTTGGAAAGGATCAAACTATAGATGCGTTGCTGGAAGAACCAATCCCAAAAGGTTTGACACCGAGTGGAGAGGGTACATGGCTTAGCGCAAGTCAAACTAACCTTTCAAGGTATATCAATTCTATCACAGTAGAACCAAGCATCCTGTTTTCTGAGTCAGACACAACAGATCGAATAGCACAACGCGTGGGCCAAAATATCAAAGACATGTGCTTTAGTTATTGGGATAAATATAACTCTTTGCACATTAAGAAAGTTGCTGGAGAGTTGTGCAAAAAGCCGCTTATGATCAAAAGAGGAGCAAAGATAGATATAAGTTTTCTTGCATCATTCTTGTTTTCAGATGTAGTGAAGCACCTATCAAATATTTTCCTAGGTAAGCCATGTCCACCCAATAATATGGCTCGTTCTGAAGAGTTAGTGCACTCACTAACTGACAATCTCTATGGTGAGTTAATACAAAACATTCAAGGCCATTGTATTCTTAACGAAATGATATTGTCTTCCAAAGAGTATGACACCCTCATTTGGTCTGAGCTTGATAGTGTAAAACCCTGCATAGAGGATTTTTCAAAAGCTAAGTACGAGTTTTATGAGAAATTTTTTTGGAGCAAAGCATTCACAAAGGAACTTCAAACTCTTGCTGAGCAGTGGCTCAAAATGCACGAAGATTGGACAAAAACGCTCTGGGATTTGACGTTCGTTCCCTACGAACCACCGCAGCTTTTTTCAGACAAGTGGTTTATAAAAGAACAGTCTGAGTTCAGTCGACATTATCAGTCACCAGATAACTTACATGTTTTTATAACGCCATATTCTAGGCAAGATGATAGGCTTGGATATCACAATATATTAATTAATGTAGAGGATGAAGCAGTAAATGACTTTGTCAATTTCGATGAGTGTAGGCTAAGAAATAAGCTAGAAGAGGCCGTAAGATGCGGTGAGCTAAATTTTAAGCAGCTTGAGGCTATTATCGAAGACGCACGAGAAGAAGCCGAAGAGGAAGCTGAGGAGTATTTTCAGAGCCTGCCTTTTATCATACCCTTTACAATGGAATATTTGACCGTTGAAAGAGTCAATAGTCACTCTAGAACAGAGTTTGTAATTCATGGAACATCTATTTCCAATCTAAATGATCTATCTGTGTTGGGAACTCATGCTCAATTAATGTATTCAATAAGTAGTGAGCTTCATGAGCTATCGACATATGCTCAGAATAATGACGAAATGTTTAGTGGAGTTTACGGACATGTACTTTACATAACGGATATGTATTTATCCAATATGGCCACCACAGAAACACTTGCCTTAGAGCTTGAAAGAGCACTACGAATGGCTGGAAATGATATACATGATTACACTATTATCATAAATGCTGACTCATTATCACGTTATTTCAACGGAGCTCCATATAAGGGATGTGAGGTAATGGAGCGGGAGTATAATGACTTTATTAGAGAACTACTGAATGTGTTTTCTGAAAGATGTTTAAACTCTCACTTCTTTTCTATATCTGTATGTGAAAATTAGGCAATTTGTACATACGCAAAGACATATGCAGGTATTCTGACTTTTTTCCGTATATATGCTTGACATATAAAAATGCAGTTCACGATAATAGATGTTTTAGCGTAGTCTCATTCAGGTTTCTAAATGATACGGTTTATTATCCTTTACTGATACAGTTTTAATGAGTTGTACCGTTTTATAATTAGTGACACTTAAAGTAATCCGAAAGTCGATTGTAAGCTATGTCACAAATAACTGTGCTAGAGGTGTATATATAGATATGTTCGTGAAATAGGCACTGGAAGGCACTATGATTACGATAATCATCAAGTCTTGTGAAGATGTCACAATACAAAACTCAGTAAGATACACCTGAACTTCTTAAGTAATATTTCCAAGTGGATTAATGGAAGTACAGTATATATTAACACAACTAATTGATATCAAATGGTGGTCATCTTAAGAATATTTGCCCATGATGAAATTTTATGTTGTGAGCGTTACGTTTCTTTGAGGAGAGCGCAAGCAACTCATTACGATTGAGATTTTCTTGGGTTCATGGGCATTTGGTTATTAATACCAGTTCTTTAGCTAATAGGAGCTGAGTTAATCCGATTTATTAGCTCTGAGTAGCCGCCAAATTTCCTTATGCTGATAGCATCAATGATGACTCCATTAGCAACTTGAAGCAGATCGATTTGCTTAAACTGTTCTCTAGTTTCCTTAATGATTTTTGGTTTTAGATTAACGTCAGTTTCAAACCTAGTTTGTGGAAGTCCGTCACTATCTTCGTAAAGAATAACCAAATACTGGCTGTACTTTTCGAAAACTGACTTATATAGATCAAATAGCTCTTCAACACGGTCAGAGTCGCTGTGTTCGAACTTAAACTCTTGACCATCATAGTCGAAATTTTCAATTTCCAATTTGAAGATGATTTTAAATATTATCATCATGCAGATTAGCCTAGGGGCCCGAATGAAATCTGCCACATCGGGTAATTTTTCTAAGACACGTAATGTCGGATATTCTTCATCCATGTAGATTATGTGTTCAATTTCCTGGGGGGAACCTATATCAAACTTAATCATATTAAAAGACCATGGTTGGTGTGTTTTATAGCCACTCCTTAAAGTGGCTATCCCTTTAAATTAGCGAAACTGGTCAAGCAAGTATACATTTTCAGATCCTGGCATAAGTTTCGAATCACTAATTACATCAAAATGAATGTCCTCACCTAAAACAAGTTCCCTGAAATTTTCAAATCCACCTAGTTTATATTCGACAGCTCTTTTAGTTGACTTCATTTTCATGATAAATTCACCTTCTGATATGCGATTATTATCCTTAATAATCACGACACCGTTGAGAATTAAATTAAAAAGATTCTCTTCGATATAAAATGGTGGAGATGAGATATCGATCGTATCTTTGTTCTTGATCGTATCAAAATGTTCGTTTATATAAAAAACGCATTTCTTTATAGTGGGTTGTTTTATATCCATAATGTGAACTCCAGTATCCTGTTAAAAATATAAAAACTTACATATCAAGATGGTGGAGTTAAGGAGGTTTGTATAGGTATGGCTTCAGTATGTTCATTTCATTCTCCAAACTGTCAAAACACTGTTAACTAAGCTCACTTAAGTGAGCCTGCCTAAAGTATTATTGACTATTATTTGGATATGGATTTAACATCTGCATATCGAAAGGCTGATCTAAATATAAATTAGTGTTTTTAGAAATGCAAGTAAAAAATAATCTTTGTGCATTTTGATAGGCGATTATTATAAATAATATATTAGTTATAATAATAGGGTGAGGCTGAAATTTGTTTATGTGAAAATTTATTTAAAAGCACGTTGTATACGTCTATACTAAATTCTATACATACAGGAATACAGGAGCAATGGATATCATTAAACTGAATCTTGAGATAATGTCAGAGCAGGAGGCACGGGATCGGCTTCGTGAATTTGGATATGAGTTACCTGATGGATTTGATTTTAGGCAGCATACCTCTTTGAGTTTTGATACTCAGACGAATCAAGTGATTGAAGTTGAGAAGCGCTTTTGTTCTTCGATGGATGAAGATGAGTCGCTTCAGAGTGCTGTTAATGACTCTAATGATGAGTAGAAGGTATAAATGGGAATATCAATCAACATGTGCAATGAAGAAGGTGCAAGTCTGAACTTTAGCTTTTATCGATTTGAAATATTTAGAGATTTCTTGTCTGCAATAGATTACGAGTTCGATCTGTCGCTTCAGTCGTTATTCATCGATGCGGATGGGGAAGTTTCTTCTCAGAGGTGCGCTGAGGTTTACAGTGAAGTCGCGCTAAAACTGGAAAGTATCAGGTCATATAGTTTTCGAGATTATGCTGAGTTTTATCCTGCAAACAAGTTTGATGAGGTGGATGAATTTCTTGAGTCTCTAGACTACACAAGAGCCAGAGAATTTCTGATATTTTTCTCTCTGAGACGCTCTGAACTTAGGGGGCTCATCTCATTATTAGAGCTGGCTGCTGAGAAGGGGCGGGGTATTAAATATGGTTAAAAAGGGCTCGCTGAGCCCTCTATATGCTAGCTGTTGCCGACTTCGTCGAATTGGTCGAGTTTCTATTTCTGCCTTTTTCCCTCTTTTACTTTCCTTCCTGCTGCTTCTTCAAAAGCAACTCTCGTATTCGATACAGTATTTATTGTCACTGTGTCAGAAAGAGGGTCTATAGCTGATGCATCGCAGTTCATCATTCGATCAGCTCTTTGTTGCTTCAACTCTCCTTCTTTTTGCTCTTTAGTTATACCTTTGCCAACTCTAGTTCTTCTGTTGAATACATCGTATTTGTCGTCTAATTTTTGCGCTATTTCATCATTTTCGTATTTTTCAGTGTTGAACGATCTTCTCTCGTAACCCAGTTTTTCCAAAATCGACTCCAGCCTTGCCGCAGCTTGTTGAATATCTTGTGCTTCGTCGGCCTTAAGCTCATCGACATCTTCGATATCATCTATCCATGCGCAAAGCTCGTGAATTGATGCAGCACATTGATGAATTTCTGTGTCGCCAAAAATTACGGCTCTACCTCTAAGTTTTGCAGCCCTTTCAGCCCTATTTGCTGCGATAGCTGCCACGCAATACCTTTTGATTTTTGCGTATTCGCGTTGCTGAAGGCTCATGATGTCTGCATTGTCTCTGAAGTATTTAGTTGAATATTCTAGTTCAAGCTCGTGCTCACTAGGTACTTTAGCTATTTTTCGCAGATCAACTTTAATGATTGACTGAGATTTTGATCTGGATTCCTGCCTACCATCCTCGCCATATTCTGTAACGATAGCTCGAACATCAACTATATTTGATCCTGATTTTAATTTTGGACAGTTGTAAGATACCGAAACTTTTTCTTTTTTTAGTTTGATGGAAAGTTCAATATTCACATTTTTAATTGCTTCTTGGAGAGTCATTATAATCACCATTTATTATTTTTATTGTTAGTGTATATAAAAGCTATCATTAAATAATATTGGTGTCAATATATATAATTATCAATTTAGAAGATCATTTTAATAAGTATAACCTGACAAATAATATTAGTTGTGTATATTGTTTTAAATAAAAATATAGAAGGATATAGATATTATTCAAGTTCGATTAAATATGTTGTAAATATTACTTTTCAGAATCTAACTAATAAATAATATAATTTAAGATAGAAGGGTGGTTGAGTGGGATTTTATTCGTTTATTTACAGTTATTTGCTGGGCTTTGCGTTCGACTTTTGAGTATTCTGTTCTTCGGGGTTGAAGTGAACCTTACGAGCATCTTTCGTAGATCTGACTACTGATTCTCGTGTTCTATGTCGGGTAAACCGACAGGAGTAGAACTGCACAATTAGTGATTAGCCATGAAAAGCCACCGCGAGGGTGGCTGGGTTGTTTACAAAGAGGAACTAAGAAGAAACTCTTCCTAGTTGGACGTTGCTACCATTAAGGGGGCTGGGTTGTATACAGAACTGATATCATCTACACTGTACCAGTGTAAGCATTAGTTGCAACTCATCATGAGAGCTTGCATGTCGCTACGAAAGTAGTTTTTGAGCACGAAAGTAGTTTTTGAGCAGGTAGAGGAATCCTCTCGTTAAACACACAAACCTCTGTCATTTGTGGTGGTAGGAACATCCCCACGTTAAAAACACAAATTCCTGTATTAACGCCCCAGCTCGCTGGGGCGTTTTTGTTACAAACTACTTCTTGACAGTAAGGCCGTACTCTTCACACAGGGCATTGTATCTACTGATGTGACCTCCAGCTCCAGCGTCCTCTATCGCTTTCAGGATGTCTTCAATAGTCAGAACGGTGCCAAGTCCATCGTCACGACTGAGCTGGAAATCAGTCTGCGACTGATAGTCTCCAAGGTGACTTTCTGGTTCAATCTCTGGTTGTCCAAAGCCAAGCATTGCGAGTAGAGTCTCAATGAACTCTATAACCATTTCAGCCAGTTTTCTGTCCATTTTTGTTAGATATTCATCTTTGCTCATTTTTTTCGGTGGAGTGTTAATCCATTCCTTTGCGAGTGGTTCTTTATGCCATTTTTTGTTGATTCTTACTCTAAATACGTAAGCGTTGAGTTTTGAATCAAAGCATTTTGAACCTGCTGGATTATAGAGCTGGATGTATGTCCTGAGAAGCGAATGCTTTAGGACAGCCTTGAGCTTGGCGAGGTCTTTCTCCCTGAATCTGAGGACTACATTGATGTGCTTCATATCCTCTGTAATGAAGCGCTCAGGACTGATGGTTGGCCTCTCATCTTTGGCTACGCCATATGCCCTAGACTCTTCTCTCATCTTTAGTCGCTTAAGAGCTTGACCGTCTTCAGAGCTTAGTGTGAATGCTCCAGCTCCTTTTAGATGATCGAATGAATAAACATTCCCAGAGCCCAGTTTAGAGCTTTTGAAGTACGGTTTGGCACTGACTTTGCCACCTGCGGCACGTTTATTGGCATCCTTGGCATTAGTGTTGCCATGTGCGGCATTTCCTCTGATTTTTTCGTACCTGTTTAATCTGTACGACATACCCGAAGGGAATTGGTCTGCGATAGTTTTATATGAGAGTCTTACTTGAACTCCCACGGCATTTAGCTGCTCTATAAACTCGGGGAGGGAGGGGGTATGACCTAGCTTCAGGTTTTGCTTCTGAACAAAATCAATTTTGCGTTTGATCTGGGCTTTATCACCACCACTTACATGCTTAGTTTTACCCTTGTCTGGAACGTCTTCATTATGTTTAGTTGTAGTAGTCTGATTGAATGTGTCGCCTGGGTTGGCAACTGCTTCTAATCCATATTCCTTCTCGAATTTCCTCATTAGCTGAGTAGCCACTTTGTGGTTTTGCCATTGATTGATTACCTTTTTGGATTTGACATCAATGTGGCCTGAGATGATGTGAATGTGTTGCTTATTAGTATCCCTGTGGATGAATGTGACGTATTTAGTATTGTGAAGGCCCATTCCCCTCATGTAATCCTTAACCAACCTTCTCCATTGGGCTGGAGTTAAACTTTCTCCCTCTCTTAATGAAATCATTCTATGGCTGGTCGCCTTCTGCATGCCGCTGATGCTTTTGAATTCTACGATTTCACGTCCAATTTGTGACCAATTCATTTCATGAGTTTTAAGGTGTGGGGTGGTCAATATTGGAAGCGGGGAGGTGATATTGTGAGCTAGTAGAAACTCAGTTTTTTCTGTAATGACATCTTCCTCGCTATGAGGCTTTGATTTGCCAGCAGCGTATGAAACTCTGATTTCCGTCGTGTTGTGGTCTTTTGTTGTGCCAGCTCCATAGTTTGCTAGTGCCTCTGCGCCAGCTTCTAGGGATTGACGCTTGCTTGCTTTTTTAGTTTTAAATATCTTATGAATCATAGGTTCACCATTATTATTGTTATTATGATTGATGAATTTGCCCCTTGGGGCGGGATAGGGGGCACGGAGTGCCCCTTTTTAGTTAATAGTGCTGAGCTGCCTCTTTAGACTCTTTGAAGTTCAATAGCATCTCAAGCTGTTCCTTGCTTAAGAGCTGGTTAGCAAGCAACAGAGCAAAGTCAGCGTTGTACTCGTTGAGCTCTCTTTGCTCTCTCTCGATGATGGATTGTTGAACTGACGATAAATGTCTAATGATTTCCTGAGCGGCTTCTAAGCCCAGAACCTCTCCCTGTACTGCATGCATTAACTGGAGACTCATGAATTGAATATCCTCGTTTATACTCTCCAGAAGTTCTTCATCATGCGCAGGTCTCTCTATGGTCTTCACCCTTAGTTCAGGGGTTAGGTTGAGAGTCATGTCTCTCATGTAAGTTGATAGCTTCGTGTAGCCCAGGTTTTCCATTCGAGCTTTGAGCTCAGCTTGCTCAGCAGGGGTGACGTTGATTTTGATCTGCTTGCTACATCTATCTGCCTCATTCTTCCTTGGGCGACCTCTTCTATCCTTGTTGATTCTTGTTTCTATTAGGCGAAGGAGTTCAACTTCTCCCTCAGCACCAAGGCTACGGTGTTTACCGTCAAAGATTTCCTGTCTAAAGTTGATGAGTTGGGTTTTAGTCAATCTGTCTAGTTTTTCTCTAATGCTTAATTTAAAAATACTCATATTTAATACCTTTATTATTATTGTTTTTGGTAGTTAGAGCGGAGCGACCAGCGCAGACCCGAAAGGGTCGAGCACCGCAACGTAGTGAGGATTGCTCCGCAGGACAAGCTGCTAATATATTTCGAGGTACGAGAAATATTTAGTACTGGCTTGTTTCCGTGTTTTTTAATAGTGTCACTGCCTTACGATTGGAATATTGGTCGCTTTGACAGTGTGCGTTTCAATTAATATATTTTTAAAGAGATACACTTAATATTTATCAGTGCTTAAGAATATATTAAAACTAATAATTTTAATAATCAACTGACTTTATATTTATTGTTTGTTATACTTGCAGTTATTATTATTCGATCAGAGTTATCTGATATTATTAATAAATTGCATAATAATAAAAATTGAATGTATTCTGAAAAATAGAAATATCGAATTCCATAACATAATTTTTTCAGAAAAAAAGTGCGGCTGAGCCTAAATGAGTCAGAAAAATGAGGTGAATTGCTATGAAAGAGGGCTGTGAGCCCTCTGAAATTGTGAACTAAGAAGGATTTCTTCCTGGTTCGATTGGTGTGCTTTGGTAATGCTGACGCTGTTTTTTGCGAACAATTACCCTGAAACTCATCTAGGTCGCTATCATTAGATACTCTAGATCTTCAAATAATTTATCGTCTGAGTCAGATAAGGACTAGCGTACTGCTCAGTCTGATGTTGTAAATGCCTATTAGGAGTTAACCGATCAGCTATTCTAGACATCCGAACACTTAAATTCTGGACTTCCCGAACACTGGTACTCTTCTCTGTGCAATCTATTTAGGCTAAAAACCGATAGCTGTGTTTCTTTATGATTAATTTACTGATGCAGTGATCCAGTGTACATCATTTTCAAATAACTTCTCGTATCCCCAAATGACAAAATCAACCGTTGCCAGCAGTGGTGAGTCTGAGCAGAACTGGACAGTTCCTGCCACCTTCAATCTGTGGTTCAGGTTTGCTTTATGCAGATGTCTTCACCACGTATGCAATACCTAGCTCATACCCGAAGAGAATGAAAACGCTCTTAAAATAGCTACTTCTTAAGATTCGGAGAAATCAATCTGGTAATGGTTTATTCAGGGGTTGAGGTTAAAACTAATGATTGTTAGCTTGTTGGGATGAAACGTACCACAACACCTTCATCATTTTTCTTTTGGTGGCGCTCTAACTAGAGCGGCACGGGATTCTCACATTCTTAAGCTGCTGGAAGGTAGCTAGGACTGTGTTCTCATTATCTCCAGTAGCGATCTATTTGCATACTAGGAGATCAAATCATGAACACTAATCAACCCTCTGATAAATCAGAAATCATTTTAACAGGTGACAGAGCTACGGGCCCATTGCATCTTGGCCATTATATCGGTTCTCTGAAGCAGCGTGTCTCTTTGCAACATGTTCACGACCAGACTATTCTTGTCGCTGACATGCAGGGTCTAACAGATAACGCTCACAATCCATCTAAGGTATCTTCCAATATACTTAATGTCGTCGCAGATTATCTTGCGGTAGGCATCGACCCGAGCAAAACAACAATTTGTCTCCAGTCCCAATTACCCGCATTAGCTGAGCTAACGATGTATTACAGTAATCTTGTGACAATAGCGCGGTTGGAGCGAAATCCTACGGTGAAAAGTGAGATTAAAAATAAAGGTTTCAAACGCTCAATCCCTGCTGGCTTTTTGGCATATCCAATTTCTCAGGCCGCCGACATCACGGCTTTCAACGCGACTCTCGTTCCTGTTGGGGATGATCAACTGCCTATGCTTGAACAAACGAATGAGATTGTAAGGAAAATAAATACCCTAGCAGGAAAAACAGTTCTCAATGAATGCCGCCCACTACTAAGTAATGCATCACGTCTACCTAGCACAGACGGAAAGAACAAGATGTCAAAATCAATGGGCAATGCTATCAACCTTGGTTTTTCCCAGAAGGAGATCAGTGCTGCCGTAAAATCAATGTATACCGATCCAAATCACTTGAAGATTGAGGATGCTGGTTGTGTTGAAGGAAACGTTGTTTTTACATATCTTGATGCATTTCACCCAGATTCAGACTACATCGCTCAATTGAAGGAGCACTACCAACAAGGAGGTCTTGGTGATGGTACAACAAAAAAAATCCTTGAAGAATGCCTGCAAGAACTACTCCTACCTATTCGAGCGAAAAGAGCAGAACTATTAGATGATAGAGCCCAGTTAATCGACATTTTGGCTAAAGGAAACCATGTATCTAAAGAGAAAACGGAAAGCGTACTTTTTGATATCAAAGATATATTTGGACTGAATATCCTTTGAACTGAACAGCCCGTGCTTCGGGAGACTCAACTCAAATTAGCGAGTAATGTTCCCGAAGTGATCCGAGTTGCATTGGTACGCAATACCCACCGTAGCAGGAAACGAGCGCTATATGAATAGTTTCGGGAGAAAGTGCTCATGGGACATTTTCTCCCGCCAGCGAAGGACTTAAACACGAAGTTGGGCATAAACTTCCACTATTACCACTTTTTCAAGGAGCTAAGTTATACAAAGGTGGTCGAATGTTATTCAATTCAACTTGAGCATCACATATGCAGCTCTTGGCTAAAGGATACTCTTGACCGTCTTTTATGTTTTTGTGCTAAATTCATTGATATAAATTTAATAGCGAAATGAGATGCATACAATTATCTTCATGAGTAGCTACTTTGAGCAGTGTCATAAGTAACATGTACTTAATTAAGAGATGGTTAAGCGTCTCCCTATTAGCAGTTTTGGCTTCTTTTAAAGCCCTCTCTTACGAGGTACCACAACCTACCAGAGTATTTTTTTTGGGTTCGGGTAGCTCTGAGTCCCCATGGACTGAGTCTGTTAGTCAGGGGGTTAGGAAGAACCTCGATCAATCCACTCGGCCATATGTTTTCTACACAGACCATCTTGATGCTGGACGATTCGATGAAGTAGGACAACACAATGCCATGTATCATTATTTAAAAAAGAAGTTTGACAACAAAACGCCAGACATATTTATCTCAGCTGGCCCCGCTGCATCACACTTCTCAATTGAGCATCCTGACCTTTTTTCTACTTCCACGCGAATTCTAGTTCAACCAAAGTCTCACAACATCAACGAGATAGATGGAGTGGTAATCATAGAGACAGAGATTGACTATTCATTAATGGTCAAGGAAGCCATTCGTTTGTCCAATCCAGAAACCTTTTTTATAGTTGGGGACACAAATAAGCCCAGCGACGTACATAGGCTAGAAAGTATTACTCATGAACTGGAGCAGATAGGTGTAAACTATAAAACCTTAGAAAACCAAAGCTTAAATGCTCTTACAAAAGCAATCTCGGAAATACCAAGTATTAATGCAGTCTTTTTTACTCCTATCTATCGGGAACATGAGGGTAAAGGTTTGCCACCTGTCTTTGTTCTCGAAGAGTTGCATAACGTAGCCGACGTACCAATTTTCGCAACATCGGTTGCTGAACTAGGCTTCGGTTCGGTTGGCGGTTATCTGCATTCTCCAACAGAGCTTGGGATGATGGCTGGAGAAGCAATTCTGGACATCATTGAGGGCAACCCAGTAAAGTTCTTCCACAATGGTTTTGAGTTTGTTTACGACTGGAATGAAATCGTTCGTTGGGGATACCAGAGCAAAATCAGTGATAAAGCTGAAATTCGGTACAGACCCCCTTCTTTATGGGAGGAGCACAAAAAGGAAGCAGTTATTTTCACAGTCTTCTCGCTAGTCTTAGTGGTGCTATTGATAGTGCTCATTATCTACAATGGGAAACTCAAAGTAGTTAAAAACGCTCTATCTAAAGAACGGAAACTTCTAGAGAAAAAGGTTGATGAGCGTACTAAGGAGCTATCGATTCTTCATCAGGAAGCAGAAAAAATTGCTCGAGTTGATGAGCTTACTAGTATTAGTAATCGTCGAGCATTTTTTGAATTAGGTGAGTTAATTCATAACCAAACCCAAAGAACTGGCAATAATTACACTGTTATCATGCTTGATATCGACGGATTTAAGAAGATAAATGATGCTTATGGTCATGCCGCTGGTGATAGTGTCATTAAAAACGTAGCGAAAGCGCTTATCTCAGTATCTCGTAGATCAGATGTCGTTGCTAGAATAGGCGGTGAAGAGTTTGCTGTTATTTTAACAAATGCCACACGCCAACAAGCATTAGAGACAGCCGAAAGAGTAAGATTAGAAGTTGAAAAGCTCAGGATACAGTTTGAACAATACATTCTCTGCGCTACTGTCAGTGTAGGTGCGTCAGAATATCAGGTGGAAGATAGAGGCGTAGGTTCGGTTTTGGCTAGAGCAGACAAAGCTCTATATCAGGCTAAAGGAACAGGTAAGAATAAAGTCGTTTTTTGAGGGCACCCCTTATTTATTTGATGGTTGGTGTATCAAGAGTAGAACTCATTTAGGCATAACTAAGGGAACTGTATGGTTCCCTCGACAAAAAAGAAGGGTAACTGAACACTACGTCACCGTGTAACTTTATCTTTGTGATCTAAGATACCTGTTCTCCAAATGGGCTTTAAAGAAATTAGGATTTAATACTTCTCCTGTAGCTTGTTTCACTAAATCATCAGTTGTCAGCAAGCTTCCTTTACTCCAGATGTTATCGCTTAACCAAGTAAAGATAGGCGTAAGATCACCAGCTCTAATAGCACCGTCGACGTCTACAGTTTTCTTCATAGAAGCCATGAATTGAGCGGCGTACATCGCACCTAAACTATAAGAAGGGAAGTACCCAAAACTTCCATCACACCAATGAATGTCTTGCATGCAACCATCTTTGTAATTATGTTTGAATAGCCTTTTCTCTTTTTTATCAGTGCTTTGGGAGTTAGTGATGACTGTTCGTTTGGGGTCGGTCCAATGTATGTCTTGCATACAGCCATTTTTGAAGTTGCCCTCAGTTGAAAGTCCAAGATACGCTTGCATCTTCTGATTCCAAAGTTCAGGCACGTCAGTGTGTTTAATCACACCATTAATTAGGTCGCGTTCAATCTCGTAGCGTAGGATTACGTGCGCAGGGTAGGTGAGCTCATCTGCATCAACACGGATAAAGCCTTTTTCTACTCTCGTGTAAATCTTATGGAAGTTACCCAGTGAAAGCACTTTTGGATCTTCAACGTTAAAGTGCTGTGCTGCTTTGGTAGCAAGGTGTTTAATAAACTCGTCGCTACGACCTACCTGCATTTCGAAGAACAGAGACTGAGACTCATGGATACCCATCGATCGAGCTTCACCCGCCGGCAAGCCTGCAAGTGATGTTGGTAAGCCTTGTTCATAACGAGCATGACCGGTTTCATGCACGATACCCATGAGGGACTGAACAAACTCGTTTTCATCGTAGCGAGTCGTAAGTCTGACATCAGACGGAACACCACCGCAGAATGGGTGTACGCTCTCATCAAGTCGGCCATGGTTAAAGTCGAACTGTAGCAGCTCCATTACTTCTAAACCAAGCGCCTTCTGTTCTTCAACCGCGAACTTTCCTGTTGGCGCAATATAGCTCTCAGCTTTTTGTTTTTCGATGACTTCATCGATCAACCCAGGAAGCCATTCTTTCACATCAGAAAATGTTTTGTTTAACGACTCTGTTGTTGTCCCCGGTTCATAAAGATCGAGCATTGCATCGTAAGGTGTTGTGCCAAGAGATTCTGCTCGAATCTGAGCTTCTTCTTTAGATAGCTTTACAACTTCTGCCCAGTTCTTTTCAAATCCTGTCCAGTCATTCTTACCGCGCTGACTTCTCCAGGCGTGCTCACATTTCGAACCTGCGAGTGATTTAGCCTGAACAAGCTCTTCAGGCAATACATTTGCCTGTTGCCACTGTCTTTTCATTTCTCTAAGTGATGCACTTTCATCAGTAGAGAGAGATTCGCCACCCGCCTTATCAAATAATTCTCCAAGCTCTGATTGAGTCATAAGTTTGTGAATATGAACCGATAGCTCTGCCATCGCTTCGGATCGAGCCTGGTTACCGCCAGAAGGCATCATTGATGCTTGGTCCCATCCGCAGATCGCAGAGAGGTGATTGAAATGAGATATCTTTTTGAAGTGCTCTGTTAGTTTTTTATATGAGCTCATGTTTGTAATCCGTGACTTTTTAAATAAGGAAACAAGTGTATCAATCACTAAAGGTAGTTGGAAAGTAAAAGTAATATTGATATAACGTCAGCAAAGGAGTTGTTGCTTATATGTATATTCAAAATTTTGAAGCTTTTTTAATAGCTATTACGGTACTGACACTGACACCGGGATTGGATACCGCGTTGGTGATTAAGAACACAAGTCGTTCGGGAGCAAAAGATGGGGTGGTGACGAGCCTCGGGATTTGTTTTGGTTTGTTTATTCATGCGACGTTGTCTGCTATCGGTGTATCTGCAATATTGCTGCAATCTGCCGAACTATTTCAGGCCATGAAGATGGTAGGTGCATGCTATCTAATCTGGTTAGGTATCGGTGGAATTCGGTCAATGTTGAAAAACAGTGGCAATATGGATGTATCCGGTCAAGGTATGCTTGAGTTTAATGCCAAACGTTCTTTCCGAGAGGGATTTTTGTCGAACGTATTAAACCCTAAAACCGCTGTGTTCTATCTCGCTTTTCTACCTCAGTTTATCAACCCTGAGCATTCGCCAATTATTCAGTCTCTGGTACTTGCAGGCATTCATTTTTTTGTTGCGATGGCGTGGCAATGTGGTTTGGCTGGTGCATTAAACTCGGCCAAAAAGTTGGTTTCAAATGGATCGCTCATCAATAAGATGGAAGGTGTGACGGGAAGCGTTCTGATCTTTTTGGGATTTAAGCTAATTCTTGATGATACGCAGGTTTAACAAGCTTTAAACCTTGTGCTGATTAGATAGAAAAAAGAAGCGCCTCGAAAACGAGGCGCTTCTTTGGTTTTAGCTCTGGCTGACTAAATCATGTTCATCACTAGGGTTACTAAAGAACAGTTTAGTCTCTTCAATAACAATATGACGCAGAGCAATCAAACCGATCAGGTTTGGTATTGCCATTAATCCATTCACAATATCGGCAATCAACCAGATCATATCCAGATGAAGGAAAGCTCCTGATGCAACCAACGCAAGGAAGATTACCTTGTACGGTAGAACAGCCTTAGTTCCAAGCAGGAAAACCACACATCTTTCACCATAATAGTTCCAACCAAGAATCGTCGTAAAGGCAAAGAACATCAGGCCAATTGTTACCATCATAGGTCCGATAGTCTCAGAGTTCAGGCCAACCGCAAAAGCGTGTGTTGTCATAGCAGCACCAGCAAAATCACTTTGCCACGCACCTGTCATGATCAGAGCCAAGCCTGTCATAGTACAAATGATGATGGTATCGAAGAAAGTACCTGTCATGGAGATCAAACCTTGACGAACACAAGAGTCGGTTTTAGCCGCAGCCGCTGCCATAGGCGCAGAACCGAGCCCTGATTCGTTCGAGAAGACACCACGGGCAATTCCCGACTGAATCGCCAGCATGATACTAGCACCCAAGAACCCACCTGTTGCTGCTGTTGATGTAAATGCAGACACAACAACTAACTCGATAGCGTTGAGTAGTTGATTTGCGTTTGAAACCAATACACTTGCACACGCCAGCACATAAAACACAGCCATTGCAGGAACAACTTTGCCCGCTACATTAGCAATTGATTTGATTCCGCCAATCGTAACCGCGGCAACCAACAGGGTGAGTACTACTGCAGAAGTGTTACGAGATACACCAAATGACAACTCTGATGCGTCAAGGATCGCGTTTACCTGCGGGAAGGTACCAATGCCAAAGCATGCAACACCAAGCGCTGAAATAGCAAAGAAAATAGCCAGGGCTTTCGAACCTACACCATACTGGAGGTAGTACATAGGTCCGCCAACCATCTGACCTTTGTCATCTGTCTTCCGGTATTTTACTGCCAGCAGACACTCTGCATATTTAGTTGCCATACCAAACAGTGCAGCAAGCCACATCCAAAATAGCGCGCCTGGTCCACCAAGCTTGATTGCCGTAGCGACACCAACTATGTTACCCGTACCGATTGTGGCCGATAATGCTGTACATAGTGCAGCAAAACTCGATACATCACCTTTTGAGTTGTTGTTTCCGGACTTGGAAAATACGAACTTTAAAGCGGTTGGCAAGTGACGAAACTGGAGTAAGCCTAAGCTAAAAGTGAAATAAACACCTGTACCAACAAGTAGAATAAGTAGTGGTGGTCCCCAGACAAAGCTGTCTATGGTTTGTAATAGAGATTGAATATCGTTCATGAGTTCCCCTTAATAAAACATAATATTTAAGGAGAAGAGGGAAAGGGTGGTTAATATAAATTAACCTTAAAACGCGCATGTATCAGAATACGAAGACGTATAGATCGGTCTTTCCACTCCTCTGTCCTTTGTACCTGAGAGTTTCACCTGATCATGGATCTGGCTTGCTCCTTCGGCGGCCGATTTAACGACTCTCTCCAGAGGCTTCTCCAACTACAGTCCCCGCGAATTGCTTCGCACCTGAAAGATTTACTTCTTCGGCGATATTTTGTTACTTATTCTTAACAAGAATGAAGCACGAAATACCTTCTCCTGTAGCCTTCATCGAAACAAACAACTGAACTTTGGTAAGTTACAGTTATTCTGTGTTGCGAATTCTACACAAAAAAATTTGTTTGTCATCACACTTTTTGATGATTGGATATTAATTCATCATTTACGATCTAATTAGCAGCTAATTGACGTAATACACTTATTTAAATGCTATAAATATAAGAAGTTAGGAGGAACTATGACTCGATTGTTAGCAATAGCAGCGCTATTGGCGTTGGCCGTGGTTTTGTTTAAATACCGAACCAACGAAAAAGTACAACGTGGTGTAGTCGTATCCGCAATTATCGGACTGGCTGTGTATACGGTTATGATCGTTTTGAGCGAGCTTTTTCGCTAAGCATAAATTCGGAGTATTGAGTGAACAGAGACAATGAAAACTTACATGAAGAAGATGATGTGGTCGTTATTGAAGAACGCGACAAGCATACCATTCTTTATATTGTGATTGCTGCGGTACTCGGGTTAGCGCTGGGTGGCCTAGCAGGTTCTGTACTCACTAAGGGTAAGTGGGAAACCGCTTATCAAGAACTTGAGCTTCAAATTGATGAGTTAAAGCAAGCCAAATCGCAGGTTGTCACTGAAGTTGAAGAAAAAGAAGCACAAATTGATTCTGAAATCGAAACGAGACTGACTGCAAAGTTAGAAAAAGAGCGAGAGATTCACGTTGAAGAGTTGGCCGCTTCTCAGGGTATGGTTACAGAGCTTGAAAAAGTGAACCTGGACCTCGAATCTCAAATAAGCGATTTAAGAGCGCAGCTTCAGGAATTAGAAAAAAGCATCTCGGATTTGAATAAACAGGGTGAGATGCAGGCAATTGTACTTGAGCGATCACGAGAACTCTTTCAACGAGAACTGTCAATCAAGCAAGAACTAGACAAACTACAAGCCGAACGAGAGCAGATTTTACCTAAGTTAGAGCGCTACAAAAAAGAGTGCGATATTTATTTAGATGGAAAATCCTGGGATGCATCTAAAGAGTCTTGTGATAAGCAGGACGAGGCAAATTCTAACTTATCCCAAATCGACCAAATGATTGAAGTGCATAAGCTCGATTTACTGGAAATTCAAAAAATTGCTGATTCAGTTGGAATATAATTGATAGGGTGTTTGCATAAAATGGAGCCGGCTCATGCCGGCTCTATTTGTTTGAGTGCGTTTTTGTAAGTAACAAAAGCAATTAATCCCCAACAGAACACTAAACCCCACAAATGTGCAATTTTGGGTATTACTTCAGACAGAGACGCGCCCATCTGATTGACGGCCAGGAAGGATTGAATTGCTAACGTCGATGGGAAACACTCCGATAACCAGACAATTAGTTCCGGTAGGCTTTCTGTCGGCCAGATAAAGCCAGCACTAAATATCAGGGGCATAGAGCTTAGTAAAACTACAACGGTAACTAACTCTCGCCTTGGAAGTATTGCTCCCAAAACGATGCCAATAAACACGGATGCAAGAATAAAGGGCGCAAGTATGAATAAAATCGCCTCTATACTGGCAAGTCTGACAATACTGTAGAACTCGAAGCTAGATCCCATGTAGTACATAGCAAGTACGTAGTAGATTATTGCAAATATCGTGGTACGAACCGTGATGATGGAAAGTGGTGATTTCTTATTCCAGTACCCATACCCGTACTTTTGTGTTCCACCTAATATTCCCACGCCCATAATGAGTGTCTGCTGTAAGATAAGGACAAATACAGCAGGGACAACATAATCGACGTATCCCACGGTAGGGTTAAATGTTGGCTTCAGGTTGCTACTTAGTGCGGAATGGTGGCTCGAAGCCGATGAAACAGACTCTCCCTCCATTAGCAATCGGCTAACCCGAGCTTGAGCTGCTAGCGTTCCTGAAGCTTTGGATAAACCTTCTACAATGGTGCCATACACCAAAAAGAAAGAAGCATCTCCGGCATAGGAGATGACGGGAGCGCGACCTAACAAAAGATCTTTATAGAAGTGTCTTGGAATAACAAATACGCCACTGACTTCTCCGGAGAGAAATCTTTGTTTTGCCTCTTCTATAGAGTAGCTTCGGTTAACGATTTTTATTTGTGGTGTCGCATCCACCATACGTTCTAATTGCCGGCTTACCGCACTGTTATCCAGATTTACTACAGAAACCGTTTGTTCTCTTGGGGTTTGATGTGAATAGGGAAGAGGATACAAGATAGAGTAAAAGAAAACGCCACCGAATATCGTCAGCAAGATAATTGGGTTTGAAAAAATTGCCTGAAGTTCGTGTTTAAGTAACTGAGAGAATGCCACGGTATTATCCCTCCGCACTTTGATGAATTTTGGCTAAATGTTTTTTACCCAATAGTGAAACGAGTGCGAAAGGTACCAAGTACCAAAGCATAGGCACTAGGCTTTCGATGGTAAGCCAGTTGGTGACGCCGTAACTAGACTGCGCTATCTGTGCCTCAATATAATGGCTGATTGGAAGTAAATCACGCCAGAACTGCGCTACGCTTCCCATGTCTGAAACTGGAAAGGTTACTCCCATAAAGGCAAAGCTTGGGGCAGTAAAGGCACCTGCAAAACTCATTGCTCTGGCTGGGTCCAGAGTAAGGAAATAAAAAAAACTTCCCATAAAAATGCACGCTATCGTGGTGACGAGCTGAGCAAAAAATAGTGCAGCAAAACTTCCATTCATCGGCCAGCCTAATATCACGTAAAAGAAAAAGGCAAATGCGACACCCTGAGCAAGATAAAATGGCAAATAGAATGATGATATGTTTAAAACCGATCGCAACACACCGGATTGAAGCATGGCTTCTAATCCGTAAATCCTGTGGTTTGCGGCTAAGGCCAGAATTGTTCCGACGACAATGATGATTTGCCAAATCGCAGGTACCGCTGCCCCAACTAAAAACTGGTTGTAGTTCGTATTTTTGTTGAACAGTGGCGTTATCTGGTTTTGTATCGTCACTGAACGTCCAAGCGCACTAGCAAAAGTGTTGTTCCCGGAAGTCAGAGCACTTACGGTACCTACCTTCACATTAAAGGTGCCAAGTACAGAAGCCGAAGCACTACTAATTAAGCGGCCGATCAGTATGTATTGACTGTTGTAAAAGATAGAAACCTGCGGCTGTTTGCCAAGATATACCTGTTCTGCAAAATCTCTGGGGATGGTGACGAAACCGTAAATCTCATTGTTTCTCATAGCGATTTTTGCTTCTTCGGTACTAACAAAGTGTTTTGTAACAGAGAGCGTTGGTGTCGCATCGAAATCTCGCACTAAAGATCTGGATAGTTGTGTCTCGTAATCAGATACCACACCAAAAGGAAGATCGCGTACGATGTTAGCAGAGAATATCTGCCAAACTAACAACGCAAGAACCACTGGTATCACTGTTAAACAAGCGATTAACCACCAGTCATTCCTGAGGACATGTAACTGCGATAATGAGTTGCCTTTCATATCTACAGCTCTACCGAGATACTCATACCAACACGCAAACCTTCAGTAGGTTCTACCGGTTTCGCTTCAACTTCGAAAGTACGCAGATCGAAGCCCTGGGTTGCGTCCGTCGAACGCCACGTGGCGAAGTTCCCCATTACAGAAATGTGGCTGACTTTGAAACGAACATCTTTGTCCAGCGCAGGTACAAATGCTTCAAACTCCTTGCCTTTATTGAAGTTCTTCAATAGGTCTTCCCGGACATTAAAGACTGCCCATGCATCGTTTAAGTCAACAACCGTAACAACTGGGAATCCCTGTGGCGCCAGCTCTCCTCCGTTAAGTAAGACCTGAGATACTTCACCATTAAACCAACTCTTGATTTGAGTATCTTCAGCGTAGGCTTCGACTTCCGCGACTTTACCGGCGGCCGCTTTTGCTCTGTCCGTCGCTGCTTTGATGGTTTCGCTTCTCGCACCTTCTTTGGCCATTTCATACATTTGATAAGCAGCACTTTCAGTGTATTTGGCAGCTTGCCATTGGGTCTGAGCTTCGTCACGGCGCTGCTCTGCTACGACACCATCTTTGTAGAGTGAATCAACACGCTTATAGGTTTTTTCTGCCAATTGTGAGGCAGCTTTAGCCGTTTGCCACTGATCTTTTGCGGCTCTGATCTGTTGCTCCCGGGCTCCATTTTCAGCTTCCTGCGCAAGGGCACTGGCAGCATCTTTGCCTGCTATCGCTTGCTCAAGGCGTGCATTAATCTCAGGGCTGTATATTGAGAAAACCAGATCGCCTTGTTTTATCTGATCACCTTTATGCACATAGACTTTTTCAATTCGTCCGGGAACCTTTGATGAAATGCTATATTGCTGAGCTTCAATCTGCCCCTGAAGCCTTACGGGTTGAGGTTGATATGCTTCGTAAAAGCTATATCCGATCCATCCGGCTACAGCGATGCCCGCTACAGCAAATACCGAAGATTTTACAGCGCTCATAGTTTCTCCTTAGTATTGCTGTTTTGGTTTGCGTCTAGTTCATATTTCATAAAGGTATCCATCTGGCCAGAAACTGCCAGCAGACCGTTCAGGGCGATAAGGTAGTTATATTTTGCGACAAGTTGTTGAGTTTCGATCTGCGCCATATATAACTCAGCATCAACAACATCAAGCGATGTCGATAGTCCCTGACTAAAAGCTTTATTTCGAAGTTTAAGATTTTCGCGTGCAAGATTGAGACTTGAGTTTAAACCCGTGGCTTCTTGCATTGCCTGCTCGGCCTGAAAGTAAGTTTTTTTTACCAGTACGGTGAGATCCTGATTAGCCTGTGCTTTAAGGTGATTGACTTGAAGCAAGGTTGATTTAGCTGCCTGAACATTTTCACTTCGACCGGATGAATCGATAAGCGGGATACTGACACCCACACCGACTAACCAATCGGGCGTCATCTTGTTTGCCAGCTCTTCACCTTCATAAAGTGTGTAGTTGCCGTAAAGATAGACCTCCGGGTAGTAAGTGCCTTTCTCCACATTTATCAAATTGGTGGCTTGTTTTTGTTTCGCACTCAGTAAATCCAGCCCCGGATAAGTCGCCAGCGTTTGCTCAATAAAGAGTTCTACCTTGGGTAACGACTCGTTGATAAACAGGTGAGTATCAGGTGAGACCATTTGGGCTTGGTTGAGGATTTCCGTTAACGCAGACTGTGCAATTTCTAAGTCTTTTTCAGCGGACTTTCTTTCTACTATCGCATGATCTAAAGAGGCTTCTGCCTGAAGGCGTTCTACCTTTGCTATCTGCCCTTGATCCTGGAGCTTTATAGCGAACTCCAGGTGCTTTGATAAACCTGCTTCAACGGTTTTTCTGGTCTCTACAACAGACTTCGCAAGCACCACACTAAAATAGTAGCGAGCGAGATCCTGATAGCGATGCATAGTTTCCATTGCGAGATCAGCAACGGCTTCATCAGTCTGGCCCGACGCAATATTCTGAGCGGAAGAAATCCGGCCACCAGTATAAATAGGCCAAACTGCTCTTACGGATGAGTTAAATACGTCTCTCTCAGCTATCGTAGAAACTGGGTTGCCGGTGATGCCCATATTTTTTAAAACAGCAGATAAGGTTGCTGCGCTTTTGGCGTCAAGACTATGGAGGAGATCATCGCCAGATAGGCTAACGTCGTCATCCAGTCGGGTATAAGTCGCACCAAGCGTTACAGAAGGATAGTTTAAGCTGTCTTTTGATTTTTCGTTTTGTTTGTAGCGTTCAACATTGGCGCGTTGAGCAGCAATTGAGTTGTTATTTTGCTGCAGTACATGCCATGCATCGCTAAAGCTTATTGGCTGAGCATAAACACTAGTGCATGCGCCAGCTACAAAAAAAGCCAGTAGACCTGACTTGAATCGCTTTGAATTCATGGTAACTAAATCATCAAATTGGAGAATCATTAGAGTATAAACTCTAATTTAAAATTTATTCAGTGCGTCACACCAATAAAATGAAAAAAACTTTGTCCAAATTTACACTTTTTCCTTAATGTAGATATATATGTAACTTTTATGTAAATAATCTGTTTATTGGAAGAGGTGAGTGTGAACTGGAGCAGTATTGGTTTCAGAAAGCGTCTGATACTTATCATGACCTTTTCCGGGCTTATCCAACTTTTAGTCCTTTCTTGGTCGGGATTCTTCTACATTCTTAACAGCCAGCAACAAGATATGGGGCAAAAATGTATGGTACGCCCCAGTTTTGCAAGTAGATAACTTAAAATAACTGAGCTGGTTTGCGCCAATGTATTCAGAGTCTATATGGACTTTTATTCATTAGTCCCGCTCTACGATGAGATCCGCGCCAGATTGTCCTCATAAGCGTGAAAGCACTACTTAAGTTGCTGTTTTGCCCCTCAGGTCTTCAATCTGGTGGTCTGACCGTCTTGTCATCTTTCATTATCATTTGCAAACTTGGTTTAAACTCTTACTTCAAACGGTTTTCGTGTTGCCATAACTGACCAAGATATTCGGGCCAATTTATTAGCCAGTGCCACAACAGCTACATTAAACGGTTTCCTGCGTTTCATTTCAGTTAACCAAGGGCCAAAGTACCGCTCTACCGAGGAATCTCGCCATAGAATTGACCTCGCAGCGTGAATGAACAGCTCTCGCAGTTCTTTGTTTCCACGCTTTGATATACCAAGCATTCGAGGCTTACCCCCTGTTGAGTACTGATAAGGTACTAAACCAATCCACGCAGCAAAGTTTCTTCCATTTGAAAAGTCTTGTGGATCACTTACCGCCGACAAGCAGCAAGAAGCCGTCATAGGTCCTATGCCTGGAACACTCTGCAATAAACCCATGAGTTCATTCCCTTCGTTAAGCTGTTCAAGTTTCTTCTCTTGCTCTTTTATCCATTGGTTTAAGAGATTGTAATAATCTAGTTGCTGTCTTAATTCCATAATCAATAGTGGTGGTACAGGCTCTTTTTTATCTGCCAACCACTGAAAAAGCCCTTTCATGTAATGATGGCCACGGGGAAAGCTGATACCAAATTCAAGAAGCATAGAGCCTATTCGATTCATACAAGCAGTTCGTTCTTTAATATAACCAGACCGAATCCTACGGATTGCTATAGCTACCTGTGCTTGCTCACTCTTTGGCGAAACAAACCTCATCTTAGGTCGCATAGCTGCTTCTGCTATTGCATCAGCATCAATGAAGTCGTTTTTGTTCGTTTTGACGTAAGGCTTTACATATTGTGCAGGGAGCAGTTTAACGTGATGACCATATTCCTGACATTTTCGAGCAAACCAATGGCACCCACCGCATGACTCCATTGCTACGATGACTGGTTCATGAACTGAAAGTAGCTGAAGTGTTTTCTGTCTGGATAGTTTTTTGCGAAAAGTCTCCCGGCCCGAAAAATCGTGGCCGACAAGATGAAAAACATGTTTTGCTAAGTCGATGCCGATAATGTGTGTGTTGAGCATGATGGTCACCTTTTCCCTTTCCTCAATACTATCGAGTGTAGTGGAATGAAGGGGCGTACCATCTAATTAGCATTAGGCGTTTCCCAGTTTCTTGCCAAGTCCGACAGAGTGATCGCAGCGGTTAATAGTGGATCTGCGATTCACCTGAAACAGGAGATACGAGATTTCACAGAGCATATTGGAGCAACTTTCATCGTGATCGGTGATAAAAAAGGTGTGCGGTTGCTACATCCTTTGGATGAACGAATAGGTTTGCCGATGAAAGGAGGTGACAACACTAGAGCCTTGCAAAATGGTGAGTCGTACATTTCAGCGGCGGTAGGGTCTTTGGGCAAGTCGGTGCGAGGTAAAACAGCAATTTTCGATAAGTCCGGAAACATTATTGGCGTTATCTCTGTTGGTTATCTGCTGGATTCACTAGAAGATCGAGTAGAACCCTTTCTCTATTTTCTGATCTCTTTGGCATTGGTTGTACTAGCCGTTAATACGCTGTTGGCTATTTATGTATCGAAGAGATTTCAAAAAGCGATACTTGGATTCGAACCCGAAGAAATAGGAAAACTGTATGTGGAGCTGGACGTTACTCTCAGTACGATTGAAGAAGGTGTTGTCAGTATTGATAAAAATGGTGTTGTTCGTTCAGTCAACAAAAGTGCGTGTGAAATACTAAAGTTAGATCGTGAAAATATAGTTGATAGGCCTGTAGAAATAGCTTTGCCGGGTAGTGATTTAGGGGATGTTCTAGAGACAGGAAAAGCAGAACATGACGCCAACTTATACGTCAATGAGCAAAACATAGTCGCTAATAGAAATCCAATAATGGTAGATGGAAAAGTTTATGGGGCGGTATCAAGTTTCAGACGACGTGATGAGATATCAGAGTTAACACAACAACTCGCTCAGACAAAGCGTTACGCAGATATGCTGCGTTCGCAAACGCACGAGCATCGAAATAAACTGAATACAATCGCTGGCTTAATTCAAATGAATGAAATGGAAGCGGTTAACACGTTAATAGGGCAAGAAAGTGAGCACTATCAAAGCATGATTTCGTTTATTCGCTCAGCGATCGACGATCCTCTGGTTGCTGGATTGATTCTGGGCAAAGCGGAAAGGGCGAGAGAGTTAGGGTTAGAGCTTAGCATCGAAAACGGATCGAGGCTTTCTGAGTTGCCAGACAACATTAATGCTGAAGATATTACGACGATACTAGGCAATCTGATAGACAATGCATTTGATGCCACTTTGAGTTACAGCGCAAGTGATGAAGCTGCCAGAGTCATCGAACTTTCGGTATCAGATTTTGGTACAGAAATAATCTTAGAAGTAGAAGACTCTGGTGCAGGTTTGCCGGAAGGGATGGCGACGGCTGCTTTGCTAGATCGGGGCGTTTCAACAAAATCAGCGGATTCTAGTAATCCTGGTAACAGAGGAGTGGGACTGTTTTTGGTGAACCGACTTATCAAGCACTACGGAGGGCAACTTGAGATGATGGCACTAAGTCCAACGGGTACTCGTGTAACCGCATATATACCTAAGGAAAGGAAGAAATGAAGACTAGGGTAGTAATAATCGAAGATGACCCAGCAATCGCAGAGTTGCATCAGAAGTATCTGCAACAGATGAACGGAATAGAGATTCAAGGGATAGCAACATCGGTAATGGAAGCAAAGCTCTTGCTTGAGGTTTACACCCCAGATTTGATATTGCTCGACGTATTTCTGCCTGACGGTACTGGTTTGGAACTGCTGCGGGCGCTAAGACAAGATGGAAAAGAGAGTGATGTCATCTTGATAACTGCTGCCAGAGATGTTGATACGCTGCAAGAAGCGATGAGAGGCGGGGTGGTTGATTATCTTTTAAAACCGGTGATGTTTCCGCGTCTTAAGGCGACATTGGAAACTTATTTGGGCAAGAGAGAAAAGCTCAGTCATACGACCGATATCGATCAAGCGATGGTAGATAAGTTTTTGAGTACAGAGTCAGCCTCATCAGAGACATCCAGTTTACCAACTAAAACTGTTCTGCCGAAAGGAATAGATGCAGTGACTTTAGATAAAATTCGTGCACTGTTTAATTCACAAGATGACTTTACTGCGGATGTAGCAGGTGAGGCGATTGGAGCAAGCAGAACAACAGCAAGGCGTTACCTAGAGTTTCTGATCACCAATGGCGAGTTAGAGGCTGACTTAAGCTATGGTACGGTGGGCAGGCCAGAACGTAGTTACAGAAAAAAACGGCAAGCTTTTTAATGGCTTGCCGTTCTGTTAGTTTGATGTACAGATATTAAGATTTGACCACTTTGCTTTTTGCTCTAAACGTTTTAGTGGCAGCCACAAACACGGGGCTGAGTAACACTAGAAGTGCGATAAACGTAAAGATGAGTGTGAGAGGACGTTCCCATAGGAAACTAAGCTCACCGTCTGAGATCATGAGTGCGCGTCGTAAGTTTTCTTCCATCAAGCCACCCAAGATAAAACCAAGCAAGAGCGGTGCGAGCGGGAAGTTAGCCAGCCTCAATGCGATCGCTGCAACCGCGATTATCAGCATGATAAACACATCCATGGTGTTGAATGAAACCAGATAAACGCCGGTAATAGAGAAAAACAATATCATAGGTAGCAATACGGTTCTTGGTACTGCTAACAGCTTCGAAATATAGGGAATCAAAGGCAGGTTCAGAATAACCAGCACAATATTGCCAAAATACATTGAGATAATGACCGACCAGAAAACCTCAGGGTTATCGACAAAGAGCCTTGGTCCGGGTTGAATGCCATAGGCAATTAGAGCCCCTAACATAATTGCGGTCGTACCTGAACCTGGAATACCCAGAGTTAATAGTGGTACGAACGACCCGCTAGAGGCGGCATTATTGGCGCTCTCAGGCGCAACTAACCCACGAATGCTCCCGTTACCAAACTCTTTTTGCTTATTTTTCGGAGCCAGATTTCGCTCCATTCCATAACTAAGGAATGCTGCAATAGTGGCACCGGCGCCTGGCAGGACACCGGTAAAAAATCCTACGATAGATGAACGGATTGAAACTGGGGCAACTTCTTTGATTTCTTCTTTGGTCACCTTCATGCTGCCGATGTCGCTCATCTTTTGCTGTTCTTCAGAGCGGGTATCGGCTTCAGGTTTCAGTATACCCATTAGTGTTTCGCCTAGAGCAAAAGTCGCCATTGCGAGCAGCAAAAAGCTGAAGCCATCCATCAGGTCAGTCAGGCCGAAGGTAAAGCGTTCAACACCTACGCCTTTATCCAGACCAACGGTTGATAGCATTAGCCCGAGAATGGTCATCATCCAGGCTTTAATCACTTGTCCTTTCCCTGCGAATGCAGCTACCGCGGAAAGGCCAACAAGCATTAATGCAAAATAATCCGATGACTGGAAACTGAGCGAAACACTCGCAAGCGCGGGTGCGGCAACAAGCAGCATAATTGCAGAGAGGGTCCCACCAGTAAATGACGAGTATGCGGCAAGAGCCAGTGCCTTACCCGCCTGGCCTTTTTGCGCCATGGGATAGCCATCAAAAGCCGTAACCACAGTGGAAGAACAACCAGGCGCGTTAATCAGGATTGAAGAGGTTGATCCACCAAATACGGCTCCGTAATAAACACCGGCCATTAGAATGAGCCCTGATGAAGGTTCTAGCCCATAAGTAATTGGGATCATTAAGGCAATCGCAGAGATAGGCCCCAGACCTGGCAACATTCCGATAAAAGTGCCCACAAAACAACCAACTACCACCATTAGAATATTGAATGGCATAACAGCAGTGGAAAGACCTGCAAAGATTCCTTCTAACATGATTGCTCTCCTAGAACAGCAGGAACAGATAACCAGGTTCTAAATAAATATCGAGAACCTGCGTTAACAAAAGATAAAAAGCGACGACAAAGGGGAAAGATACCCCAAAAAGAACAGACTTTCGTCGTTCTCCAAGCAGATAGAAGCCAGCCATCAAAAACAGGCTTGTTGCGAGCACAAATCCAAGATAGGTGAGGCCCAATCCGTAAAGTGCCATGAGCGCGATAAAAGCGAGCAACAACTTCCAGTTGAAGCTTAGTATGGCGCCGCTATCGGTGTCTGGTTTTGCGGTTACCAATAGAATTAAGGACAGAACAACACCTATTGCGGTTAATAGAGTAGGGAGTGTTCTCGCAGTGAAAGGTTCATACTCGTCCCCTGGAAACATGGGTATGAGAGAGGTTTGATAACCGTAGCAAAGGCTAACGATAAGAAATATCATTGCCCCGATACGATCTCTGTATAACAAAGGGTTAGATTGAGCGGCCACAATTGAACTCCAGATAAAAATGACACCTGACCTTAATGATTCAGGTCAGGTGTTGCTTATTTATTATTTAAGAAAGCCAAGCTCACGCATCAGTGAACCCATAACTTCTTCTTGATCTTCAAGGAACGAATAAAATTCCTGATCTGGTTTGTAATTGTCGATCCAACCATTTCTATCTCTGACCACTGCCCACTCACTGGTTCCGTACATCTTGTTTAGTGCTTGGTTATATTCAGCGATTTTTTCCTTACTGGTTCCAGGAGCTGCAAAGAATCCACGCCAGTTAGCAAACACAGTTTCATTACCGTATTCGGTTAGCGTTGGGACATCTGGTGCGGCCGGCAGACGTTTAGGTGCGGTAACTGCTAAGATCTTAACTTGACCGGATTTAGACATTTCTAAAACTTCGCCAAGACCGGTCGAAAGCAGCTGAGTTTCTCCTGAGAGTAGGGCTGCCGTCGCTTTACCACCAGCATCATAAGAGATGTAGCGTACGGCTTTAGCATCAAAACCTTCTCCCTTGAACGCTGCTGCAACAACAAGGTGATCCATGCTGCCTCTGGCGGAACCTCCGGCTATTTTCACTTTACGAGGATTTTCTTTGAAGTCGGCGACGACATCTTCCCATGTGTTGTACTTTGAGTCAGGAGAGGTAACGATAGCGCCGTAATCAGCAATGGTGGCGGCTACAGGAGTTAAATCTCTGAATGATTGTGGAAATACCCCAGTGAGAGAGCGTACAACAATCGGTGTGGAGTTCACCATCAAAGTGTCGCCTTGGCGCGCTGCGGTTTCTATCAGGTGAGCAATGGCCTTACCACCGCCGCCTCCTGAAAGGTTCTGGAATGAAACTTTGTCGACAATCTCTGCTTTAACAAGCGCATCACCCGTTCCTCGGGCTGTCATATCCCAACCACCGCCTGCGCCACCAGGGATGAGAAAGTGAATTTTTTCCATGTCTGCTGCGAAGGCATTCCATGAAAGTGTTGTCGCTATCAAGGTTGATACAAGAACAGGTTTAAACATCGTTACATTCCTTTTGTCTACTTAACTTATTCACGTTGTTCCCGGTAGTTGTAGCGCCGGGTTTATTATTAAAAGCAGTAGAAATGTTACATTATGGTTAACGTATTTATTAGATTATGGAGATAATGAGATTTAGCTCTTTTCTGTCTATTTTGTTCATAAAGTTCACGCTAATGGACCTTTCTTATTAGACCTTGGTAGTAATTGTCGACAATGTGCTTGTAATTCTCCCGTTACATAGGCTATTTTCTGTACATAACGGTTACATTGTTAACATTTATGTAAAGAGGTGAGTGTCAGGTGAGTAATATTGTCGACAAAGTAGACTTTAAAACGTCAGACAAAGAAGGGACAAAGTCCCATAACCTGACGGAGTATCTGGTTGAAGCCATTGTGGAAGGCGATTTGCCTTCGGGGGCGAAGATATCTGAGCCTGAGATAGCGAAGAAGCTGGGTGTTAGCCGCGGCCCGCTTCGCGAAGCCATTATGCGTCTTGAAGGCCTTGGGTTAATTGAGCGAATCCCTCATGTAGGTGCTCGTGTCATCACACTTTCACAGGAACACCTATGTGAGTTATATGCGGTTCGTGAGTCTCTTGAAGGTATGGCTGCCCGGCTTGCAGCTCGCCATATATCCAAGAGTGAAGTGAATCAGCTAGAGTCATTGTTAGACACTCACTCCCAATACATTGACGACGTCGATGGAAAGTCCTATATCCATCAACAGGGTAACTTCGATTTCCATTACCAAATCATTAAAGCGAGTCGTAATAGCAAGCTTGTATCACTGCTTTGCGATGAACTGTACCACCTATTGAGAATGTATCGCTATCAGTCTCCTTCAACGCACTCTCGACCTTCACACGCTTTAGATGAGCATCGCATGATTCTGAATGCCATTAAAAACCGAGATGAAGAGTTAGCAGAGTTGCTGATGAGAAGGCACATATCTGGTAGCCAAATCCTAATTGAACAACAGATGAAAACTGCAAAGGAGAATGCGTCATGAGTCCGGGGAAAAAATTCAGAGTTGCCGTTCAGGAAAATGATCCTCTACAGATTGTCGGCACTGTAAACCCGTATTGCGCCATGATGGCAAAAAATGTCGGACATCAGGCAATTTACTTATCTGGAGGTGGTATTGCCAACGCCTCTTATGGACTGCCTGATCTCGGTATAACAACATTGAACGATGTACTTGTTGATGTTGATCGTATCACTAACGCTTGCGACCTGCCTCTTATGGTGGATATCGACACGGGTTTTGGCGGTGCTTTCAACATTGCCCGCACCATCAAAGCGATGGAAAAAGCAGGTGCTGCCGCTGTGCATATGGAAGATCAGGTAGCGCAAAAGCGCTGTGGACACAGACCTAACAAAGCGATTGTTAGTCAGGAAGAGATGGTTGACAGAGTCAAAGCTGCTGTTGATGCCCGAAATGACAGTGATTTTGTCATTATGGCTCGTACCGATGCGCTAGCGGTTGAAGGTATCGATTCTGCTATTGAGCGAGCAATTGCGTGTATCGAAGCCGGTGCGGATATGATTTTTCCGGAAGCGATGACAGAACTCGAGCAGTATCAGAAATTCTCTTCTGCGCTCCAGTCAGCCACAGGTAAACATGTTCCGATTTTAGCCAATATTACTGAGTTTGGTCAGACGCCACTTTACGGTGGTGAAGAGCTGGCTGCTCACGGTGTGGATATGGTTTTGTATCCGTTAAGTGCATTCCGTGCGATGAACAAAGCAGCAGAGATGGTTTACGCACATTTGCTGGAAACAGGTAACCAGGAAGCCATGGTTCCGCACATGCAAACGCGTAAAGAGCTTTACGCACACCTGAATTATCACGACTACGAAGACAAACTGGATAAGTTGTTTTCACAAAAATAACAACGAATGACTAAACATTTATTAACTACTTATTTATTAAATATTTATCTACTAATCAATACGTAAACAATGCGGTGAGTACATCGCAACACTGGAAAAGGAGTTCGTCATGCCTGACAAGAAACTAGGTGGCGCAGGATTACGAGGACAGAGTGCCGGAACAACATCGTTATGTACCGTAGGGAAGAGCGGAACTGGGCTAACCTATCGTGGTTATGACATTACCGATTTAGCGAATAACGCACAGTTTGAAGAAGTAGCTTACCTGCTGCTGCAAGGTCACTTACCGAATCAAAAAGAGTTAGATGACTATAAAACGCGACTGGTTGGTCTGCGTGGTCTTCCGGCGGAGCTAAAATCCGCGCTAGAGCTGATTCCTAAAGAAGCGCACCCGATGGATGTTATGCGTACTGGCTGTTCAGTGTTGGGTAATCTTGAACAGGAAATGGATTTTTCTGAGCAGCAGGCTGCTACGGAAAGAATGCTGGCGGTTTTCCCTGCCATTATCTGTTACTGGTATCGTTTCAGTCACGATGGTGTGCGAATCGACACGGAAGATCAGTCCGAAGATACGATTGGTGGTTACTTCCTGAAACTGCTTACCGACAAAGAACCGACAGAACTGCATAAACAAGTCATGCACTGTTCACTAATTCTTTATGCTGAGCACGAGTTTAATGCATCGACATTTGCAGCGCGTGTTTGTGCTTCAACTTTGTCTGATATCCACTCTTGTATTACAGCTGCGATAGGCACACTTCGCGGTCCGCTTCATGGTGGTGCGAACGAAGCAGCCATGGCGATGATTGAGAACTGGACGTCTCCAGAAGAAGCTGAAGAAAAAACAATGGCGATGCTTGAAGCCAAAGAGAAAATTATGGGCTTTGGACATGCGGTATATCGTGAATCTGATCCTCGAAATGCGCTTATCAAACGTTGGTCCAAAGAGCTTTCGCAGGCGGTAGGAGATACCCATTTATACGCGGTTTCTGAACGTGTCGAATCAGTGATGAAGCGTGAAAAAGATCTTTTCTGTAACGCTGACTTTTTCCATGCTTCGGCTTATCACTTTATGGATATTCCAACCAAATTATTTACCCCAATCTTTGTAATGAGCCGTTTGACGGGGTGGGCTGCACACGTTTACGAGCAGCGTGCCAATAACCGAATCATTCGTCCAAGTGCGGACTATGATGGACCTGAACATCAGGATTGGTTACCAATCGAGCAGCGTTCTTGATTGTAAGGTAATAAGTTGAATCAGCAGGCAGCGTTTTATAGGTGCCTGCTGATGAGAAATATCATGGATGGAAGCTATGAATACCCAGTTCAGAAAGAAATTGCCCGGGAGCAATGCGGATTTTTACGATACCAGAGAGGCAGTCAATAATATTTCACAAGGCGCTTATGAAAAGTTGCCATACACGTCCCGAGTTCTGGCGGAGCAATTAGTTCGTCGCTGTGAACCTGAAGCGCTAACCGATAGCCTAAAACAGCTAATAGAACGCAAACGCGATCTGGATTTCCCCTGGTATCCGGCACGGGTGGTTTGTCATGACATTCTGGGTCAGACGGCTCTGGTGGATTTGGCTGGTTTGCGAGATGCTATTGCAGAGCAAGGTGGCGACCCTTCGAAGGTAAACCCTGTTGTTGAAACACAATTGATTGTCGACCACTCTCTTGCTGTTGAGCATGGTGGCTTTGACCCAGAGGCATTTGAGAAAAACCGTGCGATTGAGGATCGACGCAATGAAGACCGATTCCATTTCATTGAGTGGTGTAAAACCGCATTTGAGAATGTCAGCGTAATTCCTGCGGGCAATGGCATCATGCACCAGATCAATCTGGAGAAAATGTCTCCGGTTATCCAGTTAAAAGATGGCGTTGCTTACCCGGATACCTGCGTTGGTACGGATAGCCATACTCCACATGTTGATGCGCTTGGCGTGATTGCCATTGGTGTTGGTGGTCTTGAAGCGGAAACCGTTATGCTTGGCCGTCCATCAATGATGCGACTGCCGGATATTGTCGGTGTGAAGCTAACTGGTAAGAGAAAGCCCGGAATTACTGCCACTGATATTGTTCTGGCGATTACAGAGTTTTTGCGCAGTGAACGTGTTGTTTCCTGTTACCTTGAATTCTTTGGTGAGGGTTCTAAAGATCTGACGATCGGAGACAGAGCGACTATCTCGAACATGACGCCAGAATATGGTGCCTCCGCGGGTATGTTCTACATCGATGAACAAACCATTAACTACCTAAAACTAACTGGTAGAGATGAAAAACAAGTCGAGTTAGTAGAACAGTACGCTAAACACACGGGTTTGTGGGCTGATGACTTAGACACGGCAGAGTATGAGCGTGTACTGGAATTTGACCTTTCTACTGTTGAAAGGAACATGGCTGGTCCTTCTAATCCACATCGTCGTTTACCGACATCTCAGCTTTCAGAGAAAGGCATTGCTCAGAGTTGGGATCAAGAGGACGGTCTATTACCAGATGGCGCCGTGATCATTGCTGCCATAACCTCTTGCACCAATACAAGTAACCCAAGAAACGTGGTTGCAGCAGGTTTATTGGCGAAGAAAGCGAACGAACTGGGCCTGGTACGCAAACCATGGGTGAAAACCTCATTCGCGCCAGGTTCTAAAGTGGCAAAACTGTATCTTGAAGACGCTGACTTGTTGCCTGAGTTGGAAAAACTTGGCTTTGGTATCGTGGCTTATGCTTGTACTACCTGTAATGGTATGAGTGGCGCTCTGGACCCTAAAATCCAAAACGAAATCATCGAGCGTGATTTATATTCGACAGCGGTACTTTCAGGCAACCGTAACTTCGATGGCCGGATTCATCCATACGCTAAACAAGCATTTTTGGCTTCCCCACCTTTGGTTGTGGCTTATGCTTTGGCTGGTACCATGCGTTTTGATATAGAGCGTGATGCCTTAGGAACCGATCAAAATGGCAATCCAATATATCTCAATGACTTATGGCCGTCCGATGCTGAAATCGATGCAGTCGTAAACAAGCACGTGAAGCCAGAGCAGTTTAACCAGATCTACATTCAGATGTTTAAGCTGGATGACGATGTTGAAAAAGGCTCTCCGCTTTATGACTGGCGTCCACAAAGCACCTATATCCGCAGGCCTCCATATTGGGAAGGCGCACTAGCCGGAGAGCGCACGCTTTCATCGATGAGACCACTGGCGATTCTTCCTGACAATATCACAACGGATCACTTGTCGCCTTCTAATGCCATTCTTGCAAGTAGCGCTGCCGGTGAGTATCTGGCGAAGATGGGGCTTCCGGAAGAGGACTTTAACTCCTATGCAACGCACCGTGGTGATCATTTGACAGCACAGCGCGCGACGTTTGCTAACCCTAAGTTGTTCAATGAAATGGTTCTGGAAAACGGTGAAGTCGTGCAGGGTTCATTGGCTCGTGTCGAACCAGAGGGCAAAGTGACTCGCATGTGGGAAGCGATTGAAACCTATATGAACAGAAAGCAGCCTTTGATTATTGTTGCCGGTGCTGATTATGGTCAGGGTTCGTCCCGTGACTGGGCTGCAAAAGGGGTACGTTTGGCCGGTGTCGAAGCCATTGCAGCTGAAGGTTTTGAGCGAATCCACAGAACCAACTTAGTCGGTATGGGTGTGCTTCCACTTCAATTCAAAGACGGTGTAACACGTAAGACTTTAGAGTTGGATGGAACCGAAACTTACGATGTGGTCGGAGATATCAAACCGGGGACAGACCTTGCTTTGGTTATCACCAGAGCAAATGGTGAGAAGCTAGATGTTGCCGTGACATGTCGACTGGACACCGCGGATGAAGTTTCAGTGTACAAAGCGGGTGGTGTACTTCAACGCTTTGCTCAAGACTTCCTCGCAAGCTAGGAGAGTGAATATGACGACGCATACAACGACTATTCGCTCTCAGGTTCGTGTCCCTGCTACTTATATGCGTGGTGGGACTAGCAAGGGGATGTTCTTTAATCTGGAAGATCTTCCTGAAGAAGCTCAACAGCCAGGCTCTGCTAGAGACAAGCTATTTTTGAGAATCATAGGAAGCCCGGATCCTTATGCGAAACAGATTGATGGTATGGGAGGAGCAACTTCAAGTACCAGTAAGACTGTTATTGTTTCTAAAAGCACCCAGCAGGATCACGATGTAGATTACTTGTTTGGACAGGTCTCCATAGACAAAGCATTTGTCGACTGGAGTGGCAACTGTGGAAATCTTTCTGCTGCAGTCGGGCCGTTCGCCATCCAGAGTGGCTTGATCCCAGAGGATCGTATCCCTGAAAACGGCACCGTCGTAGTGAAGGTGTGGCAGGCCAATATCAGTAAATCTATCCATATTCATGTGCCAATCGTAGATGGCTGTGTTCAGGAAACCGGAGAGTTTGAGCTGGATGGTGTGACCTTTCCTGCGGAAGAGATTCAGGTTGATTTTCTCGATCCGGCAGATGGTGACGGTTCCATGTTCCCAACCGGGAATTTGATTGATGATTTAGAGGTTCCTGGTGTGGGGTCGATGCAGGCAACCATGATCAGTGCCGGCATACCAACGGTGTTTATCGATGCTTCATCCATCAATTACAAAGGCACTGAGTTGCAAGACGATATCAACAACGACCAACAAGCACTGAAGATGTTCGAAACCATCCGTGCTTATGGTGCGCTCAAGATGGGACTTATTAGCGATATTTCTGAAGCGGAGCAGAGGCAACACACACCTAAAGTGGCGTTTGTGGCCAAGCCAGAAAGCTATGTTTCTTCGAGTGGCACCAGAGTAGAACCGAATGATATCGACGTGTTGGTGCGTGCTTTGTCCATGGGCAAGTTACATCACGCCATGATGGGAACTGCGGCTGTCGCGATTGCGTCGGCTGCGAGTGTTCCGGGAACTCTGGTGAATCTGGCCGCTGGTGGCGGTGAGAAAGAGTCAGTCACTTTTGGTCACCCTTCAGGAACACTAAAAGTCGGAGCAAAAGCAGGAAAAACAGATAAAGGCTGGGTAGTGGAAAAAGCGATCATGAGTCGCAGTGCCCGGGTAATTATGGAAGGTTGGGCGCGAGTACCGCGTGAAACTATATAAGACATACTGGAGGAAGCAATATGTCTGCCTACGAAAAAGAGTATCAATTCTCAATAGAACAACCGGAACAGTTTTGGAAACAACAGGCTGAACAACTTTCCTGGTATAAGTTCCCGGAAACTATCCTTGCAAAGGATGAAAATGGCATTGATCGTTGGTTTGTCGACGGTGAGATGAATACCTGTTACATGGCACTGGATTACCATGTTGAGCAGGGGCGTGGTGATAAAATCGCCATGATATATGACTCTCCGGTGACGTTAACCAAGAGAAAGTATACCTACCTACAGTTGCGAGACCAAACAGCCAAAGTAGCGGGTATGCTGGCAGAGCAGGGGGTCACTAAAGGGGATCGTGTCGTTATTTATATGCCAATGATCCCAGAAGCAGCCATTGCGATGCTTGCCTGTGCGAGACTTGGTGCGATTCACTCTGTGGTGTTCGGTGGTTTCGCACCAAACGAACTTGCGGTTCGAATTGAAGATGCCGAGCCAAAAGTGATCATGACGGCCTCATGCGGTATAGAGATTAATAAGGTATTGCCATATAAGCCTCTGGTTGATAAAGCGATTATGGACAGTCGCTGGAAGCCAGAAAAAGTGATTCTGTTCCAGCGTAAGGAAGAAGAAGCAGAGCTGAATCATGAGCGCGACGTCGACTGGAAAGAAGCGGTAGAGAATGCCAAGCCACGTGACTGTGTGCCAGTTAACTCGCTCGATCCACTCTATATTCTTTATACTTCGGGTACGACAGGTAAACCCAAGGGCGTGGTGAGAGATAATGGCGGCCACGCTGTTGCCATGAAGTACAGCATGAGTACTGTCTACAACATCGATCAGGACGGTGTGTTCTGGGCAGCTTCTGATGTTGGTTGGGTGGTCGGTCACTCTTATATAGTATACGCTCCGCTAATCCATGGATGTACAAGCATTATGTACGAAGGAAAACCTGTTCGCACTCCTGACCCGGGTGCGTTCTGGCGTGTGTGTGATGAGTACAAAGTTAACGCTCTGTTCTCTGCACCAACTGCATTTCGTGCGGTTAAAAAAGAAGATCCGAACGGAGAGCACTTGCTGAAGTATGACATCTCTTCCGTTGAGAACATCTTTATGGCGGGGGAACGATTAGATCCGCCAACATTGGAGTGGGTTGAACAACAAACCTCTAAACCGGTTATCGACCACTGGTGGCAAACTGAAACGGGCTGGGCTATTTCAGGCAACCCAACGGGAATCGAAACGATGGCGGTGAAACCGGGTTCTGCAACCAAGCCTATTCCGGGATTCAAAGTAGAGATTCTGGATGAGTTAGGTGAACCTACTACTGCAAACCAACAGGGATTTGTTTCATTGAAACTTCCTTTACCACCAAGTTGTTTACCAACGGTTTGGAGAAATCACGACAGGTTCGAAACTGGGTATCTGAGTCAGTTTGAAGGCTATTACGTTTCAGGTGATGGTGGTTATCTTGATGATGACGGATATCTGTTCATTATGGGCCGTATTGATGATGTCATTAATGTCGCTGGACACCGACTCTCTACCGGTGAAATGGAAGAGATTGTTGGCGGCCACCCTGCAGTTGCAGAATGTGCGGTTGTAGGTGTTCACGATGACCTTAAAGGTCAGCTACCACTGGGTTTCGTGGTGTTAAAAGACGGGGTGAAGGTCGACGATCTTCAGTTAGAAGGTGAGTTGGTTGGCAAGGTGCGCGAAGAGATTGGTGCGGTTGCTTGTTTTAAACACGCACTGGTGGTGGATCGACTGCCGAAAACTCGTTCAGGCAAGATCCTTCGTAAAACCATTCGTCAGATAGCCGATGGTGAACAATATACGGTTCCCTCAACCATCGATGACCCTACGAGTCTGAATGAAATCGAGAAGGTATTGCATCAGTAAATAAAATTATACTGATTGCTATAATTTTAGGGGCGATAACTTAAAAGTTATCGCCCTTAGCTTTTGTATGTATACTCTAGTTAATATCTTGTTATTCAGGTTCTTATTGTGAATACACCAACCATCCGTCCCGCTCGGTTAACAGACTTAGATGTGCTAAATGAGCAGATGTATTTGCTACATCAATATCATCACCTTGCACAGCCAGAACATTTTAAAACGCCTGAAGAAGTTCAGTTAGAAAAAAACATATCTACTTATCTAGATGATCCTCAGTGTTTAATTTATGTAGCGGAAGTCGAGGGCGCGATAGTTGGTTTCGTTACAGGGCATTTTTGTGAACTGCTATCAACCATAAGTAAGCCGGTTCAGATGGGCAGCGTCGATGAATTGTATGTTTACCCAGAATATAGAAATATGGGCGTGGCAAAGCGCCTAATATTGAAAATGGAAGAGATGTTTGAAGACTTTGGCGTGAAGCAAGTCTTTGTGGAAGTGTGGGATTTTAACCAGTCTGCTATCAATTTATATAACAAGATGGACTTTAAAAATCACATTCATTATTTAAGGAAAACACTCAAAAATTGAATAACCTACTTTGTTTTGATTGTATTTCGCTCTAACATTTATGTTGTCAATAAATGAAAGCTAGGATTATGCGGGTAATTAAAGAGTGTATAAGCAGTACCTAAACAGCTGTCAGTTTTTCAAGATATGTTTTCTGTGCATCGTAACTCTTGCTCAGCTCTTTTCTGTATCTGTAACTCGCGCGTCTGAACCTGCTGAGCTTGCTCTCAACGTTCAACTTACAGGTGAAGAGCAAAGATATTTAATCTTAAAGAAGAAGATTACTTTTTGCGGTGATCCTGATTGGATGCCGTATTCAAAAAATGTCAGCAATGAATTGATAGGTATGACGGCTGACTACGTCAATTTGTTCTCAACTACATTAAACATTCCATTTGAGTTTGTGCCAACTCACTCATGGGGTGACACATTGAAGGTTGCTAAATCCCGTGATTGTGATCTTGTGACTGCCCTGGTTAACAAACCTGATAGACGAGAGTACTTGGACTTCACGGAAGGCTATCTTGATACCTCACTTGCGCTGGCGACACTGTCAAACGCACCTATGATTGACAACCTAAAAGCGTTGGATGGGAAAGCGGTTGCGGTTGTAAAAGGCTATGCGTCCACGACTTATATTCGCCAAAGTTACCCTAACCTGAAACTCATTGAAGTTGCCAACCTGGAGCAAGGGTTGGAACTGGTCGCTGACGGTAAATCCTATGGTGTGGCCGGTACTTTAGGTGTTCTTGCATACATAATACAAAATCACTACTTTGAAAGAATAAAGATCAACGGGACATTTGCTGATAGTTGGAAACAGTCCATTGGCACCAGAAATGACGAGCCTTTGCTTCATAATATTATGAGCAAGTTAGCGAACGCGATTCCGGAAAGCACTCATCAGCGAATATTCAATTTTTGGTTGTCTGAATCGGTGATAAACCACAGTCCAAATGAACTTACTTTTAATGAGCTGGAGTTTATTGAAAGCAATCCTACAATTCGCTTTCGCGTCCGGCCCAATGGTGCACCATTCGAATATCAAGAGAATGGTGAAGCCAAAGGGCTTGCCGTTGATTACATCACACTGATAGCCAACCAGATAGGATTCAACGCAGAGTTTGTTGCCACAGAAATGACACCATCTCAGGCCATCGATGAGATAGATAAGCAAGAGCGTCTATTTGATACCGTAACCATGATGGTGAAATCTGAGGAGAGGAGTAAAAGGGTTCTTTTTGGTGACGTATACCTTTCGTATCCCATGGTCATTATCAGTCATAAAGATTCGTCGTTTATTAGTGCGCTCACAGAGCTGAAGTCAAAGACAGTTGTGCTAGAACGCGGCTATCTAACCAATAAATGGCTCGCAAGAGATTATCCTGATATTCAAGTTATCAACGCAGTGAACTCTATGGAAGCACTTAGAGTCGTTGACGAAGGAAAGGCTGACGCCTACATAGGAAACCTGGCTATTGCCAATTATTTAATGGCAAGTGGCGAGTTAAAAAATATCAAGGTTGCTGCGCCAACAGAGTATGGCAACGTTCACTTTAGCTTTGTTGCTCCAAAGCAATGGCCCGAACTCGCCTCTATTTTGTCGAAAGGGTATAAAAACTTATCTCCGTCTGATCATATGTTGATCCGGGAAAAATGGTTTACGTTGCATAAGGTTGAAACCATCGATTACACATTGTTGTTAGTAGTGCTTATCGCAGCCACAATGCTATTAGTTGCAAGTGCGGTATGGAATACCCGTGTCAGAAGAGAAAAGCTTCATACTGAACAGGCATTGGAAAAACTGCAGGAAGTACAGGATGTGTTAAGGCAGAAAAACGAAGAGCTGAAATTGCTGTCTGATACCGATGCGCTGACAGGATTGTGTAACCGAGCGAAAATCGAGTCAGTTTTACATGAGGAGATTCAAACCGCTAAGCGATACGATTCTCATGATTTAGGTGTCGTCATGGTCGATATCGACAGGTTTAAGTCCATTAATGATACTCATGGGCACCAGACCGGAGATGAGGTCTTAAAGCATACCACCAGACTGTTTAAAGAAAGCATTCGCTCTGTTGACTATATCGGCCGTTGGGGTGGGGAAGAGTTCTTAATTGTTTGCCCCCATACCGATAAAGAAGGTGTGATGAAGTTGGCTGAGCATTTACGGGAACTACTTGAAGCTTGTGAACAACTGCTGCCGGAAGATGAAAAGATTACCGCGAGCTTCGGCTCAGCGACATATGGTGCAGACGACACGGCTGATAGTCTTGTATCCCGTGCGGATAAAGCGCTTTACCTATCTAAAAATAACGGCAGGAACAGGGTTTCTTATCTGTAAGTACTAACCAGCAAACCTATGAAACTCATGAGCTATAGTTGATAAGTTTGCTGGTGGCGTGTTTTTTACTTAAGAGAGGATGTATTGCTCAATGACGCTGGCAACACCAGATTCGTCATTGCTGTGAGTAATATGATCGGCAATGGCCTTGGTATCTTCAGTCGCATTTTCCATCGCGACACCTAAACCGGCATACTTAATCATATGGTGGTCGTTTTCAGCGTCTCCCATACAGATAACCTCTTTAGAGTCGATGCCAAATAGCTGAGCCACAGATTGCACGCCAACGCCTTTATTACTCTCCTTATTTAGAAACTCAAGAAAGATATCAGCGCTGCGAACAATGGTGTAGTCTTCGTAAAGTTCTGTTGGGAGTTCATTAATGGTTTGTGTTAATGCTTCTTTTTCGTTGACGATCATCGCCTTAATGATCTGCTCATCGTCACTCAGTTCATCAAAATTAAACTCAATGATTTCCACACCGTTGATGACAGCCTCATGTTCGGTGTAAGGGTTATTTTTTGGTGTTAGTAAGCCACGTTCTGGACTGAATGCGTGGATGTAACTGTTTTGCTCTTTAGCAATTTTCGCCAATCTTTTTGCATCTTTACCTGAAAGGATTTGTGTACGGATTGTTTCACCAGTAGAGACTCGTTTTACTAGTGAACCGTTGTAACAAATGACGTAATCATTTTCGGTGGTGAGTCCAAGCTCTTCCAGATAACGGGTCATACCCTCCAAAGGTCGGCCTGACGCAAGAACGACTTTAGTTCCGGCTTGTTTGGCCTCAAGGATTGCCTTCTTGTTTTTCTCCGTAATCACCTTATCGGAGTTCAGGAGTGTTCCATCCATATCTAATGCAACTAACTTGTACATAACTTACCCATCAAAAAAGAAAAATCTAAAATCGCGGCAAGGATAAGCAATATGACTTGGAATTGATAGTTAAAGTTAGTTGATATTGTTTTGGGATTAAACTAATGTCCCTGCAACGTTAAGATAGTTCTACATGGTGTCAGAGTGAATAAAGCAGTTGTTGTTTTTAGTGGTGGTCAGGACTCTACGACCTGCCTGGTTCAAGCGATCAAAGAGTATGATGAAGTTCATGCAATTACCTTCGATTATGGTCAGCGACATAAGGCTGAGATTGAAGTTGCTCAGAAATTAACTGCAGAGCTGGGTATTAAGAATCATAAAGTGATGGATGTCAGTTTGCTCAATGAGTTAGCTATCAGCTCGTTGACTCGCGATGACATTGCTGTTTCTCATGAGCTGCAAGAAAATGGTCTTCCTAACTCCTTTGTTCCGGGAAGAAACATTCTTTTCCTCACATTAGCCGGCATCTATGCTTATCAAATTGGAGCTTCTACAGTGATTACTGGTGTCTGCGAGACGGATTTTTCAGGTTATCCTGATTGCCGAAACGATTTTGTAAAAGCAATGAATAGTGCGCTTGTTCAGGGCATGGATCGTGAACTAGAGATTAAAACGCCACTAATGTGGTTAAACAAAGCGGAAACCTGGGCGCTTGCTGATCAATATAAGGCGCTTGAACTGGTTAGGAATCAAACTTTAACTTGTTACAACGGGGTTATTGGTGATGGTTGTGGCGATTGCCCGGCTTGTTCGCTAAGAAAAGCAGGGTTAGATGAGTACTTAGACAACCAACAGGAAGTTATGTTGTCTTTAGAAAAGAAACAGCAAAACTCATAACGCAAAAATGATTAAGGGTGAGAACTACTCACCCTTAAAGTATCTGAAAGCGTTAGTAATTAGAGGTACATTTTAGCCAGCTCAGATGGCTCCATCTCTTTACCTTCCAACCCGCTATTCCAGTTTGTACCAACCAGTACACCGTCTTCAGCTAGCGTGATCAGCCAATCTTCTACGAAAATATCCAGCGGAATTTCTAGCACTTCAAACTCAGCCCACTCTTCTACATTGTGAAACTCAGCATCTTCTTTAGATGACCAAAAAGGCATTACTTCGCTGTTTTCAAACTCCGAAGAGTCACATGCTAGCCAGCCTTCTTCACTGTTTCTAAGACCCCAAACTAAGTTGTTTTCTTTAGTTTCCTGTACAAACAGCTCTAGGTTTGCCTGAATGTCACTCGTAAGTTTAGTCATTTTATCGTTCTCAATAGGAATGGTTAGTTAATTATATCATTTCGCAGTGATGAAACGCACCCATATCTAGTAAGAAAGGACTATGTTTAATACAATAGTGTTAATTGTTAATAAACATTATTATTAGTAAATAAGTTTGATAGATCTTCTGAGGTAAGAGTTATGAGAGAGCAGGTCCTAAACGCTTCAGCCAAAGTCGTCGATGTAAAGGGTGATGCGATTTTAGTGAGACCAGGTAACGCTGCGGTACTCATTACACCTGATATGCAATTACAAGGGGATGACATTGTCTTCTCTTCTCGCGACGGTGAAATCGTAATAGATGTTCAGGGACAGTCGTTTTTGGTTGAACGTAACTGTGTTGCATGCTTGAACCCATATGAATACGGCAATGTCGAACTGACGGTTGCTCCGGTTAATACTGATATTGTTGTTGATCAGAATCCAGCTTCTCCCAGCGAAGATACTCTAGATCTGGACGCTATTCAGGCCGCCATTTTGGCTGGTGAAGACCCGACCGAAATTTTGGAAGCACCTGCTGCGGGTCCTGCGGCTGGAGCTGGTGGCGCGGGCTCCTCAAACAATGGTCTGGTAACGATCACTGCCACGCGTGCAGAAAACTTAGCCTCTACACAGTTCGATACAATTGGCTTGCAAAGAGCATCAGAAGACGACGATCTTGACGACAACAATATTCTTTTCCCGGCAGAAGGTGGGCTTTCAATTACTACTTCGGTGTCAGAGGGGAGTTTATCAGATGACAGCTATACTCAAACTACTGTCACAGAAGCAACCATCGTTGCGGGCTCAGTGGCATTAGACCCAACAACTTTTGCTCCGACAGATGCGTCTCTAACTGCGTTACTCGCGGAGTTAAATGCAGAAATTACATCGTCAGGTTCGCCCGTTTCCTTTGTTTACGATGCAGCATCTAACTCTATTGTGGGTACCCAAGATGGCGAAACAGTACTGACCATCGATATAGATACAGTTTCTGCAGGTGCTAATGTCACACTGTCACTTACAACCACAATTGAGAGAGCGATTGATCACAATGTTTCTGCAGGTTCCACTGGTTTAGTTCGTTTTACAGATAATAATCTGGAAATTGATATCTCAATTCAGGGTGAAGACGTAGGTGGAAACACACTGTTAGACCCGCTCGAACTCACTATTACGATTGTCGATGGTGCAAACCAGAGTGCTACACCAGTTAACATCGATTATACCGAGGCCACGGATCTATCAACGTCAACCCCATTTGCAACAAGCGGCCAAGTCTTTGAGATTGGCTCTGATGCGCTTCAAGATATTCGATTTGATGAGAGTGTACTAACTCAGTTTGACAGTCTTCTGTCCAATAATTCAAGTCTTGTCGCAAGCCTGTCTGATGATGGAAGAACGCTAACAGTTGTGTTGGCAGACGATCCTACGATTTCTGTTCTGCAAGCAACAGTAAGCCTTGATGGGAACTACACTCTGACTCTCAGCCAGCCATTAGAAGAATCTAATACCAGCTTAGATATCACGAATATTTCTCTGCCAGTAACTTCGACCGATTATGATGGTGACATTGTCACTAATTCTATTGATTTTAATGTTACGGATGGTGCTGACATTTCAGTTGGTAACTCTTCTAGCTCAGTTACGTTGACAGAAACAACGACATTAGATGGTACAGATGGTCATGCCCTAACAGCGACCGAGTCGGTTGCATTTTCGAAAGGCTCAGACGCAATTGAGGACGTGGAGTGGGTTATTCCTACTGCGACTCAAACCATTTTGAACAACATAACCAGTAACGATAGAGAGACCAATTATGAGCTCTCTTCAGATGGCAAGACCATAACCGTAAAAGTGGACGGCAGCAACGAAACAGTCATGACGCTGACCTTGAACTCCAATCTTAGCGGTGAGTACACGGTGATGCAGTACCTGCCAATCGATCAGGATAACGCGACCGATGGTGACAGCCTTGGTGTGAGCGCCAGTGATTTTGATTTACAAATCAAAGCCACAGACACGGACGGAGATGAAACGACCGCAAGCGTCGCTATCGAGATTGTAGACGGTGCTAACGCGACGGTGGGGAATACGAACAGCTCAGTTACATTGACCGAAACGAAGACATTGGATGGTACAGATGGTCATGCCTTAACAGCGACCGAGTCGGTTGCATTTTCGAAAGGCTCAGACGCAATTGAGGATGTGGAGTGGGTTATTCCTACTGCGACTCAAACCATTTTGAACAACATAACCAGTAACGATAGAGAGACCAATTATGAGCTCTCTTCAGATGGCAAGACCATAACTGTAAAAGTGGACGGCAGCAACGAAACAGTCATGACGCTGACCTTGAACTCCAATCTTAGCGGTGAGTACACGTTGACGCAGTACCTGCCAATCGATCAGGATAACGCGACCGATGGTGACAGCCTTGGTGTGAGCGCCAGTGATTTTGATTTACAAATCAAAGCCACAGATACGGATGGAGATGAGACGACCGCAACCATTTCTATCGAGATAGTCGATGGTCCGGACGCGACGGTGGGGGAGCCGAACAGCTCAGTTACATTAACAGAAACGAAGACATTAGATGGTACAGATGGTCAAGCCTTGACAGCGATAGAGTCGGTTACCTTTTCTAAAGGCTCAGACGCAATTGAGGACGTGGAGTGGGTTATTCCTACTGCGACTCAAACCATCCTGAACAACATAACCAGTAACGATAGAGAGACCAGCTATGAGCTCTCTTCCGATGGCAAGACCATAACCGTAAAAGTGGACGGCAGCAACGAGACAGTCATGACGCTGACCCTGAACTCAGACCTGAGTGGTGAGTATACGGTGAAGCAGTACCTGCCAATCGATCAGGATAACGCGACCGATGGTGACAGCCTTGGTGTGAGCGCCAGTGATTTTGATTTACAAATCAAAGCCACAGATACGGATGGAGATGAGACGACCGCAACCATTTCTATCGAGATAGTCGATGGTCCGGACGCGACGGTGGGGGAGCCGAACAGCTCAGTTACATTAACAGAAACGAAGACATTAGATGGTACAGATGGTCAAGCCTTGACAGCGATAGAGTCGGTTACCTTTTCTAAAGGCTCAGACGCAATTGAGGACGTGGAGTGGGTTATTCCTACTGCGACTCAAACCATCCTGAACAACATAACCAGTAACGATAGAGAGACCAGCTATGAGCTCTCTTCCGATGGCAAGACCATAACCGTAAAAGTGGACGGCAGCAACGAAACAGTCATGACGCTGACCCTGAACTCAGACCTGAGTGGTGAGTATACGGTGAAGCAGTACCTGCCAATCGACCAGGATAACGCAACCGATGGTGATAGCCTTGGTGTGAGTGCCAGTGATTTTGATTTGCAAATCAAAGCCACAGACACGGATGGAGATGAGACGAGAGCAACCATTTCTATCGAGATAGTCGATGGTCCAGACGCGACGGTGGGGGATCCGACCAGTTCAGTTACATTGATAGAAACGAAGACATTAGATGGTACAGATGGTCATGCCCTAACAGCGACCGAGTCGGTTGCATTTTCGAAAGGCTCAGACGCAATTGAGGACGTGGAGTGGGTTATTCCTACTGCGACTCAAACCATTTTGAACAACATAACCAGTAACGATAGAGAGACCAGCTATGAGCTCTCTTCAGATGGCAAGACCATAACCGTAAAAGTGGACGGCAGTAACGAAACCGTCATGACGCTGACTCTGAACTCTAATCTGAGTGGCGAGTACACGGTGAAGCAGTATCTGCCAATCGATCAGGATAACGCGACCGATGGTGATAGCCTTGGAGTGAGCGCCAGTGATTTTGATTTGCAAATCAAAGCCACAGACACAGACGGAGATGAAACGACCGCAAGCGTCGCTATCGAGATTGTAGACGGTGCTAACGCGACGGTAGGGAATACGAACAGCTCAGTTACATTGATAGAAACGAAGACATTAGATGGTACAGATGGTCATGCCCTAACAGCGACAGAGTCTGTTGCGCTTTCGAAAGGCTCAGACGCGATTGAAGATGTCGAGTGGGTCATTCCTGCTGCGACTCAAACCATTTTGAACAACCTAACCAGTAACGATAGAGAGACCAGTTATGAGCTCTCATCCGATGGCAAGACGATCACTGTAAAAGTGGACGGCAGTAACGAAACCGTCATGACGCTGACTCTGAACTCAAACCTGAGTGGTGAGTACACGGTGAAGCAGTATCTGCCAATCGATCAGGATAACGCGACAGATGGTGATAGCCTTGGAGTGAGTGCCAGTGATTTTGATTTAGAAATCAAAGCCACAGACACCGACGGTGATACCACCAGTGCTGAAATCAACGTAAAAATTGATGATGGAACAGATCCGGTGATCACTGGAAATACTCCGTTAAGCTTAAATGAATCGAATCTATCTGATGGCTCTCAACCGGATTCGGTCGCAACCACAAAACAAGGCAGTATTAGCGTTGATGCTGGTAGTGATGCCATTGATCATTATGAAATCAACGTAACTAACTTTAATACTCAGAATAGCCTTTCTACTGACGGAAAACCTATCACGCTAGTGGAAACAACGTCTCCGGGTGGTAGTCCCGATAAGCAATATACCGGACGTTTTGATAGTAATGGTGATGGCACTTTAGATAGTGATGCATTTGTCGTTGAGGTATCTCAGAATGGTAATTACTCATTTGAGCTGCTAGAAACTTTGGATCATGACAAAACAAACTCAGATACCGAGTTGCTAATAGATATTCCTGTTATTGCCGTCGATACTGATGGAGATAAGTCTTCAGACTTTAGTCTTGATGTTACTGTTACCGATGATACGCCTGAGTTGCGAGAGAATCTGTATATAAAAAGGGACGAGAATCAGACTAAGAGTAAGACGATTGATGTATTTAGTGATAACAACAATAAAACAGAAGATGGGCATGCAGGCTCCGATAGCATTCAAAATATAGAGATTGTATTACCCGAAAGTGACGCGGATATCGCAGCTAACTTCCCTGGTGCTTATGATCTAGACCTCGCCAACATCATCCTTGAGCAATCAACAACGGATACAACAGTTTATACATTAAAATATAACTTTAACTCAGTGGTTTACGAAATTGGTACGCTGGATGTAAATAACAGTTTTAATGGGAAAGTAACCTTTACAGGAAGTGGTGATGACCTACCTTTTGGTGCGAATGGTATTCATATTCCGCTTTATGTAAAAGCAACTGATGGTGACAATGATATTGTTACCGAACCACTCAAAATCTATATTGATGACCGAAACTCATCTATCACAAAACAAAAAGTAACAGTTGTTGAAGATCAGGGAAGTCAGGATGCTCATGACAACTCAGATTCCAATGTGCTAACACCTAAGCAACTAAGTTTTACGGTTAATGTTGGTGATGTGGATTCGAACGAGACAGTTTCTGCTTTTTATATCAAGGAACTAGATACCAAGGGTGACCAAGCTGGGAAGTTCTACACATTGTCAGGTGGTAGCTATGTACTACTGGACAACACCACTAAACCTGGTTGGTATACCGTTACCGATTCTAGCCTGATAAGTGCACCGGATAGCGATGGAAATGTAACGATTAGCGGTATCTATTTTATTCCCGAGGAAGATTTCTCAACTACAGATAATAAGTACGACACTTTTGTATTAGATGCTCGTGTTAGCCGTGATGATGCCAAAGATGAAAATGTCAGTAACAGCAATATCAAAATAAAAGTTGAGGCAATTGCAGATAATCCTGTTTGGGATAAATCAGATTCAGACACACATAAAGAGCATGAGACTATCTCTGAGGGTGAAACCGTCGTTGTTAAACTCAACGCTCAGCCTTCTGATCCAACCGACGAAGAAATTATCGAATATCGACTCGAGATTCCTGCAGGAGAGATAGATGCTGCAACTGATTCACCCAAGAATTACCAACTTATCGTTGATGGGCAGGTTGTAACACCAAAGGAAGATAACGGAGTTTACTACTATATTCTGGATGCTGACGATATTGAGCAAGGTAAAGTCGTCGTTGAACCTTTGACGCAGTTTAGTGGACAGATTTCTTTTAAAGCCAGTGCGATCTCTGAAGAACAGGGTAAATTGATTAATACAGAGAAAGCTGAAACGCTTGACGTCGACAAAGTAGACTTGGTTTACGATGTGGAGCCAGTGGCTGATGTGGATTCAGCTCTTCTGACGGTGAGTAGAGTAAGTATTGAAGAAGATAGCTCTTTTGATCTCAATGACCATATTACGGTCAATAGAGGGGACGATTCTTCGGATGGTTCGGAAAGTGTATTGGTATCGATAACTGGTTTACCAGAGGGCGCTTCAATTTCTGCGCCAGGCCATACTTATACACGAAGTGACGAGCCGATTGAGCTGGATTATACGGATATTTCTAATGGATTGGTGACTTTTAAATTACCAGCCGAAAGTAATATAGATTTCAACATTAACGTAACTGCATCGATCAAAGATACCGCGCAACTTTCCACTGGAGAGGGTACAGATACACAGGTGATCGGAAGCAGTAGCATTTATGTTGATATTAAGGGCATTGCCGATCAAGGCGTAATATCCACTACAGGGACGACCAACACTTGGATCGAGAGTGCTGACGGCATAGAAACAACGATTTCCGAAAATGGTGAAGCGACACTAGATTTCAAACTATTCAGTGGAGAAGGTGGAGCTGATGAGAACGTCAGCGAAGACAGCTCTGAAAAGATAACGTTAGTAATACGTAACAATGGCAGTACCGGTGAGTACAAAATAGTTGATGCTGACACAGGCAACGGGATTGATACTACGTATGTTGGGACAACCGCGGATGGCTACCCTAAGTACGAACTGCAAACGGGATCGGATATAAAGGTTATTCCAACTAACAACACGACAGATGATATCCATTTGTTTGCTGACATTATCGTAACCGAGAATGATGGCAACGTGTCGACCACAACTAAACGCATTGATATTAAAGTCACGCCTGAAATCACCGGGTTTGAGAACAGTGTTTATTCAAACAGTGTTTCTGGGCAAGAAGATAGTACTAATGGCGTTGATATTGATTGGTATCCTCAAGGGCAGCAACTTAATGACTCGGAATCTGGCGACAAAGAGTTTGTCAGTAAAGTTGTTGTGGGTGGTGGCAGTAATTTAGATGGTATTACGCTAACTATAGAAACAAGCAGTTCTTACAAGCTGTACGCGTCAAATGGTGACCTTATTACGCCAGCAGGCGCATCTTATACATTTAATGCCACTGAGCAGGTTACCATCGTTGCCAATGATGGTGCAGAGCTTACCAAAGGTAATCTCAAGATCACGTCGACCACACCAAAAGACTCGAGTGAAGATTTTTCTATCAATACGTCTGTTACGGTTAAAGAGATAGATACTGATACATCTGATGTGTCAACAAACAGCAACTTGGTTGAAGTCGAAGCAGTATACACAGGCTCAGTCAACGTCAATCTTCGTGCAACGCTTGAACATAGTGATCTTGATGTTACTCAATCCGGTGCTGACGTTTCTGGAGTGCAATCAATTAGTGGGGGCAAGGCAGAGTTTACTGTTAATGACCCATCTAGTAGCGATTACTCGATTAACTTCGCCGATCTGGATACCGGAATATCAGGCAGCTATGATTCAGTGGAAAAAGTGGATCAGGTCATTGTTGACTTCGGTTTTGGAAGCGGTGGTGTTCTTAGTGCAAATGAGGAGCACTTGCTTGATCAGCTGTTTGTCTCAGGGGCAGTGAATATTGGTGGTGGTCAGTGGATTGTCACTAGTGAATCAGACTTTGCGATAAATGCGCCAAATGGTCTTTATAACCTCGATGATTCTCTTGCAACGTTAAATGTGAAAATACATGCCACTGCAACAGATATGGGGGACGAGTCTGATCCAGTTTCTTCTAAAGTAACGTCCAAAACGGTGTCATTTATATTTGAAGATCCTGATACTAACAATAGTGTCGATACGATAGCTGCCACTCCAATAACCGATGATGTTGTAGTTCAAGGTTTAGAGGATCAAATTCCATCTGTTGACCTTGATGGTTTGATGGAAAGTGCTATCAAGATAGATCCATCAACTATGAGTGATTTGTCTCAAGACCAGATCACTTTGGTATTTGATTTTACTAATGCACCGAAAGGCACCAGCGTTACTTCTAACAATGGTGAAGATAACTTTGTTGATGGTAAAAAATTCCCCGTTACTATTTCCAGCACCAATATTAATGCAGATGGCACTTTAAATTCAGATGCTCTGGGTGAGTTGTCATTAACGCTTCCGGCTGATTATGCAGGCCAACTATCAGTTCCTTATACAGTTATCGTCACTGACATAACATCTGGTGATGAGAACGAACAATCTGGAAACATCACGGTAGAAGTAACCCCTGTTATTGATGGGGTGAAAGATACGTCGCTGGTTGATGGTGAGTACGATATTGTTCAGGGAATCGTAACTGATGGTGTAAATGGTGAAGCCCAGCATGGTGAGCCGGGGGTAGAATCTCCTGAAGCAGGTAAAGCTTATGAAGATAGTCAGATAAAGTTAAATCTAAACCACTTTGAATGGAAAGATAGCAGTACTAACTTGTCTGAGGGGCTAGAATCATTCTCAACACTTACGATTACTCCTGACACCAATGTTGGCGGTGTTATCACAACCAATATAACAACAGGTGTGACTCAGGGAGCGGATGGCTCGATTACTATAGATGCTAGTGTAGCCGATATGGAAACAGTCTTGAGTGGTATTAAGTACACGCCTCCGAAAGACTACTCTGGAGATGATGTTACCTTATCTTTGAGCGGGACGATAATAGATAAAACATCTGGTTTAGGGGCGGGTGTTACTGTCACCGATACCAATTTCAATGCGACGGTTTCTTTTGATATTCAATCTGTAGTGGATGGTGTAACGACTGCTTCTTTGGGCGATAAGAACATCAGTGGCGATGAAGACACATCTATATCACTGACGGGACTCAACTTTACACTTGATGACACTGATGGATCTGAAGAGTTTGTGTCATTCAAACTAACAAGCGTTCCGGATGATTTCCTGGTTCAGGCGAGTAACTCAAGCCAGTTTACAGTGAGTAACAATGGCAATGGTGAGTGGAGTATTAGAATCCTGGACATGAGTGTCGTAAACAATGGTACTGTTGATTTATCGGGAATTCAGATAATCCCAGCAGAAGACTTCAGTGGGGACGTTACTTTAGGGTATGTTGTTTACACACAGGAAAAAGATGACAAGGAGCCAAAAGAACAAACCGGAGACATAAATCTTACTGTAAATCCTGTTGCAGATACTATCGACACGCGTATAGATTCATCAGTATCGTTGGATGAAGGCGAGAAAGTAACGATCGCAATAAATGCCAAAGTCATTGATGGTGAACTTTCTACTTCTTTATCGGGTGAAAATCCAGCAGAAACAGTCTACTTACGTATTGAAAATGTACCGGAAGGTGCTCTAATCGGGATACCAAGTAAAACAGCGTTCGATCCGACAAATCCTGCAGCATCATATGAATATAAGGCTCAACCTGAAATGGTAAACGGTACTTATACCGGAGCCTGGATCGTTGAAACCAATCTGCAACAAGTGAGCAGTGTTGAGCTTGATATGAATGGATTGGACCTAAACAACAACTCTTCAGGTACCTGGAATCCGGAAGTGACCATCAAGGCATACTCGGACGATAATGGACAACGAGATTCCGCTACGACAGAAGCGAGTGATACCGACGTAGATGCCTTCGACATGCAGGTTGTAACGATTGACATCACACCGAAAGATGATGCTCCGGTAGTAGACACACCGCTTACAACATCGGTAAATGAAGATAGTACAACTCCGCTGAACTTGCTGACCGGAATTAGCGACGCTGATATCGCCACAGATGGAGACTCGTTGTCAGTCGTTTCTGTTTCAGGTAACCAAGGTGGAGTGTTTACCGATAAAGGTAACGGGATCTTTGATTACAAACCAGCTGAGAACTTTAATGGCGTGGAAATCATTACTTATGTTGTTGAAGATAGCACTGGTAATCAGATAACCACAACCGCCACCGTAACGGTGAATCCTATAAGTGATATACCTTTGTTATCCACAGAAAGAGACCGTTATGTTGCAGCCATAAATAGCAGTACTGCTGCATCTATTATGATCGCGAGTATTGTTGGTTCAATGCAGGAAGCCAGTGCAACGGAAATAGTGTCCCTGCAGGTGACCGACGTTCCTTCTGGTGCATCGATCTGGGTTGATGGGAGTGAGGTTCTTTCTTCGAACGGTACTTATACCATCGCTTCTGCCTCCGCGAACATTGAAGTAAGAGTAGATGGTGTTACTGAAACAAGTGACATCAAGATTACTGCTGTTGCGAAAGATGGGGATGCATCGCCACAAACATCTGATACCAGCTTAATCGTGACGCTGGATGTTGGGAATAGTATTGACGGAACCACTGGGGAAGATCACCTGGTAAATACAACAAATCAGAGTGTAACCATTTCCGGTGGGGATGGTAATGACATTCTTATCGGTGGTGAGGGTGACGATATCCTACTCGGCGGTGAGGGCAATGACGTATTAATAGGTGGCCTTGGAAGCGACCAAATGACAGGTGGCATAGGTGCTGATACTTTCGCCTGGTCTGACGCTTCCATTGATAATGGTGCCACAGATACGATTACCGACTTTAACCTTGGTGAAGATAAGCTGCACTTTGGTGATTTGTTGCAAGATCACTCTTCAGCCGATGAAATGAATACGCTGCTATCGAATATCCAGACGGATGTTACGGATGCAACTAATAAATCCGTAACGATGGATATCACCGTTGGGAGTGGGGCGGATGCCAGAACGCAGACCATCAAGCTGGAACACCTAAGCGATGAAGACATCACTAGCTTTGAAAATGGCATCAGTGGTGGAACGGGAATATCAGACGATCTGTTTTCTATTTTGGTGAGCAATATGAATTTAGATTGATTCTGATAATAATCGTTGTACGAAAGGGCTTATTTTATTCAAGTAAGCCCTTTTTCTTTGACCTGTGGACAGTGATAAGTACAATCCCTGTTTTTGCCAGATAATGCTTTAGGCTCATGACCCAATGAGAATTCATGCTGTTCATAAACTGATCGATTCCAGAAAAGAAGCCTCGACGCGACCATTTCGCGCCAGAGGAGCGAAAGTTGACCGCTGCGAGCGCTGTTGTATCGCAAAGAACTTTTGTATTTGCGAGCATCAGCCGGATATAGATACCGATGTTTCTGCACTTATTATCATGTCCGAAAATGAAGTGCTTAAACCCAGTAATACTGGCAGGCTAATTGCTGATACGATAAAAAATACTTTCTGCTTTCAATGGTCCAGAACAGAGCCAGCCTCAGAGTTGCTGGTACTCCTCGATGATCCAAACTACCAACCTGTTGTGGTTTTCCCGCAAGAGTATGTGGAGAACAAGGCGAGAATTGTCAGCGAATCGGACTCCATGATGCAGGGAGATAAAACACCGCTGTTAATATTTATTGACGGAAGTTGGCGTGAAGCGAGAAGAATTTTCAGAAAATCGCCATATCTGGATAGGTTTCCAGTCATCTCAGTCACACCTGAAAAAGTATCTGAATACATAATGAGAAGTTCTGATAATGAAAACCATCTGTCCACAGCAGAAGTGGCTTCTTTAGTTCTGGAACAATTGTCTCAGCCTGCGGCATCTAAAGTATTATCTAGCTGGTTTGCTGTATTTCGGGAAAGCTATTTGCTGAGCAAAACAAGATTGAGAACAGATTTAACCCGCCCAGCGCTCAAGCGTTACTTGGGTATGTCAGACTGCGTAAGGGACTAAATCTGGTGATAAGTCGCTCAACAAGTTGTATCAAAAGAATTTATTTGTCTTGCGTCACGGACGACCACGCGTGAGATATGGATAATGCACAGAGTTTTATTTGTGTTCCGCGTTTGGAGCACGTATTTCTAGGAGAGAATAACTATGTACTATGGCTTTGATGTCGGTGGCACTAAGATTGAGTTTGGTGCTTTTAACGATAAACTTGAACGCGTTGCAACTGAACGCGTGCCGACACCAGGTGATGATTATCAACTGCTGGTAGATACACTCGCTGGTCTTGTTGAAAAGTACGATGCGGAGTTGGAAACTACGGGCAAAATTGGTATTGGTCTGCCAGGTATGGAAGATGCTGATGATGGTACTGTTTTAACCGTAAATATTCCTGCTGCAAAAGGTAAACCACTTCGTAAAGATCTAGAAGCGCGTATTGGCCGTGAAGTGAAGGTAGAAAACGATGCAAACTGTTTCGCACTATCTGAAGCTTGGGATGAAGATCTTCAGGGTGAACCTTCAGTAGCAGGCCTAATTCTTGGTACTGGCTTCGGTGGTGGTTTTGTGTTTGACGGTAAAGTATTTTCTGGCCGAAACAACGTTGCTGGCGAAGTAGGCCATATGCGTCTTCCTTTGGATGCATGGTTCCATTTAGGTGAGAATGCGCCAATCTTTGACTGTGGTTGTGATAAGAAGGGTTGTCTTGATAACTACCTCTCTGGTCGTGGTTTCGAACAGCTATACACTCACTACTACGGTGAGAAAAAGAAAGCGATCGATATCATTAAAGCGCAGGCTGAAGGTGAAGAGAAAGCGGTCGAGCATGTTGAGCGTTTTATGGAACTACTGGCGATTTGCTTTGCTAACTTGTTCACCGCGTTTGACCCGCATGTTGTCGCTCTGGGTGGTGGTCTTTCGAACTACGATCTTATCTACGAAGAGATGCCTAAACGAATTCCTAAGTATCTTCTTTCTGTGGCGAAATGCCCTAAGATTATCAAGGCGAAACATGGTGATTCAGGCGGTGTACGTGGCGCTGCGTTCCTGAATATCAAGTAATTCCAGAATATGATTGATATAAAAACGGGCAACTCTGATAGTTGCCCGTTTTTGAATTAGCTTATGTTGAAAAGCAAGATGTTTACTTTTTACCTACACCTTTGTTTTCTTTCTGTGCTAGCGTTATTTTTCCGAAACCCATCTTTTTGAAATAAGAATCTCTGTAATCTCTCACTGCTTTGGTGTCAGATACGGCTTCAATTTGCTGTTCCATTTTCAGATAGTCCGTAAGGTCAATTCCTTCAGCCTCAGCCACCGCCTCATGTATTGTACGATGCTTTTCGTAAGAAAAGGCCAGTGTTTTTTCTTGTTTCTTGTATACATAAATAATGGTGCGTGCCATAGGTTACTACTCTGATTCTGGGATAAAACTTTTTGTGTAATCAACAACGAATTGGCTGATTGCTGTAATGTCATTAATGTCTAACACGGGTAACTGTGTCTCTGTCACCGGCGTACAATCTGCTGCGATGGCGATGATATCGCTATCGTCTGTATAAAGCCAGGGTTTACCAACTTCATCTCGGTGTAGCTCTATCTTAGGAAAAGAAAGGGTTTTACACCCTTCGACGAGAATTAAATCCAACTTAGAGTGGTCAAACATACTAAGCAGATATTCAAAGCTCGCTTCTTCTTCCGGTGTTTCAGTCATCAATACGTGACGGTTTCCAGAAGCCAATAGCATTTGATCAGCACCAGCTTTGCGAAGTCGATAACTGTCTTTTCCTGGTTGGTCAACATCAAAATCGTGGTGAGCGTGTTTTAGTACTGCAACACGAATGTTCTGTTGACGAATCAAAGGCAGCAGAGCTTCTAATAGAGTTGTTTTTCCTGTTCCGCTATATGCTGCGAATCCTAAAAGTGGAAGGTTAGGGCGCTTAATCATGGTTGTTTCCAAATTTAATCAAATCTTCTTTTGAGTTTAGGTTGGCAAAGATTTCCGGTATGTCACTAAAGTCGACGGAAACCGTGTTGCAGCTTTTGAAAAAAAGCATGATCTTTCGGTCACCGTTCTCGAGATAGTTAGTCAGCTTTGGTAGCACTTTTTTATTCCAAACACTAAATACGGGCTGAAGTTTGTTGGCGTCGGAAGCCACATAAATATCAACCTCAGGGTCTAGTTTGCTGCTTAATCTCGAAACCAGATCATCAGAGATGTTTGGTGAATCACATGGAACAAATCCCACCCATTCGGATTCTGAGTTCATTATTCCGCGCTCAATGCCAGCTAATGGTCCTTGAAATCCCTCCCGTTCGTCGCTAATGACAGGGGCATATTTCTGATATATTTCAATATTTCGGTTTGCACTGATTGAAATGGTAGCGATTTGAGGTGTCAATACATCGAGTACATGTTCAATTAAAGGCTTGCCATTTAGATTTATTAATCCTTTATCTGAGCCACCCATTCTTTTAGCTTCTCCTCCTGCGAGGATCGTCCAGCTCAGGTTGTTTCTTTTTTTCAATTTAATCTTTCCCGGCAACAATAATTATTCCAATAACTTATAGACAAGTTGATTTCTTTTTAAACAAAATATACAACACGACACATAATAAAATTGTAGTGTGTGATAAAAGATTTTGATATGGTATCGCGTTCATAGTGGTATTTGCGCAACTATTTGCGCATAAAGAACAACAATAACTGTCTTTATGAATAACTCGGCAAATTCTATTTCTTTCGCTCACAAATTAACAGTGGAACCGCGCTACAAAGGTTTATCAGTATTAATAGTTGATGACGATGTCACGATTCAAAAAAAGCTGTCCGAGTTACTGTCAGCGATCTCATTTCGCGTGAGCGTAATATCAGGTGTCTCTGAGTCAGAATCTAGCGTCCTTGAACGTTATGATATTATCCTTCTAAATATTAATCCCCCAGCGATGGAGGGAAGCAACTGGGATGCTGATTACTTAAGTGGTGATAAAGTACCTGGTTGTGTTATCTATACAGCCGAACGAGAATCGGTTTCTATAGCCGTGTCTCAGATGAGGATAGGGGCTTGTGATCTCATCCTTAAGCCTTTCGAATACCCTCGTGTCATTGAGTCAATAAAGCGTTGTGCTGATCGCATTATTCATCAACGAACTGCGATTGCGCAGAACAGAGATTTGAGGCGATATTACTCGGATGAAATCGTCGGGGAATCGGAAGCTACCAAGCTACTGCTCCGAACGGTAAAGCAGTTAGCTCCTTCTAAGGCTCCTGTACTCATCGAAGGCGAGTCAGGAACAGGGAAGGAGCTAGTCGCAAGAGGGCTTCACCATCATAGTCATCGTTGTGGTCCTTTCATTCCTGTTAACTGCAGCGCATCAGAAAAACAGCTCAACGAAGAGTTCTTTGGCAGGCGTGACAATGTCTTTCAGCTTGCTAAAGGTGGAACATTGTTTCTCGATCAGGTCAGCGAACTCCCTATGGGGATTCAGGGAGCGCTTTTAAGGATCATCGATGAGCGATGCATGCGTGTAAGTGATGAGATTAACCATACCCCTATCGACGTCAGAATTATTGCCGCGACCAATAAAGACCTTAAAACAGCCGTAAGAGCTCGTCGATTTCGCGAAGATCTCTATTATCGACTCAGTGTACTTTGTGTCGATTTGCTTCCTCTTAGAGAGCGCAAAGAGGATCTCAATGCTTTGGTAAAGTACTTTACTGAACAAATACTTGAGGAGCAGGGCAATGAAACATCGTTTGAGTGGGAAGAAGATGACATCAAATCCATGTTTCATTATGAATGGCCGGGGAATGTTCGAGAGCTAAAAAACATTATCGAGAGATGTATTCTTGTTGGAAAGCCTCCAACGCAACACTGGCGTGAACTTGGGTTTGATATAACGGGTTATAAAAATGCCGGAATCTCTATGGTGGCTTCAAACCAGGTAGACTCAGCAACGATACCAGACTTAGGTTCGGATATGGCGAACGGTTACCCGCTGGACTGGACGCTTAAGGACGTTGAAAAGGCACATATTCAGCAGGTAGTGGACTACAACGATGGAAACAAGTCCGCAGCAGCTAAACAACTTGGAGTCGCACGAAAGACATTAGAGCGTAAGTTTAAGCTATGGGATAAAGAGGAGTAAGGCAGACCGTAGAGAGTACTGGCAACTGCCTTAATCCTAACCCGCAATTAATGATGAGAGTTCACCGCTATACGCGGTGGCTCGATACCATTCTTTTGAAACTCTTTCATTACTCTTAACGTGATATCCGTTTCAAATAACTTCTCGTACGCAGTATCAACAACATAGGCTTTGCAAGTTAACTGAATAGCAAGATAGCTCTCAGTAATTGTTTGCTTAACCAGAACCGTGACAGGTTTTGGTAAATGGATGTAGCGGCTTGATGCAGCTGCTTCCTGTATTAAATCTCTGGCAAGAGTGATGTTCTGATCTATTCCGACAAAAAAGGGGATGACCACCTGCATATCCAACGCACCATAGTTGCCGCTCATGGTGACTTCATTAAGAAACTTATTATTTGGAATGGTGATTATGTCATCAGTCAGTGTTCTCATCCGAACTGAGCGTAATCCAATCGTGATTATATCTCCGTAGTTACCTTCGAATGTGACGCGGTCACCAACCTGAAAGGGCCTATCAATCATGACCGTAAGCCCCGCTATGAAAGACGCAGCCAGATCTTTGAGTGCGAAACCAACGGACACGGCTAAAGTACCCCCAATAAGCGCGAGAATATGATCGTTAATGCGAAAGCTCATCATAAACACAACAAGACCAGCTGTGATATAGATAAAAAACTGGAAGAATGACTGAAGCTTTTGTAGCACCATTCTATATTGCACAAATTGATTGCTGATGCCTTCTACTACAGAATCAATAAATCGCAGCAGTAACCAGGTTCCACCTATAACGCCTGAAGAGAGCAAGACACCGCTCCAACGTATCAGACTGGCAAACTCCTCAATTTTCTTTATGTCCGGGACGCCTTCAACAGCGTAAACCGTTGGGCTTAACGTCAATAATATTATCGATAACAAGATCATTTTATTTCACCAATAGATGTTGTCGATGAAGCACGTTTGTTATGTGCCTAAACCAATGGTCAGAGACCCTTGCTTTTTCTTCACTCCATTCAATAAAACCACGGCTTTGGAAGTATCGGAGCGTACCTGTGACCTCTGCGATACTGAGCTGGGTGCAATCAGATAACTCTTCAGGTGAAGCAACCTCAAGTTGAACAATCGAGCGCAACACTGCGAGCATCGGCTTGGGCATCTTCTCTAACTCCTGTGAAGAAGGGGCATGAAACAATCGGACGACAACTTGTTCAGTTTCTTTATTTCTATTGAGAGAGAAGCGGAAGAAACGTAGTGCCACCGTAGGATTACCATCTGAGTAGTGCCATAACACCCGAAAAAATCCACGCTTGGCTCGCTCATCTTCGCTCATGTCTTCGTGGTCCCATTGTTTGGGAACCGTGAGGCCTTCAAACGAGATATGTCGACTCTGATTTATACGGCTTGTAAGTAGTTCTGAGACTTGTAACTCACTCCAGCGAGGTAAGAATGCAACCCAATCGAACAGCAGTCGTTCTCCTCTTGCTCTGTCGACAAATCTCCAACTTGACTTTTCAATAGCAAGAAGTGCGCGGTGATTCTTTTTAGAACGTCGTAAAAGGTTGGTAAACCTGATGAGTTCTGATAAGCCTCCAACCATTGGCTTAACTAACCTTTGAGCGTTATCTACAGTAATTAAATAGTTGGTGTTACTTTTTCTCAATGCTGTGAGAATTTGGATTTCAGATGCATCTTCATCGAGGCCTAAACTTGGCGAGAGTTGTTGCAACAAAGCAGTATAACCGGCATACGGGCAGTTGATATAAATAGGGGTACCATTCTTTAGTTTGTGAAGAATTTGACGTAGGAATGTTGTGGTTCCTATGCCTCGTTCCCCGGAAATAACGCAAACTGCGGGGCTATCGGTCAGCACAAACTTAGAGAGTTGCTTGATTTCAGATGCACCATAGTCGGTAATTTTTGAGTCTTCGCTACCGGGAAGAACATACTCAAAAGCTTCATTTCCGCGCACTCGCACCAGGTTTTTATTCGCATCCGAGTTGTTGTTTTGTTTCGCGATTTCGATCCTAAAGAGATACGCTAAAACCTGACCAAATATTTTGTATCTTGAGAGCACCGAAACTACGGCCGACTTGGCTCTATGGGATATAAGCCAGCCAATTACGATGACAGTCGCTATCAAGCCCAGAACAAAGGCATCTTTTTTCTGGATTGACCATGTGACAACTGGTGGTTTCTCTACGATTTTTTCGGCACTAGCAAACACGACTGGACGCCAATTTCGGAGGGTTAGAACGGTAATGAGTGCGAACCAGATTGTGAAGGTACTGCTTATCCAATAATAAATGGTCCCTTTACCTAAGATGCGCATAGAAATTTGTAAAACGACACCAGCGCAAATAATGCTCCACACATATCTTCTGACTGTTGAAAGTCGCAAAGCGATTATCTTTTGGTTTGACGTTTTCGAGTGTCGAGCAACAAATTCTAATATAAGACTAATTGCAATTGATCCTCCAAGTACCCACCAGGTGAAGATTTCTAAAAACACCAGATGTTGAAGGCTGGGCAGCGCAGACACTATTTGAAGCGTGACGGTTATAGCTATTAACCATGCTATTGCTACGTTAGCTTTAAACACATACCAGGCGACCTTTGCCCACATTGGTGGCTGAGTGCTGTTTTCAATCTTAGATTGCTTGAACTTGTTTATTAGCCGTTTGTTGTTTGCTAGCCACCAGGTTAGCACCAGATAGACCAAAATAACTTTAACGGCGGTGGAGATGACTGGTACTGGAGATATGTAGATATCTCTAACAAAAGAATGAAAACTTCTTACCTGGAACAAAGCCAGGTATTCAGTCTTAAGTTTGATAAGTTGTAGCTCTTTCCTAAACTGAGTCACACCTTTAGGGCCAAATCCGGTGAGCTGGTCTCTTGTCTCGTTTGTGCTTAAATCTAATAGGGCCTGTTTACTATCACTGAGGCTAGAGAGGGTATGGTAATGGAACTCGGCATTGTTCCATTCCTTGTTTCCATTTGAGTCATGATATAAAGCGATAGAAGTAGAGAGTTTATTAGAATGCATATCCTGATCGCTGATGACAGCATTCATCAATTGACGCACTTTCTCAGCGTCCTGACTTGTCACGTAAAGAGGATCGGGGAGTAATGTGATTTCGTATGCGATTTCCCGAGCAGAGTTACTGATTCTGGGGCCTGTGTCATGGTGATACTCCCAACCAAAAACCGATAAGGAGAATATTAAAAGCACCATAGATAACAATAAACGGTGCAGATTCTTGCAGAACATATAAGCTAACCAACTGAAACTTCGTTATTTTCGTTCCCAATTTTAGATAAAAATAGATATATACCAAGTTGCATAATGGTATTTTGTCTGTTTCCTGACATCCGCCTCCGCTCGTGTTTATGCAGTTCAATGGAGTATTCCAAATCGGTGCATCTTCGCACCATGATGGTGCCATTGAGTTGTTGATCCCGTTTAGATTGATACTTAAGCATAAATGAGATGTATCTTTAACTATTTATAAATCAGTTGGATAGGTGAATTATCTGAGGTGATGTCCACTGGTGTTGTATATGGTACGGTAATTGCTGATAGCTCTCCATCCTAACGAAATTAACCATTTTGGTTAGAAAGATATAAAAGCGCACTAAAGCTGTGCGGTTACATGGAGTAGTATTTAGAATGAGTAACAATATTGAACAGGTTCACGGTGCAGTTCAGGCTCTGACACAGAGTTCCGACACACTATTTCTTTTGCTTGGTGCCATCATGGTATTTTTGATGCACGCTGGCTTCGCATTTCTTGAAGTGGGTACTGTTCGTAAAAAGAATCAGGTAAACGCACTGGTAAAGATCCTTGCAGACTTTGGCGTTTCGGCTATCGCATATTTCTTTATCGGTTACTGGGTTGCGTACGATGCAACTTTCTTCGCAAGTGCAGAAACGCTCTCTGCGGGTAATGGGTACGAGCTCGTTAAATTCTTTTTCCTTCTTACTTTTGCTGCCGCTATTCCAGCTATTGTTTCTGGTGGTATCGCAGAGCGGGCTCGATTCTATCCAATACTTCTTGCGACGTTTTTCACCGTTGGTTTAGTTTATCCTTTCTTTGAAGGGATAATCTGGAATGGTAACTTTGGTATACAAGGCTGGTTCGAATCTTCCTTTGGTGTTGGTTTCCATGATTTTGCAGGTTCGGTAGTGGTTCATGGGGTTGGTGGATGGATTGCACTGGTTGCGGTGATCTTCCTTGGTATGCGTAAAGGGCGTATTCGCGCTGGCAAGCACACTAACTTTGCACCTTCTAACATACCTTTCCTAGCGTTGGGTGCTTGGATACTTTGCGTAGGTTGGTTTGGCTTTAACGTAATGTCCGCACAGACACTTAATGGCATAAGCGGTTTAGTTGCAATGAACTCGTTGATGGCGATGGTCGGTGGTATTCTTGCAGCACTTGTCGCTGGCAAAAATGACCCAGGCTTTATTCATAACGGTCCATTAGCAGGATTGGTTGCTGTTTGTGCGGGTTCCGATTTAATGCACCCACTTGGTGCGTTAATTACTGGTGGTGTTGCTGGCGTGCTATTCGTGTGGCTTTTCACCTTTATGCAGAACAAAACCAAAATCGATGATGTATTAGGTGTGTGGCCATTACATGGTGTTTGTGGTGCATGGGGTGGTATTGCTGCTGGTATTTTTGGACAGTCGGCTCTGGGTGGTCTAGGTGGTGTGAGCTTAATTGTTCAGGTACTTGGTACTATTCTGGGTATCGTTGTTGCTGTCGCTGGTGCTGGTCTTGTATACGGTGTACTTAACAAAGTTACTGGATTGCGCTTGTCGGAAGAAGACGAGTTCAATGGTGCTGACTTAGCTATTCACAAGATAAGTTCTGTAAATGAAGAGTAATGTCTTTACGCACAAAGTATGACTTGAGTTAGAAAAACGGTGTTCTCACCGTTTTTTTACGACCATTGTCTAAAACCTTATCTCTATAAGTGATATTTCCTAAGTGCTAAACTTTACTTAAAGACGGATTGGCAAAAAAGGACTTATTACTATGGCATTCCCATACCGAAATATCGTTATTCTTACTGGCGCTGGTATCTCTGCTGAATCAGGTATTAAAACATTTCGAGCTCAGGACGGGCTGTGGGAAAACCACAAAATTGAAGATGTTGCTACTCCGGAAGGTTTTCACGCTAACCCGGATCTGGTTCAGGATTTCTATAACAAGCGCAGACGCAAACTTCAGAGCGATTCGATTAAGCCTAATGCCGCTCATATTGCACTAGGGCGACTTGAAGCCGAATTAGATGGTACGGTGACGGTCATTACCCAAAATATCGATAATTTGCACGAGAGAGGCGGAACTTCTAACATAATTCATATGCACGGTGAACTGCTCAAAGCGCGATGCTCTGAGACAGGACAGGTTGTAGAACATAAAGACGACATTCTTACGGGCGAGTTATGTCATTGTTGCCAAATTCCCGCTCAAATGAGACCGCATATTGTTTGGTTTGGTGAGATGCCTCTGAGAATGGGCGATATTTATGACGCTCTGGAAAAAGCTGATCTGTTTATCTCTATTGGTACCTCTGGTGTGGTGTATCCGGCAGCTGGTTTTGTTCACGATGCACGAATGCATGGCGCACACACCATTGAGATAAATCTTGAGCCGAGTGCTGTAGAGTCCGAGTTTGAAGAAAAGCGTTATGGAAAAGCAAGTATTGAAGTGCCTCAGTTAGTCGAGGAACTGCTTGCCCATTTAGAAGCAAAGAGGGCATAACTTTTTAAGTAAAGAGCTTGGTGCGGTTGCTGGTTATGCTCTACGGAGCCAACATGCAAAATAGATGAACTTTATTTTGATAACCTTTCATTAAAACAGCGGTTGGGCAGAGTAGAGCATATCCAGTAATCGCTTTCACATTATGGTTGGCAAAAATGATAAAGAGCGGCTATTGAGCCGCTCTTTTTATACAATGAAATCAGATTATTACTGATTTACTTTTAACTTCTGGAAGTACTCTTCATAAAGTGCACTTGCTTCGCCAACTTCATCTTGCCAGAAACCAGAGTCCATCACTTCTTGTGGTGGGAATACATTCTGGTCTTCAGCGAACTCTTTAGGAAGTAGAGGATAAGCCGATTTAACCGGAGTAGGGTAACCAATTTCTAGCGCGATCTTCGCTGCGTTTTCTGGGCGAAGTAGGAAGTCTATCATCTTGTGCGCAGCGTCTGTGTTTACAGCACCTGCTGGAATCGCCAGGCTATCCATCCAGAAAATCGCACCTTTTTCAGGCCATACGATCTCGATGTTAGCGCCTTCTTGTCTCGCCATATAAGCAGAGCCATTCCACAACATTCCTAAAGACGTCTCACCGGCTAGGTATGGATTCGCTGGGAAATCCGAGTTAAACACTAGCACGTTTGGCATTAGCGATTTCAACTCTTCATAAGCCGCTTTGATTTCGTCTGGATTAGTCGTATTCGTTGAATAGCCTAGTTTAACCAGAGCAATATGGAAAAACTCGCGGGAGTCATCCATCATCATCAGCTGACCTTCCCATTTCTGATCCCACAGGTCGTCCCAACTGCTAACGGAAGATTTATCCAGCATATCAGAGTTAACACCGATACCGGTTGCACCCCAAATGTATGGAATAGAGTAGTCATTGCCTGGGTCAAAAGACTTGTTCAGGTAGTTGGGATCCAGATCTTTAAAGTGTGATAGTTTTTCTTTGTCGATCTTTTGAAGCATATCTTCTTTACGCATCTTCGATACGAAGTACGTTGAAGGTACAACAAGGTCGTAGCCTTTACCCTGAGTTTTAAGTTTGGCATACATCGTCTCGTTTGACTCGTATGTAGAGTAGATAACTTTGATGCCGGTTTCTTCAGTAAAGTCTTCCAGAACGGAGTTTGGAATATATTCAGACCAGTTGTAGAAGTAGAGTTCTTTGTCATCTGCGATAGCAGGTGAAGCGATTACGACACTCGAAATTGCAACGCACAAAGCGCTCTTAAAAGTTTTTGACCAGTTTTTCATGACATTTCCATTTTTTTGACAATGACACTTGATTATTCGACTAAGCGTCACATTTACCATCCGCTTTAGTCATTCTCACGAATTCTAAACCAGATAATTAAGTTTGAAAATTAGATATATATGCTTACTTTATTTTTTCTCTGGCAAGTAGCTGAGAAAACAATACCAGTACAAGAGAAACCACTAACATTACCGCAGCGAGAGCATTCACTTCCGGGGAAATTCCCACCTTAACCATAGAGTAGATCTTAAGAGGTAGAATTTCGTAGGTTGGCCCGGTAACGAATGAACTGATGATCACATCATCCAATGAGAGCGTAAAGCTGAGCAACCAACCAGCAGCAACTGCGGGTTTTGCCAGAGGCAGGATGATTTGTTTCAGAATAACCCATTCACCCGCGCCCAAATCTTTTGCAGCCTCTAACATTTTGACGTCAAACCCATTTAGGCGGCTATATACGGTAACAACAACAAACGGGAGACAGAAGGTTATGTGGGCTATCAAGAGTGTCAGGAACCCTAACTGCGCTCCCATTAGCAAAAACAGCGCGAGCAGCGATATGGCCATCACGATGTCAGGAGACATCATAACGACAAAAAGCAGGCCATTTACTACTCCTTTTCCTCTAAAACGATAACGGAAAAGAGCAACTGCAGTCAGTGAACCTAGAATCGTTGCTGCTGTAGCCGAAAATACCGCTATGTTGATGGAGTGCCATGCTGCCTGCATCAGACTATCGTTATTTACCAGAGCGCTGTACCATTTGGTTGTCCATCCACCCCATTTCATACCAAACTTGCTGGCATTAAATGAGTTAACGATAAGAACGATGATAGGTAGGTATAAAAATAGATATACCAACCCCATAAAGCTGAACTTAAATAGGTTCTTCATGATTCCAGCTCCACTTTACGGTTAAGCATTTTCCCGGCTTTGTAGTACGCATAAAGCAGGATAGCCATTGCGACGGTAAGCGAAATGCTGGTAGCCGCACCAAATGGCCAATCTCTGGCATTAAGGACCTGACTCTTAATAACGTTACCGACCAGTAGGTTTTTAGCTCCACCCAGTAAATCTGAAACGTAGAACATGCCAAGGGCAGGAAGCAGAACCAACAGACAGCCACCTATAATGCCAGGCATGGTTAACGGTAGAATGACTCTTATAAAGGTCTGAAGTTTATTGGCCCCTAGATCTTTAGCGGCTTCTATATAAGTATGATCCAGCTTTTCTATTGCAGAGTAGAGCGGGAGAATCATAAACGGTAGTAGGATGTAAACCAGACCTATCATGACCGCGGTTTCGGTGTACATGATTCGCAATGGTTTATCGATGATATCTAGATACATTAGCGACTTGTTAAATATGCCCTGAGTACCAATCACTATTTTGAGTCCGTAAGTTCGGATTAATGAGTTGGTCCAGAACGGAACAATAACCAGAAAAAGCATAATAGGTCGCTTATTAACTGGCATCTTTGCGATGATATAGGCGAATGGATATCCGATTACCAGACAAAGAAGCGTTGCAATACTCGCCATATAGAAAGAGTGCATCAGCACCTTCAGATATAGCGGATCAGCTAACCTTACATAGTTAGAAAGTGTCAACGTGAGGTCGATAAGGTTTGCTTCGTCTCGGGTAAGGAAACTGGTTCCTATGATCATTAAGTTTGGCAAAAATACAAAGAGCAGCAGCCAGCTAACAATCAGAAATACAATTACCTTTTCGAGGCTAATTTTACTTGTTGTCATCTTTTAGTACCACTTCCCAGCTTTCAACCCAGGTTACAGCGACTTTTTGACCGAGTGAGTGATCGACATCGGGATCATCTTCGTTAAAGAACTCACTAACCATGACTTTTTCGCCCGAAGTCAACTCGACGACAGAGTCGAGCGTCATACCTTTGTAGGTTCGCTCAGTAACATGGCCAACGATACCTTTGCTTTGGCTCTCTTTGATTTCTTCAAGGCGCAGATCTTCTGGTCTCAACAAAACTTGTAGCTTTTCGCCTTCTACAAATGCTTTGTCATAGTAGACAATGGCTTCAAAGTCTTCGATTTCGGCTCTGATTCGTTTCTCGTCTATTCGGCTAATGGCCTTAGCATCGAAAACGTTAATTTCACCAATAAACTTTGCAACAAATAGGTTTTTAGGTTCTTCGTATATTTCTTTTGGGGTACCGTCCTGTTCGATTACGCCCTCTCGCATCACGACGATACGATCAGACATGGACAGTGCTTCTTCCTGATCATGCGTGACAAAAACAAAGGTGATACCGAGCTGACGCTGTAGCTGTTTAAGCTCGATCTGCATCTGCTTTCGTAACTTATAATCTAGTGCAGACAAAGATTCATCGAGCAAAAGAACTTTTGGCTTGTTGACAACCGCTCTGGCAATCGCAATACGCTGTTGTTGACCACCAGATAGCTGATGGGGCTTACGTTGAGCCATATCTTCGAGTCGAACCATTTTTAATGCTTCAATAACTCGTGGACCAATTTCAGCAGCAGGTACTTTCTGCATCTTCAATCCAAAGGCGACGTTTTCAAATACCGTCATGTGAGGGAATAGAGCATAGCTCTGGAATACGGTGTTTACCGGACGTGTTTCTGATGGAACTTCGGTAACGTCATCATTATCAAGTATGATGCGGCCACTATCTGGGGTTTCGAACCCAGCTATCATTCGCAATACTGTAGTTTTGCCGCAACCTGACGGTCCTAAGATGGTTAAAAACTCACCATCATTCACCGTAAGGTCTAATGCGCTAATTACCTGTTTTCCATCAAAGCTTTTAGACACGTTTTCCAGTTTTACAACTGGATGCCCAGAACTCATTTTTCTTTCCAATTCCTCTCACCTCCTAAAAAAATATGCGAAAACGCGAGTGTAATAGAATCGAAGATAATTCTACCTATCAAAGTTTGCGTGAATCATAGTACGCGTTTATTTCGTAATAAAGTATTTTTACAACAATTTCTTGTAATTATTTTGTTTCTGAAGAGATACAGGGATGGATAGAAGCAGCAAAACCTGAGGAATGAATGAGCAATTAGTATAATTTAACATTTTCACAATTAGATAAGCTTTTAAGAAAGCTTAACAATTCAGTATACTGTGAAACATCTTTAATTTAGAGGCTGAGTTAAGTTGAGCCTCGGATGTATATATGAACAAAAGTGTCGATAAAACATTCAATCTGGGTGGTTCTGTTGAAAAAGCGCTATCCGGTGACTATGAACTAAAAGTAATACCTGTGCTTCAGGAGGCGTGGAAATTTACACTGCGAAACTTCCTCTCTTTCTCACCAGCTATCCTTTTCCTTTTGCTGGTACAGGCTGCCATTTTCTATACTGCACTACAGATGCAGATTGGCGACCCGTGGCAAATCATAGAGATGATTCAAAACCCTGAAACACTAGACCCGAATGTATTTCAGGCCGTATTTGTTGCAAATTTCAGTTATGAAGTGGTAAGCGCACCCATCTTTGCTGGTGTCAGTCTGATGGCGATGAGTCATGCGGCAGGGTTGAAGACCTACTCGAGACATATCTTTAAGGGGCTTCAGTTCACCATTCCTGTGATTGTTGCGACACTGGCTGGTTTGCTGTTGCAAGGTATCGCTGGAATGTTATTGCCACTACTTTCCATGTACTTTTCAATTGCCTTTAGTAATGCTGTACTGCTGATTTGTGAAAAAAGAGTATCACCGATGCGTTCACTGTTTCTTTCACTCAGAGCCGTGAACAAAAAGTTGTTTCCAGTGGCAACTCTGTACCTAGTCATGATGCTAGCATTTGTGACCGCTGCAGTTTTCTATGGGTTTCTTTTGATTCTTGTATTGCCTATGTTTTTCCATGTAAAGGGCATTATTTACAGGAATATGTTTGGCATAACGTTAAAGATAGTCACCACAAACGAAGTTAATGATGACGACGATAGTGATGATGAAGATGACGCAGGGCCTTCAGACTCCGAAGATAAAGAGAATAACGATTCGAAGGACTCTCAGATTTTTAATGCGTAAACTAATTCAGTTAGCGGTGGCCATTTTTCTGGTCATCGCTATTTTTTATCCCTTTATTAAAGAAGAGAAGGCAGAAGAACCAACGGACATTACGCTGGATGAGCGTCCTGATTTCTCTTCAATTACGGATGTGAGCCAAAAGAAAGCTGCATTTTTTGATTATATGCGTACTGGAGTTCAGGTAGAAAATGAGCGCATCGAAAATGAACGAAATCAGTTGAGTGCGATGCAGAAACTGATTTCGTTTCGATCTTTTACAGAAGAGCAGATTCAGTTCATTGGTCGTATTTCAGAGCGCTATAAAGTAGATTTACCTGAAACGGAAATAACTTCAGACTGGTTCGATCAAGCTTTAATTAAGGTCAACGTGCTTCCTGAAGCACTTGTTCTTACACAAGCAGCGAATGAATCTGCCTGGGGAACATCTCGGTTCGCGGTTGAAGCTAATAACTATTTTGGACAATGGTGTTATAGCAAAGGGTGTGGACTTGTTCCGTTGAAGAGGAGTGAAGGCGCAACCCACGAAGTTGCAAAGTTTCCTTCCGTCAACGCTTCTGTTCATGCTTACTTCATGAACGTAAATAGAAACAACGCTTATCGTGAGCTAAGACAAATTCGTGCAGACCTGGTGAAAGATGGAAGTAGCCTCCTCGACACCAATGCTGCGATTAAGCTCACTCAAGGATTGCTACGATACTCTGAACGAGGCCAGGATTATGTTGATGATCTACAGGCCATGATTCGAGTGAATAAAAAATACTGGACGACCCAATAATGATAAAAAGACTTTGTACCTTCGCTGCCAGCTTGTGTTTATTGGCTCCTAGCGTCAATGCTCAGGAATATATGTTCACATACTCTAAGCTGTATTCGCAGCTTAAATATAATGCTGAAGAACAGTTCACCGATGTGAAAGTAGCTATATTTTTCAATGATGCTGAATATAAAACTCAATGCGAGATTAAAAAAGCTTGGATGGAAAAAGAGCAGCATTACGAAGAGTTAAGCATCAGTGATGTGAACGAGGTACTGGTACCACTGGACGGCAATTTAAAGTCAGCCAACCCGCTAGTTTTCATTCAAACCCCACAGGATCGTCGATGTGATTACTCTGTCGTAGTGATGGGTAAGAAGCAGTTAGAAGGAAAAGTATCGTATCAGGAACTTGAACCTCTATTACCTCAAATGCAGGAGATACTGGAATCTCTAGGAGGTATGTTTGCCAGTTTCTTTACACCTGATGTAGAGGGAGTAACTCTGGAGTTCGCTGAGCAGGAGGGGAATGTCATGCTTTCCAACGGTAAGAGTGTTCCTATCGAGAACGGACGCGCGCGTATTTTGCTAGCCGACATAGCTCCAGATGGGTATTTAGAGTTACCGTATAAAACAAAAAGAATTTTACCCTGGTTGCCTTCTGCAAAATAGGGTAATCCACTTCCAACAAAAAACGGGCTTTTTAAAGCCCGTTTTTTTAGTCTGCTCGAAAGCTTATAGGTTTGTGACATCCAGCTGGAGAGAAGGGTCAAACTCTACAACGTCATCGTTATTTGGTGATTGAGCAGGAAACTCTTCTTTATCAAAGCCGATATCACCACCATTAATGACCCCTGAATCTCGGTTGATTGATTTGAAGTCGAATAGTTCGTAATCGGCTAGATGGCTAGGAACAACGTTTTGCATTGCTCTGAACATGGTTTCAATACGACCCGGGAATTGCTTGTCCCATGCATTCAACATCTGCTTGATGTTTTGGCGCTGAAGGTTTGGCTGAGAGCCACAAAGGTTGCATGGAATAATAGGGTACTCACGCATATCAGCGTACTTGATGATGTCTTTTTCGCGGCAATAGGCAAGTGGTCGAATTACAACGTGTTCGCCATTGTCAGATACCAGTTTTGGTGGCATACCTTTCATTTTGCCGCCATGGAACATGTTCAGGAACAAAGTCTCTAGAATATCGTCACGATGGTGACCAAGAGCAATTTTAGTAGCACCGAGCTCTTTAGCTGTGCGGTATAAGATGCCTCTGCGCAGACGTGAACAAAGCGAACAAGTTGTTTTGCCTTCAGGGATCTTATCTTGAACAATCGAGTAGGTGTCTTCTTCTACTATTTTGTATTCAATACCAAGACTATTCAGGTACTCAGGAAGAATATGTTCAGGAAAGCCTGGTTGTTTTTGGTCAAGGTTTACAGCGATTAGCTCGAAAGAAACTGGAGCACTCTTTTGCAGGCTCATTAAGATATCCAGCATTGTAAAACTATCTTTACCGCCAGATAGGCATACCATTACCCTGTCACCTTCTTCAATCATGTTGAAATCAGCGATAGCCTGACCCGTGTTGCGGCGAATACGCTTTTGTAGCTTATTGAAGTTATATTGCTGAGCTTTGGTACGCTCTTGATTCTGTTCAGTCATAATGTTGCTGTCGTAACCTTGTACAATTCGGAGAGGGTATGATACGGATAATTTTTGGATATTCCAGTTATAAAAAATCCCCGACGATTAAGGCCGGGGATTTCTTGAAGAAAATACTTGGCTATTCAACATTTTCCGGGTCAAGAGGACTGATGTATCCGGCCGGTTTCAGTGCCAACACATCACAATTAATTTTATCTATTACGTGTTCTGCGGTGTTTCCGATGAAAACAGCCGATAAACCGGTGCGACCTGTTGTACCTAAAATGACAAGACCCGCATCAAGTTCACTGGCAACGGCAGGAATAATATCTTCGGGTAATCCTTGCTCCACTCGGGTGTTTTCTTCTTCTATTCCATGCTTCTGTCTTAAGGCTTTCATGGATTTCAGGTGATGGCCGCGGACCGCGTCTGTATAAGTAGCGGGGTCAAACTCTGGTAATTCGATGGTAATGTTGGCTGGCGTAACCGGATAGGTGTTCACCAAATACGGGGTTGCATCTAAACGTCGGCATAAGTTCTTTAACTGTTCAACCATGCAGTCATTCAAATCAATATGCGTTGGGTTTTCTGAACCGACATGTACTGAAGCCACAATGTTGCCATTTTCAGGCCACTCGTGATTTTTCACCAGAAGCACCGGACAAGGTGATTTTCTTAACAAGTGCCAATCAGTTGGGGTGAAGATAACGGACTCTAACACATCATGTTTTCTTGTACCCTTAATCAAAATCTCATGCTTACCAGAGAACACCTGAGAGACAATGGCTTCGTATGGTCGGTTGTGCCAGACAACTTTCACATCAAAATCAACAGTATCGTCTATATAGGGAGCGGCAACTTCTCTCATCCAGGTTTCACGTTGCTGTATTACACCACGACGCATTGCATCTCTTTCATCGCTAGATAACATCGATGTCATTTCATAAGAGAAATCGTAGATAGACAGGAAGAAAGTGATATGGCTTTTCGAGGTGCTCTTACGAGCCAGCTGCATTGCTCTCGCTAGTGCTGACTGGGCTTCATTGTTGACGTCCGCAACGACCAGAATCTTGTTGTAAATACTCATGAAAGCTCCTTATTTATGGAGAAGAACCAAAGAGTTAAATCGTTCCTTCAACTTAAATGTAGCTTATTTAGAGTGAAATTTTTAGCAAAATAGAAGTAGGATAGGCAGAAACATGAAGTGGCTCTTAGTCGAGCCACTTCGGGTATTTATCTATTGAAATTGAGTGCTGACTGAGGTGTCACTCTTCAGGTGAAATTCCAGCCAGAATTTTCAGCTCATCATGGTCCAGAATAGTGATGTATTTACCTTTAACACTCAGGATTTCAGATTTCTGGAAACGTCCCAGTAGTCGACTGATTGTTTCAACGGTTAAACCAAGATAGTTACCAATATCACCACGCGTCATTGTTAGCCTGAACTCCCTTGGGCTAAATCCGCGTTGAGAGAATCGAGTCGAAAGGTTAAACAGGAATGCTGCCAGTCTCTCTTCTGCATTTTTCTTTGAAAGTAGCAGAATCATGTCCTGATCACCTTTAATTTCGCTACTCATCAATCTCATGATTTGTTGACGTAATTTAGGCATTTTTCCAGACAGGTCATCAAGGATCTCATAAGGGATTTCACAAACCATGGATGTTTCCAAAGCTTGTGCGAAAGAGGGGTGAGCATTTCCATTGATGGCATCAAATCCAACCAGATCGCCTGCAAGATGGAACGCTGTTATCTGTTCGTCACCCTGTTCAGTGATGGTGTAGCTTTTAATGGTTCCTGAACGGATAGCATATAATGACTTTAGTTCGTCACCAGCTTTAAATAGCTCTTGTCCTTTCTGGATAGGCTTTTTTCGTTCAATAATTTGATCAAGTTGGTCTAACTCTGATTCATTAAGTGTAAACGGGATACACAACTGAGAGATACTGCAGTCTTGGCAATGAATTGCACAACCACCGGATTGAATTCTTTTTGTAGCTGGTTTTTCCGAAATCATAACTTCCAAGTCACTATTTGATATACATCAATATTTTAGCATTGCAATACCGTAAAGGACAGCTAAAAAAACCTTACGATTACAGAAAGATATCAAAAGTGTTATAAAAGTCGTACTGTTTCAGTAATGATGAATACACCATATGCGAGCAAAATTGCCGCACCTATTTGTCGAAATAGGGTAGAGTTCTTAATCTTGGTCAGATAACTTGCACCAACGCCAACGGCCAGCATTGCAGGTAATGTTCCTGCCCCAAACGCCAGCATGATGATGGCGCCATTTAAAGCACTTCCTGAGACTGCTGCCCAGGTTAATGTTGAATAGACAAGCCCGCATGGTAGCCAACCCCACAAGAACCCGAGCGGAATGGCATGAGCCGGTGATTTTAGTGGTAGAAGTCTGGTCGTAAGCGGAGAAATGTACTTCCAAATATGCTGGCCAAGCTTTTCTACAGCGAGTAAACCTTGCCACCAATTACCAATATAGAGTGCTAAAACAATCATCACGATGGCTGAAAGTAACCTAAGCCAGTTTAGTGCTGCAAAATCAGTGGCGATCTGTGACGCACTTGCAACAACGCCACCGACTATAGCGCCCGTCAGAGCATAACTCAGTAGTCGTCCGGTATTATAGAAAAGCGGAGTTAATACTTTCCCGCTATTAGAATCAGAAGTAAGTCCAATCGCTGATGCGATGCCACCGCACATTCCCATGCAGTGTGCTGAACCCAGCACACCTATCATGAAAGCGCCTAACCAATCGTTAGTTATCATCTTTATCTTTTACTTTATCGTCTTCGTCGAACAGGATGTTTGAGCCATGACGTTCAAGATCTTCAAATTGTTCGCTTTTTACAGCCCAAATAAAAACAGCCACCGCCAGACAAACGAACACTATTGCAATTGGTATGAGAATATAAAGACTAGCCATTTTGTTTTAACAACCTTAAAGAGTTCGAAACTACGATGATTGAGCTGGCAGACATTCCTACAACCGCAATATAAGGGGCAACGAGTCCGGCTACTGCTAAAGGTAAAATAAGAACATTGTATCCAAGAGACCAAAGTAGATTTTGTCTGATTATACTGCGGGTTTTCAATGCAAGTTGACGGGCTGCTAACAATTTATCCAATTTATCACCTAACAAAACCATGTCCGCTGATGCTTTTGCTATGTCAGTGCCTCCACCCATTGCAACAGACAAGTGCGCTCCAGCCAGAGTTGGTGCATCGTTAATTCCGTCACCGACCATCAAAGTAATATCGTCACTTTCAAGACTGTTTAAGTAATCCAGTTTTCCCGTAGGTGAGGCGTCTGCTACTACAGAGTCGATACCAATCTCTTTTGCAACATGTTCAGCGTTAACTGCTGTATCTCCAGTTAATAACGTTGTCTTTATACCTGCGTTAGACACTTTGGAAATAAAATTGATACTTTCATTGCGAATAGGGTCTCTGTATTTGAAAGTGGCAACATGCGCACCATCGACGGACAGGTATACTGATGCTGAATCACGGATCTGTTCGTTAGATAAAACAAAACGAGCATTACCAATACGGCATTCCTTTTGATTCCAGTTCGCACTGACTCCGGACCCGATAATGTTTTTAGCACTATCAACGTCAACATCGAGTGTATCAAACTTATTGAACGCTTTTGCTATGGGGTGATTCGCGTGTTTTTCCATTGTAGCAGCTATAGCGCACGCCAGTGATTCATCAAAGCCATTGAATACTTCGACCGAATCGATCTCTATTTTTCCTTCGGTTAGGGTTCCTGTTTTGTCTATGACAAGATGGTTTACCTTACAAAGCGTTTCAAACACATGATTTTTTCTAAGCAAAATACCGAGATCACCAAGTCTGGAGGTAGCACAAGTAATGGCGGTCGGAGTCGCTAGCGAGAGGGCACAAGGGCAAGTGGCTACCAGCACAGCAAGCATGATCCAGAAAGCGTCTTCTGGTTTGTTTTGCTGCCAGTAGAACCAGGTTGCTGCTGCAATAATCAGAATCGCAGCAACAAAGTACCTTGCGACGATATCTGCAATTTCTGCAACCTTAGGTTTTGATAGCTGAGCTTCATCCTGAAGGCGTACAATGTTGGACAACATGGACTCTGCTTTACTTTGAGTCACTTCCAGCTCAAAAGATTCATCCGTGTTCAAAGTACCAGCATAGACCTGATCACCAACGCTCTTTACTACAGGGATGGATTCTCCGGTTAACATTGACTCGTCTACATGAATACGGCCTTTCTGAACAACGCCATCTGCGGAGATATGTTCGCCAGGAAGAACGCGTATCTTGTCTCCTTTTTTAAGGGTCTTCACCGGTACCTGAGAACCATCGATCTTTGTCGCCATTGCAGGGATCAGCTTCAGAAGGTTGGCACTGGCTGCTGCGGCTTTACGTCTCGCTCGCATTTCGAGAAAGCGGCCAAGTAGCAAAAAGAAAGTGAACATTGAGATCGACTCGAAAAACACCTCACCTTTTTCACCAACAACGGCTACAAAGCTTGCTATATAGGCAAATATTAATGCGATAGATACCGGGACATCCATGCCTAAAGTACGGCCTCGAATGCTTCGCCATGCATTTAGGTAAAACGGTAGAGCAGAATATAAGAGAACAGGAGTAGCAAAAATCAGGCTAACAATCCTAAAATACTGCTTAAACTCTGCGTCAAGATCGCTAAACATTTCAAAATAGAGGGCGACAGCAAGCATCATTACTTGCATTGTAGCTATGCCAGCAACACCAAGGCGGTAAAGGTATTGTTTCATGGACTGCTGGTAGGAAGCCTCGTAGGCATCGGCCTCAAAAGGTGCTGCTTTATATCCCAAGTGATGAATAGAAGAGAGGAGTTCACTCAGTTTTGCTTGCGTGTTATCCCAACGAAGGATGGCACGGTTAGTGGTTGTATTTACTCGGATTGAATCGACACCTGGCTTATCATTCATCTGCTTTTCAATTAGCCAGGCGCAAGCAGCACAAGTAACACCCTCTAATGACAGTGTCACTTCGGATTGATTATCGGATTTGCGAACAAACTCCGACTGAACCTCTTCATTATCATAGTTGACCAGCGCTTGCAGTTGTTCGGGCACAAGGTCTGCTTTGTCTGCAAGTTCCGTTCGATATTGGTAGTAACTAACCAGTCCACTATTTACGATGGTTTCTGCTACAGCAAAGCATCCAGGGCAACACATCTCCCGAACTTCGCCTAGTATTTCAATATGAAAATGCGTGTTATCGGGAACCGGTTCACCGCAGTGATAACAGCTCTTTGACATAGAATATCCCTGCGTTTGTTATTTAGAAAGTGCTGTAGGCGTAGATGATGGGAATGTTACTTTTCCCTGTACAAGCCACTCTTTAGTGTGAGGTTCTAACTCTACAAACCAAGGACCAGTAATTTGTTCTTCAAGAGTATGGCGATAAACACCATTCGCATCTGAACTAAGCAGGACATGAAAGTCCTGATTAGCGAGTGTACGGTGGGTAAAAATTACATTCAGGGCAGGGTAATGGTTTAATTCCCCTTTATCAAAATCAACAATGACTTGATTCCCTTCGGTATGAACGGAAGCTTTTATCTTTAGTCCGCTCGCTGCGTTTACGCGAGACAGATCGATATTAATTGCTTTACCTTTTTTGTAATAATCTTCAGCAACCAGGTTAACGGAATTTTTAGAAAAAATAGCGAGTGTTGTAAAACTGGCGATAACAACACAAAGAGGCAATGCGATAAGAAACCAGGGCCAGAACTGTTTATACCAAGGCTTAACCATAAAAAATCTCTACGACTGAAAGAGTTATGAATTTAACATTGATTCATGTTAAATATTGGGCTTAAAAAAACAATAAATATAAAAATTAGGAACAGATCAAGAAAAGCCCCATGTTATGGGGCTTAAGTTTGATTATTTCTCAGCGTTTCTTAGGTTCCAGACATAAGCAGCAACTAGCTGTACTTTGTCTTCACCCAGAATGTCTTTCCATGCAGGCATTACACCAGAACGACCGTTTGCGACCGTTGCAGTGATCTCTGCACGTGAATCACCAAATAGCCAGTATTTGTCTGTCAGATCCGGTGCACCGACTGCAGGGTTACCCTTGCCATCTGTGCCGTGACAGGCAGCACAAACGACAAAGCGTTTCTTACCAGCCGCAGCTTCACGAGCGTTGACTTTACGGCCAGACAGGCTAAGTGTATAGGTAACCACTTCGCGAATACCATCATCGCCAAGTGCTGCCTGCCACGGTGGCATCTGACCGATACGACCATCCATAATGGTTGTCAGAATCGCTTCAGGTTCACCACCATATAGCCATGCATCGTCAACAAGGTTAGGGAAACCTTTCTGACCGCGTGCATCAGAACCGTGACATTGTGAACAGTTCTGTAAGAACAAACGCTGACCTACCTTGATTGCATCTTCGTTCTGAGCAATCTCAGGGATAGAGCGGAAGCCACTGCCATCTTCTTTGTATGCCAGACGTTTAAATGCTTCACCAAAGTACTCTTCGGCTTCGCCTAACTCACGAGCATACTGATCGAGCTGTTTGTTGCTCTGAGAGTCAGCAATCGAAGTTTTTGACTGTGCAAGCGTTGTCACTGTCTGATCCGAGCTAGTCCAGCCAAGGAAACCTTTAAAGTTACCCATGCCAGGATATAGCGCCAGATAAATAGCAGCAAAAATAAATGTTCCGACAAAAAGATAGCTCCACCATTTTGGTAGTGGACTGTTGAGTTCACGAATACCATCGTATTCATGTCCCATATCTTCACCGTCAGGAACGCCCATATTATCGCGTAGACACCAAACCAGAATGACCGCACAGCCAACCAGAGTGATGAGCGTTAATAAAATAATCCATAGACTCCAGAAAGTTGTCATTATTTGTTCACTCCTTGTTCTGATTTTTCAGGTTTTGGTGGTTCATCAGCGAAGACAAGATTCGCATCTTCATCGAAACGGGATTTACGGCTCTTACCGTAAGCCCACCAAACCACACCAAGGAAGCTAATAAATAAAGTAAGAGTCCAAAGACCGTGGAACGTACCAATATCCATATCTATTCTCCTTACTTCATCGCATGACCAAGAGACTGAAGATAAGCAATCAGAGCATCCATTTCTGTTTTGCCTTCAACATCTTTCTTAGCATTTGCAATTTGCTCATCAGTGTATGGAACGCCAAACTGATCGCGGAACAACTGAAGTTTCTTAGGCGTTAATTCACCATCAAGAACATTCTCTTCGAGCCAAGGGAAACCAGGCATATTTGATTCAGGAACAAGCGCACGTGGGTCGATTAGGTGCACGCGGTGCCATTCATCAGAGTAACGTCCGCCTACACGAGCTAGATCTGGACCTGTACGCTTAGAACCCCATAGGAATGGGTGTTCCCATACAGATTCGCCAGCTACTGAGTAGTGACCGTAACGCTCTGTTTCAGCACGGAAAGGACGAATCATCTGGCTGTGACAAGTATTACATCCTTCACGGATATATACATCACGGCCTTCCATTTCAAGCGCTGTGTAAGGTCTTAGGTTTTCAACCGGTTCATTCGTTTGTTTTTGGAACATTAGCGGAACAATTTCTACTAATGCACCGAAGCTGATGGCTACAACAATAAGAATGGCCAGCAAACCAACGTTTTTCTCGACAATTTCATGGCGATTATTTGAATTGGAACTCATTCTATAACCTCCTTATACCGGTTGTTCGATAGCTTTAAGGCTATCTTTAGGTGCTTTAATGGTCTTATATGCGTTATAAGCCATCAGGAACATACCGGACAGGAAGATTAATCCACCGATAAAGCGAACTGTGTAGAACGGGTAAGAAGCTTGTACAGATTCAACGAAACTGTATGTTAGTGTTCCGTCTGCGTTTACTGCGCGCCACATAAGGCCTTGCATTACACCAGAGATCCACATAGCAACGATATAAAGAACCGTACCAATTGTAGCAAGCCAGAAGTGAACGTTAATAAGGCTTACAGAGTACATTCTTTCCTGACCAAACAGTTTTGGAATCAGATGGTATACAGAACCAATTGAAACCATCGCTACCCAACCAAGTGCACCAGAGTGTACGTGACCAATCGTCCAGTCTGTGTAGTGCGACAGGGCGTTAACGGTCTTAATCGACATCATCGGACCTTCAAAGGTCGACATACCGTAGAAAGAAAGCGAAACAATTAGGAAACGTAGAATAGGGTCGTAGCGAAGTTTATGCCATGCACCAGAAAGTGTCATGATACCGTTGATCATACCACCCCATGACGGTGCAAATAGTACCAAAGACATCACCATACCCAGTGACTGTGTCCAGTCTGGAAGCGCAGTGTAGTGCAAGTGGTGAGGGCCGGCCCAAATGTATAGAGAAACAAGCGCCCAGAAGTGCACGATAGACAGACGGTAAGAGTAGACAGGACGTTCAGCCTGCTTAGGTACGAAGTAGTACATCATACCTAGGAAACCTGCAGTCAGTAGGAAACCTACTGCGTTGTGACCATACCACCACTGAACCATGGCATCGACAGCACCAGAATATACTGAATATGACTTCATACCAGATAACGGAATTGCTGCACTGTTAACGATGTGCAGAACTGCTACGGTGATGATAAACGCACCAAAGAACCAGTTTGCTACATAAATATGAGATGTTTTTCTTTTAATTAACGTACCAAAGAACACGACCGCATAAGCTACCCAAACTACCGCAATTGCGATATCGATAGGCCACTCAAGCTCTGCATATTCTTTCGCTGTTGAATATCCCAAAGGTAGTGTGATGGCTGCAGAGAGAATAATCGCCTGCCATCCCCAAAATGTGAACGGGACTAAAACTCCACCAAACAAGCGCGTTTGACATGTACGCTGCACAACGTAATAAGAGGTTGCGAACAGTGCACTGGTACCAAATGCAAAAATAACCGCGTTCGTATGAAGCGGGCGTAAACGACTATATGTAAGCCACGGCGTATCGAAATTTAGCTGTGGCCAGACGAGTTGAGCAGCAATAAGAACACCAACGGCCATACCTACAATTCCCCATAGTATTGTTACCAGGGTGAATTGACGTACGACGGTATAGTTGTAATTGTGCTCAAGCTGATTTACTTGGCTCATTATCATGCTTCCAGTTTATGATTGACTACTTTACTTATTAAACGACTTCAATGTCAGAATGCTATTTTAGGAATTACAGGAATATGCGCTGATGAGTTAGAATTTCCTGTAATTTCCCTTAGGATAAATAACATATTCCTCACAATGATAATGGATTTAACATTTTAATGACAATGAGTTAACCTCTAATTTTTTGATTGTTAGAACATTTATTTCTAAAACTTTGAAGCTTGTTGCATCACGGATATAAAAATGGCAGCCGAACGACTAACAAAACAGCGATTAGTACATATATTAATCATGATGATTGTCTTAATTACAGCTTTCTTTTGGCGAACTTTTGTGCACTTTCAGACGGTTGTAGACTGTACTCCCCAAAAAGCATGCATTAGCCACATTGATGGACATCAATTGGAGTTCATTTGGAATGAAGATTTAAAAGAGTACAAGTCTAAAGTTAGTGGTGATCTAAAGCTTAATGTTGAGTTAACAAAAGGAGAGGGACTTCTGATGCAGCAACAAGGATCTTTAACGATCCTACTGCAAAGTAATATGGCTCAGTTGAAAATCAAAGATGAAAATACTGCAGAAAGCATCATAGTTAACCTTAATCAATAATTTGAACTTTCCATCAATTACAGTGTTATATACTATATCGCTACAACTCTTTTGAGTGTCCACCGATAAAGGATATATTGGTTTTACGATTATGCAGCTCCACTCTTGTTTTAGTCACAATAGAAGTGAATCAGAAGCGGTAGCAGAAATAGCGAAGAAGCTAGGTTCAGATCGACCTGCATTCATCGTTTGTTATTACACGGAGGAGTATTCTGTTCCTCTCCTTTCTAGTGCGTTGTCTGGCACGTTTTCAGAATCCATAATCCAAGGTTGTAGCTCCTTCCAGGGTGTTGTAACGGATGAGGGGTACCACGAAGGCCCTGTTGTCGCAATTCTTGCCTTTTTCGATAACTCTCAATTAGCTGGATTTGGTAGTGCGTTAGAACACTTCCCAGCGAAAGAGTGTTCACAGCAAGACATATCAGAGTTAGCGCAAAAAACATTAGATAGAGCCATTGAACAAGCAAATAGAATAGGAGAATTGCCAAGTCTCGTGATTCTTCACTCGACTATTGGTCACGAAGAGGGTCTGGTTGAATCGATTGAAAGCAGACTTGGAGGAAACGTTAACCTTATCGGTGGCTCGGCAGCAGATAATAATCTGGAAAACAAATGGAGCATCCTTTGTGATAACCAATACAGCCATTCTGGATTGTCTGTTTCGGTACTCTATTCCTCAGTGCAATCTTCAACCGCGTTTAGTTCTGGCCATTTTCCAACCGACTTTCAAGGCATTGCCACTAAAACCAGTGGTCGAACACTACTAGAAATCGATGGCGAAAATGCAAGTGATGTCTATTCCAACTGGGTAAAAGCGCATTTTTCTAAGGTGGTAGAAGAGGGGGACTATAAAAAACTAACAGCGATCTATCCTCTGGGAAGGGTTGCCGGAGAAGTTTTTGGGTCTCCGTATTTTAAGCTCTCCCATCCATTAGATATTACTCCTGACGGCATACCTCTGTTTACTAACATAGATGAAGGTGATCGTGTGCACCTTTTGGCTGGCGGTAAAGAGCAACTGATAAAAAGGGCCGGCATGGTGACTCAATCAGCCATTAATGCTCACCCAACCGATATCTCTTTATTCGGAGGAGTAAACATTTTTTGTGCGGGCTCTATGAGTATCATCCTGGATAAGGCCGATAAGGTGTATGAATCAATGGCAAAAGCATACGGAAATCACCCCTTTATCTGCCCATTTACCTTTGGAGAGCAAGGTTGTTTTATCAACGGAGAGAATGCTCATGGGAATTTGATGGTTTCCTCGGCCATTTTCTATTCTAAAGCAAACCACTATGAATGATTTTAAAAACGAAGAGCTTCAGGAAGCACTGGTAGAGTTAGAAAAAAGTCGTTACCGAGAGCGGAAACTCGCTGAGGAAAGTGATGCGGTTCTCTCTGCTATTACTTCTTTAAGTGGTGCAGAAAACAGACATCAAATATTCAACGCTCTTCTTAAAGTACTCAAGAAGTACATTCATTTCGACAATGCTTTAGTTCTCGTAAAAAGTGATAGCAGAACATCTTACAATACCTTCTTGTGTACCAATCCTTTATTTGAAAATACGGTTTGGAAAGAAGACTCCAAATTCACCAGAGCGATCCTTGGTGAGTGCATCGTTTTATTTGATCCCGGACAAACCGAATTTTTTAAAAGCTTTGACTCCAGAGTAAAGAACTCTATTCAATCTGCTCTAATTTGTGGTGTATCGTCCGAAGTCAGTGAATCCGTCATCGTACTCGTAGGGAGTAAAAAAGGGCAGCTAAATACTGAGTCTAAAAACACCTTAACCCGATTAATGCCTCTCGTCGAAAGAGCTATTCACGACATCGACCAGAAAGAAAAACTGCAACAACTGGTGACTGCAAGAACAAGAGAGTTGGCGGACAACCGACAACGATTTATTGATTTTGCTCAGTCTGTAGGGGACTGGTTATGGGAAACAGATAGCAACTTAAATATTCGTTATCAAACTTCATCACGATCTTCAATTGTGAAAGTTAATGAAAACATTCTGGATGGTTTAGCTAAGGTAACAAAACCCAGAGGACTTCATACTATCGCTGTGGCGACAAGCCAATTAGCACCATTTGAAGAGATTGAAGTAGAGTTAGATGGAAACAGGTATATTAGTGTTAGCGGTAAACCTTATTTCGATGATTACGGAACCTACAAAGGATACCGAGGTTCTGCGAAAGACATCACTGACAAGAAAGCGCAAATTTTTGAGCTCGAAAGAGCCCGTGCGCAAGCGTTAAAAGCGAGCAATGCTAAATCTGAGTTTCTGGCAGTGATGAGCCACGAGATCAGAACACCTCTGAACACCATTCTTGGTTACGTGGATGTGTTACAGGGTGACAAAATATCGCCGTCTCAATATGAATTGCTCGGTAAAATGGAATCGTCAGCGGAACTACTGAACGTCCTTATCAGCGATATTCTCGACCTATCAAAAATCGAATCCGGACATTTTTCGCTGAATGCACAACAGGCAAATTTGCCAGAAGTGATTTCCAATAGTATCGACCACCATCGAGCACATGCGAGCAAAAAAGGCGTGTCTCTTAACTTAACTATAGGGTCTGAGATACCCGAGCATATTCATATCGATCCAGTAAGATTGACACAGGTGTTATTTAATCTGGTGGGTAATGCAGTTAAGTTCACGTCTAACGGTTCGGTTGATATCACTATAGCAATGATCGAAAAGGATAAAATTCGAATCGAAGTGGCTGATACCGGAATTGGTATTGCAGAAGAGAAAATTGAATACTTGTTCAATGCCTTTCAACAAGCAGATAGCTCAATTACCCGCGAATATGGCGGAACCGGTCTTGGCTTGACCATCACTCAGCATTTAATTGATTTAATGGGCGGGAGTATATCTGTGACTAGCCGATTAAGTCAGGGAAGTATTTTTCAAGTTGACCTGCCTGTGGTTCGAATTAACTCAGTTGCTAAAGAGACTTGCTCGGATACAGGTATGCCTTGTACTGAAAATAAAAGTATTCTCTTAGTAGAGGACAACAAAACCAACCAAAAGGTAATTCAACTGTTACTTGAAAGATTGGGGCATAAAGTAAAACTCGCCTGTGACGGAAGAGAGGCGGTAAACTTATTACTGGATCAAACTCAAACCAATCAATATTTTGATTTAGTCTTTATGGACGTATCTATGCCCATTATGGATGGGTTGAAGGCAACAGAGTTACTCAGAAGAAAGTCGGTCAATACTCCGATTATTGCGTTAACAGCGCATGCCCTGGAAAGTGACAAAGAAAAGTGTTTAAAAGCAGGAATGAATGGCTTCATTACCAAACCAATACGTATTGATGAGCTTAAAAATATATTAGAGGAGTATAGGAAATAACAAATTATCACTTCCACTTCACAGTCCTGACTCTCAATATCATGCTTTTTAACATCGATATTCCGTTCTGATCAACTTATCAATACATTAATGTAACTTATTGACTAATTGAGATATTAGTAACAGTTTAATACGCCATAATGAGTAGAATCGCTGAAATTAGATAGCAATAAAGGCGCCTGCCTAAGAATATTGCTTCAAACTTGTATAAAATTTCTGGCGGTAACCTTATGCAGCTTGGCTTTAAGAAATCTCTCCTTATCTCAACTTCAATTCTGATCACACTATCTGTAGGTATCGTTAATTACGTATCTTACAAAAGTGAATACAATACGCTGAAGGAAACCATCTCTGACTCTACATCTAAGAGAGCCAAATCTGAAAGTGGTGAAGTTCATACTTTTATGAACAACATCGGCGTATCAGTTGCCGGGATGGCCGATGATTATAGACGCAATCCGGATTATGCTGGAGGTGATGTAGAAAGACTTACCTCCTATAGTCGAGCTAGTGGCATAGAGATACTCACTGTGGGATACAGTGACAATAGTGCCTATACAAACGATTTGAACGTGGAAGGTTGGGACAATGGTGTTGCCCCTCAAAGTTACAAACCTGCAGAAAGCTTTTGGTATAAAGATGCTCAGAAAGCTAACGGTGTTTTCTATACTGACATCTATGTGGATCATACGACTAACACAACCATGGTTAGCGTTGCCGAAAAGATTCCTAACGGTGCTCTGATAGCGGACATCACACTTGATAGATTGAATGACATTGTTAGCTCCATCGATATTGAAGGCGCTTATGCTTTTATTCTTGATCAAAACAGTGCGGTATTAGCGTCTAATCATCCACAAATTGAAGCGACGAATACCTTAACCGATCAAGCTACATTCGCAGAGGTTGCTCAACAAATCATTGGCAGCAACGAAAACATAATAGAATACACTTCTAGCAATGGTGATAAGACTCTGTTTTCACATAAAATTATCATTGGGAATATCGCCTGGTATATTGCGATTGAACTGGACAAATCTATTGCATTTTCCAAATTGGATGACGCAAGAAACTTCGCAATACTAACGACTTTGGTCGCTCTGGTGCTGTCTATCGTAATTTACTCGGTCGTTTTGCATTATGTGTATCGTCCAATACCTTTGTTGAAGCAAACCATTAATGGATTGTCTCGAGGTCAGATAGATCTTACTCAACGACTCGAAATAAATGGTAAAGACGATCTTGCTGAGATTGCACAAGGAGTGAATCAGTTCATTTCTAATTTTCAGGAAATGATGAACGAAATTAGGCAATCGTCCATTCAGATGCAGGAGAACATCTCTCAATTAAGCCTGAGATCCTCAGATAATGCTGAACACCTACAGCGACACGTATGCGAAACAGAACAGGTTGTGGCTGCTATTGAAGAGCTAAACTCAGCTGCAGAATCGATGGCGTCAGATATCAGCTATACCGCCCAAATTACGCAACAAGCGAATGATACCAGTGTTCAGTCACAACAAACCGTCGAAGTTGCTCAATCTACGGTAGAGTCATTGATTTCAGAAGTAACAGTTTCTTCTGAAAACGTCCAACAAATGAATTCTGAAACTGAGAATATAAACAGTATCTTAAATGTCATTGGAGACATTGCTGAGCAAACTAATCTATTGGCACTTAACGCTGCAATTGAAGCCGCGAGAGCAGGGGAACAAGGTCGCGGCTTCGCTGTGGTAGCAGATGAAGTTCGAAATTTAGCGAGCAGAACCAAAGATAGTACATCTGAAGTTGAGTCAGCATTGAGTAGTTTAATGGATAAATCAAATAATGTTGTTGAGTCAATGAAGGTAACAAAACTTCGTTGTGAAGACACGGCTGGCAACGCAGGAGAAGTTGCCGTAAGCCTTGTAACAATGAACAACTTTGTCGATAAAATTAATAGCCTGAGTGCTCAAGTAGCAACTGCTGCGGAACAGCAAAGCAGTGTCACCAATGAAGTCAGCCAAAACATGGTAGCGATTGGTAACATCGTTACCAGAATAGAGAGTAATGGTCAGGAAGCGCTGTCAGATGTGGAAAACATCAGCAAGATCAACGAAAAACTCGTAGATATTGTGAATAGATTTACTATTTAACACTCGCTTTAAGTTATTCCAGTCGAAGACTTAAAAAAACCAGCGGAGACGCTGGTTTTTTGTTTTGTCAGAAAATAATCTAATCGGAGAGTTACTCTTGCCAGAGCTCACTGTTTGAAGCAAAAGTTATAAGCTTTTGAGATGCCGTTCGGCTAGTTAACCCATACACTTCAGCGACGATAGGTAACTCATCGTCATTTAGAGTGAAGCTAATAGTTGTTTCACCACCAACAAGTTCTGCCGTAATGATCTTACTGCGATACACCGGTTTTAGAGTGCTGCTATCATACTCTGCATAGAGTGAGATAAAGCTACGCTCTCCAGAATATTCGGACAGGTCGACGGTTAATATCCTTGTTTCTAGCGTGTCAAAGCTAAATCCATCGGGAATCACCAACTCTTCCATTGTTACCGAACTCACTTCTGCTAAAGCGTCGGGACTAACTCCAGAATCCGGAGTCGAGTCTGATGCGTTGTCCGGAGAAGAATCAGGGGCTGTCTCAGGAGTACTTGTATCGCCAGAGTCACCTCCACCACCACAGGCTGTGAGTAGGCATAATAGACTAAGTATCATCATCGATTTCATGTCTGTTCTCCTATGGGTTATATGTTTTAGACTGATTTGCATGTTTTAGGCGATACCAATCTTTTCCATTTTGCCCGGCGCTTTCAGCAAAAGTGGCAAACCTAGGGTAGCTTGTAAGTAAATCAACTCTCTCTTCCGGCCATTTCCAGGTTCCGGGAATTAAAATTGCCCAAGGTAAGTTATTACTGGTTTTAAAGTAGGTATCCTCCGAAGTGTTACTTGCATCTATCCCCAGTCCCCACATCTCAGCATGATTAAACTTCTCTGTTGGTGAATGATCTGGTAAATGTAGCTCCCAGCTGCGTCCGGGTTGAAATGGCAGTTGCTCGCCGTGGTAATACCCAGGTGTTGCAAAAATGAAAGGATCATAAGGCATTGCTATCAGCGCAGAACTCTCCGCATCCTCTATCAGGTTAATGTGTAGCTCGAACATAAAGCTATGGTTCTGCTTGCAACTGTTTTGAGTTCGGAAATAGAGGCATTGCCCCTGTTTCACGGAACTAAGATCTTCAGAAATGATAAAGATTGCTTCTTCGGAATCGGACTCCAAACCGCTGTTTCCCACTAACTCACCATTTTGATATTGGCGCGTAGTGATTGGATCTATTGCATCTCTGGATAATCCTTGTAGGCGAACGGCAAAGCCGTTGTGATAGTCGGCACCGTACGCGAGAAGCGACCCTCTGATATGAATTTTCTTCACACTGTTCTCATGGAGTATTTCAGTGATGTGGTACTCGATAACCACATCGTTCATATCGTAGTCAGCTTTGTGAGGCCAATTGTCTTCATAGGCTATTGTGGCCGCTTCTTGTTCTGACGGAAAGTGCCTTATTGTTGAGCCTGCAGCGGTTACGTAGACTTGATAATCTTCTACTTCACCAGAACGAGCGCCACCATCATAAGACAACCCTTGTTGCTGGCTGAAACGGAAACGTGCCCATGTAATTCCTTCAATTGCAGCCGCATCTGCAATTATGAAAATAGTGTTGTTTCCGGAGGACAGAAGTTCATCCGTAATGATTTGTTCTCCCGCATCGGCAAAATCCCCATCCTGGTTCCAGTCTATCCAGCCAGAAAGGTAGCCCTCAGTGGAGGCAAGTGCATCTAGTGCAACGTCCAAGCCTGCAGTAATAGAAGTGATAAAGGTAACGCCTGATTCATCATCGATGCCGGAGTTGTCGTCGCTCAATGGAGCAACAAGTCCACCTTGCTCTCCATCAGGTTCATTCTCACCCAACCATGTGAGCCCATCCAACTCGTGTCTTGGACCATTGGAAGCCAGAGTAGTTGAGTAACTATCTGGTGCATCTCCAAAGTCTATATTTGAATCTTCATCAATGACGGGAGCGTTGGCACAACGAGCTCCATCATTCTGATTAGAGTAGGGGCCGTCTGCGAACTTAATAGCAGGAACATTTCCTTGAGAGATTACTGAGTCGTCTGATAAATCTATTCGGTATATTTGGCCATCCTGATTTCGGGACACATAGTAATATCCATTTACATCAAAATATCCGGCTCCAAACGTGCCTTTTTCACCAGTGTCTCCAACGTAAGTCGCGTTACCGGTGTTGGTGTCAAACTCATAAAGATAGCCGGAACCGTTATCAGTCCCATATAGCTTGTTGTCGACAGGGTTAAAAGCAAAATCCGTTAGATTGATATCCGCTTGAGTGGAAATTCTTTCAACGTCAAGTACTGCGTTTGGATCTGAATCCAATGGACGAAGATCTATTTTAAATAGTCCTTTCCCTTTTCGGTAAAGGTAATAATGCTGTTCAAATACATCACCGACAAAAAACGTATGGTCAGTGGGTAGGCCGTTAGTATTCAGTGTCTCAGCCTGAAAATCTTTTCCCAGCCTGACTATCGCTCTATTTGTAGTGTCATACCCAAAGATATACCGACTGTTGAAATCAAAGCCTACACCATTGATGTTTGCATTTAACCCCGTATCACCCTGAAGCAGGGTTGTGTTACCGGTGACTAAGTTGACCCCATATACCTGTACAGGTGTCGCCTGAAACAAATAGGCTTTGCTTGGACAGGTGTCAAAAGGCGCTGATATTACCCGCAACGGCAATAATGTGAGTAGGAAGAAGAGTAATATTTTCATGATGTTATCTCCCTGATAGTAAAAGATGAACGCATTTTTTTCTTCAGAAGACGCAGAACACCACCAAAAATGGCGTAACTGAGAGGGTGCAGCAGGGACGCCATACGAGGCCGCGCTTTTTCAGGGGTGTTCAGTATTTCCATATACAGTCTTTCAAATGCTTGGGTATTTGCCTGAATCGAAAACTCATTCTCTGCGTTTTGTTTCGCTGTTATTGAGAGGCGTTGCTGAAGCCTTGGAGTGTCTGCAAGTCTTTTGATTAGGTGGGGGAGCTCTGTGTCTTCATTATAGAGAAGTGCTGAGTGGTTATTTGATAACACTTCTGGAATGCCATCACGTTCAGGTGCGATGACTGGAACAGAAGCAAAAGCTGCCTCTACAAACACTAACCCAAAGGCTTCACTTCTGGCACCGCTTACAAATATGTCAGTACCTCCACGGAGCCACTGATAAACATTTGATTGCTCTCCAACAAAATGAATGCGATTTTCGATACCGAGTTTCTGGCAAAGCGCTTCCAGATTCGCTCTTTCTTCACCTTCTCCGACAATAAGTAAGTGATATTGGCGTGTTTCTTCTTTTAAAGAGTGAACTGCTTTAATCAGCGTATCCATTCCTTTGCGATGTATCAAAGAACCAACCGAAACCAAAAGAACATCAGATGAAGTCAGGCCAAGTTTCCTTTTCACATCAAGCACAGCGTGGTTGTTTCGAGGTTGAGCACAACCATTGGAAATGACACGGAGCTTTTCGCTGGTTACGCCTTCCCGACGTAAGTTTTTACTGATTGCACGGCTAACGGTAATCAACATTGGAGCGATGTGAAGGCCCAGAGTGACTCTGTCTTTCCAGCTGTAATCACTATGTAATTGCGTCACCATCGGTACTTTGGTCAGGTAACTGGCAATAACCATCCATTGACACGGAGCACCGCTATTCACATGTATCAAATCAATATTATGTTGTCTGATGAGTTTTACTGCGTTTGATATCTGTTTTAACCAATCGCAGAATCCGGCATCAGGAGTTAGTTCGTTAGCCAGAAAACTAAACGATGACAATGTGCACGGCGCAATACCCTGGAGCCTATCCTGTAGTGACATGTTGTTCGTCCAGACGATTGGCCTGAATTTGTCTTGATCCAAAGATTTCACTAGATTCAGAAGACAAGTTTCACTACCTCTAATCCAGTTATCGCCATAATGAACAAAGAGAATGTTTGACGGTTTCTCAGATGAACGAGCTGATTTTTGCGTGGAGTTATCCATGTTATTGCCCTCTTCCCTGAACCATCACCAGGACAGTTCTTAACAAAATTTGAATGTCTGTTTTTAACCAAAGGAAAATCGATCCCATGCAAAGCGCATAGCTGTGGTCGTAAGCCACTTTTCGTTTTACATCTTCAATACAGCTGTCATAGCCCTGGTTTACCTGAGCGAGACCAGTTATACCCGGTAATACCCCATAAGTTCGTTCGGCAAAAAACGGGATTGCATCATCAAGCTTTTTATAGAAAACAGGCCGTTCTGGTCGCGGACCGATCAGAGACATTTCACCTTTGAGTACGTTTAGCAGTTGAGGTATTTCATCAAGCCGACTTTTTCTTAAGACAAGCCCGAAAGGGGTAATTCTTGGATCATTGCTCTTTGCCCATACCGCACCAGATCGAGCTTCTGCATCACAATACATGGTGCGGAATTTAAACATTTCGAAAAGAACAGCCTTGTTGTGGCAGTACTTTCCGATTCGCATCTGCCCGTAGATAACCGGGCCTTCTGACGTACTTTTAATCATCAGAGCAATCACCGGAAGTAGTGGAGTAAATATCGCTAGCAATACCAATGAGACAAGTACATCAAACGCTCTTTTGCATACGAATACTGTTTGTGTGTTGTTGAATGTATTCATGACTTTGTTTCCCCTACTGATTCACTTTTTTCCAACGCCCGTCCGTTGAGCCCGAAAGATATCGCAGTCCTCCAATCAAGTTGGCTGCATGTCCAGATAACAGACACCTCAAGGCATCACTGATTTTGTTTTTGAAGCGAGAGCGAAACAGAGTGACAATGCCCGCTAACATGATTAGTAGAAGTTGGGTAAGTAAGGCGGTTTGGAAAAAAGTGTATTCGCGAAGATAGATACACCCGCAAAGCTCTATCATCACAAGGTATGGTGTTAACAGTCTCAACCCTTTTCCTGAGAAGAATGCAAAGGCGATTGCAGGCCTGCGCGGATTAAACAGGCTAAAAAGTCTCAAGGTTTGCTGCATATTTCCGGCAGATATCCTTACTCGTCTTTTGAAATCATCCTTGAGGTTTGTGGTTTCTTGCTCTACAGCAATCAAATCAGTCTCATAAACGATGTTGTAACCTTGTTTGACGATCTCCATTGGCAAGACAAAGTCATCATTAATGGTGTCTGGCCTGAGTGGTTGAAAAAGTTCCTGGCGAATGATGTAAAACGCACCATGAGCCCCCAATGTCGCCCCAAGACATGACTCTCCAAGATTGATTCGGTTTTGATATTGCCAGTAGGTGGCTTCTCCGCTATCCGAGCCACTGGTCATGCAGTATTTGGAGTTAACGACACCTGTTTTCTGATTCTGAAAATGCTCTGATGCGATAAGGAGGGCATCAAGTGAGATCAATGCAGAGACATCGGTCAGGGCAACCAGATCACAATCAAGATTCGGGATCATCTGGTTTAGTATCGATAACTTACCTTGGTTGATGCGATGTTCGATGATCTTAAATTGAACGTCGGCACATATGGCTTCTTGAATCGTGGCCTTTGCGACATCAGCGGTTGAATCTGTACAACCGTCACATACAACAATGACGTCGAGCTTGGATTTTGGGTAATCAAGGCTTGCAAGATTCCGGATCTTGTCAGCGATCCAGTTTTCCTCATTACATGCCGGGACAAGAACCGTTACCTTAGGTAAATGCCCATCTTCTTTCCTTCTTTTATACGAACGTTTGTTCGTTTTGTCAGGCTGAACAGGCATATGCTTCGCCAACCTTTTTAGAAGTAATGGATAAAGAAGGTGATGGTAAACAACCAACAACATACAGCCGATTGTCAGAGTCATAATCAAAATAATGCTCATGCGATCGCTCCTGTGGCCAGTTCTTCGTAAGCACGAACCATCTGGCGGATATCGTGCCCATTGACAACAAACTCTCTTGGTAACTTCTTGCTCTTGTGATCAAGCATCTTCATCACGCTTCCGGCTATATCAGTTACGCTATCTTTACGTATAAGGATGCCTGTACTTGGGCAGATAACTTCTGCACATGCTCCTACATCAGACACCATAGCTGGGATGTTGCTGGCCTGAGCTTCAAGTGGAGAGAGCGGGAATCCCTCTTTTCGTGAAGGTAATAAGAAGAGATCCAAACAGTGGTAAAAACGAGGCATATCATCGACACGGCCCAAAAAGTGGACTCTGGAATCGAGATTTAACTTACAACTGAGTGCTTCAAGCGATTCTCTTTCAGGACCGTCACCTGCGATAACGAGCTCTACTCTTTGAGGTAACATTGAGAGCGCGTTTACTGCGTTATCAAAACCTTTGACCGCTTGTAATCGACCAGCACAGCCTATAATAAATTTTTCTTCTGGCAGACCAAACTCCTGACGTGCTAATCGTTTTGAACCCGGCTTGAATTTTTGACAGTCCACGCCGTTTTTTATCACGACTGAATCTTTATACGAGAAAGTTTGAGCCAATTTTTTACTCACTTGTGTCGCGTCTGCCACTAGGGTTGGTCGTGCTAGTTTGAGTAAGAGTTTCTGTAGTTTCTGGTGTTTAGGGCTTTCTAGGTGCCATACATCATGCTCTGTGTGGATTCTGACGGGGACACTGGCTAATCGAGCAGCGTAACCCGCATACAGCAGAGGGCCTATATGGTGGGTGTGTACGACATCCGGCTTAATGCTTTTGAACACTTTTACAAGCGTGTTTACCAGGCTAATTTGAACTCCGGGAGGCTTATTTAGAAACGCAAGCCTATCTGCAAATGGCTTTAGACGAGGCCAGTTAATAAGTGCCTGAGCCTTTGTTCCTTCGAGGCTGACAAGCAATATGTGGTCATTTGGGTTAGCAAATGTGAGTAAGTCCAGCGCCAAATTTTCAATACCGCCCGGGGCAAGGTGCTGGACGACATGAATCACTTTCTTTCCATGTTTAGGATTATTGTAATTGTTCATACCTTATCCTTGTCTTTAGTGAACCTGACTTAGATAGAGCATGTGGTGTGCCAATTTTATCTTATTGTTTTATATGGATTTATTTTATGATAATTTAAAGGGGAAGGGTTTTTATCAGATTGAGAATCAAATTGAAGGCCACTTAAATAGTGGCCGTCATATACTCAAGTAACCTGATTAGTTAGACAGATAACTATAGTTTGGAAAGGTAGAGATAACGGGTAAGTTGGTTAGCTCTTCTATTTCATCTTTGTAACGTAAGCTAGAATCGAACAACTCTATTATGGTGGCTAGCCCAATGCCTAGCGCTGTCCCTGCAATCAAGCCAGCGAAAACGTAAAGAGCGAGTGGTAAGTTAATTGGTATGCCCGGTGTATAGGGAAGGTCTATTATCTTCACTCTTTTGTTTTGTTCAAAAATACCCAGAGATCCTGTCAACTGAGCCATTTCGTAACGTTCTACTAGTTCGTCATAAAGATTTTGTTTGTGAGTCGCTTCCCTTTGCAGACGTGATAATGTTTTCGCCTTTTCACTGTATCTAAACGTTTTTTGTTCAAGCTCTTCAATCATACCTTCTAAACTTGATGTTTCAGCTTGAAGAGCTTCATATTTCGCTCTTGTTTGCTGAAGGGTGTGAAGCTGCGTTACCAGTAGTGGCGGAATATCATTGATATCAGAGAGCGCTGCAGTACTGGCTATATCCCATAAAACATCGCTGTTGAGATTAGATGAACCAGAATTGATTAGGTTCGCCCGATCAGTTTCAAGACGCGCTAGATCTCTTTGTTTACTCTGAACCAGGCTGTGGTTGTCGGTATACCGCGCTTTTAGCAAAGTGAGCTCGCTTTTAGTGTCTATTATCTCCTCCTCTAACTTTCCGACGACGGGGTTTGAACGGGAAAGTTGCTGATCAATCGAACCCAGGCTTCTCTCAATACCGGCAAGAAGGGCTTCTTTCTCAGCAAGGCTCTGTTTCATTGTTGCCAGTCTCGATAAGTTTTCCTGCTGAAGAGGAGGGGAGATATCGGGATTCTTTGTCTGAAACTCGGCAAGTGCTTGCTCTGAAGCTTCCAGATCATCTCTTCGCTTATTAATGTGTATTGTCAGAAACTCGCTCGAATCTCTGATGGAAGAACGCTCTGGTGCGAGCAACTGCTCAATAAAATGCTTACTCACCGATTCCAGAAGAGGTTTAATCTCATCTTTGTTTTCAGACGTCAGGCTTATTTTAACGTAGTCATTTCCCAGCTGCGAAACAGACAGGCTGTTTGATAACTCAGCGACAATCTGTTCTTGCTGCTGAAAGGTCATATCTTCTGTTATCAGTTGCTGCTCTCTTGCTACTGACAACAATATATGACGGCTTTTGAGTAGTGTTCTTAATCCATTTATTCGTTCTTTGAATCCTGTAGAAACCGCAATGTCCTGCAAAAATGGGTTCATCTTTGCCGTTTCCTGAATCAGCATACTGGTATGAGACCGATACTGTTTAGGAGCTATATGGCTCACAAACCCTCCAGCCAATGGGAGTACTAGCATCGGGATAACAATGACGTATCTCTGTCTCCATGCTGCATTGAGCAGTTTCAACATTCTGAGTTTGAGTTCTGTCACAGTAGCTCCATTAGCCAGCTTGTAAACCGGCTCTTGTTTTCCCAACTTTGACTACTTATCAGTTCTGATGAGTTACTTTTTCCGTTTGCTGCGGCAAATTGAAGTTGTTGAATGAACTCTTCTTGATGAGAGGAGCAATATATATGAGAAAGATAAGGGTTAAGGGCTGGAAAGCTGGTGCTAACCACTGGCCGACCTGCTGCCATATATTCCATTAGTTTTAATGGGTTACAAGCTTTTATCTGCGCATTGACTTTAAATGGCATCATACTTACATCCCAGTGTTGAGAATAAGAGGGAAGTTCGTGATGAGGTTTCGGACCTAAGTAGATGATATTTGATAGTTTGGGCAGAGGGTTACCAGACATCATGTTAGGGCCAATAAACACAAACTTCCATTCAGGTAGTGCGATGGCTATTTTTTCTATTAAGTCGTAATCCAACCAGGAGGATAAACTGCCGTAAAAGCCGGCTATACGATGAGAAGGATTGAACGGTAAATCAGCGGCTCTTTGAGATGGTTTGGTGAACAATTCGAAGTCAACACCGTGACGTAAAAGACAAGTTTTTGAGCTAGGAAACTTGCTTTCGAGCTCTTCACTTGCCGCAAGTATCAGGTCTGCCTTGTCCACAAGTTTAGATTCATGGTGCGCAGCTGTTTGATGATTCACACCTTCAAGCGCAGCAAAATCGTCACCACAATAGTACACAACAGCATGCTCATTGAGGTGACCGCATAAATCTGCGGCCGTAGGCAAGGATGACCACAAGATAGGGTCATTGAGTCCTGCTTTTTCTATTTGAGGCAACAGTTGATGAATCATTAAATCTCGGGCTATTTGTCTGCTGAGTTTTGATGATGGTGCAGGAATAGTGAGGAGATTCGTTTCAGTGATATTGTGCTCTGGTTTGGATTTCAGTTGTCCATCTTGTTGACGAATATAACCAGCCAGCTTTTTGATGACTCTCTTTCCATCACGAAACGATAGTTTGGGTTGCCTCAATCCAATGGAATTGACCCACAAAACTTTTCTGTCTTTCGCCATGTATTTCACCAAATGCTGTGTACTTGATGGCAGACCACCAAAATCTTCCGCAAACACGATTAAGTCTCTCATGATACCTCCTGAATCTCATTGCACAGTTGGTTGTGTAGTTCTTCTTTATTTAGAGATTTAATGACTTTGGCAGGGTTTCCTCCCGCAAGTACATAAGGAGGTAAATCTTTGGTCACAATGCTACCTGCTGCAACAATAGTTCCTTGCCCGATAGTGACTCCCGCCATAACCGACACGTTGTTTGCGAGCCAAACATCACGCTCAAGACAAATATCTCCGATTTGCTGTTCCGTATCCGCTTTGCCAGCAGCCCGATCACTTGCGTCTAAGGGGTGGCCTGGGTAGCCATATAATCCGGCTCTTCCTGCAATTCTTACATTGTCATTAATGATAACTTTCGAGCCCACAGCGATAGTCGTCTGCCAACCGATTCCTACGTTGTTTCCAATCTCCAACGTAGGTGATTTACTGGAAGAGCGGCCTGTAAACGTAGTCTGACCCGAGATTCGGCAATCATCTCCGACTCGAATCGTTAGAGGGCCAGATATGTATGGAACACCTGTATAAAGGTAGAGCCGCTTTCCGCACTTTAGTGCTCTGCCTTTAAAGGCTGGGGTATGAATAAGCATCCGTGCTATTTCGCTTAGCATGTTTTTTACCATAGAGTAGGTGTGATAAAGCAGAGCATTTAGGAACGGGATAGTCGGTAGCTCAGCGGTTCGGGATCGCTTGGCAATTACAAACAGTTTCCTTACTCGGGGATTTGGATGCTCGATAGCCCAAGTTTTTAGTTGGGAGACATTTATCGATTGCATATAAGCTCCTTTAGATGATGTTGTCTGTGCGTACTGTCTCTGTTACACACTTCGTGCCATCTTTGGAGCCTTATTAATCAAGGAGATAGGTTAATCAGTCTGTTCTATTCTCATTTTGACTAGCAATTTGAGCAACAACAATAGTCAGTGAAGCCAGTATGTAGATTGGCCAGTTGAAGCCTTGTGTCAGAAAGGTGCCGGAAACAACCGTTCCAATAAGACCTGCGTGTACCGCTTTTGCACACGCAAAGGTCTTGCATTGTGATGCTAGCTTTTGACCCCTTAATCTGGTGACGGTTTTGGATGCGAGACGAATGAGCGACACAAGAAAAGCGACAAAAGCAATGAGGCCTGCAAATCCGGTTTCTGCGAGCACACCAAACCAGGTACTATGTACCGCGTGGTTTAAGCCATCCCAGTGTGTACTGTAATAAAAGTAGTTGAAGTAAAAATTATTTAATCCGACCCCGGTTATCGGATTATCCAGCGCCATTTTGAAAGCGGCCTCCCAGGCATAAAGTCGACCCATCGCTGATGCGTCGATACCTTCTTCGGCAGAGCCTCCCGAGGTACGATCTGAAATACCCGCTACCAAATACAAAACTAAGGCTAACGGAATAGTGATTGCGCCTAAAAGCATATTTGAACGAACGTAATAGCGAACAAAAATGCCTCCAACTGCGAGTACTCCTAAGAGTCCACCCCGGCTTTGTGTCTCAAGCACCGCGAGAAAGAGCGTTATCGAAGTGAGCAATGCGATACATCGGAAGATCGTCGAATATCCTTTGCTAAGGAAGACGCTAGTCGCAAACGCGAAAGGGAACATAAGTACTAACGCGAGATCATTTGGGTCTCCCAGCATCGACCCTATCTGACGCCCGATAGTGACTCTGTTCCCCTCGACAAGTCCAATACCGGAATGTGCATTCTGAAGTGCAATCAAAGAAACAATAAGACCTGCAATAACAATCGTAATAGATACATGCTCAAGCTGACGTCTGGTGTTGATAATCCACATTATCGCCAGAGACATAAGTATTATCTTCCAATAGATGGAGTTGAAGTAACTAATGGCGACTGGCCTATTTGATGCCGCAAATAAACCGATAAGAACTAGTATCCAGAAAACACCCAGCCAGTTTAACGTTGGATGCCAGTAGGGCACGAGTTTTCTGGATATGAATAGGTGCCAGCAAAGTCCCGCCAAAGCCCCCAGTGACAAAAGCAAAGGAATTTTCAGCGAGTAGAGGACAGGAATAGCCTCGTGAATCCGGAAAAAAGAGAACACAACAAAAAGAAGAACGAACCAGAAAACCTGATTGGTTACTAGTAAGATTCCAACTGGCAGCATTGCTAGTACAAACACTATCGCGGGATGTGGAAGTTTGAACCAAATAATGGTCAATACGATAGCCAGGCAAAGAGACAATAAAGCTGTTTTCTTGTTATACCGGATAGTGCTGCTCATAGCTTTAACTGCCCTTTGTTTACAGTGGAGCTTATGAATTTTCTCTTTGGCCATATCTTCAAACCAAATGCACGCAAACTGGAAGCAGGCGTAGGGAGAAGATCTGCTTTCAGGGCGATAACCACGATTATCAGTGGTGCTGCAATCGAGAGGAGTAATCTGTAATAGTCGGTTTCTGTTTGCTGCGATAAAACAATGAAAAACAGATAGCATGCAAACAAACTCATCAAAGGGGTGAGTTTATAAGGTAGAGGGTAAAGGTTTTGGCTAGTGATGTAGACAGAGTAAAGCTTATAGGCCTGTGCGATTAGCAGCGAGATGAGAATACCCCATATAGATAGACTCCAAAGAAGAACCAGCAGAATCCCTCCAATTACCAACGAACGGATGTTGATAGAGAGTAACCTTTGACTTTGTTGACGGTAGAGCAACCCAACATTGACCAATTCAGAGAGCTCTTTAAAAAGAGCACAAGTTAAAGGAAACAGGAGATAGGCCGCGGCATCTGAATACTCTACCGGAAGAAAAAAGTTGATCAGTAGGGGACCGGAAAACAACAGATTACTTGCCAGTACAAACACCCAAACCATACCAGTGTGTGTCAAACGGGTTGTTTTTTCACAACCTTGAAACTTTAGGTAACTAAAACGCTTCCCCATCCACCACATATTAAAAGGCTGAACAAGTATGCACATGGCAAGAGCAAGTTTGGTACTGATCGCGTAAGAGGCTAAAGATTCAAGGGAGGCCGTTGCCGCGATGACCCATTTTTCGGCACCATTGAGCCCAAATGCAATCACTCCGGCAAATGCAATGGGTAAGCTGTAAGTCAGCGCGAGCTTCGCTCTCTTACTGTCTGGAATTCTAAATCGGAGATAGCCCAGCATATGGCACGCAGACAGTTGCATGAAATGCGTGATTACAGCTGCAAACAACACACCTGGTGGGCCGAAGTGCAAATTTATGGCTATAAAAATCAAACTTATCTGAACAATACAGCCACCAACGGTAATCATCACGAAATGAGTCACATGATCTTCCACTCTGAGCCATGATAGCGCCATAGATAAAGGAGCACTGAGTAGCAGCCCCAATGCAACCAGAAGAACTTCTGTATGTGTAATATCAGGAAAACTTTTGTTGGTTAGCGTGGTAATCGCAAAAATAATGGGAAAGAAAAATAAGCTGCCTAACCAAACTATGGTGTAAAACTCACTAGCGATGTTTTTACGTTCGTTGCTGTTATTTGTTTCACCAGCATATCGATATAGAGCTTCATGCATCGCCAGACCAGTGATCAGTCCCGCGAAGGCTGTGATACTGGCGAGAAACTCCAGACGCCCAACTTCGTTGACTGACAACGAATGAGTCAGAAATGGCAACATAAAAAGTGAAGTTGCTTTTGTTAGCAAAAGTCCGGCACTGTACATCACAATAGTGATCATTGATTTGTTCATACCGAGCTCCTGTTTACAGGAGAGATAACCTCACTTGTCGTTTCTTCCAATGATTCCACTATATGTCGGTAGCTGATTGAAGCCTCGTAGCGTTGAGCAATTTTTCGGCCTGATTGACCGACTCGCTCTATAGTTCTCGGGTTAAAAGCCAATTGGCACAAAGCGTCAGCTAGAGAAGACGGGTTTTCAGGCTGGTATTTAATGCAGTTTTCGCTATTGACCAATTTTTGATCCCAGTAAGCGTTATCTGCAGGGATGACCACACAAAGACCAGCGGCCAGACTCTCGAGAATTGACAGGCCGAACGGTTCATTTTTACTTGTAGAAACAAAAATCGAGCAACGAGAGCGTATTTCATCAAGGTTGCCGGGCTTTTCAAACCAATGAAACCCTTCTTCGTCGATAGGAGTTAACGAGACCTCAGCATTAGTACTTTCGGGCTTGATATAGCAGATCTGATATTGAAGCTTCACGTTTTCACGAACGATTCGACTAGCCTCCAGCAATATATCCAATCCTTTCCATTTCAATAAAGAGGCAGCCCAGAAAACGTTGGTCTCAAGATACTCACAGGGTGTGGGCCATCGCTGTTTATTTAGTCCATTGTCAAATGCTACGTAACGTGAACAGCTAACCTGAAAGTGGGTTATTTCTTTTGCGGTTGTAGCAGATAATGAAGAGTTAAAGTGAGTATGTAACGCTGCAATGATTGAAGGTTTTGAACTACTAAGATAAAAGACTTCATCGGCTCGGGTAAGGCAATAGCCAATAGAACGAGATGGCGCTACAGGGCCTTGCACGAGTTGGATTATCTTACAGTTAAACAAATACTTGAAAAGATAGATAGAGAGGTCCACACCTGGACCAGATATCCCGAGAATAGCTGAAGGCTTTTGCCCGCGTAGTGAGAGTTTTATATGGGTGTAACAGATAATGAGCAGTAGTAGCAGTTGCTTGAACCAGTACCCGAGCCCTCCAACTCTGGTTTGAATGAGTTCAGGTAAGGAATAAGACATAACGGTTAACCTGTCTTTAGTATCCTTGTCACTCCAGCTAGCAGGATTATTTGTTAAAACAGTAAACTTAACATTGTCGGGATTACACAATGCCAGCATTTCGCGCACAGCGATTTTTGACCCACCGGAAAAGGGGACAGGATCGAATATCAGTTTGTGGTCTGTGGCTTCTGAGTGAGGTAACGGTCCCTGATTCATCATTGTCTCCTGATTTAAGTGCTCAGGAGTAGAAGAGCAAGGAGAGTGCCAGTATTGGTATGTTTTAAGCTTTTGAAATTATGGGAAAATAATCAAAACCAATTTAAGTTTAATGGTATTCGCAAATTGAAAATCAAAGTGCGTGTCGGTAGTGATCGAGGATCTGAGGAATTATTTTAGTATCTGAGAAGCGAGATTTTACGGTTTCTCTGCAGTTTACTTGTATACACTCTCGTTCATCGTCACTCATTGATACCCAAGTCTGTAAAGCCTCAACGAGCTGCTCTTCTCTTTGGCATAACCAGCCGTTTTCTCCATGTTTAATAAGGTTACTAAGTGCGCCAACATCCATCGCAATGACTGGAATAGTTCGGGCCATCGCTTCCAATGCAACCATAGGCAAACCTTCAAATCGGGATGGAATAACTAGTATATCGATATCGGACCAAACATCTGACATTTCCTGATAGCCGGCAAAAGATACGTTGTCTGGAGCGTTATGATTTAGTTCCTCCATCATGTCACCATCACCGTAAAGAACGAATGAGCTCAAAGGAAAGCTTTTCGCTAGGTTAATAAACCGATCTGGCGCTTTTTCATGACTGAGTCGACCAGCGTATGCGATAAGTTTTCCTCTGTTTTTTAGCGCTTTCGGCATGGAAACAAAATTGTTGAGTACTGTTGTTTGAGAGGGGATTTTTTTATCGATCGCTGGGCTGACTGAAAATCGAGTACTACAAATAAAAGCGGTGTAGCGGTCCAGATAGTCATATAGCCAAACCTTTCCTTTGGGCGTTTCTCCTGCATGGTAGGTTACTGCGACAGGTGCATTTACAATAAGCCCTGACAATTTGCAGATTAACCCGGCTTTGTAACCATGAGCATGCAGGATCAGCGGTTTATGCTCGTTTGCTTCTGATATCAGCGCTAATAGAGGATTTTTTCCGGGAGCAAGTTTGTCCAGAAAAGAACAGGCTATGTTCACATTTTCCAGCTTTGTTTTTAGCTCAAGCCCATCATCATACATTTTTAATAAGATGACTCTGACTGGCTGTTTGTGAGCCTTGAGTCCTTTTGCCAGTTCGATAATGTGGCTTTCAATTCCTCCAAATCGTCGACTGTCTGTAATTAGCCAGATCTCTCCTGGATTAATATTGCTCATAAATTGGCCCCTAGTTACTCTGACTCCCATGACTGTTTTTTTCGATATACAGTGGAAGGGCTTAACTCAAGCATTACCGCGGCGTTTAACACATTCCCATCACAATAATCGATCGCCTGCTGAATGGTTTCCTTTTCTATCTCCCACATAGGGCGGATAGTCGTATCAGCTTGGCTCGGTTTAGGTATATTTTCTCCCTCAATTACTGCAGCACCGTTTCCGACTGCAATGGCCTCAGAAAGGTTTTGTAGCACTTCCTGTACTTGAGTAATGCTTTCCGCTTCAGCCATGCTGCGTTCGAGTTTAGTTTCCACCTGAGGTTGCTTCTGTTTTCTGGGGGCAGAAAATTGAGCCGGTAGGTGCTCAGGACTTACATACTTTTCATCATTTAAGACGACGATGTTTCGAATAACATTTTGAAGTTCTCGTACATTCCCTGGCCAATGATATTGTTTAAGAATTTTTTCAGTGTCACGCTTCAGTCCCACGAACTTTCTCTTGTCCAGTTTTGCATACTGCTTAAGGAAGTGATTCGCAAGTTCGATGATATCGCCATCTCTTTCCCTGAGAGGGGGCATTTCAATCGGTATTACATGAACTCGATAATATAAGTCTTCCCGGAAATTGCCTGCTTCAACTTCTTTCATTGGGTCACGGTTAGTCGCGCATATGATGCGGATATTGACCTGGCATTCATTGTTGCTACCCAGAGGGGTAAATGTCCCGGTCTGAAGGAACCTGAGAAGTTTCTTCTGCATTTCCAGTTCCATTTCGCAGAGCTCATCCAGAAACAGTGTTCCGCCATTCGCCATCATCGCAGCGCCTTTTCTATCGGTGGTTGCTCCGGTAAAAGCGCCTTTTACATGGCCAAAAATTTCGCTTTCCAGTAGGTCTCTTGGAATCGCTCCGCAGTTGATCGCGACAAATGGTTTATTTTTACGATCACTTTGTTTATGAATCGCTTCAGCACACACTTCTTTACCGGTACCGCTTTCGCCACTGATAAATACACTCGCCGTTGTAGGGGCAACGGCATCAATGGTTTTATAGACGTTTTGCATGGCAAGGCTTGAACCAATAAATCCCTGAAACTGAGATCGGTCGAGAGTAGATTTAAGATCGTCGACAAGCGTCATCAGCTTTGCGTTTTCCAGATTTACAGCAATAGAAGCTTTTAGTCTTTCTGCTTTGATTGGTTTCTCCAGAAAATCCTTAGCTCCGCTCTGAATCAGGTTGACGGCAACATCTATGGTACCGTGCGCTGTGGCTATGATGACAGTAGTAGGAAACTGATTTTCCTGTATCCAGTCAAGAATCTCCTGTCCGGAGATATCTGGCAGTTGCAGATCTAGAATCACCAGTTGTGGAAGATATCTTTCAATAAACTGCTTTGCCTCACGACCTGTTTCCACGTGAAACAGCTCGTATGGTTCGTTCTTTACGTACTCTTTGTATAATATGGCTAATGACGTTGAATCTTCTACCAGAAGGACTTTTGTATTCATAATTATTCCTTTATTTCTGGGTATGGTCGTTATGCGACCGGCTCAAACCCTTTCTCTTTTCGTTCTGTCAGTTGACAGAATGACTCTTCTGCAAGTTGGTCTAATTGTTCGGTTAGCTTTAGTGCCTGCTCGAAATCCTCGTTTTTGCAACTTCCTTCTATTTCACGTGAAAGTTGCGATAGTGCTGTATTACCTAATGCTAATGCGGAACTGCCTAAAGTGTGGGATTCATATTGAAGAGTTTCGAAATCTCGCTCACTCGCGGATTTTAGCATCGTAGCGGTGTGCTGTTTCGCCTCTACTAAATAGTGCTCAATAAGCATAGGTATAACTTCAGCACTTGTGTCTTTTATCATCTGTTGTAACGTTAATTCATCAACTAACTGACTATAGTCGGAATTTTCCGGTTCAGGAGTCTGGTTCATCTCTTCTCCTTGCGCTTCTTTTAACCACTCTGAGTTGCTTATCGTCGATATCTCAGGGCTCTCAATGTACTTATTCAGAATCTTGATAAGATCAGTGCGACTGACAGGCTTGGATATGTAATCTGTCATTCCTGCGGCAAGAAATTTTTCTTTGTCTCCTGATAATGCATGTGCGGTAAACGCAATCACTGGTAATGAGGCAATATCTTGGTTTTGCGAGCTTCTAATTTGTTTGCAAGCTTCAAGGCCATCCATTTCCGGCATTGAGATATCCATAAATATCAGGTCATAGTCGGCTTGATAGACTTTCTCCAGAACATCAATACCGTTGTTTGCCAGATCTATATTCATGCCCAGGTGGCTGAACATGGTCTTTACTACCAACTGATTTGCAATGTTATCCTCAGCAACCAGAATTTTTGCTGTTATTACTTCTTGATGAAGAGGTTGTAATATCACTTCGTCTTCATTGGTATGTTGTGCTGCAACTTCCATCGGTATAGTAAACGAGAATTGGCTTCCTTCACCTAATGTACTTTGAACCATTATTTCACCACCCATAAGATGGATAAGTCGCTTGCAGATCGCCAGACCAAGTCCTGAACCTTCATTGGTCCGAGAGTATGAATGGTCAGCCATAGTAAATTCGTCAAACAGGTAAGGCAGAGCTTCGTCAGAAATGCCAATACCAGTATCAATAACCTCACAACTTATCGTTGCTACTCCTTCTTTCTGCTGTTCGCAAACCACCTCGATGCGAATCTCACCGTGTTGAGTAAACTTTAATGCGTTGCCAACAAGGTTCAGCAAAATCTGCTTATAACGTGTCTCATCCCCAATAACATGGGCGGGGAGGTCAGTCGTATTTACACTGAGCTCTATACAGTGGCTTGACGCGATGGGATGCATAGTTTGATAGATCGAATCGATACATCTTTCGATACTAAACACCTTGTGTTCTATCACAAGGTTGTTAGCTTCCATCTTGGAGAAATCCAGAATGTTGTTGATCAAAGACAGCATGAGTTGACCAGATTCTTTTGCCGTCTCAATCAGATTAGTTTGTTCTTTGGTTAGGTTGGATTGCTCAACAGACGAAAGTAAACCTATCACACCATTCATTGGTGTTCGTATCTCGTGAGACATAGATGCAAGAAAGCGGCTTTTAGCTTCATTGGCATGTTCTGCTTCTTCTCGGGCTTTCTGAAGTTCTTTGTAACTCTCTTCGAGATTTTGGGACATGGTATTGAAAGACATTGCTACCTCACCCAACTCGTCTTTTTGTGGAATTTCAAGCTGATAACCGGGCCCCTGACTGCTGATTATGTTTGTTGCTTTTCTAAGTCTGACCAGGTTACGAGTTAAGTATGTGCCGAGAATAAACGAGAACAATGCAACCAGAGCGACTTCCAGAGTAGCGAGACCGATGATTGCGTTTCTGGCCTGACTGAGCATGTTGTCTATTGCTGTTGTCGCAAAACCAATTTCTATAGAGCCGTAAATGACACCGTCGCTAACAATATCTACTTTGGTGTCATAAACACCATCTATCACCGTATCAAGACTCTCATCAATACTGGAGGATATGTTAAGCAGAGCAGGATCACCGCCTGAGGCGAGCAGTCGTCCAGAGGAAATGATTCGCACATAAAGTACATCATCAAGATCAATAATGTCGTTGACGAGATCATCCATCGTTGCCAGATCCATAACAAGCACAGAGTCTTTAACAGCGTGGGAGAACATAGTCGTCGTGGCGTAAGCCCTTTGTATTAACTGTTTCTCGTTTGAGTTGCCAAGAAAGGAGAGGGCACTGATTATAAGAATGACCAGCAAGACAATTTCAATTACTGCAATGCCTATGATGGTTTTTGCTCGAAAACTAACCATAAATCTCGATCCTAATCCAGCAGATGTATGTCGAGCGCACGTATATCATCCCAGTCACTATTTTGTGCATTGACGAAGCCCTTTAACTTTAAAGGCTCGACAAGAGATTTGCCCTCAGTCGTCTCTGAGAGCCGGGCAAAAAACGCGTCTACTTTGGTTTTGAGTTCAGGGCTGATATCCGGATGCGAAGCAATAGCATGTGGGGTATAACCTTCCGTTGTCCAGATTGGTACAAGTTGCTCTGTCACGTCAGGGTTCATTGCGTTAAATGTTCTTTGTATCCCGCCACCTGCCTTATAGAACTTTCTCTCTACTCCGAGATAGACAGAATCATGAGATGACACATACTTAGGGGTAAACTCGACACCTCTCTGCTTTAGGTAAGCTCTTGTTAGTATGCTGGCGGCAAATGCCGCTGGGGAAGGGAAGGCTAGCTCTTCACCATTTAGCTGGTGGACAGAATTGATACCACTATCTTTTCTCACAACAATGATGCCGCGTATTTTCTTATCCTTTGCTTTTGCGACAGCCTGATAACCAGGATTCTCGTTAAAAACGACGAAGTGATAAGGGTTCATGTATGCAAAGTCGAACACACCTTCCTTGAGCCGTTTTTCGAAGGTAGGAATATCTTTCGCAGTGGCGAACAGAAAATCATGCCCCACTTCTTTGCTAAGCGCTCTTAGAATAGGAGTCCACTGTTGAGCTAGTCTGGTTGCTGACTGTTGCGGTACCACACCAAATAAGTACTCAGCAGCTTGAGTTGGCATAGCGCCTGTTAACAATACAAGAACGAGAGTGAAAAGCCGTTTTTTCATACCAATTCCTTTGGCTTATTTGTTTTTTTTCAATTGCTTGTCAGATAAATACTAGTTTAATGAAGTTGTTTTGCACAGTTAAAATCAGTCTGCTTTAACTGTGAACATCAATAAGCTTATAGTTTCTGACTCTTTGCCTTAACCAATTAAGAACACCTTCTGGTAACCAGCTAAAGCGGTTGATTTCTCTTACCATCTCTTCTGACAATGTGGGTTGATCTTTTAGGTTGAGTACAGTCCCTAATAAGTTGATCGATTCCATATCCAGCAGCTTTAATGCCTTTTCGACTTCTGTCTTAGTTGTTTTTCCGGCCAGAACAGATAACAAGGTGTTATCGCAGGCTGCTGCAACAAGATTTGCGGGTATGTTTCCTTTGTTTTTTTGAAGCAGAGGAGAAGTATCAACCACAATACGTTCATAGCTCTCTTGCCATATTTCGATCTGCTGATCCAGAAAAGCGCCTCTGCGCAACTCAAGTATTGAGGCCGTATCAAGATTACAGCATAACCCCTGAAAGCAACGATGAGACTCTTTCTCAGTTATCAGTGTCACATTACCTGATAGAGTTTCACCTTCAACAGGAATGAACGACGGTTTATGAAGATTAAGATCGAGCAATAGTGTTTTGTAACCCGCTAATATGTAGCGTTCAGCCATTGCCATCGCTAATGAGGTAACCCCGGCATCTGCATGGCATCCTGTTACGCAAAGTGATCGACAGTTGGTCGCCTCCGCCATGATAAACAGTTGCTCGGTTTCACTATGTAGGGCAGGAATACTCATCATATCGCTCCTATCAAAACAATTGTTGTCGCTAGTTGTAGTATGTCCTTTAAACCGACTCTCAGCTTCTCAGCAAGGCTATCGCTCTGGTCGGGAATAAAAATGGTATCTCCCGCTCTTAGGAGTGGTAGCTGATAGATATTTGCCGTTTTGCTGAATTCAATCAGGTCGAATGTACGTGCCTGATTTTGGCAGCAGGAAATATTTACGATGGTTATTTTTTCTAAGTACGCAGACTCTGATGGACCGCCGGCTTGTGCGAGCATATCGAGTATGGTCATAGAGTCATCAAACTGATAACGACCAGGATTGTTAATCGCGCCTAGTACTCTGACGGTTTTCTCTTTAGGCCTTTCCAGCCAGTTGCGATCTTTTTCGGGAATAAATATAGTGTCGCCAATATTCACTTCCGGAAGCAGATTCTCATCACCTGTTTCAAAGTACAGCGCAAGGTTGAGCTTACTGACTTTTGCATAGCTCTTATCGCGATGTGTGACCCGGATGTTATGAATATCTGCTTCGCCTGTTGGGCCATCTGCTGCAGAAAGAATATCGAGGAAGTGCATCTCTTCTGTGAATCGATAACGACCGGGAGCATTAACCTGACCAAAGACGTAGATAGAGCGATCTGAGCTTTGTCGAACCCATTGTGACTTATTGTCAGAAGGATCCTGAGGTAAATCATGTACCCTGATGATTGCACCGGCACTTACTTTTGGAAGCTGAGCGATTGGCGCACCTTTTTTGATATAGGCATCCAAATTGAAAACGATCATTTCTTGCTGGTTTGCCGAAGGTATTATTTCAATCCGCGTGGTATCGGCCCGCAGTGTCGGACCACCAACATGAGCCAGTAAGTCCATCAGATCCATTTCATTTGCCCATTCAATCCTGCCAGGGCGCACGACTTCACCAATCACTCTAACTGCTCTGTTAGGCGCGACTTTTAGCCAGGATTTTTCGTTCATATCTGTTTTTTCAGGGACAAAAATAGCATCACCGGGTTTTATTTGGGGAACTGAAGTGCTAAGCCCTTCTGTGAATGCAGTAAGGTCAAAGTTTACAACGCGACCACTCGCTTTAATAACGCGAATCTGTCTTGACTCTGCAAATCTTGTAGGGCCACCCGCGTTAGCAAGGATGTCCATAAATGTCGCTTCTTGCTTACTTTCATAAGCTCCGGGCTCTGCTACTTCACCCATCACATAGACAACATTTGCGCCGGACTTTATTTCCTCATCCTGCCTTGGAACAAAGATGGTTGTACCGGGAAGTAAGTCGGGAAGAAAAGCACTATTACCGGTATCGAGGTATCGTTTTAAGTTGAACATTGAAGGCTGGTTATCTGCAATCACCCGAATCTGCTCTACACTCGCGTATCTGGTTACGCCTCCTGAACGCATTAATACGTCTACTAGAGTGATATCTGGTTTGTAACTAAAGGTTCCGGGAGAATTAACCTCTCCAAAAACCTTAATTCCGGTTTTGTGGTCTGAACTGTCTCCGGAGTTAGCCTGAGCGGAAGGGTCAAAATCCTGCTCAATATTTCCCACTAGCGGCGAAGAGGGCACAAAAATAACATCAAGCGTTTGTAGAGAGGGTAGCAGTCTCGAATCGCCCGTATCCAGGTAGTCTTTATAATTAAACTCTGAGACTGCGTCTCCACGACGCAACTGTAGTTTATTTAGTTGTGCACCAGCGCGAATCCCGCCTGCAGTATAGAGCGCACTCTGAACTGTCGCATAATGAGGTAAGTTAAACTCTCCGGGGTTCTCCACATAACCCATAACAGTTATTAAAACCTGCTTTTCCTGAACGTAAACATCAGCGCTCGTCAGATTTCTATAGGCAGCGGAAAGGCGGTCAAGAATCAATTCTTTGGCTTGTTCGCCATCGTATCCCGCGACCAGTACTGGGCCTACCTCAGGCAAGGTGATGAAACCTCTGCGGTCAACCTGAAAGTCCTTATTAAATCCCATCTCTCCGGGAAGGTTGATCCGTAGAAGATCGCCAATTTGGATGTTACCAGATTCGGACGCCGGACATTGTAAGGAGATAATGAATAGCAGAAGGCTTTTGATTAATTTTTTCATGTTTATTCTCCCTTCATGTCGGTGTGCGAATGAACTTCGACGCTCACTCTTCGATTTGTGAGTCGCACACCAGCGCTCTCTCCCTCAAATAGAGGGTTAGCGGAACCGACTGAATTAACACTGATCCTGTTTGCAGCAAGGCCAAATATTCTAAGGTAGCGTTCCACCTGTTCTGCGCGTTCATTTGCGAGTTTGTCGTTGTATGCTTTATTGCCTGTTGCATCAGCATGGCCTGTAAGTGTCAGGCTTAACTGGGAATTTTCTCTTAGCAACAACGCTGCTTCGGCTAGCCTACCCATGTATTTGGGATTGATTTCGCTTGAATCAAAGGCGAACTGATTATCAGCATTTAGTAAGTTGTAGATGGTTTCTATGTTTGTGTTCAGAGCAACCATATCGATACTATTACGTGGAAGTACGCATTCGGCTTGAGATGTGACATACGTGAGGTCTTGTTCAAGTTCAGTCAACCTTTTACGCTGAACAATAAGGTCATTGGCTGCATCCCTATAGAGTCCGGCCGCGAGCTCTCTGGCAATTCGATCTTGTCTCATTCGGCTTTGTAGTACGGTTGCAGGGAAACACATTTCTGCGCCCTCTTGAACCAGCATCTCCAGATGAAGTTTAGCCAACTGCCAGTCAAATCTAAGACCATGCTCGGGACCTAGAGGTTGATCGGGCATGACAGGAGTAAAGCCTGAGGAAAAATGGTTTTCAGCCATCCCTCCTTGGCCATGCTCAGGATAGCTGGTGCATCCTGTTATTCCTGCCAGAAGTAAAACTGGAACTAAAATTGTCAATTTCATGCCTAATCCCTCTGCCTGGTAGTTGTTAGTGCTTTGAGTTAATTGGAATGGCATTTCCAATTCTCAGCAGACTAAAAATCTCAAGAGGTTGACCAGAAGCATTTTTGATTCTCAGGTGACGCTCTTTTTCTACCAGGCGTTTGTAAAAGTAAACAATGGCTCCGACACCTGACGAATCTAAAAATGACACGTGTTTCATGTCTACTTCTATCTCGGGGTGGTTGTCTTCAAACAGTACTTCATCAATGTGTGGTAGTGCCTTTTTGCTACCGCTGGCATCAAGGTCACCTGTAAGTAACAGTGTTAGAACGTTTTGGCTTGTCTCTATTTTTCGCAGTTCCATGATAAATCTCCTTTTTGATTGTGACTTTCTAAATAAGAGTCGAACTAGATAGAGCACTATGTGTGCCAAGAAAATAATCTTTAAAAAACATATGTATAGGGTGATATTGATTTGGTGCTATCGAGGGGTGTCTTGTTTTTCTCAAAATGAGAGTCGAAATGAAATGCTTAGAAAACTACGTTGGAAAAGAGAACCAGAAAACATAGTCAGATTGCCAAAACGTGCGCAGTTTGGGTGTGTAAATGACTCTTTAATTTGAAAAAAAGTACGCTATTGTTCATTCTTAACTGAATGATATTGCCACACAAAAGGAACAGCCGAATGAAAGGAATCATTTTTACAGAGTTTATGCAGTTGGTGGAGCAGAAGTTTGGTTTAGAAGTTCTGGACAGCATACTTGATGACGCTGAAGATGACGGAGTTTACACTACCGTTGGCTCTTATGATCACAGAAGTCTGGTAAAACTTATTGTTTCCTTAAGCGAAAAAACAGGCGTATCAGCAACAAAACTACAGGAAGTTTTCGGAGAGACAGTTTTCGATAACCTTTATCAAACCATTCCCAATCAGGCAGGCTTAAAAGAGTGTCAGACAGCTTTTCAATTTATCCGACATGTTGAAGATTATATCCACGTAGAAGTAAAGAAGCTCTATCCAGAATCCAACCCACCACGATTTGATTTTATCAGTGAAAGCGAAACAGAGATGGTTTTCGACTACCAGAGTGCACGGTGTATGAGCCATGTTTGCTTAGGATTGGTAAACGGGTGCGCTAAACATTTCAATGAACAACTTACTGTGAAAATGCAAAATGTTGATCCACAGGGTAGGGAAGTGCGCTTCTTTCTAAATAGGGATACGAAAGAATGACAGAGCTTAACCACCTTGAACGCAAGCTGAAACGAGAGTCAGCGGCCAGAAAAGAAGCTGAAAAGTTGCTCGAGAACAAGAGTCTGGAACTCTATCAGCTTAATCAGCAACTACAACTAGCGATGGAGCAGCTTGAAAAACGATCGGAGCAACATATCCGAAAACTTGAGTTTGAAGAGCATATCGATAAGGTGTTGATCAGTTTTGGCCGTTCTTTTCTCGAAAAGAAACTCAGTGAAGTTCAGTTACACACCTTAGTGAGGAAAATCGCTTACAACCCTGTAGTGTTGGATGTTTTACTGCATATCAATGTCGAAGTGTTTGATAGCTTATCAACGAGTGGATACGGAAATCTAAAGCTCAAAGGGTGTGAAAACCAGTACTGCAAATTTAGCTGTTGGGATGGTGAACGTCTTTTTTTACCTATCATGTATGAGGGGAAACAAGCCGCTGGTTTTGTCTTTCAGGTCGATACCAGTGAAGTGGACCAGGAAACTATTCTTAACAAGCTCACTATGATAGGGGAGTTAATAAGAGTAGCGTTAATCCGTAGCCTGATGTGGCAGCGTGAAATTGAGTTAAGGGTTAGAGCAGAGGAATCAGAAAGGGCAACCAAAGAGTTCGTGGCCATGATTAATCATGAGTTAAGAACTCCACTTAATGGCGTACTGGGTAGCGTAGACTTAATCCAGAGAACCTCGCTATCTGATGAACAGCAGAACTATTTCAGCAACCTTGTACACGGTGGTGAGCTGCTTCGGGTTATCATTAATGATCTTCTCGATTTCAGCAAGATGAATGCAGGAATGATGGAAATTATTCCGAAGCATTTTCGATGGACCAATCTTGAAGAGTCTATTAGAGGAATATTTGCGCCTAAAGCGTCTGATACAGGTGTTCAATTTGAAGTGATTACAGAAAATATTCCGGATGTCTTGTATGGAGATCTGGATAGAGTTAAGCAGATATTAGTCAATCTCATTGGAAACGCTTTTAAATTTACTGAAAGTGGACAGGTCACTCTGAAAGCCCGCTGGTCTGAAGATCGTTTAGCTTTTGACGTTATTGATACCGGAATCGGTATCCCGGAGTCAGCGAAAAGCTCGTTGTTCGATCCGTTTGTTCAGGTGGACAGGTCAAGTAAGCGCACTCACGAAGGGTCTGGGTTAGGTTTGGCCATTTGCAAAAATCTGACAAGTTTGATGAATGGGAAAATTGAGTGTGAAAGTGAACTGGGTATAGGGACCGTATTCAAAGTGCATCTGAACATTCCTCAAGGAGTTGAGGCTTTGTGTGCCGATGGTGCTATGGAATCTGATACCTCTGATATTGAATGGAGCAAACTAAAGATATTGGTAGTAGATGATGCCAGTTTGAATCAGGTTATCGTTAAAGAAATGCTGGGTAAAATAGGTGTAGCACCGGATACTTGTTGGAATGGTATTGAGGCAATCCATGCAGTTAATTCTTCAGATTATGATCTAGTGTTTATGGACTGTCGCATGCCAGAGATGGATGGTTTCCAAGCCACGCGTGAGCTACGTGAACAAGGACATGAGATACCAATTGTCGCCTTAACTGCCGCAACAACACTTGAAGAAAGAGAGAAATGTATTGAGTCAGGTATGAGCGACATATTGGTTAAACCATACACGGCAGATGAGTTAAAACAGACAATCGTTGATTGGGTAAAAGATAGTGCTTAACGATTTAGCGAGCAATAAAGCCAGAAAAGATTCTGGCTTTACGTGGGGACTAGGGAGAGGAGCTATGCTTGTGTGTTTCCATATACTTCATTTAACATAATATACCTAATACGCAGTTGTACTGTAAAAGCTATTTAGTAATGTCCGGCTTGAACATCTAATAAAAAAGCTGCCGTCGGCAGCTTTTCTCTATATTTATTTATGTTTAAGCTTTTTTCTTGCCGAAGCTTTTAAACCCTTGATGTGGGAAAACATTTCTTATTCTTTGCTGGACTTTATTCGGTACTTCTTTTGAAAACTTAAGTTTGGCGCCGCCACGCGTCATATACACTTTTACGATGCCATCAAATGGTGTTCTGTGTCCGATTTCTTTGCAGTTGTGTCCAAAAGCTGGCGGTAGATTTCCTTTATGACTGACCAACTCGCCATTTTTAAACGACATCCTTAGTACAGGTCTATCAACAGCTACCAACCAAATTACAACAATGGCGCCAACTAAAATTACATACATCATAAAAACTTACCCCTAGCTTGATAATAATTTACTGAGATCTTCTTTTAAGCTGCTTACGGTTTGGTTTGCTTTTTCACTCTTCGACGCTTCGCTAAGAAGATATTCAATAGCATCAGACAAAGTGCAATCGAGTTCGGATGCTCTGATGGAAAGTTTTTCCCACACACGATAATCCAAATCGATAGACTTTTTCTTGGTGTGAACTTGTTCTGCATTGAAATGACGCTTACGTTTAGCTCGAATAGCTTGCTTCAGCTTTTTGTCGAGCTCTTCGGCCATATGATTCTCGATCCATTCAAGCACTTGAGTTGGCTCATGTTCTATTTGTCTCAGTAACTCCACGGCCTGTGAATCTTCACTAGAATCAATGTGCTTGGTGATCGTTTCACCATCACGCCATTTCTTCATGAGATATTGCCATTTCCAGCCACATTCAAGGTTTTCAAGTTGTTGATATTTCATCACGAATAGTCCTTTTGCACACCTAGTGACAGCGTAACCCAAAGCTAACACAATGAACAGCTAAATTATCGGTGATATGTCTCAATTTTATTATGTAGAGCTACGCTTTTTATATATAATCGCACTCTTTATCTGAACTCTTGCTACTTATGAATCAAGAAGATTGGCGCGCAGTCGTACCACAGTTTGTTGAATATACTGACTCTATCAACCAGTATGATGAGCTATCTCCCCTATCCTTTATTGAGCTTCAACCTCGGCTCCGTTCGGCGCTAATACGCTTTGAGCAGTTACATAACTGGACAAAAGTCTTGTTGGTGAACTCACCGGATAACGCGATCTATCGTAATGCTGTGATAGATGCGCTTCACAGCGGAGAGATTATTTCGGCGGATGTACCGGTTGTTAAGGCTGAGACGCTCGAAATGACATCCATCCTGGGGCAATACAAAGTTCGCGATGGTGAAGTGGTTTCGTCTACTCCAGGTTTACTAAACAAAGCTGATGGCGGATATCTGGTCGTCTCTGCCAATCTTATTATGGCTAACCCTTCTTCCTGGATGGTATTAAAGTCTGCACTATTAGGAGAAGCTGTTTCTCCTGTTAATGTAGACCCTAAACATATTGCACTAGAACCACCTGCACATCAGGTTGACGTGAAGCTAATTGTTATAGGAGATCGCGAGCAGATGAGTGAGTTGGATTATTTCGACTCAGACATTCACTCTGGTTTCTGTATATTTAGCGAAGTCGAACTCGATATTAAGCTTGATTCTAAGAGTTTTATTCAATACCTAGGCTATTTAAAATGGTTGTGTAAAACATTTGAGCTACCACAATTAACTCAGGATGGAATTGTTCGCCTGATGGTTGCTGGTGCAAGAGAGACAGAAGATCAGAACTACATGCCTCTATCTCTTCAATGGAACAACTCTTTGCTAAGCGAAGCTGCTATTGAATCTCAACATAAGCCGATTACCAGTGCGAATATCGATACTGCGATTGACAATAAATACTATCGGGAATCTTATCTACCATTAAGAGCACTCGATGATATTTTTGATGGTCAGGTCATTATAGAAACCGAAGGTGAGCAAGTCGGCCAGGTAAATGGACTAACTGTTATCGATGTTCCTGGTCACCCGGTCTCTTATGGTGAGCCTGCGCGTATATCCTGTGTTATTCACTTTGGCGATGGTGATATCTCTGACGTAGAACGCAAAGCCGAGCTAGGTGGTAACTTGCATGCGAAAGGAATGATGATCATGCAAGCTTTTGTTAGTAGTGCTCTCGATTTGGATGAACCATTACCTTATTCAGCTTCGATTGTATTTGAACAATCTTACAGTGAAGTCGATGGTGATAGCGCGTCGCTTGCAGAGCTTTGTTCACTGGTCAGCGCACTTTCAGAGAGTCCAATAAATCAACAAATTGCAGTTACTGGAGCGGTAGATCAGTTCGGACGAGTGCAAGCGGTTGGTGGATTAAACGAGAAGATTGAAGGCTTTTACCATGTGTGCGAACACCAGGGGTTTACTGGTAATCAGGGAGTAATCATTCCCAAATCAAACTTAAAACATCTATCTCTTCATAAAGAAGTTGTTGAAAGTATTAGAAATAATGAGTTTCATGTCTGGTCTGTTGAAACTGTAGACGAAGCCGTAGAGATAATTATGGGTAAAGTCCTACGTGGTGACAGTGAAGACACTATTTTAAACAAGATTTCAGATAGAATTGAGAACTTTGCTCACGGTGAGGTTAACGAAAGCTTTATACAGCGGATTAGAAACAGATTTTCTGTTAACTGATCGGAGTTGTTTAGCTTACACCTGTTCACTAAGATGCACCTACTAAGAATTGGAGTAACATATAATGCAAAACAGACGCAGTTCCTATAATCGTGAAGACCTAATTGCCTCAAGCCGTGGCGAACTATTTGGCCCTGGTTACCCGCAGCTTCCAGCACCAAACATGTTAATGATGGATCGCATAAACCTAATGAGCGAAACAGAGGGTGCGTTCGGTAAAGGATATATCGAAGCAGAGCTGGATATTACTCCTGATCTTTGGTTCTTTGATTGCCACTTTCCAGGTGACCCTGTAATGCCTGGCTGTTTAGGTTTGGATGCGATGTGGCAGCTTGTTGGTTTCTTCCTTGGCTGGATTGGCGGTGAAGGTAAAGGCCGAGCTCTAGGTGTCGGTGAAGTTAAGTTCACAGGACAAATCCTACCAACAGCGAAAAAAGTAACATACCAAATTGACATGAAGCGTGTTGTAAATCGTAAGCTAGTAATGGGCTTAGCTGATGGTCGCGTTCTTGTGGATGGTAAAGAGATTTATGCAGCGAAAGATTTGAAAGTTGGTCTTTTCCAAGACACTTCTTCTTTCTAAGCTAGTTTTAAAGCGAAGCAGCCCATTGTGGTTGCTTTATTTTTTGACAATATATTTAGTTATAGTGCATTAGGTATTAAATATTTGACCCCTTAACGGGGTCATTCCTCTTGAGTAGATTGTTGTATGGGGTTATTTATAGAGACCAGTGGCTTTATCATCTCTGGCATCACGCCATCCACCTAGCCAAAACGACCTCGCGTCAGATTGCTGATATGGACAATCATCCATAGATCTTCCATTCAAACCAGCTTTGTAACCCTGAGATTGAGCTCGCTCTAGGCGATCACGCTTCTGTCTCTTCATAGTGCAGTTCCTCATACATGTATGTTTCCTAACGTACTACTACGATACCGATACAATTCCTTTTGATTTGAGGTTATATCGATATGACTTACATATGGAGTTTTAGCAACTCCATGAATAAGAATGAGCGATCTGAGATTTGATCTCAAGTACAAAAAAAAGACAGGCCCACATTATGTGAGCCTGTTCCCTAATATGATGAAAATTTATTTTCTTCTTCTAAATCCTAATAAGCTAAGAAGAGCGATAGATAACCAACCTACTCCACCACCACTGCGACTCACTTTTGTGTCTTCTTCGGTAGCACGAGCTGAAATATCTGTAGATTTTGCACCAGCTATCGGTACTAACTTAACAGCAACAATTGTTTCTGTTTCTTTACCATTACCACAATATGAGAAATGCGCAGTTGAATCATAACCTGAAGCACATCTCAGAGCAGTAGCTGAAATAACACCCGCATCGTTAATATCAGAGGCACTAATAATACGATACTTATTGTTGCTGGAGCTGTATGAGCCACCGTTTGTCAGGTCATCTAACCACCAAGCACGGTTGCTAAAGATTTCACGACGGCTACTATCTGTACCCGCAGAGTTGTTATATGGATAAATGTAGCCACGACGTTTACGTATCTTGCCGTTCACTTCGCGGTGGGTTTCTGCGTCAACGGCACCAACAATTTCGTTAAAGTTGTTAATTGCGTTTACTTCACCGCCGGCACCAGAGAAGAAAATAGATTCGGTACCATTAAAGTATGTAGCCGTTGGCGTAGAAGCATTCGCATCAGCGACAAACATTTTGCTTGCGGCAGCACCGTTTTCCGGAGTATCTCCACGAAGCTTTGATTCACCAACTACAATTAGATTTTTGTTGATAGCTTTTGCTAAAGAGTTACTGTAGGTGAAATCACTACCAATCTTAACCGTTGCATTGGCAATAAACGTCGATGTCCATGCGTTGTCTGCTACGGAGAAAGAAGATGGTGTTGTAGGCCTGAATACTGCAGCCTGCATCATCATGTTGTTACCATCGCGTTCGGTATTAAATCCAACAAGTACAGGTGTTGTATTGTAAGTACTACCTGTTCGATCAGCGATAACCGCAGCTCTTACACTTGCTTGGGAAGCCGCCTCATCATAATTGGCATACTGAGTTCCACTCATACCCCAAGGAGAGACTGGGTGTTTGGTTACACCTGAGTCTGTGGTGTCCCAGATATACGCTTTCGTTGCAAATCCAAAATTTTGGCAATTGGCACTAAGTGCAGGATCGCCCGTATTACTGCCCGCAGCAGCGGTTGTAATACAAGTTCCCACATCACGGCTACCATAGTCCTTGTTCGAATCGTTGTAATCAAAGGTCGCAACGGATGCACTACCTACAATGTAAGTTTTACCACCATGTTCGAATGAGTCATACGCAAATGTCCGTCCCATTTGGTTTACTGTTCTTTCTTCAGCCCCTTTACTACCAGAGTTAATGCTGAATGCAGATTCATAGGCCGGCTCTAATACAACTGCAGAAGATGCGCTCGTTGCATAAAAGCCACGTTGGCGATAAATTTGAGAATAGTTACTTTCGTAGTATCCGCTACTTGTGTTACCTATTACGCCAGTAGTGCCATACATGCTGTTTACGACAGTATCTATTGTATTGCTATGAACACTCCCCAAAGAGCCAGGAGCTGCACTTCCTGCAGAGGGTGTAAAAGTATAGTTCGTACTATCAAAGAAAGAGCTATGATTCGACTTATAAGACGATTGATAGAAGGCTTCACGTTCGTTCTGAAGGCCTCCAGTATCCAAACTGGAGTTACCCAACCAGTTTCGTTCAGCCCAAGCTTCACACGTTGAGTACTTCAACTGGCTGTTACAGTATGATTCAAGATCATCGAGATCCTGATAATTGAAATGGTTATCTACACGGTAAGGCACTTCATTCTTAAAAGAAAAGCCTTCACCCACCAGAGTATCCCCTGCCAAAGAATACGCGGTACCCGTACCACAGTTTGTACTGAAACAGTTAGTACTGCCACTTTCAGCTTCAATCGCTGAAGCATGATATTCAACAGTAGAGGAAGACGGACTGATCTCTACTACCTGATAAAGGGCCGCATTTGCATTTGTGGCAGCAAGAACAAATGTTGCTACTGTGGATAATTTAAATGTTTTACTACTCATTTACTCTAAAATTCCTGTTGCATCGCTTCTAGCTCTTCCCAGCGTTCGAATGCGATTTCAAGCTCCTGCTCTAAACTGGATAACTTGTCTAAAATTGGTTGCGTTTCTTCGACCGGCTTTGTGAAAAATTCCGGCATGTTCACTGTCTCTTGCAGAGTTTCGATTTCACCTTCCAACACTTCGAGTTTAGACGGCAGGCCTTCTAATTCGCGCTGTAGCTTATACGATAACTTGTTCGGTTTATTGCGAGCTTGGTTAGTTTTGGGACTTTCCTCAACCACTTTCGCCTTTTTAGCCGATTTTTCATCCTGACGCGAAATCTGTACCTGTGCACGTTGTTGCTGTGCATCGTGATAACCGCCAACAAATTCTTCTATTTTACCCTGTCCTTCAAAAATCCAACTTGTCGTCACAGTATTGTCGACAAACTGTCTATCGTGGCTCACAAGTAAAAGTGTGCCCTCATAATTGGCAAGCAAATCTTCCAAAAGTTCCAATGTTTCTATATCTAAATCATTGGTTGGTTCATCGAGCACCAACAAGTTGCTCGGTTTTAGGAAGATTCTGGCTAATAGAAGTCTGTTTTTCTCACCACCAGACAATGCTTTCACCGGGGTTCTGGCGCGCTTTGGCGGAAACAAGAAATCTTGCAAATAACCCAATACATGGCGTTGTCTGCCACCGACCATCACTTCTTGCTTTCCATCAGCAAGGTTATCCATAACGGTCTTTTCTGGGTCTAACTTCTCTCTGTACTGGTCAAAGTAAGCGATTTCTAGTTTAGTACCACAACGTAACTTACCGCTGTCAGGTGTTAACTCATCGAGAAGTAGTTTCAATACGGTACTTTTTCCGCATCCGTTTGGTCCGATTAGCGCAATTTTGTCACCACGCATGATATTAAAGCTAAAGTTCTCAACTAGTTTCTTATCATCTATTGAGTAATTGACGTCTTGAGCTTCGAAAACCATCTTGCCACTGCGTATCGCTGTATCTAGGTTGATGTTAGCTTTGCCCTGAACCTCTACTCGCTCTTTACGTTCTACCCTTAACTTTTTAAGCGCCCTTACGCGCCCTTCATTACGTGTTCTACGTGCTTTAATGCCCTGGCGGATCCACACTTCTTCCTGAGCGAGTTTTCGATCAAACTCGGCATTTTGCATTTCCTCGACCCGAAGTGCTTCTTCTTTATCAACCAAATACTGTTGATAGTTTCCGGGAAATGATGACAGTTGCCCGCGGTCAAGATCCACGATACGAGTCGCCATAGATTGAATAAAAGCTCGGTCGTGAGATATAAAGATAATCGAGCCCCTGAAGTCTTTTAAGAAAGTCTCAAGCCACTCAATGGTAGTAACATCAAGGTGGTTAGTTGGTTCGTCAAGCAACAGTACATCAGGATCGCACACCAACGCCTTTGCAAGTGCTGCTTTCCTCTGCCAGCCACCAGAAAGGTCTGTAAGTTGTGTGTGTCCATCAAGCTTTAACGCTGCAAGAACATTCTTTATTCTGTCCTCAAAGCGCCATGCACCTGAGTGTTCCAGTTGTTCCTGAATCTTCGCTAGCTTATTAATGTTCGCATCAGTGGGTTCTGTCGCGATAAGATCCAATTGATCGTTATAGATCTTAAGTTGTTTACCTACTTCTTCCAATCCTTCTGAAACATAATCAAACACCGTCCCTTCCTGATTTCTTGGTGGGTCTTGCTCTAATCTGGAAACAACCACATCCTGTGTAATCTGAAATTTGCCATCATCAAGCTGAATATCGCCTGATAATACTTTTAGAAGTGTCGACTTCCCTGCTCCGTTTCGACCAACAAGACACACTCTTTCGTTTTCCTGAAGGGCAAAATCGGAATGGTCCAATAGTGGGTGATCACCAAACGCAAGTTGGCCATTATTTATGGTAAGTAATGCCATTTATCTCTAACCAGTTTTCTAATTCTTGTTGTTCAAAAGGCCAGTTCAGTTCACTTGGCCCATAACTCACGACAGGTATCGTGACCCCGTAACGACTAAATAACTCATCGTCAAAAGCAATGTCGACGACCTCAACCTTTGCGTTGAGTTTCGCGAGCATTTCTAATGCCATTTCACATAAATGGCACCCATCAGTGCTATAGAGCACCAGGTTTGGATCAGGCATGTCGAATTACCCAACAATTGTGAATCTGCTTATTTCTTGCAAAATCAAGAGGTAACGTCTGAGAAGATATGTTCTTCGCTACCAATCCAAGCTCGTTTAAAGCGTCTAAATCCATCTTAAAATGGCGTTTGTTGTTCGAGAACACGATAGTGCCCTGCTCTTTAAGTATTCTCTTAAGGTCTTTCATCAACTGAATATGATCTCGTTGTACGTCGAACGACTGCTCCATCCTCTTTGAGTTAGAGAATGTAGGCGGGTCGATAAATATTAGATCATAAGAGCCTTGAGCGTTCTGTAGCCACTGCAAACAATCTGCCTGAACAAATTGGTGCTGTCTGCCTACTTGTCCATTGAGCTGTAAGTTCTCTTTCGCCCAATCAAGGTAAGTTTTCGACATATCAACAGTCGTTGTCGATTTAGCTCCCCCACAAGCGGCATGAACCGTTGCAGAACCGGTATACGCAAAAAGGTTTAGGAAATCTTTACCTTGCGCCATTTCCCCCAGTTTCTTTCTGGTGATCTTGTGATCGAGGAAAAGCCCTGTATCAAGATAATCATGAAGATTAACCAGTAACTCTACGCCATATTCCTGTACACGAATTGAGTTACTCCCTTCGCTTAGCTTTTCGTATTGAGATTTACCTTTTTTCTTTTCACGAGTCTTAAGCACAACATTATTAGCTGGTGTGCCTGTTACCTGAATGGTTGCACGTATGATATCTGTTAATCGACGTTTCGCTTTCTCTTCAGGAATATTCTTCGGCGCAGCATACTCTTGAATAACAATATTATCTCCGTACACATCGATCGCTACATTGTACTCGGGAAGGTCTGCATCATAGATTCGGTAACACTCCAGGTTCTCTTTCTTCGCCCATTTGGCGATTTTACCTATATTCTTTTTAAGTCTATTAGAGAAGTCCGGAGCAACGATTACAGAGCTTTGTTTGCTTCCTGAATCGGCTGCTTCTTTACGTTCTGATATCGAGTAGTTCTTTTGGTGACACTGTAGCGCTCCATTGTGAAGCTTGAATTGCTTGTCCGCTCGCATTCGCAGACAACTTAGCAAATCATCTGAACTCGAGAAGATAGACGCATTCCAACCGCCAAATTCAGCTTTAAGCTGAGCGCCAAAGGATGTGTAAAGCGCGATTAAGCCTGGTTCGGTTCCTAGTCGCTCACCGTATGGAGGGTTACAAACAATCACACCGCCCTCGACGCCTTCTGGCTTACGCACTTCTGAAGCATCACCAAAGCTAAACTCTATTAGCTCGGAAACACCGGCTCGTTTTGCGTTTTCGCGAGCGACATTAAGAACTTTCTTATTGTTATCAAATCCAAAAAATCTAGCGTCAGTTTTCTTGACACCTCGTCGAGCCTGAACACTTGCTTCTGATTTCAGTTCTGCCCATACCTCAGGTTCAAAATCACTCAGCGATTCAAAACACCAACTTTCTCTGTTTACACCTGGTGCCATGTTTGCCGCGATGAGTGCAGCTTCAATTAGCAAAGTACCAGAACCACACATAGGGTCTAACATCGGACTATTAAAATTCCAGCCAGAACGCATTACGATAGCGGCTGCCAATGTTTCTCTAAGTGGCGCTCTACCTGACTCTGTACGATAACCGCGTTGGTGAAGGCCAGTACCAACCATGTCAATACCAAGTAGAGCCTTTTCTTTATTTAGACGTACATGGATTCGAATATCTGGCTGTTCTTTACTGATTGACGGACGCGGTAAGTTCTTCTTATTAAAGCTATCCACAATTGCGTCTTTAACTTTAAGCGCCCCATACTGACTATTGCGAATTTCTCGGTTAGTACCATTAAAATCAACAACAAATTTTTTGGACGCTTCGAAATGAGATGGCCAGTTGACTGCCATGGAAGACAGGTAGAGATCCATATCGTCCTGACAGTTAAATTCTGCAAGTACTTTCACAAATCTGGAAGCAATTCTGCTCCACAAACAAGCTTTATACACCTCTCGATTACTGGCTTTAAATTTGACCCCAGCCTGCACTGGTTTTGGGTCGGTTATACCTAATGATTTGAGTTCCTCAACCAGGAGGTTTTCAAGTCCGTTCGAGGTTATTGCTAAGTATTGATTCATATTCGTCTGCAGAAGCCAAAAAAATGGGTTTGATTATACCTGAGAAACCACTCAATTGAGTGGCTAAAGTTAAATTTCCTCTTCTATATGCATCAACCGCTCAAAGAATCAACTATTTAGAGCTGTAAGCTTTGCCATAAACATATTTTACTAAAAATAATATGTAAGTATTTACTCCTATACCTTTAAGAACCTATTTTGGAATCATCCTTGCTAGTGAATACTTATGCGTTAGATTTCTGGTATATACCACCACACCTTATCACTGTAATTTAATTACAAAATAGGATAAAAAAGGGAATTTTTGTCTATTTACTGGTCACAACAACGAGAGTTGAGGGGGAAATATTTGGAAAAAAAAACTCAATTACCGAACCGAGCTCACAGCAGGTATTAGAGGTTTTACCCTAATTGAATGAGAAATGGGAAATCTAAGCAAAAAAAAATCGACCATATTGGTCGATTAACATACTTCAAAGGAACGAATCTATACAAACAAGGAGGAGGAACTCTACTTTCAGCTAACCATTGCTACAGGGAGCTCTTGAAAGAGGTGATTTGCACATTCCATGCGGTCGTGCATTACCTTAATGGGTTCACCGAAACGTAGCGACTTTACACCATCTAGTGAGAACTCAGACAGCTCTACATAAACGCATAGACTTGCGTTCTCACACACCTCTACCACCATGAAGTAACCACTGCTTAATCTATTTTGTAGGTGAATGAGATCGCCTTCCTGCGGACAATGACCACTCCCCTGAGTCTCAAAGAACCAACTCTTGGGTTGAACAGGTTTATGGAATCGCTTAGCAGCAACACAGTTCAAAACGAGTTCAGCCTGGCGCGGCTCGCTCAGATCGAGCTTAGACGCTTGTTCGCGGAAGGATTGAAATGCAGATGCGTCTTCTACAGAGAAGTCTGTCGCAATAAAGGCACAATCTACGAGTAATTTTTGAGGAAGGTTGACACGAAATAGCATGTCATTTCCAAGGTCCAGCATCAGAGCGCATTTACACTCATCAAAGTACCAATTCCATGTATCTCTGGGTTTAAGCATCGTCCGTCTCTTAATTATTTTATTTTGATCAATAAGTTAGGTATAACGCCTAATTACCTTAGCCAACGTTAAAAATAATTCTACAAGCGGAACAGCAAAAAAAAAGAGGAAAAGAATCTCTTCCCTTCCTCTGAAATCTATAAAAATGCAACTTCAATTTTTAAAATTACAAATTTTTAACAATATCTCTTACTAAGCCTGGACCTTTGTAAATGAAACCCGAATACACCTGTACGAGTTTTGCACCAGCCATCATTTTTTCTTTGGCTGCCACATAAGAATCGACACCACCAACACCGATGATAGGTAGCTTATCACCCAGTTCTTCATGAACACGTCTGATCACTTCTGTACTTCGATGTTGCAACGGACGTCCACTCAATCCGCCAGCCTCTTCAGCGTGTTTCATTCCCTTCACAATACTTCGATCCAAAGTTGTGTTGGTTGCGATAACACCATCAATATTGAAGCGAACAAGTGAATCACAAATTTGAACAATTTCTTCGTCACTTAAATCCGGAGCAATTTTTAATGCCAGAGGCACGTACTTGTCATATTTCTTCTGCAACTCGGCTTGCTTCACTTTAAGATCAGATAAAAGCGAATCTAACGCTTCTCCATATTGAAGTGTTCTTAGCCCAGGTGTGTTTGGCGATGAAATGTTAACAGCGATATATCCCGCATGATCATAGGTTTTGTCCATGCAAATGAGATAATCTTCACTGCCATTTTCTATCGGAGTGTCTTTGTTTTTGCCAATATTTATACCGATAATGCCATCGTAATTAGAACGCTTAACATTCTCTACCAGTACATCAACACCTTTATTGTTAAATCCCATTCTGTTCACGAGGGCTTCAGCCTCTGTGATACGAAACAGACGTGGCTTGTCGTTGCCTGGCTGAGGACGCGGTGTCACCGTACCTACTTCAACAAAGCCAAAACCCATAGCACCGAATGCATCTATACATTCAGCATTTTTGTCCAAACCGGCCGCTAAACCTACCGGGTTTTTAAATGTAAGTCCCATGCACTCCACTTCTCTTACAGGAAGAGTCTGTCTGTAGAAAAGATCTGCTGGTGTACCTTGAAAACGTTTGAAGTTATCGATTGCTAAATCATGTGCCTTTTCAGCATCGAGTTGGAAAAAGCCAGTTCTGGCAAGACGGTAGAGCATTTATGCCTCCGAAAGAAAAGCCCCGAGTAAACGGGTGAGTATTATTACTGAATTCTGGAATAATTCAATTCAAATACTTAAATATTTATTTAATTTATTATTTTCCATATATTTATGAATGTATGAAGCGATAATCATTCACGAAATTACAATGTTACAGCGTAATGCTGTCTTGCATGTCGTTAACCTCACCGACATAAAAAAGAGGACACAGTCATCTGCATCCCCTTCTTTCAACAGCAGTCGTCAGACCTATTTAGATTTTTGTTGAAGAACAATTAAGATTTAACAACATCAACTCACGTAGAGCGACTGAAAACTTAGCAAACTCATGGACCGAACCAACCTTAAACTCGTTAAGAATATTTTCCCAACGGTGAAGAGATACAGAGTTCACTTCCATCCAATCTTCTAACGCCTGCACCGGTTCGAAGTCATCGACTGAGCAACCACAATTTAGAACCTGTGCTGTTAGCTGGCGTTGCTGCCAATCAAGATCTTCTCTAAATGCGGCTCTGGCCAGTGCCTGCCAGTGGTTTTCGGTCGCTTGAGAGTTGATCTGCTTAAGGAACCAGTGAAGTGATAATCTGTCTCCCAAAGTAAAGTATAGCTTCGCAGCACTTTCAACAGACTTCCCACTCTCTTTTGCGATAGATGAAATATCAAGAGCTGAGTTCATGCTAGACAGACGAGCGACATGATTTGCCAGATCATCAGAAACACCCATTTCGATCCAACTCCTTGCTAACTCATTATGCTCTTCGACTTCAGATGCCACTAACGACTCATCCAAATGATCTTTAACAACCTGAACGTCTGTTCTGAATCGTTCAATGAGATCATTAACAGAGGTTTGCGTAGGACAATTTCTGATCATCCAGCGAGTTAACCTTCGTAGAGTTCTGCGAGCGGTGAACAAGAGATCATATTGCGCATTTGCTGAAGCAACATTGTCGAGTTCCCGGATGTCTTTGAATAACGCGGAATAGTTGTACACTTCACGCACTGCAGCATAGGCATTCGCTATGGTAGCAACCTGTGCGCCTGTTTCTTCTTCAAGACGAGTTACAAAATTGCACCCCATCTCATTGACCATTTGATTAGCAAGCGCAGTTGCAATTATCTCAGCTTTAAGTGGATGATTTTCAAAAGAATCTCTATAGTTACGTCGTAACTCTGTTGGGAAATAATTCACCAACAATTGCTTGTGATAATCGTCACTTGCGATTTCATCAACGACTAGCTGCTCTTTTAGTAACATTTTTCCGTATGCCACTAAGACTGAAATCTCAGGTCTTGTAAAAGCAAGCCCCTGCTTTTCCCTTTCAAGGAGAGTTTCGTCGTCAGGAATGTACTCCAACGCTCTATCCAGATAACCCGTTTTCTCTAACGTATGAATAAAGCGAATCTGCTCTTTAACTAAAGAAACACCCTGTTGTTCGCTGACAGAGATGGACTCTGCCTGGCAATACGCATCGTCCAGTACAATTTCACCGACTTCATCTTCCATTTTATCCAGAATTTCATTACGCTGCTTAACGGTCAAATCGCCGTTGCCAACCAATGTATTCAACAGAATCTTGATGTTAACCTCGTTGTCGGAGCAATCTACCCCACCAACATTATCAATAAAGTCGGTATTAACCCGGCCTCCTGTTAACGCATACTCAATTCTACCTAGTTGAGTCATACCCAGGTTACCACCTTCACCAACAACCTTCGCTTTCAGATCCTTGCCATCAATCCTCAATACATCGTTTGCACGGTCACCAACCTGCGAGTTAGATTCAGATTCAGATTTAACGTAGGTACCGATCCCGCCATTCCACAAAAGATCCACTTCCATTTGCAAAATCATCTTAATAAGATCATTGGGTGCAACACTGGATCGTCGAGTGTTTAACATCTTCTGTATTTCCGGTGTCAGTTTGATCGATTTAGATCGACGCGAAAAGACACCGCCACCTTTCGAGATCAACTTAGCGTTATAGTCTTCCCAGCTGGATCTTGGTAGTTCAAACAAACGCTGACGCTCTTTCCACCCTTTAGCCGAATCTGGATTTGGGTCGATAAAGATATGCAGATGGTTGAACGCAGCTTGCAATCGAATATGTTTCGATAGGAGCATACCATTACCAAACACATCCCCAGCCATATCACCTATACCCACACAGGTAAAGTCCGTTTCCTGACAGTTAATCCCCATTTCCCGGAAGTGTCTCTTAACAGACTCCCAACCGCCTTTAGCTGTAATACCCATAGCTTTGTGGTCGTAACCGTTCGAACCGCCGGAGGCAAAGGCATCACCTAACCAGAAGTTATACTCCTCAGATACAGAGTTGGCTAAATCAGAGAATGTCGCCGTTCCCTTGTCTGCTGCGACAACCAGATATGGATCATCCTCATCGTGACGAACCACGTTGACAGGATGCACCACACTGCCCTCGATAATATTGTCTGATACATCAAGCAGTGCACGAATAAATCGTTTATAACAACGCTTACCTTCAGCAAATATCTCATCCCTGCTAGACAAAGAAGGTTGTTTCTTACAAACGAAGCCGCCTTTCGCGCCAACCGGCACGATAACCGTATTCTTAACCTGTTGCGCTTTTACCAGACCGAGTATTTCAGTGCGGAAATCTTCTTGTCTGTCAGACCAACGCAGTCCTCCACGCGCAACCTTACCGCCTCGTAGGTGAACACCTTCAATGTCCGGAGCATAAACAAAGATCTCAAATGCAGGGACAGGTGCTGGTATCTCTGGTATTTCTGACGGCCTAAGCTTCAATGCAAGCCAAGGCTTAGGTTGCTTGTTAGCATCAAGTTGAAAATAGTTGGTTCTCAACGTCGCATTGATCATTTCCATGTAACGACGGATGATCCTGTCATCATCAAGGCTTTCAACATGATCCAACTGCTCCATTAAAGAGTTAATAAGATCATTCTGACCTTTCTTTCCACCTTTATGTTTTGGATCAAAACGACGTGCAAATAGATCAACTAACCCTTTTGCTAAGTGAGGATGATCACTCAGTGTTTCTTCTATGTAACTCTGACTAAACGGAAATCCTACCTGACGCATATAGCGAGCATAAGCACGGAGAACGGTAATCTCACGACCACTTAATCCTGCACCAAGTACCAGACGGTTAAAACCATCACTTTCTAAATCGCCTGACCAAATTGCAGCGAAGGCTTGCTGGAAACGATCTCGCGCTTCTCTTAGATCAATCGCAGCCTCACTTCTATGGAGCATCGAGAAATCGAGAATCCAATAAACAACGCCATTCGACTTTCTCACCTCATAAGGCGATTCACCCACTACCCTCAAACCCAAATTTTCAAGCATCGGCATAACATCCGATAGGTGTATGGGTTCATCTCTGTGGTAGAGCTTTAGGTGCACAACTTTCGAATCGGAACTCTCTTCTTGTGGTCGATAGAAAAGCATCCCTAGTTTGTTGTCGTCGCTTAGTACTTCTAGTCTCTCAATGTCCGCTACCGCAGAACCCGGCATGACATCCCCTTTATAGGATCCAGGGAATGCTCGCATGTACTCTTTCGACAATGCTAAGCCTTTGCTTTCACCGAAGTTTGCGACAATCGCACTAGCAAGACGATCATCCCAGGTAGAAGATGCTTCCATTAAGTTCTGCTCTATTGTTTTAACATCGTAATTGATGTTGTTGTTGTCTACACGAACGATGTAATGAGTTCGTGCTAGCGGACTTTCAGAAAAGTAAGTCGTAAACTCGACGTCCTGCGCAGATTTAAAATGCTGCTTGAGTATCTTCTGAGTTTGTCTTCGCAGTTGAGTGTTGTAGCGCTCTTTAGTTACGTAAACCATACAACTGAAGAATCGACCAAATGGGTCTTTGCGAACAAATAACCGGACAAGATCTCGGTCTTGCATTTGAACAACGCCGGTCCCTACTTCAAGTAGTTCCTCTTCCGAAGCCTGGAGCAACTCGTCTCTAGGATAGTTCTCCAGAATGTTGTTCAATGCTTTATAAGAGTATGAGCCAAGTCTATATCCACTCGATTCTAATATGCGTTCTACCTTCTGCCCTATAAGTGGAATGTTGAATACACTCTGGTTATAAACGGCTGAAGTATATAGGCCTGTGAATCGGTGCTCTCCGATCACGTTTCCTTCTTTATCGAATCGTTTAACACCAACATAATCGGTATATGCAGGACGGTGAATTCGGGAAGCATTCTGGCCTTTAGTCAAAATTAATAGATAGGGTTTTGTTGCTTCACGCCTGGCAGACTCAGCGAAGTCAGAAAACTTAACCGTTCGAACGCGTCGCTCTACAGCAAACAGCCCTAAACCTTTTTCTTTAGTAGGTTGTAGTTGAAGCTCATCATCCACTTTGGTTACGTCGAAAGACTTGTAACCCATAAAGGTAAAGTTGTGATCACCTAACCATCTAAGAAATTGCAACGTTTCTTCGAGTCGCTCTTTTTCTACTGGTATCGTATCGAGTTGCTGTTCAACTTCTAGGATGACGTCATTGAGCTTGTTAGACATGGTCTTCCAGTCAGATACGACTCTATGTGTATCCTCCAGAACACTAATGATCTCTTTTTTAAGTGCGGAACGATCTTCACTCGTACCTAGACGATCCACTTCCACATGAAATAACGATCGATACTCACCTTTGCCAGCATTGATCCCATTGATTTCGTTGTCCACGATCTCAATTTGCGTAGGTCCATGGATCATGAAATGACAGGTTAACCCTTTTCTGGCTAATGCCATTTTGATTGAATCTACAAGAAATGGGGAATCAGGTACCACGATTTCAATGATAGTGTGAGTTGATTGCCAGCCATGGCGACTTACCGATGGATTAAATACCTGAACGGAAAATCCGTCACTCTTTGTTTCTGAAATATGATGCCAAAGGCTAATGATCGCACCATAAAGGTCAGAATCATTTCTGTGCAAAAGGTCATCTTGTGAAATATGGTTGAAAAGGTGTTTGGCAAGCTTAGTTACCAGTGGTTGTTGAGCAGGTTCAAGTTTGTCTTGAATTAACTGATATACCTTCTCTAGCAGGACCGGAACTACGGTTTCACGAACTGTCATGCTTCTACTCCGTTGTAGGGTATTTTTATTGTTTATAGGGGATTACTTTACTTTATTGTAAAAGCTTTATTTAGAAACCGTTAATTGTTTAATCGATAGATAAGGAGAAAAATGCGATTTTGTGATACGGACAGAGAATTAAACCACTGAAATAACAGAAGACTATAGAACTTCTAACTTTACAAACTTGTTATTTTGGTCAGTTGTTAGACGAAAGCGTCCTCTCACACCAATTTGTGTTAAAAATGGTCTAAAACGCGAAGCAGGAAGTTGGAGTTTCAGGCCTTGCTCAGAAAAAACCATAATATGGTTGGCAGCACCTGAATAGTGTTGCAAAAATGTCTGATAAGAGATGTCCAGACGGAAAGTATATTGGTTCATTTTGATATTCGATTATTGTCCGTTCAAAAAGAAGTGGCCGCCTGAACAAAGCGACCACCAACTCAATAGGTTTCAGAAACTATGACTCTAAGGCCTTGGTTACTTTTTCATACAAGTCTTTTGCTAAGTTATCCATTGCAGCGAGTTTTTCAAGCTCCTCACGCATCAGGTTCTGACGCTCTTCATCGTAATTACGGTACTTAAGTAATGGATCAATTAACCTTGAAGCCACTTGTGGATTGCTGTCGTTCAGCTCTTTGAGGATCTCCCCGGCAAACAGGTAACCAGACCCATCTTTCGCATGGAAATGAACAGGGTTATTGTTCAGGAATGTGCCAATCAAACTCCGAGTACGATTTGGATTTTTTAGACTGAACGTTGGATGCTGCATTGTATCCCGAACAACTTCTAGTGCATTCTCGACAGGATTTGTACCTTGCAGTGCAAACCATTTATCCATGACCAGACCATCTTTCTCCCACTTCGCACTGAAGTCATCCATAAGTTCGCTTCGGCAAGCAAGTTTTGAATGGTTTGCCGCGCTCATCGCTGCGATTGTATCTGTCATATTGTTTGCAGACTGATACTGAGATTTAACGAGATCGTTACCATGCTCTAAACCGGCGAGGTAGCTAAGGCAACGGTTACGAAGTGCCCTTTTTCCAATGGAATCGTGGTCAATCGAATATTCTTCCTGAGCCAGTACCGCGTAAGTTGCAGAAAGTTCATCCGCTAAACTTTGTGCAATAGCTTGCTTAATGTTGTGGAGTACAAGATCTATGGCATCAACATCAACTGGTTTAAACCAACCAGAAACTTCGTTAGCACTTGGCAATGAAAGAACTTCTGCTACAAATGCTGGTTCAAGCTCATCGTTAAGTAATACCCCTCTAAACGCATCCAATACTTCATCAGAAAACTTAAACGCCTCTCCTGCCAGAATATTTTCTACATTCGCCTTAATGTACTTAGCAAGTAACATCTGACTTGCATCCCAACGAGCGAAATCGTTCTTAGCATGAACCATTAAGAACATTAGTTCTTCATCACTGTATTCAAACTCTAGCTTAACAGGTGCCGAGAACTCTCTTAACAAGGAAACAGTTGGTTTTTCCTTAACGTTTTCAAACACAAAAGTATTTTCTTCGTCTTTGATATTAAGAACGTTGTGTATTTTTTCATTGTTACATTGTAACTCAACAACAGTCCCGTCGGCAGCATACAGTTCTATATCTAATGGTATATGCAGTGGCAACTTATCTTTTTGCTCCTGCGTTGGAGCAGTAGATTGAGAAACTTTCAAAGTAAAGGTCTTAGCTTTGTCATCAAAGTTCCCTTCCACTTTTAGAGTCGGTGTGCCTGATTGACTGTACCAACGCTTAAACTGAGTTAGGTCGATACCCGACGCATCCTGCATCGCAGCAACAAAATCATCACAGGTCGCAGCAGTGCCGTCGTGGCGTTCAAAGTATAGTTTCATCCCTTTTTGGAAATTTTGTTCTCCAAGCAGTGTATGCATCATCCGGATAACTTCACTACCTTTTTCGTACACAGTAAGTGTGTAGAAGTTGTTCATTTCAATGACTTTATCTGGACGAATCGGATGCGACATTGGGCTTGCATCTTCTGCGAACTGTGGGCCTCGAATGATACGAACATTATTGATTCGGTTTACTGCACGAGAGCCCAGATCGGATGAAAACTCCTGATCACGGAAAACCGTTAATCCTTCCTTCAGGCTAAGTTGGAACCAGTCTCGACACGTCACTCGATTACCAGTCCAATTGTGGAAATACTCATGACCAATAACGGCCTCAATCCCAAGATAATCGGTGTCGGTGGCAGTCTCTTCATTTGCTAATACAAACTTCGAGTTAAAGACGTTTAGACCCTTGTTCTCCATTGCCCCCATGTTGAAAAAATCAACCGCAACAATCATGTAAATATCTAGATCGTACTCAAGACCGAATCGTTCTTCGTCCCACTTCATCGAGTTAATAAGTGAAACCATCGCATGATTGGCTCGGTTTAGATTTCCCTTGTCGACAAATATCTCCAGCGCAACATCCCTGCCCGAGCGAGTCACATAGTTGTCTCTAAGTACATCAAAATCACCGGCAACAAGAGCAAAAAGATAAGCAGGCTTTGGATGAGGATCTTCCCACGTTACAAAGTGGCGACCATTTTCCAAATCACCTTCATCTACTTTATTGCCATTACTCAACAAGTAGGGATATTGAGCCTTATCTGCAATCACTTTTGCTGTGAACTTAGCAAGAACATCCGGTCTGTCCATGTAATAAGTGATGCGCCTAAAACCTTCCGCTTCACACTGTGTACAGTAAGCTCCACCCGATTTGTATAAACCTTCTAAGGCCGTGTTTCCTTCCGGATTTATTTCTGTTTTGATTTGCAACTCGAATTGTTCTGGTAAATCAAAAACTGAAAGCTTACCTTCTGATTCTTCAAACTTAGACCATTCCGTACCATCTACATGTAGAGATACGAGTTTGAGTTGCTCACCTTCGAGCTCCAACGTTGTAATGTCTTTAAGTTGCTTTACCCGAGAGGTAGCAGTAACGAGCGTTTTGGTATCATCAAGATCAAATGTAAGATCAATATCGGTAATTGTATGATTGGGGGATTGATAGTCTTTACGATATTTTGCTTGAGGGTTTTGAGACATAGTGATTAATCCTTTTTACACCCATCCTTTATTCCAAAAGAGATAGGTTCAGGCCTTCTGATGACTAATGTAATAAAAGAAAGGTGTCATATGACACCTTCTAATTAAATATATAATAATGCAACATATCACAAACATCTGAAATATAAAGCTGATTTGAGCTGAACGATGCTATTTTGCACTGGTTAGAGCCAGTTTTTACTCCGGCTCTACCCTGTTTAACACCGCATACATATCAAACCCTTCACTTTCTAACGTTAGCTTGTTGTTCTCTACAGTATATTTTGAATCTTGCTCACCATCTTCGTACATCAATACCAGATGATCATCTTCATAATAGTAGACGCCTTCTCGGATAGCGTGGTCGCCATCATCAGATTCGACGGTGAACATAAATATAAAATCTGGCTGTAGTGTTAATGCCATTCTCGTTACGTCACTCGCGAGAATATCATCTCCGGTAATGGCTTCACTCGTCCAACTTCCTACCAAATCTTTGGGTAGCCCTTTTATAAAAGCAACGCCATTTAAGATAAGTTGGTTGTGATTAACAAGATAATTGTAATACTGCGGTGTTTCACTATTCATCCCTAATACAAGTGTCGAATTACTCGCAGTGTACTGTCCCTGCCAATGTTCAACACTGTAGTCGGTTTTTTGTATCTCAATAAAGAAGGTATAGTTGGAAACAATCGACAAGCGAATCGTCAAAAAGTCCTGCCGCTCAGTATTTGGATTTGGGTTGACCAGATACCAGTTTCCAAGTAGGAAAGGATAATCGAATGATGTTAAATCATTCTTTGCTCTGGACTCTGAGGCTCCTACCTGCATTGCGAAACAGACTAGCAACATAATCAGCCATTTCATAAGACATCCCTCACTCTTTTCTTTAAGCTTAGGTATGTTTTCTATATATAGCTAAATATATTGATATAAATCATTGCAATTTCAAAAAAGAAAAAAGCGAGCATTTTTGCTCGCTTTTTATCATTTACTAGAACAATATTCTAGTTACTTTTTAGCATATCAACCATGATTGCAACAGACTCATCAAGGTAAGCATCAGGTGCTTCGTAGTCCTTTGGTAAATCATCCAATGTCGCAAACTCTGGCTCTCCATCCGCTTTCTGACGAATATTAATTCGAGTGAGACGACGCTGATCCTTTTCATCACTCTCTTTTTTACGAACTTTTTCGTTTAGTGAAAGTGAAGTGTCATCTTTCTCAGCGCGATATCTAGCTATATCTTCTTTGATAAAGCTAAATTCCATATCATCCTGAATACGATTTTTGTGTAGAACCGTTAGCGCATCAATTTGGCTTTGGCGATCTTTAAGAACATTATAGTTTGCTCTGTCAATACTATCCCAAGGCAGTGCATTATCCTCTACACTCTCTCCAGTTTCAGATGGTTCAACTGCTGTCGGATAAGAAATATCCGGTACTACACCTTTATTTTGTGTACTTCCACCATCTATCCTGTAGAACTTTTGAATAGTGTATTGAACATAACCCAGCTCTTTATCAAACAAATCATAAATATGATTCAAAGAACGGTGTTGCTGAACAGTTCCTTTACCAAAAGAGTTCTCACCCAGTACAACTGCACGACCGTAATCCTGCATTGCTGCGGCAAATATCTCTGAAGCGGACGCACTATAACGGTTCTGGAGCACAGCTAGTGGTCCTTCGTAACTGATCTTCCCATCAGTATCCGCATTGACGTTAACGCGACCATAACTATCACGAACCTGCACAACAGGTCCGCTTTTGATAAATAGACCGGATAAAGCCGTTGCTTCAGTAAGCGCACCACCACCGTTGTTTCTAAGATCAACAATAATGCCGTCTACTTTGTCTTTCTTAAGTTCGGTAATTAGCTTGTCAGTGTCTTTGGATAAACCGACATAAAAGCTTGGCACTTCAAGAACACCAATCTTTTTACCATCAAGTTCAATGACTTCCGACTTAACAGCTCTGTCTTCGAGGCGAATCTTATCACGAACTATTGTTACGTTGTGACTTTCCCCGTCATTGCCTTCCGGTAATATCTGCAACGTGACCTTCGTGCCCTTTGGTCCCTTAATTAGCTGGACAACATCATCAAGTCGCCAACCAATAATATCGACCATTTCTTCGCCGTCCTGGGCAACACCCGTAATGCGGTCACCTTCTGACAGAGATTTACTCTTAGATGCAGGACCACCTGCGACAAGAGAGCGAATAACCGTGTAATCATCGGTAATTTGAAGAACGGCACCAATACCTTCAAGAGATAGATTCATCTCGGATTGGAACTGCTCGGCATTGCGTGGAGATAAATAACTCGTATGCGGATCGACCTCACGAGCAAAGGCGTTCATATATAGCTGAAAAGCATCTTCACTATGTGACTGGGTAACGCGTTTAATCGCATTGTTATAACGTTTTTCCAGAGTCTCTTTTATCTCTTTCCACTCTTTACCCGTCAGCTTTAAGCTTAGCGCGTCATACTTAACGCGTTTACGCCAAAGTTCATTCAGCTCATCGACATCTTCTGCCCACGGGGCTTCTGAACGATCGAGCTCAATTGACTCTTCAGTATCAAACTTAATTTCTTCATCTAACTGCTTTAGAGCAAATTCGTATCTTTCAAATCTTCTTTGCAGAGCAAGGTTATAAACGTCAAATGCAATCTGCGTATTACCCGCCTTGAGCTGATCATCCATCTTAACGGACCAATCATCAAAAGAGTCGATATCAGACTGAGTAAAAACGTTGCGATTAAAATCCAACATTTCCAGATAGCGCTGAAAAATCGCCTGAGAGAACTCGTCGTTTAAACTGAAATGCTTGTAGTGAGAACGGGTAAATCGGGAAGTAACTCGTTTGCTCGCAGTTTCGTGCTGAGCTTCAGGAGCAAGAATAGGAAGATCATCTTTAGAAAATTTGGCTTCTAAAGCGTTAACAGAAGCTGCCAGCATTACGCCAGCAGCAACTAAAGTTATTTTAAAACGGCATTTCATGCGTAGGATTATCTCCTTTATGCGCGCAGATGCTCCACTTTAACAACCATTTGTAAACCGTTGCCTAGTTGAACACGCACATCATCCTTATTGATTTCAACAACAGTCGCAGCCATGTTACCTTTGCCCATATTTACGTTAACCGCTTTACCAACGATCACTTCTTCAGAGGCTAATGCGCGAGTTTCCACCGCTGCAGGTTTGTTGCTTGGTTTTTGTTGTTTGCCTGGTTTTGCACGACGAGGTTGCTGAGGCTTTTTAGCTTTAGGTTTCGCTTTGCCTTCTTCACGCGCTTTCTCTGCCTGTTCCTTACGGCGAGCTTGTACGCGAGCCTTACTCTCTGCAAGCGCTTTTTTAGCGTGTTCTACGTGTTCTTCTTCAAGAACACCACATTCGTTACCGTCAAGATCGACTCGAACTGCACCCGGTTTTACACCATGTAGGTAACGCCAAGATGAAGTGTACTGTCTAAGAGCTGCTCTTAGCTGAGTCTTGCTTACTTTTTCATCTTCAGCCAGACGTTCAGCTAGATCTTGAAAAATGCCGATTTTTAACGGCTTAGCTTCACCTTCTAAAGTAAAGCATTTAGGGAAACATTCAGCAATATATGCAATAACTTCTTTGCTGTTTTTTAACTTTTCAGTGTTTTCCATGAGGATTCCTGGTTAGAGCGGCCTTTTTCCGCGAGTCATTCGGACAAATATTTGGGCTATTATAGAGAGATGTTAATGAAAAACCACACTCAAATCATAATTTATGCTTTGTTAGCGTGCGAATTGAGCAGCTTTTCCACTTCCTGAACCAAATATGTAAGACCTTCCTCATCAATCTCACTAAAACGTCCAACTACTGGGCTGTCTATATCCAAAACACCAGCCCACTCTGTTCCTATCTTAAAAGGCAAAACAATCTCAGAGTTACTCTCTGCATCACAGGCAATATGGCCTTCAAACTGATGCACGTCGTACACACGTTGAACTTTACCTTCAGAAATCGCAGTACCGCATACTCCTCTGCCCACAGGTATTCTCACACATGCTGGTTTTCCCTGAAATGGACCTAGAACCAGTTCCTCATCTTTCATCAAGTAAAAACCGGCCCAATTGAGGTTTTCCAACTCCATATATATAAGGGAACTGATATTGGCGAGATTGGCAATAAAGTCTTTTTCGTCTTCTATTAACGCGACGGCTTGTTTAGTAAGTCTTTGGTACTCTTTTAATGTCATCTGATTAGTTACTTATATTTATATTAAAGGCTGAAACATAGAATCTAAGTCTATATGATGGATTGTACAAGCAAAAAATTCCTGCATCTTGAGTGTTTTGTTACTTTTCAAGTGATTGAATATGTTCTATAAATGACAAATATGAAAAGCGATAACTCATACTCCTCTAACGCCCGAGCCCTTCTTACTCATCGTGTAAGGCATGTACGATTATGCCAGGGGTGTGAGCTACCCGTTGAAATGCATGAACTTCCCCGTGGTAAAAGTGCCTACTGTCCAAGGTGCGGCTCACAGTTATATAGAGGCGGTTCTCACCCGTTGTCGGGTAATCTAGCTCTCGCTATCACCTGCTTATTCTTATTTATACCTTCGCATTTCTTTCCATTTATCAGTATTCGACTTTTTGGTGTGATGATCCCCGCCACACTCCCATCGGGAACCTTCACTTTGATGCAGGAAGGTTTCGTCATGCTCGGACTGCTGGTATTTTTCTGTAGTACGATTGCACCGCTCGTTGTCTGTGTTGCAACGGTAACCGCGCACTTAGCCATGCACCAGCGCTGGTTTAGTCTATTTCGTACTTCTGTTATCTCCGTACAGGCGTTGAAACACTGGATGATGCTCGATGTGTTTCTGGTGAGTATTGGTATCTCCTGCTTTAAACTCAGAGACTATTCGGAGATATTCGTCGGACCTGGCTTAGTTGGGCTCGTGTTACTTCAGATATTTGCACTCATGTTGATATCCCGGTTTAGTGCGCGTAGATACTGGGAAGCATGGCAAAAAGAAGATAAATATCACTTTTCACAAAAAGAAGTGCATTGCCACAACTGTCATCTTTCTCAACCAGAGAATCACAAATGTGTACGATGCCATAATAGCTTGCACCATAGAAAGCCTAGATCAATACAGAAAGCGTGGGCTTGTTTAATTGCAGCGTTAATCTGTATTTTCCCCGCTAACATTTACTCTATTTCAATTTTGTTCACTAACGGACAAAGGCTAGAAGATACGATTTTGTCGGGTGTTGCTTCACTCATTAATATGGAAATGCATGGCATTGCATTAATTATCTTTGTGGCCAGTATTTTGGTACCTGCGGCCAAAATTGTGGGATTAGGATTTATTCTGATCACAATTCACTTCAAACAAACTTTCTACCGCAGACAAAGAATGTTTATCTACTTTGTAATTAAATGGATAGGTAAATGGTCAGTCATGGACCTGTTTGTTATTTCCATCATGATGACCTTGGTTGATCGGGGCATGATTTTAAACTTCAGCCCGGGTTACGGTGCTGTTGCTTTTGGAATGGTCGTTGTATTTACAATGCTTGCAACCGATGCGTTTGACCCCCGGCTAATTTGGGATACACCAGAAATCACGAACAAACCGTCAGATACGAATAATAAAGATGAGTTCATAAATGAACGATATAGATAAGAAACAAAAGTCATACTCGCCAAAAGTGAAAAGAGATCATGGTATCTCTCCTTTATGGATCCTTCCGTTGGTGACCATTGCGCTTGCTAGTTGGCTAGTTGTTAAAGCAATCAACGATGCCGGACAAAGAATTCAAATTTACTTTTCTGATGCACAAGGACTCATCGCAGGAAGAACGACAGTTCAGTATCAAGGTTTGGAAGTGGGTATGGTACGAGACATAACCCTCTCTCCCAATCTGGAGAATATCTATGTCGATGCAGATATCTACCCTGAAGCTACAAAGCTTTTAGGAGATAACACTCGATTTTGGCTAGTAAAACCGACCGCGAGTATTTCTGGTATATCCGGTTTAGACGCCTTAGTTTCGGGCAACTATATATCGATACAACCAGGTGTAGAAACCGATAGCGAGGAGTTAAAAACCGTTTACACCGCATTAGACAGTCGACCAGCTGATCTACAAGCAGTCCAGGGGCTGAACATAACCTTACGCTCAAAAAATCTTGGTTCTATTTCCATTGGCTCGCAAATCATTTACCGAAAGATCCCGATTGGAGAAGTGTATAGCTATAAGCTCAATGAAAAAGCAGATAACGTCTTAATAAAAGCTTATGTTAAGAATGAATTTGCCCACATCATTACAGATAAGAGCCGATTCTGGAATGTGAGTGGTGTTGGAGCCAATATCGGCTTTGATGGTATCGATGTTCAGTTTGAGAGCCTAAGTGCGATGCTGGTTGGTGCAATAGCCGTAGATTCACCAGACGGTGGCGAACAAGTTGATCAAAATCGTGAATTTGAACTCTATCCAGACTTAAAAACCGCGGGACGCGGTATTCCGATTAAAATCATACTTCCTGATGACAGTGGCATTGGCTCACATGGTGCACCAATTATGTACCGGGGGCTCAGAGTCGGAGAAATTAACCAACTCTCTTTCAGCGAAGAGAGAGAGCATGTTATCGCATCAGCGGCCATTCAACCCGCGTTTGCAGATATGCTGACTAATGGCTCTAAGTTTGTACTTGAAGAGGCAAAGCTTGCGCTATCCGGTGTTGAGAACATTGCGAATCTAGTAAAAGGAAACTTCCTTACGTTAGTCCCCGGAAAAGGTGAAAAGTCTCGCTCGTTTACTGCAATCCACAAAGACGAGTTACTTTTGCAGCAACCTAACTCTGTGATGGTAAAACTCATCTCTGATGATTCGTACGCGATAAGTGAAGGCGCACTTGTCTTATATAAAGGGATAAGTGTCGGGAAAATCACTGACGTGAAACTGCATGAGGATAAAGTCCACTTTACCCTACTTGTCGATGGGCAGTATCGAAATCTGATTAAATCAAATAACCGTTTCTTCGTCACTGGTGTGGTCACAGCAAGCACTAGTAACGGAGAACTCAACATTGACCTGCCTCCTTTTAAACGCCTAATTACAGAATCAGTAAGCTTTATCAGCGAAGGGCAATTGTCTGCAGAAAGAGAATCCATTGAATATCAATTACACCCAAATAAGTCTGCAGCTGAGCTGGCCAAATACAATCAAACCGGAACCTCAAATCTTCGTTTATTTGCTGAAGAATTGCCTCCAATAAGCAAAGGCACCCCCCTGCTGTATAAAAATGTCCCTGTGGGAAAAGTGTTCGATTATGCGTTAACGAGCAAAGGGGTGAATATTCTGGTCAAAATTGAAAATCAATATCTGCACCTTGTTAAAGAAGATACCGTATTTTGGAATCGCTCGGGTGTTGAAATTGATGCAAGCTTGAGTGGCGTCAAGATTAAAGCATCGCCAGTTCAAAGTATCATTAAAGGTGGCATTGCATTCGATTCTTTGCCAGGGATTGAAAACAAACAAAACACCCGCTGGAAGCTTTATGAAGATCTCGATAAAGCCAGCAAATATGGCAAGGAGATAACGTTATTTACAAAAGCAAATGCCCCTGTATCTAAAGGAACCCCAATTAAGTTTCAAGGGGTTAATATTGGCGAAGTAGCTCGAATAGAACCGAACTTCCAAACAAACCAGATTGAAATTAAAGCTCGGATCCAACCTGAGTTTATTAACACGGTGGCGACAACGAACAGCTACTTCTGGCTTGTTTCACCGGAAGTTGGTCTGAGTGGCATCAAAAACCTCGATTCGTTAGTCGCAAACTACATCTCGGTAAAACCACACAAAGGCAAACCAGACTACACCTTTGTACTAAACACTGTGCCGTATAAGCCTGCTGGCGTAATTTTTACGCTACAAAGCGAAAACAGAGACTCTATTAACCCTGGAACTCCCGTATTATTCCGAGACTTTGAAGTAGGTAAAGTGGTAAATGTTGAACTTGGTACCTTTGCAGACAGAGTTGTATCCACCATTGAGATCGATACCGAATACGCATATTTAATTCGCAATAATACTGTTTTCTGGAATGCCTCTGGCCTGGATGTCTCAGTTGGTCTTGCTGGCGCGCAAGTTAAATCGGGTACTGTCGATAGTTTGCTTCGGGGTGGTATCTCTTTCGCAACACCAGAAGCCTCCTCCCTTGCACCTATGGCTGAGGAACATCGTTCGTTCTACTTACATTCAGAACCTGAAGACGAGTGGAAGAATTGGCGAACCGCTATCCCTAAACCTTAACCCATTTATCTCATCTAAAAAGCGTTCTCCTAAAGGCTGCATTTTTCTCTATTTCGTATAGAATGTGCAGCCTCTGTTTTGTCACCCAGGTATGTTAGCAGTGAATCAAAATATAAAGCTGCCGGAAGGTTTCCTTTCACAAATTCAGGAAATCATGCCCTCTCATCTTAATATGGATGAGTTTATTGATGCGTGTAAGCGTCCTCTTCGCAGGAGTATCCGTGTCAACACGTTAAAAATCTCTGTTCAAGAGTTCAAAGTTCGTGCGGCCGAAAAAGGCTGGCAGTTAAGCCCGGTACCCTGGTGTGATACTGGCTTCTGGATTGAACGAGATGAAAACGACAAAACACCTCTGGGCAACACGATAGAGCACATGTCTGGTCTGTTTTATATTCAGGAAGCCAGCTCTATGATGCCGGTAACCGCTCTGCTTTTTGGTCAGGAAGAGCCTCTTGAAACGGTTCTTGATGTCGCAGCAGCTCCTGGTTCTAAAACAACTCAGATAGCCGCTGCGATGGAAAATCAGGGAGCACTGGTTGCCAATGAGTTTTCAGCAAGCAGAATTAAGGGCCTGTACTCAAACATCCAGCGTTGTGGCGTAAAGAACGTTGCATTAACCAACTTTGACGGACGCGTATTCGGTGGATGGTTACCAGAACAGTTCGATGCCATTCTTCTTGATGCCCCGTGTTCTGGTGAGGGTACCATCCGTAAAGACCCAGACGCGATGAACAACTGGAGCAAGGCGTCTATTAATGAGATTGCAGAAACACAGAAAGATCTTATTGAAAGTGCGTTTCATGCATTAAAACCTGGTGGTGTATTGGTTTACTCCACTTGTACGCTAAACCTTGAAGAAAACCAGCAGGTTTGTCATCACATCAAACAAAAGTTTGGCGATAAGATTGAGTTTGAACGTCTCGACAACCTATTCCCAAATGCAGAGGAAGCAGTTACAGAAGACGGGTTCCTGCATATTTACCCTCAAATCTTTGATAGTGAGGGCTTCTTCGTCGCACGACTCCGCAAAATCGCATCAGCAGAGCCACCTGCGGTTAAAAAGCGTTTGGGTAAGTTCCCATTCGACAAAGCCTCTCGAAAAGCGGTGACTGATATTGCTTCTCAGTTTAATTCCGTTCTTGGGATGTCGCTCCCAGAATCAACAGGGGTATGGTTAAGAGACAAAGAAGTTTGGCTTTTCCCTGAAGCTCTTGAAAGCATGATAGGTGAAATACGTTTTGACCGAATGGGAATCAAACTTGCTGAAGCGCATAAAAAAGGTTACCGCTGGCAGCATGAAGCAATTATGGCTCTTGCAAATGGCCGTGAAGAAAATTCTTTTGAGTTTTCAATCGATCAAGCTCGCGAATGGTATATGGGACGCGATGTAAGGCCAGAGGGTGCAACTGGTAAAGGAGAAGTTATCATCACTCACTCAGGCGTTGTAATCGGGCTTGGTAAATGGGTGGGAAACCGTATTAAGAATGGTTTGCCACGAGAACTGGTCCGCGATGGCAATCTGTTTTAGTAGAGTTTTAACTCTACTAAACTAAACTTTTAACGCTATAAAAGGGGCATTCATCTTGTAATACAAAAAGCCTGTACTACACTTTATTTAATGATTAGCGCAGGCTCTGTAGATGGAGCCTTTCCCCTAAGCCCAGCAAAGAGAAGCTGGGCTCTTTTTGTTTTGGGGAATGTGTTTTAAGGGAATATGTATTAGCTCAGACGAATCCCATCTTTCTCGATAGTAATTTTTCCGCTTTTGTACAATCCACCAATCGTCTTCTTAAAAGTACCCTTACTGGTACGGAACACCGAGAATATCGCATCTGGTGTTGATTTGTCATTGAGTGGAAGGAAGCCACCCTTCTTCTCTAGTGTATCGATGATCTTCTGGCTTAAATCATCCATCTTCGCTACACCAACTTTCTGCAAAGAGAGATCGATTTTGCCGTCTTCTCTGATGTTCTTAATGTATCCTTTTAAGCGCTTACCAATAAACAACTTACCGAATACGTCTGAAAAGAACACCATACCCCAGTGTTCGCCATTCACGATGGCTTTGTATCCGAGGTCGCTTCTTTCCGCAATTATCAGATCAACTTGCTGGTTTCGGGTGTAATTCGCAGGCGTCTTATCAAGCAGTTTATTGAATTTTGTTGTGCCGACAATACGTCCGGAAGCCTTGTCTGTATACACATAGACCAGGATGTCTTGCCCTGCGCGAAAGCGAGTACGTTGTTCGCTAAAAGGCACTAACAGATCTTTCTTATCAATACCCCAATCCACAAATGCGCCTGTAGCGTTTACGCCTTCGACACGCATCAAGCCCCATTCACCTACCTGTGCAACAGGCTTTTCTGTAGTCGCCGTTAGTTGACTGTCGGAATCAAAATATAGGAAAACCTCAATAGACTGACCTACTTCGATGTTTTCAGGTGCATACTTATTTGGCAATAAAACTGAGCCATAATCATCCGCATCCAGAAAAGCACCAAAGCTCTCTATTTTAGTGACTTCCAGATTATTTACTCGACCAACTTTAATCATCAACTTACATTCCCAGGATAAATCAGGCGTGGATTATACCCAAAGAATCGATTCACTGCTTCAGGAATTAGTCTCTTATCTAACTTTTTATTACTTTCACAGATAACATAAGATCAAACTCTGCCATCACCTCATCACCACTGATAGACGGACAAGTAGCTATGATTCGAATTGGCTCATTAACTCTTTCGCCACTCGCTTTACTTCTGTCGAGTACCTCATCTATCAAGTCACCTTGTTCACATGTGAATAATACATCCGCTTCCGGCCTTTTTATAAATTGCCCTTCTACACCTTTAAAAGCCATAGAAATTTTCATCTTTCGCTGGTCCGCCTTGTAAAGAGCAAAGTATCCACCGGCAAGATCAGCCCCGATCGCTAGTGCGCCAAAATACATGCTATTTAGGTGATTTTTGGTTCTTCTTCGAAGTGGAATATTGATGGCTACCTTTTGTTTCCCTAAGGAAATAATTTTAGGTCGGCATAGCCAAACCAATGGAACTTTAAAAAACGCAAAAACGTTTAATCCGAATGTAGCTTTGGTCAGTGGGCTAAACATGGTGATCTCATCTCCCTTGAAACTGATTGGACCAGTAAATCGAACAACCGTTTAAATGTCAATTTATTGTTACATTATTGCTAACAAGATAAGTATTTGACACCTCAGTAGTTACAATGTCACTGAAAAAAGACCCTCGAAACACACACATAGTGTAATTCGCTGTTAAACAAGTTTATTCCTTTACCTATTTCCGTTATCTTTACCGCGTCGAAATTAGAACAGCAGGCGAAAACATGCCATTGAAAACAGATGAATTGAGAACTCAACCACTTGGGCCAATGCCAAGTCCAGCAGAACTGGTCAGCCAATATCCGATTACCGATGATGTTGCTGAGCGTATCGAGTCCTCTCGTCGCCAAATCGAAAAGATTCTTTTGGGTGAAGATAACCGACTATTGGTTATCGTAGGCCCATGTTCTGTACACGATACAGACGCAGCGTTAGATTACGCTCAAAGACTAGCGAGCATTCAAGCACAATATAAAGACGAACTCTTTATCGTTATGCGCACCTATTTTGAGAAGCCACGTACTGTCGTTGGTTGGAAAGGCCTTATAACCGACCCTAACCTGGACGGTACGTATGCACTTGAAGCGGGTCTTGGAAAAGCACGTAAGTTACTACTTGATATCAACAAGCTCGGTCTTGCTACTGCTACTGAGTTTCTGGATATGATCACAGGTCAGTATATTGCAGACTTAATCACCTGGGGTGCTATCGGTGCCCGTACGACCGAGTCTCAGATTCACCGTGAAATGGCGTCAGCACTTTCTTGCCCGGTTGGATTCAAAAACGGTACTAACGGAAACATCAAGATTGCCATCGATGCTATTCGCGCATCACATGCATCTCACTACTTTTACTCGCCAGACAAGAACGGCCGTATGACGGTATACCGCACAAGTGGCAACCCATTTGGTCATGTTATTCTTCGTGGTGGGGACAAAGGGCCAAACTTCGAAGCAAACTTCGTAGAAGAAGCTTGCAATCAGCTCGCAGAGTTTGACTTACCACAGCGTCTGGTTATTGACTTCAGTCATGCTAACTGCCAGAAACAACACCGCAAGCAGCTAGAAGTTGCTGAAAACATTTGTGAGCAGTTGCGCAGTGGAAGTAAATATATCGCTGGTATTATGGCCGAAAGCTTTATCGAGGAAGGCAATCAGCCAATGACCGATATTTGTAACTTAACCTATGGCAAGTCTATCACTGACCCTTGTTTAAGCTGGGCACACACAGTAGACATGCTTGATATGCTGGCAAACGCTGTTAAAGATAGCCGTAAGTAGAGGAAAACTATAATATGCCTTCATTTGATATTGTTTCTGAAATAGATAATGTTGAACTAAATAACGCGGTTGATAATGCAAATCGCGAAATCGCTACCCGTTTTGACTTTCGTGGTGTAGAGGCGAGCTTTGAAATCAAAGATCAAACCGTAAAACTAGCTGCTGAGGGAGACTTCCAGCTAAAGCAGATGCGAGATATGCTTCGAAGCAACCTGACAAAACGTGGTGTTGATGCAAACTCGATGGATATAAAAGACCCTAGTGCATCTGGGAAAAAATGGCTTCAGGAGATTCTATTTATGCAGGGCATAGAAACTCCAATGGCTAAGAACATCGTTAAAAAGCTAAAAGATGCAAAGATTAAAGTTCAAGCTTCAATCCAGGGCGATAAAGTACGCGTAACGGGTAAAAAGCGTGATGACCTGCAAGCTGCTATTGCATTGATTAAAGAAGCAGACCTAGGACAGCCTTTCCAGTTTAATAACTTTAGAGACTAACCTATCTCCTATCCGCAAAAGGGGCTTATTTAGCCCCTTTTTTTCGTCAATGCTTGCAGATTATTCTACGATTTTCAATACCTGACCTTTCGCGACTAATTTGGCCAACTCCGGGTCGTCTCTCCATCTATCCTTTTGAATATAAATGCAGCAAGATAGAGCCAAAGCTTGCTTGTTCTTATTCAAAAACTGTTCCAGATCTTTAGCGTTTTTGTATTCCACGCGCTCAGCATCTCTTCTGCACAAGTCTATAAAATCGAATGGACAATCCGTTGTAAACAGAACTTGTTCTGTCTTTTGTATTTCCCTCAATGCCTTAATGGATAGCATCTCTACATCTTTTGAATACTCAACAAAAACATGTGACGCGGTCACATCTTGGTTCTCACTTAGCTTTCGATTATACAGTTCAGATAATGCGTTATGGCTCTGAACCATATCTATTTCCGGACTAAAAAATAAGTGTTCCCAGAATCGGCGCCTATCTTCTACTGTTGCATATTTTTTCTTTATATCGTCTCTTTTATTCTGAGCAAAATCTGCTAATAACGAAAGGTTTTGCGGCAAGGAGACTTCGAGCAACTCCCTGATTTTCCGAACAAGGACAGGCGATGCTCCACCACTTGAAATCGCTATCTGTATACGACCCCGATTAATCATAGAAGGAGTAATAAAATCGCAGTACGGTTTATCATCAACCACGTTTACCAGAATGTTTTTGTCTTTTGCATCCTGATAAACCTTGTGATTTAACACTGAATCATTGGTTGTTGCCCAAACCTGAACAAAACTGGTGACCAAATCAGAGTCATACTTTTTCTTCTGCCACATACATGTGCCGTCATCAACCAACTGTTTTAATGTCTCCGATATTTCAGGAGAAATAATGGTCACCTTCGCCCCCGACCGGACTAGAGTCTCAATCTTTCGGGATGCGACTTCTCCCCCACCAACAACAAGTACGGGTTTATTCTTAAGGTCCATAAATAGAGGAAAGTATTGCATCTTCATCCTTCTTTAATACATTGAACTTTTTGGCATGACGCACCATTTTCGGGCAATTGCGTAACATAATTTATACAAACACAACTATTTACTATCAAATTTAAACATCATACCAGTCGTATAGGCTATTATTTACATCTTATTTGGATATATATATTAATAACAAGCTTATTTTCCTGCTAATAATTCGAAATCACCAACACTGTGCACCGCTGCACTATTTACAAACACGTAACAATTGTTCATTCTTACATGTGTTCGGTTTTAGATTTTCTCTATATTTATTTTTTAATAAACAAATATTTTCGAGTTTCTAGAGCCTTACTAATGGATATGACTGAGAGCTTTGAAAACTTTAACACTTATAACTCTCAACAAAAACACAACAAAATAAAGAATATTGTATCAGGTGTCACCTGGTTCAACATGGATCATACAGGAAGGATACAAATGGCAAATAAACTAACAGTTCTTGCTTCCGTCGTAGCGGCTTCTACTGCGCTTATGGCAAACACTGCTTCTGCAGCTGACGGTACTCTAGATAAAGTCATGAAAGATGGTGTACTCACATGTGGTGTAAGTACAGGTCTACCAGGTTTCTCAAACCCTAACTCTAAAGGTGAATGGGAAGGTATTGACGTTGTTTACTGTCAAGCTGTTGCTGCTGCCGTTCTTGGCGACAAGACTAAAGTTAAGTACGTACCACTAACTGCAAAAGAAAGATTTACAGCACTTCAATCCGGTGAGATCGATATCCTTTCTCGTAACACAACTTGGACTCTACACCGTGATACTGCGCTTGGTCTTAACTTCGTAGGTGTAACTTACTACGATGGTCAGGGCTTTATGGTAAACAAAGATCTTGGTCTAAAGAGTGCTAAAGAGCTAGATGGCGCTTCTGTTTGTGTACAGTCTGGTACGACTACAGAACTTAACCTTGCCGACTACTTCCGTAACAATGGCATGTCTTATAAGCCAGTAGTATTTGATACAGCAGCTCAGACTTCTGCTGGTTTCGACTCAGGTCGTTGTGACGTGCTAACTACCGACCAATCAGGTCTTTACGCACTTCGTCTTAACCTAAAAGATCCAAGTTCTGCGGTAGTACTTCCTGAAATCATTTCTAAAGAACCTCTTGGTCCTGTAGTTCGCCAGGGTGACGATCAGTGGTTCAACGTAGCTAAGTGGGTTCTGAATGCGATGATCAACGCTGAAGAGTACGGCATCACTCAAGCTAACGCTGACGAAATGCTGAAATCTAAAGATCCTAATATCAAGCGTATCCTTGGTGTTGACGGACCTAAAGGTAAAGGCCTGGGTATCCGTGATGACTGGGGTTATCAGGTAGTTAAGCAGGTTGGTAACTACGGTGATGTGTTTGAAGCAACAGTAGGTGAAGGTTCACCACTTAAGATTTCACGCGGAGTTAACGCGCTGTGGAATGCAGGTGGCTTCCTATACGCTCCACCAATCCGCTAATTTAATCATTACAACTACTAGATATACAGGGCGGTTTTGCCGCCCTTTTTTGGATTTTGAGGTTAAAGCGGTATGAAACCTGACAATACAAGCGCAATGGCCCCGGGTAAACCCAAGCCAAAGAGCGCAAACCTTTTATATAATCCCACTTTTAGGGCAATCGCCTTTCAGGCAGTAGCTATTCTGGCTCTGGTCTATTTTTTCTATTCAATAGTCAACAATGCACTTACCAATCTAGAAGCTCGCGGGATCGCGACTGGATTTGAATTTTTAACTCAGGAAGCTGGCTTTGGGATTGGCCTGACTCTTGTCGAGTACGATGAAACCTTCTCTTACGGCAGAACCTTTGTTGTTGGATTACTGAATACAGCACTCGTTTCGGTTCTCGGTATTCTTTTAGCCACATTCTTAGGCTTTACCATAGGTATCGCAAGACTTTCTTCCAACTGGTTGGTTAGCCGCCTGGCAGCTGTCTATATAGAAACGTTTCGTAATATCCCTCTACTATTGCAGATATTCTTTTGGTATTTCGCGGTGCTACAGGCGCTGCCATCTCCAAGGCAAAGTATTAGCGTCGGTGAAGCTATATTTTTGAACGTGCGTGGCCTTTACTTCCCTTCTCCTGTGTTCGAGGACGGTAGTAATCTGGTTATTGGCGCTTTTCTTTTCGGCATCATCTTTACCGTTATTATCAATATCTGGGCTAATAATAAGCAAAAGTTGACAGGGCAACAGACACCAATGCTTAGAATAGGCTTGGGCTTAATTGTTGTTATTCCAACTATTGTTTACTTGCTTTCAGGCTCACCAATCTCTGGCGAATATCCTGTTCTAAAAGGATTTAACTTCCGGGGCGGTGTCAACATCATTCCCGAGCTAGGCGCCCTTTTACTTGCTTTGAGCATATATACCGCTGCATTTATTGCAGAGATCGTACGTTCTGGTATTAACGCGGTCAGCCACGGACAAACAGAAGCGGCAATGTCGCTTGGACTGCCTAAGTCGCGCACACTTAAACTGATCATCATTCCTCAGGCACTTAGAATCATTATCCCTCCGCTAACAAGTCAGTACTTAAACCTGACAAAAAACTCGTCGTTAGCGATGGCGATAGGTTATCCAGATCTCGTTTCAGTATTTGCCGGTACTACTCTAAACCAGACTGGTCAGGCAATTGAAATCATCGCGATGACCATGGCCGTTTACTTGACGTTAAGTCTGGTGACTTCGCTGTTGATGAACATATACAACCGTAAAGTTGCGTTGGTGGAGAGATAAAATGAAAGTACATCAATTTAAAGAAGATCTCCCGCCACCGGCAAACACTGTTGGTATTGTTGGCTGGCTTCGTAAGAATCTGTTCAATAGCCCTGTAAATACTGTTCTTACATTTATTCTGGGTTACTTCGCTCTGTCTATTATCTGGGCTATCTCAGACTGGGCACTACTTAAAGCCGACTGGATAGGTACTACGCGTGATGCGTGTACCCGCGATGGCGCATGTTGGGTATTTATTAGTGTGCGCTGGGAACAGTTTATGTACGGCTTCTATCCTGAGGCTGAGCTTTGGCGCCCTCGCCTTTTCTACGCAACGTTAGCGATTTTTGTTGTTGCACTAATGTATGAAAAGACCCCAAAGCGTGGCTGGATTTGGCTGTTCTTCGTAAACATTTATCCGTTTATTGTCGCGGGATTATTATACGGTGGTTTCTTTGGACTGGAGGTTGTAGAAACTCATAAGTGGGGTGGACTTCTTGTCACTCTGATCATTGCTCTGGTTGGTATTGTTGTTTCATTACCTATCGGTGTTGCGTTGGCCCTCGGTCGTCGTTCTGACATGCCTATCATTAGAAGCATGTGTACAGTCTACATCGAAGTCTGGCGTGGTGTACCTCTTATTACCGTACTCTTTATGGCATCGGTAATGCTGCCTCTGTTCCTGTCTGAAGGTTCAGAGACAGATAAGTTACTTCGCGCACTTATTGGTGTTGTGATGTTCAGTGCAGCCTATATGGCAGAGGTTATCCGTGGTGGTCTTCAGGCAATTCCAAAAGGACAGTACGAAGCAGCAGACGCTCTTGGGCTAAGCTACTGGGAAAAGACTCGCCTGATCATCCTGCCTCAGGCTCTGAAGATCACGATTCCTTCGATCGTAAACACATTTATTGGCCTGTTTAAAGACACCAGTCTGGTATTAATCATCGGTATGTTTGACGTACTGGGTATCGGACAAGCAGCAAACACCGACCCTGAATGGCTTGGTTTTGCTATAGAAAGTTATGTATTTGTCGCGTTAGTGTTCTGGGTGTTCTGTTTTGGTATGTCGAGATACTCGATCTACCTAGAGAACAAACTCCACACCGGCCACAAACGTTAATTAGAGGTTCAAGGACGTATTATGTCGCAACAGAATGAACATGTAATCGAAATTAAAGATATGAACAAGTGGTACGGTGAGTTCCATGTTCTTAAAGATATCAACCTAAAAGTGAAAAAAGGCGAAAAGATAGTCATCTGTGGCCCTTCTGGCTCAGGTAAATCGACGATGATTCGTTGTATTAACCGCCTGGAAGAACACCAACGCGGCCATATTTTCGTTGAAGGTAACGAGCTGACTGAAGATCTAAAAGACATTGAAGCGGTGAGAAAAGAAGTGGGAATGTGTTTCCAGCACTTTAACCTGTTCCCTCACCTGACAGTTCTTGAAAACTGTACTCTTGCTCCGATTTGGGTAAAGAAAATGCCTAAAGAAGAAGCGGAAGAGATAGCAATGAAGTATCTTGAGCGAGTTAAGATTCCTCAGCAAGCTTTGAAATATCCAGGACAGCTTTCCGGTGGTCAGCAGCAGCGTGTTGCTATTGCGCGTTCTCTTTGCATGAACCCAAGTATCATGTTGTTTGACGAGCCGACATCTGCGCTCGATCCAGAAATGGTTCGTGAAGTACTCGATGTAATGGTTGAACTCGCTGATGAAGGCATGACCATGCTTTGTGTAACACACGAGATGGGCTTTGCTAAAGAAGTTGCCGATAGAGTTATCTTTATGGATGCCGGTGAGATTATTGAAGAGAACAATCCTGTAGAGTTCTTTGAAAATCCACAGTCTGATCGAACTCAAAACTTCTTGAGCCAGATCTTGAGTCACTAACTATAATTCTGCAAAATAGATCAAATAAGGGTAGCTTTGCTACCCTTACTTTTAGCAAGATAAACGGTATAACATTTTGTTACACCTTTCAGAAAAGTTATCTTTATGAATAAAAACACTTTTCTGTATTATTAGAGTCTACAGGGGCTTGAAGTTTGAAACTTTTAGCCACATATATAAACTAAGTAATAAACAAGTCAGTTACCTTTTGAGGAAGATTATGAACAGTCCAATGGTATCACGCACTTCTACCGAGCAGAGCGTGCTGCAAACAAACAAAGTATTGCGTAATACATACTTTTTGCTTTCAATGACACTTATCTGGTCTGCAGTGGTAGCCGGCGTATCTATGGCTCTTAACCTACCGCATCCAGGTCTGATTATTATGCTTGTTGGTTTCTATGGCCTGCTTTTCCTAACAGAAAAGAACCGTAACAACAGCATGGGTATCGTGTTTACTTTCCTATTTACCGGTTTCCTTGGTTACACATTAGGTCCTATCCTAAGCATGTACCTTGGTGCAGGCATGGGTGATGTAGTAATGACTGCGCTGGGTGGTACTGCACTGGCATTTATGTCTGCTTCTGCATACGCTCTAACAACTAAACGTGACCTATCATTCCTAAACGGCATGATGATGGCAGGCTTTGTTGTTATCCTAGTTGGTTTCATCGCAAACCTATTCCTACAGATGCCAGCACTGTCTCTAGCTATGAGCGGTATGTTTATCCTGTTCTCAACAGGTGCAATTTTGCTAACTACGCAGTCAATCGTGCGTGGTGGTGAAACGAACTACATCTCAGCGACAGTTACTCTGTACGTATCTATCTACAACATGTTCATCAGCCTACTAAGCATCCTTGGTGTAATGAACGACGACTAATACGTCTGAACAACGAATCTCAAAGCCCGGATTTACATCCGGGCTTTTTTGTTTTCAGTAAAAGGAGTATCCTTTGCCAAAACAAAGCACAAGATAATATTTATGTTTGAATACAACGGTAAATCAATAGAGACAGATAAAGAAGGCTACCTTCTCAACCATGAAGAATGGGAAGAAGGCATGATCGGTATTCTTGCTGAAGACGAAGGTATTGAAGTAACGGAAGATCATCTTGAAATCATCTTATTCGTTCGCAAGTTTTACGAAGAGTTCAATACCTCCCCGGCAGTACGAATGCTGGTAAAAGCGGTCGAAAAAGAGCATGGTCCGGAAAAAGGCAACAGCAAGTACTTGTTTAAGTTGTTCAAAAAGGGGCCAGCAAAACAAGCGACTAAACTTGCAGGCCTTCCAAAACCGGCTAAATGCCTTTAAGCCAGTTCGCAGATATGTCTGAATAACTGATTCTCCCTAGAGGGTGAATCAGTATTTAATCTCAAAGCCTTTGTAAGCCTTAAAAGGAACTTCGTCCCAGGTTAGCTTTGTAACCCGTGACATTCTTGGCCCCATTTTTAACCACTCGATAAAATCATCAAGCTGAGCTTCGCTACCACAAGCAACAACTTCTACATCACCGTTATACAGATTCATTGCATATCCTGTTAAGCCGCGTTTTAAGCCTTCGTGGCAAGTGTGATAACGAAAGCCAACCCCCTGCACTGTACCTTCGACAGTAAACTTATAGCTGATTTTCTCCATAACCGCTTTCCTTGAGTTTTGATTCCTTTATCTTAGCTTAGGAGAGATAACTTACTGTGACATAAGAATTGATTTTGGTTTCCTCATCAAGGACAATACCGCCCCATTTAACACATTCTGGTAATACTTATGACCGCTTCTATCTATCTCGCTAAAGGCCGTGACAAATCACTGCGTAGAAAACACCCTTGGATTTTTTCTCGTGGCATAGAAAGAGTGGAAGGTAATCCCGAAAGTGGCGAAACGGTAGATGTTTTTGCTAACAACGGTCAATGGCTGGCAAAAGCAGCTTACTCCCCTGCTTCACAAATTCGAGCTCGTGTCTGGTCTTTTGAAAAAAAGAACATTGATAAGGCTTTTTTTGTAGAACGTATTCAGCAGGCACAACTACTACGTGATGATTGTATTGAAAGGGATGGACTAACCGGTTATCGCCTTATTGCAGCAGAATCAGATGGTTTGCCAGGAATCACAATCGATCGTTACCAGAATTACCTTGTATGCCAGCTTCTCAGTGCCGGGGCGGAGTATCAAAAAACAACCCTAGTTGAAGCTTTGAACGAGGTTTTCCCCGACTTCAACATTTATGAACGTTCAGATGTTGCGGTTCGTAAAAAAGAAGGTTTAAAAGAAACCGTTGGTGTTCTTTACGGAGAAGAGCCTTCTGAGTCTGTAGTTATTGAAGAGAACGGTGTAAAGATCTCTGTTGATATTAAGAACGGCCACAAAACGGGCTTCTACCTTGACCAGCGTGACAGCCGAGAGCAATCAACGAAGTATGTCAAAGATAAAGAAGTCCTCAACTGCTTCTCATACACGGGTGGATTTGGTCTTTACGCTTTAAAAGGTGGTGCAAAACGCGTCATCAACGCTGATGTCTCGCAGCCCGCGCTTGATACGGCAAAACGCAATGCGGAACTGAATGGGTTCGATATCTCCAAAAAGCGCGCTGTTTTCTTAAATGCAGACGTATTTAAGCTGCTTCGTGAATATCGTGACCAAGGTACGAAGTTTGATGTTGTCATTATGGACCCACCTAAGTTCGCGGACTCCAAAGCCCAGTTAAATGGTGCTTGTCGTGGATACAAAGACATAAACATGTTGGCAATGCAGATTCTGAAATCAGGTGGAACACTACTGACCTACTCTTGTTCAGGCCTGATGGACCAAGATTTATTCCAGAAGATCCTAGCCGATGCAGCTGTTGACGCAAACCGAAGCGTGAAATTTGTTGAGCGTTTCGAACAAGCTGCCGACCATCCTGTTGATACCGCTTATCCTGAAGGTTTCTATCTGAAGGGTTTTGCTTGTAGAGTTTTCTAAGTCTATAAGAAATCGCAACTATTCACTTGTGTTACGTTTCAATACATTAAAAAGGGCCAGAATCAGTGTTCACTGATTCTGGCCCTTTGAGTATCAGGGACTCAAAACTAGTTATTAGTCATGTTTAATAAAGCTGTTGAAGAATAGTTCATTGGTTAGCTCTGCAGGAGATGACAAACTATCTAACTGAGAGACAACATCCTCGATAACAATAGTCTGAGTGTTACCATTGTTAGTAATATTAAAAGACACATCACCTTCCGCCTCATCGACCTGAATATTATTCAATAGATCACCCAGATCACTAGCATTGGTTGGTAAGTTCTGATCATCGCTAAGGTCAAGAAGTTCACTTATATCAATAGAGTCTTCACCTACGGTGAAGTCTCTGATAGTGTCAGTCGTTCCGTTATCCAGACTTTCAGTTGTCCAGATAAAGGTATCGTCGCCTTCGCCACCAGTTAAAATATCCTGGCCAACACCTGCAAACACAACACTGCTACTACCAATCGTTGCATCAGTTATCGGTGCCTCGTGGTGTAAGATATCAGAGCTGATTGGTTCAAAGTCTTGAACAGTAACCACACTCGGTTTTGTATTCCCGAAATTAGCCAGTTCGACATCCAGCTCATACCGACCACCCTGATCCCAGTAGACAATTTCAATATCCTGATATCCTGCGTCCTCGACTTCAAACACTACATGAGTGCTTCTTGGGTCTGCATTATTGGCACTATCTGGGTGTCGCATTGTTGGGCCTTGATTGCCATCAAACTGAGCTACTACTTCACCATTGACCTTTATGGAATAACCGTCATCAGCAGTCACTTTGAATGCATAAAAACCAGTGGTTAGTTCAATAGCACCAGACATGCGGACGATAGCATCTGCTGAATTTTCAAATGATTCTGACTTGCTTAGTGAAGCAGAATCTGTACCTAGGAACACCTCTAGGTTATTTTCTCCACCCAGGTTTTGACCATTATTACCTTTATAGCTTAAACCAGTAGAGGTAAAAATTGCATCAGCATCATTCTCATCCCCAGATTCAAGATAATTAAGTGCACCCGATACATTCCTCAGATTATTACCATAATCTTTCTGAGCAACATTGTTTCCCGGATTATCATGATAAGTGAAGTACTCTCCTTTCAACCCTGACACCATTGAAGAATTAACTTCGATCGTATCTATAGTAACCTCTGCTTCGTTACTAACTGCACCATCACTATCTGTTGCTTCATATTTAAATGAGTCAGATACATCGGCAGATATAACTTCGACACCTTGCAATAACATGTTTGAGTTGAGCTTGGTACTCGCATCTATTCCATCTGCATCATCAGCACTTTGAGTAGTAAATACTCTGAACTCGTCAAAAGAGACACCCTCAGGAGCATTAATTACCACACTAAAATCACCACTACCGTCAAACACAACATCATTGGTTTTATCATTAAACGTATAGAGGTACGGCTCACCTGTAGTGCTTATTGCCAGTATATTGACTTGAGCCTCTTGAGCGCTCGTATCATTCTTATCGTAATAATTGCCAAGGCTGCTAAACGTAAACTTAGCGGAGGTTATTTCAGCGTTTGCACCGGTATAGTCGACAGAAATATATTCTTTTCCTGTAACATCCATTTCCGGTGTATCTTTATCGCTAGAATCAACACCAAGCCCAACTTTGTTGATAGACTTCGTTTGATCTTGCTTGTACGTGATTGTTGTTTCAGTGTCAGTAGGCTCACCATCTGGCATTGCACCGGAGTATTGATGCGAACTTATGGTGACCCCTGTTGATGTAACCTCAGCGCTCTGCTGACCTACGACATCAAACTTATCATCCTCAACTAAAGATTTAGCGTCAAAGCTTAACTTAGCGGTAATATCCGCATCGCTTAGTTTTTCGTACTTAACCTCTGTGAACTCATTTACGTTCGCCGGATCAACTTCTTTACCTTCACTATCGAAGAACTTGAGCTCACCATATTTTGGCCCATCAGCCTCCGAAATATTTATAGCGAGCTGCTCTGAGTCAGGATCGGTAACATGATCTTTACTAGACTCAGTACTACCAAAACTAAAGGTTTGGTCAGATGCGATGCTAAAATCATCTGCTACAGGGTTATCGTTTACTGGTTTAACATTTACGTTGATAACAACGGTATCTTTAGCACCGTTACCATCAGTCACTGTTACTTTAAATGAATCTTTCCCACTAAAGTCTTCATTTGGATTGTATGTATATTTCCCTGTAACAGGATCAATGCTGACTGAACCATTTGCTGCTTTATCAGAATCAAGAATTTCATAGGTTAATGAATCACCATCATCTAAATCAGTAACTATGATAGGTGTTTCAGAAGAAACGAACTCGTGATCTTCATTGACAACTATATTAGTTTCAGTAGCACCGTCAGAAATGTCTATTACTGGCGCATTGTCATTAATACGATTAACGTCGATCTCCACTTTAATTTCGTCTGAGTAGTGTTTGCCATCATACGACTTCACGCCCAGCTCAAGGCTGGTGATGTCAGTACCCTTATCGTTATCTATGGCAGCAGCACCTTTCGCGGTCAGCGTCACATCACCTGTTTTTGCGTCTATACGGAAGTAACCTTGCTCATTACCACTGGTGATTTCGTACGTCAGCCCCTTAACATCCGAGTCATCCAAATCATCCGCTTTAAACGTGGCAACTAAAGTGCCTTTTTTGACTGAGCCTTCTGTTAACTCTTTGACATCCGTTACTTCGATGGTTGGCTCATTGTCGTTAACGCGAATAATTTTGAAGCTTTGTGCCATCTCTCTGGTGTCATGCTGCCCATCACTGGCGACCACTTTTACCTCAAGGCTTGTGATGTCTTTACCTTCATCACTGTTGATAGCATCAGCCCCCTTCGCCGTTAACGTCACCACTCCTGTCTTTTCATCTATCTGGAAGTAGCCATCATCGTTATTACTTGTAATTCGGTAAGTCAACGTATCTTGATCATCGATATCTTCAATTCTAAAACTGGCGAGATGCACACCCGCTTTGGCTTCCCATGTCCCTTCAACCAACTCATGGTTAGAGCCGTATGAAATCACACGTGGCGCATTGTCATTAATGCGATCAACATCGATCTCCACTTTAATTTCGTCTGAGTAGTGTTTGCCATCATACGACTTCACGCCCAGCTCAAGGCTGGTGATGTCAGTACCCTTATCGTTATCTATGGCAGCAGCACCTTTCGCGGTCAGCGTGACACGCCCATCTGCATCTATCTGGAAATAACCATCCTCATTACCACTGGTAATTTGGTACGTCAGGCCTTTAACATCTGCATCATCCAGATCATCCGCTTTAAACGTAGCAACCAATGTACCTTCACTTACTGAGCCCTCTTCCAGTTTCTCTAGCTTAGTTGCTTCGATAGTTGGCGCATCATTAGTGCCTGTAAGTGTAATAGTAACTGTTGCAGTATCAGTTCCTTGGTTTCCGTCATCTACAGTGTATTCAAACGTATCGGTTGCTCGCTCACCCTCAGATAAATGATCAAACTTACCATTCGGATTGTAGTCATAAGTGCCATCTGAACGTAAAGTCAGCAATGCTCCACTATCAAGTATTATTGTCTCTCCGACTTTAATCTCTTTATCATCAACCTTAACAATTGATAACTTGTCACCATCCACATCCGTGTCGTTTCCAAGTAGAACATCAGCAACAGAGATATTTAGTACAGCATCTTCACTTGTAGTAAGAGTCGCTTCTTTTACTTCGATATTGTCTAAATAAGCTCCAAGTGAGTTTTGTTGACCTTCACCAGCAAAAGAAAGCGTTGTTGTCGCGTCACTGTCTGACACTCCGGTGACTGAAACGCTATACCAACCGGTTACCTCATTGTATGTAACGGTCACATCCTCAGCGACACCAAGTCTGTTGCCATTCTCATCGATGTCATAAACCGTTACCTTGGTCGCCCCCTGAGCATCTTTACTTGCGACAACTAGTAGGCTCGTGCTACCAAATGTCACTTTCATATTGCTATCGTTTACACTTCCCGGGCGTGGTTTGTAATCAAAACTCAGCTCATAAGACTCTTTCGGTTCTGTGTCTAGCTCTCTAGATATTTTAACAAGACTGTTAGGCCCATGAGCGTCGAGTTCGGCATGTGCATTGCCTTCGGATGCCGAAGACCCACCTACGTTTCCACTTTGGATTTCCAGCTCAGCGGATTTACCATTCTTGTCTGTAATGGTCCAGCCGTTGTAATTACCGAACTCTCCCCAGCTATTTCCTGACAGGCCACTGGTTTCGAACGATTCGGTGAATAATACTTTGTCAGCATCGTCTACGGCTACTGGACCATCGTTGGTGCCGGTAATGGTGATCTCCAGATTTGAGGTCGCTTTCGCACCGTGTTCATCCGTTACGGTCACCGGAACCGTGATGGTTTGTATCTCACCTTTCTCCAGTGAATCATATTCTGACGCGTCAAAACGGTAGGTGCCGTCGTCGTTCAGGGTCAGACCTTTCACGGTTTTGCTTGTGCTGAAGGTCAGCTCTGCACCTTTGCCCAGATCCACATCATCCGCATCCATACGACCTCGAATGCTCTTATCTTCCGTCACACTCCGCGTTTCTGTTTCAATGGTTGGCTTGTCGTTGGTGCCGGTAATAGTGATCTCCAGAGTCGAGGTCGCTTTCGCACCGTGTTCATCCGTTACGGTCACCGGAACCGTGATAGTTTGTATCTCACCTTTCTCCAGTGAATCATATTCTGACGCGTCAAAGCGGTAAGTCCCGTCATCATTCAGAGTCAGGCCTTTCACGGTTTTACTTGTGCTGAACGTTAGCTCTGCGTCTTTGCCCAGATCCACATCATCCGCATCCATACGACCTCGAATGCTCTTATCTTCCGTCACACTCCGGGTTTCTGTTTCAATGGTTGGCTTGTCGTTGGTGCCGGTAATAGTGATCTCCAGAGTCGAGGTCGCTTTCGCACCGTGTTCATCCGTTACGGTCACCGGAACCGTGATGGTTTGTATCTCACCTTTCTCCAGTGAATCATATTCTGACGCGTCAAAACGGTAGGTGCCGTCTTCATTCAGAGTCAGACCTTTCACGGTTTTGCTTGTGCTGAAGGTCAACTCTGCGCCTTTGCCCAGATCCACATCATCCGCATCCATACGACCTCGAATGCTCTTATCTTCCGTCACACTGCGGGTTTCTGTCTCAATGGTTGGCTTGTCGTTGGTGCCGGTAATAGTGATCTCCAGAGTCGAGGTCGCTTTTGCACCGTGTTCATCCGTTACGGTCACCGGAACCGTGATGGTTTGTATCTCACCTTTCTCCAGTGAATCATATTCTGACGCGTCAAAGCGGTAAGTCCCGTCATCATTCAGAGTCAGGCCTTTCACGGTTTTACTTGTGCTGAAAGTTAGCTCTGCGCCTTTGCCCAGATCCACATCATCCGCATCCATACGACCTCGAATGCTCTTATCTTCCGTCACACTCCGCGTTTCTGTCTCAATGGTTGGCTTGTCGTTGGTGCCGGTAATAGTGATCTCCAGAGTCGAGGTCGCTTTCGCACCGTGTTCATCCGTTACGGTCACCGGAACCGTGATGGTTTGTATCTCGCCTTTCTCCAGTGAATCATATTCTGACGCGTCAAAACGGTAGGTGCCGTCTTCATTCAGAGTCAGACCTTTCACGGTTTTGCTTGTGCTGAAGGTCAACTCTGCGCCTTTGCCCAGATCCACATCATCCGCATCCATACGACCTCGAATGCTCTTATCTTCCGTCACACTGCGGGTTTCTGTCTCAATGGTTGGCTTGTCGTTGGTGCCGGTAATAGTGATCTCCAGAGTCGAGGTCGCTTTCGCACCGTGTTCATCCGTTACAGTCACCGGAACCGTGATGGTTTGTATCTCACCTTTCTCCAGTGAATCATATTCTGACGCGTCAAAACGGTAGGTGCCGTCTTCATTCAGAGTCAGACCTTTCACGGTTTTGCTTGTGCTGAAGGTCAACTCTGCGCCTTTGCCCAGATCCACATCATCCGCATCCATACGACCTCGAATGCTCTTATCTTCCGTCACACTGCGGGTTTCTGTCTCAATGGTTGGCTTGTCGTTGGTGCCGGTAATAGTGATCTCCAGAGTCGAGGTCGCTTTTGCACCGTGTTCATCCGTTACGGTCACCGGAACCGTGATGGTTTGTATCTCACCTTTCTCCAGTGAATCATATTCTGACGCGTCAAAGCGGTAAGTCCCGTCATCATTCAGAGTCAGGCCTTTCACGGTTTTACTTGTGCTGAAAGTTAGCTCTGCGCCTTTGCCCAGATCCACATCATCCGCATCCATACGACCTCGAATGCTCTTATCTTCCGTCACACTCCGCGTTTCTGTCTCAATGGTTGGCTTGTCGTTGGTGCCGGTAATAGTGATCTCCAGAGTCGAGGTCGCTTTCGCACCGTGTTCATCCGTTACGGTCACCGGAACCGTGATGGTTTGTATCTCGCCTTTCTCCAGTGAATCATATTCTGACGCGTCAAAACGGTAGGTGCCGTCTTCATTCAGAGTCAGACCTTTCACGGTTTTGCTTGTGCTGAAGGTCAACTCTGCGCCTTTGCCCAGATCCACATCATCCGCATCCATACGACCTCGAATGCTCTTATCTTCCGTCACACTCCGCGTTTCTGTCTCAATGGTTGGCTTGTCGTTGGTGCCGGTAATAGTGATCTCCAGAGTCGAGGTCGCTTTTGCACCGTGTTCATCCGTTACGGTCACCGGAACCGTGATGGTTTGTGTTTCACCTTTCTCCAGTGAATCATATTCTGACGCGTCAAAACGGTAGGTGCCGTCTTCATTCAGAGTCAGACCTTTCACGGTTTTGCTTGTGCTGAAGGTCAGCTCTGCGCCTTTGCCCAAATCCACATCATCCGCATCCATACGTCCTCGAATGCTCTTATCTTCCGTCACACTGCGGGTTTCTGTTTCAATGGTTGGCTTGTCGTTGGTGCCGGTAATAGTGATCTCCAGAGTCGAGGTCGCTTTCGCACCGTGTTCATCCGTTACGGTCACCGGAACCGTGATGGTTCGTATCTCACCTTTCTCCAGTGAGTCATATTCTGACGCGTCAAAACGGTAGGTGCCGTCGTCGTTCAGAGTCAGGCCTTTCACGGTTTTACTTGTGCTGAAGGTCAGTTCTGCACCTTTACCCAGATCCACATCATCCGCATCCATACGACCTCGAATGCTCTTATCTTCCGTCACACTCCGGGTTTCTGTTTCAATGGTTGGCTTGTCGTTGGTGCCGGTAATAGTGATCTCCAGAGTCGAGGTCGCTTTCGCACCGTGTTCATCCGTTACGGTCACCGGAACCGTGATGGTTTGTATCTCACCTTTCTCCAGTGAATCATATTCTGACGCGTCAAAGCGGTAAGTCCCGTCATCATTCAGAGTCAGGCCTTTCACGGTTTTACTTGTGCTGAAAGTTAGCTCTGCGCCTTTGCCCAGATCCACATCATCCGCATCCATACGACCTCGAATGCTCTTATCTTCCGTCACACTCCGCGTTTCTGTCTCAATGGTTGGCTTGTCGTTGGTGCCGGTAATAGTGATCTCCAGAGTCGAGGTCGCTTTTGCACCGTGTTCATCCGTTACGGTCACCGGAACCGTGATGGTTTGTGTTTCACCTTTCTCCAGTGAATCATATTCTGACGCGTCAAAACGGTAGGTGCCGTCTTCATTCAGAGTCAGACCTTTCACGGTTTTGCTTGTGCTGAAGGTCAGCTCTGCGCCTTTGCCCAAATCCACATCATCCGCATCCATACGTCCTCGAATGCTCTTATCTTCCGTCACACTGCGGGTTTCTGTTTCAATAGTCGGCTTGTCGTTGGTGCCAGTAATAGTCACAATTACGGTCTCGGTATCGGAACCACCATTACCATCGTAAACTGTTACATTGAAGCTCACTTTTGTAGTTTCACCCATCTCCAGACTCTGGAAATCACTACCCGGGTTGTACGTGTACTCACCCGTGCTTGCGTTTATGCTGACACTGCCTTGTCCTTCCGGCATAGCTGTAACACTGAAAGTATGACCACTATCTTTTATATCAGGGTCTGTGAAGCTTGGTGTGCCTTTCACTTCACCACCATCTTCATCCGCATTCAGGCTATTGACTGTCAACACCGGATCGTCATTCGTACCTTTCACGGTCACCGTGACCGTCTCAGTATCCGTACCACCTTTGCCGTCATCAACCGTCACATCGAAGCTAACAGTAGCGGTCTCATTCAAAGCTAGATTCTGAAAGTCATTACCCGGGTTGTAAGTGTACTCACCAGTATTCGCATCGATGCTTACGCTACCTTGCCCTTCCGGCATTGCTGTAACACTGAAAGTGTGTCCTGAGTCGTTGGTATCAGGATCAACGAAACTTGGGGTACCGATAACTGCACTGCCATCTTCCGTCGCACTCAAGTTATTAACTGTTAATACTGGAGCATCATTTGAACCCGTTACAGTAATAGCAACAGTCTGAACATCACTAACTAAACCACCATTATCCGTAGCAGTATAAGTAAAGGTAACTTCGCGCGTTTCACCTTCAGCAAGATCATCAAACTCTGTGCCAGGGTTAAACGAGTAACTACCATCGGTATTTAACGTTAGAGCGCCTTCAGATACATCAGAAACAAGCTGGTAACTGGCAATGGTTCCATCGATATCTGTTGCTGCTGGAACATTACCTTCCAATATCGTGTTTTCTTCTGTGCTGTTGGTGCCATCAACTGCAACAGGTGCATCGTTCACTGAATTAACGACTACTGTCGCTGTCGCTGTTGTGCTGCCATTATTCCCGTCATCTACGGTGTAAGTAATCGTTGCCACGCCAAAGTAGTTAGCAGCAGGGGTGAAAACAAGGTTGCCATCTACAATTTCAACAGTGCCTTGTCCGGCCGGTACTGTTGCCGCTGTTAAAGTTAAAGTATCGTTGTTTGCATCAGAGTCGTTCGCCAACACGTCCATGGTTACTGGCTGATCTTCGTCTGTAACGAAGGCATCGTCTATGGCAGTTGGATCAGCGAGGTATCTTTCTAGTGAGAGTCTTTGAGTGGATGAAAGAGCAGACTCTTCTGAAGTGCTGTTTGCTGAGTTAAATTCCGCTGAAGTGTCAAAAGCAGTGCTTCCTTGGCTTTCAGCCGCTGTTCTTTCAACAGTTGTGGTACCTTCATTCGATGAACTTGTATTTGTAGTACCTGCTGCCGGTGCAAAAGCTTCGGAAAGCTGTGTTGGGTCCTGTCCTCGTTCCAATTGAGCAAAAATCTGCTCTATCTCATCATCAATGTTTTGAATTTCTCCATCGTCTCCAATGATGCCAATCTTTGTTTCGGCAGCAACCTCCATTGGAGAATCTCCCTTATAGACAAAAACATCACCGGGATTTAACTCAGAGAAACCATCAACAATTTTAATGTGACCGTTAATATCGATAACTATATATTTAGAATTTTCAGAGATATCATCGAACAAAACACTCATAACCAACCTTTCCTTCGTCTACACATGCATTAAATGCAATAAATTCATTACTTATTGTTATTTCTGTAAACAAATCAATTCACAGCAACGCCCAAAACTACCACCAAAGTGGAACGAGAACCACATTTTGGCGATAGTAAATAAACTTTTGTAGTATACGTCTCATTTATTTAGATTTGATCTCATGTTTGAGATTTTTATTTATTATGGGAATATAATATTTAAATAATTAGCTGTATTCTTTAAGATTATCGACCCGATGAGGAACGGAGCTTATATGACTGCCCAGGTGAATATCATCTGATTTGTCTTATTAATACAAAACAATTTACAGCCCGTTATCTTAGGTTCTTTACTTTAAACATTTTTATTACAAACTCATGCATTAGAAAGAGATAACATCTCATTCGAGGGTGTTATCTATTTGGAGAAACTATTTTGAAATGGACTAGGTTGAGCACGTTAGGTTGTCTTGTCTCACTCAGCTTTGGTGTACATAGCCAAACACTAGAGCAAGCTATTGCTACCACTATTACGAGTAACCCGGATATCAAAGGCTCATATAACGATTTTAAAAGTTATGTAGAAGCAAACAATGTATCAAGCGGGGCATATTTACCTAATTTAGACCTGGACGCTGGTATTGGTTATGAAAAGATCGATCCTGCGACAGGAAATGAAACTGAACTAACTCGTAAAGAAGCTATTATTCGACTCACCCAGCTTCTGTGGGATGGCTCTGCAACGATTAAAGATATCGATAGAACCGCTGCTGAAGCTGAGTCCATGAGATACCAGTTAATTGCCGATGCACAAGACCTGGCACTTGAAGTTTCCAATGTCTATTTGAATGCGGTTAAAGCTCAAGAAGTATTGACCCTATCTGAAAGAAACCTGGAAGTTCACCAGAAAATCTATAAAGACATCAAGCGCAGAGTGGATTCGGGAATCGGTTCAACAGCCGATTTATCACAGGTAGAAGCCCGTATCTCGAATGCCAACAGTAACCTTATAGCGGCTCAAAACAACGTTATCGATGTTTATACTCAGTTTACAAAGCTAGTAGGCGAGTCTCCACAGGATCTAATTTCTCCAAGACCAGACGAAGAGACCATTCCATCAACACTTGATGATGCGGCTCTGTTGTCTGAAGCAAACCATCCTGTATTAAAAGTTGCTGCGGCAGACGTACAAGCAGCGAAGTACCAATACGAACAATCCAAAGGAACTAACTACCCTACTTTCTCCATTGAAGCTTCCCATGGTTTATACGACGATGCTGATGGTCGACAAGGCCGTCGAGATGAAACATCGGCAATGCTCCGCATGCGTTACAACCTATTTAATGGTGGTTCAGACGCAGCAGAGCAAGATCGAATGGCTTATCAGCTAAATAAAGCAAAAGACCTTCGAGATTCTAGCTTCCGTAACGTAAATGAAGGTCTTCGTTTGTCCTGGAGTGCTATGGAGCTGACCGTCAAGCAACAAGAGTTCTTGTCACAAAATGTAGATTCAACTTCGGACACTGTTATCGCGTACGAAAAGCAATATCGTATCGGTCAACGCACTCTTCTTGATCTATTAAACACAGAAAATGAGTTGTTCGAAGCACGTAAAAACTATTTGGACGCTAAGTATGACGGACTATACGCTAAATACCGCGTATTAAATGCGACAGGTACTTTACTCGATGCACTACTTGTTGATATTCCGCAAGAATGGAACGAGAAAGTAGAATAAAGGATAAATGGGATGAGAAATACGATATTTCCACTTTCACTCTTGATTCTGGCTGTCTCGCAACCGATTAATGCAGAAGATAAGTATGACTACTTGTCTACTCCAGAACCGGATCAGATTGCAGATCTAAAAGACGATGATTCTGATGGTGTCATCAATGCAAGAGACAAGTGCAAAACAACACCACCCGGTTCAGAAGTTGATAACTATGGTTGTGAAAGCAAGCTACAGTCTCAACAAGAGATCCAGCTAAAAATCCTGTTTACCAACGACTCATCAATCATAAGCCCTGCGTTTATTGGTGAAATCAAGTCAATGGTTGAGTTTTTAGGTTTGTACCCAGAGACATCCGTTGAGATTCAGGGATACGCGAGTCGCACGGGTTCTGCAACACATAACCTGGCTCTTTCGAAAGAACGAGCAAATGAGGTGCGTGATGCAATTATTCAACTAGGCATAGAACCAAGCCGCGTGACTATTACCGGCTATGGTGACTCTGTTCTTGATAGAGATGGAGAATCAGAAGTTGATCATGCGTTGAACCGCAGAGTTACCGCATCTGTTATAGGATATGACGACTCTATATTGAAAGAGTGGAATATATTCACCAAGCGTAAGAAGTAGCACACCCAATTCAACGAACAGCGACTTAAGAAATTGAGTCGCTTTTTTTCTGACAAGACTTACCGAACAATTTCATTTACTATCAATAGAATCACAGAAGATGATTTGAACGGGTCAAATGAAACACGCAACAAACATCAAACAAGCCATCTTAGCTACTCTTTTCCTCGTGCTGATTGGAGGCTGTTCGACCTCTAGAGTTCAGCCAGACAATTCCTCTATTAGCAATACCGAACTAAAACAAACTCTCAAGTCAGATTCTGATACGGAAAAGTTATGGACTGAATACGAATCCTGGAAAGGGACACCATATAGGCTAGGAGGTACTTCCAGACGCGGTGTGGATTGCTCTGCGTTCGTGCAATCCGTCTTTTACAAAGCTCAGAATAAAAGCCTACCAAGAACAACAAGTCAGCAAGTAAACGCAGGTTATGAGGTTGATTATAAAAAAGCCAAAGCAGGTGATCTGATCTTTTTTAAAACCTCATGGAAGGACAATCACGTCGGTATTTATCTGGGGAATAATGCCTTTATGCACGCATCGACATCGAAAGGGGTCATCATTTCAAGATTAGACAACCCATATTGGTCTTCGGTGTTCTGGCAAGTAAGAAGAGTTGATTAACTTCTATTAATCGTAAGTAGCAACAGCAACATCAAACAAGTTTTTGACCAGAGCAATATACTCATCAAGAAAAACAATTTGTTCGTTTGTCGCTTTTGAAAGCCATACACCAGCAAGCACTTCACCTAAGTCTTCTACTACTGAGTCGACCTCTTTAAGAAGCTTAAAGCGCACGCTAGAATGCAATTCTGGATTTTGCTCAAACAGAGCCATGATATTGCTGGAGATCATATCCGTTACTACATCTTCTACGGTTTCTTCACCTGTATCACCAGTACCGGATGCAAATACATCCAGATTAAAGGTCAGGTGCTCAATAAGAGCCAGATAGCCATCCGTATCAACAACCACTATATACTCCGAGAATGTTATTGTGATAATTCACATTTAATATGTGTTACCTAATCAATACTAAATCATCAACTTAAATGATGCCACCAGAACCAGTAATTCAACTTAAAAACCTTTGTGTTACGCAATCTTTTTCACACAATCAACCTAAATATAGTACTTATAAGACTGAACTGCAGAAACTTGGGGGTTATGGTGGTGACATTGCTTCACCTTTTACAGACTTTATGAGCCATATCAACTTTAATTCCGAATATTTCCAAGTAACCACCTGATTTCGTGAAAAAATGTCCTAGAATTAATCTGTGAAACGCTAATCAGTTCGAGGATGGGTATATGTGGCAAGCAATTTCTCAGCAACTTTCAGATACATTAATGTTTACCTTCCAAATCAGGGAGAAGCAGAAACTGGAGGGTGGTGGTGTAAGCGAATGCTATATGATCAGTGATGGTGAACAACGCTATTTTGTCAAAACACAATCAAAAGAGAACTTCCCCATATTTGAAGCAGAAGCAGAAGGTATAAAAGAACTTAGACTCTCAGACACCGTATCCCTCCCCGAACTCGTCTTGTTTGGACAATGCAAAGAGCATGCGTTTATCGTACTTAATTATTTAGCGACAAAACCCTTGGAAGACAGAAACCGTAGCTACGAATTTGGCGTACAACTCGCTAAGCTCCACCAATGGGGAGAGCAAAAAGAGTATGGTTTCGACCAGGACAATTACATCGGTTTGACTTTACAACCAAATACCTGGACGAAGAAGTGGAGCCGTTTCTTCTCAGAGCAACGAATCGGTTGGCAACTTCAACTTCTCAATGAGAAAGGCATTCAATTTGGCGATATTGATACCATCGTATCGGGAATTAACGAAAAGCTGTCGAATCATCATCCTAAACCATCACTCATTCATGGCGATCTTTGGCATGGAAACTCATCAAACACCGCATTTGGACCATTATGCTACGACCCCGCCTGTTATTGGGGAGATCACGAATGTGACATAGCCATGACCGAGTTGTTTGGAGGGTTCCAGCCAGAGTTTTATCAAGGTTACGAAAGTATATTTCCGTTAAGCTACGAGTACGAAAAGAGGAAAGATATTTATAACCTCTATCATATTCTCAATCACTGTAATATGTTTGGTGGCCACTACCTCGAAGAAGCAAAACAGTATATAGAGCGCATTTTTGGCGACTAAGCCATAACTATTTCAACCCTATACTATTCTTACAATATAGGGTTGAAAAAGGCTTCATTAGCCAAGGAAGACAAACATGAAAGATTACTGTGAAAAGCACGTACTTTGTCCACACTGCGGTTATTCCATTGGCATAACTTTAGATGCATCTAACGGTAGCCAGGAGTTTTATGATGATTGCCCTGCCTGTTGCAGAGCAATACATTTAAACATGCAAGTTGATGAACAACACGATGCTATCAACTTATTTGTTGATGCTGATGACGAACAATACTTTTAGTTTTTCTGGTTAGCCAGAACACGTTCTACAGTATCAACAATTGCTTGAGTTTGGGGATCAAATTCAATATTGACCCTCTCGCCTTCTTTTCGCTGCCCAAACAACGTCCTTTCAAGTGTCTCTGGGATCAAGTGAACACTAAAACGTTCATTTTCGACTTCTCCAATCGTTAATGAACATCCATCAATGCCAATATACCCTTTGGCCAAAACGTACTTCATAGAGTCTTCAGGCATTTTGAACCAAACCGTGCGGTTGTTCGGTGTATCAATCACCTTATCGATACTGGCAGTTAATGAAACATGTCCAGACATGCTATGTCCGCCAATTTCATCTCCAAACCTAGCCGCTCTTTCAACATTCACGTAGTCCCCTTCACGCAGCTCACCAAGGTTAGTCAGTTTTAATGTCGCCTGCATCAGATCGAATGTGACATTGTCACCACAAACGTCCGTAATCGTTAAACAACAGCCATTATGAGCAACCGATGCACCAATCTCTAATCCTTGGGCTAATTCTGTAGGTAATTGAATAATATGAGTTTGGAAATTCTCTTTTTTAGCAATTGATACCACTTTAGCCATGCCCTGAACAATTCCAGTAAACATAAATACTCCTAAGTTTTTATGGTGATAATACTCACATTTCATTATCATTACACCCATATCACCTCTTTATTATTGGAACTCCTGTGCACCGTTATAAGAAAGAAGCAAAAGCGCTTGTTAAATTAGCTACACCTGTACTCGTTGCCTCTGTGGCACAAACAGGGATGGGCTTTGTGGATACTATTATGGCGGGTGGAGTCAGTGCAACTGATATGGCGGCTGTTGCTGTTGCATCGAGTATATGGATGCCTACTATTTTGTTCGGCATTGGCTTACTAATGGCGCTCGTTCCAGTCGTTGCCCAACTCAATGGTGCAGGAAAGCAAAAGAAAATCGCCTATGAAGTTCAGCAAGGCTTTTATATGGCAGCGCTTCTCATCATTCCAACACTGCTTGTTCTGGTACAAACCAAGTTCATCGTCGGTATGATGGATGTCGATCCAATACTTGCCGAAAAAACAACGGGCTATATGAATGCTATGTTATTTGCTGTGCCAGCGAGCTTGCTGTATCAGGCTTTACGTAGCTTCACTGACGGAATGGCTTTAACTAAACCTGCGATGGTAATCGGTTTCTTAGGGCTTGCTGCAAACGTACCGCTTAACTGGATGTTTGTATATGGCAAACTAGGAGCGCCTGCCCTTGGTGGCGTGGGATGTGGTGTAGCCACCGCGATTGTGTATACACTTATGTTTGCTCTTATGCTTTTTTATGTGGCGACATCACAACGATTGAAGCATGTAGGGTTATTTGAAAAGCTTCATAAACCCGAATGGAAAGAGCAAGCCAGGATATTTAAGCTCGGTTTGCCCGTTGCTTTCTCTATATTCTTCGAGGTTACCCTGTTTGCTGTCGTTGCTTTACTTGTAGCGCCATTGGGACCAATCACTGTTGCAGCACATCAGGTTGCTATCAATTTCTCATCTCTGGTCTTTATGCTTCCAATGAGCATAGGCGCGGCTGTCAGTATCCGTGTAGGACATAAGCTTGGTGAAGAGAGTACCGAAGGCGCAAAAATATCCACACAAGTCAGTATTGCTCTTGGCTTGCTTCTCGCTTCAATAACTGCTTTGATTACTGTGTTATTTAGAGACGAAATTACTCTCTTGTATACAGATGCTCCGGAAGTAGCCACGATCTCTACACAGCTCTTGCTGATTGCTGCCATCTATCAAATCACAGATTCTGTTCAGGTTATCGGTGCCGGTGCCCTAAGAGGCTATAAAGATATGAAAGCGATCTTTAACTGCACCTTTATTGCTTATTGGATTCTTGGTTTGCCTTCAGGATATCTATTAGCGATGACAGACATCATTATCCCGAGGATGGGCGTTTACGGCTTTTGGATTGGCTTCATCATTGGTCTCACATCTGCTGCAATTATGCTGACACTGCGTTTGCGCTGGATGCAAAAACAAAACGATCAAGTTCAGTTGGAATATGCATCACGATAAAATGACAGATGTTTAATAGGATAAGTTAAAGAAAGAACAATAACTTAACCAAATATTAATCCTTTCCAACAATATTGCAATATATTGATTTTAAAGTACATTACCTAGCCAGGTGATGTACTTTGATCGCAGCGATGAGCTCAATATTATATTCCTAGCACCACCTCACAAAACCAGAAATATTTCCGCGCTTTATACATATATCAATAGTGGTCAAATTAATAACCTCTATATAATGTCCGCCATTGTTTTTGCCTTTGATGACAGATCATGACCTCGGATAGTATTGTTGTCGCCATATCTGGCGTAAAAGGAACCAACCACTTTAAACTCTCCAGAAGTACGGTAGTGCGGCTCAAGTTTCTGGGGATATTCCTGCTTTGCGCAGTTCTTGCAGTAAGCGGCAGTATTTACTTCTTAATGGATGAAGTAAACCTGTTTAAACAAAAGCAAACCATTCTTGAACAGCAATCGTCTCTGCTCAGCAAAGAGCTAAGGGAATATGAACAGCTGAAGGACGACTTACAGCAAGAAGTAACGCTAAAGCAGCAAGAGCTTGAATCATTAAGTGATAGGTTAAAAGATATAGAGACGGTCGTCGGTTCATCTCCCGACGCGCTTGATATCGACTCAAGACTAGATGTAGCTGCAATTAACACCGTTGTTCGTCAGTACATCCTCCAGATCATACCCAGTGGCAGCCCGGTAAAGAAAGGACGCTTTTCATCTCCTTATGGAATGAGAACCCATCCTGTAACCAAGAAACGTACGATGCACCGTGGGCTTGATTTCGCAGTCAATACCGGAACCCCCGTGTATGCGCCTGCTGATGGTGTGGTAGAAGTGACTCGTAAGAGTAATCAAGGGTCTGGTAACTACCTAAGGCTATCTCACGCCTATGGTATAACTTCATCGTACTCGCACTTAAAATCCTTCAAAGTTCGAAATGGTGATTTTGTTAAGAAAGGCGATCTCATCGCCCTATCAGGTAACACCGGAATGAGTTCAGGAGCGCACCTTCACTATGAGGTACGTTTCGTTGGTAGAGCGTTAGATCCTAAACCGTTTGTAAACTGGAGTATGGAAAACTTCGAATCCGTTTTTAAAGTTAGTAAGGGCATAAAATGGGACTATTTAATAAAGAGCGTGGAAAATCAGGTAAACACCACAATACAACTATCATCGCAGAGGGTGCCAAAGTTACAGGAGAACTAACTCTCTCTGGCAACATTCAGGTAGATGGAAAAGTATCGGGTAAATTACAAACGGACAAACTTGTAACTATCAGCCCGTCCGGACGCATTGATGGCGAAATCTATGCAGAAAAAGCCATTATTAACGGTTTGTTTGAAGGCGAAATATTCGCGAAAAGTATTGAGATCCTTGGCAATGGTCAGTTAAAAGGAGAGGTAAGCTCTTCAGAACTGATCATTCATAAAGGTGGCGTATTCTTAGGAAACTCAAAAACGGTATCAGATGACGAAGTCATCAACCTTTCCGATAAAAAGGAAAAGGTTCAAAACGCGTCCTAAGTAGACACCTAAAAGATGAGTGAGGATGTATGCCCTGCCTCACTCTTCCATTCGTTCCCTTAAAAAACGGGCAAACCTTGGTAATCCACCCGACGTATAACCACTATATTGGATTGTAATGACCGATCCAATTACAGGTGGTGCAGCTCTTTCTTTATCTGTAAAACCGGTACCTATGTACATACGGGAACCACATTCAAGCTCCACAAGGAGTGCGCCCATCAATCCTGTATATTTCCCTCGGCCCTCTTTATAGCCAATGACCTTAGCTTCGGTATCACTCACTTGTTTTAGCTTCAGTAAATCGTCGGTACGACCTGATACATACAAACTGCCCACCCTTCGCAGCATGACACCTTCTCCTCCTTGAGAGAGAATCTGTCTCATAAAGTCATATAAGCTCACTCTATCGACTATGGGTTGATGCTGAACGACCTCTAGAATCGGGGAACTTTTTCCATCAATCTGTTTAATTAACTTGCTATACCTCTCTTCATAAAGCAAATCTTCACCATAAAGATCAAAAAGCATGAACTTAATCTTCTTCCAGCCTGTATCTTCAGGCTCTTTATCCAGTACCGTTTTTTGAACATGATTAAAATTGGATCTTCCAGCCCAAAGCTCACCCTCTACAGGAAAGTCTGGAAGCGCATCTAGAAACCAACCAGGCGCATAAATCTGACGCCCTGTTCTGGTCACCAGTTTATCACCTGTCCAGATAGCCCGGATCCCATCCAACTTTTCACTCATCCAATACTGGTTCAGATTGATTTCATCATAATATGGCTTAGCTAAAATAACGTCGGGCATATAAGGCATTGCCGAAGCTTCTGATACCCCCCCTATTAAGGCGGATGCGAAAAAAGTGATATAGCGTTTATCCAGCATTTCCAATCCCTCCGTTTGCAACTTTTATAAACGAAGCAAAAGCACGAAAAGAAGAAGTAATGGAGGATTTTTAAACTCATCACTAAGTTATTTTTTATGATTTCATGACTTTACATTGAATTGCGACCATAAGCGTAAGAATCGCGATATGGGCAATATTTTCTTTCTCTTAAAAGGCTCATAGACCAAATATCCATCAAACAGATGAATTTAGCGCCGATCAGTTCAAACTTAGTGAAAATTTACTTGCATGACCACAACCTTATAGCTAATATCCCTTTCGTTCCAAAGCGATGCGTCCGTAGCTCAGTTGGTTAGAGCACTACCTTGACATGGTAGGGGTCGGTGATTCGAGTTCACTCGGACGCACCATATTTATACAAAAACGCCCATTCGAAAGAATGGGCGTTTTTGTTTGTCCGTTAGGTTTTAATCACACCTTAAATTGCGAAACCAACTCACTCTGTTTTACTGACAATTCTGTTTGTTCTTGAGCCGCTCGGGATATCTGACCACCCATATCAGAGCTTATTTCCGCTAGATCATTAATCGTCCTTATGTTGATCGCAATTTCGTTGGTCGCAGCCACTTGTTCTTCTGCTGCTGTGGCCACCTGATTACACATGTCCGTTATCGAAACAATCGCATCATTAATCTCTTCCAACTTATCTCTCACCGATAGTGTTTGTTCCTGAGATACCTTTACAAACTCGAACGATGACTCAATGGATTTGGAAACAGCGTCAGCTTCTGATTGAAAGCGAACCACCATATCTTCAATTTTCTGAGTAGACTCTTGAGTCCTTTGGGCCAAAGTTCTAACCTCATCAGCAACCACTGCAAACCCGCGCCCATGCTCACCCGCTCGCGCGGCTTCGATAGCAGCGTTAAGTGCCAACAAGTTCGTTTGTTCCGCTATCGCTTTAATAACATCGACAATTTCATGAATCTCTTTGCTCGACTCACTAAGCTGTATGACCTGAGTATTCGCCGATGACATCTCATCACTCAGTTTATTCATGCTGCTAGCGTTACTCTCAACTTGTGTTACCCCTTCAGATGAGAGTGATGCCGCGCGGTTTGCAGAATCGGCTGTCATTGCTGTGCTACTCGCAATCTCATTCACAGTCGCTGTCATTTCTTCAGTCGCACTGGCCGCCTGCGCCGTTTCTAAGCTCTGCTTATCCATACTCTTTGCATTCTCAACAACAGAGGAACTTGTCTGTTCCGCAGCAGCAGCAAGACGACTGCTACTGGTTTCGATGCCCTGAACCATATCGCTGATAATATCGAGCATCTGATTAAAGCTCTTAGCACTGGTTCCCAGCTCGTCCGTCGATAGAACTTCTGACCGAAGTGACAGATCTTTGTCTTGTGATACAGCATTAATGGTTTCAGATAGCCTAATGGCTTGCCCAATTAGAAGCCGGGATACCAAAATCGAAATCACCAGGGTCACAATAATAAGCATTACGGTCAGACTGACAGAGAACATGATTTCGTTGTCTGCTCGGTTTCTGATCTCTTCCACCAACACATTAATATCAACAGACAACTTGTCTTCCAGCTCCTTCATCTTGTTTATTCTGGCCGTTGCCGCGTTGAACCACTCTTGCCCGGTAACACCAAAATTACCCTCTATGTATTTCTTATAAGCAATCTCTCTAATTTCAGACACTCGAACCGCAGGTTGACTTCGATTAATACTATCGAGTTCCTGAAGCTGCTCACTGGTACCAAATTGCCTGAATGTTTTAAGGTATGCTTGTTGGTAAGAATCAAGAGAGACCACCTTCTGGAAAATGCCTTCCGGAAATGAACCATGTGAAAGTGCGATATTCAGTATTGCCCTTTCCTGTCCTGCAGACTCTTTCGCCTGCATAAAAGTGTAATAATTTCGTATCTTGGTCGTGAGCTCACCGTATGTTGAAAGGTTAGCGATATTCCCGCTCATGCCCAAAGTGAGGGCGTTCAAGTCGGTAAAAAATTTAGCGGCCTCCGGAGCAGATATACTCAAGCTATCGACCTTTGACCTAAGTTGCCCTAGCTGGTCCATGGTACGAAGAACCACCTGCAACTCGTTAAAAACATCTGGATGGGTGTTACTCAATGATTGATTTTCAGATGAAAGAAGTTTCAGTTGGTTTCTAATAACAGCATCGGTTTCTTTCCGCTGGGCAGCGAGTATATCTCTAAAAGATTTGCCTTTCGAACCAACAAATCCTGAAGTTGCTCCTCGCTCTTTTTGAAGTTCATGGACGATCAAGCTACCTTCAATCGATAACGCAACAAGCGGGCTAATCTCATCCACTACAAGTTTATCTTCATACGCACCTTTCAGGTTTACGAAAGCAAATATCAACGCACCTATAATCGAGGGAGCAATCAATAACAGCAGTTTTTGTCTAAAGGTTAAGTTCGCTAACCAACTCATAGTTCACTATTCCACCGTCTCAATTAAGCCTGATTAATTAACTCACATATTAATAATAGGCCAATATGCAACTATCTATTGATATTTTAGTAAGCACTGATATGTAGATGGACGTTCATGTTCTATTCATATTGAATATTTTAAACTGCTCTAATACCATCAAACTAACTTTTTGATTTGAAGGCCTGTTATGACCAAAGCTCACTCTTATTTCGTTATTACGCTATTTCTGCTATCGCCCATGCACTTATTCGCAAAAGGTAAAGACGGCCACGAACTGGTTTATGACGTTCATCGCGACGGAACCCGTGTAGAATTTGAGGAAGATCAGGATGAAGTTTATGACGCAGTACAAAAGGGGCTTATCAAACCTTTTTCAGAGCTCTATCAGGAAGTAGAAACCAACCTACATGGCAGAGTGATTAAAGTTGAGTTGGAAGAAGATGATGACGAGTGGATATACGAGATTAAGCTGTTGCATGAAAATAACGTGTTAAAAGCGGAGTACAACGCAACAACGCTAGAGCTGATGGAGCTCAAAGGTCGCGATCTGATGAGCGTAATTAAAAGGTAAGGTTATCTGATGAAAATTTTAGTTGTAGAAGATGAACCACAACTGGCTTCTCAAATCAGCAACGCACTTGATCAGGCTGGTTGGGTATCAGAAGTCGCGTCTGATGGCATAGATGCTTTGTACAGAGCAACATCAGAGGAGTGGGAAGCCATTGTTCTCGACCTCGGATTACCAAAACTTGATGGCCTTACGGTTTTAAAAAGCGTACGTGATGAAGGTATCAACACTCCGGTAATCATCTTAAGTGCAAGAGACGGGCTATCCCAACGAGTCGAAGGATTAAATGCTGGTGCGGATGATTATCTGACTAAACCATTTGAAATGGTTGAGCTTATCGCTCGTATACGTGCTCAGTTAAGGCGCCAGTCTGGTCAGGCATCTTCTATCCTACAACTAGGCGAACTCAGCCTGGATACCCGAACATCAAAAGTGATGTGGAAAGGACAAGGTGTTGAACTTACGGCGCTGGAATACAAGGTGGTCGCATACTTCATGCACAATAGTGAGAAGGTAATCTCCCGTACCGAGCTGGTAGAGCATATTTACAAGCAAGATTTCGACAGAGATTCAAACACCGTAGAAGTTTTTATAGGCCGAATTCGCAAGAAAATATCTCCGAAGATCATCAAAACCGTCAGAGGACTAGGATACCAATTAAATGTTGAGTAAGTTGTCCCCCAAGCTAAAACAGCTTAGCTTTCGAACTCGACTCATGCTGGCAGCCAGCCTCTGGATTGGGGCTCTAACTCTGGCCGCTGGTATTACTACACCTACACTAGTGAACTCCTATCTTGTTGACGACGCAAAAACACAACTGCAGCTCGTCGCAGACGAAATAATTGCAAACCTGACCGTCAATAGCGATGGTGATCTTGTACAACAAAGGCAGGTTTCCGATCCAAGATATCATCGGCCATACAGTGGTTACTATTGGACCGTTACAAGCAAGAAACAGACACTCCGTTCACGTTCTCTTTGGGACAAAGAAATAACGCCTTTCCAGAAGAAATCCAAACAGTTAACCGGAGCGAATGGTGAAAAACTGGTATCCATCACTCAGACAGTGACCATTCCTGACTATCGGGGCTCACTGGAGATCACTATTGGCATTGATGAAGATCCTATTGAAGAGACCCTGAACAAGCTGATTGAATGGCTAATGCTTATTCAGTTTATGCTGTTTATTGGCCTTCTTTCATTTACCTTCGTTCAGGTCAACTGGTCATTAAGACCTCTCAACAAGTTGAAAAAAGAGCTAAACACTCTTGAAAAAGGCGACCAAAAGGCGCTGTCGAATGACTACCCTAAGGAAATAACACCTTTAATCACGGATCTCAACGCCCTGCTCTTTCACTACCAAGAACTACTAGAGCGCGCCAGGAATCATGCAGGGAACCTCTCTCATTCCCTTAAAACTCCGCTTTCAGTGATAAAAAACAAGATAGCGGAGCTGCCAGACGATCAGCAGAAATCTTTCGAAGACAACATTGCTCATCTACAGCAGCAAATCGACTATCACCTAGGCCGCGCAAGAATGGCCGGTTCGATGAACATATTATCGGTCAACGCCAACCCTTCAGAACGTGTCGATGCAATAACAGCTGCTTTTGACAAAGTCTATGCACACCGTGAGCTGGTTTTGGTGAACGAACTGGATAGTGATCTACAGGTAGCCGTTGATAGTACCGACCTTGATGAGATGTTGGGGAACCTGATTGAAAACAGCTATAAGTGGGCCACATCATTAATCAGAGTTTATGGACAAGTCGACAACGATTCTCTGAGTATTACGATTGAGGATGACGGTAAAGGCGTTGCACAAGAAAAGCTAGATGAGATTGTTAAACGAGGTGTTCGTCTTGATGAATCAACGCCTGGTTCAGGCCTTGGTTTGAATATCGTCGCAGAAATGGCGCACAGTTATCGTGGAGAGTTGGTTTTTGAGAAGTCTTCCATGGGTGGTCTGAAAGCTATTTTGCGGCTAAATCTTAGCCGCTAATGTGAGTGATGGTCTGACTACCAATATGTTCCCGTCCGTATAGTAGTCATGACGTTCATCCAGTACGACAGGTTTGGCAACACTCTTAAACTCACTACGCCACATGTCGCTTGATGTTACCGACTGAGCCAGAGCATCTCTTTGCTTATCAACATCCGCTTCAATCGTGTGCAGAAGTGTCACTAAGCCGGAATAAGCCGTTACGCCTAACCCGTTGTCGTAACTTAAGGCGCCAAACCATCGCGTTTCAGAGCTATCTCCTTCCGGCGATTGAACTGACCACCAGCGTATATGGTTGCGCGTCGATAAGGTACCAGGTTGCTGAAATGCCATCTCCTGAGGAATGCCTTGCCAGAAAAGATCGGAAACAGGTGGTATACCGGATTTAATCAGATTCACATAATCGATAAAGCCAATGTCATTTCTTGAGAAAGTCTGATTCTCAATCCAGCCAAGCGCCTTCATCAGCTCTCTCGGAGAATCACCAATATAAAGAACGTTAATGGCCTGAGCATTGTAATAAGCCGAGCGACCTGCGTAGACCTTGTAGTCGACCTGTCTAAGGTCTTTCGAAACAACCACACGTTCTTGCTTAGCGATATCATCCAGTTGTTCAAAGAAATGGATATAATTAACCGCACCAACACCAATCATCAACAAAATAAACGACTTAAGAGCAGCACGAGACACCCTATAACGCTTCGCAACAACGTAAAATGTTAAAACAGCGCCTAAGGTAACCAACAAGAATAAATGTTCTGACAAGAAAACTCTGGCTTCTTCAAGCAATGGCACCTTCTCGACACCCATCGCTAGCAGGTAGCCCCAGAGAATAAACTGTCCAACACCTAATAAAAGTCCGATTGAAGAATAGAAACTAAAACGGTGCCATTTTACGCGTTCCATACCCGCTATAAACGGGATCACCCAGGCAACAGGACCAAGCAGACGGGCCAACACTAACACCTTGCGTTCGTTTCGCATTAGCATCAGTTTTCCCTTCGCTACCTTTCTTCGCAGCTTTGGCCTTTTTTTCAGAATGGCTTTTTGAACACGACGACCATATTTACGACCTATTCCAAAACTTACTTGATCACCAAGAAACCCGCCAACCAAAACTGCAATAACACCAAATACACTTCCGGCGAACAGTTGATACCCGGCAGCTATCATAAAGGGCTCACCGGGTACAAATAGATTAGGTCCGATAAGCGCATCACCAAATGCGCCTATGAACAGTGACAGACTCTCCAGCATAACTGTCTCTCTATCCTCTACGACTTAGTTACGCTTTTTGATCTTCATAATGACCAAACTCATACTTCACTTCATTGTTTCGAATCTCACCGAAAAAGAAGCGTCGTACATTGGCTTTCAGATATACAAACCCCGTCGAAAACAGGCCATCTTGCTCCAATCTGCGAGCATCAAACTGGAAACTCACTGGAATAAAACGGAATCGGAATGTTTTAGAAAGACGCTTTACGTAGTCGCAATCTTCACACAGGCTAATCTCTTCATCGAAACCACCAACGTGTTGATGCGCCCTGCGTGTTGAGAATATGCAAGCACCCACAGCAGTAGGGAATACAAATTGAGTAACAAACATACCTGCGTTGATTGCGTTGTAACCCAGCTTGTACATCACAGGAAGACCAGAAGATCCCAGGTAAACTCCCGCAACTTCTAACTTGCTCTTTTCAAGCTTCTCTAAAGAAACGCTCAAGAAGCTTGGCTCAAGGCAGACATCAGCATCTAAAAACAGGATTCGTTCATGTTTAGCTAACTCTGCTCCGGTGTTTCTACCCAGGCTTACACCACGAGTTTCCATTTTATGCACCGTGAGGTCAGGCAATACATTTTGATAGCCATTAGCAACGTCACAAGTCGCGTCTTCACTGTTGGAATCAACAACGATGACTTCAAAGTTCTGAAACGTCTGCTTTGAAAGATCTTCAAGCAAGCGGCCAATACGACGTTCTTCATTAAGGGTGATGATAACAATACTTAGCGGGCTCATAGGTACTCCAACAGGTTCTCTTCATTTGATGGATACAGAGTACCAATGTGATACTTAACTTATGCTGAGCACCATATTCATGTTCGGTTCATATTTGCCTGCGGTTTCCCAAACACAAAAATACCTGCGAATGCAGGTATTTTTAAGTCTGTTGTATGAGAGAAAGTTAGAGTAACTGAATGCCTTCAACTTCTACCTCTGGTGTACTACCACCTTCATACTCGCCATAAATTCGAACTTTGGTTTCTTCATTTACTGTCTGGTCTAGTTGGATATCATCATCAAGTTCAATTTTGATTTCCCCTTCACCGTCCGAAAAAATGAACTCATCCTTACGTGTCTGACGAATGATATACCCTTCCATGATCACATCTTTCTCAGAAAAGTAGCTGGTGTCTTCCAGCAGAGACGTAACACTGGAAAGCTCAACCGGTCCGTTGTACGAAAGAGCACGGTCTTCGTGATGTTTGTCTTTAGCTAAAACCGCTGTTGGTACCAAAATTAGCGAAAGTGCGATAGCAATAACCTTTGATTTCATCTGAATATTCCTTCTGATTTAGTCTGATGTATTCAACGGTTTCTATTAAACAACTTCCCTACTGAATCGATGCTGAGCCGGTTGTTCATATTCGGTTCAGAAATACTAACACCCTGTTCTTACTAGAAAACCCTACTATTTTACTCAAGTTTTAAGTCTCACTTTTGTGAACAAACAAGCAAAGTTAAATTAGCAAACGGTGTACTATTTTCATATACGCATCATCAGAGATATCAAAACTCATAATTAAAAAGATGCGATAGAAAGTTAGCCGTGCATTCATCTGGTGAAAAAGTGAAATCGACGCAAAGAACGTCGGTACGCTTGAGCACCCATCACATTGGAGCTACCGGTAGAACAACAATAAAGTGCCAGCCCTTTAAACGGAATGGTGTGACACAATTAGGTAGCAATGCTGTAACTCCAATAGCGATGGGATTTAAATCCACACATTAAGGAGCAACGTGTTATGCCTACAGCTAAGCTACAAAGCCATGAGCAAGACAACACCTCTCAATACCCAGGACTATCCACTGTAATTCATGGCAACGGCGCTGTAGCGCATGTTATGGACTATGTTTGCGGCGGCGTCATTGGTTACCCTATTACCCCTTCTACAGAAATTTCTGAGCTTTACGAAGCGTTTCGTGCTCAGGGTGGATGTAACGTATGGGGAAAACATCCATTCTTCTTCGAACCTGAAGGCGAGCATTCGGCTCAAAGTGGCGCACTAGGTGCAGCCCTCACAGGTGGTAAGTACATCTCAAACGCTTCATCCAGCCAGGGCATTCTTTACGGGCTGGAATCTCACTATGTCACCGTTGGTAAAAAAGCGGCAGGATTTGTTCTTCACGTCGCAGCTCGTTCAGTTTCTCGTCACTCACTGAACGTAATGGCCGGTCACGATGATGTCTACGCACTACTCTCCGCTGGTTACACCACACTGTTTGGTAGCAACGCACAAGAAGCTGCAGATTTAGCCGCGATTTCTTATCGCGTTAGTGCGCTCTCTTTGATCCCGGTTGCAAACACGATGGACGGCTTCGCAACCAGTCACATCCAGAGCGAAGTTAAACTTCCAGAGCCTGAGTTGTTAAAACAATACCTGGGCGATCCTGCAAGCCGTATCGAAGCACCAACCGAAGCACAGCGCATGTTGTATGGTGCTAAAGGTCGTGTTTGGCAAGTTCGTAACTTTATAGATAAACATCAAAATCAGTTCTGGCCTGAAAAACTGGCTGATCTGATTGGCTACATAGAAAGCAATAAAGAATCTATCGAAACAGATAGTGAAGGCAAGCTACTCGAAGAAATTAACCAGTTTGTTCCTGAACTATTGGCTAAGAAGTGGAAAAGAAACTGGCTCAATGCTTATGAAAAAGGCACTCGTCAGCTAGTTCCTGCATTGGTAGATACACATAACCCAGGTCTGACTGGTGGTGTTCAGAACCAACCTGACTATCAGGCGGGTATCGTCGACCATCGCAGCCACTTTATGAGTGACGTACCTAAGTTTATAGAACAGGCAATGCAAGAGTATGGCGAGCTTACAGGCCGCTTCTACCAACCTGTCATGGACTACATGTGCGACGATGCGGAACATGTTGTCGTAGGCCTAGGCTCAGTTACTGACGATGCAGAAGCCGTTGCGGCTTACCTAAGAGAGAAAGGCCAGAAAGTTGGTGTTATCTCCATCAAACAGCTTCACCCGTTCCCTGAAGCACAAATCGTTGAAAAGTTAGCGGGTAAAGATGTTGTAACCGTATTGGAGCGTTGTGATGAAACTCGTCTGACCGAGCGTATTACACATGCACTGTTTAAAGCACAAGAGAACGCAAGAACAGTAAGACATAAAGGCATTCCTGCACTTAATCAGATCCCGCTAATCAGCACAGGTATTTTTGGACTTGGCGGACACGATCTTCAACCTCGTCATCTGATCGCTGTGTTCGATAACATGCGTGCAGATTCCATCAAACCGTTCTTCTATGTGGGCAGCCAGTTCTTCGATGAAAACGCTCAAGGCACACTGAAAGTGATTCAGGAAAGACTGCGTAGCGCATACCCAGATACAGAGCTAATGGCGTTAGAAACTGGTGAAAATCCAAATCTATTGCCAGAAGAAGCACTTAGAGTTCGTTTCCACTCTGTAGGTGGCTACGGAACCATTGCGACAGGTAAACTACTGACCGATATTTTGGCGGGTGCACTGGGTATGAACTCCAAGTCTATGCCTAAGTACGGTTCTGAAAAGAGTGGCGCACCAACGAATTTCTTCCTGACTCTGTCTCCGGATCCAATCAAGATCACCAACGCAGAGCTACAGCAAGTAGAAATCGTATTGTCGCCAGACCACAAAGTGTTTATGCACACTAACCCACTGGCTGGACTGACTAAAAACGGTACTTTCATTCTGCAAACGCACCATGAACCAGAGCAGGTGTGGAAAGAAATCCCAGCTAGTGCACGACAATATATTCGTGAAAACAATATTCACTTCTTAATTGTTGATGCGTTTAAAGTAGCAAGAGAACAGGCACCATCAGCCGATCTAGAGATCCGAATGATGGGTATCGCCTTTATCGGTGCGTTGTGTGGTCATGCAACTCAGGTGACTCAGGGTGCTGATGAAGCGCTAATGGTAGAACGTATTTCACAGCAAATTGCCAAGAAGTTTGGTGCTAAAGGTGAAAAAGTCGTCGCGAGTAACATGGCTGTTATCCGCGAAGGTATGCACGCAACCATGCAAGTGAATTACCAGGACTTTGACGATGCGGCCATCGTTGAAAGCAAGCAGATTTCTTTGAAGAAACCAGCACAGGCATCTGCAAGTTGCGGGTTGTTTGATCAATCTTACTTCAATGAGATTGCTGGCAGTCGCTACGCGGACGGCTCTATCGGTGAAGCGCCTGTAATTCCAGGCTCTGGTATGTTCCTACCTCCTGCGAGTGCGATCACTAAAGACAAGGGCTTGTTCCGACTCAACGTTCCTACGTTTGATGCCGAGAAGTGTACCGGCTGTATGGAATGTACCATTGCTTGTCCGGACGGTGCGATTCCAAACATGGTTCACGAGTTGCACGATATCGTCTATATCGCTATCGACAAGCTGAATGTACCACCAGCACAACGTGATCAACTTAAAGTTAAGATGCCTCCTATTCTGGATGCGGTTCGTCAATACTACCGTACCGCTCCGAAGAACGAGTCACTTTCATTGTCACAGGCATTTGTCAGAGTGACTGACAATATGAGCTTTGATGATCCTGCAATCACACAACAGATTGCTGAACTGAGTGTGGCACTTGAAGCTCTGCCTGTTGCTCGTACTAAGCCATTCTTCGATACAATGGAAAAAGCGGTACCAGGAAGCGGTGGTCTATTCTCAGTAGCGGTGGATCCAAGTAAATGTAGTGGCTGTATGGAGTGTGTTGACGTTTGTGGCCCTAACGCACTTATTAAAGAACGTCAGACCAGCGACCTCAACAAAGAGATGAAGACGCTGTTCAATACACTTGCGGAGATGCCAAACACACCTAAGCGCTTCCTTGAAAAAGGTGTCGAAGATTCTTCTGAATCTAAGCGTCTTCTTCTTGATAGAAGCAACTACTACGCAATGAGTTCCGGTCACGGTGCTTGTCGTGGTTGTGGAGAAGTGACAGCGTTACGTTTAGTTACCTCAATCAACCGCGCATTACAACAACAGAGATATCAGGCACATATCCAAAGTCTTGAAACCATGATAGACAAGCTGGAAGAGAAGCAAACCAACGTAACTGCTTCTGATCCGGCACGTGCAGAACGTATCGAAAGCACAGTCAAAACGCTTGAGAAACGTCTGTACCACTTCGAAAATGGTCCAACAGGAAACGGTCCTTCCGATGCACTGATTGCTAACGCAACGGGCTGTAGTAGTGTTTACGCGTCGACATTCCCTGCAAACCCATATAACGACCCATGGATTAACAGCTTGTTCCAGGACACACCTGCACTATCCAAAGGTCTGTTTGAAGGTGAAGTAGCAAACCAGCTAGAGCAATTTAAAGCGTTACGCACTGCGAAGCTTGAACTGGAAGATATGTACGACGCTGAAGTACATGACAACCAGATGCGTTACCTGGAATGGACTCACCTGTCTGATCAAGAGCTAGCGCTTCTTCCAACCGTATTCAGTATCGGTGGTGATGGTGCAACGTACGACATCGGCTTTGGCGCACTATCTCGCTTGCTGACGACCTCTACACCAATCAAAGTGTTGGTACTGAACACAGGTAGTTACTCAAATACGGGTGGACAGGCGTCGACTGCAAGTTATACCGCGCAGGACTCTGATTTAAGTCGATTCGGTAAAGCGCACAGTGGTAAGCAGGAAGCACGTAAAGAGCTAGGCATTATCGCGACATTCCACCCTGAAGTACTGGTTGCTCAAACATCCACTGCGCTACAGGGTCACTTTATGTCGAGCTTAATGGAGTATCTGAACTATCAGGATGCCCCTGCTCTGTTTGATGTTTACACTCCATGTATGGGTGAACACGGTATCGCAGATGATGCAAGTACCCGACATGCTCGTTATGCGGTTGAAAGTCGCATGAACCCTGTGTTTATTCACGACCCACGCAAAGGCGCGACTTTGGCAGAGAGATTCTCTATTGAAGGTAACCCGGAGCAGAACAAAGACTGGGCAATGCATATGATCAGCTATCAGGATAGCGATGGTATGACACAGCTTAAAGAAGTTCCGTTTACGCCTGCAGACTTCGCTCTGTACGAAGGTCGCTTCAAGAAGCATTTCAACGTAGTTGCGGAAGATGCAAATGCCGTTGAACTGGCAGACTATGTTGCAATGAACGCTGATGAAAGACTAAACAAAACACCGTTTATCTGGTCTGTGGATCAAAAGCAGCATCTAATGCGCCTAGAAGTATCTGACTCTATTGTTGCCCTGACTGAAGAACGTCTGCGCAACTGGCATATGCTTCAGTACTTGAGCGGTCAGCATATGGCAGGTCTTGAAGACGGCTACATGCAGCAGGTTGAAGAGTGGAAACAGAACTACCAGCAGGCAGTAGACAACAATGATCAAACCATTGAGACCATCGCAAACGGTCTGGCAGAGCTAGCAATGTCTGCGGGTGCAATGGGTGATATTCCTGTAACTCAGATTGATACAGCAGCACCTAAGGCGACTTCAGCCGATGGTGAGAGCCTCCCGCTGGTATCCATCAGTGAAGAAGAGGAATCACTCTGTACTGACTGTAAGACTTGCTATCAGCAACTAGGTGAACTGTTTGAGAAGACAACCATTGTTGAAGATGGCGAACCTAAAGTTATCAGCCATGTAATACCAGGTGCTTTAGATTCGGTCGAGCTTACTGAGGAACTTATTAACCGCGCTCATAGAATCGCAGATGAATGTGATGCGGAAATAATCCACTTTAACGCGCCTGCATCAGCGGAGGTGTAGTCATGACTACGGTAATAAATCAGCCTCAGAGAGAACTGATGCTAAAACGGATGGAGCAAGACCCTGCCCGTTTTCAGCAGATGGTGATCGAAGAGAGCCAGAAGCTTATAAGAGACACGTTAAAACGTGGCAATCTCAGTGCTGAGTTCACCAACAAGTTATGGGAACTGTTGCTTGTTGGTGATGAGTTGAGTGTCGCGCTACTACGTTACTTATGGCGTGTTCCACTGAAGCAAAAGCGTGCTTTTGTTGAAGCGTTAGATACGCATTTATCAGAGCGTTATCCAATGTTCAAAGGGCTATCCGTAGGGTGGCCCGGCTCGAACAACATTCCTCCTTACGTTCGTCCTGCCGAGGAAAGAAGGAAAGACTTTGACCTTGTCAGTCAGGGTTATCTTGGCTACATGGGACTGGGCTACACGCTCCGTGAAGTGGAAATGTTCGTGTGGCTTGAAGTAATACGTGATAAGCAGTGTGAAGATCGACCTTGTGAAGTAGGTATTACTCAATGCGATAAGAATGGAGAGCCGGCAGAAGAAGCTGATGGCGGTTGTCCGGTTAAGATCCATATCCCTGAAGTACTGAATCTGATGGGTGAAGGACGCTTTAAAGCGGCATTTGAGCTTATTCGTGATGCAAACCCACTGCCAAACGTGACTGGCCGGGTTTGTCCGCAAGAGCTTCAGTGTCAGGGCGTGTGTACTCACAATAACCGACCAATTGAGATTGGTCAGTTAGAGTGGTTCCTGCCGCAAAGAGAGCGCGAGCTTTCCAACGGTGAACCACCTAAACCGGTCGCATGTAACCCGTGGGTAATGGCAAGCAAACCTCCGGTTGCGATTGTAGGTTCAGGTCCATCCGGCCTTATCAATGCCTACTTGCTGGCAAAAGAAGGTTACCCTGTCACTGTATTTGAAGCATTCCATGTACTTGGTGGCGTACTTCGCTACGGCATTCCAGAGTTCCGCTTACCGAATCAGCTTGTTGATGACGTAGTGGAGAAAATCAAAGCTCTGGGTGGTCGCTTTGTTGCCAACTACATCGTTGGTAAAACGGCCACACTTGAAGACTTGAAACGTGCAGGCTTTGTTCGCATCTTCGTAGGTACAGGCGCAGGCCTTCCCCGCTTTATGAATGTTCCTGGTGAACATTTACTGAACATCATGTCGGCTAACGAGTTCTTAACGCGCGTTAACTTAATGCACGCTAACGAACCGGATTACGAAACACCAATGCCGGACATGGAAAATAAAGAAGTGATGATCATTGGTGGTGGTAACACCGCGATGGATGCAGCTCGTACTGCTCGTCGCCTTGGCGCTAACGTCACCATTGTTTATCGCCGTACACAACAGGAGATGCCTGCAAGGGTTGAAGAGCTTCATCATGCACTTGAAGAAGGTATTCAACTTAAAGAGCTACGTGCTCCAACTGTGTTTAATGGTGATAAGAAGCACTTCCTGAGCAGTGCGAAACTGGATGTTATGGCCCTAGGTGAGCCAGATGCATCAGGTCGTCGTCGCCCTCAGTCTACTGGTGAAACCGAAGAGATGAAGGTCGATTTCGCAATCATGGCGCTGGGCAACAGCTCAAACCCAATAGTGAAAGATGCGAACCCGGACCTGAACACTTCTAAGTGGGGAACATTACTTCTTAACAAAGGCTCACAAGAAACGTCTATTTCTGGTGTGTTTAGTGGTGGTGATGCAACTCGTGGTGGTTCTACAGCGATTAAGGCCGCGGGTGACGGTCAGGCTGCTGCCCGTGAAATCATGAGTGGTATTGAGTTCAATAACCGTGAAGTCATTAATCTGGTCAACAAGGCCAGCGACTATACGGATCTTGGACAATTGCCTCCTAAGATCATCAAACGCAGACAGCTTACCGATGAAATCGTTGAGTTCACTATTCAGGCACCATTGATTGCCCGCTCAGCAAAAGCAGGCCAATTCGTGCGTGTGTTGATCGATGAAAAAGGCGAGCTGATTCCGTTAACACTTGCGGACTGGGATGCTGAAGCCGGAACCATTGAGTTAGTGGTACAGGGTCTGGGAACCAGTTCTAAGCTGATGAACCAGATGCAGGAAGGCGAATGCTTTGAAGCCATTGCCGGACCGCTAGGCCAGCCAAGTAAAGTTGTCCCACACGAAGATAATCATCGTGTGTACTTTACCGCTGGTGGTGTAGGTCTCCCTGCTGTCCACCCTATCCTGCGTGCTCACCTGGAAATTGGGAATAAGGTAACCTTAATCTCTGGTTTCCGTGGAAAAGCTCAGCGATTCTGGACAGATGAAGGTGATAAGGTTGAAACCTTACGCGAAGCCTACCCTGAACTATTGGAAGTAATCTACACCAGTAACGACGGCAGTTTCGGCATCGAAGGTTTTGTCACCACGCCGTTAGAAGAGCGACTGAAGCAACATCAGGCTGGTCAGGGTGAGTTCATTGCGGAAGTCATTACCATTGGTCCTCCGCTGATGATGAGAGCCGTGAGCGACCAGACACTTGGCTACAAAGTTGAGTGTGTTGCCAGCCTGAACTCCATTATGGTGGATGCAACCGGTATGTGTGGCGCGTGTATGGTTCCTGTCATGATCGACGGAAAGCTAGTGCGTAAGCACGCTTGTATCGACGGACCTGAGATCAACAGTCATATCATTGACTGGGATAAGTTCCTTCCAAGGTTTGGTCAGTTTAAACCTCAGGAAACACGAAGCCAGATAGCGCATAAGTTTATCTCTGAATAAACCTATACGATTGGCAAGAGGCCCAAACATTCTGTTTGGGCCTCTTTTTTATCGAGTTCCTAATTCTCTATCCTTTCGAGAAATTTGTACAAAGCACGAAGCGACACCGCTACGTCTTCTGCGGTTACCCGTTCACCTGGATGATGACTAACACCCCCTTCACAACGCACAAACATCATAGTAGTAGGCACAATATCGGCCATCGCCATGGCATCGTGACCTGCCCCTGAAACAAGCACCACAGGCTCTCCAGTGATATCACCTACAACATTCATCAGCTCTTGCGTTAAGCGTGGTTCACAGACTACAGAGCCCGCATCGTGTGTTTGAATCACTTTTAACGACAGCCCTTTATCTGACGTGTTCTGTTCAAGTCGCGCGAGCAAAGCATCTGCTACTTCGTCTCTTGCTGAATCACTTAGACTGCGAATATCCAGTGTCAGACTTACTTCTCCGGGAACAACATTCACCGCTCCTGGTTTTACTTCCATCTTGCCTACCGTTGCAACAACGGGATGTTCTGACCTACTTGTCTCCGTTGCTAATCGGCTAACCTCCGTCACCCACTGACTTGCGACGACCAAAGGATCTTTTCGTAGTGACATAGGCACCGTTCCAGCGTGTCCGGCATGCCCTTCTATGGTAATGTCAAAGCGTCTCGCTCCCGCGATGCCTTTTACAGACGATATCGGTATGCCCTTTTCTTCTAGTATGGGGCCCTGCTCTATATGAGTCTCCAGGTACGCAATTACACGATTGCTGTCGATTTGAGTTTCAGAAATCTTAGATACATCCAGCCCGAAGTCATACATTGCCTGAGCAAGCGTCACTCCACTTTCATCCTGCAATTCGCGCCATCGACTCTGCCATTTACCTGCAATTGCACTGCTTCCCAGAAGCGTGGCACCAAAGCGCGTACCTTCTTCATCACCAAAACCTACAACGTCAATATGAAAGTCAAATTGGCGACCAGATTCTGATAACCATTTCAACAGTACAAGTGGTGCGACAACACCTAAGATGCCGTCGTACTTGCCACCATTGGGCACGGTATCAGTGTGGGAACCTAGAATAACCCTCTTTGCATTCGCATCAGTACTCGCCAGACGTACCCATTGATTCCCAGCCAAATCTTGCCAATGTTTAAGCCCGCTTTCTGTTGCCCAATGCGCGATCCTATCATTGGTTTCACGGTGCTCAGGTGTGAGGTAACGCCTATCCATCACACCAAAAGTTTGCGTGAACTCTGCCAGTTGTTCACAGTAATCCATTACCTGCTCTGCAAGCTGTTGCGACATTTCGGACAACAACTTCTCATCCTTGATGTTCACTGCCATATCATTTTCCTTCCTGATAAATTTCTATAGCAGTTTGATAAGCAGCGCCTTGTTTGACCGGAACACCCGCTTTTACGAGCAACGCTTCGAGCGCGACCAGCGTGAGCAATACGGTATCCAGGCGAGCGTTATAACCCATGGTGCCTATTCGCCAGATTTTTCCATGTAAAGGGCCAAAAGAGGTGCCTATTTCAATGTTAAATTGTTCCAGCATCGCTATTCGAATGGCATCTCCATTAACACCTGAAGGAATGACGACACCCACTACGTTATTCATTTTATGTGACTGGTCGCCAAACAAGGTCAGGCCCATAGCAGCAAGTCCGCGAGCCATGGCATCCCCCGCTTTTTTATGACGTGCAATGACGTTCTCTAAACCCTCTTCAAGATTGAGCTGGGCACACTCTCTTGCTGCAAACAACATTGATGTTGCTTCGGTGTGGTGATTCAGTCGTTCCTCTCCCCAGTAGTCCAGTATCATTCCTAAATCGAAGTAGTTCGACCGAATGCGACTCAACGAACCTGTTTGATGACTGTCTACCCGGATACCTGCTTCGACATGTTTACGACAGCGGATATATTCCACTGCCTTCTCGCTCAAGGTCACAGGTGCGGAACCTGAAGGACCACCAAGACATTTTTGCAGTCCAACTGAGACAGCATCCAACTGCCATTTATCTGTTTCGAATGCGTTACCCACTATCGATGCAGTAGCATCGCTGTAAAAAAATACCCCATGCTTTTTGCATACTTCACCAATCTCATCAAGAGGCTGAAGCATGGTCGTAGAAGTATCGCCCTGGACCAGAGCAAGCACCTTAGGTTTGTGCTTAATGATCGCCTCTTCAATCATTGAGTCAGGTACAACCGTGCCCCACTCAACTTCAAAACTCACTACTTCAGCGCCCGCTCTTTCTGAAATTTCCGCCAACAGATGACCAAAGCGACCAAAGATAGGCACCAATACTTTGTCTCCCGGTTCAATCAGAGAAACCAGCACCGCTTCTATGCCCGCTCTGGCAGTACCATCAACAAGCATTGTCGCTTCGTTTTGTGTTTTAAAAATCTCACGATAGAGCGACATGGTTTGGTTCATATATCCGGTCATAACAGGGTCATATTGACCAATCAACTGATTGCTCATCGCCTGCAAAACTCGTGGATAAACCGTAATAGGTCCCGGCCCCATCAAGATCCTTGGTGGAGGAGACAATCTTTCAAAAAATTCCATTTACAACTTCCTTATAGTGTTTGCAGTAACATACGAATACCAGTGAATGCTAAAACTACTGCAAAGACTTTTTTTAACTTCTTACTATCCAGTTTTTTTCCAATTCTTGCACCGACAGGAGAGAACGCGACGGTTAACGGTACGATAAAAGCAAAGCCTAACCAGTTCACCATTCCAATATTTCCTACGGGTGCATCAACTGGTGCTTGCCCGGCCAGCAACATGGTTGCCACCCCTGGCAATGCAATCAGCAACCCAACTGCCGCCGCCGTACCAACGGCCTTATGCGCTGGGTAGTTAAATGCAGTAAGTGTCGGAACAGTCAAGGTGCCACCGCCTATTCCGATCATCACGCTGAGGCAACCAATACTTGACCCAATTACACCCTGCCCTGGCTTTGAGGGCAGTTCTTGAGCGAGTGGTGCTGCATTCCCCCTGAACAACATATTGAATGCGGATAAGGTTGCGATAACACCGAACATACCGGTTAACCATGGCCCGCCAACTTTTGTCACTAGTAAGCTACCCGCAACCACACCTCCGACGACAAAAGGACCAAGCCATTTGAGTAAGTCCCAATCAACATTGCTATTTTGGTGATGAGCCCGAATCGAACTCACCGATGTTGGGACTATAGTTGCCAAAGAGGTGGCTGTAGCAATTAACATCGCGGATACAGGGCTAACACCAAAATACTGAAACAGGTAGTAAAGAACTGGAACAATCACAATTCCACCCCCTACACCTAGAAGTCCGGCTAAAATGCCCGCAACAACACCCGTTGCCAGTAGCGCAAATACAACGGGTAAAAAGTTAATTATTTGTTCCATACTGCTTTACTATTCCTTATTTAATTATTTTTATGATTTTAAGACGATGGCTTCACCATCACTTCTTGGATCACTGGCTGCGGTTGAGCACTGATTATTGATATGAATACCACCAGCATGACCAAAAAATTCTGCGTACTCAGGTGCAGATACAACATCATGCCCCCGCGTCTGCATTTTCTTCCCATGTTTATCGAATAACGAAGCCTCAAGTTTTAAGTTTTCACTCGACTTGCCCCATGTTTTACCTAACAACCATCTAGGGTTCGCAATCGATTCTGACAACTCTTTTTTCTGAACCAGATAGCGCCATATTATCGCTGCTTGAGTTTGAGGTTGTCCTTCTCCGCCCATGGTTCCGTATAACAACCTGTCACCATCACTCAACAATGCCATTGGGGGGTTTAAGGTGTGCATAGGTTGATGCATAGGTGCAAGATGGTTCGGATGTTCTGGGTCAGTGTTGAACCCTAAACAACGGTTATTCCACACCACACCAGTGTCAGGGTTAACGACGCCAGAACCGAACTCCCAGTAGATGCTCTGAATATAGCTAACCGCCAGTCCATCACTATCAACAACACCCATCCAAACGGTGTCACCTATCGGTCCTGGATTTGGCCATTCAGTCGCCTGTTCGTTAATAGAGCTAAATTGGGTAGCAATCGACTCTTCGGTCAAACGATCCTGCATTTCTTGCGAGCACTCAGGAGAATCACATAGAAATTCGTTGCGCCAATTGAAGGCCACTTTTACTGCTTCGACCAATAAATGAAGAACCTGTTCCTCGCCTTCTTCGGTTTTCCAATACTCGTTTGGCTTGTCGGCCTCCAGAATATACTTGTTCAACAGAGCGATAATATTTAATGAGGCGCCACCTTGTGTCGGCGCTCCGAAGTTATAGAATTTTCCCCATTGAGTATTGCAGGATAACGGCTCACACCATTTCGCGACGGTATCTTCCAAATCTTCGAACAATATCGGACTTCCCTGCTTCGCCAGATAAGTGGCATTTTCATGGGCCAGGTCACCTGTGGTCCAGTCATTAAGCCCGTTTTCTGCCAGCTTGCGATACGTATCGGCCAAAGCATTCAGCCTTAATGTCGCTCCTACCTCATAAGGTTCATCGCCATTCAGAAACACCGATGAAAAATCGTGATTTGGATACTCTTCTTTCAGTTTTACCATCGCATTGTGAAGGGTTTCAGTCACCTCAAATCCCTCTGAAGCGTGTTTAATCGCTGGTGAAAAAATATCTGCCAAAGAAAGCTTCCCCGGATACTTCTTAAGCGCTTCTTCCCAACCCGATACAACACCCGCAGTCGTCAGTGCAACATTGGGGCCACGCAGATGTTCACCAAAGCCCATTCGACGTAAATCTCTTGCAGACTTACCTGCCGCATTCAAAGCTAAAGGTTTTACTCCCGGTTTATGTATCAACCAGAAACCATCGCCACCTAAACTGGTCATGTGGGGGTAAACCACCGTTAAAGTACTTGCTATCGCGATACAGGCTTCTATCGCATTTCCACCTTGATTTAAAATGGCCTCTCCGGCTTTAGATGCCAAATGATGAGGAGATGTAACCGCAGCTTGATATGACATGTTAATTCCTTCTATTCTCGTTCAATGAGCCGTAGTTACACGTCTCTAAGCACTTCTTGTGCGAACTTTATTATTTGTATGTCACTGTTTTCCCGTCCAAGGAAGCTAATACCCACAGGAAGACCGTCAACAGTGATAGCTGGACATTGAAGTTGAGGCCAGCCACTCAATCCCGCGATAGATGTGAGCCCTAATAGCACGTTTCTCTGCTCTACCAACTCATTGCCCTTTGAATTAATCATAGGTGCTACACCCGGAACCGTTGGCATTAAAAGAACCGAATCTTTTGGAATCCATTGTTCTTTTGTCGATTGCCACTGTTGATAGAGTTCCTCTGCTTTGGCGATATCAGCCGGAGATAACGATCTTCCCCACTCAAGACGAGTCTGAATATCTTTACCAAAACCTGAAATCGCCCCCTCTAACCAATCACCATGAGTGCGCCAAATGGACTGTGCCTGCAAGACCGAAAAACATTCCCTTCTCTTATCGGCATCCAAAACAGGATCACTTATCGTTGCTTTATTTCCCTGATAACTTTCATACAGTGCTTTTGCATACTGCTTTGCTTTCGGTTCCACACCTTCCCAGAGCACCTCGCACCAAAGCAAGGTAGTTACATCCGTTTTCGCTTCTCTGCTTTTCTCTTCTGCAAACAGAGCATTGAACGCGCCTTTCATCAACTTAAGATCCCTAGTTAGCATACCCGCAGTATCAAAACGGGGAGCCAATGGCACCAACCCTTCCACAGGGACCCTGCCATAGGTAGGACGCATTCCATACAAGCCACAGTAACTAGCCGGAACTCGGATAGAGCCCCCAGTATCGGTTGCCAGCCCAATATCTGACGCACTGTTTGAAACAGAAACCGCAGCACCTGAACTCGAGCCACCGCTTACGCGTCTGGAGTCAAAGGGGTTTCTCGATACCCCATAGTGGGAGTTTATCCCGCCTAATGAGTAAGCAAGTTCGTCTAGCTGCGTTTTACTGGTGAGGTAAGCCCCATCTTCTAACAACAAAGAGACCGCCTTTGCGTGTTCACTGGCTAACGGCGCTGAATCTCTCCATGCCGGTATACCAGTCCCTGTTTTGTAACCTTTTACATCAAAAAGATCTTTCACAGAAAGCTTAATGCCATTAAGAAGTCCGTGATTCTTTTTAGTGTTTACATCGCGAATATCACAGACATCCGGTTTTTGCGTTACCAGTCCATCAGCCACACCACTCTCAAGATCCAGCCAATGCTCGGCTATTTGCTCGCGTGTTGCATACCAGACATCATCGTATTGTTTGGTGTATTCAATAAATCTACGCAATGCAGCCAGCCTTGCAGGACGTCCGACTAATCGGCAATGCAAACCAATACTCAGCATCTTTGGCTGAGTAGCACCCTCTCGGTATAGCTCATCAAAAGCATCTTTTAGATACTGAAAGAACTGTTCACCGCTGTTAAAACCCTGAGGCGTAGCAAAGCGCATATCATTTGTATCGAGAGTGTACGGGACCATCAGAAGAGGCTTTGAATAATGGGTCTCCCTGTACGGCAAGTCATCAGAATAACTATCAGCACAATAAAGTATGTCGTCGCGTTCTGCGATCAACTTTAACGTATGAGGACTTGTTCGCCCCGTATACCAACCTCTGGGTTTTGAGCCCGTTACCCTTTCATGTATTGCTATCGCCTGCTCAATATGTTCTCGCTCCTGCTCTTCAGTAAAGTGCTGATAGTGAATCCATCTCAGGCCATGGCTTGCAATTTCCCAGTTTGAGTCCAACATCGCTTTTACCGCACCGGGGTGCTTCTCTAAAGCGGTAGCAACGCCAAAAACAGTCACCGGGATATCGTGTTCGTTGAAGAGTCTATGTAAACGCCAAAAACCAGAACGACTTCCGTACTCGTATATCGACTCCATACTTAAGTGTCTATCCTGATAGGATTCAGCGCCTACGATCTCAGACAAAAACTGCTCTGAGCCACCATCACCATGCAACACGCAGTTTTCACCACCTTCTTCGTAGTTCACAACAAACTGCAATGCGATGCGCGATTTTCGAGGCCAGTATGGGTTTGGCGGATTCTCACCATATCCAATCAGGTCACGGGGATATTCTTTAGTCATTCACTATCCTTGTTAGACGACTTTTACTTATGTTAATAATTAGAATATTTTTTGTTAAGCAAAAATCTGACCAACTGTTCAGGTTTCTGCCTTTTTAAACCAGATTCAGCCCTCTCAGAATGGTATTTACCGTAAATTCTTGCGCATCTAAAAACTCTTCGTCCGTTAAAGGTTTTCCCTTTAGTAGTGCTATTTCGGTATCAAAGTCAGCATAAAACTGTGTCGTACCCCAAATCATAAACAGCAAATAGAGCGGTTCAATTGGCTTAAGTTGGCCCTGTTCAATCCACGTTTTAATCACGTTAGATTTTTCTCTGGTCCAGCCAATCATAGGGCGTTCAATAACGTCTCTGATGATGGGAGCACCCTGAATAATCTCCATCGCAAAAATCTTTGATTCCTTTGGATGAGAACGGCTGTAGCGCATTTTCTCTATAATATAGTTTTGTATTACATCAGCGGGTTCCCGGCTCGAATTAGAATCGGAAAAACCTTCATTCCACATATCCAGAATGTCACTCAATAACGCTTTGTATAGGCCAGTTTTAGACTTGAAGTAATAGAGAATATTCGCCTTGGGAAGGCTTACTCTATCGGCAATGGCTTGTACAGAAGTTCCTTTGAATCCGTGTTTCACGAACTCATCTGCAGCAGCAGATAGGATAAGCTTTTGATTTTTCTTTCTAATTGCTCCCTGACGTACATCATCGCCCGTCGATGTTGCAGGCTTTTCCCTAATTTCTGACATAGTGTTAGTCCATTTGTAGTTAATTCCTTCCTTTCTATTTTATTCCTTACTTTCTACTGCCGTGTCAAGCACATAAATTTAACATTTCGCGCACCATCATGGTGCCGTTGCACCATATTTATCCGTGCTACAGGCGCAACTTTCCTCGCCAAAATAAGCAGATAGCAAGCACTTCCAATTGTTGAACAGTTGGTCAGGTTATTGCATTAGTAGTTTTTATTACAAGAAGGAATAAAGCAAAGGAATGAGCTCAACATGACAAAACCACCTCTTTTAGAACTCTGGAATGTCAGCAAGATATATCCCGGTGTTATCGCAAATGACAACGTAAACCTGAAGCTAAGCGAGGGAGAAATACTGGCTTTACTCGGTGAGAACGGCGCGGGAAAATCAACACTTGTAAAAATGATTTACGGAGTTAACCACCCGGATAAAGGCGCCATACTTTGGAATAATCGTGAAGTCGATATCCTCTCTCCAAACCAGGCCCGTCACATGGGGATCGGTATGGTGTTCCAACACTTCTCCGTTTTTGAAACCCTCACCGTCAAGGAAAATATTGAACTGGGATTGGATAAATCGTTTGTAGAGCAGCTGGATGACCTACGACAGTCAATCATAGACATCAGTAAAAAGTACGATCTCCACGTGGATCCCGACCGATATGTTCACAGCCTGAGTATCGGTGAAAGACAAAGAGTTGAAATCCTCCGATGCCTGATTCAGGAAGTCAAGTTGCTTATATTGGATGAACCTACTTCTGTCCTGACTCCTCAGGAAGTCTCGGGGCTTTTTCGCGTTCTTAAAAAGTTATCTTCCGAAGGCTGCGCCATCATGTTTATCAGTCACAAGTTAAAAGAAGTTACCGAGTTATGTGACCGCGCAGTGATACTCAGAGGTGGCGTCGTGACGGGTGAATGTACTCCAGCAGAAGAAACACCAGACTCCATCGCCAGAATGATGGTTGGTAGCGACGCGGAACTTTCAGAAAGTTATGTTAAAAAGCTTGGTGAAGAGATTATTTTTGAAACCCATTCTTTATCGCTATCCCCTACTCATCCTTTCGGTTGTGGACTAACCGAAGTCAACTTGCAGTTGCGAGCCGGGGAAATATTGGGGGTAGCGGGTGTGGCTGGCAACGGTCAAGAAGATCTTCTGGAAGCTCTGAGTGGAGAAGATACCAGAGCTGATAACGCAAACATTACTTTCAACGATATTCCGATTGGATCTCTTGATGCAGGACAAAGGCGCAAACTAGGTATGGCCTATGTGCCCGCTGATCGGCTTGGTCAGGGCGCAGTACCTGAAATGAGTCTAAGAGAAAACACACTATTGACCAACTCTGGTTCTCTGGTTCGACATGGATTTATTATGGCAAAAAAATTGTCTGAACTTGCCGACCAGATCATCTCCGACAACAAGGTCAAATGTCACAACCAGTTATCTCAGGCAAAAAGCCTTTCCGGTGGGAATCTGCAGAAATTTATTATCGGTCGAGAGGTTGAGCAAACACCACAAGTGCTTATCTGTGCACATCCAACCTGGGGAGTCGATATCGGTGCAGCCAGTGCAATTCATAGGCAGTTAATCGCACTTCGAGATGCCGGTGCTGCGGTACTCGTTATTTCTGAAGATATCGACGAGTTATTCGTCATATGCGATCGCATCACGGCACTATATGAGGGCCAAGTCGCCCCTATTGTTGAAACAGAAAAAACCAATATCGAGCAAATCGGCAAATGGATTGCCGGAGGATTTGTCGAGCACAAGGAGACCGCCAATGCTTAAAGTCCAACCTAGGATAGAGAGCTCAAAACAGATGGCGTGGCTTTCACCAATAGTTGCGATCATTTTAACCATGATCGTTTCAAGTCTGATGTTTATATCCCTTGATGTAAGCCCTATAAAAGCCTTCGAGGTGTTTATCATTCAGCCAGTAAGCGACGCCTACAACCTGGGTGAGCTTATGGTTAAAGCGACACCACTTCTACTATGCGCTACCGGGCTGGCTCTTTGCTACAGGGCGAATATCTGGAATATAGGCGTGGAAGGCCAACTGTTGGTTGGAGCTGTGGCGGCCAGCGCTATCGCTGTGCAAGCCAACGAAAGCAGCTCTAACTCTATGCTTTACTCAGCTATCCTTGCAGGGGTTTTCGCTGGCATGGCGTGGTCTGCTATTCCGACATTACTGGATAGAGTATTTAATACCAACATCATACTCAGCACCATCATGCTTAACTATATTGGACTATACACGCTGTTATGGGCGGTACATGGTCCTCTTGCTGACCCACAAGGATTCGGATTTCCAGAATCAGTCATGTTCGCAGATTCCGTGTTATTACCCACGATTCAGGATGAAGGACGGGCAACTGTGAGCATCCTTATTGCGGTGTTGTTGGCTATATTTTCTGGTATCGCACTATTCAAAACGCTTCCTGGATTCAAGTTAAGAGCGTACGGAGAAGATCAGGCAGCCGCGAGATATGCTGGGTTTAGCAGTCACAAAGTTGTTTGGGGAGTCATGTTGTTTGCCGGCGCTTTGGCTGGATTTGCGGGAGCTTCCGAAGTGACCGGACCAATAGGTCAATTAATTCCTTCGGTTTCGCCCGGGTATGGCTACGCTGCCATCATTGTGGCTTACCTCGGTAGATTGAACCCCATCGGCATCATCATTTCAGCGCTGTTTATGGGCACACTTTACATGGGAAGTGATCTCGCTCAGATAGAACTCGGATTACCAACAGCCATTACCGGATTGTTTCAGGGAACTCTGCTCTTCTTCCTATTGGCTTGCGATTTCCTCATTTTTTACCAAATAAAAGTGGCACCCAGACGTTCAAGAAAAAAAGCAGAACGGGAGTTTGAAACCCAGAAAGAAAAATCACAAAAAGAAAAACTCGATCAAGCGCCAGAAGGAGTCGCGTAATGGATGCTCTATTAATTCAACAAATACTTATCGCGGCATTAAAAACGGGTACGCCCCTTTTATTGATAGCGCTGGGAGAACTTATTTGCGAAAAATCAGGCGTTTTGAACTTGGGCCAGGAAGGCATGATGCTGATGGGTGCGATGGCAGGTTTTGCGGGTGCATTTTATAGTGGCAGCCTGTTTGTCGGTATCTGTTTTGCGATTATTGCGGGTGTTCTGATGGCTTCGTTATTTGGTGCATTAGCACTCAACCTGAATACCAATCAGGTCGCTACCGGGCTGGCTCTTACTATTTTTGGTACTGGTTTAAGCTCTTTTCTGGGTGGAGACCTTGTTGGCTCTACAATCTCTGGGTTTACACCTATTGAGATCCCCGTTTTAAGCGACATACCCTTTTTAGGGCCACTGCTCTTTAATCAGGACATCTTAGTGTATCTTAGCTTTGTTATCGCTGGTGTTGCCTGGTGGGTAATGCAAAAGACTCGCATCGGCCTCACCATTAGAGCCGTTGGTGAGAATCCACATTCTGCAAACGCACTTGGTATCAAGGTAATAAAAGTTCGCTTTCTGGCGACGATGTTTGGCGGTGCAATGGCAGGTATTGCCGGTGCATACATGTCCTTGGCCTATACCCCAATGTGGATGGAAAATATGACCGCTGGTCGCGGGTGGATTGCCCTTGCTCTGGTTGTCTTTGCATCCTGGCGTATTGGGTATCTGATGTTAGGTGCTTATCTGTTTGGCTTTGCCTCAATACTTCACTTGGTGATGCAAGGCTTTGGATTCGATATTTCACCTAATTTATTGGCGATGACTCCCTATGTCGCGACGATTGCGGTCATGGTGATAATCAGCTCGAACTCTCTAAAACAAAAGCTCGCTACACCGATGAGCCTTTCGAAGCCATTCGATCCAAAAGTCCATTGATATAAAACCCACCATGCATCATAACGGTGCGTTTACATTGTGTTAACGCACCTAATCTGCTCATCTCCTCTCTTCTAACCATCTTCTCTTTGTCACTAACGTCCACATATGACATTTCCTATACCTCTGTAACCCCTGCTAATAAAGGGCTTGCCGCTTACGGCATACATTTTTCAAAAAACACGACCAATTGGTCAGGTTTTTGCAATAACGCTATAGAAGCTTCTCAGCTCAAAGGAAGTATAAGCACAACAATATGGAGATTTTCATGACATTAAAAAGATGGATGGCAACTGCGGGGATTACCGCATCCGCACTGTTTTCAACCGAAGTAATGGCCGACGATCCTATGAAGGTGGGTTTCGTCTATGTTGGTCCGGTAGGCGACCATGGGTGGAGCTATGAGCACGATCAGGGTCGAATTGAAATGGAGCAACACTTTAAAGGAAAAGTGGAAACGACTTTCGTAGAAAATGTACCAGAAGGTGCAGATGCTGAACGTGTGATCACTCAGCTCGCAAAATCAGGTCACGATGTGATATTCACAACTTCTTTTGGTTTTATGAACCCAACGCTTAAAGCCGCGAAACGTTTCCCTAAAGTTAAATTTGAACACGCGACAGGATATAAGCGTTCCAAAAACGTCTCTACCTATATTCTGCGTACCTATGAAGGACGCTATGTTTCGGGTGTAGCCGCTGGCATGGCGACCAAGACCAACACGATTGGATATATTGCCTCGTTCCCGATTCCTGAGGTGATTCGCGATATTAACTCTGTATATCTTGGCGCTAAAAGCGTAAATCCAGATGTGAAAATCAAGATTGTCTGGGTGAATACATGGTACGACCCAGGCAAAGAGTCAGATGCTGCCAACGCCTTAATGGATCAGGGTGTAGATATTATTTTACAGCATACCGATAGTCCTGCTCCTCTAATCGCGGCTGAAAAACGTGGTGTGATGGGAATCGGTCAGGCGTCAGATATGAGCCATTTCGCACCGAACTCGCACATGTTCTCAGTACGTGATGTCTGGTCACCACACTATATCCGCACAGTACAAGAAGTAATGGATAAAAACTGGAAACCAGAAGACTACTGGGGTGGATTTAAAGATGACATTCTTCAAATCGTGTCAGTCAACCCAAGCCTTCCTGAAGATTTGAAAGAGGCGATCACATCAACACACGAAAAAATCAAATCTGGCGCCTTTCATCCCTTTACCGGCCCTCTAAAAGATAACGCTGGTAAAGAAGTGATCGCTGCAGGTCATACAATGACAGATGCAGAGCTGGCCGGTATCAATTGGTACGTAGAAGGCATCGAAGCAACCATTCCAAATTAACGACTAATCATCACGACTCGCTGTGCACTCAACAGCTCAGCGAGTCTTTTTTTAAACCAATACCTGACCACATGGACAAGTTTAATTAACACCTATACTTAAAAGAACGTAACTAACAAATATAATAATAGAGGAAGTAGATGTTAGAACTGATGATCAATGACGAAATAGTAGAAATAGAGCATGCCACGCCCGGCGCAATGCTACTCAACTATTTGCGTGAACAGCAGGGGATGACAGGGACAAAAGAGGGGTGCGCCAGCGGTGATTGCGGTGCATGTACTGTAGTAATGGTGGACACGGATGAGGCCGACACACTTCGTTACCGCCAAATAAACGCCTGCATCACCCCACTGAATGCGCTCCACGGTAAGCAGATTATTACCGTGGAACAATTAAAGAACAGCGCAGAGCTCCACCCTGTCCAAAAAGCCGTAGTAAAAAAACACGGTACTCAATGCGGATTTTGCACTCCGGGCTTTGTTATGTCGCTTTATGCCTTATCTAAGCAAAGCAAAAAACCAGAGAAACCCATCGATTTTCTGGCAGGCAACTTGTGCCGCTGCACAGGGTACGGACCGCTCATTGAAGCGGCAGAAGAACTCGCAGGCATCGAATACTGGGATCCAGCACAACCAGATGAAGAAAAAGTCAAAAACTGGATATCAGGTTGTGACAAGCAAGAAACACTGAACTACCTCAAGCCAACAAACCGCAAAGAGCTGGCTGAGGCCAAAAAATCTATGCCCGACGCCACCATGATCGCAGGCGGTACTGACCTTGCGCTAGAGATAACTCAGCAGCTCAACGATGTAAAACAGCTCATAGATCTTTCCGAAGTACAAGATCTTCTGGAGATCACTAGAACTAAATCAGGTTGGCGACTTGGTGCTTCAGTCCCCTTGTATAAAATCCACGAGTTTATGCGTAAACAGTTCCCTTCGACGGATGAAGTGATTGAACGTCTGGGTAGCCTGACGATTCGAAATCGCGCAACTCTTGGAGGTAGCTTAGGTCACGCCTCACCAATAGGCGATATAGCACCGTTATTAATTAGCCTGAACGGAAAAATAGAGGTGGATAACGGCACAGAAAAACGCCTGTATGCCCCTGAAGACTACATCACGGGTTACCGGGAAACCGTCATCAAACCTGATCAATGGATCAGTGCGGTGCATATTCCACAACTGGCACCCAACCAAAAACACGCCATTTACAAGGTCAGCAAACGTTTCGAAGACGACATCGCGACCGTTGTACTGGCGCTTAACTTCACACTGGGTTCGGATAATCGCGTTAAGCAATGCATTATTTCCGCGGGTGGTATTGCCGCCAAATCGGTTCGTCTTAGCGAGCTTGAAGAGCTAATAGTGGGCCGCCCTTTCACACAATTGTTAGTCAATAAAGTTAAAGCCCACGTACCGAAAATCATCCACCCTCTTTCTGATGTACGTGGTAGCGCGGAATATCGAACCAGGCTCGTTCAAAACCTGATTCAACGCTTTTACTTTGAGTGTAACCAGATAAATACGAGGCTGACTGACAATGCGTAGATTAACTCAGGTAAACCACATTACCTCACAACCAACAGATGTTGATTTCCAGGTTGTTGGTCGTTCACACAAACATGAGAGTGCTGAGAAACAATCAACAGGCGAAGCGCTGTTTCTCGATGACTACCCTGCTCCAAAAGGTTGTCTGCACGGTGCTGTTGTTCTAAGCGACGTTGCAAAAGGTTCGATTCAATCGGTTGACCTTTGCGAAGTGGAAAAGTCAAAAGGGGTAGTAAAAGTCATTGGTTATGACGATATTCCCGGTGAAAAAGACATTGGTCCCATCTTTAAGGGCGATCCACTGTTAGCAGATGGCAACATCAAGTTTCATAAACAACCCATTGTATTGATTCTAGCTAAGACACATCGCCAAGCCTGGCAAGCCGCTAAAAAGGCAACTGTCACCTATACCAATAGTGAAGCAACCTTAGAGTTTGAAGAAGCGAAAGACAAACCACATCTGTTACCACAAAACCAGTTTGGTCGTGAGATTAAACGTTCTGAGTTAGAAACATCCGATGTTCTTATTGAGCAAAAGATGTCGGTTGGTGGTCAGGAACACTTCTATCTAGAGGGTCAAATAAGCCTCGCTGAGCTAACCGAAGATGGCGGTATTTTTCTAAGAACTTCCAGCCAACACCCCACAGAGGTACAAACTCTGGTAGCAGAAGTACTCGATATCCCTTTCAACAAAGTGACTGTCGATATGCGTCGTATGGGTGGTGGTTTTGGAGGTAAAGAGTCACAAGCTGCCCAATGGGCATGTTTGGCTAGTTTAGGCGCAAAGCTCACGGGAAAAGCGGTCAAAATAAGGCTTCCTCGCGCTGTAGATATGTCGATCACAGGTAAGCGTCATCCATTCCACAATCACTACCAGATCGCAGCCACAAGAGACGGTGTTATAGAAAAAGCGGTGATGGAAGTGAATGGCCTTTGCGGTCACTCCCCCGACTTATCCGGAGCCATCGTTGACAGAGCGATGTTCCACAGTGATAACGCCTACTATCTGGGACAGTCGCACATCATCGGTAACCGACTGCAAACGGATACCGTAAGTCATACCGCTTTCCGCGGTTTTGGTGGCCCTCAAGGTATGATCGCAATAGAAAAGGCAATGCAGGATTTAAGTATCCAAACTGGTATCGATTCGCTGGATATAAGGCTGAGAAACCTCTATCGCGAAGGAAAGAATATCACACCCTACGGAATGGAGGTGGAACAGACAGACACCATAAAAGCGGTTATCAAACAAGTTGAAAGCAGTGCGGATTACCGTAAACGCAGAGAAGAAATCAAGCGTTGGAATAAGTCCAATATGGTGCTGAAAAAAGGGTTGGCATTAACACCAGTCAAATTTGGTATCTCCTTTACGGCTACTCACCTCAATCAGGCCGGTGCTTTGGTTCACATCTATACCGATGGCAGTGTTCAAGTTTCCCATGGCGGTACTGAAATGGGCCAGGGATTACACACAAAAGTGCAGCAAATCGTTGCTCAAACCCTCGGTATCCCAATTTCTCTGGTTTTGGTCACTTCTACCCGTACTGACAAGGTTCCAAACACATCACCAACTGCGGCCTCTTCAGGGGCGGATCTGAATGGGATGGCCGCTCATAATGCAGCAAAAACGATTAAGGCGCGTCTTCTTGAGTTCGCCAAAGAGAGCTACGAGCTCGAGGATCTTCCCGAGATTATCGACGGTAAAGTTGCACTTGGCGAAGATGAAATAGACTGGACTGAACTGGTACAAAAAGCTTATCTCTCTCGTGTGTCGTTGTCATCAAGCGGTTTCTATAAAACACCGAAGATCTGGTTTGACATGGAGAAGTCTTGCGGTCGTCCATTCTTCTATTTTTCAATTGGTGCATCTTGCTCGGAAGTCACTATCGATACGCTAACCGGAGAAATGAGAATCGATCGGGTCGATATCCTTCACGATGTTGGTAACAGTCTTAACCCTGCGATAGACATTGGTCAGATAGAGGGCGCATTTATTCAGGGTATGGGTTGGCTAACCACAGAAGAGCTCGTCTGGAACAAGGATGGCGCTCTTCTTAGCAACAGCCCAATGAATTATAAGATTCCAACCATTGGTGATTACCCGAAAGAGATGAACATCGCTCTTTATGATAAAGCTAACCCAGAGCACAGCATTTATCGTTCGAAAGCAGTAGGTGAGCCACCATTTATGCACGCGATTAGTGTCTGGTGTGCCATCTACGATGCCATCGCTTCAATCAGCGACCACAAGATCATCCCTGCTCTACAGGCTCCGGCAACAGGTGAGCAGATTCTCAACGCCTGTGCTGCGCAATTCGATGGCGTTGGGTATACCCGCGCAGAGGATTCTGAGGAGGTTGAAGATGTCATTTAAAACAAGTGAACTGTTCAGCAATCCAAAGCAAGACTGGCTAAGTGCTTGCCAATGGCTGACGCAACAAGGTGAACCTTATTGTATTGCTACTGTTTTAGCTGATGTCGGTTCTGTGCCCCGTTCTGCCGGGAGCAAAATGGTCATTAGCCCGACACATCAGTACGCAACTCTGGGTGGTGGAAACCTGGAGTTTGAAGTGATTAAAAAAGCGCGTGAGGGTCTTAGTCACCCTACCCAAAATGTGTCGGTAGAGAGGTTTTCTCTTGCTGCCGACTTGGGTCAATGTTGCGGTGGTGCTGTACAGGTTCTGTTTGAATACATGCAGACAAACCTGCCACGAGTGGTCATTTTCGGTGCGGGTCATGTTTGCCAATCCCTGACCAGCATACTGAAAGAACTGCCTTGTCATTTGACGGTTGTGGATAATCGTGCTGAGTGGCTGGAACCTTTAAAAGATACCGGCGTCAACACTGTGTTTCATCAGGAACCAGAGTGTGTTTTAGATACGATATCCGAAGCCTCTCATCTGGTTGTCATGACTCAGGATCATGCCCTCGACTACAGGTTGACCCTTAAAGCGCTTGAAAAATCTTGCTTTCCCTTCATTGGCTTAATTGGGTCCGCAGCAAAGAAAAATCGCTTCGAGTTCAGGCTCGAAGAAGAGCTTACTCGCCCTGAATTACTTAACCAACTTACTTGCCCTATTGGCCACTCCGACATTCAAGGCAAGCTTCCAATGCAAGTGGCGGTCTCAATCTCCGCACAGTTAATAGGTTATTTCCAAAACTACGAAGGTAAGTCAGATAACAGTGAAGCTGGATGGATCGCAGCGAACGAGCTTCGCCACTCGATCAACAAGGAGGTTGCGAAATGAATTTAGCTCAAGAGAACGTCATCTGTCTGGATGAACATCAGCTCGCTCAGATCTGTACCAGTCGTAAATGGATCAGATCAATGCAGTTAGAAGCCCCCTTTCACTGTTTTTCCGATTTCTCCAGCTCCGCTGACAAAGCTTTCAGCCAGCTTCAGGAAGACGACTGGCTAGAAGCATTCGCAGGACACCCAATGATTGGAGACATAACTACGCTAAAAGCGAAGTATTCGCAAGGGAAAGCACTGAGCGAATCGGAACAGTCACAAGTGTCTGAAGCATCGGATGACTTACTGAAACAGCTACTCTCAATAAACCACGACTATCTGAAAAAGTATGGGTTCATTTTTATCGTCTGTGCCACAGGGAAATCTGCACAGGAAATGTTGAACATTCTTACCGAGCGCTACCAAAACTCAAGATCAACTGAGTTGGTCAACGCATCAGTAGAACAGAGAAAAATCAGCCAAATTCGAATGGAGGCTTATAAATGAGCAGTCTAAGTTGCCATATTTTGGACACAACACAGGGAACGCCTGCTACTGGTATTCCTGTAGAACTGGTCGATTTTGAGACCAGAGACACAATAGCTAACGGAGAAACTAACGAAGATGGCCGCGTCCGTTTTGACGACACTGAGTTGGTTTACGGTAATTATACTTTAAGGTTCTTAACCAAACCTTATTGTGAAACGACATACGGTAGTGCCTTCTTTCCCCTGGTGGAAGTTCATTTTCATGTCGACGACGAGGTTCGCCACTACCATGTTCCGCTTTTGCTTTCCCCATACTCATATTCAACCTATCGGGGCAGCTAAGATGGACAGACAAGTACACAGAGGAAGCATTCTTCATTTCCCCAAGACCACATCGTCACCAGAGAAACACTACAGCTACTTTAGCGATGGCGTGTTAGTGGTGGAAAACGGAAAAATTGCTCACATAGGTGAGGCTGCGGGTTATTTTAAGCATCCTCACAATCAACAACTTTTAAACTACGGTGGTGTAGAGCAGCACAAAGGCTTACTCATACCAGGAATGATCGACAGCCATGTTCATTTCCCTCAAATCGAAATGATTGCCAGCTACGGAAAGCAACTGCTCGACTGGCTTAATGAGTATACTTTCCCGACTGAAAAACAGTTCGCCAGTGAAGAGTACGCCAACGTTCAGGCTGAGTTTTTTGTCAATCAGTTGATGGCTCATGGCACAACAACCGCGAGCGTTTTTGCAACGGTACACCCTCAGTCCGTTGATGCCTTTTTTAAGGCTTCAGAAACGATCAATGCAAGAATGATTTGCGGCAAGGTGCTGATGGACCGCTTTTGTCCTGACTACCTTCGTGACACTCCTGAGTCTGGCTACAGAGAAAGTAAAGCGCTAATCGAAAAGTGGCACAACAGTGGTCGGGCGATGTATGCCGTTACACCGAGATTTGCTCCTACCAGCACACCTGAGCAACTTGCTCTGGCAGGTCAGTTAGCGAATGAACACCCGGATACCTTTATTCAGACTCATCTGAGTGAAAACCTTGGGGAAGTTGAATGGATTAAAGAACTCTATCCTAATAGCCCCGATTATCTGGGTGTCTATGAGCAGAACAACCTTGTACGTGAACGTGCGCTGTATGGACACGCCATTCATCTGGAAGAAAGAGAGTACAAAGTTCTCTCATCCAGTGGTGCAACTATTAGCTTCTGCCCTTCTTCGAATTTATTTTTAGGCAGTGGCCTATTCAACTACGCGAAAGCTAAAGATCATGGGATCAATCTCTCTCTGGCCAGTGATGTAGGTGCCGGGACAAGTCTGAGCCTGTTTGCTAATCAGGCGGACGCCTACAAAATTTGTCAGTTGCAAGATATCAGCCTCGATCCTTTTGAATCTTTATATCTGTGCACTCAAGGTGCTGCCGCCTCAATGGGTATCGAACATCTGGTAGGAAACCTTAATCCGGGTACCGAGGCCGATTTTGTCGAACTGGATTTTATGGCGTCACCCATCCTTCAACAGCGTTTACTCCGCTGTAAAACTCTCAAAGAGCAACTTTTTGCTATCTCAACACTCAGCGATGATCGTGCGATTGAACGCACCTATGTCAATGGAAGACTCGTTTACTCAAAGGAAGTTAAAGTATGTGGCCACACCTCTACGAATGGATTGCGTTATTTATCAAATGGTTCCATGTAATTTGTGGAATCGCGTGGATTGGTGCCAGTTTCTACTTTACATGGTTAGATAATAGCTTAGAGACACCGCCAAAATGGAAAAAAGATAAGGGTATTAAAGGAGATTTGTGGGCCGTTCACGGAGGAGGATTTTACGAAGTTGCCAAGTATCAGGTAGGCCCTGAAAAAATGCCTGAAAAATTACACTGGTTCAAATGGGAAGCTTATGCAACCTGGATTACCGGTACCGTTTTACTTGTCTGGATGTATTACTTCAATGCTCAGGCCTACCTGATTGATCCGAGAATAATGGCACTCACCACACCACAGGCTATCGGCATTGGTATTGGCGGGGTTGCCTTTGGTGTTGTAGCGTATGAACTGCTATTGCGTTCTCCGATTGCACAATCCAAATGGCTGTTTGTTGCATCGTTTGTCTTGGTTGGCGCTCTGTTCTTCTACGGTTTCACTCAAACTTTTAGTGGTCGTGGCGCATTCATCCATATGGGCGTGTTGATAGGGTCAATCATGGTCAACAATGTCTGGCACAAGATAATTCCGGGACAGCGGAAATTGGTCGCACAAGTTGCAGCAGGAGAAACCATAGATCCTGCTCCAGGACTAGAGGCTAAAAGACGTTCAACGCACAATAACTACTTTACGCTGCCAATTGTCTTCTTAATGATCAGCAATCATTATCCAATGATCTATCAACACGCGCACAGCTGGTTAGTTGCTATGTTAGTGATGGTTATCAGTGCCTGGATTAGACATTACTTCAATCTAAAACACTCAGGGCAAAAAAGTCTGTCTCTATTAGTGTCTGGTTGTGTCGCTATGTTTGTTTTAGCCGGTGTTGTTAGTTGGTCGTCAACCCTGGAGAAACCAATCATCACTAAACCAGATGTCAGTCAGAGCAAGCTAAGCGAACCCGCCCACAGTAACGACGGACAGATGGTAGTGACCGATATCATTAATAGACGGTGTGTCACTTGTCATAGCCTTTCACCTAGTGACGATGTCTTTACTGTTGCCCCTAGCGGTGCAGTCTTCGATACCTGGGAAGATATTCAACGTTGGGCACCAAGAATACTGGCACGCTCCGTCGAGAGTACCGATATGCCGTTCTTAAACAAGACCGAAATGACAGATGATGAGAGGACCATACTAAAAAAACATTTAGGTAAGTAATCACTTCCAGCCCTTCTATATTGAAGGGCTATTACATTGTTTATTTTTAAATCAATCCTGAGCATTTACACCTCCGATCACATTCAAATACCCCTTTAGTAGTAGATAAATCAAATATGAGTGCTATATTATATGAAACACATTGATAACAATGTCGGTTTATAAAAAACAAAACTAGATCTCATAAGAGGCAGAAAATGGCTAGAAAATTTACGCGAATAGAATTTGAAGATGACTATGCTGTCGTTATCACCAACTTCCTAAATGGAGGAGGTTATCTTGTAAAAGGTAACCAACTATCAGGAATTGGTACCTATACGGGTTTTAAAGGCTTAATGCATAACGAAGTAGTTAATAAAGTGATAGAGCGTGTTGGTAAACATGCCAGAAGACGACTCACTCACACGATTAGTGCTTAACAAGATTCAACTAAATACAAGAAGGTCGCAATTTGCGACCTTCTTTTTATTTGGTGCCCTGTTTCTGATTAGCCCAGAATAGCCTGACCTAACAGATAACCAATAATACAAGCTGATACAACACCAATTATACCCACCGACATAAACGAGTGGTTGAAGTACCACTTACCTATCTTAGTCGTACCCGATGAGTCGAAGTTCACTGTTGCGATATCCGAAGGATAGTTCGGGATAAAGAAGTAACCGTAAACTGCTGGCATAATACCGATTAGCAGTGCTGGGTCTAAGCCAAGACCGATACCAACAGGTAACATCATTCGAGCTGTCGCTGCCTGGGAGTTCACCACTACAGAGACAATAAATAGCGCAAACGCGAATGACCAAGGGTAGTCAGTTACCATGCCGATAATGCCTTCTTTAAACTCAGGAAGCGCATACTTAAAGTAAGTATCCGACATCCAGGCGATACCGAAGATAGCAATCGCAGCAACCATACCCGACTTAAACACAACACCGTCTGGCACTTTGCGTGGATCGGTTTTGGTTACCAGCAAAATCACACCACCAAATGCCAACATCATCATTTGAATGATAACTGACATCTTAATAGGCTTACCGCCATCAACAATTGTTCTCAGTTCAGGCAGCATTGCAACCGCTACGATAACAAGCAACGCAGTGATAAAGATAAGTACCGAGTTACGTGCAGAAGAAGGAAGTACTTCGTCCAAAGTGGTGTTTGTCGTCTCCAGGATCTTCTCTCGCCACATTGGATCTTTCAGGCGACGCTGATACTCAGGATCATCGTTAAGCTCTTTACCACGACGCACACTGTATAGTGCCATCAGGAAAGTACCTGCTAATGTCGAAGGCACTGTCACCATTAAAATAGAAACTAAGGTAATTTCCGTCTGAATATTAGAAAGCTGTGCAAGGTAGTACACCACTGCCGCAGATATCGGTGATGCAGTTATCGCAATCTGAGAAGCCACAGAGGCAGCAGCCATCGGACGTTCAGGACGAATACCATTCTTCAGCGCAACATCGCCAATAATTGGCATAATCGAATATACAGCGTGTCCCGTACCTAACATGAATGTCATGGTATAAGTAACAAAAGGAGCAATTAAAGTGACGTTCTTAGGATTCTTACGCAGTATTCTTTCTGCAACCTGAAGCATAAACTTCAAACCACCAGCCGCTTCCAGTATGGAAGCACAAGTCACGACGGCAAGAATAATTAGCATCACCGTAACTGGTGGTGATGTTGGAGGCATTCTGAAGATGAATACTTCGACGACCAGACCTATGCCAGAAACGACACCAAGTCCGATACCTCCGTAACGGGAGCCCATATACAACATGAGCAAGAGGAACAGAAACTCAAGATACAACATGTTTAGTCCTTAAAGGTTATTTTCACTGCCTGCAGTCTAACAACTCTTAAAACCACGATATTTGAGTGGGCATTCAATGTAACTAATTGATGCTTTTGTAACTTTTGTAAACGACAAAAACGATAAATCTGTCAAATAGATAAACATCTGACGAAAAACAACTTTTCTCTACTCAAGCAAAGATATACTTTCATCCATCTACCGTACCTATGATATTTATTGGCTATTTAAGGGTCAGAATGAAACTGAAGAGCTATCTGGCGATATCGACTATCGCGACCTCCTCAACAATCGGTATTATCGTGACCTCTGCGATACTGATCATGCTTAAAGCTTCGCATACCAACGAGTTTGAAGCGCGTGGTCTGGAACTGGCCCGAGTGCTGGCTCATAACCCGGTTGTAATCAGTGCCGTTGATGCGAAAAATAGTGGAGAACCGTACGATTTACAGGAATATGTAGAAGATATAAGAAAGAGTACCGACGCCTCTTATATTGTGGTCGTAGACAAGAACGCGCTTCGCCTCACACACCCCAAACCAGACCGGCTTGGTAAGCACTTTGTCGGTGAGGATATATTTCCGGCTTTAACCGAAGGGAAAGAGTACAGCAGCCTGGATACTGGCTCGTTGGGACAAGCTATACGTAGCTTCTCCCCTATTCGCCTGAACGGAGAGGTCATTGGCGCGATATGTATCGGTTACTTGTCTTCAAAAACAGCCAGCATTCTCCTGCAAGAGTTTAGCGAAATAGGCCTGTTAATTGTTGTGGTTTACTTGTTAGGTGTAGGCACCATTATCGCGTTCCTATACAAGCTAAAAAGAACCTTCTTAGATTATGAGCCAGAATACATCGTCAACAAGTTCCGTGAACATGAGATGGTTTTTGACAGCATCCGGGATGCAATGATCGCAGTTGATCAAAACATGAACATCACCACCATCAATAATACTGCGGTAAAACTTCTGTCACTGTCTACGTCCGACAAAAATGATTATCTCAATCACCCGTTAGCCTACTACTCTTCACCGCTTAGCCACCTGGTACTTGCCAATCAAACCCACTTTCATCAGGGCGTTTTTAACATTGGTAAACTGCAATATCAGGCAAATATCTACCCGATTAATACATCCAAAGGCTCTCTTGGTCACGCCATTGTATTCTTCCCGGATTTAGACAAGAACGAACTGGAACGCGAAGTGAGCTATTTAAAGAGTTACTCAGAAATACTAAGAAGCAAAACCCATGAGTATTCAAATAAGCTAAATGTAATATCCGGGCTGCTCCAGACGAAAAACTACAATGATGCCATCGAATATGTGCAACAGGAGACCGACCGATATCAGCGCGTGCTTGGCAGCATAGTCATGTCAGTATCCGATAGCGCAATTGCCAGCTTACTTTTAGCCAAATTCAACAGAGCCTCAGATATCGGAGTGAAATACAATCTGGATGCGGATAGCAGTTTGTCCAGCTATAAAAAGAACACATCTGAAAAATTGGTAACCATGATTGGGAATCTATTGGATAACGCACTTCTTGCAGCGTGGCAGAATCGTGACAATGTATCTCCTGAGTTATCGGTGTATTTAAGTGACAGAAGCAGCCACCTGATCATTGAAATAGAAGATAGCGGTGCTGGCATCTCAGAAGAAATCGCGGATCAGATTCTTGAGTTCGGAGTCAGCTCTAAGGCTGACACAGAACAAAATGGCATTGGCCTTTATCTGGTAAAACAACTGGTGGATTACTTCAACGGAAGTATCGACTGGGAAAGAACAGAAAACCAAACCACCCTGTTTAGCATCTATTTAGACAAGAGCTCCGTAGAAAATGATGAATAAACACACTGTAATGATTTTAGAAGACGATGTAAGAGCGAGTTACACGCTTGAGTCTACAATCAATCAGCATCCAAATTTCGAAGTTGTCGCCATCAGTGAAAACTGCGCTGAAGCACTACTTCAGTTCAAGCTTTATCAGCCTAACCTGGTTTTTGTGGATATCACTCTGCCAGACGGAAGTGGGCTGGATGTTATCAGAGAGCTTAGAGAGCAAAGTGCACATTGCGATTTCATCATGACCACTGCGGAGCGTGACAGCTTAGTAATAGAAAAGGCGGTTCATTTAGGTGTGTTGGATTATTTGGTGAAACCAATAAGAATGTCCAGAGTACAGCATGCACTGGACGATTTTCATCAATATCGTACTCAGCTTGGTACCTCTCACCGAGTGGATCAGGGTGAAATTGACCAGATTTTAAGAAAATCACCGAGGAAAACCACTCGTCAGACACCAAAAGGGATCGATGCTACGACTCTGGAAACCCTTAAAAATGTTCTCAAGGAAGAAAAGCTATCTCACTTCTCGGCTCACGATATTGGTGAAAAGATGAATGTCAGCAGAGTAACCGCAAGACGATATCTGGAATTTCTTGAATCAGAAGGCTTTATACAGCTTGCGCTTAATTACAACACCGGAGGCCGTCCAAAAAGGCTTTATCACGTTCTGTAGCAAATATTTCTGTCGAATTTGAGCTGAATAATTTACGATAGGCCGTAGAACAACGTTTCCCGGAGGAAAGAGTACATGATTTCTAAGTGGGCCCACCGTTTTTACCAAATGGCAGAACTTGTAGGTTCCTGGAGTAAAGACCCATCAACACAAGTTGGTGCCGTCATTACCAAGCAAAATCGAATCGTCTCAGTTGGCTTTAATGGCTACCCTCATGGCATCTCAGATAGTGCGATGACGGATGAACGAGAAATGAAATATCTTAAAACTCTACATGCGGAAGAAAATGCCATTCTTTTCGCTAAAAGAGACCTGAATGGCTGTGATATTTGGGTAACCCATTTTCCTTGTCCAAACTGCGCTGCAAAAATAATCCAAACCGGTATTGCTGCAGTACATTGCCCAGAGCAAGAGCCCGATTTTCTCTCTCGCTGGGGTGACAAAATTCAAATCAGTCAGGACATGTTTCTTCAAGCAGGGGTGAAGGTAAACTGGCTTCCACTGGAAGATCTGAACAGCGACGATTAATCAATCGTTTCTCAATAAGTAAATGATTCCAAAATAAAAAACGGAGGTTCTGGCCTCCGTTTTTATTTAACCGCACATCTGAATCACTATGCTGGTTCAGGTATTTCCAGTTGAGTTTTAAAGTGGCTCAGCGATGCAATCGCTTTATCAAATTCGTAAATCTCCAGACATGACTTTGTTTTGTTCAGAGCGCTTTGCAATCGAGTTTTATTAAGCAGCATGTTTAGCTCGTCAATCAGATTAAGCGCTTCGGTATCGTAGGCTTCCAGCAATATTTCCAGCTTTTCTACTAACACTGTCACTCGGTCCATATCTACTGGAGCATAACGTTGACGTGAGCCGCTTCTTGCCTCGGCTATTATTGTTAATCGTTCAGTGAGTTCTCTCACCACAGGTTTGAGGGCCACGACTAAGTTTTCGATTGGCAATTGATCGTAAGCGGCGTTGTTTTTAATCGCTTGCTCTAACTCCAGCGCTGCGTTCTGCACTTCTGCCGCACCAATTGAACCAGCTGTACTTTTGAGCGTATGCGCCATTCTCTCAGCATCCGCAATGCTGCTTTCCCACGCAAGAGCGAACTTCTTCTCGAAGCCTTTATTGTTTTCCACAAAGTGCTCAAGCAAACGCAGGTACAATTTCGTATTTTCCTGAGCGTGTTTAAGCCCTAAAACAGTATCTAAGGTGGATAGTGAAGCTATCAGCTCATCACCTCCTGCTTCTGTTTTGTTTTCAATCTGAGCCGTTACGGAGTTCCTAACTTCTCTAGGCGCAATCCACTTGGCCATGGTAGTAAACATATCTTCAATATCGATAGGTTTAGAAATATGGTCGTTCATACCCGCTCCGATGACCATTTCCTTATCACCAGCCATTGCATTTGCGGTCATCGCCAGAATAGGTAGTTTAGCGAACTCTGGCTGTTTTCTGATTTCCCGTGTTGCCTGATAGCCATCCATAATCGGCATCTGGCAGTCCATCAACACACCATCAAACTGCTCTTCGCTAAGTTTATTTAGTGCCTCCTGGCCATTTTCTGCCAAGGTAATATGCATATCCAAACCTGACAGCAACTCCATCGCCAACTCTTGGTTGATAATGTTATCTTCAACCAAAAGAATTGAAGCACCTCTCACCTTCTCTTTTGCTCTTTCCAGAGCTTGGCTTCGGTTCTGTTTCTGTGCGGTAGGTATGGCGACTCGTTTGCCAATACTTTTGAGTATTGCGTTGTAAACACCCGATGGCGTAACAGGTTTTACTAACACGTTTGAAATACCGCTGGCAGAAACGTCTTCTAATACCACGTCCTGAGTATAACTGTTCGTCATAATCACTTTAGGTTTGACCCCAATGATGGTGTTAGACATTAAGTTCTCTGCTATCGCAGTACCACTCAATCCAGGCATATCGCCATCGACAATCGCGATATCAAAGTTTCTTGCTGATCTAACGCTATTATTCTGTTCTAAGACAGAAACCACTCTCTCTCCGCTGTCTACTTCTGTAATGGAGAAATTGAAATTAGAGAGCATGCGACAAAGAATCTCGCGCGCGTGTGCGTTATCATCTGCCACCAGAATTCTTAACTCACCCGCACTTTCAAACATGGTTTGTGGCAGTTCAGACTGGCGCTTTTGTTTGTGCAACTTCACTGTGAAATAGAAAGTTGTTCCCTTACCAGCTTCACTCTCGCACCAGATTTCACCATCCATGATCTCCACAAGATTTTTAGAAATCGTCAGACCTAAACCAGTCCCCCCATATTTTCTTGTCGTTGATGTATCAGCCTGGCTAAAGGATTGGAAGAGTTTGCTTTGCTGCTCTTCTGTCATGCCAATACCGGTATCAGAAATAGAGAAGAGCAAGCTTATTTCATCATCTGTACCTTCGGTAGGCACTTCCTCCACTTTTATCGTTACATCACCACCTTCTTCGGTAAACTTAACGGCGTTGTTTCCGAGGTTAACAAGGATCTGATTCAGTCTAAGAGGATCACCAATCAAATATGTTGGTAAAGTCGGTTGAACATCAAAGCCCAACTCTAAGGATTTTTGCTCCGCTTTCATCGCGATAACACTGCTCAACTCATCCATCACTTCTTCAAGTTTGAAGTCAACCAGTTCAATCTCCATCTTGCCTGCTTCTATCTTCGAGAAATCAAGAATATCGTTGATGATAGTCATCAATGATTCGGCACTATGATGGAGCTTTTCGATGTAGTTTCTTTGTCGCGGATTCAGTTCTGTATCAAGCGCCAGCTGGCTCATACCGATTATGGCGTTCATCGGTGTACGAATTTCGTGGCTCATATTAGCGATAAAGTCTGATTTTGCCTCGTTTGCGCAATCCGCCTCTTTCCTGGCATTATCAAGGCTTACCACCAGTTCCTGCATTTCCTGCTGGGTGGTACGTATATTTCTTGATAAGAAGATAACAATAATGACAAAAACGACCGCTCCACCAAGAAAATAGACTGTGGCCTGATTGTATTGGGTTATCTCGTTGTTGTACTCCCCGCTATACTTTGCTATCAGCTTGCCGGTAAGCATTCCTGTCTCTATGACCCGATGAAGTGCTTGCTGTTCTTCGTCTGCGCTTATAAAACCTATTTGTGAAAGCTCAGCATACTCTGTGAAATCGTGTTTGTGGTTTTTAAGGGCTTCAATTAGCTTGTTTAAGTGGTCATCGGCTTTAAGCGCACCTGATTCAACCAACTCAGTAACCTGGTTTTCAACACCATTGATTGCATCAAGTGCTCTGGAAGCATCCTCTGCCTCTCCGGTACGTACAAAGTACTCGCCTTTCGCTTTGCCAAAATCAAACTGATGAATCAAATGGTTAACAGCAACATATCGATTTACCACTTTAAAATACGCGGTTGACCAAAATACACCAGCAACAAAAAAAGTGACAATAAATATAGAAAGAAGCCAGGTGAGGATTCTGCCCTGAGAAAAGAGATCCTTCTGCTTTTTGGCTGCGGTTTTTGTGCAGGTTATCATTGAACTTACCAACTCGTTTTTATAAAAGCCTTTGCGAATATTTCTTATGCAAATACGTTACGTGACATCCATTCCATATTAACATGTGTCTTATTCGTATGAGGTTCATTTCTTGTCAAATTAGCTCATTTACATCTTTTTACCTAATCACCCGAACAGGTGGTTAAGTTTAATAATTTGAACCAAACTGGAAGATATCTATCTTACTTACATAAAAAGAAGTTCAAGGATAATAAAAATGAAAAAAGAGTCGTTTTCTGGTTCTGCAGTACTAGGCGTTTTCATCTGTTTGGGTTTGGCCATCTTGGGTTATCTGCTAGCCGCTGCTGCCATCGAGTATAAAATGTATGAACGTACGGTTTCGGTCAAAGGATTATCTGAACAAGAGTATTCCGCTGATGTCGCCATCTGGCCAATTAGATTCAATGTTGCTGATAATGATCTTTCGACGCTTTATAACAACATTGACAAGCAGTCAGAAAGCATCACAAGCTATCTGATCAAACACGGCATTTCAGCCGATGAAATAACCCTCTCCTCACCCTCTATTGTGGATAAATCAGCGCAGCAATATGGTGGTGATAGCCAGGCAAGATTCCGCTATACCGCTTTTCAAACCGTCACCGTGTATTCTTCAGATATTGAGACTGTACGGAAAGTCATGGGAACACTATCCGAGCTAGGCAAAAAAGGGATTGTATTTACGGATGGTGGATACGATGGCCAGACAGAATACCTGTTCACCAGGCTAAATGAAATAAAGCCTGACATGATTGAAGAAGCGACTAAAAACGCCAGGGCTGTAGCAGAAAAATTCGCGAAAGACTCTAAAAGTAAGCTGGGTAAGATTAAGAAAGCGTATCAAGGTCAGTTTAGTATTCGGCCAAGGGACAGAAATAACCCACACATAAAGAAAGTTCGGGTGGTTACGACAGTAGAGTACTACCTTTCGGATTAATCCTCCTTCTAGGCGAGTTTCGGTTGTACTCTTACACCGAAACCGCTATCTTGCACCGCTAATTTGTAATCTCTAAATCATTAAGGATTTTCCTTTGAGCCAGACCGCCTTTTCACAGCTTCCACTCTCAGCTGCACTTTTACAAAATCTGGAGTCTATGGGTTATACCGATATGACCCCTATTCAGCAGCAATCGCTGCCATTAATGCTATCAGGCAAAGATGTGATTGGTCAGGGAAAAACTGGCTCAGGTAAAACGGCCGCATTTGGTTTAAGCCTGCTTACGAATCTCGATGTTAAGCGTTTTCGGGTGCAGTCCCTTGTATTGTGCCCAACTCGAGAGCTGGCGGACCAGGTAGCTAAAGAGATCCGTAAGCTTGCCCGTACGGTACATAACATCAAAGTGCTTACCTTGTGTGGCGGTATGCCAATGGGCCCACAAATCGGCTCTTTGGAGCACGGTGCTCATATCCTTGTCGGTACACCGGGGAGAATCTTAGACCACCTTGTTAAAGGACGTATTGACCTTTCAGAGCTCAACACGCTGGTTTTGGATGAAGCTGATCGAATGCTTGAAATGGGCTTTCAGGAAGCACTGGATACGATCATTGACCATGCGCCGTCGAAACGTCAGACATTACTCTTTAGCGCAACATTCCCAGAGCAAATTCAATCAATTGCTAACCGAATCATGGTTGAACCAGAACTTGTAAAAGTGGAATCAACCCATAGCGGTAACAGCATCAAGCAGCTTTTCTTTAAGGTTGAAAATAATGAAGAGCGTTTACAAGCAGTAAAAAAACTGCTGTTGCAATATCAGGCAGAATCCACCGTTATCTTCTGTAACACAAAGCGCGAAGTACAAGACGTTGCTGAAGAACTATACCGCGATGGGTTTGATGTTATTGATCTGCACGGTGATCTGGAACAAAAAGACCGAGACCAGTCACTCACTCAGTTTGCTAATAAAAGTATTTCGGTATTGATAGCAACAGATGTCGCAGCCAGAGGGTTAGATGTCGACAACTTAGATATGGTGATCAACTATCAGCTATCAAGAGATCCTGAAGTACACGTACACAGAATTGGCCGAACTGGACGCGCTGGTAACAATGGACTCGCTTGCAGTCTGTTCAGTGACAAAGAGATGTATCGCGTTACGATGATTGATGAGTTCATGGACATGCCAATTGAGCCTGTCGAACTACCAGGTGACGATGTGCTGTCCAAGCCTGCATTCGAAGCTAAGATGCAAACCATTGAAATTGCAGGCGGGAAAAAACAGAAAGTTCGTGCTGGTGATATTCTGGGTGCGTTAACCGGAAAGAACGGCATAGATGGCAAGAAAGTAGGCAAGATTTCGTTATTTGCTATGCGCTCCTATGTCGCTGTTGACAAATCCGTTGCTAAAAAAGCACTTAAAACCATTGAACATGGCAAGCTTAAAGGTCGTAAATTTAAGGCTCGATTACTAAAATAAGAACCAAACCATTACCAAACTATTACCAAGCTAGTATCAAATTAAGGGAGCATTTCAGCTCCCTTCTCTTTGCCCTCAATTCTATAGCTGACAACGTACTACTTCCTCTGCGTTGGATATCTGTTCTAACTAACTTTTTGATAAGTTTAATTATCCGCTCCGTCAGAAAATCACAGACAATATTACTTACATCGCGTAACAACTAATCAGTTCCATGTTCAACAATACTCTGCGAACCTAATTGATAAATGCATCGCAAATAATTTGCTCGTAGATGCATGCAGTTGTTCACTAGCGTGGGAGATTCAGAGCCAATGGAACAGAACTATCGTATAAGAGTCTTCAATGGCACGCACACCAAGCTCGTAACACTCAGCATTCTATTCCTCTTATCTACGATAATTAGCGCACCTCTATTTGCCCACCATAAGCCCTCTGAAGATAAACTCGTCATCGGGATTATTAGTAGTAAGGCTAAAAAACATATAAAAAACACAACGCCTCTTGCCAACTACCTGGCTGGAAAACTGAAAGATCAGGGAATCAAAACAGCTGAAGTATGGGTGCACAATAGCCCTCAGCAAATGGGACAATGGTTACAAGCCGGGCATGTTGATCTTGTTTCTGAAACCATATTCTCTGGCCTCACTCTTCAACAGGAACACGGTGCGAGCATTGAGTTATTACGTTGGAAAAAACAGGTTGATAGCTACAACTCTATCATCTTCGCTCATCAAGACTCCGGAATTAATAATCTGGATGACTTGATCGGAAAAGTCATCGCTTTTGAAGACAAAGGCTCAACCTCTGGATACTACGTTCCCGCAGCAATCCTTCTAAACCATGGCTATCAACTCCATAAACTACGTTCTGTTCAGGACCAAGTAGAAGCTGGAAAAATTGGATACGTATTTATTGAAGATCAGCTCAAAAGCTCAAGCGAAGTGAGTGTTTCGGCATGGGTATACCGAAAACAGGTTGAGGCAGGCGTATTCAGCAATACTGATTGGAATGATGCAGCCGTCGTTCCTGAATCCTACAAAAATAAACTAAAGATCGTGCACACAAGTATTCCTATTCCAAGAAGTGTCGTTTTGTTCAGCCCCAAGATGACCGCTGAACGTAAGCAGAAACTTATCGGTGCCCTACTTAATGCCGACAAAACTGATGACGGCAAACAAGCACTAGCCGCATTCCAGGATACCAAGAAATTCGAGCTTTTTGACAGCAACGGACCTGCCTTAAAACCCATTATGGAACTTCAAAAAACCGTAAAGCAGTCACTAAACTAACTCGGTGTAATCATTATGTTTCAACTTAAAGTTCAGGGAAAATACATCTTATTCACCGTCATTTTATCTTTAACCACCATCGTTTCGTGCACTGCTGTATTTCTATATCTTGCTCAAAAACAATCTGATGATCTATTTAATCAGGTAACAGAACGCTCACTAGAAGCTTATAAACAAACCGTTATTGAACAAGCCGACCAGATGTCCGATTACCTCGCCTATGCTTTGTTCGACCCACTTTACAATTACAATCCAGATCAGGCCCAGTATCTAATTGAACCTCTGCTGAACGTAAAAAAAATAAACAAAATCATAGTATTTGATGTCAACGGACACACATTTCATGATGGCAGTAAATGGCTGATAAACTTCGGAGAAAAGTTCGACAATGAAGAAGTCACTTCCGCGGTATTAGAGCGAGGTGAGCAATACAGCAAATTTGACGATAATAAATTTGGATGTGCTCAACCCATCATGGTTTCCGGGAAGATTATCGGTGGTGTTTATATAGAGTATTCTCTTGAGGAAATTAACCAAAACATACAGCGTATCTCCCATATCTTCGACTCAATAGAAACGAACGTCAGAGAAAAACTGTTCTTAAGCATGGGCACTGTCGCAGCCATCATCTTTTTCGTCTCTACTTTTTTGGCCATCCTTATTGCTCGCTCGGTAAGCAATCCAATCACTAAACTCATCCACTATACGAAACACATTGCGAACACCAATTTTAGTGCCGCTCAGAGCCTGCTTAACGTAAAACGTAGTGATGAGTTTGGCGAACTTGCCGTTGCGTTTTCTGATATGTCACAAGAGCTTGAGAAGAAAACTGAGAAAATTGCTTTTCTCGCCTTTCATGATCATCTAACTAGCTTACCAAACAGAGTTCAGTTTCTTCAGCACCTGGACAACCAACTTAGTTCGGACTCAAAAACACCTTTTTCAGTACTCTTTATTGATTTGGATAACTTCAAAACCATCAATGACAATTACGGTCACGAAAAGGGAGATCTGTTTCTGATTCAGATGGCCACTCGGCTGGAGTCTTCACTGAACCTTGAAACAAGCTTTTCATCATATACGCCCAATAAAAGTCAAAGCATGATAGCCCGTGTAGGTGGTGATGAATTTCTTGTATACCTACCAGGCGTCTCTCTGCAGGAAGATATAGAGCTCGTGATCCGAGCGCTGTTTAGAGATATCCGGGAACCAATTCAGGTCGACCAGGATCAATTAGTTGTTGGAGGAAGCATAGGTGTTGCGGTTTATCCCGAAGCCGGGCTCAACTCAGAAGAACTCATCAAGAACGCGGATATCGCTATGTATCAAGCCAAAGACGATGGCCGTAATACCTACAAAAGATTCAATAACTCGATGAATGAACAAGTTATCCGCAAAGCGCTTCTTGAGCGTGAAATGAGAAAGTCACTAAATCATCTTGAGCAGTTTGAGTTTTGGTATCAACCTCAAAATGACCTAGATAATAATCGCCTGATAGGCGCCGAGGCGCTTGTTAGGTGGAAACATCCTGTTCTAGGCATGATCTCGCCTGCCGAATTTATTCCCATCGCTGAAGCGACCGGAATGATTATACCGATAGGTAACTGGTTAATAGAGTTACTCAGTAAGCAGTTAAAAATATGGAAGCATTCGTTACCAAACAACTTCCATGTTTCATTCAACTTATCGGCCAATCAAATTTATCGACATGATATTGTGAGGCAGATATCGCGCTCACTCAAAGCACACGGTGTATCCCCGGAAAACATACACGTTGAAATCACTGAAAGCCTATTCTTTAAAGATGAAGATGAGGCGATGGCGACCTTGGAAGAGTTGAGAAACAGTGGACTGAAAGTCTGGTTAGATGACTTCGGTACGGGTTATTCATCGCTGGCGTATCTGAGGCGATTTCAACTGGATGGTATTAAGATAGATCGCAGCTTTATCAACGATCTGACAAACGTCAAAAAAGATGCAGAGCTAGTAAAAGCCATTATCGCACTTGCGTCCAACCTAAATATAGACGTCGTTGCCGAAGGTATCGAAACATGGGAGCAAAAAGTCTACCTGGAAGAGAACGGATGTGCCTATGGCCAAGGTTACTACTTTTCTAAACCACTGCCTGCTAACAGTTTTATTCAATTACTAAAAGAATCAAGATCGCCCGATAACTATCAATTATCTAATCCTGCATGTACTATTCCATACTAACTGTACAAAGAAAGATAATCAGAGTTTATGAAAACAGTCGAGTTTTTTGGCGATCACTACGAGCTAGGCCTTGAAATAGGCAAGCGTTCTAAAGATATTTTTGCTCAACACATTAAACCATCGGAAGGTTACCAGCACCTATTAGGCTGGATAAACTCAGACTGGTTAACCGAAGTTGAACAACTAATAAAAGACGAACGTCCCGGAATATATTCTGAATTAAAAGGCATTGCAGACGGTACGAGCCAAGATCTACGCGATGTTCTGTTATGGAACTGTCGTGGTGATCTGGTCAACTGCATTCCGGAAGGTTGCACATCCATTGGTGTAACACAAAAGAAATTGAGTTTAGTTGCTCACAATGAAGACGGTGATCCCGCACTGAAAGAATCCGTGTTCCTACTTGAAGCTAACATGGAAAACTCTGCAAGCTTCACTTCTTTTGTTTATCCTGCTTCGATTCCAGGCCATTCATTCGCAATGAACGAATTTGGTCTCGCTTTCTCTGTAAACAATATCCGCCTAACAGAGCTTCAGGTTGGATTGCCGCGCATGATTATGTCGAGAAGCTTATTAGAAGCATCAGACTATAAGGCATTTTTGGCAACGCTAAATGATAGTAAGCGGAGTGGCGCTTTCCACTATACAGTAGCAGACATGACCTACCGAAAAGCGCTAAGCGTCGAGGCTCCGTTTCATGATATCTCTGCAATCGAGGCATGCCCGGTCGTTGTACACGCAAATCACTTGGTACACAAGGACCTCGATTTCGTTCCTCAGATTATTACTGACTCTTCCGACTCAAGACAAAGTCGAATGGAAGAACTGGCGTACGCATACAAAGATGCATTTGACTCTGCAACCTGCTTAAAAATTCTAAGAGATGCTCACGATCCGATACTTCCTATCTTCAGACAAGCAGAAGATGATCCGGATGAAGAAAACACGTTAGCTACAGCAGTTTTCGAGTTTGAGGAACAGATAATAACCATGAAAGTATTCGAACCACACAGTGAGCAACCTGCGTATACCAAAACTATAGCTGCGTAACCAAGTCTTCGAAGTTTATAGGAATAGTTACCCAATAAAAAACGCAGCTGGAAATCCAGCTGCGTTTTTTGTTAACCATTTATATACTCAACAGTGTCTTGAAGTCGACAGTTGCTGTATTTTAAGCATCCATTAAGCAACTAGGAACTGCTTAATTAGACGGTTCATTGCGTCAATATCTTCGACCAGCCTGCTTGACTTATCGAGCGAAGTTTTAGATACGCTTAGCGTATCATCTGCAAGGTTTTTAATTCTTACCGCGTTCTGGTTAACTTCTTCTGTTACTCCAACCTGCTCACTTACAGCAAGGGCAATCTGATGACTGTTGTCATTTACAGATTGAAGTTTTGAAGTGATATTAGTAAGCACATCGCTGGTTTCATTTGCTCTGTCACGACAATCCACTGAAAGCTGCTGGCCTTTACCCATCAAGCTCACCGCGTCATCTGCCGTTTCTTGAAGGTTAGAAATCATGGTATAGATCTCATCGGTCGAAGAGCGAGTCTTTGAAGCAAGAGTACGAACTTCATCAGCAACAACGGCAAAACCTCTGCCCGCCTCTCCTGCTCGTGCAGCTTCAATCGCAGCGTTCAGAGCCAGCAGATTTGTCTGTTCAGAAATACCATTGATAACATCCAGGATAGATTCAATTTGCTTACTGTTGTCCGCCAGCTGATTGATCACTTTCTTAGAGCTATCCAGCTCTGAGGCTAGCTTCTCAATCACATCAATGGTCATTGCCAGGCTTTCCTGACCTTTCTGCGATTCGGCTCTCGCTTCGTCTGTTGCCAGCGATGCATCCTGAGCGCTCTGAGAAACTTCCTGAATAGAATGAGACAGCTCTTCAGCAGCCGCTGCGACCTGCTCTGTTTCCGCAAACTGTTGGTTCAAACTCTGCTCAATAGACTGAGTATCTCCATGACTATCCTCTGCAGAAATCAGAATTTTTGAGGTTGTCTCAGAAGCGCGCGCAGAAACAGCTCTTAGCTCTGCTTTACGCATATATAGCGCCAGCTCGACCTGAGAGTAATCATCGAAACAACCGGTATAAGGTTTTTCCATTAATGGGTTTGAATAAGACTTCTGAGCCATCGACTCTATTTTATTGAATCGGCTTTTCTGACGAAAACCATTGATCAATAGAGCTGAGCTGAGTACTGCCCCTGCAATACCAAAATACATTGGCTCAACAACCGCCAGCATCCATAGGCTTTGCAATAGCAATAACGTACCCAATACAAGGTTGGTTTTAACAAAAGAATAGCGCCAAAGTTTCGGCATCTTGCCTTCATTGATCTTCTTATAGAGATCCGCTGCTCTATCTATTTGCTCAGATTCAGGCTTCGTTCTTACCGATTGATACTCGATAATTTCGCCTTTTTCGTTTTTGATTGGTGTCACAAATGCATTTACCCAGTAGTGGTCACCACCTTTACATTTGTTTTTTACCAGCCCCATCCAACTATTACCTGATTTCAGGTATTGCCACATTTGTGCAAAAGCAGCTTTTGGCATGTCTTTGTGGCGGACAATATTGTGTGCCTGACCAAGCAACTCGTCACTTTGATATTCCGCTACGTCACAAAACGTTTCATTCGCGTAAGTGATGTGACTCGACGGTTCAGTTGTGGATATGAGACTAACGTCACCAGGAAATTTCTTGTTTTGCGGATCGGAGCTAGCGGACATGATACGAACACCAAGTTAGAATTAGGTGTATATAGTATGAAGTACAAACAGTTTTATAAATAAAAACGTTTTCCTTATTCTAATTTGATAAGAATGAGCTATAAAAGAACGCTTTAGGTTTTACATAAACCATATTAATTAACATTCGAAAAACATAACGCACTAATATATTCACACAATTAATACGTTCATCAAGCATAAGATATAAAGGTGTTTGTTTTCATTACCTAACACTGGATCTAGCAAGGTGATAATTGACGATACAGTCAGATTGAGTCGTACTTGTAAAGGTTGTTTATGGAGCCATATAGGTCAATGGTTTTAACCTGCTGAAAGCCAAGTTTCATTAGCAGTTTGTTCGAAGCTTCGTTATCTGGGTGTGTGACACCTAAAACAGTTTGAATACCATGCACCTTTCTGGCATTTCTTAATACGGCCTCACTCGCCTCGAATGAGTAACCCTTACTCCAATACTCAGGCAAACATGCATAACCCAAATCGGGATGTTCCAGCTCATCTCTCTTGACTAATCCACACATACCAATGGCTGCACCACTCTCTTTGAGTAATACCATGTTTAAACCAAAACCATGCCACTTATAGCTGGCTAACGGCCCCTCTTCGAGATATTTTTCCGCATCAGATTGTGTTCGCACATTCTTATCAGCGATATACCTGATGAATGAATCCTGATTAAGCTGATTTAAGATATATGTTGCATCTTTCAGTTCGAAGTGCCTGATTACAAGGCGTTTTGTCTCAGCGATTATCATAGGTCAAGGTTCCAGTACTGTGATTACTACTGCCCATACATTCTGAGCCTGACATCAAGCGGAACGGCGATGGCCTTTAGGTGATAATGAATACTTGGCCCTGAATGGTAAGTAGTGAATACATCAAAAAAACCTTTCAATCGTATCATTACCACGCCGGTACCACCAAAACTGGGGGCATAAATCGTTTCTTTCGAAAGATCAAACACTAAGTAAGAACCGAAACAGTTCAACTCCTCAAGGCGATCATAATACGGTAAAGGAACAGGCGTATTATCAAGCTCCTGTTCAACAATCGCATCAACATCCAGCTCGCAACCTTGTTCCACGCTTGTTTGCTCTTCCGTTGACAGACTGGCGTCCAGAAAGCCGTCGATAAAAACAATCCTACCATCATTTCGTTCCAGAAACGCTTTTAAACCAGAATCCGTATTACTCTGCGTCAAATATATATTTTCGGTGAAACGCTCTATATTTTCGGTTATATCTTTCTGATCTTGAGCAAATAACCCACCCGAAAATAAGGAGGCAAGCAGAATAAATCCCCCCTGAAACTTTCTAAAGCGTTTCATATTTAAACTCCTACTCTGCATAGCGTCTATTTATCGTAACAACTTGGTTTTCTTGGGCACACGTTACCTCTGGAGCAAATCAGCCTTGCCTGCCTGTCGATACCACGACCTATCCAGTTGATGTTCAGGATTTTCGCAACCGATGTCAGTTCTTTTTTTATGTGCCGAGGAATGGCGACTTCCCCCCCATTGTTAACACAAAGTTCCTTCATTTCATTTGCCACTTCTTGAGCGCTTTGACCTTGAGCTTCAATCGCTGGGTTCAAGTCCAACCCGGCACAAAGCACTCGATTATTACCCGCAGGGTCCACGACACCGACAGACTCACAGCAATAAATTCTGGGTTTTTCATTCACATCCAGAATCGAAATCTGAGCTCTTGAGTTATCGTTTGGTTCAGACAGCATTCTAAACACCGACCAATGCTGGCATGGATCATTCACTTCGCGCATGTTACCCCAAGGAAGAGGAATGCCGTTCCCGCGATACACTGCTTTTAATTTACCTAACGCATGGGCATCGAAGTAGTGCCAGTGAGGATAAGGTGAAACAACGGTCATGCGTCTCATCGCTACTGAAGGGGAGACACCCGCTACTTTGTGGACGTCAATTTCATACCCATGACGGTCTAACAACTGCCTAAATGGTACCTTTGGACATAACAATGCACCGGCAAAAAAGCTCGCCTCGAAGCTGCGCCATGCGGTCAGGATATCCTGAGGGTTTATCGGTGATCCATTAGTCACTGAATCATCGATTCCCCAGGTGTGACTACCAATGGTCAATGTGCTTGCTAATCCTTCGTTGTTATGCAAAACACAATGACCGATATAGACCGCGAGATCATACTTAAGCCTTGTAGGATAATCACGCAACATTGTGTTCAGATAAATCTTACCAGGCGGTTCAAAGTAGGATGTGACTAACTGACGGCTAACTACTCCCAGTTCATCCAACACCTCTTTAGGTGCATCATCGAACCATTGCACTTGTAACCCCTGATGAGCTGCGAGATCCAGCATATCTTCAACTGCAAGCGGAACACGTTTTAGACCAACCTCTTCTGCAGCCCGTTCTAGATCGGGAAAATGATTTTGATGGTGTTCCTGATAAGCTCTAATCAACAGTTGCGCAAATTGACGCCCCGTCACCCCTGTTTGAGAAAGCAGCTCAGGAATCGCTATTTGCAACATGTCATTGGAGAACAGAAAGCTCGGTTCAAGTGGAATACCACTCAATCCCCCTTTGCGTCCTTTGTCGGGAGTAATGTCCTGAGACTCTGGCTCATCGTCCAAAAACCAGCGAGCATCTTTTTGAAAAACCTTCGCAATGACATCCAGCATATCGGCGCTTGGAACTCTTTTTCCTCTCTCTATCATCGAGAGATATGAGACTGAGGGAGAGTTTTCCGGGTCTATGCGGACGCAACGTGAAGAAAGATCTTCCATGGTTAAATGGTTACGTTTCCGTAGGTTACGTATCTTTGTACCTAAGAAATGGGACTTCCGTATCAGACTTTGTGTTTGTCTCATGGCTTCCTGCCTATTGTAAAATTCACAATGTGAAATTTTTGTTGTGAAATTGTAGTGATATTTTGTGTAATCTTCAAATTAAGCAAGTCAACAAGTAGACCGGATCAACTTTTTGGAGTCTTTACTCAAAACTTGCTAAACAATTAACGGATGATACACACGAGGGAAAGACCATGAATCTACCAGCATTTAAAAACACAAATAACAGTGACGACCGACACTCTTTTATTGCTGAAGCGGTCTTTGCCGTTGAATCACTAAAAGCACAACAGGCGCAAGAAAAGCAGCGCAAAGCCGTACAACTTCTGGACACCATGTTTCCACTAGACAAAGGCTCACACGAACAAGTTGCCTGTTATGTTCGAGATGGACGCCATCTCATGGCTTACTTTACCGACGGAACACACTGTGGCCTGGACAAGCCTGGACAATTCGTTGCTTATACCGGCCGACCTGAGCACCCATATTCGATAGTACTTCGAGACAAAAATGGTAGCCATGTTGAAGTTATTTTTAAGAAGTGTTCAAACGAAAGTGGACGTACACAAGTTGAAATTGCGGACATTCAATTAGAAACCTGTGCAACCTTCCCAACCGCCATTGAGGGCTCACCAGAACGTATGCGTCACTGGATTAGCTTGATTAAACTTGATGAAAATGGCCAGCCTAAAGTGTGTCTGGATGATAAAGATTACACATCTAAGTGCGGTGGAGATTACTTCCTGACTTGCTGTTACACAGCATAGAAATAATAACTTGAAGAGATATACACAAACATAAATAGAAAGTAGAACGGTAATGTGTCTTTCGGAAGTCCTTAGCGAGCCCTAAGGCTTCCGATTTTTTTTGTTTATCTGTTGGTATTCTTTCCAAACCACCCAGATAAAAGCCAGAAGTCCGACACAAAACAAAATGGTGACCGCAAACAAAATAATGTCGCAAATCCACTCTGGCCTGCATGGCATATAGATTTCAATTTCCATGTAAACCTCGCTGTGTCATTGCTGATAAATACTAAGACCGAGCTTTAGCTTCCCTTATTTCCCTGTTCCAGATAAATCATAAACAGGCGAGCATCAAATTCCAGTTGATGATAATCCGGCTCCATATGACAACAAAGCGAGTAAAATGCCTTGTTGTGCTCCTTTTCTTTTAAATGAGCCAGTTCGTGAACCACTAGCATTCTCAGTAATGGCTCAGGCGCATTCTTAAATACACTTGCAATTCGTATCTCGTTTTTGGATTTTAGCTTTCCCCCATGGTTTCTGGAAACAAAGGAGTGAAGCCCCAAAGCATTGTTAATCAAGTGAATCTTACCGTCATAAATGACCTTACTCAGCGGTGAGGTCTTTTTCATATACTGATTCTTTATCTCAACTGTATAGTCGAATAGCGCTCTCTCACTTTTTATCTGATGATTCTCCGGGTACTTATTTTTGAACCACTGCGATAACTTACCAGACTCCACAAGATGTGAGACTTGGGAGACTATCGAGTCAGGGTAACCATTAATGTAACGAAGTGACTTATTCATTGAACTGTTCATGTTACGCTTACTTTGTAGGAGAAAACCATCTTGTGAATCTGTAGTAGCGCCACAGTATATACCCTTATACCCCTCTCCAACATAGCTTCATTCACTCGCATTTCCTTCTCGAATTGATTAGACTCCTCTCCCAACCGAATCAATGATGAAACACCATTAGTCACAATAAGTGAAATAACACAATGAAAAGACTTGTTTTATACGTGAAAGACAAATGCCCTCACTGCAAAGATGCCCAACGCTACCTGGACTCAAAAGGTTACAAGTACCGACTCACGAACGCAAAAATGCAAAGAGGCCGCAAGGAACTAGACGCTATAGGCGCTCGCTCTGTCCCTGTCTTGAAAATCGGTGACAGAATTATGATCGGTTGGAACCCAAAGAACTTTGAGAAGATGTATAACTCCAAGTAATAGCTCTTTCTGAACTTAACATTGACCTTTATCAATCCATTAACCAAAGGAAAATAATTTTGTTACAAGTCTTGAACTTGGTCACAAATCTGGTTATATTCTAGCCACCTTAAACGGCACACCCTAAAATACACACCTGCCATCCTGCCTCCACTTGTGTATTTATATTGGTGTTATCTGTACTTCATGCAAAAAAATACACTTTTAAACTCAACGACTTTTTCTCGTTTTACCCGTGAATCTGGCTCACTGTTACACTTGTCGATTCCTATCATTCTCACTCAATTTGCTACTCAGGCAATGAGTTTTGTGGATACCACCATGGCTGGTCAGGTCAGCCCTGCCGATCTTGCTGCGATTGCTCTGGGAACCAGCCTTTGGGTACCCGTCGCTCTATTGCTCCGGGGTATCATCATGGCTTTAACACCTGTGGTTGCTTATCACCGCGGTGCAAACCAACTCGATAAGATACGTGTAGAGTTTATTCAGATGATTTGGGTTGCAGCGTTGATTAGCGGCCTGCTTATTTTTTATCTCTCAAACGGCAACAACATTCTAAACACCATTGGGGTAGCGTCTGAGATTATTCCGATCGCGAGTGACTATGTTGTTGCACTAGCTTTCGGTGTACCGGGTATCGCACTCTTTTATACGCTCAATGGCTTTTGTGAAGGAATGAACAACACCAAAGCGCCAATGTTGATTTCCGTTATCGGGTTGCTGCTGAACATTCCGATAAACTACGTGCTGATCTACGGCAAACTTGGATTCCCTGCTTTAGGTGCTGTAGGTTGTGGTTGGGCTACCAGTATCGTTTATTGGGTGATGTCGTTACTACTGTTTACGTACATCAAAGGGCATCACCACTATAAGAAAATCATCCATTTCTCAGACATAAAACCGCGGGTAAAAAACTGTCTGCATTTACTTAGACTCGGTGTGCCTATTGGTATGAACATCGCAGTCTGTGGCAGTATTTTTGCGGTAATCGCACTGCTCATCGGTCGTATTGGTGCTGATAATGTTGCAGCCGCGCAAATCGCACTAAATATTTCCAGTTTGACCTATATGATCCCAATGAGCCTTTCGTTCGGTATCACTATTCGAGTGGGTCACGCATTAGGCGCAAAAAACCAGCAAGCTGCCAAAGAAAGGAGCCTGTTCGGCATCGCTATTGCGGGCATGCTGTCTTCGGTCTCTATCGTCACTCTTCTGCTTTTTCCGGATAGTATTATTCGTTTATATACCAATGATCCGGTCATCAGCGGCACAGCAACCATATTACTGATATATACAGCTGTCTATCAGTTTAGTGACGCAATACAGACCGCAGCAAATGGAGCACTGCGTGGTTATAAAGATACCAAGATACCTATGTTTTTATCGATTGGTGTCTACTGGGGTGTCGCGCTACCGCTAGGCGTTATGACTGGCCTTACTGACAAACTTGTACCAGCAATGGGAGAAGAAGGTTTCTGGGTTGGAATCATTACTGGGTTGACACTAGGAGCACTGCTTATGTTATTCCGTTTACACCATGTAATTCGTACACACAACACCGCAGATATCCGCGAGATACAACCTGCCTGATTAGAAAACTAGGCCCAAACATAAAGCGCACCTTAAATTTAGGTGCGCCAGAACATCTAGTAGCTTTTCAGTTCAGCTTGCTGTTTTTTGCTCAAGTTGCTCACGATCAGCTGATAGGAGTTTTCCACAAAACCTTGTAATACTTCTGCAGTTTCCGGGTGATCGACAGTGACACTAACCCAGTGCTTTTTGTTCATATGATACCCAGGATTAACGAAAGTAAACTGCTCAATCATAAACAATACGTCTTCTGGCTTTGCTTTAAGATTAATAAAGTCAGAACCGTTTCGGTGTCCAACCAAAGCAAAAATCTTATCCTTCACCTTGTAAACCAACGTTTCTGGACCAAAAGGATAAGTTTCTTCACAGCCATTAAATGACTTTAAAAACTTGATCAATTCACTTCTATTCAAGGTTCACCTCCCCAGATGTCCTTAATCGTAGTGTTTTTGAATTTCAACGACTCTATTTCGCCCTGATGATTTCGCATTGTATAAGGCACTATCAGCATGAGAGATTATCTTATCTGCTATATCTATGGCTTTTCCTTCCACCCACTCAGCGATATGGAAGTGGCATAATCCAACCGAAATAGACAAATGTGTCTGCTCTAATCGGATAGATGAAACTGCGGTCTTGACCTTTTCAGCAATGTCACGCGACAAAGCGACTTCACTGTTTGGCAGCCAGATAACAAACTCCTCTCCACCAAAACGAGCAACCATTCCAACATCACCTATTTGCTCAGCGATACTAGACGCAACTTTTTGCAGAACTTCATCACCCATTTGGTGCCCAAAGTTATCATTTATCTGCTTAAAGTGGTCAAGGTCGGCCACAAGTAACGCTCCATTACCGCCCAGCATCTGCATCTTCTCGATATCGGCTCTTAGAGTTTCAAATAAAAACCGTCTGTTTGGAAGATTAGTTAATGCATCGTATCGAGCCTGGTATTCAAGTTCTCGATTTAATAGCTCCAGCTCATGCTTTTGTTTATTTCTGACCAGCTCCCCTTCAATCCAAAGCGCCATCAACTTTAAGAGCTCTGCGGTACTCTCAGGAAACGATTTTGTTTTCGCATTCAAGCCAGAAAAATTTAGCGTTCCGTATAGCTCATCGTGCAAATAAATAGGGATCCCGATATAAGCACCAAGCTTAAAATGTTGATAGGCTGGATGACCGGTGAATGCAGGAGTTGTGGTGATATCCGGAACAAGAACGGGTACATCAGACTGACAGGTCATTTCACAAAAAGTGTGGTCAAAGTTAAACTCGTCACCAGGCTTAAGGTCACTGTCCTCTGGAGCGATGGAGTGTTCGACAACATACCGACCATCCTGAATTCTGGACATGATTGCGATGTCCAAATCAAAAACCTCCAAACCTAGCATTAAGATCTGGAACATTTGGATATCGTAACCTTTTCCATAGTCGTTAGTAATTTGATACAAACGACGGATGACTCTGATAACTTCCCGTGAATCCTTCATTGTCGTAATGAAATACACCTGTTTTGTAGATAACTCCTTATTTTAGTAAAGATCATCTAATCTCTTTATTCAATCTAAGTAGAAGAAATAACTCAGATCTTTTAATATCTCTCGCTACGAAAACCTCTATCGGTAGCTAAGATGAAACTGACTCAACTAACACAAGAAATATACGACCACATTTACAACGATATCTGTGAGTTTCGTTCAACGTTCGACTTACCTGTCGACTCTAAAGACACAATGGACGATAGTTCAGATACTTTACACTCTTCACTGATTATTGAAGAGTTGACTGAACTGGCACAGGCAGATAGTAAAATAGAGCAGGCCGACGCGATTGTAGACAGTGTATACGTTCTAATGGGAAGGCTTGTGCATCTTGGTCATACACGTGTCGAAGACAATCTGTCTATCAGCTATATGATCGACGTGTTGTTAAATACAGCCATAAACCTGGACATCAACTTTGTCCCTTGCTGGGATGAGATTCACTCTAGTAACATGAGCAAGGTGTGCCGTAACGAACAAGAGTATCAGGAAACGGAATCATTCTACGCTGAACAGGGCGTTGAACTAAGAGCTGTCGTTAAAGGTGATTACATTATCGCTAAGTGCGCGAAAGATTTTATCGCTAAAAGCAAAACCATACGAGAAGGTAAGGTTCTAAAGTCCGTTTATTACCGCCCTGCTGATCTTACTTCATTGATTTAAAGGCAAAAAAATGCGCCTTTGCCACGAGTAGCTAAAGGCGCGAATGCCTAACGAAAGTAGAACGAGAATGTATCACTCTTATTAATGCCAATAGCGTGCCAAAAAATATATTTTTGTAACCCATTGAATTTTAATAATATTAAAAAATACTTCTCTTTCTACTTTTGAATACTTGCACTAACTTAGTGCTTTTTGCCCGATTTAAGACCAAATATCCGATCCTAAGTCGTTCAAAATTAAACCTTAATCGTACACCAACTGGTCATTTTCGTAGCGTGTTTCAACTTCACTCACCATCAGTGCCGCACGCTGCCCTATAGCGACATTTTTGTTTGGAAACACCACGGCTTCCTGCTCCACTTTAGCGAACAGTATTTTGTCACCATCGTGGCCTAACACTTGTCCATGCTCAAAGCGGGTAAAGTTTTCAACATCATCACCAAAGTTAAAGTCGAAATCATCGTGAGTACGCTTGAGAGTCTGAGTCACACGATACGGGATAGCATCCACACCCTCTATTCCCTCTAAAGAATTTGTTATCAAAGCGCGGAATGCCGTATCAAAGTCGTTAATAAGAGATAGGTCGCTTTCGCCAAGCGGAGATACCTGACCCAGTTCAACAGTCAGAGATTGAGCGCCAAACGCATCCGCTGTGTACCAGCTAAAGGTGCTTGTCGGTGCATTAGACAGAAGAATGGCTTCTAAACGAGCTTTAGCGGTGAAGTCGAGTAGTGCTCTACTGCGAGTCGGTTTGGTCGTTTTTGGCGATACCGCAAACGTAAGATGCTTGGAACGACGAATAGCGCAATGCAAATCAAGGTGCCATCTTTGCTCTGGCGAAGTTCCTTCGTAAAACGCCTCGACATCATTCATTGCCTGCGATGCAATCTTGCCTTCGATTGAGTCGGATTGCACACGCTTATCGAACAAACGGTTCATGTTGTCTTCGATAAAGCGCGTCTGCTCATTCGTGGCTTGCGGATGGGCTAGCATAAACAGGCAACGTTCTGTGACCGTACATTTACCGCTCAGAATGTCCTCAATAACTGCGTCGACTAACTCCATTGGAGCCGTTTCGTTACCATGAACTCCAGCGGATACAACAATGGACTTTGTTTGGTCAGTCATATTTTCCGGTGACACTTCCAGCAAACCACGCTTTAAAAGCCTGACCGTAAGGCCCGATGGTAACTGAAACTGAACCGGAGACATTTCGGTATCCATATCTAAAGTGTCATACAGGAATGATTGACGAAACAATGGTTTTTCCATGCGCTACTCCTTTGTAACATAGCACCACGCTTATGATACATCGCAGATATTGTATTAACGTCGGGGGACTCCCCCTTTAAAAAGGGTATATTAACCTTAAAGGTATTCAGTACCAACAGTTCAATCGAGGTTTTCTTCCATTAAAATCTCATAGTGAGAAATCAAACGGTTACACCTGCACTTTCAAAGCTGGCCATATTGTTATAAAACTCCGCAGATGCCACGAGTATAGAGTAAGCTAATGCGGCACCTGTGCCTTCACCTAGCCTCATCCCCAGATCAAGCAAAGGTTTGGCATCTAGCTCATCGAGCAAAATTTTGTGCCCTGTTTCGTTGGAACGATGCGCAAATATCATGAAATCCCGGCATTCAGGATTGATCCTAGTTGCAGCGTAAGCTGCAGCGGAAATAATAAAGCCATCAACCAAGACAGGCACCTTTGCTTCAGCGGCCGCAAGAAACGCTCCGACAATCTGGACAACTTCGTAACCACCAACTTGTCTTAATACTTCGTAAACATCAGCGCCAGAGCAACGCTGAACACCCTTATTTACCAACTCGATCTTTCGCTCAAGCTGTTCTTCATTAATACCGGTACCTAAGCCAACACACTCTTCAGCACTGTAGCCACTTAGCGCACTTAAGATGGCAGATGCAGAACTTGTATTACCAATGCCCATTTCACCAAACATCAAAATATTGCTGCCGTCAGACAATACAGACTCAACAACATCCTTTCCAAACTGTAATCCCTGCTCTACCTGCTCGGCAGACATCGCCGCGGTTTCTGCAAAGTTTTCTGTTCGGGTACCCAACCTTTGAGAAATAAAACAAGCTGAATCTGTTTCTACCGGAAGCAGAATTCCTGCATCAATAACCTTTAAATCGATGTTATTGGTACGGCAAAAACAGTTAACGGCAGCGCCACCATGAATAAAGTTCAGTACCATTTGTTGTGTAACCGCACTTGGCGCAATACTCACACCTTCATCTGCGATTCCGTGGTCACCCGCAAACACCAGCATAGTCGGTTTTTTGAGTTCAATTTGCTCTGCTGCTATCTCTTTCCCCTGACTTTGAATGAGTGCAAGTTTGTGTGCCACCTGCTCCAACTCACCAAGTGCACCAGGTGGTTTGGTTTTCTGATCGATTCTGTGTTGGATCTGGCTTGAAAATGTATTGTCTAACATATTGATTCTGTTCGTAGATATAAAAAGAGTGTGCTATGCACACTCTAACAAATATTGATAATGATTAAACTACTTCATCAATCCTGTTTTATCCGCGACTTCTTCTATCAAACTTCGAAGCTTCGTTGCGATACCTTGCAGCTGTGACATCTCATTTGGTTCAAATGGATGAATAAGAATCTTCTCAGCACCTTTACGAGCAACAATGGTTGGCAAACTGAGTACGACATCATTTAGACCATATTGCCCCTGAACTAACGTCCCGACAGGCAACACCGACTTTTCATCAATCGTAATCGCCTGAATGATTCTGAACACACTCGCTGCAATACCATGCGTTGTGTTTTGCTTTTTGTAGAAAATCTCGAAACCTGCCTGCCTCACTTCATCCAGTAACTCATCGGCATCAATCTTAGGTAGGTTGTTTGTTTCACAGTAATAGTCAGCAGGTTGTCCGCCAATGCTTATCAAGCTTTTAGGTGTGAAGCAGTTACTGCCGTGTTCACCCAACACGTAGCCAAAAACATTCTTAGGGTCTATATCCGCCTTTCCGGCCACAATGGTCATTAGGCGTGCAGTATCAATCAAACAACCTGCACTAATGACTTGCGACACACCAAATCCGGTATTAGCTACCACGAAATAAGTGACAATGTCACATGGGTTAGTGACGATGATTAACTTAGATTCTGGTGCAACCTTCTCAACCTTTCTGGCAATATCTACACAAATCTTGCTATTGATTTCTGCCAAATCAAGACGAGTCTGCCCTTCTTTAATTTGTGCGCCTGCCGTAATGACAACAATATCGGCATCCCGCAGGAGTTCATAATCATCCCCAGCCCGCAAGCGTGTGTTCTTACTAAAAGTCAAAGCATTGGTGTGGCTGAAATCCAATATCTCCCCCACCGCTTTATCTTTGTTGAGGTCTAATAACACCAGCTCACTTACACTACCAAGCGTTAATAGATAATTACAAATCCCGACACCAACGGAGCCGGCCCCGATAACACCAATTTTCATTTTGTCTCTCCCTGACACTCTTCTTGAGTCATACTTTCTGATAAACCAGTTACTTCCACAATAAACTATCACGAACTTATTTTACAAAGGTAAATGCTGACCCAGGCATAATTCAGAAGAATATTCTGCCAACCCAGAGAGAAGTACAGCATCGACTTTATTGAACCAGTAATTAATTTTTTATGTAATTCATGTATAGGGTCTATACTTATATGTGACATGAGTGTGAGAAAGGGAAAAATAAACAAATATCAATCAAAAGTCGGAGGAGTTTGTATGTTGTTAAATCAGACCTCGAAAAAAGTAAGAAAGCCGAAGTCATCCTCTCAGAATCGCAAGAAAGCGAAGAATAAAGTTCCACTATCAATGACCTAATCACATTTGCACTACTCTAAGGCTTCCGAAAGGAAGCCTTAATCGTATGATTTGTATATATTGTTGGTATTACAGCTTTCAAGGACAACAAAATGGATAGGTTTGGTGATGGCGCGGTAGCGATAATCGCAGGCGCGAGTGGACTAGTAGGCAGCGAACTACTTAAACTTTTGCTGGATAACGCTTCAATAAACAAAGTATATGCATTAGTCCGTCAACCCCTCCCTTACTCAGACAAAAGACTCATCCAAAAGCAGCACGAAGGCCTGATGATTACGAACTGGGATGAAGACCAACAAGCTCCGGATATAGGCTTCATATGCCTTGGTACCACAATCAAACAAGCGGGCACTAAAGAGGCATTAGCAAAAGTCGATTTTGAGCTGGTTTGTCGCGTGGCTCAGGAAATGAAGCTGATAGGTGTAAAACGCATTGCAGTTGTCTCCAGTTTCGGAGCGAATCACAAGTCCTTATCTCATTACCTACGTTGCAAAGGTAAAGCAGAGCAAGCCGTTCTAAGCATGGGGTTTGAAAGGGTTGTATTCGTCCGCCCCGGCCCTTTAGCAGGGACACGTAAACAGCCGCGAACCGATGAGATTGTTATTGGTAAAATTCTGAAAGCCTTACAACCATTACTCGTCGGCTATTTCGCCAACTTTAGACCTATCCAAGGCAAAGATGTGGCTAAGGCAATGCTATATGCTTCATTGCAACCCGACCACGAACCATCCGATGCCTACATGACATTTAGCTCGCCAGAAATGGTAGAAATGCTAAAAGTGTTCAATTGATGAATGTCGAGTGGAAAGAATAGGTATTAGATCCTTCTATTATTCGCCGGGTTCAGAGCAGCAATAAACAATACTACACCAGTTATTGCTGCCCTCTTTACGGCTTACATTTTTAGAAGTACTACATTCAATTTCTCGGTGGGAATAGACCTTGTATCGCAATAATACAGTTTAAAGTGATACTAGGGCCCATATTTTCGTGTGGTAAACCTCCACCTGCACTCGCTATCGCTGTAGGGTCCATATTAATTGTAGGTGATCCCGTACTGTAAACCTTACTTCGTCTGGGAGTTGCCAAGGTGCGTACTTGTGGTTGAGTTGTATTTGCGGTGTCAGAGGTGCCCTTCAGCACGTGAGTATGGCCAGGCATTTCAGCCACATTAATCGCTACTCTTTCCTGCCCACCTTTTTCACCAAGTCCCCGGCTTGTCAGGTTTGTCCCCTGACCTTCATGAACCATAATGCGGGAACGGAGATCTGGTAACGCAAATGTGGTTCTTCCATCACCACCATATGTTGTTCCCAGCAACGAAAACAAGGACTGGTTTTGAGCAATTGGCAACAATTGGCCATCGCAGAACGCCCAACCTTGGGGAGCGAATGTAAACGCAACCCACTTGATATCTCCAATGTAATTACTTTGGCTATCAGTCGAAGCATAAGTTGGTGCAGCAAGACTCAGTGAGCTAACGAGTATGGCTAAAAATTTTATTACTAGCGTTTTCATAGTATAAACCTCTAGCTACGTGATGGATAGACACCCTGAATGGCAATGATGCAGTTTAAGGTTGTATAGGGCTGCATGTTGTCATGTGCAAGGCCACCACCTGTTGCCGCAATATTATCTGCCGACATATTAACGTTAGCATCCTCAGCGTATAGTCTGGTTCTCGTTGGACTTGCAAGAGCTGCATTGGCCGGGCTTGTTGTGGTTGGAGAGCCGCTGCTTGCTTTTTGCGTATGAGTATGGCTTGGTATTTCAGAAACACTTAAAGCAACTTGTTCCTGTCCTGCTTTTTCTCCGAGAGCTCTCGAGGTTAGACCCGGTCCAGTGCCTTCATGCATAATGGTTCTGCTCCGCACATCAGGCAACGCGAAGGTTGTCCTGCCATCACCGCCATAGATCGTTCCGATCAACGAAAACAGTGCAGTATTTTGGCTAATAGCTAAGATTTGCCCATCGCAAAAAGCCCAACCTCTAGGTGCAAAGTTATAAGGCACCCATGCTACTTCTCCAAGAAACGGAGTGCTAGCGAGTGATGTAGTTGAACAAAAGAGGCTAGTTGCTATCGCTGCCCCTATTGTAATTTTTCTTAGTTTTGATTTCATTCTTCCTTCCTCCTGAGAGTAAGTTAGGTTTACTCCTTAACGATAAATATTATGACTTAAGGTCTATTTGGTAATATTTACTCGTTTTGTTAAAGAGTATTTTTTAAAGGTTAACGCAGTTATAACTAAAAGAATCAGTGACCAAGTATTAGGTTCAGGTATAACAGTACTTGCTGTGGTTATATCATCAACGTTAAATGCAAAATCTTCCTGAAAACTAGATAATGTTACGCTGTTAAATTGTTCTAGAACATCGTCTGTAGAAAACCCTATAAAATACGCTTCCCCATCAGCCAAAAGTTCATCAACATTAGCTATCAAATCAATAATTAAACCACTATCTGTTTCTAGAGTTATATCACCATCAAATATTAAATCAGCACTATGAATAAAAAGACCAAAAGCACTTTGTTCAGATGCAAAACTCATTGTAAAACTGTCACCACCAATAAATGCACCATCATCTACATCAACCCCGAGATAGTTTACTGGCGAAGTGGTATCAAAAGAGTCATCAACAAAAAGGTCAAATCCATCAATAAAATAGTCAAATGTTACACCACTTACTGATGAGCCAGTTAAAATTACATCACCAGCAGATTGTGACTCAAAATCAACCACATTTGTGTTTAAACCTGTAATCGCGGTTAGGAAATCCGACTCGTTATCGTACTCTATAAGCACTGCTTGAACTTGAAATGAAAACAAGCATATTACTGCAAATATAACCTTAATCATCATCTTCATAATTACACCTCAGACCTTCGAATTATTAATATCTGATCTTGTATTAAGCACAGCTTTCACATGCATAAAATGAACCTAAAATAAACCACAGCAAAAATAGAAACTTATAATAAACCTTGAGATTCAGTGTAAATTTTCATGACAAATTAACGTTATACTTCCTTATTAAAAACAATATTAGAGTTACGTATTTATTCTAATGGAAAGCTGAAAAATTAGAGTAAACACCCATAATTAATTTCATTCCAACATTAATCAATAAGTTAGCCTTGGTTTATAATTAGCGCGATAAAACAAACAGCTCACACCTTACTAACTGAATATTTTTTATTTATTCAATCTAATTTAAATCAATATAAATATGTAAAATAACCTGACAGATATTGCTCTACTGTGTCCATACTAATAGTTAAAACGAATACCGCGTTATAGGAATACGTACCGTTTAACTCGTTCATCTTTCTTGGAGTGAACTACTTTCGGCCAGTTAGTGACGAAAAACATGTCTGTTCATTGCCTTAACTTGTGCTCAATGGTCTAATATCGCCATTAATTAAGCGATGCGGAACAAACTATGCAAAACGAACACTCACCTACATTCTTCTGGTTCGATTATGAAACCTGGGGAACAAGTCCTGCTACTGACAGGCCAAGCCAGTTTGCTGGTGTTCGTACTGATATGGATTTCAACATTATTGGTGAGCCCCTAGTTATCTATTGTCAGCCACCAGCAGATTACCTACCTTCACCAGAAGCCGCATTAATTACCGGAATCACACCGCAAAAGGCGCAAAATCAGGGACTGCCCGAGCCAGAGTTTATTCGCAGAATACATCAGGAACTTTCTGTCCCGAATACCACTAGCCTTGGCTACAACAGCATTCGATTTGATGACGAAGTCACCCGATATACGCTTTATCGCAACTTCTTTGACCCCTATGCCTGGAGTTGGCAGAACGGTAACTCCCGATGGGATCTGCTTGATGTAATGCGAACCTGTTACGCACTTCGCCCGGAAGGAATTAACTGGCCGACGAAAGAGGACGGCACACCCAGCTTCAAGCTGGAACAGCTTTCGGTCGAAAATGGTATCGAACACGAAAATGCCCATGATGCAATGGCCGATGTCATCGCCACCATAGAGCTAGCTAAAAAACTAAAAGCCGCACAGCCTAAACTGTTCGAGTACCTATATCAGATGCGCCACAAACGTAAGTTAAATGAGCTTATTGATATCGTTAACCTGACTCCTCTAGTTCATGTTTCCGGAATGTTCGGTGTTGAATGCTCTAACACGAGTTGGATTGTTCCTGTTGCGTGGCACCCGAAGAATCAGAATGCCGTAATCTGTATCAATCTGGCAAAAGACATCTCACCTATCCTTGAGCTTGATGGCGATATGCTCAAAGAACGTCTGTATACCAGACACTCTGAGTTAAGTGAAGATGAACTCCCTGTTCCGGTTAAGCTGATTCATATCAACAAGTGCCCTATTCTTGCACCCGCGAAAACCCTGACTGCAGAGAATGCAGAACAGATTGGTATCGATCGTGAAAAATGTCTTAAGAACCTGGCAACGATCAAACAACATCCAGAGATTCGCGAAAAACTGATCGAGCTTTATCAACATGAGCGTGAGTTCGAGAACAAAGGAAATGTAGATACCATGCTTTACGACGGTTTCTTCTCACCATCAGATAAGGCTTCTATAGATATAATCCGACAGACTGCGCCTGAGCATCTGGCTGCTTTGGATATCTCGTATTCAGACCCTCGTATCGAACCTCTTCTATTTAGATATCGTGCGAGAAACTTTCCATCGACGTTAAGTGAAACAGAACAGGTTAAATGGACAAATCACTGCAGAGATTACTTTGAGTCTCAACTACCTGATTACATGTTAAATTTGGAGAATTTAGCCCATGAGCACGAGTCCGATGAGAAGAAAATAGCCATACTAAAGTCTGTCTACAAATACGTAGAGAACCTTGTATCCTAAGAGAATGATAAAAAACAAAATAATCCAAATCGTCAGATACATTGTTTCTGCGTTTCTTATTGTCGCTGCACTTTTTGCTGGTAATTCTATTCAATTGCTCCTTGGGATAGGCATTCCGGGGAGTATTATCGGCATGTTGCTTCTTTTTTTCCTGATGACAACGGGCGTTATACCAGCAGAGTGGGTCAAACCTTCTGCCCAGCTATTAATCCGATATATGATTTTGCTGTTTATACCTGTAAGCGTAGGGCTAATGGAGCATTACGAACTTCTCAGCGCAAATGCTCTGCAGATTTTTGTTAGTACCGTTGGGGGTTCCGCTATTGTCTTAGTTTGTCTGGCCTGGATGCTTGAGAAAATATTGGTGGATAAGAGATGATTTGGCTATTTGTAACTTTCAGTTCGTTTCTGATTGCTCGGTTAATCAGCCAAAAGCTCAAACACCCATTAGCAAATCCGCTACTGATTAGTTTGGCTATAGTCATCCCACTGTTGCTGTTAACAGAGACGACTTATCAAACGTACTATGCTGAAAATGAAGTTCTGATGTATTTGTTGCAACCTGCGGTTGTTGCTCTTGCGTACCCCTTGTATGAACAAGCTCGCGAAATCAGGGCAAACTGGAAAATCATCTTTCTTGCTTGCGGTGTAGGAAGTGTTCTTTCCATGTTTACTGCATCAGTGATTGCTGTACTACTCAACACAGATATCCCTTTGATCGCCAGTATCCTAGGCAAGTCCGTTACCACACCAATTGCCATGGAAGTTTCTAGCCATTTGGGTGGAGAACCAGCAATAGCAGCAATCATGGTTCTAATCGTGGGTGTATTTGGTGCAATCTTCGCCTATCCAATCTATAACTTAATCGGTATCACTCACCCTATTGCAAAAGGCTTAACCATGGGAACGGTTGCTCATGCACTAGGAACTGCAACAAGTATTGAGAAAAATCCCAAAGAAGGTGCGTTTAGCTCATTGGCATTGGTTCTTTGCGGTGTAATTACCTCTTTTCTCGCACCAATGTTCTACGTTTTTGTCGAGTGGCTGCACATTATCGTCAATGGTTAAGGCATACACACTCAAAAAGCGTGACGTCACTCAATTAATGAAAAATGAAAACTCATTACATTTTTTACTGAGACCTTTGTCACAGCATTAATGCAAATTTGTTCTAAAATGACACATAACGATAACCAAAGGAGTCATTGATGAACTCTCGACTAGAACAAGTGCTGAATGAGATGCCACCAAAAATTGCTCAGTACCTAAAGCAAATTGTGGCATCTGATGATTTTGACGCGACTATCTCTTCTGAACAGTTTGACGAACTTTTGCAGATCACAGGATTGCCAGATGATGAGCTTAGAGTAACCTTACTTCCTCTCGCAGCGGCATTCTCTTACGCGCCTATTTCCGAGTTTTTTGTTGGTGCAATCGCAAGAGGCCTGTCTGGTCGACTATACTTTGGTGCCAACATGGAGTTCGAAGGCGCTCAGCTTGGTCAAACCGTCCACGCAGAGCAATGTGCTGTCAGCCACGCATGGATGAAGGGCGAAAAAGGCCTGAAAGATGTGACGGTTAACTACAGCCCTTGCGGACACTGCCGTCAGTTTATGAATGAGCTAACAACAGCCAATGAGTTGATGATTCAGCTACCTCAGAGAGATGAAAAATCGCTTCAGGAATACCTTCCAGAATCTTTTGGACCAAGCGATCTTCAGATAAAAGAGAGACTGATGGATGGAAACAGACTATCCCATGAGTCCCCGGAAGATGATTCTCTTCTGCAAAAAGCCGTAGAAGCGCTGAACATGAGCCACTCTCCTTACACAGAGAACCATAGTGGTGTTGCTCTTGAGCTTAACGATGGAACCGTTGTTATGGGTGCTTATGCTGAAAACGCAGCATTCAACCCTAGCCTGCCACCATTGCAAGTTGCCTTTATGCAGGTACTCATGTCAGGTCACAGCTTTGATGAAATTAAGAACGCTGCTGTTGCAGAAGTCTCTACCGGAAAGATCAGTCACTTAGCCTATATCCAGGCAACGCTGGATGTAATCAATCCTGACATTCCTGTTAGCTATGTTTCAGTCTAAATACATATAGCAACATATCCCATTAAAGCCTTATTTCGATAAGGCTTTTTTATTTCTCAGATTTACACAGCAAACGATTGCGTCTTAATTTAATTTCAGTATGATCCGCTAAAAATCATTGCTGGATAAAGGAAACAAGATGTTTGGGACTGCTACCCGTGAAAACGCAACTCGAGTGTTACTGCTAGGTTCTGGTGAACTTGGTAAAGAAGTCGCTATTGAATGTCAGCGACTAGGTCTGGAAGTTATCGCATGTGACCGATACGCAGATGCTCCTGCGATGCAAGTCGCGCATAAAAGTTACGTGATTGATATGCTAGACGGAGAAGCACTGAAAAAAGTCGTTGCAGCAGAAAAACCTGACTATATTGTTCCCGAAATAGAGGCAATTGCCACTGATACACTGATCGAGCTTGAAGAGCAAGGCGTCAATGTTGTCCCTACTGCCAATGCGACCAAGTTGACCATGAACCGTGAAGGTATCCGTCGACTCGCAGCAGAAGATCTTTCAATAGAAACCTCACCTTACCGGTTCGCTGACACTTTTGAAGAGTTCAATAAAGCCGTTGAGACTGTCGGCATGCCATGCGTCGTTAAGCCAGTGATGAGTTCATCGGGTAAAGGACAAAGCATCATCAAGCAAGAATCTGATATTGAATCAGCATGGAGCTACGCACAAGAAGGCGGTCGTGCCGGTGCGGGACGCGTTATCGTTGAAGGCTTTGTCGATTTTGACTACGAAATAACTTTACTGACTGTACGCGCTGTTGATGGCGTGCATTTCTGCGCACCTATTGGTCATAGACAAGAAGATGGTGATTACCGCGAGTCCTGGCAGCCACAAGCAATGTCTGAAATCGCGCTTAAAGCAGCTCAGTACGTATCTGAGACCGTTGTTAATGCACTGGGTGGTTACGGATTGTTTGGTGTAGAGCTATTCGTAAAAGGCGATAAGGTCATATTTAGTGAAGTGTCCCCTCGCCCGCACGATACTGGTATGGTCACAATGATGTCACAGGAACTGTCTGAATTTGCGCTGCACGTTCGAGCATTCGTGGGGTTGCCAATTAATAAGATCGTCGAATATGGTCCGTCCGCATCTGCTGTCATTTTAGGAGAAGGAACATCGGACAATATTCGCTATGAAGGTTTAGAAGATGTGCTTTCAGCGTCAAAAACTCAGTTACGTCTTTTCGGTAAACCAGATATTGATGGCAGACGTCGCCTTGGTGTTGTCCTGACTCGAAGAAAGTCGACTGAAAAAGCGGTCGATGTTGCAGTTGAAGCTGCGGCTAAGATTAAGATCATCTACTAAGCGATATTTAATCAAAACGCAAATGTCCAAGTAGGTCCCCGCCTTCGCAATCACAAGGCTAGTGGGATGGCGGATTTTGTCAATGAACCTAGGGAAGCTCAGCTTCCCTATTTATGCAAAGCTAAAACCCTTCGATCAGCCACACTTCTTCAGCAAACCGGCTAAGTCCTTTCTTAGTAATTTTAGGATGCTCGGAATCGGCTTCATCTCTGAATACCCTCGTTATCGTACAATCGCTAAAAAGTGTTCGAACCTCTGCTTCAGAGACACTAAACGGAGGCCCTGCCATTTCACTCTGTATGTAATCAAGAGTAATAAGAAGGATTCGTCCTCCTTTTGTGAGAAATGATTTAACCCTCTCTACATACTCGTGCCTCATGTCTTCCGGTAGTGCAACCAATGCTGCTCGGTCGTAAACCACATCATAAGGTTCAACAGGTGCGGTAAAAAAATCCCCCGTATAAATGTTCAGCTCATCAAACTGATACAGCTCGTGACTACCCGGTAACTGAGTTACGAGCGGAGTGTAAAAGTGCTCCGAGAAAAATGCTCTTACAGCAATTTCACTTAGCTCTACGCCCTGCACATTATCATGCAGATTCGCCAGCCAGACTAAATCTTCGGTTTTACCGCATAAAGGTACAAACACTCTCGATTCTCTGTCTGCATTCACTTTCTCCCAGAACTTAATCAGCAGTGGATTAACATCTTCCAGGTGAAAACCGATTTTATTTGAGGCCCATTTACTATGCCAAAACTCTCTATCTCGCATACATCTACTTGTTCTTTGAAAACCAACGGGTAATTTGTATCAATTTTGTTAAACATTCAAGAGTTAATATATGTGATGGAAGTCTCATACAATGTAAATTAATGCAAAGATCCATTGGAAAAAGAAAAAATGCCCTAAGATATATTCCTGTAAGCGAAAGCAATCCGCTGACGACATCATCTATAAAATCTGGTTTCTTTTGAAAATACAGTTTTACCAGGGACATAGATAAGTCAGGAGTGTTGATGAGTCAACTTTTACGTACGCTTACCCTATCGCTGCTCATTTTGAGTAAAGCGCCCGCGTTTGCAGCTGTTCAGCAGGACGTTTCCAAGAAGCAGGAAAAACCCAAAGAAAGTGCAAATCAAATCAGCCCAAAACTGTTTAAACATAGCCTAAGCGGCTTGTATGGTATAGAACCTGTATCCTTCCACACAATTCAACCAATCAATGATTTTGACGCTTTATATGCACAAGCGGAATCTGCCCAAGCTGAGCTAGAGAACATCTGTAAAACAACAGCAATGCTAACAAACACTACCCCTGAGTTTGCAGGCGTAAAATCCAAAGAGAGAGCTAAAATTAAAGTCAACACTGAGCTGAATGGTCAGGCAAACCAAATCACTGATCTTGCACGGGCGACTCTCGTAGCTGACGACATCGAAGGTCTGGTATCGGCATACGAAACATTGGCACGAGAGACAAACATCGTAAAAGTAAAGAATCGCTTCAAAACCCCAGCACCGTCAGGATATCGGGATCTAAACGTATTGATTGAGCTACCAGAAAGTAAACATATTGCAGAAGTTCAACTGCATTTGAGATCAATAGCAGAAGTAAAAAGCGGTCCAGAACATGATCTGTATGAAGCAATACAAGGAATAGAAAGATTGGCAGTCAGCGAGAGCAGAATGCTAACGGAGTACGAGATACACCGTATAACATCTCTTCGACGTCAATCACTAGAACTTTACCAGGATGCTTGGCAGCCTTACATCACAACTGAAATAAGAGCTGCCTAGCGAGTCGAAAACCGACAACAAGCAAAAATGACTAAAAGACCACTAAATACAGTGGTCTTTTTTATCATTAATCAAGTTTGATATTCTCTACACGAGCTTTTAATTTTTGCCCGGGACGGAATGTTACAACGCGTCGTGCAGTAATTGGAATGTCTTCACCGGTTTTAGGGTTTCGACCTGGTCTTTCACTTTTGTCTCTAAGATCGAAATTACCAAACCCTGACAGTTTTACCTGCTCGCCACTTTCTAATGCCTTGCGAATCTCTTCGAAGAACACTTCAACCGTCTCCTTGGCATCCCGTTTACTGTATCCTAGTTTTTCAAACAGGTTCTCAGCCAGATCGGCCTTTGTGAGCGCCATAAAAACTTCCCTCAAAGCTTTGTTAAACATTGCTGCTATATAAGCAACACCACTATTTAGTTACCTTACCAATAACAAGTGTATTGGCACAGTCAACTGAAGTTTATGCCAACCTTATGATTTTCGCCAATTTTTTTCTTAGAATATTAGACCATTTGAGTAGAAGTAATCGATTTCAAATGCTACTAGGGTAGATAAGTATCCCAATATAATTATAGTTTTATCATTATATTGATGATATCTAACTGATTTTCCTGTGAAGGAAGAATAATTCACTAAATAATCAGGGATTGTAAGAGATAAGATTTATTTGCAGTTTTTATGATAAAACCCAAGATATTTCTTTAAGTTTTAACCTGTTAGGCGGGTAAAGTTTTACAATTGAAACATAATTGTTTCCTACACTCAATCACTGAATATCAACTACATGGCATAAAACAAATATATAACTAATTTAGTATGCATTTCCCCTGAACAGTGACGCACGCAACAAAGTTGTTGGAAAAAACATAGTACTGTAAATGGGTCAGTGCTAGCCCCCAAACTACAAGGGTGCTGACAGTTTTATTATTTTTTTATTTAAAAGGCTTTAAATATATGTCAAGTAACAATTATTCGCATGCTGATACCAATAGACTTGTTCGAGAAACAAGCGCACTTATTTTGGCAGGAGGCAAAGGAACACGATTAAAACAATTGACAAGTAATAACGCGAAGCCAGCTGTTTCATTTGGCGGTAAGTTTCGAATTATTGATTTTACTCTTTCTAACTGTATTAACTCAGGTATTCGTAAGGTAGGCGTCCTAACTCAATACATGGCGCAGGATTTGATTGATCATCTTCAAGACGGCTGGCAGGTTCTTTCTCCAGCAATGGGCGAAGGTGTTCGTATCGTTCCGGCACAGCAAAGAACAGGTGAAGATTGGTATCGTGGTACAGCGGATGCGGTATACCAAAACCTTGATCTGATTAAAAAGCAAAACTCTAAATACGTTCTTGTACTTGGTGGTGACCATATCTACAAAATGGACTACTCACGTATGCTTAACTTCCATGTGGAAACAAATGCAGCAGTTACTGTTGCTTGTATCCACAAACCAATTGAAGAAGCGTCTTCATTCGGTGTAATGGGTATCGATGGCGAAGGTGAAGTAAAAGCATTTGTAGAGAAGCCGGCTAATCCACCAGCAGACCCACATGACCCATCTAAAGCACTTGTTTCTATGGGTATCTACATCTTCAATGCAGACCTTCTTGAAGAAGAGCTGGTAAATGCACTTGAAGATCCTGACTATAACCACGACTTCGGTCATAACATCATCCCTGGCCTTCTTGGTCGTCATAAAGTTAGCGGTTATGTATTCGCTGACGGAGGCGGTCACCCTGGTAAAACGGCTTACTGGCGCGATGTTGGTAACCTGGATGAGTACTATGTTGCAACCATGGATCTGCTTTCCCCAGACCCAGAGCTGGATATGTACTCTCAGGAATGGCCTGTAATTACAAACCAGAGCCAGCGTCCTGGTGTGAAGTTTGTATTCAATGACGATGGCCGTCGCGGCTACGCAGTAGATTCAGTACTTACAGCAGGCGTAATTGTATCTGGTGCAGCGGTTGAACACTCTCTGGTTTCTTCCGATGTTCGCCTACACAGCTACTCAACCATTAAGGACTCAATCATTCTGCCAAATGCTGATGTAGGTCGTCACTGTCGACTAACTAAGGTTATCGTAGGTGAAGGTTGTCAGATTCCAGATGGCACAGTAATTGGTGAAGATCCAGCTGCAGACGCAGAGAAGTACACAGTGTCACCAAACGGTATTGTACTAGTTACTTCTGAGATGTTTAAGTAACCAACCACTTAAGCTGAATAGTTCAAGGGCTCACATCTGTGAGCCCTTTGTTTTTTTGTCGGTTTATTGATACAGACTATTGAATTTATTTTAGAAAATACATAAAGTTCTAACGATTCATAATTTAAATCGAACTTCAGGGCGGGGCGCAATTCCCCACCGGCGGTAATTTGCTTATTTATACTTAGATATTGATAGCAAAAAGCCCGCGAGCGCTTAGTGGATGTAATTTCTTCTAAGGTCAGCAGATTTGGTGAGACTCCAAAGCCGACGGTAATAGTCCGGATGAAAGAAGATCGACTAGAGAGCTTTACCGTCAGGTGAAAGTTCTGCTTTGGCAAGTTTAGATTCAGGTATCATGGCGCTCACACCGTTGAGTCACTGTGCCGCCTTTTCTGCATGCCAGAGTATTTGTCTATTGTTTTTCAATCATCGCCCCTGTTCATCTTTATTAAAAAGGAAATTAAGATGGCAGGTACATTCTTTATCATGATCGCGTGTCTGACCTGGGCGTTAGATACCTTGATACGTTACCCACTATTAAATGCAGGGTACTCTACCCTTCAAATCGTTTTACTTGAACACATCACACTGTTTTTAATTACGCTTCCGCTGCTTATCAAGCATAAAGCTGAGTTTAAACGTTTATCTCGTCTTGGTTTTGTTAGTTTATTCTTCATTGGCGGAATTGGCTCGGCTGTTGGTACACTTGCGTTTACTCAGGCGTTTCAATACCTGAATCCTACCGTTGTGATTCTGTTACAAAAACTGCAGCCTCTTGTCGCCATTCTCGCGGCCTCCTGGCTTCTTAAAGAGCAGATTCGTAAGCACTTTGCCTTTTGGGCTCTGGTTATTCTTGCAGGGAGCCTAACCATGATGTGGACTGATATTGCCAAGTTAAGTTCGGCAAACCTTCACTATAGCGATTTGAGCAACGATATTGTTATGGGGTACGGATACACACTACTTGCAGTGTTTGCATGGGGTATGGCCACCGTTTGCGGAAAGTATTTATCTCAAACAGGCATGTCGGCTAATGCCATCATGTCCGGGCGTTTTACCACTGGTTTACTTGTTCTCGCAACATTGGGGGTATTAAATCAGGAGCAGATTACCACTATCACCACCGGAGATTTGAGCTCATTGGTGCTTATGGCACTACTTAGTGGCTTAGTCGGTATGTGGTTCTATTACCAGGGATTAAAGCGAGTGCCCGCACAAGCTGCTACGCTCGCAGAGATGACCTTCCCCGTGTTTGCAGCACTGATAAACTGGTGGGCGTTAGATATTTCACTCAACGAGTATCAGATCATCGGCGCTTGTCTGTTACTTATTGGTAATGTGGAAATTCGTAGACATGAATTGTCACAGCCCGTGGATTCCGAGTTACAAAGCGCTTAAAGTATAGAAAGCTAGCCAACGAAGCTTATCTATATTAGAAGCCTTAAAAAAGGGCGCTTAAACAAGCGCCCTTCTTGATCGCAATGACTTTTAATTAGTCACGCAGTGTCGCACCGAACTGCTCAGAAACCGCAGCAACGATGGCATCTACAGAACCAGCAATGTCCGCATCTTCAAGCGTACGCTCAACAGACTGAAGGCTTAGTGCGATAGCAAGGCTCTTCTTACCTTCTTCTACACCTTTACCTACGTACACATCGAACAGCTTCGCATCTGTCAGGAACTCACCACCAGATTTCAGACAAGCTTCTACAACATCACCTGATGCTACAGACTCATCAACAACCAATGCGATGTCACGACGGTTTGATGGGAACTTAGACAGAGCAACCGCTTCAGGGATTACACGTTCGTTAATTGCAGCCCATTCAATTTCGAATACGATAGTACGGCCATTCAGGCCAAACTTACGCTCTAATTCTGGGTGAACAGTACCGATAACACCGACTTCTTTTCCATCAACAACAATTGCTGCTGACTGACCAGGGTGAAGTGCCGGGTGCTTAGCCGCTTTAAAGCTGTACGCTTTTTCGTTGCAAGTAAGCTCCAGAATCGCTTCCAGGTCGCCTTTCAGGTCAAAGAAATCAACGGTGTTTGACTCAATGTCCCAGTGCTCTTCACTACGAGTACCAGCAATAACACCAGCAAGCATTGTTTCCTGACGCATGCCATTCTCAGCTGCTTGATCAGGAATAAAGCGCAGACCTTGCTCGAATAGACGAACACGTGGCTGCTGACGCTTCTGGTTGTGAACAACTGTGTTCAACAAGCCCTGAATCAGACCAAGACGCATGGCAGACATATCCGCTGAGATCGGGAATGGAAGAATCAAAGGCTCAACATCAGGCACAATCAGTTTCTGCTGTTCTGGCTCTACGAAGCTGTATGTGATTGCTTCGTGGTAACCACGATCGACAAGCAGATCACGAACACGCTTAAGAGGCTGATCCGCTTCTTTATGCAGGTTCATTGCAAGAGCTGCTACTGGAGCCTGATTAGGGATGTTGTCGTAACCGTAGATACGGCCAACTTCTTCAACCAGATCCTGCTCGATAGCGATATCAAAACGCCATGTTGGAGCTTGTGCAGTCCAGCCTTCTTCTGTTGTTTCAACAGACATACCCAGACGCTCAAGAATTTCCGCCACATCTGCAGATGGGATGTGATGACCAAGCAGGTTATCCAGCTTAGTGCGACGTAGAGAAACCGTATTTGGCTTCGGAAGATCCGCTTCAGATTCGGCTGTGATTACAGGACCCGCTTCACCGCCACAGATTTCAATCAGCAACTGCGTTGCGCGTTCCATAGCACTTGGTTGTAGCGCGTAGTCAACACCGCGCTCGTAACGCATTGAAGCATCTGTGTGCAGACCATAGCTACGTGCACGGCCTTTAATTGCATCAGGAGCAAAGAATGCACACTCAAGTAGCACATCTTTAGTTTCAGTCGTTACACCGGAACCTTCACCACCGAATACACCACCAATAGCTAGTGGTTTGTTGTGGTCACAGATGATTAGTGTATCGCTGTTAAGCTCAGCTTCGTTGCCGTCAAGAAGAGTCAGCTTCTCGCCCTGCTCTGCCAGACGAACCACAATACCACCTTCAATCTGGTTTAGATCGAATGCGTGCATTGGCTGGCCCTGCTCAAGCAGAACATAGTTAGTGATATCAACCACTGGATCGATAGAGCGAATACCACAACGGCGTAGTTTTTCCTGCATCCAGATTGGTGTAGCCGCTGTTACATCTACATTCTTAACCACACGACCAAGGTAACGAGGACATGCATCAAAAGCTTTAACATCAATAGAGATTGTGTCATCGATTGATGGAGCAACCGCTTCAAAAACCGGCTCAGTTACGTCAGCGCGGTTTAGTACGCCCACTTCACGAGCAAGACCGCGAATGCTGAAACAGTCAGCACGGTTAGAAGTCAGGTCAACGTCTACCGTTACATCTTCCAGATCGAGGAACGCACGGAAGTCCATACCAATTTCTGCCGCTTCTGATAGCTCCATGATGCCATCAGACTCAACATCGATACCAAGCTCTGTGAAAGAACAAAGCATGCCGTGAGAAGGCTGACCACGTAGTTTTGCTTTCTTGATTTTGAAATCACCAGGAAGCACAGCACCAACCGTTGCAACTGCAACTTTAAGGCCTTCACGACAGTTTGGCGCGCCACATACGATATCTAGAAGCTCTTCAGCCCCAACATCTACTTTCGTTACGCGAAGTTTGTCTGCATCTGGGTGCTGACCACATTCAACAACTTTACCAACTTTTACGCCGGTGAACTCACCAGCGACAGGTAGTACGTCATCAACCTCAAGGCCAGCCATAGTGATTTGATGTGTAAGCTCGTCAGTAGTTACCGATGGGTTAACCCACTCACGTAGCCAGGATTCACTGAATTTCATAGTTCGACTGCCCCTGATTTACTTGAACTGTTTTAGGAAACGAAGGTCGTTCTCGAAGAACGCACGTAGGTCATTTACGCCGTAACGAAGCATCGTCAGACGTTCAACACCCATACCGAAAGCAAAGCCAGAGTATTTCTCAGGATCGATGCCTACGCTGCGAAGTACGTTAGGGTGAACCATGCCACAGCCAAGAACTTCAAGCCATTTGCCATTCTTACCTTTCACATCTACTTCTGCTGAAGGCTCAGTGAATGGGAAGTAAGAAGGACGGAAACGCACTTCCAGATCTTCTTCAAAGAAGTTGCATAGGAAGTCGTTAAGAATGCCTTTAAGCTGTGCGAAGTTTACGTTTTCGTCAACCAGCATACCTTCTACCTGATGGAACATTGGGGTATGAGTCTGATCGTAGTCGTTACGGTAAACACGACCAGGAGCAATAAAACGTAGTGGAGGCTGACGCTCTTCCATAGTACGAATCTGTACACCAGAAGTGTGGGTACGAAGCATCAGCTTTGGATTGAAGAAGAAAGTATCGTGGTCAGTACGAGCCGGATGATCTTCTGCAATGTTTAGCGCATCAAAGTTGTGGAAATCATCTTCAATTTCTGGACCTGACTCAACGGTAAAGCCTAGCTCACCAAAGAAGCTTTCGATACGCTCGATAGTACGAGTAACAGGGTGTAGGCCACCGTTTTCAATACGACGACCCGGCAGTGTTACATCGATAGTTTCTGCAGCGAGTTTTTTCTCTAGCTCTTCACGCTGTAGCGCATCTTTACGAGCCGCAATAGCCTGCTGAACCGCACCTTTTGCTTTGTTGATCTCTTGACCAGCACTGCGGCGCTCTTCTGGTGGTAGTTTACCCAGGCTCTGAAGCTGAGCAGTCAGCTCACCTTTTTTACCTAGAAACTGAACACGCACTTCATCAAGTGCAACTAACGAATCAGCGCTTTCAATGGCGGCTGTTGCGTTAGCAATGATCTCTTGTAGATGTTGCATCTTTTCCTCATCTACCTCTCGGTAGTGTCCATAATTTATGGGCGTTTTGGTCTTTTCATATTGCAAGCTTTAACTATTGCAATTTGGAAAGATCAACACGCCCACGGATGTATTCATGAATAGCTGTACATAGTAATAAAACCAAGCGTTAAAGCCAAATTGAATCTGCATCAAATACCAACTAATGCTCAATTAATCAACAACTAGACAGCAAGTATTCTCATTGCTCATCATGCAAATGCTAAATCGCGATTTGAACTTGTAATTTTCATAGGAAATAGCCATATACAGAGGGTAAGAATGGTCCAGAAAATTCGAAAAGAGACAGACACAATGGATGATCATAAAGTAATTAGTACCAGCTTCGACAGTTCTCATAAACTAGCCATCAAAACCATCAGAAACACAGTATTTACTAAGGAACAGAATGTTGATCCTGACATTGATTTCGACGGACAAGACCTCCATTCTATTCATGCCGTTGTATTTGTTGGCAAAGAAGCCGTCGCAACCGGAAGAATACTCAGCGACGGGCATATCGGGCGAGTCGCAGTATTGAAAGAACACAGAGGCAAACAATACGGGACGCTAATCTTATCCGAGTTGGAAAGAGTCGCTGTAACCAATAACTACAAACGTATTTATTTGGGTTCACAGCTACATGCCGTTAACTTCTACTCTAAACTAGGGTATACAATTTACGGTGAACAATATGAGGAAGCGGGTATTCAGCACCGCTTAATGGAAAAACACCTCGCTTAGACTAAGATCTATCTTATTCATCAGCGAACAACGTAGAGATTTATGAAGTCGCTTTACAACTTACTTTTATTGTCATTTTTCCTGGTACCACATTTTGCTGCGGCTTCCCAATACAGTTACCAACTGGTAGGTAAAGGGTTTGCTGTTCCTTGGGGGCTTGCTTTTCCTGACAAAGATACAGTACTGGTCACCGAGCGAAATGGCGGTATTAAAAAGCTAACGATCAGTAACGGAAGCATAAAAACGCAACCAACTGTAGATAAAATCTACACACGTGGTCAGGGAGGCTTGCTGGATATAGCGGTAATAAGTGATAAAGCTTTTCTCACCTATAGCAAGTCAACGCCACAAGGGGCAGCAACTGCCCTCGCCTACTCTACTTTAAAGCAAAGTTCCCTCACTGAATGGACTGATATTTTTGTCTCAAAATCCACAAGTAATACGGCAAGGCACTTTGGAAGCCGCATAGCTTTTGACGGAAAAGGGCATGTGTTTATTTCCATTGGTGATCGCGGTGACAGACCGAATGGCCAGGATACTGCTAATCACGCAGGTTCGATATTGCGCCTGAATCTAGACGGTTCTACTCCCAGTGGTAACCCATATGTTGATGATGCGAGTGTTCTCGATGAGATATGGAGCTTTGGTCATCGAAACCCACAGGGGCTTTTTTATGATTCAAAAACTGGTGATTTATGGTCAATTGAGCATGGTCCCCGTGGTGGTGACGAAGTAAATCTTATATTAGAAGGAGCCAATTACGGATGGCCCATTACATCGCATGGTAAAGAATATTGGGGACCGTTAGATGCCGCTGATCACCAAGAAAAAGAAGGCATAGAATCCCCTCGTAAAGTTTACATTCCGTCCATCGCCCCTAGTAATATTTTGCTATACCGAGGTGAGCGTTATCCTTCTTTAAACGGAAAACTGGTAGCAGGAGCTCTTAAGCTGACTCACTTGAATATTCTGACTCTGGATAATAAAAAGAATATTGTTGATGAACAGAGAATCGCAGAGGAGTTAGGTGAAAGGATTCGCGATGTAGAGTTAAGCCCTGATGGGTTTATTTATTTTAGTACTGATCGTGGGAATATTTATCGGTTAGTAGAAAACTAAAATTGTGCGTTCAGGCTATGTGCTTACTCTATGTGCTTACTGGGAGCACTAGCTTCCGCTAAGCCGCTCTCTACCAAGCAATTAGGTCCTATTTAGCCAGTGCGCAGCATGTTTACTACAGCAAGTGCACCCAGCAATCACTATACATGCAGTTAAAACAGAAAAGAAAAAAGGAGACCCGAGGGTCTCCTTTTCAAAGTCTGTAAACTAACTCTTAATTAAAGAGCAGCTTTCGCTTTTTCAACTAGTACTGCGAATGCAGCTTTGTCGAATACAGCGATATCAGCAAGGATCTTACGATCGATCTCGATAGAAGCTTTCTTAAGACCGTTGATGAAACGGCTGTAAGATAGACCATTCTGACGAGAAGCAGCGTTGATACGAGCGATCCATAGCTGACGGAACTGACGCTTCTTAGCGCGACGGTCACGGTATGCGTATTGACCAGCTTTTGTAACTGCCTGGAAAGCTACACGATAAACACGAGAACGTGCACCGTAGTAACCTTTAGCTTGCTTTAGAACTTTTTTGTGTGCAGCGCGAGCCTGAACACCACGTTTTACGCGAGGCATAATTGTCTCCTAAACTAAACTTGTTGAAATAACTAAAAAGAATTAAGCGTATGGCATCATACGAACAACTGCAGCCACTTCACACTTAGGAAGGATTGCATTTGGACGAAGCTGACGCTTGTTCTTAGTAGTACGCTTAGTCAGGATGTGACGTTTTGTCGCGTGCTTGTATTTAATACCACCAGCAGTTTTCTTGAAACGCTTAGCAGCACCTTTGTTGGTTTTCATCTTAGGCATGATGAATAACTCCGCATTGTAGTTTGTTAATAAACACAGTAATTAGGGCGAATAAAACCCAGCCGCCTTACAGCAGCTGGGCTGTATTACTTGCAAAGCCGTTAATTACTTCTTCTTAGGGGCTAGCACCATAATCATCTGACGACCTTCGATACGCGTCGGGAAAGATTCTACAACAGCAAATTCTACTGTATCTTCTTTCAGACGGTTTAGAACGTCGACACCGATGTCCTGGTGTGCCATTTCTCGGCCACGGAAGCGAATTGTTACCTTCACTTTGTTGCCTTCTTCAAGGAAACGCGTCAGGTTGCGTAGTTTTACCTGATAGTCTCCAATATCAGTTCCAGGACGGAATTTTACTTCCTTAATCTGGATCTGCTTTTGCTTCTTCTTCTGCTCTTTAGCAGCTTTGCTCTTCTCGAAGAGGAACTTGCCATAGTCCATCACACGACAAACTGGTGGCTCGGCGTTAGGGCTGATCTCTACAAGATCCATACCAGCTTCTTCTGCTGCAGCTAGTGCTTCACCAAGTTTTACTACACCTACTGATTCACCATCTGCGCCAGTCAAACGTACTTCACGAACGCCACGAATTTCACCGTTTAAACGGTGCTGGTTTTGTTTGGCCGGTTGTTGTTGGCCACGTCTTCCGCCTTTAATAGTTTATTCCTCCAGATTAAGCTTACGGCTAGAAACCTCTTCTTGAAGATGTGAAATGAAATCTTCAATCTTGAATTTACCGAGGTCCTTACCCTTACGAGTACGTACTGCGATTTCGCCGGCTTCCATTTCCTGGTCACCACAAACGAGCATATACGGTACACGCTTCAAAGTATGTTCGCGGATTTTAAAGCCAATCTTCTCATTTCTCAAGTCCGCTTTGACTCTAAATCCGTATTTTTGCAATTTATTTGTAACTTCCTTGACGTATTCGGACTGTTTGTCAGTGATATTAATCACTACAGCCTGTTCTGGCGCAAGCCATGTCGGGAAGAAACCTGCGTATTCTTCAATAAGAATACCGATGAAACGTTCAAGTGAACCAAGAATTGCACGGTGAATCATAACTGGTACTAATCTTTCGTTGTTTTCACCAACGTAAGTTGCACCTAAACGATTCGGCAGGTTGAAGTCCAGCTGAACGGTACCACACTGCCATGCACGATCTAAACAGTCGTACAGAGTGAATTCAATCTTAGGTCCGTAGAATGCACCCTCGCCTTCTTGAATCTCAAAGTCGATGTCCAGGTTCTTAAGTGCTTCCTGAAGTGCTTCTTCAGAACGGTCCCAAATTTCGTCACTACCCACACGCATTTCAGGACGTGTAGAAAGCTTAACAACAATGTCATTAAAGCCGAATGTCTGGTATGTATCGTATACCATCTTGATACAGCCCGTTACTTCTTCCTGAATCTGCTCTTCTGTACAGAAGATATGTGCATCATCCTGAGTAAAGCCACGAACACGCATCAGACCGTGCAGCGCACCTGAAGGCTCGTTACGGTGACACGAACCAAACTCTGCCATACGCAGTGGAAGGTCACGGTACGATTTTAGACCCTGGTTGAAAATCTGAACATGGCCCGGACAGTTCATTGGTTTAATCGCGTATTCACGGTTCTCAGAACTTGTTGTGAACATTGCGTCTGCGTACTTGTCCCAGTGACCAGAGCGTTCCCAAAGAACGCGGTCCATCATTAGAGGACCTTTTACTTCCTGATAATCGTATTCAGTCAGTTTTTCACGAACAAATACTTCCAGATCACGGAATACAGACCAACCGTTATGGTGCCAGAACACCATACCCGGCGCTTCTTGCTGCATGTGGAACAGGTCTAGCTGCTTACCCAGTTTACGGTGGTCGCGCTTCGCGGCTTCTTCAAGGCGAGTCAGGTGCGCTTTCAGTGCTTTCTTATCGTGGAAAGCAGTACCGTAGATACGCTGAAGCATCTTGTTGTCGCTGTTACCACGCCAGTATGCACCAGCAACGTTCAGCAGAGTGAAGTGCTGACAGAAACCCATGTGCGGCACGTGTGGGCCGCGACACATGTCAACGTATTCTTCGTGATGGTAAAGACCCGGACGATCATCTTTAGATACGTTTTCGTCCAGAATCTCCATTTTGTATGTTTCACCACGCGCTTCAAAAGTATCGCGTGCTTCCTGCCAGCTAACGTTTTTCTTGATAACCTGATACTTGGTTTTCGCTAACTCTTTCATACGCTTTTCAAGCGCATCAAGATCTTCTTGAGTCAGAGAGTGTTCAAGATCGATATCATAGTAGAAACCGTTGTCGATGGTTGGACCAATCGCCATTTTAGTTTCAGGGAATAGCTGCTTAATAGCGTGACCAAGAAGGTGTGCACAAGAGTGACGTACAATCTCAAGGCCGTCATCATTATCTTTATTAGTAATGATTTCCAGAGCAGCATCATTTTCGATCAAATCACAAGCATCACGACGCTCACCATCTACACGACCAGCAATGGTTGCTTTCGCAAGACCAGGGCCAATAGATTCAGCGACTTGTAATACAGAAACAGGGTTATCGAATTGACGTTGACTACCGTCAGGAAGAGTAATTACAGGCATGTTATGTCCTTTACAGTGGTGTTGCACACTAAGCAACACATGTTCATCTAAAATAATTGAAAATAAATCTTTTTGATCGCCACTCGGTAATACGTATACCGGACAATCTCCAAGAGGAGCGATTCTACCTATCTAATCCGCTGAATGCAAAGAAGGATTTATTACAATACCGCGCTAAAGCGCTGGAACAAGGGTAGCATCTCCGCTATTAGTGCTGATGGGATATCGAGTGTGCCCGGTGGAACTAACATGCGAGTAGTACAGGAGTTAACTTCAGCCCAAAGACTTTGTTAAGCGGTTAGTGTAAGCGGGCATTCTCGATAGCTCATCATTATTATTTAACAAAAAAATGACCGCATTCTCACTGGATAGACCATTTACACAATGGAAGTCAGTTATAATCCGCCCGTTTTTGGCAACCCTAAGATAATTATGTTTTTAAAACCTTACTTTTCAGCGATCAGCGAGCAATTTCAGTTCACTAAACAGCAAGCAAGCCACTTTGCAAAAAAAGTAGCTGGCGACTTCAACCCAATCCACGATGAAGATAACAAGCGCTTCTGTGTACCAGGCGATCTGTTATTTGCTGTACTGCTTAAAAAAGAGGGTATAAGCCAGAAAATGCGCTTCGACTTCTCCGGAATGGTGAATGAAGGTATTAACCTGAGCGTTGAAAACAAGGGCGAGCACGAAAGTGCGGTTGTTGATGCCAATGGTAAAGAGTACCTGCATATGACTCACGAGGGTGAATGCAATACCAACCCTGAGTTTATTGAACACGTGGTAAAGAGCTACGTTAAGTTCTCTGGGATGAACTTCCCTCACATCATGGTTCCTCTAATGGAAGAAAAGCAGATGATGATCAACTGTCAACGTCCGCTTGTTATCTATGAGAGCATGGAAGTGGAATTTGACCGACTAGACCTTGAGCACCCAGAAGTAGAGTTCGCTGGTGCAACTTTCGATATCGAAGGTAAGCGCGGTGTCGTAACACTAAACTTCGATTTTAAGGAAGATGGTGAAATTGTAGGTAAAGGTGTTAAGCGTATGGTTGCGAGTGGCCTAAAACCTTACAATCAAGATTCCATCGATGATCTGGTTTCCCGCTTTAACGAGCGCAAAGAACAGTTTCTTTCTAAGTTCTCAGCAGAACCAGTAATGGCATAAAGCCTACTATCTAGTTGATTTCAAAAGGCCTGCAGTTTTGCAGGCCTTCTTTATTTCTGTAACTAACATCCTTTAAGCGCTTATATCCATCTTCGAACTTGCTCTTTGTAGTGATTGTAATTTTCACCAAACTTCGTTGCCAGATGCTGCTCTTCTGGAATGATTTGAAAATGATTCATGTATAGCACAAACAACGGACACACCATCAAGCTTAAGATGTTCTGCAAAATGTAGGCAAAGCCAAGTAAAAGCAGAAGCAATCCAAAGTACATTGGATTACGGGACAGTTTATATATTCCGCTATCGACAACGGTTGTCGCTTTATCAATATCGACTGGGTGTACGGATGTCTTAGCTTTCTTAAACTCATATATACCAGCTAATCCAAACACTCCTGCTGTAATAAAGCAGAAAGCAAACACCAGATAGCGCCCTGGCAGTTCAATCGAAAACGGAATCAGCGCTTTATCAAGAAAGTAGATAAGCGCGATACAGACCAGAAACACAAACACTGGCGGTATTTTCAGTTTAAGTGCATCCATCTGTATCTCCTTCTTACGCTAGCCAACCAACTGCAACAGGGCTTGAAGCGGGTGTTTCGAATAGGTCTCTTCCGTTCTCTTAACCTGACTTCGACATGAATAACCTGTTACCAGACACTGCTCTTTCGGAAGCTTCTCAAAGTTCTGCTTCCAACTTAAATCGTAAATATCTGTAGACATTTGCAGCTTATCGGCTTCATGACCAAAAGTACCAGCCATCCCACAACAACCAACAGATACGGGCTCAAGCACACCACCAAAGAACTTAAAGATGGTTGCCCACTCTTTTTCTGAGTTAGGCATGCGAGTTTTTTCAGTACAGTGCGCAAACAGATACCATGGCGGTAGGTTAGAAGGTTGCCCCGGATTAAATGAATCCAGGTTGTTCATCATCCACTCGTGTACGTTCAGGACCTCAAAATCTCCACGCTGCTCACCCAGAATATCTGCATACTCATCTCGATAGCAAAGCACCAACGCAGGATCGACACCAACCATTGGAATATTAAGTTCTGCCACCTGAGATAAAAACTCAGATGTTGTTACCGCAGTAGAAGTAAATTGTTTCAGGAAGCCTTTAATATGCTGCGCCTTACCATTTGGCTTAAACGGTAAAACCACAGGCTTCTTGCCCAACTTTACGACCAGTTTGACGAAATCTTCCACAACCTGAGCATCGTAATAAGAGGTGAAAGGATCCTGTACAATCAAAACATGCTTTTGCTTTTCTTCATCTGAAAGAAGATGAAGAGTCTGATGGTCGAACTCTTCTACCGACAAACCACTCAAACGTTTTTTCAAGGTCGGAACAGTTAACAAAGGCGCATCAATATAGCCGACAGAAGCAGCTGTCAGGTTTTGCACCCACTTTTGTGACAACGTCGCATTTACCACCTTTGGTATGCGAGCCATCAATGGAAGCATTGTCTCAATATTTGCGACTAGATAATCTTTTGCTGGTCTTTGGTAACGAGAGTAGTAAATGTTCAGGAAGCGCGAACGGAAGCTTGGCACATCCACTTTGATCGGACACTGAGTACCACACGCCTTACACGCCAGACAGCCATTCATCGCTTCATAAACTTCATGAGAGAAGTCGTACTCGTGACGTTTGTTCACACTATTACGGACGCGGTCAATCAGAACTTTAACCGTCGGGGTTTTCTCCAGCGTCTGCTTTTCCAGATCCAGAACATCAATACCCTGCTCTGTTAACTGACGTAGCCATTCACGGACCAATCCCGCTCTTCCCTTTGGAGAGTGGCGACGATCTGCAGTCACCTTCATGGAAGGACACATTGGTGAACTGGTGTCATAGTTAAAACAAAGACCGTTACCATTACACTCCATCGCCAGTTTAAAACTGTCGCGCACTTCAACATCAATTTGTCTGTCAAAGAACGCGCGTTTTATACCATTGACTTTCACCAGCTCTTCGGTGCTTTCCAAGGGTGTACAGATCTTGCCTGGGTTCATCTTGTTACGAGGGTCAAAGGCTGCTTTCACGCGTCTTAGCTCAGTGAACAGCTCTTCTCCAAAAAACTCGGGACCATATTCAGATCGATACCCTTTTCCGTGCTCTCCCCACATCAAGCCACCATACTTGGCAACCAAAGCAACGACTCTGTCTGATATCTCCTGCATCAGTTCTTCCTGATGCGGGTCGCAAAGATCCAGTGCCGGGCGAACATGTAATACCCCCGTATCAACATGACCGAACATCCCGTATTGCAGCTCTTTACTATCAAGCAACTCCCGGAACTCAACAATAAAATCAGCGAGATTTTCAGGTGGTACACAGGTATCTTCCGCAAACGCTACTGGCTTGGCTCTACCTTTCGCGGCCCCTAGAAGACCAACTGCCTTTTTACGCATGCCGTAAATTCGGCCAATACTCGCCAGATCGTCACATATCTGATAACCGATAATACCTGCTTCGTTGGTAGCAACCATCTTGTCTAGTTGGTCTGCCAAAGCCTGAACGTTCTGGGCGACTTCTGATTCATCCTGTCCAGCGAACTCAACAATGTTAATGCCCAACATCTCTTTATCCGGCACATCAGTCAGCAACTCTTTCACCGAATGCCAGACGATATCCTGTTTTGCCAGGTTCAAAACCTTTGAATCAATGGTTTCAACAGAAAGCGCATTCGCTTTAACAAGAAAAGGAGCCGTTCTCAGCGCAGAATCGAAGCTGTCATACTTTACATTTACCAGAGTACGAACTCTTGGAATTGGTGTAAGATTCAGCTTAGCTTCAGTTATAAAGGCAAGAGAGCCCTCAGAGCCACACAGAACTCGAGTCAGATCAAACTCACCTTTATCAGATAGCGCATTTTTTAGGTCATAACCCGTTAAGAAACGATTTAAAGGTGGAAACTTATCTACAATCTGAGTTCGCTTGTCTGTACAGACACCTTTCGTCACCTGATACGCTTCGTGGGCAAACTCACCTTCGGTAGGCAACCCATAGCTGTCGTCTGTTTCATACAAAGAACCATCGACAAAAACGGCTTGCAAAGAAAGGATATGATCGGATGTTTTACCGTAAACCAGAGAGCCCTGACCCGAAGCATCCGTATTGATCATGCCACCAAGTGTTGCTCGGTTACTGGTTGAAAGCTCAGGTGAGAAGAAAAAGCCATGAGGACGAATCGCATCATTGAGCTGATCTTTAACAATGCCAGTCTGAACACGAACCCAGCCTTCTTTGGTATTGATCTCCAGCACCTTGTTCATATGGCGAGACAGATCAACGATAATCCCTTTGGTCAGAGACTGACCATTAGTACCAGTACCACCACCTCGGGGAGAGAAAGTAACTCGGTCGTAATCAGGCTTGTTGCCCGTTTTACCAATCAGGACCACATCTTCCGTCGTTCTTGGGTGAACAACCGCTTGAGGCAACTGTTGGTATACACTGTTGTCGGTCGCAACCGCTAATCGACTTGAGTATTGTGTTTCGATATCGCCAGTAAAACCAGCTTGTTGAAGTTCTTCAAGGTATTTTAATACGACGGGATCGACGTCCGTCTGACTTGCTAATCTTGGTAACATCTCGCTTCCTGCCCCGATATATATAATTCCACTCTATTCGGGTCTTAGTGTTTGAATCTTAGTTCTTAATTGAACTGTCTGATTTTTTGTAATTTTTGATTCACGTCACTTTACAACATTTGAATTGCGAACAAAACAGAAAAGCCGAATGAAATCACATGACGTACTAGTCTTTTTTATCCATACTGACATGAATATCACCCGCTTTTCCTTGCGAGAACTTATGAAGAAAAATACTGTAGTAACAACTGAAGATATTCTGTTAAAACTTTGCCATTCCGTATCTGACGTTCTCAGTTCTGCCACTGGTACCAATGTTTCTTATTCAGCCATGGTGCAGAAAATTAATAAAACCTGCTTAAAACCAGATTTGGGTTGCTTTGTTCTATTTGATGGCGGTTTCTCTGGTTTGGTTGTGATTAACTTTACTTCTCAAGCCGCTTTAGAGCTTTACCATACATATATGAAAAACATGGGGATGCCTGAAGAAGAGCTGGCAATTCTACACACATCTGATGATGTAGCTGACGTGCTGGGCGAGTTGATGAACCAATTGGTTGGGGATTTCACTAGTAAGATCCGAAAAGAACTTAAAACTAACATCACTCAAAACCAGCCGAAGATGCTGGCCATTAACAAACAGGTACTGCTTTCCGTTGATACCAACTTAGATCGCCCACAAGCAAGACGTGTGACCTTCTCTACAGCAAACAACAACATTTTCTATTTGGAATTAGCCATGGATAAAACTGAGTTTATCCAGTTAGAAGATTTTGACGTTGAAGAAGATGTATCTCCTGATTCAATCCTGGAAGCAGAAAGAAATCGAGCCAACTCAGCTCAAAGTACTCAGGCACAACTTGCTGACGAAGCAGCCGATGACCTTCTGGATGAGCTTGGCATATAGTCTGAGGTAACAGGTAGCTATCAAAATTGAAATGAAAGCTCTTCCATTTGAAGAGCTTTCTTTGTTTGTTGTCTCAGTAACTTTGGTTACTTCTTTATCTCCCCCGCTAAAATCGGTAAAATGGTCGACTTTTCATAAGAAAGAGTCAAAATTCAGTAAGTTCGATGGATAAAAAGAAAGCCCTTAAGAAAATTGCTAAGTGTCTGGAGCTAGGTAATTCCGCTAACGTAAACGAAGCGGCTCAGGCTATAAAAATGGCACACCGCCTAATGCTCAAATATGGTTTAGACAAAGACGATATTGAGTTTATTAAGATGGGCAAAACACAGTCGACTCATCTTCTCCCTACTTCGATTAGCTCAACTATCCTTAGAATCATTCGTGGTATTAACACTAAGTTTGGTGTTGAGGCTGTGTTGCTTAATCATAAGGGATTAAAAAGAGTCGAATTTATTGGAGAAGCGGACAGAGCTATCTTTGCTGCTTTTGCTTTCGACATCATCTATCGCGAAATGAACGAGCATACGGGCCAGTTTCGAAATAGCTTTGCTGGCTCCGGTACCAGTTCAGTGGAAGTCACCCGCCGAGTTAACTCCTTTGTCTCCGGCTGGGTAGAAGGCGCACTGGAAAAACTTCCGGTGATTACACCAGACGATGACTCACAAAATAAGATTAACAGCTATATTGATCGTGAGTTTCAAAACATAGACAGAGAAACCTTTAAACAACAGTTAAAAGAAGCGATGAAAAACATCACCGAAGACTACGAAGTTGGTCTAAAAAAAGGTAGAAGAGTCTCTGTTAACCGCCCTGTCGACGGGACACAAGCCCCTAAAATGCTTAAGTAGCGCAGTAAAAGGAAAATAGAATGATACGCATGGAAGCTGTAACCAAAAGATATCGTTCCACTTTCACACTACTTCTACTCATTGCGTGCTCGAATACAACGGCGGCGCCTTCAGAAGAACTCATTGAAGATGCTAACGCAGGCAACCCTGCCGCTCAGTTAGAGCTCGGAAGAGCTTACTATGGCGAGAACAAGTTAAAACAAGCCCACTTTTGGTACCTGAACTCGATTCAGAATGGTAACAAAGAAGCCATAGCGGAAATAGGCAAGCTATTTGAAGACCACGCTAATAAACCAATTGATAACCTGATTTTTGCCGAAAACTGGTTTGAGCTCGGTAATGAAAAGGGTATTCCAGAAGCAGAAGAAGGATACTCGCGAGTACTTGAGGCTCAATTTAATCGAATTAGGGAGAAGCAAGTTTCCTCTATAGCCATTCTCGATCAAGCGGCCGACGAAGCACTATCAAACCAGAACAACCAAAACAACAAATCCGTTGCCAACATAAATAATAAGATCCCTTATGAAGTGCTGATTTTCATTTCAGCCATCGCGTTATTCATTCTGGTGATAACTGTACGTCGCTTCTTCAGACAGAAAAAAGAGAGCAAACTCGGTACATATGAACATCAGCTTTCTGAGAACAGAAGGAAAATACGTTCACTCCAGACTCACCTGAACAAAGCCCATGAGCAACTGACAAAGCTGCAACGGCATAGCCAACTTCAAAGCAAAGATCAGTCATACAACCTCGCCTGTTCGTTACTTGGCTTCAACCCAAATCGTGTTCCCGACGAAAAATCAATAAAACTGCGTTACAAAAAGTTAAGCCGAATCTATCACCCAGACGCAGGGGGCAGTGAAGATGAAATGAAACGTCTCAATGCAGCCGTTAAAATTGTAGCGGGCTACAAAAGCCGAAAATAGATTAACATTTACTTAACATTTTCCTTGAATTTGTGTCATAATACGCGCGCTAATAATAGCGCTCTTAAGTGCAGCTACATCTGAAGGAGAATGTATGTTTAAAACCGAGGGCTCTTGCGACTGGTGTAAAAAACAAAGCTTACTGATTCGTCATGACTACGTTGATGGTCGATTCCACCACTCTTGTGAAGATTGTCAGGATCTGGCCAAGTTCGATGTGAACCTATTCAACATAGACGAACTCGCTTTGAGAAAACACGCTACGGAAGCATAGTCAAGCAAGCTGTACTCCAACGGATTGGATAGAGAGCCGCATATCGCGGCTCTTTTTTATGTCTGCTATTTGCCTTTCCTGAATAGATCAACATCACATTGACCAAAATACAGTCGTTTTTATAGTTGCAAACTGTGTGAATATACACTACTGTTTACTTATACAGTATGTACAGGAAAACAGTATTATGCTTCAAGTAAACAACTATTCTCAGCTACACACCTATATTGACCGCCCAATGATGGGTAACAACTCTGCTCTACCTACGGTTAATACCGATATGTATCAGCAATTAGCTGCGCTTTCACACAAGCGTTTATGGATTTTGTTTACTGCTAACTGCCCTCGCCCAGTGCAGTCTGATCTTTCCGGACATGGTATTAACTGCAACAATATCATTCATATGAAACCTTCTATGAACTTCAGCGAAGAAGAGATTGTGCTCAAGGCAATTCAGGCTCGTACTGCTAGCGCTGTAGTGGCAAGTTGTCATCTATCTCATCAGGCGAAGTCGAAGATTTTAGACTGCGCAGCTGAATATGGATGTGAGGTATTTTTCTTATCTGCATCCTCGATACACTAAATTCACATTTTTATCTCATGCCTTTTTGTTTGGCTACAGACTTTCCTGTAGCCTTTTCTTTATTTGTTAATCCCATTTTCTATTTCCCAAACCAATAGAACACCAAAAAGGCAAACGTTTGCTTTTTCTCTGGAAGGTTGTCGTAGTTCTGGTATGATGCGCTCATTCAATTGACGCTGAAGGATTTTCCTTTAGCTATACCCTATTTTCGGATTAATAATAGGAATCTTTCGATGAATCTCGCCGATCAAGTTCTAGCAGTAAATGATGACCTTCCAATTCGCACAGATAAGCCTGTTCATAGCGGCAAAGTACGCTCTGTATACTGGCTGACTGAAGAAGACAGCAAGCGATTGATTAAAGACAAAGGCTATGATGTTGCAGACGATGCTCCACTTGCCATTATGGTTATCAGTGATCGTATTTCTGCATTTGATTGTATCTGGCGTGGTGAGAATGGATTGAAAGGTATTCCTGGGAAAGGTGCTGCACTCAACGCTATCTCAAACCATTGGTTCCAACTTTTTAAAGACAGTGGCCTGGCTGACAGCCATATTCTCGATATTCCTCACCCATTTGTTTGGATTGTACAAAAAGCAAAACCCGTGATGATTGAAGCGATCTGTCGCGGTTATATTACCGGTTCAATGTGGCGTGCTTATGAAAAAGGCGAGCGTGAGTTTTGTGGCATTCAGCTTCCTGAAGGGCTGGAAAAAGACAAACAACTACCAGAACTTCTAATCACCCCATCAACAAAAGGTATTCTTAAGGGTATACAGGGTGTTCCTGAGGCTGATGATGTAAACATTTCACGTAAAAACATCGAAGAGAACTTCGAAGCCTTTAACTTTTCAAAAGCTGAAGATATTCCTCAGTATGAGAAGTTGTTAAAAGAAGGTTTTGGTGTGATCAGCAAAGCACTGACGGACATTGATCAGATCTTTGTTGATACCAAATTTGAGTTTGGCTATGTTACCGATTCAAAAGGCAATGAAAAGCTCATCTATATGGATGAGGTGGGTACACCAGACTCTTCACGTATCTGGGATAAGTCAGAGTATGATGCTGGCAATATCGTAGAGAATTCAAAAGAAGGCTTCCGTCAGTTCCTGCTTAATCACTTCCCTGACCCAGATATCCTTCTTAACAAAGATCGTATGGACGAAAGAAGTGCACTAGCACGTGATAACGAACTGCCACTTGATGCGATGCAGATGGTTTCTGATACCTATATCGGTATTGCCGAGAAAATCACGGGTAAGAAAATCGTTCTAAGTGACAACCCTAAAGCTGAAATCATTAAGGTTCTTAAAGAAGAATACGCTTTGATTGACTAAATAAGTTCACTCTACCGAACGAATCAACCCTCACAAGCAACTTGTGAGGGTTTTATTTTGTGGGTTAACCAATCTAAATGACAGCGCCAATCACAACAAAGAACAAAATTGTCCATAGAACGGAAAGATTAAGCTTCTTGTGAAGGTAGAACCCTGCAATAACAATAGCGATATCCACAGGTGAACTCACAGCACTACTAAATACTGGCTGGTACAGAGCAGCCAACAAAAGCCCAACGACAGAAGCGTTAACGCCATTTATAGCACCCGCAACTCTTGGTTTACCTGCCAGTCTTTCCCAGTTTTTCAGAACACCGAGAAGAAGCAAAAATCCAGGTAAAAACACAGCGACAGTCGCAACCAAAGCGCCTAATACAGGTGTTGCCGACATCTCATAACCAATATAAGTCGCCAACGTGAACATGGGCCCAGGAACGGCTTGGGCAGCAGCATATCCCGTCAGAAAGGCATCTTGAGAAACCTGATCGCCAACCAACCCCTGAAGCAATGGAAGCACAACATGACCACCACCGTATACCAAACTACCTGCCTGAAAGAAGTCACTGAATATCCCCAGAAGTGGTTGATAATGAGCAAACAGAGGAAGTCCGAACAGCAGCAACGCAAACAACAGCAGTGGCAGAACGGAAGGCTTAAAGGGTTCAATTACTTTTGTCGGTGAACTAACCAGAAAACGGCTGCCAATAAGTCCGACAATCAACAAGACGATTATCTGAGTGCTAATTTGAGGGAGCAACAACAGAGCAATAGCGGTAGTAACACACAGACCTGAAGTCAGCTTGGTTTTACAGAAGTTTTTGTACATCCCCAAGGTTGCATCAGCAACGACGACAACTGCAAATAGCTTAAGGCTATGCACAACGGCCTGATACATTTCAGAATCAAGTAATCGGCTACTGACCATCGCCAGTAGCAACATGATCATTACTGAAGGTAAAGTAAAACCCAGAAACGCACCAAAAGCCCCAGCAAGTCCACCTTTTTTATAGCCGAGTGCAAATCCAACCTGACTAGAACCTGGCCCCGGTAAAAACTGACTTAGCGCGACTATCTGAGCGTACTCACTGTCATCTAACCATTTACGCTTTTCTACAAAGTTCTGCCTAAAATATCCGATATGAGCAGCCGGCCCACCAAAGCTTATCCAGCCAAGAAAAAAGAAAGTTTTAAATATTGACCACATTACTTACTACTCAATTTGAAAAGTAGAATCACTGTAAAAAAAGTCATAAAATGATTCAAATTGATAGTTTTCATACTCACTATGAATCAAACTGGATGAGAGGCATTTTAAGTGAAAGCTTTTAACTGGAAAGACGTAGACCTTAACTTACTTGTCGCGTTTCAGGCGCTATATCAGTGCCAAAGTGTCAGCCAAGCCGCTGAACAATGTTTTGTCAGCCAATCCGCTATGAGCTATACACTTCAAAGACTTAGAGGACTATTTGATGATCGTCTTTTCGAACGTGTAGGTATTCGAATGGAACCAACTCAACGGGCGAAAAACATTGCTCCAGTGATTGATGGATTATTGGCATCGATAAAGAATGACCTGCTGATACAACCTGAGTTTTCAGCCTCTGAGTTCAAGGGCGTCTGGAAAATAGGCTTAACCGACTACGCGGAACAACTGTTCGCTCCTGCTTTATACGATGCCATTGGTGAGGTTTCTTCTCAGTCACAAGTTCGTTTTTTCAATGTCAACAGAGGAAATTACAGCTCTATTGTTGAACGTGAACACGTTGATGCGGTTATCGGCAGTATCGATAACCTTGATCAGCGGTTTGCTTCAGAAAAACTCTACACAGAGCAGCACCTCTGTTTATTTGATCCAGAAACAGTCCCGTTCGAGAACACAATATCCGTTGAAGAGTTTGTTGCTGTGGAGCACGCTTTAGTCAGTCCGGATGGCAAAATCGAAACGAAGGTGGATAAGGAACTAGCATCTCTTGGGTGCAAAAGGCGAGTTGCTGTTACTTCAAGAAACTTCCTGACCATTAGACGTTTGTTATTAGGAAGAAAACTTTTATGTGTGGTGCCCAAACGGTTTGCGGAAACAGAGATGTACAGCCATGCACTTAAAGCGCTGAGCCCTCCGATTTCAGTGCCTGATTTTGATATCAGCTTGATTTACCTAAAGGCACAACAGGGTGATGATAAGAATCGCTGGTTAAGGGAGATTATCGCAAAAACAGTGGTAGCCTAGCCCCTTTACTCTAGTATTTGGGACTGATTGAAAATCTCAGGAGGCAGCGTAATGTTCCATTTGCTTAACTGATATTGGCTAAACAGGAATGCGCCCTGCCCTCCACTTTGTGGCCTTACCCGGACACGCTTTCCTTGCAACATACCTAATGCAATCTGGCCAGCTAACTTGCCCTCTTCGTATCCCGACACAACATAACCACCGACATTCTTATCCTTGCCGACTGAAAAATCCCAAAAACCAAACGAAGGTACTTTAGTATTTAAAGAAGTCCATCGGATAACGTCCTCTGAATTAATGTGATCACCTTGTTCATCAGTCAGCGTGTGGTATAACCCGACGACCAGCGCGTCATACCCATGTTCTTTAGCGGTTAGCACTTGCTTTTTCCATTCGGTCGTATTCTGGATAAGTTTGATATCCAGAACCATTCCTTCCATCTGAGCCTGCTTTTTACCGTAAAAAATATCTTCAAGGATGACATTACTGGTTTCACTCTCATCGAACAAAACCAGTACCTTTTTCACTGACATGAATTTGTTCAACATCAGTACAGAACGTTTTAAAAGAGGACGTTCAATCACACCAGAAAAGTTTGGCGCATTTGCTACACCATACTTTCTCGGATTCGCATTAATACCAAGATAGACAACAGGAGTATTGGTTTTCAAAAAGCGAGGGGCTAACGCCTCTAGTGCGTTATCGTCGGCGATGACGACAAGTACAGGAGAGTATTCCTGATACAATTTCCAGGCAGCGTCAGCTCGCTCCTGATACTGCTCCCTTGGGATACGCTTAGTATCCATTTCATAGTAAGAGAGCACAAAATGCTCACCCAAGACCTCTTGCAGGCCCTGTTTGTAGCTTTGATCCCAAGGGTGCTCAGAGTGATAGCTTTCTACAACTAAAATGCTTTCGGAACGGACAAAGAAGCTGATACTGAAACTGGTCAATAAAATACATAAAACTCCCCAGTTTCTTGTCATATCTACCTCTTACAGTACATCTAAATCAATTTAAGAAATATAGAACGAGTTAGGTCTATATTCCACTTATATTAATTAGACGATTTGGTGACACGTTACTGTTTTATAGTTGTGTACTTGTCTGACAGCGTTATTCTGCGAATACTTTGCTCTAGTTCAGCGTAATAAGGATTCCAGGTAAGCCTTGCATGAATCTTCCCCTCTTCCTCATAGCCCCATGCAGAGAACCATACTTCTTCACCGTTGTTACAGCGCATTGTCGCTTCATCACTAAAACTGTTCATACACATTCTCTTTTCACCATTCTCGCCATAGTAAGCATTGGAAGGCGCAAAAATTGGGCTCATATGTGAACCAGTACTGATCTTATGGTTATAGAGGTGCATAGTCAGAACTTCAATAGAAGATGAATCCTGTTCTGACTCTCCATACCAGATCAGTCGGTTATTAGGATTATCAAAGCGTTCAGAATACAAATCTCTTACCGCCACTGGATCAATAATGCTATCTGCTTCGCTTATCACCACTAACGTAGGAATGGTTACTGTTTTGGTTTTAAGTAGGCTCCTAACTCTCGAAGCACTGTCACTATAAGCTATCGCACCGTTGAGCGGAGCAGAGTTATATCTGGCAAGGTTAGTCTCTTCTTCTGTATAGCCATCAAAGAACAGAGCAGCCAGCGGTGCAAATTTTTCTAATATAGGTGCTTTTGACTGAAGTCCTGGAGACACCAATATAAGGCCGTCCACGCCGCCTTGTTCGATAGCGTGAATGGTGACCAGGTTTCCTCCTGTGGAAAAACCACCTAACCATACCTGGTCATACTTTTGTTTCAGTAAATTGGTGTAGTGATCTACGATTTCCTGCCAATCCTGATAACGAGGCAACATTAAATCTTCGGGCTTGCTCCCGTGCCCTGGCAAAAGCAATGTCTGTACATAAAAACCCTGCTCTTTCAACGTCACTGCCAAATCAGAATAGCTGTAAGGTGAATCCCCTAAACCATGAACCAACAATACAGCCTTATCCGTTGGCATCTCAGGCATGAGTTCAAACGGCATATTCATCGAGATTTCTTTTTCATGGTCAGATGTTACATAACCTCGATTTGCTGTTAACCACGCTCTCGTTTCTTTTAGATAGTCGGCAAAGCTGGGTTGTATGTAGTTATAGTAATCTTGCGAATCATTTAAAGCGTTGCGATGTGAAGAGTTTGAACACCCAGCAGCAATGCCCAACAAAACTAGAACGAAAAATATACGTATCATCTTATTCATAAAAATTAGTGAATCTGGTTGCGGTATTGAGAAGGAGTAAGTCCTACTTTCTTTTTAAACAGCCGGGCAAAATAGTTTGGATACTCGAAACCAAGCCGGTAAGCCACTTCCGAAACGGAAACATTTGAGGATAACAACAAATCTTTAGCTGAATCGATCAGTTCGAGGTGAATCCAGTCTTTCGCTGTTTTCCCTGTTTCAACTTTTAGTGCATCACTTAAATATCGAGCCGTCACGTGCAGGCTATTAGCGAGCTCTTCTACTGAAGGAATAACCGGATCTGTTCCTGGCTTTACGTTTAAAGAATCTTCCAGCTCTTTCCTGAATCTCTCGAAAAGTGAGTTCTGACTCTCTTTTCGCATCAAGAACTGGCGATGGTAATAGCGGTTTGAATACCTCAGTAGTGTTGTAACCAAATCCAGAATAAGCTCTTTGGTAAACTCATCCTGATTGTTGTGGTACTCAGTTTCAATGGCATCAAAAAGATCGGTGATTTGCTTTTCTTCTTTAGGCGATAGGTGTAAAGCTTCATTAATAGCGTAGCTAAAAAAGTGGTACTTTTTTATTTGCTCCTGAATAGGATGGCCCCGAACATAATCTTCATGAAACATAATCAGGCGCCCTTCTGACTGAACTTTTATACCTTTAGTACGAAGTTCTTGTTGTGGCGCTGTAAATATCATCGTGCCATTGTTGCAGTCATATTTTGTACGGCCATAGAAGACCTCACCGGAAATGATTCGCTTAATCGAGATAGAATAGAAGTCGGTAGAAACAACGATATCGTCATCTTTTTTGCAAGCAAGTACGCCTCCTTTGTCCTTACTGCTAATATGAACCACACTTAGCAGTGGATGCTCTGGCTTGGGAAAACCTAACGCTTCATGATGCTCAGTTAATGAAGAGAAGTGGTACTTTTTCATAAAAACCTACTTTATATCCCGACAACAACTTTTATAGTATTCGCTATTAATTTGATTATCACATTTTCACCCTCTCGTTATGATGAGAATATGTTAAAAAAAGCGGCTATTTTGATCACTGCACAAAACTACGAAAATTGGATACAAATCTACGAAAAAGATACAGTTCAGCTATAACAAAGCTACATTTCTTCTCCTCCCAGAAATACAGCTAAGAATCTTCACATTGGTTAGGTGTACTTTTTAACCTAAGCCCATCCAATCCCACTCTTACACCACAATAGAACACCTGATCTGTACAATGATAATTACGGTCACGAACAGTGATGCCGTTAATACCGTTTATCATTTCCAGATTGCAGTTGATGCCATACTCTTCATCTATAACGCTAAATGTGAGCACGCCATCAGCGTATTCCATATTACCTTGGGTCTCTCCATCAGGTACCAGGATATCGCAGACATGATAGTTATCTCCCCAAATCCAGCCCTTGAGGTGGTATGTACCTTCTGACTTTGTTATTTGCAAGTAGCTGGTTTTGGTTTCTGAACTCTCAGTCGCATAATCTGTGATGACATACCGCTGGCTATAGCAACCCTCGATAATTTCTTCTGGCGCAGTTACGTTTTCTTCTTCGGCCATTACAATAACCGCCAGTTTGACGGTTAAAGCAAGGCCTGCAAGAGTGAAGACTAATCTTTTCATTATTCTTCGTCTGGACGCCAGCTCAGCGCGCTTGCGATGCTACCAACAACCACAGTATCCTTCTGCGAATCGGTCAATGTGCTTAACATTTGAATAGTAATCATACCGTTTGATTGTGTTGCTGCGACTTCCCCACTACCAAGCTTAAAGCTATATCCAAGGGCCATCTCAACAGGCATCATAAGGCTATCACTGGAGTGCACTGTTTCTACATTCATCAGGTCATTACCAAGGCGCATAAAGCCCGTTTCTTTTTTCTCGATACCAATTTTGATAAAGCTCGAATCCGGTTCCATTTTGTACTCACCAACAGGCTTATCGTTTAGAGAGATCTTACATGTGTATGGGTCAACACCGCCAAAATCCACACCTAAATAATGTACAGAAGTACCTCCCCCACTGCACACTAACAGCCAGGTGGTGTTGTCACTATTCTTGGTTACCTCAGCGACCAAACTGCCATCTTTAATGTTAATACGGTTGAAAAACCAATTTGATTCCGAGATGTCACGACTGTATTTGCCATGATAAAGTCCTGCTACTTCAAAAGTGCCCTCTCTGCCAAATCCCCAAAAATCTCCACTGGTTTTTACCGGTATCTCAGGCTCGGCCTTTACCGCTTCAGACTTATCCATAATGGCAAGATCCATCCCACATGCGGTAAGAGCAAGTGACAACAGGGGAACAACAATTCGCTTCTTCATAAAACTACCTTTCAGTCTAGATAAATTCGGCTTCTAATGACCGATATTTGTGTGTTTAACCATCCCAAAATGTTGGATGGAAAACTTAATAAAACGGAAGGTTAAACGAAGTTAGCACGTCCCATCCATATGCAACAAAACCCACAAGGAGCGTATTAATTAACTTATAATTAACATGTATAAATGAAACAGATTATGTCACTGAACAGTTCCAGTATTGGGGTGTCTTACCTAATTACAATTAGCTAAACAGTATATAATTTTACTGAATGTTATGATTTGCTTTGTAAGGGTTTGTAAGAGTTGTGTTTCATGCAGATACCTAGATTGCAAAATCTGCGATTCACTAATGAGCCTAACTAAATGGATAAATAAACTTCTGTGAAAGGTAGTAATGCTGTGGGACGAAAAATACTTATTGTTGAAGATGACCTGATAATTGCGAAGCTATTAAAAATGTACCTTTCCGATGAAGGCTATTCTACCCAAATCGTGAGTGATGGAGCATTGGCAATAGATGCGATACGTGAGTATCAACCTGATATCGTCCTGCTTGATTTGATGCTTCCCGGTATGAGTGGTGCGGAGATCTGTCAAAGTGCCCGTACATTCTATAATGGGATGATTATTGTTATTACTGCCTCAGCAGATGAACTCAGCGAAGTTAGCCTCTTCAAGTTTGGGGCAGATGACTATGTTACCAAACCTGTTAAGGCGAATATTCTGCTGGCGCGAATAGAAGCTATGCTAAGGCGTAACCCTCAAATCGCTGCATCATCATGTATTAACAACTCGTTAAGACTCGATGATGATGCTAAACGCGCTTTTTTTAATGGTATGGAGATAAAACTGACAGATTCTGAGTTCGATGTATTTTCTGTACTTTTTAAGAATTACGGCCACCCCGTATCTCGTGAAGATTGCTGTAAAGCCGTCAGAGGAATTGAGTATAAAAGTAGCGACAGAACGATCGACATGCGGATTTCTGGCTTACGAAAAAAACTGCAAACCAGCGGAATCGAACATGTCGTGATTAAAACCATCAGAAGTAAGGGGTACGCCCTTGTCGATAATTAAAAACTACGGTTCACTTTTTACCCGAGTTTATATCAGCATCATCGCTGGACTCGTTTTAACCGCCACTATTTTTGCATTTCTGGGAAGCCAGTTCTTTTTCACTTCAGAAGCCGAGCGATTTTTACAAGATGCAAGGTTTTTTACAGAAAAACACTTATCGCATGTTAACTCGGTATCAGAAGGAATCGATGCAAACCTGTATAAAGAGTTACTAGAAAAAAAGAGCGTTTCGTTTTACATCTTTGATTTTGAGCTTATCCCTAAGTGGAATGGTCAGTCCCCTTGTCCTGATTGTGAGTTTATAAGCCTGACTGACAATGTTCCGGTTTATGTAAAAGAACGAGGTCTGTACGTTGCAATTTTTGACTTGGAAGACACGGAATACTCGTTGGTATTTAGTGAGAACCGTGATTTTTTTGTTCCGGAAGTAGAATGGTATAAAGACACAGAAATCATTTTTACTTTGTCACTGCTGTTTGCCATGGGAATTGCACTGGCACTCACCATATATCTTCCGATCAGAAGACTTGATGGTTATCTCAGAAAGCTATTAGTGACATACAGATCCTTTGGTAATGGCGATATAAGCATACGAGCCAATGAACAAGTTCCTCGCCCTATATCAACACTCGCTATCAGTTTTAACGAAATGGCGAATGAGATAGAGGACAAAATTAAACAAACTCAGATATTTGCTCAGGCTATCTCTCATGAAATCAGAACCCCATTGAGCCGGATTCAGCTTACCTGCGATCTGGCGAGAAGATCTCTCCCAGAATCGAAACAACCAATATTCAATGATATCGATGACTATATAGAAGAGATAAACCAACTCACAGTTAATATCGTTACCGTTGCTAAACTAGCACCGACTGAAAGCAACCGTTCATCATTGAAACTGATTCATATTGAACTAGTCGAGTTCGTTCAAAGCAGATTGCGTGTTCATTCTCCAGACAAAGGAAAGATGATCGTCAGTTCGCAAACACCTGTGTTTATCGACACAGAACAAACTCTGGCCCAACTAGTTTTGGATAACATACTCAAAAACGCTGAAAAATATACTAAATCAGGTGTATGGGTACATATCGATCGGCAAAAAGAGCACACTTTAGTCTCTGTTCATGACGATGGTTCCGGAATCCCAGAAGACAAAAGGAGAGAAATATTTTTAGCTTTCTCCCGTTTGGATAAGAGCAGAAACACTCAGTCCGGTGGATTTGGATTAGGCTTAACCATTACCATGAGTGCTGCGAAAATTCTAGGGTGGAAAATACGGGTCGACGATAGTCAATACGGTGGAGCTATGTTTACTTTGACTATCCCGTCTTGCTCCTCTTCCTCATCAGTCCCTCCAGTCTCAGAAGAATCGATATAGAAAAAGAAGGGGGGGAATACTCAGCCCCCACCTTCTAGATACTCCATCTTTTTAAACAAGAGACTCAAACCTGTGGTTTTATCCAGAGATTCATATTTCTGATTTAATGCTTCCTGAGCCTCAAATAACACTTCTGATTCTTCAGAAAGTTTCAAATAATCTTCTTCGAACTCTTCCATGACCCTGTCAATTGACACTTTGACTTTAGCTATCTCATGTTCTTTAGGAGGTTCTGAGTTCCCGTTGTTTTGATACACAACCTCCCATGACTCTTCATCCATTATTGCCAATGAATGATTTTCAAACTGACCATCAACGATGACCCGGGCAGAAAACCACGGTTGATTATACTCGTCTACTTGATCGATGATGACAATCGGTGTTTGCTCGATCATGGTTTCGAAAATTTTAGCAGTAGCCAATCTCTCACTTGGCTCACTATTGCTAAGTTTATCGTTGACGTCCTGCTCTGGTACTCGAAGCAATCTTACCGAGTCCCCTACCTTGAAATCGATTCTTTCTGTCATGGGAGTTTCTTTAACAACTTTTTCAAATTTCAAGTTCTGGTTCTGATGTGATTAGTGGTGCCACGCATTTTATATAATCGGAAAGTTCGAACTTTAAATTTTCAACATTCTCCTCACTCCAATCTATATTTATATTTCCATCAAATTTTGGCTCTTCATTGTCTTTGTTGACTAACGTAGTAATAGTAATCTCATATGAGGTTCCTTCAGGCAAAAAACGGGAGCAACTCTCCAACGACTCTCCGCTAGCAAACATAGGAATAAATATACAAAGAAATGCAGGTATCATTTTAGCTTTCATCTCAATAATCTCTTGTTAAAACCTTACGCCGATGCCTTAAAAACTTACTTGCTAAAGTCGTCAGTTTTACTTTCAGATAATTACTTCCAAAACTCTATAGATCGAAGTGTGCTCTGATAAGAAATAAGTGCAGTTAGATAGCGCGCCTTCATTCGATTGTATTCTACATTTGTCATCGCACTTGCAGAGTTACTGCCTGAAAGATCAACCTGTGTTTTCATCTTCACTGCACTAGCTCTTAAAGAAGATGGCGTTTTTTCTGCGCCACCATCATCCGTTAAACGCGTGAGTTCTTGTTTAGGGAATCGGGTTAAATCGTTAGGTACATGGATACAGTTTTTATCGACAAAGTAACCTTGATATCTGGTAATGCTTGTTTCTCCATCCGCAATCTGCTTTATCATGCATGCATCAGGGCTTAATCCGACAAGACGATTTTGATTATTAAAGTTATATGTCAATAACATGTCTTTACTATCAGATGAGTACTCATCATGAGAAGTGTTCGCACCATCTTCGGACTCCATATAACGCTGTACCAGTGTTACAAATGGTGAACCATTTATCATCTTGACCTGATCTTTTATAGCCCAGTAGTGGTTAGTTTGTCGGTTACCCATTTTGGCTTCAGTACCGTACAGATACGAAAATGAATAGACATTAGTCGATTGATTGGATGAGTCTCCAGGATTGACAACAAAACCGTCCGTCCATTGATAACTAATAGAGCCAACCTTACCAGTACGACTATCTGAATCACCTAAGTTACTGAAGTGTTCAATATTATATGTGCTTCCAGATTTCTTAATCATCACAAGATCGCCAACCAAAGTTCCCTTTGAGTTGTATAGGAACTTGCTTTGCATTTCTGTACCGTCAGCATTGATTTCTTCAATGTAGTAGGTCGCGTCACTGCTGTTTCCGTACCGGGTGAAGAACACTAAGTTTCCGTTTTGCTTCTTCGCCATTGCTTTATGGATATCAGAAAAGTCCGTACTACAACTTGTGGTGCTATCATCAACTGGATACGCAATTTCAGCATTGTCTCTGGTCACCACGCAAACCATCTGCCCAGCCTGAAAACTAAAAGCGTTACTCAAAGTTTGAGCAATACTGCGTCCATCTGCAATATCTTTGGCTGAACCAACTGATTGTGGCGAGTTACCAGGATCTTTATCCTTGATAGCTTTATCGAGGCGAACAAACTCAACCTTGTTTTGTTTAAGCTTGTTCGATACATAACCAACTGCGCTACTCGTTTTGTAATAGCCCTGCAAATTTTGTATTTGGTTTTGAGTATCCGCGATCGACGCAGAGCTTGCCAGTAATAGGCTTAATGTAAGTAGAGTCTTTTTCATATTATTTATATATCGCTGGCGTTTCGAAAATAATGGCATTTTCGTTTGAAACAAACTTTAAACCGTCAATCGAACTCAGTTGAGTCGGGCTTAAAGTAACAAGGTTACGAACTTTAAAAACAGGATCTGCGGCTGAAGGCGTTGCTCCTGGACTGGAACTCCCACCTCCTCCGCCAGAACCACCACAAGCGCTCAAAACACTTAATGACATTAATAATATGATTTTTTTCATTATTTTATCCAACCACAACTATGGATTACGACTAGGGCACGTTTAAATCTCCTATAGATTAATACTGAGTAAAGACTCAATGGGGAACTTCTTACAAAGCATTACAAAAAGCTGGTTCGAAGCTTTTGTTAAATATCACACTCCATTAACAATGCGTAATATGTATATATAAAGAGAAATATATGCACCATGCGCATAATTGCAGTAAAAAATTGACAAAATGGTCATTAGCCAAAAAGGGGAATATGGTTTTAATATCACCGCATGGTCATAGATAGTTACTTCAAGTAACTATTCGACATTATTGAGAGTATCAGCTCTTCAGTTGGTACCTTTAATTTAAAAGACCCCAACCGGCTGATTATTTAAGCCTATGAATAATCATCTGGATAAGTCGATAAATTGCCATCGGTCTACAATCACTCGTGATACTTAAATTAGTTTTCTGGAACCTAAACGGAAATAACACTATGAGCCAAAATATGATCTCACCAATAAAGTTGGTAGACTACCTAACCAAGGTCGTCCGATTTGAATCAATCATTATTTTGGGATACCAAAACGGTAGCCACCCTGTCTGTTTGTTTAACTCCTTGCATAGTGAGTATGAGCAATCAATGTTGGATATACTCAACAGTTCTTATTCTTTTGACCCATTCTATTCAACTTTTTCCAACAATAAACTGGAAGGAGTATACAAACTAGAAGACGTTATAACTGACAAATGTAAATTCAAAGAGTACCGAAAACAATTTCATGCAGATACCAAACGTTTCTATGAGGTTGCAATAAGCGTGCAGTTAGATCCAAGGCGTCGTGTTGCTATTTTTGTTCGTCGTAGTAGTGAGTTCGACCCATTCTCTCCTAAAGATAAACTTGTTCTGCAAAAGCACTTTTCTAAGTTGAAGACCCAATGTCGTAAACTTTGGCCCCATATCTGGACGACTACAGCCAAAACGAGTGATAACCAAATAGTCAACGCGATACACCAATCTTTGGATGCCTTCGGTGCGGAAATTCTAACAGGGCGTGAGCAAGAAATTGCAACCTTAATCATACAGGGGTCAGACAACAAAGAGATTTCCAGCACGTTAGAAATATCGATCGCCACGGTAAAAGCGCACCGAAAAAACATCTACAGTAAACTGGAAATTTCATCTTTAGGGGAAATGTTTCAATTGTTCCTCAACCACCTTATTTTACGCTCCTCTCAAGAGACTATTTACAAGCAGGATGCAGCCTGAATTATCTAGCCTAAGCAGCCAAATCCAATTTTGACACTGCATTTAACACGACTTTCCCTGCGCTATCTGACTGCAAAAGATGCTGATTTTGATCACTTTGTGCAGCTATAAAGTTCCCCATAGATTATTACTAAATAAAGACTCAATGGGGAACTTCATGCAAAACATTACAAAGTGGAAAACCAACAAATAGCGATGTATTTTTAGTCGCTCGATTATGCCCCTCAAACATAGGCCACACGGAATGTATGCACTTAATACATAGATAAAATGATAAATAGTCATTAGCCAAAAAGGGGTATGCAGAATTAAGATAGCCACATGGCCATAGAGGTTACTTTAAGTAACTTGTCGACACGAATATAAAATCAGCTCCTTCTTAGTACAAATCCGATCTAAGGTGCTGATTATATTAATAAGTGTCATGAGATAACATTGGATATAACAGAATAATAACCAGATGTACTAAGTCTCATGACGCTTTTGATTATGTTGAATCTATACGGAAGCAATACTATGAGCCAAAATGCGATCTCACCAATCAGCTTAGTCAACTATCTAACTAAGGTAGTCCGATACGAGTCAATCATCATTTTGGGTTACCAAAATGGTAGCCACCCAATCTGTTTGTTTAACTCACTACAGAGTGAGCACAACCAGTCAATGTTGAACATCATTAACAGTTCCTATGCTTTCGACCCATTTTATGCAACGTTTTCAAACAGAAAGCAGGAAGGAATCTACAAGATCGAAGAGGTAATTACTGATAAATGCAAATTCAGAGAATACCGACAGCAATTTCAAGCAGATAACAAACGCCTGAATGAAATTGCGATAAATGTTCAATTAGACTCGAAACGTCGTGTTGCGATTTTCGTTCGTCGTAGTAACGAGTTCGACCCATTTTCTCCCAAGGATAAGCTTGTTTTACAAAAGCACTTTCCAAAATTGAAGACTCAATGCCGTAAATTGTGGCCGCATATTTGGGCCACCACAGCTGCAACCAGTGAGAATCAATTTGTCAATGCCATTCACCAATCTTTGGATGCATTTGGCGCTGAAGTATTGACCAGTCGAGAACAAGAAATTGCGACCCTAATAATCCAGGGAATCGACAATAAAGAAGTTGCCAACAAGCTTGAAATTACAGTAGCGACGGTCAAAGCACACCGTAAAAATATCTACAGTAAACTGGAAATTTCATCTCTCGGTGAAATGTTCCAATTGTTTCTCAATCACCTTATTTTACGCTCATCTCAAGAAGCTATTTACAACCAAAATGCAGCTTAGATTCATGCAGTAATAGTATGTGATAATGATCAAATATGCATTTTATGCATATATAAAATGAAAAATCGTCATTAGCCATAAAGTGGTAGTTGAGATTAATATACCCACATGGCCATCAGGGTTACTTAAGTAACTTGTCGACACGTTTATAACAAATAGATAACTTTTAGCGTCTTTTAGGCGCTAAAAGCAACATTTTATATTTTGAAGTGTCACGGGATATCATCTGATATACCAGCAATAATAACCATGATGAGCTTGTTATCTCGTGATGCTTTCGTTCTTAGTTTTTTTGTTAAAATGGAAGCAATAATAATGAGTCAAGATAATAACTCTCCTACCGATCTGACCCGGCGAAAGCTCCTTACGGGCAGTGCTGCGGCAGCAGTAACCACCATGGTGTTTAGTAACAGTGTCAACGCCAATACCATCACTCAGCAAAATAATATCCAATGGGACAAGACATTTGATGTCTTAGTTATTGGTAGTGGTTTTGCTGCACTTTCTGCTGCTATAGAAGCTCGTCGCAAAGGTCTCGATGTGATGATCATCGAAAAAATGCGTGTGCCAGGCGGAAACTCAACCATTAACGGTGGCCTCTTCGCAGTTGCAGGCAGTGAGCTGCAGAGAGAAGAAGGCGTTGAAGACAGTGTCGAGTTGATGGTTGAAGATATGATGAAAGCCGGGCGCGGAATCAATCATGCAGAACTGACTAGGGCAATCGCAGAAGGCTCGCGCGATGCTTACGATTTCGTGATCGATTGCGGTGCGAAATTTAAACCAAAGCTTTCATGGCTAGGTGGCCATTCTGTCGCCAGAACATACCTAACTCATAATGCCTCTGGCTCTGGTATTGTCCGTCCTCTCGTTCGTACAGCACGCAAAGAGGGTGTTGTCATCCGTACAGAATGCAAAATGCTGAACTTTGTGACCAATGATGAAAAGCGCGTCATCGGTGTTCAGGTTCAAGACGGTTATCGTTTCCCTGATGAAGAAACTGGCATTATCAAACATTTCAAAGCGAAACGTGGCGTTGTTCTTGCGTCCGGTGGTTTCAGCCGTGACAAGGACTTCCGCGCAACACAGGATCCTCGTTTGAGTGGCGATATCGACAGTACCAATCAGCTAGGTGCAACTGGTGAAGCTATGCGTGCTGCATTCCGCATTGGTGCAATACCAGTACAGATGGGGCAAATACAGCTTGGTCCATGGGCATCTCCTGATGAAGGTGGATTTGGTGTCGCTTCCATGTTCAATATCCAGTCTGGTTTCCGCTACGGCATCATGGTCGGACGCGCTACGGGTGAACGTTTTGTAAACGAACTTGCTGACCGTAAGACACGAGCAACAGCGATCATCAAGAGCGCAGGCAATGGCAGCGAACCAGATTATCCAATCATTCTTGTTGACAGTGTCGGTGCAAAAGCGTGCCCTACCCTGGACCGTGGTCTTAAGTACAAGGTGATTAATGAGTTCGATACGTTAGAAGAACTCGCCAAGTTCTATCGAGTTCCGGAAGATAGACTGATGAAATCTGTCAGTGACTATAACGAGTACGTTAAGAACAACGATGATGTTGAGTTTGGTAAGCCTATCTCTACAGCTACACCAATTATTGAACCTCCTTTCTATGGTGTTAGAGCGTGGCCAAAAGTACACCACACTATGGGTGGCGTACAAATAGACGTGACAACTCAGGTTCTGCATTCTGAAACCTTCGAACCTATCGAAGGTCTCTATGCCGCCGGTGAGGTAACGGGTGGTCCACACGGTGCGAGCCGATTGGGCAGTTGTGCAATAACAGACGGATTAGTTATGGGCCGTATCGCTGGGAACAGCGTTGCAGCTAATGACTCGGTTTAATCTTCTTCTATTGGGACAACTCACAATGAAAAACGTACTTAATATACTTAAGCCATTATTCGCTCTCGTTCTTACGACGAGCCTGGCATTCAATGCGTTTGCTGAAGGTAAAACTGAAACAACCGCAGACAAAAACCTTGAACAAAACGCAATACATCAAACCATTCTCGACTTTCTTGATGACAAGATTTACGGAAAAGTACCAGTAAAGGGTTATCACAAAAAAGTACATCAAAATGGTCAAAGCTGCGCTTTATGTCATGGTTCAAACGAACCGGTAACACCTGCAGATACTTCGAACTGCGCAAGTTGCCACGGCAGTCCGGAAGATGTAGCGAAACTCACCAAAGAGATGCATCCGAACCCTCACAATTCTCCACACTGGGAAACCGAATTACCTTGCGATTCATGTCATATCGAACATGGTAAATCGAAATCTGTATGTAGTGATTGTCATCAGTTTGGCTTCCAGACACCTTAATAACACCAGAGGTAACCAATGTTCAAATTATTGAATAAAGCATTTGGCATGGTGTTATTGGTACTGCTAACTACCTTGAATGTTCAGGCAAGCACCGTTGATTCGACTGATTTCAACGAGAAAGCCAAACAACTCAGGAGTGAGGCTAAAGCAGACAATGAATCATGTCTTTCCTGCCACAACAGTGACAGCATTAATAAAGAGTGGGTCACCGACCGGGGAAGAGATATCGATCTTCATGTCGATACTATTCACTACAACGACTCGGTGCACCAGGGATTAAGCTGTCAAAACTGTCACAAAGGCGCAGATCAAGCAGCGTTTGATGAGGCTCCACACCGTTTTGAAGGCGAAACAGCCAGCAGAAGTTGTGAAAGCTGTCATAGCAACGCTTTCCACGAAATTGACGAGCAGTTGAAGTCAAGTCACCACACTAAAACCATCATCAATGAGTTTGGTAATGAGTTTGAATGTGAAGCTTGCCACAATGCGCATTCGTTCAAATTTCCAGAAAGAACCGAAGACATTGCGGGTAGTATCAAAGATGCCAACGAAGCATGTTTTTCATGTCATAACGACTTGAAAGGATACGAAAAGCTGACTGACAAGAAAATGTTGGATCAGGATATGGCTCACTGGTTCTTACCAGAAAAAAACAAGCACTTTGACGCTGTACGTTGTGTAGATTGTCATAGCGCTGGTGAAGGTAGCCAGCTTCACACCATCACTCCAGCTGAAGTAGCAGTGTCTGATTGTGAACTTTGTCATAGCGAAGATACTGCTATCACCTCAACGCTCTATCGTTACAGAAACGAAAAAAAGGCATTTTCGAATCTGGACAAAGGGTTGTTTGATGATGGTGAGCTGATTAAGATCAACGCGAAATCCATTGAAGAAAGAGCGGATAAAGCTGACTCTCCGCTTGGGTATCTGAACGAGAAGTTACTTGATGACCGTTATATCATCGGTGCGACTCGTATCGGCTGGATCGACTCAATCTTTGGTATCGCACTTGTCGCTGTGTTGCTGCTGCTCGGTATACATCTGCGTATGAGAAACCTGGGTAAAAAAGAGAAAGTTGAGCTAGAGAAAACAAACACTGTGATGTTCCCGACAGGTATTCGATTGTGGCACAACAGCAATGTAATTGTTTTTGTCACTCTTCTCCTGACAGGTTTATCAATGCATTTCTCTCTCGTTGCCTTTGAGTTCTCGCAATACAGTCACAATGTTCTTGGTGCTGTCCTGATTGTACTGTGGATACTTTATCTACTGTATTTGCTAGTCTCAGGCCAGATAAAGCAATATCTACCTCGTAAAGACTTTGTTAGCTCTGGTATTAAGCAAGCGGCATATTACCTGAAAGGGATCCATAAAGGTGAGGAAAACCCAGCCGGACATGATCCTAAGAAGCGTCTGAACCCGCTTCAACAAGTCGGTTACTTGTCCATCGTACTTGGCGCTTTCCCGTTACTGATATTGTCCGGTATTGGTCTGTTCTTTAGCGAGTTATTACCCGCTGAAGTATTGGGTTACAACGGCAAAGAGCTAACGGTAATGATTCATGTGGCTATGTCTCATATCATGGTTTTGTTTATCGCGGCTCACGTGTACCTATGTACTACAGGTGTTACGGTCACCGAACACTTTAAGAGCATGCTTACCGGGAAATTATTCAAAGTTAAAAAGTAAGTTTCCGTTAATCATATAATCAAAAAATCTCTTGTTGATTTGCCATCAATAGGAGATTTTTTTTATCTAAACTGTAAAATTCCAGCATTTTTATTCCACATAAGAATAAAGGGAGTGGTTTTATTTCCCAATCTTAATTTATGCACTTTATGCATTTATTATTTGCATAACATTCATTTTACTCATACTAGATAGCGCAATATATTCTCCCCGCACAACAAATTTCACAGATATTCCCCATATAAAATAAATGACTACAAAGGGAAATATTTGCTTCTAATTTAAGTAAACCATTATTCCGTGAGGTAAGATGATGACAATTCCAACCACTGCAATGCTTGAAGCTTGGGAAGGCTTTACCGCTGGCAACTGGCAAAAAGAAGTAAACACTCGTGATTTCATTCAGAGCAACTACACGCCATATGAAGGAGACGAGTCGTTTCTGGCAGAAGCAACCGAATCTACAACAACCTTATGGAATAATGTACTCGAAGGTATTAAAGAAGAGAGTCGAACTCACGCGCCAATCGACTTCGATACTGACCTTCCTTCAACCATCATTTCTCATGATGCTGGTTATATCAACAAAGAGCTTGAAACCATCGTTGGCCTGCAAACCGATAAGCCATTAAAGCGCGGAATGATCGCAAATGGCGGTATCCGCATGGTGAAAAACTCTTGTGAGGTATATGGTCGCGAACTGGATCCTAAGATCGAAAAGACTTTTACCGAATACAGAAAAACACACAACAAAGCATGTTTTGACCTATATACCAAAGACATTCTTGCTTGTCGCAAATCCGGTATTATCACAGGCTTACCTGATGCTTATGGCCGTGGCCGAATCATTGGTGACTACCGCCGTTTAGCGCTTTACGGTATTAAATTCCTAATCGCTGAGAAGCAAGAGCAATATAACTCAACTCAAGCTTCTCTGGAAAATGGTGGACAACTAGATAAAACTCTACGTCTAAGAGAAGAACTGGCCGATCAAATCCAGGCACTGAAAGACATTCGCGAGATGGGCTTAAAATACGACATCGACATGTCAACACCAGCGGCAACTGCGCAACAGGCTATCCAGTACACTTATTTCGGATACTTAGCCGCCGTTAAATCGCAAAACGGCGCCGCTATGTCTCTTGGCCGTACGTCAACTTTCCTAGATGTTTATATCGAAAGAGATTTAGCAAAAGGTGTGATTACCGAGTCACAAGCGCAGGAAATGATTGATCACTTCATCATGAAACTACGTATGGTGAGATTCCTGAGAACCCCTGACTATGATTCATTGTTCTCCGGTGACCCTATCTGGGCAACAGAAGCTATGGCAGGTATGGGTGTTGACGGTCGTACACTGGTAACAAAAACTACTTTCCGTTACTTGCATACTCTGTACAACATGGGCCCAGCTCCCGAGCCAAACATGACAATTCTTTGGTCAGAGCAACTGCCTGACGCGTTTAAGCAGTACGCAGCGAAAGTATCTATTGATACTTCATCCGTTCAATACGAAAACGATGATCTGATGCGCCCAGACTTCAACAACGATGACTACGCGATTGCCTGTTGTGTGAGTCCTCAGATTGTTGGTAAACATATGCAGTTCTTTGGTGCTCGAGCAAACCTTGCGAAAGCCCTGCTTTATACCATCAATGGCGGTATCGACGAGAAATCTAAAGTTCAGATAGGCCCTAAACGTGCGATTATCTCAGATGAAGTACTGGATTTTGATCGCATCATGCCTCAGTTTGATGAAGTGCTTGAGTGGCTGGCAACTCAATATGTCACAGCGCTTAATATTATTCACTACTCACATGACAGATACAGTTACGAAGCCTCTTTAATGGCGCTGATGGATAAAGATGTTTACCGTACTATGGCATGTGGTATCGCTGGTCTATCTGTTGTTGCTGACTCTCTCGCAGCAATTAAGTACGCAAAAGTAACTCCGGTAAGAGACGAAAACGGCTTGGCTGTTGATTTCGATATCGAAGGTGAATACCCGCAATTTGGTAACAACGATGCACGAGTTGATGATATCGCTTGCGATTTGGTTGAGCGCTTTATGAAGAAAATTCAGAAGAAGCATACTTACCGCGAAGCAACGCCAACTCAGTCAGTCCTGACAATCACATCGAATGTGGTTTATGGTAAGAAAACAGGTAATACTCCAGACGGTCGTAAAGCAGGCATGCCATTTGGTCCAGGTGCAAACCCTATGCATGGTCGTGATCAGAATGGTGCCGTCGCTTCATTAACGTCTGTATCAAAACTGCCTTTCTCTTATGCGAAAGATGGTATTTCATACACTTTTTCAATAGTGCCAAACGCCCTGGGTAAAGATGATGATAGTCAGAAACAAAACCTGGCTGCATTAATGGATGGTTACTTCCACCACGAAGAAGGCCAAAGTGGTATTTCGATTGAAGGTGGTCAGCACCTAAACGTGAACGTGCTAAACCGTGAGATGCTTCTGGACGCAGTGGAACATCCTGAGAAATACCCTCAGTTAACCATTCGAGTATCTGGTTACGCTGTACGCTTTAACTCTCTGACAAAAGAGCAGCAGCAAGATGTCATCACTCGTACGTTTACTGAAAAAATGTAACAGATATAAATATAACTAAATTAAAACACCTACCTTTTTGCCTGCATACGTGCAGGCTTTTTTGTAATGGATTGTAAGGGTTTTTAGTGATCTGATTTCAAAATGATACCATCAAGCGAAAAAATAAAAGCGTTATTAACTTGCTAATTAAATTACTAAAAAGAGTACGGCTAGGTTTCGACAAATTTTTGAACCCCATCAGGTTTAAATAGATTCTCTGTTAATTATTTGGTCTAAACATGCTGTATATAAATAGATTGGCCCTTGCCCCTGTAGTACTTTCTTCTTTAGTTTTATTTGGTTGTGATGGTGATAACTCAACTTCACCAGATACCCTACCTTCAGAATCTACAACTGTAGCCAGCTTCAATTTTGATGCCCCATTTAACACAACTTTTCCTGCTAACTACCAGGCAGCAAAAGATGCTGGTTTTGATTACTTTGTACAACTCTCTTTGGCATCTGATTCCAGCAAAAAAATCACTATATTAGCTACAGATGATAGTGATGAAGATCTTAGGCAGGCAATATCTGTCTGGATGTCACTTTTATCAGAAACAGGTGAAAACAGTGAGTTAAGTAAGAAAGCAATTTTTGAGTCTATGGCTTCCAGACAAGCAACTTTGATGATGGCTAATACCGAGAGTGATATAGGGAATCTGCTGGTACAAGTTATGAATCGCCTGAAGGTTATTGAGCCATCGCTCGCTCCAGTAGCTCAAGATGATTTTTTACTGCATATCGCTAATGACAGCAGCCTGTATTCTAAGTACGGCTGGTTCGTAAATAGCCAAGCTCTTGGGTATAACGAAACCGTCTATATTGGTGAAACACCTTATTTTGAAGGATACGGTGTTGGTAAAACCAGAGATGCGTCCGTAGAGGAGATCTTACACATTACTCAGGCTCAGGGTTTCTCGCCGATTACTCATGATGGCACAAACGGTGGATTACAAAAGCGTATCACTGACCATAGTTTAAGTATCTTTCATGACTATAAGTTGAACTCATCAACAGGGCTGTACGAGTACGAAGATAAAGACACTTCCAATGACTACGTAACACATAGCGCGATCTGGAGCCCTCAAACCGTGGGAGCAACTAACGATGCACAACGTCAGGCTGGCTGGAATGACTGGCTTGGAGATGACATTCCCAATTCCAATCCACAACAATATATAATGGGCCAAAGCTTCTCTCACGAGTTCTTTGCAGCAGTAGCAGATACCTATTACGGCCTTTACGATGGTGTTCGCAATGAGTATCAGGGAATGGATAACTACCGTTATATCTCCCGACTAACACTACCTTCAGATGCCACTGGCTTTGGTTTTGCTAACGAGTTCTTACCCAAGTTTCATCAATACACTGCCCGTATTGATAGCGCTCAAACCAGTACTTATTTTCAGGCTAACCCTTCAACGGGAAATACTTTTAAGCTTCAACTATCAACTGACCCTAGTGAAGTCTACACGTATAAATCCCAATACCTGAAAAATGTAAAGATCATTGGTAACGCAGCGATCAATATTCTGGGAAATAGTGCAAACAACTACTTCGAAGGAAACAGTGCAAATAATGAGATTGACGGCTCTGATGGTACAGATGTACTGAAAGTGAACGGCCCAAGAGCCAGCTATACCATTACCAACTTGGGCAACAACACAACTGAATTTTCGGGTCCGGGAATCGGCACCGATAAGCTCGTCAATGTTGAGTATATAAAGTTTACCGACCAGACATACAAGCTCTAACGACTAACATTCATGTGTAAAAAAGCCAGACGTAACCTAAGTGACGTCTGGCTTTTCAATTAGCACCGAATACTCAGTATGTTCAGATGAGTTGGTTTAGAGACGAATCATAAATTCATCTTGTGCTGAACGTGATATCTCAGCTTCGCTCTCCTGAATAATATTTTCCAACTGTTCTTGCTCCAGCTCGTAAGGCATCATGAGTTTTAACTCTTTGATGCCCTCTAATCTGGCAATTTCCGCAAGACGGATAATATTAGACTCATCGCTGCTTTGGGCAGATAAAGAACTAAATGCTTTATCGATAAACCTCTGCTGCGGATTTTTTTCTTGCTCTAACGTATCTTTCCACGCTAAGCCAAATACAGGAGCAATAGACGAAAACGCTTCGAAAAAAGTCCATTTTTTCTTGCTGTCTGCTCCCAGAAATGTCGTGTAATCAAAAACGACAAGCTCACTATTTTGGTTATCCACCATATGCTCCCCAACACAGTAGATTACGGATATCTACTATCTGACAGAGTTCGCCTTAGATCAATAGGTTATGTGACAATCGAATTTAGAGGTTTATTAGAACTATCTAAAGCTATAAGAACATCATTCCATTAACATCTGGATTTCAATACAGATATAACTTGCTATTAATCCTTAATAATTCAAGGGGTAAAATTTATCGGATATCGACAATCCTGCTCGCCTTTTTATACTGTATTTTCCACCCCCTCCATACTGGCAACTCTATTCGCTTTGGATCTGTCTTTCTTAAGCCACTTTCGTAGATTACATAAACAAGTTTTCTGCTCGGCATATACTCCACACTAAGTTGTAGATCACCGATATTTAATTGATAAGGATAGGTTTCAGCAAAGTTTTTATATTCCCAATATGGAATACCATCGAACTCAAAATCATCCTCAGAGAATATTTCCAGCTCTTCGACAGAACTTACTCCAAGATCCTGAAGCTGCTGAGTAAACCATACCTCAAATGTCAGGCCTTCATGATTGCTGCATCTTTCATCCATTTTTAGGTCTACATATAGCTTCCAATGCTCAATTTCCATTGCTCTGATTTCTGCAAATCCTGGCATAATTGCCCCAGTAGATACAGCTTCCACCAAAGGTTTAACCAACAACTCCCCTTCAGGAACAACCTGCTTAGTAGCTATACATCGCCCCGCATAAACAAGATTAAGAGTTGAGAGAATACCTTGCTCATCAATATCAGTTTCACCCTGTTGCCATTCACCAAGTTCCATTTCAGCCAATAAAGGCAGAGCCACAGGCAGCATGACAGAACCCAAATTCAGAGTCTGTTTGACGCCGCGCCCCGGCACACTGTGCTGGTCTAAAACAATCGCTGCCTCGTCCTTTTCACTAAAACGACTGCTTCTGCCCGGCAATACTTCAGAATAGCCGTTCCCCATAGCATCCCGTCTCTTTGTACGTCTCACGAACACAAGTTCAGGATGAGTTTCGATTATGGCTTTGATCAACTGATTTCGATCGTAGCGCGAAGCCACCTCCAAATCCGGCAGCTCAAGTACATCCCGCATCTGTTGGGCTAGTCCTTGTGCTTCTTTTAACGCGTCACTGTCCACCTCAAGAGCATCACATTGCTCTCCACGAACTAACTTTAAATAAGTGACAGCATCACATGAAAGAGGCTCCCAGGTAGCAAGTAGTTCTAATTTATTCTCACTACCGGGCAATTTATATTTAAACGCAGGCACAGATAACGCAGCAGACAAATCAACCATGGCTTCCTGAAGTGCTTTCGTTGGCATTCTTGTGAGCAAATCTGCATACAGAGCATCGATTGGCAAAGGATATAGTAATCGCCCGTGAGCAGAAATCTGCCCATCATCATCTATAGCTTCCATCGAACGAAGCATTGTCTTCGCTTTGTTCAAAGATTTTTCAGGTAAGCTATCCAGAAAGCCGAGTCTTTCTAACTGACTACCGCAACTAGCAGCTGCAAGCATGGCTTCTGTCAACTCTTCTCTCATCAGCTCTGGGGGCGTGACCGGTTCAAGAGGGGCGAATTCGCCATATAAGCGGATACACTCACCATCCATTACTCGCCCTGCCCGCCCAGCTCGCTGTTTTGCACTGGCCTTAGAAATACTCTTGAGGCTCAAAACCGTTCGGCCATTTCTCTGCAGTGTCCGTCTTTCCAGTCCGCTATCAATCACCACTGTGATATTAGGAATAGTCAGTGAGGTTTCCGCTACGTTGGTAGCAAGTACAACTTTTTGTCGATCAAGTTGATGTAGAGCTTTGTATCTTTCTGAATCCGATACTGAAGCATGTAAACTCACAACCTCGATACCATCGATCGAACGCAATTTCTGAGCACACTGAGATATCTCTTTTCGACCTGGAAGAAAAACCAGAATATCACCATCGGTTCTTTCAAGCGCTGAGGTAACTGAAGCAAATACCGACTGCTCAACATTTCTCACATCAGGCAGATAGTGAGCATCCTTTGCTGAGTATTGGACAGAAACGTGATAATGCCGACCTTCAGAAACGAGTCGTTTGGCACCAATATATTGACTTAACCGCTCACCTTCCATGGTTGCTGACGTCACAATAAGCCTATGACTGTTGTCTCTTAGTAACAGAGCCAAAAGCAAGTCTGTATCCCATCGCCTTTCATGAAACTCATCAATCATTACATAATCAAACTGGCTCAGTGTTCCCTCGGCAAGCCACCTTAACGCAACGCCTGGTGTCACAAATACAATTTCGGTGTGTTCATCAAATCTGGATTCCAGCTTTATCGCATACCCTACCTTTTTGCCTATGGCCGAGTTGTCTTGCTGCGCGAGAAATTCCGCAAGAGAGGTACATGCAATTCTTCTGGGCTCAATAACAAGTACACGACCACGCTTTGAAGCCCATAACGGAAGACAGGTAGACTTTCCGGAGCCCGTTTCAGCTTCAACAACCAGATGGTGTGACTGAATCAGGTTTTCAAATTCAGAGAATATTGTGTATATCGGTAGTGTGTTCATTGGCTAATTTGATGTGTACCCGAATGGATGACGCAGAGTATACCTCAAGGTCATAAAAACCAGTAATTTCAGGTGATAAAAATGAAAATAGACGATATTATCTCTCAACCGTAAAACTATGAGACTAAACATATGCTCGATGTACTCGCTCCTGTGGGTAAGCATATTTCTCCTTATCTTTCGGAAATATCAACCGCGCTCATTGCCTGTTTTCTGGTGATGGCGGGAAATGACATTAACCGGGCACTAAGAAAGCTTTTATCCGGCCACAACTTTATTGTGCGCACCGGAGCGTTTATTCTGCTAAACGCCTTTGGCTACGGAATGTTAATTGTGTATGCAACGCCCTATTTATCTAAGACACTGAGAGGTCTGGATCCGGGTTTAATGTTCTCTATCGTACTTTCCAGCTTTATTCTTATCGGAATCTGGGCTCAAAAAAACAGACAGGTGTAATGTTGTGAGAAATATTTTCAGCGACCGTCCGAGTCTGATTCAACGATTATCTAAGAAGGTATTGTTCTTATTACTCGCGATGGCTATCACTATTTTCGCCGTTGACCGTTATATCAGTTGGTCTACATCTGATGATATCTATACCGATATAGAGCAACTCCCTGATTATGATGTCGCGTTGGTGTTAGGGACCAGTAAATATCTGGGAAAAATTCTTAACGATTATTACACCAACAGAATTAACGCTGCGATACAGCTCTTTACTGACGGTAAAGTTAATGCATTCTTAATGAGTGGAGATAACGCACACCGTTCTTACAATGAACCCTGGACAATGAAACGCGATTTACTCAAAGCTGGCGTACCAGAAGAGTCTATTCATTTGGATTACGCTGGCTTCCGAACTCTGGATTCTATCGTTCGTTCAAAAGAGATATTTGATGCTGACGAATTTATTATCGTCACTCAGAAATTCCATTGCGAGAGAGCACTGTTTATTGCGCGTCACTACAATATTCATGCTGTTTGTCTTGCGGTTCCGGGGCCCTCTCAACAATCAGGAATTCAAGTGAGAATTCGCGAAGTTTTTGCTCGGGTAAAAGCCATATTGGATCTCTATATTCTGGAAACAAAACCGAAGTTCCTAGGACCTAAAGAGCCAATTAATCAACAATAAACTACTCTCACACACTCTAATTAGAGTATTTATTTAACCTTTTATTTATCTAAATCAATTTTTGCTCCGAATACGCCTTGCCCATCGATTCGGAGCATATTTAGCTCATTTATAACTCCTATAATAATTATATGTTTTTGATCTTTATAGGAGTGAACCATGATGGCGTTAAGCTTCCCTTCTCCTAAAGATTTTCTAAGCCGTAATACATTGATAATCTTAGGCGATGCCGTACTTTTTATATTTTTGTTAAACACATTACCGTTTGAACCCAGCGTTGTTCAGGGATTGAGTATCCTGATTTTCATCGCAATTCTTTGGCTCACCGAAGCATTGCATGTCAGCATCACTGCCCTGTTAGTACCCATGCTGGCGATTGTCTTTAATATATTTGATACCTCCAAAGCGTTGAGCTATTTCTCTAGTTCAATCATCTTTATTTTCCTAGGCGGCTTCTCCCTTGCCGCTGCTCTTCACAAGCAAGAAATCGATAAAGCGATTGCTGATCAGGTGTTGATTGCAGCAAAAGGAAAGATGTCTGTTGCAGTTTTGATGCTGTTCTCAGTCAGTGCAGGGCTTTCGATGTGGATTTCCAACACAGCTACAATTGCCATGATGCTCCCGCTAGTGCTTGGAGTTATGGCAAACGTGGACGAAAAAACAAACAAAAGCACCTATATTTTTGTGCTTTTGGGTATCGCTTACTGTGCTTCAATCGGTGGTATCGCCACTCTGGTAGGTAGCCCACCAAATGCCATAGCAGCAGCTGAAATGGGCCTTAACTTTACTGATTGGGTAGCGTTAGGCCTACCTGTTTCGCTAACTTTGCTCCCGATAGCAGTAACCGTTATCTACCTGATGACTAAGCCAAATCTCAACCATACTTTCGAGATTAAGCACACGACTCTTACCTGGACAACCAACAGAAAAATCACACTTGCCATCTTCGCACTCACCGTGACTTTCTGGATCTTCAGTAAGCCCATCAATGCAATGTTAGGCGGGTATTCTAAGTTCGATACACTAGTTGCTATAGGTGCTATTTTGCTACTAGGTGCTTCAAGAGTGGTTGAATGGAAGGATATAGAAAAAACCGTAGACTGGGGTGTATTGCTTCTGTTTGGTGGTGGTATTTGCCTGAGTAACGTACTTAAGGCGACCGGTACTAGTGTATTTCTGGCGCAGCAGTTAAGTGAGTTTTTAAGCCAGATGGGACTGTTCTTTACATTGCTTTGTGTGATTGGCTTCGTCGTCTTCCTTACTGAGTTTGCCAGCAACACCGCGAGTGCTGCTTTGTTAATCCCGATATTCGCCAGTATTGCTGAAATGCTGGGTGTATCACCGATAATTCTGTCTGTCATTATCGCGGTTTCTGCATCCTGTGCATTTATGCTACCCGTTGCGACGCCACCAAATGCACTGGTGTTTGGATCGGGTCATATTGAACAAAAAGACATGATGCGTGTAGGCGTTGTATTGAACTTTGTTTGTATATTTGTACTTGCAATAATTGCTCATTTCTTCTGGTAAGTTGAAAAAGATTCAACTAAAAATTGGGGCCCAAATCATTTCCTATATTTAACCTTTATTTCATAGGGATTTGGGCTCTGGTTAACACTTCAAAACACCCATTCAGATAACTTCTTTTTTCTGAAAGATCAAGACTTGAAGATCTTTCTGTTCAGTGGTTTGATCCATGTCTGCGGCTTCGGCATAAACTCAACAAAACCATGCCAAAAATAAGGAATTATCCAACCATGGCAGACACTTACAAAGAATCTGACACTCATCTCACTACTGCAATAGACATAGAATACCAATCAACATCAATGGAAATATGGGACAGCAAATACCGTCTCAAAACCAAGCACGGCGAGCCTGTTGATCACACTCTGGACGACACTTTTAAGCGTGTTGCTAAAGCACTCTCAGACCTTGAAAAGAAAGACAAGAAAAAATGGTATGAAGAGTTCCTTTGGGCGCTTAGAAATGGCGCAATTCCAGCGGGAAGAATCACCTCCAATGCAGGCGCATTTGAACATAAGCCAGCTACTTCCACTATCAACTGTACCGTGTCTGGAACCATCCACGACTCAATGGATGATATCTTAAATAAAGTACATGAAGCTGGCTTGACGTTAAAAGCGGGCTGCGGCATTGGTTACGATTTCTCCACACTTCGTCCACGCGGTGCATTTGTATCTGGCGCTGGCGCTTACACATCTGGCCCACTTTCGTTCATGGATATTTATGACAAGATGTGTTTTACCGTCTCTTCTGCAGGTGGCCGACGTGGTGCGCAGATGGGCACTATGGATATTCGCCACCCAGATGTGATGGAGTTTATCAAGGTTAAGCGTGAAAATGGCCGTCTGCGTCAGTTCAACCTATCACTGCTTATCACTGAAGATTTCATAAAAACCGTTAAAGAAGATGCTGACTGGAAGCTCATCTTCCCGCTTACTGCGAAAGAAGCCAAGCAAGACGGTATCGATCTGTATAACGACGAATCCATCACCTGGGCAGACTGGCCAACAAAACAAGACTTAGTCGAAGACGATCAGGGTCGTGTTGCCTGTCGTGTTTATCGAACCATTCAGGCTCGTAAGCTATGGAATGTCATCATGGCTTCTACATACGATTACGCTGAACCGGGCTTTATTCTTATCGATAAAGTGAATCAGATGAACAACAACTGGTTCTGTGAAGAGATTCGCGCCACTAACCCATGCGGTGAGCAACCTCTGCCACCATACGGTGCTTGTCTGTTGGGATCGGTCAACCTGACTAAGTTTGTTCGTAATCCGTTTACAGAGCACGCATCTTTCGACTGGGATTCCTACAACAAAGTTGTGGCAATCTTCACTCGTATGCTGGATAACGTAGTTGAGATCAACCAGTTACCTCTGGAAAAGCAACGTCACGAGATTGAACATAAGCGCCGTCATGGTATGGGCTTCCTTGGCCTTGGCTCGACTCTGACTATGTTACAACGACGCTATGGCAGCGATGAGTCTATTCAGTTCACCGACAAGGTTTCTCGCGAAATGGCGATAACCGGATGGAAAGCGGGACTTGAGCTGGCAAAAGAGAAAGGCGCAGCACCAGTGATGGACGAAGAGTTTGAAATCACTGCTAAGATGCTTCGACTTCGTCCAGAAATGGCAAAAGACGGCATCAAGCTGGGCGATAAAGTTGCAGGTAAAGTGCTTCATGCTAAATACAGCCGCTACATGCAGCAAATCGCAGAGCACGAACCAGAGCTGGTTGAAGAGCTTTCTAAATTGGGCTCAAGATTTTCACACCACAGTTCCATTGCCCCGACCGGAACCATCTCTCTGTCGCTCGCAAACAACGCCAGTAATGGTATCGAACCAAGTTTTGCACACCACTACACCCGCAATGTGATTGTCGAAGGTAAGAAGTCCAAGCAAAGTGTTGATGTATACAGCTTCGAGTTGCTGGCCTATCGCCAGTTGATTAACCAAAAAGCAATGCCATACTCGGAAGAGGAAGAAGCTAAACTACCGGAGTACTTCATCACGACAGATGATATCACTCCATCACAGCACGTTGCGGTTCAGGCAGCTGCTCAGCGCTGGATTGATTCCTCGATATCGAAGACAGCGAATGTGCCAACTGACTTCCCGTTCGAAAGCTTTAAAGATATCTATATGGAAGCTTATGACAAAGGACTGAAAGGATGTACCACATTCCGATTCAATCCTGAAGTATTCCAGGGTGTATTGATCAAAGAGAAAGATCTTGAAGCCACTACCTATGTGTTTGAGCTTGAAGATGGCACTACCTTTGAGGCAAAAGGTAATGAAGAGATTGAATATGATGGTGAGACTCACACCGCAGCAAACCTGTATGACGCCTTAAAAGAAGGCTATTACGGCAAATACTAAGCTTGCGCATTCACCAGAATTTGAGAGGGCCAAAATGGCTAAAAAAATAGAAAACAAAATCGTTGGATTTAAAATCAAAGAAGTGAATGAAGAGGCTTCTGCGGTTGAACAACAAGAGCAACCAGAAATCCAACAAATGCATGAAACAATTGCCCGACCGGAAAAATTGATGGGCTCTACTTATAAGCTGAAAACACCGGAACACGTTTCTGAACACTCATTGTTTATCACCATCAACGACGTGGTTTTAAATGAAGGTACAGAGCACGAAGTTCGTCGCCCATTTGAGGTGTTTATCAACTCTAAGAGCCTTGAGCATTATCAATGGATAGTGGCCCTGACTCGTATCATGTCTGCAGTATTCCGCAAAGGTGGTGACTGTACCTTCCTTGTCGAAGAGCTTCGTTCAGTATTCGATCCTCGTGGTGGTTACTGGAACAAAGGAAAATACGTTCCATCTCTGATTGCGGAAATCGGCAACGTGATTGAACTGCACCTTATGGAGATCGGCCTTCTGGAAAACCCAGAAATGGACGAACATCAAAAAGCTTTTTTAGAAAAGAAAAAAGCAGAGCTGGTTGAAGTAAAAGCGGAACCAGAGCAGGAAGAAGAGCAGGCAAAAAGCAACTTCCCGCCAAACGCGACTTTATGCTACAAGTGCCACACAAAAGCTGTTGTGATTAAAGACAACTGCCAAACCTGCCTGAACTGCGGTGATTCAAAGTGCGGCTAAGCTAGCAACAAAATTACTCCATGTTAAAGCGAGCTTATATGCTCGCTTTATTTTTTGCTGACAACTGCAAAACAGTATCACTTTAGATACAGCGTTAAAGATGTTCCTATTACTTGACTATGATCATTTATGGGTATTCAACAATCCGTAAAATAAGACTTAGTTCACAAATTAAACAACTTATAGGAATTATCTCATGGATTTTGAGAAAGAAAATTACGCCAAATGGAAAGTTAGATCTAAAGCAATTAGGTTTGCAACATGGTTGGGAATAGTACTGTTTTTTGGAGCGATCGTCGCGACCTATTTGGTACCTGACAATACAGCTAAACTTATGGGTTTTGTATTTCTGATTCTCAACGTAATTGCCAGTCCGTTTCTGATATACCTCTTTGTTAGAACCAAAATCAACTTCAAAGAAGCTAAGGCATGTTACGACCGAGCGAAACAACAAGGGCTCGTATCATAAGCTATTAGCGTGTAAATCAAAGTTAGTAATCAAGACGGAAAAGCGACGCTAATGTGACCGCCAAAAGAGCCCGACAAGTCATTAAACTACTCGGTAAATAGTGTCTTGTCTGCTCCCTGATAGGTCTCATTTAAGAAGCGTTCCAATGATACTTGTTCGTTTTCTTCGAAGGTTTTACTCGTCAAGTGAACCAATTTTATTCTGTCTATTCGGAAATTACGATAACCCCGCCTTAGTTCACACCACGCTGCTAACGTCCAGGTTTTACCCCAGAAAAATAAACCCAGCGGACACAAATCCCTTCTGGTCGTTTCTTCTTTAAGACTTAAGTATTCAATGGAAATCACGCATTTCGAGTTGATCGCACACCGAATATCATCCAGCCGTGTTTTCGTTGAGTCGTCCACTAAGAACTCTGGTGTATAGACTCTGGGTTTGGAAAGCTCTGATTTGAGATGCTCCGGCATAACAGACTCGATTTTCGCCAAAGCAAGTTCTGTAGAATGGGCTAACTTATTACCTGCCCATGTTTTACTCAACCGAGCAGCAATAGCCAACGCCTCAATTTCCTCTTTAGTAAACATGATAGGGGGAATATCAAATTGGCGATTTAACACATACCCCATACCTGCCTCTCCATTAATGGGGACACCAGATACCATTAAGTCTTGTATGTCACGATAGATAGTGCGCTCAGAGACTTCGAGTTTCTCAGATAGCCACTTAGCAGTAGTCAAGCGACGGTTACGAAGGTATTGAATGATCTGAAAAAGACGGTCAGCCCGGCGCACACGAATCTCCAAATGATTAATTTGAACGGGTTATTGCATGGAATGTAAACCGATACGGTTCCCTTCGGTATCAGTAAAGTGAGCAATATAGCCAATCTCAGGACCTAAATGAACTTTAGGGAGCAAGATTTTACCACCACTAGACTCTACCTTGGATAAAGAGATACTGAGATCTTCTCCTCCATTTAGGTAAACCATAGTTCCTTGCGTTGACGGTGTATAGTTTTCTCCACAAACAATCGAACCTGAAACAAGGGCTTTGTCGTCATGTGGAAACAGCCCTTGCTTTAGCTCGTTCATTTCACATTCTACTATCTCGACATCAAACACTGTTTGATAAAAATTGATAGCTCGCTGGAAATCGATAGCAGGTATCTCAAACCAAACTGCGATATTAATGTTGCTGTTACTCATGTCATTTCTCCACTGTGTATCCAATCAGACAAACACAGCTTAACTGAGTGCTACTGACAGCATTGTGTCAGTAGTGATCAGCAAAATATAAATACGCTAATAGCAACATTCAGTACAACCTTGGTACAAGGTAATAGCCCAGTGTTCAACGAGCAGCAAAAAAGTAGGACTACACTTCCAGCACTTCGCCATCAGCTGGTATTAGGACTTTAGATTCAAAACCCTGTGCGATAACAGAGTCACGCAGAATTTTGCGATCAATTGGGCAGTGGTTTAGCGCTTCCATATGGTTCGCTACGACTTTACCCGGAGCCATGCTAATGAACTCCATAACCTCATCTTTTGGCATCAAAAGCGCCTGACCGACATCAAGGCGAGCCTGACCCGCAGCGACAACTGCTACATCTGGTTGTAATTCCGTAAGCGCACGCTTCACGTCATCCGTTAAAACCGTATCACCACTCACGTAGATAGATGGTTCTCCCGGCAGTTCCAGATAGAAACCACAACCATTAGCTGACACTTTGCTTACCCACCCGTGACCATGTAACGCAGGAACCGCTGTCAGTTTGCCACCAGCAAATTCGACAGTCTCCCAGTTACCAACACCCTGCTCCACCGTCATACCGTATTTCTCCAGGTAGGCTTTATCTTTTGCTGGCGTCGCAATAGGAATATTTCTTTCAATTAAGAATGCTTCACCCGGTGCATCCAGATGATCACTGTGTTGAAGAGGTTTGAAATTAAAAGTCTGACTATGAGTAATCAGAGCATGGGTAACTTTACTTAAAATCTCATCGGCATTCGCTGGTAGATCAACAATCGGGTTTTTCACTGCTTTGTAGCGAAAAACAGAAAACGGAGGTAACGCGCCTTTATCAGATAACATAGGATCAATAAGGATAAACTTATCGCTGGACTCAATAACAAAAGTTGCGCTGCGTAGGTGATGGATTTTCATAGTCTGACTCGCTCAATTCTGGTGCTTAATAACTGAAACTCATTATGTACCAGTGAGAGATGGTGTAGAATTGTCCTTAAGGACAACTAACGTTCATATTGGGCCATTCACATGACTACGCCAAAAACTAAAAAAGTAGCTGTACTTGCTTTTGAGGATATCAGTGCATTTCACCTTTCAGTTCCATGCCTGGTATTTCAGGATGTATTTATCGACCGCGCACCAGTGTTTGATTTAAGCATTTGTGCGTTAAGCGGTACTAAAATCAATAGCACGTCAGGGTTTAGCATTGAAGTTCAACACGATCTTAGTTTGCTTGATCAAGCGGACATCATCGTTGTACCTAGCTGGCCAAGTGACTTGCCTGAAGTGCCTACGGTTCTGACTGATAAACTAATTAAAGCTCATTCGAATGGTGCAATGTTAGTTGGCTTGTGCCTTGGTTCCTTTGTCGTCGCAGAAACCGGACTATTAGATGGCAAAACCGCCACCACCCACTGGGCTTTCTCAGAGGCTTATATTAAGAAATTCCCAAAAGTGAAATTCGACAGCCAACCTCTGTTTATTGCTCATGACCAGATCATCACATCAGCAGGCACTGCGGCCGCTCTCGATTGTTGTTTGTACATTATTCGCCTGTTATGCGGTAGTGAGGTTGCCAGCCAATTAGCGAGAGTAATGGTGACAGCCCCCTTTCGCTCGGGTGGTCAGCAGCAGTACATTCCCACCCCAATACCCGCAAGGCCTGAACAGGAAACCGGGATCAGTAAAGTGATTGAAAAGATTGAACAGCAGTTGGATCAGCAACACGATATCGATTCTGTCGCACAACAGTGTGCAATGAGTCGTCGAACCTTTACCCGACACTTCAAAGCCGCCTACGGATGTACATTTGGAGAATGGCTAATGAACCAAAGATTAAAACTGAGCCAGCAACTACTGGAAGCAAGTGAGTTCCCGATTTCACACGTTGCGCAACTCTCAGGATTTGGCTCAGAAAGTGTATACAGAAAACACTTTAAGCATGCTTTTAACGTAACACCTTCTCAGTGGAGAAGGCATTTTAGTGGTACTGACTAACAGCTGCGTACTTTAATACAGGAAATAGAATCTCGAATGACTAAAGCTCCATTCGCAGGAATCTTTTGAGCCCCTTGATGTTCACCGATAACTTTCAATACCGCTTTCTTTGTCATGTTTTCCAGCGGGACGCTGACGGTACTTAATCCTGGAGACAAGTACTCTCCCATCTTGCTGTTATCAAAACCAGCGATGGATATATCGTCAGGAAGTTTAATCCCCGCAGTCTGAAACGCCTTCATAGCACCTATAGCCATATCATCGTTATTGGCAATTACAGCGGTTGGTTTATGGGAAGCCTTTAGCAATGCTTGTGCTGCTGCATAACCACCCTCTGGTCGCCAGTTTCCCTGCTGCTCAAACTCTATATTGATCGGGATGCCATGCTTTTGAAGTACATCTCTATATGCCTGATAACGTTGCTTATCCGTCCCTGAATTGATGTTGCCACGGATAATCGCAATCTCCCGATGCCCCTGCTGAACAAAGTGCTCAATCAACAAACAGGCACTCTGATAATGGTCGGTAGTGACTGCATTGTCTGGATAGTCGGAGACTGTCTTATTTAATACAACAATGGGGGTTTCAGTACTGCTAATGATCTCACCCAGGTCTTTCTCATTTAGAAACTTTGGATAAACAATGATTCCTGCGCACTTCATATCCAGAAGCAAATTAATCGCATGTCGCTCTTCTGCTTTGCTGTGTTTACCGTCAATAACCACCAGCTGATGACTGTTCTCCTCGCAATACGACGCTGCGTTGCTCATCAACGTTGAAAAATAAGGCCCATCAAACAGAACATTACTCATCACAAAACCAATAAAGTTGGTCTTCTGATTCGCTAGGTTCTGAGCAAGGATATTAGGTCTGTAGCCCGTTTCAGCAATCGCCTCATAAACACGTTTCACCAAATCCGGTCGAACAATGTTCTTCTTGTTCAGAACCCGCGATACGGTTGCCTTTGAGACTCCTGCCTTTTTTGCAACATCCAGCATGGTTACTTTCATTAACGCGCTACATCCTTAGTTAAATGTTCCCCATCAGCGAGCTATATGCGGGCTGATGGGGTTCAGGTTGAGATTGAGGCTGAGTTTGCTCTAAATATCTTCACCGTTTGAAGCGATCACACTCTTATACCAGTTAAAGGATTTTTTGCGTGAACGTTCAAGGCTACCACTTCCATCATTATGTTTATCCACATAGATAAAGCCATAACGCTTTTTCATTTCGCCGGTGGTAAAGGAGACCAGGTCTATACACCCCCAAGGTGTGTAACCCATCAGATCCACGCCATCGATGCCTACTGCGCTTTTCATCTCTTTGATATGGGCACCAAGATAGTCGATACGGTAATCGTCATTGATGCTGCCATCTTCTTCCACTTTATCGATAGCACCGAAGCCATTCTCAACAATAAACAGTGGCACCTCATAGCGCTCATAAAGTGATGAAAGTACATAGCGTAAGCCCGTTGGATCTATAGGCCAGCCCCAGTCACTAGACTTGATAAAAGGGTTCTCTACGGTTTGTTCATGCCCGCCATCCATCGCTTCTTCAATAGATCGATGTGATGTTGAATCGAGCGTGTTAGACATGTAATAGCTAAAGGCCAAATAATCTGCCTTCCCTTCTTTCAGGATACGCTCATCATCTGATTCCATAAAAATTTCATATCCTTTTCTCGCCCAGTCTTTCTTCGCATAAGCTGGGTAGTGGCCTCTCACCATCACATCTGAGAATAGGTAGCGCTCACGCATCGCCTCCTGCACTAACATAACATCATCTGGTTTAGACGAAATCGGATAGTAGGGAACAAAAGAGATCATCGCACCGATCTTCATATCAGGATTTATCTCGTGCCCTTTCTTCACTGCCAATGCAGCAGCAACAAACTGATGGTGAACAGCCTGATACATCGCCTGTTGAGGTTTTTCCATCTGCGGGTATTTCACACCAGAGCATAACCAACCGAAGATATCAGCGGAAACATTAACCTGATTATTTATCTCGTTGAACGTCATCCAGTACTTCACTTTGTTTTTATATCGCTCCATAACCACTTCAGAGTAGCGAACAAAAAAGTCGATGACCTTACGGTTCATCCAGCCGCCATACTCGGTTGCCAGATGGTAAGGCATTTCAAAGTGACTCAGCGTAACAACTGGTTCAATTCCGTAATTAAGCAGCTCATCGAACAGATCATCATAAAACTGGAGTCCCTCTTCACATGGCTCCAGCTCATCGCCTTTAGGAAAGATACGTGTCCAGGCGATACTGGTACGGAAGCACTTAAATCCCATTTCAGCAAACAACTTGATGTCTTGCTTATAGCGGTGGTAGAAATCAACAGCGACCTGATTTGGATAGTTCTCTCCTTCTACCACACCATCGGTAATCCTGCGGGGAACGCCATGTGCGCCAGCGGTTAACACATCAACTACACTTGGTCCCTTACCATTAGCGTTCCAACCACCTTCTAACTGATGAGCCGCAACTGCACCACCCCATAAAAAGTCATCTGAAAATACGTTCTTCATCATCTTGCCTGCTATTCGTTAATTTGAGCTTACTTAGGACGAAGTTAGTTCTGAAACCGGTTTCAACAAACATCAAAACCTCTCAACGTGATGCATCTCACAATAAATATTTGGCCTGAGTTAGGTTCCGGTTTGAATAAAAAGAGAGCGACAGAGAGTAAAGACCTGAATTTATAAGTGGTTTACCCACTAATACCAAGTTGGTACTATGCAGCCCCATCAAACCAATTGAAGTATCGATCAACAAGGTTATATGAACAGTACTAGTAGCAATGATACGCGTGAACACTCCGGTGGCAGCTCTATTAAGTTAGACAATGTACATCTGGAGATTGAAGGAAAGAAAATTCTGAACGGAATGTCTCTGGAAACTCAGGTAAAACGCCTTGGAGTAATTGGACGCAACGGTTCAGGAAAATCTACGCTTTCACGTGCACTCTCTGGGCTGATCGATGTACATTCCGGCCAAATCGAAGTCGCTGGAATCAATCCCTTTAAAGACCGAAAAACGGCACTTCAGGAAATCGGCCTTCTGTTTCAAAACCCCGACCACCAGATTATCTTCCCTACTGTATTAGAAGAGGTAGTTTTTGGCCTGCGCCAACTGGGACAAAAGAAAGCCGTTGCTGAGAAAAACGCTTTAGAGACACTGGCAACATTTGGTAAAGAGCACTGGAAAAACGTTCATACTTCTGCTCTGTCTCAGGGACAAAAACATCTGGTGTGCCTGATGGCAGTTGCTGCAATGCAGCCGAACCTCATCATTCTGGATGAGCCTTTTGCTGGTTTAGATATTCCAACCAAAAGACAGCTTCAACGTTACCTTGATAAGTTCCCCGGCGCTCTGATCCATATCAGCCATGACCCAGCAGACCTGAATAACTACGAGCAACTGTTATGGATTGAAGCGGGTGAAATAGCGGCTTTAGGCTCGCCAGACGAAGTCTTACCAAAATACTTAGAAGAAATGCACAAAATTGGAGACAGTGATGATATCTCTAACCTCTCCAATTGAGACCAGAGCACACCACTGGAAAGCTGGATATAAACTGGCAGGCCTGTGTTTTACGACGCTAGGACTGTTCTTTATCGAAAACCTGCTTTTTCATAGCCTATTTTTAATTGCGGTTCTTTCACTCTATGCCCTTCCGGGTAAGACGTTTCTCAAGAACGGATTACTGCACCTGAAAGTGCTTTGGCCATTTATATTGATTGTTGCAATCTGGCATCTCTGGACTTCGGAAATTGCGCTAGGTGCAACCATTATTATCCGATTGATTTCAGCGGTTGCGCTAGCGAATCTGGTCACAATGACCACCAGACTCTCGGACATGATTGATGTCGTTCGCTTTCTTGCTACCCCTTTCCAACGCCTTGGTCTGAACACTAAGGCTCTGGAACTTTCGATTGCTCTGGTGATCAGAATGACACCGGTACTGATATCTAAAGGCCAGAACCTATCTTGGGCGTGGCGAGCACGCTCTAATCGTCGTTCTGGCTGGCGAGTTATTTTACCTTTTACGGTCCTGGCGTTAGATGATGCCGACCATGTTGCCGAAGCACTTCGTGCTCGCGGTGGCCTGACAAATATGGAGAAAGATTAAATGGAAAAGAATATAGCTTATACCGCATTGTTTGCAGCTTTGATTGCCGCGCTAGGTCTGGTGCCAAAAATCACCCTGGCCTTTGGTGTACCAATCACTGCTCAAAGCCTTGGTATTATGCTTTGCGGTACCATTCTGGGCGCTAAGCGAGGCGGTTTGGCTGTTCTGCTGTTCTTGCTACTGGTCGCTTTGGGTTTACCGTTATTGTCTGGCGGCCGTGGCGGTTTAGGTTTGTTTGTCTCCGCTTCTGGTGGCTTTCTGATTGGCTGGCCGATTTCTGCTTATGTAACAGGCCTGATCGTAGAAAAGTGGCGCAGTGGCAACCTTGCTGTTGTATCCGGCGTGGCGTCTGTTATCGGCTGTATTATCGTTATGTATATGTTTGGTATTGCTGGCATGGCTATTGTGCTGAAGAAAACCTTACTAGAATCTGCGGCGCTGGTTACTGCATTTATTCCAGGTGATATCATCAAAGCAGTGATTGCTGGTCTACTCACTTCTGCAATCGCTAAGGCACGACCTGCAAGCCTGCTTTCAAGAGCTTCATAAGTTAGGCAACAGATTTAATGAACATACTCATCTACTCAGACAACGTATCAGCCAATCATATTCTTTACTATACATTGGGAAGATTGCGCGGTAAGCAGAGTGTCTACTTTGTAAACGCAAATGAGATTCTTGAGGGCGCGCTAACTCAGGATATCGACCTGTTTGTTATGCCCGGTGGCGCAAGTCGCTATAAGGCCGCCAAACTCAATGGTGAAGCGAACCGCTTGATAAAGCGCTATGTTGAAGAAGGTGGGTGTTATCTGGGTATCTGTGCCGGAGCCTATATGGCTTGCGAAACCACCTACTGGGCAAAAGATCTGCCATATGAAATTATTACCCAAAACGAACTGCGCTTTTTTCCCGGTATTGCACAGGGCCCGGTAGAAGCCTTTGGTCATGGTGATAATTACAATGGTACGGCTCCACGCGTGGTTGACCTTCAACTATTGGACGCTGAGTTCGGTGCTGATTCAGCAAAATCACTCTATATTGGTGGATGCACCTTTGACTCTGATAAAACCTCCGAATATGAAGTGTTAGCTCGCTTTTCTGAGCTTCCTGAGAAGCCTGCTGCAATAGTTCAGGGCTGTTTTGGTAAAGGCTGCTGGCTGCTCTCATCAACACATCCTGAGTACGACAAAGAAGCATTAGATCTTCTTGAGTTTGATGTGATAGGCAACGATTATCAGGAGTACGCCCAAGTTGACGCAAATTCGCTGTTGGATCTAAAACTGATGGACTATTTGCTTAAAAAGCTTGAGAGGTAAATGACTGTGGAAGAAATCTATTTTGCAGGTGGCTGTTTATGGGGTGTTCAGGAATATATGCGCCATCTGCCCGGTGTGATATCGACTGAAGCAGGAAGAGCCAATGGCTCCTCAAACACAACCAAAAGCGACTACGATGGCTACGCAGAGTGCGTTCGCACCCGGTTCAACCCTGACATAGTCTCACTTGAACAGTTGATGGATTATTTCTTTGAAATCATTGACCCATATAGCATTAACAAGCAAGGGGAAGATGTTGGTGAAAAGTATCGTACCGGAGTTTACAGTCAAAACAGTCACCATCTAACCGTAGTGAAGCGTTATATCGAAAGCCGGGAAGATGCTGATCAAATAGCGGTAGAAGTGCTGGAATTATCCAACTATGTAAAAAGTGATGATGAGCATCAGGACAGGTTAACCCTGTTTCCTGACGACTATTGCCATATTCCAAAAAACCTTCTGCATAAATATAAGCAACAGGGCTAAGTTAGCCCTGTTGAACAGTACCGAAAAGCGAAATGACATGGATTTCAATGGATAAATCCTGCTCCTGCCCAACTCAGAGAATATTCAGCCCAAATATATCTTTAATATCGAAAAGTACCCTTTCAGTTTTCTCTTTCGAAATTTGGCTTCCTTTAGCCAAAATATCAATTAACTGTGCTTTATCATCTAGTAGTTCAGCTCTTTTCGCTCGGATAGGCCGAAGTAATTCTTGCAGACATTCTTCAAGGATTTTTTTCGTTGTTCCATCACCAAGGCCTCCTCGTTGGTAGTGCTCTTTCAACTGAAGGATGTAGTCTGAATCTGGGTGAAATGCATCAAGATATGTAAAAACTACGTTTCCTTCAACACAACCGGCGTCCTCAATTCTCAAGTGATTTGGGTCGGTATACATTGATTTTACAGCAGCACTGATCTCCCTCTGGGAAGAACCAAGATTGATAGCATTGCCCATTGATTTTGACATCTTGTTCTTTCCGTCTGTGCTAGGTAGACGTGATGCATTACTTAGTAATGGGCGGCATTCATTAAGGACTGTTTTTCCTGCTAGGGTATTTATTTTCCTCACAATTTCATTCGTTTGTTCAAGCATAGGCAGTTGGTCATCCCCAACAGGAACGAGAGTTGCGTTGAAAGCAGTAATGTCAGCGGCCTGAGAAATTGGGTATGTCAAAAAGCCAGCTGGGATTGAGCGTTCGAAGCCTTTGTTTTGAATCTCGTTTTTCACCGTAGGATTTCGCTCTAACCGCGCTATTGTCACAAGGTTACTGTAATACATCGTTAGTTCAGCTAATGCGGGTAACTGCGACTGGAGACAAATTGTTGTTTTACTTGGATCGATACCTACCGCGAGATAATCTGCGACGACATTAAGTATATTGGAAGATACCTTAGATGGATTATGAGCGTTATCTGTCAAACCTTGCATGTCTGCGACAAGGATAGTTTGGTCGTGAACATGCTGTAAGGCGACACGCTGCTTCAGTGAACCGATATAGTGGCCAAGATGCAATGGGCCTGTAGCTCTGTCACCTGTTAATATGATTTCCGATTTATCAGAGGGTTGATTAGTGTTCATGTTTTTATCTCCTAGTAAATAGATCGCTACTGGAGATATTGAGAACACAGTCTTAGCTACCTTCCAGCAGCTTAAGAATGTGAGAATTCCGTGCCGCTCTAATTAGAGCGCCACCAAAAGAAAAATGATGAAGGTGTTGAGATGAGTTTCATCCCAACAAGCTAACAATAATTAGTTTTAAACTCAACCCTGAATAATCCATTATCAATTTGATGGCCTCTGTGTCAGGTTAATGGGTAGCTACCCGGAAAGGTATGATAGGGAACTCCAAATAGTTTGATACCCACGATGATTTATATCGTTTGTACTCAGACTCACGTTTGGATGATAGATGTGTCGGACCTAACTCTTACACTCGAGTGTGTAGATATAATCGTCATATAGTCGTCCACGAATTTCATAGGCATCTTTTTCGACTTTTGAGAGCTTGAAGCCACACTTTTCCAGAACCTTTTCTGATGCGGTATTTCCTTCAGTGACTACCGCTCTAAAGCGGTTTATCTCTCTAATCTGTTGTGACCACTCCAACAGAGCTTCAAGTGATTCTGTACCATAACCTTTCCCATGAAACGCAGGCAAAAATAAATAACCAACCTCGGCCTCACCACCGGTTAAGTTAAAGCCTGTTACTCCAACTTTTTGCCCTGTCTCTTTTTCAATGATTACTAAACATAACCAATGTTCTGAGTTTTCTGCCCAGTTAGGCAATCTAGACTCAAACCCTGCTTTAACGTCAGCTTCACTCGGTTCGTCAAAGCACAAAGCAATCACTTCAGAGTCAGTTTGAAGATCATAGTATAAAGACCAGTCATCGTTTGATAACTGCCTCATGCTTAAGCGTTTTGTCTCTATACTTATACTCATGTGCTTACCTGTCCATCCTGTTCTATAGGTAGCCATAGACTTTTATTCATTTAGAATTCTATGTCAACATCATGGTCAGATTGTTCAGATAGGGTTACAAGAGTATGTCACTCAGTAATTAGCTGAGTTTTGAGTGGGAACGAGGATAATAATCAATTCAAACGGTGACTTGCCAGTTTACAATAAATATCCGGCTCCCTATTTAAGGGAGCCGGATGGTAGCTACTCAGCAATTTAAATCAGGATTACTCAACCTTGATTCGAGCTTCTTCTAACATAACGTCATATTTGTAGCCAAAGCCAAAGTCTTTATCCAGTGTCACTTTACCGGTAATGATAACGGTATCCCCTACCCTTGCTGTTTCAGCGGTGGTTACGGTTAAATCATTGCTTGCCATCTTCGCGCTGCCAGTGCCGTCCTGAATATGAACCCAGTTTTTACCCATGATCTGAGGGCTGAACTTCACCACTTTTGCGCGAATTGATACTTCTTTGTTTGAAAGCTGATCTTTTTGAGTAAACACGTCTTCAACGGTTACCCCACCGATTAACGCAGCAACTTCAACTTTCTCCGCAACTGAAGGTTCGCTAATCGTTGGCTGTGGCGATGCCATGCCACCACCAAAACTATTCACAAAGTAAACCACTTCGAAGTCGCGATTCAGACTCTTACTATGAAAGCCCTTCATTGCGATTCCCGGCTCAGAAATCGTAACTTCTTGCCCAACAGTAATTGGAGATTGAGGGCCAGCAAACCAGGCTTGTTCGCTCCCTTTGTCTAATAGAACATAGGAGTACCCACCAGCATTGATGACCTCCAACACTTTTCCGGTATGCCCGGCGTCAGATGCTTGCAAAGTAAAAGAGAACAAAGCAGAAACGAATGCGATGATAGAGATAAGTTTTTTCACGTTTAGATTCCTGATTATTAGACTATTTTTATCTGATGACAGATTTCACCAGTTTAACGCATTTCTACCACGCGAGCCTGCCCCTAAAGTATAATTTGTGCTCTCTGATAAACTCTATGAATAGTTTTGATTTCTGAGGCAAGTGACTTCGGTTTGGATAAACAAGGAAAGCCGTTGGTGTTTGCTTTTCCCAGTCGGGCAAAACCCGAACAAGTTCGCCAGATTCAATGCCTTGTTTGGTCAAGGATATTGGAAGGTAGCCAAGACCAACACCCGCTTTGATATAGGAAACGGATACATAAAAATCATCCGACAGTAAATCCGGCTCAGCTTGATGCAGATAGCTCTCACCTTCTTTGGTGAAGTGCCAGGGTAAGATATAACCTTCCACATGGTTTCTGATAGTTGGATAGTCTGCAAGCATGTTCGGATGGGTTAATAGCGGATTACTCTCCAACCATTCTTTGCTTGCGACCAGCTCATAATTTACTGGGGTTATTGGCATTGCAATCAAGGACGAATCCGCAAGTTCACCGATACGAAAGGCAAAATCCACACTACTTTTAGTAAGATCCTGAATACGGTTTGAAGCGTCCAAGTCAATCTTAATCCCCGTATATTGCTTCCTAAACTCTGCGAGTAATGGAGCAAGAATATCCTGACAAAATGCCCTTGGCGCAGAGATATGCAACTTCCCAACAGGCTTACTAGAAAACTCTTCTGCCTGAGTCTGCAACTCTTTTACCGTATCTTGTATCAATATCGCTTTGGGAAGCACTCTCTCACCCAACTCAGTTAAAGAGAGTGATCGTGTTGTTCTGTTGAGCAGTTTTCCACCCAGCTCTGATTCAAGTTGCTGTATCTTCCTGCTGACCGTTGTTGTCGGTAAGTTGAGTTGCCTTGCCGCTTCAGCAAAGCTTTTTAGCTGCACAACTTTAGCGAAAAGTGGTAATCCATCGATCTCTTTCATTCAACACCTTTATCCCAAATACGGGAAGATAAAACCCGAACCAACTATCTAATCAAGCATAATGGGATGAATTATAGTTTCTGTACACAAGGCAAACAACTCACAAAAAAGGTGAAAACATGACTATTCTGGTTCTTGGCGCAACAGGTAATACCGGTTCTGAAGTAGTAAATCAGCTAAAAGAAAAAGACGTACCATTTCGCGTTATGGTTAGAAGTGCCGCTGGTGCAGCACCACTTGGACTAAACGAAGGTCAGATTAGGCTAGGTAATTTTGACAACGTTGAATCAATGGCTGAAGCAATGAAAGGAATTACTCATGTGTATCTGGCGATGACAGCTCATCCAGATAACCAAAAGTGGGTTGCCAATGTACTAGAAGCTATGAGTAAAAGTGGTGCTAAGCATCTTGTTAAACTTTCTGGTATGGGCGCGTCAACCGATGCAGGTTCAGAGATCATTCGTACACACGCCATCACCGATGAAATGGTCAAAAAATCTGGTTTAGATTACACACTGATTCAGCCAAACTCCTTCTACCAGAACCTGTTTGGTAGTCTGGAAACCATTAAAAATATGGGACAATTCTTTTTACCGCTGGGAGATGCAAAACAGAGCGTTGTCGATATTCGTGATGTCGCTGCTGTTGCAGTAGCTGCACTTACTGAAGAGGGTCATAACGGACAAACCTATCTACTATCCGGCCCAGAAGCGCTGTCGTCTGCAGAGCAGGCCGCAATTATTTCTAAAGCAGCAGACAAAGAGATCCAATATATCGCGGTACCAAAAGCTGCGGCTGAAGATGCAATGAAATCTTCTGGTATGAATGAGTGGTTAGCAATACACCTTGCAGAGATTTTGGATTGGTTTGCCCAAGGTAGCTACGCCTATGTCACTGATGATGTTGAAAAGGTACTGGGAAGACCCGCAAGAACATTTGACGCATTTGCCCAGGAGTTCACGCCGTTGATCAAATAGCTTATTTGATATTAACTTATCCGCTATCAAAATCACCTTTCTATCGGCAAACTAGAAAGGTGATTTTCTGCCTACCTTATAGACCCCATTTAATGCCAAATTTCATTTGTTGACCTTCTAAGGAAATACCTCTTGACCTAAAGTTAACTTTAGCAATTAAGCTTTCTCCAATTTCAAGGAGGAACGCTATGCAAAATGACTATGTAAAAGAACTTGCAACCAAAACGTTTCAGGAAGAAACACCAAAATTACCTTATCGTGTTAAACGTAAGCGATTAAACCCCAGCGTTTTATTTGGCTTTGTTTTATCAATGCTTTTTATTGGTTTTTATTAATTAAGGTATTAGATTAACAAGTCATGAACTGGAGAAAAAATGAACGAGAAGATGATTAGTGATTACCTAAGTAGAGTCGGTCTATCGGATATGCCCGTCGCAAGCGAAAGTGGCCTCACGCAACTCCATATTGCTCAACACAGGCATATTCCATTTGAAAACTTTGATGTGTTGTTAGGCAGAGGTATTCAGCTTTCAGAAGAAGCGATATTCCAAAAACTGGTTCTTGATAAAAGAGGCGGGTATTGTTTCGAGCTGAATGGATTGATGCTACGTATACTGAATGCCGCTGGTTTTGAATCAAGGCCTCTTCTGGGAAGAGTTCACTTAGGTGACGGGCCAAGTGGTCGTAGTCACCAGGTCAGCTTAGTGATTATCGAAGGAAAGAAATGGCTTGTCGATGTGGGATTTGGTGCGCTAACACCAAGATCTCCTTTGCCCATTGAGTTAAATAAAGAACTGCATACAGACATACAAACATATCGATTTATCACTCACGAACTCTATGGCAATGTGCTTCAGATTAAGGATGACGAACAGTGGAATGATCTCTACAGCCTGGACATGAGCTATGTTTGCGATGGTGATATTGAGTATGGCAACCATTACACATCAACAAGCAAAAACTCCTCTTTTACCTCTGGCTGCAAAGCGGCTTTGTCTACAGAGACGGGAGTGATCACTCTGTTAAACAACAAGCTTAAAATCCGAGACGGAAACGATACTCAGGAGATATTGTTGACGAACAAAGACTCATTTTTTGGTGAACTTGAGAGCAAGCTTGGTTTAACTATCGATGCACCTTTCGACGCAATATCGAAGTACTTTTAAGCATAGTTACTCTTTAGCCTGTCTCTGATGAAATCGATAAAGCACCTGACCTTTAATGGTACATAGCGATTTTGTGGATAAATAGCATTAATTGGGATATTACCAGCGTCGTATTCTTTAAGTACCTGAATCAGTTTCCCTGTTCTCAGGTACTCATCAACCATCCAAATGGGCAATTGGGTAATGCCTAACCCTGATAATGCCAATTCTAAATTAGTTTCCCCATTATTACTTCGAAATGAACCAGATACTGGTACTGCGATATCTTTTCCATCGTAGTTAAAGTGCCAATTACTCCGTGTCTTTTTTAGCGTATACACGATGCAATTATGGCGCTTTAAATCTATCGGTGTTCCCGGGATACCCGCCTTGGATATATATTCAGGTGTGGCAACCAAGATTTGAGGGTTCTCAAAAAGTGATCTTGCGATCATTGATGAATCGTCGAGAGCTCTCGCACGGATTGCTACATCAATACCTTCCGCAATCAAATCTATATGACGCTCTTCCAATGACATGTCTATCTCGATATCGGGATACTCTCTGAGAAATTCTGCTATTAAGGGGGATAACACTATTCTGCCTAATGGTGCTGGTGCCGCGATTCGAAGTATTCCTTTAGGAGATGAAACCTGAGAGCGCACATTTGCATCCATTTCATCTATTTCAGAAATGACAGACATGCAATGCTCATAATACGAGCTCCCGGCTTCAGTTAAGGAGTGGTCTCTATTCGCTCGTGTTATCAATTTCACACCAAGTTTGTTTTCGAGTGCGGCTACTTTCTTACTGATGGTTGCCTGAGAAGTATTTTGCTCTCTTGCAGCAGCAGAAAAGCTTCCCGATTGAACAACTCTGATAAAGGTCCGCATTGCACTTAATTGATCCATAGCTGTATTTGTTTTTGGAATAATTACTATGCATATTAGCTTAGTTCTATTCGAATTTCATTCTCAGTATGATTCCTTCTGTCGATTGATTAGCCATTTTTAGGCTAACAAAACATAGAGTACAAATTATTCACAATTGCGAGGTTCTCATGACAAAAGCAACACACACAAAAGAAGCTATCCGTGCAGCAATGGATCACCTAATCGACCGAGCGACTAACTTTGATATCGAAGCCTTGGAAACGATATATCACAAAGACTTTCACACGACTTTGGTGATGCCTGATAGCACAGTAGTGACTTACAACAAAGAAGAGTTTAAAACGCACTTCGCAAAACAAGCTGAAGAAGGAAAAACTCAACTAAATACGTGGGCTGACTGGCATGATTTTCATGTACTAGGTGATACCGCTGTTTGCGTTCTGAGCCGAATTCACAGCGGTATGAACGGTGAGGAAATGAAGTTACTTTGTAACATTGAATTCCGATATGAAGATGAGCGTTGGCAAGTGCTTCGTGAACAGATCTTTTTGCGCCCTCTATCAGAAGCCTAAACATAAAGACGGCACTGAAACAGGTGACGCGCCTGTTTCAACAAAAACAAAGAAAGCTACACACCACCTGTTCCGGTTAAATCACCAAAAGTGTTCCACTTGAATACAACTAAAGGATCTACCATGAAATTGGCAACTAAGTTCTTAACATTATTTTCAGTATCGATACTCTTAATCACGACTGGAGCTTTTGCCCAGTCGAAAGTACTCGACCCAAACTACGTTGTACCAGCAGAGTTTAAAAATACTCGCACTCAAGAAGGAGTGCGAGAGGCAATGAATCACCTAATTGACCGAGCAACAAATTTTGATGTCGATGCACTAGAGACGATTTATCACAAAGATTTTCATACCACTTTAATTTTGCCGGACGACTCTGTAAAAACTTACAACAAACAAGAGTTTATTCGCCACTTTAGAAAGCAAGCAGAAGAAGGTAAAACTCAGTTAAATACATGGGCAAAATGGCATGATTTTCATGTGCTTGGTGATACCGCAGTAAGTGTCCTTACAAGGAAACATAGCGGCATGAACGGTGAAGAGATGACTTTGCTCTGCAACATTGAGTTACGTTTCGAAGATGGTCGTTGGCAAGTCCTTCGAGAACAAATTTTCCTTCGTCCCCTATCGGATGCTTAACCCTGAATACACAAGATCGAGTAGGTGTAAATATGAAAGATAAAGTCGTTATAATTACAGGCGGTAGCAATGGTATTGGTAAATCTGCTGCCTTAGAATTTGCTGAGCATGGAGCAAAGGTACTGATAACTGGTCGACGTATCGATGCGTTAAATGATGTTTCTGCCTTAAGCGAAAATATCTTTCCCTTGATAGCAGACAGTAGCGACCCTTCTAGTGCTCAACACATAGTTGATAAAGTGATCGAAAAATGGGGCCGAATTGATGTGTTAGTAAACAATGCAGGAGCGGGTGCCAACGCCAATTTAGATGACATGACAGCAGAGCAAATAAATGATGTTTTTGCAGTAAATGTCATTGGAACAAGTATTCTGACCAAAGCCTGTTTACCGTACTTAAAAGAAGCCAAAGGGAACATCATCAACATATCAAGCACGGTTGGACATACACCACTTGCGGGGCTATCACACTATGGAGCGAGTAAAGCAGCTGTCGAATACCTGACAAAATCCTGGGCTTTAGAGTTAGCTCCGGACGTCCGTGTAAATGCAGTGGCCCCTGGACCTACATACTCAGGCGCTTTGACAGGCATGATGGGATTATCTGAAGAACAAGCTGCTAAGGTTGAAGAACAAGAACAAGCAGCAGTACCAATGGGGCGTCGCGGTGTACCTGAAGATATCAGTCGTTGGATTCTATTACTTGCTGAGCCAGCTAGCTCTTGGGTTACTGGGCAAGTTATTGGTGTTGACGGTGGTTGGCACTGATAACAATCTTGCTACTTAGATGATCTAAAGCGCCACTATTGTATGTGGCGCTTTCGTTTTTATCTACTGACGAGCATACAGATTCCAGCGCTATATCCATGTTACTTGCGTAAGCAGCTATGGTGTACAAGGAGTTATTAGCGAACCAGTTTATTTAGTTATACCTAGATGCAAATCGATTTCTGAACTCACTGGGCGAAAGGCTCACTACTTTATGAAACACTCTTCTAAACGAGTTAGAGTCTTTATATCCTACTTGCCATGCGACATCATCAACTCTTAATTGCTGCTTCAGCAGTTCTTTCGCTTTATCAATTCGAACATTTTGCAGGTACTCTGACGGAGTATATCCTGTTGCTTTCTTGAAACGTCTTAGCAGTGTTCGTTCGCTTAGATTAGCTACTTCAGCCATTTCTTGCATGCCTATGACACTATTATTATTTTTCTGAAGCCAATGCTGAACCTTTAATACTTGCTTGTCTTTATGAGATAGTGATGGTTTAAAGGAGCTATAGTAGCTTTGCTCTCGCCCACTTGGCTCAATAAGAAAATAACTTGATACAAGAAGCATGGTTTCTTTTCCCAGAAACCTCTCAATAATTCGTAACCCCATATCCCCCCATGCCATCATGCCACCAGCAGTAATTACATCATTATCATCAATAATTAGCTTATCAGTGTTAAGTAAGACTTTGGGGTAATTCTTTGAAAACAGCTCAGCTAAAGCCCAATGAGTCGTTGCGGGTCTTGAATCAAGGATTCCTGTTTCAGCCAGTCGAAATGCACCAGCACAGATAGAGCAAGCTATTGCGCCCATTTGATGCTGTTGCAACATCCAACTCTTCCACACCGGAAAAAAGTCATCAATGAAGTCGTCCTGAATACTCGGAGGAAGTATAAACACCTGAAACTGTTCGGATGGAAGTGAGTATTCGGTATCAATTGTTGTTATGACAAGTTCACGATTATCAACTTCTCTACGCGCATGCAGATTATTCGCTACCTGAAACATATCCCTCAAACCATATATTGCGGAAGTAAGTGCACCTGGATAGCTGATAATACCTACGGATATTGGAGTAACTTTTTTCATATTGTCGGATATTGCTGAATTTATGTCTTATACGCCACATGATTAAGAGATGCTGTCATTTTATTCTATTTATAGCAACCACCAACGCTAAATAACGTTGAATTTACAGTGAGAATAAAGATGAAAGAACACGCTTTAATTTTAGTAGACATACAGAATGACTATTTTCCTGGAGGTAAATGGCCCCTTCACAACATGGAGGCCTCTGCTGAAAATGCTAAGAGGATTCTAGAGCTTGCCAGAGCAGAAAATATCCCTGTGATACATGTTTACCATGAATCTATTGACGCGGAACCTGCATTTTTCGCACCTTCATCTGAGGGGACTCGCATACATTCAATCGTTGCTCCGATAGCTGGTGAACTGATTGTATGCAAAAACGAAATCAACTCTTTTTTAAACACAAATCTAGAAAAACATCTCAAAGAATTGAGTGTAAAACACGTCACTATACTGGGGAGTATGAGCCATATGTGTATTGATGCTGCTGCGAGAGCGACACACGACTTAGGGTATACAGTCACAATCGTAGAAGATGCATGTGCAACCCGAGATCTCGAATTCAAAGGTAGAACTGTCGCTGCGGAAGACGTTCATAGCGCATTTATGTCAGCACTCGATTTTGCTTACGCTGAAGTGGTAAGTACACAGGATTATTTGAATAACCGACTACACAAAGGAGATAAGTAAATGAATACGAAATCACTTGTTCGTTCAATTGTACTTATTGGAGCATTAGTCTCTGGAATAGCTAACGCCGGGCCTTCGAAAGAAGAAACCAAAAATAATTCGGTAACGATACAGCACGTACGCAATGCTACGTCCAAGATAACCTACGGAGAGACGACATTCTTAGTTGACCCTATGTTAGCGAAGAAAGGCGCTTATGAACCTTTTGGGGCAGACAAAAGTAAGCGAAACCCGCTATTGGATCTAACCGTATCGGTTGAAGATATCGTCAAAAATATTGATGCTGTTGTGGTAACACATACACATTTAGATCACTGGGATTTAGTTGCTCAAAATGTACTTCCAAAAGAGATCCCTTTGTTTACTCAACATGAAGCTGACGCAAAGTTGATTCAATCTCAGGGCTTCACCAATGTTCATGTTTTAGGTATGGACACGGTATTTCGTGGAGTGTCGCTACACCGGACTGGAGGGCAACATGCTTCTATTGAGGATAATGCAAAACCTGGAGTTGCAGCAACTATAGGGGATGTAATGGGCGTAGTGTTTGAAGCTCCGGGATATAAAACAACGTATATCGCTGGCGATACTGTTTGGCACCAGGAAGTCGAGCAAGCGATCAAGCAATTCAAGCAATTCAAGCCCGAGATTATTGTCTTAAATACAGGTGCAGCGAAATTGCCCGGTTTCTTGTCAGACTCAATTCTTATGGATAAAGAGGACGTATTAAAAGCTCATAATCTTAATCCAGCGGCAGATATTGTCGCAGTACATATGGATACGCTTGACCACTGTACATTAAGTCGAGAAAGTCTCCGAAGTTACCTTATAGATCAGAATATTGAAAATCAGGTTCTGGTGCCAAATGATGGCGTTGTTATGAACTTCTAGAGTAAACACAGCTCGGGCGATCTCGTATGAGTAACCTGAGCTGTACTCTTAGATGTGCATGCGAAAAAGACTACTATTAGTGAAGAAAAGCGATCAAACCAGAGGCGGGAGTTAATGTATGGACAAGTTTGAACTAATGAGAACCTTCATTATGGTGTCTAAGGAAGGCGCGTTCTCAAAAGCTGCCGATAAGTTAAACATGTCCCCACAATTAGTAAGTAAGTACGTATCAGCTTTAGAAGATCGTTTGCAAGTAAGATTGCTTAACAGGACCACACGTAAAATCAGTTTAACTGAGGCTGGAAAGCGATATTTGAACCGATGTGAGCAAATTCTTCTGGATATCGAAGAAATGGAGGGTTCACTCGTAGACTGGCACCAAAAAGTGTCAGGAGAGATCACCATAAACGCCCCTATGTCATTTGGGTATAGACACCTTCCCAAGCTGTTGATGGATTTCTGTAATCTCTACCCAGATGTGAAGGTAAAGCTAGACTTAACTGATCGTAAGGTCAATATCGTGGAAGAAGGAGTCGATGTTGCATTAAGAATTGGTAACCTAGAAAGCGACAATATTATCGCGCGAAAGATAGCAAATGTTCAGATCGCCTTGCTAGCTTCACCTAAGTACCTGGAAAAAAATGGTACGCCAACGACACCGACAGCATTATCAGGTCATCAGATTTTAAACTTCTCATATGGAGACCCTTCTATATTTAAGAAATCTTTAGGTTTAAATTACTCTGAGTTAAAACTGAACCAGTCCATATCTGCCAACAATGGCGACTTGCTAATGGAAATAGCAAAGCTTGGGGGTGGCATCACCGTTCAGCCTACCTTCATTGCAAGTGACGAGATAAGAAAAGGCGATTTAATTAGGGTACTACCAGATTACCAACCGGAAGTGACAGGGCTATACTTAATATATTCTAATAGAAAACATATGCCGAGTAGAACCAGAGCCTTTATAGATTTCTGTAGTACTTACTATGACAAGATCCCATATTGGGATGAGTAGCATAGACTAAATCTTTACCCTTAAATAATCATTACTAATTCGCTTTAACTAAATCAGTTACTATTAATCACTTTATGTTCATTATCATTTAGTATTTTTCAATAGAATTGATCTCTAAGTAAAATTGTAAGCCTAAACTAAATTGACCTTAATCAAGGTTATTTGTAATGGCTGATATGTATAAAATTAGGGAAAGAATCGACCTGTTGACCTTTATGAAACTCTATAATCTATGAGTTACTAAATAAATAATTGAGCCAGATTATGGATATACAATACAATACTGATTGGGTAGAAGACTTATTCATTATATTAGGTATTTCTCATAAAATACCTGATTGGAAACTCAAAGTATCTGAAACCATGACGATATTAAAGAGTGAAATGCAATATTTAGTCATGGGTATCAATGGAAATGATTTAGAGATATTAAAAGAAGCGCAAAAAAGAGCCACTAACTACTACATCAATGGCATCGACCTAAAGATCAAACCTCACTTTAAAGAATTAGCTAGTGAGCTTTTATTGCGAAACCAACAACCAGAACTGGCTTTATCTGTTCTTCAACCTTTGGATACCAACTCGACAGTTACTTATATTACTAATTTTGGCCGGGCTTTACTCCAACTGGGAGATAAAGAGCAAGCAAGGCAGTGTTTTATACAGGCGTCTGATAAAGCACCTGACTCAGCTGAGCCGTACTTCCACTTGGGTTTCGAATCCATGCTTTCTGGACATATAAAACCAGCAATCGAGTTCTATAAAAAAAGTCTTGCTCGAGATGATAAGCACTTGGGAAGTTTGCTAAACATTGCATATATATATTATCAACTTGAAAACTTTGAAGAGTCTATTCGTTATGCTCAGGATGCAATAAAAGTAAACCCTTCATCTGTCAGCGCATATTTGACTATTTCAGCATGCTTGAATGCGAATAATAAATTTGAAGAAAGCTTAAATAACATTAACTCCGCAAGAAAAAGTATCAAGGATACAGTAGCAGAATTAGATGAACTTGAATCTGTTGCATGTTATGAGCTAAAAAAATATTCACGCACTATTAAGTTGATCAATCGACTGATAGATAACAAGCCAAATGCTGTTGATTTTAAAATTATTCGGGCACGTTCATATTTTGAATTAAAAATGTTCGGTGAAGCACTTAAAGATGTAGACGATTACCTGGCAGTCGAACCTTACGAAGTTAATGCTCTTGAACTTAGATTTAAAATATTTTATTTAATTAACCTATGGAGGGAAGCAGAGATTGCTTACATCAAATTAACTGAGAGTGCTCCTCAATATAAAATAAAGTACAAAAATGAGTATCAAACCATTAGAAAAAACTTAGCAATTGCAATCGAATAAAGATTTCTATTAGAGAGTTTAAATATATGACTATTTACAATCCAAGGATGCAAAATGTCGAAGCAAGAAGAAAAAACTAAGAACCCTGGGCGGCGAGACTTCCTGAAAATGGGAGGTGCGGCCGCAGCAGTAGCTACAGTCGGTGTGGGGGCAAGTACTGGATTTGTCTTAGGTCGAGAACCGGATCAAAACGTTGGCTGGGGTAGAACAGCAGCTGGCAAAGACATGTTCTTTGACCGAGAACCTTTTCGCGTTGACTCTGCCCCAACAATTATGAAAATGGGAGAGACAGAAAGGCCAGAGCGTGAAGACTTTCTGTTCAAAAGATTGGGGATGATATTTCATGCTGTGCATGATGGCTGGAATCCATTAGAAGGATACCAAACTTGTCCAGATGAAAGAGTGGTTGCTTATTATGATAAATGGCCAGAGCGCTGGCCAGAGATGATGGAAGCACTACGACAGCAACAATTATCCAAAGAAGTACATCACGAGTATTCAGATAGATTCGCAATTATTCATGCTTATGATCATGCATGCAACGCTATGCTTTCTGGTGCCAATGGCGTTAGTGTAAATTGGCCACTGCCTCCGGAAGGAGATCCAGAGATCGCTGACTATAAATGCATCTATGACGATTTGTATGGCGGTAGTCCGGAAGTCATGCCTGCTTTAGCGAACGTTGCCACCAGAGATGAATCTACTGCATCTAGACCCGTAATAAAAAAACGAGATTTTAAATCTCCAGCTCATGCAAGCAAGCTGTTAAAAAAAGTCGCCCATCAGTTTGGAGCGAGCTTCGTCGGAATAACAAAAGTCGACCCAGACTTTGTGTTTAAAAATATTATGAGGGGAACAGAGAATGATGGTGCTGAGTGGGGGGATAAGATACCTGAACACTGGAAATCAGTAATTATTCTTGGTGTTCCTATGAGCTGGGATGCTATGTACGCAGCACCAGTCTATGGCACGTCGACGGAAGCTTATAGTCTTGTCCGGGCAACCGCAGGAAAGCTAGAAGTGTTTTTAAACAGACTTGGCTGGGCTGGACGCGCTATGGTGCCAGGCGGTGACTATGAGATGATGTTACCTCCACTTGCAGCAAAGGCCGGGCTCGGAGAGATATCTAGAAGTGGTTGTTTAATCACTCCTGAAGTGGGTACAAATATTAGATTAGCTTGTGTAGTAACAGATCTCGAATTTGAATATGACAAACCAATCGATATTGGTGTCAGACACTTTTGTCGCGATTGCAAGATATGTGCAACCACCTGCCCAAGTGGTTCTATAAGCACGTCAGACGAGCCAGATTCTGTTGTTCGTGGATATAAAAGGTACGATTTTAATCAGGATAGCTGCTTTAGGTTGTGGACATCATTACCTACTGATGGAAATGTCGGTTGTCGAGTGTGTATTTCTGTATGTCCTTATACTCGTAGAAATAACTGGATACATGCACTGGTTAAAGAAGCCGATCCTAGAGATCCAACAGGCGCAACTCGCAAGGCGTTATTAGCGATGCAACACAACTTTTTCTATTACCCTGACGCACAGTCTTATGCTGCACCACACAATGGTGGACGCCTTGCCAGTTATCACCAACCTCCTGAGTGGTTGCGTGCGGAAGAGTTTTTTGAAGGCGTAAACAAAGACTGGGAATACGACGGTAACTGGGAGGGCTTCTAATGTTTCCACAATCAACGGTACTTGATCCTTTATTTTGGATGATACTTGGTGCTTTGCAGGTGTATATATTCCGTTCGGCAAAAGCTTGGGCAGAAGACTATGAGTTGAGAATGAACTGGTGGAAGTGGACCCTTGTTATAGGCTGGTGGTTTTCCTTCATCTTAACCGTCGCAGGTGCATTTACTCTTTTAGGAGAAAATGAAGGAAATGCCGGTTGGTATTTCTTAGGGTTTGTGGGGATGATTATCGTTCTTCTCGGTGCAGTATTATTTAAAATTTTAATAGTACTAAACACTAAAAGCATAAAATCAGCTTAGACTCACCGATAAATAGTAATTAGAAAAGGGCATCGCCCTTTTCTACCTCATTACAAAAATGAAATATCGTTATAAATCAAGTCAACAACTTTTGGTTTTTTCATGAGAGTACAAGAAGCAATTCAAAGCTTTCCTTTCAATAGTGACTTTGATATTCAGGGTATCTTGGTCGAGACTGTCGCTGAGCTTGTTGCTAAAAAAGGTAAAGAGCTTTTAACACGCCCACATCGAGTAGAATTTTATGCTCTGTTACTCGTTGAAGAAGGTAGTGGGTTTCATTATGTTGACAGAAAAATGTACCCTTGCCGACCGGGTACATTGTTTGTTTTAAGCCCACACCAAGTTCACCATTTCGACTCAAACTTCCAATGGGAAGGTCATATTATTACGTTTAAAGAGTTTGGCGTTTTTCCTAAGGAAGACCTAAATGGTGTGTACAACGTAATGAAAGCAATGCGCGGAGTGGATGTCATAACAGATTCAATAGGCATGGTCGGGCAAGATTTTCAGCAATTGTATAAGGAACAAAAGACAACGTATGACGGTGTGTCTGAAAGGATACAAAGTAACCTTTTGCAAAATATCATGTTGAAAATATTCACTCGTGGACAAGGGAGTTACTTCAACTCAGGTAAAAATAAGGATATCGATGACTATCAAAAATTTAGCGACGCCGTAGAGAAGTATTTCAACACTCGACACAATGCAAGCGAGTACGTTACAGAGCTGGGAACGACCATTAAGAGATTAAATAATCTTTGCAAAAAAATGAAAGGTATCTCCGCTAAGCAGTTTATTGATTCCAGAATAGTCCTCGAAGCAAAAAGATTAATCGGATACACCCCTATGTCTATATCAGAAATTGCCGTTGTACTGGGTTTTCACGAGCCAAGTAACTTAGCCAAGTTCTTTAAAAGGCACACTGGAATAACACCAACTGAATATAGAAGCATGTCTAAAGCATTTTCAAATAAGAAGCACCTGTAATATCAAGCCTCGTTGAACTAGCTGTATTAATACAAATTGGTTCGCTCGAGGCTGTGGAATACTGTTATCTATATCAACTTCGATTCACAGTGATATCAGAAACATAACCATTGCCCAACGAACAAATGGCACCTTTCACCATGGTTGCTGCGTCTTGTGCGGACATAAAGCTGGAAGTATCCAACGATTTACCACTACTTGACCAAAAGTCTGTTGCCATACCACCCGGATAAACAGCGGTAACGCGCATTGACTTACCTTTTAGTTCGAGCCGAACTGATTCGATCAACCCCTTAACTGCCCACTTTACGGCACAGTAGGTCGACTCTTCCGCTTTAGGTAATTGAGCTGCCGTAGACATAACAACCACCAGATTCACTGGCTCATCCTTGTAGCGTTTTACCGCTTCTCTTACTACATAAATAGCGGAGTTGAGATTGTTCTGAATAAGCTTTTCTATTTCTGCGGGATCTTGCTGCTCAAGAGGACCGAAATAGCCACTACCAGCACAATGAATGATCATTTCAGGTGTTGTTTCTAAACCATCGAATAGCGATTCTACTTCTTGATAATCGGCTAAATCCGACACCTGATAGCCTGAACGCTCAGACAGCTCAGCAGATACGGCAGCTAACTTTTCTTCACTTCGGCCAGTAATGCAAACAGCATCTCCTTGATTATCGTATTGCTTTGCTAGTTCAGCGCCTAATCCACTGCTCGCTCCGGTGATCACTATCATCTACTTTTCACTTCTTACTTTGTTTAAATTGTTCCGCTGGCAACTTTGTAATAGACCACACCAAAAAGCGCAGCGAATACCACTATCGTTAAACCAACCTTTAACCAGATATATTTCATTGGAGCTCCCTTCCCTCTTGTAACACATTCCATTCGGGTTGCAATATGGCAAGAATTACCGTGTCCCACCAGCGCTGATTAAAATATCTGTGATCTCGAAACTGTGCTTCTTTGCGCATTCCCAGAGATTGACACAAACGAATCGCTGCACGGTTTTCACTGATAGTTTCAGCGTAAATCCGATGAATATTCAGTTCTTCAAAACCAAATTTCATCATGGCTCTGGAGGCTTCCTGAATCAATCCCGCTCCCTGATACGCTCGCGATAATCCACAACCAACCGATGCTTGTCGGTTATCTTCAAGGCGTAAACAAACCGTACCGATAAACTGGCCAGTCTCTTTTAACTCTATCGCTAGTTGATACGACGTACGGGGGCGTTGTTGGGCCTGTTCAATAAAGAGTTGTGTAAGCTCTTTGTATTTCTGCGGGTCGCAGTCTTGCTCATCATAAAAACGCTGATACTTGGCATCTTGGGAGATGGCAACAAAGGAGGATTCATCCTCGATTGTCATATCACGAATAATCAGGCGCTCAGTTTCAATACTAAACAATGCAACTCCTATCTAAATAATTGAGTTTGAAAGAGCACCTGAACCCAGAGCCCTAAAGCATAGAGTGTAAACCAATCATATTTCCTTCGGAATCAATAAGAAGAGAAATATAACCATAAGGTCCAATAGAAAACTTGGACTGTTGGACTTTACCACCTGCAGCTTCAACGCGAGCTTCTTCAACCGCACAATCTTCACACGAAAAGTAAACCATGGTGCTGTTTCCGCCAGCTTTAATGTTTTCCATCTTTACAATTGCACCAGATGCCCCATATTGCTCCATGTTTGATGGAAACCCCAACATCTCTAATTCAGAACCTTTGGGACTCTCGATGGGCTCAAGCGTGACTGCAAATACTGATTCATAAAAACTTTTAGCTCGTGGAAGGTCATCAACATATATTTCGAACCAACTAACCGGATTTCCTTGCATAATTGTCTCCTGATTATTTCGGTGAATAGCACTTCTTAAAAGTAGCTTACAATGTCACCAGAACAAGTTTCTCAATGAGACGCAAATGAAATGGTTCATTCAAGCGAGGTATTTCGTTGCACTTTTAGTTACAATGTCTCACTTAAAATAAAACAAATAAATCGAGCAAAGTTATGTCATTTCAAATTACCGGAACGCTCAGAAAGCTTAAGTCTTCTCTGAATAATGGCGTTGAATACTCTCTTCCTGTCGGGGATCAATTAATTCCTCTAAACCCACTTATCGGCAAACCAATTACGCTTAAACATACTGGCAATATCTACTGCTGCTCGTGCGGCAAGAAAACGAAAAAAAGTTACTCTCAAGGCCATTGCTTTGTCTGTATGAAAAAGCTGGCCAGTTGCGATATGTGCATTATGAAGCCAGAGACTTGCCACTACGATGCGGGTACCTGCCGTGAGCCGCAATGGGGTGAAGACAACTGCATGGTGGACCATTTCGTCTACCTGTCTAACACTTCTAGCCTGAAAGTCGGTATTACGCGCCACACCCAAATCCCAACACGTTGGATCGATCAGGGTGCGACGCAAGGGCTACCTATATTTAAGGTGAAAACCCGCTATATCTCTGGCCTTATTGAAGTTGAACTGGCCAAGCATATAGCCGACAAAACCAATTGGCGAACCCTACTTAAAGGCGATGGTGACCCCATGCCACTAGAAGAGAGAGCGAAAGAGCTTATCCCACTTGTTATGCCTGTCGTCGAAGAGATAAAAGCCAAATTTGGTGATGACGCTGTTGAGCTGCTGGATGATTCGATAACCGATATTGCTTATCCGGTCACCGAGCATCCTACTAAAATCGTTTCACACAACTTTGACAAAGAGCCAGTGGTAACAGGTACGCTCAATGGAATTAAGGGCCAGTATCTTATTCTGGACACAGGTGTCATCAATATCCGAAAATTCACTTCTTACGAAGTCGAAGTCATGGATACGTGAGTGAAACGCTTAAGTAACGAATGGTGATTAATTATAACCAGATATTGTTACCGTACCCTTTGTATTGCATTAGTAAATCCCCATATAATCTGCAAAGTTAAAAAATATATTAATTTGGAGTCAGCTCGATGAGTGAAGTAAAACACGCTAGCCTATTAATTCTGGGTTCTGGTCCTGCGGGATACACTGCAGCAGTATACGCTGCGCGCGCAAACTTAAACCCGGTACTCATTACCGGAATCCAGCAAGGCGGTCAGCTGACTGAAACTACCGAAGTTGAAAACTGGCCAGGTGATGCAGAAGGCCTGACCGGACCGGGTTTGATGGAGCGCATGAAAGAGCACGCTGAACGTTTTGAAACGGAAATCGTGTTTGATCATATCAATGAAGTGGATCTTCAAAACCGTCCGTTCCGCCTAAAAGGTGACAGTGGCGAGTACACGTGTGACGCTTTGATTATCTCTACTGGTGCATCGGCTAAGTATCTTGGTCTGGAGTCTGAAGAAGCATTTAAAGGCCGTGGTGTTTCTGCTTGTGCTACCTGTGACGGATTCTTCTACCGCAATCAGAAAGTTGCTGTCATCGGTGGCGGTAACACTGCAGTAGAAGAAGCTCTGTACCTTTCTAACATTGCCTCTGAAGTTCACCTGATTCACCGCAGAGAAGGTTTCCGTGCGGAAAAAATCCTGATGAAGCGCCTGATGGATAAGGTGGAAAATGGCAACGTAGTCCTGCATACCGACCGCGTACTGGATGAAGTGCTTGGTGATGATATGGGTGTAACAGGTGTTCGTATTAAAGACACCAAATCAGAAGCAACGGAAAACCTTGATGTTATGGGTCTTTTTGTCGCAATTGGTCACCAACCAAATACCGCGATCTTTAAAGGACAGCTAGAGATGAACGATGACTACATCATTGTGAACTCTGGCCTGAATGGTAATGCGACCCAAGCTAGCATTGAAGGCGTATTTGCTGCAGGTGATGTTATGGATAGTAACTATCGTCAGGCAATTACGTCTGCAGGTACTGGCTGTATGGCGGCTCTGGATGCAGAACGTTATCTGGACGCACTGGCTGAAAAATAATCGTCAGAAGTAATACTTAAGAGGTAGTATTCGGAAGTAATTTTAGAAAGCTAACTGGTTGATCAGAAAAATAAAGCTGGTCAGAGAACATTCAGTGTTGCCCTACTTCAAAACCCTACAAACCAGTGGTATTCCCACTGGTTTTCTTTTTGTATACTCCCCTGTTCGTAATGCAAATTATAACTTTTATAAAAGCCTTCTATACAAATGGATAAATCTAAACAGCGCGAATTAAATAAGTGGCTGAAGCAACAAAGTAAACTGGCAAAGCGCTGGTTGTTGATCAGCATTACTTTAGGAGTTGTTTCAAGCTTGTTTTTGCTGGTTCAGGCCGCTCTTCTTGCTTCAATTCTTCACCAACTCATTATCGAAAATGTCGACAAGTCCGAACTTGTCATGCACTTTGTAGGACTTGCTCTATCTGTGGTAGGCCGAGCTGCCTGTACCTGGGGACGCGAGATTGCAGGATTCCGTTGCGGTGAGCAAATCAGAATCTACATTCGCCAGCTCATTCTGGATAAGCTAAAAGCACTTGGCCCTGCTTATATCAAAGGAAAGCCAGCTGGCACCTGGGCAACTTTGTTGCTTGAACAGGTCGAAGATATGCAGGACTTCTTTGCCCGATACCTGCCTCAGATGTCTCTGTCAGTGCTTGTTCCGTTCATTATTTTGGTTGTCGTCTTCCCAATAAACTGGGCAGCCGGGCTCATCTTCCTTATTACGGCACCACTGGTTCCGATGTTCATGGCATTTGTTGGCGTGCGTGCAGCAGAAGCTAACCGCAAGAACTTTAAAGCGCTTCAACGCTTATCCGGCCATTTTTATGACCGCTTACAGTCAATGACAACCATCAGGCTGTTTAACCGTACAGCCAAAGAAGAAGAGACACTTCACGGTGCATCTGAAGTATTTCGTACCAGAACCATGGATGTTTTGCGCGTCGCATTCCTTTCATCTGCGGTGCTTGAATTCTTTACCTCTATTTCTATCGCGATTACCGCTGTTTACTTCGGTTTCAGCTACATAGGCGAACTGAACTTTGGGCACTATGGTGTGGGCATAACCCTGTTCTCAGGTCTGTTTATCTTGATTCTGGCACCAGAGTTTTATCAACCATTACGTGATTTGGGCACCTTCTATCATGCGAAAGCTCAAGCGGTAGGTGCTGCAGAAAGCATTGTCGAGTTTTTGAATATTGACGTTGAGAAAATGTCTGAAGGTTCAGAGCCGATTCCAAACCTGGAAAGCCTTCGTATCGAAGCCAACGACCTGATGGTAAACAGCCCGGATGGCAAGCCATTACTTGGTCCTGTCACCTTCACTATGAACTCAGGTGAGACTACTGCTTTGGTCGGCCCGAGTGGTGCAGGTAAAACAACACTGATCAACGCTATTTTAGGTTTCCTACCGTATCAAGGCAGCCTGAAAATCAACGGTATTGAAGTGAATCAATGCGACCTTTCTCTATGGCGTGAGCAAATTAGCTGGGTTGGACAAAACCCTCTTCTACTACACGGTACTATCAGAGAAAACGTCACACTGGGTAATCAGAACGTTTCCGACGAACAGATCCAGCAGGCATTGGATGACTCATTTGCCAGTGAGTTCGTTAATCGTCATGGTCTCGACTATCAAATCAGTGATCGTTCCGGGGGACTTTCGGTCGGACAGGCTCAGCGTCTTGCCCTCGCCCGCTCAATGCTTCAGAAAGGCAACTTCTGGTTACTTGATGAGCCAACAGCAAGTCTGGATGCAAATAGTGAAAAGCTTGTCATGCAAGGTATAGAAAGAAAAGTAGAAGGTAAAACGACCCTGATGGTGACTCACCAACTTAACCAGTTGAAAGGTGTAGAACAGATTTTAGTTATGCAATCCGGTGAGATTACCGAATCTGGATCTTATGAAGAGCTAGCAAAAGCCGAAGGGCTATTCAACACAATGCTTAGCGCCAGAAACCAGCAACTAGCAGAAAATAAAGGAGATCTCGATGCGTGAATTACTCCCTTATCTGAAACTGTATAAGAAACATTGGTTCGGCTTATCTCTGGGCATGTTGCTGGCGTTCGCAACACTCTTTGCTTCAATTGGCCTTCTTACCCTCTCCGGTTGGTTTATATCAGCCGCAGCGGTTGCGGGTTTAACGATAGCTCGTGAAACCTTTAACTATATGTTGCCTGGCGGTGGCGTACGTGGATTAGCTATTGGACGCACTGCAGGCCGATGGGGCGAGCGCGTTGTCAGCCACAATGAAACATTTAAACTACTGACCGATTTAAGAATCTTTTTCTTTAAGAAACTTGCACCCCTTATTCCAGGCCGTATCTCTGGTATCCGTGATGGAGACCTGCTAAACCGACTGGTTGCCGATGTAGATGCAATGGATCATGTTTACCTTCGACTGGTAAACCCGATTGTTGTTGGCACACTAGGTATCGTTGCGTTAACTGCATTCTTAAGTTGGTTTGATTTATCGCTTGGTCTAATACTTGGTGGCGTACTTGCGGTTCTTCTTTTCGTTTGGCCTGTTGTTTTTTACAAGCTTGGCAAAAGAAACGGTAGCGAACTGACGCTAAACAAATCTGAACTTCGTGTTAACTCACTGGACTGGCTTCAGGGACATAGCGAATTGGTGCTATTCGGCGCAGAAGAGCGTTACCGCAACGCTATTTTGGATGCGCAGAAGAAACTGCTCACAAACCAGTTTGTTAATGCAAATCTGACTGGAATGGCAAGTGCTCTGTTAATGTTGGCTAATGGTTGGATTCTGACTTTAATTCTCTGGCTTGCGGCAGATGGTATTGGGGGCAATCAGCCTGATCCATTAATCGCGATGTTTGCGTTTGCGACAATGGCAAGTTTCGAGCTCTTGATGCCAATCGCTGGGGCATTCCAGCACTTGGGTCAAACCCTGACGTCTGCTCGCAGACTAAATGAGATTATTGAAGCAAAACCAGATGTAGAGTTCCCAGAAACAGGTGAGCTCAATCAGGGCAGTCTGGATATAGAGTTTAACAATATCGAATTTAGCTACCCGGATGCGGACTCAAGAGTCATCAATGGTGTAAACCTCAAGATAGCAGCAAACTCTAAGCTCGCTATTTTAGGTCAGACGGGGTCTGGTAAATCCACCCTACTTCAACTACTTTGCCGTTACTGGGATGTACAACAAGGTGAAATCACGATAGCCGGTAGCAAGTTAACTGAGTTGAGTGAGTCTTCTCTTAGAAACAGCATCTCGGTGGTAAGTCAGCGAGTTGATATCCTTAACGGCTCTTTACGCGACAACCTGCTAATGGCGAAGCCTGATGCAGATAACTCAGAGTTAAACGCAGTACTAACAAAAGTTGGGCTGGAAAAATTACTTGAAGATACAGGGCTTGATACCTGGCTTGGAGATGGTGGACGCCAACTTTCTGGTGGAGAAAAACGTCGTATAGGTATTGCGCGTGCAATTTTACACAATGCACCTATTCTACTGCTTGATGAACCAACAGAAGGACTGGATAAAAAAACAGAAAGCCAAATCATGGTACTGTTTGAAGAACATTTCGAAAATAAAACTGTTCTGTTTATCACCCACCGCCTGGTCAATCTGGAGAAAATGGACGACATCTGTTTGATTGAAAATGGAAAAATCATCGAACATGGCAACCATTACGATTTACTTGCAGATAAAGGCCGATACTTCCAGCTAAGCCAAACTCTGTAAGCCGTAACAGCGCAATATATCTAAATGGCCACCTCTGACGGTGGCTATTTTTTTGCTACTTTCTTCCGTTCATCACCTATCAAGCATGCATAAAACGCACGCTCAGCAATTATGTTCATACTCAAACGTGACTTATATTCTCTCGCAGAACTTAAAGAATTCACTTGATAACTTATGTTCTGCCCGACGACAAAACATAATTGAGGAACAAAGAATGAAACTTAAAGCACTTTCTATTGCAGTATTACTAAGCAGCGCGTTTGCTGCTAACGCAGAACTGATCCAGCACACAGACCAGATCGGTGAAGTTCAATTCACCGGTTCAACTTATGAACTTGGTAAGCATGTAGGCGAAGTTGCTGGTGATCAGGTTGAAGATGCAATCAAGCGTTTCAGCGATACACTAGGAGTAATGCTTCCAGGTCTAAGTGCAGAGTCGTTATCTAAATCTTTCGACAATCAGGAAGTATTCGCAAAGCTACAGAAAGCAAGCCCTGAATCAGCATCTTACATCCGTGGGTTGGCTGACGAACTAAACATGAACCCTAACCTGCTCCTTGCGGTCGCTATGTCTGATGAAGCTATTCTTGAGTCTCAGCGCAATGGTGGCATGGGTTTCCTTCAGGCAGAAAAACCAGCACACGATGCTTCTGCACCTGCAAAATGTACTTCAATGGCAGTAGCAGCCTCAGGTAGCAAAGCGTGGGCGGCTTCCAACTTCGATTACATGGGTGTTAACTACGAAGGTTTGCTGATGCTTAAGCACACAGACACTGACGGCAAGACTCGTCTAATTCAGACTTGGGCAGGCCTAATTCCTTACGGTGGCGTAACGAAAGGTGCTCAGGTTATGACTATGAACACCATGGCAGATCAGGGAACGTTGCGTGAAAAAGACGGAGGTGAAATCTTAAGCGATACAGCAACACCTTCATTTTACCTGAGCTGGGATGTGTATAACGAAGATAGCTATGAAGGCATCAAGTCCGTGTTCGATAAGTACCTTGAGTACACAGCATTTTTCACATATACAGTCGCCTCTGCAAACAAACCAGCGATGAACATTGAAAACACATACGGTGGCAAAGTTAACTATAGTGAGGGCGAATACAAGGCGCATGCAAACCACTCTATCTACGGTGAGCCTGCAGACTTCGTTGATGAGGCGTTTGCCGCACACTCCCTTGCTCGTCAGGAAGCAGTGAATCATTTCATGAAGAACGCAAGTATAGATACCTCTGAAGAGGAAGTACGCGGACTGCTTCAAAGCAAGCCACTCTGGAAAGGCCGAGGTGAAATGATGGGAACGGTTACAAACACTTACTACAAAATCGACGGAAAAAAAGTTGACGTTTATTTTCAGACAGATAATGACCATGCGCCTGTTCACATGAGCAACTACTAATTTGATACGAGGTTTAACTTTTTCTTATCGATACCAGAGACAATACGTTTGTCTCTGGCTTTTTCAAGCAAGCAAAAAACAAAATTCATTGAGTCCTGAATATACTGCACCAATCAGAACTTATAGTTGTGCATCATTGCCTGTTGTTCACCCGCAATATCTGCCACATTTTCTGAGCTATTGAGCATCGCATCAAGCTGTTGCTTGGTTTGTGAACCTTGGCGGTTAATATGAGCAATGCTCTCTTGTACGTTCGCAGTCGCCCTCTCCTGCTCTTCCGTCGCTACAGATACCTGTTCAACCCTAAGACGGATATTGTTCACTGCTTGCTCTATGTCCTTAAATGATGTCATCACCTGCTGATTTGAACTCATCGCACTGCCCATTTCATGACGGCTTTCTTCTACGGAGGCTTTTGAGTTCTGAGCAGCATTGACCAGCTCTACCATCATTTCACGAATCTTATCCGTCTGGTCACTGGTTCCGCTTGCGAGTTTACGAACCTCGTCAGCAACAACAGCAAATCCACGTCCTTGCTCTCCGGCACGAGCCGCTTCAATAGCCGCATTAAGGGCTAGCAAGTTGGTACTGTCCGCGATACCGCTGATGACATCGACCATTTCACTAATACTCGACACCTTCTGGCTTAGCTCATTCATTACATCTTCGTTCACAGTCAGTGTGCGATCCAACGACTCTAGATGAAGTGTGTTTTGTTTCAGGACCTGAGTTCCCTTTGCTGCGAACTCTGTTGCGGATTGGGATTCTGAGTAAGACTCTGAGCTAACTACCGATATTTCATTGATAGACGACTGAAGCTGCTCGATAGCGGTTACCATTTCAGACAAAGAGTCATTCTGCTCAAGAAGCAGTTTGTCGGTTTGCTCAGCTGCAGTATGACTGTTCCCTGCCGTTGCATATAACGTCTCGCAGTTTTCCGTTACGGTTTTTAATGACAGGCTGGTCGCACCAATCACCTTGTTCAACTTGTTTCCAATAACTTGTAACTCTTCCGGACCTGCCACATCAACCTGACCAGAAAAGTCATGCTCTGTCAGGCAACTCAGCTGCCCTGTGATACTTTTTAACCCTTGATTTATCCAGCGACGCAAAACAAAACCAGAGATAAGAACAAAAACGGCTAAAAAAAGGCAACTTGCTATTACCGTCACAATAATGGCGTCTACTGACTTATAAACAGTAGCCCGACTCTTTGATATCAGTGTTTCCGCTTTTTCAGAGATGGCATTTAACGTTGATATTGTTAGATTCGCTGCATCGGTTGCCTGTTGCAATAAAGCTTCCTGTTCCTGAATAAGTTCTAGTCGAGAAAGGATCAACTTTAATACTCCAGCTTCCTTAAAACCTTCTTTAACCATTTCATAAGGTGCGGTTAGGCTGGCAAACTCGTTCACGTCTGGGTGCCACTCAGAAAAATCACCAAAGGCAAGCTCTATCCCCGCTTTGCGGTTTTTCATTTCACGATAAAGCACTTTTGCCTTATCCAGATCATTCTGCATCAAAAGAAGGAGAAATGTACTTTCCAGCTCGCTGGATTGGTTGATAAATCGGTTAGCAGCATCTGATGCTTCAGGGTTGTCTTGAACAAGAAAAGAGGCAATACGGCTCATTTCTGGTCCGATAGAGCTCAATCCATAACGAAAACCCGGCACCATCTCATCCATCTGATTATTGAGTTCTATCGATTTGTACTGAGTCTGAATAACCTGCTGAGAATATGCTTCCAACTGAGAAATACTTTGATTTAAGCGTTCTTGTTCTTCAACAGGAATCGCCTTATCAAAGTCGTTAGCAACACGGAACAACTCTTTTATTATGACTGACGATTCATCGGTCAGGACCTGTATGACAGACTCTGTGTGCTCTAGCGCTTCAATCGATTTGGATTGCAATCCCTGGTTGAGAACTTTGATCTGTTGCAGTGCATTCTGAGTTAACTTTGCATTGTCCATAGCAATCGGGAGTGCACTTTCAGACAGGGCTTTGAACTCATCGCCAATGCTATCAACCCCTCTTTTACTAACGATTGCAAGACCAATTACAGAAAGAATGATCGCAATAAAAATGGCCACCAGTACGTGCATCAAAGAGAACGAAAAACGGGGGGGATTATCAGTAGACATGACAATATCTGTAGCAGCTCAATTAGGAAGATCAGATATGATGTTAGTTAAGGGTCATGACATATTTATTGCACTTTTTATGCGGGAAAGTTTCAGTAATAGGCTAACAAGCTTATTTCATTATTAGCTCACGACAACAAGCTACTTGTGAAAAAAGAACTACAACAGATATGGAAACAGTTTCGCTTTCTCTCTATCCGTCAATGCTTCAACTCTTGAGATATTGTTGTCTGGGATAGACTCAGGGTTTGGATAATGCTTCAAAACCCTCTCCATTGATTCTTCTCTGATTAAATGAATGGTTGGGTAAGGAGAGCGATTTGTTAAGTTTTCCGCATCATCAGGTTCAGCCCCCCCAAAGCAGTAGTCCGGGTGAAAACTCGCAATCTGATAGATCCCTTCATATTCCTCTTGCTTGAGCAGTGCGTCCACCCAGTCCAAGAAAAAGTTATAATCCATGAAATCTTGTAGCATATCGGTCATAACAACCAGGGTCGTTTCCAGAACTTCAGGCTCTGTTCGATCCAGCTCTCTAAGCTCAAGTAATATAAACTCTAACAGTTCTTCTTCTGTTGTTGCCGGAGTCACAGCTATTTTTATCTGGTTGTTCTTATTCGGTTTATGAGCAAATGGGCACAAATTAAGGCCTATCACCACATCTTCCAGCCATTGTTTCGTCTCTTGTTCTGCTTTGGACATATTGATAGACCTTATTACTTCATTTAGTTGTTAGGGAGAGTTAAAAAGCCCTCACATTGAAGACATGTTCAACCTCCGCAATTTGAGCCAGAACCTCACTGGTTGGCTCGGTTTCGATATCCATTATCGTATACGCGATATCATCACGGCTTCGGTTAAGCATGTCGATAACATTAATCTCTAAATCAGAGAGAACCGAAAGAACCTGACTCAAGACTTTAGGCACGTTATCATTGGCAAATGCGATCCGATGGCCTTGTGTTCTTTCTAAACTGATGCTTGGAAAGTTCACAGAATTGCGAATGTTGCCATTTTCAAGAAAGTCCATCAACTGATCTGCAGCCATCAGAGCACAGTTCTGCTCCGCCTCTTTGGTGCTGGCACCAAGATGCGGCAACAAGACAATCTTTGGATGCTCTAACAAATCAGGAGACGGAAAATCGCAGACATACTGCGCTATTCGCCCACTTTCTAATGAATCCAATAAAGCCGACTGGTTGACGACACTGCCCCGTGCGAAATCGAGTAAAACAGCGTCTTCTTTCAGGTAAGAGAGGTTTTCACTGTTCAGCAGGTCTTTCGTATGCTCATTCGCAGGAACATGCAAACTAACAAAGTCACAGCGAGCAAGCAGCCATTGAATGTTCTCGGCGCGTTTTATCTGGGATGAAAGTTGCCATGCGGCGTCAACACTCAATACTGGATCATAGCCGATCACCTTCATTCCCAATGCAAGGGCTGAGTGCGCAACACTTGCACCAATCGCACCCAAGCCAACCACACCAAGCGTTTTCCCTGCCAGTTCAGATCCGACAAATCTTTTCTTCTCTTTTTCGACAAGTTTTGAGAACTCCGGGTTATCTTTTTCGCTTGCAAGTTGTTTGGCAAATCCTACACCATCCAATATCTTTCTGGACGACAAAAGCATGCCAGTCAGCACCAGCTCTTTAACTGCGTTGGCATTTGCTCCCGGTGTGTTAAATACAACGATTCCTTTATGCGTACAGTCACTGACGGGAATATTGTTCACGCCCGCTCCACAGCGAGCTATCGCCTTAACCTGATCCGGAAATTCCGTCTGGTGTAAGTTTTGGCTACGCAGCATTATGGCATCTGGCTCACTCACTTCGCTGGCGACTTCATAGTTGTCACGCGGAAAACGGTCTAGCCCATGGGTACTTATACTGTTGTACGTTCTTATCTTCTTCATCGGTGGTGCTCCTGAATTTGAGATCTCACTGCATCGTGGTGGCAACTACTTACATATTTGCTGATAGCCCCAACTTAACCATGGCATTAGCGCTTCTAAATCACTCGCTTCTACTGTCGCACCGCACCAAATCCTCAATCCTGCAGGTGCATCACGATAGGCTCCGATGTCATAAGCAACCGCCTCACTGTCCAGCAACTTAACCAACTCTTTCACTTGCTCAGGCGTGGCATCTAAAGATAAACAAACGCTAGTATTAGAACGGATCGCCTGCGTTTCTGCGAGGAAGTTAATCCAGTCATTCTCCTCAACAAACTGTTCAACTACCGATAGATTGTTTCTTGATTTGCTAACACACCCATCAAGCCCGCCGATCGACTCTACCCAACCCAAAGCATCCAAATAGTCAGCAACGCAAAGCATTGATGGCGTATTGATAGTCGCACCGCTAAAAATTCCTTCAATTAACTTATTGCCTTTAGTCAGTCTGAAAATCTTAGGCATCGGCCAAGGCGGTGTGTAGTTTTCCAGACGTTCAACCGCTCTTGGGCTCAGCACAATAACACCGTGCCCACCTTCTCCACCCAAAACCTTCTGCCAGCTATAAGTGGTTACATCCAGCTTCTCCCACGGCATAGGCATAGCGAATACCGCAGACGTTGCATCACAAATCGTAAGCCCTTCACGGCCGCTTGCTATCCATTCTCCATCCGGAACACACACACCTGAAGTGGTTCCATTCCAGGTAAACACAGTATCGTTGTTCGGGTTCGCCTGAGTAAGATCAGGCAGAAAACCATAATCAGCACCATAGTGGTTCACATTGTCCAACTTTAACTGTTTAGTAATGTCACCTAGCCAACCCTCTCCGAATGACTCCCAGGTGAACACATCCACTGGTCGCGCTCCGAGCATTGACCACAACACCATTTCCATCGCACCAGTATCAGAGGCTGGTACAATTCCGACACGGTAATCGTCTGGTATGTTCAGCACTTCTTTTGTTTTCTCTATTGCTTCCTTTAATGCGGATTTACCGATGCTGCTTCGATGAGAGCGCCCCAATGTCGATAAGTCTAACTTGCTAACATCGTATCCTGGGCGTTTGGCACAAGGGCCTGAAGAAAAGTTCGGATTAGCTGGTGTGATTTGAGGTTTCATATTACTCCCTGGCTCGGTGGCCTATTACAAAATAACTTCGAATCAAGGAGTTAGTATAAAAATTATGCAACTATAGAACGTTGATCTTTGTACGATTTTTGTACACGAAAACCCATTTAGGGTATTCCTGTATAAATAGAATGAAAGCCAGTTTTAACATCTGCTGTAGATGTACATTCCAGAGTGAACCATGGAGTTAAGCCGAATAAATGGGCAAACCTGTTTTGAACTTCGGGTAACCTGACAATAGCCTCACGTTTATTGATAAAAGGACAAGTAAACAGAGTTATACTCTAATATCACGCAGACTTATGTCTCAACAACAAAACTTTAAACTACCCAACAACTAAACTTTTGCTCTAGATCAATATCACCCAAAAGGATTAAGGTTAACATTTTTGCTACAAATTAATAAAAACATTAACACGCGTTGGCTGTAATTCTGACTAACAAGAGGGACGAATTATGGTTGCTACAATGAAATTGGTTCAGAATGACATGTATTCCGAACTTACGGAAAAACGAGAAACCGCGTTCAACTGGTATACGACCTCAAACGAATTTACCATTGATAGCGAGTTTTTACATGAAAAGCTTCAGGTTACAAATCAGATAGATTCATTAGAATCGTTTGTCGACATCTTTTCTGTCGAGTACAAACCGAAAATCCTATTGTTGCTTAAGAATACTGCATCTGGCTCCAATCCAGATCCAATAAAAGTAAGCGTCACAGGATATAAAGGCAACACAACCATGTGCCTCGTATCTGCACGAAAAATCACAGAAAGTTTCGTGGCTGGTGCTCTTATCCCTCTCTTTGCTTCTCCCGCTCCCGAAGATCTTGGAGATTTTTTCAACCAGATTTTCGAGAATAATCACCACGGTATGATCATTACAGATGAAGACACGAGAATCGTGGCATGTAACTCATGCTTTGAAGCTTCATCCGGTTACCAGATGAGTGAACTCGTCGGTAAAAAAACCTCCATTTTTAATGCACAGAAGCATGGCGATAATTACTTTCGGGAAATGTGGCAAAAGGTTAACCGACAAGGCTACTGGAGTGGTTTGATTTTAAGTAAGAGAAAATCTGGCGCTATTGCTCCACAAGAGTTACTCATTCAAAAAATCACCTCTAAACAGGGCCTAGTCTACTTTCTTGGAACAACACTTGATCTTTCTGACAAGCTATATCGAGTTGCTGGCATGGAACACGGTGGGATCGAACTTCTTACACAACTACCGGGTGAAGATGATTTTTATCTTAAAGTTAAAGAATCGCTCAATACACGTAAAGAAAGTCAAGGAATGCTAGTACTCTCGTTTGTACCAAGTTTTAACGATGAATCCGAGTTTGACCAGAAGAAACAGTTAGCGAGTGCCCTTGCGTATCACGAAGATAACTTCTGCGCTGGCTTTCTTAAAAAAACCGTTTTTACCATGGAAATTACATACGAGAGAACTGAGACAAAACCGCACTCCTTATCAATTTTTGAGGCAATCAAAGAAAGATTTAACAAGGTTAAGGCACGAGTAGACGCGGACGTGTATAGAAAAATATCTGAATGCACAATCGGTGTGTCTGTTTTAGGGTTAGATGCAAATAACGCTCAGCGTTTAGTCTCTCATTCACTACAAGCCATGTACGAAAAGCACACATCTAACAATAGTAATATCTGCTTTTTCAATCGTACCTTACATAACAAAATTAAACACAGAGAATCTCTGGAAGAAGTTGTTCGTGAATCAATAGCCAGCAAGAAAATGGAGGTCTATTTTCAGCCAATCATATGTGCCAGAGAGTGGAAGGTTAAGAAGCTCGAAGCTTTATGTCGGTTCCGGGACAATGATGGAGAGATATTAAATACGCAGGAAATCGTCCGTATAGCTGAAGATTTGGGGCTAATTACCCAGCTTGATCTTGCCATTGCAGATAAAGCTATTAGCTACCGTCCACTTCTGATACAGAAGTACGGGAAAGCGGTCGAGCTAACGATAAACGTTTCTTTGAACTCTCAAAAATCTAAGAAAGAAGTGTTCAGTGATGTCTTTTCTTTGTTGAGACAACATGCTGAACATCTTCCTTACATCACAGTAGAGCTCACCGAATCGGCTTACTTTGATAGCAAACACAAAGACAGCGACATTCTGTTCAAGCTAAGAAATAAAGGCGTCAAAATCGCGATAGATGACTTTGGTACGGGCTACTCGTCTTTCTCATACCTAAAGGATGGCGCTTTCGATTTGCTCAAAGTTGACCGAGATTTTGTCAAAGAAATAAGCTTTGGATCTCATAACTATTACATCGTTAAAATGATCACACACCTTGCACATACGTTAGGCGTCAAAGTTGTGGCTGAAGGGGTAGAAACCATTCAGGAGCTCACTATTCTGCACGATCTTAAAGTTGACTTTATGCAGGGATTCTATTTCGAAAAACCAACACAGGTCGAGAACCTCCCCACCAACATAGAGATTAGAAATAAGCTTAATGAGCTACAAGATCTTACTGATGAACCAATAGAGCTTGTCGAATGTCCACCTATGTTGTCTCCACATAGTACTTTAAACGACGTGAAAGCCTTGTTTGACAGTTGCTCAGTAAACGCCTTGCCTGTAATAGTCGAAAAAACATGTGTCGGTATTGTAACCAGAGAGTGCTTTAACTTACACGCAACACCTTCACTTGGTACAGATCGTGAAACCATGCAAGACTATCGTTCTCTTAGCCGCTCGGTAAACGGAATGATGAGCACGATGATAACGCAAGTGCACGAAACAATTAATGATGGGGAAATTCACGAGAAAATCCGGAACTCAAATCCATTCCCATGGGTAGTTATCTCGGATGATGGTGAGTATCGAGGTTTGATAGACAGTTCAAACATCATTCGATACTTAAATGAAAAATAAAAAACAAATGAGAAAATAGGCCCCCGCTTCTTTCTCTTGATTAGTTAGCTTGCCATGCCTTGGCATGGCAAACTTTTGAGCTAGTATTAAGCGTTTTCAGCTTCAAACTGCTTCATAAATTCTACCAGAGCAGCGACACCTTCTAATGGCATCGCGTTGTAGATTGAAGCACGCATACCACCCACTGCTCTGTGCCCTTTCAACGCTTTAAGACCCGCTTTGTCTGCCAGTTCAAGGAACTTAGCGTCCAGTTCAGGTTTCGCTAGCTGAAAAGGTACATTCATCAAAGAACGGTTATTCGGATGTACGTTGTTTTTATAGAAAGGTGAAGCGTCAACATAATCGTAAAGCAGCGCCGCTTTCTCACGGTTAATCTTTTCAATCGCTTTAACACCACCCAACTCTTTTAACCACTTGAATACCAGGCCAGATAGGTACCAGGCGAACGTAGGAGGCGTGTTGTACATCGAGTCTTTTTCAGCCAGTACTTTATAGTTAAGAATACTAGGCAAAAACTCCTTCGCTAAATCCAGCAGATCATCACGAACAATAGCGATGCAAATACCCGCAGGACCGATATTTTTTTGAGCACCAGCGTAGATAACACCATACTTAGACACATCAATTTCTCGAGAAAGAATCGTCGAAGACATGTCCGCTACGATCGGCTTATCTGTGACAGGCAGGTCATTGATCTCGATACCATCAATGGTTTCGTTAGGACAAAAATGTACATAAGCAGCGCTATCAGAAATGGTCCATTCGCTTGCTGGCTTGATTGCTGCTTTGCCATCGATTTCTGTTTTAGCAACAAACACATCAGGTTGGCAGTATTTTTTAGCTTCATTAATTGCGCTTTCTGCCCAGTAACCACCATCGATATAAGTAGCGGTTTCCGCGTCACCGAGCAAGTTCATAGGGACGGCAGAAAACTGTGCACGCGCTCCGCCCTGACAGAACAGTACTTTGTAGTTATCAGGTATATTGAGCAGATCACGTAAATCTTGCTCTGCTGCATCGGCTACTGCAATAAACTCTTTGCTTCGGTGACTGATTTCCATCACGGATGTGCCCAGGTTGTTCCAGTCTACAAACTCAGATTGAGCTTTTTCCATAACTGGTTTAGGTAAAGCGGCAGGACCGGCACTGAAGTTAAAAATCTTTTCCATGATGAAGAATACTCCCGATAGATAATCGATATTTGTCAGACATAAATAGCAACTAAATCATCCGTAATTAACTGGATATAGCGACGTTTAGTTGTAAGAACAAAGTTCATAACCCCAGTAATAACACGTTTTCCACCGTATAAAAAGCACAAAAAAGAGGTCTAATGACCTCTTTGCTTAATTAACTTCATCCAGACTCATTAATCTAATGATTACTGGGCGATCATTGGGAACAAAATTGTTATCAAGGGCATTTTTTGTCCACCTTCGAAAACTAAGTTTCCATCCTCTACCGTCGCATTAATTTTATAACCTTCATCGACCGGCTTTATCATTTCCATCACAACCAACTCATCGATACCTTCCTGAATGAACGGATACTCGGTCACAAGCCCGTTTGAGATAAAGGTATCGAGATTTCCCTGCAACGCTGGAATAACTTTACTCAAATCCTGCGATACCCCTGACGTACCTTCAGGAACCACCAGCTTCCAACTGGAATCAAACACACCCTGTCCCAAAGAAAGCTTCATTTGATTCATAGAAAGTTCAAATCCTTTATCAAAAAGGTTATCTATGTGAGGCGCAGACTGGTTTAACACACTGTTAGTCAGCACCGTGTGGCTTTGATATAGCTCTACCAGACTTTCAAACGAGGTGATATCTAACTGCCCTAATGTGAAATCAACATTAAGATTTTCTATCTCACCATCACTATTAACAAACTTCCCAGCCTGAATGACATGATTGGTTTGAATACGATCGCCGGCTTCATTTAACGAAGAAACAAAGTGATAAGCTAACGCCTCACCCGACAACACTGGCTGTTGCTGAGAAGTCTCAAGCGATACTTCACCAAGGTTTACATGCTGTTCACCATGCCAAAATCCACTGATCTTTTTACCCTCACCAGAGCCGGTAAGCTCGGTGAAAGATAGCTTGTCGCCCGTTTCAAAACTCACCTGTATCGAAGGGAAGCTAAATGCAAACTTAAGTTCACCTAATACAGTCGCGTTGCCCGTGATACGAGAGCGAGATAGTGAAACAGAGCCACCCAGATTATTAGAATCTTCAAAATTCAGATTCTCGATATCCAGGCTAAAATCAGTGTTGCCATTCAACTGGGTATGAGAGCTAAGTGTTACCGGCAGGTTGTCCACATTGGCTGGAACTGAAATCGTATCAATCCCTAAAAGCCCATGAGAAATATCGTGCTTTACAACGAGATCGGTCGGTAAACCGTCGGCAATCAACTGTTGCTTTAATACCGGATCGACGACTTCATATCGGGTTTTTGCTACAGAAGACAAATAACCTCTTTCGTATGAAATGACTTCTGCTCTGATGTCCTGATTGCTCAGCTCTGCAATGCCATCTTTCATCACGGTCTGACCAATTTGTCCCACAGCCAACGGCCAACATGCTACTAATACAATGGCACCTCCAATGGCACCTATTTTCTTTAAATCTCTCATGGTCTCACTTAATCAGATCGTCGTTGAGTTGTGTCAACAATCCATAAAGTCTAGCCTATGTACCTGAAAGATAAAACCATATATATGTCTGATTCTTTTACTCACCTCTCATCCCGCTCACCAGAAAGTTGGTACAGTAACAAGAGTATGCTGTAAGTTTTTACCTTTATTAACTGTATGTTGAGGCTTCTGTGAACCCATTTGTTCTACTCTATCTTGATAATGATCCAGTATCTGTTGATCTGCTCAGAACAGAACTGGCGCCACTTGCTTCGCACTTTGATATTTATTGCATCGACTCTCCAGAGGAAGCGCAACAGACAATAGAGTATCTGCAAGAGCAAAAACAATCTGTCGCAATGGCGATAGCGACATCAACGAAAGAGTTCAATGGTTCTGACTTTCTTATTCATCTGGAAAAGTCCCCACACACTAAGAATGCGCGTAAGGTGCTGGTAAGTGATGGCAATGACATAGAGACCATACTTGCAGCGGTCAACGAAGGTCGCCTTGACCACTGTTTGACTCACCCACTCAAAGAGGGTGCTGTTCTAAATACTGCCATTAAAGAGTTAACGACCTTTATAACCGACATCCCTGATGTTGACTGGCTTCACTACAGCACTGTTCTGGATCAATCACGTATTCTAAGTGCACATATAGAGCACAAACTTAACTCTTTCCGTAGCGGCTTCATCCACGATTATCACGAGCTTAGCGACGCTTATCTGGCCGATCAGTTTATCGGCAACCTGCTTGAATTTTTTGCCGAAACCGACGAAACACGTGCCCTTCGGACGTATTCCCCTGATCACTTACTAACCGTTGAAGATGAGCCCAATGAATTTTTGTGGTTCATAGTAGAAGGCGAAGTCGCATTATATAAGCTTGATGAATTAGGTGTACAGCAAGAGGTGGTGCGCCATTCCAAAGGCAATATTGTCGGTGGTATGTCATTTGTCACCGGAGAAGCCTCTTTCTCAACCGCGATTACGCTCACTACAACCAAAGTGATCAAGCTGGATAAAGACGTCTTCTCTCAGGTAATGCGTTCTAACAGTGAACTGTTACCACTCTTTACTAACCTGCTTTTGCGCCACTTTAACCGTCGCCTGCAAAGAAGCATCAATACTAAGATTCAGTTGCAAAAGACGTATGAGTCACTGGAATCCGCGCACCAGCAGTTAATAGAAAGAGAAAAGATGGCAATGTTGGGGCAGCTCGTCGCTGGCGTTGCTCATGAATTGAATAACCCTGTTGCAGCTATCTTAAGAGGAGCAGAGACGCTCACCACCAAAATAGACGAACTCATACACTCTCCACTCCCGGACTCGCATCAGGAGCTAGGCGCTAATATTCTCAAGGAGTCGATGGAATCCCGACCTATGTCAACGTCAGAAATTCGTCAGCAAACCAAGAGCATTGTCTCCGATATCGGAGATAAGCAGCTGGCGAAGAAGATTGTGCAGCTTAATCTACATCATGATCTCGATGAGGTAATGCAACTGGGAAGAGAAAGTGGCGATTTACATGGGACGGTACTTGGCCTGGAAAAATACCATATTGCCGGCTCTACGCTTCGCTCTATTCAGGTTTGTGCAAAAAGAATTGCGGATATGGTTAAAAGCCTCAAGGGTTACGCTCGACAAGACGACGAAGTGATGCACGTCGTCGATATTCACGAAGGTATCGAAGATACGTTGGTGATATTCGAGAATAAGTTGAAACGACATCAGGTAATTAAAGAATACAATCAGCTTCCTAACATCCTGTGTCTTTCCAATGCATTACAGCAAGTATGGACCAACCTGGTATCTAACGCGATTGATGCTTTCCCTGAAAATGGTTGTTTAAAGATAACCACTTCTCAGGCCATGAAAGAAGATATGCTGTACGCAAAAATTACGTTTGAGGATAACGGGCACGGGATTCCTCAAGATAAGATAGACAAAATATTTGAGCTCAATTTTACCACCAAAAAAGAAGGTAACTTTGGCCTAGGAATTGGCCTCTCGGTCTGCCAGCAGATACTTGTCCATCATAGTGGATGGATCGAAGTCGAATCCGAAATGGGTGAATACACCAAGATGATTGTCTGGCTACCCTTTCAGCAAGCCAATCCTCTGGTTCAACAGTAATAAGGAAATGCCATGAATAAATACCTGATACTCTGTGTCGATGACGAACGTGAAGTACTGGACAGTGTTGTTCAGGATCTTTCAGATTTTGAAGATGATTTTATTATTGAGGGAGCAGAATCCGTTGCTGAAGCCAGAGAGGTTATCGAAGAATACGAAGAAGATGACGTAAAATTGGCGCTCATCCTTTGTGACCATATCATGCCTCAGGAAACAGGGATCAGTTTTTTAATTGAACTCAATAAACAAGAGGACACTAAAGCAGCCAGAAAACTACTGCTCACTGGTCAGGCAGATCTTGAAGACACTATTCAGGCCGTCAACAACGCAAGTCTTGACTACTATGTTGCCAAGCCTTGGCGTGGTGAAGAGTTGGTCACTCACGTTACTGAACAGCTAACCGCATTCGTAATAGAAAATGAAGATGACCTGATGCCTTGGGCCAGAGTTCTGGATACAGAAAAAATCTTTAACGCAATTGCTGAAAAGAGAACCCAATTCGGCGAATAATGGCACTCAGATTGCATAAAAAGAACTCAGCCACTACAAAAGTGACAATTTTTTGGTGACTCAAGCCGTTGATTTATTATTATATGGCAAGGAATTACAGTGGCCTTGGTTGTAATTAAATAATCAGGGATCAAAATTAGGAAATAGGTTTACTTTTATTATGCGTAAAACACTTCTTGTTGCAGGACTTGTACTTGCATCTAGCTCTGCTTTTGCAGCTACAGACCCAAATAGCCCTTCGGTTATGAGTAACTTCAATTACGACTATGCAGAAGCGCGTATCGGTGCCAGCCCTGTAACTTTTGGTGCGGCATACAGCAAATCCATTCACCCAAATGCTCACGCGATTCTTCGCATCGACTCAGAGTTCGAAGGTGACTACAACTTCGCAGGTGGTTTCGGCTTCCACGCACCAATCAACAACTGGGCAGACCTAACAGGTGAAATGCTAGCTCGTGTTGTCGATAACGACAAAAACCTGAGTAACGATCTGGGTATGGAAATTAACCTTGGTGTTCGTCAATGGTTAGGTCCACAGCTAGAAGTTGGTGGTAAAGTTGGATACGTTGATATTAAAGATGACGATGATTTCATCGGTTCTGTCTATGCTCGCTTCCACTCCACAGAGCTATTCTCTTTAGGCCTGGAATACAAATTTGAAGACTTTTATGGCAACCAAGCCATGTTCACCACTCGTTTCAAATTCTAAGCGCTCTTAATACCAACACCTCCTTTTCTTGAGGGAGGTGTTTACGTTTGACCCTTTTAAACTCCAACCTTTCTTCTTCGATTTCTTGGATGCGTTGCAGGAATAGCCGCTAACAAGGTTGTTGTGTAATCCGCTTTAGGCGAGTCGTAAATCTCTTTTACCGGACCGTATTCAACGATCTTCCCAAAATACATAACAGCAACCCGGTCTGATACATGTCGAACCACAGATAAATCGTGGGAGATAAAAATGATCGCCAAATCCATCTCCTGTTGGAGTTTCAACAACAAATTCAAGATCTGAGCCTGTACAGAAACATCCAGTGCAGAGACCGATTCATCACAAATCAAAAGTTTGGGTTTAAGAGCAATCGCGCGAGCGATACCGATACGCTGACGCTGACCACCCGAAAACTCATGTGGATAACGGTTTACCGAACTTGCAGGCAGCCCAACCTTTTCTAGTAACTCTTCAACCCAAACCTTACGTTCAGCCTTGGTGCCGATGCCATGTATCTCGAACGGTTCGCTGATTATCATTCCAATCGTATGACGTTGATTTAAAGACTCCAAAGGGTCCTGAAAGATAATCTGCATCTCTCTGCGAAGCGGTCTCATCTCTCTGGTTGAGAGATCGGTAATATCTTCTCCTTCAAAGAAGATACGTCCTTCAGTCGGTTCATAAAGTTTAAGCAGCGTTCGTCCTAATGTGCTTTTTCCGCATCCAGACTCCCCTACCAAGCCCAATGTTTCGCCTCGATTCACATGGAAAGAAACACCGTCTACTGCTTTGACCGTGTATCCCCGCTTAAACACACCGCCACCAGATGTAAAATACTGTTTTAGATTTTCAATTCGAATCACTTCACTCATGAAATACTCTATTACTCCGGCTGATAAACTTCATAGTCAATGATTTGCTTAGGTTCCGTTTCCAAACTTGGCATCATTGACAAGAGACGCTTTGTATATGGGTGCTTAGGCGTGTCGAATAACTCAAACACGTCAGCATGCTCAACAATTTTCCCTTCATACATGACAGCAACGTCATCACAGATTTCCGCAACAACACCAAGGTCATGAGTGATGAAAATCATCGACATTCCGGTTTCCTGTTGTAATTCCGTCATCAAATCCAGAATCGATGCCTGTACCGTCACGTCAAGAGCGGTAGTCGGTTCATCACAAATCAATATATCGGGCTTACACGCTAATGCCATAGCGATCATTACGCGTTGTCTCATACCGCCAGAGAGGTTGTGAGGGTACTCATTGAGACGCTTTTCTGGCTCTGGGATCTTCACTTTAGCCAGCATTTCGATCGCGTAGCTGGTTCTCTGCCCTTTTTTAAGATCTGGCCTATGCAGGCTGAGAACCTCTGTTAGCTGCTTTCCGATACTGTGAACCGGATTAAGCGCTGTCATTGGGTCCTGAAAAATAACCGATATATTGTTGCCGCGAATCTTATATTTCTCTGATTCAGGTAACTGAAGTAGATCTTTGCCACCGTATAACACCTGTCCGCTGGTCACCCGCCCATAAGGCTGAGGCAAAAGTCCCAGGATAGACATAGAGGTGACACTTTTTCCACACCCGGACTCACCCACTAACCCGAGGGTTCTGCCACGCTTTAGAGGAAAGCTAACCCCATGAAGCACCTTGACGATGCCTTCGTCGGTAGAAAACTCTGCATGAAGATCTTTAACTTCCAATATCACATCAGCGCTGCTCACTCTCAAAGCTCCTAAAACTTATACGCATCATTGACGGTGGTAACAGGCTCAAAAATTTGTTTTTTCTTCATAGCGGCTTTGGTTTCTTTCTTAACTTCGTTATCAATCCAATAAGTTCCTAAATCAGATGGTGTACCAATGCTGAACAGAGACTCTGTTTTCTTAGTCATTGGCTGTTCTGGGAACTTCATCCAGCGCCAGTAGGCCTCTCTTGTATACGGAACCATGTAGCCAGGAACAATAACGGCGGCATCCGCGACTGCTTTTTGAATCTCACGAGAGAGTGTTTCTCGTTTTTCAGTGCTGAACTCCTGGCGGAATGCCATAACCAACTTATCCAGCTCTGGTGTCGAATAGTTGGTAAAGTTATTGGTTTGAGGTTTGTTGGCATTCGAAGAATGCAAGTACTCCCAATATTGTGGTTTTTCACCACTTCCCATCGTGTGGAAAGAGATATCGTGTTTCTTCTCTAGTACGTATTTAAACGCAGAAGAGCCATCAATAAGTTTAAGGTTGTATTCCAGGCCGGCTTGTTTTGCCTGCTCTTTTACGTATGAAAGCCTTGGGGTGTGGTGTTTAGCGGCATAGGTAATTTCAAAGCTAAGCCTGTCACCTTTGTCATTCATTCGAATACCATCGGGACCGATGACATTAAATCCGGCTTTCTCGAAGTACTCTACAGCGAGCTTAGGATTGAACTCTGGCGCAGTAATATCGGTGTTTGTGTAGTTGTCCTGACCAACACCCATTCCATTTGGCTTTCGAACATAGTCCCCCCGAAGAACATTTTTTATCATTCCATCGAAGTCCGTTGCGTATCCTAGCCCTTTTCGAACATCCAGATTATCTAGGTTCGGTTTTGCCGTGTTGAGCCACATACCCCCAGCTCCCTGAGGTAACTGGTTGTAGCCCCAAAACTTGTGAATATATCCACTGGCATAGGGTTTGCCATTTGATTTCTCATGCCACAGGTCAGGCAGTACCAGTGCGAAAGCGTCCAGTTCGCCTTTTTCAAAATGCTTCTTGGCAATGTCGTTGTCGCGGATTATCGAGATTCTGATTTTCTCGACGTTGTAACGATTTTTATAGTATTTGTTGCTATAGCCCCACCAGTCTTTACCTACATGCTTAAAGGTAATAGAGCGACCTTTTTTAGTTTTATCCAGCTTATAAGCCCAGGTTGTGGGTTCAGCCTTGAAGTTGTACTTACGAACAAAGTTGTCGTCGATACCATCCCCATTTTCATCTTTACCTGGTTTGTAAAAATGTTTTGGTCTTGGACCCATGTTGGTTGCGTACAGCAGATCCGTCTTATCTTTTGGTTTCGCAAGAGTGACCGAAATCGTGTGGTCATCATATTTCTTTACGTCTTCCAAAACCGTACTGAAATAGGTGTTGTACCAAGGGGCAACAATATCTTTTGAACGCATCAAGGTTAAAACAAAAACAAAATCATCTGCAGTGACGGGCTTTCCATCGGTCCACTTCGCTTCAGGGTTTAATCGGTAATATACCGTTCTGTGGTCTTCTCCAAACGCCCACTCATTGGCAAGTGATGGTATCCAGTTTCCTGTGTTCGGGTGCTTTCCAACTAGTGCAGGATTCACATCCCCTAACCATTGCCTGAATGCACCATTAGCATCAGGGCCTACAGTACGAAAAGTTTGTGGGTAGCTCAAAAGAGAGGTGCGGAATGTGCCACCAAACTGAGCCTGGTCAGAAGCAAATACTGGGTCGTCCCAGTTTGTTTCCCAAACCAGCCCATCTGGAAGCTGAGCAGCAACTAATCCTGCGGAAAAACCACAAAGTAATAGCCCGGTGGCAACTCGATTCAGTTTCATAAATACTTCCTTGTCAGGTCTTATCTTTATTATTTTAGAGTACACAGTTCAGTTATAACGAAAGTTAGCTATAACGAGTGAATTTTTTCGGATCAAATGCAGCCCTCACCGCTTCACCAATAAACGTCACCATAACCAGAACGGACACAATGGAAGCAACGACCGAGGTTGCAATCCAGGGAGAATCCAAATTTGACTTACCTTGCTGTAATAACTCCCCCCAGCTTGGCGTTGGAGGCATTAATCCAAGGCCCAGATAATCGAGTGCGGTTAAGGCAGTTATGTTTCCGGCTATAGTGAAAGGCGCTAATGTCACAATCATCACCATGGTATTTGGCAGAATGTGCTTAAACAGGATCCGGGGTGTAGAGGCGCCCAGTGCTTTCGCAGCTAATACATATTCGCGGGCCGACTCTTTGTAGGTCATCGTCCGCATATACCAGGTCATCCCCATCCAACTAAACAACACGTTTATCGCGACAAATAGCGTAAATGTTGGCTGAATAATCGACACAAGAATCATAATGACATAGAGAAATGGCACCATTGACCATATCTCAATCAGACGCTGAACAATAAGATCAAACTTTCCGCCCCAAAATCCCATTGCACACCCTACGGCTGTACCAATCGCATAGGAGATACCCATGGTTATTAGTGCAAACCCCATTGCAATTCTAAAACCGTAAACTAAACGAGCAAGTATATCCCTACCTATAACATCCGTACCTAAATAATGCTTACTCTCTGCATCAGGTGGTGTTGGAGGGTAATCTCCGGAAAAATCCTGTTCGTATGGATTCCATGGAATGATAGGAAGGATAACGAAGTTGCCATCACCTTCTTCTTGGAACTTCTGCTTTAGGTCCCGGTAATTCGTTTCGCTTGGGTACGACAGCCCATAATATTGACCTGGAATAACATCACTAAATACTGGAAAACTGTATTCACCCTGATATTTCACCACCAGTGCTTTGCTGTTAATAAATAGCTCTGCAAACAAAGAAAGAATGAGCAATAACGACAATAATATAAACGACCAATAACCGCGTTTAATCTGTTTAAAACGTTGAATTTTCTTTCTGGTAAGGGGATCAAGTTTAATCATTTTCTACTCCCCAAACTTAACTCGTGGATCAACAAGTGCCACGCAAATATCTGACAAAATATTGCCAACTAAGAGCATCGCTGCGTTGATAGCGACAATGCCCATCACAACCGGATAATCACGTTCAATAATCGATTCGTACCCAAGTAAACCAATTCCATCGATATCAAATATCACCTCAATAAGAAACGAACCTGTCATAAAGAAAAGTAAAGAGTTGCCAAAATGACTGGCGATCGGGATCAAACTGTTCCTTAGTGCGTGTTTTCTGACAGCTTGCCTGAACGGCAAACCTTTCGCTATCGCAGTACGGATGTAATCCGCAGACAGGTTTTCCATCAGGTTGTTTTTCATCGTCATTGTTAGCGTGGCGAAATCGCCAATCAAATAACAAATCAAAGGTAAGACTGCATGCCAGAGAATATCTTTAACTTGCTCATATAGGGTTTCAAAGTCATCGAAATCATCACTGACAAAGCCCCCCATAGGAAACCACTCTAAATTGTAGGCAAACCAGGTTATCAATAGCACACCAACAACATAGCCAGGCAATGCATAGCCAATAAAAATAAGTACAGATGAAGCAGAATCGAAAACAGATCCGTGCTTTAAGGCTTTAAAATAGCCCAGAGGAATGGAAATAAAGTAAGCAATAAAGAAGGTCATGCCACCGTAAAACAATGAAATGGGGAGCCTCTCGGCAATCATATCGGTGACGGGTTCGTAGTAACGGGTCGACTCACCAAAATCCAGTGAAACTAACTTGGTTAACCACTCCCAATACGCTTCTACGACTGGCTTATCCAGGCCATAAAACTCATTAAGTTGCGCTATTTGATCTTCGGACAGTGCAGAGCCCGCACCAACATCGGAAGTAACAACTGCGGTGTCACCAGGATTAAATTGCATTGAAGCGAGAATGCGTTCGACAGGCCCGCCAGGGACAAGGCGGGTAATGGCAAAAATAAGAATAGTGATGCCAATAAAGGTAGGAATAACCAGCACCATCCTGCGCAGAAAATAGTCTAACACCTTGCTACAGACTCCCTGTGTCTTTGTCCCGTTAACGTATCATATATTGTTAATCATATAGTTAATGCCAAAACAGTGTTAGTAAAAATTGCTAAAAGTCTTTTTTAGGCGAAAAGTTCAGCAGTTAAAAAGAGAAAGGGCTGAACCCGTCAGAGTTCAGCCCAAAATCAAAAAAGTGGTAGGTAAAGGTTATCTAAGTACAGTTTTCTAACAGTTCTTTCTTCCTTCCTGAATCCAGCAGTTCCCAGTGAACTCCGTCAACGGCACCGGCAAACTTCCATAGCAAGCGTGTATCCACGTCTTTACCATATTCGTCCTGAACTTTACGAAATACAATTTCAGGCCCAAGAGAGATAAACTCATCAACATTTTTCACACCTGATTTTTTTACCATTCTTTCGAGTGTTAATTGCATGTTTGGAAGATCTCGAAGCCGGATATTCTCTGCAGACTTTTGAGAAGTTTTGAACTCAACCGATAGCTGAATAGAGCGGTTTATAAGTCCCTCAAGTTCATGATCATTTTGGTCAAATAACTCTGTAATATCGTAATAATTTACGGTCGCAGTAGTTTGTTTCTTGACGTGTCTATATTTTTTGCAGCCTTTTGAAGTGAGCTTATCATCGAGTTCTTCACCACCGCGAAGAAACAACTGCTTTTCTATGATAAGTGCGTACATTGCATCTTCGACAAAGATGCCAGTTCCGCCAAACATTGAACGTTTAAGGTAGGGACCGAAAGTTTTTAGGTAGCCAAAAAATCGTTGATCGATCATATTCCTTGATCCTCCGTAGAATTATTTCCCCCGGAAAGCACAAAGATATACGCGAAAAAACGTTGTTAGTTATAAGTAAAAAATTAAACAGTGTTTATAATTAAATTTATGTATAAGTAAATTGGATGTTATCCCAGTCAGCAAAATCGATTGTACGTATGATTAAAGGTAAAAGTAAGCCAAATAACATACCTTGTTACGATTATGGTTGGGTGAGCTTCACAATAAACACCTAAAGTGAATTAAGTATTACTAATCAATGCTATAGATGGAATACACTTATTGTTAATGTAAATATTTGCTGTATGAACGAACAATATAGCGTATTGAAAAAGAGTCCTGAGCGGTTGTAATATGGGCACGGAAAATTAGGACAATAATACAATGAATCATTTATCTTTTTACTGGTTGCCAGACAACAAAGACAAGCTCATCGAGTCTTTGGAAACTGAATTCGCATTTCTGGTTGAGCAATCTATTCAGACCGGAAAGATCTCACTTCCACCTATTCCAGAGGTCGTTTTAAAAATCCAGCAACTCAGTACGTCTGAAGATGCCGGTATTCCTGATATTGCAAACTGTCTGATTGACGATCCAGGTCTTGCTGCCGTCGTTATCAGGGTTGCAAACTCTGTTATTTTTAACCGAAGAAACATAACCTGTACTGATCTTCAAACTGCGGTTTCCCGGCTGGGTATGATGCGGGTGCGAGATATTGTTACAGCTCAGGCTATTGAACAACTGAAACACAGTGCTGACTTAAATACTGACTGTAATAAGATATTGGTTGATAGCGCGGTTAATTCTCGCGAACTGGCTGCCACAATGGTCATGGTTACTCAGTCAATTAAAGAGAACGCCAAAGGTAAATACGACTATTTAGAAGAAGAGAAAGCGCTTCTAGTGGGTTTACTTGCGGATATTGGCCTTTTCTGTCTGGTCAACGAATATCACCTCTACCTGGATAAAGGGAATTATCTTGAGCAAGACCTAGTAATGCAGATTCTGGATTCACGTTGCCCTGAAACAAGTGAGCTTGTTCTTAATCACTGGAAGTTTGATAACGACTTCTTAGAAGTGGCGACGAATCAGGAAAAATCAGAAGAGCGACAAGATATCAGCTACTTAGATATTGCCAGAATGGCTAACCACCTGTTAATGTTCCGTCGTGATGATGAAGCGATTGATGACCATCAGGTAGAAATCAATACTACCGGTGCAGAAGCGTTATATGAAATCAGCAATTTATCCGAAGCTGAGTTCCGCTCTAAAGTATCAGATGTGATTCAAGCCTCAGGACTATAAAGCATATAGATCGAAGGAACGAACCAATCAATGATTGCAGGAATGCTATTTATTTTTGCCCCACTTATTGTGGGGTATTTATTTTCTGTCTCTAACCAGAGTTTACTTGAAAAAATTAACAAATATACATCGTCTCTGGTGTATATCATTCTTTCCTTAATGGGATTGAGTCTGGCAGCTTTGGATAATTTAGGTTCAAACCTGCAAACCATCCTGCTTTATACTGGAACGTTTTTTGTTGTTCTGGGTAGCTGCAACCTTTTGGCTTTACCTTTTATTGATAAAGCACTTCCATTACAAACAGAGCACTCACTCAAACGTCTCCCCTTCTCGTCCATGGCAATGGAATCAATAAAGCTGATTGCAGTCGTAGGTTCAGGCCTTGTTGTTGGTCTGCTACTTCCCATTGATCTGAGTTGGGTTGATACCGCCAGTGAATGGATTCTGTTTGTGCTGTTGTTTTTGATCGGCATACAGTTGCGAAATAGTGGCCTCACTCTGCGTCAGATCCTTCTCAACAAGCGAGGGATGATCATTGCACTTGTCATCACTCTGAGCTCATGGTGTGGAGGATTAATCTCAGCTTTTGTTCTAGATATACCGTATTTCCGCGGACTTGCTATGGCCTCAGGATTTGGATGGTATTCGCTGTCTGGCATATTGATGGGAGACGCATTTGGCCCTGTCTATGGCGGAGCCTCATTTATGATAGAACTGCTAAGAGAACTGGTCGCTTTAATCTTGATACCTATGGTGATAAAAACTCGCCCATGTACCGCTATCGGTTATGCGGGCGCTACCGCATTGGATTTTACTCTGCCAGTAATTCAAACCAGTGGCGGAGTGCGATGCGTTCCTATTGCTATTGTAAGCGGGTTTATTCTGAGCTTGTTAGTGCCTGTATTTATGCTGTTTTTTGTTTCCTTGGCCGGATAAGTAGCGATCAGATTAAGAAAGTCCTAATTTATACAAAACTCTGTTAGCTGGCTCTCAGGATTCTGTTTAATCAGATGTTATATTGCGTCACATTCTAACAACATAAATCTATCTCAGATAGAAAATAACGCTCAACACATTAAGCTCAAGGAATTGCAATGAACCGTATTTTGATCACTCTGCTTCTATGCAGCACTGCAACGTTTACTCAAGCAGCAGATAAGCAGTGCCTCGCTGGTAAGTACGATGCTTATATCGATGCCTCACTCAACTGGTACAAAGACCTCATCGGGCTAACGACAACCCAATACCCAGAATTGAAAGAGGTTGGAGAATGGTTTTATGAAGGCCGCAAACAACATTTTGAACTCAACCGTTCAGCCGTTCATTATTACTTGCAGAATGACACCTCAAAAGTAGCGACAGAACAAACGATCGAATCCTGGCTTCAGCTAGAACAGAAAGATGTGAAGACTCTTGCCTCAAGAAGCGACGAGCTCGGAGAAGTGGCGAGTGCGAGTTTCAAGTTCCGCCAAAGCAAGCCTCATGAAAAAAATTATGAGTTACGCTCTGCCTTTGCTGAGTTGTTGAGTCATCCAAATAAGATTGATAGCGTATTATCAAAATATAACGACGCTATTGAAAAAGCAGAAGCTATAAGCTGTCCTTAAAACTGCTTCAAATCTAAGCAAGGTCATCTTTAAAAGATCAGTTTGCGTATTTAAAACGGGACATTGTTCCCGTTTTCGTTTAGATTGACCCGCTAGCAATAAATCAAGTTAAAATCTCTTAGTATGGTTTCAGAAAACAAGACAGCGGACGTAAGTTTCGAAAGCTTGCTTCGTATTTTTACTGTGCCAGAAGCGCCAGGCTCAGCACTATCACAAATTGAAGCGGAATTATCGCAAAACCTTAACGAGTTTCTGCGAGAGCATATTGTTGCTGAAGAAAAACCACTAAGGGAGATTGAAAAAGATTTCTCTAACGCTGCAATCCCCGAAGAAGCTTCGTTCGTATCCGATCATACACAACACCTGATGGATACCCTGGTTGCACAATCTGTACACACCTCTGCACCAAGCTTCATCGGGCACATGACATCCGCTCTCCCTTATTTCCTGATGCCGCTATCAAAGATTATGATCGCGCTAAACCAGAATCTGGTGAAGATTGAGACTTCCAAGGCCTTTACACCGTTGGAGCGTCAGGTGCTAGGTATGCTGCATCGCATGATTTATGGTCAGGATGACGCTTTCTACGGTAAATGGATGCACAGTGCTAAACACGCACTCGGTGCGTTTTGCTCTGGCGGTACAATTGCCAATATTACTGCGTTATGGGTTGCACGTAACAATGCGCTCAAACCAGATGGTGACTTTAAAGGCGTTGAAAACGAAGGTCTGTTCCGAGCAATGAAGCACTATGGCTATGATGGCCTGGCTATTCTTGTATCAGAACGTGGACACTACTCCCTTAAAAAAGCAGCCAATGTACTGGGTATCGGACAAGACGGACTGGTTCCTGTAAAAACGGACAAAAACAACCGTATTTGTCCCGATGATCTTGAGAGAAAAATTGCTCAGCTAAAAAGCCAGAATATTAAGCCATTTGCGGTTATCGGCGTTGCAGGTACAACAGAAACAGGCAACATTGACCCGATAAGAAAGATTGCGGAGATCAGTCAGCGCGAAGGTTGCCATTTCCACGTAGATGCGGCATGGGGTGGTGCGACTTTAATGTCAAACAACCACCGTCATTTACTTGATGGTGTTGAGTTAGCAGACTCAGTGACCATTGATGCGCATAAGCAACTCTATATCCCTATGGGTGCTGGCATGGTGTTGTTTAAAAATCCGAATGATATGTCTGCCATTGAACACCATGCTGAATATATTCTGCGTAAAGGATCAAAGGATCTGGGTAGCCGCACTCTTGAAGGTTCACGTTCTGGTATAGCCATGCTGGTTTATGCAAGTATGCATATCATTAGCCGTCCGGGTTATGAGCTCCTAATCGATCAAAGTATTAATAAAGCGCGCTACTTTGCTGACTTAATCAAACAGCAGCCAGATTTTGAACTGATCTCAGAACCAGAACTGTGCTTGTTAACTTATCGCTACGTTCCTGCGGATACGCGCAAGGCACTTGAACTAGCAAGTGAAGCTCCAAGGCAAAGACTCCATCAGCTGCTGAATGACTTAACTAAGTCTATCCAGAAAAGGCAACGAGAATCAGGAAAGTCTTTTGTTTCCAGAACCAAGTTGAGCCCGCATCAGTGGGACAATATGAAAACTATCGTTTTTAGAGTCGTCCTAGCTAATCCGTTAACAACATGTGATATTTTGTCTGGTGTGTTGGAAGAGCAACGAGAAATCGCGAAAACACATGGTTCATTGATGGATGAGATCAAACGAATCACGGATGATGTATTGACTAAATCAACAACAAAAATTGAAAGTTAAGTTGAAATTTTCTTTCTGAATTCTGTAATTTAGCGGTCAATATTCATCGAAAATCGATAAATTATTGACCGCTTCCTCGCCCAATTCCTTTCTAAACTGAAATTTAGTTTGAGGTTTGTCATGTTCTGATGAATAAACCTCTAAATTGTACGACTTTATCTTTTTCCAAATTGAAGGTTAGGTTTATACTCAATTTAATTTGGTGGCTCTGTGTTTAATCAAAAAATATAAGACTGACAAGAAATCAGCGAGATTAGACAAGGATTTAGAGCTTAACGGAAGCGAACTATTTTAATAATTATTATGAATATTTTAGAGAAAATTCAAAAAAGCCTGGACAACTTCAGCAAATCAGAGCGTAAAGTTGCTGAAGTCATTATGGCTTCCCCACAAACGGCGATTCACTCCAGTATTGCTACTTTGGCAAAAATGGCTGATGTAAGTGAACCAACCGTAAACCGCTTCTGCCGCAGACTGGATACGAAAGGTTTCCCAGACTTTAAACTGCATTTGGCACAAAGCCTGGCTAACGGTACCCCCTATGTAAACCGTAATGTCGAAGAGGACGACGGTCCTGATGCATATACCCATAAGATTTTCGAATCTACCATGGCTTGTCTGGACGTTGCGAAGAATAGCCTTGATGCAACTCAAATCAACCGTGCGGTTGACCTTTTGACTCAGGCAAAGCGTATCTCTTTCTTTGGCCTTGGCGCATCATCTGCTGTTGCAAAAGATGCTCAGAACAAGTTTATCCGATTTAATATCCCTATCGCTTGCTTTGAAGATATTGTTATGCAGCGCATGAGCTGTATTAACTGTACAGATAACGATGTTATTGTGCTTATCTCTCATACAGGCCGTACCAAGAGCATGGTAGAAGTTGCTAATCTTGGTCGTGAAAATGGCGCGACAGTGATTGCTATTACCGCTAAAGACTCACCACTGGATAAAGCCGCGTCCCTTTCTATCACACTCGATGTGCCTGAAGATACTGACGTATATATGCCAATGGCTAGCCGTGTCGTACAGATGACGGTTATTGATGTTCTGGCGACAGGTTTTACGCTTCGCAGAGGTTCCAGTTTCAGAGAAAATCTTCGTCGCGTTAAAGATGCGTTGAAAGACTCCCGATACGATAAAATAACTCACTTCTAAATGAATTAATCCAGATGAGAAAGGACGCGAAATGCGTCCTTTTTTAGTTTCACTCTCAGTAAGCCTACTCTAGGCTTGGAGAAGTTTTGTCTTCGCTAGGCTCATAGCCCAAAGAACGAACCTGAACGCTTTCAGAACCAGCTTCGAACTCCAGCTCTGAATCGCCATGTTCCTGACAATCACAAACCTGCTGGAGAATGTATACCAGGCGTTCTTCATTAAGTGGAAGTGGGTTTCCTTTTATCGATACTGATTTAAGCGCATCCATCGCGACGTTTCTAAATGAGAAATCACAAATACCAAATTGACTAAGAAGTGGGACATTCAATCGTTCCAGCATATTAAAAGCCCAGTTAATGCACTCGTCATCGGAAGCACGTTCCTTCCCACAGAGTATTTGTGACAACTTTTTGTAACGGTTCAGAATGTCGTTTCTGCCCGCCATTCTAGCTGCATCAATGTTCTCACGCATAACAAATGGTGCTAGTCGACCGGTTAATACACTATGTGGTGCTTTCATCTTTCCACCAAGTGATGAAGCTAATCCATGCGCCGCACCCAACTTGGCGTTCGAAATCGCCATACCTCCTAACATCGCTGCAAAAGATAAATCTGCCCTGCTCTTCTTATCGTCTTCAATACAAGCAGGAACAATGGAGCGCGCTAGCCTTCTCAACCCTTCTTCACAAACCATATCTGTAAGCGGGTTTGGATCACCGCATACATATGATTCCATTAAGTGAGTAAAAGTCTCCATCGCACCACGAGCCGATACTGCCTTTTTTGTACCATAGGTCAAAGTAGGATCGACAATCGCAATATCCGGCAATATTTCCGGGCTTCGGAGGCTCACTTTTACTCGATCCTGACCAGAACGAAGCACGGCTTTGTTCGTTACTTCAGAACCGGTACTTGCTGTCGTAGGAATAGCGATAAATGGAAGTGGTTTTGTTTTAAGCGGGACGCTACGGCCAACCACTTCTACGTAATCATATACGTTGCCAAGATTGGGGATCATTGCTGCGAGTGCTTTACCCATGTCAATAACGCTGCCGCCCCCAATGGAAACCACCATATCTGGCTGGAACTTACGTCCAATAACAGCCGTTTCCTCTATCATGGTAATGTTGGGTTCGGTAGAAAGAGAGACATGCTGGTAACGCATGTTTTGACTATTGAGGTAACTGATGATCGGTTGGGCACGCTGCTGGTCATTACCTGTAACCAACAAAACGCTGTAGCCAAACTGATTCAGAACGGAAAGAGAAGAGTTAAGCGCCCCCTCCCCAAACACTATCCTTGTCGAAGTCATGAACTGAAACATAATAAATACCTTTCGAATTTTAAAAACTATTTATTATCAATAAGTTGCTCAACCTCTTAGTCGCACTTTTATTTTTGGGAAAAATACTTGTTGTCTCTAGATCACCACATTTAAGCTCATCCATTTTTGTTCTACATCAGTTAATTTTTGAATCCCTGGATCTACAAATGAAATATTTGACTAGCATCTACTTGGGTGCAAACTAACCAATATTTTAGTGATAGGTTTTACCTATTAAATTGAAAGGGCTTTCGAGCTTTATTTTCTGACCCATATAATGCATAGTTGAAACCAAAGCCAAACAGCTTAAGAATAAATTACAGGAGAAAGTCATGTTTGTTGTTATTTTCGGTCGTCCAGGTTGCCCATACTGTGTTCGCGCTAAAGATCTTGCTGATAAGCTAAAAGAAGAGCGTGACGATTTTAACTACCGCTATGTAGACATTCATGCAGAAGGTATTACAAAAGCAGATCTGGAAAAAACCGTTGGTAAACCAGTAGAAACGGTTCCTCAAATCTTTGTAGACCAAGATCACGTAGGCGGTTACACAGAGTTTGAAGCATACGCTAGAGAAAACCTGAACTTATTCAGCGAATAACCGTATATGAATCAGTAGTTAAGCTCGCCTCTGGCGGGCTTTTTTTGTTTTTGAACCACCAATGACAATTAATTGAAAAAAAATCAAATTTACACTTATCTTTTAATAATATTCAGATACAATTTTCAGGCGTATTGCTTTCCTGTCCCTCACTTTAAATTGCTTTGAGCGAAACTGTGAACATTGATGTCATTCTTTTATTAGAGCAGAACCCGATTCTGCTTATATTCGTCGTACTAGCCATTGGTTTAGCCATTGGTAAAATTCGTTTCGGTGGTTTTCAACTCGGTAACTCAATTGGTGTACTGTTCACTGCACTCATCATGGGTAACCTGGGCTTTACCTTTAGCACCGAAGCTCTCACCATCGGATTTATGCTTTTTATCTACTGTGTTGGTATCGAAGCTGGTCCGAACTTCTTCGGTATTTTCTTCCGCGATGGCAAACACTACTTCTTGTTAAGCCTGATTGTTCTTGTCTCGGCGCTTAGCCTGACTTACTTCGCCAGCCATTATCTTGGGCTTAGCTACGGGTTATCAGCAGGTATGATGGCAGGTGCACTCACCGCGACTCCTATTCTGGTTGGTGCTCAGGACGCGTTAAATTCCGGTCTCGCGACTCTGCCTCGCAATATGACTATGGATACGGTCATGCAAAACCTCTCTGTTGGTTACGCTATCTCCTATCTTGTCGGCTTAACCAGTATGATTTTGTTCGCCAAACTGCTTCCAAAGATGCAGAAAGAGAACCTCCACGACAGTGCAGAGAAGATAGCTAAAGAACGCGGCATTGGTAATGCGGGGCAAAGAAAAGTATATCTACCAATTATTCGAGCATATCGCGTCGGTCAGGAACTCATCGACTGGATAGATGGTAAAAACCTTCGTGAGCTGGGTATCTATCGTCAAACGGGTTGTTATATTGAACGTATCCGTCGTCACGGTATTCTTGCGCACCCTGATGGTGACGCCATCTTACAAGAAGGTGACGAAATCGCACTAGTAGGTTATCCGGACAGTCATGCGCGTCTCGACCCTAGTTTTCGAAACGGTAAAGAAGTTTTCGACCGCAACCTGCTCGATCTAAGGGTAGTGGAAGAAGAGATTGTAGTAAAAAGCGACAGCATTGCAGGTAAAAAACTCTCTGAGCTGAACCTATCAGAGTACGGCTGTTTCCTAAACCGTGTTATCCGCGCTCAAATCGAGATGCCAATGGACCACGACATCATCCTTGCCAAAGGGGATATCTTACAGGTAAGTGGTGAATCCAGCCGAGTCAATGGCCTTGCGGAACGAATCGGTTTCATCTCGATTCATAGTCAGATGGCAGACCTGCTTGCTTTCTGTAGCTTCTTTATTCTGGGGCTGCTTTTTGGTCTGATTACCATGACCTTTGGACAGGTTACTTTTGGCCTTGGTAATGCTGTTGGTCTCTTGCTGGCAGGCATCACTCTTGGCTTCTTAAGAGCCAACCACCCTACGTTTGGCTACGTTCCACAGGGAGCGCTCAACATTGTCAAAGATCTGGGCCTGATGTTCTTTATGGCGGGTATCGGTCTAAGTGCTGGTGGCAATCTGATGAGCTATCTGAGCGATGTTGGTTTAAAAATCATTCTTATCGGTTTTGTGGTCAGTGTCGTGCCGGTAGCATTAGCGTTTCTGGTTGGTGCGTACATCTTTAAGATGAACAAAGCATTGCTGTTTGGTGCGATCATCGGTGCACGAACTTGTGCTCCTGCAATGGATATCGTGAACGATTATGCCCGTTCTACCATTCCTGCACTAGGTTATGCAGGTACTTATGCAATCGCCAATATCCTTATGACGTTAGCTGGTACATTGCTGATCATCCTGAGCTAAAAGCAGTATGCAGTATGCAGTATCCCACACCTAAGGTTGCTTATTTGCGGCCTTTTTTATATGTAAGCCTTTGTACGCACTTAGGAAGAAGGTTTGCAGGGTGTGCTTGCTGCAGCAACATGCATTGAAGGACATGAGAATCTAAACACAATGCTCATTGTGCGGTTAGCGTAAGCAAGCATTCCCTGTAAGCCTTTATACGCACATACAAAAAAGGTCGCTACTGCGACCTTTATAAAATTAATCAATACCTTAATTAGATATCAATAACATCAAACTCAACGGCTGGGTTAACGTCTGCTTCGTAATCTACGCCTTCAACGCCAAAACCAAACAGTTTCAAGAACTCTTCTTTGTACTCAACATAGTCGGTAAGCTCTTTCAGGTTCTCAGTCGTGATTTGAGGCCATAGCTTGCGACAGTGTTCTTGTACGTCATCACGAAGTTCCCAATCGTCAAGACGTAGACGGTTCTTATCGTCTGTTTCAGGTGCGCTTGCATCATCTTTATACAGGCGCTGACGGAACATACGGTAAACCTGCTCCATACAACCTTCATGGATGCCCTCTTCGCGCATCTTCTTGAACACCATAGCGATGTAAAGTGGCATAACAGGGATTGCAGAACTCGCCTGAGTAACAACAGATTTAAGTACTGCAACATTTGCACTACCACCTGTTTCACCAAGTTTTGCGTTCAGTGCTTCTGCTGCACGATCCAGGTCCATTTTCGCTTTACCAAGAGCACCATCCCAGTAGATAGGCCAGGTAAGCTCAGTACCAATGTAGCTGTATGCTACTGTTTTACAACCATCTGCAAGTACACCAGCGTCAGACAGAGCATTGATCCAAAGCTCCCAGTCTTCTCCGCCCATTACGGTTACAGTGTCTTCGATTTCCTGTTCTGTAGCAGGCTCAACACTCGCTTCAATGATAACGTCTTTGTTGGTATCAACAGCCGTTGAAGTGTAAGTATCACCAATTGGTTTAAGAGATGAACGGATAACTTCACCTGTTTCTGGCATCTTACGAACTGGAGAAGCAAGAGAGTAAACCACCATATCAATCTGACCTAGGTCTTCTTTGATTAGCTCAATCGTCTTTTCTTTTGCTTCATTGGAGAACGCATCACCGTTTAAGCTCTTCGCGTACAGTCCTTCTTCGTGTGCCAGCTTGTCGAAAGCTGCAGCGTTGTAAAAACCAGCAGTACCAGGTTTTCTCTCAGTACCCGCTTTTTCGAAGAAAACACCAATCGTTGATGCACCACCACCAAAAGCAGCAGCAATGCGTGAAGATAAACCGTAACCACTTGATGAGCCAACAACCAATACACGCTTAGGCGCGTTTTGAACTGGGCCCTGAGCTTTCGTGTACTCGATTTGCTCTTTTACGTTTGCTTCACATCCAACCGGATGTGTTGTGGTACAGATAAAACCACGAATTCTAGGTTTGATGATCATATTCAGCTTCCTTTAAAAAACCCTCGTAGCATAAAGTTTTCAGCAAAAAATCGCATCTTATTTCTTCGAAATTACCGTTAATTCTTAAGTGGTTGGAGCACTATCTATTTATTCCACTCGATCCATAACGAAAAAGGCACCCCTAAGGGTGCCAAATTAGTCAATTTCGGGTCGATTAAGCAACACTATTCAACTTAGGTGCTGGAACCTTATCAGTCAGAACTTCTGAGAAGTCATGACTAAAGTGGTCAACCTGAACCGCTTTCGAACGTATCGCTTCGGCAGCCTTGATCTTGTCAACTTCCGCCTGTGTAAACACACCTGCTTCAAGTGCTTGTTGCAATCTGTCTGCCAATAGGCCTTTTCTCGCCACTTTTCCTTCCTTAGCCGCCTGAACCAGCTTACGCTCCAAACCTCTGATTTCATACATCTTGATGAATGCTCTCTCCATCAGGCCTACAGGATCATCTTCTTTGTCACTTATGTAGCAAAGGTGCGTTAACCTGTCACGATGCGCCCCCGGAGTCATCAGGCTTTCAGCCAGTTTCAAAGATATCTTATCTTCAGGCTTCTTAAAGCGGTTGCCTAGTGGGAAAACAAGTACCTTAAGCATACGACCCGCAGCTTTGTTCGGGAAGTTTGTATAAGTTTCCTCTAGTGCTTTTGCTGCATTGTATGTACAGTGTTGAACCGCATAATGAACAAAGTTCAAATCACTCTGCTGACGGCCATCATCTTCGTACTTCTTAAGAACGGCTGAAGCCATGTAAAGGAAGCTAAGAGCATCACCTAAACGAGCAGAAATCATCTCTTTACGCTTAAGATCGCCACCTAACGTACCCATTGCAACATCAGAGCTGATTGCCAATGCTCGGCTGATACGTGTCAGGTCTTTATAGTAGCCTTTTGTTGGACCACTCATTGGTGAGCGAATGAACGCTGAACCTGTTAAACCTGCCCACAGAGAACCAAAGGCGTTCTTCGTACCGTGGCCAATATGTTTAAATAGCAGTTCATCAAACTCTTTCGCACCCTGCTCTGTATCTGGGTTAGCAGCAGCCTCCATCTCTTTCAGAACATATGGATGACAGCGTGTTGCCCCCTGACCAAAGATCATTAGGTTACGAGTAAGGATGTTTGCACCTTCTACGGTAATCGCAACTGGTGCACCAATATAGAAGTTTGCCAGATAGTTCATAGGGCCTTGCTGAATACCTCGACCTGCGTGGATATCCATAGAATCATCCAGAACTTGTCTCGCCATTTCTGTCATGTGGTACTTAGCAATCGCTGTCACAATGCCTGGTTTTTCTTTCATATCCAGGGATGTGGTAGTCAGCGTACGTGATGCTTCAAGCAAGTATGTGAGACCACCGATACGGCCAAGCGCTTCAGCGACACCTTCAAACTTACCGATAGACATACCAAACTGCTTACGAACATAAGCATATGCTCCCGTTGTACGAGATGTTAAATGACCCGTCGCTGTACCCATCGCAGGAAGTGAAATACCACGACCAGCAGACAGACATTCAACCAGCATACGCCAACCTTTACCTACGTACTCCTGTCCACCAATAATCCAATCCATTGGAACGAAGACATCTTGACCACGCGTCGGACCGTTCATAAATGCCAGACCAAGTGGATCGTGACGTTCGCCAATCTCAACACCAGTATGGTCAGAAGGAATAAGTGCACAGGTGATGCCTAGATCTAGCTTATCACCAAGAAGGCCATCCGGATCCTGCAGTTTAAATGCAAGACCAAGTACCGTAGCAACAGGTGCAAGCGTAATGTAGCGTTTGTTCCAACTGATACGCATACCCAGAACTTCTTTACCTTCGTGCATACCCATACATACTGTGCCGGTATCAGGAATACCACCCGCATCCGAGCCTGCTTCAGGGCCAGTCAATGCAAAACAAGGGATCTCAGTGCCATCAGCCAGTCGAGGCAACCAGTAGTCTTTCTGCTCTTGCGTACCATAATGCGCTACCAACTCACCCGGACCAAGTGAGTTCGGAACCATAACAGTGACACCAGCACTGTTACTGCGAGTAGCGATTTTTGAAACAATTGTAGAGTTCGCATGTGAAGAGAACTGTCTGCCGCCATACTCTTTAGGAATAATAAGGGAGAAAAAACGTTCTTTAAGAATGTAATCCCATACTTCTTTTGGAAGGTCTCGATCTTCTTTAACAATCTTGTGATCGTCAAGCATATCAAGAAGTGTTTCTACTTCATTGTCGATAAACGACTGCTCTTCAGCAGTTAAAGTAGGTTTTGGATAGTGATGCAGTTTTTGCCAGTCAGGTGAACCAGAGAATAGCTCACCATCCCACCATACACTGCCGGCTTCCATCGCCTCTTTCTCTGTGCTCGACAGAGGGGGCAATACTTTTTTAAACATCTTAAAGGCCGGGTCACTTATCCATTTTCTTCTTAGAGAGCACATAGTTCAGATCCTTTTGTTCTACAGAGTATTGTTATTATGTGTTTAGGGTTAATTTAGAGCTTATTTCGCAGCAACACCTGCCGCTAAATACGGTATCAATTGGTCGATAACAACATTCGAATCAACCGTTTGACCATAATCGTTGTAGGCAATCTCAGCTAATGCCTTACTTGTTGCCATTGTAAAAATGCAAGTACCTAAGGTGAAATGTAAACGCCAGAACAACGTTTGGTCCTCAATTTCGGTATTCGCTAATTTCACAGAGTTGACGAACTGGGATAAGACTTCGCTATAACGTGTAGTAATAAACCAGCGAAGATGTCCCTGAACATCTGTATATCCACGACCAACCAACAACATAAATCTGTTGGCACCATTTGGTCGAATGTCATTCAATTTTAAGAGTGGGTTTCTCAGCGTTTCGAAAACCTCATCCATCGTAAACTGATCTCGGTGGTTGAGTTCAACTAATGCATCGCCAACAGCTGGCATAAATGCTTCCAGGTAGCGGTCTAGCACAGCACGGACCAAGGTTTTCTTATCGCCAAAATGGTAGTTAACCGATGCCAGGTTCACATTCGCTTTACTGGTAATTGCACGCAAAGACGTATCGTTGAAGCCCTGTTCTGCAAACAGGCTTTCGGCTACATCCAAAATTTTGTCTTTTGTTTTATTCTTTTGAGCCATTTCAATCACCCGTATCAAACAACTGTTTGAAATATACACCTGATACAGTTTATTAACAAGCACGTAACATCACATTTATTTGTGTTTCGGCCTAACCCTTTGAGGTTATGCGACATTTATGAGGCATAAATATGAAAAAAATTTAAAAAAGATGGAACTGTCTGGAAAAGCTCTGGTCTGATTATTTGTAGTAAGAAGTGCATTCTTAAGTTCTCAATGTTCGATGGACTTGTTTTCGAACTTAACTTACTAACATGCTGCTTTTTTCTTATTAACTCCTATGTTTGTATCGCCCAAGCCAATTTAGCTTGGGCTTTTTTTTGGTTCGTGTTTTCTTATCCGGATTAGCAAAAAATCGATCAAACACAAAAAAGCCTCCACTTTGGGAGGCTAATTCAGAACACTTAAGATACTTATCCGTTCGATAATTTCGGCAATGTGGTATGCAGTAGTACATAACCAATAATTGCTGCACTTGATGAACCCATCAAAATTCCAAGTCTAGCGTATGTATCAAATTCAGGGCTCACACCAACAAATGCCAATGACGATATAAAGATAGACATTGTAAATCCGATACCACAAAGCACTGAAACTGCAAAAATATGTTTGAAGTTTACACCTTCTGGAAGCTGCGCGATGCCTGTCTTAACCGCAACCCAGCTAAAGCTGAAAATCCCAAGCGGCTTACCAATTAACAAACCTGCCGCAATACCCATCGGTAACATTGAGCTAAGCCCTGAAATAGATACGCCTTCTAAAGAGATACCAGCATTCGCGAATGCAAACATAGGCAGTATTGCGAACGCCACATATGGATGTAATGCATGCTCCAGGTGTTTCAGAGGTGAACTTTCACCGACTTTACCCTTCAGCGGAATAGCGAAACCAATTACAACGCCCGCTAATGTTGCGTGGACACCAGACTTAAGTACTGCAATCCAGAGGATGATACCTGCAGCCATGTACCAGGATATTTTTGTTACATTCTTGGCATTCATCATGAACAGGACACCCGTCATCACGAAGCCAATAGCAAGGGCAAGAGTTGAAAGATCACTGCTGTAGAACAGAGCGATAATAACAACAACACCAAGGTCATCGATAATGGCCAGCGCTAACAAAAATACTTTTAGTGCCAAAGGTACACGTTTTCCGAGAAGGCTCATAATACCAAGCGCGAAAGCAATGTCTGTTGCTGCCGGGATTGCCCAACCACGGATAGCTTCTGGATCACTGGAGTTGAACGCCACATAAACCAACGCTGGTGCAAGCATGCCACCTACCGCAGCAATCGCAGGGAATATCGCTGTTTCTTTTGATTTAAGCGCGCCTTCAAGAAGCTCTCGCTTAACTTCAAGACCGATGAGCAAGAAGAAAACCGCCATCAGGCCATCGTTAATCCAATGAGATACTGACATTCCAAAGACATATGTATGCAGTGCAGCATCATATACAGGGCCAGCAGGAGAGTTTGCAACCATCATTGCGAAGGCTGCCGCAATAACTAGTAGGATGCCACCCGCTGACTCCATTTTGAAAAAGTCACGAATCATATCGCTCATAAAATAACCTCAACACCTTTATATTTATTATTTGAATAATATTTTCGGAAGATGCGAAACAGTCTACACATCACTTACATACAGAAAAAATCGATTGTTTAGATGAAAAACATCGATATTTACGAAATGTTGTACGTAAAGAGTATATTTTTGAATCGATTCCTGAATGAAGTTTAGTCGGTGATTGGAATTAAATGCAGTATTTACATTGTTTAGAAATGTAAAAAAGCGCGATAAATTAGCAATTAGCGCGCTTTTAGAGAATAAAAAACAGAGTTAATAATGACGTTAGTACCCTGACAGTTGCATGAAACCTTGGATTCCAGGTTTGTTCACTGCCTCTACAGAGCCTTCCCAGTACTGGATAATAAATGGATGCCACTGCTCTACTTCTAATGGCTGGATCGTTACGTCAATATCGTAGTCGGGTACCTTGATGGACCAAACCAGTGGTAACACTTTGCCATTTCTCAATGGAACAAGTTCTTCAGCACTTACGTGTATTTGCTTGTCAGACAAGTTTGTCACAAAGCCGCTATTGGTCGCCAACGTCCCATTTGTGTAGGCAACATGATTCTGAATCTTAGTTCGTTGAATCGAAAGTGACATGGAGTCACTTAAGTTCAGAGTAATGTTTGCTGACGCCTGTGGCTGATCAAGTAGCTCACTTCCCCACTCTTTATCCAGCCAACCCGTACCGGTTACAGGTATGGTTTCACCATCCAGAATCAGTTCTCCCATTACTTTTACAAATGGAGCATGAACACTGTACGAGGCGAGCGGTAAAAGATCGTGTTTTTGTGTATATCCATTCTCTCCTGAAAGCACATACGGACCTTTCGCAAAGGAGTTTAATTTGACGGAGAAGGTATCTGTTTCAACATTAAGCTTTCCAGGCAACGGAGATTTGCCTATTGATCGCCAGCTCCAGTTGTCCAGCCAAAGTCTGAATGGACGCGTACCAAAACCTGCCTGCCCTATACCACCGCGAGCCAGTCGTTGCTGACGCCAGGTGTTTTCTTCAGACGTAACCACGACCTGTGCATTGTATAACTGAGGGTTGCGCCACCCATTTTCTTTCCGCTCATCCGTTGCAACCCGAAAAAAGAACCATTGGACACTATAAGATTTACCATAAGCGTCTTTAAGGTTAGCGACGTAACGCCACCATTCATGTTCAAACTCAGGATGAAAACGAAAATCGTCTGGCAATCTTACAGGCTGATTTGGCAATACTGGCTCATAGACCGCCATCTTTTTTCGGTTAAAAAGTGCTTGTAAATCTTGTGCTTTCGCTGGTTCAGATTCGTTATAGAAGCTGTAAAAACTCACTGCAGCAATTGCCAGCAGTACAATAGCTACCCAGACATACTTGTATTTGGCAAGGATCTTCATACTAAAGCGCATCTCTCAATGACTTCATCGGAGAGCGCTTGATCATACCTATCACAGGTACAGCCCCCGCGACGATTAATGCAGCCATTGTCCAGGTAAAGGTTTCAATGTATTCCCATGGGATAACATACAATGACATGCTCCAGCCAAATGAATGCTTGAGACCGACATTAACCATGACTTTCGCAACGGCATAACCAAGAGGCAGAGCCACCAATGCAGATATAGCACCAAACATCATCAGCTGCAGGCTGCTCAAAGAGACAAGCTCTTTTCCTGAAATACCAAAACATCGCAACAGTGCAACTTGCCTCTGCTTAGAGACTTCCCCGGCAACCGTAGAGAAGAACAAGCCAAATACGGCAATAACCAGTGTCAAATCACCCAATGTGTCAGCAATAACAAACGTGCGGTCAAATACTCTCATCGCTTGATTGTGAATATTCGTGTTATTTAAAACACGCTCTTCAGAAAGGTGGAAGTGGGAGCTTAGCTTTCTAACCAATGCGTTTGCATCAACGCCATCTTCAAGGTGTACCCCTAAACCAACATTTCCCTGTCCGGAAAATATCTGTAACCAACTCTGGTGAGACATCATGATCTGGTTATACGGGTTTCCGTAGTCGTAATAAACACCTGCAACCAACCAACCTCTTCGAAGCGGCTCGTTAAATGATATATAGTCTCCTGGCCTGATGTTCTGTTTTAACGCCATAGACTCACTGACTAAAATACTTTTCGTATCATGCAGGCGATACCAGTAATTAGGAATAGCAAGCTTCATTGGGATCGAATCCCTTTCACCTGAACTGCTACCGGAACTCACCACCTGCAGAGTTCCGCCAGTGGTCATAAACTCTTCTTCCCAACGCCACCAAACAGTTCCAACTTCATCTTGCTGACGTAGCCAATTGCTTACCCGTGCAGCCGAGTTGTTCGTAGGATGAATATAAAGATCCGCAGCAAGTCTCGTTGTTAACCACTTGTCAGTGGTCTCTCTGAAGCTGCCTACTAAAGTTTCAACTGCAATATTCGCTGACATCGCCAACATAAATGCCATTAGAGCAACACCACGATAGCTCATGCTCGCGGCCGCATCGGCAAAAAACCATCTAACTTTGACCCAACGTAGCGTGTAAGAAAGCCAGTTAAATAGCTGGAAAACGATAAAAGGGACTATTAGTGCTGTACTCACCATCATTAGGCCAATTAAGGTAAAGCCCGTTTCGGGTGAAGGTTCACTGTTATAAAAAGCCAGAGCGACAGCGGCCAGAAAAACTGAAATAAGAGCCTGCCAAAAGAATTCCTTACCAGCAAAACGGACCAAAGATAATCTGGCAGTAAGGCGGATAGGTTGCGATTTCAGAAGGCGAATCATAGGCCATGTGCAAGCAGCCATAGCGCCCACAACAGCCATAAGTAGGCTGTTTAAGCTCCACTCCCAACTCCATTGAATCATCAAACCAACGTCAGCATCATAGAGATCCGCCAGTGTGGTAGAAACGGTTGGAATAAGTTTGTTTGCTAATAACAGTCCGAACAAGTTTCCGAACAACCAGCCAAACAAGATCAGGAATGTAAGTTCAATGGTCAACGCTTTTGCCAGGTGCCAACCTGAAACACCAGTCTGTCGCAAAATGCCGACCAGAGGTTGTCTCTGTACAAATGAAAGCGACATCGCCTGATAGAAAATAAACAAGCCAACCAAAAACGCGAGCATACCCATCGCACTCAAGTTCATATGGAAAGCCTGAGTAAGAGAGTTTAGCTCCGCAGTTGAGTTTCTGGTTACCGTCAATCCATTCGGTAACATACTCTTTAATCGGTCAAACTTGAGTTTCGGCATCGCACCACAGTTAATCGCTGAGAAGCCGCCCGTTCTTTTCAGTTCCCTTAGCTTAGCGATATCCCCAATAATTCGCGTTCCCGTTAATAAACCGGACTGATCAATTACAATAGGTCCTAACTGCGAACCATTATTCAGTTGAAGAAAGTCACCGTCTTTCACTGAAAGATAGGAAGCCAGCTCTGTACTAAGCATTAGCGGATATGGTGGTTGCGCCAGTGCCAATGCCGAAAAGTCATCTACTCCGATAAGGTTCAGCATTGCAACAGAATCCAATCCTACTATCGTGAGGTCGTTACCGTTAGCTGTTTCAACCCTATGGGTGTCTAAAGGAACACACTGATGAAAGCCTTCCCGTCTAAGCTGGATATAAAAACCTTGAGGAATCTTGTTGGCGTTGTGCTTTGATCGAATTGTGTAAGTAAGCGGATCGGAAAACAGTCGTTCTCCGTCTATGTAACTTTGCTTGGCGTGCTGGTTCACGGCTTCCACACCAACAAAAATGGATATGCCGAGCGTTAACCCCAGTAATACAAGCAGGATTTGAAGAGGATGCCGCCGATAATGCCCAAGTAGTGCTTTAACTACGGGCCATAACATGCAGCTGTCCTCCTTGCAGTCGCACGCAACCACTCATATGATTGGCTACTTTTTCACTGTGCGTCACCAGTAGCAAAGTACAATCCAGCTGACGAGACAAAGAAGTCAACAAACGCATCACCGCTTCCGCATTACGCTCATCAAGGCTACCTGTTGGCTCATCCGCCAGTAAAAGGTTTGGTTCCATATAAAGCGCTCTGGCAATTGCCGCTCGCTGCTGTTGTCCACCCGACACTTCTTCTGGATATCGACCTAACAAAGGCATCAGGTCAAGCGCAGATAAAATCTGACGCCAAAGTCCTTTATCTTCCGGCATACCTTTTAGCTGACGACAAAAGCGAATGTTATCAGCGACATTCAAAGTGGGAAGCAGGTTGTACTGCTGAAAGATATGACCGATGTTATTGCGACGATACGCAGTACGCTCAACCTCTTTGCAATCGTGCATGGCAAAGTTGGGGAACCAGATCTCACCGGAGTCTGCGACATCTAAGCCCGCGATGATATTAAGCAGAGTACTCTTACCAGAACCACTCTCACCCATCAGCGCCAGCTGCTCACCTTGTTGTAAAACTAATCCTGCCCCTTGTAGTACTGGATGGAATTCTCCGCCATCGAGATATCCTTTACTAAGGTCAGATAGTTTTAACATTAATGAGCTCACTCGCAATTAAAAAATTGGGTCTGTGAATCTACACTAAAATCACACAATTCGGAAGCGTTTTGAATAGTTGATCACACTATTTACCTACATGGAGTAAATTTGAATGATTTATGTCCGTTTTTTATCAACTAATCTTGCAATCTATCAAATAAATTTACTTATTTTTCAATTAGATTGACTATCCACTTTTTGCTGCGAAGTCTGTTGATACAAGTGAAGCATTTTATGACTTCTTCAATCAAAAACATGGCGTATACCACCTCTGCCGGGGCCCCAAAAACGATCGCCGCAATCGCTGTTAAGGGTATGCCTATCAACCACTGAGTTGTAAGGTCCTGATATAGACAGTATTTAACATCACCACCAGCTCGTAACACTCCTACAACAAGGGTAATAGGTATAGATCGAATAACCATCCCCGCACATAAAATTAGGATAAACTTATCGGCCAAAGCCCTCGTCTCGGGTGTTAGTGCAGTGAACGCACTCAAAATTGGCCCCTGCACTAAATAAAGCAATATGGATACTGCGATACCTACAATAATACTCAGCAATAGCAAGCCGATGGCTTGATAGTAGACGGCTTCATACTTTTTGGCTCCGATGCTATTCCCGGTCAAAACCGCTGCGGCATTTGACGTACCTATCAGAAAACTAAAACTGATTTGATCTACGGGAGTCATAACCGAAAGAGCAGCGAGACCTTGCACCCCTGTTTGTCCCATCAAAGCATGATAAGAGAATATTCCCGCAGCCCAGGCGAAAAAGTTAAACGTTGTTGGGAGAGATAATTTTAAAAACCGAGACACTTTTTCAGTATCGAATATTGCCGATAGCTCGTTCGTACCAAACGCCAGCAAGTGTTTTTTCGCATAGATAAAACTATATACGCACGCCACTTCAATAACACCGCTCAACACCGTCGCTATTGCCGCTCCTTTAATACCCATTGCAGGCATACCAAGGTTACCGAAGATAAGTACCCAGTTTAAGAACACATTAGAGAGAATCCCTATCCCACTGAAGAACGTACTGACTCCTGGCTGATGCATCGCTCTTAAACCAACGGCCATACTGCTTATACATGCAACCGCAATCATGCTAAAAGAAGAGATAACAATATAATCACTACCAAGCGCAATAACTTCTTTAGAATCAGTGGCTAACCCCATTATTGATTCGGCGAAGAAAAAGAAGCCAATAACCGTTAAAACCGCAAAACTGTTGGCGATCACCCAGGTGAGAGCCGTACTTTCCTTTACTCCCTTTTTATCTCCTGCTCCCCAATACTGAGCAGTTAATAATGCACCTCCCATGTTTACACCCACCAGCATAATGGTGGTAACAAACATGGCCCGGCTAGCGACACCCACCGCAGCAACATCCGCTTCACCCAACTGTCCGAGCATTAAAACATCAACAAGCCCACGACTAGAAAACATCAGGTTTTGCAATGCGATAGGAAGAGCGATAGCGATCAAGCGACGTAAAAAGTCACCTTTTGTATAGCTATAAGCTTGTGATAAGGTGTTTCTCATTAGAGCCTCAGCAAGATGATAAATCGATTGGTTGGCCCTTCAACATGAGGAGGGAAGTCTTCAATCTGCGGTTACGTCAATTTTAGAATAAATATCATCATATGGATATGATCTGTTTATGGATAACTATAAGAAAATCTTAGTATTAGGTGCCTCTGGTTATGTTGGTTCGCAACTTATTCCACAGTTACTCTCACTTGGCCATCAGGTAACCGCTGCTTCCCGTAACATAGATTATCTTAAGGCCAGGGTTGCTCCTCATGACAACCTCAACATTACCTATCTGGATCTTGTAGACAGAGAACGAACCCAGGAAGTCGTCAAAGGTCACGACTTGGTCTACTTTCTGGTTCATGGTATGGCCCACGGACATGACTTTCTTGAGTACGAACTGTCACTAGCAATCAACTTTAAACACGCCCTTATCGACAGTGGTGTAAAACACGTAATCTACCTTAGTGCCATTCAGCCACAGACCGGCAACTCCGAACATCTGCAGGCGCGCAAGAAAACAGGCGAAATTATTCGTCAAACACCCGTTCCTGTTACCGAACTTCGAGCAGGCGTCATTATTGGCCCCGGTTCTGCTGCTTTCGAAATCATGAAGGACTTTGTATACAACCTCCCCATTTTGATTGCACCTAAGTGGGTTGATTCAAAAGCCAACCCAATAGCACTGAAAAACCTGAACCATTATCTGCTCTCACTGCTTAATGAGAGCCCAAGCGATCATACTTATTACGAAGTAGGTGGTCCTGATATTTTGAGCTATCGTGAACAGTTTAAATCCATATGCACTGCCACTGGTCGCCCATTTCGTTTATGGTCCACCCCACTACTGACACCTAAAATGGCATCCTATTGGCTGGGAATTGTTACATCTGTCCCTTCGACGATAGGCAAAGCGTTACTGGCCGGACTTGATCATGACTATGTTGCAGACTCTCAAAAAATCCGCGCACGATACCCGCAAACCCTAATCTCGTACGAAGATGCTGTATCCAATTCTATTAGCCAAGAAGGCAAATTTATCCGTAGCAATGTATGGGGATTCGATCCAGCCGCACTGGATCGTTGGCAGGCAGGCTATGGTTATTACCCTAAAGATGCCGGAGCAACCATAGAAACAAAGCTAACCAAGGAAGAGCTCTGGTCAGTCATTGAAAAGATAGGCAGCAGAGAAGAAGGCTACTTCTTTGCAAACTCTTTATGGCGCACGAGAGAATGGCTGGACCTGTTTGTTGGCGGAGGAATACCAGTCAGAAGAAGTCCGGCTGGGCCTGAACTTAAAATCGGTGACCACATCGACTCCTGGAAAGTCATTCGTTATGAAAACAACAAGTTCCTTTCCCTACTGTTTGGTATGAAAGCTCCTGGACTGGGAAGATTAGAATGCTCTGTTGTCGACCATGGTGATTACCGAGAGCTGGATGTTCGCGCCTGGTGGCACCCTCAAGGGTTCAGAGGGCTGCTATATTGGTTTGCTATGATGCCAGCTCACCTATTTATCTTTAAAGGTATGGTGAAAGCCATTTGTAAAAAAGCGAGCCAATAAGCTCGCTTAACATACTCTGTGCTTAATAATCTTCTGGCTTAAATCCGATTGGGATTTCCGCCAGTTGCGAACCTTGATTATTAGGGTAAACAAGATACTCTCCGTGATATTTCACTACAGACTTATAACCTGTTCTTTTATGGACTAAAAAACCAGCCTTTGCTGCTAAGTTAACAAATGCAGCATGATTACCCCGAACATAAAAGCTCATAGGTTTTACCATTGTCTCATGCCCATTTTCATCTGCATCAGAAAAGCACTCATCACATTGACGCGAGCATAACAATAGAGAGTTTTCACCTTCAGTAAACACTTGTATTTTTTCAGAAAGATCGAACTCAGTACTAACGCCCCAATTATTTTCTTCCATCAATTCAAGGAAGGATTCAATGTCTTTATCTTTGATTGGTTTCGCCTCTCCAGAGATAGGAAGGAAGTGGCCATAAAACTGAGAGATACTACGAAAGGTGAACAACAAATCAGACTCTGTACCTTTGCTTCTTCCTGCTTTTTGCCAGCGTGTAAGGTCGTCACCCACGATACGAGGAAAGCGTTGTGTTTTCAGACTTCTTGTTACCCATCGAACCAAAAAATGCGTGTTGCTTACAGGCGTGTTCGCGAGCTTGCCTTTCTTATGCTCTGTTTCTAACTCATCCAGAGCAGAATTCACCAATTTTTGCAGCTCAACACTATAAACCGACATTATACTTTTCTTCCCATAAACCAATAAAACAGCGCTGATGCAACAGCACAAAGTGTCATAACCAAAATCATAGGCCATGCCGAATGGCTCGGCAATGCCGCTACGATAGCACCGATAATTGAACCCGTGCCAAATCTAAGTGTACCCGCGAGCGATGACGCAGTCCCCGCCATTGATGGGTAATTCGAAAGCAGCAACGCCATTGCATTACTACCTACGGTAGACATCATACCGATATAAATCATAACGAACGGCACGATGCCCCATAAACCAATATCTGCCAGCCAACCAAAAAACAGACCTATACCCGCTATCAGCTGCATAGAAATAGCGAAGCTAAGCATCCATTTAGAGCCAAACTTCTTGACCACCCGACCATTGATCGTTGTCATCAAAGTCAGACAGACAATGTTTAATCCAAACAGGTAGCCGAAGTCAGAAGGCGCTACGCCATAGATATCAATATATACAAAAGAACCAGCGGTCAGGAATGCGAACATACCAGCGAAAGAAAACCCACCAGCAAACATCAAACCAAATGCAACAGGGTTGGTAAAAAGACGCATGTAGTTCTGTAGTGTCGTTTTAAGGCGCAATGGTTGACGGTTTTCTTTCGCTAGCGTCTCTGGAATCTTCCAAAGTACAGCCAGAATAACGACACCTGAAAAAATCGCCAGCACCCAGAATATAGAACGCCAGCCAAACCACTCTGCTAAATGTCCACCTAACATTGGTGCGATTAGAGGTGCCACCATAACAACAAGCGTCACAAACGACATAGTTCGGGCAAAGTCTTCTTTGTCGAACATATCGCGAATAACAGCCTGTATAATGACGGCCGCTGCTGCACCAGCAAAACCTTGTGCTGCACGAACGTATTTTAGCGATTCGATATCCGTTGTTGTTGCACAAACCACTGAGCCTATAGCGAACAGAATAATACCGACAATCAAAATCGGACGACGGCCATAGCTATCCGAGAGCGGGCCATGCAATAACTGGCCTATTGCAAAGCCAGCGGTATACGTGGTTAATGTAATTTGAACAGCACCCGCCTCTACTCCCAGCTCTTTAGCAATAGAAGGCATCGCAGGTAGATACATATCTATTGCGAGTGGAGTTAAGGCACCGATGGCACCAAGGATCACAAACATCAGAAAACTGAGTTGTGTGGCATTTGAATTTGTCATAAGCCCCTATAAATGCAGTGCAAACTGCATACAGAATAAAATAGAAAAGGAAACGCTCAGGGAAGAAGCGTTAGTCTAATATATCAACCGTGAATTAATGTCAGAAAACTATCAGGTCCAGACTGAATTAACTTCTTCTTCCGTCAGGTAACGATATTCGCCCGGCTCCAGATCTTCATCGAGCTCAATATCACCAATTCTCTCACGGTGTAGCGCCTCGACTTTGTTCCCTAGTGCCGCAAACATGCGCTTAACCTGATGGTACTTACCTTCTGTAATCGTCAGTACAACTTCGTGCTCATCCACGATCTCAAGCTTTGCAGGTAGCGTTGGTTCACGTTCATTTCTAAGCTCGATGCCCTGTTCGAACTTTTCCTGATAATCATCCTGCACCGGATCAACTAACCACACTCGATAAGTCTTTTCACATTTGTGTTTAGGTGAAGTGATTCTGTGTGACCACTTTCCATCATCAGTAATCAAAACCAGACCAGTAGTATCCACATCCAATCTTCCCGCAAAGTGAAGGTTCTCCATCTTCACTTCGTCCAGCAGAACAAAAGCGGTGTGATTAAAACCATCTTCATGAGAACAGACAAATCCTTCCGGCTTAAAGAGCATGATATAACGAGGGCCCTTATGGGTGATTTCTCTCCCTTGCCACTCAACGACACACTCCTCTGTAACTTTAAATGCCCCACTCTTCTGAACGGCATCATTAACCGTCACATCACCACTTTTAATGATTTTTGTCGCTTCTTTTCGGGTTGCACCTAATGCATCACACAGGAATTTATCTAGTCTCATGATTACCTCTTCTTTTAGGGTCATGTATTATAGGACCAATTTAAGAATAAGTTGAGCTATTTCACACTTTCTCTCTATGTACACATTAAGACCCTACCAAGCTGATTCGGTTAAAGCCGTTGTTCACTATTTCCGTAAGCATTCCACTCCTGCGGTGATCGTATTACCGACGGGAGCAGGTAAAAGCCTGGTTATTGCTGAACTGGCTAGATTAGCAAAAGGCCGGGTACTTGTACTTGCACATGTAAAAGAACTGGTTGAACAAAACCACGAAAAATACGAAGGCTACGGTTTAACCGGTTCCATCTTTTCTGCAGGACTAGGACGCAAAGAGACCGACCAGCAGGTTGTGTTCGCATCTGTTCAGTCGGTTGTGCGTAACCTGGATGCCTTTGCAAATCAGTTCTCTCTTTTGGTGATCGATGAGTGCCACCGCGTACCCGACGAACCGAAAAGCAGCTACCAGAAAGTAATTAGCCACTTAAAAGAACTCAATCCGGGAATTAAAATTCTGGGACTCACTGCAACACCTTATCGATTAGGAATGGGGTGGATATATCAGTACCACACCAGAGGACAAGTGCGCAGTGAGGATTCACGATTTTTTCGCGACTGCATTTTCGAACTGCCTATTCGGTACTTACTAGATGAAGGCTTTTTGACACCCGCAAGAATGATCGACGCCCCTGTCTTGAGTTACGACTTTTCCCAGCTCAAGCCTGCCAATACAGGGCGATATAAAGAAGCCGAACTGGATCTGGTTATTGAAAACTCTAAGAGAGCAACACCTCAAATAGTCGAGCAGATCAAGCAGTTAAGCAAAGACAAACAAGGCATTATGATCTTTGCAGCAACGGTAAGGCACGCGCAGGAAATCTTGTCCCTTTTGCCTGAAAGTGAAGCGGATATTGTCATTGGGGAGACTCACACGCAAGAACGTGACACGATAATCCGGCAGTTCAAAGAACGTAAAATTAAGTATCTGGTTAACGTATCTGTCTTAACCACAGGTTTTGATGCACCACACGTTGATCTGATTGCGATATTGCGCCCAACCGAGTCCATAAGCCTCTATCAACAAATCATCGGCCGGGGTCTGCGCCTATCTGATGGGAAAGAAGAGTGTCTGGTTCTCGATTACGCTGGAAACAACTACGACCTCTACCAACCAGAAGTCGGAGATCCAAAGCCAGATTCAAAAAGTGACATTGTCACAATCCCCTGCCCTGCTTGTGGTTTCAATAATAACTTTTGGGGAAAGCTGGATGGGAATGGTTTCCTCCTGGAACATTACGGACGCCGATGTCAGGGATATTTTGAAGATGAAGAAGACGGTACACGCGAACATTGCGGATACAGGTTTAGGGCTAAGTACTGCAACGACTGTGGGGCCGATAATGATATAGCCGCCAGAATCTGCCATGAGTGCGACGCTACATTGGTGGACCCTGACAAAAAGCTGCGAGATGCCCTCAACCTCAAGGATGCGCTGGTATTCGAATGCCGCGATATGCAGTTGGATACGCACAAGGATGCCAGCGGAAAAAATCAACTTAAAGTGACATATATCGGCGACAACAACGCACAAGTTCATGAGTTTTGGACACTTAATACTAAAAAGCAGAAAGAGCGCTTTTATAAACAGTTTGTTCGTTCACATCTTGCTGATCGTCACCGACCTTTTTCTGAATCATCAGCCACTAAGGTCGTAAATAATCAGCATCGTTTCCGTCTTCCTCAGTTTATAATCGCAAGAAAATCAGGCCGTTTCTGGAAGTTAAGAGACCGGATTTTTGATGATGAACTCAAAGATCATTAAGAATTCGCTCATTGGCTGTATTTTACAAATTAAACTGTACTAAATTGTATATTTGTCGCTGATTCTATTGCCCCAAAACTCTAAGAGTGGTAGTATCCGCGCTCACTTTGCTGGTATTAACTTTTATCAACAAAGTGTTTTCCATTAACAGCTAGGTCGCTATGCAGTTAATGACGTTTAATTTTTACTAATTTGAGAGTAAATACTATGAAATTTGAAGCAGTAGTACGTACTGAACTAGGTAAGGGTGCGAGCCGCCGCCTACGTCACGCTGGCCAATTCCCAGCAATCGTTTACGGTGGTGAAGCAGCGCCAGTATCTATCGCACTAAACCACGATGACGTAATCAACCAAATGGATAAGCCAGAATTCTACGAAGGCATCACTCTAGTGATCGACGGCGCAGAAGTTAAGGTTAAGCCACAAGACGTACAGCGTCACGCGTTCAAGCCAAAAGTTGAACACATGGACTTCATCCGCATCTAATTCCCTACCAAGGAATTAGGAGGATAATCTCCATATCTTTTGCATAAAGATTATCGGCCTTACCAACCGAGACATCTAAAAATTAGAAACCCCGGATGCTACCAACATCCGGGGTTTCGCCGTTTTTGAGCAAGTAAAATAGCATTTAACTCTTATATTTCATTTAGTTACGAGCCGCTTTTTTGTTTTCCATTTCTAAGCGTGGACTTAGGGTGGACTTATACCGTATTAAGATTTTGCTCCCTTCTTTTCAGGTCACAGACTTCATACTGTTCTCAATGGGATAAATTGTTCAAAGCACTTTTAAATGGCTAAGTGTGAAAGAGAATGGACAATTTCTTGCACTCTTAGTTTGTGGCAAAAATTTACTCTATGCAAAATAACCGCTAGATATGCAAAATGCAGTCAGAACTAGAAGCCAACTTTCATTTTTTGACTTATTGGTATCAAAGAAGGGTTGTTTTAAATCTGTATTCATTTAAAACAAAAACTCTCGCTTATTAGCTCCTTATCCTTTTCTGGACAATTACCCTTAAAAGTAGTTAACACATCCATTTCACCAACTAATATTTCGTTAAAAAACAATATTTTTCCATTGTCTGCTTTTCTTGGAAAGAAATAAGATGTGTATTTTTTGTTTTTGTTTACAATATCAAAAACCACTACTATATCTTTTGATTCATAAAGCGGGCTTTTTACCCACTTTAACAATAAAGGTTCAATACCATACCTTTCAGCAGATAGCTCATTAACCATTGTAGATACCTGCGTAATAAGCACTAGCGATACATCGCCAATATCCTTTAAGTCTTCTGTGTCAATATCCAAGTACAAGTCAAAATTAAAAAAAGCTAACTTATATGCTTTTTCGAAAACAATACTCTTTAAACAAAATTCCCCACTTTTACTTAAGCTCATTGATTTACATCCCATAGCCTCTTGTAGCTCTGGTGATTCAATAACTTCATGAGTATATGCAGGTGTCACATAAAAAATACTTATAAAGAAAAACTTAAACAATAATTTCATAAAACCTCTCTCAGGTTGATTAGAGCTTACCATGAGGAAATATGGGGTGAGTTGATCATGCTCCCTGAATCGGTCTTTAAAAGCTACTGGACATTTTTGAGCATTAGGTACTCAGTCCATACCGCATTAAAATTACACGAGTTTACGATATCTATGCATTTCCGTAGGAGCCAAAGCCATCAGCGTAACCCCCGTATGGCTTAGCTATTTTCGTTAATTGTTCTTCAATTTTTACCACTTCGGAATATTTAGGCACTAGAGTCATTGTGCAGTAGCATGTCCATTCCTTAGTTTCTTCGTCCTGTTCAACGCAAGTATTGAAGCCAAGCTTATCTGCTTGTAGTGCGACAAGATTTCCTTTGCCCTCAGAAGGCACAGCGACAAAGAAATCCATTTCTAAAGGCTTGGATAAATCGAATCCGTGTTGCTGAAACTGATAAAGTGTGGCACCAGTTTCGTCATCAGGAAATTGACTCATTAATACGCTCCATACAATAGCAATCATTAGAACTTGTCATCTTAGGCACCTATGAATTCAATAGCTATTCAAATACTCGATTGCTTTGTATTTGCTGCACAATGCACGAAATTGGGAGGAAGTGAGCATTTGAAATTTTTCCCGCCAGCGAATGGCGACTAATTCCACCAACATCAGAGATTATCTATATTAGCCATATATTACTGACGCTAACGCCCTTCCCACTTACATTCTAAATCTAGGAGCCCTTCTTCATTGTCACTGTTCCCCGCATACAGAACAAACCCGTGTGACTTGTAGAAGTTTTGCGCCTGCTTATTTACTTCAAATGTTCGTAGAGTAAGAGACCCATTTGATTGCTTCTGAGCGAGCTTCAACAAATACGAACCGATTCCCTGCCCTTGAAAGTCTGGTGATACGTAAAGCTGGCTTACCCCGGTTTTAGAGCTCGCCATAAAAGCAACTGGGTTAAGCTTGTGCTTGCAGATAACGACAACCACCTGAAAATCGCTTGGAAGAATATGTTCCAGAAAATAGGCCTGTGACTCGAATGAATGCACTGGCTGTATACCAACGGCTTCTCTCATTGAGGTTCGCCAGAGTGACGTGACTTCCTGAACATGTTCCGAAGCCAATGGCTCTACTTTATATTTCGTTAAATCCACTCTTTCTCCTGTGATATAACAACTATAAATACTGGTTTTCTATCGAGAAATTAGGACTTGGATTCCAACATCTCTCTTAGCGCCACAGGAAGAAATGATCGTGACCATTTAACCATCTCTTTTTCATGTCTTTGCCAAAGTACGCCAAGGTAGATAATTCCAAGTCCAATGGCGACAAGAGCCGCAGGGAACAACCAACTATCTTCAAAAACATCCGATGCCAGATACCCCAAATAACCACAACCGCCAAGAGCACCAAAAACAACAAACACTCTACGCACAAAAAGCACGCCCACGCCAATCATCAATAGGTTAATGCCAAAGTATATGAGCTTTGATATCTCGCTATCAGAGTTCATCGAAGATAGGCCACCCCAGAATGCAATCACACCAAAGATATAGATCCAATAAGCGTAGTCGGCTTTTTTATGCCAGCGAATATCAATCAAAAACGCCAGACCTATCATAAACAGACCTGAATAGAGCGAAACTAACTTCCTTAGTGCCCACGTAACGTCTCCGTCAGAAATCATCTCTGTGATATCCATTGTCATGTACCAAAGTGTTACCGCAATAGGCATGATTAAAAATGGATACTTGTACCTCCAGGCAACGATCGCGCCTACCAACAGTGTACCGAGTTCCATATATAGCCAGTTCCACTTTATGTACCTATGGTAATCACGATAGACACTTTCATCAGGCCAAAAACCGAGCCACTGTTGTAACCCGTAAATCGTCAACGGGGTTAAGCAAACGACAAAAGTTGCACAAATACCGGCTGGAATCGTTAGGTTTTTACCAGCAAAGTAGTTACTAATAAACAAACCAAGTACGGCATAAGAAAGAGAGACGAAAACAATCCCGGCGCCTCCGAAAGATTCCCAGCCAAGATTCATGAAAAGTGTCATGGCACCTATAGCAAGGAGTCCACCCAGATAGTAAAGCACATGTGTAAAAGAAAACTTCGGAACATCCTGAGACCGATTCGCCAGAAACTCATAAAGGGCCTCTGCCTGCTGATTAGAAATAATGTTCTCAGCGGCCGCTTCTTTTAATTTTTTCTTTGTTACTTCCACAATCTATCTCTCATTCTAATACGGTTCATTCTGCGCACTTATGACATTCCCACATAACCGTCCATGCGATGAATTGATGTAATCCAGCGCTGGATTTTTGGATAGTTTTCTAAATCAAAACCACCTTCATCACTTACATGGGTATAGGCGTACAAAGCAATATCTGCAATAGTCATATTGTCGCCCACCAAAAACGGCGATTTATCTAACTGTTGTTCCATTATTTGAAGTGCTTTGTGACCGCCTGATTGTAAGGATTGATATTCCTCTAAACGGCTCTCTGGTAAACCCTGATACTTTTTGATAAATCGCGCTACAGCAATGTATGGCTCATGGGAATACTGCTCAAAGAAAAGCCATTCATACACTTTTGCCTTTTGATAGTTGTCTTTAGGTAGATAGCTAGTGCCCTCTGCAAAATAACCCAAAATTGCATTGGATTCGCTAAGTACACGCCCATCATCCAGAACAACCGTAGGAATCTTTCCATTCGGATTCAGTGCCAAGAACTCTGGTGTTTTGGTTTCACTGTTCAGGATATTGACATGCTTCCATTGGTGATCAATCCCTAGAAATGACAGTAACATTTTTACTTTTAAGCAGTTGCCAGACTGCAAATCTCCATATACGACCATGACACTTTCCTTGTGTTGTTTTGTAATTATGTATAACGCTGCGATAAGTAAAAAGAACTCTACAGACGCTTACGACTCCATCTAATTAGCGACGTTCAGTTACTGCGTTCAATGCACAATTGAACCAAGCTGTTTATCTGCTTAACTTGGTTTGGTTCTATTTCGATAGATGTTGGATTGAACCAAAATGCATCGAGTCCTGCTGTCAGTGCAGGTTTCACATCTTTTTCCAACGAATCTCCAACCATAACTAGTGACTCAGGGCTTACTTGCAGTTTCTCCGAGATCTTAAAATAAAAATCAGGGCTGCTTTTTCCAACACCAAGGTTTGATTTGCAAAAGTACCCATCAATGTATTGAGACAGACCAACTCTTTCAAATGCCGCTTTAATATCCTTTTCAGTAGAATCATCGGCATTTGTTGCAACATAAATGGAGTGATCCAACGACAGCTCTGATAACACCTGAAGCGCACCATCTACCGTTTGTACCTTGTCCCAATCACACATTTTTCCTGCCTTTTCTGGGAAATCAACCATTAATGTGTCGCCCCAATCAAACAAATATACTTTGCTCAAAATACCTCCATGTATATAAGACCAGATTCAAACACCTCAATTGCTTCATCTGAATCTAGCATCAAAACAGCGTAGCGTTAACAGCCATAATTCAACTCCTGGATATTTACCCACCTATTGTTTTGATCACCCAATTACAATAATGACATTTTTATGAAATTTTATTACGAGATCTTGATCACATTAATGTTCTAGTTTATAGTTATTCCAAACTTAAATGTAATTTAGTTACATAAGGAGCCCAATATGCTAACTGTAATTAAGAACATCTTTATTCCTAAGAAAGACTACGCTGGCCGCAACATTGACGCGGTAATTGAAAGACTTGCTGCGCAAACTAAAACTGATGTGCACGCTTGGTCTTACCTAAACGAAATATCTGCTTATGAAAACACAACAACAGGTATGCGCGTTTACCGTCACGAAGTTTCAAGAAAAGCAGCTTAATCGAAAAGCATTTAAAGAGCTGGCAAGGTTGTCAGCTCTTATCTTTTCTGGCTATACATAAAACTCTGCCCGCATTTAATCCCACCAATTAAATAAACTTTCACCGACAGTTCTTGGCTTCCAGTGCTTGACGTCATACTGACACAGTCTGGAACTATTCTTGAAAGGACTATCTAACGTGCCTGCGTCCATTACTAGAACGCCATAAGTTTCACGAAGCTTTTCAGCCACAAACGCTTGGTCTACAAATTTCAAATCAGACCTACTAGGTTCATAGCCATCAGCAAGAGCCCAGTCGCCTTCATCCGAGCATAAAATCACAACACTCGAGTCACCATTTTCAAGCTTCGCAGCATAAAAGTTCGGTGTTACCTTAGGTTCCCAGAACTCAGTTATTTTCCAATTTGTGCCAACAAATGAACTGAAAAGGATTTTCTTAAATTCGCTTATTATCATGCTCACACCAACTACCAACGTTTCTATAGTTCGTTATTAACCGCCTAATCATCCAAAATTTTTTGTATTTCAAAGTGTTTTTCATTGCCCTCACTCATCAACATATCAAGAGCAGACTCTTCTTGAACCCAAAGCTGCAAAGCATCACCCGGTATAAGAAGAGGCATTCTGTGATGATACTCAGCGTACTGCTTATTTGGCTTTGTAGTCAAAGTAACGAGCTTATCGCCTAAAGCAATACCTGCCATAAATAGCGGCTTATGTTCCGGGTCAGAAATAAGATACTTCTTTTTAGTACCGTCAATAGCGGACCATTCATACCAGCCAGAACAAGGAACAATGACGCGACTCCTCTGAAAAGCATTTCTAAAAGTGGGCTTTACCGCGACTGATTCTGCCTGGGCGTTGATAATGACCCTCTTTGCCCAATCAGGTTTAATCCCCCACGATAAGTCCTGCTGCCCAAGAGTACTTCCTTCTCCCCTGAATACGGATACTGATTCAGTCGGTCTTAAATCATTATTTGCCTTAGTTCTAAAAGGTACCCCCACTATCTCGCTAACCAGCTGAGCGAAAGGGTCGTCTGTAATGTTTAGTCTTCCACACACACAAATATCCAAAGTGATGTTGGTAAGTCATCTGAAAAGTATAGATCATGCATAGAACTCGTTAGTTGGAGTTCCGAAACCGTTCGTTCACCAGTTTCATTTCCCTCACTTATCTTTCACCTGCAATTCACCCAGAAAAAGATATAAATCAATTCAAATGATTGAGGTGAATTATGTATAACAACAAAAGCAGAACGAAGAAAGTCGTCGTTGCGACTATGTTTCTGTTACTCGCAGGATGCAGCTCTCTTACTGCTCAGCAAGAGTTTGCAGCCAAAACGAACGAGGTAACGATACCCGAGCAGTGGCAAGAAAAATCGGAGTTCGTAAACGGTGATTTTGCTAATCAGCTCTTACAACTGGTTGACAAAGAATCGGTATCAAAGATTGTTGATGATGCTTTAACTGCAAACTATGACTTGAGAACAACCGCTGCTCGTCTAAAGCAGTCCCGATTGCTTCACCAGCAGGCAGAAATCAATGAAGATCCTTCCTTGAACACAAGCTATGAAGCAAGCAGAGCGAAAAAGGGAGCAATAGCAAACTCTCAAACTCTTTCCTTAAACCTAAGCTGGGAGATAGATGTCTGGGGCAGACTTGCGGATGCGTCTGATGCTGCGTCTGCGACTGCAAAAGCAAGCGAACTTGATTACACGTATGCCAGAAACTCCCTTGCAGCCCGTGTGATTCAGGCGTGGCTGGACATCAACTACCGCGCTCAAATCATCGCTGTTGAAGAGCAGTGGGTAACCAGCTTAGTCCATACCGAGGAAATTATTCGTGAACAGGTACTCGATGGTGAAAAAGAGCAGGCAGACTTAGATACAGCAAAAGCCTCTACAGAGAACGTACGAGCCACACTGGCTGCAAGAAAGCAGAGTCAACTCATTGCAATACGAAACCTCAACGTTTTGCGGGGGCAGTCGAGTGACAATCTAGAAGATCTTGCTCTGGAGCCTGTTACTGTTTCATCCCCACCGGTGCAGGTACCCGGAAATGTCATTGGCTCTCGACCAGATTTAATTGCGGCCTATCAGCGAATTCTCTCCGCCGATAAAAAGACCTCGGTTGCTTACAAAGAGTTGCTTCCGAAATTCACGCTCACCGCATCAGCAAGCAGAACGGGTGAGACAATGAACCAACTGCTGGACAGCTCTTCTGCATGGAATCTTATCGGTGGGATTACCGCGCCTATTTTCAATCGGGACTCTCTGAAAAACAGTGCAAGAATCTCAGAGCTGGATGCGGAAATTGCGTATCTCGATTACCAGAAACTCATGCTCAATGCACTCACAGAGGTTGAAAACGCATTTGATCAGGAAGCCTCTTTTAAGACGCAGGAGTATCACTTAAGCAGAGCTTATAAGCACTCTTTTGAAAGCATGCGTAACTATCAATACCTCTACCAGGATGGTGCCAGCGGCGTACTGTCTCTACTGGTAGCAAAACAGTCGGCCTTTCAGGCAAAAATCAAACTATTAGAAACAGAGCAAGCTCGCTTTTCCAATCGAATTACACTCGGCCTTGCTCTCGGTATGGGAGTATAACCCGTGAAAAAGACCAATATGAAAAAGCTAAGTGCTAGCTTACTAGCAATAATGATGATCCCTGCTGCCGTAATGTATACGGATTACGCCATAAGCAATCAACCTGAATCTGTTACTGCTAAAAATGAGATCGTGTTACCCGGAGTAACCGTACAACGTCTGTCGTCTGGAACTCACAATAGTATCATTGAAGGATATGGAGAGGTTGTCTCATCTGAAACACTTTCTCTTCTCGGCCATGTTTCAGGCAGAGTGATATGGAGAGCGGAAGAGTTCAAAGTCGGTAAGTTGGTGAAGAAAGGAACCCTTCTTCTTCGCATCGAAGATTCTGACTATCAGGCTGCTCTGGCAAACGCCAAGAAAACGTTGGCGGACGCGCATCTTGCACTGTTACAAGAGCAAAGAAAACATCAGCGAGCACAGGACAATTGGAAAAGATCTGAGATCTCAGAAAAGCCGAGCAAACTGGCTTTAAGAGAGCCGCAACTCGAAATTGCTCGCAGCCAATATGTCGCCGCTAAAAAAGCGGTGAAAAATGCGGAAACCAATCTGGCCAATACTCGGGTATATGCACCATTCGATTCGGTCATTACGTCTCGTAGCGTAACAAACGGCAGCTATGTGTCTCCGGGAGCGACCATTGGTGAGCTCAAAGCCTCTGAAACGGCAGAAGTGAAAATCGCTTTGTCCGAAAGCGAGTGGCAGCAACTTCCAGCAGATCTAGGTTCGTTGCAGGTCGAGCTCTCTTCACCGAATAACCGCGGATTTTATTGGAATGGTTACGTCTCTGATCTCGCATTGGTGATTGACCAGAGTACCCGAACCCGAACTTTAACCATCAAAATAGACTCGCCATTGTCACAAGACATTCCTCTGCTGTTTGGTAGCTTTGTCGTGGTTCACCTACAAGGGAAAGCGATACCTGACAGCTATGTCATTTCCTCGTCGTCAATCACCGCAGATGGTTTTATCTGGTTCGAAAAAGAGAACCAGCTGTTTAAACATAAAGCCGTAGCCTTATTCAGAGACGCAGACGAAGTTGGTATCGCCCGGGGTAACCTCGACAAAGAAATCAGCCTGGTCAAGAAGCCTTTATCTCACTACATCGATGGCATGAAAGTCACTGCAACCGAGGACAGAACGGATGGATAACAGAAATCTAAACCAGGGCATCATTGCCTGGTTTGCAAGAAACTCTGTTGCTGCAAACTTGTTGATGATACTGATTCTGGTGACCGGGCTTATCGCACTTACAAACCTTAGAACGGAGAGTTTCCCGGCAACACCACCAAACAGCGTCTCTATTACAGTCAGCTTTGATAGTGGTTCTGCGGAATCGGCTGAAGAAGGCATTGCATTAAAACTTGAAGATGCGTTGCAAGGTGTTGATGGTATTAAGAGCATTCAGAGTAGCTCTACCGGACAAGATGTATCAATGACGGTAACGAAAACCAGTAGTTACGATCTGGATACCTTGTATCAGGATATAAAGAACAAGATAGATGCTATTGGTACCCTACCTCAACGCGCTGAAAAACCGGTTATCGAACGAGCCGTTGAAATTGACGAAGCCATCTCAGTTAACTTATATGGAAACGTAAGTGACCGCGTTCTTCAGCAATATGCCGAAGATCTTCGTTCTAAATTACTGGCAAACAGTAGCATTCAGAAAGTGGATTATGTCGGTCGTCGAGATGATGAAATCACTATCCAGGTGGATGAAAACAAGCTACAGGCGCTCGGTCTTTCGCTTTCAGAAGTGGCAAATAAAGTAGGTGCCGCCTCGATAACCGATACCGGAGGTGAACTAAAAGGTGAAAGGGGTACTCTGGTTCTCAAAACAGAACAACAGAGGAAAGATGCCAAGGGTTTTGCAACCATACCAGTAAAACAGATGCCAGACGGCCAGATCATTTTGTTGTCTGATATTGCAGTGGTAAAAGATGACTTCACAAACAAAAACGCCCTAACCAGATACAACAGCAAGCCTTCGGTTGGTTTGGACGTGAAGATGTATGGTTCATCCAACGTAACCGATGTTGCGGAGCAAACCCGCTTGATTGTCGAAGAGTTTCAGAAATCACTACCTTCTGAAATAAAAATTGAACTGTGGAACGATCGCAGTGAGCCGATCAAAAACCGACTGTCGTTACTTATGGACAACAGTTTTCAGGGTGTGCTGTTGGTAATCGCTCTGCTCGCCACCTTCTTAAACATCCGTGTTGCTTTATGGGTTGGATTGGGGCTGCCTGTTATTTTTGCCGGTGCCATGATTCTTATGGGAGATTCTTTCTTTGGTATGACACTAAACGAGATGACAACCTTTGGCTTTATTATGGCTCTGGGTATCGTTGTCGATGATGCGGTTGTTATTGGAGAGAGTATCTACGAGGAACGGGAAAAGAAAGGAGCCAGCATAGAGTCCACGATTGCGGGTGCTCAGAGAGTGGCGACGCCAACAACATTCGGTGTTTTAACCACCATGGTAGCCTTCATGTCTATCAGCTTAGTAGAGGGTGATATCGGTAAGATCTTTGCTCAGTTTGCTTACGCTTCGGCATTCTGCCTGTTCTTTTCGCTGATTGAGTCTAAGCTAATTCTGCCATCTCATCTGGCCCATGTGCGCATGCATTCAAACAGCAGTGGTAGAAGTATTGGTGCTTATTGGAACAAGTTTCAAACCAAGGTTCTTGCAGGGTTAAACTACTTCACCCATCACTACTACAAACCCTTCCTGGCGTTGACGCTCCAATATCGCTACGCGGCTTTAGCACTCTTTATCTCATTCTTCGTGCTGATTGCAGGCTTCGTGCCTTCAGGCAAGATAAAGGTCGTTTTCTTCCCCGAAATATCAATGGATTTCATCGAAGTTAACGTCGTATTTAAAGACGATGCGGGCTATGGTTTGGTACACAATGAAGCTCTGAAAGTTGAACGCCTTGCCGAACAACTCAATCAAGACCTTGTTGAAGAATATGGTCTTGGTATCGATCCGATACAGAACCTGCTGACTGAAACCACAGATACGACAGCAACCATTACCGCTGGCTTATCAGCGAACAATCAACGACCTTTTGCCGCGACTGAAATCGCTAAGCGCTGGGAATCCATGCTTCCTTCTCTCGAAGGCATAGACAGCATCAACTTTAACGCTGATATGATTGGTGAAAAAGATATCAGTATAGAGCTGAGGAGCAAAAACAATCAGACTATCGAACTTGCCGGTAAAGCTCTGGTCAGTGAGCTGGAGAGAATCAACGGTGTCTCTGGTGTAAAAAATGGCATGACTGCTGCCCAAACACAGGTCGATATTAATGTTAAGCCTGAAGGACTGGCTATGGGGCTGACCAACTCTGAGTTATTGCAGCAGCTCAAACTGGCTTATCAGGGCTATGAAATTCAGCGATTGCAAAAGGGCCAGAATGAAGTAAAAGTTAAAATTCAGTACCCAGACAACCGACGTGAAAACCTGGCCGATCTGCAGTACGCTGATATCCGTCTGGCAAACGGGAAGATCGTCCCTCTCACTTCTGTTGCAACGATATCTACCCGATATGTTTCAAAAAGCATCGAGCGAATCGACTACAGTCGAGTGAACCAAGTAACTGCGGATGTTGATAAAGCAATCACCTCTCCAGATGAAGTCATGGTGAAACTTAACGCTGGTATTCTGACTCAGCTACAGAATGAATACAGTGATTTGGAAATTGCTATTTCTGGTCAGGAGAAAGAGAAGCAAGAGATAACTCAATCCCTGCAAAGTGTATTTGTTATCGCGCTGATTGCCATTTATGCGCTACTGGCGGTGCCGCTTAAGTCATACTTGCAACCAGTTATCATCATGTTTGCCATTCCATTTGGCATTATTGGTGCGTTGCTTGGCCATATGCTGCATGGCATCTCCGTAAGCTTGTTATCATTGTTTGGTATTCTTGCGCTCGCTGGCGTAGTGGTTAACGATAGTTTGCTATTGATATCCAGATACAACAGTGGTCGTGAAGCAGGGCTCACCGTTATGGATGCACTACTTGAATCCGGTACTGGTCGTCTCAGAGCGATTCTGCTCACCTCAACCACAACTTACTTTGGTTTGATGCCGCTACTCACCGAAACGTCGCCACAGGCACAGTTTTTAATACCCGCAGCCACTTCAATGGGATATGGCATTCTGTTTGCCACTATAATAACGTTGTTGTTAATCCCTGCTCTGGTCATGGTGAATGAAGATATCAAGAATCTCTTTCGCCAAAAAGACGATAAAAATGAACAAGAAGCGATAAAGGTGCCAGCTTATGAATGACGACCTCATTATTGATGTACTTCTGGTTGAAGATGATAAAGAACTCGCTTCATCTGTTGCCGACTATCTAAAGTTTGAAAACATTCGTTGTGACCATGCATACAATGGTCACAGCGGCTATAACCTGGCGAAGGACAATCACTACGATGTGATCCTCCTGGATCTCATGTTGCCAAAAATCGATGGGCTCACTGTGTGTGAAAAGCTTCGTCAGAGTGGTGCAGACATGCCTATCCTGATGCTCACTGCAAAAGATACCCTTGAGGACAAAGAAGCCGGCTTTAATGCCGGCACTGACGACTATCTGGTAAAACCCTTTGCAATGAAAGAGCTCGCAATGAGAGTCAAAGCACTGGCTAAACGACGAAGCAGCCAGTCTAAAAAGCTGACGGTAGCGGATCTGGTCTTAGATTTGGAACGAAAGAGTGTGACTCGAGGAGGAAACGCAGTCACGCTCACCCGTATCAATTTGCAGTTATTAGAGCTTCTGATGCGTAGCAGCCCAGGTGTTGTAAGCCGAATGGAAATCGAAGAGAAGCTTTGGCCGGATGAAACACCAGAAAGTAACAATTTAAAAGTGCAGCTTTATCAACTCAGGCAAAAAATCGATAAGCCCTTCCCTAACAAGCTGATTGAAACGGTCGTTGGCCAAGGATTCAGAATTAAGGGGTAATAATGAAAATATTTCAAAATCTGGCGATCAGAAACCGCCTTTCATCGTTCTTTTTTGGGATAGCTATCGTTACCATTTTTGTCTTCGCAAATCTGATGCTTGAATACTTTGAGTCGGGTCTGGAAGACTCAGCAAAACTTCGACTGCTTACCGAAAGTGCCGCTTTTGCAAAAGCTTATGAAAAAGATCCGACCATTCCACTTCCCTCTACCTATGTCACCCGCTTTGCTTATGATGAGCTACCTGAAGTCTATGTGCGCGGGAACAACCTATTGGAGTACATGGACTTTTCTGACGGTAACTTCCAGATAGCAATGGGAGATGAAGAGCTCCCCGATGGGAGAGACGAAGACCCAATAATCATCGCTCACCGTCATACACTCCACGATGGTCGAATCTTATATACAATGGCGCAGTACGACATAGATGCCGTGGAAGAACAGGCTGAGAAGTGGTTTAGTACTCGGCTTAGAATTGTATTCTATATCGGAACTGGTTATTTAGTTCTCACCATACTCATGCTCTGGTACTACAACCACAAAGTAGGAAAAAGAACCTCGCAGCTGGTTGATTGGGCGGAAGAAGTATCAACCAACTTTACTGAGAAAAAGCCGGAATTTAAGTTCGATGAGTACAATCGAATAGCAGACTGCCTTCAGACCTCTTTGCGAAAGAACGCTGAGCTGGTTGAACGAGAGAAAAAGTTTCTTGCCCATGCAAGTCATGAGCTAAGAACACCTATCGCCATCATTCGTGCCAATATGGAGATTCTTGAGAGAATTGAGTTACCAGAAATGGCAAATGTACCGGTGACCAGAATTGAAAGAGCGGGTAGCAACATGCAACAAATAACAGAGACCCTACTCTGGCTAGCTCGCAAAAGTGACAACCAGCCCACGGAATCGTTGGCCTGCATACCAGAGATCATTACACAGTTGATTGAGGAGCAAGATTATCTGCTTCAGGGCGAATCTGTAGAGGTTATACAGGAGTTCAAAGGTTCACCAGAAAGAGCGTTACCTGTTACACCCGTAATGATCGTGGTGGGTAATCTGATTAGAAATGCTTTTCAGTACACCCATTGTGGCTGGGTAAAAATAAGCTACGAAGACAACTACATAACCGTTGAAAACTCCGAAACAGAACAGCTTGGGGAAGAATACGAAATTAGCTTCGGTTTTGGGCTAGAACTCACCGAGAAAGTTTGCGATAAACTTGGATGGAACATTGATATCCAGAAGCGAGAAGGTGGTGTGTTAGCTCGCCTTCAACTGCCCTAGCAAGCGCGATTAGTTTAATGAGCAAACTCTATTACTTCGTTAATCAGAGGCCCCATTAACCAAACGTTAGTGGGGCAATTTTTAGCACAATAACCTAGAACAAATAACTGATACCCATACCAATCATCCATCCTTTTTCATCATAAAAAGTGATGTTGGAGTCCTGAACTTCATACCCGGCTAAAACGTTAAAACCGAAATCCTGCCAGCCGAAAAAATCGCTGTATTCGTAAGCAAAGTTCAACTGATAACCGTTGTCTTCGCGGGTTTTGGTGAAGAGTGGGTTCTCTGCATCGTAACTCGATTTAAAGTAACCAGCATTCAGAGACAAAGCATGCCTATCAAGCATGTACATTGCTGTTGCTCCAAATTCATACTTATCAAATGCCATTGCTTTACCGTCGGCGTTGAACTTGTGGTAGCTCAGTGAAGGCATAAGAAAAACAGACTGACTCAGTGGGACACCCGTAGAAACCTCTATCAGATAGCCATCACCATCTCGTTTTAAAAGATCATTGCTGCCACCAGATAGTTCTTTGTCTACGTCTCTGTCGTAATAGGCAAAGCTTGTATCAATACCGATTCCGCCGATATTTTCGTATTGGATACGGTAAGCATTTCCTGATACATCCGTCTTCTCTCTGGCACTATTGAGAAGGTAAGGATCCTCCCATACTTCACCGTTAACCACAGTCGGAAGGTAAGAGAACGACAGCGCAGACTCATCGGCAAGTTCAAACGCATAGCCAAACTCTAAGGCCATTACACCCTCAACAATATCGGATCGAGACATACCTGCAAAGACCTGCTGCTTTCCAAAGGTGTAGCGAAATTGTCCGAAAGGAGCGGCCATAAATTCAGTTTCTGAATCTGCAGATTTATTAAGAGAATCAATGGTTTTTCTTGAGTCTGTACTCAAATTGCTTTCCGAGCTCGAAAAACCAGTGAATAGTGTAAGTTCTCCCCCTAAACCTTGCTGGTCAAAACGCCCTTCACCACCTTGTGCTGAAACTGCTCCACTCACTACCATCGCGGTAAAAAGTACGTGTCTTTTGTTCATTCTCGTTTCCTCGGTTATCTGGATTAAACAACAAAAAACAATATATTATGGAGGGTGAATCCCAAGTGAATTAGTGTTCAAAAACGCAGCTTTTATAGAAAGAACTGAATAACAGACAGGTAGAATTTATAAGTATGATGAATTATATATACACTATACTCAAGTAACCTCAAGATGCAGAGTTCAGAGCTGCATCTTGACGTTACTTGAATATATACTGAGCAAAAAACGTCAGGAGATAAAATGATAACTGCTCTCTACGCATCATTGCTGATGCTCATTATGATCTGGCTTACCTTTCAGGTCATCAAACAACGTCGTGCCGGAAAAATCGCCTACGCTGATGGCGGAGTAAAAGAACTGCAAATTGCACGCTCTGCCCACGGAAACGCGGTAGATACCATCCCAATCACCATAATTCTAATGATTTTGTTGGAACTTAACGGTGGGAACATCTGGCTGATTCATCTATCTGGATTGCTCCTTGTCATCGGGAGAGTCATGCATGGTCAAGCTGTGTTAAAAGACACGCTTGGTGGTCGCAAAAAAGGCATGATCCTAACTCTGTTAAGCCAGCTACTCCTTATCTTGTCGAACCTGATTTACCTTCCTTACGATAAGTTTTTTGGGTAACAGAACGAAAAAAGCGTACCCAAATAAAACGGGTACGCTGCTCTCTAAATAACCCTATATTTACTTGTTAAGATGCGACAGATAGATAGTGCTTAACAAAGTAGTCAGAGAGAATATGCCATTCTATTTTGCTGCCCTGATTCACAAACCAAGAGTCACCAGGGCCGAATGTTGTCTCTTCACCGGTATCCAGGTTTTTAAGTTTGAGTTTTCCTTCCAGTACTGTCGCGTGCTCTGTAAAGGGGTACTGCATTGAGAAAACCCCTTGAGTACATTTAAAGATACCGCAAGCAACGCTATCCTCAGGAGCACCGTCAACCATAGCGATACTGGCCTGCGGCTCTCCGGAAATCACCGTTGAGCCTAAATTTGTAACACTGCCGATCTCCGCCATTTCAGGAAGAGTTCCATTCAATAATATTGGTTTCATGTTGTTTCCTTGTGTTTAGAAGCTGAAATTAAGAGGCCTATCTTCGACCCATCCAGTAGCCTGAAATCTGATGCCATACCTTACCGCTGGTTAACAGCGCTGGTGCAATATAGTCTTTACCCAAAACATTAACGTGAGGAATACTGCTGATAAGCTCGTAACGGTCTGTTTTTTCGCTCATCCCTTCCGCTAATACTTTGCAAACGATATGGCTTGGTGTGACGCCAAAGCCCGAGTAACCCTGTACGTAGAACACGTTATCCATTCCGTCCAATGTGCCAAGCTGAGGGAAAAGATTAGCGCTGCAACAGAGTGGACCTCCCCATGCGAGCTCGATGTTAACCTTGTCCAGATAAGGGAAAATCTTCAACATCTGCTCCCTGTTCCATGCCTTAAGATCTTTTGGAACATATTCCAACGCACGTGTTGCCGCGCCAAATAACAATCGGTTTTCGTTAGTTACCCGGTAGTAATCAATCACTGGCCTGATATCACTGTACGCCCCTCTGATTGGGCTGATCTGCTCGATCAACTCATCGGAAAGCGGCTCTGTTGCCAACTGAAATGCATAGGTATTAATGGTCTTTTTGTGCAGGTTTGGCTCCATCCCTTCCAAAAAGCCATTACATGCCCAAAGGAGCTTCTTCGCTTTCACACTGCCTGTCGGTGTCCGAACGGTCACTGTTGAACCATACTCCACAGAGATCGCCATCGAGTTCTCAAATATCTTTACGTCATATAGCTCTGTCAGTGCTTTGGCTTCACCCAATAACAGGTTAAGCGAATGCACATGCCCTGCTCCCATGTGCTTAAGCGCGCAGCTATAAGCCTCGGAGCCCACCACCTTCTTAACATCCGAACCGGTTAACAGTTCGATGTCTTCATCGGGGGAAACAGCCTTGAACTCCTTCTCCCAGGCTCGAAGTGTCTTCTCTTGTCTGGAGTTACTTCCTAAATAGGCGTAGCCGTGGCGGAAATCTGCATCAATGTTGTACTTCTCGACTCGCGATTTAATTATGGCAGCGCCCAGATTGCCAATCTTAAACAGCTCTTCCATTCCTTCAGGGCCAACATGTTTTTTGACCGTGTCTAAATCATGACCAAGACCAGCCATTATCTGGCCACCATTGCGCCCTGTACCTCCGTACCCCAGATAACGGCCTTCCAGAATCACCGTATTGGTTATGCCTTTTTCGGCAAGCTCTAATGCTGTGTTAACTCCTGTGAATCCACCACCAATAATCACGACGTCAGCTTCCAGATCTTCCGTCAACCTCGGAAAGCTCAGATCATATTTCTTGGTCGCAGCGTAGTAAGTAAGAGAATCTAAATGCCTCATCCTAATTCCTTTTGTTGCGCTTCAGACCTTTTTATCTAAGCACGGAGGATTCAGCACGAATATCAACCGTTAGGCTGAGATGTAAAAATAAATAACCACAAATTTACATTTATTTAACTTCTCATACTTATGGCTGATTTCTTTCAACCCCAACTTCACCTGTAATGAAACCGTCACTCAAAGATGGAACGTGCAATGAGAAACAAAGTAGACACCATTATTTATGCATCAGATATCGGGAAAGGAAGCCGAAGTGCTTTTCATGTCGCAGTGCAAGAGGCAATAAAGCACGACGCAGAAATCATCTACGTTCACGCGGTTGATAAGGTGAACAAGGTAACTCCCGATGTTTCTCACTCTCTTTTGCCAAAGAGCATTGAGCAAACTCACTCTGAGCAACATAAAGAGGTACTGGTGTCAGATATCAAAGCGCGCATCCATCGTTTTGTCACACAAGAATTTTCTGCACTTGATGAGCTACCCGAGTTTTCCGTCAATATCCAGTTTGGTCAGGCCGACAAAGTGATTATTGACGCATCTATTCAATACCAATCAGGAATGATTGTAATGGGTAGCCGGGAAGCCAGTGCACTTTCGCGCGTATTTCTCGGCTCCACCGCTCAGAAAGTTCTGCAGAAATCTCAGGTGCCTGTACTTATCGTACCGCTCGTCGGCACTGAGAATCGTTAAATCTAACAACACACTCTAAACGGATTAGTGAGATATAAGGATTTGTCATGAAGAAACTTACGACGATTTTGACGCTATTTATGTCGGTATTTCTGGCATCAACCGCAGCAAGTGCAGCGGAGTACCCGAACCGCCCGGTTAAATACATTGTTCCATGGCCTCCGGGCGATCTTGAGGATATTCTCACTCGTCTAATTGCAGAGGAGATGTCAAAAGAAACTGGTAAACCGGCGACTGTGGTAAACAAACCAGGTGCTGGCGGTATTATCGGAGCTTCTGAAGTCTCCCGAGCAAGGCCTGACGGACTGACCATCGGTTCGTTTGTTGCAGACCTGCTAACCACTCAGATTTTGTCCGGGAACGCCCCATTTAATCAAGATACATTCGAACCGGTCGGTATCTTCCTTGACTATCCATTTGTTATTGCTGCGAAAGCCGATGCGCCATACAACAACATGGAAGAGCTTGCGGAGTACTCTAAGTCTAACCCTGTTTCTCTGGCTCACTTTGGCTATCAGGCCTTACCGACAGCAATCACATTTAAAGCGGCAGATAAAATCGGTCTTCAGTTTTCGTCTAACGCCCCTTTCGATTCCATCAACTGTTCCACACTGGCTAATGGTGATGCCACCGTTATCAACACAGTGACGCAGACCATTTTGTCTTGTCTGAAATCGGGTGATGTAAAGATCATCGCTTCTATCACACATGAAAGGCTGAGCCTTAGCCCGGATGTTCCGACACTAAAAGAACAAACAGGCGTTTCACAAACGACATGGAATGGCTTGTTCGTCAAAAAAGGCACCTCTGACAAAGTGAAAAATCGTATCGCTGAAATTGCACAGTCGGCTCTGAAGACAGACAAAGTTGCTGAGATCAGTGCAAACACAGGGGCAAGCGTGTTCTGGATTGGTGGTGACAAAGCTCAGGAAGTCATTAGCAATGACTTCGAAAGTGCGAAAGATCTGCTGGATTATATGAACTAACAACTCGGGGCGAAATACAGATTATTTCGCCCCGACTTTTTATGAGGTCAGAGTGACGTGGAAATTAAAGAAATCAAAATCAAATCGTCAAAAACCGAAACATCGACAGATAGCCAGTTGCCATCACATTACTATTTCTATCTGCTTTCGTTTTTAGGTTCGCTTACGCTGATGTTGCTGCAACCTTATCAGGCAAAAGAAGTGCTTAAGGCTCATGGCTGGTACACACAGCCTTATGTCGCGCCATTTGTTGGCCTAATTGTGATCAACTTTTTTAGTGGTGTGTATCTGCTGTTCAATACCGCTAAACACATAAACTGCCTGAAGAATATTAACCCTGTTGAGCTTACCTTTAATGCCATAAGCAACTATCGAACCGCAATCATAATAAGTCTGTTTTTCATGCTTTATGTCAGCAGCCTTTCAGTACTGGGGTTTGCTCCCTCAAGCCTGATTTTCGTCCTGACCATGTTGTGGATCAGCAATCTGTTTACCCGCTTTTGGGTTCTGATTTCTGGTTTAACCGTCCTTATTATGATTCTGGTTTTTCGCGTACTTGTCAGCTTTTGGCTACCCGATGTATGGCTCTACTCTCTGTTACCTGCAGAGCTATCTGATTTCGCAAACATGTATTTATAACACTGAAGGAGCACTGAATTACAATGGATATCATCCTTCTTGGTTTAAATGAAATTCTTTCAGCCAATGTGCTGATAGCAATCCTGTTTGGTGCGCTTCTTGGCGTATCTATTGGCTCAATTCCCGGACTGGAACCAGCGGGCGTTATCGCTATTCTTCTGCCTTTGACCTTTACACTTGATCCGCTTCCCGGTGTAACACTTCTTCTCGGTGTTTATGGTGGCGCCTGGTATGGCGGGGCTATTCCGGCCATCTTGATGAATACACCCGGAACACCAGTGGCCGTACTGACAACTTACGACGGCTATCCAATGACCCAGAAAGGAGAAGGCAAACGGGCGCTTTCCATTGCCTATTCTTCGTCGTTTATTGGCGGAATCATCAGTGTACTTTCACTGGTTTTGTTGGCTCCGGTGTTGTCTCAGGTAGCCAATCATTTTGGATCAGCTGAATTTGCGATGCTTGCAGCACTAGGGATGATTTTTGTCGTCATGGCCCACTACCGTCAGGCCTTTGCTGCCGCCATGATGTTAGGACTCGGTATATTCTTAGGCTCTGTAGGAATCGATCGCTCTTACAACACCTTAACTTATACTTTCGAGCAGGAATGGTTGATGAGTGGAATCCCGTTGGTGCCGACAGTCATAGGTCTGTTTGCTATGTCTCAGGCGTTTGTTCTGCTTTCCCAGAAAGGTAACGACTCTAAAGTCACCAAATACGAAGGTAAGGGCCGATTTTCCGGCATCTTTACTGTTTTGAAGTACAAGATCACTGTGATTCGTTCAGCTGCACTCGGCGTGTTTATGGGCTTATTACCTGGAGTCGGAGAGTTCGGTTCTCAGTTCTTCTCTTATACGCTTGCTCAGAAATTCTCTAAGAAGCCGGAGCAGTTTGGCAAAGGCGCCGAAGAAGGTCTCATCGCATCTGAAACCTCCAACAACGCGGTAACCGCATCAGTAATGATTCCTTTGCTTGCGTTTGGTATTCCAGCGGATGCAATGATGGCGATGCTGCTATCGGTGTTTATGGTTCACAACTATACACCTGGTCCAACATTGTTTGCCGAGAGACCCGAGTTTATTTCCGGCCTGTATATTTCGCTGTTTCTCATCAACATAGTGGCGTTCTTATATCTGACTTTCACCAGCAAATGGATCGTAAACCTTACCCGTATTCGAGGCCGCTTTATTGGTGCAGTCATACTCGTGCTCGGTTTTGTCGGCAGTTACAGCCAAAACTATCAGTTCTCGGATGCATTAATCGCTCTTGGTTTCGCTGTGTTTGGCTACATTCTAAAACGCGAAAACATCCCGGCCGTTCCCATCATTCTTGGGCTGGTACTAGGACCAGTGTTTGTCACTCGCAGCAAACAGGCCTTAGGGGTTTCGAATGGGGACCTTTCCATATTTATTGAAAGGCCAATCAGCCTCGCACTGTTGGGCCTGATTTGCCTCTCTGTCATCCTATTTATCTTTAGCATGTTTAAAGACAAACAAAATAAAAGCTCAACCATAAACCTAAATCAGAAACAGTCAGTGACAACGAAAGGAATAAATCATGAATAATCCAGGACTAACGATTAACGGACAATCGGTAATGGGAGAGATGCCTTCTCTTAACGTTCTCAACCCAGCGAATGAAACCATCGCTTTTACCGCACCTTGTGCATCTTCATCTCAGCTTGACAGCGCAGTCGAAGCTGCTCAAAACGCTTACCCTAGTTGGAGTACTCTGACGCAAAAAGAAAGAGACGCTTATCTCAACAAGATCGCAGATACCATTGAGCAAAATGCGGATGATCTGGCAACGACCATTGTTCAGGAGCAGGGAAAACCTCTGGCACTGGCTCATATGGAAGTCGGAGGCGCTATCGCCTGGACTCGCTATACTGCTGGCATCGAAATTCCAGTGGAGGTTTACGAAGATTCTCCGAATAAACGCATCGAAGGCCACCGTAAACCAGTGGGGGTAGTAGGTTCAATTACACCGTGGAACTGGCCACTGATGATCGCTATCTGGCATATCATTCCTGCACTAAGAATGGGCAATACGGTGATTAACAAACCGTCCGAATACACTCCGGTGAATACTCTGCTGCTTGGAGAGCTATTGCAGGGAGTATTACCAGATGGTGTATTTAATGTCGTTTCTGGTGACGGTCAGATCGGTAAAGCGATGACCGAACATCAAGGGATAAACAAGATTGTCTTTACTGGCTCGACTCAAACCGGACAAAACATCATGCAATCTGCCGCCACAAACCTTAAGAGGCTGACTCTTGAACTCGGGGGCAATGATGCCGGTATTGTGCTTCCGGGGACAGATCTTAACTCGATAGCTGAGGGGTTGTTTAATACTGCCTTTATCAATATGGGACAAACTTGTGCGGCTCTTAAGCGTCTCTACGTTCACGAGTCTCAACATGATGAGCTCTGCCAGTTGCTTGCCGAACTTGCAGAAAAACAAGTGGTAGCTGACGGTCTAAATGAACAATCCACATTCGGCCCAATACAAAACTCGGTTCAGCTAGAGAAAGTAATGGCGTTAGTCGAACAGGCAAAATCGTCCGGTGCGACCATATACAGTGGTGGCAACCGATTAGAAAAACCAGGGTACCTCTATCCACCAACGATTGTGGGCAATACAACGCAAGATATGGCTATCGTTGCCAAAGAACAGTTTGGCCCGGCTCTGCCCGTCATTAAATACTCTAGTGTAGAAGAAGCCCTCGCAATGGCTAATGATAGTGACGTAGGTCTTGGCGGCTCCGTTTGGGGGGACACCGAAAAAGCGTGTGAGCTTGCTTCTAAGCTAGAATGCGGATCGGTCTGGATCAATGGTCATGCGGAAGTACTGCCTCACGCACCATTTGGCGGCTGTAAGATGTCTGGTTTTGGTGTTGAGTTTGGACTGGAGGGGTTGTTGGAAAATAGCCAACTTCAGGTCGTGAATATCAATAAATAGCCTAAGAATTAGGGGCTGAATTAGCCCCTTTGTTTTGCATGTTTATTACGTGGTTTGACTGCTCTGGCTTACATGATGCACTTAGAGCTATAAACTTTATTGACCATTTCTACTTTACTGTTTACTTCCAGCTTGGCAAAAAGATGCTGCAGGTGTGTTTTCACCGTAGACAAGCTACAAATCAATTGCTGAGCCATCTCTTTGTTTGCTAACCCTTGTATCGCTAGCTGAAGGACAACACGCTCCTTTTTTGTCAGTGAGTAGTTGTCGCAAAAGTCATCAAAGCTCATCTGGGTTACGGTGTTTAACTGTTGCCCTAAGCTGAACTCGATGTACCTGTGAAGAGCTCCCAAGCGAACAATGTCATCTTTATCGGGGACCTGAACAGTTTGGTCAAAAAACAGAGATGCACCGCCAATCAGATTGTTGTTGTGATAAAAATATAGCTCAACAATCTCGTTCACTTTCCAGGGCCTGATGAAGTCCTGGTAGTAAGCGTGAGTACGTTGCCTGATTGGCGAAACCAAATCACTCATTTTAACGATGCGATCACTGGCAGATTTAAAGTGCTCAGGATAAAGCGGATCTTCTTTATAGAAATGTTCGATATAGTCGCGGTGCATTGACGGCTGGATTTTCGACGTCTGATAACAGATAGGTCTGGCTCGTTCGTCCACCAGATAGCTCGCTAGCTTAGAAACTTGTAAACTCGAATTAAGCAGCAGTAGCATCTCATTTTGGAAGTCATTGAGCTGCACCAGATTAGCGTTGTTACCTGCAATACTCATCTACTCTCATCCCCACTTCATTGTGTTTTGAGTTAACCAAGCAAACCTCGCAGGGATACTCAGCTAAAAATCCATCAATCCGTATGATTTTTGGACACTATCACCACCATACGGCAAACACAATGTGATTAATATGTTAATGAGTTGTAACGCACACTATACTGATAAACATTGTAATAAAAGGCTTTACTTGAACGCCCGTACAATCCGGTTTAACCCTTCCTCAAGCGTAGAGCGCGGGCAAGCGATATTGAGTCTTTGATAACCGCTACCTTGCTCCCCGAACATCGTTCCCCCCTCAGGAAGAACATTCGCTTCTTTAATAAACTTGTTGTCCAGCTCTTTATCTGAGAGCCCAAGGCGTCTCATATTTAGCCAGATAAAATAGGTGCCATTAGGGACAATAAAACCAAGTTGAGGCAAGTGCTCATCGAGGTATTCTTTGGCAAACTGAAAGTTGTTGTCCAGATAGAGTTTCAGAGCTTCCAGCCACTCTTCACCGTGTTCGTATGCTGCGGTCGCGGCTGCAAGCCCAAGCGGTGAGGGCAATCCAAAGCCCGCAATTTCATTCCAACGCTTTTTATGATCTTCGTTGCGGATGATGATATTCGAGATATGCAGCCCCGCCATATTAAAGGTCTTACTTGGGGCTGTACAAGTAATGATTCGGTTGTCGTCAGGGAAAAGTGTCGCTAACGGTGTATGGATAACACCCTGCCTAACTAGGTCGAAGTGGATTTCATCACTGATGAGCAGAACATTATTAGCCAGACAAATCTCCCCAACTCTGCGTAACTCATCTTCGCTCCACACCCTTCCAACAGGATTGTGCGGACTGCAGAACATCATAATTTTGTTGTTCGGATCGCTCGCTTTCAGCTCCAAATCAGCGAAGTCGATAGTGTAATAACCTTCGTTGTCAATCAAAGGGTTATTCACGATAGTACGACGTTTCTGATTAATGATGTCAGCAAACTTGTGATAGACAGGAGGTTGGATAATGATGCCATCTTCAGGTTCAGAAAAAGCCTCAACGAGATTTTCAAGTGCAGGAAGGATTCCACTGGTAATCACAATGTCCTTCTTCTCTACTTCCCAGTTAAAGCGACGTCGAAACCAGCTTTGCACGCTCAGATAATAGTTGTCATCCGCCATGCTATAACCAAATATTTGGTTATCCACTCTTTTGTGCAATGCGTCTAACACTTCTGGCGGACAGGAAAAATCCATATCAGCCACCCACATCGGGAGTGTTTCCTCATTAGTGTGGGGTGATATCAGGTTCATGCACTCCCACTTTGCGGAATAGGTCCCCTTGCGCTCTATAGCGCCATCAAAATTGTATTTAGTCATTGAGTTTCCTGCCAACTGGTAATTATCGTACTTTTATTTGTGTACTTATTTAATATTGGTATTTTTTAATAATAGTGTCGTATACAGAATTAAGGTCTTCGCCTTTTCTCTGCTTTATGCTGTCCAATGCTTTTTGAAACGCTTGTACCGTCTCCTTTGGTACTTCATTGTTAAAAGCGTAGTACATATCAACAGTATCCAAAACATAGACTACTTCATAATCACTCGCCTGATAACCCGCATTTTGTATTGCCCACAATGCAACTCTCTCTTCGTATGCCCACAAATCAATACGTTCGTGCTCTAGCATCTGAGCAAGTGCAACGGGTGAGTATGCTGTTTCAATCTGATTTTCGGGTACACCTGCATCCAAAATCAACTGCTCCCCGACGTCATCAATAATGGCACCAAAGAAATACTTATTGAGTTGCTCTTTTTCGGAAATAGTAATTCGCTTGCGCTTTTTACCCAATAAAACAATTCGGGTAGGTGCTATAGGTCCAGCCCATTGAAACAAGTTTTCACGAAGTGGAATCCTGGCGGTAGAAAATAAAACTGTACCTTGTCTATCTCTCACCGTACGGTATGAACGAGCCCAAGGCCAGACATGTATCGAATCACGGGAAATACCCGAGTTCATTTGCTTCGCCAACTCCATCAATAAATCGACGGCAATGCCTCTAACCTGCTCACCTTCACTGAAATTATAGGGTGGGTACTCCTCTGTGTAGAACTGTAGATTGCTTAGTGTTGCATTTTCAGCCCCCGCTGAACTTACATTCAACGGTATCAAGAAAAAACATACAAATAACCTAACCCAAAATGCCTGCACTATTCGCCTCTATCTATCGTCAGTTCATATAACTGACGTCACTTAACTAACTATAGCAAGTTTGGACATACTAAAGATTTCCCTGGTCACAGATATCATAGTTAAGCAGAAGGAAAAAACATATTGATACCTGTATCACTAACGCAATCACGTAAGCTACTAGATGAACTTCTAACTTATTCATCATACTAATTAATTGAGTATTTCTTGTACTCAGGTCAATAAATCAGTCTCACAATTGATATAGTATAACGCACCCTAAAAATACCAAGACACCGTGAAATCATTTATCTAACTGAAAAATATAAATAAATTTTAATTAGCTTATTTGGTAATAATAAAGTAACCATAAATCGAATACGCTAAATAAAGTCAGTTGGATTAATGAAATTGAGCGCATAAGAAACTAAACAGCACACAACAATTTGGCAAGGCATATAGATGTTACAGTTTTACAACAACCTGACTATTAAATCCAAGATGATTGCTTTGGTGACGATCCTTCTGAGCATAATGGTCGGAATAGCAGGATTTGGCTATGTTCAGATGCAACGCATTAGCGTCGAGTTGCAAAGCATCATAGACGAAGACATTCCACTGACAGACATAACAACGTCAGTGACCACGAAACAGTTAGAAGGGGCAATACTTCTTGAAAAGTCTTTGCGAGCAGAAGGGCTCACTGGGGGGATGGAAAACAAAACCAGTTCTATTCTGTTTAACCAGTTCAGAAGTATCAACGCGGAAATCGATAAAGAGCTGAAATCTGCCGAGAATATTTTAAGAGTCGCTGGTCAACACGCTAGTTCGCAAAACCTTGAACAAGAGATCGCTGCACTCCAAACTTCTTTACTGGCGTTAGAGAAAGAGCACAGTTCTTATGTCTCTCAGGCAGACACCCTGATTTCACATGTTGAAAATAATCGCATCGATGCTGCCAACGCGCTACTTGATCAACTAGAGCATCTGCAAAGTGAGTTGAATGATCACCTGGGTACTTTCTTAGTCAATATTGAAAAGCTAACGGCTCATGCGCTTATACAAACTGAAGAGCATGAAAAGACCGCTGTTAAAGGAATGGTTATCATCGGTATTTTGGGTCTGCTCATTGGTCTGCTTCTTGGCACTCTCAGCACTCGTACTTTGACCAAGTCCATACGTAAAGCGGTTCACGCTTCTAATCAGCTCGCAAAAGGAAATTTGCAGGTATCATTAGAAAGTGAAACAAAAGATGAAACAGGCCAGTTATTAGATGCTATGAACGCTATGGCGTCTAACCTGAACTCGACTATTATGCAAATCCTGAACTCCTCTGGTCAGATAGCTGCGCTCGCTGAAGAGATGGCCGCGGCTTCCGAGCAAACCAACCAGGCGGTTGGATCGCAGCAGTTAAACACTGAACATGTAGTATCTGCGATGACAGAAATGTCGACCACGATTCAACAGGTAGCCGATAGTGCTATCAGAACCGCATCTACAACAAGTGAAGCCACCAAAGAGGCAGAACAAGGTGCTCAGCTAGTTTCTGAAAATCAGGTTCAAATTGAACGTTTGGTTACTCAGATTCAGGAAGCAGCAAGCCAGGTGAAATCGGTAAACGATGAAAGCCACGCCATTGATCAGTTTGTTGTCAACATTACTGAAATCGCAGAACAAACAAACCTTCTCGCACTAAATGCGGCTATTGAAGCAGCACGAGCAGGAGAACAAGGCCGAGGTTTTGCCGTTGTTGCCGATGAAGTTCGTCACCTTGCACAAAGAACTCAGCAGACAACAACGGAAATACACCGACTGATCGAAGCACTACAATCTAAAACTGGTAGTGCGGTCTCGGTAATCGAGCAAAGTAGCCAGATGGTGTGTGATAGTGCACAGAATGCGGAATCTGCCAGTCAGTCTATCGAAACGATTAACCGTTCCGTTGAAGAGATTGACGGTATGACGATGGAAATTGCGGCTATTTGTGAACAGCAATCTGCCGCAGCAGAAGAGATAAACCAGAGCGTCATTGATATCACTCATTCAGGTACTGAAGTATTAGGTACATCAGAACATACTGCTCGTTCAAGTGAGGAGTTAGCAACTCTGGCTGCGGAACTAAGAACGCTGATGCAGCAGTTTCAGGTAAAAACTGCGTAGATTTTTCCGAAACTAATACACAAAACCGCCTTCGATAAGGCGGTTTTTTAATTGGGCTTCAGAACTAAAAAAGCAGCGACATGGTCGCTGCTAAAACTTCGTGGAAAATATATTGTTATTATAGGCCTGCTAGGAAATTATTGATCTTATCTTCGTGATGCTTAATAGTTTCTTCCGTTGGTACAATTGCGTGCTTGTGAGTGAAGTAAACCAGAATAGCCATCTGCGCCGTTAAGCGGTTTTCTGCTTCGTCGAATGCGACAGAGTATTCACTTTCCAGAGCGCCACGAGTCACTTCTTCTTTGTCGTTTGCTGGTAGGCAGTGAAGAAGCATTGCACCTGGCTTCGCTTTCGCCATTAGCTCTTCAGTGATCACGTAGTCTGGCATAAATGCAGCTAGACGCTCTTCTTTCTCGTCCATCTGAGTAACCCAGTAGAAGCTGTCGCCATAAACCACGTCACACTCGCTGATTCTTTCAACATCGTCAGTGATTTCAATGTGACCGCCAGACTCTTTGCAGAAAGACTCTGCAAGCTCAACCCACTCTTGTTCCATCTGATATTTCTTAGGACCGATTTGCTTGAAGCCCATACCGTATTTAGCACAAGTCAACATCAAAGAACGACATACGTCTGTTGCATCACCCATAAACGCCAAAGTCAAATCAGACAGCGTACGACCATCAGTGATGTGCTCTTTGATTGTGTATAGGTCAGCCAACATCTGAGTTGGGTGGAAGCGAGTGTCCAGGCCGTTGATAACAGGTACAGTAGACATCTCTAGCAGGCCATCTAGTGTTTCAGGGCTGTTAGTACGCGCCATGATCACATCACACATACGAGATAGTACGCGAGAAGTATCATCGATAGACTCTTTACCACCCAGGTGGATATCTTTCGGAGAGAGGAATAGCGCGTGGCCGCCCAACAGTGTTGCTGCAACTTCGAAAGACACACGAGTACGAGTCGAACCTGCTTCGAAGATCATACCTACTGACTTACCTTTGAATAGCTGTGGGATCGCATTGTCACGACGCGCTTCCTTCAGGTAAGTCATCAGTTCCATCATGTTGTCCATCTCTTCTACAGAGAAGTCCTTCATTGAAACCATGTGCTCCATGTTCGCTTTGTTCAGTTCAGTTGCACTTGAAGATGGTAATTTCATAATTTATTCCTTATCTACATCGCTGGAATGGATATTTAATAAATAACCAATTCCTTAGTTAATTAGTATTTGCTTGTTAATTTCGATGGATTCAGTATCGGAAAAAAAGTGTCGCGATTCTTAAATCAGAATCACTAATCGGCAGAGTGCAATTATTAGAAAAAAAGAGCATGACAAAAATCACAATTCAATTTGAATTAAATCCTTCTTTTTCGATATCTCGTTTTAATGATGCTTCAGGCATAAAAAAAGCACCCATTCAGGTGCTTTATAATTATTCAAGTTACATTTATTCTACAGAAACTTTGGGTAAATTTTTAGGCAAATATGTCCCTAGATAAGCCTCTGTTAGTACCACCGCTTCCCTGGCCATTTCTGGTGCTATTTCACCATTTTCGCGGTAATTCATCGAGTACACCTTATCGGCAACCTGGAGTGCAATCGCAAAAATACTGACATCTTTAGGCAGTTCAGGCAGCACAAAAAACTTACGATAAATCTCCTCTACCCTTTGCCCCAGAACCAAGTCATTCTGAGCATCTTTATGACGAACAGAGGCATACGTGTGTTGTCCCAACAAGGTATGCTGAGCCAAAGGCGATGATCGGTAGTAATCAACGTAGGCGGTTTCTATCATACGGTTGATATCAGACCAGTGATGCACATCTTGAGCCGTAACTGCGTTGTCTAATACCTTTGCAAAATCTTCAAAGATGCCATTCATCAGTTCGGCAATGAGCGCTTCAATATTCGGATAATGATGATATACGGTAGAGGCAGCAATAGCGGCTTCTTTCGCTACGTCATAAATGGATATCGAATCTACCTTCCTCTCAGAAGCTAATCGAGTAGCCGCGTTATGAATACGTTCAAGCCTTTGTTCTGTCGTTTCTTTCTTCATCTGCTACTCACAATTTTATTCAACTATCCATTTATCTGATCACCATATAATAGTCGGTATGACAACCAGACGACACTGTCGTTGCAGCATCTTACCGCACGATTGACTGTTCCTATACTCAGACAGCCCAATAATGTGCGAGTTCTATCAAATTTTTAAGTAGTAGAATTCTCGCGGATACGAGTTTGGATTAATTGATCAGAATCAATATTCTCGATTAACTCATCAAACCTGCAGATATATATGGCAATCATCACGTCTTCACCGGATTTTAATTACTCATTCCCGATAAGTGATTCTAGTAACAGATAAAGTGAATAGTTAGAAGCGCATTAATAACTTAAAAATATAAATAAACCTCAATAAGTAAAACAATTTATTTTGTGAGCTTTTATTAAAGCATTAGGTCATTAAATATAAAAAGCCAGAGAAGCTTGTTCAAACCTCTCTGGCTTTAATAATTTATTGAATGACAAAGTAGTTACCTAAAAGATAAAACAAATAATTTCACCCAATCAATCAGTCGTCTGAATACACCTCCCTGATCCACTTCTTCCAAGGCAATCAGTGGCACCCGATGTACTTCATTGTCACCTACCCGATATACCAGTGAACCGATTTTATCTCCTTTGCTGACAGGAGCCTGAATCTTGTTATCAACAACCGCTTCCGCATTCAGATGTCTGGTATCAGAACGACTTAAGGTAATGAAGACATCATCAGATACACCAAGCTTAAGTTCATCGCTCTCACCCATATATACCTTCTTCGTTACCACTTTTTCTCCTTCAGCGTGCGGGTTCAAGGTTTCATAGAACCGGAAACCATAGCGAATCAAATGCACACTCTCTGACTCACGAATCTGAGGGCTCGACGTCCCCATCACAACCGCAATCAACCGCATATCACCTTCTGTGGCGGAGCTAACTAAGCTGTAGCCTGCTCCTTGGGTATAACCTGTTTTCATGCCATCAACATTAAGACTTCTGTTCCTTAGCAGGCGATTTCTGTTCCCCTGAGTGATGTTGTTATAGGTAAACGACAACTCACTATACATAGGATAAATATCCGGTAGGTCTCTGATAATAGCCTGCGACAGCAAAGCCATATCATATGGCGTGCTATATAAACCTTTGGCATCTAAACCATGAGGGTTGGCAAACGAACTGTTGTTCATACCCAACCTGTCCGCCCAAGCATTCATCATTCCAACAAACGAGGCCTCGGAACCCGCAATATGCTCTGCGATAGCCACACTGGCATCATTACCGGATTGAATGATCATCCCCCGGTATAAATCTTCTAAGACGACATCTTTTCCGACTTCTATGAACATCTTTGATGAATCCGGAAAGTTACGGGCCCAGGCATTTTGGCTGATTCGGACTTTATCATCCATAGCAATGTTACTGTTGGCCATCTCTTTACCTGCAACATAGCTGGTCATAAGTTTTGTCAGGCTTGCCGGGTTTAGCGCTTCATTCGCATTTTTCTCCACCAGTACAGTACCTGTATGGTAGTCCATAAGAACATAACCTTTAGCGCTTAACTGCGGTGGTTCTGGAATGGGGCTAGAAGTAGCAGAGGCAAAAGAAGAAACTAAGATAGTGGTAGTAAGCAGTGAAAACGGCCTTAACATATAAAACTCCATTCGATAAGTGCCGGAGCATTATAGATAAAGGGCTAAGGAATTTTGCTTCCATTAATAAATTATTACTCTTTACTTTGCTATTCTTAAAATATCGTTAAAAACAGGGCGCTGCGTCATTTAGAGGTGTTTTTTATTTATAAATCACCGACATTCCTATAACCTAAAACAATATAACGCACGGACGCATTAAGAAAATGCAACATCAGATTGGATGTGATGATGAAATTGAACACTGCTGGAATACTTCTCTCAATCTTAATTAGCTCGGCGGCTTATGCTAACGACAGTCATTACGAACAGGCACTCACTGCATATAATCAGGATAAGATTGAAGATGCATTTATTCACTTAAAGAATGCACTGCAGGAAAATCCTAACAGCTTGCATACGAAGTTGCTCTTCGCTGAAGTATTAACTGCTAAAAAACTCTACAAAGAAGCAGAGTTGGAGTTAACCGAAGCATTAAATATGGGGGCAGATGTCAATCTAGTCGTCGAACCTTTAACTAACGTTTTGCTGTATCGGGGGCAGTTCACCAAGATATTGTCATTATTTAACAGCTACCCGCTAAGCCGACAATCCGAATATCAATATCAATTCGCAATTGCTCAAGCTTACACCGGGCTCGAAGACTATGATAATGCGTTAAAAATCTATCAGGACTTATCTAAGCAATATCCCAATAATCTTGAAGTTCAATTAGGAATAATTTCTGTCTATTTCTCGACGGGACAACTTGAACTGGCAGAAAGCAATCTTGAACCATTAAAGCCTTTAGCTACAACCAACGAAAAGATATCGAGATATATCGCCACACTGGCATTTGAAAGAGGTGATCTTGCAGCGGCTCTCCTATATTTTAAACAAGCGAACCAACTAGATCCCGATAGCATTCAATCTATCCATGGTGTTGTAAATACACTTATTTCACTTCAAAAGTATGAAGAAGCAAAGCCGTGGGTTGAAACACTTACCGAATTAACCCCTTACGATCCACAAGCTCGTCTGTTACAGGCGATTGTTCTTGCTGAAAGCGATGAAGATGAAAAAGCAAATCAGCTTCTATCTGTACTATCAGAGCAACTATCTACGGTTGAGCAAACATTTATGCTGTCTCAACCCCAGCTATTGCTTATCGATGCTATGGCAAGCTATCGCCAGCAAAACTGGGAACAGGCAAGTAAAAAGTTTCAGCTCTATATACGTCACGCGAAAGAGCAGATGGATATTCAGGCAGTGGTGTTGTTAGCCGATGTGTACAACAAGTTGGATCGTTCTCAGCAGTCTCTTGAGCTTCTCTCTCGATACGAAGATGAACTCATCAAGCACAAAGATTTCGCTTTGCTGTTAGCCGGAGCCTATCTGAAACATAACCGAAGATACGATGCCGATAAGCTACTCACGCAGTTGAGGGAACTATACGGTTCCGATTCTGGTGTTATGGTTTTGTCTTCTCACGATTTAATTAATCGGGGTCAGACAGAACAAGCTATCAACATGCTAACTGGGTCGAATATCGAACAGAGCGACAACTATAAACATACCCTTGCAGCAATGTATCTAAACTCGGGGGTGTTCGACAAAAGTCTGGAACTGAGTTCGGAACTGGCAAAGAGCCACTCGGAAAATGTTGAGTATCAGTTGCTAAAAATCAAAGCGCAGATAGGGCTAAGATTAATTGATGATGCAGAACAAGGGCTAACCGAGCTATATCAAGCTCACCCTAATATGCCAGAGGTTCAATTAGAATACGCTCGCCTGCTGTTCAATAAAGATCAGAAAGAAGAAGCCAAAAAAGAGCTGGCAAAACTTGCAAAAGCGTACCCTGAAGATGGCATCTACCGACTCTCCCTTGCTGAAGTGGAGTACAGCCTTGGTCAGATACAATCTTCTGTGCAGAGCTTGCAAAGGCTCACTAATAATCCTGATTATCAAATTCAGTCCCTGCATAAACTCTCCCTTATTTACTTTCAATATAGAGAGTTCGAGTTGAGCCTTGAAACAGCAAATCAGATCATTAAAGAAGATCCTGTTGATTTAGACGCCATGTTTACAAGAGCCCGTGCACTCACAGAGTTGGGTCGAACAGATGCAGCAAAAGCTCAATGTGACAAGCTCTACTCCTGGTGGCTTGATGATGCAAGAAACCTATACAAATTGAGCCAACTACAAACACAATTAAGCCTATATGGTGACGCTAACAAATCTTTGATGAAAGCCCATTCGTTGGCACAAAATAACGAACTGGTGTTATCTTCTATCGTCAAAAATAACATCAAACAAAACAAGTTGATTGAAGCTTACTCTTTTATCGCTCAGATGGAAGAGAAACAACATGACCCGGTTCGAATCACCTTGTTGAAAGGAGAACTTGAACAGGCAAAAGGCAATATCGATCTGGCTTTCAAGTATTATTCAAATGTTTTGGCGAAGGAAGAGACCAATGTTATTGCTTTCATGAACTTAAGAAAGTTATCCCGGCATGAAGGTTACCCCGAAAATTTTGCAAAAATCGCAGAAAACATAGTGAGTAAATACCCGGACAAATCTTTTTATCGTGCTAAATTGGCCGATCACTTAATGTGGATGGGTAATAACGAACAAGCTAAATATCACTATCAAATATTATTAACAAAGCGAGTGCCACGAAATGAACTCGCCCTGGCAATGAATAATCTGGCGGTGATATACATCAATGATGGCTACCTCGAACAAGCGGTACAGATGTCGCAACAGGCCGTAAAACTCTACCCCCAAACTCCCGCTTTTATTGATACTGCTGGATGGGCATTAGTGAAATCCGGAGAAGCTCAACAAGGTCTGGAACAACTACGTCAGGCATATAGTATGAACTCATCCGATCCAGAAGTGCTCTATCATCTAGCCTACACTCTACATAAGTTAGACAAAAAGTCTGAAGCAGAGTCGATGCTAAACAAACTAAAATTCTTCCCTGAAGACAACAAGTATCGATTACTGGCTGAGAGTCTGTAGCCTTTTTCAAAGCATAGAAAAAGCCGCTGAATTCAGCGGCTTTCTTAATTTAGTATGAATGATTTAACTATGCTTACGTCTGCGAATAGCCAACAGGAGCAATGCCGGAGACATAATCAACAAACCAGAAGGTTCTGGAACATCAACAGGATCGTCAGGCTTAGCTGCGATACTTATCATATAATCTTCAACTTCACCCTGATGCAAATAGCCATAAGGGTTCATAATCCAACCAGTGCTAGTGTGAGTCAATGAGTTTTCACAGGTTACACGTGCACGTAGCCAAGTATCCCCTACCACAGCATCTAATGGAATTTGCACATAGTTAGTGTAGAGTCTGAAATCATCGGAGCTATTACACCTTTGCGTATCGTTGTTCCAGGTTAAGCCCGCGAGACTACAATTATTTTGATCAGCAATATCAATATCGTCGTCATCTTGATATTTGTACCAGCGAAGGTTTGAAACCAGTTCGTTACTACCCTGTAAGTTGTCCCAACTATTATCTCCATTCCAGTCTAACCAGGCTGATAACTCATCAAATTTATGGTTTCCATCAACGGAACGGCTAAACATAAATTGAAACTGAACATAGTCACCCTGAGTAAGGCTTGCTGTGGTTCCAAAAGCACCAGAAAAGTTATTTGGATCGCTTGATGTACGCCACATCACACCATCGTCCGTACCGTCATCATGCCCAACAGTTCCTGTAGCGCTTTCGCTTTCCGCAGTCCAACTGCTTGGCGTTTGACCCGTGCTATAGCTAGAATCACCCAACCGGTTGTCTGGCCAGCCATCGCCCAAGCCTTGCCACCTATCGGTTTGGTGACAGGCAATACCATAATCCGTATCAGCATCACTGTAGTCTCGCGAACCTGTACAACTTCCAGCTAACACACTGTTAGCAAACAAAGCCGCAAGGGTAACTCCAATCCAAATCGTCTTTTTCATCATTCTTATCTCAAATGCTGTCCATGCTCACGGGACAAACTAAAGCATTGTTCACAAATATCACTTTTTGCAAATGAACGATAAACTTTAGAGCCATTTTTCATCCTAATAGGAATAACTTGCAAGAATCGAGCCTTTAATATCTTCGAACATCTATCTCATTGAATAATTTAAATATAATTAAAGAAGTTTTCTCAAAGAAAGATAATAATTAAGTTGCAGTTTTAAACCTTGTAAAAAATACTGACAGTAATGATGGACTCAATCTCACACATTGCATATTGATGCAAGAATAATCCTTCTAAATCAATACATTATTAATATATTTTTGTGTAAATAAAACTGACAACCTGGCGGTTCAAGCTCATACAATTTAAGGGGTTTTCAGGTCAAAATTTAGTGGCCTGGTACTTTTAAACTAATATCCAAAAGATTCTTTACCAATCTCACTCAAATAAATCCGATTGTGGACTGTCTGGATGGGTATCCGGAGAAGGTTTTCCGCTGTTACCTTTCTGCATCTTTCGTCGATATCTCTGCCTGCAAAGTTTTATCACATGCTTTTGCTGAGCCGGAGTCATGGTTAACCAGTTAAAGCGCTCTTCTCTTTTGCGCATACACCCCTTGCAATAGCCTTTATCATCAAGGCTGCAAACTCCGATACATGGGCTGGGAACATTAAAGAATTCTAATTGCTCCAAAAAACCGTCCTCTCGGTTATTCATTTCAAATCAGTTATTAAACTAATAGTAGTTCACAACATCAGATTAAACACAAATATCTCATTACACTCACTTTTCTCTGACATAAACACGACCAATTAACCTATACTGGTAACATCATATTCGCCAATGTTGGAGCAATAAAAGAATGCAACATATGAAAAAACTACTTGCCGTAGTTACGCTTCCCCTTCTTATGACAGCTTGCCAGAGTAATGGAAATAATACTGTGATTACCGAAGCCGATCTTCAACACCACAACTGGAATCTGGTACAAATTGACGGTAATGATCTGAAAACACAAGGTAACCTGGCCGCGGCTAATCTGGAAATTGGCGAGAAAATGACGACAAATGGTAATGCCGGTTGTAACAACTTCTTTGGCCAGGGTGAATTGGTTGATAATCAATTCAGAATCAAGCAAATGGGTATGACTCAGAAGATGTGTATGGAAGATTCCATGGAAATTGAGAAAACATTCTCAATGGTTCTGAGCGATTGGAGTGATATGTCTTTAACCAAGGATACACTAGAACTCAAGAACGAAAATCACACATTAACGTTCAAGTTATCTGACTGGAAATAACCCTCCACTAAACTAAAAATCGGAAACAGGCGCTCACTTTTTATCGATATAAAGGTGAGCGCCTTTTTTTATTTGTTTTCAACATTTACAACAGCGGTAACATTGGCTAGTTTGTGAATAATTGTAATGGATTATAATTTTCATGAAGTCAGCTAATGATAGAACTTAAACACCTAAGAACCATCGCATCTCTAAGAGAAACCGGATCGTTAACTGCGACTGCGACATCGCTTCATTTAACTCAGTCAGCACTTTCCCACCAGCTAAAAGAGCTGGAACAAAGGATTGGTGGACAACTGTTTCTGAGGAAAACCCGCCCTGTAAAGTTTACCGCGCAGGGTGAAATACTGCTGAAGCTCGCTGACGAAATACTCCCAAAAATAGCCATAGCGGAAGGTAAGTTGGTTAATGTGAAGGAAGATGCCAATGGTCGGTTACATATGGCGATCGACTGCCATTCTTGCTATCAATGGTTAATGCCTGCGCTCAAAGAGTATCAATTGAGTTGGCCAAGTGTCACATTGGACTTTTCTTCAGGGTTCGGTTTTGAGCCTATTCCTGCTCTGCAAGCAGGAGAATTGGACCTGGTGATTACGTCCGACATTGTTCCTCGGTCTGATATCCATTACGAACCTCTGTTTGACTTCGAAATGCGGCTCATCACATCGACAACTCATGAGCTGGCGGACAGAGATATCATCACACCAGACGATCTTGCCACGCAAACCATGCTCTCTTATCCGGTGAAGAAAAATCGGTTGGATGTCTATAACCACTTTCTGCAGCCATCGGGGATCGAACCCGAACGGTGGAAACAGGCGGACAATACCTTAATGTTGGTGCAAATGGTTTCCGCTGGGTTAGGCGTATCTGCCCTTCCAAACTGGGCGATCAATGAGTTCTCACGACAAGGTTTAATCACGAGCAAACCGCTGGGTACTGGATTATGGCGAAGGCTGTTTGCTGCAACAAGAAGTGCTGAATCTGATAAGAGATATCTGCAAGCATTTTTCAGCACCGCGAAACATCAGTCTAAACATCATCTTGATGGAATAAAAACGTTGTAACATAACTGAACAGTAGCAACAGCTAGCCTTCTGTTACTGGTTTATCAGATGAGTTTTCAAAATATTCTGGGCTGCTCCGTTTTGATACATTGCACTCAGGGTTTCTGACAAACTATTGTAAGTTTCATCAGGCATATCTAAGTTACAGGCCATAAAATTAATGGCTGTAAAGAACGTTAAACTCGGCTCCAAACGTTCTATTTTATACTTCTTTGCTAATGCCGCAGCCGTATGTGTGTCAGAAACCCAAAGCTTTACTCTGTTATGAATTAACATCTGAAGTCCATGCTCGATTTTTTTGGTTTCAAACACATCAAACCCATTAACCTTTAAGTACTCCACAATGCCTGTTCCAGCAAAGCCAGATATTGGATACTGCTTTGCCTGCTCAAGTGTTAGCAAGTCTATCTTGTTTTCTGGTGAACTAAATAAAGCAAAGCGGTTTATAGCGACAGGGCCAATCCATCTGTAACTCGCTTCGCGACTTTGATTACGCTCTACTGGGAAAGCACACGTATTTTTATTTCTTTCCGTACTGTATAGAGCTCTTCGCAGTGGCTGATAGCTATAAGACAATGGAATTTCTGCCGCCACAAACAACTGATCAACCAGCTCATAAGATAACCCTGATACCGGCTGGTTATTTTTCATCACAACGAGCGGTGGATAGTCGTAAACAAAAACATTGACCTCAGCGAAGCTGATCCGAGAGAAAAGAAGAACGACCATAAGGAGCGCTATTTTTGCCATACTTCAAGCGCCTCTTTATAAGTTAAAGTTACCGCACTTTCCTCAGCCAGACGTGCCGCCCAGGGCGAGCTCTCATCCGACAGGTGTCGATAAGTATTATCCTTCTCACCGATTTTAGGGCTGCATTCAATATCACTGTTTTTCGCTAATACAAACATTCGGCGATCCATTTCGTTCGCCAACGCTTCCATGCTTTGACTGACAGTTTTATCTTTACTCACTGCCGGACCGATATACTGCCACCATGCGCTCGAAAGAGCGGCGTAATCCGGAACACTTAACCCAGTTGGAGTCCAGTGGTTTCTGGCTTCACTCTGATAAAACTCCAATAAACCTCCCCACTTTTCCTTGTTGTCGTTTAGATAGGCCGACTGCAAATCGCTCTGCCGAATTGGTGTGACCCCAGCGAGAAACTTCTGCATCGAAACACTTTTAGACACGACAAATTGAGCATAAAGCCATGCAGCCGCCGCTCTGTTATCCGGAGTGGAGTTTAATATCGTCCAGCCACTAATATCCTGATAGCCAGACTTCATCCCCTCTTTCCAATAACGTCCTCTGGGAGACGGAGCCACACGCCAAAGTGGCAAGCCATTACCGTCCGTTAGTTTGTTCGTGTACATAGAAGGAATAAACGCGGTGTACCAAAAGACTTGCTGTGCAACATTACCCTTTGCTAAATAATCGGACGCGGTAGAAAAAGTAAGATCCTTCGCTTCTGGTGGAGCAAAGTCGTGGAGCCAGTTTACATACTTCTCTACAGCGTAAATGGCTGCGGGGCTATCCAGTGCCCCTCCCCGCTTTACTGAAGATCCGACCGGATGACAGTTTTTGACTCGAATTCCCCAATCTCCAACCAAATCCTGCGAACGATAAGGTGTATTCAAGTCTGGGATATCATTAACGCCCGCCAGGCTAAGCCAGGAATCTGAAATCCGCCAGCCCAACGAAGGTTCATACTTGCCATAATCCATATGACCCCACACTCTTTTTCCATCTATCTCTTTGACAAAGTGTGTAAAGAACTCCGCGATATCTTCGTACGCTGCCCAATTCTGTGGAACGCCAAGTTCGTAACCATAGAGATCACGAAACTTGATCTGAAGATCATTTCGGCTAAACCAGTCGTGACGATACCAATAGAGGTTAGCAAACTGTTGAGTAGGGAGTTGATAGAGAGAACCATCCATACCCGTCGCGAAATCAATACCAATAAAGTCCTCAATGTCCAGTGTCGGCAAAGTGATAGCCTGCCAGTCGCCCTCCATTAAGGAAGACAAAGATCTGGCCTTTTTAAACCGTGAATGTGTTCCGATGAAATCAACATCGTTGACGTAAGCATCGTAAATGTTGATGTCCGTCTCCATCTGCACACTCATTTTTTTTACAACATCATCCTCCTGAGTGATTTCATGTATCACTTTAATCCCCGTTATTTGACTAAAGGCTTTTGCAAGAACGTTCGACTCATATCGGTGTGTAGGTATGTCTTCAGAAACAACATGTATCGTCATTCCCTTGTATGGTTTTGATGCTCGCGCGAACCAAAGCAACTCATGATATTGCTGCTCTGTAGAAAGCGTTGATTGCTTTAGCTCGTTCTTTATCAGGAACTCAATTGTTTGTCTGACGTCTGCGTTCAGCTCACTTGCAGAAACACTTTCAGCCAAACAAACAAATGTCAGTAACCACTTAAAAACTGAGCGTAAACGCATCAATTCCCCTTAAGTAATACGGAGTTAGAATAATCGAGTTGTTATTGTTCAAAGTATAGGATACTTCTGGAAAAACGAAGGAAAGAGACTCTCCGCTTCGAAAGAGCGGAGAGTTGTTATTTTTAGCGGTCGTAAGATTTAAATTGATTAGTTAACGGATCGTATTGATATCCTAATCCGTCCAGTTTACAGATAAGGTTTTCAACATCCATTTCATACATGCTGACTAAATCTTCAAAACTGTTGCACTCGTGGCGTAATTTTTCGTTCACTATCCCTAAAAGGATAGAACTGTCCAGGTTGGTTACATCGCTTAAATCCATAGCAAAGGCTCCTCTTGCGACCAAAACTCATCTATAAGCGTAGTCAGGATTTAGCAAGAAAATAGTGACCTTTACGACGATTTAAAGCAAAAACAAAGGTTGTACCCCTATGCATGCGAGCACCATCAGCACCCCGGCAATAGAGAGCTGAAGCTTTCCCGCTACCGATGATTTTATCAAATGCCAGCACCAGATAACCGTTCCTGCAATCATCAGGGCAATACCAGCAAACAACTGGGTAGCCATAGATTGCAAAGCCACTTCCTCTAAATGAAAGCTTTGTAGCGCAACCATAATGACCAGCATTATCACGCCGACCACACCAGATATAGGCAGTATCTTTTGAAATGCATCGAGTCGGGAACGCGCAATTTTAAGGTTAAGCTGCGCAAACAGTGCACCAAGCACAACTACCAACAACAGGCCCGCTGCTTGTGCAGACAGATAGCTCAGCCCCACTATTTTGTGACCAACGAACGCTGCGGCTAACAGGTTGCCCAAATGGAGAGCCCACAATGGTCCTTTCTCGCGCGTTTTTTTTGTCTGTACCTGAGAATAGAAATAAAATATCGGAGCGGCAACCACCATCGCAGCAACACCCAAAGTTGCACTCGCCAACCATAAAACACCCAACGCAGGAAACAGTTTGTGAACACGCCCCCTTTGTCCGGGACAAATTTCACCCTTGATAAGAACCAGAGTCAGGATAAGTTGTGTTCCCAACAACATAGGTGGGACCAAGGATAAGAAGTTGTTCAGCATGCTAAAACTTAAGGCTCAGAGAAAACGACGGCAGATAATAACATACTTTTAAAAGAGAAAGCTCCCAGGCACTTCCTGAGAGCTTGAAAGAGATGGATAAGCGCGCGGTTCTGTACAACGTCAGAACGACAATAGAGTCGCTTAAAAATTCATCAACTCTTCCCCACTCGGAGGCAGGTATTGAAAGTCAGCATCTTGACTCGGGGAAAATTTTATTAGCTCAGGCCCAAGCAGAACTAAAACATCTCGATATGAGAGAACACGACACTCATGAAGAGTCCAACCAAACTTCTTAACAAGGTATAGGTTGATCGCCTCTCTGCCCCGAACTGAATAACCTTCTAGCTCTGAGAGGTGGTTGCCATAGCAGTCAATTTTATAACAGTTCAATGCATGGCTTAGGTGCGCAGACAATATATGAGCGTGTTCTTCACGGGTGATTCTTTGCATTCCATGTTCCTCTTTTTGATTAGGCACTTATGAGAATAGACGTGATTAACAACACGCACAAATAAATGAAGATCGTAAAACTGACTTTCCTCAAAGACTTAAAGAAACGGATGATAGTTTATCGCAAACGAGTTTGGCCTTACCGCATTATTTCCTGCAACAGAAGTTAACGTTCATCAAAGAGAACATGGTAAACTCTCGCCCTATTTTATTCGGACTGGGTAAGCAATCATACCCAAGGCCAATCGGACATGCTTAATAAGAAGTACAACAAAAATGTCCCGCATATGCCCCGAAGCAATGTTGAACACAGTTAATCATATGAATGTAGAAAAGATTTTCGAACACAAAAAATACTGGGCAGAATGTTTTGGCACTGCGAAATTCCTGCCAACCAGTCGTAAAGAGATGAATGCGCTGGGCTGGGACAGTTGTGACATTATTATCGTCACCGGAGACGCCTATGTTGACCATCCAAGCTTTGGTATGGCTATTATCGGTCGCTTACTTGAAGCTCAGGGCTTTCGTGTAGGTATCATTGCTCAGCCTGAGTGGAATAATAAAGACGCTTTTATGAAGCTCGGTAAACCGAACCTGTTTTTCGGTATTACTGCGGGTAACATGGACTCGATGATCAACCGATATACTGCGGATAGAAAGCTTCGCCATGACGATGCTTACACTCCGAACAATGAAGGCGGAAAACGACCGGACCGGGCCACACTGGTTTACTCTCAACGCTGTCGCGAAGCTTATAAAGAGACACCTATCATTCTGGGTGGTATCGAATCCAGCCTACGAAGATTGGCTCACTATGATTACTGGTCAGACAAAGTTCGCCGTTCTGTTCTATTCGACGCCAAAGCAGACATATTGCTATTTGGAAACGCAGAACGTGCTTTAGTTGAAGTTGCTCATAGATTGGCAGATGGTGAATCTATCGCCGATATGAAAAACATTCGAGGTACCGCAATCAATCTGGCAGAAGCTCCGGAAGACTTCAAAATCGTAGACTCATCGCGAATTGAAAAGCCGGGCAAAGCCTTCGTACCGGTAAATCCGTATCAGACAGAACCTGAGTGCGATAGTAAAAAAGAGGAAGCGAAGCCTATTATTGTGCGTCCATCGAGACACGATGCCGCTCGTTCAGCAGTCAGGTTACCTCCATTCGAGAAACTGAATAACGACAGAATTCTCTATGCGCATGCAGCTCGCGTTATGCACCTGGAAACCAACCCCTACTCTGGTCGTGCTCTGATCCAAAAACACGGTAACCGTGAACTGTGGGTAAATCAGGCTCCAATTCCTCTGACAACGGAAGAGATGGATTACGTATTTGGCCTGCCATATGCACGTGTGCCCCATCCTATGTATGGTAAAGCCAAAATTCCTGCTTACGACATGATCAAAACGTCGATCAATATTATGCGTGGGTGCTTTGGTGGTTGCTCATTCTGTTCGATCACTGAGCATGAAGGCAGAATTATTCAAAACCGCTCCCAAGAGTCGATTCTTAATGAACTGGAAGATATCCGGGATAAAGTCCCTGGTTTCACTGGCACTATCTCCGATCTCGGAGGACCAACAGCGAACATGTATCGTCTGGGATGTTCCGATCCAAAAGCAGAACGCAACTGTCGTCATCCATCTTGTATTTTCCCGGGTATTTGTAACAAGCTGAATACCGACCACAAACATACCATCGATCTCTATCGTGCTGCGCGAAAAGTACCTGGTATTAAAAAGATCATGATTGCATCAGGGGTTCGATATGATTTAGCCGTTGAATCACCGGAATATGTCAGAGAACTGGTTACTCATCATGTTGGCGGGTATTTGAAGATAGCCCCGGAACACACAGAAAAAGGGCCTCTGGACAAAATGATGAAACCGGGTATGGACACTTATGATCGGTTTAAGGAGATGTTCCAGAAATACAGCCAGGAAGCAGGTAAAAAGCAGTATTTAATCCCTTACTTTATTTCAGCTCATCCGGGTGCAGAAGACGAAGATATGCTGAATCTGGCCCTATGGCTGAAAGCAAACAACTTTGAGTGTGATCAGGTACAGAACTTCTACCCGAGCCCAATGTGTAACGCGACAGCGATGTACTACTCTGAAACTAACCCGCTGAAACGTGTTAAGTACAAGAAAAGAGAAGAAGTGCCTGTGGCTAAAGGAGAACGTCAACGTCGCCTTCATAAAGCCTTGCTGCGTTACCATGATCCTGCAAACTGGCCTCTTATCAGGGAAGCACTGATTAACATGGGGAAAAAATACCTGATCGGTGATAAACCAGGGTGCCTGATACCAGAGGAAGATAAAGAATCAAAAACTCCAGCCCAGAGAAGAAAGTCAGGAAGGCATGGAGCGAATCGATTTGCTACCAAGCACACGAAAGAACAGTTTTCTCATGGAACACCTAAGCCAAAAGGCAAGAGCGGTGGCACTGGTAACAAAAGCAGAAGTAGTAGCTCTGGGAATAAATCAACAGGGAATAATAATCCCAGTAATAAGCCTTCGGCAAATCGTCAGAGAAAAGGTTCAAATAATAAACAGGGCTCCAAATCTCGCCATCAAAAATAACAGAGGCGTTGGTCATAAAAAGGTTTAACCGTTTGTAAAAAACGCCTTGCCTGATAAATACATAAGGAAGCTATTATTTTGAATAGCTTCCTTTTTTGTATATGAAGGTTATTAAGCTCACTCAATAACCTTGAAAACATTGATCAAGCCAATCCATTTTTACCGCCGATAACACAATTATCCAATTAATGTAACCTGTTGATTTTAATCAACTATTTGCCAGATAAAATCGTACTAAATTTACCCAACAAAACCAACCGGACAATCTAAATATTTGTTTTTATTAAAAATAAATTCGTGTCCGAACAAGTATTTCAAAATATCGATTAAATTCATTCCTTTTTTTCATTATGTTATTTATTGCATATCAAATATCTTCCCCACAATTTTTCTGGGGGTAATCAATGAAGATAAAACAAACAATAATTGGTACAGCAGCAATTGGCTTTTTTGCCTATTTAGTCAGTGTATATATAGTTAAATTTCAGGACACAAGTGCGGCTAATGATCGCCTTGAAAACTTTACTTTAAACGATAAGTCCTCACTAGATTTTCAGGCGATGAAAGTTCTTGCAAAGAATGGTTGTGGTTACTGCCATACAAACGATGCGCCACTGCCATTCTATGCGTCGTTGCCTGTTGCAAAAGATATGATTCAAAAAGACGTGCAAAAGGGCCTGGCACATTTTGACTTGTCTTCTGTATACCACAGCGTCGAAAACTTTGAGTCTGTATCGGGTACTGCATTAAACAAACTAGAGCGAGTTGTACACGAAGGTTCAATGCCTATGACTAACTTTCGTATGATGCACTGGGCTTCTGGCCTGTCAGATGACGAAGAGCAAGTTCTACTAGACTGGATTAAAGAGAAGCGCTTAAAGCAAAACTACGGCTCTCCGGTGAATGAAGAGAGAAAACTCGCTTCAGTTCAGCCTATCCACACCTATTTTTCTGTCGATGAAAACAAGGCGAAATTGGGTGAGCAATTGTTCCATGATACGCGCTTATCAGGTGACAATACCGTTTCTTGTGCATCTTGTCATAGCCTGAGCACAGGTGGTGTAGATCGGTTAAAAACATCCGTTGGTATCCATAAACAAGTCGGTGGTATCAACGCACCAACGGTTTATAACGCAGCCTTTAACAAATTACAGTTCTGGGATGGACGTGCTGCCGATCTACAAGAACAAGCAGGTGGCCCTCCGTTTAACCCTATAGAGATGGGCTCAAAAAATTGGGAACAAGTCATCGCTAAACTATTGGAAGATGAAGCGCTGGTTGCTCAATTCAATACCGCCTATGCAGGAGAAATCAGTGGTGAAACCATTACTGATGCTATTGCAGAATTTGAAAAAACACTGGTTACGCCAAACAGTCGATTCGACCAATACCTGAAGGGTGATGAATCTGCTATTTCCAAGGTTGAAAAAGAGGGCTACCAGTTATTTCAACAATACAACTGCGATAGCTGTCACTCTGGTCAAATCTTAGGCGGTGAATCGTTCGAAGTTATGGGTCTTAAGGCGGATTATTTTGGAGAGCGAGGTAACGTCACCAAAGAAGATCTTGGTCGTTACAATGTGACAGGAATAGAATCGGATAAGCATCGCTTTAAAGTACCAACACTGCGAAATGTAGCTCTGACCCAGCCATACTTCCACGACGGGCATGCAGAAACTCTAGAGCAAGCGATATCAGATATGGCGATATATCAGTCTGGCGTTGAGCTCACCGATCATGAGATAGATGCGATTAAGCAGTTCCTTGTTTCTCTGACGGGGGAATACAAAGGTAAAACGCTTCAATAATACTAAGCGGGCTCCATACAGGAGCCCGCTTTATTTATGCACCATGTTTTATGTCAGGTTCTGATCATGCAATAAATAATTCAAGAACTCATCAGGCATGAGCGGTTTACTATAATAGTACCCTTGGATGTATTGCACTCCTTTGGCTTTGGCGTACACCAACTGACTGTGTTCTTCAACGCCCTCCGCAACGATTGCTTTGCCCAGATTCTGAGACAAGGACACTAACGCATTAAACACCGTTTGCTTTCTTTTATTAGTAATAACACCAGATACAAACGAACGGTCGATTTTTATCTCATCAAAGCTGAGTCTACACAGGTAGCTCATACTCGAAAAACCGGTACCAAAATCATCAATTGAAACCTTAAAACCTCGAAGCTGAAGCTGCGACAACACCATGTTTACATATGTGAAGTTATCGACAAATGCCGACTCTGTTAGTTCGACTTTGATCTGTTCCGGCTGAATACCATAATCATCAATATATTGAGTTAGCTTCTCGACAAAATCGACGTCCAGAATTTCCACTACACTAATATTTATCGCAAATATATACCTCGCCACATCCGCACCAAGTCCGCGAAGTTTTTGGATTACATCTGCTATGGTCTTAAGACTTAACTTTGTAAGGGCGGTTATCTCACCCAGACGTTCAGCGATAGGAATAAACTCAACAGGTGAAACGGGTTCACCATTAAGCATCCAGCGCATCAGGCATTCACCACCAGCAACTTTGCCAGTTACCTCATCATGAATAGGTTGAATGCATACATGGAACTCTTTATCGATGAGGTCCGCTGCGATTGCATGACGAAAAGCATTTTCCAACTTATTCTGATACTCAACCTGAATAGCATACTCTTCCTGATACTCAACTAACCGGTTTCGGTTATCTAAAACATCAAAAATCGCAATTTCTGCTTTGTTCAAACTTTTTTCAAGCTCATCACCATCTCTTTCACAATAGTATCCCAGCGCTACATTGCTGTAGAAATGATGCTTATTGAACTCAAACGGCTCATTCAACTTGGCATATAACAACTCCAGGTCAAGGTCCTGACTATAGTCAACGAAGACATAAAAGCTATCAATAGAGTGTTTGGCACAAATGGCATAGCTCCACTCAAGCTGAACTCTCGCTAACATCTCCATATAAACGATATTGGCTACTGCAGTTCCCCATATCTCATTAATTCGTTGGTAATTACATATTCGAACACAGCAGACTATTCCGTTGAGATCCGCCTCTTTAATCTCCTTTAAAAAAGCCTCTCGATAAAGCAGACCTGTATGAGGGTCCCTCTCTGAAAGCTGCACATTTAAACGTCGGGTACCAATTAACTCATTAATATCCTCTAGATAAAGAATAAAGTTTTCACGATAAGGAATTAGCTTAACTCTATACCAGCTGATGGTTCTGCTTTCTGAAGTAATGCCAACTTCAAACAAGCCATACCCCGTCTCCGCTATAGCTTCCGTAAGTTGATCATAAAGACCAATGCTCTCGAAGCGTTCGTTAACAAACTCCAGATCCGGCATACAAAAAAGAGAGTGCCCAACATCTCCACCAAATATTGATTTTGCCTCCTCAGAAATACCCAAAATTTCACATTTTTCATCGATTAAGACGAACGCTACTTTCATTGCTGTAATTTGTGCACTTATGTTTTTCATCGAAACTCCAGATATTTCTGAATCTGATAAGGCAGGCTCGTCAACGAGTAAACCTTTTCAACTCCACCCTTTGCTATGGCCTCTTTCGGCATACCAAAAACCACACAACTGCTTTCACTCTCTGCAAATGTCATCGCCCCGGCTTGCCGCATTTCCAGCATTCCCAGCGCGCCATCGTCACCCATACCAGTTAATATCAAACCAATCGCATTTGGACCTGCATTTTGAGCCGCGCTCCTGAACAACACATCGACAGAAGGTTTATGCCTACTGACAAGAGGACCATCTTTGATATCAAGATAATATTCCTTACTATGCCTCTTTATTAGCATGTGCTTTCCACCAGGGGCGACATAAACAGTCCCTTGCTCCATTCTGGTCCCACTTTTCGCTTCCACCACTTTGTGTCGGGTACTCAAAGCCAAGCGCTGAGCAAAAGCACCTGTAAATGAAACGGGCATATGCTGGACAATAGCTATCGGAGGACTATTAGGTGGCATATTGGCCAGAAGATTGAATATCGCTTCGGTGCCCCCTGTTGAAGCTCCTATCACAATTATATGGTCAGTAACGACATTGACATCGCCCATCATCGGTTCCAAAACGGTATCAGGAGACATTTTTTTTCGATAGGACTTTTCTGCGAGATACTTTAGAGGCTTTACCTTAGCTCGCCCAGCCGCTTTTAACGCTTCGAGAATCTCTCTACCACCTTCTCCACTAAGGTAGCCCGACAAGTTAGATTTGGGTTTATTTACTACTTCTACCGCGCCAGATGAGAGAGCCTCTAAACTCAACGCAGCTCCCTTTTCCGTATGTGTTGAACAAATCACTACTGGCGTTGGCCTTTCACTCATGATTTGCTTAAGAAAAGTTATACCATCCATCTTTGGCATCTCTATATCCAACAAAATGACATCGGGCCACTTCGTCTTCATTTTTCGATAAGCGATAATCGGGTCAGGAGCGGAGCCAGATAGCATAACTTCACCGTCACGGCTGATAGCATTAGACATAAATTGTCGCATCACTGCAGAATCATCTATCACAAAGACTTTTATTTTCATTAAGTGACCTTCTTATAAACACAAGGTGCCACCATCTCCAAATCCGGCCTTTTGTTACGCAAAGCTTCCGAATGACCAAGAAAAAGCAACCCACCGTTCTTAAGGCGAGCAACAACGTTTTCTATAATTTGTTGCTGTTTAATATCATTAAAATAGATCAACACGTTCCTTAAAAAGACTATGTCGAACTTGGTCATTACTACTTTTAAATCTAGCAGGTTATCCACATAAAACTGGCAATATTTGCGAATTGACTTAGAGATAATGAACCCCCCACTATTTTCACCAACCCCTTTCAGGCAATAACTTATTCGATACGCTTTTGGAATTTTATTTGCTGTCGCAATAGCATAGTGCGCTTCTCTGGCCAATGAAATCGATGTTTCCGACACATCGGTACCGGTGAGTCCCCAGTTTCCAGCGCAAAGCAGGTCATCAAGAACCATCGCGAGGCTATACGCCTCTTCACCACTGGAACAAGCCGCACTCCAAGCTTTAATAGGAAAACGATGTTTACGGTTAGTCAAAAGGAGCTCGTGTAGCACGTCAAACTGCTCAGTTTCGCGAAAAAAATATGTCTCGTGAGTCGTTAACCTATCGACAAAAATAGATAACTCTGCCTCTCCCTCAACCGAACCTACGATAGTCAGGTATTCACGAAACGACCTGCAACCAAGCGTCCTGATTCTAGAAATCAGACGATTGAACGCCAAATCTCTTTTTCGGCTTGCTAATACAATACCCGTATTGCGTTCAAGCAGTTTGTTGATCCCCCTAAAATCTTCATCGGATAATCTCATCGCGTCACCGATTATAGTTGATGAAGTAGTGCTTCTGGCTCTCTTTGATAGTGTTATTTATCTCTCTTACATTTAAAAATGCTTTCATATCAAGCAGGGAGCACAAGCAATTGTCGAACTGGGTCATTTGCCATATAAACTGACGCGGTATATCGGTTCCAAAGGCAGGTGGTGTCGAAAGCTCGGAAAACGGAACAGACTCAATCGAACAAACGCGTCTAACTAAAACACCGAGCATCATAAACTCGCCTAAATGTTCCAGTTGTGTCTCGTAAAGAACAACGCAACTATAACGATCATGCTCTAAATCATTATTGAGTTTGAGTCTTTTGGCTGCGTTGATCACGGGAACAACACTTCCGCGTACATTAATCACTCCCTGAATGATACCTGCACACATTGGTACCGATGTAGTATTTGTATACTCGATAACCTCCCGGACCGAACTAACAGGAATACCGAATAGTTCACTACCGATATCTACAAGCAGAAATCGATTAAATCCCTGCTTAGTGACGAAATCTCTCTCACTCTCACTTCCGCTCTGAATCAGTCCCATTTGATTCCTCCACTGGTAAGTCCATGTCTCTTATTGTCAGCAGTTCATCAACTTGTAAAATGGATAACAGTTGGTTTTCCGTCTTCGCTAATCCCTTTATAAAGCGGTTTTCAAGTTGCCCTCCTAATGAAGGCACATCGTCAACTCGGTCCAAATCCAGCTCCAATACTTTTGTCACCAAGTCGACCAACAGCCCAATTACCAGACTCTCACCACTTCGTAAGACTTCTACTATGACAATGCAGGTTCTGTTGGATACCACACTCTGCTCTTCTCCAAACCGTAATGCGAGTGATAGCACTGGAATAACATTCCCCCGCAGATTGATAGCACCGACCACAAAAGCGGGAGCAGTTGGTATTGGGTCTACCTCCGTGTACTCCATCACCTCACGCACTATAGAAATGGGTAGAGAGAATGGCTTGCGACCAACCTCAAAGACCAGATACTTTTCTGTAGTGGCATCTTGTTCATTCTGCAGGTGTTCAGACATCACTGACTCCTCTGCTTATCGATCGAACGGAACATAACCATCTTCAGGTGCCGCCGTCACACTTACTGCAGTATCATCCATACCAGTGAAATAACGCGGTTTTATTCGTCGCCTGTCATTAGTTAGTTTGAAGAAATTGACCGTATTTCTTATTTCTATCGTTTGGTCCTGAACCATTTTTGCCGTAGAAGCGAGCTCTTCTGATGCAGATGCGTTCTGCTGGGCAATTTCGTCCAATTGACTTACGGTGCGGTTAATTTCCGCAACACTTGTACTCTGCTCTGTAGATGCTGCTGTGATCTCTTGAACAAGATCGGCCGTCTTCCCGATATTCGGAACCATTCTGTCCAGCATGTCTCCTGCATGTTGAGCTATTCGCACACTGCTATCCGCCAGGCTACCAATCTCCTGAGCCGCAAACTGACTGCGTTCAGCCAACTTTCGCACCTCATCAGCAACTACTGCAAAACCCTTCCCATGCTCGCCAGCTCTTGCTGCCTCTATCGCAGCATTCAACGCAAGCAAATTCGTTTTGTAAGCAATGTCTTCGATAATTCCAATCTTCTCTGCTATTTCCGACATAGCTGTGACCGTATCTTTTACTGCCTTACCACCATCATTAGCCTCAACGCTGGATTGAGTTGCAATGTCATTGGTCATTTTTGAGTTCTCGGTATTCATTGAGATAGATGAGCTCATTTGGTCCAGCGACGCACTGGTTTCTTCTACACTGGCAGCGAGCTGATTGGAGGTAGAACTGAGCATTCTGGACGTCACACTCACTTCATTTGTACTGTGCGAAATAGACTCAACCGACTCCTGAATATCCAGCAAGATATTTTGCAACCGTTCGATAAAGCCATTAAAACTACGGGCTGTTTCACCAATTTCATCGGAGCCAAAATCAGGAATGCGCCGTGTGAGGTCACCTTCGCCCGAGCGCAGATCTTCAGCGGCATCGGCCAGAGCATTGATAGGAACGACAATACCCCGTATCAAAAACAGTGCGATAGCGAACGCAAGAAAAATTGCAACGATGAGCATACCCCAAACTAACGAGATACTGTCGCTTGCTTCATTTATCAACGTGTTCAGTGACTGACGCCCCTGAGCAATGGCATCAGCACTTATCTTATCCAGTATTTCCTCTATTTTTTTGAATATATCGTGCTCCAGCTTATCAATCTCTATCGCAGCATGAATCTTGTCTCTGGGATTGTAGATTTCAAAGATCTCTTTGCCACCGTTGTAGATTTCAACATACATTCTCTCTACTTCACTTAGGTTTTTGATTTCTTCAGGCCTTCGCTCTATCGCTTTAATATCCGCTAAGAAACCAGCAAAAGTTCGGGCATCTTTTTCAAAAGCGTTGATGGCTCCTATCTCTCCCCGCATATAAGCGTTAAGGGAGGCCATCATGTCCCCTTCCTCATCAATAAGTTCGAGATAGTAACGAACGCCAGGCAGATCATCATTGACCACTTCATTGAAATCTCCGCTGGTTCCTGCATCTGCCACTTCTTCTGCTTTTAACGTATCTAGCAGTTGCTCCAGCGGTACCGCGAACTCATTGAGCAAATGATTATATTTATCGACGGCTATCTGCTCCCGCTCTGGATCGAAACTGTTGAATACAAGGTTTTGAGAGTCATTGTAGTAGCGAGTTGAAAGCTCTTCTATCTGCCTGATAATCACTGGGTCGAGACTTCCTAGCTGTTTCAATCGCTCAAAAAAGGTTACAAACTCTGTATAGTTCGCCCTAAAGTCATCCTTCTCATCCGATTCGCCAGTTATGAACTCCAACACATTGGAATTCATATCACCCAACTCATCTAACATACTCAATGAAAGAATTGCCTCTGGAATGTCCTCCTCTCCAACACCGACTGCATACTGCTCGATACTGCCATTTTTTACCTGTACAGATACCGCAATCATAAGTAGCAGCAACGCCATCATGCACATGGCGACAATGATCTTATTACGAATTGTTAAGCCTCTAAGCATCACTCTTCTCCCTATAAGTACTTGTCAGCTTCCGCTTTTTCATGGCCAGAGATTGCTGATTCAATCAGCGTTGACACGTCCAAAATGATTGCAACCGCACCACTTCCCAGAATCGTTGCCCCACTTATGCACCGAGCTCCCTCGAACAGACGTCCTAGTGGTTTTACAACGGTCTGAAACTCTCCTCGTAAAGCGTCGACCACCAATCCCGCCCTCAGATTACCAAACTGAACAATGAGCAGAGATTCGCTTTCATGCGAGGCCCTTTCATCGATACCAAACAGTGAACGAAGCCGAACAAAAGGCAAAACCTCCCCTCTCAGGCTTAAGCAGTTTTTGTCCCTCAGTCGTTCCGCATCAACCAACTCATGCAACTCCATACACTCCACTATCGTATCTAACGGAATAACGTAGTTAGCATCAAAAACTTCGAACATAAATCCATCAATTATCGACAAGGTTAGCGGTAACCGGATGAGTATTCTGGCACCTTTATCAACTTCACTATCTATCTCAACGGTTCCGCGCAGAGCATCAACATTTCTCTTCACCACATCCATTCCAACACCACGGCCAGATATGTTGGTGACCAGTTCAGAGGTTGAAAAGCCCGGCTCGAAAATCAACGAGAACAGCTCCTTATTGTTAACATGCGCTGTTTCCGCTATGAGTCCTTTATCGATGGCGATTTCACGAACTTTATTGATATCAATGCCTTTACCATCATCACGTATTTCAATCACGATAGAGCCCGACTCATGGTAGGCGCTCAAAACAATATTACCGACCTCATGTTTGCCTTTGTTGATACGAACTTCCGGCAGTTCGATACCATGATCGATAGAATTTCGAATAATGTGCGTCAAAGGGTCGCTAATTTTTTCAACAAAGGTTTTGTCCAACTCAGTATCACTACCCCTGATTTCCAGACGTACTTTTTTACCCATGTCCTCAGCAACGTCGCGTACGACACGCTTGAATTTGCTAAAGATTCCCCCGATTTGAACCATTCTCAATTTAAGTGAGCTATCCCGAACATTCTCTACGAGCCTTTCCAAATGCCCCATTGCTTCAATCAGCTGCTCGTTACCTGTTTCATGGGCCAGCAAGCTCGTTCTTGCTCCATTGATCACCATCTCCCCTACCTGATCGATTAAGCGATCCAACTTCTGAGCTTCGATTCTGAGTGTCTTATGTTGTTGTATGCTCCAATTTGTTGCCTCGATTGGCCCCATGATTGAGTCCAACTCAGTCTCAAGTGCTTCATCGCGCTCTTCTTTTGTCAACGTGCCAGTTTTAACAAGCACTTCTTCAAGCATGCTTGAATCGCTCGGTGATTGCTGAATACGACTAATGTATTCTGATACCACCAGCTCCGGAGGAATGAGGGTGATATCCGCATCCGTATGAATAAAGTCAAATACGTCCAGAATTTCTTCTTTACAACTGGACGTGAGAAAAGATATTTCGAATGAGAGATAACAAAGTTCAGGGTCAAACTCGTTCTCGAAAACAAGTGCACGTTCATCAGTTTCAAGAAGCTCTATCGTTCCAATTTTGGTGAGATAACGAATGAATGAAAGCGGGTCTAACCCATCGCGAAAAACATTTTTCTTTGGTTTAAAAGTGATGTGCCACAAACTCGTTTTAGAGCTACCTTGCCTGGGTTCAAGGTTAGATGCATCACTGCTCACTGGTTCAGCAGCGACTTCCGTCTGATAAGCCATAAACTGTTGCGTAACGTGTTCAATTCTGTCTGAGATAGCTTGTTCCGGCTTTTTCTCTTGCGCGGCAAGGAGAACCAACTCCTCTGCGAGATCGTGACTATGATAAAGAAGAGAGATTAGCTCGTTGTCTAATTGGATATCACCATTTCGAACCTGTTCCAATACTGTCTCGGTGATATGAGTGAGTTTTACAATCTCATCAAACCCAAAAATGCCAGCACTACCTTTGATAGTGTGGATTGCCCTGAAGATAGAGTTCACTATCTCGCTGTCAAACCCCGAACCAGATTCCTCTATGCTGAGCAGGCAGCTTTCCATCTCTTCCAGAAGCTCTTTAGATTCGTTAATGAAAACAGCCAATGCTTGCTCCATTCCAGGGATCATGCATCCTCCAGATGGATGTCATTTTTTAGAGAGTGACTCAGTAAACTCAGACTTTGGCTCAGCTCTTTACTAGAACTAACGATAGACCACCCCTTATTGGCCTTCTGACACTCAAGGCGAGACCAAAGAATTAGCTGAAGCCCTGCCCCATCAAGTTCTTCTACCTCGGTACCATGTAAGTGAAGTGCATCGGTTTGAGAAATAACCAACACAAGTTCGGAGTAGATTCCAGCGACCTCATAAATAGTCAACATTCGCGGTAGGACAAAATTAGCAATATGACTCATATGACACTCCAGAACGCGCAACCTACGAGTAAACTTATGTAATCAACTTAGAGACGGCTTGCAGAATCTGATCTGGTTTAAAAGGTTTTATCATCCAGGCCTTAGCTCCAGCTTTCTTCCCTTCATCCATTAGATTCTTTTGATTTTCAGTGGTGAGCATGATTATCGGTGTAAACTTGTAGATCGGTATCTGTTTAACGTTTTTGACAAAGTCAATGCCATTCATAATGGGCATATTTACGTCACTGATAATAAGGTGAATACGGCTCCCATTGAGTTTAGACAGGCCATCTTTCCCGTCCCTCGCTTCCAAGACCTTGTACCCGGCTTCTGAAAGCGCAATAGAAACGACCTCCCTTAATGAATCGGAATCATCAACAACTAATATGGTTTTTGTCATAACTTCTCCCTAAAACATAAAGTTTAAGCTCATCCATGCACTTAAACTCATAACCCATACTATTTAGCCTAGCAACAACCTTGATATTTACATCTTGATTCACTAATTAATTGTCGTTTTTTCTTATGTTGTTACATCAAAAAGCCCTTACTTAATAAAGTAAGGGCTATTGAATAATGATTTATCTATCAATTGAATCTATGTTACGTATTTTCAGACTCAGGCTAACTCCTGAAAGCCATCCCACTGACTAATTTTCTGTATGGGTAACGGCTTTTCGAAGTAGTATCCTTGCACATAGCCACAACCGTACGAAAGCAGGCTGCTAAACTGTTCTTTAGTTTCCACACCTTCCGCAACGACTCGCATACCACAAGACTCTCCAATAGCGATGATTGCTTTAACCAGGCTGGTGCTTTGCTCACTGACTAACAACTTGTCGACAAAAATCCTATCAATCTTAATCTCTGTTATCGGAAGGCTATTTAAGTAGCTTAGCGATGAGTAACCTGTGCCGAAATCATCCAGAGATATACCGAACCCCATGTCTCTCAAGTTGCTCAATATAGGAGTAACTTTATTCAAGTCATCGAGTAACACATTTTCGGTAATTTCAAGAATGATCCTGTTAACATCTATACCAACATCGCGAACGATTTCTGCCAGAAACTGTGGGAAGTCTGGATTGAGCAGTTGCTTAGGAGAAATGTTCACTGAAACTTTAAGCGCGTCAGCACCATTTCTGGAGAGCAGTGAAATGTCTTCACACGCTCTTCGGAATACGAATAAACCGATTTCATGAATCAAGCCCGTTTCTTCAGCAACCGCAATAAACTTAATCGGTGACACCATACCCAAGCGCATGTTGCTCCATCTAGCCAGCGCTTCGACACCAACCATCTTGCCCGTGGTTGCGTCTATCTGAGGCTGATAAAGCACCGATATCTCGTCTTTATAAATCGCTCTTCTCAGCTCTTCCTCAACGACGAAGTCGTATTGCACTTGTTCATTGATGCTGTCGTCATAGAACATCACATCGCCTTTGCGAATGGCTTTTGATTTATAAAGGACAATATCAGCTTTCCGAACCAACGAATCAGGGGAATCACTGTCATCCGGGTACATGCTCACCCCGATACTACAAGCTGTAGTCAGCACCTTGCCACCGATGACAAACTGGTCCTGAAATACCCCTTTAATATCCTGAACTTTTCTCTCTGCCGCAGTGATGTCATCCAGCCCAGGGAAACAGAAAATAAACTCATCACCACCAAAGCGCGAAACCGTGTCTCTGGCTCCTAAAATTGATTCAAACTTGCGGCTAATTATCTCCAATAACTTATCTCCAGAGGAGTGTCCGTAGAGATCATTCACCTTCTTGAAATCATCAAGATCGACAAACATAACTGCGAGTTGCTTGTCATTTTCTTTAGAATACTCAATACCCTGACTAATCACGTCAATCAGAAGAAGTCGGTTTGGTAAACCTGTTAACGCATCATGCTGCGCCATGTATTCCATCTGATCTCTCGTGCTTTCCAGTTCGCCAAAGTCTTCTTCAATACGTTCCTGGAACTTACTAAACCTTTGCGCGATTAAATTACCAGCGACCAGAGACACACCCATGATCATAAGCGTAAATACAAAACTGATGATTGAGATCTTTATAAACTCAGTCTTATTGCTGTTTTCCAGTTCTAACTGTTTTTGCGTTAAATACTGTTCAAACTCTTTGGTATAGAAGCCAGAACCTACATACCAACCCCAATCTTCAATCTCTTTTACATAACTAATTTTTGCGGCAACATCTTCTCCATCAAAAATCTCTCCGGGTTTATAAGAAGCGTTGTAATGAACAAAACCACCCCCATCGGCTGTAGCCTCGGCCATGGCATCAACGGTTATCTTTCCATCCACGGACTCTGATTTTTCCACGAACTTACCGATTCGGGCTTTACCATGAGAAGCAAGAATTTCACCCGATTTATCAATGATAAAAATGTAGCCAGAATCATCGTAACCATAGTCTGACGCCCAATTTAGAATCGATTTTTTGACGTCATTCTCTACATCAGCAACATATTCACCAGTCCCGATAAACCAGTCATATGGCGCAAAACGTTTACCGAATCCGATTTTCTCGAATTCTTCTTCAACAGGCTCTCCCGGTTTCTGATACCACCAGTGGTAAAACGCTTCTCCATCGAGCTCTTTTATCAAACGAATATGCTCTCTGAGGATAAAAGTGCCACGCATATCTTTAGCGTCCCATGCAGACTTGCCTTCTAGTTGAGTCTTGAGGCCATGCACAACGTTGATGCCATCCATCTGGAACACAAAAAAGTATCCACGCCCTTCGAAGAACCGGATCGGGCGAATCGCATCTGAAATGAGGCGCGTAATTTCCTGTTTAGATTTACCTTGATTCTGGTTGTAAATGTTGGTGGCTATTTCGTGGGCTTCATATACCCGACTTTGTGCTTGTTTCTTTAGATGTCCTACTACGCGGTTTTTCTCGAACTGGATCTGTTTGACACTTTGGCTAACGTGATGCTGTACTGTCTCCTGTTGCCTTTCTATTAACTCTTCTCTTAGTGATTCAATCGCATCCGTCGCCTTTTGCCTGTTATCTTGTAGAACCACAATATTAACGGCAATAGCAAAAACACCAATAATCAACACCGGTGCAAAGCGAATTAGATTTAATAACTTCCTGTCATTAATTTTTGCCATATATAGAACAACACCCCATTTCTATAGCTCTTCACTGAGTATAGAACATGGGGTGCATAAAACTGAATCTAACTTAATGTTTTTTATTAAAGAGTTATCAATGTTTTAACTCTTCAATAGAATCGGGTTCAAACTCTCGCTCAACCTGGGCAGCGAGTTCAGCATTGAAAAACTGAACGCCTCCCTTTGCGTTACTTTTCGCCTGATACAATGCGATGTCAGTATTGCTCACCAATTCTTCTGCCGTCAAACCATCTTCAGGATAATTTGCGATACCAATACTGCAGCTGATAGCAATGCTCTCATCATCAATAACAAAGTCGTCAGAGAACACCTTTTGAATGATTTCAATTTTGTCATTGAGCTCTTGTTTTTTTACCAGTCCGGGGAAACAGAATATAAACTGGTCGCTACCTAAGCGGGATACGTTTTCCTCAGGCTCCAGGATGGCTTCAAACCTACGGCTTAACATCGCAAGTAGCTTGTCTCCGTTTGCATGACCGTGTTGGTCGTTGATGCTCTTGAAGTCGTCCAGATCAACCTGAACAGTGGCTACAAAGCGACCAGATAATTCTGCATCCTGAATATGCTTCTTAACCAGGTGATTAAACTGAATTCTGTTTGGTAAAACCGTTAGTGAATCATAAAGCTCAATTTGCTGTAGCTTGTTCTTCTTGCTGTTCAACTCGTTAAAGTCATGGTTAATCTGCGCCTGAAATTTCCTGAAACGGGTCGATAATCGGCCACTCAGATAAGTAGCTAACGCAAACATGATCGATGCAATCAAGAAGCTGAATAACATCAGTTTCACTAACTCTGCATCATTTTGTTGTCGGATAGCGGCTTCGCGTTCGGAGATGTAATTTTCAATATCGGAAAGATAAATACCCGAGCCTATTGCCCATTGCCACTTATCAAACCAACGTACATAACTGGTTTTATCAGATCGCTCAACACCATCTGGTTTAAACGGAGACTGATAACTTACAAAGCCCCCACCCGCTTTGGCGGTATCGAGCAGATCTCTTATGTAAAAGTTCTTATTACTGTCGTGCAGATTGAAGCCCTGAAAATCAATCATGTCATCATCCTGATGAGCCCGAATCGTCGCACTGTTATCGATAACGAATACATAACCAGATGCACCATAGCGAATCTCAGAGATCCAGTTCAATAAACGTTGCTGAACTTCTTTCTCGAAATCCTCAACATACTCGCCTGTACCAATAAACCAGTTCAGTGGTTCAAAGTGCTTAACAAAGCCAATTTTTTCTAAATCACTGTCCAAGTCCTGGGGTTTAAAGAACCACCAGCGATGGAAGCCTTCGCCATGTGCTTCCACTTTCTCCAGCAACTCCTGAACAATATAGGAGCCTCTGCTGTCTTTCATATCCCAGCGAGATGTCCCCTCCATATGCTCAAGATGCGGCAGCAAAACGTTGGTACCATCCATTTCGTAGATAAAATAGTAGCCTCGGCCATCATTAAATCGTACTTCCCGTAAAACGTCCTTGATCAGTTTGATCACCTCGTCACGAGGTTTATCCATGTTGTTATTGTAGATGCTTGAGACAATGGCGTGCGCTTCATTTACCCGCTGCTTGATTTCGCTTTTTAGTGCCGCTTCGGTATGCGCTTTCTCGTATACCATTTGCTGGTAGACGCTATCGACTTCCTGTCTAACACGCTTCTTTTCTTGCTGAATAAAGTCGGAGCGCAGGGTTGCTAACCTATCTTCGGCTTCGATTCGGTTATCGTAAAAGATCAGGGCAATAATGACGAGTGTCGCGAGTCCAATGATGGCAACTGGAGTATATTTAATGAACGTGAGTAGCTTCTGATCAGAAATCTTTTCCATAAGATAAAGACAACACCTTTTGGATAATGTGTTTTTATTATTGACGTTTATATTCTAGACCATGCTGGTCATCTGAACATTTATGTATCTATAAACAAGAAGCTAAAAATTGAAGTAAAAACTTGCCAGTTACTCTCTTGTAATAAGAAACCTATCATTATTTTATTTCTCTTCGATGTCAAACCATAACAGGTACAAATACATATCCAATACGGTAAAAAGTAGAGCACCTAACAGTTCTGGATAAATATCAGATTTTCTATAAACTAGCCCACCTCTTCGAAAACCAACTCAGGCGGATTGTTACTATGCTAAAACTCAACGAGCTCTTTCAAACTATTCAGGGTGAAGGCGTATTTACAGGGGTGCCTGCAATCTTTATCCGCTTACAAGAGTGCCCGGTAGGTTGTTCGTGGTGCGATACCAAACAAACCTGGGACGCAACTCCTACCGATGAAACCAATACACAAACAATCATAGAGAAACAGGGAGACTCTCCCCTTTGGTGTCAGGTCTCAGAGCAAGACTTAATCGATATTTACCAACAGCAAGGTTTTACTGCCAAACACATAGTGATCACCGGTGGTGAGCCGTGCATTTATGACTTAACCAAGCTCACACAAGCATTTGAAGCGATCGGGTGTCAGTGTCAAATCGAAACCAGTGGTACATCATCCGTAAAATGTTCAGATGACACTTGGGTGACAGTGTCACCCAAGATAGGTATGGGCGGTAAACTCCCGGTACTCGATCAAGCACTACTGCGTGCAAATGAAATCAAACACCCTGTGGCGAGAGAAAGAGACATTGAGCAACTGGACGAGCTATTAGTAAACGCTGGCGTACCAGAAAACACCGTAATTGCACTTCAGCCTATTAGCCAGGGAAAAAGAGCCACTGAGCTATGCATCGAAACATGTGTCAGTCGTAATTGGAGATTGTCTGTTCAGACACACAAATATCTGGACATAGCGTAGAGCTCCAGCAAGCAACTACCATTAAGCAAAAAGATGAGTTAATAAAAATAGGCCTGCATTCTTGCAGGCCTATTTTGCTATATTTCGAGAAAGATTAAGCTTCTTGCTTGCTCAGCTCAGGTTCTGCTGCATCTTCTTCGATTAACGAATCAACAATCAGAGCACATGCCGCATCGCCAGTAATGTTCAGAGCCGTACGGATCATGTCGAAAATTCGGTCAAGTGCGAACAGTAGTGGTAAGCCTTCGATTGGAATCCCTGCAGCCAGAAGTACTGCAACTACAAGGAATGAAGGACCTGGTACACCCGCCTGACCTACTGCACCTAGAGTTGAAGTAAGGATGATGGCGATGTACGCGCCCATAGAAAGATCAATATGGAACAACTGTGCGAAGAAAATAGCGACCAAACCGTAGTAAATCGCGTTGCCTGACATATTAATCGTTGCACCAAGAGGCAGTACAAATGAAGCCGTAGAGTTACGAACTTTCAACTCGTGCTCAGTCGCATCCATTGTTACAGGCAGGGTTGCCATTGAAGATGCCGTTGACAAAGCAACTGCCTGTGGTTTTTTCATTACCGACAGGAACTTACGGGCAGAGGTTTTGGTAAGCAGCTGAACCAGTAAAGGATAGACGATAAAACCGAAAATTAGGATTGCTGCAACGTAAACAACGAATAGCTTTGCCACGACCATCAAGGCGCCAAAACCAAAGGTACCAACTGCTTCTGCCATTAAGCCAAATACACCCAGTGGAGCGATAAGCATAACCTTGTTGATCATCCATACCATTGAATCAACAACACAGTTAACACCACGCATCACAGGCTCACGCTTCGCTTTTTCTTGCTTAGAAAGAGCAATACCGAAGAAAAGGCAGAACACAAGAATTTGCAGAATATTCGCTTCCGTCAGAGACTGGAACACGTTGGTCGGAATCATTCCCGTAATAGTCTGCCAAAATGTTGGTAGTTCACCTTTGGAAGCATATTCAGAAGAGAACATACTTTCGATGTTTGAAACATCGATACCGATACCCGGCTGAAAAACTTCACCCATCACCAATGCTAAAGCAACTGCCAGTGCTGATGTCAGAGCAAAGAAGCCCAAAGTCGTCACACCAACTTTACCTGCATTAGAGCTATCACCTAGCCCCGCAGCACCAGAGATCAATGCAACAGCAACAAGTGGGATCACCAGCATTTTGATTAGATTAATAAATATATCCCCCAACGGTGCAAACATCGCTGCGGAATCCCCCATGATGGCACCAACCAGAGTACCAATAATCATAGCTATTACGACCTGAACGCCGATATTAGCTAATACACCTTTCTTTTCTGTCACTCGCAAACCTCCCAGTTTCAAATTATCTACATAAAAATAACAAAGCAGCCATTTAATTTAATATTCACCAAAATAACAAAATCATATTCCGTATAAATTATATTTAATAGATGCATATATAGATTGAATTTGTACACGTGTCGTGCGTGCTACGCAACCGACTTATTTATTAAAAAGACGGTTTTTTGATCCGGATTAGCGCTTAGGTATAAATCAACTTTAAGAAGGTGATGGGGTTCAAATAGAAGTAAATGAGTAAGATGAGTCTTTGAAGGTTTTCTGTCAGCTTTAATAACCCAACAAAAGGTGGCACCTGAGTTACAGGTGCCATACAGTACTTTTATTTAGCGTTCGTTAGGCCATAACCAGGCTGCGCCTCTCACACCACTGGAATCGCCGTGTACTGCAGGTTTGATTTCGGTAAAGCATTCACCACCAAAGACATACTCTGGTAAAAGTTTTGGAATGTTTTCATAAAGACGCTCAATATTGCATACACCACCAGCTAATACAACGACATCAGGATCCAGAACATTGATGACACCCGCCATCGACTTGGCAAGACGTCGTTCATACGCCTCAAGCGTAATGTTCGCGGTTTCATCACCTGCCATCGCAAGTTCTGAAATCTCTTTTCCTTTCAGTTTTCTGCCTGTCCTTCGCTCGTAATCGGCACATAAACCAGTACCAGAAACAAACTGTTCAATGCACCCACTCTGCCCACAGTAGCAAGGCGTTGAATCAGAGAATGACCGCTCTTCGGTATCCTGCCACGGCATGTTGTTGTGACCCCATTCACCACCAATGCCGTTACCACCCGCATGCGGTTTGCCATCAATAACAACCCCTGCTCCCGCACCAGTTCCCAATATGAGCGCTAAAACAACATGCTTTCCAGCTCCGGCACCGTCAGTGGCTTCAGATACCGCCATGCAGTTAGCATCATTCGCGACACGCACTTCGCGTTCCAGCAAATCAGATAAATCTTTGTCGAGAGGTTGACCATTGAGCCAGGTAGAGTTGGCGTTTTTTACTTTTCCGCTATAAGGAGAAATGGTTCCAGGTATGCCAATACCGACTGTACCTTTCTGTCCAGTAGCCGCTTCAGCATCATCGACTAGCCCTTTTATTGCCTTCAGGGTGCCTTCGTATGTGCCACGTGGCGTTGCAACTCGTTTACGAAAAAGCTCTTCACCCTCATTTGAGAGTGCAATAACTTCTATTTTTGTTCCGCCTAAATCAATCCCTATACGCATGAACTCTCCAGCCTAATCTATTGAAATATACGTCACTATTTTGTCTTAGTTGCCAGAACGATTCTGTGCGATTTATCTCGCTAGAAGAAAGAGTAGATGAATTGCGGTTCGGGTAGAAATGTGAAGAGTTATCTGAAGCGTTTCTTAATATCATTAAGTCTTTTTTCTTCAACAATCTCGATGTATTTCTCCATGATCAAAAGAACAACCATTCCCACTAACCATATTGAGCCAAATATGACACCGACATAAATAAAGATCATGCCTAATCTCTCGGGTTTTTCCGCAAAAAGAGTGATTCCACACGTAATTAGCGTTAAGAGAATCGGTGCGGTGACGGCCAAAAAATACTCGAACTTTTCCATTAATAACCGTCACCGTAGTCAACATTGAGCTCGTCAGATAAATAGATGCCGACCAAGGGTATTATCGAAACACCGACACAAACAAGCACGATGGGAATATTGGTTATCAAAGAAATGTAGGTAAAAATACCTATGCCAACGACAGACCACAAGAGGATGAAACTAAGTGAAAAGACGGCGTTATGTTTTGCCCAAATGAGCCTCGCTTTATGAGACCATTCTGCCTGCTTTAACCTATATATGATGCGTTTAGCCGCAGAATAAATGGCGTAGAGAGTGCCTCCAAATATCCCAAATGGACCGGTAAACAGGAGGAAAGCCGATGCCAATAACAAGGCGAATACCGTTTTAAATAAACGAAACCGAAATTTACACATCGCTACTCATGTACTCCGAACTATTGGTTGCGTGACCAGTGAAAAATACAGAGCACCTCCAGTACTTGGGTACCCTGATCTTTCAAATGCTCTAACTTGTTGTTAACCAGTACTAATTAAGAACCGCTAAGTTCAAAGATAAGTTGCTCTAACTCAGACATACTTTTAAGTGACGTCAGCTTTATTTGCTTATTGCCGTTTACAACAATCGTCGGTGTCGCAGTAATACGGTACTGTTCTGTTAGCTTGTCGAAAGTAGCAATATCCTGTTGAACATCTTTACAACCCTGACGGAAATCAACCGAATCGCCACCGCAACTTTCAATCAGCTTGGCTAAATCTTCGCGGGTTTGTGGAGCATTACTTGGCTTGTAATGGATGTTTTTAAGAAGTTGGTCGACATACTCGTGTCCGACCTTTTGCTTATTTGCTATAGCAATACTCGCCTGAAAATCTTCACCCATAGGGCCAAATTTTACCGGGACATCAACAAACTCGACCTCAGCACGCTCTGCAATAATTCGAAGTGGCGTATGAACCGCTGCGCACGGTTTGCAATAAGGTGAATAAAATACCTTGATTTCGCTTTCAGGTGTCGCTTCCTGTTTAAGTGTTACGTAATGTACATTTTCAACAAAATTCGACGCGTATGCTTTAGGGAGATTACGAACACCAATGGCAATAACCACAAGAATCAGACAGATGTATGCCGCTGTTGCTTGTTTAACGAGACTATTCATGAATAAACCTTTGTTAGTGATTCAGATTGGCAGGAAAAATTAGGGAAGCGTCACCGAAGACACTTCCCTTTTTCTCTTTTATTTAGATACGCTTTTTTAAAATACGTATTGTGCGCCAACGCCAGCCGAGAATTGGTCAGAAGAACGCTTGCCCTTCGTTTCGTAGTTCACTGACATTGAACCAGACCAGTTTTCCGAGAACTGCATAGCACCACCAACAGCGATAGCTTGTTTAGAACCTGCAGCACCAACACCTACGCCAACACCGTACTGACCAGCAGAAGACAGTACTGGGCGAGCGTTTGAGATAGCGTGAGCAGAAGCAACAACACCATCCATACGGTCTTCAAGAACTAGCATCTTGTTACCCATCTCTCTCATGCTCTGTTCCAAGCTGTCGATGCGCTTAGAGTTCAGGTCCACTGTATTAGCATAACGGCTTGCATCTTGCTCCACAGAAGCACCAGCCTCTGCAATACGCTTATCTACTTCTGCGCTAATTGCGTTTGCTGCATCATCAATAACGTTGCCAGCAGGCTTGACTGGAGTGCCTGAGTTTCCAGAGCGCTCTTCAACAATAACATTACCAGCATCATCTACTTTGATTTGCCCAATTTTATCACCTCGAACATTAGTTACTTCACCAGTATTTGAGTTGATACGAGTACCCGCATGCTCACCTTTATTGATGCTGTAAACCCCATTGCCCTCTTCTTTAACGTCTAGATTTTTTGCTACTCGATCGATCACTTCTGAAGGGTCTTGAGGCTCAACCGGTTCAACAATATTATTGTCAATGTAACCATTCGACTCGTTGTTGTCTGCGTCCCAATATGTGTACTCACCCGTTTTCTCGTTAATACGAACGGTATCACCAGTTTTTTCATTCGAGATGGTTGTGTACCCATCACCAGAAATCGCACCACCAACGTAATTGCCGTCTACATCATAAACTGCGTTACGACCGTACTCGTCTTCTTCTGTATCAATACGACCTATTGATTTAACAATGTCACTAACTTTAACAACGTTGTTGGATTTCACTTCTGTAACAATACCGTTTCTGTCACGGATTTGACCATCGTGAACCTTGCCTTCTGCATCCGTGTAGCTGTACTTACCAGACTTAGTATCGATATGTGCATTTTCATTGCCATTCTTGATTACAATATCATCTCCAAGCTCTTTAACGTCACCAACATAAATTGATGAACCGTCAGAATTCTTAACGTATAAAGACTTGTTACCTTGTTTGTCTTCCTGGATATGAGCACCAGAATCTACGATATCTTGTACATCTAAAGGCTTGTTTGCAGGTTTGATTCGGTCACTTCCATTCGGCTTTTTAGGATCAGTCGGATCAACATAGATTGGTTTGCGACCATTGCTTGGGTCTACTGGATCAATAGGATCTACAGTAACATCATTGTCGATGTAACCCTTAGACTCGTTGTTGTCCGCATCCCAATATGTGTATTCACCAGTTTTCTCGTTGATACGAACAGTATCACCAGTTTTTTCGTTAGTGATTATTGTATAGCCGTCACCAGAAACTGCACCACCGATGTAATCGCCATCTTTACCATAGATAGCATGACGACCAAATTCGTCTTCTTTTGCGTCTATACGATCCACAGACTTAAAGATATCACTAGCGCGAACCGTGTTTGCAATAACATCATTATTTGGCTTCCAATTTGTGTCATCAATTACAACAACATTAGCCATATAGCCATCTTCCATGTAGACACCAGAACCAGATGCTACATCTACATCAATTGCTTTACCTTCTTTGGAGTTTTCAAGACGAATACTGCCATTCTCGAAAGTAGCATCGGCTACATAGTTGCCATCAGCATCCGTTACCATGCCTTTGTTGTCTACTGTAAGGCCGTGTTCTTTAATTTGCTTATTAATATCAGTTAAATAAACATCAAAATCGTCTGCCGCAAAAGTAGAGAAAGAAGCTACAACAGACAGTGCTAAGAGAGTTTTTTTCATTGGAATTTCCTAAAAATAAGGGAGTCCGTTCCCAATGAATCCACATGGATTTTTAAACGAGAGTTGTGGAGAATTTGCTTAGAACGAGAATTTCGCGCCTAGTTTGATTTGGTTGTCTTTGTTCTCGTGGTTACGAGCGAACTGAACGTACGGTGCTACACCGTCGAAGTTGTTCAGGGTTGCTTTGAACTCACTTGTCCAGAAAGAGTTTGCGTCACCAGACAGACCGTTTATGTCACGAATATCTTTGTTTAACTGAGATTTGTGGATAGCCTTAGCTGTAAGTGATACAGCATCCAGGTTGTAACCAACCATTAGGTCGGTACGGCCAATACGGCTTTTCTCTTTTAGGAAATTAGTAGAAGCACCGTTCTTTACATTTGTACCTTTGATCTTGTCAGCTTCAATATCGAAATCGATACGGTAACGAGCAGACGCAAAGAAATCACCAAATGCAGCGCCAGCTTCAAGGCCAGCCTTAACTACATCAGAATTTGGATCTTCAATAGTTAGTTTTGTGTAGTCACCTGGCTTAAGTGGTGGTAGGTCATCCCAAGACTCAGAGAAACCATCTTTGAATTTAACAACGTAACCTACCTGAGGTTTTACGTAGAAGTTCTCTGACAAGTCGAACTTGTATGCTGCACCAAGATCAATTTCTTTGTTGGTTGTGAATTCTGCAGCAAGGCCAAGATTATCCATCGGAGAGTGGCCAATAATAATACCCTGTGTCGCACCTTTAGCGCCTTCAAAGAACTTGCTATCAGAAGTGCTACGATCAGAGTAAACCTCGATAGAGGTATTCGCGAACGCAGAAGAAGCTGTGATGGCTGCCAATACTGCTGATGCTACTGCTACTTTTTTCATTTGTGTTTCCTATGATGTGTGGAGCGATTAAATTTGACCAACCTCAAGCACTATATATGACACATAATCAAGGTTCAGCCTCATATTTGATTTCGAAGTGGATATTACACAGTCATATTTCAAATGTGAATAATCATTTTTGAAATCGGAACACAATTGACATTCGATTGACATTCCTGAACCAAGCATGACATTTACCGAATCATTTTTGATTCATTTGTTCTGAATTTGTTACGAAAAAGGAGTGAAAACAGGACCAGAGGACAGCATATAGATGATTCATGTTCCATTTTTTCTTGAATACTATTGAATATCACACTCGAGTGAATTATGTTCCGGTATGTTTCATATTTGATTTCAAGAACTATTACAGATGGGTAAATCTTCAATGCATGAGAACTATCAGGACAGAATAATCGCGCTGCTCAAAGAACGGCGCGAGACCAACGCAAGCCTTGCAATTGGAATTGGTAAAGGAAAAGCGACGGTAGGAAGATACTTATCTAGATCTGATAACCGAACCTATCCGAGCGTAGAAGAAATCTCTGAAATCGCCAGGTATTTGGGTGTCCAGCCACACTGGTTGGCATTTGGTATCGGTGATAAGTACACAGACGAAGATACTGTCAATCAGATGGTGACCAGTGAAGCGGTCACGGTAAACGTGTATAGCCGTGCCGATATTGCTAAGTTTCTGGAAACAGGAGAAGCTCCTATAGTAACTAAGATGCCTGTACATAAAGAGCACAGCGGACATTTTGGTGTGGTGTACCCAGCTCAGGGAAACATCTCCCATACTTGGGATTGCGCTGCACTGATCGATCTGGATAAGAACTGGGTAAACGACGACTTGGTCTTAGCCAGAATCGGTGACAACCCAATACCCGACTTTTTTACACTGGTTAAAGTCGCAGATACCGTCCATGTATGGTATGGCGATGATACTTCTAAAAACCCGATTCACTCTCTACCTGAAGATGAAATAGAGGTTCTCGGCATTGCATGCTGGGGGACTTGGGCTAAGCGTAGATAGCAATAGTTCTATAGTTTTAAATACTCGAAGAGCCACCAAATAACTACAGGCGGCTCTTCCTTATTGAGTAACTCTTTAAAAGCGGTTGGTAATACTTAGCATCGCCACCTGGGATTCGTAGCTTAATTTGATATCCCTCCAGTTACTATATGCATAACCATATTGAGCGCCCACCTGCCATGAAGGTGTCACATGGTAGTGTATGCCCGCTTCTGCGTAGAAGGAGTGATCATCGAAATACTGTAAATCCATTCGGCTCGTAACAGACCATTTTGGTGCTAAGTAGTATTGCGCTTTCGCGGCAACAGAAGGAAGCAGTAGGTTATCCCTTATTGACTCATACTTGCCGCCCCCAGTCAGCTCTGATTGCAACTCGATATAGTAACCAAACAGACCACCACCAGCTGATAAAAACAGATCCTCATTCACACGCCACTGTTTCAGGTAGTTGGCGCCAAAGCCCCATTGGCGAAGAGATGCGATAAACTCTTCACCTTCATTGTATGTGGTCTTATCAAGCGTCAGAGATCCGATTATGGTCCCTTCCCTACGCGTTTCATTTGGGCTCAGGTTGAACTCTATCGAAGTATCTTTGTCGAGTTTGTACTCATACAATGCGCTTGAAAAAGGCTGATTCGGGTCTAGTGGCTTTGAATGCTCGAAAGTAGGGTTGCTATCGATGTCGCCCATCGAATCGTGTAGATCCGCTCCTAAATTCAGCGTAAAGCTATGTTTGTAGCGGTAATCTTTCGCAGAGACTGTCCTCTGCTTCGTCGATTTGTTGTAATCAAATGCCTGGTTATCGATTTGTACCGTCAGCATCACGCCATCATCTTTGGGAACAGCCAAAACGTTCACACCGTCGGGTTCAAATTCAGAAACCCAATAGCGGCTGTTTAAAAATGCGATACCGCCACCCGCCAATACGTCATCAGCGTAATGGCGATTTCCATGAACACGACTCGCACCCACAAACGTCGCGGCTGCGTATGCTGGCAAACCCCAACTTGCTCCGTAACGGTTATACAGAAAAGAGGCTCCGGAAAATGCTGCTGCTGTATGACCAGATGGATAAGATGCGGTGTTAGATTTATTTGGGCGAGTTCTGCCAACGACAAATTTCCCGGTCCCCACCATGGCGATTGTACTACCCAGTGTGTAAACCTGTTGCTTGGCTCCTTCGAAATCATCATGAACCCACGCAGCAAATAAACCGGTTGCAGGGAGAGCGATTTGAATAATATCGCCGGCCTCAACAATGTCATCATTCACTGAGTCTGTAATAAAGTTATCAGCACTTGTTGCCGCGCTAAATACCAGTGCGAAACCAACTGCGATATTTGTTTTCGTTTTTTTCATATTATTTTTGACTCGGACAAAACCTGTTGGTATTCATTATGGCGCATATATCAAACACGTTTTATACAAAAGTCACAAGATTGAGTTTAAGTTCTGAAATAGCAGTTATTTAATTCAAACATCTGCAATTTTAACGTGATCGATACAAATCCCACTCTTCTATAAGCACTCCATCATCGAGCTTACAATATCCAACCTGACCATCATCGGTCTCCTTGATAATAGATTCACCACCAAGTTCTGCACAATATTCGCTGGCCGGATTTGCCATACCGATAGGTTCTTCTGTTATTTCTTTTGTGCAACCTAAAATACTAATGCTTAATAAGAGTAAGCTTGATAATTTAATAACGTCGACTTTCATTTTTTTCTGTGCTCCGCAGGCATTAAGAAAGAGTTCTTGAGGTTGAAGTAAATACCCCAACCTACTCTGAATACAATTTAAGTGGCTGGTTTTGCTTTACCCAGCTCTCGTATCTGCTGAATGATTACAAAAAACACGCAAGCAAAAATACAGCCGATAAAAGTTGCGGTAACAATACCACCAAATGAAGCAAAGCCTAGCGCCTTCTGACCGCCACATCCAACACCGCTTGCGAGCATCAGTGGCACCAGACCCACACCAAAACTAAAGGCAGTCATAAATACCGCACGAGCCCTTTGACGGAGCGCTTCGACGGCTGCCTCTTTGATACTCAAACTGCCTTGTTCACGCAGTGTTTTTGCAAACTCTACGATAAGAATAGCATTTCGTACTGTCATACCAATCAGCAACACGGCGCTTAGCTGAGTCAGCATATTGATGTCGCCACCTAACCACATAACACCACCCACAATACCCGTTACAGCCGTTGGTACCGTTAGCATGATTACGGTTGGAATTAACCATGACTCATACAGCGCAACCAGCACCAGGAAGCAGATTAGTAAAGCTAGAGAAAACACGACAACAACCTGATTGCCGGCTTTGATCTCTTCCAGCGCAGTACCAGTAAACTCGATACTGATCCCTTCAGGCAGCTCCATCTCTTGTATAAAAGCAATCGCATCGCCACTGGAAACAGATGGAATCGCATCAATCGCAACAGATTGTGTCGCATTGAAACGGTCTAGGAATGAAGGAACATAAATCTCTTCTATAGACAGCACCTTAGTTGCAGGAATGGCACGGCCATTGTGTTGTACGAAGTTGAGGTGCGCCAGGGCTTCCTGATTTTTCCTGAAGTTTGGATCATTTTGCAGCATCACTTTGTAATTTCGACCGTTCATGTTGAAGGTATTGATGTACATACCACCCATAAATGTCTGCAAGCCCGTTACTACACTAGAATAATCCGCTCCATACTTATCTAATGCAAGCCTATCAAGGTTGAGCTTGAGTGCCGGTTTGTCGACATTGAACTGGGTGTACGCCATTTCAATTTCATCACTGGCATTGAGTTTTTCAAGAATGCCTCCAACCAAAACAGCCAGCTCAGCAGGAGAACGTGACTTCGAGTCATTGATCGTCAGGCTTACACCATTCACCGTACCCAGCTCGGGAATCACTGGCGGCTTAAAAGCAAACCCATACAAACCATCTTCAACTTTGTTCGCAAGCAAACCGTTGATGGCTTCAGCTAAATCTGCATCAGAGACATCCCGCTCAGTCATCGGTGGCATAGTAGCCACCATCATCAATGAGTTCATTTCTGGTGAGCTGGTAAGCAGATTAAAACCACTTGCACCAATCACGTTTTTTACACCATCAAGCTGCATCACCTCGTCACTAAGATTTTTAAATGCTGCGTCTGTTACTGAAAGCGACGTGCCAGGAGGGAAAGAGGCAATAACAAATACACCGTTGGTGTCTTCTTCGGGTAGCATTCCTTGGCTAAGTTGCTGGGTTTCCTGAGCAGTCAGATAAAGCAAACCACCCAAAAGCGCGATTGAAAGGACAGGCAGACGAACTGCTCCTTTGGTTAACAGGGTAAATCCACCAATCTTGAAAGAGATGAGTTTGTCTATGCTACATGCAATGACACCTTTCTTTTCACGCTTCATAAACAAAGCGCATAGCGCAGGCGTTAGTGTCAGTGCCACTACGGTACTCACTACTACCGAAGAACAAAGCACGATACCAAACTGACCAAAAATGATACCTGTCATACCATCCATAAAAACTGTCGGTGCAAATACGGCCAAAAGCACCAGCGCACTCGCGACAATTGGGGAAACAACAACCTTTCCCGTTTCAATAATGGCTTCGTCTATAGACATATCAGGATTGTCATGCAATTTCGCTTCGGCATTTTCAATCACGATAATGGCGGCATCAACAACAATACCAATAGCCATCACCAAGCCAAACATTGATATGATGTTGATATCAATACCAAAGGCTCGCATAAAGGCGAAAGTACCAACCAGTGATACAGGGATCGCTGTGATGGTAATAAGTGTCAGACGAATAGACTGCATAAACACCAGTGTCACCAGAGATACAATCGCAACCGCAAGCACAAGGGTTTCAATCACGGTGTAAATGGCACCCGCGACAAACTCCGTTGTGTCGTAAACAGGTTCAACTTTGAACTTAGTATCAATACTGGAGATCAGCTCTTTGACCTGTGTACCGACATCCATCGCGTTAGCATCTGGTGTGCGGTAAATAAAGATGAGTGAGCCTTCACCGCTGTCTACATATGCGTTTGCCACGTAGCTTTCACTACCCAGCTCAACACTGGCAACATCTTTAAGAAGAATCTTTTTAGATAATGACGCGTTACGTATAACGATGTTCTCAAACTCTGCCTTCTCATCTAAGCCACCGTCAACGGAAAGGGAGTATTCTAGCTTGTCACCAACGATCCGTCCCGCACCCGCAATCTTATTTTGAGCGGTAATGGCATAGCCAACATCATCGATGTTTACTCTGTACTTCGCCATCTTTACGGGGTCGGTCCAGATACGCATGGCGTACTTTTTCTCACCGATAATCTGGACTTTGGATACACCGTTAATTCGCTGTAGTGACTCTTTTAGTTCACCACCTGAAAACGCATTAATTTCTAACTCGTCAGATACCCCTGTTTCATCGGTTACAGCGACAGCCATCACCATTCCGCTGGTGAACTTTTCAACCGTAACGCCATTGTTTATCACTGAACTTGGTAGCTCTGGCATCGCAAGGTCAACGCGGTTTTTAACCAGGGTGGCAGCCCGGTCTGGATCTACCGAGTTGTTAAACACCACCTGAAGATAATACGAACCATCAGAGTTATTCGTACTCTTCATGTACTCCATTCCAGGCGTACCATTAACTCGCTGCTCTATCACGGGCGCGACGGACTTCGCGACAACTTCCGCACTTGCACCATCCATCCACGTATAGACTTCAATGGTGACCGGAGAGACATCAGGGTAGCGCCCAATTGGTGACTGCATCGCAGCTAAAACTCCGACTAGTGTGATAAGGATGCTTATCACAACAGCAAACTTTGGCCGTTTAACAAAAAACTTAAACATACTTTTACCTTAAACTCGGGATATGACCATCAAATGGCTCGCGACAGTCACCTAACCAATCATTTATGACGCACTAAAACCCTACATGCGACGACTATGAAATTATTTAATCATGCATGATTTCATCACTCAATAGATAAATGTCATTTTAATGTCATTAATGATCATCAATGGTTGATATGGTTTCACTCATGAGTATTATTTGTGAAAAATTGATCCTAAGGAAACATAAATGAAAAAACAGTCTGGTTTTACGTTGATCGAAATGGTTGTGGTCATCGTTATCGTCGGCATTTTGTCTGCAACTGCTGCACCAAAATTTTTGAACCTACAATCCGATGCACGAGTAAGCACACTCAAAGGCGCCGAAGGTGCGATTCGAGCGGCCGATAACATCGTTTTTGGAAAAGCCGCTATCAAAGGGATAGACCGAGAGCTTGACGGCATCGTGAAAGTTGGTGATACAAAAATCAAAACCAAATATGGTCATATTGTTACCAATAAGAAAAACATAACTAAAGGTGTAGAATTGAGCGGCTACTCTGTTCTCGATATCAAGGACAACCAATCTCATCAATACACTGTGGTAACACTGGATAGCATTAAGTGGGACGCTGACAATACCGAGTGTCATGTTGAAATAAGACAAGACAGCGACACTGGTAAGCTGGAGTGTAAACAAGTGACAAATGGCTGCTAAAGTTAATCAAATCAAGCAATAGCGATAGATATCGGTTTTGATGCCCAAACGGGTGGCTACATAATTAGGAAAATGAATGGATGATTCCCTTCATTTTCTTTTTATTTCTGCTAGAATCTGCCACCTTTTTTCAATAACTGAATCAATATAGCCTTTGCTATGAAGCTCTCAGATAGCCCGATAACAAGACACTGTTTTCATGGGCACCCCTTTCACCTGAAACGTGATGATTTATTGCATTCGCAGTTCTCAGGCAACAAAGCACGTAAGTTCCTTGCACTTCTGAACGGTGACTTTTCTGAAGTACACACACTTGTAGGATACGGCTCTGCTCAGGCAAACTCTCTATATTCTCTAGCGGTTCTCTCGGCATGCCGAGGGTGGAAGCTGAAATTTTACGTCGATCATATACCTTCATTTATTAAAGATCGCCCTATGGGAAATTACCGTGGTGCAATTGAAATGGGTGCGGAAGTCATTGACTTATCACAGCTGGAAGATCGTGGTGAAAGACACCCTTCTCAGTACATCGAAGATACCTACGCTAATGAGCCTGGTTACCTTATTATTCCGGAAGGTGGCCGCAGTCCGCTTGCTGAAGAAGGGGTGAAACAACTGGCTGATGAAATTGTGAACTGGAAGATGATGGAGCGAATGGAAGAACTAACTGTAGCTCTACCGTCGGGTACAGGCACAACCGCTCTCTATTTACAGAAACATTTGCATCAGTTTGGTATTGAAGTTCTGACGTGTGCATGTGTTGGAGGTGAAGAGTACCTAACTGAACAGTTTAACGAACTGGATAGTGAATCACCAAAGCCGACGATATTAGGCACGGAGCACAAACACCATTTCGGCCGTCTTGAACAGGAAAACTACAAAACCTGGCAAGAGTTGGAAGAGCAGACACACGTTGAGTTTGAGTTACTCTACGATCCACTGATGTGGCGCTGTTTAAAAGACTGGCTTCCTGCAAACACGGGGAGAAACCTGCTCTATATTCATCAGGGTGGAACCATGGGTAATGAAACCATGTTACCTCGCTACCAAAGAATGTTCGATGGCGGAAGTGTCGCAACTGAAAAACAACGTTCTAAAAGAGTCTGTGGAGGCTCTAACAGTTCGGGCAAACTGCGCTCAGTAAAAGCTGACTGGTAAATGAAACACCAGCTCGAACCTTTCATCATCGGCGATAAAATGGTTCTTAATGTACTTCACATACGCTGGTGTTGAGCCCATTTTAAAACCGGATGCGGGTAACCATTGTTCCTGTATCCGGCTGATTTGGGGTAGCAACTCACCGTATTTTCCTCTCAACCTGAAACAAGCGTACAACCCTCCGGGAATCGTTAACTGATTCACTATCCCTCTTTGTTTTAGAGGTGTGTCTATCTCGATACAAGCAACATAGCGACACTTGTCTAGCTCAACCCATGCAGGATTAGAATGATGTAACCCATACTGAGTTTTAAACTCCCTTCCCTCACTACCTGCCCAGGCCTTTAACAATAACCACGCATTTCTTATCGAGCGGTTATATCCCAAATGACGCACATAAGCCACATGACGTCCTGATACTTCAACTATCTGAGGTTCTGGAACATTCCACTCAGACAAACGTTCATAGCTCGCCGCTATCTCTGTATCCGCTAAGTAGGGCTTGTTCTCGTTCTGGCTCTCTGTATTTCGCCACTCCCCAGGGGAAACATCAAACACACTTTTAAACGCACGGCTAAAAGAAGATACCGAACTAAAACCCGATTTATTGGCGACTTCCAGTACAGTAGCCCTTGTGTCGAAGGTAAGCTGATTAGCTGCGTACTCCATGCGTGTACTTCTGATGTACTGATGTACTGACTCACCCACAATGGCTTTAAAAGTTCGGTGAAAGTGCTGCTCAGAATAAGCTGCTATGTTTGCCAGCTCAATTGCGGGCAGATCCCGACTGATATCCTGATGAATGTAAAACAACACATCATTGATTCTGGAAACCTGCTGAGCGTGCAAATTGATTGAAGGCATAAAAAATAGCATAAATGGACATATCAACAAGCATAAATGGACATGATATTCATCTCAACTCATTTTATCCTATTTCAACATCATTATTTGTCGAATACTCATCTGCATCAGGAACCCATATGGAAATCGCACGTTCACTCCAACAAATTCAATCTTCATACATTCGCGAGATTCTTGATGCCGCTAATGATCCAAATGTGATTTCACTGGCCGGTGGTCTGCCTGACGCTGATACTTTCCCTATCTCATTGATGAAAGAGACCCTGACTGGCATGGCCGATATGCCTGAAGTCTTCCAGTACAGTAATACCGCCGGATATGGTCCCCTTTTGGACCACTTGAGTAACCACTTTGAGCTTTCGGAAAGCCAACAGGTCATGGTAACAACGGGCTCTCAACAAGGACTGGACCTAATAGCACGAGCTTTTATCAATCCAGGTGACAAAGTTGTGATGGAGGCACCAAGTTATCTGGGAGCGATGCAGGTGTTCGGACTGGTTCAGGCCAATATGCTCACCGTACCCCAGAACCAGCATGGCCCCGATTTAGATAAACTAGAGACTTGCTTTGCCGCAGAGAAGCCAAAGCTGTTCTATACCGTTCCAGATTTCCATAACCCGACAGGTGTGTGTTGGTCGTTAGAAGTTCGCAAGAAAGTGGCCGAGCTTTGTAAAGTGTACAACGTTGCTCTGGTAGAGGATGCTCCATACCGCGACCTAAGGTTCACAGGTGAGGTTTTACCTCTGGTTTCAAGCTTTTGCCCAGAGAACTCCATTGTCCTTCGTTCATTCTCCAAAATAGCGTCACCGGGCCTGCGCATGGGTATCGTTACCGGTAAGTCCGGGTATATTGAACCAATGATCAAAGTAAAACAGGGCGCGGACCTCCACTCCAGTGTTCCAATGCAGGCATTGCTTTTAGGGTTGCTTAAGAATAAAGATTTCCCGAAACACATTGATACCATCAGAGGTCTTTATAAGAAGCGATATCAAAAACTTATCGACGAGTTAAACGCTCATCTGCCGAAAGAGTGTGGGGTAAATAGTGTCGAGGGAGGCATGTTTATCTGGGTAACGATCCCTGAATGTGACACCTTTGCTCTGGCGAAGTCGTTGCTTGCTGAAGGTGTTGCGGTTGTTCCGAGTGATGTGTTTTATCCTGCTACCGCAGATAAAAAAGCAGCGCTACGTCTGAATTTCAGTAACGCTACCGAAAGTGAGCTCGAAATTGCGGTTGGCCGACTCTCTAAGGTACTTGAGAGCTACTTTAGTTAGTCCAACCCTACTCTAAGCAGATTAATCATCCGTTAGCCGGTCACTCCGTTTCCCCGGAACCCGACCGGTTTCAATTATCTTAGTCAAATGAGGAATGACTGGACTCACTCGGTCACCATCCCCCGTTAGGAAATAAGAGTGCCCTTTGGGCTTATCAAACTTATTGTTAAAGTCATCACAATCAACCTCATAAACTTTCTTCGGCAGTTTGCTCATGTCTTCCGGTCCTGTCATCCCCATGCGACGAGACATGGTTTTCAAACTCAATGAGTTGGCAATTTTAGAGGCCGGCATAGCCAGGTCATCATTCGCGTAATAGACGACAACATTACGCGCAGAATCCACAATAAATTCGCCTTCCTCACCTTTTTCTAAAATCTCGTTCTTAACATCTGCAGCAACCATGAACACATTCCTAAACAGCTGTGGCATATTGGAGTTCGAGTAGTCTTCAGCCCATTTTTTCAATGCATTCTTTAACACCCTATTTCCCATCGAATGAGCCAGAATGTTAATTCTTTTTAGACACGGCTCTTTTGTCTGAGCTTCCGCTTGTTTCCACTTATCGAACTTACCTAGTAATCGGGAAAATGCCAGACCACTACCATCCGCAGCATCCTGATCATCGTAGTAGTCATCAGCAAAGTGTATCGGACTGTCATCATCACATGGCCAGATAAGTGGGATAACTTTAACCAGCTTTTCTTTATCTGACTGCTTGTTGATCAACTTTTGTAAAGCCTTGGCATTATTGAAAATATGCGGCTCCATATTGTTGTTGAAACCGTGAAGATAAAAAAGAATCTGGGTGTCATTTGGCAACGCTTTTAGCTGGGAGAAAAAGGCATCCTGTTTAATCTCTTTATACTCATCCTTCCCTGTCCTCTCACAGAAATAGAGGTAAGCGGATGGACTTGTATTGTCATAATTAAAACTGATCCGTCTGTTTAATTTGGATCTGGCCGACTGCATTGCTGTACGATTGGTGATAAAAAGCATTATTGTTCTCCTTATCTGACTTTCGACATTTATAACGTTAGACTAAGGAGCTCAACGAGTTGAGAAGGATGAGATTTTCTTGTTTCTGTCTCAGTTTTACAGTTATCTTATCCGCCTTTTTGGACTAAAGATTCAATTTCAGGAAGTCATTAATGCCCGATACGGTAATCACCATCGCCCTGCCCTCACTGATACACCGCATTGGGGGTGACGAAGCTAAAAAGGCTCGAAGTATCGCAACAAGATTTGGCTGCAAGCTAAGCAGAGTTCGTCGCTCCAGAAACTGGCAGATAACCGGACTTGCCACTCATCAGAACGAGTTCTACCAACATTTATTGAAATCCGAACTGGAAAATCCAGCGTTCTTAATTAAAAAGATGCAGGAAGGGCTGATGCACCATCAGGATAAGCTTGAGCCTAAAGAGGCTAAGATAAAACGCCTACTGTTGGAAAATCCGACAATTACCCTTTCTGAACTCATGCAGCTCACTGACTGCACGCTCGGAGAAGCCAGAAAAGTACGCTTCGAATGTGAATTATTATGAGCCTCTTCGAAAACTTCATGATTGAATTATAATATTCTAAATATCATAAAAATAAGTCATAAATAACAACTAAATACCCGAGGTTTCTAATGGGGAAAATAAACGAAATAGCGACATTTTTAAATTTTTTGATTGATGCCACTCTTATCACTGATCCCGACTCAAACATTATTTTCGCCAACGAGTCTTGTGCCAAGCTGTTTGGTTATTCTACCGACGAAATGACAGAGATGACGATAGAACAACTTATGCTCTCCAAATCGGTAAAGCACCACCGCCATAAAGTGAGTCACTTTATTAATAATAAGTCTCAGGCAAAGATGATGATGTCCAGAGGCGTTATGCCTTGTGTGGATGCAAACGGTAGGCGTTTTAGTGCCAAAATTTCCATCGCTAACATCATTTTTGATAACAAGCCTTGTGCTATTGCTACCATTCACGATTACTCTTCGGTTCAAAATCTGATTACTGAACTCAAAAGCGAAGCATCCACCGATGCCCTAACAGGCCTGTTCAATAAACGTCATTTGGAAAGTCTGACAGGTAAAGAGTACGTAGCGATAAATGGCTCTACTTATCTAGGTGTTGCAAATCTGGACCTCAACGGGTTCAAAGCCATCAATGATACCTATGGTCATGATATCGGGGATCTTCTTTTAGTTGAGCTCTCCAGAAGATTCAAGGCGCAGTTCAGAAACTCTGACTTGTGCTTTCGTTTAGGTGGTGATGAGTTTCTTATCCTCTTTGCTATTAACGATCCAGCCAATCTGGAATATGAATTGAAGGGTTTTGGAAATAAAATCCAGTCTGTCATTACAAACCCCATCTATATCGACAAAATCGACAAAGAAGTTCAGGTGGGTGTCAGTATCGGAATCGGAAGCTTACCGAAAGACGATGACAATCTGATCAGTCTTATTGAGAAGACTGACAAAGCCATGTATCAGTCGAAATCTCAAAAACTAAGCTACGCGATAGTGGCTGATTGTATTAAACAAAGTGATACCGCTTAACATTAACTAACTGTCAAAGTGCCCCGGAATCGAAGTATCGCAGAAGGGGCATTTCCCCTGCTTCGTAACCCGATTATTTTTTACAAAGTACCTTTCACGTTCAATCACCTTGCGCTTGCAACCGGGGCATAAAGTACTCTCTGATTCCGGGTCAATGGCATTCCCGATATACACATGGTTTATTCCCTGACCTAACGCAATCTTTCTTGCCTTTAGAAGTGTTTGCAACGGTGTCCTTGGGATATCGACAATTTTAAAGTCTGGGTGATAGGCACTAAAATGCAGCGGTACATCTGAGCCAAGGTTCTCATAGATCCAAAGGCACATTGCTTCCAGCTCAGAGTCTGAATCGTTTTCCCCCGGGATCAGCAAGGTAGTGACCTCCAACCAGACGTCGGTTTCGTGTTTTAAGTACTGTAATGTTTCTAAAACCGGTGTGAGATGACCACTACACATCTTGCGATAGAAACGCTCTGTAAATGCTTTAAGGTCAATATTGGCGGCATCCATATGTTTATAAAACTCAACTCGTGGCTCTGTCGAGATATACCCCGCGCTAACAGCAACACTTTTTATCCCTAGTTCATGACAAGCTATCGCGGTATCCACCGCGTACTCCATAAAAATCACTGGGTCGTTGTAAGTAAAGGCGACACTTTTACACTCTTCATATGCAGCGATCTTTGCAATTTGTTCTGGGCTTGCCTCCATTGCAATGGTATCCATTTTCCGAGATTTACTGATGTTCCAGTTCTGGCAAAACTTACACCCCAAATTGCAGCCTGCAGTACCAAAAGAGAGCACCTTACTACCGGGATAGAAGTGATTAAGGGGTTTCTTTTCGATAGGATCGATAGCAAAACCACTGCTACGGCCATAACTGGTCAGCACAATTTCACCGTCAATGGCTTGTCGCACAAAGCATGCTCCACGCTTGCCGTCCCTTAACGAACATTCCCTCGGACACAGATCGCAAACAACCCTGCCATCATTCAGGCGGTGCCAATAACGTGTTTTTACTGTTCCATGAGTGAAAGACATATTACGCAGACCCAAGTGTTATTTACTTCTATACTGAATAAAACCCCTGTACTAAATATAGGCTCAGATATGACAACCCGATACCCGGCTGTTGCGGGCCGCTTCTACGATGATTCGGCTCCAGACCTCACATCTCAGATTAACCAGTGGTTAAGCAAAGCTGACGTTCCTCCAATAAGCGCTGGCAAGCTGAAAGCGCTTATTGTGCCTCATGCAGGTTATGTCTACTCCGGGCCTACAGCCGCAAAAGCATACAAGCAAGTCACCCGCATATCTGATGGTTTCAACCGCGTTGTTTTAATTGGGCCCAGTCACTATTTCAGCTTTGATGGTTTTGCGATACCTGAAGCCGATATCTTCACCTCACCGTTAGGGGAAATACCGATAGACGAACCTACAAAGCAGAGGCTGATAAAATCAGAGGAAGCCATTGCCAGCGATGAAATTCATACACCGGAACATAGCTTAGAGGTTCAGCTCCCGTTCTTACAGATATGCCTGAATAACTTTGTACTGTTACCAATACTCACTGGTTACATCACCCCGCAAACACTTGCAACATTACTTAAACCATTGTGGGAAGATGAAGAAACCCTCTTTGTTATCAGTAGCGATCTTAGCCACTTCCATCCATATAAAGATGCACGGCAGATAGACAAAGAGAGTTGCGATCATATCGAGCACTACGAACCCGACTTAACGCCCGAAATGGCGTGTGGTTGCACTGCGATTAATACACTGCTGGTCCTGGCAGAGCAAGAAGGCTGCAAGATGCAGCAAATGGAGTTAGTAAATTCCGGTGATACCGCCGGAGATAAATCGAGAGTGGTTGGTTATGCCAGTTACACTGTTACCGCACCTGAATAAAGAAGAACTCAATATCCTTTTGGATATCGCAAAATCAGCGATCAACGAGTATATAACCAATAAACCCGTCACAATTCCAGATACAGAAAGCCTGCCACACAAACTCAGAGAACCAGCAGGATGTTTTGTTACTCTTGAAGTGGATGGGGAGCTGCAAGGCTGCTTGGGCTCTATCTATCCTTCATCAAACTACTCACTAGCCGAAGAGGTTGCCAGAAAAGCGCGCTCGAGTTGCTGTGAAGATACTCGCTTCCCTCCTCTAGAAGCCCAGCAACTCTCAGCTTTAACCGTCGAAGTCTCAGTTCTTTCTATCCCGAAACCAAAATCCTGTTCATCCCAACAAGAGCTGGAAGAATTTCTTAGCCAAAACAAGATAGGTTTGATTTTATCTGAAGGTCATCGAAGAGCGGTATTTTTGCCACAGGTATGGGAGAAACTACCCAACCCGCACGAGTTTATCCGCCACCTCAAGTTAAAAGGAGGCTGGAGGGCTGATTACTGGTCTGAAAATATCAAGGTCGAAACCTTTGTTGTGAGTTCAGTTGAGGGGGCGTATCACGAATGAATTGACCTCGGGCAGCTCGTTCCCACGCTCCGCGTGGTAATGCACATACTCAACCTTTGGATCTAGTAAGATTTCCGTTTATGGAAGTCTTTGAATTTGGTCTCTATACTTCCGTTATCGGGTGCTGCTGCAGACCACAGATTTTTTATGAGAACTTTATTAAGTAGTTTGTTGTATCTTATTTTTTGTCTCGGGCCTGTTTCGGCGAAAGAGACACTGATTTATTCAGCTGCCTCGGATTATGCTCCGATGAGCTGGCTTGAAAACAACAAGCTCATCGGTGTAGGGCCTGAAATCGCAGAAAGGATATTTTCGGAAATGGGGATTACCGTGGAATCCCAGACTTACCCTTGGGCAAGGGTGCTTGAACTGACGCGACAAGGGCGTATTGATGTGATTGTCAGTTTATATTTCAATACGGAAAGAGAACAGTTTCTCACCTATTCTGATACGCACTTTTCAGAGGTCAGAACTGTACTGATAACCAGAAAAGGGCACGAGTTCCCGTTTAATCAATGGGCAGATCTGGTTGGTCGCACCGGCGGCTCTGTTTTGGATTATAGCTGGGGTGACGAATTTGACAGATATATCGAAGCTCATCTAGACATTGAAAACGTCTACAGTACAACGCAAAACTTTATGAAGTTACTACACGGTAGGATTGAGTATATGATTACTACCGAAAATCACGCCCGAATTTTAAGTAAGCAGCTTGAGTTAACAGATAAAATCACCATTCTTCCTGTTGCAGTCAATACAGAAAAAGAATATATCGCTTTTTCAAAATCTTCTCCTTTCATAGAATACCTACCTCAGTTCAATGCCAAGCTACGAGAAATGATCGAGAGTGGTGAAGTTGAAAGACTGATAGAAAAATATATAGATAAAGCGTCTATGGACCTTCCCCCTCATCCAAACAACTAATAGATGTCTCCTCAGCATTTCCTCGCATTCCAAAGTTCTGGAAGTCTCGTGCTCTGGATACTTGAGTGTCCTGGCAACTCAGCACTATAGACTCGTTACTGAGCCTGACAGAAGAACGACCAACCCAGACGAGCCCTACTCTGCGGATATTAACCCTAAGCTTGTCGCCTCTTTCTTCCAGCACCGTAAACGGAGGGCGCGGAAGCTTTTTAACAGCGATAACTTTCCAGCTGCCATCCGCATACTCGAGATCAACAGCGGGCAAAAGCCACTCTTCGACGATGTTCGTTGCGTAAAGCTGGTTGGAGAACACTAGCGCCATAGCGAGGCTAAGTTTCTTAAAATGTCTAAGTAACATCAGTCAGCCTCCTGTCTTAAATGAGCTTTATCAAGCCTTTCGATTAGCTTGTTACCCAGCCAGCCTAACGCCAATATCGAAATCCAGTTTGACGGTGAAAGATGCAGTACTCCAAAAACAATACCAATCACTATCGCCACGTACGCTACACTAAACAGCTTCGTACTGTTCTTTAACCAATACAACTTCGAAAACTGATCAGATACGTTGCGAACAACCAATAGCAAACTAATATAGACCATCCAGATAATCAGATTTATGAGCTTCGCATTGGGATCATCACGAATATACTCATCCTCATAAACCATAAGATTATCCAGTGCCATCGCATGGAAAAACACACCTGGAAGCGCACCATGAACCGGTGAAATAACATAGTCATGAATACCTTCAATGTGACCACCCACCAGCACAATGCTGTCTTCAATCCACTTCTTTAGTTTAATTCTGTCGTCTTCATTCGGAGAACGTGCAAGCACCATCAACTCGTCCGCAAATAGAACCCGATGTGGTGGACAGAGCTGGTCTACCTCTGGAGTGTTTAAACCAGGGATGGTGTTCTGTAGCAGATACTCACCCCCATTCCACACTGCGCCGAAGATACTTGGGTCCGTGACCTCACACTCTTGTTTACGATGCTCCAATAGAACCGGAGCAGCTTTAGCGCTCCATCTGACACTGACTGGCAAACTATTACTTTCTGGTGGCTGACATCCGGCTGATTCACAATAAGTTCGATAAAGCGCCGTTGCGGTTGTTTCTGCTCCTTGCGAGTAAAGTGGATAGAGATCCTCTCTTGCTTCCCAGCCATTCACAACCAGAGTCGTAAACTCGCTGAGTTGCTCTTCCACATGTTCGTCCAGTTTTGAGTCAGCGACACCTCTGGCAAAAAATAGTGGTACTTGTGTCTTTTCCTGCACCAGTTTTAGCTTGCTTACGGCACGCTCATAACTTTCATCCAATGAGCGCTGTTTCACCCACATCACGTCGTAAAACAACGCAGATGGAGAGTGTGTCATTATCGTTGAGAGTAAATTGACCTGATCAAGATAGGAAAGCGGCCAATCGTTAGATTCAAGAAGCGTGGGATATAAGTTATCTATAGAGCGGTCATTAAACAGAACCACCAGAATATTTGGCTGGCTCTTCTGCGCGTCATAGTGCTTTGCGGTAAGACGGTAAAATGCGGTTTCACTCGCCCGTTCACTGGCAGAACCGACACCAAATGGGTCGCTGAATATCATCCAGCTACCCAACAAGAATAAAAGCAACCACTGAGCAAGGATCCGATGCTTTCGGTAATATTTTTTTGCTAGTGATCTTAGTTCTCTTTGCATCGGCGGTTTTTCTTCCATGCGCTTACTTGGTACTCAATCTGATCACGCTGATACTCGCTTTTTCTGATGCCTTAGCTTTCTTTTTAAAAGCACGTGTTTGAGGCATATCCCCTAAAGACTGGGCAAACACTTCATCAAGCCCACCATTACCTCTCTTGGCAACCTGATTCACTTCATAAAATGACGCGCTATCCATAGGCTCTTGTTGCAAGTGCGTTAATGACATCTGAGGAGACTGTCGGCTTGTTGGTACCGCAATAACGACAAATTGCTCTTCGCCCGTCGATGAACTAGAGACAACCCCTTCAAATTCTGCCGCTTCACCTGCAAAAAGACGTCCGCTATAACCCGGTTCAGGGTAGATCTGATAAATACCCATTCCGCTGTCGATAAACAAAACCGTAAGATCAACCGGCTTTTTACTGGTATTCACAAAGCTCAGAACCAGCTCATCGCCATCTTCCGCAGTAATGACCTGCTCCAGACCACGATACTCGTCGTTAAGAAGTACTTCAGAAGCGACTGGAGAACGAGAGCTAAAACCTGCCGACATACGCTTGAGGTTTCTGGCCCGGATATATCTTGAAAGACCATTGTTCAACGTGGCATAAGGATCGGGATTGCTTTTTTCAATCGCCAGAGAGATGTACTGCTCGTCTGAGTTGATTTCATTACAGCTCACTTCCCTTTGTTGTAATGAGCAAGGTAGCCGCATATTTTCTGGCGTGAAGAAGTAAACTCTGTCATCCGCTACATACAGACTTAACTCTGCTGATTCATCTGCACCTACCCACTTAACGGTTCTTCTCAATAGGTCATTTGAACTGAGTACCTTTTCCAACGCAGCATGCCACTGAGCTGTTGGTGCCTGTTGCCACTTCACTCTCACTGGGTTAGGGAAAGCCGGAGAGTCCAGTTCGATAAATGCTCGTTCTTTTTCAAGCGCTCCAACTCGAAGCTCAGCAACACTGGTCGCTAAACCTGACTCAATGATTTCGTAAGAAGCCACCGGTTCTTCTGCATCAATCGCATCGAAAACGCTAATTACTGCTCCCTTCTCGAACCCATTTAGCTGGCCAGCCTGAACAATCAGCTTCTCTCGTTTTATCTCTGCGGGATAACGGACTGAAACTTCTGAATCGCGATGAAACATTGGCTTATCAAGGTTCTCACCACCTTCAAATAACGGTGTGGTTCGATGCCATGGAACACTGTTGTAAACCGAAAGGATCCCTTGAGCTAACTGGCGATATGACATATTAGGATAAGAGCTGACAATGGAGGTTAGCACATAGGTAAACAAGCCCTGCGGCACTTCTTTATCGCCCATAGGCAGTGCCATTTCCGGTGCCTCTTCATTACTCTGAGCAGAGCCAAAGCTTATCAGAGACCCTGCTTTTTCATTTAGTGCCACCGGCTTGAGCCCGGAAGTACCTCTGGATGCTTGTTTTACTTTCTGCTGGTCAAAATCGGCAAGGCCAAGATCCTTAGCCTGAACACTGCGGCTTCTGAACTCCTGACCAGTAAGGCTTCTTGTCATCGTCCCTGAGTGACATGAATCAAATACCACCCAAACGTCAGCACCTGTGTTTCTGAGCCGAGTGAGCAAAATGTTCATCTCATTGTCGCTGATACTGTGTTCTACCTGACCGATATTGTAGTTCCACTCTCCTGCATCGCGGGGAAGGAAAATCTCGTCCAGCCCATCAGCACTGTCACTGTTTCCCGCACTATAGTCCGTCGGCTGCTGGCTTCCATGACCTGAAAAATGAAGGTAGACAAAATCACCGGACTTTAACTGCGGTTCCAGATTGAGAATAGCAGCAAAGATGTTCTTCTTCGTTGGCAACGTTGCAGATTCAACGCCGTCAGCAAGTACCTGAATATTGCTCTCCTTTACCCCTTGCTGAACCAGCATATTCCAGACTCTTATCGCATCGTTTTTGGGGCCTTGCAGTGAAAGAGAAGGTTCAAAGTTCGGGTACTCAGAAACACCGATAACAATCGCATGTTGGCTTGCGGAGTGTGCAAAAACAGAGAAGAAAAGCAGGGTAGAAAGTAATAACTGACGCATGTTTGCTCCCTAAATCCTTTTAGCAGCGCTTTAGCAAATATAAAGTGGTAAATACAAAATGGTAAACACAAAACTAGTTGCTATACTTTTTGTTTTTCTATACTTGAGTATAAACTCATTGAAAATATTGTAGTTTAGTAAGCAGGTAAAGTCAGGAACATTATTCACGGAGGATTCAATGTCTGCTGTATCAAGATTTGGACTGAGACTAAACGCGCTCATTGCCATAGCGTCAGGTCTATTCGTATCATTTAGTGCATTCGCTAATCTGGTTCCGATGCCCTGCGTCTATCCCAATGGCATTCCACAACTGCTCTCAGGTCATTCTGAAAACACCCTGGTATCAACCCAGCCCCCGTTTGAGACGATGAAACTGCAAAAGGATGTAGAAACTATTGTCTGGGTGACTCAGGATACTTCGTTACATGGCCTGTTTACCATTCAACGTCCGGGCAACAACAAAGATGTCACTGTCATCGCCACCTCATGCAATCAATTAAGTGATTCTCTGATCTTCGCTTTGGAAGCTGCACGAAAGATGGTTGGTCCTTCTCAACCACTCGCACCTGATGCTCACTTTATCGATGATACCGGGTTTTCATTTGACCAGATTGTTGAGTTGCATGACATCGCGTTCCAAAACGCCAGCAAGTCACAACCCGATGAGTTATATGAGACATTAAATGAGCTGGCAGGCGCCATTGCAGCGGCTCCTGCTCTCTCTAAGTCGCGCAGTACAAGCGAGAAAAAGTACCATATTCAAACGGTCTATTATGGCACTACCCGCAAACCAGTCCCTGATTCCGATGATTATTACGGTGGCGCGCGCGATACTTCTTCCCCGCTCCACTATGGTGAAGCAAAAGTCTCAATTCCTTTTAATCACAAGAAAGGCAGCATTGAACAGCCATTTTTGTCGATCAGCTGGTTGAAGAAAGCCAATGAGCATGTATTGATTCAGTCGGTCACTGAGATGAAACCAGGTGAGTTCTGGGATGTACTGCCGGTAGAAAAAGGCAGCGGTGAGTGGAAACAGAGTCTGATCGTCTATATTCACGGATATAACGTTGCGTTCAAATCAGCAATAAAACGTACCGCACAGATGGCCTATGACTTCAACTACTCCGGCGTTCCGGTTCTGTTTTCATGGCCTTCCAACGCCTCTCTGCTGGATTACGCCTCTGACCGTGAAGACGCAGTATGGAGTGCCACCTATCTTGCCGAGTTCCTGACCAAGCTCAAAACAAGTCATCCGGAAGCCAACATCCATATTGTTGCGCACAGTATGGGGAATCAGGTTCTTCTGCACGCTTTGAATGAACTGTCTCTATCCGATGAAGGTAAGACACTACGCTTTGGTAGTGTGATTCTGGCCGCTCCGGATGTCGACAGCGAATGGTTCAAGTATCAGGTTGGCCCACGAATTGGAAAACTCGCAGCCAACTGGGCGGTGTATACCTCTGAGAATGATGGTGCTTTGATCGCCTCCGAAAAAGTAAATCAGGCTAAACGACTCGGGATGCCGGTCAGCCTTGTCGACAACTTCGATGTCATAGATACCAGCGAGTTAAATGCTGCGCCATGGAGTATCCCGGAGTCTCACTCTTACTATGCGAACAAGCTGCCTGTTATCGAAGATCTGGTAAATCACTTAAGAGGTGTTCCACCAAAAGAGCGCGCCCTTGTCAGAAAGCAAGAAGACAAAGGCGAATACTGGCAAATTGTTTCAACTGAGGAATAAGCATCTTTTATCAACGAATCAGCCGGGTTTTCACCCGGCTGATTTCTTAACTAAGCTTATTGGTTTAATTGATCAGGTCCGTCACCTCACAAATACAGTAACCTAATAAAGCGCAAAATCCACATCCAGATTATAGCTTCGTGTTGTCGGGGTCTGAGCGCCTCCGGTCAGTCTGGTTACTTCACTGTAGGTATAATCTCTTAGTTCCGACGTAGTAATTACACCATCACCATTACTGTCTGCTTTCTGCTCTGCCAAACCTTTCAGAACCGAAGAAGTAAAGACTCCGTTTTTATAGCGACTCTCTTCCAGCGCATATTCCAGACCACCAGCTGCACTGATGATTACTGCACCAGTACTGGCCCGCAAGTCTACAAACGCACTTTGCAAAAGCTGATATGACTGTTTGAGGTTATCCTTACTCTCCCCTTTGCTCTTGCGCTTCTTCACATTAAAACCACGGGAAATCACGCCTTCGGCCACTGGCCTGTTTGCAGCCAAAGCAAGGTCATTAACCTCTCCTGAATGACAGGTATCAAGCAGAAGCAATTTGTACCTTGAAGGAGAGCTGGCTATTAAGTCGGTAATTGCTTTATAGCTCAAACCTCTCTCTTGTGGCAGTTCTGGGTTGATATCCGTTGTTCCAAAGAAGTAATTCTCTTGCTGATCAAGCATGCCATGTCCGGCAAAAAAGACGATAAGCCGGTCGTTGGGTCCTGCCTTTTGAATAAAGGCACGAGCTTCTTCAATTCGATCTTTGGTTGCCTGATCATCGAGCAAGGTCTGCACATGAACCTGGCTAAACTGTTCACTATCGCCAAACAAGGCAGTGATGTCTTTTGCATCTTTACTTGCGTAGTTGAGGTTCAACTCGCTGTTCTGATATCCAGACACACCAACCGCCAAAATATACAATTCAGGTTTTGTTTCAGATGGTACCTTGTAGTAACTCAGGGTCTGACTGCGACTCACCGTACCGTCTTCCGCACTCAGGTACGCACGAATCGTATTCACGCCGTCAGACAGAGCAATAGCACTCTCGCCTGTTGATGCATCGACATCTTGCCCTTCCAAACCATAAACTGGCGATTCATTAACGCTTATGTGCAACTTACCTTTTGCAGACTCGTTGGTTTGCCAGTTCAGAATAATTTGCTCTTCAGCCAGGTAACTCTTCGGTCCTGTCAGAGTAAAGTCGTACGGAGCGTCTTCTCGCTTAAGATTATTCGTCAACGAAGGTTGTCGGCTTCTCCTCACCTCAACCAGACGAGTCCAGATATCCAGCTGATCCTTGCCTGCGATACCAATTCGGTCCAGAACGATATCCGGTCTGTTAAGCAAGAGATCGTACCGACGATAATCAAACAGCGCTCTGTCCTCAACAAACGAGGCTCGGTGAACTCCTTTAGGCGTTCCCCAGTAATAACCATCGGGTGTACTGGCTATCACTTCACCTTCTTTGTCTATGATGATGGTCGCTATCAGCTTATGGTTCCTTTTACCTATATCCGATTGGACCAACGGGAAGGAGGTGGAGAACCTAGACATATTAAAATCGTGATAACGAATGTGTTCATTCCAAAGCTTTATAGTTCCGTCAGTAGAGGTGGTCATTATCACCCCCTCACTCAGACGATTAATCGTCGTTATCTTGCCCTGATGAGCCGGGAAACTTTCAACAAGCGTACCTGTGATCAGGCTTTTAACGCTGATGTTGCCGCTGCGCTCAGCAACCCACAAATACTTTCCATCAGGCGAGTACATTTGGGTTTGAGTGCCCCAGGTTACTGCTAAAACATCTTTCTGATTACCGTTAACATCATAACGAGTGATCATAGGAATCGCAGAGTTATAAAAGCCTGTTCCATCTAAGCCTCCACCGAGCAGAAAATCCCCCTGCTCAGAGACTTTTAACATGGCGTCATGTGGCGAGTTTGCATACGAAGTCTGAATCACTTTATCCGCATGTGGCAGAGCAACTTTGGCGTAGTTCATTCGAGCCGCGATTTTCTGGCCCTGATCATCCAAAGCGATGACCTCATGAACATCTCCATCAAGCGTGTATAGCAACGTCTCTTCACCACTCGCAAATTGGTATCGATATACCTGATTACCAACGCTGTATATCAAGCCTCCCGCGACTTTGTCACTGTCATTGATGTTCTTTTGAATGACTCCGGGTTCTTTATTGCTTTCCGGGCTCTGAACAATCATCATGTCTCGACCATAGAAGATAAAATAACCTTCATGCTCTTCGATATTCTCGATATATACCGGGAGCTTATGACGCTCAACTTTGAAGGTATCCAGATAGATAAACTGATAGGTTGTCGAGTTAGAAAAGAAGTCCGAAGAGTACGTGAGAATAACTTCTCCATGAGCAAGTGCACCTGTTATCGGAGCCGTTGTTGCCTTAATCTTGTCGATTCGCGTGCCATCTTCTAGTGTACGAATATCGACAATCGTCTGATTCGTTCCCTCAGCAATCTCGCTACCACCGACAAATACGGTATTTTTGTCGCTTGCCACAGCTAACGAGTCGTTGCCAAACATCGACCAGGCGCTTTCATACCATTGTCCGCCCTGCCCGTTTAAAGGGTATCTACCGTTGTAGGAAACCAACTGTTCGTAATCAGAAGAAAACCTAAGCTGAGTGGTAATGAACTGCTGGTGCGTTTTCTCCTGGTAATTAATCACTCCACACTTGCGGGCGTCTTCAGAGCAATAAATAGCGATGGGTTTAATTGGGTGAATCTCAAGGTAAGTAACAGGGAGATCTTTTACATCACCGTTCTGGCTTTCTTCAGCTTCTTTAAATAACGCAGGCAAGGAAATAACGGAGTCATCAAACTCGATATATGCGCGAGCTCCTTTACACCAGGATTCCAGATGATTGCTCTTACTGCAGCGCGAGTGATCGATTTCTACATCAAACCGTCTTAACTCTCCGTTTTGATTGATGACGATACCTTTACCCTCATCAGAGACAGCAAGTTGTTCTGCTTGCATATCAGGCACGGAAACGCGCTCAATTAATTTACGGTATCCGGGGTTTATCACCTCAAGCTCATTCTTTTCATTCAGAGTCACGATATATTTACCCATCGCACCTGATGACTTAAAGCCTCTATCTAAATCAAAATCGAAGAACTGCCCGAAGCTGGTAAACTTATCGACAATGGGAATATAGGTTTGCGCCATTCTGTTATCAGCAACGATTGCCAATGTATTGCTGTTAGGTGAGAACGTCAGTTTGTCACCAGCAACGGATGAGGTGTAAACCGCTTTACGTTTATTCAGATCCCAGAAGGTTAGCCATGAAGAAGCCTTATCCTGGCCCAGATCGATTCCGTCTTTACTCAGATACGCAAGCAAGCCACTTTCTGGCAGATACTTGATTCCTTTAACGCTGCCTCTAGGGTGAATGTTGACTACCGGCTCTGGTGAGAATGCACTGATTTTTATATCACTATAAGCGTAAGACAAACGATCATTGACCAGACCTGTTATGTCGTCTTCACCTTTAAAACGGATTTCGCAGTCAAAGGAGATATCGGTAAGCCGTCCATCATTGACCAATGCGCTAACTCTGTACGCACACTCATCTACCACTTCCATCCCATTGAACGCATCGAGTTTTACGGTAAATAAGGTTGTTTTTTGCCCCCACCTTTCACTCAGCTTGGTTAATTCTATGGATCCGCTTCCTCCAAAAAATGCTTCGAAATCAGGTGATATTGGAGAGCTCTCTCCTTCTTTGAATCTACGGGATGTGATGACTGACGAGACTTTTTGATAGAAACCTTCGGAGCCTACTAATTTGATAAAGGTCTGACGGTCCTCTTCTGTAAATGGCCCTTCCATTTCATCGCCGGGCATTTCATTTTCGGTAAAATACTCTCCATCCTTGAGGACAATTTCTGTCGATGTGCCCATATGTCTGTCGTTGACATACTTCTTATTCTCGTAAGCTCCGGTAGCTTTGTACCTCTCGAGGTAACCCACTTTCCACCGGGCAGTTTCTCCGTCTAATGGTAGCTGTCGGGTTATATGGCGGACAAAACCATTCTCGAAATAACTCTCCCAGCGGTTGTACACGCCTTCTTTTTTACGCTGAGTGATTCTTTGAGTATGAACGGTAAAGATTGCATTCTCTTCCTGTAGCTCGAATGCAGGGAGGGTGATGTTTTGCGCGGATGCTGAAGAGGAAAAGAGAGATACAGCCCCTACGAGGGCAAATACACTGAACCCGTGTTTTGTCGATGCCATTATCGCGATATCCATTCACTATATATGTTTCAAGGCTCAATAGTGCATTAATCATCGTCAATGCTAACGCCCGTTAAGCTTTCAGTGTAGCTCTAGTATCGAAGATGTAAAACCTTCATGTAATCAATCCCTTTAAGAACAAAGGCGACCATTTGGCCGCCTGTTGATATACACAATCATGAAAAGCTCGAATAGATACCACGCTTAGTGGTTCCATCTTGGGCCTTAAAAAACAATCACACCTTTAAGTAAGTCGCGATTCTTAACAACACCCTCTTCGTATATGTCACCAACGGTATCGAACTCAAAGGTATGAGTAAGCATCATTTCTGAGCCGAGTTTCCCTGCAGACATCAGTTGCTGTACTTTTACGAAATCTTCCATTGTCGCATTCCGACTGCCCATCATTGTGGTCTCTTTTTTGTGGAAGTCAGGATCGCTGAACTCAAGGTTTCCTTTGAACAACCCAACAAATACAATTTTGCCGCCATGACGAATTAAGTTTACGGCATTGTTCATCGCATGCTGGTTACCGGTTGCATCAATCACAGACTGAGCCAGTGAACCATCAAAGTGATCCAGCAAACCAGACTCAAAATCATCAGCGAGTGGATCAAGTGCTAAAAGACCCAGTTCTTTTTCCACATGGGCTCTACGTTCTGCCTGAGTATCTGCAACAATGACCTTCGCACCATCCGCTGCAGCGATGGCTGCTGCACCAAGCCCAATAGGGCCAGCACCAACAACCAAAACATGCTCACCTTTCTCTAATTGAGCACGTCGTACCGCATGAGCACTGATCGCAAAGGGTTCGATCAGTGCTGCGGTACTATCATCAACACCGTTTACTTTAAGCACATTGCTGGCCGGAATAGACAGGTATTCACTGAATCCTCCGTCCTGATGAACTCCAATGACAGAGATATTTTCGCAACAGTTTGTTTTACCGCTTTTGCATGATGCACACTCATTGCAAGAGACATAAGGAATGAGCGCTACTTTATCACCCTCGACAAATCTATCCTGCGACTGACTACCAACCGCCTTAACCTCGCCACACAACTCATGTCCTAGAATACGTGGATAGCTAAAAAATGGCTGGTTTCCAGTATAAGCATGAATATCAGTCCCACAAATACCAACAGCCGCTACCTTAACCAGTACTTCATCATCACGCACTGCAGGTATCTCTGACTCGACATACTTCATCTCATATGGCTTTTCACAAACTAACGATTTCATTTTCTTTCTCTATATCTTGTGGAGTTACAGTAATTTTATCGAGCCGGTTTTTTAACTGAAAAATATCCAGCCAAATCGTGATCAATGCCTATTTATTATGTTTTTAAATGGTATTTAATGCACGTGGAGGTAAAAATGGCTAGAAATAAAAACCTAAGAGAGAGCACTTCGAATCAACTGCTAGATGCCATTTCGATGGGACATATAGCATCACCACTACCCTCTCAATCTTCTCTTTCAGAACTGTTTGGTGTAAGCCGGACAACGATAAGACACGTCGTTAAAGACTTATGTGAAAAGGGTATTTTGAAACTGGTTGAGGGCGAGTGTGTCATTGAACGGTTACCCCAGGAAACCGACATTTTTCAACAACCAGCATCCAGTGATGAAATCCAGACCAAAGAATTTGAGCTCTATTTTAACGAGTGTATAAAAAACAGAGATATTATGCCCGGAGATGAGTTTTCGGAGCTCGAACTCTCTAAACAGTCCAACTGTTCCACTCGGGTTATTCGCGAGTTCCTGATAAAGTTCTCTCGGTTCAACCTGATTGAAAACACGTCAAGAGGCCGTTGGCGTATGGTGCGTTTTGAACACGGATACGCAGAGAACCTTATCGAACTGCGTGAAATGCTGGAAAGTCATGCCTTAAGTAAATTTATGAACCTTCCAAAAGATGATCAGAGGTGGAAAGAAGCTCAGATCCTGCTTCAGTCTCACCGGGAGCTAAGAGAAGAGGTTGTGAATGAGTACCAGGCCTTTTCAGACCTCGACCGCACATTTCATTACCTGATCTTATCTGCGGCAAATAATCCCTTTATGGAACAGTTCTATGAAATTATGTCGGTGATATTTCACTACCATTATCAATGGGATAATAGTGATTTGCGAAAGAGAAACATGGTGGCAATTGAAGAGCATATGGCGGTACTCAGCAAAATGTTGACCGGTGATGACATAGGTGCCATCGGTGCTCTTAGACATCACCTTCAGACAGCCAAAAGAAATATGGAACATAGTCTTATTACAGATAACGCAGAGCCAGCATAACGCTGGCTCTCTTCTTAACTAACGACTATAAACCCAATGTTGTTTACTTCACTAAAGCAACCGCATCACGAGTCAGTTGGGCAATTTGTTCCCACTCCCCTCGCGCTATCATGCCTTTATCCACCATCCATGAGCCACCACATGCGACGACTCTAGGAATAGAAAGGTAGTCACAGATGTTCTTAGCATTGATCCCGCCCGTTGGCATAATCTCAATTTCAGTATATGGAGCTAGCAGAGACTTAATCATAGGAATCCCACCAGAAGCTTCAGCCGGGAAAAACTTAACGGTTTTGATACCCAATTCGAGTGCGGCTTCAACACCACTCGGGTTGTTGATTCCTGGTACGATCTCGATTCCCAACTCCTGACAAGCTTTTACGGTATTTGGGTTCAAGCCAGGTGAAACAACAAAGGTCGCTCCAGCTTCTTTTGCTTCAATAGCCTGCTCTCGGTTCAGAACCGTACCTGCCCCGATAAGCATCTGCGGGTAAGCATCTCTTAACAAGCGAATGGCTTCAGCCGCTGCATCTGAACGAAACGTAACTTCAGCTACAGGTAAACCATTTTCTACCAGAACTTTACCAAGGGGCAGAATATCCTCGGCGTTATCTACAGCGATAACAGGTACAACTCTGAACTGTTTGAGCTGTTGTGAAATTGAACTCATGAATTATCCTTATGTGTCAAACTGGTGATTAGCCTTTAATAAGCATGTCTGTTTCTTGTTTGGAGACTATCGCACCGCGATGTTGGATTACGATCCCAGCGAGGGCATTGCCATTCACACATGCGGTTCTCATGTCTTTACCAGTCAGATAAGATGCTAGAAAACCACCATTAAAAGAATCGCCTGCGGAAGTCGTATCCACTACGTTGCGAACAATGTCCGTGGGAACCGATATCGGCTCTTTGTGTCGAGAGAAATCTTGATATACACAACCATTCGCTCCCATCTTTACAACCACTTTTTGGGTGCCGAAACGCTTACAACGGTTGAGAGTTTCCTGATAAGTTTTATCTCCCCAGATTGCCTGTTCATCATCCAGCGTAATTAAAGCCAATGAGCAAAACTCCAGCAAAGCCTTGTAACTCTCCTGAATGGTTTGATTCGCGTCATCAGGCCATAATGCGGGGCGAAAGTTACTATCAAACGCGATTTCCGTACCCATTGATGACAGCTCTGCAAGGAGTGCTATCAGTCTTTTCCTGTCACTGGGTTCTAAAATGGCAAGTGTGATGCCACTTAGAAAAATCATATCCATTTCTCTAAGCGCCGCTTCTACTTCTCCGAAGTCATGGTGACGAAGCATATACTTAGCTGCTGACTGGTTTCGCCAATACAAAAATGTCCTCTCACCTGTTTCGTCGGTTTGGATGAGATAAAGCCCAGGGGAACGCGCATTATCACGAAGAACTAGGTCGGTACCGACACCTTCTTGCTGCCATCGTTGTATCATTCCTTCACTCAAGGCATCTGTGCCCATTGACGTTACGTATTGAATTTCAACGCCTTCCGAACAAGAGCGTGACAGGTACACCGCAGCATTTAAGGTATCGCCACCAAAAGTCTGATTCATCGAGCCAAACGGTTCTCCGTTCAGCTCAATCATGCACTCCCCGATGATTGCTATTTTTTTCATCAATATGCCCTATTATCCAAACACCATATTTGGCAAGCCAATAGAGATTGTCGGTACGTACGTAATAAGGATCAAAGCAACAATTAGAAGCAGCCAGAATGGAAGGATCTCTTTAACAAAGTCTTCAATCGCTACTTTCGTTATTGAACAGGTGGTAAACATGACCGTTCCCAATGGTGGTGTAACCGTACCTATTGCACTGTTAAATATGAAGATGATTCCGAAATGTACTGGATCAATGCCGTACGACTTTGCAACAGGCGCCAGTAAGGGTGCCAACACTATCATTACTGCGTTTCCTTCGAGGAACATACCAACGATAAGTAAGAACACGTTTACCAGCAGCAGGAAGGCGAAGGGACTTTCCACTGCATTTGTCAGCCACATTGCCAGGTTCTGAGGTACGCGTTCCCAGGTAAGGAACTTTGAAAACCCAACAGCAACACAGATGATGAGCAGAACGTTAGCTGCGGATAACACCGACTCTTTCGTTGCATCCCAAAGCAACTTGGTGTTCATCTCCTTGTATATGAACATCCCCAAAACAAGCGCGTACAATACAGCGGCAGCTCCAGCTTCGGTTGGTGTAAACACGCCAAATCGAATTCCACCGATGATGATGACCGGAAGTAATAGAGCCAGAAACGCATCTTTTGCGGAGACTGCAACCTCTTTCGCGGAAGCTCTTTTCTCTCGAATTGGTGCGTAACCTCTCTTCTTCGATATAACTGAAACCAGAGCCATCATCATCAGGCAAAGCATGATGCCCGGAACAACACCGGCCAGAAAGAGTTTCCCAATGGAAACGTTGTTAACGTATCCATAGATAATCAGTGCAATACCCGGCGGGATAATAGGGGTAATCAAAGCAGATGCAGCAGTAACTGCCGATGAAAAGGAAGCACTATAACCACGAGCAACCATCTGGGGAACGAGCAACTTAGAGCCCATCGCAGCATCGGCAATGTTTGAACCAGAAAGCCCACCCATAAGAGTACTCAGCACCACGTTAACCTGTGCTAAGCCACCATTCATATGCCCGGTCAGTACTTCACTGAATTTCAGTAGTCGGCTACTGATACCAGAATGGTTCATAAACACACCAGCCATAACAAAGAATGGAATAGCGAGTAAAGTAACGGATTCAAGACCACCAGCAAGCCGTTGAATCAAAATCATCATTGGTAGATGATCGTTAATCAGAAAATAGCTCAGTGTCGCCAGAAAAATACAAAACGCAACGGGTATACCAATGGCGAAAAGCAGCAACAACGCAGAAATAGGAATAATCACTGACATGTTTACACTTCCTCACTGTCAGGCTTAAAGAAAAAGTAGATCTGACGTATCTGGTGATAGGCCATAAATAATGCGCTGATAGGTACCGCAGCATAAATGTAAATATAAGGAATCTTGAGAGCAGGCGTAAAACGTACCTGAGAATGAGGTAACAATTTAAAACCCCAGTAGATCATAAACGCAATAGCAACCATCACTAGTACTGGCCTTAAAAGCCCGTCAATAAAATTAGCTGCTTTTACCGGAAGCTTTCTGACCAGATAATCAATCCGAACAACTTCATCATTTCTCATAAGAGCGCTCGCTCCCATGAATGTCATCCAGATAAATAAAGCAATACAGACTTCTTCTACCCAGGAGCTTGGTGCATTAAACACGTAACGTGTAATTACGCCATACCCCATCAACATAACAATGACGGCAAGCAGTACAGATGCTACTACTGCGTCTAAATGACTTACTTTATCAACGAACCGAACTAGCGTCTTAGCAACAGATTGGTCAGTACTCTTTAAAGAAGTTTGTGAATGCATTATTGTCTCCAATTGCGCCAGAAAAGGGCTCACTAATAGTGAGCCCTTGTTTGTGACTACATTTTTGCAAGTTTAGTCTGAATGTTCTTATAAAGGTTTGGTGACCATTCAGGGAACGCTGCCTGAACAACATCGCCTGCAGACTCTGCGAATGCCGCGGCGTCCACTTCATTTACCTGAACACCTTCCGCTTTCAACTTAGCGAATGCATCTTGCTCCAAATCGTTGATTAGCGTCGCACCATACTTCACCATATCGCGGCTAGTATCAGTGATCACTTTCTGCTGTTCAGGAGTCAGCTGGTTCCAGAAAGTGGTACCTGCAACAAAAGGAGAAAGCATCTTGATGTGACCTGTCATGTTCAGGTTTTTAGCAACTTCATGGAATTTACCACCGTATAGAACCACGGCAGGGTTTTCTACACCATCAATCACACCTTGTGAAAGCCCTGGGTAAACATCTGAAAGTGACATAGGCGCTGGTACACCACCCATTGCTTCAACTGTTGCAACCATTAGACGAGAGTGCTGAACACGAACTTTTACGCCTTTAAGGTCACTTGGTTTTTCTACTTTGTGGTTAGAAAGAAGGTGACGCGTACCATATACCACATCTGGAACAACCATCTGCAAGCCTTTATCTGCTAGCTGATCGGTCAGACCTGTAAACCATTCCGTCTTCATCAATTTAGATTTTTTCTCAAAAGATTGTGTGATGTATGGAGCATTGATAACACCGAAATCTGGAATGGTATCCATCAGATAACCATAAGAGGCAATTGCGATAATATTCGCGCCAAATTTAGCCTGCTCAAGAACTTCTGTTTCACTGCCTAACTGGCTGGATGGGAAAAGGTTGAAAACGATATCGCCATTCGATTTCTCTTTCACCTGCTCTGCCCAATAGTGCATTGCCTGATCAATTGGCTCGCCAGGCTGGTTGCCATAAGCAATCATAATTTCCGTTGCAGCTTGTGCTGCGAAGCTCATTCCAAGAGTCAGACCAACAACGGCAGATAGCTTCTTAATTCCAGTAGGTAAGGTATTCATAGGTATCCCTTTATTATCAGTAGGTATTATTTTAATGTCACAATTATAAAGATCTCAGCGCTTCACGCATTCCAAGAGTCTCTATTCTGTTAACATATTCGTTAACCAGAGAGTGCAGATTTGCTTTGTTAGCCAAATCAGTTCCCCAGTGTTCTTCCATAGCCAGGAATTGATAAACAGAGTCAGAGGTATCACTGTTTACTTCTTTCCAGGTCGAAAACTTATCTAGTAGTGCGGGCTCATCGTTCAGAGGAATATCTTCTTCCCCTCTTTTACCCTGATAAAAACAAAACAGTGCGGCCAGACTAAAGCTTAATCTCTTAGGAGCCTGTTCATTTTGTTCAATATAAGTCATCAATTGCGGTAGCAAACGCGTCTTAAATTTTGTTAATGAGTTCAGTGCAATTGATATCAGGTAATGCTTTATGTAAGGATTTTCAAATCTCTTAATTACGCTGTCCTTAAACTCCGTCAGCTCTTCTTTGTTCATCGATAGTGTTGGTATCACCTCTTCATCTAATAATGTCTGAACAAATTTGGAGATTTCACTGTCATTCATTGACTCACCAACGGTATCCAGACCCGCTAAATAAGCGACAGGAACAAGAGCGGTATGCGCTCCATTCAGAATGCCGACCTTTCTTTCCTTGTAAGGTTTGATGTCTTCAACGACTTTAATGTTGAGTGGACACTGCTGAAGTTTCAGTTTGCTTTCCAGCCACTTAGGTCCCTGGATCACAAACAAATAAAAATATTCAGCAGCCGCAATAAAGTTATCCTGATAATCCAATGATTCTGTTAGTTGCTCAACTTCATCCTTTGGATAACCTGTCACTATTCTGTCAACCAGTGTCGAACAGAAGGTGTTACTGTTATTTAACCAAACTTTAAATTCGTCGCTTAACTGCCACAGTTCCGCATACTGATTGATCGTCTGCTTTAACTTTTCACCGTTGTAGTCAATCAACTCACAAGGTAAAAGAATAAGGCCCTTACTCGCATCACCATTGAACGTTTCAAATCTGCGTAACAAGAACAGCGTTAACTTCGCAGGAAATGTCGATGGTGGAATATCAGAGATTTTGTCGCTCTCTTTGTATTCGATACCCGCTTCAGTCGTGTTTGAAACGACCCATTCAAGCTCAGGGTTTTCGGCGACTTTTAATACTTCTTCAAACTCACCGTATGCAAATAGCTCGCGGTTAACTGACGTTATTAGCTTGGGTTCAGATACACTGTGACCATCTTCATTGATGCCTCGGATAAGAGCTGTGTATAAGCCATTTTGCGTATCCAGTTTTGGATATCCCGCATCAATTGGCCTCACCACCGTAATGCCCGAGTTAAAGTCTGTCTGCTCGTTTAATAACTGAACCTGCCAGTCAAAAAACGCGCGTAAAAAATTCCCTTCACCAAACTGAATTATCTTTTCCGGATAAGACTTATGATCCGAATTTATTCTTTGTAATTGTTGCGCCATTCCTCGTTCCTTAGACGATATTCTTCTCTGTTTGTCGGACAGGTGTGTTATCGATGGAGTTGAGTCTATGTGCATTAAACTCGTTTTAATTAAAAAAGAGTCTTAAACGTGTGTGCGATCATTTTTAACTGTACTTTAAATGTTTTTTATTTCTTAAAAACCAGTTTTACTCTATATACCCCGACAAAAAATGACAGTTAGGTATAAATTAGTACAGTAACTCTATCTTTAAAGTGTTTTTTATTGCTTAAAATACAAAACAAACTTACTATTACAAATGTCGGACGGGGTAACTTAGTAAAGAGATACCCATGAGCAAATTCATAAAAATTAATGATCTTGATAATGTTGTAGTCGGTCTGGAGAGCCTGAAAGAGGGAGAGCAACTCCATTTAGGCAATACAATCATTACCTTAAAGGAAGACATATCCCGTGGAGGAAAAATCGCAATAAAAGACATCGCGATAAATGACGACATTATTAAATACGGGAGCCCTATCGGTCATGCGACAGAAACCATTTCCAAAGGAACATGGCTCCATACCCACAACATAAAAACAAACCTATCTGGTACTGATGAATATCAGTACAAACCTGATTTCCCAAATCTTGATGCTATTAACCTGGCAAACAAACACTTTCTCGGATATCAAAGAGCGAGTGGAAACGTTGGTATCAGAAACGAAATCTGGGTAATTCCGACAGTCGGGTGCGTCAACGGGATTGCAAAACAAGCCATAAAAGCATTTATGTCTGAGTTAGAGAATATAGAGTGTGACGGTGTACATCTGTTTCCACACAATTATGGTTGCTCTCAATTGGGAGACGATCATGAAAATACCCGCAAGATTCTATCAAACATGGTGCACCACCCTAATGCAGGTGGTGTTCTGGTCATTGGTCTTGGATGCGAAAATAACCAGATAGGCCCATTTAAAGAACTCGTCGGCCAGTTCGATGAAGATAGGGTCAAATTCATGGTTGCTCAAAATGAAGACAATGAAGTTGAGACTGCTGTTAACCACCTAAAGAGCATTTACCAAAACATTAAAAATGATACGCGTACAGAGACACCGATAAGCCAACTCAAAGTCGGGCTCGAATGCGGCGGTTCAGATGGCCTTTCAGGAATCACTGCTAACCCATTACTGGGCTTATTCTCAGACTATCTGATAGAAAAAGGTGGAACTTCCGTCCTAACCGAAGTACCCGAGATGTTTGGGGCAGAACATATTTTATTCGAGCGCTGCGTAAACAAGAAAACCTTTGATAAAGCGGTTTCAATGGTTAATGACTTCAAACAGTACTTTATCGAACATAATCAGCCTATCTATGAGAACCCTTCTCCAGGTAACAAAAAAGGCGGTATTTCAACACTAGAAGATAAATCAATGGGCTGCACTCAAAAGGCCGGCTCTAGTGTTGTTGTCGATGTTCTCAACTATGGAGATAGATTAAATACACAGGGACTGAACTTGTTAAGTGCTCCCGGCAATGACGCAGTGGCGACGTCGGCCCTTGCGGCAAGCGGGTGTCATATGGTTCTATTTTCCACAGGTCGCGGTACACCTTATGGCGGATTTGTTCCCACAGTAAAACTAGCGACGAACTCTGAGCTTGCACTAAAGAAAAAACACTGGATTGACTTTAATGCTGGTCAGCTGATTGAAGGAGTTGAAATGCAAGAACTGTTAATCCAATTTATTGATTTAGTTTGTGATATTGCTAGCGGTACCCAAACAAAGAATGAAATAAACGAGATTAGAGAACTGGCAATTTTTAAATCTGGTGTAACTCTATAAATCGCTTTGCTGTTATTAGATCAACTTCAAAGCTCATAAACGAAGAATATCCCCGATTAGCGGGGATATTCTAAACAAGCTATACCAAATACGTACTCATCACTACTCCGCATCTATCGTCATTAGCGCCTGTCTTTGTTCTGTCTTCAGGTTAGCTTTACTGTCCAAAATGAAAACCCGGCCAGGATCCATCTCTTGTTCGACAAGGTAGGTTTTAACGGCTTTCGCTCTTGATTGCGCCAGTATACCCAAATCATTATCAGTAATGTTCTGGGATGAAATTAGCTGGTTGTAGATACTTATATGAAGAGCCTCTTCGATAAGCTCTGGCGCTACTGCCTCCTCTGACGGATTTTCTTCTGCAAGTTGGGCTGCCATTTTCTCCCTCTCTTGCTGCAGATCGGCTTTAAGTTCATCTCTGAACAGCTGCTCAAGCGCTTTCGTTAACTCTGGAGTTTCACTAACCCGGCTTGCACTTAGGTTCTCCGGTAACTGCTCCAATCCACTCGCTTTTTGGAGCTTACTGTGCAGGCTATTTTCAGCCAGCACACGAGCATCTTCTGCAGCCAATACTGAACCTTCAACGCTGATAGTCAAGTTCGGACGAGTCGTCAGCGCTTCAGCCAATTTCGACAATCTCTCTTTCCCAGCACTATCCAGTACTGCGACACCGGCTTCAAAATCAACAAAGTCCAGATCCTCATCACTGCCAACTAAATCGGCTAGTAACGAGAATGGCGCGGTTACGGCTTTGGTAATGATATTTACAAACACCTTGGCAATTGCGCCACCAAAGCTAAAGTCGGGACTATTTACATCACCGGAGACACCAAATCCAAGATCAATCACACCGTCACTGTCTTTCAACAGCCCTACCGCTAGCGTTACAGGTAAACTGGTTGCCTGATCTGAATCGCTCTTTTTACCTAAAGTAAGTTGATCAACCACTACATGGTTTTTGCCTTCAAGTATGTTGTTCTCTAACTTGTAGTTCACATCAATCGACAGTTGGCCTTTATCAATAAAGTAACCTGCATACGTACCAGAGTAGGTATTAACAGAAGTCAATTCAGCACTATCAACACTGAACTTTAAATCCAGATATGGAGGCTGGGTTAATGGATTGACCTCTCCCTTTAGAGCAACAGGTGCGTACTTATCGATTTTCCCTTCGATATCGACGGCAGCTCTTGTTTTTGGGTTTGAAGAAATATTCTTAACTGAACCATTAAGTAGCTCGATACCTGATGCAAAATTCGGTGTTAACGAGTAATCAGCAAAAAACGCAGAGCCATTTTTAAATTTAACTTGGGCGATATCCAGAGACACTGCAGGAGAGCCAGCCTGTTGAGAAGCCGAGCCATCACTGACTTCTGCTTTACTGCTAGATTTGGCTTCCGCATTTTCAGGCTGTTCGGGTTCCGACTCAGATTTCGTCAACTCGTCAACGTTGGTTCGCTGATCTTTCGTAATCACGATCTTGGAGTAAAGTTCATCAAACAAAATGGTGTTTATCTTCAGCGCGTTTTTTACGGTGCTGAAGTTAATGGAGTCTATCGACATCTTTTTCCATTGAACCAATGGATCATTCTGAACTTTGTCTTTAATCAACAATTGGTCGACAGAACCTTGGCCCTGGTAAACAAGTTTACCTGTAGCATCTGCTTCAATATCACCACCAACAGACACGTTTCCTTTGTTGATAAGAATATTCAGGTGAGGATCAAGATAGTGTTGAAACTGCTTCAACTGCAATTTAGTGAGCTGCATTTTGCTCTTTAAGGCAAGTTCTTTGGCATCAAAGATCCCGGAGCTTGTATAACTGCCTTTGGAACCTTCAGGTTGTTTTTGGTATGCGGAACTGATGTCCAGAGCAAGCTGATACTCAATTGGCTGACTTAAGTCGCTAACAATTGGTCCGGTGCTGAAGTTCAGGGGATAAATACGCCAGAACACTCCGTTTGAAAGCATACTTTCCTGAACATTAATGTCCGTTTGTTGCATATCAAAACGGTCTAGAGTTACCAGCCATTGTTTATCTTCAGATGCAGCAGATGACTGTTGCTCTGAATCAGTTCGGGAAGTTTGATTGTCCGGCTGATCTGTAGTGTTTTCTTCAGTTTGTGCATTCGGCACAAAATAGTTTTGAAGGTCGATACCTTTATCAGTCAGAACTGAGTTTGCCCATAGACCTTCAAGCGTCAGGGCATCGATATCCACATTATTATTTGCGGTACTTACTGCGATGTCTTTCAGTGTCAGGTTAGCTAACTTAACCTTCGGTTCCTGGTTATGGTTAAACGTCAGGTTGTTTAGAGCAAATTGACCATCCTGTGATTTAAACAGCAATTGCTCATCTTGTTGTAAAAGGTGGTAACGCGAAGAAAGATCAATGTCGCCACTGCTTAATTCCGCTTCTATCAGTTTTTCCGTTAGTGGCCAGAAAGGAGAAAGTTGAAGATTCGATAACTGGACATCTCCCGATACTTCTAGCTTATTGAGCTGAAACTGCCCGTTTATATCCAAACTGCTACCATCGTTCCCAGCAAGGGAGAACGAGTATGCATTTGCTTCAGAACGAATTTGTGCAGAAGCGTATTTCTCGCCATCAGGGATTTGGAAAACAAACGCCCTCGTGTCCAGGTTATCAAGACTGATTGCGATGTTGCTGTATCCAAGTAAAGCCCCCGTAATCTCATCTTGAAACGCAACTTTACCGCTCTGTAGCTGTATCTTGTGCGCTTTAAATCCAAAAATTTCTGTATCGCCTTGCTCTTCTACAGATGGTTCAACTGTATCTACATCCTGAGTTTGTTGTGACGCAATATGTTGAGGAATATCACTAAAGTTAAAACGGGCTATATCACCCTCTCTGGACAGTCGGGCGAGGTTGATTTCTGGTGCTGTCAGAAAAAAGTACTCAAGGGTTGGAGTCAGATTAAGCAAGCTCTCCCAGAAATTAAGTTCCGTCTTAATTTGCTGAAAAGAGAAAAAATCCTCTGCTTTATCTGAATCAGACTCAGCTATCGAAAACTGATTAATCTCCACCCTTAACAAGAAGGGGTTAATTCGGACCTCAGTCACTGTCGTATCACGCCCAAGAAACTCTGTTAGTTTCTCAGGTGCTTTCGCTACAATGACCGCAGGTAAAATAAGCCCAACGATAAGTGCGTACGTAAGATAAGTAACCGTTAAATAGGTAGTAACACGAATGGCTTTATGAGTAGATTTAAAGCGGGCAAGCGCAGCAGTCAGCATCGTTTTCATGAGATTCTTTCTCTTATTATTCATCGACACCAAGGGTGATCGATTTTGCATATCCCTAATAAATAAAAACATATCTGATACAGAGAGATGAGACTAGTGCGAATAGCCTAAAATGGGATCAAAAAAGCGCCTCATTATAAAGGCGCTTCTATCTAGGCGAAGAGATTGGCGTTAGTGCCAGCGATCACTCACCCAACCACCGACTTCTTGATCAAAGTGGTGCCCGGCAAAATGATGGGAAGTGAGATCGTTTTTTATCTCTGGGCGGTCAGTTAATAGTTGGTCAATATGCTGTGTCATGGGGTCTTCGCTTTGCCTGCGGCGCTGCCTCTCCACGGTCTCTTTGATCAACTGCAAGCGATAGCCTTTACTGTTTCTTTTCATCAGATATATCCCCATGGTTTTGAAGTGGTAATTAACCATAGGAAGTGAATTGAAATACGTCAAAACAGTACAAAACACTAACTTATTAATGATTTTCCGAATAAAAACACAGCCATCAGTTTAAGAAATATTGTGTAAATGACACAAGTTGTATATTTTTTAATCAGTTATTTAACTCATACTTTTATGACAAAAATATTAATTTACCCATATAACAGAGACTCTTTCTGTTTCTTAAAAATAAGAAAGCCAAATATTTTTATTTAATCTTCATTTGACTGAGATATTTGCGTAGCAAAGCCCTAAGTTTATGCTTTGCTACAATCCTTCAATAGAGTGACGATATCTTCAATAGTCAAATGCACTGGTGAGTTTTTATCTGCGCTTTCTCTGGCTATTTGTTCAATATTTTTCTGAGTTATACCGTAATCAGATAGACCTTCTGGCAAATACTTATCTCTCGCCTGCTCTATAAAGCTTATCAGCCGTTCACAACCATCAAGCTCATTGAGTGATGGCTCATCTATAAACTGCCCCACTCTGTTTAACTTCTCCATAGTGATACTTTGAGTTGGGAGTCTGTCTACCATTAAGCGAAGCGTTTCTGGGAATATAGATGCCACTGCGACCCCGTGAGGAACATCGATTTCGCCACCTATTGGACCTGCGATTCCATGAACGTTAACTAACCCGGCGTTCGCTAACCCTACACCACTCAGATAAGAAGCAATCGCCATCTTCTCTCGAGCCAAGGGTTTATCTGCCAGTTGGTCACAAACACCAGGGAATACTTCAAATGCTTTTTCAAGCCCTTCCAAACAAGCCTTCTCTGTGTATTCTGTCGCTTTTGTCGATATATAGGATTCAAGTAACTGAGCAATGGCATCGAATCCGCAGGCTGCGGTCACTTTTGGAGGACAACTTAGGGTCAGGTTCGGTTCAAGTACAACCACATCAGGAATGTATGAATCATGGCGAATCGATTTCTTGTAGCTCACCTCTCCCGGTTTGATAAATACCGCATTTTTGGTGGCTTCGCTGCCCGTTCCTGAAGTTGTAGGAATCGCATAAAAAGGGATCTGCCTTGGCAGTGCGGCTAAATCCCCGACACCTTCGAGGTATCTTTCTGTCTTACCCTCAGAGGTCAGCATCACTGCAACCGCTTTAGCTGAGTCAAGGGCACTACCACCACCGATGCCAAGGACAAGATCCTGAGGCTCAATTAAGGATTCAACGATGGAGTCAATAACCTCTACTCTGGGTTCCGCTCCAACGACAAAACAATTTAGTTTAATGGACAAGCTCTGACACTGTTCCTCTACCAACTTGAAATAAGTGCTCTCGGCAAAGTGTTTTCCCGTCACTAGAGTTATGTTTTTAGTATCTTCAGGAAGTTCATCGAAAATTTTTAGAAGCGAGTTTTCACCAATAATCACTTTACTGCTTGTTTCGGTCTTTAACTTTTCCATTTTTAACCTGGCCATTAAATCCATCACCTTTTATATATCTGATGCGATTGTACCTGCATTCTTTCTGCCCCACGTTGATGCAACCTGTATTATTTTGGTTCAAGCATAAATATCGACCAATTCAAATAATGCAGACACATTACCTACCCACACAACAAAACATCAGTAACACACACCACTTATCGATTATTTATTCAATATTTGTAGCCAAATAATTAAATGTGACATGTGGCACACTATTTGTATCCTCTAAATTGTCACCGGATGTTTTTAGTTGATTTGTTGAGGGCGCAGACTATGAGTGAAACTAACTATTACAAAGAAGAAACCGGCGGTCGATCCGCTTCTAATAACCTTTTTAGCCGAAACAGTATCGAGCTAAATGTGAATGAGCACCTGACAGCGAATTCTGGTCAACAAATCATTTTCTGTGGTAACCCCTCTGTCGCTTCCCAGTTGAGCAGTTCACACAACATTACACTGGTTTATGGTGGAGAGAAGCCACGCTATCAGATTGCGGATACCTATCCCGCCATTAATAAAGTGTTTAAGTCGGATGTACTGGACTTTATCTTTTTTAATGCCGCACCTTATTTGGTTATTGCATCTGATACCACCATGCTCTGGAATCATGCGTTCCAGCTAGACAAACTGGTTAAGGCTATTGAGAGAAACCGTTACGAAGTTGCCATTCTTGAGTTTATTGATGAAGAGAGTTTTGAGCAGAACTTGTCACCGAACAAAAGAGGCCTCTTTGCCAAAGAATCGGTCACTCGACAGCTTAAAAAAATGTTACCTAAATATGATGTTCAAATAACATGTACAACATCAGCGACCATACCTTGCTACACGGTCGTAATCAAAAAAAGAGCTTCCCGTTAAACCTTGTTCTGGCATTACCTATCCCGTGCACCCCGATACACGGGACAGGTATTGCTATCTCTCGAAGTACTCAGTGATTACTTGTACAGAACGTTCAAGTTTGTCTTCGATCTCTGACAACGCAGGCACTTCTGATACAGGCTTTAACAACGCCTGGCCATCTGTTTTTCGAATCAGTGAGAACGGAGCTTCAATACTAAAGAATGGCATCTTCCCAACTTCAACAGCATACTGAAACAACTCCGGATACTGACAGATACCATCACCAACTGCGCAAAAGTGATAATCGCCTCCATTCAGGTGCAGATCTTTAATGTGAATGTGCTCGGCATTGTCGAGGCTTCTGATGCTATCGTGCAGAAGATCGTTGTCTGGTCGATGAGAGGCCAGATTTCCTGGATCAAAATTAATACCAAGTACAGGCGACGAGTATTCGCTTTTAACCTGTTCAAAATCCTTTGAATCGTTCAGCATATAAGGCTTCTGGTCACCAACATTCTCGATAAGAACCTGTATACCTAGTGATTCTGCCGTTTTAAGCGCGCGCTTTGCTCTGGTTTGAAAGTCTTGCAAGCTCCCGTCACGCGGAGCATAAAGGATCAACCTTTGACAATCGAGCAAATAGGTAAGCTTTATACGCTTTAATAAAAGGTCATCACAGTTTTCAAGCGTCATGTCACAATGAGCGGCGAAAGATGTGCAGCGCATTCCTTTGTCATGTAATAGACGGAATATATGACGAACATTCTCTTCAGAGACCCCCTCCTCATCCAGCCCATGCACCGCACCCTGAATCAATGCCAGTTCAACATTCTTAATACCCAGAGATGATATAGAATCCAGAGCTTCTGCTATCGGGTAGCCAGAATAAGCTACCGTGCTAATTGAAAAATTCTCCTTCATGGTTCACCTCCTGTTATGCAAATGGCGTCACTAAAGAGAGTATCTCTGCATACCCTTCAGGTTCCCAGGCTGCCCGGCCAATAAACAACCCATCAATACTCGGCTGCTGAATAAGCTCTGCCGCATTGTTCTGATGCACACTACCGCCATAGAGCAGAACAATTTTTTCAGCTGCAGACTCTCCATACTTCGAGATCAAAGCATTTTTGATAGCGCTTAAGCCATCTTCAGCTTCTTGTGGTGAAGCCGGAACTCCATTTTCTCCAATGGCCCAGACTGGCTCATAAGCAACAAGAACTTTATCCAGTTCATCTTCCGTTACTCCATGCAGTGCTATTTTGGTTTGCCTGACAATTGATTCGACGGATACTCCCCAATGTCTTTCGTCCGCAGTGTCGCCAACACAGATAAGCGGACTCATTCCCGCATCAAGTGTGGCTCTCACTTTCTTATTAACGGTGTCATCGGTTTCACCAAACCAGTATCTGCGTTCCGAGTGACCAATTTCGACCAGCATCGCACCAATATCTTTTGCCATACTGCAGGATACTTCGCCCGTAAAAGGTCCATCTTCTGCCCAACATACGTTCTGGACACCTATTTTGGTCCTTTGCGTGTCTAGGGACTTAGCCACTTTCTCTACATAAGGAAATGGCGGAATCAAAAAGCTCTGGACTGATTCGGGAAGATCATTCAGAGCAGGAACAACAGCTTCACAAAACCTCTTCACTTCAGAAGAGGTCTTGTTCATTTTCCAGCTTGAACCAATCCACATTTTTTTCTGTGTGTTTGGATTCTTCATGCTGCAACCTTTGACTCACTGTACTCAGCCATAAACTTCAGGATAAGCGACATAGAGATTGCACCCGGATCAGGATGGCCTAAAGAGCGCTCTCCAAGAGTTTTTGCTTTACCCGTTGTCGCAATCATATCCTTCGTTTTCTCTACACCGTTCTCCGCGGCCTCTGTCACTGCTGTTATCGCTTCTTCAAAATCAACACTTGCTAACTCTTTTGCCTTTCTCATCGCTGGAGCCAATGCATCAATCATGGTTTTAGCACCTTCTTCGGCACCACCACGCTTATAGATACCCTCTAACCCCGCGTCCAGAAAACGAGCCAGCACTTCTGTGGTTAGTTGCTCTTCGCCTTTAATCGCCTTACCACCAGCTCTGAACAAGGTTCCGAAGATCGCTCCCGAAGCACCACCCATGGTGGACATTAGCTTGGTACCAATCTTTGTCATCACATCACCGACATCTTTGGCAGAGAAGCCATCACCCAGATAAACAACAACATTGCTAAAACCACGCTCTATGCCCAGCCCATGATCTCCGTCGCCAATGGTCTGATCGTATTTAGTCAGCATGGGTTCGCTGTTTACCATTCCTTTGGCGACCAGTTGCATCATTTCGATTGTTTCATGTGTATTCATGGTTATTTCCTTAGAGCAAAAGAGTGGCAAGGGTTGTCATAAAGACGCATTAGCTGATCATCCAGTTTGAATAGAGATATGGAATAACCTGACATCTCCAGAGATGTGCAGTAACCACCTACCAAGCTATCGTGGATACCGATACCCTTTTCTGTCAGGTATTGACTCACGGCTCGGTTAGCAATCAACAATTCCATCTGTGTCGAAGAGCCCAGGTTGTTTACAAGTACACAGACATTGTCACCTGATTTAAGCTCAAGTTCTTCGACAAGCCTGTCCATTAACTGGGGAACCGTTTCGTCAGTGGTCGATAGTTTGGATTTACCCACGCCTGGCTCACCATGCAAGCCCATACCAATCTCAAGTTCATCATCGGCAATATCAAAGTTGAAGGTCTCGTTACGTGGGATCGCGCAAGGGCCCAATGCCAGACCAACTGATGCAGTATTCTTCAGCGCCTTTTCCGTCGCAGCGACAACATCATCAAACTCTGTATACAGCTGAGCAGCAGCGCCTGCCGCTTTAAGAACAAACAATGCACCTGCAATACCACGACGTTCTACTTCGTTCTCTTTTGGAGCTGAGATAACATCGTCGTTTATGCGAACGGTATGAGTCTTAATGTCATCATCTTCCAGAAGTTCGGCAGCAATATCGAAGTTCATGTTGTCGCCAGCATAGTTGCCGTATACAAAGATCACCCCGTTTTCTGGATTGAGTGCGTTACAAGCATCAGTAATGATATCCGGCGTTGGTGCAGCAAACACATCACCTACCGCGACACCATCAGCCAGGCCTTCCCCAACATAACCGCCATACATGGGTTCGTGACCAGCACCACCACCAGTAACAATCGCGACCTTATTTGGCTGGAAGTCTTTTCTGATTGCTGCGGTAACAGAACCAACCTGCTCCATATGCGTCGCTGCTACCATAAAACCTTCAAACTGCTCTTTAGCAACTGCGTCAGGATTATTAATTAGTTTTTTGGGCTTTCTCATAATACACCTCGTTAGCTGGCCTGAATGGCCGTTTCCAGTTCCATGATTCTTTCGACCTTTGGCAAAGAAGACTCATCTATCTGATCGGCTTCCATCCATGCTTTTAATATTGTTTTGGCCAATTCAGGGCCGATGACCCGTGCACCCATAGTTATAATTTGTGCGCCGTTACTTTTTCTGGCCCTTACTGCAGAAAATACATCGTGACAGAGTGCAGCTCTAATTCCTGGTACCTTATTAGCCATAATGGAAACCCCGATTCCGGTTCCACAAATAATCATTCCTCTTTCATGTTTATTTTCCGCGACAGCCCGAGCGACTCTTTCAGCAACATCTGCATATAAATTAGAGTCGCCTTCTTTCGCTTCGCTGTAATCGGTATATTCATACCCTAGAGAAGTTAGGTAATTTTTTAACGTATCTTTCATTTCAACTGCTGCATCATCGCAACCAATAGCTATATTCATAGTAAACTCCGCGCTTATTAATATAACGGTTCGTTTTTAAACTAGAGTATATTTAATATTTAACCTAATTAAACAAACGATCATTTTGAACTAAATCACGAAATATATTTTATTTTATACATTAAAAAATACGTCAATTAATAAACAACTTAATAAAGATTTTAATATTTATTAAATGATAGGATATTTAATTACAATAATAAGTTAATAGATCTATTTAAAATGCTAATGTACTTTTTTTGTACATTAATGTTTATTATAAAAACGTTTTATTGCGTGACTAACTTCAAATTTAAACCTGATTGCCTAATCTATAATCATCTCAACTTAACGAATAAATTAAAAAATTTATTAGCGTATGATTTACTGCCGATGGCTATAATGGTGGTAACAAGCAACTCATACGGATGTAGGTAGAAGAAGAAATGAAGTTATCAGAACAAGCTTACGGAACACTTAAGTCAATGATTCTGGAGAATAAATTCAGAATTAACGAACAGCTACTTGTAGAAGACGCAGTAGAAATATGCGGCTTTAGCCGAACACCAGTACGCGAAGCACTACTGAGATTACAAGAAGATGGATTGATTAAACTTCATCCAAGACACGGTCTCAGAATCTGCGCCTTGTCAAGAAGGGATATAGAAGAACTATACGAGCTTATTGCCCATCTGGAAGTAACCGCAATTGAGCTATGTATTCAGCACACATTAAATGAAGAACAGATAAAACAGTTAAGAGAATATACATCGTTGATGAAAGTTGCCCTGGATAATAATGATATTTTTCAATGGGCTGAACATGACAGACAATTTCATGAAACGATATTTGAATACACTGGCAACTCCAGATTGATTGAGACAGCAAGAAAATATAACGAACAAAATAAACGCTGTAAGGATATTGTTATAAAACTCAGGCCCTTACCCTGGGACTCTATCGAAGAACATAACCGATTAGTTGATGCAATAGAAAATAAAGACGCGATAGGGGCCAGAGAGATGCACTTAACGCACTGGAAAGAAGTTTCCAAACAATTTATCGAATTTTTAGATAATTATCATTTCCTTGATAGTTAACTTTAGATAACTAATTAAAAACACATTTTGTAATTGTACTTATTAACTTAAGGAGGCACTGCTATGCCTAAAAAAAGTTTAGCAGAGCTTTATGAGCTCGCACGAAATATTCGAATGGATATTTTAGACATGGTTTATAAAGCCCAATCTGGACATATTGGTGGTTCGTTCTCTGCAGCAGAAATAGTGACAACACTTTATTTCTCGGAAATGAATAATCTGGATCCTGCAAATCCACGCAAAGAAAATCGTGACCGCTTTGTTTTATCAAAAGGCCATGCCTGCCCAGTATGGTATGCGAGCCTTTCACGTCTGGGTTATTTCGATAAAGAACATCTGGATTCGTTAAGACAGATCAGCTCAATTCTTCAGGGCCATCCAGATATGAAGAGCACTCCCGGAGTAGATACCACAACCGGTTCTCTCGGTCACGGGTGTGCAGCAGCGACGGGTATGGCGCTTGAAGGCAAAATGACAAAAGACGGCAGACGCGTTTACTCCATACTTGGAGACGGTGAACTCAATGAAGGCGTGGTTTGGGAAACGGCCATGGCCGCAGCGAAGTATGAGCTGGATAACCTGGTGTTCTTTGTCGATAAGAACAATCTTCAGATGGATGGCACCAGTGACCAAATCATGCCGCTATTTAGCATCGAAGATAAGTTTGCATCGTTTGGTTGGAACGTACTCACTATCGATGGTCACGATATTGAACAGATTCTAGAGGCTCTTGATTCAGCACGCGCATTTAAAGGCAAGCCAACCTGTATCGTCGCGAACACGGTGAAAGGGAAAGGTGTGAGCTTTATGGAAGATGTGCGCAACTGGCATGGTAAAGCGCCTTCAACAGAAGAATATGAAGCGGCTCGCGCAGAGTTGGTTGCTTAAACAGAGGCAGTGATTGGTAATTATTATGAAAAAGCTAGTGAAATCAAATAAACCAACCCGTTTAGCCTTCGCTGAACGTATGGTTGAGTACGGTGACATCAATCAGGACTTTACGGTTTTTGAAGCAGATATCGGCTATTCCACCAACTCATATCTGTTTAACGATAAATACCCGGAACGTTACTTCCAGATGGGTATTGCTGAGTTTGGCATGATGGCATCTGCATCTGGCATGGCTGCCAACGGTCGTCCGGTGATTGTGGCAGGTTACGGTGTATTCCTGACCATGCGCGCACTTGAAAGTGTTCGTAGTTTTATCTGTTATCCAAACCTGAATGTGAAACTGATGTCTTCACACGGTGGCACAACAGCCGCAATTGATGGTGTAACTCATCAGGCTTCAGAAGATATGGCGCTAATGAGCACGCTTCCTAATATGCACGTGTTTGCTCCATGTGACACCGCTTCTACCCGTGCACTGTTCGACGTGACAATGGAAACGCAAGGCCCTGTTTACTGCCGACTAATGCGTGATTCTTATTACGAAATGTACGACGAGACAGCAACCTTCAAGTGTGGTGGCAGTAACGTTCTTTCTACCGGCACTGACCTGACGATCGTCTCTTATGGCGACATTCTCTTCCAGGCAGTTGAAGCAGCAAACGAGCTTCAGGCATCGGGCATCAGTGTAGAAGTCATTGACGCATACAGTGTAAAACCGCTCGATTGGGAAACCATCAGTGCCTCTATCAAGAAAACTGGCCGCGTTATTGTTGCTGAAGGGCACCAAAAGCGTAACGGCATGGCCTATGAAATTGCAACTCGCATGGCCAAGGAAGGCATCTCCGCGAAGTTCGACAATCTGGGGCTTGAGGACACCTTTGCAGAATCCGGTGCTTACCCTCTTCTATTGGACAAATACGGCTTATCAGCGAAGCACATCATCGACTCCGCCAGTGCGATGTTAGTTGCTCCAGAAGCCACCGTCTAAAACGACTTAAAGAATTAAATCAGTGATATATCGGCCTACCACATGGAAGGCTGCAGGGAGACTTTATGTTTAAACATGCTGTAATCACCCCATTTTTGGGGCAAACCAAGGATCGTTTTGCTGAATATAACGAGCCTAAAACGCTGGAGCAGAAGTTCCAGACGTTAAGAATGATCGAAGGGATGACAGGCGCTGAGCTTATCTATCCTTACGAAGTTAACTTCGACAATCTGGCAGAAGTTAAGCTACTGCTCGTGAAATACGATATCGACGTTGCGTGTATTAACGTTAATGTGAAAGTAGAGCCAGAGTTTAAATCCGGCGGCCTGACGTCACCAGACAAAGTAGTACGCGACCGCGCTGTTCAGTTTATTAAAGAAGCGAAAGACTTCGCGGAAGCGGTTGGTGCTGACAAAGTGCAGTGCTGTCCGCTGAGTGACGGTTACGAGTTTTCGTTCCAGGCTGACTACACTGAGATCTGGCAACGCCTATGCGAAACCTTTGCTGCTGCTGGTGAATATAAGCCTGAGATTCCTCTGTTTATTGAGTACAAGCCGAATGAGGTTCGTGGTCGCTGTTATCTTGATGACGCTGCAAAAACTATCTGCCTTATTAAAGATATTGGCAATCCGAACATCGGTGTCACTCTGGACTACGGTCATTCACTTTACGGTGACAACAACCCTGCGGAAGAGCTGGCTCTGCTTAACTCGCAGGACATCAAATACTACATCCATATCAATGACAACGATGGTAAATGGGACTGGGACTACTTCTGCGGTAGCCGAAGCCTAATGCAGTACATCGAATTCATTTTCTATCTGAAAAAGTTCAACTATCAAGGATGGTTAACTTCCGACACATCACCAACGCGTTGGGACATCGTCAAGATGTTCGAAGCGAATGTGAGTATGACAAACCGAATCTCAGCACGAATTGATGAGATTGGTATGTCGAATTTTGAAGAGAGTCTGCGCAAGAAAGAATACATGGATATCTGGGCAGATCTTCAGGGTTACTTTATGAAGTTTTAGTGACCGCCCCCTACGACGAATACAACAACAAAATGTTAACTTAACTAAAGTGCTTTAAGCACAGTGGAAAAAAGGTACATAACATGAAACGAAGAACATTACTTGCCGGTGCTGCAATCGCTGCCATCTCCCTTATGTCTAACGTATCAATGGCATCCGAGCGCTACCCAAGCCGTAACATCACGGACATTGTTACCTGGTCTGCCGGTGGTGGTACTGACGTAATCAACCGTGTTGCAACAGCATCTATGGCGAAATATCTGGGTACAAACATCAACGTTATTAACAAACCTGGTGGTGTATCTGGCTCTGTTGGCCTGCTTGAAGGCTACAGTGCTAAGCCTGATGGCTACACATTCGTTGGTCTGTCTGAGTCAAACGTAACTGCAGCGGTAATGGGTGGTTGGGAAAACCGTATGGATGTATTCGACTACTTTATCGTGGCGAGTTCTCCGGATGTAATCTCAGTATCCAAAAGCTCTCCATTTAACACCATTGAAGAGTTGGTTGCTTACATTAAAGCCAATCCAAACAAGCTGCGTGTAGGTGCAGGCTCTGCGGGTTCACTTCACCATATTAACTACCTGGCGTTTGCGAAAGGCATTGATGGTGAAATGAACTTCATCCCGTTCCCTGGTTCATCCCGTAGCCAGAACGCAGCACTGAGTGGTGAAGTAGATGTAGTCATCACATCTGTTGCTGAGCAAAACCAGTTAATCCAGTCTGGTGACTTTAAAGCACTGGCAACACTGACAGAGAAACCATTCACAGTGGGTGACATCACTATTCCTTCTGGACTAGAAACCTACCCTTCTCTTAACGAGTATCTTCCGATTTCACAGGCTATCGGCTTCGCAATGAAGAAAGAGACGCCAAAAGAGATCAAGGTGAAAGTAGCGAAGGCGTTTGCAAGTGCAATGGCGAGTGACGAAATCACAACTTACGCAAAAGAAAACCACTATCAGGTAGTTGGTGAGTACGGCAAGAAAGCCAATGAGCGTATGGCTCGCCTTGAGTCGCTATTTAGCTGGACACTTTGGGAACTGGAAGCGGCTAAGGTTAACCCTGAATCGCTGGGAATTCCACGCCCATAGTCGATAAAGCAATAAGGTAATCAGGGCTTTGGTAATGGCTCTGATTACCAAAAGTTTTCATGTTATCTATGTATTACGGGGGTCAGGATGTCTAGTAATACCGTGCAAGCTACGGACGAGCACTCTGAGGAGAGCAAAGCCCTAGCCGAAGCCATAGAACAGGAAAAGATGCATGGGTGGGACTTTGCATTTTCCCTTGTTGTTATGGTGTTCTCTGTTGGTGTTGTAGCAACTGCTTTAACAATGCCATTTTCAGGTACTGTTGGTGGTATCACCACTGAATGGTATGAATCACCTGGACTGTTACCTTTATTTATTGGTGTGGCACTGTTTGCCGCTGGTCTGTCGGTTTTCGTGCAAAGCAAAAATGCACAGGGCCGCGAAAAGTTCTTTAAATACTTTAAAGAGATTAATCCAAAGAGTTTTCTTATTTCCGCAGGTGGAATCATCAGTTACATCTACGTACTGATCACCTGGTATGATTTCTTCTTAGCTTCCACAGCTTTCCTACTGCTGTATATCGGATTGTACTATCTGGACAACGAAGTGATTTCCAGAAAGCTTCTGAAAATCTACTACGGTGCTATTGCGTTATCTATCGCTCTTTTCTTAACCGGAATCGACGATGTGGTTAACTCAGGTTACGCCTTTACCACTGACATTATCCTGCTGGTCACTATAGTCGCTCTCTTCCTGACCATGTATGGAAATGCGAAGAAGATTAGCCCGGAGCTGGTTAAAAAAGTTAAGAAGATGACTTTAATCGCCATCATTTTTCCTGCAGCGCTCTGCCCGATATTCCGTTACTTCTTACTGGTTCCGTTGCCTAAAGAAGGCATCGTAGTTGAACAGGTTTTTAACTATACCTACTACAACTACATCAATACCGGAACTGAAACAGAAGCTATGGACCTTTCAGACGAGCAATTGTCTGAACTCGAAGACGCATTTTAACAGGGATTAACATATGGACATTTTATCTGTATTCGGAAATATGTTTTTGCATATTTTCACATCCCCTCTTCTGATACTGATTCTGGCTGGCAGTACATTCCTGGGGATTATTTTCGGTGCTATGCCAGGCCTGACGGCAACGTTAGGTGTTGCACTACTTACAACCTTAACTTACGGGCTGGATAACCAGACCGCACTACTTGCCCTGCTCTCTATCTATGTGGGCGGTGTTTACGGCGGTATGTATACCTCTATTCTGCTTAACATTCCGGGCACCGCGGCTTCTGCAGCAACGGCAATGGATGGTTATCCAATGGCGCAAAAAGGCCAGACAGGTCGCGCGTTTGGTCTGGCAACCACATCTTCACTAATCGGTTCTGCGGTAGGTATGGTGTTTGTTGCGCTGTTATCACCGATGATCGCTAAAGCAGCACTGCAGTTTACCTCTTACGAGTACTTCTTGCTGGCGCTATTCGGTATCTTAATCAGTGGCAGCTTAACCTCTCCTGAGTTGGCAATTAAGGGCTGGATTGCGGGTCTATTCGGTATCTGGCTATCGACAATCGGTCAGGACCACATGCAGATGTACCCTCGCTTTACCATGGGTATGCACGATCTGGACAACGGTATTGATGTGGTACCTGTGCTTATCGGTGCTTTCGGTATTCCTCAAATCATGTCGGTTCTTGAATCGAAGATGAAGATGAAGTCGATGAATGCCAAATCCATCGGTAAACTGCTGCCAGATATGAAGACCATGTTTAAGAACTCCAAGCTTATTGGTAGTTCAGCGGTAACAGGTGTAGGTATCGGTGCTGTTCCGGGTATCGGTGAAGATATCGCAGCATGGGTGGCATACGGCATTGCGCGCAAAACCAGTAAGAAGCCGGAAACCTTCGGTAAAGGCGCACCAGAGGGAGTTATCTCAACGTCTGTTGCTAACCAGGCGTGTGTCGGTGGTGCGATGATTCCACTACTGAGCCTTGGTATCCCAGGGTCTCCACCAGCGGTTATGCTACTTGGCGCGCTAATGCTTCACAACGTTGCTCCGGGTCCAATGCTGCTAAAATCAAACCCTGACTTTATTCCGGAAGTGACAGCGATTCTGTTCGCAGCAGCGATCGCAATGTGGGTATGTGGCATGATCCTGTCTAAGCAGGTGGTACACATTCTGCGCATTCCACAAACCCTGTTTATGCCATTAATCGCGGTTTTGTGTGTTATCGGTTCATTTGCTCTGGGTATGCGTGTATTTAACCTTTACCTGATGGGTGTTATTGGCATCATCTCTTACTTCTTTATGAAGTTACATGTTCCAATCGCGCCACTGGTTATTGGGGTAATACTTGGTCCTATGGCGGATACATCACTGCGTACTGGTCTTAAAACTACGGGTGGTAGCCTGATGCCAATGATCGAACGCCCAATCTCGTTTATTCTGGTTTGTATTATCGTGATGATCATCTGTAGCCAGATCCCGTTTGTTAATCGGGCCATCAAGAACCTGTTTGCCAGTGTCAAAAACCGGCTAGCTACGTCCTAGAAAAGTTCGTAGCGAAAACAGAACCCAAAAGAACCTATCTATACGAAGATGCAGAGAGGGAGCCCTCCCTCTCTGACACAGGAGAAAAATTCAAATGAAAACAATCGTATGCCTTGATGGTTATACTCTGAATCCGGGAGATAACCCTTGGGATCCAATCTCGGCACTGGGAGAGTTCACCTGTTACGATCGCTCTACAGAGAGCACTGAACAAGTTATAGAACGCGCTCAAAACGCTAACGTTATTCTCACCAATAAAACACCAATCACCAAAGAAGTGATCGATGCTTGTCCTGAACTGGAGTGCATCGCGGTACTGGCTACTGGCTATAACGTAGTGGATGTTGAGTACGCCCGTGAAAAGGGCATTCCGGTCATGAACGTACCTGTCTATGGCACCGATACTGTTGCTGAGATGGTGTTTGCTCATGTAATGCAGCTAGCACGCAATGTAGCAATCAACAGTGACAACGTAAGAAACGAACTAGGTTGGACCAACAACATAGACTGGACCTACTGGTTAAACCCGCAAATCGAACTGGCAGGAAAAACCATAGGCATCGTCGGTTTTGGTAATATCGGTCAGCGTGTTGGCGAGATTGCATCAGCTTTCAAAATGAAGGTTATTGCTCACGATGATTACGCCAAATCATTTCCATCCTACCAACATGAGATGAAAGATCTCGACTCGGTATTATCGGAAGCGGATTTTGTTTCTCTTCACTGCCCTGCTCTTCCTGCAACCATCAATATGATGAACAAAGAGAAACTGGCGCTAATGAAGCCGGAAGCCTTTTTGATCAATACCTCTCGCGGACAGTTGGTAGTAGAAGAGGATCTTGCACAGGCTCTTAACTCCGAATCTATAGCCGGTGCTGCATTGGATACACTATGGCAAGAACCACCACAGGCAGATAATCCATTGCTTACAGCTAAGAACTGCGTAATAACGCCACATATTGCATGGGCAACATTAGATGCACGTATGAGAATCATGAATATGGTGGCAGAGAACGTCCAGTCCTTTATCGACGGTAAACCGCAAAATACGGTTTAACTGACGGATTCGGAGAAATACATATGCTTGTAGAGAGACACTCATACGGCACCTTTTACAATCAGGATGTCAGCAAAATTGTATTGACCAACGATAACAACATGTCGGTATCCATTCTTGAGCTTGGTGGCATCATCAGCAACCTTTATGTGCCAGATAAGAACGGTGTAGTTAATGACGTGGTGTTGGGGCTAGATGAAATAAGTGCCTACGCTAAAGATAATCATTACTTTGGGGCGCTTATCGGGCGAGTTGCAAACCGAATCGAAAATGCCGCTTTTCGTCAGGACGAAGAGACGATCCGAGTAAATGGTAACGCCTACAATGGCAAACACTGCGTTCATGGTGGTCGATTTGGATATCATCGACGAGTCTGGAAAGAGCTTGAAACCGAACAGAAAGAGAATGAGGTATCGCTCACTCTGAGACTTCACGATGCTGATGGCGAGGAAGGCTTCAAGAGTAACGTCGTAGTTCTGGCAACCTACACTCTGAACAACAGCAATCGACTTCAGCTCTCTTACAAAGCGATAGCAGACGGCCCTACCCCGGTAAGCATGACCGCGCACAGCTACTTCAATCTGTTTGGGCACGATAAAGGAAGTATCAACGAGCATGAACTAACCATCTATGCTGACAACTACCTTGAGCAGAAGGAAGATAGGATTCCGAGCGGCAATATTCTCGCTGTTGACGACACAGAGTTCTGCTTTCAAAAACCTAAGCAGCTGTCAGACGGTGTCGAAAGCGGTATCGAGATTAACCACTCCTACGTTTTTTCGAAGTCAGACAGCAGTAACAATAACCTGACGCTTATGGCACAACTTAAAGGTGGAGGACGCACTCTTTCCGTGTATTCGAACGAGAGTACCCTTCACTTTTACAACGGACACAACCTTGATGGCGTAAAAGGCAAATCAGATACGGTATATAAGAGATATGCTGGATTGTGCCTGGAGCCGAAAGGCTATGTAAACGGTGTTAACACTCCTGGATTCCCGTGTACTTTTATCGACGAATCCAAAACCTACGAACATACCATTGTGTATGATTTTGGCTAACCTTCTGTCTTAGAAGGTGTATGGCCAATCCCCGAGTTACATCTTGTAATTCGGGGGTTTTCTTAATCAAAGTAGCTCTTTCCCGACCATCAAGCAGTTCGCAAATTCCCAAAACCTAATCAATACTTACTAACACACCACATTGATATGGGTGTTAGTGTCTTAGCTATTCACGGTGAAAGAGTGGAAATATTTCAGCTTGATATTCGAACCTTGTCTTTTTTAACAGTACTTAACTCATTTGTATTTGGGACAGGCCTTATTTTTCTGTCTTATAAGCAGAGTAGCTTTCAAGGCATCAAATCCTTCGCTACCGGACTGATCGCAATAGGGTTCGGGTTCTTATTCCTCAGTTTGAGAAACATTATCCCCTCTTTCATGTCCATAATCGTTGCGAATGCGCTCATTGTACTGGGGTGTCTTCTGTTGAACCTTGGGCTGGAAAAATTCAAAGGGCTATCAGGAAGATATAGCCTTACAAGCACCGTAATGCTTGTCGCTATGGTCGTGGCCTTTATCTACTACACCTACTATGAGCCTTCTATTGCTAACCGTTTAATCATAATAAACACCATAGTGGCGATTCAGTCAGCCCTCTGTGTCTTCTGTCTATTTAAAGGGCCTCAAAAAGATCTTCAGATAGCGCAATGGATGACGGCATTGCCATTTATGCTTGCAGGGATGTTCTTCGTCTTCCGAGCAATGTGGTCTATGGAACAAGGAAACTTTAAAAGCTTTATGTCGGCCGATGTCATCCATCAACTCGCTTTTATCGTGATGGATTTATTAATCATCACCAGCAGCTTTGGATTGATGTGGATGATCAGCTCACGTCTGGAGTACAGGCTTATCAGACAAGCGAGAAGAGACGAGCTCACCCAGACCTATAACCGAAGAGCACTTAATGAACTTGCTCCCATAGAAGTATCTCGTGCTACCCGAAGTGGTAGCCCTATCTCCTTCATTATGCTGGATATCGACCATTTTAAGCGCATCAACGATACCTTGGGACACTCCGTGGGTGACACGGTTCTTACTAAACTCGCGACACTGCTAAAGCAAAACATCCGCAAAGAGGATCTGTTATTTCGATTCGGTGGCGAAGAGTTTCTCATTATTGTGCCCGATATCGGTGTAGAAAATGCCAGAAAGCTATCAAACAAACTCAAAATGCTCATCGAAAACGAAATATTTTGCAGTGAATCAGAACTATCCGTCACCGCGAGTTTCGGGATAGCTGAACTCAATAATGGAGAAAGTTTTGAGTCGACTCTGTTCCGTGCCGATGAGGCCCTTTATAAAGCCAAGGAGTCAGGACGCAACAGAGTTGAAGTGATCATTTAGCGTTTCAACATGGTCTAAAACGGCACTTCGATCTGAAAAGAGAACTGGTCATCCAATATATCGTGCCATTGGTAATCAAAACGGAACTTAGGTTTATCCGGCTCTCCAAAGCCAAGGCTAAACTGAAATCCATGACTCATCATCCACTCGGTATAAGTCATATCAGCAACGGACTCATCATCATTAGGTTGCCACAAAGCTAGCCCGAAGTGACTCTGCTTTACACCGCTCGATACCAAAGGGCTATCGGCCAGTTCTGTACCCCAGTAATCCCAATAGTTTGTATCTTTCTCTTCATCAAACATATTAAGTTGCTGAAAATCTGTCCATAGTGTTTCCACCCCCTCAAGAGTTTCTTCACAAATAACAGATGATTCTGGTAAATAGAGCATTTCTGAATCCACAGCCGTTCGCTCACAGGCAGATACAGAAAAGCTAAATAAAGACAAGAAAACAGCAGGCGGCAGCCAAATATCTCGCAAATGAATTCCCCGGTAAAAGCTATAGTTACAACCATGAATTTGGTTGTTTTTTATTCGTTTTACACGAAATTATCACGGGATAGTTATTTAAAAGTCAGGACAATGAAAATTTTCAAATGATAATCCCCTCAACCTATATTGGACTATCATTCTTATCGCTTTGTCGAGTACTACCATCCATGGCTTGCTGCTGATTCCAAATATAAGCAGGAGCAGACGCAGCACAGTTATTGCACACAATATGGAGTTCTTTGTCTTCACTGCCCCAGGCCGATTCTATCCATTCAAGAGATAAATCTATTCCGCTACAAAACGGACACGCTCTTGTTTTCATAGTGATAACCCACCTTTATTTGAATATCCATTACGCATGAGCCAGAGTTCGTATTTTCATCGGCATTCGAGTGAGCAACTGAAATACTGGCGGCACAAAATAAAATGACAACAAGGTGGTCAGGGCAGTACCACCTGCAATGGCGATGGCAAATGGAGGCCAGAATGCTCCCCCTGCGAGGATCAATGGTAAAAATCCACCAATTGTTGTAATCGTGGTCGAGGTAATATGTCGCGTACAACTCATAACACCATTTACAATTGCGTCAGCATCACCTTTACTTGCGTCAGGACAGGCCGCCAGCTCGCTGATAATGACTATGGCTGCATTGATCGCCAGCCCCACAACACCGAGTAAGGCAATAATCACGGTAAAACCAAATGGATATCCAAACAGCCATACGGAAAGTATGCCCAACCCAGCCGCTAACCCAGCGACAATGAAGATAACAGCACTCAAACGAAAAGAGTTAAATGACAGTACAACGACCAATATCATAAGCACAACAACCACAGAAACATTGCCCATTAGGTTGTTCACAGACTCATCCCTTTCTGCCGCTTCCCCACCGAACTCGATTTTATACCCGGCCGGAAATGAATAGCTTTCTAGTGCAGCTTTGAAGTTGTTGAGCACCGTTTGTGGCAAAACACCCGCTTCGATATAACCTTCGATCGTATTCACTCTAAGACCATTTCTGCGGGTAACACCACCGCTACCAGGAACAAGTTCCAGCCTGGACAAATCCATTACCGAAATACCGGTATTTTGGCCCTGAGCAGTAATTGGTAAGCGTAATTTATTTAGGTCATCATAGTTTTCTCTTTCACTATCATGCACTTTCACACGAACAGGTATCGATTCCGTTCCTTCTGTAATACTTGCACCTTCTCTGCCAACCAAAGTAGATTGCAACATGTCTGCAAACTGAGTCAGGTTTAATGTGTTCATGTGAATGGCTTCTTCATCCACATTGAGTGAGTACTGTGGCACGCCCAATGGAAGGCTCTCTCTCGTATGAGTAACATGAGGTATTCGGGACAAAATTAACCGAATATCCTTGCCTATACTTTTTAATGTTTCGATGTTTCTGCCATATACGCGAAGCTCAATCGGCGCAGTAAAAGGAGGTCCTTGTTCAAGCTTCCTTACCAGTATCTGCGCTTCCGGCACCTGCTTATTGAGTTTAGATTGCAACAATGGAATGAGATGATTCGCAGCGTTAAAATCGGTTGTTTTTACCATGGCATGAGAGAAGAACGGAGCGTTCTGCTCTGGAGGTATCACATTGTAGTAAAACGATGGGAAAGATGTGCCAACCATCCAACTGACTTGCTCTACACCTGCCTCTTCAGTAACTAGGCTATGTATGTCCTCTGTTGTCGCTTTAGTGGAATAAATACTGGCTTGAGGTGGCAGGTATACCTGAACTTCAAACATATCCCTGTCTGAAGAAGGGAAAAACTGCTCCGTTAGCTGAGTACTGCTCCAATAGCCAAAAACAGGTATCGACACGACCATAAGAATGGCTATATAGGGATGGCGAATAGCCAGCGCTATCGAGCCAGAAAACCATCGGCTAAGCACCGGAATGGTGAGGCCACTCTGGTACCATGCGTTTGAACTCTTGCTGTCGGGAAGAAAAACACTCGATAGTGAAGCGATAACTGTATGGGAGATGATATAAGAACCAACTAACGCGCACGAGACCGTAAGTGCTATTGAACCCACAAATTCACCTGTCGATCCTGGCATCAGAAAGATCGGTGCAAATGCCAATACGGTCGTTAACGTCGAACTGGCCAGAGGAATCCATAAATGCTGAACCGCCATCATCGCGGATTCTATCTTACCTTTGCCTTTTAACCGATAGCTCTGAATGGTATCGACCATCACTACCGCATTATCTACCATGATTCCTAACGCAACGATAAACCCTGTTACGGACATCTGATCAACAGGTATTGCCAGATACTTCATGATAGTTAAGGTAAACATTAACGTTAACGGCAAGGCCAACGCGATAATGCATGCAGCACGGACACCGAGAGTAAACAACAGCACGATCAGCACAAGACTTAAACCAATAAGTAAGCTCTCACCTAGCTCGAATAATCTCTGTTCCGTATAGGGCTGCTGGCTAAAAATAACTTCGGCTTTAATATTTGAAGGCAGCTCAGCTCGAAACTCTTCCAACACCTCAAGTGCGGATGCTGTCCACCTATCGACCCTGAGATCGGATTGCATACGTGCTGCGACAATAACTGCGGGCTTGCCATCAACCATAGCAAGCTCATCATAAGGTGTTTTTGCGCCGCGAGAGACAGTTGCGATATCCCCTACTCTTACGGTATAGCCGTTATTATCAACTGAGACCGGAACCTGACTGACACGCTCCACAGTGTCAAGTGCTGCTGATAACTCTAACCCAAAGCGAGAGTGCTGGTTAACCAGCTCTCCGGCTGACCCTTTAATGTCCGCCCCTTCAATTGCCTTCGCAAGCTGTTCAGAAGAATAACCGACCGCAATACCGTCATTGGCGTTGATGTTAACCACAATTTCTTCATCCAACAGACCAAACTCTTCCACAAACTCTGTTCCAGAGAGTGTTCGAAGCCGCTTAGCTAACTCTTTAGCATAGCGACTGAGAATAAGTAAATCTGGTTCACCGGTTCCTTGCCAGTCCAGCGAATATATAGACGTAAACGCCCCACTATCGGTATCTAGATCCGGCGCTAACGCTCCTTTAGGTAGCGTTGCTTCTACATCGGATAACTTGTCCCGAACTTCGGACCAAATAGGTTCTACTTCTATGATAGTTTCGTCAATCTCTACACTGACGATTGAAATTCCCAGGCGCGATGTCGAAGTAATCTCTGTAATTTCATTTAGTTCTCTGAGTTTATTCTCGATGACTTCAGTAACAAGGGATTCAACCCTGTCTGATGTTGCTCCAGGATAATGAGTGGCAATGGTTCCATGCCGATTGGTAATCACCGGATCCTCTGCCCGTGGAAGTGTGCTATATGAGGTGATGCCACTTACAATCAGAAAAGCAACAATAAGCACCATCAGTCGGGTGTTGGAAATGATATCTTTGTACATCATAGAACCTCCTAATACGCAGCCTGAACAGCCTGACCAGGAACCACTTTATGAAGCCCGGATATGACGACTTCTTCACCATCAGATAATGCACCCTGCACGTAGACACGACTGTTGTTAGAATAAAGTACCTGTACAGAACGCGACTCAACTCTGTTCTGGTTGTCTGCACCATTCAAAACATAGATATTCCATGTTCCACGAAGACCATCTGTCAATGCGTTATTTGGTAACCAGAAACCTTCCTCAACAAACTCTTTTTGGTAAGAAAGATAGGCTAGCTCCCCATCCAGTACTTCCGCACTCTCTTCCAGGTCGAAACGCAGGCGGACATTTCTGGAGTTGGTATTAATATTTGAAGGTTGGGAAATCAGTTCAGCACTAAAAGTGTTGTTATCGATGCGTATGGAGTAATCGTCCTGAGCCTGAACGTCCTTGATATCACCTTTGTAAACGCCAATTACCGCTTCTTTGTTTCCAGAGGAAAGCAACTCTAATGTTGGTGCACCCGATGAGACAACATCCCCCAGAGAAACATATCGATTTCCAATAATGCCAGAATATGGTGCATTGATTACCGATTTTTGCTGCTTTAACTCGTTGGCTGATATAGACGATTGAATACGTGACACATTCGCCAGCAGTGCATCTTTTTGGCTGATTAAGGCATCGATATCAGCTGCAGAGCTAAACCCTTTTTTCTTTAACAAATACTGTCTGTCCAAATTGGTTTTCGTTAACTTTAGTTGTGCTTTAACCTCCGTGAGCTGTGCTTCCAATTGTTTTTGCTCTGTCACGAGTAGTTGAGTATCCAACGTTATCAATGCCTGCCCTTTGAGTACTTGTTCTCCGATATCTACATTGATCTGAGAAATCTTTCCTGAAAGTTCAAACCCCAAATTGGCTTTCTGGTTCGCTTGCACCGTTCCTACATACTCCCTTACGACAAAGTAACCGCTACTTTTCTCAGCTCTCTGTGTTTCCACAGTCAATAGTTCCATCGGTTTGCTCTCGTTGGCGGTCGAATCTGTACATGCTGAGAGTAGAATCGACACAAATACTAAGCTGGAGCTCAACAACAATTTCAGAGTTAACATAGTTTGACCTTTTCTGGTGCACATTACATTTAGACTGGACAGTCTAGTCTAATTAAATAAAAATGGACTGGACAGTCTAGTTTGAAATCCAAGTCTAACAATGAATAAACTAGACTGTCCAGTTTGATTTGGCTAGAATTCTTCTACTCCCGCCTATCTGGTAAGCAAAAAGATGTCTAACCCAAGAGAAATAAAGAGAAAAAAAATTATCGATGCCGCTACAGAATTGTTCGGCTTATATGGTTATGGAGCAAGTATGGATAGCATTGCCAAACTTGCAGACGTATCCAAGCAAACTCTTTATGCCCACTTCAAGAAAAAAGACGCCTTGTTTTTGCAATGCATGAAAGAGAAGGTGCTGAGTTACCAGATCAATAAGCTTGTATTTGATCGTGATTTGCCTATTGAAAAAGTCCTCTTGGGATTTGCGAGGGAGTTTCATTCAACGCTTCTTAAACCTGGAGCCCTACAGACGTACAGAAATGCCGTTAGCCAGATTGAAAATCACCCTGAGTTTGCATCTACCTACCTGGAACATGGACCTGAGAAAACACTGTTAGTAATGGCGGAATATCTCAGTGACAAAGAAAAAGACGGTACCATTTCTTTGGGAATCCCCTGTGAAGATGCCGCAATTCAGCTTCTACTCATGTTCCATGGCAAAACGGTTTACTGGCAATATCTAGGTGCTGAAAACAGGCAAACCGAAGAACAGCGAGACAATTATCTAAAAAGCTGCGTAGATATGTTTCTTAATCAAGTACGAGTTAACAACTAAGAGCCCTCTACCTGAGGCTAAGTCCCATTTTGAAGTAAGGTACGTCACCTTTATAGAAGCGTTCCCCGCTAACCGTCATACCAAAACGTTGATAAAAGCCGATAGCTGACTCCCTCGCATCGCACCAAAAATAATCAACGTTTTGGCTTTTTAGGTTGTCTAGGGCGAACTTAATAAGAGAGGTTCCTAGGCCTTTGCCCTGATAATCTGGATAGGTGGCGAATTTTCTCAGCCTTGCTACACCATCACTAACATAAATAGACGCAACAGAGACGATGGCGCCATCTAACTCAACACCAATATGCAGCCCTGTGTCATCACCTTCTACGATGCAGTATTCGATAGGCTTGTTTGGCCACAAGACTTTATGACGAACCGGGAGTGCTTCTTCTAAACTGATTTTTCTAATTTTCATTTAAGGTAATACCTGGGAACACAATCAAAATACAGTTTGCCCAATTTTTTCACAAATGTATCGATTCTCTTGAACCTAGATGTTCGTTCTAGCTGAAGAAATAGCCCACCGTGAAACAGTTCTTCGGTGGGCTATTAGCATTAAGAATTTGATTAACAAACAGTGTTAGTCGGTGCAGGCAATACTTTTATTAAACCTCTTCAACACTCAACCAAACTTTTCCTTTTCCGCCATCAAGAGTAATCGAGTCTCCCTCTTTGCACAGCGTCATAAAATCCTCGATGCCCGTTACAGTTGGGATTCCCAGTGAACGTGCAATGATGGCACTGTGAGAAGTACTACCACCTTTTTCAAGACAGATCCCTTTAATTACTTCAGGGTCAAGGCGAGCGGTGTCGGAAGGATACAACTCCTTCGCAGCTAGTATTATGGGCTCCTCAGAAGAAAGGTCATCTTTAGATTCACCAGTCATCAACCTAAGAACCCGGCTACCGATATCACAGATATCATTTGCTCTCTCAGACAAGTAAGTATCCGGGATCATTCGATATGCTTCTGCCATCTCCTCGATTTCCTCAACCCAGGCTTGTTCTGCAATTATCTTTTTAGACGCGATGACATCATGTACCGTTTCCTGAAGTTCAGGGTCAGATAAAAGTTGCTGGTGAGCTCTGAAGATATCGGCTTCGGAATCGGAAGCTTTTCCTAATACCTCTGAAATTAAGGATTCGAGTTCACTATCAGCAGTATCTAACGCTTCTTTCAGTTTACTTTGTTCTCGTTCCGTAGAAACAAACTCTCGCTTAGGAATGTTCAGCCCACCAGAGACAAAGAACTTAACCGGTGCAACTGTTACTCCTTCTGAAATCGAAATCCCCTGTAAGGAACCATCATTATCAGAACTGTTCGCAGAAGCTTCTCGTGCTCCTTGCTTCTCCTTCGGCGCATGCTCATCGAGGTCATCACCAAAGTGAGATTGCGCAAGCTCAGCAAAAGCTGTTACCGCTTCGGCCGCATCGCTGCCCTTTGCCAAACACGATATGGTGTCACCTTGTTTGACACCAAGCAGAGTAATGTTGTTCATACTCTTGGCGCTAATTTGTTTATCGCCTTTAACCAGCCACATTTCTGATTCAAACTGAGTTGCAACAGAAACAATTGCAGACGCTGGCCGTGCGTGAATTCCGTTTGGGTTCTGGATAGTCCAATCAAATTTATGATCCGCTTCCAGATTTACCTCAGATTCGGACTCTTTCGTGTTTTTAGAGGCAGGAAGTGCATCCAACTGTTCTAGCGTTTCGTATTTGGCAAATATCGCAGAGTGGGTTTCGCTCAACACTTCTTTCAGCGACATGCCACCTGCTGCTGACACCGCAGCTGCCATAGCACCTTCAATTAACGGAGCTGCACAAACATGAACAGATTCTGCCATCTCCGGGTCGATGAGCTCTAACGCCATATCGGTACTTAAGATAGCACTGCCCATGTCTACCAGAACCAACACTCCATCTGGAGAGTAAACCTCTTCAATCGCGGACATGACTGCTATTGGGTCAGTACCAATTGGGTTGTCAGGATCATCAATTCCCGCTGCAATCGCCATTTTTACTTTGCCCTGAGACATCTGAGAAGCGAGCTCAAGCACCCCTTCCGCCAGGCGTTTGCTATGCGAAACTATTACTAAACTTACCATCTTAACTACCTTAACAGAGGTGGCTTTCGCCACCTCGTGCTTAGTTACAAACGCATCGTTACTTACTTAACGGTCTTACAAAAAGTATCAAACATCAGGTAGGCGGAAGTTGCCCCCGGATCCTGATGACCAGCAGACCGTTCACCCAGGTAGCTCGCCCTCCCTTTCTTAGCAATCATAGGAATGGTTCCTTTCATCGCTTCTTCTCCTGCGCTTGCTGCTTTTGCTAGTGCATCAGTCAGCTCATCATCCTGAGAAGCTTTAAGTGCGGTGACGATGGCATGCATGGTATCCACCATAGTCTTATCACCTAACTCAGCTTTACCACGCTGAATCACACCTTCCATTGCATCACTGAACATCTTTTCAACTTCTGCAAGGGTTAGTTCTTCTTTCGCCATAACGCTGGTTGCAGCACGAATAAAGAAGGTGCCGTATAGCGGACCACTCGCTCCACCAATGCTGGATAGTAACGTCATGCCTGTTGTTTTCAGGATGTTACCGATACTCTTGTCCGCGACACTTGGTAGCTTTTCCATTACCTTGCGGAAACCACGGTTCATATTCAACCCGTGGTCGGCATCACCGATTTCACGATCTAAGTCAGTCAGAAAGTCTTGATTCTCTTCAAATACCACAGCTGAAGCTTCCAGCCAGGCAACAATATGCGCTTTTGTAACTATCATTTTTTACTCCTGAATCAGATTCCCCAGCGAAGTGCTGGTGTTTTAACTGGTGCATCCCAAAGTTTCAGCATTTCATCATCAACTTTCAGTACTGTGACTGACAGGCCCTGCATATCAAGAGAACTACAGTAAGTACCAACAAGGTTTCTTTCGACTTTGATTCCCTGAATTTCAAGTAGCTCAACGACCTTACGGTAAACAATGTAAAGCTCTGATTGAGGTGTCGCACCCAGGTTGTTCACCATAACAATTACTTTATCGCCCTGACTTAGAGATTCCGTTGTCCAGCTTTCATCGCGCCAGTCACCCGCTTCTGAATCCCACTGGCGAACAGTACGTTCGTAAGGTGTGTTGTCGAAAATCTGTGCCATCATGTCAGTCACAATTTCATCACCGCTGGTAAACTTGCGACGCTCGATACCTGGTTCACCGTGAATACCAATACCAAACTCGAACTCATCATCCGCAAGTTCAAAGCTAGGCTTACCTGCTGCCGGAACCGTACATGCATCTAGTGCGACACCAAAAGAACGTCCCTGATTAGTGATGCGTTTTGCCAGTGCTGTACACTGCTCCAGGCTGTAGCCTTCTTCCGCAGCAGCACCAAGAATTTTCTCAGCCAAAACTGTTGTCGCAACACCACGGCGACCCGCTGTGTATAGGCTGTCTTTTACTGCTACATCATCATCTAGCAATGCTGCCTGAACTTTCACACCGTCACCGTGTAACAGTTCTACGGCTGTTTCGAAGTTTAGTACGTCACCTGTGTAGTTTTTAATTAGGAAAAGTACACCTTCGCCAGAATCCACTTTCTGACCACATTCGTACATTTGATCCGGAGTTGGTGAAGTAAACATTTCTCCAGGGCACGCACCGTCAAGCATACCCATTCCAACAAAACCGCCATGCATTGGCTCATGACCACTACCACCACCAGAAACCAGTGCAACCTTAGGCTTTTCTGAGTTACGAGTTACATAGTAAGGTTCCATGTTAACTTCCAGCTCTGGGTGAGCCGCAGCGACGCCTTGTAGGGTTTCTTTTACGACATCATCTACGTTATTGATCATCTTTTTCATGTTCTAGTCCTTGTTAATGTCTGAAGTTTCACTTCTGGTTCGTACGTTATTGTTTATCTGTTACTGATTAAAAAGTGGTAGCAGTGTGTTGTAGAAAGTAGCGCCGATAACACCACCTACAATTGGGCCTGCCACTGGAATCCACGCATACTGCCAGTCTGATGTACCTTTGTTCTTAATTGGTAGCAAAGCGTGAGCAATACGTGGCATTAAATCTCTTGCCGGGTTGATGGCATAACCTGTAGAACCACCAAGAGAAAGACCAATGCTATAAACCAACACACCTACGGCATATGGGCCAAACCCTGATGCGATTCCGTTGTGACTGTTAAAAATCGCAATCACACCAAATACCAATACCGCTGTACCAATGATTTCTGTTACCAGGTTCCACTTGGTATCACGGATAGCTGGTCCCGTTGAAAAAGTCGCCAGTATCAGGCCCTGATCTTCTGTTTCGTCATAGTGGCGTTTGTAAGTCAGGTACACCATTACAGCACCAAGGAATGCACCCGCAGCCTGACCCGCTAAGTAAACAGGAATCGCACTGCCCGCGAGGTTACCGATAGACCACATGCCGATTGTTACTGCCGGATTGATATGCGCACCGCTTACCCAACCTACCGAGTAAACTGCGATGGTCACAGCAAAGGCCCATCCGGCAGTAATTACAATCCAACCTGAGCTCTCGCCCTTACTGCCCTTAAGTACTACGTTAGCAACCACACCATTTCCCAGAAGGATAAGGATCATGGTACCGATTAGCTCTGCCATAAAAATGTTCATGTTCATTACCTTTATTCACGTTAAGTTTATTTTTTATAATTTTTAAACCGGCTTCATCCGGCTGGAAATAAACTAACGCAAGGCTGCATCCACAAACAAAACACCATCCATTGATTCATATTGAAACATTAATTGCTTCAATTTTGTTTCAATATGAAACGCAATATTTATTTTTACGAATTTAATTTGAACAGCTTCAACATCTGGAAACTGTTACATCTCCCCCACTTTTTGATTAATTCACTCAGACGCATCGGGTCCTGGTACTTTCGGCATGATTGAGTTTCATTTTTGTGCACTTCCTCAAATTTTCTGGTAGAAATCAATGTTTCAATATGAAACAAATAAATTTCTAGAATAAATGATGATGGACTCTATCGATATCGCTCATCAAAACTGGACAAAGTACATCGCGAATGACGAGAGTCTGGATTCTGCGGGAAAGACACTCGACCCTTACCTGAAAGAGGTTTGGGATAGATGCAAGCGCAGGCAGAGATATGATCACTGGCCTCCTCTGAACTACGCTAAGGGAGTAACCTTAGCTTCGCTCAAAAGAAATAAATCCTATCTAGTAGATATCGCTATTCCTGTCATTGAGGATATCTGCGAGTTCCTCGAAAACAGCAGCTCAGCTCTGTTAATCACCGATGAAACAGGCTGTACCTTAGGTATCTGCGCTAGCGAGGCGATGCGCGAACTTCTCGGGCCTTATGGCATATATGAAGGCGTGTACTGGAGAGAAGGTACGATGGGCAACAACGCCATATCCAGTGCAATTGGACTTGCTCAGGCTGCAAAGACAATTGGCTACGAGCATTTCAAACAGCCACTGCATCAGTTTGCTAGTTATGCCGCTCCAATCTTCAATAGCCAGGGCAACATTCTTGGCACTGTAGGGTTAATTACACCTGTGGAACTGGCTAGCCCAACCTCGCAGGGGCTGGTTTATTCTGCGGCAAAAGAGATAGCCAGTAATCTTTACGCCGAATATTGTCTTACTGAGTCGAACCAACACCTAAACGAAGTGTACGTGTTACTGGAGGGTGTTGAAGAAGGCGTTCTGGCCTGGGATACCAACGGAATCATCCACTACCTGAACAAAAAAGGAAGTAAGCTCCTTGATCTGGAAAGCAATAAAGCACTGGGAAACAAAATCGATTCCATCGTTCATCTGCCGCAAAGAGTTAAGCTTGCGATTGAAAACAAGCAAGAGCTGGAGATGTTTGAGTCAACGGTAGAGAGCAATCAGAAGCTAATTACCCTATTGATGTCACTCAGGTTGGTGAAAGATGAGCAAAACAAAGTGCACTCCTATATTGTTCTGATGCACCCCATTGAGCATATTCGCCAGTTAGTACACCACCACTCTGGTAACCTCGCCCACTTAACTTTTGATGACCTTGTGTTCAACTCTGAGGGGATGCAGAGAGTTATCCGCTTAGCAAGGCATGCGGCAAAAGGTCGGGGTTCAGTGTTACTGAGAGGTGAAGAAGGTTTAGGTAAAGCCGACTTGGCTCAGGCCATTCACAACGCCAGTGAAAGACGAGACAAAGCCTTTATAGCAATTAACTGTCAGGCGATCCCTCATGTATCAATGACCGCAGAGTTTTTGGGTTCAGATGCTGATAGTGATAACCCCTTCCCTTCAAAATTCGAGCTCGCGAATGGTGGAACACTGTTTCTAGATCATATCGAATACCTGACCAGCGAAGTACAAGCCGCGCTTTTGCATCTATTAAAAACGGGTTTGGTTAACCGACTCGATCATACCGTTGTGCCCGTTGATATAAGAATCATCGCCACATCCGATAGCGAGTTGAGTCAACATGTCGATGAAAAGCGATTTGGTCGTCAGCTCATGTACGAACTGCAAGCATTTGATATTGAAATACCACCTTTAAGAGAACGGCCTGATGACATCCCTACTCTGGTAAGCCGATATCTTAAGTTCTTACGCGGAGATACCGGAACAAATGTCTCACTGGATGATGAGACAATCACCCAACTGACCCATTATAGCTGGCCGGGTAATAACCGGGAGCTGAGAAGTGCACTTGAAAGAGCGCTGAGTTTCAGTGATGGTGAAACAATCACCCTCAATGATTTACCAGATTCAGTATTGAGCGGAGCCGGAAATCAAACCGGAGGTACAGACACCTGTATGACCTTAGCCGATATCGAAAAACAGGCCATTCTAAACGCAGCAAAAAGGTGCAAAGGAAAACCTGGGAAAATGTGTTCAGAATTAGAAATTAATCGCACTACTCTTTGGCGAAAATTAAAAAGTTACGAGATAAATTTAGAGGAATACCATTAAATGACAGCCCTGACCGTTGAGCAAGAAAACGCCATCACGCGATTTAAAGATAACCTTCATCTACCCCAAAACGGCTTTCATGAGCTCATCATTGAAAAGTGCAAAGAGTATCAGCTTCCTTTTCAAACTGTGCGAACGGTTTTTCTTAAATCCCAATCATCCATTGAGAAGAGAATTCGCAATGATTTCTCTACCATTGATGAAAGCCAGCTATCCAAAGCATTCTGGTTAGAATCGATTGACAAAAAGCTACTAGAGTTAGCTGCTGACAATGTTCCCGTGATGGAAACTCTGACAAACAGTCAACGCTACCTGGATTTGCAGTCAGCTTTGTCTGGAGAAACACAGGCAGATGAGGAACAAATTTGCAATCTGTTTGAGGATGTTTATGAGTTTGAAATTAGCAAACCATTAAAAGCGATGCTTAGAACCACTTCCCTATTCTGGTCGGTAAAAAATAGCCTGTTCGAGATGACGCCAGAGCAAAGAAACAAATTTAGTGACTACCCTCAATATATGGAAGCAATAGAGCACCTACTTTCTCTATCCGATTGATATACTGAAAGTACAACTTCAAAGGATGGTACTGCTATGTCTAAAACATCAAAAATTATTAACGAAGACAAACTGTTCAAAAAAGCATTAGAAGTCGGTTGCAAGATGGCGAAGATGCAAGGATTTGATCTGGCAGATAGAGGCACTTCACAGCCAGTCAAAGCAAAAGCGGTCTATCTGTTTTTGGTAGAGGTTAAGCAAATAACTCCGCTTCCAGCGGATAAGCTGGACGGAAAAAACATCAAGAAACGACTGGCGCTATGGCTCCACAATGTCCTGCCTGACGATGATCCGTTGAAATAGGCTATCAATACAAAAAAGTCTGTTATCGGTCTCTTCTCAGCTGGCTTTTCATGTAGTCACTTATTGCGGTGCCGCATACCTTTTTTATCTGGGAACAAAGTTGTGGTTCACAGATAAAGCATCATCAGGGCAACAAAAGGCACAAGCAATCCGAAAACGTAAGGTGTTTGGTGAAGGGTTCATCTTGCAGTTTTCTACCCTAAATATCAGTATTCTGTGCAGCTTTTATCTGTGCCCATGTAACTTATGCGCTTTTAGCCTATAAAGCACGCTCCGTGTTTACGGGAAACAATAAGGTGTGGATTAATAAAGTGAACTCAGTCTTTTATGTTCTTTTGTCCGGCTACCTGGCCTATGGCGTGTGAGTACCGATTGTTTTAGCTGATGCGCGTTTGCACTAAATAATTCAGGTAGGTGTGCTTCATTCATCAGAAGTGGACTATTTTTAGTATGGACGGTTTCTCCCAATAGTGAGCAAAAGCAGCATCTCAAATGTAACGCCTCCAAATGCATAGTTATACAGTACTACTAATTTCAGCTACACAGCTAAAGACAACCCCAGCCTACGGATTTTGATCGGTACAATCAATGACGGCCAGTAGATGAACTAATTAGATACCATTATTAGTTGTACCTAGGAGCTTTTTTGGGGGATATCAGTAGCACTTCAAGCTGAAAAAGAGTTTCACTATCTGAGATAGGTGGAGGGCTCCCGAAGAAGAGAATCAAAGATATTTATCTCTCCTTCATGTGCCCTCGTTAAAGTGAAAAAATTATCGCAATTTATTTACTTCAATGTTTTATTAAATATGAACTTTAACTATCTGAAGGCTCAAATCCTTTTTCGAAAATCACTGCATCACTACTGCTATACTTCTGGCGCACTTTAATCAAAGGTTGATAGTCAGGGTCAGCGTAAAAAGCTTGCGCTTGCTCTATTGTTGGAAACTCCAACATAGCTAACAACCCCTCAGGAACAGCCCCTTCAATAGTCTGAATATTCTCAGTTCTTATCATAGGTTTGCCACCATGCTTCTCAACAATAGGTGCAGCAAGCGATGCGTAGTCTCGGTAGTAAGCGTCAGCGTTTTCAATGCGAACAAAGGCCATCATATATGCGGGCATGTTAATCTCCTGTTTTTATTAAAACACCTCTACACGTAGTCGTGATGAGATAAATGTTGATACTCTTTTGCTGGAGTTTGAGGGGATCTCAATCGGCCCTATTCAAAACATTTTTCAAATCAACCAGCGAGTAACAATGCAAGCATGATATGTTTCTCTCTAGCTAAGAAATAGCCTGTCGAAAACAAATTACTTTTGTCCACAAAGCAATAGTTAGTTATATTTAATGTTATATATTGTGATTTTTAAGGCCATTATGGACAGATTTCGCGCATTACGTTATTTCAAGCGTACTGTCGAGCTAAGTAGTTTTAGCGCTGCAGCCAAAGAGTTGGATGTACCAGCCTCTTCTATATCTCGCAGAATCAAAGATATCGAGGTTGAGTTGGGTATTGAGCTGTTACAACGAACCACACGTAACGTCAGCACTACTGAGTTGGGGCAAGTATATTACGAAATGGTTGTTGAAATACTGCAAAACCTAAGTGATGCCGATGAGCTAATATCTCAGAGACGTGACGCTTTTGAGGGAAAAATCAGAATAAGCGCAACCCCAAGTTTTGGTCGGAAAATTCTAGCTCCTATAATGCAAGATTTTCGGAAACAGTACCCAAATATTATCTTAGACTTAAATTTCTCTGATGAACTAACAGTATTGGGAAGAGACGCTGTAGATATTGCTATTCGCGCTGGAAACGTTCCGAACGAACGCGTGATAGCCAAAAAACTCTCTGACGCTGAATTCAAACTAGTGGCAACACCGAGGTTGCTCGATACTTTACAAACAAAGTTTGGTCGCAGCGAACTGTCTATCGAAGACCTAAAAACAAGCCCAACTCTTCAGTATAAAGGAAAACATGGAGCTCTAACGTGGTGGCATCAAAGAGAGGGAAACTGGGAGCCCACCGACATTACACCTATATTCTGGTGCAATAATGGTGAAACATTACTAGAAGCAACGTTAGCAGGTGAAGGGCTATCACTTTTTCCTTTATGGTGGGTGAATTCTTACTTGACCTCAGGAAAACTAGTCGAGGTTCCAGTAAACATGCCCATCTCCAACCGCCAAACTCAAAGCTATGATGTGTACATTTTATACCAGCAGGCAAAATATCAAATTCCAAAAATAAAACACTGTGTTGACTTCATCATTAAACATGTTCGGGAAAGTTAAATACCTATAACCGACATTTCCTTAACTCACCATACTAAATCACTATTTACTACAATAGCTTCATAGGATGTTTTGCATATTATCCTGCAAGTTCCGCATAGAACCTTTTCATGAACTAGAGCAGTATGTGAAAGAAATTGTCTAGCTCCGTTCATCTGGCCTTCGCTAATGAGACAAAATGTCTTATGGCAACTTCCTCCCGAAACCTTTCATTTACAACAAATTGCTTTGTTATCACAACTGCATATCTATTTAACTGCGCTTATAAGCAATAAAAGCTATGATTAACCAGCATAAATAATCCCCAAAAAAGAACGAGTCAGGACTTTATCATGAAGCTAACCCAAGTCTACATGACATTAGAAGAACTAGAGTATGAGCCACTTGTGAGAGCAAGGTATCAGTATGTTGCAAACTACCTAACTTTATTTGTTTCTGACTGGCTCAAGGAACTTAAGCTGGATTTGGGGACGTTTAATAGGTTTGTTTTTCAAGAAGGGTATCACGAAGATATGTCTATTGTGGGAGACAAAGCCTTTCGTATTTGCGTCAAACCAGAGTTTACCTCAATGGAAAAGTTTACTTCTAGCGAGTTTACCCATTGTTATTTCGTAAGAAAATACTTAGAAGGATTTTCGAAAATTGATCAGAAGTTTGGGCTAAATCTTGAAGATGAATTACGACAAAAAATGAAACTAAAGTTCGAAGGAGGATATAAATATGACGCTAAAGCGAAGTCTAAGAAGGTTGGGAAAGTCATCGTTCAGTTACTCCATCGTTACCAGTTTGACAGGTACAAACTAGTATTCCAGTGCATTGACCATTGCAAAAATGTTCAAGATGAAAAAGTTATTTTTGAAAGTGAACCTGATCCTTTTACCGTACACTTTGACATTAATAAGATTGAAATCGATGAACACAAGGTAAGAGTTTTTAACAAAATAAGGCAAGAACATTTATTGGTTGAACTGTAAGCATTATTATGTAATTGACATCTTATGATGTTTAGGTACATGCAAACTCACTTTAGCTACCTAACCATGTCGGCTGCTAATGCACGGATTTGTCCAATAGTGAGCACACCCTAGTTCTAACCTGATATAGGAAATGTATGGAAAGCCGATGACGTTGTTTATCGGTTAAAACACCGCTGGCTCACATTGGGAAAGAACTGATATGGGGATTAGTTTAGCTTTGTTCTCAAATAAGCTTTTGGAACACGATAAACTTATGCACAGTTTCAGGGGATAAGTGGTGTATTACCACTTACTATTATAAAACGTAGTGTTTGTTCGTATTTTCTTATGCGTAGTTAGTGTCGAACGATACAGTCGCGCCCTCTAGACTTTGCTTCATATAATGCACTGTCAGCCCTATTTACTAACGAACTCCAATCGTCATCAACTAGAACTCGTGTCACACCAATACTAACCGTATAGCTGCAACAGGATAGCTCTGCGATAGAAGGGTTTTTTGCATAAGCTCGGATCCTATCGGCGATAATCATTGCTTGCTCTGGCGTCGCTTTGGGCAAAATAACCACAAACTCTTCTCCACCGTAACGAAAACACACATCGTTATCACGACATGTTTTTTGAAGAACTCTGCCAAAGTGTTGAATCACTTTGTCACCTTGTTCATGACCATAGTTATCATTGATTTTTTTGAAATGATCTAAATCAGCGAGCAAGATAGATATATCATTCTCTCGTCCTGGTTGCATAAACTTAGGCATTAGTTCTGTTAGGCCCCTACGATTATAAAGACCCGTTAACTCGTCTGTGATAGATGAGCGATATGTTTGTTTCAACAAACGGTCAGTTAGCATCCAAGATACTGAAAACGCAAGGCCAATGACAGTAAGCGTGGAAACAACGAAAGACAACTTATGAACATCAGATGCCGAATAATAATCTGCTATCGTTCCTTCCTTAAAAGCAAATACGGCCCTAAACGCCATATATAATGCGCTTGCCATTAATATAGAGTTGAGTAGAAACTTGGCTTTTATATTATCTCGCCTCCTTCCCGAATAGTTCGCATAGACGGCTAAAACACACACCGCTACAACTAAAATGGAACGTGTTTCCACTCGAGAAGCAACAGAGGGAGTAATAAATGTATTGTAAACAAAAAAACCAAAGGTAAATAACGTAATAACGGCTGAAACTAGCAGAAATGATTTACTAGCACCTCGTAAAACCGTAATACCAGCGAGGAGCGAACAAAAAGCGACTGTAAATGCACAGTTGGAGAAAAAAACTATGAATGTTGACGATTGTGTAAAACCCAATGAAAGTGGCGCAACACTGATACCAAATAACAGAGCTGAGTAACCAATATGATTGACTCCTAGAGCCGTCCCAGCAAACATATATTTATTAGTGAGTAACAAAGCGCTCGCAACCGTGGTTGATAACAAAGAGCTGTAAACTGCAAGGGTATAGATATCCATAAAATCCCCTATTGGACTGAACTCAAAACTCTCTAAGATCAGTATTACGTATTTTTAAAGCAACGAGTTAGTGCGAGACATTAATTTCCTATATGTTTGATGCATCTCAATTTATGAGCATTTAGTGACGAGAATACCTCTTCAGACGTTAATACTCTGAATAAATTCTAACAAATATGCATGAAATAGATCTCGGAATGCGAGTGGTTGTCGAAAACTATTGTCCGTCCTCATGCGTCAACTCTTCGATAACGGTACAAAACTTTCCATGCTCACATCCTTCCCTTTTCGCTCAAAATAGACGTCATGTCTGAGTATGCCAACATGCATTATTATTCAAGGAGAGAAAGAGCAACATTATGTTGTGGCGAGTTTGACTGGCGTACTTAAAGCCTAAGCTCTAGTGAGTAAAAATATTCTTCGGATTGTTTGATGGAATAGCCGAGATTTTGGTAGAACCTAACAGCCTTTTCATTACAGATGAAGCTAGACAAGGTAACCGTACTGCGTGATTCTGATTTGGCCAAATGATGAACATAATTCATTATGTGCGTTCCCAATCCCTGACGTTGAAACTCTGGGAAAACGATCAACAGATGCACATGGTATGAGTTTTCATATTCTTTGAAACATAACATACCAACCTTTTGGCGACCACTAAATATCCAGTAAAACCAATGTGGTTCGTACTCAGTTAATAATCGCTTTCTTTGAAAGTTATCGTCCCATCCAAATACCGCATCGATATACGGCTTTAGACCTGTTTTAACCGTAGAAAATATGCTTTCTGAGTCACTATGAGCTATTTGAGATAGCTTAAGTTTCATATTTGCCTCAACTCCTTATGTATCAACCGATAATCAGCCTTCTAGCCGAAGGTGCCATAAAAATGATGCGTCCACTTCTAAGTATTGTCCGCAACTTATGAGTTTGAGCCACGAAGACCAATTAGGTTTCCGAATGGATCTTCTATCTGACACATTGAAAGTCCACTTTCGATTTTCATTGGACCACGATAAAGATGCGCACCAAGCGATTCGAAGTGTGTTAATGCGTCATCGAGGTTGTCAACAGACCAATACAAAACAGTACCGTTTTTACCACTACCAACCTTTTCATCAGCTCGAACGATTTCTAGTGAAAAACCGTTTAGCTCAAGTACCGTAAAGTCAAAATCTGGATGATAAACAGCTACAGACTCAGGAAAAGCTTTCTTATACCAATCAAGCCCTTTAGCTACGTCTGGGACATGAACAAGAATTGCTGACGGGGTCATGATTTTCCTCCTACTATGTTGACGCGTTGTTAGCCGCTCAACGCCAAGAAAAACTTTTACTTACTGACACCGTGCTTTGGTGCTAGTAGGACAACCATAGTTTGCATATTCTATGCAAGAGTCTGAATAAAGTGAATCTTAAACCATAGTTGCGTGATGATAGAAAATGATGTGATGGACGCCCCCATTAACGGCTTCGATGAGCCAGAATTAAGGTGTTAGCACTTAATTGCGAAGGAGCATCCATCATGAACATTAAAGTTGTTGGTATCGATATTGCCAAATCCGTCTTTCAGGTTTGTGTTCTACTTCATGATAACAAGGTGGCATGGAACAGAAAGATCACCAGAAGTGATTTGATGAAGAAACTGAGTCAGCTTCCTGAAAACACTCTCATCGCTATGGAAGCTTGCGCATCATCCCATCATTGGGCACGACAAATGAAGCAACACGGGTTTGAAGTCATACTGCTCCCAGCTCAATTCGTTAAACCGTTTGTTGGGCACCAGAAGAACGATGCCAATGATGCCAGAGCAATATGCGAAGCTTCCCAACGACCAGATGTTCACCCAGTTCAAGTAAAGACTATTGAGCAGCAAGACATCAAGGCGTTGCGAAACGTTCGCCAACGCCTTGTTGATAATCGCATTGCTTTAGTTAATCAATCTCGTGCTATGGCTGCTGAATATGGTGTGATATTCCCTAAGCACGTGACTAAATTTCAAGAACTTCTGCCATTAGCTATTGAAGATGCGAGTAATCAGCTATCTCACGTTATGAGGCGTGTATTGCTTGAAAACTACAATGAGCTTAGGCAGGTAAATAGGGATATTCAGCAAGTGGAACACGACTTACTGGAGCTGTGTAAAACCAATCCCCGTTTTAAAGCGTTACAAGAAGTTCCGGGATTTGGCCCCATTATCAGTTCTGCATTAATTAGTGAACTCGGTACTGGGAAGCAATTCTCTAATGGCCGTCAGTTTTCTGCTTGGTGTGGTTTAGTTCCGAAGCAACATAGTTCAGGCGGTAAATCCTGCCTGAAAGGTATTACCAAAAACGGCAATAGACAGCTACGAACGCTAATTTTGCATGGCGCACGAGCGGTTGTTCGGTATGCAGATAAACGTCAGGACAAGATGGGAATTTGGTTACGGGATCTTATTGCCAGAAGAGGCAAAGTTAAAGCTGTTGTCGCCTTGGCTAATAAGCTATGTCGAGTTGGATGGCATCTTTTAAGCTCAGGTGAACAATTCAACGTGAATAAAGCCTTTGCGTAACCGTTAATATATAGAGTTACTTACAAATAAACAGCAGTACCCGAGTTTGCAAGTATTGATGAACTAACGGTCAACGTCTCTGCGAAAACCTAATTTTGGACAAGGCATTACTGATGCCGTGAAAATGTAAAGGAAGCAGAGAGCAGATTACATCATGGCGCGAGCAGTAAAAGCTCATAGAGACGTCGGATATATGTCAGCGAGCCGAACCTAATCAGTTCTTGCAATCACAGGGGCGTCCATATATGTCCAATACCTTCCATTCATAGCTAATAAACACTAATACCCATTTATCTATCAGTAACAGAGCCATCGCTCTGAAATCCTAACCTTTATAACTCTGCATAATTGGGCTCAGATCAGTTTTTGTTTTAGTTGCGCAATCTCTTTAATTTCGTTGATTAAAACCTGAACAGCACTGTTCGATGTATGCTCTTCGGCACACATTAATCTCAAAGAGCACGGCAAGGTTGGTGAGACAGTTTGGCGAGTGACTAATTTTTTCCAGTCGTCTGGAAAAGCAAGGCCTGGTATCAATGAAGTTCCGTAACCAGATGACACTATCGAAAACAATGCAGCCGTATCAGATACGGTTGTCTTGATAGATAACTCGTGCTCATGCTGGTCAAATAACTCCTGAATAAATATTTCACATCCAGATGATGAGACAATAATTGGCTTGCTATCCAAACTCTCTAAGTCGATAGTCGAAGTTTTTAACTGTCCATACGATGTGATTAGGTAAAACTCATCATCAAAGAGCAGCTCACTATTTGAGGCATCCATGTTATATGCGATGCCGATATCAGCAATCCCACCTTTTACCCAGTGCTCTACTTCCTGATCCGTTCCGGTAATTAGGTTGATTTCTATGTTAGGGTGACTCTTTCGGACGTTTACCAAGACCTCTGAAAGGATAACTCTCGAAACACAATTTATTGCAGCAATACTCACTCTTCCTGAAACCGAAGAACTTGCCAGTTTTTAAATGTTGTCGATCGCCTCAAGGGCGATAGTTGCCGACTCACTTGCAGCTAGCCCCGCAGCCGTGAGTGATACCCCCCTTGATTCTCGTATTACAACAGGCGTCTCCAAAGTTCTTTCTAAAGCTTTAACTGCATGACTTACCGCTGATTGTGTTACATGGAGTTGCTCCGCTGTACGACTAATACCGCCCGTCTCTCTCAACGAATCTAATGTCTTTAACATCATCACATTGATATTAGCACTCTTCATATGGGTATAAATTTATATCATTTTATTCATATATCTATTGTGGTTATTCTTCCCGCAACTAGAAAGAACAAACTAAAAAATGTGAACACATAGCTTTGAAGCATTAGCTCAACCTTGTAGAGAGAGTGTGTTACTCATTGGAGATGAGATATGTCAAAAACAATCCTAATTACAGGTGCAAACGGTAGAGTTGGCTCTGCGCTTGTCAAATATATTGATGCCAACTACTCAGGTTACAATCTGATCTTAGGTGATCTGAGCGTTACCGAAAAAAGAGGCATTGGATTAGACGTTAGTGACTTAGCAGCGACTCGCGCCGTTTTTGAAAAAAATGATATAGATGTTGTTGTTCATTTGGCTGGACTTGCTTCTCCTGATACACCCTTTGAACATCTGCTCCCTGCAAACATAGTTGGCACCTACAACATCTTCCAGGCAGCTTCTGAGACAAGGGTAAAACGAGTAATTTACGCAAGTAGTGCTCAAACGATAGAAGGCTACCCGCTTGATATTCAAGTAAAAGAGCATATGCCTGTGCGACCAAAAAACTTGTATGGGTGAGTAAAGTATTTGGCGAAGCTCTGGGTGCATACTACGCATATCAAAGAAACACTGAAGTTATTGCCGTTCGAATTGGAGCATTTGAATATCAACACGAGTGGAGCCAGCTAAGCTCACGAGACTTAAGCGCATGGAGCGAATCTCAGGATCTATGCTCTTTGCTTATCAACAGTATCGAATATGACTTAACTGATGAGCCTTTTGTGATTGCGCATGGCATCTCAAATATTCGGTTTAAGAGGTTAGATATATCGGAAACTAAGAAAGCTTTAGGCTATGACCCAAAATCTGATGCTTTTGATGTTTGGGGGACAGAACTAACATCCGAAAGTAAGCCAAACGAAGAGACTCCAAAAACATCAGATAATTCATTCATGAAGCACTTGTATATCTACTCGAATATAAAAATGTAAGACAGAGGTGAGCTAGTTCAATCTAGGATTCAGTCGTCGTTCGGGATACCAAGACCATCACAAACTGAATCCACTCCCCCTGTGGTTTGGTGCATTCTATCCGGCCATTTAGTTTACTGGTGACAAGGTTATGCACGATGTTTAGGCCAAGGCCAGTGCCACCTTCTTCTCGATTGGTGGTAAAGAACGGCTCAAAAATCTTGGATTCGTGCTCCTGAGATATACCGACACCGTTGTCTTCATAAATAAAGGTTAACTCCCCTTCACTCTGCTCTACACGGATTCGTATAACGTGTTCACGGTCAACGATAAAACCGTGGCGAATGGAGTTCATGATTAAGTTTGTGAGTACCTGTGAGAGGTAGCCTGGCTGGCTGTGAATTTCGATGTTTTTGTCGCAGGTAACCTCTACTTTCACCTTATTTTTTCTTGTTATGGTCTCTACACTTAGCAAGATTTCCATAAGATAATCATAAACATTGAAGGTTCGCTCTTCTTCTGTTGCCTGATCGACCGATATCATTTTAAAACTTTGAATAAGCTTAGCTGTTCTATCTAAGTTCAGGAATACGATATGGGAAGTCTCCTTTACTTCATCTAGATACAGCTTAAAGTCATCCGAAGTTAATGACTGGTTTTCAAACTTGGAATCGACTTCTTTTGTAATATCGGTTAAATGAGTGATCCCCGTGATACTAATCCCCACCGGAGTATTTATCTCATGAGCAACCCCGGCAACGATACCACCCAAACTGGCCAGCTTAGCGGATTCAACCAACTGGTTCTGCATGGTTTCTATATCTTTGATCTTGTTATTTAAATCTTTGGTTCGCTCTTTTACCTGCTGCTCGAGGTTTTGATTAAGAAAATTCAGCTTCTGAGTTTTCTCTTCTACTTTTTCTTTGTAAAGGCTGAAACGAGCTTTTATTAAGTTTGAGTTGAGCAAGGTCATTCCCATCAGGACAACAAACACCACGAGGCATAGCGCAATCAACTGAAAAACACTGTCTCGGTTTTCTTCATCCAGCGCCTGTTTTTTCCGCTCAATCTCTTCCTCGATCTCTTCCAAATAACTACCTGTACCTATCGCCCATGACCAGTCATCGTACCCTTTAACATACGATATTTTTCTGGCTGGCATACCCGTATCGGGTTTTATTGTTCCGATATAGGAGAGGTAGCCTTCTCCTTTTTTTGCTGTTTCGATAACCTCTTTAGTAATGTATACCCCGTCATCATCGACTAAATTTATTCGATTTACACCTATATAAGACTTCTTGATATGGCTTAAAAATAGCCCTTCATAATCCACAACAAATATATAGCCGTTTTCACTATAATGAATTCGATCTATTTTTCTTAAGATGTTGTCTTTGAGTTCTTCTTCGTAATCAAGAACATAATCACCAGTACCAATAAACCAATCAAACGGGGCAAAATACTTAACAAATCCAACTTTCTGATACTCGTTTTCAACATCATTCGGTTTTGTCCACCACCACTGATAAAATCCTTCTCCTTTATTTTTGGCAATATCTGATAGATCCCTAATAACAAAATCACCTTTTACATCCTGAAAATCCCATAAGCTCTTGCCTTCCACATGTTCCAGAATCGGGTGCATCACGCCCATACCAGTCATGTCATACACAAAGTAATAGCCTCTGCCATCACTAAATCGAATGTCTCTGAGCGCATCTTTAATTATTTTTTTAACGTCATCAGGGGTTTTATCGGGATTGTTTTTGTAGATAGATAAAGCGATAGAATGCGCTTCATAAACTCGAGATCGAATATTTGCTTCTATTTTTTCGATGGTCTGTTCACGCTCAGTAAGAATGAGATTATGAACCTCATTTACCTCATTTCTTATTAGCTCCTTTTTTTCTTCAGTCGCATTGATATAAACACGGGCAACTTCTTTTTCGAAATTAACTTTATTATTAAAAATAACCAGAAATATAGTGGCTACAGAAAACAAAACAATGACTAAAGGCGCTAACCTTATCGCTCTTAGTATCTTTAATTCGTCTCTATGCAGCATGTCTCTTCCACCCGTTACTCTCATTTAAAAGTAGGCGAACCAGAAAGGCTTTTCAATCAGAGCAGAAACTTGCTGTTCATTGGTGCTCATTGCACTAGGGTATGTATTCCACTAGCATTATGAACACACTTTCCCACATTTGGATGTCACCCTTGAGCACCAGCGTTCGTAATATTGACCAACAGTTCTGGATTAACCCTCTTATCCCGCACCTTACAGTCAGAAGAACTGCAAACAGCACTCAGGGTTATAAAGAGCATAGTCATAACGAGCTTTCTATAGGGATAATAGAATCAGGCTCGACATGCCTTACGCTACAGGGAAGACAAATCATTCTAAGTAAAGGTGACACCATCCTTATCGCACCGGATGTAGTACATGCCTGCAACCCGATAGCAGAGGGATCTCGCAGTTACTATATGCTCTATGTCGATAAACAGTGGTGCTGCAACGTACTTTCGACACTGTTTGAACGACATGTTGAACAATTTGTTATCGAACAAGAGTTGGTGTCAGACCCGAAGAGTTCAGCCACCCTGGCAGAGCTATTATTCAAGTTAATTGAGGATGAGTCCCCGAACACAATAACGGCAGTAAATGCCCTGCTTCTTACTTTAGTAAGCCGCTTTTGCACACCTTGCGATATCGATACTGAAAGTGATGAGTTGGCACAAACAATACAAAATCGTTTATTGGAGGATATTACAGAACCACCCTCGATACAGGAGATTGCAGAAGATGTATCTCGTCCGGCTGAGTCTTTGATAAGGGGCTTCAAAAAGCGGTTCGGTATCACGCCAAAGTCCTTCCTGAACAATCACCGGATAGAAAAAGCGAAACTGCTGTTGAAGTCTGGAATGAGTATTGTTGACGTCGCCCACGAAGTGGGTTTTTCTGACCAAAGCCAATTTCACAAAGCTTTCGTAGCCTACACAGCATCGACACCCAGGCAGTATCAGAGCACTAGCGTCAATTTTCGACAATAACTACAAACGTACCTCACCTATATTGCCCAAATGATTCAAATATAGGTGACCCCAAATGGTATCCACAGTCCTACTTCCTGCCGCTTTCCCTGCTTTAGCGCTCGCTCATTTTGTTGCATTGCTTAGTCCCGGCCAGGACTTTTTCCTGATTGTTGCACATTCAGTTCGACACAAGCTAAAAGGTAGCCGATATATTTGTCTTGGTGTCGCTCTGGGCAATGCCATCTATATAGCAGTTGCCATTATTGGATGGACAAGTATACGAGAGAGCACACTTCTGTTCTCAGTCGTTGAAACCCTCGGAGCTATTTATTTACTTTGGATAGGTTCACAGCTGATCAGAAGCAAAAAGAATGATGCACTCTTGCATACTCAACAAGTACAACCTCCATCATGGAGCAAGCAACTAATTCTTGGGTTAAACTCTGCATTGCTCAACCCTAAAAATGCTCTCTTTTATATGAGCTTGATGACTGTCATCCTCGGAAATTCAGTCACTTTGACTCAACAAGTCATCTGTGGTGTATGGATGTTTTTCGCTGTTTTATTCTGGGACCTGCTTGTCGCCACGCTTATAGGGAAACCGATTGTGCAATCGTATCTACAGAAGAGTGTACATATCATTGAAAGAGGCGCGGGTGTGATTCTCATTCTTTTTGGTATTGGGCTTTTCCTGGAATAGAAAAGGTAAATGTCGCTACTTACTTCACATTTGTATTAAATACGTATTACATTCAATTTGTACTTGTATTAACATTAATCGTAGCTATCAGACATAAACCTTCAGGGGGAAACACGTATGAAAGCTCTATGGCCTATACCGTTACTTATTATTGCTGCCTTTTTGGTACCTGGATTACTTCTAATCTATCTAATGATGGGGCTAATAGTAAAGATTGGTTATCTCTTTCTTAAAGACGAATCTTTGGGAGAAGGGAAAGAACCTGTCTTCCATACAGGTATGGGTATCGTTATGGAGGTATACCGCATATTGACCTGGCCAGCCTATTTTAAAGGTATTAGCAGACAAGGGTTAATCAAAATCATCGGTGGTGTATTCTGTACGGTTTCTGTAATAGTAGGCTCTTTCTACTATCTGGGCTTCAATACAGACGTTCCTCAGATAGTCATTGATGAGTACCATGAGACATTGGCAGATAATACGAGTCCTCTGTCTAAGTCGGTAAAAAACGAGATAAGTGTTCGCATAGAGAAAGGATTCAAGTACAGAGACTTTCTGTGGGCCAAAGCTCAGCAGCTTCAGTCATGTAACAAGGGATTTCAACCAGAGTCAGCCATCGACCAGTTTAGTGCTGTTCTGAAAGTTGGACTTTTTGGTTTAAAGCCAGGTTTGGCGGATAGCCTTATTCTGGTAGAACATTTGGCTTCGAAAAAGAGCTGTAAAGCAGCGAATACCACTGATTAGACCAGTTGTTCCTAAACGTAAATCAGAGTGTAGAATTGATACGTTGATGCCTTCATCATTGAAGGCTTCAACGACCAAAGAGTTCAAAGGTCATCCCTGACGGCTAAAAAAACAAAATTGGCTTTATTAGACACTACTCTTCACGCATCTGGATCAAATCGTCGAGTAGCATGGTTAACTGAGTAAATTTCTCTGCTCCATACTTCTCTTTGAGTTTTCCATACTGCTTGTCGATTTCAACCTTCATTTCTTCTACCAGTGCATTGGACTTTTCGGTCAACCGAATGTGCACTCTTCTCTGATCTTCCGCAGATTTGATTTTGCTTACAAAGCCCTGCTTTTCTAACCGATTGATGATGCCCGTTAAACTTGGGCTCAGAATGCAGCACTCTTTAGATAAGCTCGTAAAGTCAATTTCGGTGTATGAGTGTATAACTCTCATCACTCGCCATTGTTGAACCGTTACTTCATACTCTGTCAGCACTGGACGAAAATAATCCAGCGCCACATCCCTGGCTTTTATTAGCTGTAGTGGTAATGAATCCTTAAACTCACTCATTTGATCACTTTCCTTACCTGATAGTTAAAACTCATATTGATATTTTTATAATTATTCTTTTTCTGACTCGGTTGCCGATGAAACGTTGCTCTGGACCTGATTTCGGTACTCCGAGGCGGTTATTTCTGAATACTTCTTAAAAAATCGAGCGAAATAAGCAGGGTCTCTGAACCCTAGATCGTAGCCAATTTCGGAAATACTAAGGGAGGTGAACTGCAATGAGCGCCTCGCCTCTTGCATTAAACGGTCGATGATGATCTTTTTCGATGACAATCCACTCACCCTGCGGCAGATGTCATTTAATCGGGAAACCGACACACCCATCTTCTCGGCATAGTCATTGAGTGGCCAATGCTCACGGTAGTGCGACTCCACTAAATGGTTAAAGTTATGGAACACACTTACATCCACGCTTCTCTTGTTCGCATCCGAGTGATTACGGTTCTCTAATCGCATCACCTCAATTAAAACAAGTTGAAGCAATGACTGAGTCGCTCGCTCTTTCATGATTCCCGCGTTATCCAGCTCATCTTGCAAAAGCACCAATAGTCTCAACAGAGGGTTGTCCTCGGGTACGTTAGTACAAAATGCACTCATCTGATCGACCATCATGCTATTGAGGCCGCTATCCATTTCAAGCAAACGCCAGACAAGTTGCTGTTGCATCGTCAGAACAAACCCGTGAGAGGATGATTCAGTAACAAATGAATGGGGAACGGCAGGCGGGGTGAAAAAGAGAGTAATCCCCTCGTTGGTGTAGTGTTTATCATCAAGGTGAACATGTGTTGTGCCACTCAAAATCACATGCATTTGATAAAATCGGTCGTGATAATGAACAGGCATGTTACGCCCGAAGAAATCCGCCAAATTGTCCAAGTGCTCAAAATGTAACTCAGCATTCTCGTACTTTTGATCGTATACCTTACCGATATTTATATTGGGTATATTCCCTGCCACAGCTTACTCCCTTTATATTTCTACCAGTTAGCGCCCTTATTATGCACTACGTCACATTTAACGCTCAAAACTATTAACATATTAACTAATTCTACGAAAAGTGCAATTGTTATCGCGGTTAATCCATTCAAACAACGATTAGTTAACATGATAATAACATCCAAGAACACACAATACCCTACATAAACATCAGCCAAGTGCGGGTTCTTGATTAAAAGGAAGTGACAATGAAACGAGCGAATCCACTACTAGAAAAACTTCAGGAAGTCCTACCAAAAATCGCAGCAAATGCTGCGGAAGCAGAACAACTGCGAACTCCACCAGAAGAGAGCATTCGTCTGCTACGTGAAATAAAATTCTTCCGTGCATTCCAACCTAAAAAGTACGGTGGTCTGGAGATTTCACTACCAGAATTTACCGACTGTGTAGCCGCGCTTGCTGGCGCATGCGGTGGTACAGCATGGGGCGGAAGCCTTCTAGCAACTCATAGCCATCAAATGGCTATGTTCTCTGAAAAAGCACAGGAAGAGTTTTGGGGAGAAAATCCAGATGCAACAGCAAGCAGCAGTATCGCACCTTTCGGTAAAACAGAAGAAACAGAAGGCGGCGTTATCTTCAACGGTGACATGCGCTGGAGCAGCGGCTGTGACCACGCAGACTGGGCAATCCTTGGATTCAACCGAATGGACCAAGACGGAAACAAAGTCTACTGCTTTGGCGTGGTACCAAGAAGCGAATACACAATTGTTGATGACTGGTATGCCGCTGGTATGAAGTCTTCTGGTACAAAGACGCTTGTACTAAAAGATGTCTTTATTCCTGAGCACCGCATCGAAACCGCAAAAGGCATGATGGAAGGTAAATCTGCTGGTTTCGGTCTATACCCTGACAGTGACATCTTCTACACCCCTTACCGCCCATACTTCGCTTGTGGTTTCGCAGCAATCAGCCTTGGTATTGCAGAGCGTATGCTTGAAGTATTTAAAGAGAAGCAGCAAAACCGAGTTCGCGCTTACACTGGTGCCAATGTTGGTGCATCGACTCCGGCCCTTATGCGCCTTGCTGAATCAACACATCAGGTATTTGCAGCACGAGCAATGCTGGAAAAAACCTGGGATGACCACAAAGAGCACGGTGAGCGTAAAGAGTACCCTACTCGCGAAACCTTAGCTTACTGGCGTACCAACCAGGCTTATGCGGTGAAGATGTGTATCGAATCTGTTGATCGTTTGTTTGATGCGATGGGTGGTCAAAGCTGGTTCCTGGACAATGAAGGTCAGCGACTGTTCCGCGATTCACACATGACAGGAGCGCACGCGTACACAGATTATGATGTATGTAAGCAGATTCTTGGTCGTGAAATCATGGGATTAGACCCGGATCCAACCATGGTTTAAAACTCTTAGCACTCAGTCAATTGTATGACTGGGTGCTTATTTCATTAACTCATGAAATAAATAAGACCAAAGTCTAAGCGATAAATTGAAGAGAAATTAGGCAAACTTGATCTTGTTAACATATTAACTAATATTAATTTGATAGATTGTTAACATGTTATTGAAATTCACATAACAGATAAAAACAACATATATAAACAAGTCAGCCTCAACATAAATAACCCTATATACAAGGATGTGTCATGATTAAATCAAAGATCACACGACTAGCAAGCACCGGACTACTAGCTCTTGCAGCAATGAATGCAAACGCAGCACCAGAAAAAGTGCTGAAAATCAGCTCCTGGGCATCACCTAACCACGGTATCAACAAAATAGTATGGCCTACATGGGGTGAATGGATTGAAGAAGCAACTGAAGGCCGTGTAACTGTTAAGATCGAATACGATTTGGCACCACCTCAAACACAAATTGATGTTGTTACTGATGGTATTGGTGACGTTACCTGGATTTTCCACGGTCACAAGGCAGGTCGTTTTAAACTGACTCAGATGCCTGAAATCCCAACATTCAAAGATGGTGTAAGTTCAGAGCTAGCATCAAAAGCTTACTGGAACACTTACGAAAAATACCTGAAGAAAGGTAAAGAGCACCGCGGTGTAGAAGTGCTTGCTTTAGGTGTTCACGGTCCAGGCCAGCTAATCACGAAAGAAAAAGTTGATTCCATTGCTGATGCGAAAGGCAAAAAAATCCGTGTAGGTGGTGGCGTTATCTCTACTATCGCGAAAGAGATGGAAGTAACTCCAGTATTCATCCCAACGCCAAAAGTATATGAGTCAATCTCACAAGGTGTTGTAGAAGGTACTTACCTACCAGTTGAAGCGCTAAGCAGCTTCCGTCTGGCGGAAGTCACCAACAATACGCTTATGTTCCCTGGCGGTCTATACCGTGGCAGCTTCGCAATCGTAATGAACCGTGATGCGCTAGAAGGCGTCTCGAAGGAAGACCGCGAGGCCATCATGGCAGTGTCTGGTGAAAAGCTATCTCGCCTGTTCGGTAAGATGATGGACGACTACGACAAGGCAGCTTACGACAAAGCACTGGCGAATGGTCACACCTTTACCAATGCGTCTCCGGAGCTGGTTGCTGAAGTGAAAGAGAAGAGCCAGAGCCTGATTGACAACTGGTATAAGACCGCGAAGAAGCGCAAGGTTGATGGCCCGGCAGCATTCGAATACTACAACGAGCAACTAACGAAAGGGTTGTAAATTATGACAGTCGCTGAAAATGTTTCGGTAGCTGTAAGGCGAGGGTTAGAAACCCTCGCTGCTATCAGCTTATTCCTTATGATGGCTATTACATTTGTCGATGTTTTCGGGCGATACTTTTTTAATTCACCGATAGATGGCTCGACAGAGATGATAGAGGTTCTGCTCGCTGTCATGGTATTTATGGCTTTCCCGCTGGTTTCATGGAAAGAAGAAAATATCTGCGTCGACCTGCTTGATGCTTACTTCCCGGATAAATGGATAGATTTGCGTCAGGCTGTAATCAACTTAATCTGCTCTGTGTCGCTAATACTGGTTGCGATGACCAACTGGAAACTAGCAGGCCGCTCTCTGGAATATGAAGAAGTATCCGAAATACTCGAAATTCCACTTGGATATGTCACATATCTGATTTCAGTAACGGGGTTTGTGGGTGGTGTACTAACACTTCTGAATGCCGGAATTTATGTCTCAAAGATGTCGATTTTTAAATCTGCACCAAGAGTTTCTGAGGGAAGTAGCAAATGATTGAGTCAATTATCGGTTTTACAGCTCTGATTGCCATGGTCTTTTTAAGGCTTCCCCTCGCCTTCGCTATGGGTGTGGTTGGCTTTATAGGGTTCTGGTATATCAATGATTATAACTGGACTGCCGCCATGTCTATGGCTGCACGACGCATCATAGACACTGGCCAGGATTACGGTTTATCGGTTATACCGCTATTTATCCTGATGGGCAACTTCGTGACTAAATCAGGCCTGTCTAGCGAGCTATACCGAGCCTGTAATGCCTTTGTTGGGCATCGTCGTGGCGGTCTGTCGATGTCTACGATTCTGGCATGTGGTGGTTTCTCTGCTATCTGTGGTTCCAGCCTGGCAACATCGGCAACCATGTCTAAAGTGGCTATGCCACCAATGCGTAAGTATGGTTACTCCGACGGTCTGGCTGCCGCTTCGATTGCTGCAGGTGGCACCCTGGGTATCCTGATTCCACCAAGCGTTATGCTGGTCATCTACGGTCTTTTGACTGAAAGTAGTATCCGTGAGCTGTTTGCTGCAGGATTCTTGCCTGGATTATTAGGTATTAGCCTTTATCTACTGGCAGTTCGCTGGGTGGTTTTCCGTACACCGGATCAGGCACCTCCTGGTGAAAAAACAAGCTGGGGAGAGCGCTTTGTTGCACTGAAAGGCATTCTGTCTACACTGCTGCTGTTTACGCTAGTGATGGGCGGGATCTATGCCGGCATATTTACACCTACAGAAGCCGCTGGTATTGGTGCAACAGGCGCATTTTTCCTTGCGCTATATCGTAGAAAACTCAACTATGAAATTCTACGCGATATATTAGTCGATACAGCGAAAACCTCTGCATCACTGTTTGCCGTTGTTATCTGTGCACTGATTCTTTCTAACTTCGTCAACCGTGCTGGCTTACCAACAGCGCTTATCGACCTGATTCAGGTTGGTGATGTATCACCAATGATGGCAATGGGTATCATCTTACTTATCTACATTATTCTCGGCTGTGTGTTTGAGAGTATGTCGATGATGCTACTTACAGTGCCAATTTTCTTCCCGGTAGTAGTGTCGCTTGGTTTTGACCCTATCTGGTTTGGTATTGTGGTTGTAGTTGTAACAGAAATCAGTTTGATAACACCACCGGTCGGATTGAACGTATTTGTGTTATCCGGTTTGGTAAAAGACATCAGTACGGGCACTATCTTTAAAGGCATCTTCCCATTCTGGGTGGCCGATATGCTGAGACTTGCACTTATCGTATTGTTCCCAGCAATTGCTCTGCTGTTACCGGGAATGATGTATTAATAGTCGTCCCTTTGTTTCGTTTTCTCTTGATGAGGTGTTTTGCTTTGGGTTCCGGCCCAAAGCTTTTTTCTTTCTAGTATTTATCTGACATCCGAAAGATTTCTGTTGATTCTCCTTTCTAATCTAAAAGCGATCAGAAACCCGGATTATGTATGAAGAAGATATGGAGAAAACTGTTTCTACCTGCCTGTTTTTCCTTAACAGTCACAACCGGCTGTGCAAACAGCGAAGAGCAAACTGAGCTATCGTACGTTAAAACGGGGAACTTAGACTCGAATTACCGAATCATTTTTATTCACGGCTCTCCCGGAAATAAAGAAGCTTACGATGCCTACCTCGAACATCCTGAACTGAACCGTCAAGTAGAAATGGTATCTGTAGACCGCCTAGGATACGGTGTAAATCAGGGAACCGTTGAAACCTCTTTACTGAATCAGGCGCGCTCTATCCTCCCATTTCTTTCAGAAGATAAAAACAACATACTCGTCGGGCATTCGTTAGGCAGCCCTATTGCGTTGCAGTTGGCACTCTTGGCACCCGAAAAAGTGGCAGGCATGGTACTCATCGCTTCAGCATTTGATCCAGAGTTGGAGCACCCTAAATGGTACAACCAAGTCGCAGATACGGTGGTTGCTAAGTGGATACTGCCCACTGATATGAACAACTCCAATGAAGAAATGATGGTGCTTTCAAAGGAACTGAGTTTGATTGCCGGGCAAGATTGGTCTGTGCTAAAGATTCCTATAGATATCGTCCACGGCAACGAAGATGAGTTAGCGTATTTTGGAAATGCCGTATTCGCTTATGAAAAACTTTCTCCAAATGGAGCTACACTCTCTGTATTAAAGGGAGAAGGACATTTGGTTCTTTGGCAGAACACCGAACTGGTTACTGATGAGATTCTGCAGATGCTTTCGCAACTTGAACAACGTCAGTAATTGGTCTCAACAAGTTAGGGCGCGTTATGAATATGGATTTTCACAACAAGTTGGTCATCGAAACTAACAAGCAAGATTGGATAGCGAGTCCGGCTAAAGGAGTCTGGAGAAAGCCCCTTGAACGTGAAGCGGCTGAGTCCGGACACACCACCAGTATAGTTCGATATGATGCAGGCTCAAAGTTCGCAAGTCATCCTCATCCGCGAGGTGAAGAGATTTATGTACTGGAGGGCGTATTTTCAGACGAAAACGGAGACTATCCAGAAGGCACTTACATTCGAAACCCGCCTGGCAGTTCGCATGCTCCGTTTAGTGAAAAAGGTTGCGTTCTCTTTGTGAAGCTAAACCAATTTGATGCGAATGACACTACGCAGGTTAGAGTCAACACATCAATAACTCACTGGCAACCAGGTATAGGAAACCTGGAAGTTATGCCACTCCACGATTTTGAACATGAACATGTTGCTCTCGTAAAATGGCCTGAGGGAGAACAGTTTCAACCACATGCCCACTTTGGTGGTGAAGAGATCCTTGTTCTTTCAGGAAATTTCAGTGATGAATTCGGAGTCTACCCCAAAGGAACCTGGTTACGCAGCCCCCATATGAGTCGTCACTCACCATTCGTAAAAGACGAAACGATAATTCTGGTAAAAACAGGTCACTTACCCGTCGATTAATGACATTAAACATTTGATTTATCAATAAATACCAAGATCATAATTTACAGAACAACTGATTGTAATACGCTCGGCTCAAGCGTATATTGCACGAAATATGTGCAATATAATAAGAGCAACAAAATGAAAGCACGTGGCTTTACTTTAATAGAGATGGTGGTTGTTATTGTCGTTCTTGGGATTCTCGCTGTTACGGCCGCTCCCAAGTTCCTCAACCTGCAAGATGATTCTAATGAAGTGGTGATAAAAGGGGTAAAAGGCGCTGCTGTCTCTGGTGTATCACTGTTTCACTCTCGATGGTTACTCGATGGAGAACCCGTACCGACCACGAGTTGGGGTGACAAGATATCCGAACTACATTACAACAAGTTTGGTTATCCACGTATCATTGGAAGCCTTCAAGAGTGCGATACCATCCTAAAAAATCTGATAAACAATCAAGACTATGGCGAAGAGGATTACTCTTATAGCATTGCCGGTTCCGGAGAAGGTAATCAGTGTATCTACACGTTTTTAAAAGCTTCCTACGAAATGCGTTATGTAGAGCAGACCGGAGAAATAACGCTAAGCAAAACTTAACGAACAGGAACTGCTCTACTCTATCATCGGACTACCGACCAATTATTTCTATTAACGTTAATTGAAGCGTTGGTCGGCAGAGCCAAGCACTGCATCTAGCACTTCACCATTGTGGCTACCTTCAATGCAAGCCGCGTAATAGCTAGCGACATCGCTGGCTGGAATGCCTGAACGGCTATCTATGCCCCACTGATCCATGGTTTCCTTTACCATAGCAGGGCTTACCGCATTGATTCTCTTCCCGTCAACTAGCTCTGTTGCAGCAGAACCAACAAATGCATTTATCGCTGCCACACCCATAGCAATAGCAGATGTTTGAGGCATGGGATGATTAGACGCCTGGCCTGACGTAAGCGTTACCGAACCACCGTCGTTCAAGTACTCCAGCCCGATGCGAGCCAGATTCACCTGCCCCATCACTTTATTGTTAAGCACTGTACGATAACCGGATTCAGGCATATCTTTCAAAGTGCCTAGCTCTCCATTTCCAACCATGCTAACAATCGCATCTACTTTTCCTACTTTTTCATACATGGCTCGAATAGAAGCTATATCCTCTATATCAATCCTATACTCACCATTGCTATAACCCACAGCAATGACATCGTGATTCTCTTGTAAACGGCTTACCACTGCTCGACCAATCGTACCATTGGCGCCAATAGCGATTACTTTCATGTCTTCTCCTTATTAGGGTCTGTTGACCTTAGTATTCTGTGCGTTCTAACCAGTTCAACATGGTGGACGCTAATTGTTCAGATTGATCTTCTTGTAAAAAATGAGAGGCATTTTCGACTGTTAAATGAGGCTGCCCTTTTGCTCCTGTGAAATTAGACTGGAATTTTCTGTCATACCCCTGGTCGGCTAAGAACGGGTCTTTATCACTGAACAAGGTAAGTACAGGCTTATCCCACTTCTTCAGTTTGTTCCAATCGGAATTCACATCATCCAACTCGGAGGCCACAATTTCAGGCATTTTTCTGGGTGCAGCGAAATATTCAGACGTCGGGAATGGCGCATCATAAGCACGCATTTCTTCTTCAGTTAACTCTGCTGTCGTGAGTGTTTGAATTATCCGGCCGATTTCAGGTACTTCTGAATGTTTGAAATAACCGGCCCAGTTACCGTAGTTGATGTTTGAAGCAAACTTATCCAGGCTAGGCTTACCCGCAATCGAAGACATCAACTTCAATATTTTGGGAACTAAGAACTTCTCTAGCCCTTTCATCTCCGCTAACGCAGTGTTCGCAACAACGAGCCTTTCTAACCATTCAGGTTGCTGAGCTAAAACCCTTAGCCCGATCATGCCACCCCAATCCTGCATAAATGCGGCTGCATTTTTGATATTCAGCTGTCTGACAAAATCCGATATCCAGCGAACATGGTTCCCATAGGTATGGGTGTCACTTGAAACAGGTTTGTCTGATTTACCAAAACCGATTAAGTCTGGTGCAATTACCCGATACCCAGCATCTACTAGCAGTGGCACCATGTGTCGGTATAGATAACTCCAAGAAGGCTGGCCATGCAGCAGGAATATGACTTTGTCGTCTTTGTTGCCCTCATCGAGGTAATGCATGCGCATTCCCTCCACTTCTATATAGTTTGCGGCAAATGGATAGTCCTTTAGGCCTTCGAATGCACTATCTGGTGTTCTAAGAACTTCGTGGCTCATCGTTAAATCCTCATCGTTCAAATAAATTGACCACCCGTGACACATCGCTGCCTATAAGGGTTGCCTTTGATGAAACTCACTTTAAGTGAAAAACACGCTCTAAAAAAGCATAGCTTTTCGTTCATCTTGGTCATATTATTAGACCATGATTGCATTAGAACACTTGCACGTAATAGACGTGATACATAAAGAAGGCAGCTTCCGCAAAGCAAGCGAAAAACTGTTCAAAGCTCGCTCAGCGGTTTCCTATTCGGTTAAGCAGGTAGAAGAGTACTACCAAGTTGAAGTGTTTAATCGCGAAAGCTATCGACCCGAACTTACCCGGAACGGCAAAATTCTGCTCAACAAAATTCAGCACCTTCTTAATGAAGCAAATGAGTTTGATATATTTGCTAAGCAGATGAATAGTGAAATAGAAACCGAGTTTAGGCTCAGTATTAGTGCAATCTTCCCCATCGAAAAAGTCAGTCTGTTACTACATCAGTTAAAACAGGAATTTCCCAAAACCATTGTTCATCTAAATATTGAAACAGCGTCCGGAGAACGAATGTTGCTCGATGATGTTGTTGACCTGGGTATCTACGCAGGACTGCAACAGGATGATAATGTTCAGTATCGTCATATAGAACATTGTGTTCTGCCCATTTTTATTTCTGATAAGTTCCCTATTGCCGACAAGAAGAGCATTAGCCAATCTGAACTGCTGCAGTATCCACAAATTGTCGTTAGGTCTTCTTACAAAAGTAGTAAAGATACCGGCATTCTTAAAGACGGCCTGCAATGGTATGTTTCTGACCACAACACCAAAAAGTTTTTGATTAATAGTGGCTTAGGTTGGGGAAGACTCCCGCTACACGAAGTAGCACATGAAGTTAAGAACAAACAGCTTATTCAGCTCACTAACCAGGAAACCATGGAAGTTCCCATCTATGTTGCCAAGCTTAAAAATAAAGTATTAGGGCCTGTAGGGATGATGATTTGGGACTTTTTCTCGGAAACCTTGGGAAATGGCGGTTCAGAGTAGGTAAAGAAAAAACAACAACGGGCATTAATGTGGTCTATTCTAAGTAGATAGAAGTAACAAAACACTCAATAGGTATCGATGAAGTATGCATTAAGGATTCGTTTTATTGTCGCGTTTGTTGTCGCACTTTTGTCCGTGATTGCAGTGGCCATAATCGAGTATCAACACTCCCAGCAAATTAAGTTCTCTCAGGATCAAATTCTTAGAGCCGCACAAAGAGAATTGCTCGTTATTCGATCTCATTTGGAAGCAGACATATACTCCGATATCTTCTTTGCTAACAGTCTTTCCACCATCATCAGTGTCACTCCTGATTCATCTCAAAAACAGTGGCACGATGCTGCAAAGGATCTATTCAATAAGTCTAATCACTTGAGAAATATAGGATTAGCACCTGACGATGTGATTCAGTTTGTTTACCCCTTAAAAGGGAATGAAGCTGCGCTAGGATTAGATTTCCGAACGATTCCCGCTCAATGGAAAACCGTGCAAAAAGCGCGGGAACAAGAAGCCATTTTTATCGCGGGCCCTGTAAATCTGGTACAGGGCGGAATCGGGCTAATTGCACGCACACCTATCTTCACCGACCCTCCTTTTAACAAGGAATATTGGGGAACCTGCAGTGTTGTACTCGACATCGAAAGCCTGTTTGCTGCTGCTGGTATTTACGAGACCGAAAAGCGTTACGATTTTGCTATTAGAGGCAAGGACGGTATGGGGTCTCAGGGTGAAGTTTTCTGGGGCAAAGCCTCTGTTTTTGATTCTATATATGCAAGTGAAACGGTGGTGCTTCCTTCTGGAGCATGGGAAATGGGCATCTCTCTTGAATCGCTTTATGAACAGATCCCGTATTACGAAAAACACGCTTCCAGAATCATCGGCTACACCATCACTGTATTTATCCTGCTCTCACTGATAGTCGTTTACTACTTTTACCACAAAGCTCATGATCGCTCGATGCATGATGATCTTACACTTCTACCTAACAGACGTTACTTCATCTACACCCTGGAACAGATGGTTGAAAATGCGCGGAAAAAGGACGGTGACTTCACTCTGCTTAATATTGACCTTGATGATTTCAAGTCCATAAATGATACCTATGGCCATGCAGTTGGCGATAAGGTTCTGGTTGAAACCGCAGCCAGAATTAAAGGTGCACTGCGTACATCAGACATCGTTGCCCGTATGGGTGGTGACGAGTTCCTGGTTATCCTGCCTCGGTTATCTAAAGACGATGATATTAACGGTGTTATACAAAGTGTGCGCGAGTCTGTAAGCGGGCAGCCGTGCCAATTTGGTGATAAAAGAATCTTTAGTGAAGTAAGCATAGGCCATGCTGTCTACGACGATCCAAAACTCTCAGCAGATGGACTTCTCTCTCGCGCAGACAGCGATATGTACCGTGAAAAAAGAGCAAAACCCGATTAATGGTTTCAATAAAATCGACGAATTATGTAGAAAAATTACAACACTTCCTCTAATTAAGAATGTTTTTGCAACAATTAAGTTCACTCAAGCATTCTAATTAGAGACCTTCAGATTTGCTAACCTGTCAATAAACAATAATAAACATAAGGGCATTCCGCCCAAGCCTAACACTGACAGGATAACGTGATGCAAAAGCAGGACCTTTACCAAGATTTTATTAGCAAAGCTGCTGAATTTATACCCGAAAAACGAATCATTACTGACTACCTCCGTAAACTTGCGTACGGCACAGATGCGAGCTTCTACCGATTAGTTCCACAAGTTATTGTACAAGTCGCGAATGAAAACGAGATCATTCGCCTAATGACCCTAGCCAGCGAGATGAAACTTCCGATCACCTTCAGAGGTTCGGGTACCAGCCTTTCGGGTCAGACGATTACCGATTCTATTCTTCTTTCCCTTACCCCTGACTGGAAAGACTACGAAATTCTGGAAGGTGGTAAAAAGATCCGTATGCAAAGTGGCGTACTGGGCGGCGATGCTAACCGCTATCTATCCCCTTTTGATTATCAACTTGCGCCAATGCCCGCTTCCATTGATGCCGCATCCATAGGCGGTATCGCCGTCAACAATGCTGCGGGTATGAACTCAATGGACACCTATGGTGCGATGGACTCAGCACGCATTGTATTTCTGGACGGTACTGTTCTTGATACCGGCTCTGAATCAAGTCGCGACGCATTCAAGAAAAGTCATGCAACCATGATTGCTGACATTGAAGCGCTATCAAATGACTTACGCAGCAATAAAGAGCTGAGCCAGAGAATCTTACGTAAGTACGAAATTAAAAACACCACAGGTTATGGTCTGCGTTCACTACTTGAGTGGGACGACCCAATCGACATGATCGCACACCTGATGATTGGTTCTGAAGGCACGTTAGGCTTCATCTCCGAGATTACTCACAACACTATTCGTAAGTACCCTTTGAAAGCCTCTGCTTTCATCGTTTTCCCGGATATCCGTACTGCAAGTGTGGCCGTTACCCGCTTCAAACTGAACAAAACACCTGTATCTGCCGCAGAGATGATCGACTACTTCGCAATGAAGGCCGTTCAACATATGGATGGTGTACCTGATTACATCGCTGATGTTCCTGAAGGTGCGACGGCTATTCTGGTACAGGCTGAAGCGGATGAGCAGGAAGAGCTAGAAAACCACATCGATCAAATCTTATCTGAGATAGACGATCTTGAACTTGTCGTTCCGGCAACCTTTACCGACAAGCCAGAGGAGTACGGTGCCTACTGGAACATTCGTAAAGGTATTTTCCCAGCAGTTGGTGCAACACGCCCTAAAGGGACAACTGCACTTATTGAAGATGTCGCCTTCCCTATTGAAACTCTTGCTGATGCGCTATCTGACCTGCAAAAGCTGATGCAGGACTACGGTTATGATGATGGGGTCATCTACGGCCATGCTTTGGATGGTAACCTTCACTTTATCTTCTCTCAGGGTTTTGGTAGTTCTGAAGAGATAGATCGATACGAACGCTTTATCGATGAAGTGTGTGACACTGTGGTTGATAAGTACGACGGCTCTCTGAAAGCAGAGCACGGAACAGGCCGAAACATGGCGCCTTACGTGCGCAAAGAGTGGGGTGATAAAGCCTACGAGGCGATGCTGAGAATCAAAGAGATTTTCGATCCTGAGTGCATCTTAAATCCGGATGTAATGATTACCGACAATCCGAAGCTTCACATCAGCAACCTGAAGCCAATGGAAGCGGTCAGCGACATTGTCGACCAGTGTATTGAGTGTGGTTTCTGTGAGCGTATGTGTCCTTCGCGCAACCTGACGCTAAGCCCGAGACAGCGTATCATCGGTAAGCGAGAGCTGGCTCTGTTAGATGGTGAAAACCATGATGCATTCGCAGATGAATACGACTACATGGCCATTGATACTTGTGCGGGTTGTGGTCTTTGTTCGACTGTTTGTCCGGTAGGAATTAACACTGGTGATCTTGTTCGACAGCTGCGTCACGATCGTCATGCCGACAAAGAAAATGTTGCAGAATGGGTAGCGAATAACTTTGGTACCGTTTCTGGTGCAGCAAAAGCCGCATTTAGCGTTGCTAACCTGAGCCACGGAGTGCTGGGTACGAAAGCGATGGGCGCAGTTACACGTACAGCACGTAAGATTTCTGGTAACAAAATAGGTTACTGGAGTCCGAAAATGCCAACGGCAGCGCCTAAGATTATTGTTTCTGAAAAACAGAACAGTGCCGCCTCGGCATCTGATAACAAGCTAAAAGTCGTTTATCTTCCGAGTTGTTCCAGCCGAACTATGGGCCCGGCTCGCGGAGCCGAAGAGCAGACATCCCTTGTGGACAAAACAGAGAGCTTACTGCGCAAAGCTGGCTTTGAAGTTATCTACCCTCAGGGACTTAAAGAACAGTGTTGTGGTATGCCATTTAAGAGCAAGGGCATGTTTAATCAGGCTGAAGCGAAAGCCATTGATACCGTGAGAATGCTGCTGGAAGCAACGAACAACGGAGAAATCCCAGTTTACTGTGACACCAGTCCTTGCGCCTCTCAGTTGAAAGATCATCTGGATGCACGCCTTAAACTGTTTGAACCAGTCGAGTTCATCCATACACATATGATGGATAAATTAGACTTTAATCCGACAGATGAGAAAGTTGCGCTGCACATCACCTGCTCTGCTCGACGTATGGGATTGGAGCAAAAAATTACCGACGTCATGAAAGCGTGTAGCACAAATGTCGTTGTGCCAGACCAGATCACCTGTTGTGGTTTTGCGGGAGATAAAGGCTTTACGACACCAGAGCTTAACGAATCGGCTCTAAGTACGTTGGCAACCCAGGTTGAAGGTTGTAACAGTGGTTATTCCACCAGCCGAACCTGTGAAATCGGGTTAAGCCACCATTCAGGTATCGACTATCAGTCTATTGTTTACCTAGTGGACGACTGTACGAAGGCTAAAGCCGGAAACAGATAAAAGTTACAGCTTAATTTTCTGAATGGTCAAAGCCCTCACCATATAATGTGAGGGCTTTTTTTCAGCTGTCATCCTGTCTACGCAATTTTTCTATACAACTAATCAGTATGCGGTAAGATCCGCTTTCTCTTCAGTCAGCTCTAAAGCATTCAGTAGACTAGTCAGAAGACTGGAGGCCCCAAAGCGATAATGATTCTTATCAGCCCACCCTGCACCTAGAATATCATCAGCCATTAAGAGATACTCGGCTGCATCTTCTGCACTACGAACACCGCCGGCTGGTTTAAAGCCGACGGTATCCGACACACCCATATCACGAATCACTTCCAGCATCATTCGTGCATATTCAGGAGTAGCATTCACTTTCACTTTTCCTGTAGAGGTTTTGATAAAATCAGCACCACCTTGAATGGATAACTCAGAAGCTCGCTTAATCAGTGATTCTGTCTTCAACTCACCTGTTTCAATGATGACCTTAAGTAAGATGTCACCACAAGCCGCCTTACATTGTTGAACCAGTTCTAAGCCAACCTGTTCATTCCCGGCCATAAGTGCTCGATAAGGGAAAACAACATCGACTTCATCTGCACCATAAGCGATAGCGGCTTTAGTTTCCGCTACTGCGATTTCTATGTCGTCATTTCCGTGCGGAAAATTTGTGACTGTCGCGATGCGTACATCTGATGTACCTTGTTGCGATAGTACCTTCCTCGCGGCAGGTATGAAGCGTGGATAGATACAAATTGCAGCAGTGTTACCTACCTCTGTCTTTGCGGAATGACATAACTGAGCAACTTTCTGCTCTGTATCGTCATCATTAAGGGTGGTTAGATCCATCAGCTTGAGCGCTCTTAAAGCGGCTGATTTTAGATCACTCATATTTATCTCCTGAAGCTCTGCTTAGTTTCTGAAATAACACCTCAGCACGTTGAACCTTAATGGTTAGAACTGAAGGTATTTGATAGCGATGTGGCTAAAATAGACAGATTTTGCCAAGAGAAAAAGAGTGATTCAGATAAGGATATTTTCCAGTAGGAAAAAATGCTCTATTTTATCCATTGTTTCAGCGCACGATCCCAATACGGTGGGCAGCCGATATAGTCTTTAAGAAATTCGACTATGATGCTCAATCTGAGCGGCAAGTGTTTTTTTCTTGGGTAAACAGCATATGCAGGAAGAGTCATTGTAGTCTTCCATTCCGGTAAAAGTTGTATAAGTTTGCCTTTTTCAAACTCATCAGTCAGCAGATAAGTTGCTATGTATCCTATCCCATGCCCAGCTATAACAGCATCTCTGACTGCTTCACTTAGGTCTACTTTGTAGTTTCCACTGGCTTGGATTTCTATCTGATCGTTACCATGCCTAAATGACCAACTCGAATAACTGCGAGTTTTACTTTGGTAAATCACGCAGTTGTGGTTGCGCAAATCATTTGGATGTTCGGGTTTTGAATGTGAATTAAGATATTCCGGAGAGGCGCAAACCACAAATCTTGTATCAGCGATGCGCTGAGCAATATATCCTTCCGAAATACTTTCATGCGTTGTAATCCAGAGGTCTACTTCTTCTTCAAGCATGTCTACTTTATGGTCACATAAGGTCACCTCTAGGTATAACTGAGGATATTTTTCCTGAAGCTTATCCAAAACGGGAATAACATGCAACGCTCCAAACGACCGAGACATCGCGAGTTTAACTGTCCCTGATATCTCTCCTCTGGCATCCTTCATTTCGGCTTCTGCGTTCCGGATAGATTCATAAATCTTCGCACAATGGTTTGCGAATCGCTTACCTTCTTCTGTCAGTTTCAGAGTCCGAGTCGTTCTCTGAACCAACTGAACACTGAGCTCTGCTTCGAGAATATTGAGCTGTTTACTAACATGAGAAGTGGATACACCCAGCTTTTCCGCAGCTTTGGTAAAACTCCCCTCTGTTTCCAGTATATGAAAAATTACCATCTGGCTGGCTAACTGCTGCATGTTTTTTTCATCCTATGTTCAGTCATTAATCGTATTTTAAACACGTCAATTACCTGATTTCCTCTTCAAATCGCTTTTTCACAAATTCGATAAACGTTCTTAGACGTATCGGCTGATATTTATCCTTATGATATATCGCGGAGAATAGAACTTTTGGTATTTCCCAGTCAGGTAGAATCCGAGTGAGCTTTCCTTTCTTTACATCATCACTGCAGTACATTAAGGGAACACGAATAATCCCATTCCCTGACAACGCGCCAGTAACCAATGCATGGCCATTTTTGCATACGAGTTGGCCATCAACATTGACATCAGAATGCTCACTGTTATCTGCTACGTATTGGAAACTCCATCTCTTCACAGAACCAGTCAGGCAACGGTGCTGGCTCAGCTCTTTCGGATGTTCCGGGTTTCCGTATTTTTGAATATATTCAGGACTGGCCAGAGTAACGATTTCAATATCCATTAATCTCTTAGCAACAAAGCCTGAGTCTTCTAACTCGCCCATTCGAAAGGCAATATCAAACTCATCTTGAATAAGATCCACCCGGTGACTGCTAAAATCGAGGCTAATCTGAACCAGAGGATACAGAGACATAAAATCAGCCACATAACGAGAGATGATTTCCTCGCCTATATAGCCACCAACACAGTTTATACGAATCAGTCCCCTAACCTCTTCGGTATCATCCACTGCAGCAATAAGCGCCTGATCGATGCCATTCAGCGCCTTCTCACACTGCTTGTAAAACCGCTCTCCTGCAAGGGTAAGACTCAACGTACGAGTGGTTCGGGTAAGTAGGGTCACACCCATTTGAGATTCTAAGCTACTGATCTGACGAGAAACATGGGAACGGGAAACTGAAAGTGCTTCAGCCGCTTTAGTGAAGTTGCCAAGCTGGGCGATAAGTACAAAAGAGCGAATATCGGCAAGGTTGATATTGTTAATCATGGTAAAAGCCAATCTATTAATTATTTCTATATGACAATAATAAAACGGCTGAACCTTAAAGCAATAACCAGAATAGTCTCTATATATCTTTTCTTGAACAGACATACAAAAAGCCCTCGCCTAAATCAAACGAGGGCTTTATGTGTTTTTCGCGGAGGCAGATTAAGCTACTTGTTCTTCTTTTTGTTTTTCGCCTTCAACCTGCTTAAATTCACGGGCAAAGTAAACCAATCCATCTTTGTACTTGGTCACTTCAATGTTATCAATTTCTACGAAAAATACAGTATGGGTACCAACTTCAGCAACGTCAGACACATGACCTTCTAAGCTTGCCAAACAGCCAGAAAGTACAGGAACACCCTTCTCGTTCTTGCTCCATGCCGGGTTTGCAAAACGCTCTTCCATCGTCATATCTGTCATGCCTGCAAAGTCTAAAGACATCTGCTGATGCTCAGCGGCACATACGTTAATACAGACATTGCCGTTGGTTTTCATAATCTCATTTGATGCGCTCTTTCGGTTTACACAAACCATCACTGTTGCTGGTGAATCCGTTACCGAACAAACAGCTGTTGCAGTCAGGCCAATAGTCCCTGCTTCACCGCCAGTTGTAATGATATTTACAGCCGCAGCCAGGTTCGCCATCGCATCTCTGAATAAAGGTTGGTTCGACATTTTGTTATCCCTCACTGTTAATGTGATGTTAATTTTCCACATAACAAACACACTTGAACATAGACGAAAAAATGGAACACTTGCACTTTTCACGAGTCAGTCAAATATCCAAGATCTATTTATATTCATAGCCTAAAGGAACAACCATTGCACTAATCAACGCACCACTTGCACTAATGAAAGAGTGTAATTTTACATAGTTTAAATTTTTTGTGATCAAAGCCTCAAATTAGTTAATAAATAAACAACTTTATGTCTTAACTAACAGGAAAAATTCCCATAACCCTCTATTTTTATTACGTTTAAGTCAAAAATATGTAAACAAAAAACTACTGGCATTTAATTAATATGTTAATTATTATACTTAACATCTTAATTAGTTCGTTTTGCTTTCAACCAAGAATGTAAACAGAAGGTTAATGACAAAGGAAGGTCACTTTATGCTATCGCCAGAACAAATAGAACAAGCTGCGGAACAACTTTATATAGCGGAAAAAGAACGTTGTCAGATCCCTGCCCTCACTCTGAGATATCCAGAAATGGATATGGATGATGCGTACGCTATCCAGAAAAAATGGGTAGAACGCAAAATAGCAGAAGGTGCAGAAGTAAAAGGATATAAGATTGGATTGACGTCCCGCGCGATGCAGATGGCTTCTAACATCGATCAGCCAGACTACGGTGTGCTGCTTGACGATATGTTCTATGAAGATGGCGCGCATATCGTAGCGGACGATTTCCTGGATCCACGCATCGAAGTAGAACTGGCATTTATTCTAAATAAGCCTCTTCAGGGTGAAGACATCACCATCTTTGATGTACTCAACGCAACAGACTACGTGGTGCCAGCGTTAGAACTGATTGCTGCCCGCTGCCATCGTACCGACCCAGAAACAGGCTACACACGCAAAGTTTACGACACTATCTCTGATAACGCGGCCAACGGCGGCATCGTCATGGGCGGGCGCCCTATTAAACCAACGGAACAAGATTTACGTTGGGCCGGAGCCATGCTGTATCTAAACGGCCAGATTGAAGAAACCGGGCTTGCTGCAGGTGTACTTGGTCATCCTGCAAACGGAATTCGCTGGGTATGTAAGCGCTTTGCTCCACACGGAATCGGCCTTGAGCCGGGTCAGGTAATCCTGGCAGGTTCGTTCACACGACCAGTAGCAGTAAAAGCCGGTGACACCATACACGCAGACTTCGGCCCTCTGGGCGGAATCTCAGTGAAGTTTGTATAGGGAACCCAAATATGATGCTGCCTGAGAATAAGTTTAAGAAAGCACTAAAAGGCGATCAGCCACTCTGGGGCTTATGGCTTGGTTTACCTGATAGCACCTGTGCAGAGATCTGTGCAGGCGCAGGATTCGACTGGCTTTTGATCGATGGTGAACATGCCCCGTTTGAGCTAAAAACCACCATGCATCATCTTCACGCAATGGCGCCATACGACGTGTCCCCTATCGTCAGACCTGAAGATGGCAATGTCGCAACCATCAAGCGACTGCTGGATATCGGTGCTCAGACTCTGTTAATCCCGATGGTGAACACAGCGGAAGAAGCAAGAGAACTGGTTAAAGCGGTTCGATATCCACCAGAAGGCATTCGTGGAATGGGCAGCTCTCTAGCCCGTGCTGCGCGCTGGAACAAGGTGCCAGAGTACCTGAAAAAAGCAAACGAAGAGATCTGCCTTCTGGTTCAGGTTGAAACGTTGGAAGCGATGGAAAATCTTGAAGAGATCGTACAGGTTGAGGGTGTAGACGGCGTCTTTATTGGACCATCTGATCTTTCAGGAGCAATGGGACACGTTGGTAACCCTGATCATCCAGAAGTGGCTGCAAAAATCGAATGGGGAATGTCTGTCATTCAAAAATCAGGCAAAGCTTCAGGCATCTTGTCGCTCAATCTGGAAAAAGCACAACACTATGCAGAATCTGGAACTAAGTTCGTTGGCGTTGGCGTCGACACCTTACTTCTACGATTAGGAGCAGAACAGCTGGCAAATAAAGTAAAAAATAAAAGCCAGCAAACTCAGTCAGCATCAAGCGGATATTAACGTCCGTCTCAACAAAAACAATTTATAAGCATTCAGGAAGGATTTCTGATGAATACAAATCAATTAGTAAAAGGGAAACTGGTCTGTGTCGCGCTCAACGACAAAGCACAGCTGGATAACCTGAAAGAAACGTTTAACGAAAAACCTTATCTCAACGCACCGACACAGCCTGTGCTTTACTTTAAAACGCACAATACCTGGGCTGCTGACGATGCTGAGATTGAACTGCCCTCTGATTTTCAGCCTCTTGTGGTTGGGGCAAGTATCGGTGTGGTTATCGGTCAGCGTTGCTGCCGTGTATCAGAAGAGCAAGCACTTGAGTCAGTCAGTGGTTTGACTCTGGTTCATGACTTCTCCCTTCCTGAAACCAGTTATTACCGCCCGGACATCAAAGGCAAGTGTCTTGACGGTTCTGCGCCGATTGCACAAAACGCAGTTCCACTGTCAGACATCTCTTCTGTTGGCGAACTAGCAGTGGAGACCCTAGTGAACGGAACGTCACAACGTAACCTGAAAGTGAGCGACCTTGAAAGAAGCATCGAGCAGTTAATCAGCACGATTTCTCGCATTATGACGCTGGAAGAAGGTGATGTGATTGCAGTTGGCTTCCCTGGCGAGCGAATCCCTCTAAATCCAGGTGACAAAATCAGCTCTAACCTTATTTGCCAAGCAAATAGTCTTCTTACATTAAACAACCAGGTCAAGGGAGAGTAATCATGAAAACAGCACGCGTACTCTTTCAGGAAAAGACTTACGACATCACCATCAACCAAAACAACGAGCTGGTGACAAACGATGGTCAGACTCTCAATGAAAGCGAAGTAACCTGGTTAAGCCCGGTAGAAAGTCCGGGAACCATTTTTGCTCTGGGCCTTAACTACGCCGACCACGCTTCTGAACTGGCGTTCGAACCACCAAAAGAGCCATTGGTATTTATCAAAGGTGCCAATACGCTAACAGGCCACAAAGAGAACTCTTACCGCCCGGATGATATCGAGTTTATGCATTACGAGTGTGAGCTTGTCGCGGTGATCGGTAAAGAAGGCAAAAACATCTCGCGCGAAGAGGCGATGGATTATGTTCAGGGTTACACCATCTGTAATGACTTTGCGATTCGCGACTATCTGGAGAACTACTACCGCCCTAACCTGCGAGTGAAGAGCCGCGACTCACTATGCCCTATCGGCCCATGGATTGTATCTAAAGATGAGTTACCGGATATCAGTAACCTGAAGCTGGAAACCAAAGTGAATGGTGAAGTGACTCAGGAAGGTACAACAGCAGACATGATTTTTGATGTGCCATTCCTAATCGAATATCTAAGTAAGATCATGACCCTGAAGCCAGGGGATTTGATTGCAACAGGTACACCGAAAGGACTGAAAGACATGCAACCAGGTGATGTGGTTCACTGCTCTATCGAAGGTGTCGGTACGCTGGAAACACACATGGTATCTGAACAAGAGTTTTACGGAAAAGATTACTAAAAAGGATGGGATTATGAGTCAGGAACTTCAAAACAATATTGATAAAGCGTCAACCTACCTTGCCCGTTTTAAGGAAAACACGCTGGGTCATTACATCAATGGCGAATGGACACTAGGTAGCGAAGGTGTCACTTTTGAAAACACGTCACCAACGGACAGCCAGTCTCTTGGTCAGGTAGTTAAAGCAACAAAAGAAGATGTGGATACCGCATGTCTTGCTGCACAAGCAGCGCAAAAAGAATGGGCGGCAATGAGCGGCGCGAAGCGTAAAGCCATTCTTCACAAGCTAGCTGACAAAATCGAAGCACGCGCTGAAGAAATCGCTATGGTGGAATCATCAGATTGTGGTCAGCCACTACGCTTTATGCGTCAGGCGGCGGTTCGTGGTGCAGCGAACTTCCGCTTCTTCGCAGATAAAGCACCTGAAGCGCGTAACGGTCTGGCTCTTCAACAAGATCAGCACACCAACTTTACCGTTCGTTCTCCAATCGGCCCTGTCGCTGTCATTACCCCATGGAACACACCTTTCATGCTTTCCACATGGAAGATTGCTCCAGCATTGGCAGCAGGCTGTACTGTGGTTCACAAACCAGCGGAATTCAGCCCACTATCAGCCGCTATCCTTGCAGAATGTGCGCAGGAAGCAGGTCTGCCTCCGGGTGTTTGGAACATGATTAACGGCTTTGGTGAAGTTGCCGGTAAAGAGCTGACTCAGCACGATGCTATCAAAGCAATCGCCTTTGTGGGTGAGACAGTCACTGGCTCAATGATCCAGAAGCAAGCTGCGGACACACTAAAACGTGCGCACTTCGAGCTTGGTGGTAAGAACCCGGTCATCGTATTTGATGATGCGGACTTTGAGCGTTCTCTGGATGCAGTTGTGTTTATGATTTACAGCCTGAATGGTCAGCGCTGTACTAGCTCAAGCCGTCTGCTTATTCAGTCAGGCATCAAAGATAAGTTCATTGCTGCACTGAAAGAGCGCGTTGCAAACATTAAGGTTGGTCACCCACTGGATCCAGAAACCGAAGTTGGCCCGCTGGTACACAAAACTCATTACGAGAAGGTACTAAGCTATGTAACAGCCGCTCAGGAAGATGGCGCGACAGTTGCCGTAGGTGGCAAGAAGATTACCGACCTATACGATGGTAACTTCCTGACTCCGACCCTGTTTACAGAAGCAGACAACACTATGCGTATCGCTCGTGAAGAGATCTTTGGCCCTGTACTGACAGCCATCGAGTTCGAAACTGAAGAGCAAGCAGTTCAAATCGCAAACGACACTGACTACGGCTTAGCGGCATACATCTGGACGACTGACACGGGTCGTTCACTAAGAATGGCACACAGCGTAGAAGCTGGCATGGTTTGGGTTAACTCTGAAAACAACCGTAACCTGCCATCGCCATTTGGTGGTGTGAAGATGTCCGGTATCGGCCGTGATGGTGGTGACTGGAGCTTCGATTTCTATATGGAAACGAAGAACGTTTGTATCGCCTTTGATACGCACAAAGTGCCAGTTTTAGGTAAGTAGATAGTAGAGTGAACCGGGACGTTTTGTTTCCCTTTTGGTCCCGGTTCTTCTTTTTTACCTGTAGAACAAAACAGCTAAGGAAGTGAAATGCCCCATTTGATTGTTGAATACTCTGCCAATATTGAAGATGAACTGGATTTACCAGAGCTACTGAAGACCCTGAACGAAACCGCGGTCTCAACCGGAGTGTTTCCTTTAGGAGGCATTCGTAGCCGTGCAATCCGCTGTGAGCATTTTCGCGTTGCGGAAGGTGATCCGGAAAACGCTTTTATTCATCTGACGACAAAAGTTGGTAGTGGCCGTCCTGAAGAAGTTCTGAAGCAGGCCGGAGATAGCATCTTTGAGGCATTTACTGGCTTTCTGGACCCAATTTTTAACAGGCGTTATCTCAGCATAGGTTTTGAATTAACCGAGCTGCATCCAACGCTGAACTATAAAAAGAACAATATCCACGAGAAGCTGAAAGCGAAGAAATAAGTCGCGGAGCTATGTCATAAGCCAATAGCTAAACGTAGAAATAATCTGATAACTGACAAGGAGAGGCACAATGGGTGAACTTGTTGTTGCTGCAAAAATTACACATGTCCCTACCATGCTGATGTCTGAACAGCCAGGCAAACTTCATGGCTGTCGCCAACATGCCATTGACGGGCATAAAGAGATCGCACAAATCGCGCGTGAGAAGAACGTCGATACTGTCGTTGTTCTGGACACGCACTGGTTGATCAATGCGGGATACCACATCAATGCGAACAGCCATTTCGAAGGTATGTTTACCAGTAATGAATTCCCGCATTTCATTAAAGATCTTCCGTACGCGTACGAAGGCAACCCTCAACTGGGTAACCTGATTGCCGACGTTGCCACTGAAAAAGGCGTATTTACCCTTTCTCATCAGGTGGATTCTCTTGCTCTTGAATACGGTACGCTGGTACCAATGCGTTATATGAATGAAGACAAAGGCTTCAAGGTAGTTTCTGTTGCGGCCCTATGTACAGTTCATAGCCTTGAGTCTTCTCGCAGACTGGGTGAAGCCATCCGCGAAGCAATTGAAGCGAGCGACAGTCGCGTAATGCTTCTGGCATCCGGCTCACTTTCTCACCGCATCTGGCCAAACGAAGAGTACGCTGACAATAACGGTACTTTTACCATCTCTAAAGAGTTTAACCGTCAGATGGACATGCGCGTTCTAGAGATGTGGGAGAACGGTGAAATTGAAACCTTCCTTGAAATCCTGCCTGACTACGCAGAGAAGTGTGACGGTGAGGGCGGCATGCACGACACCGCAATGTTGTTTGGTGCTCTTGGCTGGGATAAATACAAAGGCAAAGGCCGCATCGTAAGCCCATATTTCCCAAGCTCAGGTACAGGTCAGGTTAACGTACTGTTTGAGGTGTAATTATGCTCATCACTGATACCAGTATTGACTGGAAACTGGCTCACCAGATAGTCCTTGCATCAGCAGAATATGCAGAAAGCAATCAGCTCAAGGTCTGCGTATCAGTGCTGGACAAACACGGAAACCCTTTAGCGCAGCTCAGAATAAATGATGCTGCGCTACCCTGCACCGCAATTTCTCAGGATAAGGCATACACAGCGGTTAGCTTTGGCTTCCCAACAGCAAACTGGGAACACCGGCTTTCTGCTAAACCTCACCTTCTTAGCTCTCTTGCCCACCAGCCTAGAATAGTCACCTTTGGTGGTGGCATTCCACTTTTTGTTAATGACGAAGTAGTTGGAGCAATTGGTATCTCCGGTGCCAGCGAAAGAGAAGATATGGCTTGTGCAGAAGCTGGGCTAAAGCGCTTCAATGATCTTGTTGCATCTGTTCAGCGATAGATTATGAGCAGAGACACACTTCTTACCCTGTTTTTAATACTCATGGCGATGGTTAGCCCTGTCGCCCTGAATATTGTCGCACCAATTATGCCGACACTGGCGGAAGAGTTCTCAGCATCCAGCAACGTCATCCAGCTTAGTTTCACACTCTACCTAGCAACACTTGCTATCGGACAACTGTTCGGTGGTCCAATTGCAGACCGATGGGGCAAACGTCCTATCCTTCTGGCGGGATTTGGCCTGCATATTATTGGCGGTGTGGTTGGTATTTTTGCCACCAGCGTCGAGCTGATACTGCTCAGTCGTATCATGCAGGCTGCCGGTGGATGTATTGGGATGATGTTGGCACGCAGCATTCTGGTTGACCTCTACCCTTCTGATAAAGCGGTAGAAAAGCTGAGTTATATCACCATGGGTGTCGCGACATCTCAGGCAATCGCGCCAACCGTTGGCGGCGTTTCAGCCGAAATGTTGGGCTGGCACTCTGTTTTTTATCTGCCAATGCTGATGGCTTTTATCGTCTGGATGGGCGTATTTCTTCAATACCCTTTTTCATTGAAAGAGACCGGAGAAAAAAAGAGACGATCTTTCTTTGGCACCTACAAAACACTGCTGGCTAACAAGCTCTATGTGAACTTGTCAGTATCCAGCACTTTGATCGCCTGCGGCTTTTTCTCTTTCGTTACCTGCGCGCCATTTATTGCGGCAAATGAAATTGGCTACGATCTTACCGCTTACGGATTCTGGTTTCTGTTTGTCGCGCTTGGTTTTATGGCGGGAAGCTTCGTTAGCGCCCGACTCGCTGCACGCTTAACACACTCTTCAATGGTGATAGCCGGTCACAGCTTATCGTTACTGGGCGCACTTATGATGCTGGGTGGAATACTCTTTTCAGAAGTCACTTACGAGTCCCTGTTTCTGACCATGGCTATGTTTACGTTTGGACGAGGCATCAGTCAGCCTCACCTGCAATCACTATCCATTTCAGCGGTACCGGATAATCGCGCATCCGCATCCGGTCTGCTTGGTTTTATCCAATTACTGTTAGGTGCTGCCATGGCTCAGCTTGTTGCTGCATCGGTTGAAAGTTTAGGTGCCACATTGCTGCCTGTTTATCTGGTACTGTTTGGCATCATCTCATTGACACTCTATCTTTATAGTCACTATCAATTAATGAAGCCGGACGAAGATACAGCATTAACAAACAGCTGATAAGTTTAAGGAAGCGGCCGTTTATATAAGGAATAATCACAATGAAGCTCAACGACAATACCCTTTTCAGACAACAATGTTACTTATCCGGTCAGTGGGTGGACGCTGACAACGGCAGTTGCACAGAAATCACTAACCCATCTGATGGCAGCGTAATCGGAACCGTGCCAAACCTAGGTGCAAAAGAAACACTTCAGGCGATTGAAGATGCTCAAGTCGCTTTTAAATCCTGGAAGAAAGAGACCGCTGAACACCGTTCTAAGGTACTCCGTCGCTGGTATGAACTGATGATGGAAAACGCGGATGATCTTGCAACCATCATGACTACTGAGCAAGGCAAGCCCCACCCTGAAGCAAAAGGTGAAGTCGCTTACGCAGCGAGCTTTGTGGAGTGGTTTGCAGAAGAAGCACGCCGCGCTTATGGCGACATTATTCCTACACACAAGGGTGATGCTCGCATTCTTGCAACCAAGGAACCAATTGGCGTTGTTGCCGCAATTACACCGTGGAACTTCCCGGCAGCAATGATCACTCGTAAATGTGGCCCGGCTTTCGCGGCTGGATGCCCAGTAATCCTAAAGCCTGCACCTGAAACTCCTTATACGGCGCTGGCGTTGGCAGAACTTGGCGAGCGAGCTGGCCTGCCAAAAGGTCTGTTTAGCGTTATCACTGGCGATGCGATCGAGATCGGTAAAGTGCTGACTGAAAGCAAAGCAGTACGAAAACTCTCTTTCACTGGCTCAACCAATGTGGGTAAGATCCTGATGCAGCAGTCTGCCAGCACAGTGAAAAAGCTTTCTCTTGAGTTGGGCGGTAACGCGCCGTTTATTGTGTTTGATGATGCGGATATCGATGCGGCTGTGGACGGTGCGCTTATTGCTAAGTTCCGTAACGCAGGTCAAACCTGTGTCTGTGCTAACCGCATCTTTGTTCAGGAAGGTGTTTACGATGAATTTGCTCAAAAGCTGACGGCAAAAGTAGCGGAACTTAAGGTGGGTGACGGTTTCGAGCCGGGCGTGAAGATTGGCCCTCTGGTGAACGATGCCGCCGTCAACAAGGTCAAGCAGCACATTGAGGATGCTTGCGCTAAAGGTGCGGTAGTTAAATACGGTACGTTACCTGAAGAAGGAAGCCGTTTGTTTGTGCCCCATGTTTTGACAGGCGTAACGGACGATATGCTGGTTGCCTCCGAAGAGACGTTTGGCCCGATGGCTCCGCTGTTTAAGTTCTCAACCGAAGATGAAGTGATTGAACGCGCTAACGATACTGAGTTTGGCCTTTCATCTTACGTTTACACTCAATCTCTTGCGCGTGCATGGAAGGTGGGTGAAGTGCTGGAAACTGGCATTGTAGGCATAAACGAAGGCATTATCTCTACGACCGTTGCACCGTTTGGCGGTGTGAAGGAGTCTGGCCTGGGACGTGAAGGTTCTTATATTGGACTTGAAGAGTTCCTTGAGACGAAATATATGCTGATGGGTGGACTGAAGTAGTAGCCTCTCCTAGTTTTATTGGGCAGCATCATTGGGTGCTGCCTTTTTTGTTTCGTGTCAGAATGGCGCATAGGATATGCTTGATTCCGCTAACCGCATAATTCAGTTACGTATCCTTAATAAATACTGAGTGATAGCATGTTGCTGCATCAAGCACATCCTATACACCTCAAGTAAGTTCAGTTGGTGAACTAAAATAATTAGCAACAAGGAAGTCATAATGAACCGTTCAGAAAAATTCTGGGATAAGCTCGCGAAGAAGTATTCCCAAATGCCTATCAGGGATGAAGAGAACTATCAAAAAAAGTTGGCTGAAACTCAGTCTTATTTTACCCCTGACTCCCGCATATTAGAGTTTGGCTGTGGAACAGGCTCTACTGCTATTCTGCATGCACCTCATGTGAGCCACATCGATGCCGTCGATATTTCAGAAAACATGATTAATATCGGACGCGCGCGAGCAGAAGAAGCCAATATTGAGAACGTTACATTCCACCATGGAGCGCTGGAACAACTTAACCTTGACGCATCGAGTATGGATGCGGTTTTGGGTTTAAATGTGGTTCATTTACTACCAGACAGAAAGGCTGTATTGGATGAAACGTTTCGGACTTTAAAACCTGGAGGTGTGTTTGTAACAAGCACTGTTTGTCTGGGGAACTCCATCTATGGGCTGATTAAATGGATCGCGCCCATTGGTAAGTTACTGGGTTTCTTGCCGGATATCCACGTAATGAAAGTGGCAGAGCTAAATCGCGAGCTTGAACAAGCAGGCTTCACCATTGAGAACCAATGGCAACATGGTCCCAAGGGGATTAGCGTCTTCACTGTTGCTAAAAAGGCAGAGTAATTCTGCCCCCTAACTGTAAAAGTCACTTCCGATAATTTGGTTAATTTCCCCCATAAAAAACCGAATTATTGAATTTATTTCCAAAGTCATTGGGATTTTTGGACATCGAACTCCCAAACAAGTCACTGCATAATCCTCTCCATCAACTGAATTGATTGAATCTTATTAAACAAATCGCGTGGAGAAGGTCATGTCACATCCAATCATTAAAGATCTAAATAACCGTTACACTGCAAAAAAGTATGATGCAAGCAAGCGAGTATCTGCCGAAGATATGGAAGTGGTTAAACAGGCGATCACGCTTTCTGCTTCTTCTATCAACTCTCAACCATGGAAGTTTATTGTTATTGAGAGCGACGAAGCGAAACAGCGTTTCCACGATACCTTTGCGAACAAGTTTGAGTTTAATCAGCCACATGCAAAAGAAGCGTCGCATACGATTCTGTTTGCCTACAACCCGCGCTTTACTAAAGAACACTACAAGAAAGTAGTTGATGCGGAAGTGACTTCAGGCCATCTGCCAGCGGATATGTACGATAACATGCTTAACGGCGCGTTTATGTTTGCTGACCTAAACACTGATGAGACAGGCTATAACGGCTACTGGACCAAAGCTCAGACTTATATCGCTCTGGGTAATGCGCTTCACGTTCTGGCTCGTATGGGTATCGATTCTACGACAATGGAAGGTGTTGACTCCGAACTGATCGGTGAGATCTTTAAAGAAGAACTAGACGGTTACGTATGTGACGTTGCACTGGCGATTGGTTATCACAAAGATGGTGACGACTATAACCACGGTGCACCAAAAGCACGTCTGGCGGTAGAGGATGTGTTTACTGTCCTATAAGTAAACAATTACAGATTAAACAGTAAGGTCAGGGTATTGCCCTGGCCTTTTTGCGTTTAAAGAGACGTAAACCGGGATACATCTACAGAATTGATCTAAATCATTCATCTACAGAATGGGTATAAAGCTACCTTTTTTGGGTAGATAGCAACCTTTCTACCACTGCCGTTGACATTCAGACTACTGACAAATTCCTGATTAAGTAGTTAATAATGATTAGCAATAAGTGGCTTGAACTCTACCAACATATCAACGAACAAATCGAAGTCTTTCCAAAAGACATTGAACCGTTACTGAGCAAGCGTTTGGACTCGCTGAAAGTCCAGTTCAAATCAGATAGAAAACCGCTTAATCGTGAACAGCTAGACTGGCTAGAAAGCGAAGCGTTTACCATGGTGATGGCTGACACTATACAAAACTCTGAGCTGAACCATGAGCAAGTCAGTTTTTTATTTGATACCACTCTGGCTGCTCAATTGGGTCAATTATCGCTGGCGGTAGTCAACAGTAACAAAGCGCTTTTATCCAAAGACGACATAGCTCAAATGAGCGGGTTAGCCTATCAACAGCTTGGCGATTATGACTTAGCTAAGCAGATGTTTGAGGAAACCATTGAACACCATCCTGACTCAGGGTTAGCTCACTGCTATCTGGGCTTTGTTTATCTGCATCTAAGTGACACTGAACAGGCGAAAAACTGCTTTCTTAAAAGCATCGAAGTCGCCCCTACTTTTATTGGTGGATACCAGAATCTTGCCGGACTTTATTATCAGGAACGGCAATTTGAAAAAGCCACAGACTATGCTGAGCAAGCCTATCAGCAGGAACAAACTTTAGCCGCCACTTACATCACTGCAATCAGCGCTTATCTAGCTCTAGGTGAAAAAGAGCAAGCCGACAACTGGGTTAACCGGGCATTTCAACACCAGGTGACCTCTATAGAACTTGTAAGGTTAGCCGGGATTACCGCACATCAAAATGGCCGATTAGAAGAGGCGCTTGAAGCCTTAGACCACTATCTCGAGGCCAAGCCAGAAAGCTTTGACGTACTGAGTATCCGTGCTCGTTTGAAATCTGAACTCGGTTTATATCAGGAAATGGAGTCAGATCTAAAACAGCTTCTCACCCTTGAGCCCTATGACGAATGGTGTCTTGAGCACCTATTTCTTGCGTATTTCCACACCAGCCAATGGCAAAACGCTCAGTTGGTCATGGTCGACCTAAACAAGCTGGCAGCCCATTACAAAGTTACTTATCGAGAACAAATAAACCTAATTAATCAAAAACTAAATCTCGATGTTGTTGAGTTAAATTAATCAGAGGAAGCAACTGTGAAAAAACAATCTGAACAAGGCATCGCCGATACATCACGGCGAGATTTCCTTAAACTTGGAGGAGCTGCTGCAGCCACGACCGCTGTTGGTTCTGCAGCGGGTGCTGGATTTGTGCTTGGGCGAGATCCTGATGCTAATGTTGGCTGGGGACGAACCGAAGCGGGGAAAGATATGTTCTTTAACCGCGAACCGTTTCGTGTAGACGTTGCACCTACTCTTAAAGTCGAAGGCAACCTCACCCGCCCTGAGTGGCAAGATTTCCTGTTTCATCGAGTCCCTGCTTTGTATAAAGCGATGAAAAAAGGGTGGACACCAACTGAAAACTGGCAGGATATTCCTGACGAAAGAGTTCGAGAATACTATTCTCGTTATCCTGAACGTTGGAAGGATATGTTGGAATCTTTCACTCAAGAAGTTCGACATGGACAAAATATCGAGTCGCACAGAGATCAGTTTGCACTGGGGTGGGCCTACTCTGCCGCCTATTTGAAAGGTGTGTATAGCGACTTTCCACCAAAACCCAAAGGCCATCCGGACGAGGTGGACTTCCAATGGGTAAAGGATACGAAACAAGAGTTCAAATCACCAAAGCACGCTTCGGAACTCATCAAGAAAATGGCGTTCAAGTTTGGGATGAGCATTGTTGGAATTGCGAAAGTTGACCCAAACTTTGTGTTCAAAAACACTATGCGTGGTATGCCTGAATGGGATGACAGTATTCCGAAACACTGGAAATATGTCGTTATTTTTGGCACGCCTATGAACTGGGACCCAATGTACGCTGCTATTGGTTACTCTACCTCCTATGATGGTTACTTCAGAGCCAAAAATGCAGCAGGACTGATGGCTGCATTTTTGGGCGAGCTGGGATACGCAGCAAGACCTCAATGGCCAGGTTCCGAATATGAAATCGTTCTGCCTCCATTAGCCATTCTGGCAGGTATGGGAGAAGCGGCGAGAAACGGAGTTCTGCTTACTCCAGAGCTTGGACCTAATATTCGACCGGCTGCTGTGATTACCGATCTGGAACTTGAACCAGACATGCCAATCGATACCAAGGTGGGCCACTTCTGTGAAGAATGCAAAATATGCGCGGATGCCTGTCCGAGTGGCGCAATAAGTAAAGCTGACAAACCAGATACTGTAGTACGTGGTTACCGCAAATACGCCTTTAATCAGGATGCTTGTTGGAAAATGTGGCGTTCCGGACCAACAGAGACCGCGATGGGTTGTCGTGTCTGTATCGCTGTCTGCCCATATACACGTAAAAACAACTGGATTCACGCCATCGTCAAAGAGACCGACCCACGCGATCCAACAGGCCTGACTCGTAAATCATTACTCGCGATGCAGCACAATTTCTTCTACTACCCAGAAGCCGAGGCATATCACGGCAAGTGGAATGGTGGCCGATTCGCTGGATACCATCAACCACCAGAGTGGTTGCGCAGTGAAAACTACCTGAAGGTAGAAAAAACCTGGGAATATGACGGCAACTGGGAGGGCATCTAATGTTTCCACAATCAACAATACTCGACCCACTTTTCTGGATGGCATTCGGAGCGCTGCAGGTACTTATTTTTGCAGGCGCTAATCAATGGGCTAAGCAATATCAGTTGGAGATGAACTTGTGGAAATGGACCATTGCCGGTGGATGGTGGTTCTCATTACTGCTTTCGATAGCAGGAGGCTTTACCTTGCTTGGCGAGAACGAGGGGGCTGCTGGCTGGTACTTTCTGGGATTCTCGGGTACAGGGCTAATAATCGGTGGTGCGATTATACTTAGGGTATTTATCATGCTAAAACCTAAGTCAGCATAACCAACAGATTGGCCAATAAAATCAAGCCATAAACAAACTGTTTTATGGCTTGAGATATTCAAACGAAACAAAAAGATAAGATTATGGGTAAACAAGATATTCCCGTTCAAAAACTCGATGCAGACGTCACTTTAACCAATCCGTTTATATACCGGATATCGGAACTGTATAAGCTGATGCAGGTAGACGTAGTTTCTGAGCCCCATCGCCTTAACTTTAACGCTCTGATATATATTACCGAAGGTGAAGGCATTCATTATATTGAGCACAAAATGTATCGCCTTCGACCCGGCACGCTACTTACTGTAGGGCAAAATCAGATCCATGCATTTACCAGAGAGCTCTCGGTTGAAGGTTATGTTCTGCCTTTTAACGCTGAGATGCTAAACCTGAACGCACAAGAGAGTTATGCCGACCTAATGCTAGCCGCACTTAACGAAAACAACGTTGTACAAGACGCTGGTGAAGCCGTCGATATTCTTTTTGAGCAAATGGTAAAAGAGTTTGAATCGGAATCAGAGTTTCAACGGGAGATTATTCGAAACCTGCTCAGAGCAATCATTCTTAAATCGGTCGTGCCCAACTATAAAAAAGAACTGAATGAACGAGCGCCCGCTGGCCAAAAAGATTTCTATCGTATTAAGAACTACATTGATGAACATTTTGCTGAAAGACCAACGACCTCTGAAATAGCCTCCGCTCTAAATAAAAGTGTTAAACAAATCAACCGGCTGGCAAAGGATAACGCAAGTTGCAGCACAAAAGAGCTACTCGATGAACGTGTTCTTACAGAAGCAAAGCGCCTGCTGGCTTACAGCCAGTTATCCATTGTGGAAGTCGCTCATGAGCTTGGTTTTAACGAAGCGACGAATATGACTAAGTTCTTTAAACGCCACACTGCAATCTCACCAAAAGAATTTCGGCAGTTGTGTAAGGTAGGTTTGAATAGAAAGTAACTTTATAATTTAACTAAGCCGCAGTTGGGAAACTGCGGCTTTTTGCTGTCTGAGAAGTAATAACTATACCACTTTTGCTTTCAACACTAATAGTACCCTGCCCCAAATAGCACCCAGTACAATTAAGATCGTGCCGACAAAACCAAGGAAATACCAACCTGCATTGCCCTCGTTTTCCCCTAAAAGAGTAAAAGCACCTGCGATGGTTAGCATAAAGCTCAAGTACCAAATGGCTGTTACTCCCCATTTCCACCAGTTCATGGGAATACCCAGCTCTTTCGCCCACACTCTGGCCCCTACAAATACCAGCACTTGCAGTGCTCCAAGTACCATCCAGAAAATTGGATCAAATATTGTTGATTGTGGAAACATCAGATTCCCTCCCAGTTGCCGTCGTATTCCCAGGTTTTCTTCACTTTCAGATAGTTTTCGCTTCTTAACCACTCTGGTGGCTGGTGATAGCCTGCGAACTTGCCACCGGTCCATTCAGGGTGGAAATCCTGCGCATCCGGGTAGTAGAAGAAATTATGTTGCATGGCTAATAACGCTTTGCGAGTCAGGCCGGTAGGATCGCGAGGGTCTGCCTCCTTCACCAGGACATGCATCCAGTTGTTTTTCCTGGTATATGGACAAACTGCGACACAAATCCGACATCCCAGACCATCAGCTGTTGATGCTGTGTTCCAGAATTCATAGCAACTGTCCTGATTAAAGTCGTACTTACGGAAGCCCCGGGAAACAACATCGGGCTTATCTGCGCTACTGATGGAACCACTTGGACAAGTATCCGCACATATCTTGCACTCCTCGCAGAAATGTTTAACGCCGATATCAATCGGTTTGTCGGCTTCAAGATCCAGGTTAGTGATGACCGCAGCAAGTCGGATGTTGGTACCCACTTCCGGAGTAATCAATGTTCCGCCCCGACCTATCTCACCCATGCCAGATGCTGCGGCAAGTGGAGGGACCATAATTTCGTAATCATTTCCCGGCCATTGAGGACGCGCAGCGTAACCTAGCTGCCCCAAAAATGCCGCCATTAAACCTGTAGCCTGCTGACAACGCCAGTAAGCATCAAATGATGTTGAGTAGCCAGCAGCTGCGTACATTGGGTCCCAGTTCATCGGCACACCGAAGATGATCACGTTCTTCCAATGCTTAGGTACCGACTCATCCCAATCCTGACTTCCACCCGGCATACCGCGCATCATGTTTTTAACCATAAAACGTTCATCAAACTTAGCGATGGTGCACAAACTCATACCGTATTTGTACGCCATTTGTTTAATTAGCTTGGAGGCGTGTGCTGGCGACTGAAACTCTACTTGTTTATCGGCGACATTACCGATCAGTTTGAAATCCTCGACATCAGGGTGTCCCTGTGGTCGTGGTGGAAACTGACTTGTCGCGAGCGCAGTTAAGAAAGAACGGTCATAAGCCCAGGCAAGTGCATAACGATCAAACTGAGGTCTGGTATTGTCTGCATGGGCGGCCATTTGCATAATCGCGCCCTGCATTTTCGGCCAGCGATCAGGGTATTTTTCATAGTAAGCGCGGGTTTTAGGCTCTGGAATATCTGTCCAGTTGCTGTTCGTAATATCAAAGCCATCAGCTATCAGCTCTTTCAGCACACCACGTCGGTTAAACAGCCAGTCCCCCCACGCAGGTCGTTCTGCCTTGCCTACTAACTCTAATGTCGGGGCGACATCTACCTCAAAGGGTTTTCGGTCGAAGAACTGATCTTTACCCGCTTCCGTTCTTCCCCACCCTACGTTTGCATCGGGATCTCGCCCCGCGATAAAACCAGCTCCCATCGAAGCTCCGACAGTGGCCACTGCTGCTGTGGCACTACCAAACTTCAGGAAGTCACGGCGCGATTGATCTGACACCTGAGAGGTTTTCTCATCCTCTTTTTCCATATCATTGCTCCACTCATTGTTATTATGAAATAAAGAACGTAAGCGTTTTATTACGTTCTGAATGTCATCAATTATTCATTGAGTGCTGGCTGGTCTACAGACTGAAACAAAACACAAACTGGTAAAAAAGAAACCAATTTGTGTTTGTGCCGGATGAGGAAATATAACAGTGGCTGGCTATAAATTATGTCGGCAAAGTTGACGAAATTCTTTGGGTGTCACATCTGTATGTCGACGGAAAAACTTGGTCATATTGGTCGCTTCTTTAAAACCAAGTTGAAGAGAAATATCGTAAATAGAATCCTGACTAAAGGCCAAGCGACGCTTTAATTCTAACAGGACACGATCATCAATTAATTGTTTGGCCGTTTTCCCGGTATGCTTTTTTGATATTAAGTTTAAGCTTTTACTGCATACACCAATCATATTGGCATAATCAGCCGCTTTGTGGGTCTGATGAAAATGGTTTTCGAGAACATACTTTAAACGCCGAAAATGACGTGAGTCCTGACTACTGTGGTGCTCCAATGAGTCATAATATTTAACTAGGGTATTCAACAATAATGCTCTGAGCAGAGAACGAATAACTTCCCGGCTTATCAGGCCCTTCCTGGGTAATTCCTGTTTTAGCGTATCGATATAGGACTGATAATCTGAACACTCTAATGTCATGCAGTTGATCGAATCCATCGCCTGACGGATCCTATCCTGAACTAAGTCATCTTTACCCGTACTGAACACCTGATCGTTAAAGATTACCACGCAACCCTCTAGCTCAGGATTATTATCAAAGTAATGAACCTGATATTTCGCAACGGAAATGACCGTGCCTGGCTGATAGTGATAAACCTTATAATCGATATGGTGACGACCTGTTCCTTGCTGAATAAAAATCAACGCATCAAAATTAATCCGATGAGGTTTAATAACACTGTTTTCATCTCGTCTTGTCGCAAGCTCGCTTATTTTAAAAACAGCAAAATCCATATCATCCCGCATAGAATGCATATCCAGACTAACGATATTATCCGGTGCCATCATTTTTGTTGTTCACTCTTACTACTATTGAAAATGATACGATTGGTACTTAAGTCGGTTTATTTTGACCCATAGTTCAACCTGTCAACAGGTCGATAACTGACGTGAAATGGTAAAAATCGGAAATATAGAAGATATTCCCAAAATCATCATTTTCATTCCCTACTTCACCTGTTTACCACAACCGCTTTCCAATAATCTGAAGCCACCAGCCTATTAATGAATGTGTGAAAAATGATCAGCAATAAATGGATTGATCTTCTTAATTTTACTCAGCAGAAAACGTCCGCTTTCCCTTCTATAGACACAATTACCGAAGCGTTAAACCAACGCGTAATGTTTATGAAAAATCAGTTTTCTGAAACCCCGAATCAGACCACAGAATATATCGATTGGGTAGAACACGAAGTGTTTAGCTCTGTAATGAGTGATGCCCTCAAAAAGCCTGCACTGAAATTAGAACAAGCCGAGTTTTTGTATGATCTCTTTCTTTCCGTAAATCTTTGCCAGCTCTGTATGAGTTTACTTAACCATCATGGCGGTCTATTTCCCAAGGGAGAGCTGGAAATAAAACAAGGCATCGCGCTCCAAAGAATGGGAGAGGCGCAGCAAGCGGAGTTAGCGTTTCACGAGGCAAGCAAATTGCTGCCTGATAGCGGTTTGCCTTTGTACCATTTAGCATATTGCCAGCTCTACAGTGGCAACGCGGACTTAGCACTTGAACTCTTCAATCAGAGCGCTGGGAAATCACCCGGATTCGCACCTGTTTGGCAAAGCATTGCTGGTTGCCATTATCAGGAGAGTCGATTTGAAGATGCATTAACGGCCTGTCAAAAAGCACGCGACCTGGACTCGTCAATAGCGCCTTGCTACATAACCGCGATATCTTCCCTGCTTGCGTTGGAGCGACCAGAAGAAGCGCTTATCTGGTTGAATCTGGCCACTCAGAACCAGATAAACTCTCCCGAACTCGATAGGCTTTCTGGTTTGTGTGCTCTGCAAAACAACCAACCTGAAGCAGCCATCATGAGCTTAAGCAAGTATCTGGAGGTTCACCCAGATGATATGAGTGTGGTTGCTATCTTGGCTCAAGCTCTGGCTGTCGCCGAAAAATGGAAAGAGATTCAGGATGTCCTGCTTCGTTTACTAAAAACTGACCCGCACAACCATTGGTGTTTAGAACAGCTATTTTTGTCCTACTTTCACACTAAACAGTGGCCTAAAGCAGAAGTTGTTATGAATCAACTTAAACAGACCTCGGAGTACTACTCTAATACTTACCATGAACAATTTGAGAAAGTGAATCAGCAGCAGTCTATTGTTCTTTCGAACGTAAATGTGAACTAACGAAAAGCTTCAAACTCCTCACTGATCCTGTTTCTAACCCATTGATGAACAGGGTCATTCTGATGCCTCTCATGCCAAAGTGCTCGTATACTCACATCCGGTAAAGGAAACGTACTTGGTTGGCTAGCTAGGCCGTATACCTTTGCACCCAGCGCTGCTATAGATGCAGGCAGAAATGCAATTAGGTCTGTACCGGAAATCAACGATATCTGCGAATTAAGAGACTCCGTATACAAGCCGACTTTTCTCTCAGATATTCCGTTGTCTTTGCAGAACAGGGCTACAGGATCGTCTTTGTCTTCTATCAAGCTCGATTTAACGTGGGGATAAAGAAAGATCGTTTCGATACACCAGTCATTAAGAGCCGGATGCTGATCATCAAGCAGGCATACCAGAGGTTCATCCAACAATCTTTTCTGAATCAGGCGAGGGTTCGCGGAAAGGCCCGCACCAATTATCATATCCAGTTTTCCTGCATCAAGCTTCTCGTATGCCTCAGCATTGAGTAGCTGCAAATCAAAGATTATGTTGGGGGCTTCCTTTTTCATTTTCCTCAGAATCGAAGAGAGGTATGAGGTGACAACAAAGTCATGTGTCTGAATACAAAAACGTGCCTTCACCTGAGTGATATCCAGCTTTTTGGGACTAAGCAATGTATCTATTTCACCAAGAATAAAACGAAGTTTTTCAGAGAGCTCCAGTGCACGAGAAGTAGGCTCCAACCCTTTTGCTGTGCGGATGAATAACGGGTCGTCAAAGGTTGTTCTCAGCCTAGACAATGTATGGCTCATCGCTGACTGAGTAACATTCATTCTTTTGGCGGCCCGGCCAACGTGTAACTCATCTAGCAGCACATCTAATGACCTGAGCAGATTAAGATCGACTTTTGAAATATTAATTTCATTCATAATTAAAATCAGTAACAACCATTTCCATTAATATAGCGAACTCCCTAGACTTTAACCAACCAAGTCAGGAGTATTAATCATGAATGTTGTTCTCTACACAATGACAGGCTTGTTGTCTGCATTTTTCTTATTTGCAAGTTCGATCAAAATCCTTGGTTGGCAAAAGATGATTTTTGAAACCCAGATGAACTATATGCACAGTTACGGATTTAATCGCCAAATTCTGTTCGTGATTGGGCTAATGGAATGTTTCGGTGCCATCGCTATCTGGTTTTATGGAACGCTTGTGGGCTTACTCGGTGTGCTTGCGTTACTGGGCCCATCTTTGGGCGCTATTTTCTTCCACCTTCGTTACGATACTCCGAAAGAGGGAGCAGCAGCCATGGTCACAGCAACACTGTCAGCGCTAGTGCTATATCTGGTATACGCTCCGTTTTAGTTAAGCCTTTCCAACAGCATCTTCATAGGGAAATCTATGGGGATGCTGTTCTTGTAACTGGTCGATCCAGTTAAATTGTGTCTATACTGAGCAGACAGAAAATAATAATGAATGTCAGTCTCAATGAAAATACATACGCTCTCAGGTTATATTCAATCAATATATCTGGTTGAATATAAAGATAAACTACTGCTCCTTGACGGTTGTAGCCGTGCGGATACCGAGTACGTCTGCTCGTTTATTCGCGACGAACTAAAGCGTCCTCTATCTGATTTAAAGCTTATTGTAGTCACTCATATGCACCCGGACCATGCGGGTGGTGCACATACGCTACGCAAGCTCACAGGAGCAAAAATCGTCACGTCTAAACATGAACATCACTGGTATCGAGGCGTGGATGGCTGGTTGATGTATTTCACCGATTTGTGTTTGGCAAGGTGGGTCGCCAAAAGAAAGAAAAAGAAGCCCATCATGCTCTACTATTCGCCATGGTTAAAACCGGATATCCGTTTGCGCGACGAAGAACTGCTTCCCGGATTCGAAGAATGGCAAATATTGGAAACCCCAGGCCACACAGACAGAGATTTGTCTCTATTACATATCCCTAGCAACCGCATCTACGTTGCAGACCTGATGGTGACTGTAAAAGGCAAGTATGTCCCTCCCTTTCCTATTTTCTATCTCAACAACTACCGTCGTTCGTTAGAAAAAGTATTGAGTTACGAACCGGAATCGCTTTGGCTTGCTCATTCAGGAGAGGTTCAACTCAACGACGAAGACCTGGATTATTTGATGCAATCAATACCGCGCAGGCCAACAACACACTGGCGAGCAACAAAACATAAAACCAGACAAATAATCAAACTTATTAGAACTAAGTAATACAAGTCGAAAACAAAGTGGGATATAATTTATCCGCTTGAAAAAGCATATCCTTTTTTGCTTCGTGGGAGATAAAGCGCGTCATGAACGCTTTGTTGAACCGAGGCATGATGTAGAGCATATCTGCCGGTTAAAATTTAAAATACTGACCTGTTTTCTTCTTAACTCCAAAACAACAGTAATTTGATAGGGGAAGGCAGCCCCGATTAACTGGCCAGTATGTATCTCATCTTTGTTTTCGATTCTACGAGCCGAAAACACCAAGGGGAGGTATTTAATTACCTCCCCTTCTTTCTTATTAGACGATGAACCTACATCGCTTCCAGACTTATTCCTGCTCTTCTATCTCAAGCGTAATATAGCCTCGATTGTTGGCATAAAACGCCCAAGCATCGTTGGCGTAGCAGTAGAGGTAGCCAGATTTTTTAACGGTATACACCTTTTCTTCACCAATCATAAATGACTCCATAGGCGACGCTGTACCGTCTTTATCGGGATTCCCTCCATTGGCTATCGCACCCATCAGACAGAACCAAGGACATTCGTCATGCCTTTTACTTCCGATAAAATTAGCGTTTTCTCTTCCAAGCAATTCCTGAAATATGGTGGTTTCGACTTTGCCAATCAAAGTGCCAACCGAACGTAGAATTTCCTGAGCGTTAAAGCCGTCACTGCCCTCCCCTTGCGGCCCACAGATGATGGTTGAATCAGCCCACGCACCATCAGCTTTAAAGCGATAAGTTTTACCTTTGGACAGATATATACCTGTCCAGTAATGCTGGTGCCGGGCGTATATATCTAAAGTTAATTTGTCTCCCGGAACCAATGTTCTTGTCTGGAGATACTGGCCGTATGCCCGAGGAGGATCGCTATGTCTTCTTAACGCAGAAAAGTGGAACTGATTCTGGTGATGTTGAATATCCGGAATGGAACGAGGAGAAGTGATTAGAGCCTTCATGGCTCCAGTATGTGAATCGTGCAATGTCGCTTTGTAATTCGGCGCAATCTGGTCAGTCAGGTTCTCATGCCACTCTATATCAGGAGCTGCCTCTTTGATCTCTTCCAGCATCCACAATAGTGCACCATCAGACAGCCCACTCTCTTTGTAACCGCCACCAACATCACAATGAACACCTGGGAACCACTTCTGAACGAGATCCGATGTACTATTCTCATCATCTTTAATCCACAAAGTTGGTGAAAAGCTACCACGCTTCTCATCAATCGCTAATGCCTGCCGTGCATATTGGATAGATGGGCTCAGACTTGTGTCATGAAAAGCGTATTTTTTGGGATCGTCAAACAGATCCGAAATAGCTTTATCGTCTGGCACCCCTAAAGCACCAACCGTATCCCAAACTCCTATGAAAAAAACCTTATCAGAGTTTGGATGAAACTCTATGTTCATATCGAGGGCCATCAACATCTCTTTCGAGCCTTCCTCGCGATAGCCTTTTGAATAGATTTCGCTGACAACCTCTTCCCTTTCAGTTGCATCACAAACAGAAAAATCAGCCAAACCATATCGACAAATCATTCCACCCAGACTTCGGGCAGAAAATGCACCCCGGCTAAAACCAAACAAGAAAATTCTGTCTCCCGGCTGGTATTTATCACATAACCATTGATAACAATCCCGAATATCTTCACTAACACCCACACCAAGGGCACCACCCAACACTTTGTCGAGAATGTTACCTGTTCCTACTCCAGCCTGGTACCGGGTCTCCTGTTCGCCCGAAATCTCTTTTAAACAATTGAATAGCTGCCTGACATTGGTGGGCGCATAAACCCCATCATCTTGATTGTCTTTTGCATTCCAGGTTCCATCACAACACACAAGTAAATTTGCCATTGTTCACGTCCTTTTGCTGATGACTATCTTGAAGGTAGACAGCTATCAGAATTTAGGTGTGAACAATGGCTAAAAACAAAGATTTATATTACTCTTAGCGCGTCCAAAACTTGGACATACACTATTTTGTATAAATTCTCAGGGCGGGGCGAAATTCCCCACCGGCGGTATATCCCTATTTTTGTTTTAGTGATAAGCCCGCGAGCGCTCGATTCGTCGAGGTCAGCAGATCTGGTGAGATGCCAGAGCCGACGGTTATAGTCCGGATGAGAGAGAATGGAAACACACCAGATTCTAAGGCGTTCTTGCGCCCGGAGACTGGTGCATTTTGCTTTGTGTTTTATCCCTCAAGAAACAGCCCTGATTCTGGTATCAATATATGGAGTAACCATGAATCAGACCTCACTATTTGCCGAATTTGGCGACCCTATCACTCGTGTAGAAAACGCTTTACTTGCACTTCAAAAAGGCAATGGCGTTATGCTTTTAGATGATGAAGACCGCGAAAATGAAGGCGACATCATATACTCAGCCGAACACCTTACCCCTGCTCAGATGGCGCTGATGATCCGTGAGTGCAGCGGCATTGTTTGCCTATGCCTGACCGATGAGCAAGCGAATCTACTAGACCTGCCTCCAATGGTAGTAAATAACGATAGCGCAAACCAAACTGCCTTTACCGTGACTATCGAAGCTAAGGTTGGCGTAACAACGGGAGTATCGGCGCAAGACCGTTGCACAACTGTAAAAACAGCCATCAACCCTGATGCTAAGCCAAGCGATTTAGCACGTCCTGGCCATGTATTCCCTCTTCGTGCTCGCCCAGGTGGCGTTCTTGAACGCCGCGGACACACAGAGGGTACGGTTGATTTAATGAAGCTTTCCGGGCTTATGCCAGCGGGTTTACTATGCGAGCTAACCAACCCAGACGGGACAATGGCGAAAACCCCAGAAATCGTCACTTTTGCCAAAGCGCACGATATGCCTGTTCTGACCATCGAGGATATTGCCTTTTACCGCAATCAGATGATGCAGAAAACGGCATAAAATGGTGCTAAACAGCTATTAAATAACCAATTAGCACTTAAAGAGGCGTTTTTCGAAGATTTACCCTTGACCTAAGCCATCAGAATCATTAAATTAGCGCCTCGTTGCCCAAGGTGGTAACAAAAATCAAAATTTGGTGAGGTGTCCGAGTGGCTGAAGGAGCACGCCTGGAAAGTGTGTATACGGCAACGTATCGAGGGTTCGAATCCCTCCCTCACCGCCATATCTTAGAAAAAAGACGCATAATGCGTCTTTTTTTGTATCTGCAAAACGGTAAACTGATTAGTTATTGGCCGCTAAAAATTCATGAGAAGCAACGATGAACCAACAAGATCTGCACTGGAATATGAAACCTAACGTTCGCCTAGCCATTCAGTTGGCAAAAAGAGACGTACCTTCACTTGTGTATGATGCTGTAAATTTAGAAGGGGTTGCAATGACCTTACCTGAAGTGCAGACAATCCTTGATGGAATCACAGTTGGTGGGCACCGAATTAGCGACCAAAATATGGCGATGAACCAGGCAAAAACCTGGAAAGCTATATTCGAAGAGGTGCTCGATGGATCTTTTGAATTCACTAAGGAAGCGGCACTTAAGTTTCACAATATAGCAGGTCAAGAAGAAGCTCTTGTCTGGGGAGCTTTCAGAACCGGATACGTCTCCATCACCGGTTCCGATTATGAACCACCCGCTCCAGATGATCTTGATTCCAAGTGGCAAGAGATGCAAAAGCTAGTTGAAAGTCAGAGTGATATATACGACAAAGCAATCACTGCTTTCCTACAGATGGCTAGAGCTCAGTTCTTCTGGGATGTAAATAAAAGAACTGGCCGATTTATGATGAATGCGATCCTCTTATCTGCAGGCTTCCCGATCATTAATGTACCTGCAAAACGTCAACAAGAATTCAATACTCTTATGCTGGAGTTCTACGCCACTAACAATATGGAACCTATGAACAAGTTTTTGCGTAGCTGTTTAGACAACAAAATAGCGCTTAATTTTAAGATGGAGCTTGGTGTTTAATAGTTACATATACACTATGAAAAAAATAAACGTCGTCGGCACTAGTGGGAGCGGTAAAAGCACATTTAGCCGCATGCTGGCCCATAAACTTAACTAACCTCACCTGGAAATGGATGCCCTATTCTGGAAGCCAGACTGGACAGAAAGTCCGGATGATGAGTTTTTTGCCAAGCTGGAAAACCAACTATCTAAGCCTGAATGGGTTCTTGATGGGAACTACAACCGGACCAGACCGATCAAATGGGCTGAAGTCGATACGGTTATTTGGTTAGATTACTCCTTCCCCAGAACGCTGTCCCAAGCTTTAAAAAGGGCCTTTGTAAGATCCGTAACCAAAAAGGAAATATGGCCTGATACTGGGAATGTGGAAACTTTTAGTAAATCATTCTTCAGTAAGGACTCCATCATTATTTGGACACTAAAAACATACAAGAGTAATCGCACGCGCTATCTGGACATGTTCGAAGATCCAAAGTATAGCCATATTACTTTTGTTCGTATTACCAGTCCCAGAATGGCGAAGAAATTCATCAGCGAGCAATTAAAGTAAAAAAGGACAATTCCTTTGTAGTAAACGGAAAGCAATTCTGATCGATTAGAGTTGGAGAACCCGCTTTAGAACAAATTGTGATCCAAAAACACCTTCTCTTCGTAGACATAATTGCTAACCCATATCCATCGCGATGTAACTGTGTTTAGTCGTTCGATGTGCCAGCAATAATCTTTATCTGAGGTTAGAAGGTAGAGATTAGGTATTGTGTTAAAGGAGGAAGGTATGGAGCAAGCCACCTGTTTTCGGCTCGTAAAATTGTCAATTGTTTTGAGCGTACTCCTTACGGCCATTAGCACTCCAGCCTCTGAACGCACCTTAAATGCTGTTACTTTGGATTATCCTCCCTATGAGTTTTTGCACAATGGAGAACCCAGAGGCATTGCCATAGACCTTATCAACGAGGCGACAAGAAGAGCTCATTTAAATGTTGAATTTGAGTTCCTTCCATGGAGTAGAGCCGTTTTCAAAGCGGAAGCAGGACGGGCTGATATCCTCTTTAATGCCGGAGTAAATGATGCGCGGAAGGTATGGGGGCGTTATGGCGAGTGCGTATTAATTCTGCAAAGCTACTATCTGTTCAAGAGGCGTGAAGAGGCATTTACCGTAAACTCTGATTTTAGCAACGTTAAAAGCAAATCTATAGGCATACGACTCGGATATTTATATGGCTCAGGAAGTTTTCGCCAAGCCATCGATCATAATAAGTTTGCGCGTGTTGAATACACCAAATCTACGAAACAAAGTGTCGATATGCTACTTGGAAAACGTATGGACATGTTTGTGGGCGACTACATGCCAGTGATGTCTTACATTAAACGTCACGGCTTTGAAGATCAGATAGATATCGTCAAGCTAAGCTCTAAGCCCGGAGAAAATTTTCAGGTTTTGACCTGGCCTACCTACTTGCTATTTAACAAAGAAACCGTTCCCCTTGAATACGTGAAAAAGCTCGATCGCGCGATGGCTGAAATGAAAGAAGATGGCTATTTTGAAGCGGTTTACTCGCACTATGATGAAGGTACTTTCCCTTATTTGGTTAGGTTTAGCCCAAACAGAAAAGAGAGTAGCCATTCGAAGTAAACAAGTCTTTTTTGAATAAATACTATGACTGAAATTTGGATATATTTACAAGTCCGAGAGCCTGTTCGGCTCTCTAACTTTTATTTTAATAGTTCGATAATACTCAGGATATAAGTTGGGAATGCGCGGCCACTAATATCGAAGCGATAACCAGCTCCAATAGAAGTGGCGGAACAACCGCTTTCTCAAATCCATCCATTACGAGCCCTACAACACGTCCTACTGCAATAGCAGCCATCAAAATAGCAACAGCGAGATAACCCATTGTTTGCCCTGTCATCTGACTGATAACGAGTATTGCTACGCTAGCCAAAAACAACCCGCCAATGACTGAGCGAATGGTATTTAGCCCCGAGATTCCTATCGGTTCCACAGAAAAATTGGCGAGCATTTTGTTGGGTGCGAACATGGACATTAATCCAAGTCCCAGAAGCATCAGAGTCACCAACCCTACAAGTATTTGTATAGTAAGTTCCATAATTTTCTCCCTATAAGTTATCTGCGGTTCTATGAAAACTGTTGAATGGCAAGACGGGCATTGTCTTGAGCAATGATGTTATCGATTGTCGGCTCAATGGTGACCTGATCAACTACTGGACCTGTTGGTGACCCCTGATGACTTGCATAGAATCTTCCGGTTTCGAAACGAGGATCAAATAAACCGTCCAAATATCGTCTTGCCCCTTTTTCTACGCTGTGCATCATTCCAATCATCGGCATAAACAGACCACCGATGTACTTGAAGAACAGTTTTTTCCCAAACGGCAAATCGTCCATACCGTTGGTCCCTGTTGTTCCTCCAGGACTCATCGTGATAAACCGGATATGTGGGTGTTGCCTTGACATAGAAGCCATCCATAGTGCCCCCATCAGCTTTATCGTACCGTAGATATCCAGCGGGTCAGCTTTTGGCCCAAACTTACTCCCGTTAGCGACAGAGGAAAATTCTTCAATAGACTTATTACTGAGCTCTGGCTTAGCAACCCCCATTTTAGGAATACCTCGTGCTGTTTCAGAACCTGCGTAAAGGATGGTAGAAGTGACAAGCTGACGTTTGATTAGCTCATCAACTAACACAGCATGACCCAGAACGTTAGATGCAAAAATGTTGGTTACTCCATCGTTGGTCAGTTTGTTTGGTGTCTGACCTCCTGTTCCACCAGCGTTAAGTACAACTGCATCAATCGGACTGGTGAACTTGCTCACAGCATTTCTCACCAAACCTGAATCCGACACATCCATTAGTATGATATGGAAGATGTGTTTACCTGTTTCCCTAATCAGTTTTGCTTTAGCAGCTTCAGCTTTCGCAAGATTACGACAACCGAGGTAGATCTTTTTAATACCTTCTTGTTTAGCTAACTGCCTTGCTGCTTCATATCCCAACCCTGCATTCGCACCAGTGATTAGAACGGTTCGAATCGTATTCATCTCTTTCTCCAGTAGTGTGACTCATCACGTGCAGACAAATTAGCATGGTTGAAAATTGCTTTGTATATAGGTAAAAGTGGACACAATGTGTCAATTTTGAACCACAAGGTGAATTAAATGTCAGGTAACGAAAGCCATGCGTTTAACTGGGACAATTTGAAATTCTTTCTGGCGGTCGTTCGATCTGGAACCATTCGTGGTGGAGCAGAAAGCATCCATGTCAATCACACCACATTGACAAGACGGCTATCCATAATGGAAGAGCGTATTGGCACCCGTTTGTTTGACCGCTCAAAACAGGGGTTAGTGCTGACGCAACTCGGTGAAGAACTGTTGCCTTATGCTGAGCGAGTTGAAGAGGAGATGACCTCAGCGTCACGTATGATTGTCGGCAGGGATGCGGAACCTTCCGGCACCGTATATGTATCGATGCCTCACGGTATGGCGATGACTTCCATAATGGATGATTTAGCCGCATTTTCAGAGCGCTACCCTGACATCATACTCAATCTGAGTTTTGGAAATGACATCGCGGATCTTACCCGTAGGGAAGCTGATGTATCTCTGCGGGTTGCCAATGAAGTTACTGATGATGTGGTAGGACGCAGACTGGTTCAGATGTCACAAGCGGCTTACTGCACTAGAGAATACGCACAACGTATTAAAGACAATGAAGGTGAGGGGTTAAACTTCATTGGCTGGCATGAACCAGAAGATGATGTAACGGCAAAATGGCTTATGGAAAGCTACTATCCTAAAGCTGAACTAAAACATCGGGTATCCGAGTTAGTCCCGCTTGTGTCCCTTGCAGCTTCAGGTTTAGGAATGGCCTATCTTGCCTGCAATCTTGGTGACCGGCATCCAGACCTTATTCGAGCCCCTTTTCAAAAACCGCTCCCTTACCGAAGTATCTGGCTCCTCCTCCATCGAGATTTGCGTCGAACTGCACGTATTCGCTGTTTTGTTGATTTTTTGGCTGAGCGTATTCAGGAAAGACGAAATGAGTTCTGGGTTACGGGCACGGTGGCAAAATAGCCCAAATTCTCGCAAGCGACATTTTACGCAACTTCAACATCTAGCGGCTCAGACAATCCCGCTTCTTGATCGTTTTCTTGTGCTTGCGTGAATACCCAGGTTGCATCGAGTATTTGATTTAACTCATCTAACTGAGTCCATAGTTCCTTAGTTTGATCGGATAATTGGTTCACTGATAATTTCCCGTTTATACCATCAACAACATACTGACTATCGGTGCGGACAATAACCTGACTATCCGGATACCTGACCAAAACGTCTTCTAAAGCATTCACTGCAGCTTTGAGCTCTATCTGTGTTGGTGTGGTCTGTTGCTGCACACCGGTTTTTTCAACATAGTGTTCACCAGAGACTAAAACATATCCCCATCCGCCAGTGCTACTCGTCTCGCAACAATATCCATAGGTGTACACATTGACCGTTAAATCTGAACCAATAGCCTTGGTAACTGCTCTCATATCAAGGAAACCCTTTCCTGTTGCTCTGTATTAAACCGAATGATTTAAATCAACACATGCAACAACTGATGGAGAAAACTAGCAAGAGGAAACCACATTGTAAAGCATTGATATAAATGTGATTAATTAATTGCTTGCTACCTACAATTTTGCCTTATACTGTTTTGAATTCTTAGAAGAAAGGTAGCGCCCAATGAAGCAAAACATCGTACACATCGCTTTGGTAGTAAAAGATTATGACGAAGCCATCGAGTTCTATGTGGACAAACTGAAGTTCGAGCTGATTGAAGATACCTATCAGCCTGAACAAGACAAACACTGGGTCGTTGTTGCACCACCAAACTCACAAGGCGTCGCTCTGCTGTTAGCCAAGGCTTCTAAACCAGAACAGCACGACTTCATTGGAAATCAGGCCGGTGGACGCGTTTTTCTGTTTCTCAACACGGATGATTTCTGGCGCGACTATGAACGTATGCGCTCTATTGGCATTAAGTTTATCCGGGAACCAAAAGAACAAGACTATGGCACCGTTGCCGTCTTTGAAGATCTCTATGGCAACCTCTGGGACTTACTCCAGTTAAATCCAGAACATCCTATGGCCAAAAGAACGGACTATTAACGAATGAGAGGACTGAAATGAGTAGCGAAGTTATTGAATATTATACAAATCAGTTTAATGAGCACGAGCGTCACCTTGACGGATTCGGCACGATTCAACACAAGCGCACTCTTCAGGTTCTTAAACAGTACTTAACACCTAAACAAAACGTTCTTGATATCGGTGGAGCCACTGGCACCTACTCTTTCGAGCTGGCTAAAAATGGACACCATGTTCATTTACTCGACATTGTTCCTTCTCATATCAGCAAAGCTCAACAAATAAGTTTCGAGCAAGGCATCAACTTAAGCGGATATCATGTAGGAGACGCTCGCAAACTGAATTTTGAAGATCACTCTTTTGATGCTGTCATTATTCATGGGCCGCTCTATCACATAACAAAGAGGAATGAGCGTCTAAAAGTTCTTAAAGAAGCTTACCGAGTATTGCGGAATGGTGGCGTTTTGTTTGCATTCGCTATAAACAGATATGCCGGGATTAATTATGGTATTCACACCGGAAAAATTTTGGATGATGACTACTTCAAAATAATCCGCACAGAGGTATCCAGTGGCTACAGAGATAAGGAACCGGGTTGGCACTTTCATTTACCTAATGAGTTAGAGCAGGAAGTAGCGGAATCTAATTTCATAAATATTAACGCGAAAGGAGTGGTAAGCCCTATCTGGATGCTTCCAGACATAGAAAACACGCTCTTAGATCCTGCGGCTCAGGACAAAATCTTACGAGTTTCTGAGCTATTGGAGTCGGAACCTATCCTTGGACAAGATTTCGTATGCATCGGATATAAATAGATCTTTGCCAATAAGCTTAATGAAGGAGATGGTTAGATGGATATCTTAATCCAGCAGGAAAAAGCACTGCACCAATTTGAGGTCAGGAAAAACAAGCAGGAAGTAGCGCGATTACTGAGCCCAGATTTTTATGAAGTCGGGAAATCTGGTGAAAGCTTCGATTATCCAATGATAGTGGAAATGATGGCAGCAGAAGAACCTAGTACAGGACACATCCATTCGCAGGGCTACAACGCGATAGAGCTTGAACAGTCCGTTTACCTTCTTTTGTATAACACAGCATGGATTGACGATGCTGGAAATGTATCTCTATTCTCTAAACGCTCTTCTATTTGGGTTAATAACGAGGCTGGATGGCAAATGCGATACCATCAAGGAACACCTTGTAAACCATTCGTACTCACTAAAGAAAAGGATTATTAAGTAAATGAAATACAAAGTTATCGACCCTTATAACGATGCTCCCGAACACCCAATTAAAATTGAAAAAGGCGAAGTACTCAAAGTCGTTGAACAATCCGATCCCAATGGTCCATGGCCTAATTGGGTGAACTGTAAAGGCATAGGTAAACAAGGCTGGGTACCCAAACAAATCTTAGACATTGAAGGCGAACAAGCGGTTACCAATCAGGACTACTACGCGAAAGAACATCATCTTGCTTTGGGTGAAACCCTAATAGCAGAATACTCGCTTAATGGGTGGATCTGGGGAACGAAAGAAGGCGAATCTGATAACTCTGCCTGGGCTCCCTTAAATCATCTCCAAAAGGTGTTGTAGAAAGCACTTGCTATATTGACGAAAAAACAAGCCATCTTGAAATATAAGATTACAGTTCCTTTCTCTCCCATAACTAATTAATATACATTTATTAAACTAGTTAATTTATTGATATATAGATAATTTATCTTTAGTTAACTGTACAAGGGGAGAGCCATATGCCTAAGTACCAGTTCTTTACTTTTCCGCATAACCAAACCGCAGACTTTACTTATCTTGATATGAGTGCAGAGGATTACTTGCAAGATAAGCAAGCCTTACTAGAACAAAACTTCGAATTAGATGGCCACCCGATTACGGCAGAAAATCCCAAAGAAGCGGTGAAAAAATACAATCGAGATTTCTCTCGCGTTACTCAGGAGCAAGCCAAAGGAAACCTCATGTGCGTTTTGTTTGGTGCGTTGATGGCACTGTCAAAATGGGTTCGCAAAAAAGCATCGAACTAAAACACTATCGAGGGTTACTAAGAGAGCCCTATTAAATATATTAATATCGGAATCATTTAATGGAAGAACTGATCGCACAATATACGGGAGCCGACGAAGATAGCCGTCTGACTCGCCAGTACATCGCACAGCTTGAATACGACACTACGATGCATGTTTTAGGCAACTACCTCCAACCGGGGAAACGCGTTTGCGAACTTGGTGCGGCAACTGGTCGTTACTCATTAAAATTTGCTCAAATGGGCTGCGATGTCACAGCGGTGGAACTTGCCCCTGAACAAGTAAAAATCCTCTCACAAAAAGCAAAAGATGCTCAACTTGATATCAAACTCTTTCAGGGGAACGCCTGCTCTGTTCCATTCGTAGCCGATTCCTCTCAAGACGTTTGCGTCATTCTCGGCCCCTTGTATCACCTTCAAACCGAAGAAGAGCGACATCAGGCTATGCAAGAGGCCAAGCGCATTGTGAAACCCGGAGGCATAGTGGCGGTTGCCTATATATCCCGTTTCTTCGTGGCTGGTATGTTCGCTCAAAAGTTTCCTAAGCTAATCAAACCCGAAGTCTTAAGTGAATTATTGGAAACTGGACTGGTTTCAGACTCAGATGCCGATAGCTTTTTCAGAGTCGGTTATTTTTCTTCTCCTGCTGAAATTGAGTCTCTGATAATTCAAAATGGCTTCGAACCAATAAGGCATTTGGCAACCGACGGATTCTCCAGATACATAGCTAATGGTGTAAACCATTTTACTCCAGCACAATATGACACCTGGCTTCAAAACCATTTACAAACCTGTGACGAGTCTTCTTTGTTAGGTTCAAGTAATCACGGACTTATTATTGCAACGCGAATCTAAGGACACCACAAAATCGATATGGACATCAACATTCGAGAAATGACCATCAGTGACTACGATCAGGTAATAAAGCTCTGGTCCACAACAGAAGCGATGCTACTGAGGGACGCTGACTCAAGAGAAAGTATCGAACGCTATCTCAAACTTAATCCAGGATTAAGTTATGTCGCAGAGAACTCACAGACAATTACTGGTGCGATTTTAGTAGGAACCGATGGCCGTAGAGGTTACGTCCAACACCTTGCCGTTCATAAATCGGTGCGTGGTAATGGTATTGGTAAGCAATTGATAAATCGAGCTATAGAAGCTCTGGAGAGTAACGGCATATCCAAAACTCACTTGTTCGTGGCGAACGACAATATTAACGCACAAGAGTTTTATCAGTCCCTCGGCTGGTACCCTCGTGACGAAGTCCGCATGTACTCTTTCAATGCATCAGACAACCAGAATATTTAATAGATGATTGCAACCTCGCATTACGAGCGAAAAATCCATGAGCTGCTTCTTCAGGATCCGTTCAGGCTACAAGCGCTAAACACGATAGCCCAGTTAAATCTCCCCCAATGCTTTATCGCTGCAGGTTTTGTTCGGAATCTGGTTTGGGATCATCTGCATAGTAAAACCACACCTACACCGTTGAATGACATCGATGTGATTTACTTTGATGCATCCGAACAACAAAAAGACAAATATCAAGAATACGAAACCAAACTTCATTCAATTGCCCCTAAGTACAATTGGCAGGTTCGAAATCAGGCTTTCATGCATACCCGAAATGGTGACAAGCCCTACAATAGTACCCTTGATGCGATAGGCTATTGGCCCGAAAAAGAAACAGCATTGGCTGTACGGAAAATCAACCAAAACCAATTTGAATGTATTTCAGCATTTGGTTTTGAGTCTTTGTTTGCTATGCAAGTCACTCACAACCCTAGACGAAAGCTAGAAGTGTTTAATCTTCGTGTCCACTCAAAGGACTGGCTGGCAACATGGCCTAACCTCACTATTGTCAGCTAAGATAACGATCAAACAACAGTAAAAATACAGTCCAAATAATAATGAACACACCGATAGTACTAACAACTGAACGCCTTATTCTGACACCAGTGACAACCGACGATCTGGATATCTACAAAGCGCTTTTGATGAGCCCAGAAACCACACGATACCTCCCCGGTGGAAAACCGTTTAGCGAGGAATACATTGCTAACTATGTGCAAGATAAAATTGCACATTGGAACAAAGGCTACGGCACTTTTATTGTTCCCCTGGCCGATTCTCCGAACACCAAGATTGGCTATGCTGGAGTAGAAACGATACCCAATAAAGGCTTGAACGATATTCGCTATGCTCTGACTCCTGAGAGCCAGGGCAAGGGCTATGCACTAGAAGCCGCAAAAGCGGCTCTTGATTTTACCTTTGATAACACCAATCTGAATGAGATTTATGGTGTCGCGGTAACAGAAAATCTTCCCTCGGCAAAACTGTTGGAAAAGCTTGGCATGCACCCTACTTCCACCAGACTTTACGACAGCGATGATTTGATTACCATGTCTATAAAGCGCACCTAATTTTAAAAATCTTATACCGAGAAAACCAATGTCAGAAGTCAAACCGAAAGTGTTCCGGCTAGACATAGAAAGCCACCAGCAGCGCAGCGATATGCAAAAGCTGTTTGTCGAATACAGTTCAAATGCGGATGCCAATATCAAAGAAAACATCGTAGAAAAACTCTGCGAACTCCTCTACTTCATTGGTTTTATCGCCTATCTAGGAGAAAAGCCAGCAGGCTTTGCCGTATGTTTTGAGTCCTTTTCTTCCTACCGTTGTAAAAAAGTACTCAACATCCACGACTTTATGATCTCTGAAGCATATCGTGGCAAAGGCTACGGCAAAGTACTTTTAAAAGGGGTTGAAGCATTCGCTAGAGAGAATGACTATCTCAAAATCACCCTAGAAGTCGACGACGACAACCATTCAGCACAAAAGCTCTACTCAAGATGCGGCTTTGAGGACCATCAGGTAGTACTGAAAGGGTTACTGCATTGGCAGAAGTATTTGGTTGAATGAGTTAACCTTAACATTTCCCTATAGCTCCCTCTCGCCTTATTAGTCCAATCCATATATCATCTAAACAGGTTAGTATATGGTTTGGATTATGTCCGCAACATCTTCTTTTTACGATAAAAATGCTCAGCAACTTGCTGACCAATACAACTCCGTTTCTTTTGAATCGGTTCACTCCTCGTGGAAAAAATATTGGCCTGAGTCCGGTGATACTGTACTTGATGTAGGTGCGGGTTCAGGGAGAGATGCTCGCTGGTATATTGCTCAAGGGTGCTCAGTCGTTGCGGTTGAGCCTTCAAAAACGCTACGTCATATAGGGCAGAAAGACTGTTCAAATAAACTTACTTGGATTGACGACTCTCTACCTACTTTAGAATCGGTAAAACAACTTTCGCAACTATTTGACTTGGTTGTTCTGTCAGCGATTTGGCAGCACGTTCCAGTACATCAACGACCAAAAGCAATAGTTAATATTTCTGAACTTTTGTCAGACAAAGGAAGATTGGTGATTACATTGCGCTACGGCGAGTTCGATGATGGTCGTGAAACCTTCGGAGTCTCAGTAACAGAGCTAGAAGAACTCTGCCTCAAGGTTGGGCTTTTAGTCAATCATGTTTCTACTGATGAAGATTCGTTTCAAAGAAATGAAATCAAATGGAAGACTGTAGTATTAAGCAAAGCCAGTCCTGCTGAGGGGTAAATTGTGTCTCTTGATTATTATTTGGACAAGTTCCAAAACTTAAATATGAACAGTTCTGGTGGTAAAAAGAGTCCTCACAAAGTGTGCATGTTGCTAGCTGTAATGGATCTTATAAGCAGTGGCGTTATCCCAACAAACAAAATTGAGCTTAACAACCCACTGAGAGAAAGGTTCTCATTTCACTTCAAGAGCTTTGCTCAAGGAAGAGACAAAAACACACCTGAAAACCCGTTTTTCCACCTGCGCAGTGAAGGATTTTGGCACTTGTCATATGAAGATGGGTTTGAAGAAATTAATATCAGTCGCTACTCTCGAAAAGCTATAGCTCATGCTTACTTAGACACTGATCTTTTTGAGTTTATGAAAAGTCCAATCGTGTCTAATGAGCTAAAAGATGCACTTGTTACCAATTTGTCCGACTTAGCATCTCTTTACCATAGGTGGTTAATAGATATAGGTAAAACGGATAAAACTGCTAAAAACTACCTTGGTGCGGTTCGTGGTTCGATTTCGAACTGGCTATTCGAAGCAGGTGAAATCAACGAACCACTCACAGACATAAAATCTTATCACCAGTTCATTCAATACGAGAAGACAGCCCGACAACTGGAAACTTTTAAGATTAGAGATCACAAAGGTAAAGGAATGTATAGTGCCGCTCTATCTCACTACAATAAGTTTTTAGCTGACTTATCCCAAATAGATATTAACGCAGATGTTCGACAGGTCATGTCCGATAAACAGCTGACTGATACAGAAAAAACCATTTTAGTGAATACAAGAATGGGCCAAGGGCACTTCAGAACCAAGTTAATTGACATGTGGGGTGGTTGTGCCGTCACTGGCTATAGCAATACTCAATTATTACTAGCTTCTCATATAAAGCCTTGGCGAAACTCAAGTAATGTAGAGCGTCTTGATAAGTTCAATGGGTTACTGCTGTTAGCAAATTTAGACAAAGCGTTTGATCTTGGGTTCATATCATTTGATGACTCAGGAAAAGTTCTAATTTCTGACTATTTGGAAGATCCTGAAATGATTGGATTAAACGAAGATATGTCTTTCTCTATCTACCCAGAGCATAAACCGTATCTCCGTTACCATCGATATGAACTTTTTAAAGGAAGCTTGTAGCGTTATTTTTTACTGCTCATATCTACCCCAGAAACTGCTTTTTCGACCATGCTTCTCTTTGAGATGCTCAGAAAATTCAAAAAAGCATCGATCAGTTCTTCAGCACCAAGCTCCATAAAGCGTTTACGGTTTCTGTTTGTCATTGTTTTACCATATATAGTCAGGCCACAGAGTTACAAATTAACCTAACGAAAACTGGAATTAAACAGATACAGTTCACTTATACGCTCACATAAATTACTAGAACGAATCCTGCCACGCCAGTCACATTTATTTCCCAATTGCTCGCGTATCTTTATCCGGTAATTTAATAAGAGCAAAAAACATGAAAAAGAAGATTATCTTAGATAGCGATCCGGGGATTGATGATGCGATGGCAATTTTGTTTGCCGAGGCGCATCCGGATATCGAATTAAAGGCGATTACCTGTGTTTATGGTAATGCGACGATAGAGAACGCGACTCACAACGCCCTGTACCTTAAACAAAAATATGGCATGAAAGCAGATGTGGTCATGGGTACGGATAAGCCCCTAGTTCGGCCACCGGTTGGTCCAACAGTCGTAGTACATGGTGAAGCTGGTTTTGGTGATGTAAAAGCACCAGAAAAGCTGGATGTAGTCGCAGATCCTCGCCCTGCTTACCAATACATTATTGATGCTGTTAAAGCTGAACCGAATGAAATAACCTTAGTTGCGGTTGGTCCCCTTACTAACCTAGCATTGGCGCTACAAGCCGAACCTGAGATCGTTAACCTGGTTAAAGAGGTGGTCATTATGGGTGGTGCTTTTGGTGAGAACGGCCACAGAGGTAATGTCTGCCCTTTTGCTGAAGCAAATATTCATGACGACCCACACGCTGCAGATATGGTGTTTGGCGCTTCATGGCCTGTGGTTATCATCGGATTGGATGTAACCGAAGAGAGCTTCTTCACTAAAGAGTATCTTGATGATCTCCGTGATGATGCAGGTGAAGTTGGCCAATTTATCTGGGATGTGAGCCGTTACTATCTAAAATTCTACTCAGAAAAAGTTGGCATGGATGGCTGCCATGTCCACGATCCTTCAGCTATTGCCTATGTTATCGACCCGACTCTATTTACATTTCGAGAAGGTCCTGTTCGTGTCATCACAGACGGCCCGGCAGAAGGTATGACAATCCAGAAGTTCGATAAGCGTCAATACATGCATGATGAGTGGAGTATTAAAGCTTCGCAACGTGTCGGTGTAGACGTTAAAGATAAAAGACTACTGGAGCTCTATCGTCAAACGATCATTGAATACAGTAAAAAGTAATCCCTTCAACAGGCTCGGCATTACATCCGAGCCTATTGCGCTAATTATGGCATTAAACACCCTCAATTAGCTTTCGATAAGAGTACTTGCTTCGGATATTAAAATAGAAGTAACGTCCATGGGATTCCGCCTCTATAAGTCCCCGATATTCAGATTCAGGAACCTGATAATACCGATACACACTACCATCGCTTACAAACTCAACGTCCAGGATTTCTGTAGAGTTGCTATACCCAGCAGACTTCAGTGAAGATGATTCAACCTCTCTTCTTCCTAAAAGAATTGGTTCAAGTTCGTCGATTATCTCCGTTATAGCCGACGTCATTCTCGGCCCGCTATGGTTACCTCTCAGATAAGAGTCTATAAAATTGTGGTGCCAAAAATCGGGATCATCGTGACTATTCGTGATATTTCCCAACAACGTCGAAGGAAAAAACAAGCGAACAAAAACCATAATTCTGTCATTCGTTAACGTTACATAGTCAGTAATTGATTTATGGTCATTTGGTTGTTGCAGATAGCTACCGACGTAACTTGCTGGAGATGCAACTGACAGTAACCCAAGAGATTTGAACTTTGTTTGTGGAAGCTCATTTTTTGTCAGTCCTGAATATATTGCACTCCAAGCATGGTTACCGTAAAAATTCCCTTGAGAGTGAGCAACAATTAGGACTCTATAACATTCATCTATTGCCTTACGATACATTCCAACGTATGCTGCCAAATCACTGTCATTTATAACTCCGTGGGAGTTCGCTGATATATCCTGAATTGCCTCCTGAAACCAGTCTGGCGCTTCAATTATTCCATTCAGGTATTGCCAGAAAAAGCTCCAGTTATCGATATTTTTGTGTGCAAAGACTTCTACTAACTGTTGATACCACACTTCGCTTTGGTTGTAGGATGCGTCAATCTCAAACTTATATCCTCGATAACCTAACTGTCTATTTAGCTCAGCAATACTGGCATATATATCAGAAGATACGTTAAACATGCCATTAGCGTAAAAGACCTTAGTACCTACGTTATTATCAAAACACTCCGATGCAACACTGAGCCTAGGAATAGTCAATAGCAACACACATGTTATGATTCTAATCATGGTAGCTCCCTAACCTTTGAAGCAGGTAGCTCACCATTACAAATGGCTTTACTGTCTTCGATATCTGCAACTGAAAATGTTCGTCCTGATAAATGCTTTTGAGATCGAAAATAAGCTTCTACTCTCGCTCGCGTGTTCAAAACTTCACTACGAAGCTCTCGTATTTTTATATGCGCTGTTTCTACATCTACTTCAAACAAACAATGAATGGAGCGAGAAGTATAGCTCCACTGGTTTAATGATTCTTCTTCATTCTCATGCAATATGATCGCTTTTTGATAAGAAATGGCTAAGCTTTTAAGTGCATCGCGGTCATCTTTCCCTAGGTAGTTCTGGTGTATATATCGCTGAACATCATCTCTTACACCATCGCCATCTGAATCAATACCCTCTAGGGTTTCAGTTCCGGGCGGTCCCGGATCAGGTGGTAAATCGTCATCACAACCTGCTAACGTTAAAATAGAAACCAGTAATAGTAGATATTTTTTCTTCATCTCGCGCTCCAGCTTACTTTATGGAGTTTCTATAGTGAGAAATAAGTGTTCTTAATAAGCGTGATTATTTTCTGAGAACTGGTGAGAAGAGACGAAAAGAATAAATATCAAAACCTAGAATTAATCTGCCCCGAAGATAAACAGACAAAAAACGTCGCCCGTTGCGGCGACGTTAAATTGAATAGAAATTATTTTGAGTTAGAGCTACTGAGCTAGCTCAATCAACTTATCCTTAGCAAATTGGCTGCCCTGCTCTGCGGCTTTCTGGAACCAGTAAGCGGCATTGGATTTGTCCTGTTTTACACCCAAACCATTCAGGTAGATGTGTCCCATCCACTCCTGTCCGACAACCACTCCTGCCCTTGCGGATTTTAAGAACCATGGCGATGCTTTTTTGCTGTTCTTTTCTACATTGAAGTAACCGTATCCCAGAGCGAACATCGCTCCGGAGTTACCCTTTTCTGCGGCTTTGGTAATTTCAGCCACTCGGGATGCCCAGGCCTTTGAAAAACCCGAAGCACTGGCTTCCATCCACTGTTTGTCGTTTCTTTTCACACCAACGGGAACCGCTGATTCTTTGAAGGTCTTATAAAGGTATGCCTGACCATCTGTAGTCAGTGGCGTGCCCGCTGCAATCCAACTCATCGATTGTTTTGAGTAGTAACACTCGGTATACATGCCGATTGTCGTTCCGCCAATATCCCAGTTTTCTCTAGTGCCATAGTGGCCATCTTTGGCTCTGAAATCGGAACGATTACACGCATCTAGTGGCTGAGTATATTCTCCGTGTCTTTCACCGGTGAAGTAGAGGTAAACCTTCGGGAATGAGCTGTTCGCTTTATCAATGCCTTTATTGATTGAATCGATGTTCAAGATAGTGGTGTACAACTTCTGTTCATGCTTGACACCCTCGATGGTTTTTATTGAGCTGGTTACCGCCTCTGTTCCTTTCCACTTGGAAACGGTGACCTTCTCATCCGATGAAAATGCAGAAAAGCTGAGTGATGCGACAATTAGTGCCAGAATGGTTCTCTTCATGATATCGCTCCCTGATTGCTTCCATTTATCGTCTGATTCGAGTGGTGTTTCACCCATTTAAGCAATTCCATGTATTTCTGGTGCGCCTGTTTTTTCATTCCAAGCTTGATAAGTAATGCAGATGGAAGGATGTAGCGCCAGTACATTTTCAGATACAGAGCGTTCGTATTTTTAGCCTGATTCAGCGCGGAGACAATGGCCGGAGCTACCTGATAATACTCCTGAATCTGCTTTTGTCCGGCTTCTGTTTTCATCATATAGTTATCACGGAAGTTTCTTAATGTTTCCAGCTCCCAGCAGTCATCCGACAACCCAAGGTTGCCGCATGTTGCCGTTGTCAGGAAACATCCTTCGGGCTCACACTTGCCTGCATCTGCTTTGGCATTTTCTTTGTCGTACGCATCTTTCGCCATTGAGTATGCCGACATAATACCGTTACAGTCGTATCGACGTGACACAACAGACTTACCATCAATTAGCAAGGTGACATAAACCGGATCGCTACCATAGCCTAAGAACTTATTCGCAGCACTTTCAGATAAAATCAGGAAGGCGTCTGTTCCCCAATCCCCCTGAGTCAGCTTCATCTTATGTTTGGTGCTACCTCTGCTGAGCTCAATCTGAATATCAGCATCGGCGTACTCATTCGGCCCAACCAGTTTTTTATACACATGAACATCATCAACGCTGTTCACTTCGTAGTAGGTATCGTTGAACTGAATATAGTGAGGAACAGCTTCTACAACCAGTTCAAATTTAACAGTGAACTCAGCCTTAAGATCGAAGATGGGAAAGGTATCTGAGATGGTTTGATACTGGGATTTAGGTCTGATTTTAAGAGGATCTTTGGTGTGCTTTTTAAACTTTGCATCTTTGGTGTCGGACACTTCGATGTAAAGTGTATTCCACTCCGCATACCAACCATTTTTAATGAACTCCCCTGCCCGACAAGCTGGTAACTCATCTTCAGAACTGGCGAGAGCAGTGCGGGAAAACGGCAATAACATTGCTCCAGCAGAAACGGCAGCAACTAACCTTCGTCTGTTGTTATTTATTGTCATTGTTAGACTTCCTTGTACATCAAATCTGTCAGACTTATCTGAATAGTCTAGCGGTATTTTCCTTTTCTTTGAATTGGTTAAATGATGCACAACTCACGACTCGAAGATTTCGTAATGCCTCTCTACGTTTACTGTGACCTCTCCCCATCGTGATGACTTTATTCCTCTGATATTTTTACCTTACTGCACTCTTTATTCATACTATAAAGAATCACGGTACTACTTTTGGAACTTATCTATGAAGAACCTACTGGAAGTTTTGCGAACTAGATGGAAAACCATTGCTGCACTCATATTAGCCTTAGTCGCACTCATCTTCGATTTGGTGCTGGTATGGGGTATTTTTTGTCTCTTCTGGGCTAGCCAGAACATCAGACACAGAGAAGCGTACTTCGTTGAAAGAATTGAAAGAGACGATAATCCAATATTGTACTGGATTATCGTCTCTGCATGGTTGGCGGCTGCATTCTTTTACTTTTATCTGAGTACGATGCAGTAGAGATAACCCAAGCGCTAACGAAAAGGTAACCTTCACAGACATAGAATTTCACCTGTTCAAGCAATCTGGGTGAGTGACCAAAAATCAAAGGTCGCCCACCCTAGTCTATTCAAGGTGTATCTATGTTTAACTCGGTTGATGAAGACATCTCTCGCTTTCTTATGCAAGCGACGTTAGGTGCGGATTTCGATACTATTCGTCAGGTAGCTACCACTGGTGTCGGCAACTGGCTCAATACTCAGCTTAACCACACAGTTGTCGCTGACGATTCATTTTATAAGAAAACACATGATATCTGGCGCGGAGCTTCAGGTAATAAAGGGTTCCGAAATCTATTCGTCCAGAAGTTCTCTGAATCTAATATCAATGGCAATGGAAATAACCCCTCTCTGCCTTACAACTACTATTTCCGAATGGCCTGGTGGCACCGAACCCTTTGTCACAACTCAGGCTTATCCGACACCACGACCGACCCGATCACTGAAACACAAAAAATCACCACGATTGAAGGAGACAGTACGAGTATGGTGCGTCACCGGGTTGCACAAGCTCTTAGTGAAATTCTGGTCATCTCCGACAACTCCATTCTGGAAAACAATGCTGAAGGAATGGCAAGCTACTACGATCTTCTCTATAAGCATGCTCTGGGCAGCTACAAAGATTTATTGACGGAAGTGTCACTTCATCCGTGTATGGGTGTATATCTGACACATATCAACAACCGCAAAGAAGTCCCGGCAGAAAACATTCATCCCGACGAAAACTATGCCCGTGAAATCCTACAACTGTTCACTATCGGTCTGTATCAACTCAATCTCGATGGAAGCAGGAAAAAAGATGGAAATGGGAAAGATATTCCGACATACGATAACGACGATATTCAGCAACTGGCGCGAGTTTTTACTGGCATAAAATCTCAGAGCTACCGTTATGAGTGGCCTGTGGCGCTCGGCTCGGGAGCAGATCGATTTGATTTTTCTGTACAAAACGGTAGACCAATCGTTCTGGACGATTCAATTCCAAAAATCTACAAGATGGTTCCGTATGTCAACATGGTGTCTCCGATGGTCACTGAAGATAGTTTTCATGATCAAGGTGCAAAAACACTCCCCAATGTGGGCATCACTCTGGCTGCCAACCAAAGTGCGACGGCAGAGATCCAAAATGTTGTTGGACAGTTAGTGGCTCACAGTAGTACTGCGCCTTTTATCGCAACCAAGCTTATACAGCAGTTGGTCACATCGAACCCAACGCCTGAGTATGTTCAGGCAGTAGCAACCGCGTTTGGCAACCAGGGTAACCTGAAAGAAACAGTTCGTACCATTCTTGAGTACCCATTGACCAACAAAGTGACTATTACCGATGGCGCCCATATCAACGGCAATATTGAGAAGCTAAAATCTCCAACGTTACGAGTCACTCAACTCTTAAAAGCGTTTAAAGCGAAAAATACGTCTAATCGTCTTTGGTTAATTGGCTCTGACATAAAAGAAGCACTTCACCACCATCCGCTCTCTTCGCCAACAGTATTTAACTTTTATAAACCAAACTTCGCTCCCCATGGTGAAATTGAACGAGATGACAAAGTTGCCCCTGAGTTCGAACTTGTGGATGCACATACTTCAATAAGTTATGCGAACATGTTGTACGACTGGTTGTTTGGCGATGCTTTGCCATTAGTCACCACTGAACTTGGTACCAGTTCAACCGTCCCTGAGCTCGATGCAGACCGATTATTGGCAAAAAGCAATGACAAGCTGGCATTCGACTTCTCTGCAGAATTGGCTCTGGCCGCAAACAAAAGCGATCACTCAACGTTGATTCAACGTGTCTCTCTGATCTTAACCGGGCAGGTAAACAGCAGTAACGAGCAAGCCATACTTGACGCAATCCAAAACTACGATGTCACCAATGCAACACATCACAACTGGATTGTTCAGACTGTGGTATTCATGATCGCGGTATCTCCGCAATTTACTGTGCTAGGAAAGTGGAGCTAACAAAATGAAAGGTAACAACTTAACACGTCGCGAGTTTGTCAAAGCATCTGGAATGGCAATGATAGGAACCAGTTTGATGCTTGCGGGTTGTAAAAGCGACTCTTCTAACAAGCAGACACCCAAAAACTCAGACCCCGACGGGGCTGGTTCAAAGGCGATGGTGTTTATCATGTTGGATGGTGGGAATGACGCATATAACACGCTCGTTCCAACAAGTACTGCAGGACATCAAATCTACAGTAATTCAAGAAATAATCTGGCACTGGCTAAAGACAGCTTGCTACAACTTAATAGCACGGCGCATGGTCTCCACCCAAGTCTGACGAACATGCAGCGACTGTTCAATGAAAAGAGCTTATCCTTTGTGGCGAATGTCGGCCCTATGGTAACGCCAATAACCAGAGATGAATTCAAGGCTGGAAGTAAGCCCGTTCCACTTGGGCTTATGTCTCATTCTGATCAGTTTAAACACTGGCAGACTGCAAATCCGGGTGTAAGAACAAACACGGGCTTATTCGGTAAAGTCGCAGATAAGATGCAGCCTAATCAGTTACCTCAAGATATTCCGATGAACATCTCTCTGGCCGGAAGCAACATACTTCAAAGCGGAGTATCCAGCAGAGAATACGTGGTAACAGAAAAAGGTAGTGTCGGACTTAAAGCCAAAGACAGCACGAATCCAACCACACGAGCTTTGAATGAGCAATTATTGGATGGTTTCGATTCCTTACTGGCGAAAGTTCACAACGATGCTTTTCTGGATACCTATACCAACAGCGTGAAGTATGCTCAGCAACAACATGAGAAATTCTCGTCAGCTTTGTCTGGTGTTCATATCAATACATCGTTTGAAAATACCCCGTTAAGCAAACAGCTTGAAATGGTCGCCAAGTCTATAGCGGCTAAATCCAGACTGGGCAGCGAAAAGCAGACTTTTTTCATCCGCTATATTGGTTGGGATCACCATAGCGAGTTATTAAAAACTCATGCGAACATGCTAAAGGTACTTGATAATGCTTTGGGCTCATTCCAAAGCGCTTTAGATGAGCTTGGCATTGCGGATGATGTAGTGACCGTCGTTGGTTCTGATTTTGGCCGAACGTTAACCTCAAATGGCAACGGCTCTGATCATGGCTGGGGTGGTAATGCCATCGTAATGGGTAAAGACATTAATGGTGGGCAAATATTCGGAAAATACCCATCTTTAGAGCTCGGTAACGCTAATCCGCTGGACATAGGAAACGGTGTATTGATACCAACCACTTCAACCGACGAAATGTACGCTGAGCTCTTAATGTGGTTTGGCATTAAGCGAAGTGATCTCGGGAGTATGCTTCCTAATCTGACTAACTTCTATGACTACCAAAACAGAACGGATCTTCCGTTAGGTTTTATCAGAACCTGATTAGAAATTAAGGCCCACACTTATTTGAGCACAAAGTTCAAACACTTGTGGGCATGTTCTCGCTCTTTCTTTACCGGCCTAATGACAAACGATGTACCATTTTTTTGGCATTTTCGGAAATGGCATCAGACACATCAACCGGAAAATCATCGGGTAACTTGGAGCTAACTGTGTCTATTGCCTTGGGAAGCGTATCGATAAACTCATCTATGATTTCATTCATACTCTCTATCGGGAATCCCACTTGTTTAGCCGTATCGATAAAGTGACGAGAGTATATTTTATCAAGCTGATACTTCTTACCTTTTGTTGCTTTTAATCCCATCGCTAACTTCAGAGAACGTATGTTTAGGCCACGACCTCCCAGTATTGGATAGGCAGATTGAATGTCGTAAAAAGGTGTTAACCGATAACTTCCTCTTGGTTCGATAAAAATAGAGAAGTTCTTAGCATGTCCATCTGTGGCACCAATAATCCATTGAAATACCTGAAATCTCATAAAGTTGTATCGGTCTTCTAATGCATTGCTTGAACCAAGGAGCAAATCCATTATGTCCGTTATACCGATCCCGCCATCACTCTCATACTTTATAGCTGAAGGCTTACCAAAGGCCTGACACATGTCCTCTTGTGGAAGCCTCAATAACCAAGTCTTGTCCCTAATCCACCTTCTATCAAACCTCTCTACCGCGATCGCTTTAATATTGCCGCAAGATATAATCTCGACATTAGGGACTTCAAAACCCAACTCCCGAGCTAGCTGAATACAAAGATATTCATTTTCGACGCTATTCCTCATATCCAGTGTCGCGTTCGGCTGCTTGATCTCACCAATCGGCAATTTGATAATATGCGTTGTCGGTGTGGAGCTTTTAGGAATGCACCACTGGTTATCAACTTTCAGTAACGCTGTTTTTTCCTGGGCTCCTGCCACAGATATACGAAAGTCATCTTCCTCTTCCAGCATCCCTAATGGAATACGAGATTTATAGGCCAGCAGTATTTTTTCCAGGCGTTGCTCATCTAACACTTCGTAACTCAGCTCATCTGGATAGATCTTTTCATCAGGAGCGTAAAGCGAAATAGCACCAACACTGTCTTTGCCTACTTGTTTTAGCAAGTCAAATGCTTGTCTGGAATCAGCGTTATACCTTGCTACAATTCTGTCTCTGATTTCATTCAAATCAGGTAGCAAGTTGTCAAAATAGTTTATGACTTTGCTCGATGTATGCTTTTGATACTGCAAGGGCAAAGATAAGGAAAGAGGTCTGCCCCTGGTGCCTTCAATCCAACTCGTATCATATTGAAACTGATGCGCGCCATCCGGCAGTTTAATGAAGGTTCCCACCTTCTCACCGTTCATATAGGCAATTAACGATTCCATCACCAGTCTTCCTCGTTACTCATCCCCTGAGAGACCTTTCTCTCCTGAATATCTAGTTGTAGTTCAAGAGCCTGTATGATCTTAAAGAATGTTTTTAATTGTGTTGTATCAGGATTGGTCTCGAAGTTTGAGAGCGTGGCTTGCTTAATGCCTATTTTGTTCGCTAACTGTGCTTGCGTTAGATTGTTTTTATTTCTGATTAGCTTAAGTTGGCTTGCTAATTGAAGTGGATTATAAAGCACCATGAAACACCTCTATCCTCTAGTGGGTATAAAGGAGTTTATATCCCCTATAGGGGATAAGCAAGATTTTATCCCCTATAGGGGATATTGGGTAGTTTATCCCCTATAGGGGATATTGGGTGCTTTATCCCCTATAGGGGATAAACTACCCGAAATACTCACTCATGGACAGGTAACGGTCGCGAATGTGCTCAATTAGCATCTGAATTCGTTTTGATGGCTGGCGTGTATATGGATAGACAGCATAGATACCTATCTCTTTACCAACGTGTCCGGCTAATACTTCTACCAGTCTACCTGCCTGGATATCTTCACAAACTAGACAAGTTGGCAGGTAGGCCAGACCATTGCCGCTCAAGGCCGCTTTTCGAAGGGCAGCAGAGTTATCCGAGCTGAAGTTTCCGTTTACTCGCAGAGTGAAAATGTCGCTGTTGCGCTTGAACTGCCAGTCGAAGGTACCCGTGCTTTCGTGGGTATAGCCTAAGCAATTGTGTCTAAGCAGATCTTTCGGTTTTTGCGGTGCTCCGTGTTTGGCAACGTACTCTGGTGAAGCACAAATCAGCCAGCGGGAGTTAAAAATATAGCGCGCTATCAGGCTGGAATCTTCCAGGTAACCTGTTCGAATAACCAGATCGTAGTTGTCTTTAATCAGGTCGACAAAGCGGTTATCCAATGACATATCAATCGTCAGCCCCGGATGCTCCTGACAGAAATCAGAAACTGCTTCTGCCAGTAACAAATCACCAGAGATGGTCGGAACCGACATACGTATGTGTCCGGATAACGCTTCGTTGTAGCCGTCAATAGCGTTAAACGCAGCAGCAGCTATCTCGTTGATATCTTTAGCCCGATTGTATAGCACTTCTCCCGCCTCAGTCGGTGAGAGGTTTCGTGTGGAGCGATAGATTAGCTGAACACCAAGCTTGTTTTCCAGCTTGCTGACACGCTTACTCACGACGGATTTATTGATATCGTTCAGCTCTGCAACCTTACTGAACGAACCATTTTCTATTACCTGGGTAAACAACACCAGATCATCAATATCGGGCATAGATACAACTCAACTTTTCTACATATCATCAATAATAATATAAGTAGCGTAGACCGGACCGTGAACTCCAACCACTTTAATAAGCTCAATATCTGCCGTTGAGCTTGGACCAGAGATAAAGTTAACGCATGATGGCATACGCTCACCAGCCGCAGCTTTTTGGTGCAGCTTAGCGGTAGCCTGAGTCAGACGCGCTACCAGCGTGCTTTTGGCTACAACAAATACCGATGCTTCAGGAAGAAGGCTAACCGCCCTACCCTGATTCGGCTGGCTGTATAACACCATGGTTCCGGACTCTGCCAGTGCTTGCTCAGCGTATACCACACCTACCTTTGCACGTTCAGCAATATCGATATTTTCCTGATACCCAATCATTGAGTCCCAGTAACTAGTCTGATAGTGGTCAGACTCCAGCTGACCATCATCAAGCATCACCTTTAAGCGTGCGTCGGAAGAGAACATCACATCCGGCAATTTCTCAGAGCTATTGTCACTAGCCAAACAGTATGCTTCGCATACCTCACGCAGTGTGGCTGACAGATTTTCCTGTGTTGTCACCACTGCCTGAGAGGCCAACGTAGTCTGCGTATAATCAATCAATGCTTGTTTCAGCTCATCTTGTGATAGATCAGCCATCACTTCATGATGACAAGTGTGTCTTAGTGCAGGGCGCTCCACGTTCTCAGGAATGCTATTCCTTCCCAGCTTTTGCGTGATATTGGCCAGAAAGTCATCTCGCTTTTGAACTCTTTCAGCAGCCATATTTAACGGTTGATTCGACATAATTATGACTCCTTACTCTTTTGATGCTTCTTAAACCAGCTACGGAATGATTCACCATCTGGTTCTGGCAGATCTCGGGCTTCTGTCCACTCTTTTGTCGCGCCCAGATTGATAGGCATGCGACCGTTTTTAATCAGGCTTCCCGCAACTTTTGCACCCACTTTTACCGTGGTATCCCAAAGCACTGGACGGGCATTAATAACGTTAAAGGCACTTACCGTCATACGTTCAACCGCAGGGGTAATCGACTGCTCTGCCATCTTTTCACGATGTTTTAGAAGCAAGTCAGAAAGCGGGATCTTCACCGGGCACACATCGTGGCAGGCACGGCACAAGCTACACGCATAAGGCAGGTCTTTGAAATCGTCGTAACCACCAAGAAGTGGGGACAGCACTGCACCAATAGGCCCAGAATAGATGGAACCGTATGACTGACCACCAATATGTCGATAAGCAGGACAAGTATTCACACAAGCTGCACAGCGTACACAACGTAGAATATCTTTAAATTCGGATCCAAGAATGTCAGAGCGACCATTATCGACAATTACAAGATGGAACTCTTCAGGGCCATCGCAGTGGCCTTCTTCTCGCGGCCCTGTTAATGCGGTGACATATCCTGTCAACGGTAAACCAACAGCACTACGGCACAACAGGCTGATAACGATATCCAACTCTTCAAAAGTTGGAACGATTCGCTCCATACCCATAACAGCGATATGCGTTTTAGGCAGGCTAGTCGCAAGACGTGCGTTGCCTTCGTTAGTCACCAGGCTGATAGTTCCGGATTCTGCAACAGCAAAGTTACAACCTGTAATACCGATGTCCGCTTCAAGGAAGTCATGACGAATGTAATCACGTACGTAACGTGTCATCTCTTCAGGATCGTCTTCTCCTTCATACCCAATCTTATCGCGGAAAACATCGCGAATCTGAGTACGGTTTTTGTGCAGAGCTGGAACAACAATGTGAGAAGGTGGATCGCAGTCATCAACCTGCAGGATATATTCACCAAGGTCAGTTTCCACCACTTCACAGTTATTACGCTGGATAACGCGGTTTAAGTCGATCTCTTCTGTCACCATGGACTTAGATTTCACGACCTTTTTAGCGTCTTTCTGCTGAACAATCTTCTCGATATAATCGGTGGCTTCTTCTGCAGTTTGAGCAAAGAAAACATGACCGCCATTTTTTGCTACGTTGTCACTCAGCTGTTTGAGGTAGTAATCCAGATTCTCCAAAACATGGTTGCGGATATCCATGCCCATATCGCGCCACTCTTCCCAGTTGCCAAGCTTATCTGCCGCAATCTGGCGATTGGTAAACATACGCTCTTGCGCGTTTGCTACCGACTGACGCATAAAATCGTCTTTCATCTGGACGTTAATTCTGTCGCGGAAATTAACGCTGCTTGTTTTCATCGACATATTATTTCTCCCCGCCAGATAGCAGAACATCTACGATATGCATTACCTTGACAGGCTTGCCTTCACGGCTGATGCGCCCACCAATATTAATCAGGCAACTGATATCGGCACCAATCAAATAATCTGGTTCAACCGCAGAGATATGCTTAACTTTCTCTTTCACCATCTCACCAGAAATTTCAGACATTTTGACGGAGAAGGTACCACCAAAACCACAACAGGTTTCCTGGTTAGCGATTGGTAGCATTTCTAAACCTTCAACATTGTCGAGCAACGCCAGAGGTTCTTCTCGAACACCTAGTTTGCGAATAAGACTACATGAAGGGTGGTAAACCGCACGACCATTAAGCTTAGCGCCTAAATCCGTCACACCAAGCGTGCCGACAATAAACTGAGTCAGTTCAAAAAGGCGATCAGCAATCTTTTGTGCTCTCGCTGCCCACGCTGGCTCATCTGCCAGAAATTCCGGGTATCGCTTAATTGAAGCTGCGCAAGAACCCGCTGGGCTTACGATTGGATAATCGTTGATTTCGAAAGAGGAAATTAGGCTTTTCATCGCAGCTTTGCTGCCATCAGTATAACCACTGTTTAAAGACGGCTGGCCGCAACAACCCTGCCGCTCAGGAAAAATGACTTCACAATTTAGCTGCTCAAGCAGTAGTACGGTCTTTTTTGCTACATCAGCTTTGACCATATCCCCCAGGCAGGTTGCAAAAAGGTTTACCTTCATTATTTTGCTCCAATCTTCGTCATTTTCTTAAAACTCAGCAGAAAGACATTCGTGGCTGCTGAAGAGGTAAAAATGACATTATTTAAATTTATCTGGTCAAACACAGATAAATTAATATTGCTTCCGTTAAAGTTAATAAATTACTCTCAGTTGATTTTTATTTAATTGTTTCCAACTGATAACTATATTTTAGCGATAAAGTACTCAATCGCTATCCCTATAAAGTCTTAGTCGGAATAACCCTTCAAAAATAATGTGATTGAGATCTATCTACCAAAAAAGTAGAACAATCAAATTAACAATCAAAATCAATAAGTTACATTCAAACCAGAATATTCCGATGAACAATTACATTACTTTTGGAAACAATAATTCTCTGATTGAATCACTATCGGATACTGAAGGTAGGTCCTACATGTATAACTGTCGGTCGTTTTCTTACCCTAAAGTGCGAATCATTGATGAAAATATGAAGTAGAAATATCGATTTATTGAAATAAACAGGTCGCTATTAATATTTATATTAAAAATGAAATATATTTATTAACCTGACATAAACTTTATACGACTTTATGAGATCTAAATCGAGGCATCAGCTCTTTAAGTGCTATTCCCGCCACAATAAGCATAACCCCGGATAGTTTAAGCAGCATCTCACCATCATTATTTGTGGGAGAATCTAGAAGCAAGCTTACCAACATCTGGCCACTGATCACCAAAATGATGGTGTTTGTAGAGCCTAACCGAGTCATTACCAGACTATTAATCGCGACATAGAGCGCACCAATAACCCCTCCTCCATACATAACCACACTCCCTCCAGATAACAGAGGTGGGCTTAGCAGGTATAGCATGACCAGAGTCAGAAATAGGAATCCCCCAACATGGTTAATAAATGAGGCACTAAAGGGCCCTCTGCTTACGCTCAGTTGCCCATTAAGAATACGGGCTATGGCAATACAAAAGCCGTTTAATAGTGCCAATAAAATGTACATCCACATAACTTAACTCCTGCTAAAAATAATGAGTGTTGCCCCTGCTGCAACCAGAACTACGGGCATAAAGTCACTCAAAGAAAAAGCTCTTTGCTTCAACCTAAACAAACCAAAATACTCGCACAACATAGAGCACATAATCTGGCCTACGATAGCCAGAGCCAGCGTTCCGGATAGCCCAATGCTGCTATTGACGGTTGTCGACGCAAGAATAACGGTAAACGCACCAGGCAAACCTCCGAGATAAAATAGCTTGGGTACTTTCTCTGTTTTGTCTTCTGCTTGCTTGTTAGTCCTTCCAATTACAGAAAGCAAGCACCACGCAGTGACTGCGCCTACTCCGTGAGCTATCCATGACGAGTTAAGCGCTGAAGTGTGAGAGGCCAACTGACTATTTAAATAGATCATTAGAGAAAGTAGCCCTCCTCCAACAAGTGCGAGCATCGAATACCAAGTTTGATGTTTCATTGTTTCTCCTTTCTTCTTTCTGGCTCCTTTTTAATTCTGACTACACTTTAATTGAACAACTAAATAATGATAATCTTTGATTAATAAACCTATAGATGAACAAAAGTTGACAATGAGAGACAATTTTTCTGCTATTCCTGTTTTTGTTGCGGTCATTGAATGCGGGAGTTTTTCTGCTGCTGCACAACAACTGGGAATGACCAAATCTGCGGTGAGTAAACGCATATCTGTGTTGGAAGATAACTTGGGAGTGCGATTATTTAGTCGCACTACAAGAAAGTTATCTTTGACTGAAGCCGGAGAACGGTTTTCTGATTATGCACGGAACTCTGTCGCTTTGGCTGAAGATGGTTTCTCTGCTCTTTCTCACTTTCAGGGGAAGCCAAAAGGCACACTCAAAATTAATGCACCGATGACTTTCTCTAGGTTGCACCTTGTTCCATTCATTAAAGAGTTTCTGGAAAACTATCCCGACATAAAAGTCATCCTCAGTATGGACGACAAAGTGGTCAATATGGTTGAAGGTGGATTCGATGTTGGCCTGAGGATAGGTGAATTACAAGACTCCTCTTTAGTTGCCCGAAAACTTGTCGACTGCAAAAGTGTTGTTTGTGCTTCCCCCCAATATATTGAACAGAACGGAAGACCTGAGACGCCTGCGGATCTCTCAAATCATAACTGTATTTACTACAGTCTTTTCCAAGCTGGAGTTGAATGGACTTTTTATCAAGAAAAACAGAAGATTAAGATTGAACCAAGGGGCAACTTCATTGTAAATAACAGTGATGCTATTGCACAGGTATTGTTGGATGGCCTTGGTATCTGCCAAATGCCAACCTTCATTGTTGCTGAGTACCTGTCCAGCGGTAAACTTGTTACTGTGCTAGATGGGTACGACTTACCTGAACATGCGATATATGCTGTCTATCCAGAGAGAAAGCACTTACCGGAAAAAGTGAAAGTGTTCATCAACTTCATGAAAGATAAACTGGGTGACAAATCCGGATACTGGGACGAGAACGATTAAGGGGGTTCCAATGACTGATATACATTTCAAAGAAGTTAAACCAACCGATCTTCCTATCGCTCTTTTGCTTGAAGCTGATCCCTCAAAAACCTGTATTCAGAGCTACCTAGAACGCTCGTTGTGTTTTGCCGCTTTTGAAAATGAACAACTGGTTGGTGCTTGTGTTACTCATTCCCAAGCAACAGATTCTGAAGAAACGGATCATACAGAAATCTTCAATATCGCTGTCTGGCCTGAATTTCAGGGAAAAGGAATTGGTACTGCGCTACTCAAACACGTCATTGAGCAGCTAAAGAAATATGGATATAAAACCGTAGAATTAGGGACTGGTACGTTTGGTTACCAACTTACGTATTATCAACGTTTGGGGTTTCGGGTTGAAGGTGTTCGAAAAAACTTCTTTATTGAACACTACGAAGAGCCAATATACGAACATGGCTTACAGCATATAGATATGTTGAGATTAGCACTCAAACTCAGATAATTACTTACATACAATCCGATTTCGGCCATTTTCCTTCGCTTCATAAAGCGCCTGATCGGCCAGAGCATAGAGGCGATCTACACTATCGACCTCGGCACTCAGCTCACACATTCCAATACTCACCGTGACTTCAGCCACTTCCCCCTGAAAAGAAAAGTGATACTGGCTAATTTGCTGATGAAACCTCTCGATGATGGGCTTTGCGTCCTTTATGCTTGTAAAGGGGAGCATAATTGCAAACTCTTCACCACCAATCCTTCCCACGATATCTGAGCTGCGCAAATGCTGTTTACAATGTGCTCCTAAAGCTCGGAGAACATCGTCTCCGGCCGGATGACCATACTTATCATTGAGCCGTTTAAATCGGTCAATATCCAGAATAGCCATAGTCACTGTACTGTTCAGGCTTTGAACATGTTTAATTTCGTCATTCGCCTTTAGCCAGAAGAACCGACGGTTATATAGCTCGGTAAGGTCATCAATACTGGCAAGGTTCTCTAGCTCTTTTTCTAGCTTTTCGCGCTTCTCTATCTCCAATCTAAGTGCGTTTCTCTCTTGCTCCAGTATTTGTTTTTGCTCTGTTGATTCGCGGATATATCGACTACGGCCATATTCAAGCCAGGTAGTGATCATCAAAATACAAAGATAGGAAATTGCGTATCTTGCTTTGAAATCATAAGAGTAAGTTTGTGTTAGCGAATCAGAAAAGGTAAGGCTAGTTAGAATGACCCCTAGCAGGAACAGGCTCCAACGGAGACCATATCGATGTCCAAAAAGATAAACGCTTAATAATGGATAGGTGTAACTCCATAAAATTTGCCCTTCGCTTTTTGCCCCCCATACCGAGACTAACGTCACCATCAAAATGAAAACGAAGTTGTTTGCGTGATATATCCATTCGATTATATGAATTCTGGGGATGAGTGCTAGGCTACCCGCAAGGCAGCTTAGAAACACCATTAATATCCCGGCGATTTCGACATTACCAACCCAAATATTCTTTATTGCAAATATTACACTTAACGGGATAGCGATAAACACTAACCAAATATAGTGATGTAGTCGTAGTTCGGACTGCACGTCCGAAGTCTTACTTCTGGAAACAAGGTTATCTACATAGGTTTGCAAAGCTCTGATAGGTCGGCACATACAATCTCAAACTTAGGTACACCCGACTTCCAGTGTATTGTTTTCGCCTAATATAATATGCAACCAAGATCAATAAATGAGCAATTACTCATTTAAATAGGCTCCCGTTCAAAACGATGCTGAAACTAGTCTCTAGTCTTATCAGAGCTTAGCAGCGAAGTCACGTTCTCAACGGATAGTGGTCTGCAATACCAGTACCCTTGCGCTAAGTCGATATTCAGGTTCTTGCAAAACTGCGCCTGAAGTTCAGACTCCACACCTTCTACAACGATATTCAGCTTAAGTTTATGGCCTACGTTAACAATGGCTTCCAGAAGTGCACCATCAAGATCGTTTTCGGGTGCATCCGCAATAAAAGTTCTGTCGATTTTCAACTTAGTTATTGGAAAGAGTTTTAAGTAATTCAGAGAAGAATAACCCGTACCAAAATCGTCTATTGATATCTCCATGCCCTTGGCTCTTTGCTTTCTCAACTCATCGAGCATCCGGTTATTTGATTTAATCAGCGTATGTTCGGTAAGTTCAATACCCAGCTCTTCCGGAGATAAACCGTAGCGCTCCCGACAAGCATTAAGAGAGGCAAAAAAATCCGTTTGTTCCAGTTGTTTCCCGGATACATTGATGTCAATACGAGTATTAATACCTGCTTTCTTCCATTCCTTCTGTTGAGCACACGCTTTCTCAATTACCCAATCTCCTAGTTTGACGATTAAATCAGATCGCTCAGCAATAGGAATGAATATATCGGGTGTTACAGAACGCTCTTTAATTTCCGGTGTCCATCTTAGCAATGCTTCACAAGCGGTAATTTCCCTGTTGGCCATGTCGTATTGAGGCTGGTAAACCAGTTCGAACTCGTCTTTCTCTAGAGATTCATGCAAGTGTGCGGAAATATCCCTTTGCAGTCGTATCTCATCGCTCAGTGAGGTGGTAAAAAAATGATAACGATTTCTGCCGGTTTCTTTTGCATGGTACATCGCGGTATCTGCGTTTTTTAACAACTCTTCCGGTTTGGTTCCGTCTTCAGGATATAGGCATATTCCGATACTGGTGGTAATAAACAGATTCTCATCCCCCAATGAGAAACTGGAACTAAAAGAGCCAATTAGCTTATTGGCAATAATTCTGGCTTCTTCGGCACTCTCAATGCGAGGGATAACAAGAACAAATTCATCGCCTCCAAACCTTGCCAGGAAGTCGTACTCCCTGAGTGAGGTTCTCATACGCTTCGCAACCGATGTGAGAAGTTTATCCCCCCATGTATGGCCTAATGTGTCATTTACCTCTTTAAACATATCAAGGTCGATAAACAAAATTGCCAGCTTATGATTAAAGCGACTCGCTTCGCTCACCCTTTTGGTTAACTCTTCTTCAAGACACAATCTGTTAGGAAGGGACGTTAGCGAGTCCGTTGTAGCTGTGGTTCTCAGTTTTTCACGAGCTTCGTATTGTTCACGCAAATCGACATCAACACAGAACATCTCTGGTGAGTCGGTACCTTGCTTCAACATAACATGAGAAGAAAAAACCGGGATGGGACTCCCGTCCTTACGTTTGAGTATAAGTTCCGATGAGGGAATTGGGATTCCTTTTTCTACCCAGTCTTTGTGGAACATGATGACATGTTCTCGCATCTCTTCAGGGATGATCAGATCTTCAAGCTTTCTGCCTATGGCTTCTTCTTTCTCGTAGCCATAAAGTTCTGTGCTCGACTTGTTCCAGTAGATAACATTACGGTTTTTATCATACCCCTGGACTGAAATTTTCGGCAGTGCGTCAATCAGCTGCAAAAAGCGATTCTCGTCGGAATCATCTTTTAATAGTGATGTGACAGCACGTGTGATATCTGGTGCCATAGCCAACCTATAGTAATTTTTTGTTTTTTTTCTATTTAGAACTATAGCCTGTTTAGAAAGATCGCGATGCTATTACGATCATTACTTCACGTCTCTCTCAAATTTGTGCACTTGGAAACTCACTCTACGTAATCCCGACGCTGAATTTCATAGAGCTTCATCTTATTGTTGAGCGTTCGTCTCGGCAGCTCTAATTCGTCCATCACCGCGAGTGCATTACCTTTGTGTCGTTTTAGCGATTGGATTATAAGTTGCTTTTCAAAGCTTTGTACTCGTTCCGATAGGTTATACGTTGTTGGTGAAACAATATCGTGTTCATCATGCCCCAGAATAGCGCCAATGGAGCTTGAGCTGTTCATTCCCAGCACGTAACGCTCTGCGACATTTTTTAACTGGCGAACGTTCCCTGGCCAGGGATTATCAATTAATCGCGCGACATCCTGCTCATTCAGATCTTCGTACTCTCGCTCATATTGAATAGCGGCTTTACGGGCAAAATATTCAAACAACAGAGGCACATCTTCACGCCTGCCGGCCAAATCTGGTAGGTGCAGTTCCACAACATTAAAACGGTAATAAAGATCTTCTCTGAACTCGCCAGCAGCTGACGCCTGCGCTAAATTAACTTTTGTTGCAGCAATAACCCATAGGTCTAGCGGGATCTCTTTGTTAGATCCGACTCTTTCTAGCTTTCGCTCTTGTAATACCCGTAGCAGTTTTATCTGAAAGTTAAGCGGCATGCTCTCTATTTCATCCAGAAACAGAGTCCCACCCTGTGCGTGTTCAATCTTGCCAATACGCTGGCTTTCAGCACCTGTAAAAGAGCCTTTTTCATGACCAAATAACTCACTTTCAAACAGGTTTTCCGGGATCGCACCACAGTTCACTGCAACAAAAGGCTTTTCACTTCGTATACTGAAATCATGCAGGCAGCGGGCAATCAACTCTTTACCCGTACCGGTTGAACCATTTATCACCGTATCCACTGGCGTTTGCCCTAGCATCAAAACCTGTTGCCTTAGTTCATTCATCACCTTCGACTGACCTATCATTCGACTCTCTAATGAAGGTTTTTGGCTTAACAAGCGTTGCAGGTTTCTGTTCTCCAAAACCAGCCTTCTTTTTTCTCCGGCCCGTTGTATTCTGTCTACCAGTAAATCTGGCTCAACGGGCTTTTCGATAAAGTCATAAACCCCGTTTCGCATCGCCTCTACCGCCATTCTGACATCACCGTGAGCCGTGACCAGGAGCACAGGTATGTCTGGGTCGATACGCTGCACTTCCTGAGCGAACATCATTCCATCCATCTCTGGCATTCTTATATCGGAAACCACTACGCAATTATCGTTGGCTGCGATTGAAGCCAACGCCGTTTTTGCTCTTGGAAAATCCTCCACTTCCATTCCAGCCAGGTTTAGCCACTGCTTAGTTGCCTTACGAATCGCATCTTCATCATCAACAAGGATAACTTTAAGTGGGTTAGTCTTATCTTTATTGTTCATATACAGACTCCGTTATAGATAACGAACGAGGTTGAGGGCTGGATTGAGCTAATGTGACTCTGAAAGTTGTGCCTTTTTCCGATTCTGCGAACGCTTCCAGGCGACCACCAAACTCTTCCACGATGCCGTAAGAGACTGACAGACCAAGCCCCATGCCCTCTCCGGCTGATTTAGTCGTAAAGAAAGGTTCAAACAGTTTAGGTAAGTGCTCTGAATTAATACCACAGCCATTATCATGAATCTCAATAATCGCTTTGTGGTTTTCTGCTGTTAACGAGATCTCTACCTTTCCACGGCCAGAGCTGTCAGATATCTGGATAGCATCTAACGCATTACGGATAAGATTGATAAGCACCTGCTCAAGTTTAATCTCATCCGCTTTGACTGAAATTGGTGCCTTTGATGGAGTCCAAATCAACTCTACACCCGACTTCTCTATTCTTGCGTTCATCACCAGAAGCGCATTATCGATCACGCGCTGTAGCTCAACTGTACTTAATACGCCCCGGGATTTGCTTGAGAAGGTTTTAAGGTGGGTTACGATGCCCGATACCCGATGCAATAGTTTGTCGATTTCCTGAAGGTTTTCCTGCGCCAGTTCGTACTGCTGCCTTTCGATAAGCAGTTTAGTGCTGGCAATAAAGGTGAGTGTTGCCTGAAGTGGTTGACTGATCTCATGAACCAGCTCAGCAGAAATATGCCCCAGAGCACCCAACTTCTCTGCTTGAATCAACTCTTCATGAGTCTGACGCAGGGCTTTTTCTGTACGCACTCGCTCTTCAACTTCGAGTTTAAGTTGGGTGTTACTTTGATTAAGCGCGGCAGTACGTTTTTCTACCCGCCATTCAAGCTGTTGTTGGTGTCGAAATCGACTTAAAACAAACATACCGACCACTGCCAGCAATGCGGTTGCTAATGCCGAAATTAACATTGCCCCAGTTTTTCGCTCTTCTAATCCTTTTAAATCACTCAGGTAATAAAGGCTCCAGCCTAGTTCTGTTATATCTCGTTTATGAAGTAAGTAGGATGGACCAACTGCATTATTGCCTGAGCGCGTTTCCTCGGCAGAGAGTTGAATCACTCTCTTTCCTTGTGGCGACAACGGAAGGTCTTTAAATGCCAATGGCTCAATCCGATGATGGCTGTACTTTTTGGCTTCTTCCAGTTGATTCACTACTTCTGGTGACAAGATGGACAGACTGCGATAGCGCCATTGTGGATTACTGGCTAAGAAGATGACATCTTCGCTGTCACTCACCCATACCTGTTCACCCCCTAAGTTCCAATTGGTTTCCAGAGAAGACATATCTACTTTAAGAACCGCAACTCCCTGAATGGTTTCATCTTTATAGACAGGCCTGGAAAGGAAGAGGCCGGGCCTTCCTGTCGTTACACCGACAGCAAAAAAACGCCCGCTATGTCCTTCAATGGCATCAATAAAATAGGGTCTGAAGTGGTAATCGTGCCCCATAAAACTGCCGGACTTATCCCAGTTGCTACTGGCGATAACAACACCCTTGTTATCCATTAAATAGAGCGCATCTGCTTTTGATTCTGCTCGCCAGCTTTCGAGTTTTCGGTTCACTTGCTCAGTTAGAGGTGAGTTTTCGGTCGAATCGATGAGTTCTAATACCTGATGGTCATTTGCAACGATAAATGGCAGATATTCGAATCGCTGGTATTCCGCCTCAATGGTCGAAGCATAAAGGTTGAGGCGTTCTTCACCCACTTTATCTAACTCTTCATAGTGCGCACTTTCTGTCGTTTTAAACAACACAGCACTCAGAACAAATCCAATCAGCAAGGAAGCGATCAGAATAGAGCTGTATGCTTTCCTTGAACTGCTTTGTGACATCCTGTCTCTCCAGTATATTTTTGTTTTGCTTGTTTAACCTTAGGGCCATAGCTGAATTAGCAAGATATAAGCCACTGACATTAAAAATGTCTTCATCCTAAACAGCACAATGCGTTGCCACATATTTAATGCACCACACCCTTCGTTAGTAAGCCAAAAATGGCTCATCATGATAAATTTGAAGCATTGGAATAAGCCAAATTTGGCTCATTAATTTTCATATTTACACTATTTCTACATTCAAACCAGGCAGAACGTAAAAATACCTATTACATATCAATAAATTAAAACAAAAGTAAATAAATTGTAAAAACTGGCAAGACCTTTGCTGTATAGCTGTCGAACGATTGATGCTCACTACCCTACAAACGATTGAGCAGATAACAATAAACAAGGATGAAAGTATGAAAGCGATAAAAACATCAGTGATTACCACTCTCGCATTAACCGGTTTCATGGCGGCAGAAGCGCAAGCAGCCACCGAGTGGAACGTATCTCTATGGGGTAAACGACGCGCCTTTACAGAGAATGTTGAGAAACTTGCTGAGTTAGTCGAAGCGAAAACCAATGGTGAGTTTAAACTAAATATCTCCTACGGAGGCCTGTCCAAATCACGTGAGAATCTGGATGGTATCTCGTTTGGTGCTTTTGAAATGGCCCAATTCTGCTCTTTCTATCACTCAGATAAAAACCCAACTATCACGGTTACCGAGCTTCCGTTCTCTCAGGATGTATCCCTTGCTCGTGTTAGTGAGATCTATTCCGAAGTATTTAAGCACCCTATCGTGAAAAAAGATCTGGCTCGCTGGAATGCGACACTGCTGATGCCGACACCACTGCCTCAGTACAACATCGTAAGTAAAGGTGATGAGCTGAAGTCACTGGAAGATTTTGATGGCCTTCGCGTACGTGGACCAGGTGGCATCATGGGTGTGCTTGGTAAACTTGGCGCAGTAAAAACCGGTGTACCTTTCTCTGAAGTTCGCCAGTCCATGGACTCTGGTGTCATCGACGCTGCTTCTTTTGCACCTCACGCACACCTTGCTACTAACTCATACAAAGTGGGTAGCTGGGCAACCACTAACCTGAACCTCGGTTCTGCTAACTGTCCTGTTGTGGTCAACACAGAAGCATTAGAAATGCTAAAACCAGCACATCGTGAAGCGCTGCTTGGTTCTGTCGATGAGGCTCTGGACTTCTACGTTCAAAACTATGAGCAAAACACCACGGCCAAGTATGACACTGCGGTTAAAGACCAGGGACTTGCTATGGTGACCTTCAACTCAGATCAAACCGCTAAACTGAGCGAGCTTTCTGAGTCTGTTCGTCAAGAGTGGATTGCAAAGTACAAAGGTAAGTTCGATTCTCAGACGCTTTTCGATTACACCCAAAAGCTGTTTGCTGAGAAGTAAGCTTTTAAGCTGATGCATGGCCGCCAGAAATTGGCGGCCCCTTCAGACATCTGTTGTTCTACTTATAATAAAAGGAGGCTGTAATGTCTGCAGCTGCCTCAGTACTGGAAGACAAATCCACCCTTAGCCGGGCTGATCGCTGGTTCTTCCGCGTTGAATCTGTGTTGAATCTGGCGGGTGGCCTTGCCATCTTCGCTCTGGTTCTTCTTGCGACTGTGAACGTTCTGGGACGTTGGCTCTTTTCTGCTCCTATCAGCGGCTACGTTGACTGGGTTGAGCAGGCAATGGCATTTATCGCATTCCTCGGCATCGCTTATACCCAAAGAATGGGCAGCCATATCCGTATGGATATTTTCGTAGGACTGCTACACAGGCGCTCTCTCTGGTTCACCGAGCTGGTTACTACCTCATTAATGCTGGTGATTACGCTGATTCTTATTTACGGATCGTACCTGCATTTTTTACGCGCCTATACGATTGGTGACTCTTCACTGGATATCAACCTACCGACCTGGCCTGCGAAACTCGTCGTTCCCGTTGCGCTTTCTGTTTTGGCACTTCGCCTGATACTACAGATTTGGGGCTACCTGAGAGCATTGCGTGAAGGTGGCGAAAAACCTGTTGCCGTTCCGCTTATCGAGTCTGCTGCTGAAGTAGCAGCCAAAGAAGCCGAAACCGTTAGCGGTCACGACGAATAGGAGAATCATTTTGTCAGAACTATTAGAAACCATGGCAAACATGGACAACATTGAGATTGGCCTTTGGGTATCAGGCGCAATGTTGGTATTTGTTATTCTGGGGGTACGCGTTGCCTTTGCCGCTGCTATCGCGGGTTTTCTGGGACTGCTTTGGATATTTACAGCGAAACTTGGTTTTGAACGCGGATTCTTAGTCGCGCTTAAAATGGCAGGCACCATTCCACACTCTAAAGTCTCTTCTCTCGCGCTATCACTGATCCCAACCTTTATTCTTATAGGCTTCCTTGCTTATCATGCTGGTCTTACTAAAGCCTTATTTGAAGCAGCAAAACGCTGGGTAGGCTGGCTCCCAGGTGGAATGGGGGTTGCAACCGTATTCTCTACCGCTGGTTTTGCCGCAGTATCCGGTGCATCCGTTGCTACCTCAGCGGTTTTCGCCCGTATTGCTGTTCCTGAAATGCTAAAGCTGGGCTATGACAAACGTTTCGCAGCGGGTGTAGTCGCAGCTGGGGGAACGCTTGCCTCGCTAATTCCTCCTTCTGCAATTCTGGTGATCTACGCCATCATCGTTGAGCAAGATGTTGGTGCATTACTTATGGCCGGATTTCTTCCCGGTTTTGTCTCTGCATTGATCTATGGTGGCCTTGTTGTTTTCCTTGCAATGACGCGCAAGAACTTCGGCCCTCCTGTGAAAGGTTACACCTGGAAGCAGCGATTCGAATCACTACCCGGAGCCATGCCTATCTTCTTCGTTGTGTCGATAATCATGATCTGTATTTATGGTGGTGTGGGTACACCAACTGAAGCAGGGTCGTTAGGTGCCACGGTTATTCTGGCCGTTGCGCTCTATCATGGTAGTCGCTGGAAAGAGATAAAAAGCTCCTTGATGGAGACAGCTAAACTGTCTGCAATGATCTTTGCCATTATCTGGGGTGTACTAATTTACGTTCGCTTCCTTGGATTTGCCGATCTTCCTAGCGCGTTTTCCGATTGGATCGTAAGCCTTGAACAGAGCCCCATGCTAACGCTACTGCTTATTCTTTGTGCCTATGCAGTCCTTGGCATGTTTATGGATGCGATTGGTATGCTGTTGCTGACCTTGCCGGTGGTTTACCCGGCAATCATTGCTCTTAATGGTGGCGCTGATGTCGCAGCAGCGGATTCTGCATTTGGTGTATCAGGAATTGGATGTGCGATATGGTTCGGTATCATCGTGGTGAAGATGGCAGAACTTTGTCTTATTACCCCTCCAATTGGTCTGAACTGCTTTGTGGTAGCAGGTGTAAGACCGGAGTGTTCGGTTCAGGATGTGTTCCGTGGTTGTATACCTTTCTTTGTCGCTGACGTTGTTACCATTGCGGTACTTATCGCATTCCCAGGCATCGTTCTCTGGTTACCTAACTTAATAGGATACGCCTAAAACCAACGGACTGAGGGCAACCAAATCTCCGCCCTCAGTCCTTGTCCTTCTAAAAACTGCTGTATTTATTACGATTAATTCCTGTTAAAGATCCTTTCTTTATATTAGAGTTACCTAAATTATAAATATCTGGATAAACTTAAATGGAATTTAAGCTCAACATAAAAAGCATCGCACCCGTTGCAGCAGTATTAATAGCGGCTTTGTTGGCACTCTCACCTGTCGATTCTCAACCAGTTAACTTCTCACACAGTGCTGCGGTTGTATTGATAACACTTGTGTTCTGGAGCACCAGCGTTATCCCTCCGTTTCTGGTTGGGTTACTCTTCTTCGCTCTGGCAACGATTTTCAAGTTGATTGATCCCACACTGCTGTTCTCCGGGTTTGGTTCCACTGCGGTCTGGCTAATCATTTCGGGCTTTGTGATTGGTTCCGCCATCTCTGCAACGGGGCTGGGTAAAAAACTTGCTTCAATTATCTCCCCTCACGTAACGGGAAGTTATACGAAACTGATTGGCGGATTGGTGATCAGTGCGGCGCTACTTGGTTTTGTTATGCCCTCTTCTGTGGGAAGAGCGGTGGTACTGCTACCCATAGGAATGGCGCTTGCTGATCAAGTTGGCTTTGGCAAAGGGAGTAATGGAAGAATTGGTATCGCGGTAGCTCTGGCGCTGGCTTGTAACATGCCAAGCTTTGCGGTATTACCTGCAAACATTCCTAATATGATTCTTGCTGGCGCAAGTGAAACCCTGTATGACATCCAGTTTAGTTATACAGAATATCTGCTCCTACACTTCCCGGTCCTTGGTGTTCTTAAATCACTACTGATCATTACTCTTGTATTGAAGATCTTCCCTGCAGAAATATCATCAGACTCGGAACGAGTATCTACAAGTGAAGAAAAAGAGTTCGACCCTAAGCAGCAAAAGAAAGTCAGCATACTGCTGGGTATTACCCTTCTCTTTTGGGTGACAGATACGATACATGGTGTTAACCCAGCCTGGGTAGGTTTGGCTACCGCAATCATTCTTCTTCTGCCAAAGGTAGGAGTGATTCCTCCTAAATCTTTTAACGGCTCCGTCGATTTCGGTACTGTTATATTTGTCTCTTCAGCGCTTGGGCTGGGTATGCTGGTTAACGAATCGGGTATCGGAAGCTATATGGGAGAAGCATTCGCCCAACTTTTACCTTCGTCCTCTTCTGGCTCTTTCCTAGGTTTTATGGCTCTGTCCATTACCTCGGTCGTTACTGGCTTGATCACAACTATTCCTGGTGTTCCTGCGGTGCTTTCCCCATTAGCCGCTGATTTTGCTCAGGCAACCGGATTTTCAACAACTACAGTACTAATGACGCAGGTATTGGGTTTCTCTACCGTAATATTCCCTTATCAGGTGGCACCATTGATTGTTGCAATGCAGCTCTCGGGAGAGCCGCTTAGTAAACTGGTGAAAGTGACTTTGCCCCTGACAGCCATTACGATATTGGTTTTGTTCCCTCTTGATTATATCTGGTGGTGGATTCTAGGAGCGATTTAGTGGATACAACGGGCTACCTTACTTTTGTTTTACTGGGCATCGCTGCATTATCGGCGTTCCAGCTTTCTCTGTTAACTTCCATACTGACAATAGCCGCACTGGTTTGTGGCTATTTTTCAGGAGTTTATGAGTTGGAAGGAATGGCAGTATTAGGTGCCTTATACCTATCTGCCTTTGGAATTGAAAAAGTAAAGCGGCACCGTTTTTCAGTCGTCCTTCACATTGTATTTATTGTTGTCTGTATCCTACTTGCAGCTCACAAAGCACCAGGTATCAACAACTATCTACTGATTACATCAGCCCAAAGTTCTCCGAATGCGGTACCTTTTGATTTCTACTTAAATGCTGACAAAGTCCATATCTTCTTTGCTTTGTTGTTGCTTGGCCCGAGCCTTAAAAGTCTTCTACATGTGAAGAAAAGCGCGATCTTATATGTGTTGATCATCTTGTTTGCTCTGGCAGGATTACAGTACGCCACTCTCCCTCTTGGCCTGATGAAGCTGGACTTTTCCGTACCGGAATGGCTACCATTGTGGGCCGCGCTAAACCTATTGTTTACCTGTACAGCAGAAGAAGCGTTTTTCAGAGGTTACATTCAACGCAATCTTTCAGAACGCACTAAACCAGTATTCGCCATTCTGATAACTTCTGTGCTGTTTGGCATTGCACACTTTGCTGGCGGGACTGTCTTTATGGCATTCGCAACCTTAGCAGGGCTGGGCTATGGACTGGTTTATCATTTTAGCGGTCGGCTTCATTGGGCAATATTGACCCACTTTGGATTCAACTTGTCGCACCTGATCTTTTTTACTTATCCGATGCCTATTTAGAGCGTGCACAAAAAAAGCTACCAGCGAACCAGTAGCTTTTGAATACATACTCGTCGATGATCGAAGGAATCATCTTTAAGCGGTTTATCAGGCGATTGCTTCCGCCTCTTTTAGTTTTTCTTCATGATGACGTTTCTCACCGATGTATGCATATAGCAGACACAGGATTGAAATAGCCACTGACGATGTTAATAAGATGAATCCGCCATCCCAGCCAAAATGGTCAACGGTGTAACCGAGCACTGCGTTTGCAGCCACGGCACCACCAAGGTAACCAAACAGACCTGTCAGACCTGCTGCTGTACCAGCCGCTTTCTTAGGAGCCAGCTCAAGAGCGTATAGACCAATCAGCATTACCGGACCATAAATTAGGAAGCCGATAGCAACCAATGCAGCCATATCGATACCTGGGTTACCTGCTGGGTTGAACCAGTAAACAAGAACTGCGATACCTACAAGCACCATAAACAGAATGCCTGCTGGTGCACGACGACCTTTAAACCATTTATCAGAAATATAACCACACAGTAGAGTGCCCGGAATACCTGCCCACTCATACAGGAAGTACGCCCAGGAAGACTTATCGACAGAGAAGTCTTTTGCTTCCGACAGATAAGTTGGAGCCCAGTCAAGCACACCGTAACGGATCAGATACACAAATGCGTTTGCAATTGCGATAGACCACAACAGCTTATTGCTGAACACGTACTTGAAGAAGATCTCCTTCGCTGTCATTTCCTTTTCATTCGACTCATCATAGTCATCCGGGTAATCATCTTTGTACTCTTCAATTGGTGGAAGACCTACAGATTGAGGAGTATCACGCAGAGTGATCCAGATAAAGATAGCGACTAGTGTTGCGAAGAAAGCAGGCACATAGAAAGCGGTGTGCCAGTCATCATTGAATAGCCAAAGACCAAGGATGAACATTGGACCGATAAGACCGCCACCGATGTTGTGGGCAACGTTCCAGACTGAAACCAATCCCCCACGCTCTTTACGAGACCACCAGTGAACCATGGTACGCCCACAAGCTGGCCACCCCATACCCTGGAACCAACCATTAAGGAACAGCAGGATAAACATCGCTGCCACACTTCCGGTTGCCCATGGCATAAAGCCAAAACAGAACATAATACCTGCCGAGGCTAATAAGCCGAAGCTGAGGAAATACCGAGGATCAGAGCGGTCAGAGACGCTACCCATAAGGAACTTAGACAAACCATAGGCAATGGAAACAGCAGAGAGAGCAACCCCCAGTTGTCCGCGGGTAAAACCTTGTTCGATTAAAAAAGGCATCGCTAAACTGAAGTTTTTGCGAACAAGGTAATATCCAGCGTAGCCAAAGAAGATGCCTAGGAACAGCTGCCATCTCATACGTGTATACGTTGGATCTATTTTGTCATCGGGTAACCTAGCTATATGCGCTTTAGGCTTAAAAATACTATACATAGTCGACCTATTATTTTGATTATATATTAAACATCCAAACAAAATGTTCGAACGAGCGCATTATGAGCGTTTTAAAACAATAAAACGGGATCGGTGTAGGAGTTATCGAAAAAATGGAATTGAATTATAAAATCCTGAATTTTGATCACATATCAACAATATTAGGCATAATTAATAGTTTTGACAGCACAAAAAGCGTTACAGATTTATTTCATTTTTATGAAAGCGATTCATTCATAACTCGACATACCTAGAATCGCAGTTAAATGGTGGCACAGAAACGAACAGCTCAACTCATTGGAAAACTCGTATATGTTGATATTTATGTTTATGTGCAATTATTAAAAACAACACATTAGGTTAACGTTAAGGCATTCCCTATCTAGAATCGAATAACTGGCTGAAATTTAATCTTTTTCTTATCATTACTTGCCTTGAATTTATCCTATAATTCTTTCTATGCGCTGAAATGGAGGATTGTTATGTTCTTTGTGAGGATGGCTTACTTGTACCTCTGCCTTTTAATATCGACCAATGTTGTCAGTGCGACTAATCAGGACATCAATTTAACCAGGTTCTCTTCTGGCGAGCTTTCAAGCTGGGAAGAGAAATCTTTTTTGGGCAACACCCGCTATCAAATCACTGAGTTGGACAATCGCTTTGTCTTAAAAGCGCACAGTGACAGCAGTGCATCTGGATTGGCAATAGAGCAAAAGATCGATCTCCTAAGCACGCCTTATATGAGTTGGTCATGGCTTACTAAGAGTCGCATGCTAAATCTGGACGAGCACAGTAAAGAAGGTGACGACTATGTGGCGAGAATATATGTTGTTAAAAAGAATGGCTGGTTTATCTGGCAAACAAAGGCAATAAATTACGTCTGGTCCTCCAATCAACCAAAAGAATCACAATGGCCGAACGCTTATGCTGGCGATAAGGCTCAGATGATTGCCATCCGTGGAACAGAGTCAAACCTCAACCAATGGTATGATGAGAAGCGCAATGTTTATAATGACTTCATCGAGTTGTTTGGTGATAAAGGAAGTGATGAAGAGAATCAAAAAGCATATCGCTACATTGATATGATAGCGATCATGACAGACACCGATAACGGAAAACAAGAAGCCCTATCCTACTACGGTGACATTATTTTTTCTGAACAGTGAAACGATAACTCAGATGGATATAGATACATTATTTAGCCAGCTCACCGAAGCGACTAACCCAGAGAAGGCACTACAAATGAGTGCCTATATGAAAAACCTGTTCCCTTTTCTGGGCATTCCTACTCCTAACCGACGTGATATCTGCAAGCCCTTCTTTGCAAACAGAAAAAACGAAAAGGAAATAGACTGGGACTTTGTGGAGCAATGTTGGGACAAACCAGAACGTGAATATCAGTATGTAGCGTTCGACTATCTAATAAAGAAAAAACGATACTTAACCATCGAGCACGTACCCAAATTAAAAAGCCTGGCACTCAATAAATCATGGTGGGACAGTATCGATGTACTCGACAAGCTGATTGGTGATATCGGGTTAAGCGACAATAAGATAGATGAGCTTATGTTTAACTGGAGCACCGATGAAAATATCTGGCTAAGGCGAATCGCCATCGACCACCAACTCCTGCGCAAAGATAAAACCAACGTCGAGTTGCTGGAAAAAATTCTTGTAAACAACCTTAACCAAACCGAATTTTTTATTAACAAAGCCATTGGATGGAGCTTAAGGAGCTACAGCAAAACCAATCCAGACTGGGTCCGTCAGTTTATCAGCGATAACCGCGCCGGGTTATCAAACCTGAGTATTCGTGAAGGGAGCAAGTATTTGTAGCCATCTAAGGGATTACTGGACAGCCTTCGCATTGTTCGGTAGGTTCTTACTTTCAGGACACTGTATACGCATTCAAGAGAATGCGAAGAGCCAGCATTTTCAGGGAACTAACCTTAGTTATATGAGTACACTACGTCTTCATCTCTCCGCCTTATTTTTTATATCTCTCAGTGCCTTTCATGTACATGCAGACACCATTTTGGTTGGCGGTGACCACAACTTCCCACCCTACGAGTTTGTGAACGAAAAAGGTGAACCGGATGGTTACAACACTGAACTCACTTTGGCGATTGCCGATGTCATGGGATTGGATGTAGAAATAGTCTTAGACAGCTGGGATATCATGAAGATCAACCTTGAAGAAGGTCGAATTAATATATTGCAGGGAATTTCCCACTCACAAGTCAGAAGCAAATATATCGACTTTTCTCCACCCCACTCTCTGATTCACCACTCATTGTTTTCCAGAAAAGGAGGAGCTCCAGCGGTTGAAGATATCTCAGAACTGGAAGGAAAATCGATAGTTGTTCAGCGTGGTGGTATCGGAGCCGAACAACTCGCCAACGCGAGAATCACAGCACAGTTTATATATGTCGATACTCATGCTTCTGCACTAAGAACCCTTGCATCGGGAAAGTATGACTACGCTCTTGTTGCTAACCTACCAGGACTTTACCTTGGTGAAGAGTTCTCTCTTTCAAATATAGAACCGGTCAGCCAGTTGTTTGATTCTCAGCGATATGGCTATGGTGTGTTAAAAGGTAATGAAGAGCTTCTCGCGCAGTTTAACGAAGGTCTGGCCATTTTAAAAAACACCGGGAAACAACAGGAAATCTACAACAAGTGGTTTGGCACCTACACATCCGATGGTGTCGATTGGGAAAACATTTCTATCTTCATTGTCAGTACTTCTATCGTTTTTTCAGCTATTTTTGGCGCGGTTATCGTCTGGAACCGAAGCCTGGCTAACGAAGTGGCCCGCAGAACCAAAGATTTAGAGATGCAGCAACAGCAACTGATTCAGGCTGATAAAATGGCGTCGCTGGGAATTTTGGTGTCAGGCGTTGCGCATGAAATCAACAACCCGACCAGCCTTCTTCTTCTCAACTTACCTGTTTTAAACGAATCATTTGAGGATATAGAAGAAATTCTTGAAGAGCATTATCAAACTCATGGTGATTTTGAAATCGCGGGTTTGAGCTACAGCCGCATGAGATCAGAGCTACCCGCTATGATGGGGGAAATGTTAGAAGGAACTCATCATATTCGAAGAATCGTCAACGACCTTAGAGACTTTGCCCGTCAAGAGCCACAAGAGTTATCTGAAATGGTCGATATGAATTTGGTGATTGCAGCGGCAATCCGACTTACCGACAGAACCATTCGTTCTTCTACCGATCATTTTACCATTGAGTACGCTGACTCTTTACCACTATTCAAGGGTAACGCCCAAAGGCTCCAGCAAGTTGTTATTAACCTGATAGTGAACGCTTGTCAGGCTCTGGATTCGAAATCTCAGACAATTGCTATCAAAATTCGCCATAGACACGAAAAGAACCAAGTAGAAATGATTGTCACCGACACAGGTTGTGGAATCGAAAAGGATCATTTAGCCAGATTGTCCGACCCATTTTTTACCACTAAACGAAAACAAGGGGGGACCGGGCTGGGCCTCTCAATATCCTCAACCATTGTTGAAGAACACGGTGGACATTTTCATTTTGAATCCCAGCCTTCCAAGGGCACAATAGTCCGACTGCATATCCCAATTACTGAGCCGAGCAATCAGGAACATAACGTAACATGAAGAAAACCCTATACCCCGGATTTGGCATTTTATTAGTCGATGACGAACCCGCCTTTATCAGAAGCCTTTCGTTGGCTCTTGAAAGACGTGGGGGTATCAATAACTTGTTTAGTACCAGTAATAGTCAGGAAGCGATGTCTCTGATAGAAAAGCATCCTGAAATTGAGCTGGTATTGCTCGACCTGAACATGCCTAACCTATCGGGAGAAGAGCTGCTAAAACAGATTATGGAGACGCACCCTGGTGTGGGCGTCATTATTATTAGCGGCATGAACCAGATTGAAACCGCTGTAGATTGTATCCGGCTCGGTGCTTATGACTACTTTGTAAAAACAACCGATGAGAATAGCCTGATTGAAGGCATCAAGCGTGCTATCTCAATGCAGGAGATGCGTAAAGAACATCAGGCTATGCGTCAGCGTTTCCTCTCTGACACTATTGAACATCCTGAGGTTTTCCAGGAAATCATTACCGAAGATAAGAAATTACGATCAATCTTTCAGTATCTTGAGTCTATCTCTGGTAGTAGACAAGCCGTGATGATCACAGGTGAAAGTGGTGTTGGTAAAGAACATATAGCAAGAGCTGTCCACAAACTCAGCGGGCGTAAAGGCGACTTAGTTAGTGTTAACGTGGCTGGTATTGATGACTCAGTTTTTGCGGACACTTTGTTCGGTCACGCCCGTGGAGCCTTTACCGGGGCAGATAAAAAAAGGCTTGGTATGGTCGAGGCCGCGGCAGACGGCACTTTGTTTCTAGATGAAATCGGCGATCTTAGCCACGCGTCACAAACCAAACTTTTACGCCTTCTCCAGGAGGGTGACTACTACCCTCTCGGCAGCGATAAACCAAAACGAAGCAGAGCAAGAATCGTTGCAGCAACACACAATAACTTAAGTAAAAAGGTGGAAGAAGGTAGCTTCCGTAAAGATCTTTACTTCCGTTTATGCACACACCAGATTGACATCCCGCCCCTAAGAGAAAGAAAAGGTGACATTCCTCTGCTGTTTGAGCATTTCATGAAAAAGGCGACCGAGGAGATGGGTAAACCCTTACCGGCCTACCCGAAACAACTTCCCGTGCTACTCTCTACGTACCATTTTCCGGGAAACATTAGAGAACTTCAGGCACTGGTTTACGATGCGATTAGCCAACACAAAAGTCATACTCTCTCGATGGATGTGTTCCGCAGGGTAATAGAAAAAAGTCACTTTGAGCCACCAGCATTGGAAGGTGACGAAAATTTGTTTGATCCAGCCAAACCTTTACCAACTCTTCAGAAAATGAGTGAATTGCTGGTGGCAGAAGCTCTGGAACGTTCAGAAGGCAATCAATCACTTGCGGCACGAATGCTGGGTATTTCTCAGCCAGCTCTGAGCAAACGCCTAAAGAATGCAAAAAACGCCTAACTGATGCAAATTATGCATAATAAACCCCTATAACTTTAGTTATATTATAACTTTCATTATATCAATATAAGCTCTTGATATATTTACACAGTCAATACCACGCCTTCAGGGTTATAACTTTAGTTATGACCCTTTATTAAATCCATAAAAACCATAAACCTCATTAAATCAGCCAGTTATCAGCAATAACCAAAGTGGCACTTTCATTGCAGTGATACAGCCTGTCGCATTCACTTTTTAATAGTGATGCATAGGAACTCGTTATCAATACAAGGAAATGACATATGAGTGCAAAGGATACGTCACCACAGGCAAGCGGTGGCTTTTGGAGCAAATTGGAATTGTGGAAAAAAATCGTAATCGCAATGGTTCTCGGTATGATCGTTGGTATCATCATGGGACCAGAAGCGGAGATGCTTAAACCAATTGGTACACTATTCATCAACGCAATCAAGATGTTGATCGTACCTCTAATCTTCTGTTCGCTTATCGTGGGCGTAACCTCAATGCAAGATTCAGCCAAAATGGGCCGAATCGGTGGTAAAGCCATTGTTTTGTACATGGGCACAACCGCTGTTGCTATCACAATTGGTCTTGCTTTGGCTGCAATCCTTACTCCTGGTGAAGGCCTGAACATGGTCGCTCAGGACGCAGGCGCAACAGGCAAAGAAGCTCCACCACTGGTACAAACTTTATTAAACATTATCCCTAAAAACCCAGTTGGTGCATTAGCTGCAGGTAACATCCTTCAAATTATCGTTTTCGCAATCGGTCTTGGTATTTCTCTAAACCTTATCGGCGAGAAAGCTAAACCAGCTATTGCTGTATTCGAAAGCCTTGCTGAAGCAATGTACAAGCTTACTGAGCTTGTTATGAAGCTTGCTCCATACGGTGTATTCGGTCTAATGGCATGGGTTTCAGGCAAATACGGTCTGGATATCCTTCTTCCTCTATTCAAAGTAATCGCTGTTGCTTACCTTGGCTGTCTGCTACACGTACTTGTGTTCTACTCTGGCATCGTTAAGTTTGTTGGCAAGCTGAGCCCTGCTCGCTACCTGAAAGCTCTGACTAACCCAGCGGCAGTTGCATTCACAACGACAAGTAGCTCAGGTACTCTACCTGCAACTATCAAAGCATCTCGCGAAGAGCTAGGCGTATCCAAAGGTGTATCAAGCTTTGTACTGCCTCTAGGTGCAACCATCAACATGGATGGTACTGCTCTTTACCAGGGTGTTTGTGCGCTGTTTATTGCTCAGGCATTCGGCATTGATCTGACTATGGCTGATTACATGCTGATCATCATGACATCGACTCTTGCTTCTATTGGTACTGCTGGTGTCCCAGGTGCTGGTCTGATCATGCTTTCACTAGTACTGACTACTGTTGGTCTTCCAATCGAAGGTCTGGCTATCGTTGCTGGTATCGACCGTATTCTGGATATGGCACGTACAACCGTTAACGTTTGTGGCGATATGATGGTATCTCTGCTTATCGCTAAGAGCGAAAACGAGTTGGATGAAACTATCTACGAGTCAGAGACAACTGTACCTCAGACTGAAACAGCTTAATCGTTCGTTTCTTTTCAATTCAGGAAGCAGACATCTTTAAGGTGTCTGCTTTTTTTTATAGCTCATTATTACCATATTACTGCAACCTCCTGTGCATTTCGTCACGAACCACAGTCAACATTGGCCTCTCATCCACCTAAATCAAAAACTCAACAACTTACCATAAGCAACTGACCAGGAATGAGAATTTTAGAATATTTACTCTCGTCAGACATGTAGACTCAGCATGCCAGCCCGATCACTTTATCTATGAGCTCAACAACTCATTTATTTCATGAATTTGTGTTTGCGATCTTATTACTAACACTTATACCAATAAAATAATAGAGACCATCAGAATATGCTTATATTCTGACCATGTACTTTAATATTTTTCCTTTTTTAAAAGGTTCAGCCTGTTGTATAGGAGTCGTTATGATTAAAACCGCAATAAACACATTTGTTGTGTTGATACTTGCCTCCGGTTTGATCGCTTGTGGTGGTGGCGATGGAGAGACAAGTAACAGTTCGTCACCAGTCTCCACTTCGTCGTTAGTTTTACCTCAGCAATTGGAGGTGGTAACCAATGAAACTGAATAAAATCTCTATCGCTATAGCGCTACTTACTCCGACATTAGCCATTGCGGCTTATAATGACCCTGGCACAGATTACAGCAACGCAAAAACTAACTCTCATATCTGGAATGCCGCACTTGAGCCCATCGAACTGGTGAATAGCATTTTATGCTTCACAGAACAGTTCAACAGCACTGAGTTTGTTAACCAGGGAGCTTACTCTGTGTTAGCGGATGAGTCTGCCTGTTTTGACGACGAACAAGATGGTTCAGGTGGCCAATCTTCAGGCGCAACAAATGCACCAAGTTATATGAAGGCAATAGCCAATGTAACGCGTCAAGATGACTTCTCACCATTAAATGCGCATTTCTGGTTACCCGAGATGGGTTCAGGAAGTGATGAACAAGCTATCAAATTCAAAGCAGAGATAACCGGTGGTGTAACAACAGACAATCCTTTTGGCGAGTTCCAGTTTAATTTTGACTTCTTTGATAATTTCACTGCTAATAACCAGCGTGGTGGTGGTGAGGTTAAAACTGTTAATACCGTACCCGGTTCTATCGGGTTCACCATGTATGAATCTTCTTCTCACGGTGGCAACACATATGAGCAAAGCGCAAGTGTGATTATGTCGAGCGATCGCTCCAGCGGCATAGCGCTAACCGGTGTAAACCGCAGTGGCAGTGGACAAACTTCCTACGCTCTAGCTTACAACTCTACCCATGTACTTGTGCAAAGCGTGAATAGTGGTTTTTCAGACCTACCGTATAAATCTGGTAACAACACCGGACAATGTTTGAGCCGTACCAGTTACGATAGTTTCGTACATCGCTACGACTTATTTAATGCGACGACTGGTGCAAAAGTACAAATTAATAGTGGATTCCCAATTAAGTACGACAGCAACTCTGACGGTAATTATGATGCCTACGGACACATTGGTTACTGGGGTGTTTGGACTGAATCCGAAGGTGCGCTTTCAAATGGTGACACGGTTGTTAAAAATGATGGTGGTGTAGAAACCAATTACACTTATATCAACGCACCGGGTAGATTGATTAAAAATACGGTGAAGAGCCTGAATCTGGCAAACGCACGGGGTGTTCAATTCTCATACTGGGATAGTGCTATTTTTGCAGATAGTAACTACGACCAGTGGGTAGTCAATTACCTGACTGCGGCTGACGATTCCGTTGGCAGTGATGGCTTCTACAAGACAGGTAAACTCGCGTGGGGTAGTAACGGACCTCAAATTACTTCACAAACACCAACACAAATCGTTTTGGCCGCTAACGAATCTTTGTACATGTATTCTGAGCAGCTAGGTGGTGAGGTTAAATACCTTGATGGACAGGCTGCATTAACCTACTACGAGCAGTCGTTCATTAACGGTAGTGAAACAGGCACGGGCGAACTGCTTCAATCGGGTTCAGTGACGCTGACCTGTTATGACAACTGCCCAATCGGTACGCTTCAACTGGCTGATCTAACTAACTACAGTGGTTCAAACAGCCCATTTGAAACGACAGCTGGTCCATTTACCTTCACTTTTGCTACAACAGGTGGTAATGCGTTAACACTTGTGAGCGCTACAAGTAGCGAACCTGTTCGCTATGATGCTTCACTAACTCAAAACAATATCAACTCGACACCACACAGCTGGGGTGTACGCAGTGGACCTATGATTCTGGGCACGGTAAGTAACAGCTATGAAATTTATGACCCAAGTGTTGTTTCAGAGTTTTATGTCTGGGAAACGGGTGTTCAATCATGGAACCAGCTATCAACCGTAAGAGATGGTTCGAACAATATTGCCAGTTTCGAGAAACCACTTCAGTTGGTTTACCAACACTCAAATGCGAATGACCGAAGCGGTAGTGCGGGTGCGTATGATGGTCAGACATACATGATCAATTATGGTGGTAACGGTGATTTCTGGGGTATCCCTAGTTCCAACAATGGTGGTCAATATCGCCCTGCCTTCTCTCTTGCCGATGGTGTTCTACTTGGTAACTCAAACCAATATGTTATCAAAGCAATTGATGTAGAACAGACAATGCAGACAGCAGCTGGACAATGTGGCAGCCTGGTTATCTCTGACCCTGCGGTAGCAGTACCAACAGGAGTAACGGGAAGCGCTGACATAGGTACCATGCCTACAGTATCTGGAGACCCATCGGTTATCGCTGGTGTAACTCAGTAACTCATAAGCAAACAATAAAGCCACTGTCACCTACCAGGGTAGCAGTGGCTTTTTGTTTATATTACTGGATCTTGAACGCTATACCTGAGTGTGCCTATCCAACTAAGCTTCCCGCCTTACATACTCCGCTTCAAAACTCATAATTTTGCATACCTAACAGTTTGATTTTCAATGCATGACAGCTATCACTGTATCAACTAGCCATTGGCATAATATTAGAGACTTTGGCTAGTCAATATAGCAATGTGCAGTGGAGATCTAATGAACAACTTAAAAATCACTGACGTAAAAACAATTCTTACCGCACCTGGCGGCATCGATTTAGCAGTTGTAAAAATTGAAACAAATGAACCGGAACTATATGGGCTTGGGTGCGCAACCTTTACTCAACGAATTGCTGCTGTTAAAACTGCAGTGGACGAGTATCTAAAGCCATTCCTAATTGGAAAAGATCCCTCGCGCATCGAAGATATCTGGCAATCAGCCATGGTCAGCGGTTACTGGCGTAACGGACCGATCATCAACAACGCTTTGTCTGGTGTGGATATTGCGCTATGGGATATCAAAGGAAAAATGGCAGGAATGCCTGTATACGATCTGCTCGGAGGTAAGTGTCGAGACGGAATTTCTCTATATCGCCATACGGATGGCGAAGACGAAGTTGCTGTAGAAGATAGTATCCGCGCGGCAATCGAAGATGGATACCAATATGTTCGGTGTCAGATGGGCATGTACGGTGGTGCAGGGACTGAAGATCTAAAGCTAATAGCAAACAAGCTTAGTCGGGCAAAGAACATTCAGCCTAAACGTTCTCCACGAATCAAAACGCCTGGAATATATTTTGATCCAGAGGCATACGCACAGGCGGTTCCCAGATTATTTGATCATCTAAGAAATAAGCTTGGTTTTGGTATTGAATTTATTCACGACGTTCACGAGCGAGTCACTCCCATTAACGCTCTGCAACTGGCCAAAAATGTTGAGGAGTACCAGTTGTTCTATTTAGAGGATCCGGTTGCTCCAGAAAACAAAGATTGGTTGAAAATGTTCAGACAACAAACTTCAACGCCTATCGCTATGGGAGAGCTGTTTACCACTGTCAATGACTATAAGTCTCTGATCATCAACAATGAAATTGATTTCATTCGCTGCCATACCAGCATGATTGGTGGAATCACGCCAGCTAAAAAACTGGCTGTTATGAGTGAACTATGTGGGGTACGAACGGCATGGCACGGCCCTGGTGATATTTCTCCAGTCGGAGTTGCAGCCAACATGCACCTTGATATGAGCACTCCAAACTTCGGCATTCAGGAATACACACCAATGAATGAGGCATTACAAGAAGTCTTCCCTGGATGTCCAGAAATAGAGCAAGGCTATGCCTATTTAAGCGATAAACCGGGCTTGGGTATTGAGCTAAACGAAGAGCTAGCTAAAAAATATCCCATCGAAGGTGGTATTCCTTCCTGGACAAACGCCCGAACACCGGATGGCACTGCTTCGCGTCCTTAGATAATCTTGTTGATACACAGAATTGAAATCGGGTAAAGAAATGGCCTGGTACTACGCCAAAAGGACCGCGCGTATTACCAGAACCGGAACTCAGTTTTTATAGAAATGGAAGAGCTATCAGACAAGGGACAATAAGTAGTAGCGTATCCAGTCCACGTTCTTCCATAGATGAATACAACCTGTGGGCACCAGCGTTACCTTTGATAACTGCGTGCATTAATCTAACTTTGAATCCTAGACTATGGCGCTCACCCATATGCTGAGTGGTTTTACCTTCGTCAGAAAACTCCCAAGGTTTTTCAATTAAATGGTTCATATCGCCTCCCCCTAACCATGACTACAGGACCTATTTTACAAGGACCATCACAATACTAAATGCCACATTTGGTAAAATAGATATGCTCATTGGTATTTTGATTTTCATATGACGGATGGTTTAAATGGTTGAGAACAATCAGCACAAATACTTGGAAAAAGAGTCTATTTGCGCTCAAAACTTGTTCCCTATGGAGCATGAAAATAGTGCTTCTGCGCTAAATTATTCCAGAACTCTAGGCCAATCTAAAAACTGGATCGGAAGCGGATATATTGAAGAGAATGGTACTGGAAACGTCCATATTGACGGTCGTTTCCCTTTTTATTCTGTGGTTTATGTTGTGCATGGAGAAGGAGAATACATAGATAAAGATGGAAACTCATATCCACTCAGATCTGGCTCGATATTTCAACGACTTCCTCAAATAAAGCACACGACTTATATAACCGAAGGCACTGGCTGGAAGGAATACTATCTTGATTGCAATGAAGAACTCTATGAGCACCTCTGCTCCCTATTACTGGTCGACAAATCGATTCCTGTCTATCAGAGAGAGGTCGCAGAACCTGTTATCGCAAGCATTAAGTCTTTTATGGAGGAACTCCAAACCGGTACAGAAGAGCAGGTGTTCGATGCCTACCTCAGCTATCTGAACATTCTAAGGACACTATTCACCAGACAGGACGAAGATATTATTCCTGATGCCATGATAAAGGAGAGCCTAGAAAATTTTGAACGGCTCTACCCCACCCGGTTTGATTTGAAAGAGTATTGCAAAGACAAAGGTTGGGGTTACGAAAAATTTCGCAAGACGTTTAAAAAGCACCTTGGTGTTTCTCCAAGAGAGTATTTAATCCGAAAAAGAATGAATGAGGCTTGTCGCTTACTAAGAGCAACAAACCTACGTATTTCAGAGATCTCAACAAAGCTCGGTTACGCTTCTCAGTATGAGTTTTCAAACCAGTTTAATAAATACTTCTCTGTTGCGCCCAAGCATTACAGAGAAGGCATTTAGAACATATTTCGGTTGATGCCAGTACGTTCCAATATTCGGGTAGAGATCTCTTCAACCGAAAGTTCCGAAGTATCCAGATAAGGGATCGCTTCGCGCCTGAAGAAAGCTTCTACGAGGTTCACCTCATTAGTACATTGATTCTCACTAGCATATTCACTTTCAGCCAATCGATGACTGCGCACCTCAGTTAACCTTTCAACTTTAATGGTTAACCCAAACAATTTATGCCTGTTCATTTCCAGCTCAGGTAACAACCGCAATCTCTTAAGATCTTCCTCGATGAAAGGATAGTTCACAACTCTTAAGCCAAACTGCATGGCCATGTAAACACTGGTGGGCGTTTTACCGCTTCGAGAGACACCCAGTAAGATAAGATCCGCCTTATCAAGATCTCTAAGTGAAATACCATCATCGTGTGCAAGCGTATATTCCACTGCCGCAATTCTATCAAAATAGCTTTCGGCATTTTTATTTACGCTGTGGGAACGATGCAGCTTTGGCTTCGCTTCTAACTGCAAATCGGTCTGCATTGCGTTAATCAAAGGAGCCAGAACATCATAAAAATGTGCTTCACATTTCAGGAGTTCTGATTTGATATCTGGCAGTACCATTGAAAAGAAAACAAGCGGTGGAACTCCCTGTTTCTGATAGGACTTTTCTATCTCCCGGATGAGCTCATACAATTTTTCATCGGATTCTACAAATGGAAATGTTCTCTCAACTGGCAAAAATGAGAACTGTGCAATAACTGCATGCCCTAATGTTTCACATGTAATGGCTGTTCCATCAGAAACGTAGAATACGTCACGAGTTTGAATATTGGATTGCATAATTTGTTTATTATTTAAAATTTATTTGAGTACGATGTGCGTAATGATAACGATAATAACAGGCTACTCAATCAGGCTAGTATCAAGTTGGGATGTTTGCACGTTTTAATTTGTCGCTGATTGTTTAACCATTTTTTAAAGTCCCCTAATGTATGACGTGGAGAAAACCATGCAAGACCATACCCTCTGGCTCAATACGCTAAACATGGAAGATGTAGATAAAGTCGGCGGTAAAAACGCTTCGCTTGGTGAGATGGTGTCAAATCTCGCTAATGCAGGTGTAACAGTCCCGAACGGATTCGCAACAACAGCTTTCGCATTCCATCAGTTCCTGGAATATGAAGGTTTGAATCAGAGAATTTATGACATCTTAAAAGCACTGGATGTTGATGATGTAAAAGCCCTACAGAAAGCCGGTGCCACTATCAGGCAGTGGATTCTGGATGCCCCCTTCCCTATCGAACTAGAACAGAATATCCGACAAAACTATCAGGCACTGACTGATGGAAACCCTGAGATGTCCGTGGCTGTACGCTCATCAGCAACAGCTGAAGACCTTCCGGATGCTTCGTTCGCAGGGCAGCAGGAAACCTTCCTGAATGTGAAAGGCATTGATGCTGTTCTGGAAGCAACTAAACACGTATTTGCATCGCTGTTTAATGACCGCGCTATCTCTTATCGAGTCCACCAGGGATTTGATCATGAAGGTATCGCACTGTCGGTAGGCATCCAGCGAATGATTCGTTCAGATATTGCGGCCTCGGGTGTCATGTTCAGTATCGATACGGAAACAGGTTTTGATAATGCGGTATTCATCACCTCTTCATGGGGACTAGGTGAAATGGTTGTTCAAGGGGCGGTTAACCCTGATGAATTTTATGTTCATAAACCAATGCTTGAGGCTGGCAATCATGCCGTCATCAAGAAAACCTTTGGTTCTAAGCTGACCAAAATGATCTATTCGGACGAGACGGAAGTCGGCAAACAGGTACAAATCATTGATACCAGCGATGAGGAGAGAAATCAGTTTTCACTCACCAACGACGAACTGGAAGAGCTGGCAAAACAAGCGTTGATTATTGAACGTCATTACCAACGTCCGATGGACATCGAATGGGCGAAAGATGGTATTGATGGAAAACTCTACATTGTGCAGGCCCGTCCGGAAACGGTTCAGTCTCAGGAAGACACCAAGGTTATCGAAAGATACCAGTTAGGCGATAAGAGTCAGGTTCTGATCGAAGGCCGTGCAATCGGACAGAAGATTGGTACCGGTAAAGCCAGATTAGTCGCTTCTTTAGACGAAATGTCGCTTGTTCAGGAAGGAGACGTTCTGGTCACCGATATGACCGACCCAGATTGGGAACCGGTAATGAAGAAAGCAGCCGCTATTGTTACCAACCGTGGTGGGCGTACTTGTCACGCAGCGATCATCGCACGTGAACTGGGCATCCCGGCGATTGTTGGTTGTGGACATGCAACAGACACCATCAAAGACGGACAAATTGTGACTGTCTCTTGTTCTGAAGGGGAAACCGGACACGTTTATGAGGGAGATATCCCGTTCGAGGTAAACCGCTCTGCCGTAGATGAGTTGCCAGTGCTACCAACCAAAATCATGATGAACGTGGGTAACCCTGATCGCGCATTTAACTTTGCACAACTGCCAAACGAAGGGGTTGGACTTGCCCGCCTTGAATTCATCATCAACAAGATGATCGGTGTTCACCCTAAAGCTCTGCTTAACTTTGACGAACAATCTGAGGAAGTCAAAGCCGAGATTCGTACTAAGATGCGCGGCTATAGCGACCCAGTAGATTTCTACGTAAGTAAACTTACAGAAGGAATAGCCACTATCGGTGCTGCATTCTGGCCGAAGCGTGTCATTGTTCGTATGTCAGACTTTAAGTCCAATGAATATGGCAATCTGATTGGTGGTCCGGGTTACGAACCGCACGAAGAAAACCCTATGCTAGGTTTCCGTGGTGCATCACGTTATATCTCTGAGTCTTTCGAAGATTGCTTTGAACTGGAAACTCAGGCGATCAAACGTGTTCGCAACGAAATGGGGCTTAAGAACGTTGAGATTATGATCCCATTCGTACGTACACCAAGCGAAGCGAGCTCGGTCATTGATCTTCTTTCTAAGTACGGATTGAGCCGCGGTCAGGAAGGCCTGCGTATTATTATGATGTGTGAAATCCCGTCGAATGCCATCCTGGCGGAAGACTTCCTTAGATACTTTGATGGCTTCTCAATCGGTTCTAATGACATGACGCAGCTAATGCTCGGCCTGGACAGGGATTCTGGTGATGTTGCCCATATCTTCGATGAGAGAAACGCAGCGGTTAAAGCTGTTTTGCATATGGCAATCGAAGCCTGTACCAAGCAGGGCAAGTACGTCGGTATTTGTGGTCAGGGGCCATCCGACCACGATGACCTTGCTCAGTGGCTTATGGAAGAAGGGATCAGCTCTATTTCCCTCAACCCAGATACGGTTGTCGATACCTGGCTAAAACTCGGTAGTTAATTACTCACTTGAGTGAGAATTCTTAATACTTACCCCGGAACTGCAATTGTCATTTCCGGGGTAATTTCTTTCTAAAGCCCCTTCAATTACTTCACTACAAACTGCAACCTTTATCAAAGTTTTCGCCGAACAAAACTCTGTTTTTGCACAAGATTTAAAAAATGCGAATAGGTGTACAAAATCACCCCAACTCTGGTGCTATGCTTTTTATGTAAATAACTATATGAGGAAGTTGCAGTTATGTATAAACACATTTTAGTTGCAGTAGAGCTTTCCGAAGAGAGTGATTCGCTCATCAGCAAAGGCGTTGCATTGGCTAAAAAATTCGATGCCGAACTCTCCCTGATATATATCGATGACACTCATGGGGAAATCTATCACGAACTCTTTGATCTGAACGATGAAGAAAGTCGAGCCAATGTGCCGGATAAAACCAATCATTTCTTTGAGCGTTTTATTAAAGCATCAGACGTTCCGGTGAAATATGCGTTGGCCGGTTCGGGAAACATCGCTAACCGACTTCCTGAGGTGATCGAGAAGTACGAAGCTGACTTGTTACTTTGTGGACACCACCATGATTTCTGGAGTCACATCATCTCGACTTCGCGTCAGCTCATCAATACAAGCTCTATCGATATACTTGTGCACCCTATTATGGAGTAACCACAAGTTAAACGAGCTACTAGCAAGCCGTATATCTTCATACAGGGTAGATATGCGGCTTATTTTTGTTCCAAGGAGAGGTAACATCAACCTTTCACACTGCCTTGCTTGACAGCACTTCCCCCCTAATAGATATTTAATACGATCTGATGTTTTATAGAGTTGTACATGCATAAGAAACTAACCTCAATATGGGTTACTGCAATCACTTTGATAGCGATGTTGCTTTCAAGTGTTTCTTTTGCTGCTCCTTCCATACCTTTATTAGACTCATCAACCAACATGATGATGTCAGCAAATAATCATGATGAGGCTTTGTGCCAACATCTGATGTCTGTTTCAGAGCAACACTCCAGCGATACGCTGATGGACGAATGTTGTGATTCAGATGGTTCCATCTCTGAGCACAAATGCTGCCCTGTATCTAACTTCATTAATTATAGCGTCCTCTCTCAGTCACTCATCTTACCGCTGCAGTCTTCTAGTCTGCTGTTAATCGTGAGAGATGCTTTTTCAAATATCAGCTCATTGACCAGCTCGCCCTACCGGCCTCCCATCACTTAACTGAATTTCAATCAGATTACAAAATGTCAATTTAACTGTGCACGGTAAACCGTGTATTTCGTCATACTTGCATGTAATTCAAAAATATATCTAAGATTTGGATTGGAGATAAAAGTGATATTGAAGCAACTATTTGCCATAAGCTTCACCCTAGTGAGCACCTTGGCATCAGCCGGAGAAACGAATCAGTATCAACAAGGTGAACACCTTTTTCGGACTGCAGGAGGCTATGGCTGTTCAACATGTCATGGCATGTTTGCTCAAGGTGGGGGCAACGTAGGAGGAAATATCAGAGGCGCAACGCTCTCTGATATTAATGCCCGACTCGACAACGAACCTACAATGCAGCTGCTAAGCGCCGCTTTATCGGCTGAAAACCGGGAAGATCTTGCGTTCTACCTTACTGAAATGGGTAAGCTAACACTTATCGAATGGACAATTGAAGACAAAGCTAACGAAACGAACATATCGTTAAAGTCGGGAACGAACAGCCAACTGGTTATCTTCAATAAGAAACTAGAGCCCGTCTCACTGGTGCTTACTGGAATAGCACCAGAAAAGACAATCACCATTCAGCCATACGAAACCAAAGCATTTGATTGGTTGGCGAGTAAAGGAGATTTTCAACTCGCCCACCAGCAAAACACAATCAATATCAGCGTGAAATAAGTTTGTCACGCGAGAGGAATTTAAAATGAAAAAACTACTACATATATTTGCGCTGTCAACGGCCGCTCTTTCTTTCTCGACCTTTGCTAAGCCAACCATCGAACTATATAAATCACCTACCTGTGGCTGTTGTACCGAATGGGCCGAAATTATGGAAGACAAGGGTTACAAGGTGAACATCCATCACAAACGTGACTGGAGCAATATCAAAGAAGAGTTCGGTATGCCAAACCAGCTGATGTCGTGCCATACCGCTGTCATTGATGGATATATGGTAGAAGGCCATGTTCCTGAGGAAGATATTGCCCGACTGTTGAAAGACCGACCGGACAACATTTCTGGTCTGGCGGCACCTGGAATGCCACAGCACTCACCAGGCATGGCGGCCCCAGGCCAGGAATACAAAGACTTCAACGTCATCGCTTTTGATAAAGAAGGTCAGCTAAGCCTGTATAAAAAGTACTAAACAGCGTTGAAGAAAACGGAAGATTAAATATTTTTAATCTTCCGTTTAGAAGCTGGTAAACCTCCCTCCTTAATCTTGTTCCCGTAGACAACCACTTCACCTACTCAAAGGAACACGATTATGAAAAAGATCACTACACTTACCCTTGTTATCACCAGTCTGGTTACGTTCAATACGTTTGCAGAAGAGCGTCAAAGTGGAGAACATTCAACTAAAGGCTTAATGAGCGCTTCGCAAGCATTAAAGCAGGCACAAAAATCGAGTTCTGCGGCTTTTGACTCTATCGAACTGGTCGAGAAAGAGGATGGCACGAAGCTGTATATGCTGACTCCTGAGAAACAAGATGTTATCAAGCCAGTTATTCTTGATGGAAAGTCCGGAAAAGATCTAGGCAAAGCTTTACTCAAGGGTAAGTACGGACTTCAGGACATTCTTAGTTCGGTAAACAATACTCATAAGGGACGTATTATTGCTGCACATAAGCAGTTTATCCCAGAGATTGGGGTGGTCTATATCGTGGAGTTACAAAATCAAGCTAACGATTCCTCTTCTACCTTGCTGATGATTGATGCAAATACCCTTCAGGTCCTCGATTCAGAAAAAATGGACCTTAAAGAAATGGATATTTTTGGCGAACACTATGACGACTTCAGTGTCTTTTTTGGTGATGAGAGTATGCATTTTGGTCACTCCGATACCGACATAGATGACGAAGCAGAACATCGATCATAATATACTCAAATAAATAGATAATAACCCGAAAAGCCCGGAGCTAAGTTCAAAATGAAAGTGCTGTTAGTTGAAGACAATCTGGAACAGTCCCGTTTCCTGAGCCAGAGTCTGGAACAATCCGGGCATCAAACCGATGTAGCCGAAAACGGTAAACTTGGTTTGATATGTGCGTTGCAAGCAGAATATGACGTTATCATTTGCGACCGAATGATGCCTGAGATGGATGGGTTACAGATGATTAGCGCACTCAGGGCCTCTGGCAAGCAGACGCCTGTATTGGTACTCAGTGCTTTGGACTCGGTTGAGGAGCGAGTGAAAGGGCTTCGCAGTGGCGGCGACGACTATTTGATCAAACCTTACGCGTATACTGAACTTTTGGCTCGCATCGAAATTCTTGCCCGCAGACCATCACATTCGACGGAACAAAACGAACACATGTTGGAACTGGATACTCTCAGGCTCGACCTTATGTCGCGAAAAGCTTATCGAAGCAGCCATGAGATCGTATTGAACACCCGCGAGTTTCAGATTCTGAATTACTTCTTGGAAAACTGTGGTCGGGTTCTTACCCGCACCATGCTGCTTGAGAAAGTATGGAATCACCATTTCGATCCGCAAACCAATGTCATTGATGTACATATCAGCAGACTCAGGAAAAAAATCGATCTTGAGGGAGAGAAACCGCTGCTGCACACCGTTCGTGGCGCGGGTTATGTTCTTGAGGTTCGAAAATGAAATGGTTCAAGGACCCCTTTCGTCGATTTCTGATTCTATACGGTGCCTTGGTTTTACTGGGCGTCGTATTACTGTTTTTCACGCGGGAAACATTCAGATTATGGGCAATTGAAAATAGCGCACTGCCATTACTCGAAGCGGAAGTCAGTTACATTGAACAGACATGGGAAGAAGAAGACGCCTACTTTATCCGCAATGAGATTCAAAATGAGCACGAAAGTATCTTTAAGTATCAGTTCAGGGAAATTATTAGTGCAGAAGAGTATGAGGAACTGGAGAGGTTTATTGAACATGGTGACGAGCAACATTCATTAGAGTTCTCTTTTGAAAGTCACGAATCCGATAACCCTGAAGAAAACTATGAGTACATAGGAACAGAGACCTACCTTCCTATTGGTGATGATTGGCAAAGAGTCGAAGTCACCATAGATCAGAACTACTTTGAAAGTCAGACAGGTTTTATCAACTGGCTCATGTATTCGATCATAGGCATCCTGATCATTGGCTTTTTAGCGGCAAGCTATATGATTCGGAGCATTAAATTCAGGCTTACCGATATCAACGAAGCCAGCTCAAATATCAGAAAGAAAAGCGATCTAAAACTGCGCATTCCAGACAAAGATCTGCACGGGCCTTTAGCTGTCACTATCAGCGAACTCAATATGATGTTGGAAAGCCTGGAGGTATCAACAGAGAAAACCCGCCAACAGTCGAACAACATCGCGCATGATCTCCGAACACCATTAACGTCGGTATACCAACGAATTCAGGCTTTAGCTTCTGAGCATCCTGAACTGGATGAAATTGAGTCTATGGTTCAGAAGCTTCTCAACACCTTCAACCTGCTACTCAGAATTAGCCGTCTCGAGTCAAATGGTGAACATATTGCGCTAGAAACCGTTAACGTGGCTGAGGTTGTGGAAGATGTTACCGATCTCTATCTGCCCGTCACCGAAGACAAGCGAATAAAACTCATTACAAACGTCCCCGCAACACATCAGTTCCGAGCCAATCGGGAACTTATTTTTCAAGTTTTCTGTAACTTGCTCGATAACTCATGCAAGTTTAATCCTGATGGTGGTGAAATAGAGATATGGTCTGAGCAAACTGTTGATGGCGTTCAGCTACATTTCGCTGATCAAAGTGGTGGCGTTGGAGAAGAAGAGCTCAATAAGCTTTGTGAAAAATTCTACCGAAGTGATAAAAGCCGCCACACTAAAGGTAACGGCCTTGGATTGAGTCTGGTGCTAGCCGCAACCAAAAAAATGTCTGGCAGGCTTACCCTAAATGATCATGTACTAAGAGGGAAACAAGGCTTAAAGATCTCTCTTTACTTCCCTTCTCATAGCATTAGTGATTAATCTGATGCAGGTACTTCATTAACTCCATGCGAGTTTCGTCCGCAATCTGGCTATGCCAGAACCCGAATACATGGGCTGCTAAAGGTAGCCCAAACATAAGTAACAACAGAACGATTAACATACCACGCGCAGACAGTTTCTTGCCTCCACTGGTACTTATATCCAGTGCTTCTTTTTTAGGGCACGCGCTTACGCATCTCATACAGGCCTGACACTCGTCAGTTCTCACTGTTTCTATGGTGTGGACCTGAATTCTGGCTGGACAGGCCCGGGTACACTTATCACAGTTCATACCTTTTGATTCATTCAAACAGTACGCCGTTTTACGTCGAACCTTAAATGGACTGGCGAAGCTGAGAATTCCCAAAGCCGCTCCATAAGGACAAAGATATCGACAAAATGCCCTGTCCTGCCACAACGCCATCAACAAGACCGCTAAGAGACACAATCCACCTATAAAGCCAGGGCTGATAAAGAATAATCCGGTTTTCAGGTCAGCGACCTTCATGTAGACACCATCTAAGTATTTAGGCAGCGCTAACGTTGGAATTCCTTTAATGATGATAAACAACAGTCCGGCAAGCAGCAGATACTTTAGCATTCGAAGGGGCCAGTCTAACCAGGATGGCGGTACACCTTCTCCCTTAATAAAACGCTTTCTGAAATTGTACAGGTAAGTTCCAGCGTATCCGATTGGACATATCCACCCACAAAAAGCACGCTTACAAACCAATCCGCTTAGCAATACAGAAACCATCATTACTGCGGCTGCCGGATGATTGTCGTCCCAAAGGTTTAACGTGAGAATGGCTCTAATCTCAAGTCCGGCAGCAATTGGCAAAAATGCATCGAGTACGTCAGGTCTAGATAGACCGCTGACGACACCATTTGACAAAAAGCTATAGTAAACGACGTATTGAATACCGACCAGCAAGATAGAGAGAGCCATTAAGTGCTGTACCCAATCGCGAAGGTTGTTTTCCCTCACCTCCCCTCTTGCCAGTTCTGGCTGAATGCGATTGACAAAAGTTACCCCAACTAAACCTACAGCCGCCGCCACCATAAGGGGCCATGATGCTGAGACAACCATTGCCGTAAGCAGTAATAACGCGGATAGCAAAAGCCCCCATTTCTGCTTACTCCAATAGAGAAGGCTTAGACAGAATAACAAACCTGACATCAATACAACGGATTCTACAAGGGACATAATACGGCTCTACACAACAAGCGATTAGAAAGATAATTTTCAGAGTTATTACTGAGGCCTTAATATAAAGATAAGTCATAGTTATTGATATACCTTTAAAGACGTATTTTACTCAATAGCTCACGTTATGTTTAAGCTATTGGGATATTTGTCACACCGAATTGAGTAAATTGACTTAAGTCAATTTATTCCTATGCTTTATATCTCAGTTCAGAGCTCCATAGCTTTGTGCTGGAATTTATACACCCGTTCATATTTTATCCACTCATTCAGCACAATTCTTACTTTATTGACAGCAAAGCAATATATAAGCTTGCTAATATGCATACTTTTAAAAATGTACTAATATAAATTCTTGTTCTTATCGAATAAATAATAAAATTTCAGTTGATAGGTATAGATTTAATTCAACAAAATAATATTATCAAGCGACATGTATAGTTCGGACGTAAAATGAATAGATATATAGAATATTTGAACGATGTACCCGAAGAAATGCGCTTATTTATTGCGGATGTATATACTGAGACTATGCAACGTGAACTCGTTAAACTAGGTTGTGGTCCCTATATTCCAGAAGATACACTTGGCAATATTCATCGTATTAAAAGCAGCGTTTCAATGGCAGGGTTCAGGCACCTCTATAGGAAGTTATTAAAGATAGAAAAACTGGGGCAACAAGAAGATCTTAGTTTCGCCACTGAGCTAACAAAGCTTATTTCAGATATTGAGCAGAGCATTCAATGTCTGGAAAAGTGGAAGAAAAAATAAATATTACAAAGTGTGATTTCTTTCCTACTCTAGTAGTATTGGTATTGTGTTCCATAAACACGAATAACCTTTTGATTTAAAGGAAAAGGATCATCATGAAACTCCCCGTTATTCTTGGCTTGCTTAGTGTTTTCGCTCTACCATCGAGCGCTGCAACTTTGTCTGTACATTGTCCGCAAGGATGCCCTTCCAATCCCGACAATAATGATCTGGTTTTTACTCATATCTACGCCCTGTCAAATAACCCCGGCACAAAGTTCGCGGACTGGGTCGCTTATGAGGTCAACCCCATCAACTATGGAGCATCTCCTGGTCGTACATGGAAATCCGACCCATTGTTAGATGAAAATGAAACACTGGAGAAATCCGATTACAGCGGGGCGAACTCAACAGCGTTGGAAGCAGACAGAGGCCACCAAGCACCGCTAGCTTCATTTGCCGGATCACGCTTCTGGTATGAAGCGAACTATCTGAGCAATATCACCCCGCAGGATAAAGATCTGAACCAGGGACCATGGAAGGTATTGGAAGAGAAAGTAAGAAATGCGGCTTCTTATGATACACCGCTGTACGTCATCACTGGTCCATTGTTTGAACAAGATATGCCAAAGCTGCCAAAAGCAGATGAAGCACACGCCGTACCATCCGGCTATTTTAAAGTAGTTTACGATGGCAAAAATGCGGTGGGTTTCGTCATGAATCAGAAAGTGAAACGCGGTGAAGATAGTTGTTCGAAAATTGTTGGGCTTGACGATATTCAGAAAAAGATTTCATTCGAGCTTCCTAAACTCCCGGCTGGGGGGACGCTAAAAAACAAACTTGGCTGCCAATAACAATAATTCAATCCTAATGTTCAGCAATAATCTCTGCACATTAGGTGAATCTATTCACAAAACACCCACTTCCTTACATACACATAAAATTTAATTCCTGGAATTGTGAAACCTTACTCGTTTGGTGAGAGTCAATTTTACTAGCTTATCCTTCCATCAAATAACGAAAGGAAGTGAGATGGACGACAAATACCTTATGTCGCTGATACAGGAATTGTCAGAGCTTGAGCAGGTTCAGGCAATTGCATTAGCAGGTTCCCACAGCATCAATATGAACGATTCGATGTCGGACTACGATGTCTACGTCTACATCAATGAATCTATTCCCGTCAAAGTAAGAGAAGCAATTACTGAAAAGCACTGTTCTGAGATGGAAGTGAACAATCAGTTTTGGGAAGACGAAGATGACGGAGTACTGAAATCAGGAACTGAAATTGAGCTAATTTACCGCGATATGGCATGGCTAGACTCTGAACTGGAACGTGTAGTATTTCAACATCAGGGCTCCACCGGATACAGTACTTGCTTCTGGGCTAACTTACTTAATTCAAACATCATATTCGACCGCAATGGTGAACTGAAAGGTTTGCAGAAAAAATATCAGGTTGAATACAGCGAAGAGCTAACTCTTTCAATCGTAAGAAAAAACCTTCCTCTGCTTACCGACTCTGCGCCAAATTATCCTAAGCAAATAAGCAAAGCGGTCAAACGCGATGATTACGTCAGCGTTCAACATCGCCTTACTGAATATCTCGCAAGCTACTTTGATATTCTCTTCGCGCTTAATAAAGTTCCCCATCCGGGGGAAAAGCGTCTGGTTTCTACGGCTAAGAAACTCTGCCCAGCTCTTCCTGTAAACTTCGAGCAAAGAATGGAACAAATCATGTCTGTTTCACCAAGTAACAGCGTTGAGTTACCCGCTTTAACAAAACAAGCTAGCGAAGAGCTAAAAAACTTAGTGGCAAGCCTTTCTAAATAAATTCACTATTACGCGAAAAGCCACCCTAAATAAGGGTGGCTCTATCGTGATTAGTCAACTAACAGAATTAGAAGTTGTACTTAACACCAACCATTACAGCGTCTTCTGTATCTGCTTTCGCATCAAGCAGGTAATCGCTGTCTTCTAGCACATTGAATGTGTAAGATGCGTAGATAGTTGCGTTCTTGATATGGTAACCATACTCAAGACCAATGTTTTCAACGTCCATATGACTAAACTTACGATCGTCGTGTTCGAAGTAGTTATACGTTACGTTAATGTTGTGATGCGAGTAGCCTGTATCTGCGAAGTTAAGACCAATGTACGCATCCATACCAATGTAATCAGAAGACTTGCTATCGAAGTCTGTTGAACCCTGTTCGTACATCGCAGCCATATATAGGTTACCGATATCGAACTTGGTTGCTACCATACCAGTGCGGTTGTTTGCGTTCACGCCAGCGAAATCATCGCCGTTCTCGCCGTAGTTGTCTTGCTTACTGTCTGTATAAGCTGCAGCAATACCAAAACCACTATCTAGCTCAAAACCTACAGATGCTGCAAAACCTTCAACAACTTCGTTGTTTACAGCGCCAAGGTTCATTGTCAGACCGCCTTTTTTCAGTTCGTAACGAAGGTTACCTTCAGAACGGTCAGCAGTAAGTGCATCATGTTCGTTCACGATGCCACTGTTTACTTCTGCTAGGTCAGTCCAGTCTGTCATGAACGTTGTTGCGTTGTCGTGACGACCGTAGTAGAAGTTACCAAGATTTGTTTTGAAACCTGTCTGCATGTAACGAGTTTCCATGCTGTCTTCTGCACTGCTACCAGCAGCGTCTGCACCACCGATTTCGTTCTCGTAACGGCCGTAGAATGAAGCGTTGTCAGAAACCTTTGTTTCACCTTCAATGTTAATACTTACTCGGCTCTTGTCATCGTACTCATCGTGAGCAAAGTAACCACGACCTTCTACACGACCACCTAGCTTAAGTGTTGTATCTTCAGTTGCATAGATAGTTGCAGCCATCGCGCTACAAGATAGTGTAGATAGGACAGCTACTGTAAGTACGGACTTGTTAAGTTTCATGCCAACTCCTTATTTGTATTAATTAGCAACGGGGTTAACCCCTTGACTTCGATTATTACTTTCTAAGGAACAGACAAAAATAGCATTTGAAAACAGATAAGATTGAAAATGCTAAATATGTTCAAATAACAAGCTACTGGCTGAATATTTTGAACAATGCTCACAAATATAATAAGGTTATTATTCTCACTTACTATTAGGGCAAAAGATATATCCCAGAACATTCATACTTGATAGTAATTCTTCGATATTAATTCCAAGTAACACTGTCGAATATTTTTTGTTTCCAATCTCAATAAGTTTTACTGGACTGTTGTTATAAGTCGTTAAGACTTCAAATCCAAGCTGACTTAATAATTTATATAGATCCTGATCCATCACCCGAACAACGGCTTTTTGAATAGATGGTGTATCAATTATTTTCTGGATATAGTTTTGGGTGAGTTTTTTGAAGGCAGAGCTATGAACAAACATACGGGCGTAGCTATATAAAATCAGCTTTTTCGTTTTGTCTATGGCAGTAGCGGGGATATGGTCAGGATCAACACGTTTAAGGATGGCAGGTAAAAGATCCTTATCAAACTTAAGATCGATGCTGTAACCTATTAGACCCTGTTCATCCCTGCAAAAACTAATCGCACGGTATTCGTTTAATAGATAGTCACCATATAGGCTGTTATGGTTTGATTCGGAAAGCTCAAGTATTTCATTGGCTCGCTTCATTCGCTCAACAACAAAAGCGGCATCAGACTCATCTTTAGCTTGTTCTAGTGTGCATTCATGTGTACTTGTCGGCCCTTTCTGAAACGCGAGCATAAGATTTATAGTGTCATATTTTTTTGCCGCCCAGCGCTCAATCACTTGCTGATGTTTACTATCCTGAAAGTTTTCAGCTAATAAAGCTTCGACATCACCACCAAGTAAACGAATGATCATTATCTGTTTTTTTAGAGAAGGTCTAACACTCTCCTTTTCCCAACGACTGATGCTGACATAGTCGACATTTAATAATTCTTCTCGACTATCAGACAAAAACTGACTGCACTCTTTTTGGGTAAGTTTATTTTTTTTTCGAAGATACTTTAATTGTTCAGAAAACACACTCATACAAACACCTTATTGATATTTAGATGGCAAAGCAGATTTATATACGGATTTTTAATTATCAGTTTGGAGGATAAATTAGCTCGCGAGAGTACTTCTTCTACAGGAGAGATCTGTCAGGTTATTTAAAGAATTTTATAAAAAAAAGGAGGGAAATCCCTCCTAAAAATACGAACATATATAAATCAGAATAGCTGTAACAAAACAGTCTATAGCGAACATAATAAAAGAGAGTCAATAGTCTGTCTTTAGCATCGATTTTTTTCTTGGCTACAAAATGCAAAAACCCCCGAAAGCATTTGCTGCCGGGGGCGATCACACTAGCCGTATGACGTTATTGTTATTCTTGAGCTTAAAGAACCTTAAGCTCGCTGATAGCCGGGAACACGGAACATTTTCCGACAGCTATCAAGAAAGTACCCATAAAGTACGCCCATCCCACAAGAAAGTGCAGCATTTACTGATACAGCGGAGATTATTTGTTCTGTCGTTGCCCCTACAGACAATAGAATGCCTGCGTAAACGGGTGACTGAAAAGTGACAAAAGCAAAAAGATCAGACAAGTTCTTCATCATCATACCACCTGAGAACTTGCCACCTTGCTTTAGAATCCAATCACGGTATAAACCGTAAGGCATGGCAATGGCTATGTTGACAGGGATTGACACCAATCTGGAAGCGAGCGATTTCTCAAAGCTCATTCCAGAAATAAAAATTTCAATTGCCATCCCTGAAATAAAGCAGAATACAACCATTGCAAAAGTATCTGCTGCAATGTTCCTAAAGCTCAAAGGAGCACGCACTTTCATCTAACGCCTCAACCCAGAATAATCAACTATAATATTAAACACATTACCAAATCATACACTGGACTTATCTAATCAAGCCAGCTTTTCGCGCTATTTAAACACATTTATAATGGTTTTATATTCTATTTTTAAACTTTTTTTATGAATATTACACCGGTTTTTGAATGAAAATTAGTCACAATCTCTACCCCCTTCTCAATCGTCAAATCAAATCGCCATAAACAGCGGTTCTGGGTTTAGCCACACGCGTTTAATTGCTACGATATTGCAATCATTCCAATCAAGGACATATCGTGACACTACAAGAATTACTTCAATTACCAGAGCTGGAAGGTAAGTTACTAAGTCAGGCTCAAACAACTGGGTTTGTTACCGCAATGGCCTGCGCACCAATTGTTTTAGACCCAGCAGAATGGCTACCGTTCCTATGGGGAGGTGAAGAAGTTTCTCCATTCGCTGATGGAGAACAATTAGAGCTTTACGCTAACCTAGTTGTAGAAATATGGAATGAAGCAAGGCCCGCACTTCTCGACGGCAACTGGCAGTGGCCTGAAGGCTGCATGCTCGATGATGAAGACATCGTCACGAATAAAACCAGAGAGTTTCTGGAAGGGGTTTTACAAGGGTATCAGCTTGCCCGAGATGACTGGGAAACACTCATGCCAGAGCAGAGCGAAGACAACGCCCTTTTAGGTGGTGTATTGTTATCACTTAGTATGCTGTACGATCCTGAAACTGCACTAAGTACATTGCAGGAACAAGGTGTAGATGGGTTAGATCAGTTTGAAGAAATCTTTAACGCTGTCCCTGTTATGTTGTGTGGCCTGACACAGCGAGGTGCGGTGTTAGCTGAAGAAGCTTAAACACCAGACAAAATGAAGGGGCCAGGAATTGAGTATAGAGTCAGGCCCCTTTCCATTTTTTAAAAACAACGTCCTATTATGCGTTGCCTTTCACTTCCATCTGCAACTTCTCTGCAAAATCAAGCATACGATTCAGTGGAATCAAAGACTTTACTCGAATCTCTTCATCGACAAAAATTTCATGTTCTTCACTGTTTCCGGTAAGTGCACTCTCAATTGCAGCCAAACCGTTCATCGCCATCCATGGGCAATGTGCGCAGCTACGACATGTTGCACCATTACCAGCTGTTGGTGCTTCCATTAACTCTTTCTCTGGAACCAACTGTTGCATCTTAAAGAAGATGCCTTTATCTGTCGCAACAATCAGCTGCTTATTCGGAAGCTCTTTCGCTGCCTTAATCAATTGACTTGTCGAGCCGACAGCGTCTGCTAATTCCACAACGCTCGCCGGGGATTCAGGATGAACCAGAATTGCAGCTTCCGGATAGATGGCTTTCATATCCTTCAACGCTTTAGAAGAAAACTCATCGTGAACCACACATTCGCCTTGCCACAGAATCATATCTGCACCAGTTTTGTTTTTAATGTATGAGCCTAAATGACGATCTGGTCCCCAAATAATTGGCTTATCTTCGGAGTCGAGATGCTCAACGATCTCTAATGCGATACTCGAAGTTACAACCCAGTCTGCACGGGCTTTAACCGCTGCAGAGGTGTTAGCATAAACAACGACATTGTGATCAGGGTGCTGATCGCAAAACTCTGTAAACTTATCAGCCGGACATCCGAGGTCTAGTGAACATTCTGCTTCCAGGTTTGGCATCAGAATCGTTTTTTCCGGTGTAAGAATCTTGGCAGATTCACCCATAAATCTCACACCAGCAATGATAAGAGTACTCGCTGGATGACGATTACCAAATTTAGCCATCTCAAGTGAGTCACCAACAAAACCTCCGGTAGCTTCAGCAAGCGCCTGAATTTCCGGGTCAGTATAGTAGTGGGCTATCAAAACCGCATCTCGCTCTTTGAGCAATCTCTTGATGTTTGCTACATGAGTTTGCTTTTGCTCTTCCGTCAGTGGAACGGGTTTCGGAGGAAATGGGTATACGGTATTTTCAATAATATCTAATATGTGGCTCATTGCTCTGCTCACGCAATTTCCTGTAATCCGCGCATTGTACACCCGATAGTGTTTTTAGTTCCACTATCAAAAGGCTATACATAAGTCTAAAGAGCATTAACATATACTCAAGCGACCTTGAGTATAGGAACAAGTACGAAAAAGGCCACCTGAAAATGGTGACCTTTGGGTGTGATTATTCTTCTGAACGACTGACTGATTAATTTACCAGTTTCGATTTAGCGGTTTTCGCTGAAGCGCTACCAGGGTATTCATCAATAGCCTGCTGGTAGTATTTATTTGCTACATCCGGCTTATTATTTCGGATTGCAATGTCACCAAGCTTAACCAATGCGTCCGCTCTTTTACCAGAATCTTTAAAGGAGACAACCGATGCGAAATGTTTTGTCGCTTCTTTGTCCTGTTTCTTAGCAAAGTAGAGTTGTCCGAGCCAGTAATTCGCATTAGGAGAATAAACCGAATCTGGATAAGTCTCCTGGAACTTATTAAGAGCCTCCAGAGCACCAGAGTAATCTTTTTTGGTCAGGATTAGGTCAACAGCAGACTCGTAGTCTTTTCTTTCGTTGGCATTGTTTGAGAATGTTCCTGTACTCTCAGTGCCATCGCTCTCTGAAGCCGCATCTGCTGGTAACTGTGAAGCGGTTTGAGCCTGACTTCGAACACGATCGAGTTCCAGAAAGAGTTCTCTCTGTCGATCCAGAAGTTTTTTAATTTCGTAGCTGTTTCTTTCCACCATACCACGAAGTTCACTCATCTCAGCCGCCATATCATCCATCTGTTGCTGCATTTGTATTTGAGTACGATTGCGGTTATTCAGCAGACGCTCAAGGCGTTGAACATCAGTTTCAGGAGAGGCTGGTGTGGAAGCAGTAGTAGAGGTGCTTTCGTTTACATTTGATACTGGAGCTGGTGCAGCGAGAGTACTTCCCGCTGCACTTGCCAGTAACACAAGCGAAACAGCTCGCTTTAAGTTACTGAACATGAGGTGTGTCCTCGATTAGTACACGATAACCGCGCGACGGTTTTTCGCGTAAGCTTCTTCAGTTTGACCAAGAACTAGAGGCTTCTCTTCACCGTAGCTAACTACGTCGATTTGATCTGCCTGAACACCTAGTGCCTGAAGGTACTTAGATACAGCCATTGCACGACGCTCGCCTAGTGCGATGTTGTACTCAGGAGTACCACGCTCATCTGCGTGACCTTCTACTTTAACTTTGATTGAAGCATCTTTGCTTAGGAATGCAGCGTGTGCAGCAAGCATTTCTTCGTAGTCACCAGAGATAGTAGAGTTATCGAACGCAAAGTAAACTGTCTGAGTTTCACGAAGTTGCTTTTCTTTTAGCTCTTGCTCAGTTAGCTGAGAGTCAGCGTCCATTGGTGTAACTACTGACGTATCTGTGTTGTTTGTGTCACCAGCTTGCTGCTGATTAGTAGTTGTTTGAGATGAAGCATCTGTAGCTTCGTCGCTAGAACTACAAGCAGTAACTGCTAGAACTGGTAGCGCAATTAGAAGCCCTTTCAGAACCTTATTAAGTTGCATCTTATTTCTTCCTTTACTTTATCAAAACTTAGTTGCTACAAAAACGGAGACCAGGCGGGAGCTCTAACACGCCCATTTGTTGCCGGTAATCTAGCTTTAAATCGCCCATCTATAGACACCATCGAAAGTACGTTTTTCTTTCTATACATCGAGCTATAAATGACCATGCCACCATTTGGGGCGATACTCGGAGACTCATCCAGTAGTGTTTTAGTTAACACTTGAACAGCTCCTGTTTCCAGATCCTGTTTAGCCAGATTGAAGCCTGAGTTGGTACGATTCACCATAACCATGAAGCGTCCATCAGGGGTAATCTGTCCACCCAAATTCTGGCTACCTTGCCATGTCAGACGGTTTGTTGAACCGTCCTCCAAATTTACTTGATAAATCTGCGGTTTACCACCCCGATCCGAGGTAAATATCAAAGATTGTCCATTAGGATACCAAAATGGTTCCGTATTATTTGATCTTCCGCGAGTTATTTGTTTCAGACGGCGCGTGTTCAGGTCGAGTATATAGACCTGAAGGCTACCAGTTTTAGACAGAACCAGTGCTAACTTGCTGCCATCTGGCGAAAATCTTGGCGCACCATTGTGACGAGGGAATGACGTCAGTTTTTCACGTTTGCCTGTGTAGATGTTCATCAGGAAGATTTCTGACTGGCCATTCTCAAAACTTACGTAAGCAAGCTGCTTACCATCTGGAGACCATGCTGGAGACATTAGAGGTTGCTTCGAGCGAAGTACCATACGCTCGTTATATCCATCGTAATCAGCAACACGAAGCTGGTATGGATATTTCGCGTCGTCATTCACAACAACGTAGGCGATACGGGTCAGGAACGCGCCTTTTTCACCAACAAGCTGTTCATAAACAAGATTTGAAATGCGGTGCGCGTAGCGACGCATATCTTTTGCTTTCAGGTTGTTCTTGTTCTTGTGGAAGTGGATATGATCTTTGGTGACAACCAGCTCACCTGTTGCAGGATCTAAGCCTTCGCTTCGTCCACCCGTTAACTGCCCTCTTACAACATCGATAAGCTGATAGTTGATGTTGTATGTTCCATCTGCATTTTTAGTAACGGTTCCCGTGAGAAGTGCATCAACACCTAACCGTACCCAGTCGTTATAATCCACTTCAGCATCACTATATGGCGTCTGTGGCATCTGGTTTACTTTGACCGGACTGAACTTACCACTACGTTGAAGATCAGAAGCAATCACTGATGAAATATCCTGAGGAAGCGGCTCTGTACCCTGCCATTTGAACGGTACAATTGCTATAGGCCTTGCTGAATCTATACCTTCAGTGATAACCAGTTCCAGCGCTGCGTTGGCAACACTCACCATCCCGAAAAATAAAATAACAATACTTGTTAAAAGTCGTTTTATCACAACTCGATCCTTTTACTATTCTGGTGCTACAGTCAGAATGATGTTTCTAACTTTTTCAATTACGTCTTTCTCTTTTGGAAGCGGAAAACTTCCCACTTGAGCTATCGCTCTTTTGGTAGCCGAACATAAACGTTGATCACCTTCCACGATTTTCACATCATTGAGCATCATATCCGTTCCTGTCGGTAGTAACCTAAGGTTCACTTTACAAGTTTTTCCCAGATAAGAAGCTTCTGTAAGAAGGTTCTGTTGAATCAACTGTTTGTATATTGCACCATACCTGTCAGCTTCGGAAGCAGCATGACGAGCAGCAGCTGAACTATTTTGGGCAGCTTCTTCCTGTAATCCGGAGAAAATATCAACTAAAGCAGCTTCTTGCTCTTTACGTTCACGCTCTAGCCTTTCAAGCCTTTCATTTTCAATTCGTGCTTTTTCAGCCGCTTCTGCGGCAGCTTTCTCTTTCGCAATTCTTTCTTGCTCGGCTTTTTCCGCTTTTTGGCGTTCAATTCGAGCTTTCTCTTCTGCTTCTTTCGCAGCTTTTTCTTTTGCTACACGTTCTGCTTCAGCCTTTTCAACAGCTGCCTGTTTCGCTTGACGCTCTTCCTCGGCACGTTTTATCGCTTCTTGCTTTTTCTTACGTTCAGCTTCTGCTTTAGCTGCCAAAGCTTGTTCTGCTTTCAGACGCTCTTGTTCTTTTTTAACCCGGGCTTGCTCTTGCTTCACTTTTTCTTGTTCAGCTTTGCGCTTTTTCTCAGCTTCACGAGCCGCTTTATCTGCTTTTGCTTTGTCTTCTTTTAGCTTGCGAATTCGAGCTTCTTCCGCTTTGCGGTTTTTTTCTAGCTGCTCACTTTGTTTACGAAGTTTATCCAGACGATCTTGCTCTGCCTTCGCAGCAGCCTGACGATTTTTTCTGATCTCCTGAGCCTGTTTTCTCACGGCGTCAGGATCAATAACCACTGCCTGAACCAAATTCCCGCTTGGCTTTGGTTTCGACATGGTAAAATCGGTTCCCCAAATCAACGCTACGACGAGCAAAAGATGGAGGAAAAGAGATATCAATATCTCTTTTGTGTAGTTCTTATCGCTTTTCATTTACGGCTAAAGCTATTCCCTGAGTTCTGTTAGAAGTCCGACTTTAGGTATCCCTGCTCGGCTAAGTTCATCCAGCACCAACACAACTTCCGCATATGGCGTTGATGCATCACCACCAACAGCGACCGGTGAATCAGGTGCAATAGACAGCTCGGCTTTGACCCGAACAATAATATCTTCCAGTGACATGCCGCGTCTGACTTCTTCGTCATTAACACTCAGGCCTAAATCTCCGTCACCGTCTATCTCGACAATGATAAAACTCGCGTCACTGTCACCAGCTAGCTCTGATGCTGGTTTTGCTGTCGATGTCTGAGGGAGTTCTACTTCAACTCCCTGCGTAACAAATGGAGAGGTAACCATAAAGATAATAAGCAGCACGAGCATAACGTCGATATATGGTACGACGTTAATCTCCGCTGTCATTTTACGTTTTTTAGGTTGGTAACCCGCCATGATTAATCCTTCTCACTCATCGCCTGGCGATGAAGAATACTGTGAAACTCTTCAGAGAAGGTGGCGTAAGCGTGTTCTAACTTACCTACACGGTTACTCAAACGGTTATACGCCATTACAGCAGGAATCGCAGCAAACAGGCCCATCGCTGTCGCGACAAGCGCTTCTGCTATACCTGGTGCGACCATTGCAAGCGTCGCCTGTTTAACTTCACCTAAAGCGATAAAGGCGTGCATGATACCCCATACGGTACCAAACAATCCGATATAAGGGCTGATAGAACCAACCGTCGCGAGGAATGGCAGGTTTGTTTCTAGCTCTTCTACTTCACGTGCAACAGCGACACGCATCGCGCGACCTGTCCCATCCATCACAGATTCAGCAGAAGAACCGGCTGTTCTTCTTAAACGAGCAAACTCAGTAAATCCTGAGTAGAAAATCTCCTCAGAACCAGAAATATCATCTTTACGCTTTTTTACATCTTGATAGAGTTTGGACAAATCCTGAGTTGACCAGAATTTATCTTCGAATGCATTGCTGTCTTTTATTGCTGCTGTGAGTACCTGGCTACGCTTAATAATCATTGCCCAGGAGACAACTGACATGCCAAGCAAAATAAGCATTACAATTTTAACGAGTAAACTTGCTTGTAAAAAAAGATCTAAAATTGAAATATCAGCTGTCACTGTTGGTCAACTCCGCAATAATCGAGACTGGTATAGCTTGTGGTTTCATCTTTTGGCTATTGACGCATGCTACCTTAACAGACGCTTTGCACAACGTACGCCCTTCAAGATTGACGATCTTCTGACAAAAAGTGAGTGATGCTTTTTTTAACTCATTGATTGTTGTTAACACCGTCAAATTCTCATCAAGCTTCGCACCTTGAAGAAAATCAATATCCATGTGTCTGACAACAAAGCCGATATTTTGTTCTAATAAAATATTTTGAGAAACACCAACTGAGCGTAAAAGTTCAGTACGCGCTCTTTCAAAGAACTTGAGGTAGTTCGAGTGATAAACAACACCCCCTGCATCCGTATCTTCGTAATAGACGGTAACAGGCCATTCGAATGGAGAAGTCGTCACTTCCTGCACAATGTAATACCAAAAAGATTTCAGTCAATAATAGTGGTCAACTATACATGATGACTGTGGCAAAAGTACGAAAACATTGAAAATTTTTGAGGAAAACAGGAGTAATTACCATTTAACCACTCCTATTTGGATATTTATTAAACGAATAAATAGAGAACAGTGAGGTAGCTAAGAACCACTAGAGGAACATAAGGGCTAAACAAAATACGCCAATACCAGTTGATCGGTGTGAACCCTACGCCAAATATCACTCCACTGCAAAGAGCCCATATCATTAGAGGCCCAATGACGGTATTAAATCCGCCGATCTCTTGGGCATACAGCGTTGGTTCCCATAAAAGCAAACCCGCATGCATCACCACCATCAATATGGAAAGAGCCCTGAAAAGGGCTCTTTCTACAGGACGGTGTATCTCAGCAATTTTTGTTGCTAAGTTACTCATATAACGTTACTCGCTATCTTTGTCCATCATCTCTGAATGTTCTAGCCATAGAGCATTAATAATGCCGAATGCACAGGCTAAAAGAACACCTAAAATCCATGCGAAATACCACATATTAACAACTCCTTAGTACAGTGAATTCTTGTTTTCTTCGATGAAGCTTTCATCCAGGCGACCAAACATCTTGTAGTAAGACCAAGATGTGTAGCAAAGAATGATCGGCACGAAAATCGCTGCTACCGCAGTCATAATCTGTAGTGTCAACTCACTTGAAGTTGAATCCCACATTGTCAGACTGTGGCTAGGGTTAAGATCTGAAGGCATCACAAACGGGAACATCGTGAATCCTGCAGTCAGAATAATGCCTGCCGCAGCAAGACTAGAGAATAAGAACGCAAAGCCATTCTTCTCAAACTTGGTTGCTACAACGGTAAGCAGAGGCATAGCCACACCCAAAATAGGTGCAATCCACATTAGTGGGTACTTGCTGAAGTTAGCCATCCACGCACCTGCTTCACGCACTACTTCTTTGTTTAACGGGTTAGATGCCGCCATTGTATCAATTTCACTCTTGATAGCGTAACCATCGATAAACTGAATCCAGATACCGGCAAGAACAAACAGACCAGCAACAACTAGTGAAGAGATAACTGAAAAGCCGCGAGCACGATCATATACCTCATCTGTTGTTTTCATTTGTAGCCAGGTTGTACCCATCATAATGAACATTCCAAGGCTTACCACGCCACATACCAATGCAAATGGGTTTAGCAAACCAAAGAACGAACCATGATAAGTTGGCATCATGAAATCGCTTAATGTAAAAGGTACGCCTTGAAGAAGGTTACCAAAAGCCACACCAAAAATGACTGGAGGAACAAAGCCGCTGATGCTAATAGCGATGTCCCAGTTGTTACGCCATTTAGGATCTTCAATCTTGGAGCGGTAATCCAAACCGATAGGACGTAGCCATAGAGCAGCTAACGTAACAATCATTGCCAGATAGAATCCTGAAAATGATGTTGCGTAAACAAGAGGCCAGGCTGCGAACAGAGCACCACCAGCGGTGATTAACCATACCTGGTTACCATCCCAGTGAGGTGCAATCGAGTTGATCATTACACGACGCTCGTTATCCGTTTTACCAATGATTGGAACAAGGGCACCTACACCCATATCAAAACCATCAGCAATGGCGAAACCAATTAGCAAAACGCCGATTAGTACCCACCAAACAAGTCGTAAGACTTCGTAATCAAACATAGCTCTTCTCCCTACTTACGCTTCTACTTGGCGGTTTACTGCATCTTGTGCAGAGCTGCCATTTTGTTCAAAGTGATAGCGGCCTGTTTTAAGGCTGCTTGGTCCTTTACGTGCAAACTTCACCATCAGGTAAACTTCTGCAATAAGGAACACAGTATAGAGAGCAAGAATTGCTGCCAGGGACATCCAGATTTGACCAGCAGATAGCGCAGAAGCGGCCACATCTACAGGAAGAATTTCACCAACGGCCCATGGCTGTCGACCATATTCAGCGACAAACCACCCGGCTTCAATAGCTATCCACGGTAGAGGGATGCTAAATAGTGCCGCTTTCAAAACCCACTTTTTCTGACCGATCTTTTGTCGACAAGTCTGAAAAAACGCAGCACCGAATACAAACAGCATAATAAAGCCACATGCAACCATGATACGGAATGACCAGAATAGTGGCCACACAGTTGGGATAGAGTCATCGACCGCAGATTGAATCTGATCTTCCGTCGCATCCACTACGTTTTCTGTGTAACGCTTCAGAAGCAAACCATAACCCAGGTCATTCTTCACTTCGTCAAATGCCTGTATGTTGGCTTCAGACTTATCACCAGCACGAAGTTTTTCCAATAGCTCGTAGGCATACATACCGTTACGAATACGCTCTTCGTGCTCTACTTTAAGATCAGCGATACCCGTCACTTCTTCTGTTATAGAGCGAGTGGCGATAATACCCATTACGTAAGGGATCTTAATTGCGTAATCAGTATGCATCGTTTCTTGATTTGGCAGGCCAAACAACGTAAACGCGGCTGGTGCAGGCTCTGTATGCCACTCAGCTTCAATCGCTGCAAGTTTTACTTTCTGCACGTCACCAAGCTCATAACCAGATTCGTCACCAAGGATAATAACTGACAGGATAGAGGCCATACCAAAAGAAGCAGCGATTGCAAAAGAACGGCGAGCGAAAGCGACATCACGTCCCTTAAGCAGATACCATGCGCTGATACCAAGAATGAACATTGCTCCTGTTGTGTAACCAGAAGCTACCGTATGAACAAATTTCACCTGAGCTACTGGGTTTAATACCAGTTCAGAGAAGCTCACCATCTCCATGCGCATAGATTCAAAGTTAAACTCAGAACCTACTGGGTTTTGCATCCAGCCGTTCGCGACCAGAATCCAAAGTGCAGAGAAGTTAGAACCAAGAGCAACCAACCAGGTAACAGCAAGGTGCTGACGCTTGGATAAACGCTCCCAGCCAAAGAAGAAAAGACCAACAAAGGTGGATTCGAGGAAAAATGCAACTAGTGCTTCGATAGCAAGAGGGGCGCCGAATATATCACCTACGTAGTGGGAATAGTAAGACCAGTTAGTACCAAACTGGAACTCCATGGTAAGACCGGTGGCAACACCGAGTGCGAAGTTAATACCGAAAAGCTTACCCCAGAACTTAGTCATGTCCTTGTAGATTTGCTTGTCCGTCATAACATAGAGAGACTCCATTATGGCCAGAAGAAACGCCATACCTAAAGTCAGAGGAACAAATAAAAAGTGATACATCGCTGTGAGCGCGAACTGCAACCGCGATAGATCGACTACATCTATATCTATCATTGTAACTCCTTTTGTGTCGGCTGAATGACACTGATGCTCTTGCATCCATTTGGGCTTAAAAAATCACAACAAGACTCAACCCATAAGGGCAAAATCTCGTTGTTAACATATTGTGTCTCAATGGTTATTTTTTTGTTAAGACACTACTAATATAGCTAGAGCTAATACTACTCCCAAAGCATTCTTCTTTCAAAATTTTTATGAATAAAATTCGCCTTGATTTAAATCAAACAATCGAACCAATTTGTAGCACATAGAAGACAAAACTGATCCAGATCAACTCAAACCATAGAGTTTATGGGGATTTATCGTTTTAAACAGCCGTTTAATAACAAGTTTATGAGGGGAGGAAAAAATAATTGATTAGATTATCGATTGATTAAAATGTGATCTTATACATGTCACTTCTAGAGCAAATGTCCCAAACAAAATCAGCCAAAGCAGGAGAAAAAGCCCGCTTTGGCCACTTCAAATGTTACTCAGATGTATCAAGACCGAAGTGAAGATAGGCACGATTGGTCGCTATTCGACCTCTTGGTGTTCTTTGAAGGTATCCTTGTTGGATAAGATAAGGTTCCAAAACATCTTCAATGGTGTCTTTTTCTTCACCAATCGCTGCTGCGAGGTTATCCAGTCCCACAGGACCACCACCAAATTTTTCCATGATTGCTAACAGAAGTTTTCTATCCATATAGTCAAAGCCCTGGCTATCCACATCTAACATATCCAGTGCTTTATCCGCGATGTCACCACAGATATGCCCATCGCCTTTTACTTCCGCGTAGTCACGAACTCGTCTTAGTAGTCGATTAGCAATACGCGGCGTGCCTCTTGCTCGTCTTGCCACTTCCATTGCACCAGCCGGTTCCATTGAAAGGTTCAAACAATCTGCACTTCTTTGAACGATGTTTTGTAGATCAGAAACTTTGTAATATTCAAGCCGCTGGACAATACCAAATCTGTCTCGTAGTGGCGAGGTTAAAGAGCCCGCTCTTGTCGTTGCACCAATCAGCGTAAAGGGTGGCAAATCTATTTTAATTGAGCGTGCCGCAGGGCCTTCACCAATCATGATGTCCAATTGGTAGTCTTCCATTGCCGGATATAACACCTCTTCAACCATAGGGCTTAAGCGGTGAATCTCGTCAATAAACAGAACATCATTCTCTTCCAGATTCGTCAGCAATGCCGCCAAATCCCCTGCTTTTTCTAACACCGGACCGGAAGTAGTTCTGATATTGACTTCCATCTCGTTAGCGACAATATTCGCAAGCGTGGTTTTACCAAGACCGGGAGGTCCAAATATCAGGAGATGATCTAGCGCTTCACTTCGCTGCTGAGCTGCTTTAATGAAAATCTCCATCTGATCGCGAACATGGTCTTGCCCCTGATAATCCGCGAGCTTTTTTGGACGTATAGCCCTATCAATAACATCTTCATCTCTAAAGGTCGGATTATCTGGTGCTATCAGGCGATCGGCTTCAATCATAATCTACTCTTTAATATTCAGGGTTCTTAAACCATGGATTTAAGGGCTTCGCGAATCAGAGTCTCACTCGTCATATCTTCTGATGCCACCTGAGAAACCACTTTCGAAGCTTGCTGAGGCTTATAGCCAAGAGCAATCAGAGCGCTAACAGCTTCGTCTACAGCATTTGTAGGTGTTGAGCTCTCACTTCCAGAAATACTATCCATTGGAGCCGCGTCAGTCGCTGGTGTGAACAAGTCTCCAGCGCCCCACCCTTTCAAACGGTCTTTCATCTCCACAACTAGTCTTTCTGCGGTTTTCTTACCAACACCCGGGAGTTTAATCAGAGTAGAGATATCTTCACGTTCAACACAACCAACAAACTGTGCCGCAGTCATGCCTGACAGAATTGCCAAACCAAGTTTAGGACCAACACCATTAGCCTTAATCACTTCTCTAAAAAGTGCACGTTCTTTTACCGTATTAAAACCGTATAGTAGCTGCGCATCTTCTCTGACGACAAAGTGAGTATAGACAACGGCTTCTTGTCCAATCTCAGGCAACTCATAGAAGCAGCTCATTGGCATCTGTACTTCATAACCGATTCCAGCTACCTCAATAAGCAGTTCTGGTGGTTGTTTTTCAATAAGCGTTCCGCGAAGACGTCCAATCACAGATGTGTTCCTTTGGGTAATGTGTACTTAGAATTTGGAAGATAGTAATAAATTACTGGCTATTTATCCAGTAAAAAGATAAGTGATATAGAATCGGCTAGCGATACCGGCCTTTTTTCGCAGAAGTTGCTTTGCCCGCCAACGCAATCAGGGTTTTATTTGTATTTGCATGACATATCGCGACACCAAGCGCATCTGCTGCATCGGCCTGTGGTTTTGCCGGCAATTTAAGCATACTCATCACCATATGTTGCACCTGCGCTTTATCTGCGCCACCTGTGCCCACGACTGCCTGTTTGATTAACCTTGCTGCATACTCATAAACCGGCAGCTCCGCATTCACAGCCGCAACGATAGCACTTCCCCTAGCCTGTCCGAGTTTAAGCGCAGAGTCTGCATTTCGCGCCATAAACACCTGTTCAATGGCGAAAGCATCTGGCTGAAACTGAGTAATAATCTCACTTACTCCTGCATATATCTGTTTCAATCTGCCCGGTAAAGCGTCTTCTGAGGTACGGATACAACCGCTGCCTAAATAATGGAGGTGTCTTCCCTCCTGTCGTATAACCCCGTATCCGGTAATTCGTGAACCCGGGTCTATACCTAGAATTATCATGAAATGTCCTGTCTAAATGCGCTTAAGTAAATAGCATCATTAAATTGGGAAAAACGTCAAAGACGCGACACTGTGTACTACTTTATTAATTGTTCGGTTATTACTATCTGCGATTATTGTCGCCATCGTATCCTGAATGATGATCAACTGGCCTAATATTCTTTCGTAACTAAAGTTCGCCACGCCATTTTTGTCATAACCGTTTGTCAGCAACAACAAAGTGCCATCGTCATATTTTGAGTTGTTTAATTGCCACGCAATCTTCTCTAGATTACGTGCGCTGTTATAAAGTTTCTGCTCATCAATATCGTCTATCAGATAAAACTCAAGCTTGTTTTCATACGACGCGCTTAACATACCAGTGATACCAGACATCAAAGCGAAGACCCTGTCCCCTTTGAACTCTTTTGAAAACGCGAGAGGCAAGACATCCACTCCATCCATATATCCGAGCTCAATGAAACCCTTCTCTGGACGGTTTACCGTCATCAACTGAGCGACTCTGGCATCGATTGTCATCCCAGAGTTTTTTTTCAACTCTCTGGGGTTCCGTTTATAAAGCTTGATGATTAGTTGTTCAGTTAGAGTTCTTAGTTGCTCAAGGTGAATCTCTGTCACCAAATCAACATCGGATTTAGCAAGGTTCTTAATATTGAAGGGGCGAGAATCTTCACTTGCACACCCCAATAGCGATAAGCCTAAAAGCGCAACAAACAGAATACGCATCAGTATGTCCTTTCACCTTAATGATACTCTTGACGAATCATCTAGGTTGAAGGAATCCATACGATTTATCAAATCGCAGACACAAAAAGCCGGGGCTTGCCCCGGCTTTTTATCAATGCATTTGCAATTTTACTCAGCGTCTTTCTCTTTCGCAGTTGTCACTGCAATTGCAAGCTCTTCAAGCGCTGCTGGATTTGCAAGGCTTGGCGCATCTGTCATCAGACACGCTGCTGCTGTTGTTTTAGGGAATGCAATCACGTCACGGATATTTTCCGTACCACATAGCAGCATAACCAGACGGTCGAGACCGAATGCCAAACCAGCATGCGGTGGCGTACCAAACTTCAGAGCATCAAGCAGGAAGCCAAATTTCTTCTGCTGCTCATCTTCTTCGATACCCAGAATATCAAATACTGCTGATTGCATCTCTGCGTTATGGATACGAACAGAACCACCACCCACTTCGTAGCCGTTAATAACCATATCGTAAGCGTTAGAGTTTGCTGATGCAGGGTTCTCTTTTAGCTCCGCAGCGGTTACACCTAATGGAGAAGTGAATGGGTGGTGCATCGCGTGCAAGTTACCCTCATCATCTTCTTCGAACATTGGGAAATCAACAACCCAAAGTGGTTTCCACGCAGAAGTATCAGTAAGCTCAAGATCGATACCCACTTTAAGGCGAAGTGCGCCCATCGCTTCTGCAACGGTATTCGCTTTGTCTGCACCAAACAGGATGATGTCACCAGACTTAGCACCAGTGCGCTCAAGAAGTCCTTTGATAACGTCTTCGCTGAGGAACTTAGCAACCGGAGACTGAATGCCTTCCATGCCTGCATCGATGTCGTTCACCTTCATCCACGCCAGACCTTTCGCACCGTAGATACCTACGTACTTGCCATACTCGTCAATCTGCTTACGAGTCAGTTTTGCGCCACCCGGTACACAAAGTACAGCTACGCGACCTTTTTCATCGTTAGCTGGACCAGAGAATACTTTAAACTCAACGTCTTTCACCAGATCAGCCACGTCCACCAGCTCTAGCGGGTTACGTAGATCGGGCTTATCGCTACCGAAACGACGAATCGCTTCTTCAAATGGCATCACCGGAAACTGACCAAGGTCTACGTTCAGCAGTTCCTGCCACATTTCACGAATCATGCGCTCAGTCACTTCACGAACCTGATCCGCAGACATGAATGAAGTTTCGATATCGATCTGAGTAAATTCAGGCTGACGGTCAGCGCGAAGGTCCTCGTCACGGAAACACTTAACAATCTGGTAGTAACGGTCAAAACCAGACATCATCAGCAACTGTTTAAATAGCTGTGGCGACTGAGGAAGTGCGTAGAAACTACCTTTATGAACACGAGACGGTACAAGGTAGTCACGAGCACCTTCTGGCGTTGCTTTTGTCAGAACTGGGGTTTCAATATCCAGGAAATCGTTACCGTCCAGAAAGCGACGAACAAAGCTAGATGCTTTTGCACGTAGCTTGATGTTATTGCTCATTTCCGGGCGACGAAGATCGATGTAGCGATACTTCAGACGCTGCTCTTCCGTGTTATTCTGGTTGAAATCCAGTGGAAGCACATCAGATTTGTTGATGATTTCCAGGCCAGTTGCCAGCACTTCAACTTCACCAGTTGCCATATCTTTGTTGATCTGGCTTTCCGGGCGAGCACGAACTTCACCTGTAAACTTGATGCAGAATTCGTTTCTAAGTTGGTTGGCGACTTCAAAAACGTCCTTCATATCCGGGTCAACAACTACCTGAACGATACCTTCGCGATCTCGCATATCAACGAAAATAAGACCGCCTAAATCGCGGCGACGGTTTACCCAACCGCACAGTTCAACAGTTTGTCCAACAAGGGACTTGTTCAGGTGACCACAATACTGGGTACGCATAATGAAATTCCCAATCTCTTAATTCAATTAATGCCAGTGCAGACGGACCTTTTTCCTATCTGCGTTCGAACCCACATTTATACTCGGAAAGTCGTTTAAAATCGACCTTTGCTGATACTTTTTCTTATAAAAAATGACCTCTTTCTTTAAATCGACCAGAAAACAATCAATTTATAACGTTTATGTAAAATTCTCTCTTAGTAATTTAAGAGAGAGTTTTGTAGAGTTATTAGTAATAGGGCTTTAGAAAGGAACTGCAATGGACACCGTCCCAATTCGGCTTGGATTAACGCTTTGGTCTCACAACCATTGGCTCAACTCCTTCTATGGAAAAGGAACCAAGCCCGCAGAGAGGTTGGAGAAATACGCAGCTGTTTTTAATACTGTAGAGGGTAACACCACGTTCTATGCGACGCCCTCCAGCCAGACGGTAGATGCATGGAATCGGTCGACACCTGAAGATTTTAAGTTCACGTTCAAACTTCCCTCCTCAATTACTCACCAAAATCAGTTACGAAATTGTCAGGGGCTCCTTCATGAGTTTCTGTCTGTTATGGAGCCTTTGTTTAGCAAAATTGGGCAATGGACTATCCAGTTACCCGCATCCTTCTCACCAGAGCACCTTTCTGCACTAATTACATTTTGTGAAATGATGCCTAAAGAGGTAAAACTAGGCGTCGAGGTGCGCCATCAAGGATTTTTTGCCAAGGACGAGAATGAAAAAGCGTTTAACCACTGGTTAATAGAGAAAGAGATCAACAGGATTATCATGGATAGCCGGCCAGTATTTTCCGCGGCTCCGACTAGCGAAGCCGTTATAGACGCTCATAAAAAGAAACCTAAAGTACCAGTACACGCTATTGCAACCGCTCACAACCCTATGATTCGTTTTATCGGTCATCCAGACCTAGAAGAGAACAACGCATTTTTTACTCCATGGTTGAAAAAGTTACCTCTATGGGTAGCAGAAGGAAAGCAACCTTATCTGATGATTCATACTCCAGACAATATAGAAGCCCCGGAACTCGCTTTAGCCTTGCATAGACAGTTGCAGACACAATGCCCTCTTCCAAAGCTCCCGGATTTTCCTGCGAACTCAGATCAGCAACAGCTAGATATGTTTTAAGTGACATAACCCGCCGAATCTCATAAAATACGCCCCCAATTTTTAGTGGCGGATACCCTGATATGAACAACAGAGACGATATATTCTCATCTCCAATCGATAATATTGGTAACTTCTCGTTTGATGAAAATGTAGTTGAAGTGTTTCCGGATATGATTCAGCGTTCGGTTCCAGGCTACAGTAACATAGTGTCGGCAATCGGAATGCTTGCTGAGCGTTTTGTAAAGCCAAACAGCAATATCTACGATCTGGGTTGTTCTCTAGGGGCATCTACCCTTTCTATCCGACGTAATATTAAGCAGGAAGGATGCACCATATACTCTATCGACAACTCTAAAGCGATGGTGGAAAGGTGTAAGTTGCATGTCAACGCTTATCGCTCTGATACACCCGTGAATGTCGTTGAAGCAGATATTCGAGATGTCGACATTGAGAATGCCAGCATGGTCGTGCTGAACTTTACTCTGCAATTTCTATCTCCTGAAGATCGCCATGCGCTACTTGAGAAAATATACATGGGTTTGCGTCCTGGCGGCATTTTGATCTTGTCAGAAAAATACATCTTCGAAGATGAGCGCTCTAATGAGTTGCTGATAGACCTTCACCACGATTTTAAACGAGCAAATGGCTACAGCGAACTGGAAATCAGTCAAAAACGAAGCGCTATCGAAAACGTGTTGATTCCTGACTCTGTTCCAATGCATAAAAAACGTCTCTCTGAGATCGGATTCAGTAGTGTTGAAGTTTGGTTCCAGTGCTTTAACTTTGGCTCAATGTACGCAATTAAATAAGCGACTAAAGATTTTAATAATGTTTAATTTTTCAGATTTCTACAAACTTATTGCTCAGGACACGGTTCTCCAGCCCTGGCTAAACATTCTTCCGCAACAACTTACCGACTGGCAAAATGCGGAACATGGTGATTTCGAGCGCTGGTTAAAAGCCCTTAAAAAGATCCCAGATGGAACACCAGACCATATTGATCTTAAAGCATCTGTATCGGTTTCAAACAACGAACCGCTTCCTAACGGTGAACTAAAGAAACTGGAAAACCTACTTAAAACCTTCCACCCTTGGCGTAAAGGCCCATACGAAATGCACGGTATCCATATCGATACTGAATGGCGTTCCGATTGGAAATGGGATCGTGTGTTGCCACATATTTCTCCCTTAAAAGATCGCTCAGTACTTGATGTCGGCTGTGGCAACGGTTACCACATGTGGAGAATGTTAGGAGAAGGCGCACGCTTGTGTGTTGGTATCGACCCATCCCACCTTTTCCTCGTTCAGTTTGAAGCGATTCGTAAACTGATGGGCAATGATCAGCGAGCTCACTTGCTTCCTCTCGGTATTGAGCAACTGCCAGAACTTAAAGCTTTTGACACCGTGTTCAGCATGGGCGTCTTATATCATCGTAGGTCACCGCTAGACCATCTGATTCAATTGAAAAACCAACTCGTATCTGGTGGTGAACTCATTCTGGAGACTTTGGTAATCGAAGGTGATGAGAACGCAGTACTTGTCCCTGTTGATCGTTATGCTCAGATGAGAAACGTGTACTTCTTCCCATCAGCAAAAGCATTAAAAGTCTGGCTAGAGAAAACCGGATTTGAGGATGTCAGAATCGTCGATGAGAACGTGACGACTACAGGTGAACAGAGAACAACCACCTGGATGACGCATAACTCACTACCTGATTATCTTGATAAAGAAGACCCGACAAAGACTGTCGAAGGTTATCCTGCACCAAGAAGAGCAATATTAGTCGCAAGAAACCCATAAATCTGCTGACTATATAATCAAATTCGATTCTCTGACTTAATGCTAACAATAGGGTGCTTCTCGCACCCTTCTTTGTAGGCTAAACTCCCACCGGGTCTCAATTTTTTAGCCAAAATAAGGTAGTCAATGAAAACGACCGTTCTTTCACTTGTGGTCCTGTCGCTGCTGTCAGGATGCACACTCACAAATGGAGAGAAGTACAGTAAGGACACGATTGACGCAATCCAGCAGTCTGAAACCAATCTCAATCAAAAGCTTTCAATAATAAACCTTGCAGTTAGCAATCAGTCTGACTATATCGAAAGCCTCGAAGATGAAGTTGTCGCCTTAAAACAAGAGATGGTTTATCTCGAGCAAAAGATAGAACAAGACAACGCCAAAGCTTCGGGTCAAAGCCAGAAAAAAGCACAACCAGCTGAAAATAAAAACGTTTCTTCTTTGAGTCAGACAACAGTTTCGGACGAATTAATTGTACTTGGTGCAATAGAATCCGTCACAATAGATTCGTTAGATAAGTCGTTTGATGCACGCATTGACACTGGCGCAAAAACCTCTTCACTGAACGCTATCGATCTTCAGGAGTTTGAACGCGAAGGCAAAACCTGGGTGCGATTCCACCTAAATGAACCGAGCGCCCCGAAGGGAGAGCAAGACTGGATAGAAGCACCTGTTCAAAGATACGTAAACATTCGACAAGTATCATCAGAAAATAAGTTAGAAAAACGTCCAGTAATAGAATTGTGGGTCAAGATTGGAAATATCCATGAAAAATCACAATTTACATTGGCAGATCGCTCTCATATGAGCCACTCTATCTTATTGGGAAGAGAGTTTATTAAAGACATAGCGGTTGTCGATGTCAGTAAACGTTTCCTTCTTTCTACGTCAGATAAAAATAATCAAAGTTAGGGAAAATTATGATTTCAAGAGTTCCTTTCTACCTACTGATCGGATTATTAGTCGTTGCAGGTATCTCTCTGTGTATTACCCGACATGATAATTACGGTGTACCGTGGACACCTGGTGAAAAACGTCAGGTGTGGGATATAGAAGCCAGAATCGAATTTAGCGGCATTGGTGAACCTGCAAAGGTGTCGTTGGCCGCACCAAGCACACAGCAAGGTTATACTCTCATTGAAGAATCTTCATCGTCACCAGGTTACGGCGTTGCTTACCTTGAAACTGATATTGGTCGACGTGCTGAGTGGTCTGTACGCCACGCAAATGGCGCTCAAACCATCTACTACAAAACCCAGTTTTTAGAAGATGAACGTGCGGATGTTAAACCAATTCCGCCATCTGACAATCCAATTTTGAAGCCAACACTTGACGGCCCACAAGAAGCAGCAGCACAGGCAATTATCGATAAAGCCACTCAACGCTCTGCGGACAACATCACCTTCACTCGTGAGCTGATTAAAGCGTTAAATGACTCGGATAGTCAGAATGCATCCCTACTTCTTGGTGAAGATTCAAAGGCTAAAACCACCTCTCGCATTCTTTCTTATTCTGATATCCATAATAAGATTGTTGGTGTCATCTTCCTAGAAGACGGTCGTCGACGCCAGAGCATCACCCAAATGGTTCAGGTCTGGGATGGCAAAAACTGGATCTTGTTCGACCCAGAATCGGGTGCTCAAGGGCAGCCTAACCATGTACTTGTTTGGGACGAATCCAATGTTTCTCTGCTAGATGTCATTGGCGGCAAAAATAGTCAGGTACACTTCTCAATGATTGCTCAGGAAGTGTCCCCTAAGTCCGCAACAAGCGCGAAAATTGAAGCAGACAACCTGATAAACTTCTCGATACATAGCTTGCCACTCGAAGAGCAATCTATGTTCAAGACCATCATGCTGATTCCTATTGGTGCTCTTATCGTTGTATTCCTGAGGATCATCGTGGGGCTTAAGACTTCCGGTACCTTTATGCCGGTTCTTATCGCAGTAGCTTTCGTACAGACTCAGCTAGTTACGGGTATTGTTGGCTTCTTACTTATTGTGGGAACCGGCCTGGTCATTCGTGGCTACTTAACAAAGCTAAATCTTTTGTTAGTTGCCCGGATATCCGCAGTAATCATTACTGTAATACTCATTATTTCTGTGTTTACTGTTGTTGCTTTCCGTGTTGGTCTAACGGAAGGTCTGAGTATCACCTTCTTCCCTATGATCATCCTCTCCTGGACAATCGAACGTATGTCGATTCTTTGGGAAGAAGAAGGGGCGAAAGAAGTGCTGATTCAGGGCGGTGGTTCTCTACTCACTGCGGTTATTGTTTACCTGGCAATGACTAACCCGTTTATTCAGCACCTGACATTCAACTTTATCGGTGTTCAACTTCTGGTTCTGGCCGCAATTCTGGCTCTGGGTAACTACACAGGTTACCGCCTGACAGAACTAAGACGCTTCCAGCCATTATCGGAGGACTAAGCCTATGCTTGGAAAACTAACCTCCCCTTTTAAACTTCGTGATAAAGGCATAATGGGGATGAACCAGAGGAACCATAGCTATATCGGCCGTTACAACGACCGAAAAAAGTACCCTCTGGTAGATGATAAGTTAAAGACTAAAATCATCGCAGAAAAAGCAGGAGCAACAACACCCGCCTTAATTGGCGTGATTAGTACACAGTCTACTGTGAAAACCGTTCACAAGATGGTAAAAAACTGGCCGGGTTTTGTAATAAAACCCGCTCAGGGAAGTGGTGGTAAAGGTATTCTGGTTATCGTCTCTCACAAAGATGGTGTTTACACTAAACCTTCAGGCGCAACTATCAACGAAGCAGATGTCGAACGCCATATCAGTAATACACTTGCTGGCCTGTTTTCTCTGGGTGGCAAAAATGATGTTGCCGTCGTCGAAAACCTGATCAAGTTCGATGATTGCTTTGAAGGCTTTAGCTATGAAGGCGTGCCTGACGTACGCATTATCGTCTTCAAAGGCTACCCTGTGATGGCCATGATGCGTCTTTCAACTGCTGCATCCGACGGAAAAGCAAACCTACACCAGGGTGCTGTGGGGGTAGGGATAGATATCGCGACTGGAAAAGCCGTTCGAGCGGTTCAGTTCGACCAGCCAGTGACACATCACCCTGACACCGGAAAGGACTTGAGCACTCTTCAGGTACCGCATTGGGAGAAGCTATTAACGCTGGCTTCTAGCGCGTGGGAAATGACTGGACTTGGCTATATGGGTACAGACATGGTTCTGGATAAAGAAGAAGGCCCAATGGTACTGGAGCTTAACGCCCGCCCAGGTCTGGCAATCCAGATAGCAAATGGCTGCGGCATCCTTCCTCGTCTTCAGCATATCGAAAACTTAAACCTGGAAGACCTGCCGCCAATAGACTACCCAAGACCCGAAGAGCGAGTAGCTTACTCAGCGAAACAGTTTGGTACTGGGGTGTAATTCTTTAACACCCGGAAGGTTCTAGAGAGGCTTTCCGGGTGTACTCTACGGAATAAACATGCGAACCACTGAAGGTTACATCAACTCATTCAACTAACCTGAGCGGTTTATGGAGTAGAGTATATCCGGTAAGCCGACTACCCTACTTCCCCAACGCCTCTTTATAGTGCTGACGACATACAGACACATATCGGTCATTCCCACCAATCGCCACCTGATCACCTTCCGCAATCGGATTACCGTGTTCATCAGTACGAATTACCATATTCGCCTTACGACCGCAGTGACAAATTGTCTTAAGCTCAATTAACTTATCCGCCCACGAAAGCAGATATTTACTTCCCTCAAACAACTCGCCAAGAAAATCTGTACGAAGCCCATAACACAGTACCGGAACGTTCAGCTTATCCACCACCTCAGTTAGTTGATAAACCTGCTCTCTCGACAAAAACTGACACTCATCAACAAGTACACAATGAAGCTTCTCTTCTTTGTACAGCTTCTCTACTGCCTGATAAAGATCTGTATCTGGTCGAAATAGATGAGCATCTGACTGCAAACCAATTCGAGAGCTTACTTTTCCTACACCGTATCTGTCATCCAGCGCAGCAGTAAAAATTACCGGATTCATGCCTCGTTCCTGATAATTGAACGAAGATTGCAAAAGGGTGGTAGATTTACCCGCATTCATTGCGGAATAGTAGAAGTACATCTGAGCCACTGGGCGGTCCTCTGCTTGTATCAAATCGTTGACGATATTCTTTCGTCTTAAATAAAAAATAGCCCCGAGAAATATCTCAGGGCGTATGAAATTCAATGAAAAGAGAAGGTTAGCCTCTTCTCCAAGTCGTACCTTCCGGTCCGTCTTCCAAAACGATACCCATTTCGTTCAGCTTGTCACGAGCCATATCTGCATTTGCCCAATCTTTTGCTGCACGAGAATCGTTTCTTAGCTTGATCAGTGCTTCAATTTCAGCCACTTCATCATCATTGCCTGCATCACCTTTCAGAAATGCTTCAGGATCTTGATAAAGAATACCAATCACATCAGCAAGCTCACGCATCAGCGCACCTAACTTAGAAGCTGTTACTACATCTTCATTCTTCAGGCGGTTGATCTCGCGTGTCATATCGAATAGTACTGAATACGCTTCAGGTGTGTTGAAGTCATCGTTCATTGCATCGGTAAAGCGCTGAACATAAGCTTCGCCACCCGCTGGCTCAGCAGACATATCTAAGCCACGAAGAGCCGTATACAGACGCTCTAGTGACGCTCTGGCCTGATTCAGGTTCTCTTCACTGTAGTTTAGCTGACTACGGTAATGACCGGACATCAGGAAGTAACGAACGGTTTCCGCGTCATAGTGCTGAAGCACATCACGAATAGTAAAGAAGTTACCGAGAGATTTAGACATCTTCTCTTTGTCAACCATTACCATGCCACTGTGCATCCAGGTATTTACATACTGGGTATCGTGAGCACAGCATGACTGAGCGATCTCATTCTCGTGGTGAGGGAACTGAAGATCCGAACCACCGCCATGGATATCAAAGTGGTTACCAAGGATCGCAGAGTTCATTGCCGAACATTCAATGTGCCAGCCAGGACGACCCGGGCCCCATGGCGATTCCCAAGTAGGCTCACCCGGTTTAGACATTTTCCATAGTACGAAATCAAGTGGGCTTTTCTTCGCGCTTTCTACATCAACACGAGCACCGGCCTGAAGTTGCTCAAGATCTTGCTTAGAAAGACGACCGTACTCATCGTACTTGCTTACTTCAAACATCACGTCACCGTTATCGGCAACATAAGCAAATCCGCGCTCAATCAAACGTTCAACCAGCTCAACAATCTCTTTGATGTAGTGCGTTGCACGAGGTTCGACATCCGGACGCTTCATGTTCAGGGAATCAAAGTCTTGATACATGTCCTGAATAAGGCGCTCAGTCAGAGAATCACAGCTTTCACCATTCTCAGCAGCACGTTTGATGATTTTGTCATCGATATCTGTAATGTTACGAACGAAATTAAGATCGTAACCCAGGTAACGCAGGTAACGTGAAACCACATCAAAAGAAACGAACGTACGACCGTGACCGATATGACAGAGATCGTAAATAGTCACTCCACAGACATACATACCGACTTTACCGGCAGTAATGGGTTTAAATTCCTCTTTCTTTCGTGTGAGTGTGTTATATATTTTCAGCATGATCTCTATCTGGACTTAATTAATAAAATCAGAGCGAGAGTATAACAATTCCATCTGCTTTAAGTCACTCCAATTCTGCTCTTAAATTGTTCAATTAAGTACCTGAAATACAGCTAAGGTTTGATTGTAAGCAATGTTCAGCTAGACTAGGTTCATCGGAGTTCTAATGAACTCGCATTACAACCTGAATAAATCGAAAGGAATTAATCATGATCGTCCTTCATACCAACTTTGGCGACATCAAAGTTCAGCTAAACGAAGAGAAAGCACCAGAAACTAGCGCGAACTTCCTACAGTACTGTAAAGATGGTTTTTACGACAACACTCTGTTCCACCGTGTTATTGACGGTTTCATGATCCAGGGTGGCGGTATGACTTCTGGCCTGAAAGAGAAGGCGACTCGTGCACCAATCAAAAACGAAGCGAACAATGGCCTGAGCAACAAAGTCGGTACATTAGCGATGGCTCGCACAATGGAACCGCATTCTGCAAGCTCTCAATTCTTTATCAACGTAAACAACAACACATTCCTGGACTTTAAATCAGAAAGTCTTGATGGTTGGGGTTACTGTGTATTCGCTGAAGTTGTAGAAGGCATGGAGATCGTTAACAAGATCAAGGGTGTTAGTACTGGCACTATGGGTATGCACCAGGATGTACCACTAGAAGAAGTGGTTATCACTGGAACAACTATCGAAGAGTAAGATATATAGGGAAGCGCAAGCTTCCCTTATTCCATTATGACGACACTTTTTATATCTGATCTCCACCTCACCCCTTCCCAACCTGATATCACTCATTGCTTTATGGCATTTATGGAAAACGAAGCCATACACGCTGATGCTCTGTATGTTCTTGGTGATCTTTTTGAGTTCTGGGTTGGTGATGACGACAACAATCCATTTAATCAAAAAATTAAGCAGGCTTTTAAATCACTGACGAGTAAAGGTGTACCTTGTTATTTTATCCAGGGTAATCGCGATTTTCTTGTTGGAAAACGTTTTGGTAAAGAAACCGGAATGACTATTCTGGATGAAGTCAGTGTTATCGACCTATATGGTGAAAAAACCTTGATCCTTCACGGTGATACCCTATGTATAGATGATCACAAGTACCTGGCTTACCGCGAAAAAGTACACCAGCCATGGTTACAATGGGTATATAACCGACTTCCACTTTTCGTTAAGAAAAAAATTGTCTCCAAAGTTCAATCGGATATTGGCGAAGAGAAAAAAGAGAAATCACTTGAAATCATGGACGTTAACCAAGCCGAAGTTGAACGAATCTTGGCGCTTCATAGCAGTAACATGATGATTCACGGTCACACACATCGTCCCGCAGTTCACAATTTTGCTAACAAGACCAGAATTGTTCTTGGTGACTGGTACAAACAAGGTTCAGTATTAGTAGTAACCAAGGATGAAAAAAGGTTGGAAGTCAGAGATTTTCAAAAACTAACAACCGATAATTAAACTATATCAACTCATGATTTTTTCACTAATTCATCGTACCATTAGAGTTTAGTGTTATATGTTTTACTAAGGGAAGTACAGTAAGAACACATGAAATATTCTTATGTCGCTCGTCAACCGATCCTCGATGCTGATAAAAACACTGTTGCATACGAGTTGCTATTTCGGGATGGCCCCAAGAACACCTTCCCGGAAGTTGAACCGGAGTTGGCGACTAGCCGACTACTCTCAGATCAGTTCCTTAGTGCTCACAACACATCAATCGGTGGGAAGCTAGGTTTTGTTAATTTTCCATATACCAGCCTGATTAATCAGGTCCCTGCTCTGTTCCCAAAGAAAAACATCGTTGTTGAGATACTGGAAGATTGTGAACCTACGGATGAGTTACTAGAAGCAATAAAGGCACTGCACGCCAAAGGATACAAGATAGCGCTTGATGACTTTGTTCCTAGCCCAGAATGGAAGAGGTTTCTTCCTTATATCGCCTTAATCAAGTTTGATATCAGAATAGTCTCTATTGAAAAGGCCGCTAAATTTATCCAGCGACTAAAAGGCACCCATATCGAATTTCTTGCTGAAAAAGTAGAAACTTACGAAGAATTTCAACAAGCACTTTCTGTAGGTTTTAAATACTTTCAGGGGTATTTCTTCAGCAAACCAGAAATCATCCAGCAAAAAGCAATCCAACCTTCATTCTTAACCGTTGTTCAGCTTTGTAAAGAAGTGGCTGCTGACGACATAAATTACGAAGCGGTAGACCGCATAGTATCGCAGGATGTATCGCTTTCTTATAAGTTACTTAGATACGTCAACTCGTCAGCAAATATCACTTCACAAATCAGCTCTTTCCACCAGGCTTTAGTATATTTAGGCCAAGAAAGGTTGCGTAAGTTTATTGCACTTGTCGCGATTGCAACTGGACAGGAAAACAAGCCTGATGCGTTGTACAGCTTGTCTATCCAACGAGCGAGGCGCTGCGAGTTGATGCTACATGCGCATGATAAACGCTTGGATAGAAGCCAGGCTTTCTTGGTTGGCATGTTTTCTTTGCTCGATTCACTACTTGATCAACCGCTGGATGTGATTATCGACTCCATACCACTTGATGAAGAAATAAAACAGGCACTACTTACCAGGCAAGGCATCTTAGGTACGATTCTCTCTTTGTCTGTCGCCTACGAGCACGCAAACTGGTCTGAAGTTGAGTTGCTGCTGAACGAGACAAATCTCAGCCCGGAAGACATACAACAGTGCTATGTAGAATCAAGTGAGTGGGCAGAGGAACTTTTTAGTGCTTAAACAAAACTTATGTCCATGTGGCAGCAACAAAGAGTACGCTTTTTGTTGCAAACCAGTACACAACGATCACAAAGCCGCGATTTATCCTGAGCAATTAATGCGCGCACGTTACAGTGCGCATGTTTTAAAATTAGTCGATTTTGTTGTTAACACTTATCACTCTTCTTGCCATGCTGAAAACGAACGCGAAGGTATTCAGGAATCCATCAATCTAGAGTGGCAAAGACTGGAAGTCGTTTCTGCCAAACAACCAGATGGCGATGAAGGGTTTGTTGAGTTTAAAGCCTTCTTATTAGAAGACGGTGTCGAGCACTGTATGCACGAAAAGTCTCGTTTTTTAAAAGAAAATGACCTTTGGTTCTATGTCGACGGTGTATTTCCCGAAGAACAAATACCAGCAAACGTTCTTCCATCGAACAGCACCGAAAAATCAGAGAAAGTGGGTCGTAACGATCCATGCCCGTGTGGCAGCGGTAAGAAATTCAAAAAATGTTGTGGCTAAAATGCAGGGCTCAGCGCCCTGCACTTTTGATAAACGTTACTCGCCATCCATAAAGCTAATATCTGGTAACATATCTAAATGTTCAGCGTAACGTTTTTCGTTAAACGGTTGCTGGTTTTTCATTACATCAAAAATTTCTATCGACACTGCACATGCCATCATTGCGATAGCATCCTCACGAGAAGTACCTGTCATCGTGAGTCGCATCAGGGTCTCTTTGGCTTTCAAAGGTTTACCATCTTCCAATTGGTTTTCGATCACTTCTAGAAGCATCGCTTCATCAATATATTCTGAGCTCTCAGTCATTATTTGCTAATCCTATAAAATCCTTGCGCAACCAAATCTCTAAATCTTTGCGCAACTATGACAGAAAAAGGCAAAAATGCGAGTATTTTGCGTGGCGACAGCCGAGTTTCCCAAAATCAAAACTGTGAACAATGTCTCTAAACTGTATCCTTACGAATCTTTCTGATAGAATCACCGCCCGTGTATTTATAGTGGTGTTAGCCAATGTCTGAAAATAGCCAAAAGAAAGTCATTGTCGGTATGTCCGGTGGTGTTGATTCATCTGTATCTGCCTACCTTCTGCAGCAACAGGGGTATCAGGTAGAGGGCCTGTTCATGAAGAACTGGGAAGAGGATGACAACGAGGAATACTGTACAGCTGCGGACGATCTGCGAGATGCACAGGCTGTTTGTGACAAGCTAGGCATTCATCTGCACACCATTAACTTTGCAGCAGAGTACTGGGACAACGTTTTCGAGTACTTCCTTGCAGAATACAAAGCTGGCCGTACGCCCAACCCTGATATTCTTTGCAACAAAGAGATCAAGTTTAAAGCATTTCTGGACTTTGCTGATGATGTACTGGACGCAGACTATATTGCGATGGGCCATTATGTTCGTCGCACTTTCCCTGAAAATGGTGAAAAGCCTCAGATGCTACGCGGCCTTGATGGTAACAAAGATCAAAGCTACTTCCTATATACTCTGGACTCAGATCAGATTGCTCGCAGCCTGTTCCCTGTCGGTGAACTTGAAAAACCTGAAGTACGCCGTATTGCCGAGGAACAAGATCTGATCACCGCTAAGAAGAAAGATTCTACCGGCATCTGTTTTATCGGTGAGCGCAAATTTACAGATTTTCTTTCTCGCTACCTCCCTGCACAACCGGGTAAAATTGAAACACCGGAAGGCAAGGTTATCGGTGAGCATATGGGCCTGATGTACCATACTCTTGGTCAGCGTAAAGGCCTTCATATTGGCGGCCAAAAAGGTGGCGGCGGCAATGAAGAACCGTGGTATGTAGCAGATAAAGATCTAAAGCGTAATGTGCTTATTGCGGTTCAGGGTGCGGATCATCCTCTTCTGAAATCTAAAGGCCTGCTAGCATCGCAGCTTCACTGGGTGGACAGAGAACCAATTAAAGAACCACTAAGCTGTACGGTAAAAACCCGATACCGCCAACAGGATATTCCATGTACAATCATCCCTGTTGATGATCAGAATATCAAAGTTATCTTTGACGAGCCTCAGGTAGCAGTGACACCGGGCCAGTCAGCAGTATTTTATAAAGATGATGTTTGCCTTGGTGGCGGCATTATTGAAGAAAGAATCTAACAAGGAGTTTCTACGTGGCAAATTCACTTTATGACCGTACTATCGCTTTCGCAGGAATGTGTCAGGCTGTTGCTTTGGTTCAACAGGTTGCAAAAGACGGTTATTGTGATTCTGACGCGTATGAAACTTGTCTAAAATCGATTATCAATCTAAGCCCTTCAAGCACTTTAGATGTGTTTGGTCACGAGACAAACCTAAAAATTGGTTTGGAAACCTTAGTTAAGGGCATTGATAGCACGCCAGCAGGTAGCGAAGTAACCCGTTACCTAATTAGCCTGATGGCTCTGGAACGCAAACTAAACGAAAAGCGTGAAGCTATGGCGCAGTTGGGAGACCGACTGCAAATGATTGAACGTCAGGCTGATCACTTTGAGCTTTTGGATGACCAGATGTTATCCAACATTGCCAGCGTTTATCTGGACGTTATTAGTCCTATCGGACCAAGAATTCAGGTAACCGGCACCCCTTCAGTTTTACAGCAAACCTCCAACCAGCAAAAAGTTCGCGCATTACTGCTTTGCGGTATTCGTTGTGCCGTACTTTGGCGTCAGGTTGGTGGTAAGCGCCGCCATATGGTGTTTGGTCGCAAAAAAATGGTCGAGCAAGCACAAATTCTTTTGGCAAGAATTGCATAACCCCACCACTTAGTAAATTTTATTCAGGAGACACATCATGGAACTGTCAGCATTGACTGCTGTTTCACCGGTAGACGGCCGCTACGGAAGTAAAACGATTGCGTTACGCAGCATCTTTAGTGAGTATGGCCTCCTAAAGTACCGAGCTATCGTTGAAATCCGTTGGCTACAGAAGCTTTCTGCAACGGATGCTATTAAAGAAGTACCCGCTTTCAGCGCAGAAGCAAACAAGTTCCTTGACGAACTGGCTGCAAACTTCAGTGAAGCAGATGCAGCACGTATTAAAGAGATTGAGCGTACAACCAACCACGATGTAAAAGCGGTTGAGTACTTCCTGAAAGAGAAAGTAGCAGACGTTCCTGAACTTCACGCTGTAAACGAGTTCATCCACTTCGCTTGTACCTCTGAAGATATCAACAACACTTCTCATGCTCTGATGCTAAAAGAAGCGCGTGATACTGTTATTCTTCCTGAAATCAAAAACATCATCGATGCTATCCGTGCTCTTGCAGTTGAGTATCGTGACATTCCACTTCTTTCACGTACACACGGTCAGCCAGCTTCTCCATCAACCATGGGTAAAGAGATGGCGAACGTTGCATACCGTATGGAACGTCAGTACAAGCAGATCGAAAACGTTGAAATTCTGGCGAAAATCAACGGTGCTGTAGGTAACTACAACGCTCACCTTTCTGCATACCCTGAACTGGACTGGCACAAGTTCAGCGAAGAGTTCATCACAGAATCTCTGGGTGTAGCTTGGAACCCATACACAACTCAGATTGAGCCGCACGATTACATTGCAGAACTGTTTGACGCTATTGCACGCTTCAACACTATCCTGATTGATTTCGACCGTGACGTATGGGGCTACATCGCTCTTGGTCACTTTAAGCAGAAGACAATCGCTGGTGAGATCGGTTCTTCTACAATGCCACACAAAGTTAACCCAATCGACTTTGAAAACTCGGAAGGTAACCTTGGTCTTGCAAACGCAGTATTTGGTCACCTGGCTCAGAAACTGCCTATCTCTCGCTGGCAGCGCGACCTGACAGATTCAACAGTACTTCGTAACCTTGGTGTAGGTGCTGGCTACGCGATCATTGCGTACACTTCAACTCTGAAAGGTATCAGCAAGCTGGAAGTAAACCGTGAAGCTCTACTTGCAGAACTTGACCAAAACTGGGAAGTACTTGCAGAGCCAGTACAGACTGTAATGCGCCGCTACGGCATCGAAAAGCCATATGAGAAGCTAAAAGAGCTGACTCGTGGTAAGCGCATAGACGGTGAAGCAATGCGTAACTTTATCGACGGTCTTGAACTTCCAGAAGAAGAGAAAGCTCGTCTGAAAGAGATGACGCCAGCTAACTACATTGGTCAGGCAATCGAGCTGACTGATAAGCAGTAATCGCTTCTTAGTGCTATAAAAAATGCGAGCTATGTGCTCGCATTTTTGTCACTAATTCAAACCACTAGTAAGCTTTCATTCCTTTTCAGAAAATTCTGTTTAAAGTTTTCCGGCATAACGTTCCAGTCAAAAACCTGAACGAAGATAGGTATGTTTGATTCTTTTAAGGCTTGTTGAAAGTCGATCAAGTTGTTCATCTCACCCTCAGGGGTAAACATCATCAAATCCAGGTCTGATGCAGGCTGTGATGATCCTTTAACTCTACTCCCGTAAGCCTTAAGTTCTGTGCCTTTTACCAAAAACTTTCTTGCGAGTTGTTCAATCGCCTGACGATCCTTATCCCTAAGATCAATCATATTCATGATCCCTCAACACAAGTTCCAGAGCTCTCACATCTTCAATAAACATAGGCAGTAAAGATAACGTCTTTTCTGCAAAATCAACTCCGTGGTCATGTGCCAGATGATTACGATTGTCCCGATATTCTAACCAGCGCTCTGCCTCTTCTAATGAAATAAGTTCATATTGCGCAGCATGACGAAACAGGTCCTTAAAGAAAAGCTTGTTTACCGCTCTTGTACTGTGCATATAAGGTGCTAATGCCTTTTTCAGCAATTTGCCTGATTGTTCTAGAATAATTTCAAACTCTTTCACGCAAGCAGACCGATACATCTCGTATTGGATGGACTCTGCCTCAGAAGACTCCAATAGTTTTTGAGCTTCCGTCAATGTCTTAATACAACGGTCGAGAAATGTAGTATCGATTTTCACTGTAATCAATGCCTTAATAGGATTCGGGACAACAAGGGTAATTGTGACATAAGAAAGCATGACTATCACGGTTTGTAACAAAGAAAAAGCGATCAGAGCATAACCCTGATCGCTTTATTATTCTGTTATCTGTAGGACGAAGTCCGTCCTATAACCTGTTGCCTGTAACCCTATTTATGTCTTTCTTTCAGCTTATTAATCACATCATTCAGCGATAAGCCCTGATCCTGAAGTAGAACCAGTAAGTGGTAAATCAGGTCTGCTGACTCACATACAAGCTCAGCTTTGTCGCCAGAAGTTGCGGCAAGGGCTACTTCGACGCCCTCTTCACCTACTTTCTGAGAAATACGCTTAGTGCCGCGAGCATACAAACTTGCTGTGTAAGATGAATCTGGATCAGCATCCTTACGAGCTGCCAGAAGCGCTTCTAACTGGCTTAACCATACAAGCTGAGACTCTTCCTGTTTATCCGCATCAAAACAGGTTGTAGTGCCTGTATGACACGTTGGGCCAATTGGGTCTACTTTAACCAGTAGTGTATCTTCGTCACAATCAAGCGCGATATTTTTCAGCTGAAGGACGTTTCCGGAAGTTTCGCCTTTCGTCCATAGGCGCTCTTTGGTACGAGAGAAGAATGTCACCTGCTCGGTTTCAGCGGTTTTCTTCAATGCATCCTGATTCATGTATCCCATCATCAGAACCTGGCTAGACTGAAAATCCTGAACAATCACAGGAACCAGACCATCAACCTTTTCCCAGTTGATACGCTCAATAATGCTTTCGATATCCTGAGCTTTAAAGCTCTCTGTCAGGCTCATATACGGATCTCCACGCCTTCTGATTTCAAATACTGTTTTAGCTCACCAATGTTAATGACTTGCTTGTGGAAAACGGATGCTGCCAATGCGCCATCAACATCCGCTTTTTTGTAGGCTTCAGCAAAATGCTCCATAGCACCCGCCCCTCCTGAAGCAATTAATGGAACGTGGCAGACTTCGCGAACCATGTTTAGCTGTTCTAAATCGTATCCATTACGAACGCCATCCTGGTTCATCATGTTCAACACTATTTCACCAGCACCACGTTTCTGGACTTCCTGAACCCAATCTCGGGTTTCCCATTTGGTTGCTTTAGTGCGCTCTTCATCACCGGTAAACTGGTATACCTGATATTTACCCGTCTCTTTGTCGTAGTAGGAGTCGATACCCACAACGATACATTGAACACCAAACTTATCTGCAAGGTCAGTAATAAGCTCTGAATTTGCCAGTGCCGGAGAGTTGATGGAAACTTTATCCGCACCAAATTCAAGTATACGCGCTGCATCTTCTGCTGACTTGATACCACCAGCCACACAGAAAGGAATATCAATGACTTCCGCTACGCGGGCTACCCAGCTTTTATCAACGACACGACCATCTGAAGAGGCCGTGATATCGTAAAACACCAGTTCATCAGCACCCTCTTCGGCATAGCGCTGCGCGAGAGGAACAATATCACCGATGATTTCGTGATTACGAAACTGAACGCCTTTTACTACCTGCCCGTCACGGACATCAAGACACGGAATTATTCGCTTTGCCAGCATTCGAATGCCTCCTCTGCTGTGAACTTACCATCCAGTAGAGCACGGCCAACAATAACACCGGACACACCCGTACCTTTCAGCGCCTCGATATCTTCCAGTTTGCCGATACCACCGGATGACTGGAACTGAATCTGAGGATAGGTATTACACAGGTCGATATAGAGTTCTACGTTTGAACCGGCAAGTGTGCCGTCACGAGAAATATCTGTACATAACACGTGAGTCAGTCCAACAGTCAGGTAGTTTTCGATTAGTTCTTCGATAGAAACACCTGAATCTTCCTGCCAGCCTGAAACTGCCACACGACGATTGCCAAACTTATCAATATTGATATCCAATGCCAGAACGATTTTTTCTGCACCGTATTTTTCCATCCAGCCTTTTACCAGCTCTGGATCTTTTACCGCAGTAGAGCCCACAACCACACGTTGAGCACCTGCATCAAGCAGATCTTTTACGTCCTGCTCGGTACGAACACCACCACCGATCTGGATGTTTGCCGGAGTGCTTGCCAAAAGTTTCGCTATCAAATCAAGTTGACGCGCTGATGTATCTTTCGCACCGGTAAGATCAACAAGGTGTAACCAATCTGCTCCGGCTTTGTGGTACAGGTTAAACTGCTCAGCCGGATCAACTTTATACTCTGTAACCTGACCGTAATCGCCCTGATAAAGGCGAACCACCTGTCCTTCAATTAAATCTAATGCTGGAATAATCATTTTAATTCCTTTGTGTCTCGCTATTCCCTCGTTCCCACGCTCCTGCGTGGGAATGCGTATTTTGATTCTGCTCTATTGCACGATACTTATTTAATTTAGGTACCGTATGCATTCCCACGCGGAGCATGGGAACGAGCTCTATTAGAGCTCTAAAAAGTTCTGAATTAGCTTAGAGCCTGCTTTGCTCGAACGTTCCGGGTGGAACTGAACACCGTAGTAGTTTCCACTTTGAATCGCAGCTGAGAACGGATTTCCGTAATCACAGGATGCAATAGTGTAATCCCCGGCTGGCATAGCAAAGCTGTGTACAAAGTAGAAGTACTCGCCCTCTTCAATACCTTTAAATAGAGGGCTGCCAGCTTTCGCAGTAACTGTGTTCCAACCCATGTGAGGTAGAGGAAGATCACCCGTATCCATCAGTTTTACTTCACCATCACACAAGCCAAGACACTCTACGATATCATTCGCTTTAGAACCTTTTTCCTGAGAGAGCTTACCAAGCAGCTGCATACCAAGGCAGATACCAAGAAGCGGTTTTTCAACCTTCTTCACCAGCTCAATCAAGTTGCGCTCTTCCAGGTTGTTCATCGCTTCACTTGCTGTCCCTACTCCCGGCAAAAACAGCTTATCTGCAGCAAGAACCACTTCAGGATCCTTAGAAATGGTGACTTCATAGCCCAGCCTCTGGATTGCGAACTTTACAGAAGATACATTGGCACAGCCTGTATCAATAATAACGACCTTCTGAGTCTGACTCATTTACAGCACTCCCTTACTGCTTGGCATCTCATTACCTTCCACTTTGATCGCCTGACGAAGCGTACGGCCAAAGGCTTTAAAGATACTTTCTATGATGTGGTGGTCATTGTCGCCACTGGATGAGATATGAAGCGTACACAGCATCGTATCTGACAGAGATTTGAAGAAGTGCTCTGTCATTTCGGTAGAGTAATCACCCACTGTTTCGCGGCTAAACTTAGCATCAAATACCAGATAAGCACGGCCAGAAAGGTCCAGAGCACATTGCGCCAGACACTCATCCATCGGAAGCGAAAAGCCAAAGCGACCGATACCACGCTTATCACCCAAAGCTTCACGAAGTGCCTGACCTAGCGCCAGAGCGGTATCTTCTACCGTGTGGTGATCGTCGATATGCAAATCACCTTCGACTTTCGCCTTCATCTGGAAACCGCCATGCGTCGCAATTTGATCCAGCATATGGTCATAAAAGCCAAGTCCAGTTGAGATCTCGTTTCCACCCTGACGATCCAAATTTACTTCGATAGAGATATCTGTCTCTTTGGTTTTACGAACAACTTTAGCAGTGCGCTCTTTTACCGTCAGGTCGCGCAGGATCTCGCGCCACCCCATAGTTTCAGGGTTGTATTGAATACCGCGAATCGCCATGTTTTCAGCAAGCTGAAGATCCGTTTCTCTATCCCCAATAACCGCTGAGGTTTTAAAGTCTACCTTACCATTTTGAAGATACTCTTTTACCAGGCCTAGTTTCGGCTTGCGGCAAGAGCAGTTGTCGTCATCAAAATGAGGGCAAATAAGCACATCATCAAACTTCACGCCTTGAGATTCAAAAATCTCCATCATCATATTATGAGGAGCGTCGAAATCTTCCTGAGGATAGCTATCTGTACCCAAGCCATCTTGATTAGTTACCATCACAAGGCGGTAACCTGCATCCTGAAGCGCTAATAAAGATGGAATCACAAAAGGTTCCAGCTTTAGTTTATCCAGTCTGTCGACCTGAAAATCCACCGGTGGCTCAACAATTAAGGTGCCATCACGGTCGATAAATAGAATTTTTTGTTGTTTGCTCACTATTACTTCCTTAACAATGTGGCGATTACTCCAGTGTTTCCTTTATAAATGCAACTGTCTTCTCACACTCTTCACGGTTACCAATACTGATACGTACGCAATCTTCAATTGGTGAATTACGAAGTATAATCCCATTATCCCATGCGGCTTTAAACAGCATGTCACCTTCAGGGAATCTAATCAGTGAATAGTTACCGTTACCGGGATAAACCGTTACACCTTCGAGTTTAGAGAGTTCTGCTTCGAGGTAGACTTTATTCTCATTCAGAACAGAAATCTGCTCTTTGGCACGGGCTAAACCAGAATCTGAAAGCGCCTGAGTAGCGATATCCGCCACAGGAACTGGTACTGGGTAAGGTGCAATTACCTTCAGCAAAACATTGATAAGAGACTCATTCGCTAAGGTAAAGCCACAACGCAGACCTGCCAGAGCAAAAGCCTTTGATAGTGTTCTAAGAATCGCCAAATTCTCATACTTGTCTAACAAATCTACAGTTGAAGCTTCAGGACAGAAGTCGATATAGGCTTCATCCATTACCACAATAGCTCTGTCTTTTGTCATCTCAAGCAGAGAGATAATAGCTTCGCGATTTACAATATTGCCCGTTGGGTTATTAGGACTGCAAACAAAAACCAACTTTACCGAATCTAAGTTTGCTTTAATCCCTTCCAGGTCAAGTTGCCAGTCAGCGGTTAAAGGAACGGTTTTACGCTCCACACCGATAGTCTCAGCACTGATTGAGTACATGCCATAAGTAGGGGGGCAATATAGAATCGAATCTTCACCCGGCTCACAAAAAGCACGAATTAACAGCTCAATACCCTCATCGGCACCACGGGAAGTCAGCGTTTGCTCTGCTTTAACACCCGCATAAGCAGCATAAGCATTGATAAGCTCAGGTGGCTGGCACTCACTGTAGCGATTCAGACGGTCAAAACTGGTTTTGTATTCATTGTCATAGGGTGACTCATTGGCATTTAGCCAAATATCACCACTACCACCAATACGACGAGCCGAAAGATAAGGCGTAAGCTGTTGAACCTGTTTCCTTGCAAGTTTCTCCATTCGCCTTATTCTCCTTTTTGCTGTTCTTTATTCAGAGCTTCTACACGGATCGTTACAGCACGTTTGTGTGCATCCAGACCTTCTGCTTCAGCCATAGTAACAACTGTTGGAGCAAGGCCAAGAATACCGTCAGCAGAAAGCTCCTGAACCGTCATTCTCTTAGAGAAGTCCGCAAGTCCCAGACTTGAGTACGTGCGAGTGTAACCATAAGTCGGAAGAACGTGGTTGGTTCCCGATGCATAATCCCCTGCTGATTCAGGAGACCAGTCACCAAGGAAGATAGAACCTGCGTTATCCAGAACAGGCAGTAGTTCACGTGCGTTTCGTGTCTGTACAATAAGGTGCTCTGGCCCGTAGAAGTTTGAGATAGACACACACTGAGGAATAGACTCAGCAATAATAATTACGCTTGAACCTAAAGCCTGCTCAGCAATAGAAGCACGGGAAAGCTCTTTAAGCTGTTTCTGAACTGCGTCTGCAACCTGATCTGCAATGACCGGAGATGGCGTAACCAGCACAACCTGAGAGTCCGGCCCGTGTTCTGCCTGACTTAGCAGATCCGCAGCAATAAACTCAGGGTTTGCATTTTTATCTGCAATGACCAGTACTTCTGAAGGCCCCGCTGGCATATCAATCGCCGCACCACGGAAATCGTTGCTCACCTGACGCTTAGCTTCGGTTACATAGGCGTTACCCGGGCCAAAGATTTTGTCTACCTTGGCAACGGTTTCTGTGCCGTAAGCCATAGCAGCAACAGCCTGACCACCACCAACATTATAAACTTCGTCAATTTTACAAAGCTTAGCCACATACAGAATCTCGTCTGCAATTGGCGGCGGCGAACAAAGTACTACTTTACGACAGCCTGCGATTTGAGCAGGCACACCAAGCATCAGTACAGTTGAAGGAAGTGGTGCGCTACCTCCGGGGATATAAAGCCCAACTTTATTGATTGGTCGTGTCACCTGCTCACAAACCACGCCCGGCTGAGTTTCTACGCTCAGTGGCTGAGGTTTTTGCGCTTTGTGGAAAACAGAGATATTGGTATAAGCCTGCTCTAGTGCCTGCTTCATCTCATCCGTCAAACGTTGAGATGCCGCTTCGATCTCTTCTTCAGATACACGAATAGATTCCGGTCGAATGCCGTCAAACTTTTCTGTTAGTTCCAATAGTGCTTCGTCACCTTCTGAGCGAACTTTTTTGATTACCTCTTCAACTGCGGCAGTGATATTTGCGCCTTCAGTAATCGCAGGGCGCTCAAGAACAGAATCTTGCTGCTCTTCACTCAATGATTGCCAGACAACTGTCTTCATGGTGTTACCCCATCATCTTCTCAATCGGTAGTACCAGTATTGAGCTTGCACCCAACTCTTTTAGCTGCTCCATCTCTTCCCAGAACAGGTTTTCAGTGCTTACCAGGTGAACCGCTACACGATTCTTTTCTTCAGAAAGTGGCAGTACGGTTGGATCTTCTGCACCCGGAAGTAGTCTCTTGATTTCTTCCAGCTTATCCGTTGGTGCGTGAAGCATAATGTACTTAGATTCTTTAGCCTGAATAACGCCCTGCATACGAGTCAGAAGTTTATTGATCAGAGCTATTTTATCTTCGGTAAACTCTCCTGCTCGCTGGATAAGCGTTGCTTTAGAACGGAAAATCACTTCAGCTTCTTTAAGGCCATTCGCTTCAAGCGTTGCACCAGTAGAAACCAAATCGGCAATAGCGTCTGCAAGACCAGCACGTGGAGCAACTTCTACAGAGCCCTGAAGCAGACAAGTACTGAAATCAACACCCTGCTCTTCCATGTAAGCTTTTAGTAGGTGTGGGTAAGTTGTCGCAATACGCTTTCCAGCCAGATCCTGAGGACCTGTGTACTCTTCATCTTTATCAATTGCGATAGAAAGACGGCAGCCACCAAAGTCCAAACGGCGCAGAGCAACAAATTCACTAGGTTCGTTTAACGCGATACGATCCAGACGAACTTCTTCCAGTTCGTTTTCACCGATAAAGCCAAGATCTACCACACCATCCATTACAAGGCCTGGGATATCGTCATCACGAACAAGCAGAAGATCAATCGGCATATTTTCTGAGTGAACAACAAGACGCTCACCCATCAGGTTAAATTTAACACCACATTTTTTTAGTAGGTTCTGACACTCTTTGCTAAGGCGTCCTTTTTTCTGAATGGCAATTCTTAATCGTTGTGTTGGCATGCTATATCCCTGTAATAAATTCTGTCTGTTTAATAATTTTGTTGTGTTAAATACTAAAAAACCCCCGGAAGTTTTATCTCCCGAGGGTCTAAATCTGATGTTTCTGACTTAACCACCGGGAGATTGTCCCCCGGGTATGCGTACATCTCCCGAAAGACTACTCAGGATGATGGTGATGATGAATGTTCATTACAAAATTACGCATAAGTTTATTAGCTCCGTTTTCTTGCTAACCACACTAACGAAGCTGTTCACATTTTTCAACAGAAAATTTGGTGTTTTTTCATATTAATTTTCAATAAAAAAGGGAGACCGAAGTCTCCCCTACTAATTTGACTAAATATTCAAATTGTTATGCACTCTGTAGCTTTGAAGATTTCGACCTTGAAATCATAGCCAGACCAAAGCAAACAGCCAAAAATGCGATAAACGTTGCTGTAAACGACACGAATACCGAACCAGTCATTCCTAGCAGGACATAACCAATGCACGATATAAATGCGACAGACAATGCATAAGGAAGCTGAGTCGCAACGTGGTCTATATGGTTACAACGAGCACCTGTCGAAGAGAGAATCGTGGTATCAGAGATAGGAGAGCAATGGTCACCAAAAACTGAACCCGCTAAAACCGCACCTAACATTGGTAGCATCATGGCAACATCCGTTGCGCCCGCCATATCCCCTGCGATTGGAAGCATGATTCCGAAAGTACCCCAGGAAGTACCCGTTGCAAACGCCATTAAACCAGATAACAAGAACAGAATAACTGGCAGCCAGTGAATATCTATATTCCCCTGAACAAGGGATGATAAATAAGCGCCCGTCTTCATATCGCCAATTACTGAACCAATAGACCATGCAAATACAAGAATTAAAATAGCGCCAAACATAGATTTAGCACCAATCCATAACGTTTTGGATATATCACTTACTGGAAGCTTTTGCTTAAATACAGTGAACAAAGAAACCATCAAACCAATTAGGCCACCATATACTAAAGAGGTACCTACATCGGTATTTTCAAAAGCACCAAGTACAGAGAATTCTTTTCCGGCTTCTTCTAATGCACTGCCACCAGTTGATAACATAAATACAACAGTTGCAATAATTAGTGCGACAATCGGTAAAATAAGATCCGAAACTTTACCATTCTCGCTTTCTGTAATATTTAAGTCTTCACTTAACTCACTCGGAGATTCTGATTCTTCTTGCTGAGATAATTTAGCGGCCTTTGCTTCGTGCGCTCTCATTGGGCCTATATCTAACTGGAACCATGCGACGGCAAATACCATCAACAGCGCAAATACTGCATAAAAGTTCATTGGAATAAGGCTTAAGTAGGCACCAATAGGTGAATACTCGGTCATTCCGTGCGTTACTAAAATACCACTTATGATGGTCATTATATAAGCACCCCAGCTAGATGCTGGCATCAATACACACATAGGAGCAGCGGTTGAGTCCAGAATATAAGCAAGCTTTGCTCTGGAAACATTATATCGATCGGTTACCGGGCGAGATATCGCACCCACAGCTAAACTGTTGAAATAATCATCAATAAAGATAAATACCCCAAGGAAAGCTGCAAGTAATTTAGAGCCTCGCTTACTCTTAACTCTCTGTTGTGCCCATAACGCAAATGCACGGGTACCACCAGATAGAGTGAGAAGTGCCGTCATCATTCCAAGCAATAAAAGGAATGCGACGATGCTCATGTTCCACGAATTAATCCCACCATCTTCAATAAATACACCTTTGACGATGTTTCCAATATAAGAAGTAGAATTAATTAAAGAAAAGTCTGTTAATAGTAATCCACCAAGAACAATACCCACACCTAGCGATAGTAATACTTGTCTCGTTATTATTGCTAAAGTTAGTGCAATGAGCGGTGGTAAAACAGAAACGGGAGATAATGCAAAATCGACTAAAATCATGATCTTCTTAAACCAATTTGGTTAGAGATCTACTGCAGAAAAGTCGTTATAAACGACTAATGTTGAACAAGCGAAAGGGAAGCGAACACTTCACCCAACCCTACAGTAGCGCTCCATAGTTAACAACATATACTATGGCAGTGATGCACTTATTCAATACATCCCCAGCAAACTGCCTTGATGAGCAAGTCCACTTCGGCAATAACCCCTTTCTCTTCTGTTCATTGGTATCACCCCAACAGAAGTTACTGATAATTATTGCGCCTCTACCTCAGCATCCCCCCTCAAACTGTCTGTTTTTAGTTCAATTAGGAGATAAACTGAATTAGGTATGGGAAATTCTACTGATTCTATTGTTATTTGCAAGATTAAATTCGATCTGGCACGCAATGAAGAACAAGGATTCGCAGGTGTCACTCATTCGAGTGAGTTCTCAAATTCGCGTTATTGATTCGACCTAATTATTCAAATTACACGGTATTCATCGAGTTAAATAAAAAAATATAAATTATTGTTAAGCTAGTTTTTGTAACATAACAACACTTTCGACTATTTTTATTCGAGACTCTATATTATAATTTCTTTGAATAGCACTGAATTTAATTGTTAATATTTTAACGCGCTGTTATTATTGCTGCGTTTAATAAGAACTAGATGGGATAAATCATGTCAGAACTTACCAAAACTCTGCTCAATATTCGTAGCCTTCGCGCATACGCTCGCGAATTAACTTTAGAGCAGTTAGAAGAAGCCTTAGATAAACTAACGACTGTTGTTGACGAGCGTCGCTCAGCAGCAGAAGAAGAAAAAGCAGCTCTTGCTGAACGTGAAGCAAAACTATCTGAATATGCACAGATGATTGCTCAGGACGGAATTGATGTTGAAGATTTAATAGCAGCTCTTTCTGGTGAAACTAAAACTAAAACCCGTAAAAAACGCGAGCCTCGTCCTGCAAAATATAAATATGTAGATGTAACTGGTGAGGAAAAAACTTGGACTGGTCAGGGTCGTACACCTTCTGCTATCCAGAGCCAACTTGACCAGGGTAAATCAATGGATGATTTCCTAATCTAATATATTTAAGCTCTTTATAAAAACTTGAGCCCCATAATGGGGCTCTTTTTTTTATATGTTAACAGTTATTAATATATTTAATGATAAGGTTAAATTATCTTTCCCAGTATGCTTCTTCCAGACTATCTTCTTTTTCTGGTAAGCCTCTGGAAAGTCTAGGAGAATGCTGGACCAGAACTTCGTAACTCGCTCTGTTTGCGTACTTACAAACCTGGGAGAATGAGGAATAAGTTAAGTACGGATATTGGTGTTTACTTGAGTTAGGGACATTCTCTTTATGATATTTATTCGCAGACATGTCGTGCAATAAAGCAGACAGCGCAGCATCCCCTGCGCCATTAGTATTTTTAATTTTCTCTGGTCCACCCATATATGGAGCAATATGTGAATAAACCTTAATTGGGTTTTCACATAACGATTTAGATGCTGGGCGGCTAAATTCAAACTGGTTAAATTCGGCGATGGCTCCGGGTAATAGAGGTAAAGATGTCGTGCGCTTCGCTTTCTCCTCTGTATAACCAGCCATAAACAAGCCAACCGGACCTGAAGTACACAAAACTAAATCTACCCACTCTAAGGCTTTGTCAGACGCAAGAAGCGGGTCTTCTTCACCTGTTAATGCATGAGCCTCATCTTCATTCATGGCAACAACGCTTACGTGATCTCTCAGGAAGTCTTGCCAATATTTAGGGTCGTCTTGTATAACGAATTTCGTACCAAGTGTTAATACTACCGGGACATCGTTCGCCTTTGCGTATTCAATGGCTTTCATTGTCGCCTCAGGCATTGGATCGCCCTCTTTGCAACGAACAAGGTATGCTGTTAATACCAGCGCTGATGCATTTTTAAATATGCTTTCAGGAATGCTTTCGGGTACCAGTTGATTCATTTGACCTTCACTGATCGCGAAAGTACGCTCACCATCATCACTGATTAACGCAAAGCAGCGCCCTATCGCCCCATCAACACCTTGAAGATGATTCAAATCCATACGACTAGAGGTATTACACAGATAACGATAGCCATAACTGCCGATCTCTATGTCTTTACTCATTACACCAAGTAGTGTCGAACGATCGTCCGCTAATACTGAGTAGTTGTGTAGCGTGTTCCCTATTGTGCCACCAGCAAACTCATCAGTAATGAGGTCGTTTTCCTTAAGTTCTTGATATAGTTTTTCTGCTGTCTCATCGTCAATAACCAGAGAATGTCCTTTGCTTAAAGCAAACTTCTCAATAAATTCTTGTGAAACTCTCGCTTCAATATCAACAAGCGTCTGATCGATACCAATCACATGGGTACGTTTCATAGTTTTCGTTGAAGCTTGACTGATCAATGGATCACGAGCGTGGACAGGGAAATAATGTTTGGACTTGCGTTGGCCTGGAAATTTCATGGGAACGTTCTACAGAGTAATGAGTAAAACGTTAATTTTAGCTTGGCTTGATAGTGACAGCAATAAGAGAGGCAATAGCAAACGGTTGCTTGAAATGAAAGCGCCCCATCTTTGAGATAAGGCGCATATAGATGATTAGTCTTGGTCAATCATCCATTTTTTAAATTCTTTGCGTTCTGCTTTGGATGCTTTTAGATACCATGCTTTAAGCTGGTTTATGTTTAATGTTGATGAGACATTAGTCTTGTTACCTTGTGATTTCTGAGAGGCAACTGCTGTCGAGCCTGCTAAGGTAGCCGTACCTGCAATATTTGCTTCATCACCAAAATAGATATTGTTTTGGTTGTTGTACTCAATGACCAACTCATCAAGATCGCGATATGGTAACAACCCTTCTCTTTTATTGACTTTTTCATAGGTAAACGGGATTTCTTTGCCACCAGACATCAACTTCATATCAGGTATACCTTCAAAATGTCTTTTTGCACTTTCGTACTCGTACATTTTAGGAGCAACTATTTCGACGTCTTTACCTGTTGCTTCAAACATCATCATAAATGGTGCAGAATCAAAAACGCTTCTCTCTTTACCACTACCCAGAGTAGCACTTGCTCGAAGAACTATCTGATTAAAGCCATCAGGTAAGGCAACTGGTGAAGTAGACGAATCCACCTCCGTTTCATTCAAATAAAGCAATCTAATGTTCTTGCCCGGTATAAGTTCCGCAGCAAACAAAGAGCTAGAAAATAGCACTCCCAGAGTTGCAATAAATACTGATTTCATAAATTTCCTTTAATAGCTTATATCAGGTAGTAGAATTATCTTTCCAAAAAATCAAAAAGCCACCTTTTCAGGTGGCTTTTGTGAATTTAAAATAAGTTTATTAACTTAAATTAGAATTCAACTTTAACACCAGCAGCGTAACCTAGTTCTACGTCTGCTGCGCCATCATCTTCTTCACCGATTTCAGCGTATAGCTTAGTACCAGGTGCTAGTTTGTAGTCAACGTTTACAAAGTACTTAGTAACGTCTTTTGTAGCGCTGTTAGCAGGATCTGTGTCAGAGTAACCTGCTGCTACAGATACTTTGCTGTTGATTGCGTATTCAGCACCAAGAGCCCAAGTTTTACCACCATCAGTAGCTAGCTTACCATTAGCGTCGTAGTAACCAGCTTCAAGAGTAAGAGCGTCAACACCGCTGTAGATAACTTCGAATGCTAGGATATCGTCGTCAGTACGTGCAACGTCACCGTAGTATACTAGAGCGTCGATGTCAGCAAAACGAACACCTACACGCATGTCAGTCATTTCTGCACCAGAACCGTGCTGGTTGTCACGGTAAGCGATACCACCGTAGTACGCGCCTTTGTCTAGAGTGTACTTGATTACTTCGTCAGCACAGAAAGCAGCAGAAGAATCAAAAACTTTGTTTAGACCGAACTGGTAGTCAGCACCAATACCTAGATCATCACCTAGAGTACAAGTATCACCAACTTTAAGAGTACCCATGCTCTTAGAGTAAAGTGCGAAGTAAACATCACCCATGCTCACTGTAGAAGAATCAGAAGTGTTTACGCCGTCAGAGTTTTTAGAGTCACCCTGGAATTCCCAGTAAGCACCACCAGAAATGTCTTCGTTTATAGCGTAACGTACGTCAAAACCAAGGTCTGCATCCTGGATTTCCTGCTTAGGAGAAGCGTCTTTAGCATCGTTCTTCTTGTAAACTACTTCCATGTCGCCTTTCATATCAACAGTAACGCCGTCAGCTGTATAGATGTTGATACTTGCGTTTGCTGCGCCTGCTGCAACTAGTACAGATAGAGCGATTAGAGTCTTTTTCATAATAATCCACTGCCTTTTCTTAAGATTGGGAGGTCCTTGCCCGGTTCCCTTTTTAGTTTTTGATGACAACGTTTTACCTCTTTGTGCAAAATCGTTATCGCCATTAAATTGCGGAGTTAGATTGCAAAAGATTGAGCCGCATGTCAAACGGATAAATTTTTATAAACAAAAAAATAAAAAACCATAAAATACATACACTTAAATAATACAGCTCTTGATAAATGTGATCTCTATAATAAAACATTCATCAAATTTAAATAAAAAACACATCACTTTTTGCAGAATAATAACCCATTTATTTCAGTTATCAGACAAATAAGCAGCATATAATATCGTTTATATTTTTTTACATAGTATTTAAGGTATGTTTGAGCATGTATTTATGATAGTTCCGTAAGGTTCAGTATTTTTTTGTGACACTCATCAATTTTTGATTAAAAACAAAATCGCTTTGGCTATAAAACACTCAGTAGATGCAACAAATAGTCAAGGAAAATAGCTTGTTAAAGTAATAGATAGCGTAACAATTCATTCACCAAACGTATGCGCAGCATAGGTTCCATTCGCTATTTATCCATAGAGCGGGCTCACACTCTTATGCTATGATTCGCGCCCACCTAAACCAGTGATAACGTGTGCAGCCAAACCGATGATTAACCCAAATGTTCAAAAATCAATAAAAGCCAGTTATCAAAACCTCCAATATCAACTGGACAATTTTAGGCCGCGAAGAGCTCAGAACTACCTTGTTGCAGAGATAGCTAAAACGCTCTCTGGGGAATATCACAAATCAAACCGTATGATGGTGGCCGAAGCAGGAACCGGAATTGGAAAATCTCTCTCTTATTTAATGGCGGCAATTCCAGTTGCGGTACTCAACAATCGAAAAGTGGTTATCTCCACCGCAACTGTCGCTTTGCAGGAGCAGTTATTAAATAAAGACCTGCCTCTATTTAGACGAATCACAGATCTGGACTTCTCTTTTATATTGGCGAAAGGACGTCAAAGATACTGTTGCGCTGAAAAGCTGGCCGTTGCATGCGGAGCAGATGGTGGACAACTTGCTATTTTTGATACGAAACCTAAGAAGAAAGATATCGAGTTAATAGAAACCATGTATCGCTCTTTAGCTCAGGGGAAGTGGGATGGTGATCGTGACTCATGGCCAAAACCAATTAAAGATGAAATATGGCAACTTATTGTGAGTGACAAACACAGCTGCAATAACAGTCTGCCTGCACACCGTAGTTGTCCTTTCCAGAAAGCACGTTCCGAGCTGGATAGAAATGATGTCGTTATCGCTAACCATAGCCTGGTTATGGCGGATATTGACCTTGGAGGCGGGATCATTCTGTCAGAACCAGAAAATACTATCTATGTATTTGACGAAGCTCACCACCTTCCGAAAGTCGCACGCGACCACTCTTCAGCGGCAGCGAGCCTTAAAGGTGCCGCTAGTTGGTTAGAAAAGTTAAACCAGTCATCTTCTAAGTTTACTTCTTTAGCCGATGACAAACGAGTAAACCGATTCAGAAACGAACTCCAGGATAACATACAGCAACTTATTCCCGGTTTAACTCAGCTAGCAAGACAGTTCACCCCATCCAGTTTTGAAGAGAATGTCTATCGGTTTGAACATGGAGAACTCCCCTCTTGGCTAGAAAACGAGTCAAAAGAGCTTAAATCGCTGGCCTCAAAAGCCAATCAGGCACTAGCAAAAATAATCGACTTAATAGCAGAAAGAGTAAAAGATGGTGAGTTGTCAGCAAAAATGGCAGAACCTGCAATGGCCGAGGCAGGCTTTTACCTTCAGCGTTTAGAGAACCTGGCAAAGGTTTGGGTACTAATGGCCGAACCAACTCGAGAAAAAGGTGCTCCGCTGGCAAGGTGGTTAGAGTTACACCCAGATCGAGAGGGTGACTTTATTGTAAACGTATCCCCTCTGGAAATTGGCTGGCAGCTCGATCAAAAGCTATGGAGTCGATGTATTGGTGCAGTTCTCACTTCGGCAACCATCAGAGCACTTAACTCTTTTAACTTTTTTTGTAATCAGGTGGGCGTGAGCCAGAAAGAGGAGAATGGTACCCAATTTCTGGCTCTGGCATCGCCTTTTGAATATCAACAAAATGCAGAGCTGTACTTGCCAACCACCGATTTTGAGCCACAAGCACCAGAATTCACAGACTACCTTGCTGATAAGCTTCCTAAACTGATAGAAAAAGATAAAGCAAATCTGGTTTTATTCGCATCGTACTGGCAAATGAACCAAGTAGCGAAATCGTTAGAGTCGAGTTTTATAAAAAAAGGCTGGACGCTACAGGTTCAGGGTGAGTCTTCGCGCTCAGAAATTCTAAAAAAACATAAAACACTGATCCAATGTGGCAAAACTAGTGTGCTTTTTGGTACAGGGAGTTTCTCTGAAGGGTTAGACTTACCCGGAGCTTTATTAGAAAACCTGATTATTACAAAAATCCCATTCGCGGTACCAACTTCACCGGTAGAACAGGCACATTCCGAATATATAGAAAAAAGAGGGGGAAACCCTTTTCTTCAAATAGCAGTTCCGGAAGCCAGTAAAAAATTAATACAATCCGTTGGCCGGTTACTGCGTAAAGAAGAGGATTCTGGTAGAGTCGTGATTCTTGATCGTCGCTTGATTTCAAAACGCTACGGAAAGTCTCTTTTAGACTCGCTTCCACCTTTTAGGCGCAATATAGAATATTAATAAAAGCCGAACTTAAAATAAGAGTATTTATGGAAATGTTAGAGCCAGCAATGCTGGTTGTTTTGGCGCTAGTTGCTTTTTTAGCTGGATTTATCGATGCCGTTGCCGGAGGGGGTGGCATGCTAACGGTTCCGGCGCTATTGTCTATCGGTTTACCCCCTCATATAGCCCTTGGTACCAACAAGCTTGCCGCTACATTTGCCTCATCTACGGCTGCGGTAACTTTCTATCGAAAAAAGTTGTTCAACCCTCAGTTTTGGGGCCATGCTTTTATTGCAACACTGATCGGAGCCACAACAGGCACACTGGTCGTTGATGCAATCAGCACTGACTGGCTGGAAAAAGCACTTCCTCTTATTATTTTGGCTACCGCTATTTATACTATCTGGCATAAAACGCCAGATACCAATAAACATGTGCTACCAGAGCCAAGCAAAAAGCTAATAAAGATTCAGTGGTTACAAGGTTTCACGCTTGGTTTTTACGATGGTGTTGCTGGTCCGGGAACAGGCGCTTTCTGGACAGTGAGCAGTATGGCAATTTATCGCCTGAACATCCTACTAGCATCCGGTTTGTCGAAAGCGATGAACTTTACCAGTAACTTTACTTCTCTGGTTACTTTCGCTGTTTTGGGGCATATAAACTGGGTTCTTGGCCTGACGATGGGCGTTTGTCTGATGCTTGGTGCCTATGTAGGAGCTCACTCTGCCATTAGATTTGGGGCAAAGTTTATCCGCCCTGTGTTTATTACGGTAGTAAGTGTGCTTGCCGTCAAGCTTGCTTATGAGGCATGGTTTGTTTAATGAATGTTAGCCAACTCAAATATCTGCTTGATAACCTGCTCAAAAAGGCAGAGCAGATAGATCAAACAAGGGGTAAACACTATCAGCCCCTGTTTGATGAATGGCTATTCTCAACCGATTCCAGACTTCTCACTCCATGTGTAGAAGAAACACGCCACCTACTCGACACTCTTGTACAAGAAAATGAAGATGACTGTTTAACAACGGTTCAAGCTGAGTATTTGACTGAGAAGCTCCTTGCTCAGATAACAGCCATTCAAAAAGAATTGTCGACTCAAACTATTCGTAATAACGAGATCAGGCACGGGAGCCATTTCAAAAGGCCAATCAATCTACTTTATCAGGATCTGGCGCAACACCAGGAATGGGAGCGTCGGTTGAAAGAGCTCGTCAGGCAGAAAGAAAAAGAACTGAACCAGGTTCCACCCAATATGAGACAGCAAGCATTAAAAGCACTTATAACAGCAGAAAAAAGATTGGAACGTTGCGCTGAAGCCACACAAAAGATAGAAAAACAGATTGTTCGCCGGGAGAAGAATCAATGACCGACAAAAAAAGTAACGCTTTAGATAATGCACCTGAAGAGATTAAACTGGCTGTGGACCTAATATATCTGCTCGAATCCAACGAAATCGATCCTAAGATAGCGTTAGAAGCTATTGATATTGTTAAACAAGATTTACAGAGCAAAGTCGACGCATCTTAATACGAAGCTCTTTATTTTTGGTTTCCAATTAGCTTTGCACGATGTCTGGGATACTCCGTTCCTGGTGATAACCAGATGGACAAAAAAGCATCATTGAGAGATTCACTTCGAATCTCACCCAGCTTTACCGGAGCCTGGCTTTCACGATAAGAATGCATTTCTCCTGTCTCACCATCCGTAATGTAAACCAAACGTTCTCCCTTTTGGACGCTGGTATAGATTTCTTGCAGCTCAAGAATCCACTCTTCCTGTAAAGTTTTGTTATAACCAAGATACGCCCACTGTTCCTGAGTAGCCTGAATAAGCTGCTCTTTAGATATATCTCTATGATAAATGATAGATAACGCCATTGGATGAGGGGTTATATCAGTGGACTCCTCATACTCTCCAGTCGGGCTCTTTAGTTCTGAGTTAAAGAGCTTGAAAAACAACCAGCTTAAACTCGATTCTCCCACAGTCGGCCAGCTTTCCCACTTTGAATCGTCTTGCCAGTTAGGAGATGAAGCAATCGCACTTGCAGATATAGCAAAATAAGCCATCAACACGGTTATCCATTTCATTGCACTCTCCACCTGTTACGTATGAACGAACACAATTTAAAATGCAAAAAGCGCACCAGCAGATTAAGAAGCTAGAATTAAGTTTAAGAAAGAGGAATGAAGAGGCGCTAGTCAGTCACCTACAACAGCGGGCAAAAACTAGCCCCTTGGAATAGGTACTATCCGCTAGGTAAAAATCAATGTTCTAGGATCAAAGTAGTTTCGTTGATACAACACTTTCCCTTCGAAAAATTCCAAATGGGAGCAGCCTTGCACCGAGGTTTCATTGCCATTGTTTATTTTTTCATGAGCGATGGTAACTTCCCAAATCAAAAAACCAACACTGCTTTTTTGCTGAAAGTATGAAACATGGAATGAGTAGGTTTGAACTTTTTTGTATAAGTTTTCAAAATGGTTATACAGTTCTGCTATACCTTCTAACTGAATTGTTGAGTCACTAAACTCAACATCCTTATGATAGATTTCACAAATCTTAGAAAGGTTTGTAGCATTTAGGTGCCTAAATAATCTTGCAACCTCTTCGACACCCACACTTGATACTACATCCACAATCATACCGCATACAAACCCATACAACACAGATACAAAATTTAGTGCACTTTTTATAGTTATACAATTAATATTTTGTACAACTTTCGAGAATCGCGTAAGTTAGTTTACTATTTCGACAGGAATAGAAAAACCTGATGAAAATCAGGCTTTTCTATTGCATGAGTATCAGATAACGAGCTTATCTACTGCGCAACGCATCGATGCGCTTATCAAGCGGTGGGTGGCTCATTAGCAGTTGCATCAATGAACTTTTGCCATTGATACCAAAGGCCATCATAGAACCCTCTAATTGCGGCTCGTGGCTCATCTTCAGACGTTCTAGTGCTGCAATCATCTTATGCTTACCAACAAGGCTCGCGGCGCCTGCATCTGCAAAATACTCTCTGCGTCGGCTGTACCACATTGTGATAAAACTTGCTAAGAACCCTAGCACCACTTCGAGGAACATCGAAATAGCAAAGTAGGCCAGCATGTTTGTACCCTGCCCTTCCTCTCTGTCACCAGAAGCAAGGATGTTTGCCACAAAACGCGATAAGAATATGACGAAGGTGTTCACAACACCTTGGAGTAACGTCATGGTTACCATGTCTCCATTAGAAATGTGACTTACCTCGTGAGCTAGCACAGCTTCAGCCTCATCTCGGGTCATATTACGTAGCAGACCAGTAGAAACCGCCACAAGCGAATCATCTCTTTTAGCACCTGTCGCAAAGGCGTTGATGTCCGGTGAATCGTAAATTGCTACGGTAGGCATACCAATGCCTGCTTTTTGTGACTGGAACTTCACCGTTTCCAGCAACCAGTGTTCGGTCTCATTTCGCGGACTATCAATAACCTGACCGCCAACAGAACGTAGCGCCATTTTCTTTGACATCAGTAATGAAATAAATGAACCACCAAACCCAAATACCGCTGCCATGATCAATAAGCCATTTAAGCTGCCGGGCTGCATTCCTGTTGTGGCGTATACGATGTTAAGCACAATGCTTAGTACAAATACAACCGCTAAGTTTGTAGCCAGATACAGCATTACACGTTTCATGTTTTTCTCCGTTAATTATCTACTCGCGTACGATTCTAGTTGAGTTAATTGGTACGCTGTTACTTATATAGATAGTGTCGTAAATTTTTAATACAAGGTTAAGTCACAATTTGTGACAAATTGTCAATGATACGGTAAAGCACGACTGGTCTAACCATTCGCTCAGTTAGACTAAGGTCTTATTGAGGAAAAGCTTTCTGATAGTAGCATTCAGATCATGCAAAATGCATGTGTTTCGAGTTACACGTTATCAAAGGAATTAAGTTATGGTTGAGAACGGAAGCAACTATCAAATGGCAATTGATCTGTTGTGCTGTCATTTGGGGATTACTGAGGATGAAGCGAAGGTTCAACTTGGTATTAGCGATGAACAATCCATCCATAAGAAGATTGTTGATACTCAGCAGGCGTTTATGGGGCTATCTTCGGATAAATAGCGCTGGTTCACCAGGCTCACCGAATGTACTCGACTACATGAACCGCTTTTTACTCACTGCTGCTGAAAAACGTTTCTACGAATAGCATGTTCATTCCGCTGAGCACACACGGCAATCCTGCTAAGTTCTGCCGTAGACAATTAAGTAGATACAAAGAGGGTTGCCATTTGGCAACCCCCTTACTTATCTAACCAGTATGTTACTTAACCTTCAATGATCGGTGAAACATCCATATATTTACCGATATCACGCCTTTTCACACTTGGTACGTAAGGGATCTCACCTAACTTAGGCGCTGGAATTTTTTCTTCCAGCATTTTGATGATATCCGCGTAGTGTTCTGTGCCCGGGTTAATGCGGTTTGCCGCCCAGCCAACAATCTCAAGACCGTCGTTTTGGATAGCTTCTACAGAAAGCATTGCGTGGCTAAGGCAACCAAGTTTGATACCTACAACCAGAACTACTGGTAGCTTTTCTTGTTTCACCCAGGTTGAAAGACAATCTGTGTCTGAAACAGGTACACGCCAACCGCCAGCACCTTCTACAAGCACAACATCCGCGCACTCTTTATGGTGAGCCAGTTTTTCACTCAGAACGGAATACTCTACTGTGACATTTTCTTCACGTGCTGCGATATGAGGAGAGCAAGGTTTAGCAAGTGCATAAGGATTAACATCCTCATAAGGCACTTTCATAGTTGATGCGTCCTGAAGATGCAGAGCATCTGAATTTCTCATACCTTCTTCAGTCTCTTTACAGCCTGCAGCAACTGGTTTGTAGCCAATAGTTTCCAGCCCTCGAGCGCCAAGAGCCTGAAGAATCGCTTTTGATACGACTGTTTTACCGACTTCTGTATCAGTTCCGGCAATAAAAAATGCTTTAATCATAGATTAATAGCCCCTAAACATACTTCATAAGTGGCAGGCAATAATCCTGACTCACTTCGATACTTACCGTACTCACCCTCAACATTGATCAGAACTTGTTTCTTGACCAACCCTTGAGCCCTATCGTTAATGTGCGTAGCGCCAATGCCCTTTAAGTCACGCATTAACTGAAGTGCAGATGAGTACCACACTTTGATTGTCCGTAAGTCTAGATGATGCTTTGGAGCTTCAGATTGCGCTAACGCAATTTTTATATTCTTCTCAGTGAGAAAATCATTCACGTGTTGATGTGTATCAATTTTGGCCCATGCCTGCTTTAGCTCAAACAATGAGCCGTCCAGTAAAGTCGTAAAATATATCTGACCACCCGGTTTAGTAACTCGCTTTAACTCTTTCAACGGTTCTGAAATGTCTTCACACCATTGAAGAGCTAAGCTTGAGAAAACATAATCAAACTGTTCTGATTCAAAAGGTAGGTTTTCAGCATCGGCTTGTTGGTAGAACTCAACTTTACTTCCGCATCGGGTTTCTGCTTGCTCTAGCATTTCGACAGAAATGTCTGCCGCAGTGACTTTGGCACCTTTGTCGGCCAATAGCTCTGAAAAGTACCCCGTCCCACAGCCGATATCCAGAACACGTTTACCTTCCAGTGTTTCAGGCATCATCGAGAGTAACTCATGCCCAACCTGCCTTTGAAACTCAGCATGTTTGTCATAATTTGTCGCGGCCTTCCCGAATGCTTCTGCAATCGCTTCTTTGCGCTTGTTATCTAACACGTTCAGTACCCTTTACTTCTCAATAGATGCATAACGAATTTCCTGACAGAGCTGTTTTACATGCTCAGCTGAGTGCATCGCCGTTAACGTAATTCTCAGCCTGGCACTACCTTTTGGCACAGTTGGCGGCCTGATTGCCGTCACCCAAAAACCCTTATTTCTTAGATTTTCAGCCAGAGACAATGCAACATCTGTTTCACCACAAATAAACGGTTTGATTGGGGTGTCTGTTTGTACAAAACCATCTACGTCACCTAAAGCATCGTTATAGATTCCTTGTAACTCTGTTAGCTTCTCTCTACGCCAGCGCTGTTGCTGAATCATTTTTGCCGTCGATGCTAAGGAATGAGCTTGTGAAGGCGGCATAGCCGTTGAGTAAACATGATGCTTTGCAAACTGAGTCAGATAATCTCCTGTGCTTTCATCACACATAACCGCAGCACCGGAAAGACCAAATGCCTTTCCAAAAGTCACAATCAGCAGATTTGGTTTTATTCCAGCCAGAGCGCAGCTGCCGCTTCCGTCTTCTCCAAGAACACCAATACCATGTGCATCGTCAACCATTAACCAGTTGTCAGTTGCTTCAGTCACTTCACTTATTGCTTTAAGCGGAGCTTTATCGCCATCCATACTAAAAACACCTTCAGTCACTACTAGTGATGAATCGCTCCGTGTTAACAACCTTTCAAGGTGCGAGACATCATTGTGACGAAAGCGCTTCATCGTTGCCGGAGATAAGCTTCCCGCTTCCATAAGTGACGCGTGATTAAGTCGATCCTGAAGTAGTAAGTCTGATTTGTTCAGTAACGAAAACAACACCGCCTGGTTAGCACTAAAACCAGAAACAAACAAAACCGCTCGTTCATATCCTAACCAGTCACACAGTGTTTCTTCTAGCCCCAAATGAGCATGAGATTGCCCCGTGACAAGCGGGGAAGCACCACTACCCGCACCATAAATATCAAGCCCTCGCTGCCAGTTAGCCACGACTTCACTGTCAGCCGCTAACCCAAGGTAATCATTGCTGGAGAAATTTATGTACCCCTGATTATCTTTGCTAAATAAAGCCTGGTTAGCGCCTGCAAAGACATTTACGCTGCGGGTCAATCCACTTTGACGTCTCAACGTCAGAGCATTTTCAATACGAGTGTTAAACACTGGCATCGTAGAACAAGTCGTCTTCTGTCGGGCGAGCAGCAACCCGCTCTGCCACCTGTTCAAGAAGTTCCGTTTCATGAACGACATCTGGCTTCTGACTCATTTCCACACTGTTGATACCTAACTTCTTGAATAATTGCATATCGGCATCTTCATCCGGGTTAGGTGTGGTAAGAAGCTTGCAACCATAGAAAACTGAGTTGGCACCAGCCATAAAGCAAAGTGTCTGCATCTGCTCGTTCATATTTTCACGACCAGCAGAAAGACGAACCGCTGACTTTGGCATCATTATGCGTGCAATGGCAATTAGACGAATGAAATCGAATGGGTCCACATCTTCTGCATCTTCAAGTGGCGTACCTTTCACTTTAACAAGCATATTGATTGGCACACTTTCAGGATGAACAGGAAGGTTCGCAAGCTCAACAAATAGACCTGCACGATCATTCACACTTTCACCCATTCCAATAATTCCACCAGAACAGATCTTCATGCCAGCATCACGCACATGCGACAGTGTATCCAGGCGATCTTGATAAGTACGAGTAGTAATGATTTTTCCGTAAAATTCCGGAGAGGTATCAAGGTTGTGGTTGTAGTAGTCCAACCCCGCGTCTGCCAACTCGTTTGCCTGATCCGGAGTCAGCATACCTAGAGTCATACAAGTCTCTAACCCTTTATCTTTGACACCTTTGATCATACTGATCAAATGCGGCATATCTCTCTCTTTCGGGTTCTTCCACGCAGCCCCCATGCAGAATCGAGTCGAGCCCGCATTTTTTGCTTTTTCTGCGGCATCAAGAACGCGCTCTACTTCCATCAGGCGCTCTCTTTCTACATCTGTCGTGTAACGGGCGCTCTGAGGACAATATTTACAATCTTCAGGACAAGCACCTGTTTTGATTGATAGAAGTGTGCTTACCTGTACATAGTTGTGCTGTTGATATTGGCGATGAACCTGCTGAGCTTCAAACAGCAAATCCATAAAAGGCTTTTCCATCAGCGCACGAACTTCCTGCACTGACCAGTTATGACGAACTTCCACGTGTATATCCTGCGTTTTTTATAATGTTAATGCTTGGCTAGTCTACTTACAGAAGTTAGACTGTCAACAAAACTAAATGCAGTTAAGTTTACAATTGACCAATAATTAACCAGAATTAAAATTTATGGACCTGAAATTTGATCGTCAACACATTTGGCACCCGTATACATCTACATTAAGCCCATTAACTTGCTACCCGGTGAAAAGTGCTCAGGGAGTGTATCTGGAGCTTGAAAGTGGAGAAAAGCTTATTGATGGTATGTCTTCCTGGTGGTCAACAATACATGGGTACAACCATCCTCATCTCAATCAGGCTGCTCACCAGCAAATCGATAAGGTGTCTCATGTAATGTTCGGAGGTATTACCCATGAACCCGCAATTAACCTATGCAAAAAATTACTAAAACTGGCACCGGACAATCTTGAACATGTATTTTTGGCAGACTCGGGATCCGTTGCTGTTGAAGTTAGCCTGAAAATGGCGTTGCAGTATTGGCATGCAAAAGGAGAATCACGTCCTAAGTTTCTTACATTAAGAGACGGCTACCATGGTGATACATTCGCTGCAATGTCAGTCACCGATCCAGATAACTCTATGCATAGCCTTTACAAAGGTTTTCTTCCTGAGCATATCTTTGCTGATTCACCAAAAACCGGATTCTGGGACGAATGGAACCCGGAAGATATCAGCGATTTTGAAGGCAAACTCAAGGCACATAGCAAAGAGGTTGCCGCTGTCATCCTGGAGCCAATCGTGCAGGGTGCGGGGGGAATGCGTATCTATCACCCAGAGTTTCTCAAACAAGTAAGAGCGCTTTGTGATCAGTATGGAGTGCTGCTTATTCTGGATGAGATAGCAACGGGGTTTGGACGTACAGGAAAGTTGTTTGCCTGCGAACACGCGGATATCCAACCAGACATTCTATGTGTCGGAAAGGCAATAACGGGTGGCTATATGACCCTTTCTGCCGCTTTAACGACAAAGAACGTAGCAGATACTGTCTGTGGTGGTGAAGCCGGATGCTTTATGCACGGCCCTACATTTATGGCTAACCCATTAGCGTGTGCCGTCGCAACAGCAAGTATGGAACTTATCGAAGAAGGTAACTGGAAAGAGCAAACAAAAAATATCGAGTCACTGTTTGCTGAAACGCTCCCACCCTTGAAAGAGTTTGATTTAGTTGAAGATGTTCGCTGGTTAGGTGCTATAGGTGTAGTAGAAACCAAAACCCCGGTTAATATGGAGAAGATTCAGTCATTGTTTGTTGAGAAAGGAGTATGGATCCGCCCATTCGGCAAGCTTATCTATATGATGCCACCATTTATCAGCACCAAAGAAGAAGTCAGAAAGTTAGTCGAAGCAGTAACTGCAGCATTGTCTGATCCGGAATGTTTTGTGCCTTCCCCATCATAACAACATCACGGGGCATCGGGCTGGTGTTGATAAGAAAACCCTTTGTGCCATGGATGGCACATCGGAGCGTCATGGATGACTTCATGCGAGTTTTCGTTCAATATCAGCCTGATGCTCTAGCGACCTCTATAACGCCTTTTACGATCCGCAAGTTTAAGCTGGTGTTTCTCTTGATTGATGATCCCCGGATTACCATTTCGAACCGTTTGCAACGTGTGCCTAATCCAAAGTGGAAGATGATCAGACAGACGATAAAAAATCCACAGACCATCACGTTCATCCTGCAAGAAACCACTGTCTCGCAGTAGCGCCAAATGTCGGGACACCTTCGGTTGGCTTTCTCCCAGTGCTTCAGTAAGATCAGAAACACTCAATACTCGCTCGTCCTCCAGCAACATCACAATCTTGAGACGCAGTGGGTCGCTCATCACCTTAAACAAGGCCGTTGGAGCGTAGACGCCCTTAGCTTCTTGACCATTAAGCAGCAAAAACAGAGAAATTCTATCTTCCAAACCCTTATAGACTTCTTTAAAAGCCTCTATTCCATCAGTATCTTTAGGATCTGCAAATCCCCAATGAATCTGGTCACCTTGTGTATCAAACTCACCACATTCATCTTTCGCATTTTCACAGAGCGTAATTACAAAATCGAACTCCTGACCGATAAAATCCTGGGTCGACTTGCTTTCAAGTGAGCTAACATCAATACCTTGCTCAGTCAGAACCTGAATTGCTCGAGGATCCACCTCGCTCGGACTGGTTCCTGCACTCACCGCTTTCAACTCACCTACAGCCATATGGTTAAATAGAGCTTCCGCTAACTGAGATCGGGCCGAATTACCTGTACATAGAAATAAAATCTTCTTCATAATTTATTCTGTTGTTGCTTTTTACTTGTCGTTTTATATATCAGCTAAGGCAATCTGTATACGCCACAAAATCACATTTATGCCAATACAACTTAAGACCTTACAAATAAAAAAAGACCCAACATTAATTGTCAGGTCTTATTATTTTTTATCTGTCGTACTTATCAGCCGATGTGAGTCTGACCGCCCATGTACTTACGAAGTACTTCAGGAATCTCAATACGGCCATCTTCTTGCTGGTAGTTCTCAAGAATCGCAACCATAGTACGACCAACCGCAAGGCCAGAACCATTCAGTGTATGTACTAGCTCAGGCTTCTTCTCTCCCTTACGACGGAAACGAGCCTGCATACGACGTGCCTGGAAGTCCCACATGTTTGAACAAGATGAGATTTCACGGTAAGTTTCCTGAGCTGGAACCCACACTTCAAGGTCATAAGTCTTACGAGAACCGAAGCCCATATCACCTGTGCAAAGAACAACTTTACGGTATGGTAGGTCAAGCAACTGAAGAACTTTCTCTGCGTGGCCCGTCAACTCTTCCAGAGCATTCATTGAATCTTCCGGACGAGTAATCTGAACAAGTTCAACTTTATCGAACTGGTGCATACGGATAAGACCACGAGTGTCACGGCCGTAAGAACCCGCTTCTGAACGGAAGCAAGGCGTATGTGCAGTCATCTTAATAGGCAGTTCAGCCTCATCAGAGATAGTATCGCGAACAAGGTTAGTCAGCGGTACTTCTGCCGTTGGGATCAAAGAAAGCTTACGAGGCTCCTCGTCGTTTACCTTTTCTGTTAGAGGCTCTGTATGGAACAGATCTTCACCGAACTTAGGTAACTGACCAGTACCGTACAGGCTGTCTGCGTTTACAAGGTAAGGTACATACATCTCTGCATAACCGTGCTCATCGGTGTGCAGATCCAGCATAAACTGAGCGATTGCACGATGAAGACGAGCAAACTGGCCTTTCATTACGATAAAACGAGCACCAGTAATCTTAGTTGCACTGGCGAAATCAAGACCATCACCCATTTCACCAAGATCGACATGATCTTTTACGTCAAAGTCGTAAGACTTAGGTGTACCCCACTTAAGAACTTCAACGTTTTCGTCTTCATCCTTACCAACTGGCACAGAATCATCTGGCAGGTTTGGTACCGATAGTGCGATATCTTCCAGTTTAAACTGTACTTCAGAAAGCTGAACTTTCTTACTATCGAGTTCACTACCAAGGTTACCGATCTGCTTTTTGATCTCTTCAGCACCTTCTTTATCACCAGCAGCCATTTTCTGACCAATCTGCTTGGAGATGGAGTTACGCGAGGATTGTAAATTTTCAACTTCTACCTGAATGGACTTACGAGTCTCTTCAAGTTGACGAATTGTCTCTACGTCCAGCTTATAGCCGCGACGTGCCAGTTTTTCAGCTGTTTCTTCCAGCTCTGTACGAAGTAATTTAGAATCCAGCATTGCTAATCCTATGCCTTTTTAGTTGAGAAAAAACATGCTCAATCTTTGAGCATGTTTATAGATATACGTTTAACCGAGTAAAGATAAACAAAAAGCGCTACTTTTCATAGCGCTTTTGCAGGCTTTTTGCATCCAATGAGGCAAGATAATCCAACTTTTCGCCTATTTTTGTCTCTAAGCCCCTATTTGTTGGAAAATAGTAACGGGTTTGATCCATCTCTGGTGGAAAATAATTCTCACCGGCAGCATAGGCTCCCGGCTCATCATGGGCATATCGATACTCAGCGCCATAACCCATATCCTTCATCAGGCTGGTTGGTGCATTTCTCAAATGGTGAGGCACTTCGTACTCAGGTTGCTCTCTTGCATCCGTTAACGCCTGCTTCCACGCGGTATAAACTGCGTTACTTTTCGGAGCACAAGCAAGATACACAACCGCCTGAGCAATAGCCCTTTCTCCTTCAGCAGGCCCTATTCTGGTGAAGCAATCCCACGCAGACAAGGCGACTTGCATCGCCCTTGGGTCGGCATTGCCTACATCTTCTGAAGCAATGGCTAATAATCTTCGGGCAATATAAAGCGGATCGCACCCTGCGGTTATCATTCTCGCAGACCAATAAAGAGCAGCATCAGGATCCGAGCCCCGAATAGATTTGTGGACAGCAGAAATTAGGTCGTACCAAATATCCCCTTTATTATCGAAGCGAGAGACCTTTTCTCCAGCGACTTCGGCAAGCAACGGAAGAGTGATTTGCTTGGCTCCATCAGCGTCCTCTTCTGCCATATCATAAAGCAATTCAAGATAATTCAGAGACATCCTGGCATCACCATTCACGAGTTCAGCCAACCGATCGAGCGCATTATCAGCAAAGTGCGCTTTTGTGTTACCAAGCCCTCTCTCTTCGTCGGAGACAGCCTGGTTGATAACCTGAAGAATATCCTGATTATTTAGTGAGGTAAGCTTATAAACACGAGCCCGGGACAAGAGAGCATTATTGAGTTCAAAAGAGGGGTTTTCTGTCGTTGCGCCGATAAACGTTACCGTGCCGTCTTCAATATGCGGAAGGAAAGCGTCCTGCTGGCTCTTATTAAAGCGATGGACTTCGTCCACAAACAAGATTGTCCGCCTTCCGGCTAGCTTATTCTCCCGAGCTTTCTCTATCGCAGCACGAATGTCTTTCACACCGGATGTTACCGCAGATACACGTTCCACTTCCGCGTTGGCATAATTCGCAGCCACTTCTGCCAGCGTAGTTTTCCCGGTCCCAGGAGGCCCCCAAAGAATCATGGAGTGGATTTGCCCTGCTTCTAACGCTCTACGAAGTGGTTTGCCCTCTCCAAGGATATGTTGCTGTCCAATGTATTGTTCAACGGTCTCTGGTCTCATACGAGCTGCCAGAGGGCGGAAATCATCATCAGAAGCGAAGTCTAAGGTGTAATTTGACACAATTTGTCCTTGTTTACGTTCCCATAAAGGTCGTGAGAACAAGATTAAATTATTTAAACTTCTCGTTCCAATGTTCTAGCATTGGAATGCATACCCTGTTGTGGTTCAGTAGTTTTTAATCTGATATGCATTCCCACGGGGACCGTGGGAACGAGGTGAAATGTTTCTATACATTAAAATGCGGGTGGAATGACCGTGTATGCCCTGCGTATTGAACATGCGATTACACTATAACTTTCTTCACCCAGCAGTATTTCAATAAGCGGTTCGTGGAGCAGGGTATACCCGGTTGTTCCTGAAAATCAGTTTAGCAACTCAATAGCACTACTAATTGCGTTGATCGTCTACCTCTACACCTTCAGGTACAATAAAAGTAAATCGCTCAGAAGCAGGAACCTTTGCACTAAAATCATCGAACACAAACTGTCCCTGCTGGCCATCTTGCTCGATAACCGTAAACCCTTTCACCACACCACCTTCATCAATCTCAACCAGAAACTGCCCTTGAGTCGAATCTGTCGCGGTTGGCGTCAGAGTAAACTTATTCCCTTCCTGAGTTACATGATAGTTGTCCCAGTCACTCGCTCGATTGCGGGTAAGAAGCACAAAAGGTGTTTGCGCCGTTGCCTGTTCCTGCCAGTAAATCGTTACCTGCTCTACAAATGGGCTGTAGTACCAAAGGGTTTTACCATCAGAGACCAACACATTTTCATCTGGCATAACCGTTGTCCAACGGAACAAACTCGGTCTTGCTATCTCTACAGAGCCCTCTCCTTCCATTATCAGCTCATTATCCGGGCTGATAACCTTCTGAGAAAAGTTTGCACTAAAGCCATCTGTCTGTGCGAGACGTGCACTCAACTCTTCCTGAGGCGTAGCAAATACAGAAAAGCTGACTGACAGCAAGACAAGTAATAGTTTTTTCATTTAAATTCTCTTTAACAACAGGGACTCTTTACTAGACCCGTATCTTTAGTCCAAGTTCCGCTAGTCCTTAATCGGCGCTGGCGCTAAAACTTCACGGTTACCATTATGACCCGGAGCACTTACGATACCTTGCGCTTCCAATTGCTCAACAATTCGCGCTGCTCGGTTATAACCAATTTTGAATCGTCTCTGAACACCAGAGACCGAACCACGGCGAGTTTCAACCACGTGCTCAACAACCTGATCGAATAGCGGATCGACATCTTCATCGCTTTCCATTGTCTCACCCGGTAGCAGTGTTTCCGGACTTTGATCACCACTGGTTATCTCATCGATATACTGTGGTTTACCACGAGCCTTCCAGTCATTGACAACCGCATGAACATCATCGTCAGAAGCAAAAGCACCATGCACACGGATGGTGTGACTTGAACCCGGGGGAAGGTAAAGCATGTCGCCCATACCAAGCAGTGACTCAGCACCACCCTGATCCAGGATCGTACGTGAATCGGTTTTCGTAGATACCGTAAACGCGACACGTGTCGGAATGTTCGCTTTAATCAAGCCTGTGATAACATCTACAGATGGACGCTGAGTCGCCAGAATCAGGTGAATACCTGCAGCTCGCGCTTTTTGCGCCAAACGTGCAATCAGCTCTTCGACTTTCTTACCAACCACCATCATCAGGTCAGCAAATTCATCAACAACAACAACAATGTATGGCAGTTTCTCAAGCAATGGCGGTTCCTGATCCATACTGTCGCCCGGTTGCCATAGCGGGTCGTGAATAGGGTGTCCTGCATCTGCAGCCATCTTCAGCTTCTCGTTAAAGCCTTTAACGTTACGTACACCCAACGCAGACATCAGCTTATAACGACGCTCCATCTCACCAACACACCAACGCAATGCATTAGAAGCATCCTTCATGTCTGTAACCACTTCGGCCAGAAGATGCGGAATACCTTCATAGATTGATAGCTCAAGCATCTTAGGGTCAATCATGATAAAGCGAAGATCTTCCGGTTTTGCTTTGTACAGCATACTCAGGATCATCACATTCACACCCACAGACTTACCTGAACCTGTAGTACCCGCTACCAATACGTGAGGCATCTTAGCGATATCAGCAATCACCGCTTCACCAGCAATATCTTGCCCCATAACAACCGTTGTTGGTGACTTCGCCTCCTGGAACTGCTTGCTTCCGACAACATCTGAGAAGAATACTGTCTGGCGGCTCATATTTGGCAACTCAAGACCGACATAAGGTTTACCCGGAATCACTTCCACCACGCGCACTGCCATTGCCGATAGCGAGCGGGCTAAATCCATAGAAAGGCTTGAGATACGACTTACTTTTACACCCGGTGCTAAATCCAGTTCAAATCGTGTAATAACCGGGCCAGGGAATATGCCTACAACCTGAGCCGTAATCTTGTAATCCGCCAGTTTCGATTCAACCAGACGAGCAATTTCTTCCAGTGCCGCTCTGTCGATATGATTTTCACGCTTTTCTGGATGGTAAAGCAGCTCAAGAGTTGGCATTGGTGATGTTGGGACAGGAAGCACTTCGTCTTTCTTCATCAGAAATGGGTTGTCCTGAGCAGCCATATTTTTCTGAGCTTCCTGCACAATATTCTGGAATGCTTCTACATCCGGGTCTTGCTCTTTAGCAGAAACAAGCGGCTCGTCTAATTCGGAAGCTTGTTCTTCAACAATACCTGCAGGAGTAGCCTCAATATTGTCTATCTCAGGCTCAGTCGCATTTATCGGGTTATCTTCCTCATAAATTTCGTCGAGCGTTTCCATTGAGAATATAGGCTGATTCTCTTCAGGTTCAACTTCAAATACCGGTTCTTGGGAGTAGACTTCTTCTGATATTACTGGCTCATGATGTGTAGTCGCAACTGTTTCCAGCTCCTCGATTGTTGAATGAAGCTTCACACTCGGCTCCATCTCCTCAATCAGTTCTTCACCGTCAACAATAAAGGCTTCCTGCTCTGCCTGCATATCGGTATTCGATATTTCAGTTTCCATCGCGGCAGGTGGAATATGAATGTTGTATCTCGATACGAGTTCTTCTTTTTGAACAGGCGCTTCAACAATCTTCTTCTCAAAGTGATACTCAGGCTCATCCTCTTCAGAATATTCAACATAATCAGTGTTTGCTTCCAGCTTCTCTTCTTTACTACCACGAACCTTGTTGACCATTGACGCAAAAACAGTAATCGCGCTATTTCCTAGCCATTCCACAATCGTGAGCCAGGAGATACCCGTGAGCAACGTCAGGCTGGCACCCCACAAGAAAAGAAGTACCAGTGTCGTTCCTAGAATATTTAGAGTTGGAAGAGTAAAACTGGTGAGGACGTCACCGACAATGCCTCCGGATGAGAAATACCAGATATCGTCAAAGTTAATATCCGCTAAACCACAGCTAGCGAGAATCATGATCACTAAACCAAGGAGACGTGTCCCCCAGAGCATCAAATCGAGAGGGTCATCTTCTGTTCTGTTTCGGAACAAACCGTAGCTAAACACCACAAGTACCGCGGGTAAGATGAAAGCCAAAAGCCCAAAGGTGAAAAATAGAGTGTCTGCCAGCCATGCACCAAAGGTACCACCTGCATTTTGTACTTCTACACCCCAGGAGGTTTGTGACCATGACGGGTCAGCTGGATTAAAACTGTAGAGCGCAATAGAAAGGAAGAGTGATAACAGGACACCAAAAATAAAGCCAAATTCTCTCAACCTATGGAATCCATTTAGGCGATCGTTGTTTTGAGCTTCTGAGGTTTTAAGAATGGTTTTAATTTTTTCTTTGTTCTCTCTGAACATATCACTTTCTGGCATTGTAATACTAATTCCATTGCCGACTTAAACAAACTCAGCAATGGAATGAGTACAGAAACATTCCGAGCGGCATAAGCCGCTCGATTTACCCCTATTTAAGCCAAAACCCAGTTTATTCACAACAGAAGAATGCTCAACTCACTCCACTATTGACAGGGTTCTGACTTAAATCACCGCTATCTTGTTTTGATAACCAGCTGGTTTGTCTGTTTAACTTCTTCCATTACCACATAGGTACGGGTGTCGTTAACACCAGGCAAACGCAACAGTGTGTCACCAAGCAGTTTACGGTATGCACTCATATCAGATACGCGTGTTTTCAGAAGGTAGTCAAAGTCTCCTGAAACAAGATGACATTCCTGAATATCATCCAGCTTTTGAACCGCAGTGTTAAACTGTTCAAATACATCGGGTGCACCACGGTTTAGCGTAATTTCCACGAACACAAGTAACGACGCATCAAGATATTGCGGATTTAACAATGCAGTATAACCCGTAATGTATCCCTGACGCTCCAGACGGCGAACACGTTCCAAGCAAGGCGTAGGCGAAAGACCTACACGCTTAGACAGTTCAACATTCGAAATTCGTCCGTCTTTCTGCAGTTCGTTTAAAATATTCCGATCTATTCGATCGAGTTCCTTAGACGGTTTTTTGTAGTTGTCTGCCATTTTTTATTCCACCTTAATACTTCCTTGCAAAAATATATACTACAATTTATTAATATTCAGCATCAAATTTTTCTTTTTGCTTTATATACTAGCTATTAACTCTAATAAAACACCCTACACACAGTTAATACAACCAATAATGATTAAGGAGTCAGGATGATCATTGGCGTTCCAAAAGAAATCAAGAATCACGAGTATCGTGTTGGTATGATTCCAGCCAGCGTGAGAGAACTTACCTCCCATGGACACCAAGTCTTTGTAGAAACCAATGCAGGGGCAGGCATTGGCTTTTCAGACGACGATTACGTCGCTGTAGGTGCATCCATTCTTCCTACTGCTTCCGACGTATTTGCAAAAGCAGAAATGATTGTAAAGGTTAAAGAACCTCAATCTGTTGAGCGGGCAATGCTCCGTGAAGGGCAAATATTGTTCACCTATTTACACCTCGCACCAGATTTTCCACAGACAGATGAGCTTATCAAGAGTAAAGCCATCTGTATAGCATATGAGACTGTAACAGATAATATGGGTCATCTTCCACTATTAGCACCAATGTCTGAAGTCGCAGGACGAATGTCTATTCAAGCAGGAGCTCAAACTTTAGAGAAATCCCATGGTGGACGTGGTCTTCTTCTAGGTGGCGTTCCGGGAGTCGAACCAGCTAAAGTTGTGGTAATTGGCGGTGGTGTCGTTGGCTCCAACGCTGCGAGAATGGCCGTTGGTATGAGAGCTGATGTCACCATTTTAGATCGTAATATCAATACCCTGCGAGAACTGGACGAAGAGTTCCAGGGACGTGCTAAAGTGGTTTTCTCAACTGAAGATGCGCTTGAAAAGCATGTGCTTGAAGCCGACCTTGTGGTTGGTGCCGTTCTTATCCCTGGTGCGGCCGCTCCAAAACTGGTCACAAAAGAGCACATTAAAAATATGAAACGCGGTGCCGCAGTTGTTGACGTTGCTATCGATCAGGGCGGTTGTTTTGAAACTTCCCATGCAACAACTCATGCAGACCCTACTTATATCGTTGACGATGTGGTTCACTACTGTGTTGCTAACATGCCTGGTGCTGTAGCAAGAACATCAACGTACGCGCTTAACAATGCGACTCTGCCTTATATAGTAAAACTTGCTAACAAAGGATACAGAGAAGCACTACTTGAAGATAAAGGCTTCCTGGATGGCCTGAATGTTATTCATGGTAAGGTGACCTGTAAAGAAGTTGCAGAAAGCTTTGACCTTGAGTATGTAGAGCCAGAAACTGCAATAGCGATGTTTAACTAGTGTAGGCTAATAAAAGACAAAAAAGCGCGATAGTCGAAACCTTTCGCGCTTTTTTATACTCTAACTACTACCCTATCGCCTAGCAGCGTGAATCAAAACATTCCTTGGGGTTACTTCCCTCTCGCAAAAAGTAGACAAAGAAACCTGATACCCCTGCTCTTCCAGATATAAAGCTCTGTCCAAAACCAGCCATAGTTCTAGCGAACGCCTGAAAACTTGCTGAACCAGACTAATCCTTTCCATTTTCCAGAAACGCTCTTCACCTTGTTGAAACCAGTAATCAAAATCCACTTCAGGCAATGAGAATGCTTTTTTCTCTGCTGCCCATCGACAAAAATACTCAAACCCTTTGTTCAGCTCCGATTTCTTGATGCTCGGAACAGTTATGTACTCTTTTTGCCCTAACACTTCCCGCAATAATAAATCGAGTCCAAGGCGACAACTCATTTCCAGTTGACGATGTTTTCTTACCCTCTCACCACCTGTTACCGTTTCTTGAAGAGGGATTCTGAGCTCTTGTTTACTAAATCTTAAATCCGAACCTTTAGCCAGCTCAGACAAAGGTTGATAACAATCGTTCTGAATTAAATGGTAACAGCAGGGAGAGAAAGTAACTCCTTTGAGCTTATTCTCTGTCGCGTTCTTGATGAGCTGAACATGAAGGTCACCACAGGCATGCAGTGCAACCGCATGCTGGTTTGGTTTAAACAAACGCTTTGCATCATCAGAAAAGGCATCTCCCTGAACAAATTGCATAGGAAGACTAAGCGCATCCGCTTCTTTCTGGCCAGCAATACAGAGTTCTCGCTGCCATTCCAGACTCGTTACCTTTTCATTCGACTCTGATGCCAGAATTCGTCCTAGATAGCCTTTTCCAGCTTATCTAGAAAAAAGTGCAATTAAAAAAAGGGGGGATGGGCATTTAAGGCAGCAACAATAACACACCTTGTAGAATACTTTATCGATACGGGTTTACAAAACGCACCCAAAACGTAAAGGTAACCCTTAATTAGTCATATCACCCTCAAATAACTACAATTTGCCTTTACAAAAATACACAAAATAATTGAAAAGTTTGCATGATTTTCAGAAATAACGATTCATCCGAATGGCTACTACCAAGTTCGAATCACCGTACAACCGAATATTAAAGTATCATAGTGATTATCTTGATTACACTTGGTCATCCACTATTGATTAGAACAGTTGATTATCCACTGTCTTAACACGTTAATTAGATGGTACGCCCCGAACCTACACTTCACTACACTCAGCATATTCGCTGAACTTCGGGAGGTGCCATCATGTCAGCTATCAAAACAATCGGTATCGATCTTGGTAACTCTACTTTTCACGTAGTCGGTCACGACCATTCTGGTAAAGAGCTTTATCAGCATAAGTTCTCCAGGGCTTAACTATTTCAATTTATCTCTGCACATGAACCTGTAACTATAGCAATGGAAGCTTGTTGTGGTTCAAACTCGCTAGCTAGACGTTGCCAAGAATTTGATCATACGGTAAAGCTAATTCCACCTCGATACGTTGAGCCTTATGTTAAAAGCCACAAAAATGACTTCATTGACACCGACGCCATAGCCGAAGCAGTGAAAGACCTAAAATGAGGTTTGTAACACCTAAGTCTGAGCAAGCGCAATTAGGATGTGTGATTCGTCGAATTCGAACTGGCTATATCAGGGAAAGAACAGCTGTGATGAACCGAATTTCTTCAATTCATGTTGAGTTTGGTTTCAGCTTTCCTCGCGATCATGCAAATATCAAACGGCTGTTCCAGTAGCTTGCTGACGCTGGGCAATCAGTCCCTCCGTTACTTGTTTTTGAGCGACGAGAACAACTTGATCATTACAATCACCTCAATGAGAAGATTAAAGAACAAGATAAGAAGATTAAAACTCTTAATCGGCTTTGTTGCTTAAATCGATGGAACTAAATCAAGAAGCTACGATCTGATCTGGCTACACCCATCAATCGTCGTAGCCTCATGCCTAAACCTCGTTACAAAACAACTAACTGGAAGCAGTACAATAAAGCCTTAATCAACCGTGGTTCTCTGACCTTTTGGATTGATGAGGAAGCGATAGCCGAGTGGAAACAAAACAAACAAGGCAAGCGTGGTAGGCCTCGCCGATTCAGCGACTTAGCCATTACTACCGCACTGATGGTGAAACGCGTTTTCTCTATGCCATTGAGAGCGCTGCAAGGTTTTCTAGACTCAGTATTTAAGCTGGCTAATATCCCGCTTGTTTGCCCGCACTACACCTGTATAAGCCGCCGAACTAAGGAAGTTGAGGTTTCATTTAAAACCAAAACCAGAGGTGCGATACAACACCTGGCAATTGATGCCACTGGCCTCAAGGTTTATGGCGAAGGTGAATGGAAGGTCAAGAAGCATGGAACTGATGGGAAGCGCAGAGTCTGGCGTAAGCTGCATATCGCAGTAGATACAAGCACCCACGAAATAGTCGCAGCAGAGCTGAGCTTATCTAACGTAACCGATGCCGAAGTGCTCCCCAACTTACTCAAGCAGACACGTCGTAAAATCATTGAGATATCAGGTGATGGCGCTTATGACACAAGGAATTGCCATGATGCCATACGGATAAAGCGAGCGGTTCCGCTCATACCGCCAAGAGAAGGAACTGCCTTCTGGGAACAAGGGCATCCACGTAACTTAGCGGTAGGTTGCCAGAAGCTCTACGGCTCCAACAAGAAGTGGAAAAAGCGGTATGGCTATCATAAGCGCTCTCTATCAGAGACCGCAATGTACCGAGTAAAACAGCTGCTAGGTGGGAAATTAAGCTTAAGAAATTACAATGCTCAGGTTGGCGAAACTTACGCTATGATCAAAGCGCTGAACAAGCTCACAGGGCTTGGTATGCCTGAAACTCAGTATGTTGTTTAAGAACTGATCAACATGGGGCTACCATGTCTTCTCACCGAATTAAGCAACAAAGCCCAACTAGGCTACAGCTTTATGCGTTTAAGTAGGATGAATGTACGTAAGTGGAAACGCTTTTTAGGAATATCGTGAGCTGCACTCCTTAACAAAAATTGCTATTAATATGTAGTTGTTTCTGTTTATAGTAAGAGAGGCTTGTCAGCCTCTCTATACTCTGTTTTAAATATTAGAACCCTTCAATCTACCACGATGAGATAAGAATTCATCTTGTTCAATGAAGCCGTTATCATCGATATCGATGCGCTCGAACATTCCTTCACTGTAACTAGAGTTTCTCAATAAACGTCCTTCAGATTTACGTGACTCTTGGCGAGCTTTCTGAAATGCGTCAAACTCCTCCGGTGTCAGGACTGCATCTTGATTAACATCTATCTCAGCAAATGTTGGGAGCTGCGCCATACTCATTCGGCCATTGTTTCGACCTGCGGCATCAACATAAAGTGAGACCGCTAAACAACTTAATATTAACGGTGCGACTAAGCGTTTCATAACTTCCTCCTTTATCATCGTTCAATATAATTATACGTTTCCATGCGTCCGGTAACGTAAAGATATGTAAAGGGAATATCATTCACGACAATTTCTCAGCCTATAGAATAATTGCACTATGCTTATGGCATTTTTGAACGCATTGTTCAAAAAAATGTATAATCAATAGTTAGTTAAAGGGGGGATGCAGCAGCTAAAGAGTGCGGGTACGCTTATCAGAGATTTATGTATGACTCAACCAACTAGCAATATTTCAAGCCACTAAAAACCGAAAATGCATTAACAAATGGCAATCGTAAATGAACACGTCAAACCATGAGGTTTATTGCTGCGTAAAATTAGATTACCACCATAATTGTTGGCCAATGCTTTTGTGATTGAAAGACCTAAGCCAACATTGGAGCTATCTGTACTTCTTGCAGAATCAAGACGGGTAAAGGGTTTGATTACTTCGTCTAGTTTGGTGCTATCAATACCGACACCTGTATCGGAAACAGTGAACTCGATATCGTTTGGATGCTTGGTTGCACTTAATGAAATCTCGCAAGAATCACCACCATACTGGATTGCATTGTTCACTAGGTTTTCAATCATTCTTCGAATAGTTATAGGTGGAACATTTTCCGTTAAGCTGCCTGCGCCTCGATATTTAATTATTACCGACCTATCGCTGTATTCGTCCACGATGGTCTGTAATAAGCTATCAATATTGGTTTGTTGCCTTTCTTCAATATCACAGTCGTTTTTCGCAAAGCTCATGGTGGCCTTTAACATTTTTTCCATGGTGGAAATTGAGTTGAGCATTTGCCTTTTATCTTCACTTTCCTCTGCAAACTCCAACCTAAGCCTTAGACTGGTTAAAGGTGTTCTCAAATCATGAGAGATAGCCGCAATCAGTCGTGTACGCTCTTGAATAAATTCAGAAATATCGATCTGCATCTTATTAAATGCTTCTATTGTTGGGACTAGGTCTTTTGGACCTTTGGCCTCAACCGGAATGACCTTACGGCTAATAGCAAACTCAGACGCGGCTTCACGCAATGTTTGAATAGGTTTGAGAGCGCGGTAAATGATGAATATGGCCAGAGTTATCGTAACTAACATCACCATGCTTAAAGCAAAAATAACAGAAGTGGACCAGTGAGTGACGTCTTCTCGAATGCCTGACGAGAAGTTCAGCCACTTACCATTTGGCAGTTGAACTGAACCATCAACGGTGGCGAGATATCTCATTCGTAGCGCCCGACGTTCCTGCATAGACATCCCCGACATCATCGCATTGTGCATGTCATGCATATCCGCAAGGGGGCGTGCTCTCTCAACGAGCAATAGGTTTACGTTTTCTATTCCCTTGGCTTTAAAGCTTGCGATGAGCTGATTGGTTTCTTTTGACAAGTTTTCTGTTGCTTTTACATGAGGCTGCGTTGTTATGGACAGCGCTAAATCTGAGCTACTGCTTGCCTCTAATACTGATGGATGAAGAGATTCGGGTGTTTGGCTTAATAGCTCAATCATTGTCGTCACCCTTTGCACAGCAGACGAAGAAGAGAGCAGGTTCAGTGTTCTTGTACTCTCAGAAGAGAGCAAATTAAGCGAGAGATAAAAGCTGGTGATAAAGCCAAGTAATACAATAGCGCCAATTTGATGTATCAGGCTAAGGCTGCGAACCCACTTAATCATGATTTACCTCACAACTAAGCTGATAACCACCTCCCCAAATAGTCTTGATGAGTTTTGGCTCTTTGGGGTTTTCCTCGACTTTGCGTCGTAGTCTGCTAATTAATGTATCAATCGCTCTGTCGTAAACATCGGCCCCTCTGCCCTGAACCAGTTTTAACAAGCCCTCTCTAGACAACACAACATTAGGATGAGTCAAAAAAGCCACGAGCAACTCAAATTCCGTCGATGTTAAAGAAATTAAAACACCACGACTATCAAGTAACTCTCTTGTGGTTGTGTTTAGCGTCCAACCAGCAAATGTGTAATTAGAGTGAGTAGTTGAGGTCTGCTCATTGACACCTGGAATAGCGAAATGCCGCCTCAAAACAGACTTAATGCGAGCGAGCAACTCTCTTGGGTTGAAGGGCTTAGCGAGATAATCATCCGCCCCAACTTCAAGGCCAATAATTCGGTCAATCTCTTCTCCCAGAGCGGTCAGCATAATGATAGGGGTATTTGATGTCATGCGAACTTCTCGGCACAAAGTCACACCATCTTTGCCGGGTAACATCAGATCGAGGATGATGAGATCAAACGACTGCTGACGCATAGCTTTTTCCATGCTTTCACCACCTTCAGCTGTGACAACATGAAAGCCATGAGGCGTCAAAAAGCGTTTTAGTAGTTCTCTAATCTCAGCGTGGTCATCAACCACCAATACTTTATAGGTCTGATCCATAAAGAGTCCTCTACGTTCTCCATACATTATTCAATATAACCAGTTTGTTAGCGAATGTGTGACAAAGTGTGTCAATCTGAGGCTTTGCCATCATTTGTCAGAAACAAATAGATTTGCGACACACATTCGAATGTAAAAGTTGCTGTAATAAAGGTGAAGAAGACAACCGAGGGATAAATCATGAAAACATTCACTAAAATACTAGCCGCCACCACCGCTCTCGCTATTTCTGCAAGCGTATTTGCACATATGGGTGGAGGAAAAAACGGGCCTGGATTTATGCATGCAATGATGAATACAGACAGCCCTCAATATCAAGCTATGCTTGAGCTTAGAGGAGACCCTGAGGCTATGCAAGCCTGGATGCAAAGTATGCATGACGACCCAGAAGCCATGAGAGAGTGGATGAAGCAGGTGCACGGTGAAGACTATGCAAACCAGAAAGGGGGATTTGGGTGTCAGGGAAATCGCTTTAACAACGAACAAGTCCCGGCTTCTGAGTAGTTTGTGAGGTCAATATGCATGGATATTATGACTTTGGTTTTGGTATAGGACACATGTCTATGATGCTGTTATGGATCGTGATTATAGGGTTTGTGCTTTGGTTACTATTCTCTCCGAAGGGTACTTCACTAGTGCAAAGAGAAACCCCGTTGGAGATTGCGAAAAAACGTTATGCCAAAGGAGAGATCACCCGTGAGGAGTTGGATAACATCAAGCAAAACCTATAGATAATTCAGAGCCATTTGTCACCAAGCACAAATGGCTCTATTTTTATGTCTCCCTTCAAACGACGCTCTTTCCGCAGTAGCAGTCTGCTCATCACCCCTATTTCACTTTTTGTGTGCTCATGCGAAAAAAAACTTGACCTGTGTGCTACACATAGGTTTTAGGATTAAGTTAAACACCAATACCACTAGGGAGCACACCATGAGTTGTTGTAACAAAGCGCCAAACGGGGGAAGCAACAACCCCAAACTACTGCTAAAGGTAACGCTGATCATGTTTGCCGTTATCTTCTTAATCGCTTTCATATTTGGCTAGATCTAGATATTGGTCAATGAATAAGTTACTTGGATACATTACTTCGGTGTCATCAGGAGAGTTAGAGATGTTAACTACTGAAATTGCCAGGTCAGTCGGGGTTACGGCTGAAACGGTCCGCTTTTATACCCGAAAGGGACTACTTTCTGCGGAAAAAGATCCTAACAATGGGTATAAGGTTTATCAACAAAGCGCTGTAGATAGATTGCGTTTTATTACCCATGCACGAAACATTGGTTTTAGTCTTAGCCAGATTGAGGAGATCATTGAATACTCCCAACAAGGAAAAACACCTTGTCCCAAAGTAAGGCAGATGTTGAGCGATAAGATTTCTGAGACCAAGCAAAAAATTCAAGAGTATGAAAAACACCTTGAGCTCATGGAGGAAACCTACGCCGAATGGACAAACGAACCAGATATGATTCCCAATGGAAAAGCCATCTGTTGCCTGATTGAGGATTGGTCTGAAAGACACCCACTTACTGAGTCTAAGGAGAAGTAACCATGAATGCACAACCGTTTTCTCTCGCGTTATCAGGTGTCAATTGTGGCAAATGTGTAGCAAAGATGGTTTCCGCTTTAAGGGAAAGTGATCCTGATGTCTCTCTAGTCGTTAATGACAGCAAACTAAAAGCTGACGTGATCTCGACACTGACACCAGAAAAAGTGATTAACATCATCTCCAGTATTGGATACTCCGCATCGTTGCTATCTACTCAGCAATATGAAACGTCTGTTGCCAACGTTTCATGTCAACGCTGTGTGCAAAAAATAGTAAATGCCATTAAAGAGGTAGATGTGAATGCCAACGTATCCGTTGATGTTCAGACTCAAAAGCTCGCCACAACGAGTTATCTTGATGGTTCGGAAATCGAAAATATTCTGTGCAAACTAGGGTATCACCAAGTAAAGAATCCAAAAGAGCCGATAGAGGTTTTTGCTGAATCTGATGAAGCCAACAATCAAAAAAGCCTGGTACCCGATTTAAATACGGTTAATCTGGCATTGATCGGGGTGACGTGTGCCAGTTGCGTGAATACGATTGAAGGCGCACTCGCATCGCTACCCGGTATTGATTCCGTTGATATTAACTTTGCAAATCGTACCGCATTGGTTCGGTCGTCTCAAACTGCCTCCTCACTTATTCAAGCGATTCAGGCAGTTGGGTACGATGCCAGCGAAATTGTAGATGAAGAGGCAGCAGATGATGCTAAAACAGAACGAGAAGCTAAGGAGTACCAGGTAAAAATTAGGCAGAGTATTGTCGGTCTTGGGTTAGGTGTGCCATTGATGGGCTATGGCCTATTCGGAGGCCCTATGAACGTGAATACGACGTCAGAACAAATGGTTTGGTTGGGCATTGGTCTACTCACTTTTTTAATATTGCTACAAGCGGGTAAACACTTTTTTACGGGTGCCTGGAAGGCGTTTATGAACCGAAACGCCAACATGGACACCCTTATTGCACTGGGAACAGGTACTGCTTGGTTGTATTCAATGGTTGTCGTTATTGGTCCTCAGTGGTTACCGGAAAGTGCCAGACACCTTTATTTTGAAGCTACCGCGATGATCATAGGTCTTATCAATTTAGGTCAAGCGCTTGAACTGAAAGCCAGAGGAAGAACGTCTCAGGCCATAAAAAGACTTCTTGATCTGAGAGTAAAAACTGCCGCTGTGATTCGAGATGGAATCGAGATTTCTTTACCAATAGAACAGGTGATTGTGGGGGACAAAATTCGGGTCAGAGCGGGTGAAAAAATTCCGGTTGACGGGGTACTTATTGAGGGCCGAACCACCATAGATGAATCAATGTTGACCGGTGAACCCATCCCAGTCGAAAAACAACTGGGCAGCAAGGTATCTGCAGGTACTATCAACGATCAAGGCAGCTTTGTCTTTGAGGCCAAAAACGTAGGTAGTGATACCGTTCTGGCACAAATTATCAATATGGTCTCGAATGCGCAGAACTCCAAACCACCAATCAGTCACTTAGCCGATAAAGTGTCTGCCGTTTTTGTACCAACAGTGATGATTTTGTCTATTGTCACCGCCTTGGCCTGGTACAACTTTGGGCCTCAGCCTACATTGGTATATATGGTGGTCGCGGCTACGTCAGTGCTTATTATTGCATGTCCATGCGCACTCGGTTTGGCTACGCCAATCTCAACTATGATAGGTGTCGGTAAGGCCGCTGAAGTGGGTGGACTGATCCGAAATGGTGAAGCCCTTCAAAGGGCAAGTGAACTCGATGTGATTGTATTGGACAAAACCGGCACCATCACTCAAGGCAAACCTAAAGTCACCAACTTTCTTACTCTGTCAGAAGGTGAGGATATTCTATCACTGGTTGAAGCCTTGGAAAGAGGATCGAATCATCCGTTAGCTCAGGCACTGTCCAATTATGCCCTGACACACAAATCATCACCTGACAATGAGGTCAAGGTTTCCGAGTTTCAATCTCTAACCGGTATGGGGGTGACAGCCCTGTACGAAGGGAAAAGGTTGTTGTTGGGTAATAAAACGCTGATGCAACAGTATGGTCTGAAAACACAAAGCGTAGACAAAGATGCGGTTCAGTGGGAGCAAGATGCCAATACCGTGGTTTACTTTGCGGTAGAGAATAAAGTGCAGGCCTTATTTGGTATTAGTGATCCAATACGTATGGATGCTCAAAGTGCCATCCAGCGTTTTCATGAGCAAGGTATCCATGTGGTTATGCTAACCGGAGATAATGAGACTACGGCAAGAGCGATAGCCAGTCTTGCAGGCATCGATGAGTTCTACGCAGAACTGATGCCCGAAGACAAACTTCGTTGGATTAAAGCGCTTCAAAGTAAAGGGAAAGTTGTTGGGATGGTTGGTGACGGTATCAATGACGCTCCTGCGCTGGCTCAATCCGATGTTGGTTTTGCCATTGGCAGCGGTACCGATGTGGCGATTGAAAGTGCAGATATCACCTTGATGCGAAGCTCCCTTCATGGGATTTCCGATGTAATAGGTATTAGTAGTGCGACCATGAAAAACATCAAACAAAACTTATGGGGCGCTTTTTTGTATAACAGCTTAGGGATCCCTGTTGCCGCAGGATTATTATTTCCTTTTACCGGTTGGCTTCTTAGCCCAATCATTGCTGGGGCAGCCATGTCTTTATCGTCAGTGACTGTTGTCACCAATGCCAATCGCTTACGTTTGTATGCGCCCAGTCAACCAAAATCAAACCAATAGGAGGTCAGTATGTTGGTCAATTTTATAGGTATCACAGCGATTTTACTTATTATCTGGTGGTTTTGGGGTAAATAAACGGAAGATGACTAAATTGTCATCATTACTATCGGGTTGCTGACAGGTATCGCAGGTTACTATTTATCGTAGTTAAGTAAACATGTGAACTGGAGAAAGAGATGAACACTAACCACAAAAAAAAGAGTTGCCATTCGGGGCAGGGTCACCATAAAGCCCATGGTTTGATGATGCTTTTATGTGTTCTGTTGATGGTCGGCATCCCGTTTCTGACGCTCTCGTCAACGATGAGCACGTTTAGCTTCCCTCTACTCGCAACGGCGCTTCTTCCTTTGATATTGTGCCTGGTGATGCATGGCGTGATGATGAAATTCATGATGTCAGACAGTAAGCAAGAACAAACTAACTCACAAGAGAATGCGCAAGAGAAAATAGAAGTAAAAATGATTGAGCCTAAATCTGGTGACACCAGCCGGTTTAACGCCTGAACCTTATAATGCCAAAGAAAATAATACTGAGTTATGATTTTCTTTGGCGCTTGATAACCCTTACTAAAAAGCACTATTCAAAAAAGTAAAGGAACAAAAAATGAAAACTCTACTCACCACTCTACTGTTAGGCAGCTTTATTTCTGCTCCGCTATTTGCCAATGAGCAGGCCAATGAATATCTTGAAGAGCGCTCACACAATCAACACCACAATGCGACCAGCGATACAAACGCTTCCTCGCAGGGGACGATGATGCAGAACATGCAGAGCCACCAACAAATGATGACACAGATGCATGCCATGATGGCAGATATGCACCAAATGATGTCTGAGAATGGTTGTGCTAACATGATGGGAAATATGGAGAAAACGGAAAGCTAATTGTTGCCATTTCACTTAAAAACCTTGCCCGCGTATTAGCAAGCTCGAGTCTTATGACCGGCTTGTTGTCTTTGTCATGAGAACCGATTTGATGAATGACGTAGATCATTAGCTAACCCATTGAATTAATATATAACCAACACAGTCAAGCAGTGTACTTCGGATGAATGAATATGTTGAATAACTTAAAACTCGGTCAAAAAATAGGCCTGGGCTTTGCCATACTGATGGTGTTTTTGTCCATGGTGATGTTAATTAATATCTTTGCTTTGAGTAACGCGAATACAGGGATTGAATCTTACAGTCGCCAGAGCAACACATTAGAGTTCAGTTACCATATTCGAAACAAGTTATTTGAAGTCAGAGAAAAAGCACAGACGTACTTGTTATCAAACAGCGATGCTGAGCTTCAGAACTATAACCAACATATCTCTGAGCTGGAACAGGCGTTGAAGGGCCACCTTTCTTCTTTTGATTCCAACAATGCACAGGTGCTTGAGCACATTTCAAAACAACTCTCTCACTATGATGCCATCTTTTCAGAAGTGGTCCAGTTGACAACAAAGCGAAGTAAGATATTACTCGAGTCATTAGAGCCAAATGGTGAGAAAATGCTTAGTACGATGAACTTGCTAGCAAAAAAAACCTACGATGCCGGTGACGTCAAGTCAGCTTATCACGCTTCTCATGTACAAGAAAAACTTCTCTCTACCCGCCTTTACGTGATGAAGTTTCTACATTCTAGCAGTGAAGAGAACTATGGTATTGCACTAGAAAACATGCAGGCGCTACAGCGTGAGGTAATGGAGTTAGAAGCGCTATTAACGGATAGCTCGTTACATACGTTGCTTATGCAGTACCACGGTTCACATAAAGCTTATCTGGATGCAATGGAGATGATCCAACAGGTTGAAATTGTACGTAAAGAGTTGGTCGAGGTTCAGTTGAAGGGGGCGGAAGCCGAGATCGAAAAAGACGCCATGAGAATTCAATCAAGTGCGAACGAGAACAAAAAGGCGACAGAACTTGAGCTTAAGTCGGCGACCGATCAAAGTATCCAGTTCAGCATTATCATCGCTATAGCGGCTGTTGTAACCAGTGGTGTCCTAGCCTACAAGATAACCACCTCCATTACCAAACCTGTTTTGGAAGCGATAGAGGCTGCCCAAAAGCTCTCCCATGGCGATTTATCGGTAACATTTGACCAATTCGACAACACTCGAAAAGATGAGATAGGGGCTTTATTGGGGGCAATCAGTTTGACCGCATTAAAACTCCGGGAAATGGTCGGTACCATCACACAAGCTGGTAAAGAACTCAACCTAGCCTCATCAGAGATGATTCGTCTGACAGAAAAATCCTCGGACAGTATTCAGACACAAGAGCAAGAAACAGAATCGGTAGCGACGGCTATGGCAGAAATGACAGCGACGGTTAAAGACGTGGCTCAAAATACACTCAATGCAGAGCAAGCAGCGGAAGAAGCCAGACAAAAGGCAAGCGAAGGGAATAGTCTTGCAAAAGAGACCGTACGTACCATCAACCTTCTGGCAGAAAGTGTCATTAACTCTGCGGACAAACTGGCTGTCGTGGAGTCTGATTCTAATGATATTGGAGATATACTCAATGTTATTCGCGAAGTGGCCGACCAGACCAATCTTCTAGCCCTAAATGCGGCTATTGAAGCAGCACGAGCAGGTGAACAAGGGCGAGGTTTTGCTGTGGTCGCTGATGAAGTGCGCAATCTGGCACAAAGAACTCAGGAGTCAATAGCTCAGATACATACCATTATTGAAAAACTTCAAAATGGTATACAAGAGACGGTTCTGGCGATGAACAGTGGTAAAGAGCAAACCCTATCTAGCGTTGACCAAATCGGTACAACAGGTCAAGCATTAGGCGCGATTGAAGATTCAGTTTTGGTGATTTCTGACATGAACTCACAAATAGCCAGCGCATCGGGCCAGCAAAGTTCTGTTGCAGAAAGCATCAGTGAAAATATTGAATCGGTTCGAGAGATTGCACGCGTCAATACGGCCACCATTGTGGAAATTAACTCGCTGAGTACCGATATTGACCGATTGTCCGAGAATCTGAGCAAACTTATCAATCAGTTTAAGGTTTAGCTTTTTACATAGATTAGGGAAGCGTCTATATTGGGCATCTTATCTGATGCCCAATAAAGCATTCCGTGCAACAGTCAGAGTAACGCGAACGTCGGTTGTCACTGAGTGAAGAACCGACGGTATTCTCTGTACCCGTTAGAAAAATTTTGCTCGCTGTATTGGTTAGTGCCACAAGTGCCCACTTATCTGATGGCTTGCTGTATAGCTCGAAAGTACAGAGTTCGCTTTCTTACCAAGATTGCTTTATTTATCGTGCAAACTCTCTTGCGTGCTCTGCCTCAAATTCCAAACAAGCCGTATGCTTTCCCATCATTTCATCAGAAGACAGCACCTCTTCATGCTGCAGACTGAAAAAAACCAACTCGATAGGTCAGCTGAACGATATTTGGTCCAACGATTACTATTTGGTGTGTTTTAAGCGAGTTCCGTTTTCTTGTTTTTCAACTGGCTATGCAACAATCCAAATCACTGACATCGCCCTCTAAAGCGTGTGTTGTTCACCCTCAATTTTGCAGCAGTTCAATAATGACCAAATTGTCATGTGCCTGGCGAGATACCGTCACGATTGAAACGGTATGCTTACACTACATTACGAACAACAAGCCAACAGAAGGAAACACCAATGAAATTAATGAAAACTGCTCTTGTGACGACCGGCCTAACTTTACTAAGTGCAAATGTGCTTGCTAATCAGTTTGTTGATACAACTGGTAATTTGGAAGAAAGATTCGGTACACGAACCATACAAACCGCAGTTGTCGACTCTAAGCCACAGGCGTACCAGCTAGGGTTGACCAAACTGTCTGAACTGACTAAAAGCTCCCCATCAGAGCTACGCATAAAGCTCAATGCTACCAGAGCAGAAACAGGCCCTGGTCGTATTCACCTGAATGAAGACGGTTACGTGACGGTGCAGGAATTCATGAACGCTGAGGGTCAGCTCCTTTATAAAGGTCTGGTAAACGTCAGCTATCACTACTCGGAGAGAGATACAGATCATTAATAGAACCCGCTGTGAACACACTATCTGGGAGACGCGCTCGAAAAGAAGAGTATTGAACGTTAAGCTCTAATAGATTGACTGGCACGATATGGTAAGCGCCCACGTATAAATGGGCGCTTTTTTCTGCGTAAAATATATTCGAGTAAAAAGTCAGGGAGCCCCCAAAGACTCCTTTAGCGAGATCCTGCCGAGTCCCCTGCCTACAGTCGTACAAGATATCATGCTACGTTTGTCTTTGAGCACCACTTAGGCACCTGTGACTTTGGTATGTTGGTAACAAATCACTATTCACCAAATATCATTAGCGAAACGGGTATCGCTGTCACGCCCCCGGCTCAATAGCGAAGTGGCAATGACGAACACTATGAGCCTGAAGGGCTTTGGTAACGTTTGTCTGACTTGCCAAATTAACCCCGGGTACTGAAGTATTTCGCACTCATGACGTTCTTTCATGCAGACAACAAGCCCATCCATACAAGACGATTATCCGTGAGAATAGAAGATCTAAGGTCTTTGCTCAACGTGTCTGAGAACAGGAGCAAATCGCCTGCTCAGCGCGGAGATAAAGCTTGCCAAACAAACTCGCCTGACCATTATTCCAACGATAAATATGACAAAAATGTAATGTTTTGGACGACACCTCGTCACTATTGAAACGCTATGATAACTCTGCATTACAAACAACAGCCAACAAAAGGAACGAGCAATGAAACTTATAAAAACTACTCTTTTGACCACAACCTTAACCTTACTGAGTGCAAATGCGCTTGCTAATCAGTTTGTTGATACAACTGGTAATTTGGAAGAAAGATTCGGTACACGAACGTTACACACTGCTGTAGTAGAGTCTAAACAAGAAGCCTATCAGTTAGGTTTAGCGAAACTGTCCGAACTTGCGACAATTTCACCTTCAAAATTGCGTCATGTGTTATCAGCAGTCAATGCAGAGTATGGACCTGACCGTATTCACTTGAATGAAGATGGTAACGTGACAGTGCAGGAGTTCATGAATGCTGATGGTCAAGTGCTATACAAAGGTCAGATAAATGTTACCTATCACTACTCTGAGCGAGATACAGATCATTAATACGCCAAAGCTTCTCCCCGAAATTATTCCTTGGGGAGAAGCAAGTTAAAAAGGAACAAGTATGATAAATAAAGTTTCAGCCATTTTTCGTGAGCAACAGCTTATGCAAATTGAACCCATGTTATCAAAGGAAGGCGTATTACGCTTTACCACTTTCCGAATACAAGGCAAAGGTGAGTTTTCCAGAATGATTGACCATCACTATATGGAGTCGTACTGTCAGTTAGATATATTTATTGGGGATAATTATGTTCAGTCCATTGTAGAGATGTTATTGGAAGAGCTCAATTTTACGGGAGAAAATGAAGGGATAATTTCCGTGATCCCTGTTCAATGCTTTTTCAATGCCAACAGCCACTCCAGCGTTCCTAACCTTAATTTTAATAACTTAAAATAAACCACGCTTAACCCACACTTAAAAAGCAAGATAAAATGAAATTATTAATTGTTGAAGACGAACATAAGACAGGTAGTTATTTAAAAAAGGGGTTTACGGAGTCAGGATATACAGTTGATTTGACCACGGATGGGGTTGATGGGCTATATCAGGCAACAAGTAATGACTATGACTTAATTATATTGGATATTATGCTGCCAAAACTGAATGGCTGGCAGGTGCTGCAAACCATGCGCAGCAGTCAACTAAGAACACCCATTATCATCTTGTCCGCTAAAGATCAGGTAGAGGATAGAGTGAAGGGTTTGGAGTTAGGTGCAAATGACTATGTTGTTAAACCCTTTGCATTTGCTGAACTGCTTGCTCGAGTTAAAAATGCGTTGAGGCATCAAAGTGAGGTCACAACCACCGAAGCAACACTAACCATTGCAGATTTGTCGATGGATTTATTAAAGCGCTCCGTACGAAGAGAGGGTGATAGCATTACCTTAACCGCCAAAGAGTTTTCTTTACTGGAGTTGTTTTTACGTAAGCGCGGTGAAGTATTATCGCGGTCCCTAATAGCCTCTATGATTTGGGATATGAACTTTGATAGTGACACTAATGTCATTGATGTGGCGGTAAAGCGGCTACGAGCGAAAATTGATAAGCCCTATGAAGTAAAATTAATTCATACGGTACGTGGTATGGGGTACAAATGTGATGATTCACCCGAGTGAAACCAAAAGCGTGTATAAAGCGCGTATATAGTGCTCCCCCACCTGTGGTGTTTCATGGCATCTTTCTTTAATGACAATACCAAGTGAAACGCGACTGGGATATTTATCCGGTCACCACGAGACGAAACTTGTTTGTAAATGAGTGAATGATTGAGGATTAAATCGATGAAGTCCGCTGTATTAGGGTTTATTTCCTCATTGGCATCATGCATACAATAAACAATATTGCTGAACCTAATAAAAAGTTCATTATCGGTTTTACCACTTTAAAAAATGCAATTTAATGATATTAGAATACTTCATTATAGTCTAAATACGTATATATCACGCTTTATAGTATGCCCTTGTAGATACCCATACGATATTATTTTCCCTCCAACCTATTAACACCTCAGTTATATCCTAATCCAGAAACAAAATGACAAATATGTCATTTTGGAGTCATGAGTGCGACAGAAAAAAACCGTTATTGTTCGAAATTATAAAAAACTTATTGCTATCAATGAAAGAGCTGACGGAGTTATTGCTGATCAACCTGAGTCGACTTCTAGCAGTAATTGATGGCATGAATTTGCATACAAGTATCTTAATAATCGATCAATGGTTCGATGTCATCAACAGATATTGATGATGTGTATTTTGTCGCCCATTCTCAAACATTTCGTACAGGTATGCAATTAAAAGGTCCCTTCTTTTATAGGAGGGTAGGAAAATCAAAATCATTAGGCAATCAATAGGTTGTCGGTGCATTTTGAATCTTCAAGGAGATTGCGTCAATGCGTAAAAAACTTAAAAATGTAGCTGCTCCTTTTGCAGTGGTACTAATGACAAACCCGGCATTCGCCGATGTCGCTTCACCATCCATCGGAGACTTGATGGGGGAGATAGATCAATTGACGGCAGAGGTTGATGCGTTGAAAGTGGATGCGTCAAAAAAAGATAACTCAGCGATTAGACTTAATGGTTATTATCGTTTGCAAAGTACAGCAGAAAGCCTGGATGAGGCCGACGATAATAGTAGTACTTGGGTTGACCAGCGTTTGCGTATGAAGGTCACCAGCGACCTTCATGAAAATGTGACCGTGGTGTGGTATGGCGAGTACGATGCTCCATTCGGTGAAACAGGCAGTAAAACTGTGGCTGGGTCGGGCGGTAAACTCAGTTCAGATGGCGTCGGTATTGAAACAAAGAATGCATACGTCGACTTTAGAGTGCCAAACACAGAGCTGAAAGTACGGACCGGTATCCAGGGTTATGGCTTTGGGAAGTATGAGAGCTTTGTCACGGATGACGATATGAATGGCGTCTCTTTTCTGGGCACTTTAGACTCTGTTACCTTGAGTGGCGGTTGGTTCAAATGGGAAGAAGGAGAGAGAGATTCATCAGATGATGTCGATTTTTATGTGCTGAATGGTGAGTTAGCCCCGAATACAAATCTTACTTACGGTTTTACTGGATCTATGATTAGAAACCGAAATGAAGATGCGATTAATGGTACTGCCGCGAGAACCGATGAGCTATATCTTGGCTCTTATATTGACCTTTCTTATAACGATATTGCTTACAGTGGTTCACTTCTCTATAAAAAAGCGTCTGGTGTGGATTCCGGCGCTACAGATGGTGACACTTTCATGCTTAACCTTTACGCCAAAAAACATTGGATAGACGGTAGCATCAAGATCCACGGTATCTATATTCCAGCAGATGACAGTAGCAGTGGCACCGATCGTTTTGCCGCCAATCAGTCTGGTTGGGAGCTTAATAGCGATAACTTAATGATCTTCGGAACTGACTACTATTACAACAACGGTTCCCAAGGGGGGAAAGCGGTGTATGATGCGGCTTACCAGGGGTATGGATTATTGGGATTGACAATTTCTGGAGATCAAAAACTCGATGATGACTACTACCTTAAGTATGGTGCTGGATACTTCAGTGTGGCAGATGATGCCCCTGCAAGTGCCTCAAAAGCCAACGGTTCAAGCCTTGGTACCGAGCTTGCCGCACAGATTGGTAAAAAATTTGCTGATATCTACGATTTAAGCTTACGTGGTTCATATGGATTTATGGGTGATTTTTATCAAGATGATGCAGAAGATACCTACAAGGTCGTGGCTATGCTCAATGTCAGTTTTTAAGTAAGTCATTAAATACCGTCAATATGATTAATAACGGCTTGGTGAAAACTTGGCCGTTATACAGTTAAATTTAATGACTCGCCCCTCTAGATAAGTTGCTTTGCTCGTACGTTGGATATTTCTACGTAGTTTAGTTGAGATGGCTCCCAACCTGTACAACGCTTGGTACTCAGTAGTTTGTTGGTTGCAGCAACTATGCATATCGAGAAACCTGCGTGTCTTGCAAATCTTTGATACCTGGCCCCCTACTTCATGATGTGTTGCTTTCGGTATCAGCCATTCTACAATAATGACGCAATCGTCATACAGTTGTCAGGCTTTTGAAAGTGTGACACTGATATAGTCTGTCAGTAAGTCGTGAAAATAAGCTTGAAATCTCCACCGTTGTTTAATGGGAGTGCCATGACTTGTATCAGAACCCGAAAAATCAAGCTTTGCGAAGGTGTTGTATGGGGAAACGAAGTCGAAAGTAGTGCTACGTTCTATTAGGGCCACTGTTGTCTAAAATTATCGACAATGTTCACAATGAAATGTGTGGCCAAATTCCAGTAAAAACACACCTTATCGAACCTGATATATATGATTTAACAAAGAGTTACGCCCCAGCCCTACGTTCCTGGAGGTTGGGTAAAGACACGGCCACAGTAAGAGCTAATGTATCCGAACCACGACAACAGCTATTGGAGTTCAGGATGATTTCAGTAAATTCCCCCAAACAATTGACTGCCCGATATCCTCATAAAGAAATGGAACAGACACTCTTAATAGAAGGAGCGAGCTGCGCCAGTTGTGTCACGAAAATTGAAACGGCTCTGGCTTCCGTTGATGGCGTCAATCAAGCGCAAATGAATTTCGCAGAACGCGCTGTACTCGTTACCGGCAATGTCGACGCCAATGCCTTAATCAAAGTGATTGAACAAACGGGCTACCACGCTGTTGTCTCTCAATCTAAAAGTGACGACGAGGCATTAGCGGAAAAGGAAAAAGCGGAATGGCTCTACTATCAAACATTAATTCGTGATACTTGGGTAGCGTTAGCCTTAGGCATACCTTTAATGATTTACAGCTTGATTGTTGGTGAAATGACGGTGTCTGGATTTAACGAACAATTGGCATGGGGCAGTGTAGGCCTCGCTACACTAGCGGTCATGTCTCTCTCTGGTAAACATTTTTATATTGGTGCCTGGAACAGTTTAAGAAATCATTCAGCCAATATGGATACGTTAATTGCTCTGGGAACGGGGACTGCCTGGATTTATTCTATGTTTGTGGTGTTTTTGCCAGATATCATCCCTCAATTGGCTCGCCATGTTTACTTTGAAGCGACTGCCATGATCATTGGTCTTATTAATCTTGGCTTGGCTTTAGAAGTCAAAGCGCGGGGGAAGACATCCGAAGCTATCAAGCGTTTGATAGGCTTGCAAGCTAAAACTGCGGTGGTGATTCGAGATGGGGAAGAAGTCAGTATATCAATCGATCAAGTGCAGCTTGGTGAGCAAATCAAAGTGCGACCAGGAGAGCGGATTCCCGTAGATGGGACGGTTACATCGGGTCAAACCATTGTTGATGAGTCAATGCTAACGGGTGAACCCATTCCAGTTGAAAAAAGAAAAGGGGATGAAGTTGTCGCGGGTACCATCAATAAAACGGGCTCCATTGTCTTTCAGACCACCCGTGTAGGAAAAGACACAGCGTTAGCACACATCATTGGGATGGTGAAAAGAGCACAAAACTCAAAACCGCCGATTGGCCGCTTAGCCGATGTCATTTCCGCTTACTTTGTCCCTGTGGTTATGATCATTTCCGTTGTGAGTGGGTTATTGTGGTTTAACTTTGGTCCTCAACCTAGTGTGGCCTTTGCCATTGTCGCTGCGACAACCGTTCTTATCATTGCTTGTCCATGCGCACTCGGATTAGCCACGCCAATGTCCGTCATGGTTGGTGTTGGTAAAGCAGCGGAAGTGGGGGTGCTTATCCGAAATGGTGAAGCACTACAAACCGCCTCTAAAGTCACAGCAATGATCTTAGATAAAACCGGCACCATAACCGAAGGAGCACCAACGGTTACGGACGTTACCCTAATTCATGCAACGGATAAGCTAAGCATATTGCAGCTTGCTGCTAGCATTGAGTCCCACTCCGAACATCCATTAGCACAGGCCATCGTAGAAAGTGCAAAATCACGGTCACTTGAACTGCTCGAAGTGACTGAGTTTAACGCTCTATCAGGGAAGGGAGTACAAGGGCGTTGCGCCAATCAGGCCCTGTTATTTGGTAACGAAAAATTAATGCGCGAACGAGGCGTGAAGGTCGATGGCGCTATTGAGATGGCTCAGGGTTATGCAAAAGAGGCAAAAACTCCAATGTATTTCGCAATCGATGGGCAGCTAGCCGCCCTCATTGCAGTGGCTGACCCTATAAAAGCGGACTCTATTGAGGCCATCGCCAGGTTAAAGTCGAATGGCATCAAAGTCGTGATGTTAACGGGAGACAACAGAGACACCGCTGCAGCCGTTGCTAGTCAAGTGGGGGTAGATGAATTTTATGCAGAGGTGTTGCCACAAGACAAAGCGGAAAAAGTACAAGCATTACAGATGTCCGGAGAAGTTGTCGGCATGACCGGTGATGGGATCAACGATGCTCCCGCTCTAGCCTCAGCGAATGTTGGCTTTGCCATTGGAACCGGCACTGACGTAGCGATAGAAAGTGCCGATATTACTTTGATGCGTGGGTCACTGCACGGACTGGCTGATGCTATCGCAGTGAGTAAAGTGACATTACGCAATATCAAACAAAATCTATTTGGTGCTTTTATTTATAACGCAGCCGGGATCCCTGTGGCTGCAGGTATATTGTATCCTGTTTTTGGCATGTTACTCAGTCCTGTTGTAGCAGGAGCCGCGATGGCACTCTCTTCTCTGACCGTCGTGAGCAACGCAAACCGACTACGCTGGTTTAAGGCTGATCGTTAGGAGGCAGCATGATAATAGTAAACTTACTTGGTATGCTATTTATAGGGTTGATCATTTGGTGGTTTTGGTTGTACGAAGAACCAAAACAAAAACTAGAAAAAGATCAGCGTTCTATTGAAGTCAAAGATGGCATCTATCTACCCGCTCACATCACCATAGAGGCAGGTAAGCCTTTCACCTTAAGTTTTATCAGGCATGACCGATCTCCATGCTCGGAAATTGTTCTGTTCCCAGACTTAGAGTTATCTGAAAATTTGCCTGTTAATAAGATTCACAATATGTATCTTCCTGCTCTTGAGGTCGGTGAGTATGAATTTCACTGTCAAATGCAAATGTATCGTGGTGTCGTTAAAGTAGTACGGGGTGAAAGATGAAACAGAGAACTCCGTTTTGGTTGACCCCAACGGGCTGGGCCGCGGTGGCTCTAATAATATTTGTCTCATATTTTTTGGTCATGGAACACAGTGAACATCTGTTCCCATTTTTGCCTTATTTGATTTTGCTGCTTTGCCCTTTGATCCATTTCTTTATGCATAACAATCATGGTCGTCACCATCAAGTGCAAGATGAGAGCTCGACACCTCGTTCCCTTGAGCACAATGACAACCAGAACGAAAAAGGAGACTAACATGGAGACAGGTGCCTCTTATGGTTTATGGTCACTGGTATTGCTCAATTCCGCCATATTTATCTTTTTTGCGTTTAGTTTTATCAAGCCAAAATCGGCATTGGATTGGCGAAGTTTAGGTGTTTTTTCTGCTTTTGTTGTCGCATTGTTTACTGAAATGTATGGATTTCCGTTAAGCATTTACTTCTTATCTGGTTGGCTTAGTGAGCAATACCCTGGTGTGGATTTTTTTGATCACAACAACGGGCATTTACTTCATACCTTGTTAGGGTTGGAAGGAGATCCGCATTGGGACCCTCTTCATCTCATGAGTAGTTTATTGATAGTCGTGGGTTTCATCATACTCTCTTCAGCTTGGAATGTTTTATTCCAGGCACAAAAGTCTGGGAATTTGGCGACCACAGGATGGTATGCTCGCTGTCGTCACCCTCAATATTTGGCCTTTATGATAGTTATGTTTGGTTTTTTATTACAGTGGCCCACTATACCCACACTAATTCTGTTTCCAATATTAGTCATAGTGTACCGACGACTGGCAATTAAAGAGGAGCAACTGGCAGAAATTGAGTTCGGTATTCAATACGCAAGCTATCGGAAACGTACACCTGGCTGGATCCCCAAGATACACAGCCACCAAGAGAAATAGCCAGAAAGTCGTTGATGAAAAACAGGATGGACGTATGGGAAGTAAGAAGCACAGAGTCAGCGTAAACGAGGTCAATCTAGTGAGCCGCAACTTACGCTTGAGTCAAATCAACACTGAAGATCAACAGGCCATGGTCAATGAAATCGACCATTTGTTCGGGTTGGATGAAGTCTCATTTGATGAAAAAGAAGGAGCAATACACCTAGCTTACGATGCTACCCGTCTCTCTTTGGAAGATATTGAGGCCATCATCCGTAAATACGGAGCAGACATTCATGATGACTGGTGGAGCCATACCAAAGAAAGCTATTACAAGTTTGTCGATCAGAACGTAATGGAAAATGCAAAACATACTCCATGGAGTTGTCATCAGGCTCCAAGAAGTATGACGAAGCGTACTCGCAGAAAATGAAGCCTTGTTGTAACTTCAGTTTAACCACCGGTTGTAAATAAGCCGAAATTGTTCTTGATGATGCGATGAATTATTTACGATCGAAGATCTGAATGGGTCGTGTTACGTTAGCCAGATTGCCAATGCCCATTCCTTTGATTATAAAAACGAGTCGTTCTACCCATGGCACCCAAGATAGACATATAACCCAATATCTAATGGTGTTTCTAGTTCTATTTCAAAGCCACTACAAACGCATTAATAAGACAGCAAAGATCTTTATGTGATAAATGAGGTTTCAGCAAAAGGGGGAATCGCAGCGCATATCTGCCCTCATGTTTGTTATCCGATGGTATTTTGTCAACTCTGTAGTGTTACCAAACAAAAAAAAAGCTGAGCATCAAGCTCAGCTTAAAACATCATAGAATTAATATGAAAAAAACAGTTACATTAGGTGTTTTCATACGCCCTTGCTCTGCCAGTGTAAGCAATGAAAACCCTTACAGTATAAAGGTGGTGTCTGAACTTGACCTGACTAGTGTATGACATTTTTGTCATGCACTAGTAAAAAGGTAGATAGTCTTCACCCATATCACCTTGATCGTTATCAGTTCCACCCTGTCAACTCAGGTTAAAAGTAATCACATTATCTAGCGATTCCGATAACCGGTGCTCACGAAACATTCTCAAAGCCATTTATTGATATAGGCAAGATGAGTCATCTCTATAGCTTTACGTAACAAAAAAAAAGCTGAGCAGCGAGCTCAGCTTAAAACATCATGGAATTAATATGAAAAAAATCACATTAGGTGTCTTCATATGCCCTTATTCTGCCAGTGTAAGCTATGAAAACCCTTACAGTATAAAGGTGGAGTCTGAACTTGACCTGACTAATATATGACATTTTTGTCATATACTTGTTCAGCCGTCAAAGTTTAGAAGGGGGTAAAGAAAACGTTTGTGTCGCGATGAGTTATTGGGTTAGTACGAGTCTAGTAGCGCCTTTGACCACATTGAGTTCAGTGTGTGTTTTAAGCGTTAACCCTAGTTAGAATTATCGTGTGATTGACCTTTCACTTTGTGAATCAGAACTGAATTCTTCTCGTCTCGGCCTTTTGGGAGAATGAGGTCGGCCAGTATAGATGAAGTAACAATGAGCCATTGTTTTCATGTGAAATACGTACGTAAACCGTTGCGGCCGTCTAACAACGGCAACCAGGGAACAGTTTTGTCACTGCGCTCGAACAGCACTTACACACACCTTAGAGTGCGAAACACTTCTTTGATTGGGGGAAGTCAGTCGATACTACGATGCTGCAATTAAAGCCTTTTTAGGATACTAAGATAAAAATCAATGGACTAGAATTGCCGGGCCAATAATTGAGGGCATATGGTTTTTGGCTGATATTAGCAAAAACCGCATTCTCTCTGTCGGGTTGAACACGATGAACTGAAAGTTGTTCAGATAAACGATAGGAATGGTGCTGTAAGTGTTGCATTGGACGATGAAGATTGGTTTATCTGAAATCAACAGGTTTAAGCGGCATTTGAGATATGTCCCAATGAAAATAGTACCGAATGTGTTCCTATTCTCTATCATGCAGCGTGTGTTTATCCAGCGCCCTTAAAAAGGTATGTCAAGTCTGCACCTCAGTTTTCGCATTCTGCGCGTAGTACAAAGGGAACCGCCATGATTGGGATGAATAGGATGATGGAAGCTTCCAAATGAGCTGGCTTGATACTAAAACGCGTTTTACATCCGAAGATAACACCACTGTGGCTTGAGGTGATCCTTACTTACTGACGCTCCCAGGCCACGTGTTTTGCATGCATGGCTTGGGAGCGCAACATTAATAAAACTGACTTATGGCATTCTTACCACCATACTTCAGCCTGCACACCTAGGTTAAACTCACTGTCTTTACCCGCACCCAGTTTATCTGTATCTTCAAAGTCATTGAAATAACTGCCATAAAAACGGATTTCAGGTCTCGCCCAGTAACTTTCACCAGCGGTCCAAGCCTGAGCAATCGTGACTTTGCTTCCTGCTTCCTTGGTTCCATCACCTGCGTTTTTGTTAAAATAGCCTAGTTCAAATAGCGTTTTCATGTTCTCATCCCATTTATACACAGGACGTATAACCGATGAGAAGTAAGAGATATCTTCTTTCTGTCCCGCCTCAATATCATCAGTGGAAGATGACCAGACGAGTTGGTGCCCCATTTCCCATTGTTCTGCTACTCTGATAACACCCCAGTTGATGATCCGATATGCTGCCGCCCCTTTTTCTGCTTCTGCACCATACCATGAGCCATCACCATATTCCGCTATGGTTTTACCATACCCTTCGGTACCAAACTGGAACACCGTCTTATTGTTACCAATACTTAAATTCTGAGTAAGCTCGAAGTTCAAGAGAACCCCGTTTTCAACACTACCTTCATAGCTACTACTTTCATTCGCTATTGCATAGTTGCCCCCCACCTCTAATGAAGCATTATCCCACAGAGGTATGTTTGCAAGACGCGCGTCAAGTACGTTGACGTTTAAGGCACCACTGTTATTGCCAGTATCTTCGACTTTATCACGATCGGTTCTTATCCAGGCAACCGAAACAGTCCCAGAGTCTGTCTCAATCCCTTCTATGCCTCCGCCAGCACCTGATATGTTCCAGTAATAAAAGTCAGCCAGGTCAACATTATGCCTTTGGTAATAGCGCTTCCCACCCCACACCGTCGCTTCTGGCGCGGACTTCAATACCCCTTTCGCTTGCACGTTAATTTGAGGTAACACAACAGTGAAGTCATCGTCTTCACTGGTTTCCCAACCAGTGGAGCCATCGGTATAAATCGCTACCATTGACTCGACGTCAAAAGAAATCCCATTTTCATTGTAAACTTCATTTTTGACACCCCACTCACCGTAAGTGTCATTTTCATTTCCCAAGCGACCTAATTGGTTTTTATAAAACTGAACATCCTGGCCGTTGTTGGAGCTCATGCCAACACCGCTTCGAATATACCCAAAGTAGGATATATCGGAGCCAGTATCTGCGAACGCACTAAACGCACTGAAGATGGACACTGCTAATATGGTTTTGCTTATTTTCATTGTTAACACCTTATTGTTTGGATTTACCTGGTTGCTCGTAGGCTAAACGGTGGGAAATGACACAAAGCTGTCTTATGGATGACAAAAATGTAATGTGAGACACATGTAACCAAAAAAGAGAGGTATCTTGCAGAAAGACAAAAATACAACCGTCGCGGTACAACCACTTGTACGTTTTGTTTCTAACTGAGCGGTTTTTCCTGTGTGTTTTGAATACTGAATGACGCCACAATGGCATGCTGTGATGAACTAAGCTGACAGAAAGGTGGGTGTCATTTTTGGCTCAGTTGACGATGTTTACTAAGAAAAGACAAAGCATTTCAATCAGAAAATGTCGGGGCAGTTTACGGGGCTGTTAAAGTAGTATGAGCCCCGGTCAAGATGATTCAATACAGCGTGCAGGCATAGCTACTGGCCTCTTCGCTCAATGATTAAAATCATTCACCCAATCACGATACTCTACCATTATGAGATGAATAAAGTGACGTTACGCACCTGCGGGACTAACTTAACAATAGAATATTCTGGGTTGGGGGTAGCTACATTGATTTAGGCAAGCTTTAGACTCGGCTGTCATTTAAGTGGTGTTCACAGGCTTTTATCGCGTAACTCATAACGCATCACTTTAACTCGCGACTAACTCTGTCTTTAACTCTCAAGAGCTTCGTTCTAACCTCACTTGCAACCGAGTGAATGTCTTTGTGCTCAACCAGATTCAATACCGCCGCTGGATCCATGAAAGAGACCGTGATGGAACGGTCCTCTTCCTCGCGAATCACGACATTGCAAGGTAGGAGTAGCCCGATATCTGGCTCAAGGGTTAAAGCTTGATTGGCAAAGGTGGGATTACATGCCCCTAATATAATGTAGGGTCGTTTATCTATGTCTAGTTTCTTTTTCAGAGTCGCCTTAACATCAATTTGCGTAAGAACCCCAAAACCTTCTTGAGAAAGCTCATCAGTCACCCTTTCAATGGCTTCATCGTAACTTCCTTTGTACTTTACTGAAAATCCATACATATGCTTTATCCTTACCTTTGTATTGACTATGTCACTAAAGCAATTGTAGACGGAATTTTAATGCTGTTCCTAAAATTCTCTTTTTACCGTTTTAGATGACAAAAATGTCATTTATACGGTGGGAATTCGTCATCTACCAGAGAGTAAAATAAGACTAACTGAAAATATAAAAGAACAAGGAAATATCAATGAAACTGCTCAAAAAGACTCTGGTAGCAACAACCCTTACGATTTTAAGTGCGTACACCTTAGCAGGCCAATACGTGCCTACGTCGGGTAGTCAGGTAGAACGATATGGCACAAGAACCTTTGAGACAAAAACCGTCCAAACAAAAAGTGAAGCCTTCCAGCTTGGGCTGACCCAGTTACGTCAATTGTCTATGGATTCACCTGTGATGCTCAGCAAGAAACTTAAGATCCAGGGATTGGATGTCGATAAGCGCAAAGTTCATCTGAACGATGATGGATACGTCACCGTGATCGAGTTGATGAACACACAAGGACAACTTTCTTATAAAGGAGTGGTTGAAGTCAGCTATCATTATGCTGAGAGGGAGAGAAATAACTAACGTCCCTGTTTTAGCTGAGGCTCTTGTTGAGCCATAGTGCTGATGGAGGTGTGGATATGATTTGTAAAATTTCAGCTTTATTTCAAGAGTCACAGTTGACCATTGTCGAAGATTTGTTGAGAAGCGAAGGCATTAAACGATTTACGGTCTTTCAGGTACAAGGTAGAGGTGAGTTCGCCAATATGATAGATAATCATTATCTAAGCACATATTGCCAACTCGATATTTATATCGGTCAACATCATGTTACTCATCTCATTGACCGGCTTCTTGAAGAGTTGCATTTGTCGGGAGAAGACGAAGGCGTTATCGCTGTTGTGCCTGTTTCCCAATTATTCAGTGTCAATACCAAAATGCAAATAAATGATCCAGAGTATAATCGCATAGGGTAATATGTCGTAATAAACGAATATTTACTGGTGTTACATGAAGTTATTGATTATTGAAGATGAACCTAAAACTGGAAGCTACCTCAAGAAAGGATTTACCGAGTCAGGATACATTGTTGACCTTTCATCGGATGGTGTAGATGGCCTTTATATGGCAACCAGTAATCATTATGACCTTATCATTCTCGATATCATGCTACCTAAACTAAACGGCTGGCAAGTTCTACAAACGATGAGAAGCAGTCAGTTGGACACTCCGATCATTATGCTGTCGGCGAAAGATCAGGTAGAAGACCGAGTCAAAGGGTTAGAGTTGGGTGCCAATGACTACGTTGTTAAACCCTTTGCCTTTGTAGAGCTTCTAGCCAGAGTAAAAAATGTCTTACGACAACAGGGCGGTACCTCAAGCAAAGAAACCACGCTCGTCGTTTCAGATTTATCGATTGATCTGTTAAAGCGGATTGTGCAACGCGGAAGTGATACCATTTCCGTTACCGCTAAAGAGTTCTCTTTGCTGGAACTGTTTTTAAGAAAACGGGGAGAAGTCTTGTCTCGTTCACTGATTGCTTCGATGGTTTGGGACATGAACTTTGATAGTGATACGAATGTGATTGATGCGGCAGTAAAAAGATTGCGAGCAAAAATAGATAAACCTTATGAGGTGAAACTTATCCATACCGTCCGTGGTATGGGGTATAAACTGGATGATTTATCGGAATGAAACTCAAGCTCTCTGATTACTCTATGGCAAAAAGGCTCATTGCGATGTATTTTGGTTCATCATTTGTGGTGTTGGCCTCTTTTGCTCTTATCGTTCAGTACTCAGTCAAACATCACTTTTATGAACAGGACTATCAACTTGCCCATAACACGTTCATTACATTGTTTTCTCAACCTGAGATTCTGGGTTCAGATAAAGAGTTAAGTCTAAATGAGCATAACACGTACATTTGGTTGCGAGAGAAAGACGGTATTTTGGATTTCACCAACTCCGCGGTACCGCTTCCTGATAAATTACGTAACGATGCATCCCTTGAATGGTCGGTAGAAGGAAAAGATTACCGCGCTTTCCAATTCAAACTAGACCATCCTCTCTATTACGCAGCGATTGTTGGCCTAAACATCGACCATCATACGAGCTTCTCAAATCGGTTTAATGTCGTATTGTTTTGGACGTTCATGCTCACCAGTGCCGTTTCTGGTATCTATGCCGTATTCACAGTCAGGAAAGGTTTAGAACCTTTGCAGGTATTACAGCAGTATCTTAGTAAAGTGAGCTCAAAAAACCTGGATATACGCATCCCAAGTACAGGATTGCCATTGGAGCTTTCTGAACTTGTAGAAGCACAAAACAAAATGCTTGATCGTTTACAAACCGGGTTTAATCGTCTCAGTGAGTTCTCATCAGACATTGCCCACGAGCTGCGCACGCCACTGACGAACATTATGACTCAAACCCAAGTCGTACTCGCTTCAAGTAGGAGTGTAGGAGAATATCAAGATGTGCTGGGTTCAAACATTGAAGAGCTCGAACGATTGAATAAAACGATTCGAGATACCCTATATCTCGCTAAATCAGAAAACCAATTGCTCCATAGCAATAAGGAAGCGTTGAAACTTGAAGAGCTTATAAGCTCACTGATGGAGTTCTATGATTTCATAGCCGATGAGAAGGGAGTGAGCTTGACCTTAGAAGGCTGTGCAACTCAGTTTGGAGATAAAGTCATGTTGCAGCGAGCCATTGGGAACATAATTTCAAATGCACTCCGACATTGTGATAGGGATTCCGTTGTCACTATTAAGATTTTAGAGAATGAGAACTTCAATATTGTCAACATCGCGAATCATGGGGAAACCATCCCCGAGCAGTCTTTGCCCTTTATCTTCGAGCGGTTTTACCGAGCAGACAAGTCAAGACAACATAGCCAGAGTATAGGTGCGGGACTTGGGTTACCAATAGCCAAGTCCATTGTTCAAGCACATGGAGGGAGTATTTCGGTCGTTTCTTCAAATCAAAAAACAGAATTCACCTTAGTGTTTGATAAGCAAGGCACCTAACATCTAGTACCTTGGTTTATCTCATGTGTTGATTATGAACTTGAGAAAACAGATCGCACTAATGGTTATGTTTGCCCTACCTTTTGCCTCTGGTGCACTTAACTTGCAAGAGCAGGAATGGGGGGATTCTGTGTCTATATTATATGGGCACAGAGCGGGGAAAAGGGTCGAAACTTGGCGCCAATTACTCGTCAATCTTAATAGCCTTCCTGAAGAGCAGCAACTAAGCGAAGTCAACACTTTCTTTAACCAATTGAATTTTGTCGATGACATTGATTTGTGGGGTAAGGTGGACTATTGGGCAACACCTTTAGAGTTTTTAGGGAGCAATGCCGGAGATTGTGAAGACTTTACAATCGCTAAGTACTTTTCGGTATTAGAACTGGGGATCTCTGATACAAAGCTTAGATTGGTGTACGTCAAAGCCTTAAGTCTAAGTCAATTTCATATGGTTCTGGCCTATTATCCAACGCCCGATGCCATTCCTCTTATCCTGGACAATATTGACCCCGAAATCAAATTGGCAACGGTTCGTCAAGATCTGCTCCCTATCTATAGCTTTAATGGCCGTCACCTTTGGCTTATGAAAGAAAAAGGCAGAGGAAAACTGTCGGGTAATTCTTCTCGTCTTAGCTTATGGAATGATGTGCGCACTCGCCGGGATTCACTAACACTAAAAAAACCAATCCGCAGCTATGACCTATAAAGTATTTGTCGCGAAAGCTGTTAATGACAGCATTGTCATATTCTGGTCAGACAAAACTCAGGTTTGACCATTTATAATAACAACTGTTCTCCAGGTTAAAGCCCAGGGGAGCAATCCACTGCAAAGTAATTTTTCATGTTAATTTGTTATCCGTTTAGGCTGAGCGATTGCTCAGCTTTTTTTTACAAGCCAAATAAACGAAAGGAGGGATGATTAACCATTGCATAAATGGTGCTAAACCAATATTTAACCCAGGAATTACTGGCATTAAAGAGCCGTAGGCCCAGCGAAACAAAATAAGCGTATTGAGATATTCCATAACGATGGTAAGTACAATTCCAGGAACTAAAAACAAAATCATATCCCTTATAGTCGCGGCACTTGAGAGCCACGGCCCTTTTTTTACAAAGCATACAAAATAGTAAGCCAATACCGCGATGACTCCATCGCCTAATGAAGCCTGAGTGCACATCCAGTTCATTGCCAGTAAATCAGACGATTCCGAGAACTCAAATAGTGGCATTTGCCACATTTCCCAAAAGAAATGTATGAAAAAGGAGTAACCAAAGATGTAATAAGGTTCATGATTGCGTTTGGGGAATATGGTCTGCCTCACTTCTCCTCCCTGGATCGTGTTACATTGCGAGTAATAGAGAGGGGAGCATCTCTCTATTATCGGATTAGGTTAATACTTATTATAAAGCTTCATCTTCCCGGATTGTTCGAAGGCCACGACATTGAAGTCCTTGTACGGTTGCCCCGGTGCCGCCATACCTGGTGAATGCTGTGGCATCCCCGGAGCTGACAGCCCAGAAATGTTGTCTGGACGCTCTTTAAGTAGCCTTGCAACATCGGCTTCTGGCACATGTCCTTCAATCATGTACCCGTCAATGACGGCAGTGTGGCAGGACTTCAGTTGCTCAGGCATACCAAACTTACGCTTTACCGACGTCCAGTCACGCCTGTGGTGGACATTCACCTCGTACCCTTTTTTCTCCATGATGGCAGCCCACTCTTTACAACACCCGCATGTTGGTGATTTGTAAAGTTCGATGGTGGGCTTAGCAAACACAGAAAAGCTGAGTGTCACTGCAGATAATGTTAACGCTTTCATCAAATATTTCATAGGTTGTTACCCTTTACTTTGCAAGTTTCAACTCACTGAACATGAATGTTAATTTTGCTCTGTTTATGGTTTAACTCAATAACACCTGACTCAGGCTTCCATTCATACGCCTTAGTTTCGTAGGGGTTAATGGTAATGTCTTTTGCACCAGAAATAGGCGCAATTGATAGAGATACAGGTTCAAGCCGCTTATTGAATATCACTAGTTGGCTGAGAGTTCCCTGATTTATCGATATCTCAACATCCGTTGCTTTATCATCAATTGTCCATTCTACAAGAGGAAGCTGACCCAAAGCTTTCAAATAATAGGCAAGGACTCTTCTGTCATCTGTTGTTAATGCGTTGCTCAGTAGTTTCATAGTGGGCTCGTTGTCAAGCCTGACATTAAGGTCTTCCAGCGTTTTACCTCGAATGTTCCCACCAATATTCCCTCCTCCTTGAGCAAACATGCCATGACATGTTGAGCAACCATATCCTCCAGCGGTTCTAAATAGCTGCTCACCATCGATGAAGGCTTGAGACGTTTTTGCTGTTACGGAAGTTGTTATTACCAGTAGGGTCATACTGACAATGGCTTTTTTTATACAGAGCATAAGTTTGTTACCTTTCAATTGGGCTCCAAAGCGTCACTTTGGAGCCAGACATCATTAAAGTGTAACGCTCTTAACCATTCCCGCTTCCGCATGCCCAGGAATATTGCATGAGAACTCGACATTCTTGTCACCATGAAAGTGCCATAGCAGTTGTTTCGCTTTACCCGGTTTAACCGTTACCGTACTGCCGCTGTCGTGCGCATGACTACCCATGGTTTTCATCATCTCACGATGCTTTAATTGCTCAGCAGCACTGCCAATTGAGAACTCATGGTCAATTTTCCCGGTGTTCATCACTACAAACTGAACCACATCATTGGATTCAATTTTTACCTCTTTCTTAAAACGGATTTTCATGTCATCGGACAAAAGGACATGAACCACTTTATTCGGTTTTGATCCCATTGCAGGCATACCCACATCAGACATGCCTTCCATCGACATCCCAGAGTGGTCCATTTTCATATTGTTCATGTCAGAATGGTTGTGTTTCTCATCCGCCATTGCCGTACCAGAAAGTGCTACCAGTGCCAGAGTGATCAGTGTCTTTTTCATAATAAACCTCAGTGTTGTGTTCGTTAAATAAGCGCCTGCGATCAGGCGCATGTTGTTCGTTATTGCTTGTTAACTTCGCGCTGTTTCCAGAGCTTAAAGATGGCTGGAAGAACCAGCAGGGTGAGTACGATGGCTGAAGCCATTCCCCCAATCATGGGTGCTGCGATACGTTGCATTACTTCAGAACCTGTTCCGGAGCCCTGCATAATTGGGATTAAACCGATAATGACCGTAAGAACCGTCATCATGATGGGACGAACGCGCAGACCAGCTCCTTCGACAATCGACTCTTTTAAGTCTTGGGTCGTAAGCGGTTTCTTATCTTCCATCAAATCAAGTTTTCGGTGGTGCCATGCCTGATTGAGATAAACCAGCATGATGACGCCTATCTCTACCGCCACACCAGATAGGGCGATAAAGCCCACGCCGACCGCAATAGAGAAGTTGTAGTTCAGGTAGTGCATCAACCAGAGCCCGCCCACCATCGCCAGAGGCAGAGTGAACATGATGATCATGACTTCGCCAACGCGTCTGAAGCTGAAATACAAAAGCAACATGATGATGGCAATGGTCACGGGTGTGACGATGCTAAGCCGCGCTTTTGCTCGCTCCATATATTCGTATTGCCCAGACCAGGCAAGGGAATAACCAGCTGGCAAAGCCAGTTGCTCGGATACCGCTTGCCTTGCTTCAGCGACGTATGAACCAAGATCTCGCCCGGCAATATCGACAAACACCCACCCGTTAGGGCGTGCATTTTCGGTTTTAATCATCGGAGGACCATCTTCAAAACGGACTTCCGCCACATCCGCGAGCGCGATGCGTGCACCGCTTGGTGTCACCAGTGGAAGGCTTTGCAGTTTTTCAATGGAGTCTCGGTATGCCTGAGGGTAGCGAACATTAATCGGATAACGCTCCAGACCTTCGGTGGTTTCGCCTACGTTCATACCACCTATCGCGGTTGAGATAACCTGCTGGATCTGTTTGATACTCAGGCCATAACGAGCGGCCTGTCTGCGTTTGATATCAATGGTCACATATCGGCCACCGGCGACACGCTCAGCATAAACTGAGGCCGTACCCTCGATGTTATTGAGAATCGGCTCCAGCTCTGCCCCAATTTTTTCAATGACCTTGAGATCTGAACCGGCGATTTTTATTCCGATAGGTGTTTTGATACCTGTCGACAACATATCGATACGAGTTTTGATTGGCATTACAAAAGCATTGGTTAGACCAGGGAACTGGATAAGGCTGTCAAACTCCTGTCGTAGAGAATCCGTTGTGACGCCCTCACGCCACTCCTCTTTCGGCTTTAGCTGAATAACCGTCTCAACCATGGTCAGCGGAGCCGGATCTGTCGCACTTTCTGCCCGTCCAACTTTGCCCCATACTGTTTTCACCTCTGGTACGGTTTTAATAAGCTTGTTGGTCTGCTGTAAGAGCTCACGAGCCTTACCGATGGAGATGCCGGGATAGGTTGTTGGCATATACATCAGGTCTCCTTCGTCCAGAGGAGGGATAAACTCGCTACCCATCTTAGTGATAGGGACGTACGCCGATAACATCAGGGCAAGCGCAATAAGTACCATGCTCTTAGGGTATTTCAGGCTGACATTGAGCACGGGTTTGTACAAAGCGATAAGAAGTCGGTTCACCGGGTTCTTGTGCTCAGGTAGAATTTTCCCCCGAACCAGATAGCCCATCAAGACGGGCACCAGAGTGATAGACAAGCCAGCGGCCGCGGCCATGGCATAGGTCTTGGTAAATGCCAGTGGCGAGAACATTTTGCCTTCTTGCCCTTCGAGCGCGAATACCGGAACAAAGCTCAGCGTAATGATAAGCAGCGAGAAGAACAGCGGAGCCCCCACTTCCTCAGCCGCTTTACCAATTACCTGCCATCGGTTTTTGTCCGTTAGCGGGGTTCGTTCAATATGCTTATGCACGTTTTCGATCATCACGATAGCCCCGTCAACCATGGCGCCAATGGCGATAGCGATACCACCAAGTGACATGATGTTGGCGTTGATGCCCTGCCAATGCATGACGATAAAGGCAGACAAAATACCCACAGGCAAGCTGAGCGCAATGACTAACGATGAACGGATATGGAACAGGAAGAGCGCGCATACAATCGCAACCACGATAAACTCTTCCGCCAGCTTCTCCCACAGGTTTTCGACCGCTTTATTGATCAGTGTTGAACGGTCATAAGTAGCAACAATCTCAACCCCTTCAGGCAGGCTGGATTGCAGCTCAGCTAGCTTTAACTTTACATTGTCAATGACCGCACTGGCATTTTCACCAAAACGCATCACGATAACACCGCCGACCGCTTCCCCTTCACCGTTAAACTCGGAGATACCTCGACGCATCTGTGGCCCCAAGTTGATGTCGGCAATATCGCCCAATAGCAGTGGTGTACCTTTCTCTGTTACCTTGAGTGGGAGTGCTTTGATATCTTCAATACCGGACAAGTAACCCGTTGTTCGCACCATATGTTCCGCTTCAGCGACTTCGATTACCGATGCACCTGTCTCCTGGTTACCCATCTTAATCGCGTTATTAACTTGCTGTAGCGTCAGGTCGTAAGCGCGCAATCTGGCAGGATCAATTTGTATCTGGTATTGCTTAACCATGCCGCCAACGGTCGCCACTTCAGACACCCCATCGACGGTTTGCAGTTCATACTTTAAAAACCAATCCTGATAGCTACGAAGCTCGGCCAAGTCATGCTGCCCCGTTTTGTCCTGAAGCACATAGCTGTATACCCAGCCTACACCCGTGGCATCTGGCCCAAGTGTCGGTTTCGCATTGGCAGGAAGGTTCGGTGCGACCTGGCTTAGATACTCCAGTACTCTGGAGCGGGCCCAGTACATGTCTGTATCATCATTGAAGATGATGTAAACATAGGAATCTCCAAAGAAGGAGTAACCACGAACCGTCTCTGCACCCGGTACGGCCAGCATGGCTGTTGTCAGCGGATAGGTCACTTGATCTTCAACAACTTGTGGTGCTTGCCCTGGATAACTTGTCTTGATGATGACCTGAACATCCGAGAGATCCGGCAGTGCATCAACCGGCGTGTTTTTAACACTAAATAGCCCGGCAAACACCAAAAACAAAGTAAACACCAGAACAACAAATCGATTGTTCAGAGACCATCTGATAATGGCAGGGATCATTGTTTACCTCCTGCCGACTCAAGCGTGATAAGTTTTGGCTCTTTGCCGGATTTGTTGATTAGAAAACGAACCTGTTGCCCTTCGGAAAAGGGGGACAAGTCAACGGCCTCATCCACTGAGAAGTTCATCTCTCCCGCATCCCAGCTCCATTCCGCGACGGGCTCATGACTGACGGTCAGCATACCGAAATCTGCCATAAGCATGCTTATCTCACCAGTGACCCATAGCTCGTTCGCAACAACAGAATCACCGACGGTAAAGTCCAGAATTTCATATTGACCAGAGTCGGTTTTCTGGATTTCAAATTCGATAGACTGGCCCGACTGAACCGTTTCGATATCTAACCCCTCAGCAAAGGTAAAGTTCATGACCATACCTGGCCATTGCCACTCTTCGACAGGTTGGTGATTAATCGTCGCCATGCGATGTCCGGCCATCATGTCGGTAATCTGTCCTTTTGCCCAGACACTCGGGTTATCGGCTTCTACCCCATTGATTCGGGCAAGATCTGCGCTCTGACTGGATTCAGAGTCGAGCATAAACTGAGCAGAGGTCACGACCTTATCCCCTTCAGAGAGTCCAGCGATCACCTCAATGACATCTCCCGCTTCTCTGCCGACCTCGATTCGTGCAGAGCGGTATTTACCCTCGCCTTCAGACAATACCACTCGGGTCATGCCTCCAGAGCGAATGACCGATTCTCTTGGGATAGTCAGTACTGGTGCTTCAGATTCTGCCTGAAGTACCACGCTGGCGAACATGTTTGGCTTAAGGGCGCCATCTTCGTTTGCAAACTTTAAACGCACTCGCAGGGTTCGTGTTTTCGCATCTAGAATGGGATAAATAAAATCAACTTCCCCTTTCCAGCTACTTCCCGGAAAGGCGCTCAAAACCATAGTGGCATTGCTGCCCACATCGACCCAATGAGACTGACGCTCAAACACTTCGACATCTATCCACACTTCATCCAGCGGCCCCGCACTGATAACCGTTTGAGCCGGAGAAATATAGCCCCCTTCACGAATATTCAGCTGAGCAATCACCCCATCAGCCGGGGCTTTTATGGCAACGTTCTGGCTCGCACGTCCTCGTTTTACAATCTGGTTAATCTGGCTTTTATCTAATCCCAGGGCAACCAGGCGTTCTCTTGCTCCGTTAACCAGCCCTTTGCGGCCAGAGCGGTAGGCATTGAGCAACTCTTCTTGCGCTTTCACCAGCTCAGGGGAGTAGAGGGTAAAAAGCACATCACCTTTAGATACCTTCTCTCCAACCGCATCTACATTCAGTGTTTCCACCCAACCACTCACCCGGCTGTTGGTTTGCCACAAACGACTTTCATCAAAATTGATGTATCCCACGGTATCAATCTGCGGTGCTAATTTGTTTAAGGAGGCGCTGGCGGTTTTAACCCCAAGGTTATTTTCTACTGCCGGGTCAATCTTAACCGTGCCTTTCTTTGCACTGCCTCCGGACTCTTCTTCATAAACCGGGATTAGGTCCATCCCCATCGGAGATTTGCCCGGAGCATCTCTGCGATAGTTAGGATCCATCGGTGCAACCCAATAAAGTGGCTCTTTTTCTCCTGAATCGGACATAGAGTCTGACGACATCTCATGTCCGCCCAATAAATATTGATTTCCGGTAAAACCTAAAACGCCACCGATGAGAAGCGCCAGTGTGGCTGCAGGTAGTGATTTCATTGATTATTCTCCTCTAGTTGGTAGTTTGCGCTTAGTTCGGTGATATTCTGGTCATATTGGTTAAGCACATAGGCAAGTTCATTTTGGGTGTTGTTTAGATCGGCCACTAGCCGCGCCTCTTCTTTGGCGATCATGAGTTCATCTCTGACTGCCGTTATCACGTCACTAAACTGAACCGTATTGTTTTCGTATCCACGTTCGGTGGCCTGAGTGCGCTCTTTCGCTTGCTTGACCAGTACTTTTTGGTAGCGCTGAATCCGCTCTTCCAGATTATGTTTCTCGGAAATCAAGGTGTTGACTCTGGCATTCATCTGAACCAGAAGGAGATCTTTTTGAGACTTAGCTGCGCCAACCTGATGTTGAGCCGCTGCGTATTTTCGGTCTTGTTTTTTGTCGGTGAACAGGGGAATGTCCATGGTCAGATAAGCGCTGACTAAATCCGATGCTGGCTGACCATTCATTCCGTTCGCCTGTCTGTAGGCATACGCCACTTCAACTCCGAATTGAGGCGTGTAAGATTGCTCAGCGATAGACACTTGAGTTTCTTTACGTTGAATATTTTGTTCTGCGGCTTTGACTTTCGGGTGGGAAACCAGCAAATCGTAAAATTCCGTGCCACCTGACTGCAGTGTTTTGTCCAGTTCGACGAGGGAGCTCCATTGAGTGCTTTTAGCAGTACTCACATCTATCTGACGAACATATTCGGCTTCTACCCACTCAGAGAGTTGTGCACGAACACGTTGTTGCATTTGTCGGTTTTTCTGGAGCTTTTCGTCGAGTTGACTAACCTGAAGCTCTGCATAAAGCAAGTCTTGCGTTTCACTTTTGCCGAGGGAGTAGTTGGTCTCTATGAACTGGGTCATTTCCAGCATGAGTTCACGCATTTCTTCGGTAAGCTCATTTGCCCGGACCAGATATCTAAGCTCTATCCACAGTTGCGTAATGCTTTTTGCGATATCAAGTTTTCGCAGCTCGGCCTGATAATTGATAACCTGAGCCTGCTGTTCGTATTGTTTCTTGGATAAATCGAGCGTTGCGCCACGGCTGAACTGTTGAGACAGCCCAACAGAAATATTGGTCATGGCATCGTCATCGAACTGAAAACTGTCGACAGGTAGGCCACCTACACCAAATTTAACCTTTGGGTCCATCAAGGTTGCGCTGGCAACACCGGTTTCCTTGAGCGATAAGGCTTGTGAGTTGAGCTGAACGAGTCCCTGATCGCGGGCCACCGCGAGCTCAATAATGTTACTTAGAGTAAATTGACCTTCACTGGCATAGGAAGGTGCCAGCACGGCATTCAATGCCAGTGCTAACGCAATTGGTTTAATGTTCACTTTGAATTCCAATCGTTTACTGATGCAAACAGTTAGCCGAAACCAATAGTTTGCAAATAGAACAAGTCACACGGAAAAACCGCGTGAAACGAAAATGATGACCTTAGGTCATCCGATGGAATTTAAGCGATGGGTGGGCGAAACAGAGCGCTGGCGATAGAGCTGGCTCGATTTATGGACTCTTTTGAGATAAGAATGAGAACCGAGGTTTGTGACAACTCGTAAACCGGAGTTGTAATGACAGAATAGTTACCAACACAACTGCTGTAACAACATTGATGTTCGGAGGTCATGCTGTCTCCATCACAACACTCTTGCTGTTCGCTCGATACATTGTCAAGAGACGAAGCGCAATGCGAGTCACCTTCACTCGTCGACATACTCATTTGAGTGTCAGCGAGCATTTGCAAAGGCATAAGAGGGGCACTACTTACTACGCTAGAGAGCATGATAGCCGCTAACGTCAGTACTGTTACCCAAATTGTGTGCATTTTTTGTCGCATCACAAACTCTTAAATTCTGAAAACACGGTAAATATCTATTAAGGCAGATATTATGTCAAGAAGATATTGCTACCAATAATTTGCTTTGACGCCTGCTTATTCAAATACTTTACTTGGTAATACAACTGTGAAAAAACTCATCTTCAAGATTAGAGTTGCGGTATTTTCTTAGATAAATTCACTTAAGGTCTTGATTTTTTTATTATTTAACAATGAGAAACATAGGAGTGGTTATGCGGTATATCAGTCGAAGATACAAAGCAAAACTATCTAAGCTCTATAAAACGGCACAAGCTAATGATATACCGTTAAATTATTTATTAGAACTCAAGCGCAGGTGCGCGGTGGTAAACGCATTTAAACGAAAAGAGAACAAAAGAAGCTCCAATGTTTGTTGTATGTGTGCTCAATCCGTCCAGTAGCTTAAGCTTAATAAAGTATGGAAAGCCGGTTATGCTATACATCGATTGAAAAACTCGCTGGCTCACGAAGGGGCATTAACAAGGTAGGCGAACCTGTACGATTATGTTGCATAGTAATTTGGTATCCGACAGGTAGAGACCAGACTAATTCATCTTATTTCAATCCACAATACTCGAAGATATCATTGATTCAATTGGGACAAACTCAAACCGCCAATGTATTATAGCCTCGCTATTGCTGTTCTTTCGGCAAAAGGCCATCGAGATACTCTAGCAGAGTATCGCGCTGCTCATCTGACAACTTCGAAATAGCAACGACCAACTTGGCTGAAGTATCATCCTCACAAAAAAAGTAGCTCAGAGGCACCCCTAGTTCCTTTGCTATCAGCTTAAGAGTCTGCACATCTGGTGTATGCTTGCCTTTTTCATATTGATTCATTCGCGGGCTCGCAGAGCTTTCATCCATGCCTATGCGTATCCCAAGCTCTTTTTGGGAGATGTTTGCTTTTTTTCGTGCTTCTTTAAGCCGCAATGGGATTGGGTTATTGGACGACACTTATCTTTCATAATCATTAGCCTCTACATAACTAAGATTTTCTTAGTTTTACCTATTTCTGTATACTAAGCAATCCTTAGTTTTTTTGTAACGAGTTAAAATGGCGATGAGTGGTAAGTCATACCTTAATAATAAAATTTACATCTTATTGATAGATAAGAATTTAGATGGTTTAACCATACCTGGATTTAGAAACGAGCTAATGAAATCCTCAAGAGATTTTACTAGCGCAAGTGACGCGAGAAAGTTCATTTACAGGCACATGCTGAAGCTAAAAACACTCGGTTTGGTTATCACTAAAGGTAAAGGTAGAAAAACGACCTACCACAAAACCGAGTTATTTCATGCTACTGAATTTTCTTCCAACATCCGAACGACCACTGCAGATGTGATAGCGGTTACCGATACCTCCGAGAAAAATAAATTAAATGACCTTATGCAAGAAAAGTTACGTTTTGAAGCTGAACTGAAGATAGCATTGACAGAAGTCGATGAGTATCGACATCTTGCCAAACGACTACCAGACATTAAAACAGAGCTGCTCGCTAAGTCGGAGGAGTCACAAGAACAATCTGTTATATATTTGGCTAAAGTCAATGCTCTAAACCACGCCATCAGCCTAATACAACGCTTGGAGTCGTCATGCTAAGGAACTGGCAAGCTGAAAGCGTGTCCCTCGCTGTTGAAAACTTTTTAGCCGGAAAGCGTCACTTCCAGGTTCAGGCTACACCTGGGGCGGGCAAAACAGTAATGGCGGCTGAGGTCGCCAAAAAGCTTCTCCAAGCTGATGAAATCGATTTAGTTCTTTGTTTTTCCCCTTCTCTTACTATTGCTCAAGGTATACAAGGAACATTTTCGTGGAAGTTAGACTGCTCTTTTAATGGTGGGCTCGGTGCACTGGGGGCATCTTTCACCTATCAATCGATCAAATATCTACCAAATAGTTTCTGGGATACGATAAAAAAGTATCGCGTTCTGGTTGTCTTTGATGAAATACACCATTGCTCGGGCGATGAAGTGCACAATGCGAATGTCTGGGGTGAACAGATATTGACTCGCATACAGGGCATAGCCAAGTTTACATTAGGCTTATCCGGCACTCCCTGGCGCTCTGATTTCATGCCGATCACCCTGGCAGAATACTCTGGGCCAGACGGGTACATCCAGTGTGATTATCAATATAGCCTTAAGCAGGCAATCGAAGACCGAGTTTGCCGAGCTCCGAAAATTGCGTTAGTCGATAACGAGCACCTTTCCATTTCAGAGGGTGGAAAATCTAAAAGCTTTTCTTCAATCCTTGAGCTTCTTAAGCAGACGTCGACATCTTATCAAAGCATCCTGTACAACAAAGAAGCTATGCTTTACCTGCTGGGGCTGGGGTGCCAGAAACTTGAAAGCATAAGAACTGAGAACCCCAATGCGGGAGGTGTTGTGGTTGCAGCATCTGTTAGCCATGCTATTGAGATACAAACCCTTTTATCTGAAGTTTTTCACCAAACTACACAAATAGTGACTTATCATCACGACAATCCTTTGGGAACCATTGAACAATTTCGAGTTGGACAAACCCAATGGATCATTAGTGTCGGTATGATTAGTGAAGGGACTGATATCCCACGTCTACAAGTCTGTTGCCATCTCAGTTCTATAAAGACGGAGCTCTATTTCCGACAAGTCTTGGGTAGAGTGCTACGGGTTAACGATGCTCAGAATCAGGAAGCATGGTTGTATACCTTTGCAGAAGAAAACTTGGTTTCATTTGCTGAAGAGATAGAAAAAGACATACCGGACTCATGCCTATTTATTAAAGCCGGAGAACGGAGCTCGTCATTAGCACCCGAGCCTTTAGGGAACCAGAACAAGTCAATGAACAAGCCAGATAGACAAACGGAAAGTAAACCCAGAGTGCTTTGGCAAGGGATATCACCATCAGACAGACAAGGCATAGCTCCTAACCTGCCACCCAGCTTAAATGAACTGAATTTAGGGCAGTTCAAGGAAAGGGTTATTGCAGCATTTGTAACCTGAGCTGAATCCTGTGCAACAGAACGAAAGACCAGACTGTAGCTAACTTGCTGTCACCGGATAGCGAGTTAGATGACAAAACGTTCTCCTTTCACTTTTGTTCTCCTTCCGCTTTGACACTACACCTCTGTCGGATAGGCGACACCTGTTGCCAGGTGCCGCCCTCCTAAGAACCTATAAGGAATCCACTATTTTACAAAGACAAATTTACTATAAATTAAGATGCGTACGTATATTCGATCTTTTTAAAGGAAGCTATCCTATGATCTTTGGTGTATCCGCACCTACTGTCCTCAACAGTACGATAGCCTTTAAGGCTTCGGTTCTTAACAGGTTCCCAGTTGGTTGGTCTTACCTTTTAGATTTTTAATCTTCGTAGAATATTTTTAGCTGTTAAGCCGTCAGAAATTCAGGTTGATACTTCGCGCTATGTTTTAATAGAGCCCAGGCTGTTCGTACGGTTTTGTTGGCGAGCGCAATACAGGTCTTTTTATAGCCAACTCTCTGTAAAGTAGCCAGTATCCATTCATCTTTTCTGGTCTTAGGTTTAGTAACACCATTTCAAAATTATTCCCCACAAGAACAGAATCAAACAACGGGATTTTAATAGACATTACTAAGGGAGTGCTGTATTAGTTCTCGGGGTCAGGTCAAAATGCCCGCTCGGGTATCTTCGAATATATCGAGATGTTCTACAAAGTAAAAAGCAGGCATGGTTCCAATAATCGGCTATCGCCTGTAGAGTATGAAAAACAATATGATAGAGAGATAAATAGCGTCTAGTGAGACGGTCTCGATTCAAATTTCACAGGATTTTTATCCTCAGACTTTGCTTTGCTGTCACCATCAATAGGTGGCAATATTGCTTGTTCAGGTTTGCGAAGTTCATTTTCAAAGCGGTTGAACATGCGCGCAAGCTCTGGATCCTCTGGACGCTTACCTGTAATCGCTTTTTTGCCAATCCCAAAGTGTTCGATAATTTTCTTACGGATAAGTTTAGACCCGTTAACCCAACTATGTGCTTTAGAGTATGATCCGCCTTCACCCTTGAAGTTTTCAACCATGCAATGAAAGCGAGATATATTTGTGTCTTTAGAGATCACTTCTCGTTGACGCAAAAGCTTTGCAAACTCATCATAGTCTTTCGTGGGTTCGTCTAGGTAACATAGCAGCTCAAAAGTATCAGGAGCTACACCAATCACATTGGCAATAGCTGTACGTTTAAGCTTTCTACGCTTAAGCCAGTCATCGACAATAGCGCATCGTCCGTTTCGACCTGCAACAGAGTCTTTCCACGCATTAAACTCTTCTATGATTGCAGCGACTTCCATATTAATCATTCCTTGGCCTAACAAGGTCGTTAATGTTGTAATTAGGGATTTCTTGTGCATTGGCGAGCATATCCTTAATCATCGCTAACTGCTTTTCGATGCACTCATTTTTTACTTCTATCTCAGCCTCTAGCCTTTCTATCCTTTTTTGTAATTCAACTTCACTCTTAGATGCGCTGCTAGTTAGATTGAGTGGTGCACCTCGAAGGACGTTCTTTCTGTTCTTATACTCTTTTTTAATACCGTCATAAGAACTGAGCGCTTGTCGTGATATTTCTATTCCTAAATCGGTATTAATGGATGCAATTAATTTTTCCCAAGTAAGCTTGTGGTTCCAACTTCTAATGAGTACTTTGATCTTATTTATTTGGTTGTGCTCAAGGGCTTTGTTTTTGTATTTTGTAGAGGTCATAGGTCAGTTACCTCCACTCCAAAAGATGATAGTAAATTAGTCAATTCAACAGCGTTCTCGCTTTTAGTTGATTCGGGCTGAGTGCTTTCCAGAATACCGTCTAACGCAGCTTTAGAGTTCGGAAGGCTCACCTTCATATGAGTTACGGTGCGCGATTGCAAATCGGTTAAAGTAAAAACGTTCTTATTACTTACAAACTTAATTGCCACGCCGATTTTTAAGTCTTCACGCTCCATTAGTGCTATAAGTTGCTCAAGGTAACTAGTTCTTTTGTGGTGGTTTAGGAACCAACTTTGTAGCCGAACATCAATTCGTAAGTGACTATTTCCTTTGACGCTGTTTAGTCGCGTTTTCTGCACTAACAAGTCATGCTTTAGTAGTGAGATTGCCTCAGAGTCATGTGCAAAGTGGCAGCTCGATGAACAAAGGGCGCAGTGTGTTTCAAAGTCGTTAAGATAGATACACGGGCTAGTCGATAGCTCCTGCGTACAAGCACCTGTAGGCATAATCGTAGCCGCTTTACCAGTGACTCGTTTATATTCTTCATGGCCCATGACGCGGATTTGGTTTTTCATTTCTTCATCTGATAACTCATCGCTAAACAGGCGGTGAACCTTAGTGACTTTTTCTTCGTCTGTTTCATGGTCATAAACAGCATTTTGATTAGCATTTCTTCGGCCTGAAACCAATGCAATCACCACATCAGAGAGGTCAGATTTTTGCATCATCGTATTGCCCCAATGCCTAAGTTGGTAAGGTGTTAAACGGATATCGTCGGCAAAGCCATGTTGTTTGAATATATTAAAGTGTCTGGAAGAGCTAAGGCGCGACCTTACATACTTAGGCATATTTGCTGTTTCAATCGCATAGAAGCTTTTGGCTAAGTCGTAATAGCCTTTTTTGTAAGTTAGTTGCGCTCCAGTCCCAATAAATAGAGCATCACTCAATCGGACACGGTTATCGCCTTCAAGGCGATAAGGAAATGTAGGCACATTTTTCTTAATGTGTTTTATCCATAACTCTTGGAATTCAGCTACGGTCATGAGCTTTTTGAAATTCTTGTTATCACCATTCACGCCAATTAAGTGGCTATTGACCCCGAAGCTAAGCCGAGTATTTAAAGTTAAATTTTTAATAGCTATTCGTGTTTTTGGCTTATTCTCATGTACATTTTCTGGGTGTATAGTGACCATTTTATCTTGGCTATAAAAGCCTAAGAGGTCTCCCAAAACGAACATGTTGTTAATCGGTTTATTCAGGTTATACTGCCCAACCTTCAAAGGTTTGTAGTTACCCAATAACTTTTTAAGGGGTGCATTAGGGTTCTCGTAAAAGCGACATAAGATACGAGCTGGTTCACCGGCTTCATTCCAAAAGTTTAGAACTTCACATACTGGCTCGGCGGCTGCTTGGAAGAAATGCTTTCTGTTAGCCTTAAATCCTTTCGAGCCTAGCCAGTCTATCCAATAGACTTTACGCTTCTCACCCTCTTTCTTGACTGTCTTAGACTGTAGTTCACATTTAGGTAATACGAATTGTTCCATTGCTGCTCTTTGTGGAGAACTTAAGCCTAAGACGCAACTCGAAACGACTAGTGCTTGAGATAGGTCTGGTAGATATGTAGCTTTTGGTGCTTCACTTGGGATTACCTCATTTTTGATTGCGCAAAATGCATATAGCGCTCTCTCATCGGGCATCTTGCTTGCTGCTTTTTCTTTGATATAGTCGGGAGAATCTCGACCTGCTGTAGTGCAATTTTTTCCTTTCAATGACGAAGGAACGATGTTGTGTGATGATAACCAAGTGAGGAGTTTGGGTATTAGGGCAACCCATCTCTTTCCTTTATTATTCTCTATTACTTGATTCAGCGATTGCTGTGAAAGAGCGAACAAATCTACTTTACCTAAAAATTGCCTTATTGCCGTTGCAGAATGGTAAATATTACTATTGCTTGTATTGCGAAGTTCTAAAATCCAGCACATTATCAACTGCCTATATTCATCTGGAAAAGCAAGATTTTGGGCACGTTCTTTTGTTGAGTATTGGCCAGGCTCCAACATGCGATGAAGGGGGGTACACATTGAACTTCCATCAGATTTCAATACCTTCCACCAGTCGTCGTTCCAGCTCGCTGCTTGACCATTTTTATTAGTGATGTTGACTAAAGGTATTCGCTTTCTATCTTCAATAAGCTTTAAGGCTGCGTTTCGATATCTATTCAACATTACTCTCTACCTTTTTTATTTTATGCTCATTGCAAAGAATGATTGCTATCTCTACCCATCTGATTTGATAGCGCAACTTTGACAACGTGTGCTCAGGGGTTCCTTGTTTTTTTCGGCTCTCGTACAGGCGGTTTGCGTCGGCTAGGATGTTCTCATGGTCACCATCAACAAGTGGTCTAAAATTATCACAGCCATAGCACGCTAACGGACGCTTTATTTCATCGCAGGAATTGCATGTTTCCAGGCTTTTGCTTTGCCCCGCTTCGTTATGGTATCCATCACAAATTGTGAAGCGCGGATCTTTCTTCAGGTCGGGCACTGTTGAGGAAAACATTTTTATTAGTTGGTTATTTCCAATAAACTTTATATCTATATTGGCGCGTTGCTCATCGCTTAGATCGACGTAATCCTTTGCAGACCTTGTGGTATTTCCTAGCATATCTGCAATTACGACTAGGGGATGTCCTTGTATTGCCGCTCGTGTTCCAACCGTATGCCTAACTCGGTTATTGCTGACGTTGATGGTAGGTAAGCGGTCACTGTTGATTCCTAGCTTCATATATCCGCGCCTTATGGCCTGGTACATATCCTTACCGCCTTGATGGAAGCCTTCTCCGTTAGGTGTGATGGAGGAAAATAACTCTGCTTTATTTTCAAACGTTGCTATGAATAGTCTTCTGGAAAAAAATACAGGAGAGCGTGACATAAGCTTATCTAACTCTTCTTCACTAACCTCTATTTTTAAAATATTGAGGCGATTCGCTAGATAACTCCGATAGATTTGATAGTACCTGAGAACCTCAAGAGAGTTAGATGCAGTTAGTCGTCTAGGATACTTTTCCACATGTTTGCGATAAGCAGCCCCTGTTTTGGCTTTCCATATTCGTACTTGCAGTTCATTCTCATCAGAAAACTTCAGAGCATTTATATTATCGTCTACAACACCATCTTCGTTTATAAATTCTGCTCCGACAGGTTGAATATCGTTCCACTTCAACTGTTGTAGGTTAGCGCCTCTACGCACCAATGCGTAATTAAGTCTAGCCGCCATCGTTTTATGCAAATGGGCTAATGGGTGTGCTTGGGTGTACTCTCTTGATTTCCATTTATCAAACAGATCTTCGGCATGACTCAACTCCATTTCAACCCGTTTTTTCAATAACACTTCTAATGACTGTTGCTCAAACTCACTAAGTGCTCCAGTTTCAATGCAATATGGGTTAAAGCTTTTCTTGATATTCTTATTTTGTTCATACCACCAATCATTGACAGTCGCATAGTATTCTTCATTTGTTTCAGCGAGTTGATTCAGAATGGTTTTAAAAGATTTTTTTGTGAAATCTGTAAGCAAAGGGTATACACCTTTTAGCGTATGCCCACTTAAATCCTTAACCTCAAGAATAAGTAGAGATTTAATCGCTCTTAAGTAATTGTCCATACTTCTTGCTGCGCTTTCGCTAGCTAATCTTGCAAGAGCAAATATCAACTCTTTTTGCTCCTCACTAGTCAGTTGACTATCAAAAATACACGAGATATCTGCTGTTGTGCCTTTAGGTCCCGCAGCGTTAAGCGTCCATATAGGATCAAAGCAATTAAATGGAAAATTATCTTTAGAAAGATAATGAGCTTCTTCGCCATACTCACTCTTCCATTTGGCTAATGTTTCCTGTTCGAAGTTAGCTGCCATATTTAGTTTCTTTCATTACCGTTGCGGTTCATCTGTTCCTGTCTTTCAATACTTAGTGCGATAGATTTTTGATATATTTTGTAACGGTTGTACACTTCAACCATTTTTGACTCTCTAGACCAACCCATTAAGTACTTTCTCATTTTATCTAGCTCTTCGCCTGTTAATTTATTTTCAGTGGCTATATCATCTAGCACCTCATTAAACTTATGCCGCAGTAAGTGGCAATGAATTTTAAATCCAATTGCTAGGGACAGTGTCTCAAAAATCTTGTCTATTGATGAAAGCGACAGCGGTTGACCTGCTGTGCCTTTCGTATTGTTTTCACTGACAAAAACAAACGAATGGTCTTTGGATGCTGTATAGCTTCCACGTTCTTCATCAATGTATTTCTTTACTTTACGCAATAAGTCCCTTGGAACATGAGAAAGGTGGCTCTGTGTTTTAGTAGATGGGATGTATTTGCGTGTATCTGTTGGATCATCTGAGCGACGTACGATTTCAATTTCGTTTCCTTCCCCATAAAATCTTATATCTTCGATCTTTAGACCAGCATGGTCTCCACGGCGATTACCTGTCTCGATGTATAACTGAACAATAAGATAGTTCCTAAACCTTGACTTCTTAAACGGATTATCTGGGGATTCTGGTTTGATAATATCTAACAATCGGAGAAAAGCATGCGTTGGAATTGCTGACTCTCCTTCGCTGACGCATTCTTGATTGTAGTCTTTCAAATCTCTAGTCAATCCTTTTAAATGGGTCTTTGTGAAGTTATACCTTTGCTGTGCATCTGCTGGAACAATCTTGTCTGCGTGCATATAGGTGAAGAGAAATTCAATGAATTCAATTAAGCGGTCTATCTTTTTACGAGCAGTAGAATTTTTAACTGTTGACTCAGCAACAAACCCTGAGTGCATTGCGTTCTCGATTGTTTTGTCGCTATGAGGTGTTATAGAAATGATATTGCTATATTTTGTTGTCGTCTTGAATAGACAAGCAGAGCGGTAACGATTCAGCTCTGCTAAGCTGAAAAACTGCCCTGAAGCAACGCGCTTTTCAATAACAATTCCATGCTTGGCAAAGTGATCTAGTGCAAATTTAAGTTGACGGACGTAAGCCAACTTTGTGTTAAATGCACTCCCAGACAAGCCTATAGAAATATAGGTGCTGACCCAAGGACTTACGGGGATGTGATTAGGTGTGCAAATTTCAACGAAAGGTCTATTACCATTTCGTGCGTCCTTTCCGATATAGACGAAAGTCTCACTTTGCTCTGTCTGCGGCTTCGCCATGCAACTGCCTTTACAATTTTCTTTTCAAAAATAATAAAAAGAATAGCACTCGAAGAAATTATGTCCATGCAAAAAGCAGAAAAAAATCAATAAAAATGGCGACTTAACGTCAAAACAAATGGGTTTACAAAAAATATTCAGAATACTCCAGAACACCATTCAAGCCACTCATTGCCTACATGATGTTCCAGCGAACAAGCCCCCATTGAGGTTATTTGAGTGAGTTTCCTGCCTGGAATACCAGTATCTAACCCTCTCGCCAACTTCAGCTCTGCGGACTCCTCCGGTAAAGCAATCAAACTATGCATATCTCTTGTCGCTGGCAAATGTTGTGAGATTTCTTCGACCAGATTGCAAGTGTTTGCCTTGTAATGAGCAATATCTTCAAAGGAAAGTGTATCCAGCCACTCTGTCAGCTGAGGGTTAGAAATGTGCCATGGCATATCAGAACCTGCACTGAGCTTAAAAGGCTCGATTCGCCAATATTCCTGATGGTTTAATAACAGAGTGTTGAGTGTTGAGAATCTGGATTGCATGCCTTCCCCTTAGTTTGAGGCTCATTCTAAGGAGAAGGTTTATATAAAGGAAGTATTTAATCTGAGGGCATCAGCTTTATCGAACAGGGAGCTCGATATCTTTAAACATCTCTTCAATTTCAGCGTTATTACGCAAAGAAATCGCCTGCTCTACTACAGGTCGGGTTAAATGCGGAGCAAATCGTTCCATAAAGTCGAACATGTAGGTTCGAAGGAATGTACCGCGGCGGAAACCAATACTGGTTGTACTCGACCCGAAGATGTGGCTCGCATCAATGACCACCAAATCCGTATCTTGTTGCTTATCAATTGCCATACTGGCAATAACACCCACGCCAATGCCCATACGAACATAAGTTTTAATCACGTCAGCATCCGTTGCAGTAAATACGATTCTTGGCGTTAAGCCTGCAGCGTTAAATGCCGTGTCTAACTCTGAACGTCCTGTAAAGCCAAACACATAGGTAACCAGTGAGTACGCTGCCAAATCTTCAATGGTAATGTCACGCTTCTTCGCCAGAGGGTGATCCTGTGTTACGACAATAGAACGATTCCAGTGGTAGCATGGGAGCATAATCGCATCCTGATACAGGTGCAGAGCTTCTGTTGCTATAGCGAAATTCGCCGTGCCTTTAGCAATAGCCTCGGACATTTGCGTCGGCGTTCCCTGATGCATATGCAGCGAAACCTTTGGATATCTTGCTGTGAAACCCTTAATCACTTCAGGTAAGGCGTAACGAGCCTGAGTATGGGTTGTGGAGATATTCAGGCTGCCCATTTCTGGGTGGGTATGCTCTCCTGCTACAGCTTTGATACTTTCAACTCGTGATAGAATTTCTCGGGAAATACGAACAATGTCTTCACCTGCAGTGGTTACTTGAGTCAGATGTTTGCCACTTCGTTCAAAAATCTGAATACCCAGTTCATCTTCCAGTAATCGAACTTGCTTACTAATCCCCGGTTGGGATGTATAAAGACTTTCTGCTGTAGCCGAAACATTTAGATTGTGATTGACGACTTCAACGATGTACTTCAACTGCTGCAATTTCATTTTCTGACCTGTATTCCATTTCAGCCTAGACATATAATGAATAGTTATAACGCTATTGCTTACAAATTGGTAGTAAAAAGCAAAAAGTCTTTGAATTATTTGGTGGATGATTTCTTTTCTGTGGCAATTTTGTAATCAATCCCGCAGAATTCATAACCATTCTGCGTTTTTCGTTACCAATACGAATTTCAGCAATGATAATAAAGATAATAATGTGCTGGCTTGAAGATTCGTGTATTCTATCGAACAGCCCAATTATCAACACTTTTTTAGATGTAAATTTATGAATATTGGTTTAATTATAATTCTTGTTGCTGTACTCCTCGTTCTGGTAATTGGCTATAACGTGGCGCTGCAATATCGTACCAAAGTTGAATCTGCTAAAAAGCAGGAGTCAGCCCGTTATATTGCAATTATCGATGCAACGGAAGATTTGATTGGTAATGCTCACCACCTGCCTTTTAGTCAGGAGCTACTAGTATGTCTGAACCAACGTATTCTTGATGCTTTAGATGCGATGTGCGAACTGGATCCGAAAAACCGCCAACTAGCACAGCGTAAAGAAAATATGAAAAATCAGGTTCAGCAACTAAAAGATAATTATAGTGGCGGTGAAAGTACTTCTTTTAAAGTACCGACCAGTGACAAGCAAGCCATCATCATGCTGAAACTGGTTAAACGACTGCGTGACACTATCCGTAGTGAACACAACAAAGGTCGCTTTAATACGCAATCGTACGTTACTGAAAATGCCCGCTTAGAAACCATTCAGATCCGAATCAATATTGAAAACGTGATTAAACGCTCTAACGAAGCGGTTATGCGCAACCAGGTTGGTACCGCTCGTCAGCTTCTGAAAAAAGGTCTTGATGCCCTTGCTCCAAAGAATGATGCTTATTCAAACCAAGCTCGTGAAAAGCTTCAGGAGATGCTCGATAAGCTAGATCAGAATAAGAAAGACAAAAATGCAGATGATCTTCTGGCTATGGAAGAGAAAGAACGTAACAACGATATGGAAGCACTTTTCGGCGAAAAGAAAAAGTGGTAAACCTTATATTGCTCAATCAATTATTTGGGTCGCTTCTTGCGGCCCTTTTTGTATAAAAATAAAGTAATCAGCATGAATATACCTTCCGAATTTGAAAGCCTACTCGAACCTATAAATCTGTTTTTACAATGTCCTACTCCAGATGAATGGGTTGAAACAGCCAAAAAACCAGAAAATCTAACCATAATTTTAATCGATCATTTAATGTGCGAATTAAAAGCAGGGCAATCCGCTATGTATTTAATTCGTAAATATGTAGTTGAACCGGAAAGTGCAAATACACTTCTAGAGTGGTTTAAGCCTTATGAAGATTTTGCTTACCGTCAGACAGGTTCGCTGGAGACATTAAAAGGAAAAAGCAATATATCAAAATCCATTATGGCTAAATCTGATTCCCCTTATAGTCAGGATTTAATCGATAAAATGGTACTGCTGATAAAAGAAGAGCTACACCACTTCTATCAGGTATTAGAAATTATGGATACCAGGGGCATTCCATATGAAAACATAACCGCTGGCCGCTATGCTAAGGGTATGATAAGCCAAATGAAGACTTATGAGCCTGATGCACTCATTGATAAGCTTATTATTGGTGCTTATATCGAAGCTCGCTCATGTGAACGTTTTGCTAAACTTGCTCCTCATATGGATGAAGATATCGCTAAGTTTTATGTCTCTTTGCTTCGTTCAGAAGCAAGGCACTATCAAGACTACCTGGAATTGGCAGAACAAATTGCTGGAAAAGATATTTCTGAACGAGTCGCTTACCTTGGGAAAGTAGAAGCGGAACTTATTTCGTCCCCTGATAGTGACTTTAAGTTTCATAGTGGGATACCTGCCTAATCTACGGCGATATCTCTCGCTCCCACGCAAAGCATGGGAGCGAGTTTAATGTAGCTATCTAAGCTAGGGTTTTATTAATCTCAGCCAGAACAACTGCCGGTTCTGCAGCCTGAGTAATAGGACGCCCAATTACCAGATAGTCAGATCCTGCACTAATGGCATCAACAGGTGTCATAATGCGTTTTTGATCACCCACTGCACTGCCTGCCGGACGAATACCGGGAGTAACCAGCTTAAACTCTTTACCCAACTCAGCCTTTAGCATTGAAGACTCTTGAGCTGAACATACCACGCCATCAAGTCCACTGTTCTTCGTCAGGCTAGCAAGACGCATTACCTGCTTCTGAGGTGCCATATCAAGGCCAATTCCAGCAAGATCATTCTGCTCCATGCTCGTCAGAACTGTTACACCAATCAGTTGTGGGCGATCTTTGCCATACGGTTCCAGAATCTCACGAGAAGCACGCATCATCTTCTCACCACCACTAGCATGTACATTCACCATCCACACACCCAGTTCAGCCGCAGCTCGCACTGCTTTTGAGCAGGTGTTTGGAATATCGTGAAACTTCAGGTCCAGAAATACTGAGAAACCACGTTTATGCAACTCTTTCACAAACTCAGGACCAAACAAGGTAAACATCTCTTTACCCACTTTCAGGCGACAAGAAGCAGGATCGATTCGGTCAACAAACGCAAGCGCATCCGCTTGATTATCATAATCCAGTGCAACTATTACTTTTTGATCCAGCATTTTCTCTCCTAATTTTACTTAAAAAAACCTCCTGAATTCAGGAGGTTAAAATGTTAGCTATTTATTATTCACCATCCAGGCCTCGAATAGGCTTAATGGTTCCCCACCCTTTACAGGACGGGCAGTGCCAGTAGAGTGAGTGGGTTGAAAAACCACATTTTCTACAGCGGTGATGGGGCTTGATTTTAATCTGTTCTCCAACCAACGCCTGAAGCGTCGTCAGACTCTCTTTCGCTCTGCCCTCTTCCGCTTCCGCCAAATGGTAATCCATCAATCGGTGGAAACCTTTCATTGTTGGGTTTTTCAAGAGTTGCCGCGTTAACAATGTTTGAGCGGATGCAGTACCATCATGATGTGCCACCATTTGCGCCAACATGAGTTCTGCCGATACACCTGCATCTTTCGCGATACAAGCTCTCAGGAACTCTACCAGTTCTTGTTCCTGTCCAAGATGGTGATAACATTCTGCAATTGTTGGAAGAACTTCAGCAACGAAATCAATATCCTGATCCAGCACCATTTCCATATACTTTATCGTGCGTTTGTAATCTTCATTCTCAAGATAAAGCTTACCTAATGAGATGCTGGCACGTACACATTTCGGATCTTCGGACAGTGCTCGCTTGAAATACTGAATAGCTTTTGGGACATTTTGCTCGCTCTGCTCTTGCATCGCCATTTCACACCAGAAATGAGCAATATTGGCTCGCATACGTTTGCGTCCGAGCTTCACTAAAGCATTGCCATAGTAGATAGCTTTGCTCCATTCCCGAGTCTGCTGATAAATAGCAACCAGTTGAGTGAGAGCTGCCTCTTTGTGAGAAGGCTCATCCACGAGTTGCTCAAAAATCTTTTCGGCTCGGTCAAGAAAGCCCGACACCATATAGTCTTTCGCTAACTGCTGTAGAGCAATGTTCTTTTGATCAATGGTTAAGCCCGAGCGGGAAATTAGGTTTTGGTGAATGCGGATGGCTCTATCCACTTCTCCTCGGGATCGAAACAAATTACCCAATGCCAAATGGGTGTCGATCGTCTCATTATCAACCTGAAGCAGTTCGATAAAGTGATCTACCGCTTTATCAGACTGATCTGAGAGCAAGAGGTTAAGGCCCGTCACGTACTGACGGGATATCTGATGAGATTGCTCCTGCTTATCTTGTCGCGCACTGCGATTACCCATGTACCAGCCATAAGCGGCTGCAATGGGTAACAACAAGAAGAGTAGCTCAAGCATCTATATATAAAACCTTGTACAACTAAGCTTTGTTCTCTACAGCAGGTGTAGTAATAGAAGAGTGTTTCTTAAGCTGGCGATTTAGCTTTTTGATCGTTAGTTGAGATTTGAGTTGCATGCTACCAAAGATAACCCATGCCAGTGCAAATCCTGAAACAAATACAATACCCAGTAGGGTAGACAAGTGGAAATCACCTTTTGCCAACAGGTAATTAAAAGTTACAACTTCTTGATTTTGTGCACCTAATGCTAGTGCCACTAAGAATAGTGCGATAACAAGAATGATTTTTATAATTTTCATAGTTCATTACTCCCAGGGTCTTCGCTGACCTCTGATTATGCAGCAATTCGCCTTTACAAACCACGCTAATCTTCGATTTCATGATATAAAAAAGCGGCATATGGAGATATGCCGCTTTTTTATAACTCTAACCAATGAGGTTAACTGTAAATATCTACGCGTTCACGTAATTCTTTACCAGGTTTGAAGTGAGGTACGTATTTACCTTCTAGTTCAACCTTCTCACCAGTTTTAGGGTTACGCCCTACACGAGGCTCACGGTAATGCAATGAGAAGCTGCCAAAACCACGAATTTCAATTCTGTCACCGCTTTCTAAGGTAGAAGCCATATGCTCTAGAATGTCCTTAACGGCATCCTCAATTTCTTTAGCAGAAAGATGAGTTTGTTCAGCACAGAGTCTTTCAATTAGTTCAGATTTAGTCATATATCCCTCATTACTGTGTTGTCCCAACGCTCTGGGTATCATAAAGGTTATTATCGAAAAAAGGGAGCCTTTAGGCTCCCTCAGAACGATTACTCGCCTTTAGCAGCCTTGAATGCGTCAGCCATAGCATTACCGAACGCGCCTTCGTCAGACTTGTTCAGTGAAGCCATTGCTTCTTGCTCTTCAGCTTCATCCTTAGCTTTGATAGATAGGTTGATTACGCGGTTCTTACGGTCAACACCTGTGAACTTCGCTTCAACGCTGTCACCAGCACTTAGGATTAGAGATGCATCTTCAACACGGTCACGTGATACTTCAGAAGCACGGATGTAACCTTCAACGCCCTCTACAATTTCAATTGTAGCACCTTTTGCGTCAACTGCAGTTACAGTACCGTTAACTAGAGCACCTTTCTTGTTGTCAGCAACAAATGCGTTGAACGGGTCGTTCTCCATTTGCTTAACGCCAAGAGAAATACGCTCACGCTCTGCGTCTACTGCAAGAACAACTGCTGAGATCTCGTCGCCTTTCTTGTATTCACGTACTGCTTCTTCACCTGGAACGTTCCAAGAGATGTCAGATAGGTGTACAAGACCGTCGATGCCGCCTTCAAGACCGATGAAGATACCAAAGTCAGTGATAGACTTGATCTTACCAGTTACTTTATCGCCTTTAGCCTGAGCTTCAGCGAAAGACTGCCATGGGTTAGCTTTACACTGCTTCAGACCTAGAGAGATACGACGACGTTCTTCGTCGATTTCAAGAACCATAACTTCAGCTTCGTCGCCAACGTTAACCACTTTAGATGGGTGGATGTTCTTGTTCGTCCAATCCATTTCTGAAACGTGTACTAGACCTTCAACGCCTTCTTCGATTTCAACGAAGCAGCCGTAGTCAGTTAGGTTAGTTACACGACCAGTTAGCTTGTGACCTTCTGGGTAACGCTTAGCGATTGCTACCCATGGATCTTCACCTAGCTGCTTAAGACCTAGTGATACGCGAGTACGCTCACGATCGAACTTAAGAACTTTAACTAGGATCTCATCACCTACGTTTACGATCTCAGATGGGTGCTTAACACGCTTCCAAGCCATATCAGTGATGTGTAGTAGGCCGTCAACACCGCCTAGGTCTACGAATGCACCGTAGTCAGTAAGGTTCTTAACGATACCTTTAACTTCGCTGCCTTCTTGTAGAGTTTCAAGAAGCTCGTCACGCTCAACACTGTTTTCAGATTCGATAACAGCACGGCGAGAAACAACAACGTTGTTGCGCTTCTGATCTAGCTTAATTACTTTGAACTCTAGCTCTTTGTTCTCTAGGTGAGCAGTGTCGCGGATTGGGCGAACATCTACTAGTGAACCAGGTAGGAACGCACGGATACCGTTTAGTTCTACAGTGAAACCACCTTTAACTTTACCGTTGATGATACCAACAACAGTTTCAGCTTCTTCGTATGCTTTCTCAAGAACGATCCAAGCTTCGTGGCGCTTAGCTTTCTCACGAGAAAGCTGAGTTTCACCAAAGCCATCTTCTACAGCGTCAAGAGCAACGTCGATTTCAGAACCAACTTCTACTTCAAGTTCGCCAGCAGCGTTCTTGAATTGCTCTGCTGGGATAGCAGACTCAGACTTAAGGCCAGCATCAACAAGAACGAAACCGTTCTCGATTGCTACTACAGTACCTTTAACAATAGTACCTTGGCGGAATTCTAGTTCGTTTAGAGACTCTTCAAAGAGTTGAGCGAAAGATTCAGTCATTAATTTGATCTTCAATATTAAACTTCCACGGGCATCCTACCGCGTGGGGTTGATAAATTAGCCAGTCATCTTCCATGCGACCGACCTCCTATTGCCTCTTATTGAGACAATTTAGATTCGATAAATTTAAGCGCTTCTTCTACCACTTTATCGATAGAAAGTGATGTAGAATCAAGCACTAAAGCGTCATCCGCAGGACGTAAAGGTGCAACCGCTCGGTTACGATCACGGTCATCGCGTTCTTGGATCTCGCTCAAAAGGTGGTCAAATTTAACACTTAACCCCTTGTCTTGCAACTGCTTCATACGTCTATTTGCACGCTCTTCCGCACTTGCATCTAAGAATATTTTAGCTTCTGCTGATGGAAATACCACTGTACCCATATCACGGCCATCAGCAACCAGGCCTGGTTCCGTCGCAAAAGCACGCTGTCTGCGCAGTAGTGCTTCTCTTACTCTAGGTAAAGCAGCGACTTTAGAAGCCGCCATTCCCGTTTCTTCTTTACGTAATTCACCGGAAACATCTTCGCCTTCCAGAATAACCTTAACCAGGTCACCTTCAGCAATAAACTGAACATCCAGATGTGTTGCCAGAGGTACTAATGCCTCTTCAGATTCAGTATCAACACCATGGTGAATAGCAGCAAGAGCCAGTACGCGGTAAATCGCACCTGAATCCAACAAGTGAAAGCCTAATTTTTCTGCCAACAACATGCATAAGGTGCCTTTACCAGCACCACTAGGTCCATCAACGGTAATAACCGGTGTATTTGAGGACATTTGTTTCTCCAACTTTGTTCGTAGCAAGCTAATAAAATGTATGTGAAAAGGAAATGCTCACTTTAACGGCGGCATATTATAGGAGGAATTGAAGTCAGGAGCGAGGAGAAAATAGGGATTATTTATGATTACAGGTTATACCAGATAGTGAAACAAAAGCGCGAGTTCAACAACTCGCGCTTTTATTCTTAACCTTGTTACCTGTAGAGCAAAGCTCGTTCTGTAACCTTAAACCTAAACAATAGGTCTCTGGCCTCTTTGTATCCACTTCATAAGGAGGTTATCAGCTGCATCGCCGCCAATTTTCGCCAGTCTGTCTGACATTTTTTTCTTCTGTACATAATGAATGGAAAGCACAGTTTTATCCTTGCAGGCTGCAACCACTAAGTCGTCAGAAGTACTGATTTCATCCACCAGCCCAAGTTCTTTTGCTGTAGTGCCAAACCAGTGCTCACCCGTTGCCACTTTTTCCAGATCCAGTTCAGGACGACGCTCACGAATAAAGTCTTTGAACAGAACATGAGTCTCCTCAAGCTCTTCTTTAAACTTCTCACGAGCTTTATCTGTGTTCTCACCAAACATAGTCAGCGTACGCTTATATTCACCAGCAGTAAGCTGTTCAAATTCAATATCGTGCTTCTTAAGCAGTTTATTGAAGTTAGGAAGCTGAGCAATAACACCAATAGAGCCAACAATAGCAAATGGCGCTGAGACAATTTTATCTGCAATACATGCCATCATATAACCGCCACTTGCTGCAACTTTATCAACTGAAATAGTCAGAGGTAAGTTCGCTGCTTTAAGCCTGTCCAATTGAGAAGATGCCAAACCATACCCATGAACCATACCACCGCCAGATTCCAGGCGAAGCAGTACTTCATCGCCTTCTCTTGCAACAGAAAGAATAGCAGTTACCTCTTCACGAAGAGAAACCACTTCTTTTGCATCAATACTGCCATTAAAGTCGAGAACAAACAGATGTGGTTCACGAGTTGTTTCCAACTCACCTTCTTTCGCAGCCTTCTTCACTTCTTTGCTACGGGATTTTGCTTTCTCTTTCGCCGCTTTCTTTTCTACCTTGTCACGCTCTTTGATAAAAGTGCCATCGTGAAGATGATGCTCCATCACTTCCACAGTGTTTTTATGCTGCTCAGTCAGGTTTGTTATCTCTAACTCACCTTTTGCACCACCAGGCTTACCTGATACACTTTTTGCTACTACCAATACCGCTACGATCGCCACTACAAAGGTCACGATCTTGGCTAAAAACAGGCCATAATCTAATAAAAATTCCAATCTGGCTTCCTCAGTACATTAGATTTGTGTAATTATTCCTTAATGATACAAGGGCTTGTTTCTCTTTCCAACGGAAAGATGAGTAAGTACCTGCAACAATTTATAAAAATAGAGATAGAGAAAGTGGAATATTCTGTAGCAAAAGACGCATTAAAGGACAAAGTTATTCTGGTTACCGGTGCAGGCGATGGCATTGGTAAACAAGCCGCTCTGAGTTACGCTGAGTATGGCGCAACGGTTATTCTTCTGGGCCGCACAGTAAAAAAACTCGAAAAAACTTACGATGAAATTGAAGCCGCTGGCTATGCTCAACCAGCAATTATCCCTCTGGATATGAAAGGCGCGACTAAGCAGAACTACATTGATATGGCAGAAACCATTGAGCAGCAGTTTGGCAAGCTTGATGGCGTTCTGCACAACGCCGGCCTTTTGGGTGTGATCAGCCCATTTGATCAAATCGGTGAAGACACCTTTGATGATGTGATGCAGGTTAACGTAAAGGCACAATTCCTGATGACCCAGTCGTTACTGCCTGTTCTTCATAAAGCAGACGATGCCCGAATTGTATTCACTACTTCTACGGTAGGTCATTCTGGCCGAGCGTTCTGGGGAACCTATTCTATTTCTAAATTTGCTACTGAAGGTATGATGCAAGTTCTTGCAGATGAGTTGAGTAATAGCAATATTAAAGTCAATGCGATTAATCCAGGTGGCACTCGTACAGGAATGCGTGCTAAAGCTTATCCGGCTGAAGATTCAAGCCTGCTAAAGACACCTCTGGATATCATGCCACTCTACCTTCACCTGATGGCACCAGAGGGTAAAGATGTAAACGGCCAGTGTATTGACGCTCAGCCTAAGTAACACAGCCTCTTCACCAAACTTCCCCATTGTTCCCACGGCCCCTCGTGGGAACATATACCGGACTTAAACCGCTCCTTCAAGAACTCTTGCCTTCGCACTTTCTACACTCCCGTTAATGATTTCCAACCTTTCTCTCTGATCCTCCTTGATCCTTCTTTATAATTAAATATACTGTACATATATACAGGTGTTTTATTATGAATGTACTTACTGATCTTATCGATAACCGGAAACTACTTTGGAAAGGCTCTGAACAGAAGCCTACAACTGAGATGACCTCGTCCGGTTACAAAGAGATGGACCGTCAGTTACAAGGCGGTTTTCCAAAACATGGTGTGGTTGAGCTGTTGTCAGAAACGGGCATTGGCGAGCTACGTCTACTTACACCTTATATAAGAGAAAATAGCCAGAGCAAATTATCCGTTTTCATCAACCCTCCGGCTTACCTTTGCGCAGAGTACCTTGAGCAACAAAAAATAGACTTAAACCGGGTCATTATGATTCATCCTAAGGGTGATAAAGAAGCGCTATGGGCAGCAGAGCAGAGCCTGAAAAGTGGTGCTTGCGGAAGTGTTTGTTTATGGCATCCATCATTAGAAGTTCATCAGGCAAGAAGATTACAGGTCGCTAGCGAGACGGGTAATTGTCTGCACTTTTTTTTCAGAACAGAGCAGAAAATTCAGGTAACACTGCCTATCTCTCTCAGCATGACACTTAAGGCGATAGAGCAAGGGCTGGAAGTGTCAGTTACCAAACGTAAAGGTGGCTGGCTAAACTCTACTTTTCAGATAGATATGTCAAAGCTCTGGCCTTCATTAACAAAGCCAGCGGAAAACCAACCTGTATTTGCCTTTCCTGAGCTTAAAAAGGGCCACGCCTAATGCTCTGGCTTTATCTGCACTTTCCTAAGTTACAGCTCGATACCTTGTTTTCAGATATTACGGAAAGCCCCGTATGTATTATTGATAAAGTCACTATCGTTCAGGTTAATGCTGAAGCAGAAAAACAAGGTGTGCGTTTAGGCATGGGATTGGGTAGTGCAGCATCACTCTGCCATAACCTTCAAGTTCATCCTTATAATCCAGAAATCGAAGAAGATAAGCTTAAAGAGATAGCACACTGGCTCTATCTTCTGACTTCCGATATTGCTCTTTTTCCACCATCAGGGTTATTGCTGAAAGCAAGTAACATGCTGACTTTGTATGACGGGCTGGAGAGTTACTGGAGTGAATTGAAAAAGCACTTAAATAGACTCGGGTTAGAGTACCACTACGCTTCAGCATACTCACCTTTGGCTGCACGTTTAATGGCTCAGGCGCATTGGTGCAAAATTTCAGACCATAAAGCCTTGTTAGAAAAACAGTTAAGAACTTACCCTCTGGCAGCAACAGATCTCGATAATAAAACGATAGAAAAGCTGAATCGGGTTGGAATAAGAACACTTAACGAACTGTTGGAGTTGGATATTTCTGAGGTAGCCAAACGGTTCGATATTAATTTAGTCAACTATGTTGGCCGCCTTACCGGTCGTTTTAAGCACCCTGTTGAATTTTACTACCCTCCGGAATCTTTTAAGCGTTATCTGGAGCTGCTTTATGAAATAGAAAATATACAATGGTTGGAAAAGCCTCTGTATAAGCTCTTTGTCTTACTGGAGTCCTTCTTAAAGATAAGAGATAAGGTTGCCTATGAACTTACTTTGCATCTGCACCTTCGCGACAAAGCCAGCCAAACTGTCACCTTCAGTTCCGCTCAGGGGGATTACCTTGCAAACAAGTGGCAGCGACTCAGTCAACTGACTCTGGAGTCTATTCAGCTAGAAGCCCCTGTCATCGGCTTAACACTTGAAGCTAACAGAGTCGAACAGCTGCAACCGGATCATAGTGATATTTTTGATGGCCAAAGCGGTAACCGATCAGCACTTGAGCTCATATCGCTTCTTCAGGCGAAACTGGGTTCAGAAGCAGTCAATAGTATTGCATTAACCGACGATCCCCGTCCGGAAAAAACCACTCTGCTCTGCCCTCCTCTGAGCTCGGAATCCAAGGGGGACAAAACACATCGAATCAGACCTAGCTTTTTGCTTCCCAAACCAGAACCACTACAAGAAAAGGTCTCTATTATGCAAGGCCCGGAAAGGCTGGCTACCGGGTGGTGGGACGCAGGAGAAATTATCCGGGATTACTTCGTTGCCCGTACAGACACTGGTCGTTGGCTTTGGATATTCAGAAACAGACACAAGCAGTGGTTTATTCATGGCATTTTTAGTTAGTTATTTAGAAAGGGCTAAGCAGTAAGGGGGAGACCCGTTAATCAGGTGTTCGCAGCATGGATGCTGCGTCCAAGCCTCCATGGATGGATTCACGGCGTCCTGAGTAATGGGTTCCTCCTTATAGCTTTCACAGGATATGAAAGATACACAAACCCAATACGCAGAACTCTTCTGTCAAAGCAATTTCACCTTCCTCACAGGTGCTTCGCATCCTGAGGAGTTAATTTTGCAGGCCGATTTCCTGCGCTACTCTGCTATTGCAATTACCGATGAGTGCTCTGTGGCAGGGGTAGTACGAGCTTACTCAGCCCAGAAAGAACACGAACTAAAAATCAAACTAATTATTGGCAGTATGTTCTGGCTAAACTCTGAGTGCCAAATCGTATTACTTTGCCCAAACATAGAAGCATACAAAGAGCTCTGCCGCGTTATCACCAACGCAAGAAGAAGAGCAGACAAAGGAGAGTACAATCTTTCTGAATGGGATCTTATGTCTCTTCAACACTGCTTTGTGCTATGGCTACCCTGCCATAAGCACGCTGACTATCAATGGGGAGACTGGCTTTCAAAACACCACAAAGACCGACTGTGGATTGGTGCTCAACGACACCTGGGAAATGACGATAAGAGCTATACACGACACTGTGAAATACTTGCCCATCAGTTTCATCTGCCCGTTACCGCTTGTGGTGGTGTGCTTATGCACTCAGCAACCCGACTGCCACTACAACACACACTAACAGCTATTCAATTAAACACTTCTGTATCGAATGCTAAAAAACACCTGATAACTAATACCGAGCGTAGCTTGCGTCCCCGAGAGAAACTTAACAAGGTATTTCGCAAGGAATGGCTACAAGAGAGCCATCATATTGCCGATCTTTGTCTGTTTGAACTGGACGAAATTATGTACCAGTACCCAGCAGAGCTGGTTCCGGATGGTAAAACACCGATGGGATATTTAAGGGAGCTCGTAGAGCAAGGGAAACAAGAGCGATTTCCGGAAGGCATAACCGAGGAAATTCAGCAAACAATAGATAAAGAGTTGGACCTTATTGAAGAGGTCGATTATCCGTTCTATTTCCTGACTATTCATGATCTGGTTGTTTTTGCTAAAAATCAGGGAATCCTTTATCAGGGACGAGGCTCTGCTGCAAACTCCGTTGTTTGCTACTGCCTTGGAATCACTTCTGTCGACCCAAGACAAATATCCGTCTTATTTGAACGTTTTATCAGCAAAGAGCGAGATGAGCCGCCTGATATTGATGTTGACTTTGAGCATGAGCGAAGAGAAGAAGTCATCCAGTACATCTACAAAAAATATGGTCGGGAACGGGCAGCTATCGCTGCAACCGTCATTAGCTATCGCTTTAAAAGTGCGGTAAGGGATGTAGGCAAAGCTCTTGGAATCTCAGAATCTCAGCTTGATTACTTTATTAAGAATATTAACCGACGGGATAGCTCTCTTGGCTGGCAGGCTCAGATAACAGAGCTGGGACTAAACCCTGATTCATTAAAAGGTGAGCAGTTTATTCAGTTAGTCAACGATATCATGGGCTTTCCAAGACACCTATCCCAGCATGTTGGTGGCTTTGTTATTTCTGCCGGGCCTTTATATGAACTGGTGCCCGTTGAAAATGCCTCCATGCCGGACAGAACCGTCATTCAATGGGACAAGGATGATCTAGAAACACTAAAACTGATGAAAGTTGATGTCCTTGCATTAGGCATGTTGAGTGCAATACGCAAATGTTTCCAACTGATTGAAAAGCATGAACATCGAAAGCTCACTATTGCTGATATCACCCGAATGCAAGACGACCCAAATGTTTACAGCATGATTCAGAAAGCCGATACCATTGGGGTGTTCCAAATTGAGTCCCGAGCACAGATGAGTATGTTGCCTCGCCTGAGGCCTGCTAACTATTATGATCTGGTTATTCAAATTGCAATTGTTCGTCCCGGTCCTATTCAGGGAGATATGGTTCACCCTTATCTAAAAAGACGAGATAAGGTCGAAGAAGAGAGCTACCCGTCTAAAGAAGTCGAGCAGGTTCTGAAAAGAACCCTTGGTGTACCCATCTTTCAGGAACAGGTTATCAAACTAGCAATGGTGGCTGCTGGGTTTTCAGGAGGAGAAGCTGATCAGTTAAGGCGAGCAATGGCAGCATGGAAGAAGCACGGCAATGTCTTTAAATTCAAATCTAAATTGATTGATGGCATGCTGGAGCGTGGCTATGAACTTGAATTTGCTGAACGTATTTTTGACCAAATCTGTGGTTTTGGTGAGTATGGATTCCCTGAGAGTCACTCTGCTTCGTTTGCCGTATTAGCTTACTGCTCTGCCTGGCTTAAATATTATTATCCGGAAGTGTTTTACACATCCATTTTAAATAGTTTGCCTATGGGTTTTTATAGCGCCTCTCAACTTATTCAGGATGCCAGAAGGCATAATATTGAAATTCTCCCTGTCTCCGTCAACTACTCTGAATATGACCACAAAATTGTAAGGCTGCCCTCCTCCGCTTCCGATAAGAGTCGGTACGCGATTCGGCTTGGGCTCCGAATCGTCAAAAGCTTATCAACGCAAGGAGCAAAACAGTTACTACTTAGTCGTAAAAAAGCTTTATATAGTCATATATCTCAAATAAAAAGGAGCGGTTTGACTCAAGGTGATATTGAAGCCCTCGCCTCTGCTAATGCACTAAAAGAGCTCTCGGGAGACCGATACTCTGCACGGTGGGATTTGATGGATTCAATTAATGATCTGCCACTGTTTGAGAAATACCAGGCTTCAAACAGTAACTACCAGCATCAGGTCAATGACTATGACACACTGGTTGAAGATTACGCTTCAACAGGACTCTCTTTACAAACTCATCCTGTCACATTATTGGATCAGGCAGGTCAGTTGGGTAACTTCACCCGACAAAAAGATCTCCTCAGGAAACCTCATAAATCTCTGGTTACTGTTGTCGGTGTTGTAACAGGAAGACAATCACCGGGAACGGCAGCTGGTGTTACTTTTTTCACTCTGGAAGATGACACAGGGAATGTCAATGTGGTTGTTTGGTCTGGTACGGCAAGAGCGCAGAAGCAGGCTTATATCTCATCAAAGATACTCAAGGTAAAAGGTGTGATTGAGCATGATGGGCAGGTGATTCATGTTATTGCAGGGAAGCTAATAGATATGACCGATAAACTAAGTGAACTGGCGACCAAATCCCGAGATTTTCACTAATACCAAAAAGGGTGGCTACGCCACCCTCTCATTATGAACTAATCAGCTAAACACTATTGCCCAAGGATCTGACGCATTCTCTCCTGCACCACATCTACAAGCAAATCGGGCTGGAATTTCGAGATAAACCGATTACAGCCTACTTTCTCAACCATTGCTTCGTTAAAGCTGCCACTCAGCGAAGTGTTTAGGGTAATAAACAGATCTTTCATACGAGCGTCATTGCGGATTTCATAAGTGAGTCGATAACCATCCATCTCAGGCATTTCTGCATCGGTAATCAACATCATGATTTCCTGATAGATGTCTTTGCCCTCATCTGCCCAGCTTTTTAATAAATCGTGAGCTTGTTTACCGTCACCACATTCGATGATATTCAGGCCTAACTGCTCTAAAGTTCCACGAATCTGACCGCGAGCAGTTGAAGAATCATCCGCAATCAGGACATTTCTGCCTGCCATATGATCAACAAGATTGGTGTCGAGTACCTCATCAGAAATAGAAACATCGTAATCTACGATTTGAGCCAGTACTTTTTCGACGTCAATAATCTCGACAATTTGATTCGTTCCATCATGCTCTATCTGAGTAATCGCCGTAAGGTAATTGGAACGACCGGCTGTTTTTGGGGGTGGTTCGATCTCTGTCCACGCTGTATTAACGATATTCAGGACCTTCCCTACACGGAATCCCTGAATCGAACGGTTATATTCGGTAATGATCAGGTTTTCTTCTTCTACTTCACCCCTGACAGGAGGAAAACCTATGGCCGCGCGAAGGTCAATAACTGGAACCGACTCTCCTCGTAACGAAGCAACACCGGTTACATGATGGTGGGAACCCGGCATTTTCGTTAATGTTGGTACTTTGAGTACTTCTTTTACTTTAAATACGTTTATCGCAAATAACTGTCGACTGTTAAGTTTAAACAGCAACAGCTCCAGACGGTTCTCACCTACCAGATTTGTTCTTTGATCGACCGTACTTAAAACTCCAGACATACTACTTCTCACTAAACTGATAAACTAATTTGCTATCGTCAATTGCTACGATAACCCTGCCTCGTTACTAGCGCGCTTCACTATAATGCTTTTCCTCAATATCTACTATAGTTCATAACCATTTATAAGGCGGATATCAGAAAAGACAATATATATTGAGAAGCTATCCTTCAACCACTTTCATCAGAAGCTGACCATCGTACATCGCCTGTTTAACTAACGCAGCACCCGGCATCGTAGCTTGCTTGTAGAAACGACTCTCAACGATTTCTAAGTCTTCATAGTAGATAGGTAAACATTGTTGTTTGATACTGGCTTTAATTGCAGGATACAACACCGATTTCGCCTGATTGATAACACCACCGATCAATACAATTTCAGGGTTAAACAGGTTAATTACAATCGAAATTGCGGAACCTAAGTAGTGTCCTAGTTTCTCAATAACCTCAACCGCTAAAGGGTCGCCTTCAGCTGCGGCACTACACACATTTTCAATGGTAACGCTCTGAGAAGAGAGTGAAGAAGACTCTCCTGAGGCTAAACGACGCTCTACCTCTTCCCTAACTGCTTTAGAACTAGCCACAGTATCCAGACAACCTCTGTTACCGCAGTCGCAAAGCTCACCACCGGGAACAATTTGGATATGGCCAAGCTCACCTATATTCCCGTTTCTTCCCTGCAGTAAATGACCGTCAAGAATAATACCGGCAACTAAACCATGGTGAATAGAAAAAAGAACCGAATTATCGTTTTTCTGCGAGTTACCAAAAAGCTTTTCAGCAAGCGCCCACGCGTGAGTATCATTTGCCATGAAGACAGGAAGACCGGTAGCCTCAAAAATAGCTGCGCCGAGAGGCATATTTTTTACATTGTAGTGCGGCATCTGGAGCACCATACCAGAAGAGGGATCCACCAAGCCTGGTATAGTCACCGCGATACTGGTCACTTTCTCTAACTGATCCGCATAGGTTTGGAAAAACTCGTCTATCTCATGTAAAAGTCGGGCTAACAAGTCATCCTGATCATCTTCGTGTACATCAATCTTTGTATCAACCAGTACATCACCACCAAGATTGTGTAACGCAATCGAAAGATAACCACGACCTAAACGAAGAGAAAGGAACTGCCACCTTTCATTGTCAGTTTGCAATCCTACTGCCGGACGGCCACGACTGGTCGCCTCTTGAACGACGGTTTCATGAACCAGATTTGCTTCAATGAGCTCGCGGGTAATCTTAGTTATGCTGGCAGGAGCAAGCTCACTTATTTTTGATAGATCTATCCTGGATATAGGACCATACAGATCGATCAATTTATATACGCGACCAGCATTAACCTGTTTGATATGGTCAATATGGCCGGGTTGAGCCAAATACATCTTTTACTCCAAAACAGTATGAACCGACTAATTTTTTTACTTTGCGAACTAATTGTGAAGTCACTTGCTATATTGCCGTGACAAGCATCACGGACTAAACACAATTCAGAGTAAAATATCAGAATATCCGTCTTGTTTATGCATATTTGTTTCTTTTTATGAGCTTCATTAATAAGTTTTTAAACTTCTTACATATAAAAGCATCAATAAGAACACAAAATAAACCATCTAGTCATATACTCATAGGTACATACCTAAAGAACCTCAAGTGCAAACTTCAGAGCTTATAAACAAGCCGGGAACTGCTTTTTGAGGTCGAAAACAGCCTAAAGGAAGTGGAGTATCTCATGAGCAAAAGACTCAGACGAACAAAGATCGTAACAACTCTTGGCCCTTCTACTGACAAGGGAGATAACCTTGAAGCAATCATTAAAGCAGGTGCAAATGTCGTAAGAATGAACTTTTCGCACGGAAGTGCGGAAGACCATATAAGACGAGCAAAACAAGTTAGAGAAATAGCCGCAAAGTATAACCGTCACATTGCTATCCTCGGAGATCTACAGGGGCCTAAAATACGTGTATCAACGTTTAAAGAAGACAAGGTTCAACTTGCAGTAGGTGACCGATTTACTCTGGACAGCGATTTAGCTGCGGGGGAAGGTGATCAGCAAGGTGTCGGCTTGGATTATAAAGAGTTACCACATGATGTTTCTATCGGAGATACATTGCTTCTTGATGATGGTCGCGTACAACTCAAAGTGGTATCTGTTGAAGGTAATAAGGTTCATACCAATGTGACGATCGGTGGGCCCTTGTCCAACAATAAAGGGATAAACAAGAAAGGAGGAGGACTTTCTGCGGCTGCCTTAACAGAAAAAGACAAGCAAGATATTCTTACTGCCGCTGATATCAAAGTCGATTACCTTGCCGTTTCGTTTCCAAGAAACGGAGAAGACATGAAATATGCCCGTCGTCTGGCAAGAGACGCGGGACTTCAGGCAAAACTTGTTGCGAAGGTAGAACGTGCAGAGACAGTCGATAATCAAGAAAGCATTGACGATATCATTATGGCTTCAGACGTCATTATGGTCGCACGAGGCGACCTTGGGGTAGAGATTGGGGACCCGGAACTTATAGCCGTTCAGAAGCAGCTGATTCGAAGTGCACGCAGTCTGAACCGGACTGTAATTACCGCGACTCAAATGATGGAGTCTATGATGACAGCACCGATGCCAACTCGCGCAGAAGTAATGGATGTCGCCAATGCCGTGCTTGATGGCACTGATGCCGTGATGCTTTCAGGGGAAACTGCGGCTGGCCAATATCCACTAGAAACGGTTAAGTCGATGGCAGAAGTGTGTTTGGGTGCAGAGAAAATGGCTTCAATTAACTTCTCAAGTCACCGGATGACACGACGTTTTGTCTCCCCGGAAGAAACCATCGCAATGGCCACCATGTATTCAGCGAACCATATGGATGGCATAAAGGGCGTTGTAAGCCTAACAGAGTCCGGTCGAACGCCTCTGATGATGTCGCGATTGAGTTCTGGTCTGCCCATTTTTGCGCTTTCCCGAAATGAAAGTACCTTGAATCGATCTGCGCTATACCGAGGTGTTACACCAGTTTACTTTGATAGTAGTGCTGATGCTGGACTGCCTTCAGCCCACTCCGCGCTGAACACGTTAAAAGAACAGGGGTTACTGGACTCCGGAGATAGTGTAATCATCACACAAGGTGATGTTATGGATATTGTAGGTTCAACAAACTGTATGAGGATTCTAACTGTAGAATAGCTTTATAGAATCAGCCCCTTTATAGAAACAAGGGGCTGATTATTTGTTTCTCCAAATCTGATTTTTAGCATCGACATAACTTTCAATATAGTTATACCCTGCCATCAGGCCTGACTCATAATCATGAAGCAAATCTTCTTTTTTACTGAGTAGCGGCGAGGATCTCAAAGGTTCATGAGGAGTGATCTGTACGATAAAGCAGTCATCTGGCGGATAGCGCAAGAACTCTTGAGTTAAAGAGTATGTCTGATAATGAACCATCATCAAGTCTGCAATTCCGGAGTCAAATTTGTCACCAAAAAGATGACTCAAACGATAAATGTCCTCCGCACCAAATAACCAACGCCCACCATTCAGCATATTGAGGTGTTTTTTATGGGGTTTAGCCTCTTTTGAACGACTCAGCTGATCTTGCCAGAATCCACTCCATTCACTCTTCCATTCTTCAAAAACACTCTGCCAACGTTCCTGCATCGTGATGACAGGTTCTCGATACCATACGTTATGCCTGACCGGCTCTTCTTCTTCACTCTCCTCATCAAGAGATTCGGTGCGAATCACCACAATATTTCTGGCGGCATTTCTCCACGCTTCCTGAACAGGAATCGCAGCGGATACTCCTCCATCGACGTAGTTGAACCCGTTAATGGTGATTTCATCAGAATAGATTCCTGGTATTGCACATGTCGCCCTCATAACGTCATACCAATTATCATCTAAGATTGGTAAATAGTGATCATTTAGATGTTTAGCATCCGTAAGTGACGCTAACGCGATTCGATCACCCAGCGAACGCCTTCCCATATCTAAATCAAGTTTATAGGGGTAATCGCAGATTCGTTCAAGCGCCCATTCAAGATTAAGCCCCTGCTTTCTTCTTATATAGCTAAATAGGTGGAAGAAGTTATCGTCCGTTGTTAAGTCCAGAATAAAGGATTTGCCCAAACCATTTTGGCGACATAGGAATGCACAAATATTTAATGCTCCGGCAGAGGTGCCGTAGAATATATCGAAAGGGTCAAAGTTGGAGAGGATAAAAGAATCGAGCACCCCAGCGGTAAAGATCGATCTCTGACCACCACCTTGGGCAACAAGCGCTGTCCTACCCTCCAGATATTTTGTGTATCTGGAGGTATCGATTAGGGTTTCGGTGCCACTGACTACGCCCCGATTGGACATCCCTACCTCAATTTAAGCACCTATCGCAATGACACCTAATCCGATGATCACTGCAAAGGCTGCAACAACAATGACTAAAGCGTAGTTTAAGTCTTGATCCATAAAGAGCTCCTCCTTGGTTAACATTTTAATAACAGATGTGTGAGACACCCTCAAGAACTCAGCAACAAACCTTTCTGAATATGTAGTTATAGTCACAATTATAGTATGGGATATTGATAAAGGCCGGATTTATTAATGAATAAATTGTTATTAATCATACTACTAATTACTACCAGCACTATTGCTCAATCAGCAATGTTCTTATCTCCGAGCGCCGGTTACACCGCAGGCGGAAAAATCGAAAACGAAAACAGTGAGCATTTTAACATTGAGTCTTCTGCAAATTATAACTTGAGTTTAACAACTAATGTTGACCAAGGGCGGTTAGGGTTATTCTATTCTCAACAAGATACAAATGTAGAAAACCAGCCTTTAAAAATAATGACGCGACACTTCCACTTTCAGAGTGCTGTCTATTACACCACCACTACAGATAAACTGTTCCCTTATTTGGGAGTGAGCCTTGGGACCACTTATTTGGATGCAAGCTGGACGAAATCTGAATACGAATTTTCGACATCCGTATTTGGTGGCCTGGAATATAAATTCAGTGAAACCCTTGCGCTACAAGCTCAGCTTCGCTGGTTAGGTATCCTTACAGATAGCAAAACCTATTCCGTGTGCACTTCGCCTGATACGACAAACAGTAATAAATGCCTAATAAAATTTGAAAGTGACTGGTTAGGTCAGGTGCAATCCAATATGGGTCTGGTTATAAAATTCTAAGTTTTCACCATATGGCGACACCAATCCTGTAATAAAATTATGTTTTTTGAACATTTTTCAGTCATACACGCTGAAAAAGCAAATAGATATAATCTCTGCCAATAAAAAATCAATAAGATTAATCAACTAATTTAAACCTTAAATGCAATTTAAATCACTTTTTATTGACCAATTCAACACATTACTTACGTACAAATAATATTTTTTTAACAAATACTTTCTATTGCTTTGGTCTAAGTTAAATTGTAACCTTCATGGCACGCGCAGCTGAATCTTTCAGTTTCCGCAAACACACATTGCAAATATTAGAATAATACTCTGAGTTTTACTCCTCCATTCGGAATTAAAAACTACTTTGTACAGGTTATTTCCAAGAAGAACCCAAGTAACAGTGTCTTTGACGCTTGATTATGTTGGAAACTTACAGAATAGCGTTCCATGAGTAGAGTAAATGCTTCATGTCTCAGAGAATTGCCGTAAAGGAGTAGTTATGAAGCGAGAACAATGGGGATCCCGCGCAGGATTTATTCTTGCCGCAGTTGGATCTGCAATCGGCCTTGGAAACATCTGGCGTTTTCCATATATGGCGTACGAGAACGGTGGTGGCGCATTTTTGATTCCTTACCTTTTTGCCATGCTCACCGCAGGTATTCCATTTATGATCCTGGAATTTTCTATGGGTCAACGTAACCGTGGTTCAGCACCAATCACTTTGGGTCGTATTAATGCGAAATATGAGTGGCTTGGTTGGTTCCAAATCGGTGTCGCAGCAACTATCGCTGTGTACTATGTAGCTGTAATTGGCTGGGCAATTTCATACTTCGGTATGTCATTTACTCAGGAATGGGGTACAGACACCAACGCATTCTTCTTTAGTGAGTATCTGGGTTTAGGTGACAACTCACCAACCAACCTTGGTGGTATGCAGTGGAAGATCGCTGGTGCAATGCTAATCGCATGGGGTATCACTTACGCAGCTATCGCTGGCGGTGTTAAAGCAGGTATCGAGCGTGCCGCTAAGATAATGATGCCTGTACTATTTATCATGGTACTCGCGCTGATTATCCGCATGATCATGCTACCTGGTGCAATTGATGGTGTTAACTACCTTTTCCAGCCAGATTTCAGCAAGATCTTCGACTTTAACGTATGGGCAGCAGCTTACGGCCAAATCTTCTTTACCCTAAGTATCGGTTTCGCAATCATGCTGGCTTACTCAAGCTACCTGCCTGAGAAATCGGATATCAATAACAACGCATTTATGACGGTATTGATCAACTGTGGTTTCTCTATCATGGCTGGTATCATGATCTTCTCTGTGCTTGGTTACATGGCTGCAGAGCAAGGTAAACCGCTAACAGAAGTAGTAAGTGCTGGTGTTGGTCTTGCGTTTGTAACGCTACCTGCGGCAATTAACCTGCTTCCGGCTCCATACATTCTTGGTCCTCTATTCTTCCTTGCACTGGTTGTTGCTGGTCTAAGTTCTCAGATCTCTATCATCGAGGCAGTAACTTCAGCGATCATCGACAAACTAAACTGGTCTCGTAAGAAAGCGGCAACTATCGTGTGTGGTATTGGCTTTGCTATTTCTATGGCATTTGCTACAGATGGCGGCCTGCTGCTACTAGACCTAGTAGACCACTTCGTGAACAACGTAGGTATTCTGGGCAGTTGTTTGATTGAGATCGTGCTTATGGCTTGGTTTGTTAAGCTAGCTGATGTACGTGAATACGTGAACAAGTACTCTGATTTCTCTATCGGTGGCTGGTTTGAAGTTTGTCTACGCTTTATCACACCAATCATGCTTGCAATCATCGTTGGTCAGAAGCTCCTTCACCTACTTCAGGAAGGTTACGGTGGTTATGACATGAGACTAGGGTGGGCTCTAATGGGTATCCTACTTGGTATTGGTATCGTGGTTAATGTAATGAGCAAGCCACAACAGAAAGTGGAGGCATAATTATGACTTTCGGTGCAATCATCATGATGATTATTGGCCTGGGTGTAACCTGGGGCGGTGCTGCGGTTTGCATTAAGCGTGCAATGGACAAGCAGTAATCGTTATACCTTTAAGAAAAACGCTGGCGAATATGCCAGCGTTTTTGCTTTTTCCTCTGCCAAAAACTCTTTTGCTTACTATTTAGCAGCACGGATAATTTTGTTTCCCTTTTTGTTCAGGATATCCAATTCACCCTTTTCTTTCATTTGGTGCAACTCACTTTCTATTCTAGGAATCAGATCCACATGCCTCTTATGTAAATAGTGATAAACCTCAGAGATATATACCGGAGGCTCCAAGCGCACAAGGTCTGTTATCTCATGCTGGTTCATTATTCTTTCTGCGACGTTAATTCCCATGTATATAACATCCACATGTCCTGCTTCCAACTGTAAGAGTAAGTGTTCGTAATCTTTGACATCATGGGAATACAAGTTGTACTTCTTAACAGCCCTCTCAGCTACTTTCACGCCTCTCCGATAACCAAGCAAATAACCTTCCGGGATGCTCAACCAACCATTATCGACTGAAAACTCTCTGCCTTTTTTTACATAAAAATAGAGATAACCACGTCTGAGCGGTACGTTGACCATGACCAGATTAGGGTAGTTTTTACTTAAGCCTGGTGCACGAAATAACTCGCCATCAGTCTCACCTTTGTTCGAGTAATAAAGTCCACGAAGCCCCGGGTATCCAATGGTGTCTATTTCTATTCCTATCCGGCTGTATGCCTCGCGGATGATAAGTTTCGCAGATTCAGCCGGACCAGCCGTCTCAGGATAAGAAAATGTTAGCTTCTCACCGGCGTAAAGAAGTGTTGAAAACAGGTATAGAAGCAAGCTGAGAATGTATCGATAAAACATACAGCCATCTTATTGTTATATTAGCAACATATAATAAGCATAACTCAGCTTGAAGATACTTGTTTAAAATAGCAGCGATTTATCCTGCTTTTATTCAATAGTCCCGTTAAAAAGAATACCTAATACCGACAGCAGCACCTAAGCCCAGCTCCAGGTCATTCTTCTTATCATTATATTCGAGCTCAGGATGTATCTGCGCATAACCATTCCAATTGCTCGCAAAATCCCAATCCAACCCTAGTGGTAATCGAGCTCCATATTCCCTTTTGTCGTCCCCCCAACCAAGTCGGCCACCAGCACCAACATACCAGGTAAAAGGTACATCAGGGTCATCAAACGAGCCGCTTTTTAAAAGATAATCCGCTGTCAAGCCATCGTTACCAATCGCCAGGTTGATCTTGTCGTCGAACTGAAGCAAAACACTAAAGCCCGGATCAACACCAAAACCAAACTTCACATTCTGCAAAGACTCTGCATTCTCTTGGCTATAAGCTGCTCCAGAAACGCTTACCGCAAACAAACCAATAGATAAAATACGCTTATACATCGCGCCCTCATAGTACCTCTAGAATAATTGTTTCTAGTATTAAGTTTCGACAAAGAAATTCAACATACGAGGAAAAAACAAACAGAAAAATGACATAAGCCCCATACGATATGGGGCTTAGTTTATGAAGTCGTCATAATTAATTATGACTGGATAATATTAACCGTGCGTCTTGATCCACTCATCCATATCGGTCTTGAGGTTATCAGACTTAGTACCAAAAATAGCCTGTACACCGCCCGCAACAACAACGACACCCGCAGCACCAAGTTTTTTTAGACGCTCCTGATCCACAGCATCCGTATCTGCCACTGCGACACGCAATCGGGTAATACACGCATCAAGGCCAGTGATGTTTGCTTTACCACCAAATGCGGCGACAAGTTCTCCTGCCATTTCATTTTCACTGGCAACGGGGCCTGCGTCATCTGATTCATCTTCACGCCCAGGTGTTTTCAAATCCATCGCTTTGATAACGGTACGGAAGATGGTGTAGTAAATGGCGGCATAAACAAGCCCACAGACTATAAACATCATTATCTTCTGAGAGTTACCAGAGAGAACGATAAAGTCGATTAAACCATGTGAAAACGATGTACCGTGGACCATACCAAGCGTGTTAGTAAGCACGAATGCAGAACCGGCAAGAAGCGCATGAATCGCATAAAGCACTGGTGCAACAAACAAGAATGAAAATTCGATAGGTTCGGTAATACCAGTCAGGAATGAAGTCAAAGCAGCCGAAACCATAACACCCATAATTTTCGCTCGGTTTTCTGGTTTAGCTGAATGTGCAATCGCAATAGCAGCAGCAGGCAATCCCCACATCTTGAACATATATGCTCCCGCCAACTGACCAAAACCGTTACCCGCTTCACGAGATACCGCATCCGCTTCAAGATAGCAGTTTAGTATACCGGTTCGAGCTTCACCTGCCGCATTGACACAACTACCTGCCTCAAAGAAGAATGGTACGTTCCAGATATGATGAAGACCAAATGGAATCAATGCTCGTTCTACGATGCCATAGATACCAAATGCAACTTGTGGATTTTGGTTGGCAGCCCAATGCGAGAATGACTCTATACCAGAGCCGATTGGAGGCCATACAATAGACAGTACCAAACCTAATGCAATCGCCAGAAAACCGGTAATAATTGGGACTGCTCTTTTACCTGCAAAGAATCCGAGATAGTCAGGTAGCTGAATTCGGAAGAAACGATTAAAGGCCCATGCAGCAATACTACCAACAAGAATACCACCCAAAACACCAGTATCTATCTTGTCTACCCCCATGATACCTGCCATTACACCTAAGGTCGCAGCCATAATACCGTAACCTACGATAGCAGCCAGACCAGCGACACCATCATTGTTGGTAAATCCAAGGGCAACACCTACAGCAAAAAGCACCGGCATTTGACCAAAAACGGAACCACCAGCCTGAGCCATAATGTTGGAAACTATATCTGGTAACCAGCTGAAGTTAGCAGCACCTACTCCGAGTAAAATACCAGCAACCGGCAGAACCGAGACTGGAAGCATTAATGCCTTACCGACCTTCTGTAGTTCAGCAAATAGGTTTTTAAACATATTTCAATCTCCTGATAAAGTGATTAGCAGTTCTGAAATAATTTCGCTTCGGGGTGATAACCGCCCCCTAGTAGCCTTAATACTAGTACTCCAATCAAATCTAACCACTTTCACTCAGAACCGGAAAACGCCATAAACCTTAGCCAAAGACAGACAAAAGCAGCAATAATTGAAATTTATTTCCAAAATCAAACGGACCTCATTTTGGTTTTCTAACTAAAAGTTGTAGAGAATTAAGAATATCTCTCTTTTTATTAGTTAGTTACATTAAATCCTCATAGAAGCCATTTCGAATTAACGGAACAGCCTCTGGTTACTTTTTGTACTAATCTTTCAAAAAACAAATGCAAACCTTGCCCACAACATCTCAAAAAATTGTCAACATTTTTAGTTATCTACATTTTGAGACACAAAAAAAGAGAGCCGTAGCTCTCTTTCTTCTACTTAAAACTTCCTACTTTATAAATAGATCTCTGAAGTTTTTGCTGGTTGTTTCTGCAACCTCGGTCAAAGATACACCTTTGAGCTGAGCAATATAACTGGCCACTTCAACCACATAAGCAGGCTGGTTCTGTTTTCCTCGGTGGGGAACGGGAGCAAGGTAAGGAGAGTCCGTCTCGATCAATAAGCGATCCAGAGGTAATGCCTTAACCACTTCTTTCAACTCTGTTGCCTGTCGAAAAGTAACAATACCCGAAATAGAAATGTAAAAGCCGAGATCCATTGCACTTTCTGCAAACGCCATGTCTTCAGTAAAGCAATGAATCACACCACCACACTTTTCAGCGTGACCATTTCGCAGAATAGCGAGAGTATCTTCCCTCGCCTCACGGGTGTGAATAATGAGCGGCTTGTTAACATCAACAGCCAAAGAAACCTGCTGTTCAAAACGTAACCTTTGCAGATCTGCCGTTTCAGGCTTGTAATGAAAGTCCAGACCAGTCTCTCCAATAGCGACTACCTTTGGATTTTTAGCAAAATGATGGAGTTCGTCCAATGCAAAAGGGCTCTCAACATCAAGCGGATGAACACCGCATGATGCATAAACGTTCTCAAATGGAGAGATCATCTCTATCATTGCTGGAAATGCGTCCAAAGTGACACCAACAGACAATATCTCTGTCACCTTTGCATCGTTCGCTTTTTTTATTACATCTGAAATGTCTTGATGTAGTTCATCATAATCAAGTTTGTCGAGATGACAGTGAGAATCTACGAACATATTTCCTCGTTCAGTTCTAGTACCCAGTTTGTAAATAATAGCTCAGTATTCAGACCAGTATAGGTAGCCAGCTGCTCCCTGAGGCGGTTTAGCTTAATACTAAAATCATATGCACTCTGATAATCAATATGGTTAGCAAGTGTTGAGCTCGCGGTGCACAACCCAGTCTCCACCACTCCAAAGTGAACTTTCTGGATATCAGATAACATTAGAGCCAACCAGAATAAGCTCTTTCCGGGGGCATCTTTAACACATCTAAAAAGCTTTTGAGTATCGGGAATAGGCTTGACTATCTCTTCGGTGAAACACTTTTCCAACTCGAAATATTTGTCACTGTCGCCCTCTTTAAAAAATGACAGAGCTTCAAGAGGGGCGCCTCTGCTTAACCGTATTCCATTGTAAGATACTGGCTGATCACAGTTAGATTTTAGCCAGTCGTAAGTTACATCAATATCTGGCTCGGCAATATCCCAAATCTGACAGCGGCTAATAATCGTAGCCAGTAGCTTATTCCGATTGTTTGAAAGCAATAAGAACACACAGTTTTCCGGGGGGGCTTCCAGTGTCTTTAGCAGTGCATTAGAAGCAGACTCATTCATCGATTCAGCAGGCTGTATAACGATGACTCGCTTACCTCCAAGTTGTGAAGATTCCATAGCCCAGCGGTTGCACAACCGGATCTGGTCAACCGTGATATTTTTCCCTTTCGACTCGGGTCTAATCCAATGAATATCCGGGTGATGGTCTGATTCACTCAACGCGCACGAGTGGCAAAAACCACAGGGCTCTGTCTCTGATTCTGTACATACCAATGCTCTGGTATAAACTCGCACCAAATCAGAGATTCCCATACCCTGCGCTGAAGAGCAGAGCATGGCAGATGGCGCTCTATCTGAAGCTAAAAGTGTTTGCCATTTGTTCCACACTGGCAAAAGCCAGGGATAAATTTCTGTCATGTGTCTCTATTAGATTTCATTTGATTGAGTGCTTAGCCAGCCTTCAAGCGCTTTTACGATATCAGCAGTCACATTCTCAATAGACTGCCCAGCATTCACTGTGATGACAGAACTGTCGCTATTTGCTAACTCAAGATATCTCTCGCGGGTACGTTCAAAAAAGCTGATATCCATCTTTTCGATACGATCGAGCTCGCCTCGGCCCCTTGCTCTTTCTAAGCCTTGCTTAGGATCAATATCGAGATACAAAGTGAGATCGGGTTTAAATCCACCCAGAGTGACTGTCTTAAGCGTCTCCATCACATCACGGTCAAGCTGACGGCCACCGCCCTGATACGCCTGAGATGACATATCGTGTCTGTCACCAACGACCCATTGCTCTTTCTCAAGCGCTGGTTTGATTACATTCTCAACTAACTGAGCACGCGCCGCATAAAGGAGCAGTAGCTCGCTAATGTCTTTTAGCTCTTCACCTTCATGTTCTTCCTTGATTAGAGCACGCATCTTTTCAGCTAATACAGTCCCGCCCGGCTCACGAGTTTTCGCGATATCCTCAATACCATGTTTGTTCAAGGTCGCTTCTACAGCCGCGATAGCGGTACTTTTGCCCGCGCCCTCAAGCCCTTCTACTACTATAAATTTTGCGTTGCTCATAATTTGTTTTTTCTTAGTTGTTTCAGATAGGCTCTCACTGCCCGGTTATGCTCTGTTAATGTTTTCGAGAAAACATGTCCGCCTTTGCCACTGGCCACAAAATAGAGATACTTCGTTTCGTCCGGGTTAACTGCAGCTTCAATAGATGCTTCTCCTGCCATCGCAATCGGTGTTGGTGGCAAACCGTTAATGGTGTATGTGTTATAGGGTGTCGGTGTCTGAAGATCTTTTTTCCTGATATTACCTTTGTATTTGTCTCCCATACCATAAATAACTGTAGGGTCTGTCTGGAGTCGCATACGACGGTTCAGACGGTTCACAAACACAGAAGAAACCTGCTTTCTCTCAGACTCTACTGCTGTCTCTTTTTCGATGATAGAAGCAAGAATAAGAGCTTCGTATTCATTTTTTAAAGGCAGTTTTTCCTGACGCTGTTCCCACGCAGAATTTAACACTGACGCCAGCTTGTTATGAGCGCGTTTAAGGATATCAAGATCAGAAGTGCCAGCGGTGTAGTGATACGTTTCAGCGAGGAACAAGCCTTCCAGTTTCTCACGCTCTATACCCAGTTTTTTTGCTATCTCTTTCTCAGAAAGTTCATCGATAGTATGAACGAGTGAATCAGACTCTTTCAGTATCTCGCGCCACTCACTAAAGCGACTGCCTTCTACAAAGGTGATAGCAAACTGGTGCTCTTTGCCTTTACCCAGAAATAAAAGCGCACTGGTCAGTGTCATATCCGGCTGAAGCTGGAACGTACCCGCCTTAACTTTAACGACTTCTGGTTTCACTCTGCGAACAAAGCGGGAGAAATCACTTGGTACAATCCAGCCATTTGCTTCTAGCTGCTTCAATACTCCCTGAAAGCTGGTTCCACTCTTAATGGTAATGATTGATGGTTCTTCGAGCTCTAATGGTTGTTCAAGGTACTTGTTAACCTGCCCCATCCCATAAAAAACACCGCCCGCAGCGATGGCTGCCGCAACAATTACCAGAAATACTAACTTCTTAATCACGAACTCTGACTCTCCTGAAAACGTCGTGTTATTGGCCCTATTGGAAAGACCTTATCGCTAATTTTTATAACCGGAGCAACACCTAAAATGGAGTTTGTCATAAAGACTTCTTCAGCATCATTCAGATGCTCCAGTCCAAACGCTCCGACGACTGTTTCAATACCATTCGCCTGAGCTTCTTCAATAATCAACCTGCGTATGGTGCCAGCAACGCCACAGTTATCCATGCTAGGTGTATAGAGTGTTTTGTCTTTTACCCAAAACAGATTCGCCATTGTGGTTTCAACCACATTGCCATTGAGATCAAGAACCACCGCATCGGCAACACCAAGCTCATCAGCTTCTGCCTTAAGCAATACTTGTTCAAGCCGATTGTTGTGCTTGTGACCGGCCAGCATTGGAGTGTGGCCTAGCCTACGTTTGCAGACTCCCAGTTCAACACCACTTGTTTGCCAAGTCAGGTAATGCCCGGGAAACGAGAAAGCACTCACCGTCACTATAGGAGCCTCAGCACCTACTGAACTGTATCCTCTGCCACCCTCTCCCCTGGAAATATGGAGCTTAAGCCCTGCCTTGCCTTCAGACAAAACAATTTCACTCAACCAGCTTCCTACTTCCTTCCAGTCAGGCAAAGCTATTCTGAGCAGATTCAAACAAGCTTCCATTCGCTCAATATGCAAGCTCCAGTTCTGTATCTTACCATCCACCGTAAGCATGGTGGTAAAGCAACCGTCACCGTACTGAAAAGAACGATCTGTTATTGATACTGAGTCTTTCGGCTTTCCATTAACCAAAATCATCTTTTGTCTTTTCCTTTCCTAACGTCACGGGGCTAAGGACATCAGGTTGTTACTACGTAAAAACGCCGCAAGTACATCCATGTAGGCTCCAATTTTTCTTCCATGAAAAATAGGTTTTACTACGCAACAGCCTGACATCCTCTTAATTCAGTGCGACCTATTTAGTCGCTGTTTGTCGTGTGTGCTCGATGTAATGAGCATGCTATTCGCATCAACTTAATTCAAACTCAGTAGTGAGGTAAAAGCGGCTCGATGGAATCGAGTACATTCGGCAAATAGCTTCAACTGCCAAACAAAATAAAAACGGCTCAATGCTACGCATCAAGCCGCTTTAAAACAAGTTTATTAGAGTCGGAAACCGATTCCAATCTTAATCATCAAATCTTCTTGAAGATCAATGAACCGTTCGTACCACCAAAGCCAAATGAGTTACAAAGAGCATACTCCATGTTCTCAACTTTACGGGCAGTATTTGGAACCAGGTCCATATCACAACCTTCATCCGGGTTATCCAGGTTGATTGTCGGTGGAACAATCTGGTCAACCAGAGACATTGCCGTGATGATTGCTTCTACAGAGCCTGCAGCACCCAATAGGTGGCCTGTCATAGACTTAGTTGAAGAAACTAGTACTTGCTTAGAGCCTTCCTCACCAAGTGCGCGCTTAATGCCTTTCAGCTCAGCAACATCACCAGCAGGTGTAGAAGTACCGTGTGCATTCACATAACCAACTTGCTCGCCAGTAATACCAGCATCACGCATAGCAGCTTCCATTGCAAGAGCGCCGCCAGAGCCATCAGAGCTTGGAGCCGTCATGTGGTAAGCGTCACCACTCATGCCAAAGCCAACCAGCTCACAGTAAATTTTAGCGCCACGAGCTTTAGCATGTTCGTACTCTTCTAGTACCATCACACCAGCACCATCCCCAAGAACAAAACCATCACGGTCTTTATCCCAAGGACGAGATGCCTTCTGAGGTTCATCGTTACGAGTAGAAAGTGCCTTAGCTGCACCGAAACCAGCCATACCAAGTGGTGTAGATGCTTTCTCAGCACCACCCGCTACCATCGCCTCCGCATCACCGTATGCAATCATACGTGCCGCATGACCAATGTTGTGCAGGCCAGTAGTACAAGCCGTAGAAATTGCGATGTTCGGACCGCGTAAGCCTTTCATAATTGATAGGTTACCAGCAATCATATTAACAATGGTTGATGGAACAAAGAATGGGCTAACCTTACGAGGGCCTTTGGTTGTCAATGCAGTATGACCTTTTTCAATCAGGTCAAGACCACCGATACCAGAACCGATAGCAACACCTACACGGGCTGCGTTTTCTTCTGTTACCTCTAGGCCGGAGTCATTTAGTGCCTGAACACCAGCCGCGATGCCGTACTGGATGAATAGATCCATCTTACGAGCATCTTTTTTAGACATATACTCTTCGCAATTAAAGTCTTTAACCAGACCTGCGAAACGAGTAGTAAATTCAGATGTATCAAAGTGCTCGATATCTACGATACCACTTTGACCTTCTAGCAGGGCTTTCCATGAAGATTCAACTGTGTTGCCTACCGGCGACAACATACCCATGCCAGTGACAACGACGCGACGCTTGGACACGATATTATTCTCCGGGATTGATTTACAATGAGAGGAATACAAGATATTAAGAAAAACTCAGGCGGTCAAGGTGACCGCCTGGAAGAGAATATTACTGAGCGCTGTTTACGTAGTCGATTGCAGCTTGAACAGTAGTGATTTTCTCAGCTTCTTCATCAGGAATCTCAGTATCGAATTCCTCTTCTAGAGCCATTACTAGCTCAACAGTGTCTAGAGAATCAGCACCTAGATCGTCAACAAATGAAGCTTCGTTTTTAACTTCTGCTTCGTCTACACCTAGTTGTTCAACAATGATTTTCTTTACGCGTTCTTCGATGTTGCTCATTTTTTCTTTTCCTTTACAGATTCGCTCAATGCGATGTTTTCCGTAGTTTATTCAAACTTTTCAAAGTTGCAAGAGTGACCGTGCTGGTCAAACCACAATTTTTACGAATTTAACCGAAATTACATACATTTTTGACTTAAATCATGCGCAAATTTCGCACAAAACTTAAATCATGTACATTCCACCATTCACGTGAAGTGTTTCACCAGTGATATATGCCGCATCCGGAGATGCCAAAAATGCCACTGCTGATGCAATTTCACGAGGATCGCCTAAACGACCTGCAGGCACTTGAGATAGTGTAGCAGCACGTTGCTCATCGTTCAGCGCTTTTGTCATGTCAGTTTCAATAAAACCAGGTGCAACCGTGTTTACAGTTACCCCACGTGAAGCGACTTCACGTGCCATAGACTTAGTAAAACCAATTACACCCGCTTTCGCTGCAGCGTAGTTAGTTTGTCCAGCGTTGCCCATAGTACCAACAACTGAACCAACATTAATGATACGTCCATTACGTTTTTTCATCATTCCACGCAATACAGCCTTAGAAAGGCGGAAGATAGACGTAAGGTTAGTATCCATGATATCTGTCCATTCGTCATCTTTCATACGCATCAACAGGTTATCACGTGTGATACCAGCATTATTCACCAGAATATCGATACCACCAAATTCTGTGTTAATTGCCTTAAGTACCGATTCAATCGATTCTGGCTCAGTCACATTCAGCGCCATACCTTTGCCATTTTCGCCAAGATATTCACTGATTGCAGCAGCACCATTTTCGCTTGTAGCAGTACCAATTACTGTGGCACCACGTTCAACCAAAAGTTCCGCGATTGAGCGGCCAATTCCACGGCTTGCACCTGTAACAAGCGCAATCTTGCCTTCTAGAGTCATTGTTTTTACCTCAGCTTACTTAGCAGCATCAAGGGAAGCAACGTCGTTAACCGCTGCTGCGCTAAGTGTTTTTACAATACGTTTTGTCAGACCAGTCAGGACCTTACCAGGACCAAACTCAAGAAGTTTCTCAACTCCGTCTTCATTCATTTTCTGAACGCCCTCAGTCCAGCGAACAGGGCTGTATAGTTGACGAACTAGAGCATCTTTAATTTTCGCAGGATCAGTCTCAGCAACAACATCAACATTGTTGATTACTGGTAGTACTGGTGCTTTGAACTCAATATCGTTCAATGCGGCTTCAAGTTTCTCAGCAGCAGGCTTCATCAGTGCACAGTGAGAAGGAACAGATACTGGCAGTGGTAGTGCACGCTTTGCGCCTGCTTCTTTACATAGCGCACCTGCGCGCTCAACCGCCGCTTTGTTACCTGCGATAACAACCTGACCGGGAGAGTTAAAGTTTACTGGAGATACAACTTCGCCTTGAGCTGCTTCTTCACATGCTTGTTTGATAGCATCATCAGCAAGGCCAATAATCGCGTACATAGCACCAACACCCGCTGGTACTGCTTCTTGCATCGCCTTGCCACGAAGCTCTACAAGCTTGATAGCGTCTTTAAAATCGATAACACCTGCACAAACCAGCGCAGAATACTCACCAAGGCTGTGACCAGCTAAGCACTCTGGCTGTTCTAGGCCAAGCTCCTGCCATACACGCCAGATAGCAACTGAAGATGCAAGCAGTGCAGGCTGAGTACGAAATGTCTGGTTAAGATCTTCAGCAGGACCATCTTGGACTAGAGACCATAGATCGTAGCCTAATGCGTCTGACGCTTCAGAAAATGTGTTCTTTACAACTTCATTTTGTTCGCCAAGCTCAGCCAGCATCCCAACTGCCTGAGAGCCTTGACCCGGAAATACGATAGCAAACTTGCTCATAGTTATTTTTCCTTTAAGCAACTCAACATAAATTTATGTGAAATGAAAACGGATGGCTATCGCCACCCATTTATTTGATTTTAATTAGAATTTAACCAGCGCTGAGCCCCAGGTGAACCCTCCACCAAAGGCCTCAAGAAGTAACGTCTGACCGCGCTTGATTCGGCCATCACGGACTGCTTCATCCAGTGCAGTAGGCACTGTCGCTGCTGAAGTATTGCCATGACGGTCAAGAGTGACAACGACCTGATCCATCGACATAGAGAGCTTCTTAGCTGTAGCAGAAATGATTCTCAGGTTCGCCTGATGTGGAACAAGCCAGTCTAGCTCTGATTTATCCATACCATTTTCTTTAAGCGTCTCTTTAACAAGACGTGATAACTGAGTTACAGCAACTTTGAATACTTCATTACCAGCCATATGTAACCAGTTATTGATGTCATCTTTGTGTTCCCAGTCGCCCGTGATCTCTTCACGGCGATTAGGGTATTTCAGGCTCAGAAGATCACCAAAGCGGCCATCGGCATTGATGGTCGTTGATAGAATACCTGGCTCTTCACTTGCTCCAACTACTACTGCACCCGCAGCATCACCGAACAAAATGATGGTTGAACGGTCATTCGGATCACAAGTTTTAGACAGAGCATCAGAACCGATTACTAAGATATTTTTGCAGTGTCCGGTTTTGATATATTGATCCGCGACTGAAAGTGCATACACAAAACCAGAACACGCTGCAGCCATATCAAAAGCTGGACAATGTTTTATACCAAGGTTTGCCTGGACCTGACATGCTGCCGATGGGAATGCATGAGAACCACTGGTGGTTGCAACGATAATCATATCGATATCGTTTTTATCTACTCCCGCCATATCGATAGCGTTTTTAGCCGCCTCTGTCGCCATATCTGCAACAGTTTCATTTTCTGCAGTGATACGGCGCTCTTTTATACCTGTTCTGGTAACGATCCACTCATCACTTGTATCTACCATTTTCTCTAGTTCTGCGTTTGAACGCACATGAGATGGCAGGTAGCTGCCTGTACCTAGAATTTTGCTAAACATGAAGACTAATAATGCCTCTCGAGTAAGACCGCTTCTAAACGATCGCTTATTTGGCTGGGTACCTGTCTTTTGACCTCGTGTACCGCCTCACCTATTGCATTGATAATAGCAGGTATATCAGCGCTTCCATGACTTTTTATCACGATGCCGCGCAATCCTAACAAACTTGCGCCGTTATACTGGTCGGGGTTCAGTGTTTTTAACTCATTAAACAGTTCTGAAAACAATTTTCTTGCGATCCAACCTTTTAAGCTCGATGCCATCATGTGTTCTTTTAACTTTGCGATAAATAGATGCGCAACACCTTCACAGGTTTTCAGACAAACGTTGCCTACAAAGCCGTCACACACAACCACATCTGCTGCGTCATGAAGTAACTGATCACCTTCAATATAACCGATGAAATTGACAGATTTAGTCTTACTCAGCATTTCTGCGCAGCGCTTAACTAAATCATTGCCTTTAATATCTTCTTCACCAACATTCAAGATGGCGACCCTGGGAGCTCTATTCAAGTGCTCTTGTGCTAAAGCGCACCCCATCACTGCAAATTGGAACAAAGTGTCCGCATCTACCGACACATTCGCACCAAGATCCAGCATCCAGGTTTTATTCTTTTGTGCTGTTGGAAGAGCAGAAACAAGCGCTGGTCTTTCAATACCCGGCAGTAGCTTCAGCCTAAAGCGAGACAAAGCCATCAAAGCACCGGTATTACCACCACTCAGGCAAGCATCTGCTTCACCACAAGCAACGGAATCGATCGCCTGACGCATGGAACTGCCCGCACTGTTTCTTAAAGCAAGAGAAGGTTTTTCGGAATTAGAGATAACACGATCGCTATGTTGAATAGATAAGCGCTCGTTAGGTAAAACTTTTAGATGTGCTAATTGGACGGTGATCTCACTTTGATCACCAACAAGAATCACTTTTAGCTCTGGGAAATGCGACAATGCCTGCACGGCGGCAGGCACTGTGACGCGAGGACCGAAATCCCCGCCCATTGCATCAAGTGCAACGGTAATATTTTGCAAAAGGCAACCTTACTTGTTGATTACCTTTTTGCCACGGTAGTAACCGTCAGCAGTCATGTTGTGACGCAGGTGAGTTTCACCTGAAGTTGCGTCTACAGAAAGTGCAGCTGAAGTTAGTGCATCGTGTGAACGACGCATACCACGCATTGAGCGTGACTTTTTACTCTTTTGTACGGCCATGGACCCTACTCCTATGTTGTTCTTAAAGGCTTATCGCTTTAAGTTTTTTAAAACTTCAAACGGATTCGGTTTCTCTTCCACAACTTCTTCTGGAAGGTCACCAAACACCAAGTTACTCGAATCAACGCTACAATCCGCTTCATCATGCATTGCTACTTGAGGTAATCCAAGAATGAACTCGTCTTCAACTAGTTGTATGAGATCGACTTCACCGTACTCGTTCAGATCTACCAAATCGTACTCTTCCGGTGCGTCCTCTTCACTCTTCTCACTATAATAAGGAGTATATGTGAATTGAACTTCGCACTCATGTGCGAAAATCTCGTTACAACGCTGACACTCTAAATCGACTTCGACGTTAGCTTTACCAGAGATAACGACCAATCGTTGTTCATCAAGCTCAAATGACAATGAGACTTCTGCGTCGCGTTTTACGCCTTCGACCGATGCAGCTACACGCTTCAACAGACTAACTTGAATAATACCATTATAATCAAGTCGCTTCTGAGCTGCCTTTGCTGGATCAACCGTTCGCGGTATTTTTACCTTTTGCATAGGGCGCGAATATTAGCCTTCTATTCACTTCGAGTCAAAGGAAAAGGCAAAAAACTTACGCTTTTTTTCTACTCGCAGTAATATGGGGACTAAGTTTCCTAAAGCAGTACTTTTCTATGTCAAATCCAAACCTTATTCTCGCGTCAACGTCTCCTTTCAGAAAGTCTATTCTGGACAAGTTAGGTGTTAATTTTACCACTACAGCCCCGAACTTTGATGAAACGCCAATAAAAGGAGAATCACCAGAATTGTTGGTCAAGCGGCTGGCTATAGGCAAAGCAAAAAGCTGCTCAACTCGTGAAGACGCGTTAATAATCGGTTCCGATCAAGTGTGTGTTATTGATGGAGAAATAGTAGGCAAACCCAAAACCCGAGAGAAAGCGATTAAACAACTCGTTAGTGCCAGCGGGAAGAAAATTGTTTTCTATACGGGGATCGCGCTATACAACACTCAAACAGGTAAAGAACTGGTGGAACTGGATACCTTTACTGTGCATTTCCGCGAGCTCTCCCGAGCACAAATTGAAAACTATATAGATCGTGAGCAACCTTTAAACTGTGCAGGCAGTTTTAAAAGTGAAGGACTTGGTATTGCACTATTTAAGAAACTTGAAGGGAAAGACCCAAATACGCTTATTGGTCTTCCCCTGATATGTTTAATTGACATGTTGGCGAAGGAAGGCTTGGATGTTATTTAACAGGTCTCATCTCTTATCCTTGCTTTCTTAATCCTTCTAACACCTTCTCTAACTGTTTACCCATAGGTGCAGAGACCTCCATCAACTTCTCTGTCGCCGGGTGGGTAAACTTAATGTTCGCTGCATGCAGGAATAGTCGGTTTAAACCAAACTTCCCCGTATACGCGTCAAAGCGTCTGTCACCATATCGGTCATCCCAAGCAATCGGATGGCCGGTATACTGGGTATGAACACGAATCTGGTGTGTTCTTCCTGTAATCGGGCTGGCTTGAACAAGAGTTGCATCCCGGAATTTTTCTAGAATCTTGAATCGGGTTTCCGATGCTTTACCATTTGGATTAACTCGAACAATGCTATTCACTTCATTTTTTAATAGCGGTGCATTCACCACCTGACAGCTATTCTTCCACTCCCCCATTACCAGAGCAAAGTAGTATTTCTGAACTGTCTTTTCTCTGAACTGAGCCTGCAGGTGTCTAAGCGCTGATCGCTTTTTTGCTACCAACAAAATTCCGGATGTATCTCTGTCTATACGATGAACCAGCTCTAAAAACCTCGCTTGTGGTCTTAGTGCCCGAAGCGCCTCTATAGCACCAAAAGACAACCCGCTACCACCATGAACCGCAGTACCCGAAGGTTTATTCAGAATTAGCATGTGTTCATCTTCATAGATGATGCAATGCTCTAGTTCTGCGACTTTGTTTAGCTTAGTATTAGGTACATCAGTATTTGCTGTTTCTTCGAGTTTCACTGGTGGTACTCGTACAAGATCACCTGCCCGAAGCTTATATTCCGCCTTGATGCGCTTTTTGTTTACCCGAACCTCACCTTTACGAATAATTCTGTAAATCAGGCTTTTGGGGACATTTTTAAGCTGATTACGTAAAAAATTATCAATACGTTGACCAGCCATATCTTCGTCAATATCTACAAACTGGACTTTAGTTTTTATCTCGTTCATTCGCTCTGGCTCAGAAACTCTGTGTGATCCGGGAAATACCTTGGCATTTTTCGCCAAGCGCGACATTCTAAAAAATATCCGACCGAAAGGGAAACTTAAGTTGTAATTTCCTCAACAGAGGCCACCTGTGTATAAATTACGGAATTCAATTTGGACAAAAATAAACCACTCATCACATTTTTCTTATTTTTCAATAAAATAAAATCTTTCCAAATAGAGCGAGTTCAATTTTTTTCCCTGTTTATAACAAAGCAGATTGCCGTGATTTCTTCACACTGCTATAGTTCACGTTTGTAATGGACGGATAGGTTATATTTTACACTTTTCCACCATTCCAGAGCATAAAAATAATGCTAAATGAGTAGACTACTTCATTTTTGCGGATGCAGCAGCGGCGTAAGACATTCGGGATGAGGTGTACTTGTCGTTCTACTCATCGTTCACTGATGTTGAGTTAACTACCACCCGAGACGTGGATCAGGTATCAAGACTGTAATGTATATCTGATGACTGGAGTGTCCCCGAGCATCCCTTCCAGCCGAGAGGTTGCACTTGTAAACCATGGGATCTGACACCATCAGTATCGAAGCAAAGCGACAAGTCAGCTGAAATAAAGAAAAGACAACGAGAATTTCTACAATGAAAAGAATGTTAATTAACGCAACTCAAAAAGAAGAGTTGCGTGTCGCTTTGGTTGACGGCCAGCGACTTTTCGATCTTGATATCGAAAGTCCGGGTCATGAATCAAAGAAGGCCAATATTTATAAGGGCCGTATCACCCGTATCGAACCAAGTCTTGAGGCAGCATTTGTTGATTATGGCGCAGAAAGACACGGTTTCCTCCCTCTCAAAGAAATTGCCCGCGATTACTTCCCAGAAGGTTATACCTACCAAGGTCGTCCTAGTATCAAAGAAGTTCTGACTGAAGGTCAGGAAGTGATTGTACAGGTAGAGAAAGAAGAACGTGGCAGCAAAGGTGCTGCACTCACCACCTTCATCTCTCTTGCCGGTAGTTATCTTGTTCTAATGCCAAACAACCCTCGAGCTGGCGGTATTTCCCGTCGTATTGAAGGTGATGAGCGTACACAACTTAAAGCAGCACTTAGCACTCTGGAACTACCTCAGGGTATGGGTCTAATTGTTCGTACTGCAGGTGTAGGCAAAAGTGCAGAAGAGCTGGAGTGGGACTTAAACGTACTTCTGAACCACTGGAATGCTATCAAAGAAGCTTCTGAAGCGAACCCGGCACCTTTCCTGATTCATCAGGAAAGTAACGTAATTGTTCGTGCTATTCGCGACTACTTGCGTCGTGATATCGGTGAAATCCTTATCGACAGCAACACCATTTTCGAGCGTGCTCGCCAGCATATTCAGCTTGTTCGACCAGACTTCATTAACCGAGTTAAGAAGTACGATGGTGAGGTGCCATTGTTCAGTCACTACCAGATTGAAAGTCAGATCGAATCCGCCTTCCAACGCGAAGTTCGCCTGCCTTCTGGTGGTTCTATCGTTATCGACCCAACAGAAGCACTGACCTCTATCGATATCAACTCAGCCCGTGCAACTAAGGGTGGCGATATCGAAGAAACCGCTCTGAATACTAACCTTGAAGCAGCAGATGAGATCGCTCGTCAGTTACGTCTTCGTGATTTAGGCGGTCTAGTTGTCATCGACTTCATCGATATGACACCAGTTCGTCACCAGCGTGAAGTTGAAAACCGTCTACGTGAAGCAGTCCGAATGGATCGTGCTCGTGTACAGATTGGTCGTATTTCTCGCTTTGGTCTGCTAGAAATGTCGCGTCAGCGTCTAAGCCCGTCTCTTGCAGAAGCAAGCCACCATATCTGTCCTCGCTGTTCAGGTACTGGTGTTGTACGTGACAACGAATCACTGGCTCTTTCTGTTCTTCGTCTGATTGAAGAAGAAGCGCTAAAAGAAAATAGTGCTCAGATACTGGCCATTGTTCCTGTTGCTATCGCTTCATATCTACTCAACGAGAAACGTCGCTCGATAAACCACATCGAGAAGCATCAAGATGTGAAGATCATTATTGTTCCAAACTCAGACATGGAAACACCGCACTTTGAGGTTATCCGTGTTCGTGAAGGTGAACAGCAGGATCTGCTTTCTTACCTGCTTCCTAAGAAGCTGGAAGCAATGAAAGAAGCGGAAGAAAAAGACCCTTCTGAAGTTGATATTAAGCCTAAGAAGATTGAAGAGCCTGCACTGAAAGGCTTTGCTGCTCCTGCTCAATCTGCTCCTACTCCTGCACCGGCTCCTCAGCCAGCTGCGGCGCCTGAAAAGAAAGCAGAAGAGACAGAGAATAAACCTGGCGTAATTGGTCGACTATTTAAAGCTCTTGGCAGCTTCCTGTTTGGCTCTTCTGATGCAGAAGCTAAGAAGAAAGAAGAGGAAGAAAAGCAGAAGCAAGAACAAGAGAAGAAAGATCGCAATAACAACCGCAATCGTCGCGACAGAAACAACCGTCGCCGCAGTGGAAATCGTGATAACCGCGATCAAAACAAACGCAAGCGTCGCCCGGCTAAGGGTGAAGAAGCTCAGCAGGCGGAAAAAGCGGACAGCCGTAAAGAACAGCAAAACCGTAAGCCTAAGCAAGACAAGAAGACAAAACCTTCTAAAGTTGCTGAGCAAGGCAAAAAACTCGCTGCTGAAGCAAGCACAGATAAAGGTGCTGAAGAAAAAACAGCTCAAGTTAAACAACGTCGCCAGCGTCGCCAGCTGAAAAAGCAAGTGCGTGTGAAAGATCAGGCAGCGACTGAGCAGGCTGTAGCGACTCAAGAAGCTGCTGTAGAAGCTAAAGCTGTTGAAACTAAGGTTGCAAAATCTGAAGCAGACAAGCCTAAGCAAAATGCACCTCAGCAGAATGAAGAGCGCGAAGAAGGCAAGCAACGTCGTAACCGCCGTTCACCTCGTCATTTGAGAGCGAATGGTCAGCGCCGCCGTCGCGGTCGTGACCGCAGACCTAACCCGTTCCGCCTACGTAAAGGTGGTGTTGCCTCTCCTGAGATGGCAATGGGTAAAGTAATGCCACGATACGATCTGAAGCCAAAACGCAAAGAACGTCGCAACAAGAAAGAGGTTGTTGAAACGGTAGCACTAGGTGGGTTCGCTTGTCCTGAAATGGCGATGGGTAAGGTAATCATCAGCCATCCGGTTGTCGAACCAGCGCCAGTTGTAGAACCTGTGATCAGCGAAGCTCCAGTCGTAGCGGATGTTGTAGAAGCACCTGTGGTAGAAACTCCGGCGGTAACTGAGAAACCAACCGTTCAGGAAACAGAACCTGCAGTTACAGAAACAACCGAAGCACTTCTAGCGGAGAAAGTGGCTACTGAAGAAGTTGTTGCTGAATCTGTAGAGCCAGTGAAAGCTGAAATCGTTGAGAAGAAGCTTTACACTGCTCAGGTATCTGCACCAATGTCTAAGGCTCCTGGTCCACAGGAAACTAAAGAGATTGAGATTATTGCTGCTCCGTTCAAAGAAGAGCGTTACCAGCCAAAAGGTGCTGGTAGCCAGGTGGCAACCAATCAGGCATCGTCAGCAATGACTAAACCTGAAGGTTACTAAATCTAGCGTAATAGCTAAAAATGAAGAGGCTGCCATTTGGCAGCCTCTTTTTTATCTTCATATTATTGTTTTTACTGCACCTAAAGGTTAACTGGCTATGGTGGAACAAACATACAAGGGCATGGATGCCCTTGTTTAAGCGAACAGGGATGTGTTCAGCGGTTTGTGGAACCATATCCTGTTAGCCTTTGCGTACAATCACCCTGCCTGTAAAGTCCCATACAATGTCTGATACAAACCTGGAGCATTGACTAACTCATGGTGCTGCCCAGTCTGAATCACCTTGCCATCTTCAAGAACATAAATCAGATCAGCTTGTTTAACTGCGGATAAACGGTGAGCCACAATCAAGGTTGTTCTGTCTTTTAAGAACTCTGTAAGTGCCGAGTGCAATGCCGCTTCTGTTGATGTATCCAAAGCTGAGGTCGCCTCATCCAATATAACCAGCTCAGGGTTTGCCAAAACCATTCTAGCTATTGCCAGTCTTTGTCGCTGACCACCAGACAATCGGATGCCCTGCCTGCCTAGCTCTGTTTCTAAACCTGACGGTTGCTCTTCTACAAAAGTTTTGAGCTGAGCAACTTCAAGAGCATGCCACAATCGAACATCATCAATTTCGTCCCCTAAGGTCAGGTTCTGCCTCAATGTGTCGTTAAAAATCATTGGCTGCTGAAGCACCACTGCCATCCGCTTTCTTAACGCTTCATAACTCACCTGTTCAATTGGGTGGCCGTTAATAAAGATATCGCCACTGTTCTTCTGGTAAATACCTAGCAATATCTGAATTAGTGTGGACTTACCTCCACCGGAGGCGCCTACCAGTGCAACTCTTTTGCCTTTCGGGATTTCCAGGTTCAGGTTTTCCAGTACCTGTTTTTCATCGTCATATGAAAAGGAAACATCCCTAAAGCTGACATCAATCGCAGCGTCCTGATTGAAAGGATTAACCTTAGCTACTGGCCTGTACTCTTCTTCCAGTGCCAAAATATTATTCAGACGGGTCATTGCAGCAGATGCACTAAACCAAGCATATTGAATACTTAACAGCTCCTGAATAGGACCAAGCATAAACCACAGGTAACCGAATACCGCGATTATCTGCCCTACCGTCAGATCGCCCCAAAGAACCATTACCATGGCAACGGCTCGGAAAATTTCGAAGCCAACAAGAAACAGAGAAAAAGAGAGACGATTCGCTGCATCTGACTGCCATGCATAGCTATCAGCATCCTTTCTAATTGCGTCAGCATCATTTTTAAGTCGCTTTAAGTACTCTTGCTCCCGGTTAGAGGCACGTAACTGATACAACCCGTCTAAAGTCTCTACCAATCTTTGCTGAAAACGCTCAAAAGACTGGTTTTCATGCTTTTTAAGTACTTTTACCTTCTGCCCCATTTTTCTGGACAAATAAATAATGACTGGGTTTAAAAGGATAATAAACAAGGCTAAACGCCAATCGAGCCAAAACAGAACCAACGCAACACCAACAGTACTTAACAAGCTGACAACGAACTTGCTCAGTGTTGAGCCAATAAAACTGTCGATGGTTTCAATGTCGGTAACAAGATGAGATGTTAATCCCCCACTCCCGCGCTCTTCATATTGGCGCATACTGATTCTTCCCAGCTTATCCAGTAACTGTTTACGAAGAAAACAAGTGAGTGTTTTAGAAACCAGAGTAAATTGCCGAGTCTGCAATATATTTAATGCCTGACTGGCAAGGCGCATGAAGATGACCAAAAACAGGACCAAACCAATATAGCCATGATTGGTATGTAAACTCTCTGGGAGTAATTGCCCAAGAATATCCAAACCACCAGCAGGTTGTCCTAACAACACCTCATCCACCAGCACTGGCATAAGTAAGGGAATGGGTACGGCTATAACAGCCGCTAAGACCGCGATTGTATTCGCGAAAATCAGTTTGCTTTTATGTTTTTTGGCCTCCCTTAGAAGCCAACTCTTATTTATTTTTATTTGATCGTTGTTCACATATATCTCACATAAATAAACGCCATAACCTAATAGTAGGCTATGGCGCATTTATCAATTAATCAATTGATTTAATTAAAACTCATATTTCGCGGTAATTGCGAAATTTCGTCCTGCCTGAGTATAGAATTTATCTTCTTTTTGCAGGCTTCTTACGTCATTCCAGTTGTAGTACTCTTCATCCGTCAGGTTGAAGACACCTGCACGCAATGTCAGGTCTTCCATCGGAATATAGTAAGCCGTCAAGTCCACAACCGTTGAGCTATCAGGTGCAAACACCGGGTTGTCATTGCCTGAAAAATCCTGGCTCGGTGTAATATCGCTCTCTTTCTTAGCTGCGGTATAAGCCACTTTCAGCGATGTACCCCAGTTCCCAACGGGAGCATCGTAAGAAACACCAAATACAGCATTCCATGGATTCACTGAGTTAAGAGGTTTGTTATCACCATCTTCACCTTCGGTGTAAGCAGCCGCCACTCTGGAACTCAAACCCTCTGCGATATTGTCCCAGTAATAGGTGTTGGCAAGTTCAATACCTTTAATAACAGCCTCATCAACGTTTTGGTACGAGTACTCAAGAAGACCTGTATTAGAGTTTCTCTTACCAACTCGATCAATAAAGTTATCGTAGTCGCTATAGAAAACCGCCAGTTCCGTTGATGAAGTATCGGTGTTGTGGCGCCAGCCAAGTTCATAAGAAATACTTTCTTCAGCTTTCAAATCCGCGTTAGGTACTGAAGTATAACCGTGTCCAGGGTTTGAAAAGGAGTAGAACAGTTCCTGGAAATCAGGTGCTCTGAAGCCCTGACTGATCTGTCCAAATATCTTGTGTTCGTTATTGATTGCATACATTGTACCCAAGCGACCAGTGACCGCAGAGTCTGAGTACTTAGAGTATGAATCCTTATCGAAACCACCTGTATTTCCTGAAGGGATCTGATTTCCAGGATCAGTTTTATATGAGTCAAATCTCAGGCCGGGGGTAACGATCCAGCGACCAAAGCTTATTTCATCCTGAACAAACGCACCGTATCTCTGCTCTGAAGCGTCCGGCATATAGAACACCACAGTGTCGCTACCGACAGAGTTGTACTCTTTGTTGACGTTTTCGATATCCTTTGCAGAGAAAGATGCACCATACACAATAAAGTGATCAGCAGAACCAATAGTCAGATTCTTTTCGAGCTGAATGTCAGCCTGATAGCCCTTATCTTCGTAGATATAATCTTTCTTCTGAACATTTCCGTTAGACATTTTTGTGCGGTTTGTAATGCCGTTTTCTTCCTTAGCAAGATAGTCAAACTGCCAGGTCAAGGTATCGAACGCTGTGGTATCAGCAAACCAGATATGCTTAATCCCCAGGCGAGTTTTATCAGATGTATCATCACCCAGGTAAGGATTATAAGAGTTACTAGAGTTTGACGGGCTGTTTGTCAGATCTGACTCTACGTTTTTTGTAACGTACTCACCCGTAAACTCAATACGGTGATCTTCATTCGCCTGATACTGCAATTTCACAAGTATGTTATCTGCTGAGCTATCCTGATCGTATTGCTCACCAAAATTATCTACTTCCTCTCCATCCTGACGCGTATAGGCTACCAAGGTCTCTAACTTTCCTACACGGTTTGCAATGGCGACGGACTCTTTGAAAGAGTTATCTGCAGACGAGTAACCCAGCTTAACATGACCACCAAAGGTCTTACCGTCTTTGATAAAGTCTGCCGGATCTTTGGTTTGAAACGCGACAATCCCACCGACAGCATCACTACCCTGAAGTGATGAGGCTGCACCTTTCACCACCTCAACTGATTTCAGCATATCAACATCTAGATCCACACGGCCTGAATTAATAAAGGAGTAATTGTTTTCAAATTGATTTGGCTGTGAAACACCGTCTACCAGTATTTTAATTCGGTTCCCTTCCATGCCTCGAATGTTGATTCCCTGAATACCTTGCCTTGAGTCACTTTGAACGGTCACTCCTGGCATGTAATCAAATACATCACTAACATTCTGAGCAAGGTTTTCTTCAAGCTCCTGATCGGTCACTACCTGAACCGAAGCTGCAGTGTCTTCTATGGTTTTTTGAGAGCGTGTGGAAGAGACAACCACTTCATCAAAAGTATAAGATTCTTCCGCCTGAACCACTGCTGGAAGTACCATTGCAGCACCTATTGCTGCTGCGAGTTTTGTTACTTTAAACATCATTTTTCCATTTTTTAGGCGCACAAAGCCCTCAGCAGATAGCTAAGCCACCTGCTGTTGCATGTGCATTACATAGAGTTTATTTAAGAGGCCTGTTTATTAATGCTCTTATGGCCTTCATTCAGGTGTACGAAATCAACCATATCGCTACCTGACACTTCAAACGCTTTACCAAAACCTTTAACAAAGCGTCCTTGTTCAGGGACCAAGCGATATAGATTGAAATCTCCCAGATTACTCAAATTGCTGACAATCTCACCAAAACGTCCTTCAAGGGCTTTAACCGCATTGGTCCAAACCTCTGACTCCCTTTCGATATGATTTGCCTGAGCGTCAAAGCTCAATCTCTTCCGTGCATAGATGCTTTTTGCATCTTGTTCATCTTCAATCATCATAATTGAGATGTTTTTGTTGTTATGTAAATTCTGACCATGCTGAGCAATATCGCTCACCAATATGTAGTAGCCATCCGGTAAGTAAACAAATGGACTATAACTGACATGCGGAACACCAGAAGGTGTAATAGTGGCCAGCTGTAGTGTCTTCTGAGTTTCTCTGAACTCCGCCACTTCTGGACCAATACGGTTTTGTAGTCTTTCTTGTTTAGTATCCATCAAACTAAAGATCCTTTTAATTCGTTAAATCGCGCCACCTGTTCAGGCAAAAGCTGGCGTTTTTTATCTCTTCCCAAGTAAACCTTAAACACACAACCACCACGACTGTCGTAAAAACCTATGTAGTAGCTTTCCATTCCCATAAATGGCTTACTGACAAATGCGATATCTGAAATCAAATCTAATTTTAGGTGGCCATGAAGTTCACCCTCTTTTCCACCCATGAGATTGTAGTAACCTCTTGCGTTCTTACCTTTTGGGAATGGCGCCTTAGCTTCGAAAATCGAACCAAATGAGTTAATAATTGTAGTTACCTTTCCCCAGTCAGGAAGTAGCGTTAATATTGATTCAGTATTTTCACCAGCTACTCTTTTAACCATAGTTTCTGGTAATGCTAACGTCACTTCACCTTCAGTCATTTCCAACGTCTTTGCCATTTCAGAAAGTGCCTGATTCGGGTCACCAGCGACAAAGTTCTCTACTAGTTTTGCTGTTTCTTCAAAAGAACGAGTTGAGTACATTCTTTATTTTCTCCTTATGCTGCTTGCATATTTTCTTTATGTTCTTCAATTAGTCTTATTAAAATCTGGGCAAGATTCACCGCCCAGAACTGACCAGCTAAAGTAAGGCTGGCATAGTCCGGTTCTAGTTCGACAAGCCCATTTTTCTGCCAGGCTTTAAACAAGGGGATAGCGATTGAAAATAGGTCGTAGCCCAGCTTGTGTTGGAAATATCGCTTAGAAATAACACCCTTATCAAAACTCCATTTAATAGCCGCGCTACTCTCTTTAGAAGCCGCACTCTTGAATACCATCCCAACGGGAAACTCTCTCTTTTTGATTGATTCTATATAGGTATCTAGCTTTCTATGGTGCATCATCTGCAAACCACCGACGTTGCCACCCGCTCCAGAGCCTAATGGCAACACCTCCGCTGTGGTTTTAGCTAAAGAGTTATAAATACTTCGTTCTCTATTACCTGAAGCCCAATGGTTCACACTTAACCTTCTCTGAAAGTGTGTATCCATAAACTTAACGCCCATTTCATACATGGCTGCCTTCATCTGCGTGTCCGCTGGCATAGGTAATCTACCCTGCTCGACCATGGTTTCCATCGGAAGACCTTTCATCTCGATAAGCTGATACAAGTCCACACCGTCAGCACCTGACTCCAGATAACATTGCAAATCGTCCTCCCATACCTCAAGCGTCTGGTACGGAAGTCCAAACAACAGATCGAGAACAATAGGAGCAGCGTTATAGCTGACAAGGCGCGAAAGTCTTTCCTGTACATATTCTCTGTCATCAAGACGTTTAGCTGCACGGCGAACTTTCGTATCAAAACTTTGAACACCAAATGAAAAGCGATTGAACCCTCCTTCAAGAGCACCTTCAAATTTCTCATCATCAAAACGATTTAATCGACCTTCCAGAGTAATCTCACAATCTGGCGTTAGCGGGAAAGCCTCTCTTAATTTTTGTCCCAATATTCTCAACTGAGTGGCAGAGAGATCGGTCGGGGTACCTCCGCCAATATAAACCGCCTGAAATGGTGCTGCTTGTGACCATTTAAATTTGGACTTCCACTCAATTTCATCCATCAAAGCAGAAAAGTAATCATCAATAAGTGAGCTGCTTGAAGCATTCTGAAAAAAGTTACAATAAGTACATCTGACACGGCAAAAAGGTATGTGTACATAGAGACATCTCGGCCCCCTATTGATATTACTATCACCTAAAACGGCATACAGAGCATCTTGCGTGTTTTCTGCTGCTAACGGCCTACTCATACCCCCAGCATGTGCCGAACCTTTCCTGTCAAAAGCGTACCGAAGTGGATCCGGTGTAGAGACACCAACCACAGACGTATCACTCCAATCTATATTTAGCTTATTTTTCATTAATGTTAACAATAGCTCTGCAGGCCCCATGATTTAAGGTTTTGAGAGTTTACTCATTTATTACATTTAATGTCAAATGATATGCATTATCATTTGTATTCGCATTATCTTTCATGCTAAATTCCGCAAAAAGTAAAAACAGAAACACGAATTAACTGTCTCTTATCAAAGTTTGAGGTACGGCATTGAACGCGACGCGATACACCATATTTGCAGCCATTTCCATCGCACTACATGGCTTTGTAGTGTCGGCTATGCCTGCGCAAAAACCACTTAGTATCAGTACGGAACGATCGGGGTCATCCGTGAATATTCAATTTGTTTCGGCCTCTAAACCTGAGCCTGTTAAGAAAGAAAAAACATCTAAAAAACCCGAACAGGTAAAAACGGCCAAACCACAACCTGAAGTTCAACCAGAACCGCAAGCAACACCAAAACCAGTTAAGAAAACAATCAAAAAGCCAGCACCTAAAAAGTTGGTCAAAAAAGAAAAAGCCACAAATACTCTAGCTAAAAAACCCGTTGAACAAGGCGCACCGAAGCAGCCGGAACAGGTAAAAATGAAACAGCCACCAAAGGTAAAGCCTAAGACAACCACCGAAAAAAAAACCGAAGAAAAAGTCGTTCAGGCAACTTCCCAACAAACAACACAAAAAAAGGCAACACAACCTGAAGTAGCGCAAGCAAAATCAAGTCAGCCAAAGCTGCTCAAAAAGCCGAGCTTTACAGCAAAACCTACTCCTATTCGCTACCCAAGAATGGCAAAAAAACGCGGATATGAAGGCAAGGTAATTATAGAGGTCTGGATAGATGAGTCAGGACTTCAGACACGACAGATTATCCACACTTCATCAGGGCATGAAATGTTGGACAAAACCGCTTTGGCCTCTGTAGCCAAATGGAAATTCAATTCCTATACAGAAGGTGGCCACACTGTGAGTCACCGAGTACGAATACCTGTAAATTTCAAACTGGATTAAAACATGCAAACTTTTTCGGTGATCCATTCTCAGTTGGGCATTATGACCTGGCCGCTTACTACCATGTCGCTTTTGGCAATGTTGATCATTTTAGAGCGCTGCTTCTATCTGCTAATCAATACCAAGACCAATAGCCGGAAGCTTATCAGCCACCTCTATAGTATCGACCTAAACAATAAACAGGCGTTTGATGAGTTACTTCAACGACAAAGCCGCCAAAAAAACACCCTGGCACAAGGGGTTACCATGCTGTTGAATCATCGCCATTTTGAAAAAAGCCTTAGAGAAGACACCGTCAGCGTATGGCTTGAAAAAAAGCGTCAACAATATAGCTCGGGACTAAGGTTTCTTACCATTATTGGCGTTATTAGCCCATTGGTTGGATTGTTGGGAACGGTACTTGGCTTGATCGAAATGTTTAAAGGTCTGGCTCATACTTCTGGTGCTATTGCACCATCAGACCTCGCAAGTGGTCTTGGCCTTGCAATGTCCACTACCGCGGCAGGACTGATAATCGCCCTGCCCGCAATCTCTGGTTCCCATATTTTGCAAATTTGGGCAGACCGCTCTATCGGCAAAATTGAACATGCACTCAATCACTGCAACTTATATCTAGAAGGTATCACTTTTGACAGCAAACCTTCTCAGGTGAAATGCAAACGCGCACCGAGTGGTGTTTGTGACAATGGCTCAGAGGCAACTGCGATATGATCCGTTCCGGCCAAAGCGCTCGTCGCTCCTCTGGCTCAATCATGCCGGATCTGACTCCTCTTCTGGATTTGATTTTTATCGTCATGGTTTTTCTGCTGCTCACCACCAACATCAGTGTGAAAACCATGGATATTCAAATCCCTCAAACTAAAGAGAGCGATGTTTTATCTACTCCAGAAAAAGCAGTGATCAGTGTAGGTATTCTGGCGACCGAACCTCATTGGTCTATCGAAGGAAACACCTTTACTAACTGGGACAAGTTTTCATCTGCCCTGCTAGAACAAGTAAAGGCCTCCCCTAAGAAAATACTCGTTATTGCTGCAGATAAAGAGGCTAACGTGGAATCAATGCTCAAACTCCTGGCCTTCTTACAGAGCAACAATATCAACGCTACTAACATCATTATGGAAGACAGCACTTCATGAAAAAAACGACACTATTAATATCACTTATATTTTCCGCTTTCTCTGCTCAAGCTGCCGAACGAATTATCAGCGCAGGTTCTAGTGTCACAGAGCTCATCTACGCTTTAGGTGCCAGAGACCAACTTGTCGCAGCAGACAGTACCAGCCGTGCTTACGTTGCAAATGATGATATTCCCTTGGTTGGTTATCACCGTCAGCTTTCTCCGGAAGGTCTGTTAGCATTGGAACCATCAGTTTTAATTGGGTCAGATGAAATGGGGCCCGATACGACTCTTTCTGTACTCAAAAATAGCGAAGTTGATGTGGTAGTAACCTCGTCGGGCGACGATATAGAAGATCTGTATGCGCGAATCGATAAAGTGGCAAAGATAACAAACACAGAAGACAAAGCAGAACAGATAAAAACTAAAGCGAAAAAGGATATTGACCGCCTAAACAGTCAAAAACTGGCTTCTTCTCCTAGTGTTATGTTCCTACTAATCAATAGTGGCAGACCGATGAGTGTCGCAGGTTCAGAGACTTCGATAGACAAAATCATTGAGCTGGCTGGCGGAAACAACCCTGCCCATAAACAGTTTAGTTCGTACAAAGCTATCTCGGTTGAGTCTATCCTTGAAATGAAACCTGAATACCTGCTTATTGCACAAAGAACATGGGATGCAATGGGAGGTAAGGAAGGCGTTTTAGAGAAGTACCCTCTTCTAATGGAAACGCCAGCAGGTCATAATGGCCGAATCATTCCTGTTCCGGGCACCGCATTAATCGGTGGATTTGGATTAGAAAGCATTAAGCTATCCGGCACACTAAATAAGAGATTTTCAGAAGAGTTCAGTGCTAACTGATTGGGTATAAAACAAAAATAATGGAATCAAAACCAACTCACTTTAAAAAGACCGGAAGGGTATCAGTAAAACTCCTGATACCTTTTGGCCTTACTATGCTTTATCTGGCGATCATTACTTCAGTCGCTATCGGGCCGATGGACATATCACTTAAAGACAGCTTTACAGCTGTTATTCCAAATTTGTTTTATTCAGATAAGGGATTAGCTCCGCATGTCGAGTTGATTATCCAGCAAGTGCGGTTGCCTCGTACACTGCTTGCTGTGGCGGTTGGTGCAATTTTGGCGCTATGTGGTGCAGTTATGCAAGGCCTGTTCAGAAACCCTCTGGCTGATCCTGGCATCATCGGTGTTTCCGCTGGTGCATCGTTAGGAGCAGCATTAGCAATCGTACTTTTTGGCAACCTGGCTCAGCAATACCCAGTACTTCTTCTGTTTGGTACGGTTCCACTGTTCGCTTTTCTTGGGGGCACCATCACAACCATTTTGGTGTACAAACTTGGTACTACCGAAACCGGGACATCCGTTTCCATGATGCTGTTGGCCGGTGTTGCCATTGGCGCACTGTCCGGGGCAGGTCTTGGGTTAATGAATTACTTCGCTGACGATCAGGCACTACGCGATCTTTCACTCTGGACAATGGGTTCATTAGCCGGCAGTGATTGGCAAGGTATTCTGATGGCTTTTGTTTGCCTGACCATTCTCTTTGTTTTGTTCTACCGGGATGCCAACAAACTAAACGCCCTGTTATTGGGAGAGCCTGAAGCAAAACATATGGGCATTAATGTCCAGTCTCTTAAAAGAAGGTTGATTTTACTAACGGCCGCAGGGGTTGGTGTCACGGTTTCTCTGGCAGGAATCATTGGATTTATTGGACTGATTGTCCCTCACCTTGGACGTATGATAAGTGGTCCAAATCACCGAACCTTATTACCTCTTTCAATGATCATCGGCGCTCTGCTTTTACTGGTAGCAGATATGATAGCCCGAACAGTTGTCGCTCCGTTGGATATGCCTGTCGGTATTGTCACCGCTCTTATTGGTTCACCATTCTTTATCTGGCTACTGATAAAACAGAGAGGGAGATTGTAATGACACCTCCAAGTATTTCTTTAAGAAACCTGAACCTAACACTGGGTAACAAGGTCATTCTTGACGATGTCTCTGTCGAGTTCAAAGCGGGTGAGTTAGCGATACTCCTTGGCCCGAATGGTGCTGGTAAAAGTAGCCTACTTAAAATGATAACCAAAGAGTGGAAGGTAAATGGGGCTGTCGATTACTTTGGTCAACCTTCTGAATCATGGAAACCTGAGAGTATTGCGAAACACCTTGGCGTCTTACCGCAGTCCAGCTCTCTAAGCTTCAACTTTACCGTTAGAGAAGTGGTTGAGCTTGGTGGATTAACCTTGAATGCCTCGCACTCTGATATTAGCAAGATCGCCGATAAGTATATGCAAGCAAATGATATCGAACATTTGGCAGAGAGGTCATACCCCACCCTTTCCGGTGGTGAGAAGCAGCGAGTTCATTTATCAAGAGTGCTCACACAGATAGAGCAGAGCGGAGAAAACAAAATACTGCTTCTGGACGAACCAACATCCGCTCTTGATCTGTCCCACCAGCATCGAACTCTGGCTCTGGCAAAGCAACTGACGCAATCTGGCGCATCAGTGATAGCAGTAATCCACGATCTGAACCTGGCAGCTCAGTACGCAGATAGAGTGTTGATACTGAACGAAGGAAAACTTGTTGCAGATGGCACTCCATGGGAGACACTCACCGAAAAAACCATTAACCAGGTGTATAAGTGGTCAGTTCAAGTGATCAAGCACCCAAGCGAATCTCATCCTGTAATTTTGAGCTAATCCAATAAGGGGCAGTTCAATTTCTGCCCTTCTTCTTTTAATTCTCGCCTCGAATAAAACGGCTTATTATTGAACTCAGTCACACTTTTCTGTAGCATGCGCCTCGTTACTGAGCTTCCGATCACAATTGTTTTTTAAGCGCCCTGTTAATTCCCTTTTTGGCTTTACGAAAACAGAGATTGGATACCCGTTTTATTTGTAAATTAATGAGCCGAAATGTTTGAATTTCCTAAGTTTTCTAATCATTCTGCCAAGAATGATATTCTATCCGGTCTAACCGTTGCGCTAGCATTGGTACCTGAAGCAGTTGCTTTTGCCTTTGTAGCCGGTGTTGATCCAATGGTTGGCCTATATGCAGCATTTATCGTTGGCCTTATCACCTCTATCTTTGGTGGTCGCCCAGGAATGATCTCTGGTGCAACAGGTGCAATGGCTGTTGTGATGGTTAGCCTTGTGATGGAACATGGTGTCCAATACCTATTCGCTGCAGTTATGCTAGCAGGTATCCTTCAGGTAAGTGCTGGTATCTTCAAACTTGGTAAGTTCATTCGTATGGTGCCACACCCGGTAATGATCGGATTTGTGAATGGTCTGGCTATTGTTATCTTCCTTGCTCAGCTAGGTCAGTTCAAAGCTCCGGATATTAATGGTGTGCTAACCTGGCTACCAATGGATCAGATGGCTATCATGGGTGGCCTAATCCTGCTGACTATGGCAATCATTCATTTTCTTCCAAAGTTCACTACAGCTGTACCTTCATCGCTTGTTGCGATCGTATCAGTAACACTTTTAGTTCAGCTACTTGGTTTGGAAACTCGTACTGTCGTTGACTTCCTTCGTACCATGTCCGGTGACGAAGCGGCAACGTTAGCTGGTAACCTACCTACGTTTGCACTACCTGCAGTACCGCTAAGCCTGGAAACACTTCAGATTATTCTTCCATACGCAGTCATCCTTGCTGCAGTAGGTCTAATCGAATCACTTCTTACTCTGACTGTTGTTGATGAAATGACAAATACGCGCGGACAAGCTAACCGTGAATGTGTTGGTCAGGGTTTCGCGAACCTGAGCTGTTCAGTATTCGGTGCAATGGGTGGTTGTGCGATGATTGGTCAGTCGATGATCAACGTGAACTCTGGTGGTCGTGGTCGTCTTTCTGGCATTGTAGCCGCGCTGGCGCTGCTATTCTTTATCCTGTTCGCATCAAGCCTGATCGAAATGATCCCACTGGCTGCACTGGTTGGCGTTATGTTCATGGTAGTTATCGGCACATTCGAATGGGCAACCTTTAAGCTGGCTCGTCGTGTACCAAAACAAGACTTTTTCGTTATCGTACTGGTAACGGTTGTCACTGTGATGACAGACCTTGCTGTCGCTGTAGTTGTTGGTGTCATCGCATCAGCACTGATGTTTGCATGGCAACACGCTAAGCACATCTACGCAAGCAGCCAGTTGAATGCAGAAGGCTCAAAAGAGTACAAGATTAATGGCCCTATCTTCTTTGGTTCAGCAGCAAACTTCCTTGAACTGTTTGATGCGCCAAACGACCCTCAGGATGTTATCGTAGACTTCGCGAACTCTCGCGTAGCAGACCACTCTGCAATTGAAGCTATTGAGACTCTGGCTGAGCGTTATGCGGCTCAAGGGAAAACTCTGCACCTGCGCCACCTGAGCCCAGATTGCCGTACGCTACTTGAAAAAGCAGGTAGCCTGGTAGAAATCAACGTGAAAGAAGACCCAAGCTACAAAGTCGCAACTGACGTACTTGCAGGTTAAGTTTTCTTAATCGCGTATAAGTAAAGGCTCTGCAAATGCAGAGCCTTTATCGTTTATATGAACTATGAATAGCGAACTATAGTTTTCTGAGTAAACCTTCGCTGGCCACTTCAACTAAATCCAACACCAACTCAAACCCTTCATCTCCACCATAATAGGGATCTGGAATCTCTTCATAATCCGGATGATATCGTCCTAAGAACAACTTCACTTTATGCACATGATCGACCGGACACATAGCTCTAAGCTTATCCAGATTGTCTCTGTCTGCTGCCAATATCAGGTCGAAATACTCAAAGTCCCGTTCCTTAACCTGACGAGCTCTTATGCCTTCAAAAGAGTAACCTCGTTTTTCTGCGGCCATACGAGCTCTAGGATCCGGCGCATCGCCTGTGTGAAAATCGATCGTACCCGCAGAGTCCACCTCTACAGGAATGTTCATCCGTTCAGCGGTTGATCGCAACACTGCCTCACCTGTTGGCGATCGACAGATATTGCCCATGCAGACTATCAAAATCTTCGCTTTAATCTGGTCAGTCATGAAAATAACACCATGAAGTAAGTGGTTAACTTAATAATAGGAAGACGTTGTTTGTTGGGCAAGACAAATCTAATAACCTATTCAACCCCATAATTATTAAATGGTTTTTACTTCAGCATATTTAAACTATTATGAGAAAAACAGACTTGGTCTTGAGTACATGGAGCTAACACAATGACAGCAACGGATAAAAATGATGACAGACATAAAGCTCGTCAACAGAAAGTGAAAGAAAAAGTCGATAAAAAGGTAGAAAGCGCTCAAGAAGAGCGAGGGTTACTCCTTGTTATCACAGGTAACGGTAAAGGAAAGTCTACCGCTGGATTTGGAATGATTACCCGGGCAGTTGGTCACGGCCAAAAGTGTGCCGTTGCCCAGTTTATTAAAGGTACCTGGGATAACGGTGAGAAGAATCTGCTTGAGAAACTGGGTGTTGAGTTTCAGGTCATGGCAACGGGTTTTACATGGGAAACTCAGGACCGAGCAAAAGATACCGCTGCCGCGCAGGAAGTCTGGAAAGAGTGCCAAAGAATGCTCAAAGACGATTCTATTGAGGTTGTGCTTTTTGATGAACTCACTTACATGGTGAGCTATGGATACATTGAGTTAGACGAGGTGTTGGAAGCGTTACAGAATCGACCTGCAGAGCAATCCGTTATTATCACAGGTCGTGGTGCACACCGTTCAATCACCGATCTTGCTGATACTGTTTCAGAGGTGAAGAATGTAAAACACGCCTTTGAATCTGGTTTAAAAGCAAGAAAAGGCATTGATTGGTAGGAATAATTTACGAATCAAACACCCTAAAAAGCATCGTCCACTTATCTTTGGGGCGATGCTTTTTTAATAGCCTGAGATTTAGATAAAAATCTATATATTCTAAAAAATCACCTAAAGCTAACAATTAGAGGATTCTAAAGTACTAGTCTCTCCATCCTGATTTTTACCAGAAATAATGAGAATGAAGAGACCAATTACTATTATCTTCAGCATGCTTGCACTGACTGCACACGCTGCAGGAACAGACCAGCAAGCGGAACCAAGCCAAAGCGACAAACATGCTGTAAAAAGCAACGATGAGAAGCTGGCAGACGATCCAACCAAGGTAGTAACTAAAATTGGTTTTAGCTACAGCGATAGCTATGACTTCGATGACAGTAGTGCCTCTATTTCGGGTTCATTAGCACTCGACGATGCCAGAAAAATCAACGCTAAGGTGAATAGTGACGGTTCTGAATGGCGTATTGGGGGATCTTGGCTATTCCCGATAGGTATCATCAACTTTAATTTTGGCAAGAACGAGTATGCTAACGGAGCAACTCAAACCAACTACAGCGTTGGCACCTTCGTCCCATTAAGCTATTTCGGAATCGAACCAGCTGGCTTCCAAATATTCCCAATGGCGGGCTACAACTACAACGACGGCGACACACCTGTTTGTGATAGTGGGAATACAAATGCCAACTGTAATCAGCCAGGATTTAGCGGTTCACCATCCCCGGAAAATGGTTTCCAGACGATCAACAACACGAATCATGGTGGTTATGTCGGCATCTTCGCTTTAAGGCCTTTGACAGAAAAGTGGACAGCAATGACGTTCATGGGCACATCTTATGGCTCTGAAAATGACGAAGGCAAAAACTATCAGGGTGTATGGGCCGGGTTGGGTGCAAGTTACACTTTCAACGAGTATAACTCCTTCAACATATCCAGCTATGCCATGGACAACAACACCTATATTGATGAACCCGAATATCGTATAGGCATATCTTACACCCATGAGTTCAATTAAAACTGAGCTGAGATACTGATACCTCCGTTCCTCTTCTATACTTTATATACTCAGGTGTATAAAGCTTATGGCTCATCTGAGCACAAGAGCATGACACGGAGGTTATTATGACCATCGCAACACGTATAGAACACTACCTGAACGAGAACCAAATCCCGTTCCAGACTCTGAGCCATGATCATAGCCAGAGTTCACTCCATAGCGCAGTCAGAGCACATGTCCCTAAGATGAATGTTGCCAAAGGTATCGTCCTTGAAGATCACGAGGGCAGGCATCTACTCGCAGTTCTTCCTGCTGATTCAAAGATTAGTTTCTCTGTACTGAATATGAAGCTGAGATCAGATTATCACCTGGTAAAAGAGCACGATGTTTATACTCTTTTCGATGATTGTGAGCACGGTGCTGTACCACCAATTGGCACGCCATATCACATGTCTATGATATGCGAAGAATCCTTGACGGAGCTTGACGAGGTCTATCTTGAAGGTGGTGATCATGAAACGTTGATAAAACTGGATAAATCATCATTTTCTAAAGCGATGAGCCATGGCAAATGGTTGCACTTTAGTAGTCAGGTTTTCCATTAACGTTTCCTATTAACACTCAGCAGCCTGTTCTTGAACGGGTGAGGTAATAAAAAAGAGTACCTAATTACTCAGGTACTCTTTTCTTATTTAGGTGATTTATTCAAAAGAAAATTAGTTAAACAAACCTTTTAATAGCTTATCGGCCAGTTTCTTGGTTTCATCTTCATCAGCTTTATCACCAAGCAGTTTCTTCAGTCCGCGCTCAGCTTCTTTTCTAGCTTTCTCTTCCAGCTCTTTTTTCTTTTCAGCTTCAAGCTTCTTCCATAACTGGTCAAACTCTACCTTATATTTGGGTTCCGTCCACTTGTTGTAGATACGAACGGGAACGGTCACATCCCTTAACTCGTTAATATCTTTACCGCCCTGTCCTTTCAGTGAGCCAACGATAGATGCGTCAATCAGGAAGTCCATGGTTTCTTTGATGTAGTTAGCTTCACCTTTCCCATGAACTCGAAGCAACGGTGATTGCATAGTAAGGTCGTCTGCCTTAGCAACACCAGCAGCAAGAGCGATGGTTGCTGTCATTGCTGAGAAGTCGGTTTTCTGCTCTTGTTTCTCTTCCTCAGAAAGCGTTTCGCCTTTTATCTTTGCATAGTTGGTACGAATAACCTGTGCCACGTTGATTCCGTTAACCGCACCATCAGCAAAATTGATCTTCACTGTACCTGCGAGATTTTGCTTGATACCTGTCGGAGTCAGGCTCTTACCAGTGACATCGACATCAATATTACCTGTTCCTTCAAGCATGTCGTTTCCAGCAACGTCTTTCAAAAGTGGCTGAACTTTCACTCCTGAAATTTGCTTTTTCGCTTTGTAAGTTGCCGGCACTTTACGCCCATCCAACGTCGCACTTGCTTTTATAGAGCCTTGATACAGGTTAGAAGTAAATGAAGAGAGATTCACTACTCCGCGATTCACGCTAAACTTAGCGTTAACATTTTGCATTCGGGCATTATTTGCCTTGAACTTATCAATGCTAACCTGGCCCGCAACATCCAGAGTTTTAAGGGCAGAAAGGTCTGGTTCCACTTCTGGTTGTGGTTTCGTGCTCTTAACTGGTGCCGTTTCTGAACCCGTATTAGCGGGCTGCTCATTTGATGAACCCTGCTCAGGCGCAGAGTCTGTAGAAGCAGTATTTAGCCCCAGAAACTCATCCAAGTCTATGTTAGGGCTATGAATAGAAAATCGAACAGCCGGAATATCCGTAAGCTTGACTGTCGAGTTACCATCAATCTGAATCTTGTTCATTGACAGCGTTTCAATATCCAGGCTCACTAGCTGTTTATCTGCCTGATAACCGAATGCCAGCTTGCCATTAATATCCATCGGAGACTGAGGCAGAGCAGCACCTTTAAATTGTGATTTAAGGGCGATGTTTTCCAGACGAATATGGCTGATTGCTTTATCCACCAGCAGGGTCGCGTCAAGGTAGAGATCGATATCCATATCTGAAGCATTACCTTTTACGGACAATGACAAAGGATTGACCTGATCAAAAGCGAACGTATCCAGCGTTATTTTTGCGCTTGAGATATCTGTTGCCGGATCTCTAAAGCTGGTATCCGCTTCAATATTACGTAGTTCATAAGACGCCAGATCTTGCGCTAGTTTAAATTCGGCCTGACCTTTGGCAGCAAACTTCTGCTGGTTGTTCTGACCTTTAGCTTCGAACACAGCCGTGGTCCACTGATCGAAAACAAACTCCGACACATTCAGGCCAACATCATAAAGTTTGGTGTATGTACCTGCTTTGTCGTCGCGGATTTCTAACAGTGCGTTAGTAACAGAGACACCAGCAAGGTTGATTGTCCAAGGCTGGGTTTGTTCTGCAGGTACTGCCTCAGTAGTACTCGTTTGATTTTCTGTAGCGGTTACAGAAGGAGCTTGATTGTCAGATGCAGGAGCAGACTCTTTGTTCGCAGCGATGGAATCCAGGTTGCTCTGCCCATTTGCCAGAGTTTCCAGATAAATTTCAGCACCATCAAGTGTCACATTACCGATATAGAGCTCATTATCCAGCAACGGCATAACTGAAACATCGACCGCAATCTGATTGATCTTAAGAAGGTTATCCGACTTAAAACCCTCCGGGTTCTTCAACTCTGTTTTTCCCATAGACAAGCCAAGGCTTGGGAAGAACTGCCAGCTAATATCACCTTCGATATTTAGCTCCAGACCCGTTTGCTTTTTGGTTTGCTCAACAATAAGCGGTTTAAACTGGTTTGGATCGACAAAAAGTAGCAGTACAGCCACAGCTACAACAATTAGTGCGACTGGAATACCTAAGATTAGAAACAGCTTTTTCATTCGTTTCGTCCCTGCGGAGTGATAATGACTTTATTAGAGACAAAAGATGGCACATAAAGTGCCATCTTTTTAAGTACTTATTTGAGAATAAATCAAAAACACGTGATTTATTCTCACTCGATGCTCAAATTACTAAGCTATCAAGATTTCAGTAGCTTAGCGATATGAGCTTTTAGAACGTCAATCGCAATTCGGTTTTTACCGCCACGAGGAACGATAATATCCGCATATTGCTTTGAAGGTTCGATAAACTGCATAAACATTGGACGAACTGTCTTTTGATACTGTGCCAGTACCGACTCCATTGTTCTTCCACGTTCTTCTACATCACGTGTAACACGACGTAAAAGGCAGATATCTAGAGGCGTATCCATAAAAATTGAAGCGTGCATTAGATCGCGAAGACGTGGGTCAGTCAGAAGAAGAATACCTTCCAGGATGATGACTTTTTTAGGAGTAAAAGTCGACGTTGTCTCTGTACGAGTATGCTCTGTATAGCTGTACTCTGGAATCTCTACAGATTCACCGTCCAACAAAATCTGCAAATGCTCACATAAAAGATCGTGATCAAGCGCATTTGGATGGTCGTAGTTAGTTTTTACCCGCTCTTCCATGCTCAGGTGGCCTTGATCTTTGTAGTAACGATCTTCAGTAATAACACCGATCTGATGATCGCCTACCTTTTCACGAAGCTCGTTATAAATTGTACTCGCGATCAAGCTTTTCCCTGATGCAGAAGCACCTGCGATCCCTACAATGACACATTTAGTATTTTCAGACATGATTCGTACTTGGTGATAATTGAATAAACCGCATGATTATAAGGGGTTCGACCGATAGTTGCCAGATTTTACCTGCAGAGAAGAGTAGAAATTTCGTGCATTCAGTAGAAAAGCCAGAGGATATGCGCCCTCTGGCAATTTAACTTATAAAACATCAATATGTTATAGCGCGGTAAAAGGAATTGCGTCTGGTAGTTCTTTACCCGCCCAATACATTTTGCTGGCAATACGTTCTGCGAGTGACAGGTAAATTTCCGAATGTTCACTTTCTGGGCGAGCAACAACCGTTGGTTTACCGCTATCAATATCTTCTCGCATTGTGATATGCAGAGGAACCTGAGCCAGTATCGAAGTACCAAACTCTGAGGCCATCTTTTCTGCACCGTTAACGCCAAAGATATGTTCTTTCTCACCACAATGACTACAGATGTGATAACTCATGTTCTCAACAATGCCTAATACAGGAGTTTCCACTCTTTCAAACATGGCCAAACCTTTACGAACATCTGCAAGCGCCAAGTCCTGAGGTGTGGTAACAATCACAGCACCAGTGACCGGAATTTGCTGAGAAAGAGTCAATTGAACATCCCCTGTACCCGGGGGCATATCAATCACCAGGTAATCCAGATCTGGCCAGTCGGTCTCATTCAGTAGCTGGCCAAGTGCTTTTGATGCCATCGGACCACGCCAGATAGCCGCCTCACTTTTATCAACCAGATAACCTATTGAGTTGGTGTGAATACCAAAAGATTCAATTGGAATCATGAACTTTCCGTCGCGGACGTCCGGTGTTTTGTCTTCCATTCCCAGCATGATTGGCACAGATGGGCCATAAATATCAGCATCCAGCAAGCCAACTTCGGCTCCATGAGCCTGTAGAGCCAATGCCAGATTCACTGCGGTCGTAGATTTACCTACCCCACCTTTACCTGAGGTCACCGCAATGATGTTCTTTACTCGTGGCAACTGCGACTGAACATGGGTTTCCAACGCTTTAACACTGTAACTGACGTTTAATTCACCTGGTTCGTTGCTAATATCTTGTTGCTCTAACCAAAGGGAAAAATCAGACGCGAGAGTATTTGAATAAAACGGAAACTCAATCTTTACAGCGTTGTTCTTCAAACACTTAACAATTCCAGGCTGATCACTCCAGCCATCAATCAGTAGCGGGTGGGCAAAACCGTTTAACCAACGGCAAACAGACTCTTTTGATTCTAATAATGACATTGAATGCTCCTTGAGAAGCCCTGATAAATGATTATTTTTATTTCTCGATAGAAGTAAGGGCTATTTGTCTCATGCTACCACTACATAAAGCCTCACTAAACCCCAAAAATATCAGGGAATCATTGATTGCATTGTTGGAGTATCAAGCCTGTTGAGGTAGTATTATCGCCTTGATTTTTTAATACCTATGAACGGCGAATATTAAGTATGGCAACTGATCCAAGAAAAATACTGGTAACTTGTGCCCTTCCGTACGCTAACGGTTCTATCCACCTTGGCCATATGCTTGAGCATATCCAGGCGGATATCTGGGTTCGTTATCAGCGCCTGCGCGGCAACACTGTAAACTTCATCTGTGCGGATGACGCACACGGCACGCCTATAATGCTTAAGGCGCAGCAAATGGGTATTACCCCAGAAGAGATGATTGCAGCGGTTAGCGAAGAGCACCAGAAGGATTTTGCTGGATTTGATATCAGCTTTGATAACTATCACAGCACACACAGTGAAGAAAACCGTGAACTGGCTTCTCTTATTTATAACCGTCTGAAAGAGAACGGTTTCATCACTAGCCGTACTATCTCTCAACTGTTTGACCCTGAGAAAGAGATGTTCCTTCCTGATCGTTTCGTTAAAGGCACCTGCCCGAAATGTAAGTCTGAAGATCAATATGGCGACAACTGTGATAACTGTGGTGAAACATACAGCCCGACTGAGCTGATTAACCCTAAATCTGCGGTTTCAGGTGCAGAGCCTGTAATGAAGGACTCTGAACACTTCTTCTTCGATCTTCCTCAGTTTGAAAGCATGCTGCAAGAGTGGACTCGTTCTGGCTCTCTTCAGGCTGAAACGGCTAACAAGATGCAAGAGTGGTTCGAGTCTGGCCTTCAGCAGTGGGATATCTCTCGTGATGCGCCTTACTTTGGTTTTGAGATCCCTGGTGAGAAGAACAAATTCTTCTACGTATGGCTTGATGCACCAGTTGGTTACATGGCTTCGTTCAAGAACCTGTGTGATAAGCGTGACGATCTAAACTTTGACGATTACTGGGCGAAAGACAGTGATGCAGAGCTTTACCACTTCATCGGTAAAGACATTGTTTACTTCCACAGCCTGTTCTGGCCTGCAATGCTGGATGGCTCTGGTTTCCGCAAGCCTAACAACGTATTCGTTCACGGCTACGTAACGGTAAACGGCGCGAAAATGTCTAAGTCTAAGGGCACATTCATTAAGGCTGCTACATATCTGGATCACCTTGATCCTGAATGTCTGCGTTACTACTACGCAGCTAAACTGAACAATCGTATCGATGACCTTGACCTGAACCTTGAAGATTTCACTCAGCGTGTAAACTCTGACGTGGTAAACAAGATCGTTAACCTAGCTTCCCGTAACGCTGGCTTTATTTCTAAGCGTTTCGAAGGCAAGCTTTCTGAAACGTTTGCTGAGCCTGAGCTATACAATGAGTTCGCTTCTGCAGCAGATCGCATTGCTGAGCTTTATGAAGCTCGTGAGTTTGGTCGTGCTATCCGTGAAATCACAGCGCTTGCTGACAAGGCAAACCAGTACGTTGACGAAAAAGCACCATGGGTTGTAGCAAAAGAAGAAGGTAAAGAGAAAGAGCTTCAGGACATCTGTTCTGTAGGTATCAACCTATTCCGCGTTCTTATGACTTACCTTAAGCCTGTTATGCCAGAGCTTGCTGCACGCACTGAGGCTTTCCTGAACGAAGAGTTGAGCTGGGAAGGTATAGCAAATCCGCTAACTAACCACGAAATCACTAAGTTTAAAGCGTTATTTAATCGCATCGATCCTAAGAAGGTTGAAGCTATGGTTGAAGCGTCAAAAGAAGATGCAGCAGCTGAAAAAGCAGCGGCAGAGAAAGCACAAGAAACTGAGCTTTCTAAAGACCCAGTTGCAGATGAAATCGAGTTTGATGACTTTGCAAAGGTTGATCTTCGTGTAGCAAAAATTGTTTCTTGCGAAGAAGTGCCAAAAGCAAACAAGCTTCTAAAGCTTCAACTTGATATCGGTGGTGAAACTCGTCAGGTATTCGCTGGTATTAAATCAGCATACAAACCTGAAGATCTGATTGGTAAGCACACTGTCATGGTAGCTAACCTTAAGCCACGTAAGATGAAGTTTGGTATGTCTGAAGGCATGGTTCTGGCCGCTGGCCCGGGTGGTAAAGATCTTTGGATCCTTGAGCCACATGAAGGTGCTCAGCCTGGTATGAGAATCATGTAACTCGATTCAAATTACACTTCTAAATCCCCGATAGACATATCGGGGATTTTTTTTACTTATCTAATAACCGCTTCCAACTTTGGTGCACGCTGCACCTCGATTGTTCTTATCCGCGTTTCTAAAACACACTAAGTCATTGAATTAAAACACTTACATTCCGATGGCACCATTCCTGCAGCTCTAACTAAACAAGCTGGCTTAGCTACTTGATAAATAAACAAATATCAAAACAATGTCATTCGGCAACTAAGGAGGCTGTGATGTTTATACTGCTTTCAATCATGATTTCAACTTCAATCCTGGCATTACTGTACCTTTACGGGCAAAACAAACAAAACAGCTTTCAAGAGAAGTATGAGCTGGTATCTGACCTTAGAGAGCTTATTAATTACTGTCGTCAGCATCGCAGTGCGTCACATATGGCACTACTATTTGATACGGCTGACAATGAGCAAATAAGTGCACTTGAATCCAAAATAAGCATTTTGACTCAACAGATTGTCGATAAAGCAAGTTTTGACAATAAAGCGACTTATAGAATTCTTCAAACCAGAATGAACCATATTGAATCTGAATGGCGATCTATGACCATCGGAAAAAATCAGATGGTACATGGAAAGGCAATAAGACATAGCCTGTTCTTGATTGATGAGATAATGCTCATGTGGTTGCTAGACCAGGAAAAGCAGAACTTAGATGATGTTTACAACGAAAACTGGCAGCTAACCATTGATTCACTTGAGTTGCTAACAAGTTTTAGGGTGATCATTCAAAACATCGATAATGAAAATGGTCAGGCGCGAATACGTGCGCAGGCAGCAACACTTAACAGAAAGTTAAATCAGCTTTCTGTGCATAGCCCGGTGGTATATGGCTCTCCATTTTGCATTCGGGCACGTGAGCAACTTATGCAATTAATGAATGATGAAGAATTTAACTACTCGCAGGTGCAGCTTTACAAAATATCATCTGATGTTTCTCTGGTGATATTCTACGCCTACGATCAGGTGCTGGAAAAAGTCGCTGAAACCATCTATCAACCCTTTCCTAAACTAGCCAAAACCATATAGCTAACGAAATACAGCCAAAAATAAAGCCCGGTACCGGGCTTTATTAAAAATAGAAAAACGTTGTATGTTTAGCTGTCGTCTTCAGTGAAATCGGTAGGCAGTGTTTTTTTCATCTCGTTCCAGATTTCAGCGCAAGCCAAACCATAATGACGGATAACCAGTGGTAGCTTGTCACGCTCACCAGACTCACATACTTTCAGAAGTTCTTTATAGAAATCGAGGGCTAACTCTCGTGCTTGTGGGTTCGAGAAGTAGTAACTACCGATACGATCGTAGAGCTTTTTAAGTCCATTAAAAATCAGACCGTAAATCTGGTTTCCGGAATGAAAGGCCAGACGTTGAAAAAGCATGTAATCATAAAAATTAAACGTCTTCGCCAGAAGTTCTGCTTCACGCTTCTCATCATTTTTTTCGTTATCTTGCTTAATGCTCTGAAGCAATTTTTCAGAATATGGCGATTGCTCAATAAAGCTATCCCAACTCTCTGCGTTCAAAAGACTTTCACAAGATTCGATAACATTTTGGATAGTACGTTCCGAACTCTCTTTATTGGCTTTAAACGCATAACGCATAAATATCGGACTGATATTTGTGCGAGCAGCAAGTAGATCCTCAACAATACCTGTCGCGTTCTCGGTATCCAATGTCATCAATGTATCTAAAATATGAAGACCTGATGTCTCCATAAACTGATTTACTTTTGTTGGCTTACCATGCTGAATAGTTAACCAGCCGTCTCGGGCAAGGCGCTGCAGCACTTCTCGTAGTGTTGTTCGCGTTACACCGATAAGCTCAGATAGCTCTCTTTCCGCCGGGAGTATTGAGCCTGGAGCAAAACGGCCATTCCAGATGCTTTCAATAATATATTTTTCAGCAAAACCTGCTGGGCTCTTTGCCTTAATGACCATGTAGTTAAGTATCCAATTCTGTTTTTATGAGGTCTAATCAACTCATCATACCACTAGTTCCCTAGAACGAAAACCAATCGAATGCCACGTGTTGTGCCCTGTGTCATATTTAGAGAGTACAACTGTACTCTCACTTTCTAAGCTAAACGATAAAGAAAGTCGAAGGCGCTATTTAATATTAATGAAATATAATTGTAAACTTAAGTTACATTCTCCCCTCTCTCGCCCTATCGTAGATAATGCAAATAGCAAGGTTTCAAGTAGCACTTTGATAAGCCTCACAAATAGAATAAACCGATACAAATGTGTAAGAAAATGTGTCATTTCGTGCTATCCTAGCGCGGTTTTTTGTTTGAGGTTTATACAAATTCTCTGACATTTTTAGCCTAAACATCCTAAAACATTTTTAAATGTCCGTTTTAGGCATATAGAACAACAGTTTATAAATTTCATTAACACTAAGAGTAATCACAATGCCGATGACACTCGGAAATGCTTTTGTTAAGAATTTTCTTGGCAAAGCACCAGACTGGTACAAAGTTGCCATTATCGCCTTTTTGATCATCAACCCAATAGTATTCTTTTATGTAAGCCCTTTTGTAGCTGGTTGGATGTTGGTAATCGAGTTTATCTTCACACTGGCTATGGCGCTTAAATGCTACCCTCTGCAACCGGGCGGTCTGCTGGCCATTCAAGCCGTTGCGATCGGAATGACATCACCTCAAATGGTGATGCATGAACTGGAAAACAACCTTGAAGTTATCCTACTTCTTGTCTTCATGGTTGCCGGTATCTACTTTATGAAGCAGCTCCTGCTGTTCATCTTTACTAAGATACTGCTTGGCATTCGCTCTAAAATGATCTTGTCTGTTGCTTTCTGTTTTACAGCAGCATTCCTTTCAGCCTTCCTGGACGCGCTAACTGTAATCGCTGTCGTTATTAGTGTTGCTGTAGGCTTCTATTCTATTTACCACAAAGTAGCTTCCGGTAAAGGGCACACCGCCTCTCACGATCACACATCAGACTCTCATCTGACTGAACTCACTCGTGAAGACCTTGAGAACTACCGTGCATTCCTTCGTTCTCTACTAATGCATGCGGGTGTCGGTACTGCTTTAGGTGGTGTAATGACGATGGTAGGTGAACCCCAGAACCTTATTATTGCCGATCAGGCAGGTTGGCTGTTCGGTGAGTTCATTATCCGTATGTTGCCTGTAACATTGCCAGTGTTTATCTGTGGTCTGATTACCTGTGCGCTGGTAGAGAAGTTTAAAGTGTTCGGTTACGGCACTGAGCTTCCAGAGCATGTAAGAAATATCCTCGTAGAGTACGATGAAGAGCAGAAACGACAGCGCACGAAACAAGATATCGCAAAACTTTATATTCAGGGTGCTATCGCTGTTTGGTTGATTGTCGGCCTTGCATTGCACCTTGCTGCTGTTGGTCTTATCGGCCTTTCAGTCATTATTCTCGCAACAGCATTTACTGGTGTTATCGAAGAGCACTCGATTGGTAAAGCATTTGAAGAGGCCCTGCCGTTCACCGCGCTACTTGCCGTCTTCTTTGCAGTTGTAGCCGTGATTATCGATCAGCATCTATTTGGCCCAATCATCAATGGTGTATTGGCAATGGAAGGTGGCAAGCAGCTGAGCATGTTCTACATCGCTAACGGTTTGCTATCCATGGTTTCAGATAACGTATTCGTCGGTACGGTTTATATCAACGAAGTTAAAGCAGCGCTTATTGACGGTGTGATTACTCGTGACCAGTTTGACCTACTTGCTGTTGCTATCAATACAGGTACTAACCTGCCTTCAGTTGCGACACCAAACGGACAGGCTGCATTCCTGTTCCTACTAACGTCAGCTCTGGCTCCACTTATCCGTTTGTCATACGGAAAAATGGTATTCATGGCGCTACCGTACACTATCGTACTAGCGATTGTAGGCCTGTTTGGTATTTCTTACCTGCTTGAACCTATGACACAGTGGATGTATGAAATCGGCATCATCACACACCATGTTGCAGATGCTGCTGCAGGAGCTGTCAGCTCAGGCCATTAATTAATATTTTATTTTTCAAATAAATAGTATTGATTATTGAACCATAAGCGTATAAAAAGCTCTGAGTATTCAGAGCTTTTTTATTTTTTCAGGATGATTTGTAGTGAATATTTTCTCATCAATTAAAACCTTCTCACTATCGCGGACATCATGGGCCCTGCTGCTGCTGTTCGTTATATTCTTCACGGCTTGCGCTGTCATTTTCCAGCACGTGATGAACCTCGCTCCTTGTGTAATGTGTATCTACGAACGTATCGCCATGTTAAGTATTGGTGGTTTTGCGATCATTGGACTGATAAATCCTAACTCGACGATTCTTCGCTGGGTCGGTTTGTTCGGATGGGGCGCATCGGCGTACAAAGGGTTGATGCTTTCTCTAGAGCATGTTCACTATCAAACATCTATCTTTGCGACTTGTGAGGCACTGAGTCTGCCTTCATGGGCGCCACTTAACGTGTGGTTCCCACAGTTTTTCGAAGCTCCGGGAGACTGCAGCGAGATTGCTTGGGAGTTCCTGACACTATCAATGCCACAGTGGCTGGTGATCATCTTTGCTGGTAACTTGCTGACACTTGGTGTGATTGTTCTATCTCAGTTTGCCAAAGCAAAATAATAGATATAGAGAATAATTTAAGAGGTACAGGGAATACCTGATTCCATAAACCGCATAAGGCATTTATGCGGTTTATTTTACTTTTACGTATGCAAGTTTATTGCATCAGGTATTCTCAGCCTTCCATCAACACAAAGTTAAACATCACTTCCCGCAACACTGCTTAAACTTCTTCCCGCTCCCACAAGGACAAGCGTCATTGCGACCAATATTCTTAAACGGATTCAAAGCCTGAGACTTAACTCCTACCATTAATTCATCAGCAGCGTGCGCAACTTCATTTATCATGATATCCAACTGAGGTTTAAGCTCTTCCAGGGACGGTGGATTCTCAATCCCAGCTTGTAGCATCTGCTCCCTTGTCTGCTTCTCATCGACTGCCAGCATCAACGCTGTCAGAAGTGCCTGAAGCATTCTGAGTGCACCGTCACCAAGTTCAACTTCCTGGTACTGCTCTTCGACAACCGGCCAGATCGTCATAAAACCTTCCGCAAAATCAGCAAGCTCTTCATCCTTGAGTGCAGAGATCGAATGGTACTCGGCACGCTGTAACAAATTGTGCTGTTTATTGATATGAGGAACCAGAAGAGTCTGCGCTTCTTCAGAATCCAAACCGACATGTTCTGTCCATGACTCAGGATCCAGAGGTTTTACTGACATATTTGAAGCTAAAACAGCACCTTCCAGAAATAGCGCGGATTCGCCCTGCCAGTCTGATGGCAATTGAATAAGTTCCATAGGGAATATCTCGTCTAAAATGTTTAGCGGCATTATAACGACTAATATGATTTCCGTGAGTTTTTTAACAGTGACTTTTTATCAATCAGGCAATACAATCTCGCCTCCCTTGTGAAGTGCGGTATGAGTTAAGTCAATGCGAGTAATATTGGGCCCTATGGAGGGCGTGCTGGATCATTTAATGCGAGAGCTCCTAACGGAGATCAACGACTATGACCAGTGTGTCACTGAATTTGTTCGTGTCGTAGACCAACTATTGCCAGATCGTTCTTTTTACAAACTCTGTCCCGAGCTAAAACAAGGTTCTAAAACCCAATCAGGCACTCCTGTTTATGTGCAACTTTTAGGTCAGGATCCACAATGGATGGCGGAGAACGCTGTCAGAGCAGAATTTTTAGGCGCAGCGGGTATAGACCTAAACTTTGGCTGTCCCGCCAAGACAGTAAACCGTAACAAAGGTGGAGCGGCATTGCTCCAGCATCCGGATACCATTCACAAAATCGTCGCATCATGCCGAGAAGCGGTAGATGGCTCAGTCCCTGTGTCTGCTAAGATTCGCCTTGGTTGGGAAAATCCGGAAGAGTGCTTTGAAATCGTTGATGCTATTGAACAGGCGGGGGCGAATGAGATTACTATCCACGCCCGAACTAAACGCGGTGGTTACAAAGCCGAAGAGATTAAGTGGGAATACATCCGTGAGGTGAAAAACCGAACCTCTATCCCCCTCATTGCCAACGGTGAAATTTGGGGATATCAGGATGGGCAGGATTGCATCAGCACCACAGGTGTCGACTCTCTAATGGTGTGTCGGGGCGCGTTTAACGTACCAAATCTTGGAAATATGGTGAAATACAACGAAGCCCCCATGTCATGGTCACAAGTTGTTAATCTACTCCTGAGATATTCAGAGCTTGAAATGGAGGGAGACAAAGGTCTTTACTATCCAAACCGGGTAAAACAGTGGCTAGTGTATCTTCGTAAAGACTACGAGGGTGCGGATGAGCTTTTCCGTTCCATTCGTACCTTTAAAAAAGCGGCGCCAATTGTTGATCGAATTGAAGAGTATCAGGCAAAATACGCCTAATTCAGTAAAGCATCGCTTTAGAGTGCCTATTTCCATTGAGAGCTCTATACAACAACCTGGTTTTTGCCAGAAGTCTTAGCCTGATAGAGCTTCTCATCCGCTTCTTTAAATTGCTTTTCAAACTCCACACGCTCTTCTGCAAGTGAAATAGATACACCACCGGAAATAGTAAAGCCGTCAGGTAAAGCCATAGACGAGTTTTCTGTCACCGAGACTCTGACTCTCTCAAGCACATCCACCATCGCATCGTGGTTGTTCCCTCTCAGGTAGACGACGAACTCTTCACCACCAAAGCGCGCAACCGCATCAGATTCTCTGACACTGTCACTAATTCTGTCAGCGACAAAGCAAAGTACTTCATCACCTTTGTCGTGACCGTAGGTGTCGTTGATCTTTTTAAAGTCATCAACATCATAGATGCCTATTGCTACATACTTTTGCTTGGAAGGCATATTGCAGTGTAACTCTAACCCTCTTCGATTCAGAAGGCCTGTCATTGGGTCCCGCTCTGCTAAATCTTTGAAATAGCGACTTTCCAATCGGATTTTAAAGTAAAATAATCCAATGATAGCAATGACCAATAAAGCCAGAACGGTGAATAAATCTGCGCTTTCATCTCTGAAAAAGCGACGAACTTCCTCTTTGAGATCAAATTCATAATAGAGCGTATGCGAAAAGTTCACGCCCTCAGCAATGATCGGATGTACGAAATAGGCATTATCCGGTAAAGGCGTTTCACCTGAGTTAATGAGTCTGTACTTATTGCTTTGCCCAGAGATATTTTGCAAAAATCTATCGACATTGATATCAACAACCACCGCCCCATAGTAAATATCTTTCGCGATAACCGGACTTGAGAGTGAAAGAAGCTCTCCTTCAAACTTAGCGCGCTTATAGGGACCTACGACAGTAATCTTATCGCGATGCTCAGAAGTTATTTCCCAGAAAGGTAGATTGGTGGCATTCAAAACCGTGCTCTTATCCAGCTCTTTGGCAAATTTTTCCGGAGAAGTGATAATAAACTTCTCAGCGGAAACATAATGCACTGCTTGTATATCCGTACCCAGGTCATGCAAAAATGAAAGTATCGGAGCTAACGCGATTCTGCGTTTCGCAATGCTAAAAAGCGGAGACCCTTCCCGACACAAGCTTTCAGGGCCCAAAACCATATAATCCATATCTACAGCAGGTGCGTACGCGGTTTCACCTGTGTCTGTAATATGGTCGACAACCGGCCAGGCTCTGCAAACTCCATCCTTATACTCGATGTGATGTTGTAAAACACCGGTTTCTGCCGGATCGGCTTTATGGGCAAACTGACTGGAGATGTTGTAATCAAGAGAGGTAACTATTTTGACGGAACGCATCAGGGAAGTTTCTAATTGATGCATTTCTCTTTGAATGTCTAACTGAATACGCTCGACATAGTTCAACAGCAAAAGTGTTACAAAAACTAATGCAAACAGCGATGGCACTGCAAAAATCAGTTTTTTACTTACTGTACCGTTTCTCAATAAAGCCAAGCTTTGTACCTTTTATACTTTTCAGCCTCGATACAAAGCTTGCCTTCAGTTGCAGTTACAAACTACTACTAATTTGTAACTTTTAGTATTTTGGCTTGCAGTGGATCGAGCTTGATGGTCAGCGCGCCATTATCAAAAGAATAATGGCTCTCGTCAATTTGTGAACTAGCCACACCGGCCTCCAGACCCAACTTCCAAATTGGTATCTCAATTTGTCTATCTTTGGTTGAAAATGCTATGACTGTTTTATCCGAGTCGAGTGTTCTGGCAAAAACCATATGGCTATCTGAACAGTCTAGCAGAAGAAAATCACCGCGCTGCAATTCTGGTGATGTTTTTCTCAGATGAATCAGCTTGTTATAAAAAGGGAGCCATTTATTGTCTTCGACTTTATCCCATGGGAAACAGCGCCTGCAATCAGGGTCACCCCCACCTTCCAGTCCGACTTCAGTTCCATAATATAGACATGGTGTACCCACATAAGTGAACAGCAGGCTGGCTGCTAAGCGCATCTTCTCTTCGTCTCCCTTCAACAAGGTAAGAAAACGAGCGGTATCGTGGCTATCAAGTTGGTTAAGCTGAGTAAGCTGGTTTTGCCATGGTATCTTCGACTTACTCTCAACCAGCCAGTCAGCAAACTCTGAGATAGAAAGTGATATTGGATCGTAAGAAATGTCACACTCAGCAAGAAGTGCTCTAAGCGGATGCGCAAAACCGTAATAGTTCATTGCCCCGTCTTCCTGATCGCCCTGGAGCCATTGGGTAGCCTCAAAGAAATGTTCCCCCAGAACATAGGCATCCGGATTTTCTTCTTTCACTGTTTTTCGGAACTCAGAAACATAATGTGCATTGTTGATGGCACCTTCACCCTCACCAAGCATATGAATGACATCAAATCGCCAACCATCAATCTGATAGGGTTCTTTTAACCAGTGACGAATAACCGAGTCTTCTGCCTGATATATCTTGTCTTTCAACTTCTGATTGCTGAAATTGAGTACTGGCAATGTACCAATGCCTTTCCAACCCGAGTAGTCTTTAGAATCACCATCAAACAGATAAAAGTCTCGATGCTCAGACTCAGGATGATGATAAGCACCATGGCCATTAGTATCGTTAATATCAAACCATTCATGGCTTACAGATGTGTGGTTGACCACTGCATCCAGAACAACTTTCATATCACGTTGGTGCAACTCCTGACTTAGCTCTGCAAACTCTTCGTTGGTGCCAAAGTTAGGATCGACAGTGTAATAGTCATTGGTATCGTATTTATGATTGCTGTGAGAGGTAAAAATCGGATTTAAATAGAGTGCCGTAACACCCAGGTCCTGAATGTAGTCAAGCTTGTTGCGAATACCTGCCAGGTCGCCACCAAAAAACTCACGTGCAGCTGACCCATCGTAGCTCCCTGGTAGCTCGCCCCACTCTCTTACGACCTTATTATATTCCCTATCTCCAACCTTGATTGTCTCATCTTTAGGTGAGATATCAGGGTTTCCATTGCAGAATCTTTCTGGAAAGATTTGATAGAAAGCTTGTTCTGACACCCACTCAGGCGGTTGATTCACTGTGTTCAGTTTAAAGTAATATTCTCTGCCTGGCATACGCTTTTGCACACCGCGTGCATCCAGCCAATATTGCTGTTTGTTCTGAACCAGTTTGAAAAGATAGTGAGTGACGTCTCTATCTTCATTTTTGCGGAATGATGCTTTCCAAAGCTGCAGTCGCCCTTCCCTTCCCGCTTCCTGCATATCGATCAAGTATTCTTCATTATCCGGTTCGCAACGCAACTGAACGCTGGAAAAAGGCAATGCTTCAGTTTTTAGTATTACTTCAATCAGTTCACCATCAAACTTCAATCCATCTGTAGATTGAGCATGGGATATAAACGGTAGGGACATTGGTCGCTCCTGTTAGCCAACTTTTATTATCGGACTAATTTTAGAGCAGATCTCACTAACAAAAATCCCCCCTGAATTTCAGGAAGGATCACAGTTAGTAGTATGAGACAGGGGGGCGTAGATAACCGATTTAGCCCAATAGAAGGCTGTCATCAGCCAGTTCTTCACCTCGTACTTTGGAGAACATCTCCAGTAGGTCAGGTACACCCATATTCGCCCGCTGCTCACCTTCAACATCCAGCACGATTTCACCCTGGTGAAGCATGACTGTGCGATCACCTACCGCTAGCGCATCTTTCATTGAGTGAGTGACCATCATTACCGTCAGATTAAACTCTTTAACGATGGTTTTTGTTAGATCGATAACAAAGGCTGCCATACGTGGATCCAGTGCAGCGGTATGCTCATCCAGAAGCAATAATTTACTGTCAGATAACGTTGCCATCACCAGACTCACTGCCTGACGCTGACCACCAGACAAAAGACCGATGTTGTCACCTAAACGGTCCTCAAGACCTAAACCAAGGATACTGATGCGCTCCTGAAAAATCTTTCGTCTCTTCGAAGAGAGAGAATGGTGCCAACCACGCTTGTGGCCGCGACGATAAGCAAGCGCCATGTTCTCTTCAATCGTAAGATCTCCACAAGTACCGGCAAGGGGGTCCTGGAACACGCGAGCACACTGTGCTGCTCGCTGATGCACCGGCATTTTCGTCACGTCCATATCATCAATACGAACATGACCACCCACCATAGGTGTTTCACCAGTTACAGCACCAAGCAATGTTGATTTACCAGCACCGTTTGAACCAATAACTGTAAGGAACTGATGCTCTGGCACCTCCAGGTTAACACCACGCAGAGCGCGGTTTTCCAGAATGGTTCCCGGGTTAAAAGTAACCTGAATGTCTTCTAAATAAATCATGCTACTTCTCCCGATTTCTGACCTGTTTTACTGCCTTTCTTTGCTTGCATATTTCCTTTTAGACGTGGTGCGATTAGCGCGGCCGCCACCAGTACTGCCGTAACCAAGTTTAGGTCGGATGCCTGAAGGCCGAACATTCCGGTACTTAACGCAAATGCGACAGCCAGACGGTAAAGAACCGAACCAACAATTACAGCGGTAACTGCAACCCAGATCTTTCTTCCAGGGATGAGTGTCTGTCCCAGAATTACTGCAGCCAGACCAACAACAATGGTACCAGTACCAGATGTCACATCAGCAAAGCTGTTAGTCTGAGCGAACAATGCTCCGGCAAATCCAACAAAACCGTTAGAAAGTGCTAGTGCAAAATAAGTATAGAAACCTGTATTCGCACCCTGCGCTTTAACCATACGAGAGTTCACACCCGTAGCACGCAAACCAAGACCAAAGTCACTGTTAAGAAGTCGTATAACAAACCAGGCGGAAATCAGCACTAGAATGCCAACCACCAGCGGACGAACATACATAGAATCGCCCATCGCTTCAAAAGGAGTAAGTATGGTGTCTGAACCTAACAGCGCAATGTTTGGTCTACCCATGATGCGAATGTTTATAGAGAACGCAGCGATCATGGTCAGAATAGAAGCCAATAGATGGAGGATGCCACATTTCACAGCTAGAAACGCTGTCACCCAACCTGTGGCAGCAGCAGCAAAAATTGCCATCACCGTTGCAACCCATGGGTCAATACCGGCAACAATCGCTGTCGCAGCAACTGCAGCACCCATTGGGAAACTACCGTCCACAGTAAGATCCGGAAAATCCAACACTCTAAACGTTAAGTAAACGCCCAAAGCAACCAGACCATAAATTAACCCTATCTCGAGAGCACCAAAAAATGCGAAAGCAGACATATTTACTCCTCTTCTGCTTAAAAACCACCAACATCATAAATATTGGCAAAGATTGTTAACCAACCTTGAATTGTCATCCCCGCAATAGCGGGGATCTGTTTTAGAAATAATTTAGATTCCTGCCCTTACAGGCGCGTGGCTAACGGAATGACGCGTTTCCTGGCTAAGCCAACAATCTCTTAGTTTCTTATTTTACTTCTGTAGCGCGATCCATTACGGACTTAGGAATAGCGATGCCTAATTTGTCTGCTGCTGTTTTGTTGATAACCAAATCAGAACCTTTAGCGACACGTACCGGGATATCACCAGGCGCCTGACCTTCCAGAATTGCTGCTACATAGTCTGCTGTTTGCACACCGATCTGGTAGTAATCAAAACCAAGTGCTGCAATTGAGCCGGCGTCGATGTACGTAGTTGTTGCAGCAAATACTGGTGTCTTCGCCTGATTTGCTGCAATAGTCATACCTTCGATAGCACTCGCAACTGTGTTGTCGATCATTGCGTAGATAACGTCAGACTTAGCAGAGATTGCCTGAGTTGCACTCTGTACGTCCGCGCTCTTCAGAGCAGTAGACTCTACAAGCTCAATGCCTTTTGCTTTTGTTGCGTCTTTAAGTAGTGCTAGCAAGCTCATTGAGTTCGCTTCACCCGGGTTATAAACCACACCAATAGTTTTCAGATCTGGCATGATTTCTTGCATCAGATCAACGTGCTGAACGATTGGAGAAAGGTCAGAAAGACCTGTTACGTTTTTACCTGGTTTTTCTGCATTAGATACCAGTTTTGCACCTACCGGGTCAGTTACCGCTGTAAATACAATTGGGATGTCTTTTGTTGCTGATACCAGAGCCTGCGCTGTAGGTGTCGCGATGCCTACAAGTACGTCCGGACGTTCACCTACATACTGGCGAGCAATTTGAACAGCGATAGCCGGATTGCCTTGCGCAGTTTTAAAATCAAAATCCAGATTCTTACCTTGTTCATAGCCTTTTGCTTTCAGGCCATCTAATAATCCCTGACGCGTAGCGTCCAGTGCAGGATGTTCTACAATTTGTGATACAGCAACTGTCGCTGTTTTTGCGATAACACCTGATGATGCCATTAGTGCAGCTCCCGCTAGTGCAGCAGTAGCGATAATTCGGCTTGCCTTCATCTTGACTCCTTGATTAGCAATTTATTCTTGTTTCAATGCCATTTTGCAAAATATTTATTTTTTAGTTTGTACGCATTTCTTTACGAATGCGTAAACATTATTACCACTATCGTCCAAGAATGGAAGAAAGTTTTAAATATTATTCTGTAAATTGATGGATTGAAGAGATGGATATAGGGAGAGAAGGGCAATAAGAAACAAAAAGCGCGAGTAAAAACTCGCGCTTATCTTCAAACTTGTCAGAGCGTTATTTTGATTAAAACCATCTTTCCAGAGCATTTCTGTCTAACTGACGAAATGCACGGTTCAAAATAACCGCCAACTCTTTGTATCTTGGTTTTGCTTTCGCGGGCTCAAGAGCATACCCGGTTTCGAGAATCTTCTGGTGCAGTTCATGATACCAACCAGCAAGTGCAGGAGGGAGCTTGGTGTTTGAGCGATTACCCAACCACCACATTCCCTGAAGTGGCATACTTATCGCAAACAAAGCCACAACGATAGCCTGAGGCATTGCCTGATAATTCTGAAAGGACATCTGGATTAAAATACTAATTGCTGCAACGGCAGGCATTACCTTCACACCAAATCGCGTCGCTTTGATCACACGATTCTCTGGGAAGATAGGAGAAAGCTCCTTTCTCAAGGGCCAGATATCCATGTATTTCTGTCCATCTCTAAAAGAGTGGACAAAACCTGTCTTATTGCTCATCTCGACCTCACGCTCAAAAAAAGTTTAATCATTCAAATAAAAGTGCAAAAAATTGATGAATGTTAAGGTTTTTCAAATTTTTTTTGTTATATTGGGCCATTATCGTTATTCTTTGCGAGCCCACAATATCATTGTTGCTGTAAGTTACAATATTGGCAAATTTATGATGGTCGATGCAAGGATTGCATATGTGAATACGAGTTGTGTTCACAGTTCTCAACATTAAGGATAATGAAGTATTATTGACCTAGAGTAGCCCGAGGATCTCTCGTTTGAGCTATTCTTGAGACTAATTTTCACCCTTATACAGACGATTAACAGGTATTTAACCATGTCTAAGCTAGTTTTAGTTTTAAACTGCGGTAGTTCTTCACTTAAGTTCGCTATCGTTGACGCAACCAATGGCGACGAGCATCTAACAGGTCTTGCAGAGTGTCTGCATCTTCCGGAAGCACGCATCAAGTGGAAACTTGATGGTAAGCACGAAGCTCAACTTGGTGATGGCGCTGCACACGATGAAGCTCTTTCTTTCATCGTAGAAACTATTCTTGCTTCTAAGCCAGAGCTTTCTGAGCAGCTTAAAGCTATCGGTCACCGTGTAGTTCACGGTGGTGAGAAATTCACTCAATCTGTTCTTATTGACGATGCAGTACTAAAAGGTATCGAAGACTGTGCAACTCTAGCACCTCTTCACAACCCAGCTGCAATTGTTGGTATTAAGGCTGCGCAAAAAGCATTCCCTGGTCTACCAATGTCTGCGGTATTCGACACTGCTTACCACCAGACAATGCCTGAAGAAGCGTTCCTATACGCACTTCCATACGATCTGTACAAAGAGCACGGTATCCGTCGTTACGGCATGCACGGTACTTCTCATCTGTTTATCGCTCGCGAAGCGGCAGAGCGTCTAGGTAAACCAGCAGATGAGCTAAACATCATCAACTGCCACCTAGGTAACGGTGCTTCAGTATGTGCTATCAAGAACGGTAAATCTGTAGACACTTCTATGGGTCTTACTCCTCTAGAAGGTCTGGTAATGGGTACTCGTTGTGGTGACATCGACCCAGCTATCATCTTCCACATGCACGATGCACTTGGTTACTCTGTTGAGAAGATCAACACAATGCTAACTAAAGAGTCTGGTCTTCAGGGTCTTACTCAAGTGACTTCTGACTGTCGTTTTGTTGAAGACAACTACGGTGAGAAAGAAGAAGCAACTCGTGCGATGGACGTGTTCTGTCACCGTCTTGCTAAGTACGTTGCTGGTTACACTGCAACTCTAGAAGGTCGTCTTGACGCTATCGTATTCACTGGTGGCATCGGTGAAAACTCTGCTCCTATCCGTGAGATGGTTCTTAACCGTCTTGGTGTATTCGGCATTGAAGTTGATGGTGAAGCTAACCTTAAAGCTCGCTTCGGTGGCGAAGGCGTTATCACAACTGAAGACAGCCGTATCCCAGCAATTGTTATCTCTACTAACGAAGAGCTGGTCATCGCTGAAGACACTGCAAAACTAGCAGGTCTGTAAGAATAAAGATTAACTGGCTAACGAAAGTTAGCCAGTTTTGTATCGGAGCTCGTCACTTCCCCCTTGCGTGATTTGAGCTAAATCTACTTGCCAAAGGTACTCTACAAATGTCCCGTACTATTATGCTTGTGCCTATCAGCGCTGGTGTTGGTCTAACCAGTGTTAGTTTAGGTGTAATTCGCGCTATGGAGCGCAAAGGTGTAAGTGTTTCTTTCTTTAAGCCTATTGCACAACCACGCCACGGTGGTAACACGCCCGATCTGACTTCTACAATCATTGAAGCAAGCAGTGATATGAAAACTGCAGCTCCGACACCAATGCATGAAGCTGAGTCTCTGATTGGTAACGAGAAGATGGATGTGCTGCTTGAGTCTATCGTTGAACGCTACAACCAGGTTAACAGTGCTGAAGTAACGCTAATCGAAGGTCTTGTTCCAACTCGTAAGCACCCATTCGCAAACCAGGTTAACCAGGAAGTTGCGAAAACACTTGGCGCTGAAATTGTATTTGTTGCAACTCCGGGCACTTACAATCCTTCACAGCTTCGTGAGCGTATTGAGCTTGCTGTTTCCAACTTCGGCGGCACTAAGAATAAGAACATCTCTGGTGTGATTATCAACAAGCTTAACGCACCTGTTGACGAAGCTGGTCGTACCCGCCCGGATCTATCTGAGATTTTCGATGACGCTGATGCAGCAAAACAAGCTGACATTAAAGCGATGGAAATCATCAACACTAGCCCGATTCGTGTTCTTGGTTGTGTGCCTTGGCGCATTGACCTGATCGCAACTCGTGCTATCGATATGGCTAAACACCTTAAAGCTGACATCATCAGCGAAGGTGAAATGTACAAGCGTCGTATCAAGAGCATCACTTTCTGTGCACGCTCTGTACCACATATGATCGAACACTTCCGTCCTGGCTCTCTACTGGTAACTTCAGCAGACCGTCCAGACGTAATCGTAGCAGCAGCTCTGGCAGCGATGAACGGTGTTGAGATTGGTGCTCTACTTCTGACCGGTGGTTACGATCTTCCTAAAGAGATCCAGAAACTGTGTCAGCGCGCATTCGATACTGGCCTGCCAATCTTCCAGGTTGAAGGCAACACATGGCAGACTTCTCTGAACCTTCAGAGCTTCAGCCTAGAAGTTCCAGCGGACGATAAAGAGCGTATCGAGTTTGTAAACGATCACGTTGCTGGTCACATTGACGGCCCATGGATCGACTCGCTAACTGAAGGCACTGGCGGCGTTCGTCGTCTGAGCCCACCAGCATTCCGTTACCAGCTAACTGAGTTTGCTCGTAAAGCTGGTAAGCGTATCGTTCTTCCTGAAGGTGATGAGCCACGTACAGTTAAAGCTGCGGCTATCTGTGCCGAGCGCGGTATCGCAACATGTGTGCTTCTGGGTAACCCTGAAGAGATTCATCGTGTTGCTGAGCAGCAAGGCGTAACGCTGGGTACTGGCGTAGAAATCATCGACTCTAATGCAGTACGTGAAAACTACGTTGCTCGCCTAGTAGAGCTTCGTGCTAAGAAAGGCATGACTGAAGTTGTTGCTCGCGAGAAACTGGAAGACTCTGTATTCCTTGGCACGATGATGCTAGAGAATGACGAAGTGGACGGTCTGGTTTCTGGTGCTGTTCACACAACGGCAAACACCATCGTTCCTCCGTTCCAGATCATTAAGACTGCACCAGATGCTTCTATCGTATCTTCTGTATTCTTCATGCTACTGCCTGATCAAGTACTGGTTTACGGTGACTGTGCAATCAACCCGGATCCAACGGCTGAGCAGCTTGCTGAAATCGCAATACAGTCTGCGGAATCTGCAGCAGCCTTTGGTATCGACCCTCGCGTTGCGATGATCTCATACTCTACTGGTGAATCTGGTAAAGGTGCAGACGTAGATAAAGTACGTGAAGCAACTAAGCTTGCTAAAGAGAAGCGCCCTGATCTAGTTATCGATGGCCCTCTACAGTACGATGCTGCGATCATGGAGAACGTTGCTGCTTCTAAAGCACCTAACTCTCCAGTTGCGGGTAAAGCAACAGTATTTGTGTTCCCAGACCTAAACACTGGTAACACAACTTACAAAGCTGTACAGCGTTCTGCGGACCTTGTATCTATCGGTCCTATGCTTCAGGGCATGCGCAAGCCAGTAAACGACCTGTCTCGTGGCGCACTAGTTGACGATATCGTATACACAATCGCACTAACTGCCATTCAGGCTGATAACGCTTAATTACCAATTATATCAATTGGTTATCAGTTCCAATTTAAAAAGCCAGCCGTGAAGGCTGGCTTTTTTTTTGCTAAAAGTAGTAGCCAGTTCAAATGTAACAAGGAAACACATGGTTGCTATAAAGTTGATTTTATTGGGATTTGTAATCTCGTTACTTTCAGAAAAAGCTTTTGCTGACATTGAGGAAGACAAGAAGCTACACCTCGGTCTCAGTGCGGCTCTTGGCTATGGTACACAGATGGTGACACAGGACTGGATAACATCGTTCGGTGTATGTGTCGCGGTTGGTGCGGCAAAAGAGCTGTACGATAAAATGGATTATGGTCACGCCAGTAGTGCTGATCTAGCTTACAACACAGTGGGATGTGCCATGGGCGTAGGTTTGAATCATCTTGTTGGCCCCCAAATTAGAGTATTTCCAACCAAGAATTTGGATGGCGCAACGCTCAACCTGAAACTGAGCTTTTGAGGCTAAATACTAAGCGTGCTTAATTAACGAAAAAAGCCTCTGAATACAGAGGCTTTCGATATTAACTTAATCTGGAATGAAGTGGTGCTAGCCTTGAATCCCGACAATCAGCCAAGGTGCGTTAGGTGCTGTCAGATCGCGTTCAAGATGCCAGATATCTTCAATATCTTCTTCAATACCTTCAACTGCATCACGGTATCGGCCACTGAACTGAAGGCTTAACTGTGCTTTCTGAGAGTCGTAATCTGCTCTCACAATCTCAGCATCTACATACATCACATCCGTATGCTGCTCACCTTCAAGCTTCGCTCTTTCACTCTTAAGCTCTTCATACAGTGCTGGTGCGACATACTCTTCAATAGTGTGGAGCTCATTGTGGTTCCATGCACCCTGAAGTATACGGTAATGCTCACGCGAACCATTAATGAAAGCTACCTGATCAAATCCCGGTGGATAGTTATGCGGCACATCGCTGTATCCATTGCTACCAAAACCACCTGTCGCCTGAGCACTGCCCTGGCCTTGCTGCTCAAAGCTCTGGAAGTTTGATTGCTGCTTCTGCTCAAACGGATTTTGCGAACCAGAACCATAGTTAGCGCCAGAATACGAATGCTGATTCATACTGCCTTGCTTAGAACCAAGCATGCCTCGCATGAACTTAAATGCAAAGTAAGCAATCAGACCCATAATCAGAATATCCAGGAACTGAATACCTTCAAAAGCCCCACCAAAGAACGCTGCAAGCAAACCACCAGCAAGTAAACCGCCCAGTAAGCCACCCATCAGGCCTCTTTTAGCACCGGCATTTTGAGTCTGATCTTTTTTGATTGAGTTGGTGTTCTGAGTTGTCTGCTTCGGTGCTGGCGCTGTCTTAAAGCTTTTACCAAAAGACTTGCCTCCACCAAACTTCTTCGCCTCGACAATGGGAGACGTTGTAACGGTAAGCATCAACAGAGCTACCATTGCAAAAATACGTTTCATAACTTTCCTTTCACTAGACTAACTATTCGTTATTAGACTTATTCTGACTATATAGTCATATGTTCCATAAATAAATCTTACCTACCATTAACATTGTTTCAGAATGTTAATTAGAGCTTTACTAATTATAGAACCAGCCAAATACCCTAGCACAGTTAACCTTTTTGTATAAGGGGCAGAGGGTTTTCTTGACGGTGATTATTGAGCTACATAAAATATTGAACATTGTTCTATATTTAAGTTTGTCATGGCACGAAGAAACGATCACACCAGAGAAGAGCTGATTGAGTTAACGCTCTCAAAGGTGAAAGAGTACCTAAAAAACAATACTCATCACGAGCTCAGTTTAAGAAAAGTAGCAACCATGATTGGCTATGCGCCAAGCACACTGGTTAACGTCTTTGGAAACTACAACATACTCTTATTGCATGTAGTAGCACAAACCGTCGACGAGCTTAAAGAAGAAGCCGCACTTTCAGTAAAAGAAGCCGAATCTCCCTACCAGGCACTTTACCTGCTTGCCTATTGCTATCACGATTTCGCTAAGTTAAATCCGAATCGATGGCAACTGATCTTCCAGCACACCATGCAAGGTGAAGAGTTACCTGAATGGCAATCTGAAAGGATTGATAATATGACAGGCATGCTAGAACACCTAATTGGCGTGATATCTCCTGAGAAAACACGAGTAGAGATTGTCGAATCAAGCCGTGTACTCTGGGCCGGAGTTCATGGAATCACTCTTTTGAGCGTGGATGATAAGTTTTTTGCTTCAGAGCCTATTGACGGTAAAAAGCTAATCAAAAACCTTCTGGACAACTACCTCGCTCGTTAAAAGGATTACCAATGACCTCTAAAGGTTCACTAATGACGCAAAGGCGCTTTTTGCCTTACTTCGTCACCCAATTTCTCGGGGCATTTAACGACAACATCTTTAAGAACGTACTGCTGATTTTTGTTGCGTTCGCAGGTAGTAGTGCACTCCCCGTATCCTCGAACTTATTTATCAATTTGGCAGCCGGGCTTTTCATTTTACCCTTCTTCCTTTTTTCCGCTTTGGCGGGCGAGCTTGCTGACAAATTTGATAAAGACTGGTTTATCCGAAAGGTAAAACTGGCTGAGATTTGCATCATGGTGCTGGGTGCTATTGGTTTTGTCACTCATAGCTATTCGATTTTGTTGCTTCTTCTATTTTTGATGGGTACTCAATCCGCCTTTTTTGGCCCAGTTAAATATGCCTTGCTACCTCAACACTTGAAGTGCAATGAATTGATCACTGGCAATGCTCTGGTTGAAACAGGTACATTTCTGGCCATTCTGATAGGAACCCTTGGCGCTGGCATTATTGCTTCACAAAAAGGGGCTGAGTATGTCGCAGCAAGCGCAGTGGTTATTTTCGCTGTAGCCGGTTATCTATCCGCCTCTTTCATTCCAAAAACACCAGCAGCAGATCCTAAAGCTAAAATCCGTTGGCGTCCCTGGAGCCAGACACGAAAAACCATTGCGATTGGGAAAAAAGATCGAGTTATTTTTCAGGCCATCATCGCCATAAGTTGGTTCTGGTTTCTGGGTGCAGCTTATCTCACACAGTTTCCGAACTTCACCAAAGTTTACTTAAATGGTAATGAGGCAGCCGTTTCCTTTCTACTCGCACTGTTTTCCATCGGTATTGCCCTTGGTTCACTGCTTTGTGACAAACTTTCCAATGGCAGAATAGAGATCGGAATCGTCCCACTTGGCAGTTTAGGTATTTCAGTATTTGGCTTTTTGTTAGCATCTTCTATCCCTCACGATCTACCGATATTCCTGACATTTTTCGAGTTTATTTCGTACTCTGAACTGTGGCCTCTGTTCATTTATCTAACTCTGCTTGGTACATCCGGTGGGCTGTTTATTGTTCCGCTTTATACCATAATGCAACACAGAGCCAGTGAGAGACAGTGTTCACAGGTGATTGCTGCCAATAACATCTATAACTCAATGTTTATGGTAGGTAGCGCGGTTCTGGGCATCGTCTTCCTTGGGGTACTAGAACTGGAGATTCCTCACCTATTCCTGTTTTTAGCCATACTTAACCTGTGCATGGCACTCTATCTATTCCTTCAGGCCCCTATATACGTAGTCCGGTTTCTGGTTTGGATCCTTACCCACCTACTCTATCGGGTAAAACACGTAAACTTACAGCACCTTCCAGAGAAAGGTGGTGCTCTGATCGTTTGCAACCATGTAAGCTATATGGACGCGCTTCTTCTCAGCGCGGTATGCCCACGTTTGATCCGGTTTGTTATGGAAGAGAACTACGCGAACTTACCGCCCCTAAAACGTTTTCTCAATCGTGCCGGTGTTATCCCTATTGATGGCACCAATAGAAGTTCAGTACGTAAAGCTTTTACCGAAGTAGAAGCCGCTCTTTCAGAGGGACACCTCGTTTGTATTTTCCCTGAAGGGCAACTCACTAGTGATGGTGAAATACATGAGTTTATGCGCGGTGTCGACATCATACTAAAACGCTCTCCAGTCCCGGTAATACCAATGGCGTTAAAAGGGCTCTGGGGCAGTTACTTTAGTCGTTACCGTGGTCGTGCTTGCAAAGGCCTGCCAAAAAGGTTCCGTTCAAAGCTAGAAATAGAAGCATCAGAACCAATACCGGCCAATGAAGCCAGCTGTCTGTTATTGAAAGATAAAGTCAGCCAGTTGCGGGGAAGCTACCGTTAAGTACTTAAAGCGTTGTTGTACTTTTCAGCACTGTAAATATGCATAAAAAAACCATTATTTTTTATTTGTCTGCGATCTTTTGCCTTATGCCGTGGGTGACCTCCCCCACGGCACTGGTGATCGGCTTTTTGCTCTCTAGCCTTGGGCTGGTTCCAGATAATATATCGACAGCCAAACTTACCAAAAAGCTGCTCGCCTGGTCCATTGTTGGGCTTGGATTTGGCATCCACTTTCAAGAAGCGCTTACTGTAACCGGAGAGGGCATAGGTTTAATCGTTGCGACCATTTTTGGAACCCTGCTTATCGGTACACTGGTAGCAAAACAAATAAAGCTGGAACGCAAAACGGGCTACCTGATTTCTGCAGGAACATCTATCTGTGGCGGTAGCGCCATAGCTGCCGTTTCTCCAGCGATACAAGCAAATGAAGAGCAAACAGGCTTGGCGCTCGCTACCGTGTTTGTGCTCAATTCTATCGCCCTGTTTGTATTTCCAGTTATCGGCCACGCATTGGGGTTAGATCAACACACCTTTGGTACCTGGGCAGCAATTGCCATTCATGATACCTCCTCTGTGGTGGGTGCTGCATCGGCATATGGTGAAGAAGCGTTAAAAACAGCAACAACACTGAAGTTAGCTCGTGCACTCTGGATTATACCCGTTGCTTTCTTCAGCGCTTTTCTGTTTAAAAGCAAAAACAGCAAGATGACAATTCCCTACTTCATATTGTTTTATTGCGTTGCTATTTTAGTCAGTGATCACTTACCTCAGTTTGAAGCTATATACCAAGGCATATTCAATATAGCAAAGCAAACTTTGGTTGTTTGTCTGTTCTTAATAGGATGTGGTATTTCAGTAGAGAAGCTAAAAAAAGCAGGAGCCAAACCACTACTGTTCGGTATCGGGTTATGGGTAGCCATATCGGTTTCTTCACTCACTTGGTTGCTTGTTGTATAAGTAAAATGCTGTGTAAGTGAACTATTGGATCGTAAGTAAGTCTGATTTTTTCAACGCGATTGCTTGTCTCGTTTGATGGTAAAAACCAGCATTATGATGGTCAGAAATGCGGATAGCTCTGACAGAGCTCTGATCAAACCCTCAGACTGCATTGCAATCAGAAGCTGGATTGCGACAACTAAAATAAGCAGAACCCGAGTCATCTCTTATTCCTGTTAAGACTAAATACTCGATTATTATGAGCTCAGGTTATATGTTTGTTAAATGCCGTTTTGAACTAAATTATATTCAAATTAAGTAAGTTGATTCTCTACCCAGCTAAGAAAGGTTTTTATCTTCGGGCGGGTTTCCGAGCCTTGTGGGCACAAAAAACAATACTTGAGGCTGGTTTTCATCCCTTCAAACGGGGTAACCAGTTCACCACTGTCTATCATCGGCTTTACAGACAAGTAGCGCCCCATTGCGATTCCCGAAGAGTACCTGGCTGCGGAAATTTCCATTCCCGGGTAGTCGATAATATAAGTTTGCTGACTAGCATTTATATCCAAACCCATATGACTCAGCCACTTTTCCCATGCCCTTGAGCCTTTTGAGTGGAGAAAATTGACTCGCTTCAGTGCTTCTTTGCCATCTTCATACAAACGTAGCCTCTTAGCATATTCTGGTGTACAAACCGGAACATAACTCTCCTCCATCAGAGGCTGGCAATAGACATCATTCAGGTGCTCTCCACCGTAATAAAAAGCGACGTCAATGTTGTTGGCTATGAGATCTTGCTGTTTATCCTGAATCCGGATATTGAGGTTGAAGCCAGGAAAGCGTTGCTTGAAATCAGACAAACGAGGAAACAGCCATCCATTGGCAAAGTTTGGAGAAACGGCAATTGTAAGCTCACCCGTCATTTCCGTGGAGTTGATGTCATTAATATCCGAATAGATGGCATTAAGGGACTTTGTCAGTGTCTTGTTAAATCTTTCGCCTTCGGGAGTCAGTTCAAGCTTTCGTGTTCCCCTTACAAAAAGGCTAAAACCAAGTTCTTTCTCTAACACCTTAATCCGGTGACTCACTGCTCCCTGAGTGATATGAAGCTGAAGCCCCGCCTGAGTAAAGCTGAGGCTTTGCGCAGCCACTGTAAAGGTATGAAGATTTCGCAGAAGCAACTGGTTATTTGTCATCCACTTACACTTATGCATTAAAAAATTTAATTTATGCTATCAAGAATTTAGTTTGTTCGCGACGAGAAATAAGTATTAAATACCGCCGTTAGGGAGCTGGTTCAAATTCCCAATTTATTTCAATTAATTTTTTTGATGAATCATTAAATAGGAATAGTACAGATGAATGTGCTTGGTTATATGCAAAAAGTGGGTAAAGCCCTTATGGTTCCTGTCGCAACACTTCCCGCTGCGGCAATCCTTATGGGTATTGGTTATTGGATGGATCCTGTAAGTTGGGGGGCGGACAATCTGTTTGCAGCTTTCCTTATTAAGTCTGGTAGCGCCATTATAGATAACATGGCCTTACTGTTCGCTGTTGGTGTTGCATTCGGTTTGAGTCATGATAAGAGTGGCTCTGCTGCTTTGTCGGGTTTTGTCTGCTTTATGGTAGTAACAACCCTGCTAGAGCCTGAATCAGCGGCACAACTGTTACAAGTGCCAGCATACGAGGTGTCGGGATCTTTCGCCAAAGTGGGTAACCAGTTTGTAGGTATTATCATCGGTATTATCTCTGCTGAGATCTACAACCGCTTCTGTGACGTAACACTTCCAAAAGCACTGGCATTTTTCAGTGGTAAACGTCTTGTACCGATTCTGACGTCTATCGCTGGTATGGGTTTGTCATTTGTACTTCTTTACATCTGGCCCGTTGTATACGATTCATTGTCTGTATTCGGCACTCAGCTTCAATCTATGGGGGCGGTAGGCGCAGGTCTGTTCGGCTTCTTTAACCGCCTGATGCTGACTATCGGTATGCACCACGCACTATACCCTGTGTTCTGGTTTGATGTTGTAGGTATCAATGATATTCCTAACTTCCTGGGCGGTGCGCAGTCTATTGCTGAAGGCAGAGCAATTGTGGGTCAGACGGGTATGTATCAGGCTGGCTTCTTCCCAATCATGATGTTCGGCCTGCCAGGTGCTGCACTGGCTATCTACCACAGTTCTCACAAGAAAAACCGTAATGCAACGTTTTCTATTATGCTTGCAGGTGCATTTGCTTCATTCTTTACTGGTATCACAGAACCGCTAGAGTTTAGCTTCATGTTCCTTGCTCCGGCACTCTATTTCATCCACGCCGTTCTGACAGGTATTTCACTATACGTTGCAGCAAACATGGAGTGGATTGCAGGCTTTGGCTTCTCTGCCGGCCTAATAGACTTCCTGTTATCCACTCAAAATCCGTTAGCGGTTAACTGGTATATGCTGATCCCACTAGGTATCGTGTTCTTCGTGGTTTACTACAGCGTGTTCCGTTTCGCTATCGTTAAGTTCAACCTGAAAACACCAGGTCGTGACGATAACGAAACAGCCTCAGAGATCGCAGATAATATCCCAGAGCTGACGAAAGAATATATCGTAGCAATCGGTGGTGCAGATAACATCGTAGAAGTGGACAACTGTATCACTCGTCTGCGTTTAACCGTTAAAGACTCATCTCTTGCTGACTCAGCAAAACTTAAACAGCTAGGTGCTGCTGGAGTTGTGCCAATTGGTAAAGGCGGTCTTCAGGTTATTGTTGGTCTGGGTAAAGTGGACAAAGTCGCTGCGGAAATGAAGAAAGCGCTGGCTTAACCTTAACAAATCTCAGAAACAAAAAAAGCGGTGATCACCGTCACCGCTTCCCCTTCGGGGTTCCCCCTGAAGTGCTTTTTCGCTTAGTCACCGATTCTGCACTTCTTTTTTATACCAGCTTTTAAGCGCTTTACGGGATACTTTGATATTACCACTATCCATCTCAGGCATAGGGTAATACGCATCAGGTATTTTGAACTTCACCAGTTTGTCGGCTAACCAATCACTCAGTTCTAGCTGTTCAAGAGTTGCGTCAGACTGAACAAGCGCAACAGGCCTGTGCCCGAACTCTCTGTTTTTGACCGGAATGATTATCGCTTGGCTAATCAAAGGATGCCTGTTCAGAACGGCTTCAATCTCTTCACAATGGATGTTCTCACCACCAGAAATAAACTGGTTATCTGCCCTGCCTATGACTTTAAGCTCATCTCCGACCCAAACACCCAAATCTTTAGAGTTGTACCATCCATCTGTAGTCAGAGACGTCAGCTTCCCTTTTCGGTAGTAGCCTTCTGCAAGGGTTTTTCCACCAATAAAGATCGTTTCACCTTGAAGCTTAATCTTTCTACCGGACAAGAGATATCCGACGCCTTCCGAGCTATCTGCTCTCTTCGCTGTCACCGTTGATGCCGCTTCTGTCATGCCGTAGCCAACCCAGGTTTCAATCCCCCTTTGATTGGCACGCTGAGTTAAGTCGGTGGGAATATGGCTACCACCTAGTAACACTCGCTTCAATGTCAGAGCGTTTCCACTATCAAGAAGGCGCTTTAGTTGAGTAGCGACAAGCGACGCGTGGGTAACCCCTTCGAGATCCTTACCTAAATGTTCGCCCGAACCTATTTTTATCTTTGCTCCCGAAAAGAGCCAGCGCCAGACTATCGCCAAACCCGATACATGATATGTAGGCAAACTGAGTAGCCAGCAGTCTTCACTCTCAAATGTTATCTGCTCTAACAAACCTTTAGCAGAAGCGATATGCTGTGAAGCCGTATGAGCAACCGCTTTAGGTTCTCCTGTGGTACCAGAGGTGAAGACAATGCTTGCCAGAGGTGAGCTCGGGCTTACGTTGTGTTCAGATACTCGGCCTGTCGGAGCGTCCGTTTTGATCACAACCTCATGGTAGCGAGCTGCGCGTTCAAGCTCTTCTTCAGAAAAATGTTTGCGAGACTCTTTCCCCCACCAGACATGAGAACACTCAAGAACATTAAACTTTCTCTCCAGTTGCATCTCAGGTTGAGGGCATATAAAAGCAGGTACCGCTTCTATCTCTAGCAATGCCAGATAGATAAACAGTAGATCCGGACAATTTTTAGCAACCAGAGCAATAACATCATTTTTTTCTATCCCCTGCCTTATCAGGTTCCAGCGGATATTTCTGACAATCGCCTCTAACTCCTTCCATGTATAAGACCCGCCAGGAGTATAGAGTGCAACTTGCTCTGGTTTCTTAAGTGCCCAGTCGGCAACCAGGGTAGACATCAATTAGCTCTGCCAAACCACTTCTTGATCATGTAAACGCACCACAGGTAATTCACATTTCGGCCATGCCACTTCCAGTTGCTGACCAAACAACTTAATGGTGTCTAATCCTGGAACTTCATTTGGTGTCAGCCATTTGGCGATTCTTGCGAGCTGATTTAATCCAAGGCTTGATTCAATACTGGAACTGATAACAACGTTAATGGCTAAACGTGATGCGTCCTCAACTAATGCCTTACAACGTGCAATAGAGCCGATCAAGGTTGGCTTGATAACAATAACCTTTGCCCCAGTCAGGTTCTCCAGTTCAAAACCTGGTTCTTTCACTGCGTTTTGTAGTGTTTCATCCCAGGCAATCGCAATGCCTGTGTCCATAGCGAAAGCGAAACTCTCTTCAGGCTTTTTACAAGGCTCTTCCAAAAACTCAATGCGTTGACGATAAGAGGGATTGATGTATTTAGCGAACTTTTGTGCTTTATCCGGATTCCAGGCACGATTTGCATCAAGGCGCAGAGTTAAGTCAGGAATACTTTCCAGAAACAGATTCACAATCATGCCATCACGAATAGGCTCATAAAGTCCGACCTTTATTTTGGCGACTTTCTTCTCTGTCGGCAGGGAATCCAAAGCAGGGATAAGTTCATCCGGATCACCTGAGCACAATGGCGCGCTGTAATAGTTTCCACCTTCAGGGAGTTCTCCTGCTAACTCACATTCGGCGACAGATATGCCAAATGCTACTGAAGGATGCAGTGCATCAAAGTCGACAGACTGATTTGAAACCCAGAGCTCAAGTTGCTCCTGTGCCTGTAAACCCGCTTCTTCAAAGGATTCTCGGCTAAATCCGGGTAATGGTGCAATTTCACCATAGGCAGTTTTACCATCTTCCGATAGTTCAACTATCCAACCATTTCTATGTACCAGTTTCTCATCGCGAAGCACGACACCACTATCCATAGGAAGTTGGTAACGATATAACTTGGCATTACGCATGGGGAATTTCTCTTTATTTGGTAAGCAATCGAGGGAGTACCTCGGAATCCCTGCAACGCTTTATCAGCGAAGCAGGGAGAGTAATTAAGTTCTCGGTTATGGGTTACGAGGGAACTTAGAGAAGTCAGGTCTTCTCTTTTCGTTAAATGAATTGCGTCCTTCCTGCCCTTCTTCCGTCATGTAGAACATCATGGTTGCATTACCAGCCAGCTCTTGCAGGCCTGCCTGACCATCACAATCAGCATTAAGTGCAGCTTTAAGGCAGCGAAGTGCCATCGGGCTGTGCTGAAGAACTTCACGGCACCAGCGAACGGTCTCTTTTTCCAGGTCCGCTACAGGAACCACTGTATTTACAAGGCCCATATCAAGTGCTTCCTTAGCATCGTAGAAACGGCATAGGAACCAGATCTCACGAGCTTTCTTCTGGCCAACGATGCGAGCCATATAAGAAGCACCCCAACCACCATCAAACGAGCCGACTTTAGGACCAGTTTGACCAAACTGCGCATTTTCAGCAGCGATTGTCAGGTCACACATCATATGAAGTACGTGACCACCACCAACAGCCCAACCAGCAACTGAAGCGATAACCGGCTTAGGACATGTGCGAATCTGACGCTGGAAATCAAGAACATTCAGGTGATGTGTACCTTCGTCATCTTTGTAACCGCCGTAGTCGCCACGAATCTTCTGGTCACCACCAGAACAGAATGCATCTTCACCCAGGCCAGTCAGAATGATAACACCAACGTTCTCATCATAACGAGCATCCGCAAGTGCCTTCATCATCTCTTTTACGGTTTGTGGACGGAATGCATTACGTACCTGAGGGCGTGCGATAGTAATTTTAGCGATGCCATCTTCAGACTTGTGGAAATGAATATCTTCATATTCAGAACTACAGTCATTCCATGCTACCGGTGCGTAAAGTTCTTCTTCAGTAATTCCAACTGTTTTTGCCATTTTCTATTCCAAGTTTGTTCTTTCTTAACTTAAGGGTGTTGTCTCACCCAGTTGATCACGAATCAGCTTCACAAAAAGCTTTGGAGCCTCTTTGTGGACGTTATGTCCAGCCCCCTCTACTACTGAATAGGATAGCTTGCTTTGCTCTGCCAATTCGAAAAATTTCTTATCTTTTTCGCCACAAATATAGTGTAGCGGAACATTGATATTTTGGAGCCTATTTAACAGGTAAGGCTGCTTCCCTAACGAAGTTGCCATCAACATGGCAGCAACAGCCTCCCCTTTATTAGATGCACGAGTTGAAACCAAATTCTCTCGTTGCTCCTTAGTAAGAGAAGCAAAAACAGGCTGCTGATACCAGTCCGCTAACACTGTTCGAATCTCTTCATTATTAAATCGCCCAGTCCAATGCTGATCGTTGACCAGACGTTGCTGTTTTGCTTCGTCCTCTTTTAGACCGAAGTTTCCACCTTCAATAAAGGCTTGGACTACATTCCAGTTTGCATAGAAGCATTGCGTCAGGGAATACATCAAAAGGCGAGCTCCGAGGGAATAACCTATCAGCACCATTGGTAACTGCTGACTTAATCCTGCGGATTGTAACTGAAACTCTACCGCCTTTTTTATTTGCTCACTGGCATCATCAAAACTATCACAGCGCATACCCTGACTTTTTCCATGACCGGGAAGGTCGACAGTAATTCGATGATATTCGCTTAGCTCATCAACTATGTTCGACCAATCCTGCCCATCCCCCAACAAACCATGTACAAACACCAATACTGACGAATCAGAATTCCCCCTATCTTTGAGGTGGCGCGCTTCAGGTGCATGGTAATTAGTGGCTAACATTTATCGTTTTCGAAACCAGCTCTTTTATCGCCAACGTTGCTTGCTCTGGTGGTGTTTGAACTTCGAGTAACAAGCACCCCTTACCGTCTTTTAAATGCTTGTCGGTCATGTCTGCCAACTCTGTCATGGTTGACGGTTTGTTATATCCAAGACCAAACTGAGCTGCCGCATGTTCAAACTGATACCCATGTGGCATTTGATACAACGACTTCTTTTGCTGCTGTGGTACAGGTAGCAGGTCGAATATAGCCCCACCATCGTTGTTGGTAACGACAATAACCATTGGCTTTTGACATTTACCAGCCAGTGCCAACGAGTTCAAATCGTATAACAGAGAAGTATCACCAAGCAGCATGAGTAACGGTTGGTTTTCCGCCTTTTGTACCCCAACAGCAGTCGCCACCAGCCCATCTATTCCGGATGCTCCCCTGTTAGTAAATACTTGCTTTTGGTTAACTTTACCAACCATATCCAACAGTCGAACAATCAAGCTATTGCCAATAAACAGAGTATGTTCACTCTCGATACGAGCAAGCTTATGAGCAAGCTCAACTTCACTCAACTGCGTCGAAAACTCCATGCTAGAACTCACGGTCTCTGAAAACTGCTTTAGCTCATCACACCAATGCTTATGCTGAGAACGAACACCTTCAACGCTTCGAATCTGTTCGATCAGCCAGTCAGAAATGTTCGCAGCGATGTGCGTCATAGATAAATGGTTTGGGTTTAAACGCTGAGTTGATTCAGAAACCAAAACAAGTTGAGCACAACCACTCTTAACAGCATTCTTAATGAAAGCATCGGCTCTTTTGGAAACCAGACGAGCACCCACCTGAACAATCAGTTCACATTCATCTAACTGATCAGCCGCATTTTTATTCTGAAGCCAGATATCAAAGTAAGCCCATTCGCTCGTTGTGCCTGATTGTGGGTCACATAACACAGGCCAGCCTAAACATTCTGCTAACTGTTTAGCTTTAATGGCTTCCTCTAGCGCAACATTACCTACAACAATCAGTCCCTTTTTAGCAGCAAGGTTCGGCAAACATTGCTGGTTGTTCGCGTTCGGTTTTTGTTGTTCGATATAGGTGCAGCTACCTAATTGCCAATTACTCACACTCTGTGTGTATTCTGAAAGCAGCGCTTTACTTTCATTGGAGTAAAGCGGCTCTGGGAACGGACAGTTGATATGTATTGAACCACCAAACTCGCTCTGCTGATACATCTGTTGGTCAACACTACTCAATAGCCAGTTGAGTGGAATTTGCTGGGCTGGGCTAGGCAAGTTTAAAGCACCTGTTACATGGGAGCTGAATATGCCGTTCTGATTTATTGCCTGATTTGCACCACAACCAATAAGTTCTGTAGGACGATCCGCAGTAAGCACCACCAGCTTCTCTTTGGTCAATCCAGACTCTGTGATAGCAGGAAGCAGGTTCGCAACTGCAGTGCCTGAGGTGACAATAATGGCAACAGGTTCTTTACTGGCTTTTGCAATACCCAGAGCTAAGAATCCAAGTCCTCGCTCATCAAAGTGTGTGTGAATTGTAAGCTTGGTATTTTCTTCTGCTTCAAGAGTTAACGGGGTGGACCGGGAACCGGGAGCGATGCAGACATGCTTTACGCCAAACCTTGTCAGCTCCTCCAGAATTGTCTGGCTCCAGATGCGGTTTAATATGGCCTGATGATTAGGGACAGCGTTGCTCTCGGGGTTGCTCATGAAGCAACCTCAATGGAAGTGTTTTCAGTCAGAAGAGACAATAGCGTTGCCATTTTTCTATCCAGCTCCTGCCATTCGTAATCTGCGTTAGAGCCCGGGACAATACCGGCTCCGGCAAACAGTTCAACTTTATTATTCTCAAAAAATGCACTTCGAATCGCGACACAGAACTCCGCTTTCTGATGACTTATAAACCCAAGCGAACCACTATACCAACCTCTGGCAAACGGCTCATTGTCACGAATAAAGTTTATTGCGGCCTCTCTGGGTAATCCTGCAACTGCGGCAGTTGGCTGGAGAGCCGAAAGTAACTGAACACCATTAACACCCATCTTCAAACTTGCGCGAATAGCCTTTTTCAGGTGCTGTACTTTGCGCAATCGAATGAGGTTCGCTTCTTTCTGCGCATCGATCTCATCTGCGTGTGGAGTCAGCCGTTCAACAATATCATCAACCACATACTGGTTTTCTTGCAGGTTTTTCTTGTCCTGAGCCAGCCAGTTCGCCAATTCCATATCTTTCTGAGCATTCGGACCACGGCCTATCGTACCCGCGACCGCTTCTGTTTCCAGCTCATTTCCAATCCGGCTATATAGACGCTCTGGCGTAGAGCCGACAAAAGCAGATTGGCTATCAAGAGCAAACAAGAAATGAAAACTGTGATTATTTTGCTCACGACTCGCTTTAATCAGCTGCGCAGGAGAAACACCCCCATTTAAGATGAGCTCGGTTTTTCTCGCCAATACTACTTTTTTAAATTGGTCTTGCTCGATGCTCTCTAGTGCCGTGTTGACCATTTCCGTCCACACGGGTAACTCTGGAGCATGAGTGACAGAACTTATGGTGGCATCGAACAGGGGAAGTTTTTGAAACTCAGAACTTAGCTTGCTTAAAGCTGCTAATGCGTGAGACACCTCGTCTCCGACATTGACGTTCAGAGTCCAATGTTGATCGAAGCGAATGAGTTCAATTTGGGGTAGGAAAAAATAAGACGGCATTCTTTCGTCTTGGCTGTCGTACGCTCTGCCGCCCCATACTCTCTGATCATCACTCAATATGGCATAGGCTGGCGCTGGCTCGGTAAATGTGTGAATTTTACCCAACGCAACGACTTCTTCCCTCGTGTCGCGGGATTGCCAAAAAAATCTTGGATAATGAGGCTGAGCCTCCAGCCAGTCAATCGCAGAAAAATCAGAAAAAATTTCAATATCCTGTGAAATACGACAATTCCGCGCATCGCTACTCTTAACTTTCTGTGCTAATGCAGCAATCGCTTTATAAAACTGGACCAAATCTACCTCTTAAATGGAGCAAATCTACACGTTGTAACTGTTTTAAGCATATAAGAGGAATACTCTATTTGCAGACCCGCAGCAAATCAAGTTCACTGCATGGTTTTGTGCGCCTTGCTTATGCAATATTAGTTATCAATCTACCCAATCTGACGGGACAAGAGAAAAAATCGGCAAACCCTAGCAAGTTCGCTTACTCTGACCGTCAATAGAATGTTAATTTCCAACAGATTTTTATTCTATCAATTGGTTTTTTGGTGTACTTTAATAAATCAAAACAAGAAATATCAGGAAATTCACAATGCAAAATATCGGGATGTCATCAAAACTCGATAATGTCTGCTATGACATTAGAGGACCAGTACTAAAACATGCTAAACGCATGGAGGAAGAAGGACATAAAATCCTGAAACTCAACATTGGTAATCCCGCCCCATTTGGTTTTGATGCCCCTGATGAAATCCTTGTTGATGTTATTCGTAACCTGCCAACATCACAGGGTTACGCTGACTCCAAAGGTCTATATTCTGCGAGAAAAGCCGTCGTTCAGCACTACCAAAAAAGAGGTATTCGTAGCCTTGATGTGGAGGATGTCTACATTGGTAACGGTGTATCTGAGCTAATTGTGATGTCAATGCAGGCGCTGTTGAATAATGGCGATGAACTTCTTGTCCCTGCACCTGATTATCCGCTTTGGACAGCCTCGGTTTCTCTGTCTGGTGGTAAGCCTGTTCATTATATCTGCGATGAAGAATCTGACTGGTATCCTGACCTTGATGATATCAAGAGCAAAATTACAAAGAAAACTCGTGGCATCGTACTGATCAACCCGAATAACCCGACAGGTGCAGTATATAGCCGTGACTTCTTATTAGAAGTCCTTGAAATTGCGCGTCAGCACAATCTGATTATTTTTGCCGATGAGATCTACGACAAAGTACTGTACGACGGTGCTACTCACACCTCCATCGCGACCCTAGCCGATGACGTTTTGATAGTGACCTTCAATGGGCTTTCAAAAGCCTACCGCGTATGTGGTTTCCGAAGCGGCTGGATGTTTATGACAGGCCCGAAACACCTTGCTCAGGGATATATTGACGGCATTGAGATGCTGGCATCCATGCGACTGTGTGCCAACGTTCCTATGCAGCACGCGGTTCAAACGGCACTTGGTGGATATCAGAGTATTAATGAACTTATTCTTCCTGGTGGGCGTTTACTTGAGCAGCGTGACAAGGCTTATGAACTTATTACACAGGTACCTGGTATAAGCTGCGTGAAGCCAAAAGGGGCGATGTACCTGTTCCCTAAAATCGACACCAAAATGTATAACATCAAAGACGATCAAAAAATGGTGCTCGATTTTCTTATTCAGGAAAAGGTGCTGTTGGTACAGGGCTCAGGCTTTAACTGGCCTAAACCAGACCACTTCAGAATTGTAACGCTGCCTCATGTTGAAGATCTGGAAGCAGCAATTGGTAGATTTGAGCGTTTCCTGTCTACCTACCAACAGTAAAATTTCCTATGATAAAAGCTCCCGTAAGGGAGTTTTTTTATACCTAAAATACGGATGTTGTAATGTCAGAATCAAATAACCAAAGCCACTTCTTTGCTCACCTAGCCAGAATGAAGCTTATTCACCGCTGGCCACTAATGCGCCTCGTATCTAAAGAGAACATTTCTGAACACAGCTTACAGGTTGCCTTTGTCGCTCATGCTCTGGCAGTAATAAAAAACAAGAAGTTTAACGGTGAGGTTAATCCGGAAAGAATTGCAATATACGGTATGTATCATGATACCAGCGAAGTACTCACGGGCGACCTGCCCACTCCAGTTAAGTACTTTAACCCGGACATAGCCAAAGAATACAAGAAGATAGAGTCTGCCGCTGAACAAAGATTGCTCTCTATGCTACCAGAAGAGTTTCGCGAAGATTTTGAACCATTCTTAGTGTCAGAATCGGTTCATCCCGAAGACAAAGCAATAGTAAAACAAGCGGATACTATTTGCGCCTATCTAAAGTGTCTTGAAGAACTCTCTGCAGGAAACCATGAGTTCGTGCAGGCGAAAAAAAGATTAGAGTCGATGTTGAAAGAAAGGGAAACACCCGAAATGCTCTACTTCCTGGAAACTTTTGCACCTAGCTTTGAGCTTTCTCTGGATGAAATCAGTTAAGCCAGATAATAAATACTATCGCTAAGGTGTTGAATTGTTCGTCTCTACCGAACATAGAGTTCACTCTGGATGTTTAATCATTAAGGTGGTTCCGATGTACGATGGCTAAACCCAGCCCATCTTCAGTACAAGGACGAAACATGCAGCAACCTACTACTATTTCGGGGGTTAACTATGACCGGTTCGGGGTCACATTTAACCTTGATCTCGGCCAGTTAACACTTCGCCCCATCTCATCAAGTGCGTTCAGATTATCAATGCAGTTTCTAGATGAATCCTCCCTTGAATATGGCCAAGCCAATGTAGAGCCAGCAGAGTTAACAGACACAATAGCGCTATGGATGACCAATATCCGCACGGCATTAGATTCTGGTTCTGTGATCGAGCTGCCACTGGGAGAATATAGAATCCAGCTGCATCAACGTCCCCTTTATCTAGCCGTGCTTCATCAAGACAGTATAATCTATCAAGATCTTCCTAGAAGAGCATACATACTGGATACCAATCAGCGACGCGCTCACTATCACCAACGAGAGGATAATGACTACTATTACGGTCTTGGTGAAAAAACGGGAGTTCTGGAACGTAGCGGCCGCCGTTTTCGTATGAATAATGTTGATGCTGTTGGCTATGATCCAGGCAGTGGTGACCCTCTATATAAACATATTCCTTTTTGGGTACGTTACAGGCCTAACGATAATCACTGTGTTGGGCTCTACTATCACAATGCACATCCGTGCGAGTTTAACATTGGCTGCGAACGCAGTGGGTACTGGGGAGCATACGCTAGTTACCAAGTGGATAGTGGTCAAATAGATTATGTGATGATGTTAGGTAAGACACCCGCGAAAATTTTGTCTCAATATCATGAGATTACAGGGTATGCTTGCATGCCAACCAAAGCATCACTTGGATACATGGGCTCAACCATGTATTACACAGAGCTAAGCAAGGGAGCAGACGAAGCCGTCCTTGGTTTTGTAGATGAATGTCAACGCCAATCAATCCCTTTAAGTGGTTTCCACTTATCTTCCGGCTATACCAAAGGGGCAGATGGAAAGCGTTACACCTTCAACTGGGACAACAATAATTTTCCTGATCCGCAAAAGTTTGTAGCTGACATGCAAGCTAAAGAGATGGTTCTGTCACCTAATGTGAAACCTGGTTTACTGACAACGCACCCTTTGTGGCAAGAGTTCGATCAAGCCAATGCCTTTATCCGCACAGCCGATGGGGAAAAGTCAAAAATCGAACGCTTTTGGGGAGGAGATGCATCATTTGTAGATTTTACCAATCCGGTAGGCAGAGAGTTGTGGACTAAGTATCTGAAACTCTCGCTAGTTAACAAAGGCATTGTGTCTATATGGAATGACAATAACGAATTTGAAATGGATGGGGACGCACAATGCAATGGGGATGGAACTGCGCAAAATGCTAGCGCCCTTAAACCGGTATTGAGTAACTTGATGGCACAAGCTAGCTATGATGCCATCATAGGTGATAAAGAAGGAAAAGGCCGAACCAGACCATTTATACTTAGTAGAGCCGGGTTTGCTGGTATTCAGACAATAGCTCAAACATGGTCTGGCGATAATGACAGTAGCTGGAAGTGTTTTCGCTACAACATCGCCACCATGTTAGGCATGAGCTGGTCCGGGGTCGCATTTAACGGCATGGATATTGGTGGTTTTACTGGCCCTGCACCGAGTCCAGAACTATTCTTACGCTGGATCCAAAACGGAATCTTCCATCCAAGGTTCTGTATTCATTCAGTTAATAGCGACAACACGGTGACAGAGCCATGGATTTATCCAACCATTTTGCCTCAGATTCGCAAAGCGATGCAGTTTCGCCAACAGCTCCTGCCCACTTTATATAGTGTATCTCGTCAGGTAGTTCTAAAAGGTAGTCCAATAGTTACTCCACTGAGCTACTTTGATATTGAAGATCCGAATACACGTGAAATCGACACGGCGTTTCTTTTGGGAAACTCATTGTATTGCGCAGCGATTGTTGAACCAGAAGTAGACTCGCTAGATATTTATTTACCCAAAGGTGAGTGGGTAGATTGGTACACCGGAGAAAGGTTAACTGGTGGCATTTATCATCAAGTAAAGACGCAACTGGACTATAGCCCTTTATATATGCGAGCAGGTAGCGGGGTATTTATTGATACTTCAGACCAGGAGTCACCAAACGGTCTGGAGATAATACTCGCAGCATGGAAAACCGGGCAAGCATATTTTTATGATGACGACGGTAAAACCATGGATTTTGAGTTGGGAGAATACCATCAGAGTGAGTTTGAGTGGCAGGCAAAAGCGTCACAGATCAAGCTCACGGTCAAACAAAAAACTAACTTCATCCCCCAATGGAAGCAGGTCAGGCTAACATTACTGGTACAGGAAAATTGCCCGCATCAGATAGTCATCAACAACCAGCCTTTGGAACAAGTTTTGTACCAACATCAACTCAACAAAAAGAGCTGGCATTATGATATGGAGAAAAAACAAGTGACTTTGCAGTTCGATCACTCATTCTGGAAGTTAGAGAGCGCTGAAATTACCCTTAATTTTGATCAATATATGGTCATTTCCATGGATGATTAACTTAAATAAAATACTCTCGCACAAAACTCACAAACGCCTTAAGTTTGACCGATGGATATATCACCTGCGGATAAAAAAGGTACACTGAGTTTTGTGCTGTTAGGGTTTCTTCTGTCAACACTTGCTCTAACAACCCTTTTTTAATCTCTTTATCTACATAGTAATTAGCGATCCGGATAATACCCTCGCCTGACAAAGCCTGTTGCTTGAGAATATGGTTTTCATTAGTTGATACCCAACCAGTGACGGGTATATCTCCCGATTTCATTGGCCACTCGCGCTGATGGAGAGTAGCTAAACAGTGGTGCTGATTTAACTCGCTAGTCGCGCATGGTCGACCGTACGTATCGAGGTATTTTGGTGATGCTACTAGTAAATGACTATAAGAAAACAACTTGGTAGCTACCATGTTCTCAGGAGGCTTGTTGGTCGCCCTAAATGCCAGATCAATATCTTGCTGGCTAAGATTGTAGGTCGTATAGCTGGAGTTAATTTCAAAACTTATACCCGGGTGCTTTTGCTTGAACTTCGCGCAAAGTTCAAAAAGATAGGTTTCAGCAAACATCTTAGGAGCAGTCATTTTTAAAAGGCCACTCACTTCATCGTGCTCGATCATCAAGCCTCGCTCTAGTTCTAACATTTGTGAGCGAATCTTAACTCCTTGTCTATATGCCCTCTCGCCTTCCTGTGTAAGTCTGACACTTCGGGTTGTACGAATCAGCAGAGGACACCGGAGTTCAGTTTCCAGCTTTTTTATCTGCTCAGACAAAAATCCCTTAGAAACACCTAATGATTCAGCCGCCTTAGTAAAATTAAGTATTTCAGCTAGCCCAACAAATAACATTAGCCTTTCTATTCGTTTACGTTCACTCAAACACCACCCCTACTTTTTCAGCAATCTATTTGTTCACATATGTGAACAATGAATTCCATTTTAGCCCGTTTATACACATATGAAAGAACAATATCATCTCTACAATCAAAACAAGCTGGATAACGTTATGACTATTGATTCGAAAAGCCCACTAAATTCCTACCTGCCCACAGCAAGCAGACTGGTTTATGGCTGCATGGGGCTAGGAGGTGGCTGGAATGAGACACCTGTTTCTGAAAATGATATCTATCAGGCAAGAACCATCATAGATACAGCACTTGAAACGGGAATCAATGTATTTGACCACGCTGATATTTATACCTTCTCTAAAGCAGAAAGCACCTTTGGCCAGGCACTGGCAGATGCCCCGTCACTGCGTGACCAGATGTTGATTCAGTCCAAGTGCGGTATTCGTTTTGAAGACAATTCAGGGCCGGGACGTTATGACTTCTCTGCCCATTGGATTACCGAATCCGTACACGGCATTTTAGAACGTCTGCGAATCGAGAAACTCGACGTGCTGCTTCTCCATCGACCAGACCCGTTAGTAGAGCTGGATGAACTGGCCGGAACACTGGAAAAGCTCAAAAGCGACGGCAAATTCGACTTCCTCGGAGTTTCCAACATGAACTCTCACCAGATTCGGTATCTTCAGTCTGCTCTGAACATGCCAATTGTGGCGAATCAGATTGAGATGAGCCTGGCAAAAACTGACTGGCTGGATAACGGTGTTTTAGTCGGCAGTGATGGCAACCACAATGTGAATTTTGATAGTGGGTTGCTGGAGCATTGCCAACTTGAGAACATCCAGCTTCAGGCATGGGGCAGTCTTGCTCAGGGGCGTTTTTCTGAAAACGGTTTGCACTCACAGGATGAAAGCATTCGCAGAACAAGCCAACGAGTGCTTGAGCTAGCTCAGAAGTATCAGGTGCCGGGTGAAGCGATTGTTATTGCCTTCTTGCTTCGCCACCCTGCACGAGTCCAACCAGTTATAGGCACAACAAACCCAGATCGCATCAGAGCAACAGCGAAGGCCACCAAAGTCACTCTTACCCGTGAAGAGTGGTATTCGCTTTACGTCAGTTCTCGTGGAAACCCACTACCATAGGAATCAAAAATGTTATCACTTAATAATGTACAGCTGTTGATTAATACAGCAATAGAGGCAGCAACGGCAAATCAACAAACAATTGCCATTAGTGTCTGCGATACCCACGGTGAATTACTTGGATTTGCGCGAATGGACAACGTAAGTGTTCAGGCTGGTCTTCTGGCCCAAAATAAAGCCTATACATCAGCCCGGGATCGACAGCCTAGTGGGAATCTTGGTGCATGGGCTCGCGATACAGGAAAAGATTTGGGTTATTGGACAGATAGCCGGATAACCGGATTTAAAGGTGGAGCCCCTATCGAAGTCGATGGTTTCGTGGTTGGTGCAGTAGGCATTAGTGGTCTGAGCGAAGACGATGATGAAAGACTCGCTGAAAAGGTAATTCAAAGTCTGGAGATCTAATTGTCAGTAACGAAAAAAGGCCTCGCTAAATGCGAGGCCAAAGGGGCTTTAGTAACTATTATTTACTCTTAATTTGTTTCTGTTGCTGCTTTCAGTTCGTCATCTTCACCACGCTTGAAGCCAACAAACTTTGCGCTGTTCTTGAATACAACTTTGTTCACTGCCAGTGCAAACACCACACAAGCAACCAGAGTAGCCGCCATCAGGTGGATGTAGTGCAGGCCAAATGGTGCGCTACCGAATGTGAAGTAACCGTACAGTGCAGTACCGAATACTACTGACAGGATTACAGACTCAGCACGAACGTTCTTAAACAGTAGACCTGTGATGAACGCTGATAGGATTGGCATACTTAACAAGCCGTTCAACTGCTGAAGCAGGTTAATCAGGCTATCTGCTGTTGCAAATGCTGGTACAAGAAGTACTGCAAGCACAACAAAACTGATAGATACGATTGTGCTCAGACGCTTAACGTTTGGCTCTTCGTTGAAATACTTCTGGTGGATGTCACACACATAAAGTGCAGCAGAAGAGTTAAGCACTGAGTTAAAGCTGGTTAGTACCGCTGCTGCCATTACCGCTGCAAATGCACCAGATAGGTAGCTAGGTAGAAGGTCACCAACGATACGACCGTATGCTGCATCACCGATATCACCGTAAAGCTTGTAAGAAACAATACCAGGGATAACTACGATTGCAGGAACAATCAGAATACGGATACACGCTGCGGCAAGAACACCTTTCTGTGCTTCTTTCACTGATTCCGCTGCCATAGCACGCTGAGTAATTGTCTGGTTAGTACTCCAGTAGTAAATCTGGATAAACAGCATACCAGTAAGTAGTGTTGGCCAAGGAATCGGAGAATCCGCATCACCAATCAGAGTCAGACGTTCCTGAGGAATTCCAGAGAAATCCCAGTTAATAGCGTTCAGAGCAAGAACCACAATAAGTACCGCCATCAGAAGCAGACCAACACCAGAGAAAGTATCTGATACTGCTACCGCACGCAAACCACCAAAGATTGCATATGCTGAACCAACAACCGCAAACATAATAGCAATAGGCATCAGACCGATTTCTACGTTAAACATAGACTGCATAAACAGCGCACCACCGTATAGCATCGCTGGCAGGTAGATGAAAATGTTACCAAGTAAGAAAAGGGTACCTACCGTTGCACGGATATGTTTGTTGTTGTAACGACGCTCTAGCAGTTCTGTCGTCGTTGTACACTTGTATTTGTAGTAAATTGGAACAAAGATTTTTGCCAGAATAATCAGACCAATAAAGCCACAAAGCTCCCAAAGAGCAAGAAGTAGCATCTGGTTGCCGTTCATACCAACCAACTGATCAGTACTTAGGTTAGTCAGTGTTATAGAACCAGCGATAAACACCCATGACAGGCCGCCACCTGCAAGGAAGTAATCTTTTGCACCCTCACCACGAGGACCAGCCTCTGCACACTTTTTGTAGGTTAGGTAACCCACTAACGCTGTTAGCCCGATAAATACAGCTAACTGAATTATTGCTTCCATAAAAAAATCCTCATAACGATTGTTTACACGTTGAAAAATGATGTTCTGTTATGAGGTGAAGATTAGATGTTTGCACAAACATATTCTGTGATCAAAGCAACATTAGTGGAAACGTTTACCCTAAATTTTCTTATTAATTTCTAACACAAGATCATGATCACATTAAATGGAGAAGAAGAACAAACTTTCATCACAAATATGGGCGATATTAACGCGCGTTATATTTATATAGTGAGCAAATCACCATGTAAACGTTACCAATCACAATTTGTGTATTTTAATAAAATTCCATCTAATCGTTTAACAATCATGTCGAAAGTGATTTGTTTCTAGACGCAATTACCAATTCAGCGCATTATGACTATGTGCAAAACAAGGAGTTAGGTATGGATAGTAGGCAATTGGAGCTGTGGCAGCATCGCATCAATAACGAGCACAAACTTCGAAGAAAAGATCATCGAGATCCTTTTCAGCGTGACCGTGCCAGAATACTTCACTCTGCTGCCTTCAGGCGCTTACAGGCAAAAACTCAAATACATGGTACCGGAGCGAATGATTTTCACAGAACCCGACTGACTCATTCACTTGAAGCAGCTCAGATTGGCTCTGGAATTCTGGCCCAAATTCAACAGAGACAAGTCGAATACTCCCCTATTCTGCCTTCTGCAAGTTTAATAGAAGCACTTTGCCTTGCTCACGATATCGGTCATCCTCCTTTCGGACATGGTGGAGAAGTGGCTCTAAACTATGCGATGAGAGACCATGGCGGCTTCGAAGGCAACGCACAGACTTTTCGTATTGTCACTCAGCTAGAACCTTACACTCAGCACAATGGAATGAATCTTTCCCGAAGAACTCTTCTAGGTTTAATCAAGTACCCTGCTTTATTGAGTAAAGCTCACAGTGACCACTACCCTGACCCTGTAGTTCATCAAAGGCAGTTAAGAGCCAGTGAGTGGGCGCCCGCTAAAGGTATCTACGATGTAGACACAACTGAACTCAATTGGGTACTGGAACCTTTGTCAGAAGCAGATAAAGATAGGTTTAGTGCACTACGGGAGGACACGTCAGACAACCCTCTCGCTCACAGAAAAAGTCGTTTTAAGTCGCTTGATTGCTCGATAATGGAACTGGCCGATGATATTGCTTATGGTGTCCATGATCTTGAGGACGCCATTGTTCTCGGCCTGATCGATACTCATCAATGGCAAGAAGGTGCTGCAAATCAGTTAGCCAATTGCGGCGCGCAGTGGTTTGAGGGGAACATTCAGGCGATTAGTCACATGCTATTTAGTGGAGAGCACTATTTACGAAAAGATGCGATTGGAGGCATCGTGAACACGTTACTGACCGGTGTTTCTGTCAATAAGGTCAGTGAATCTTTTGAAAGTGAACTTCTGAGCTACAATGCGTACCTTGAACCAGGATTAGACAGTGCGTTAGCGATCTTCAAACGCTTTGTTAGTGAGTATGTAATTAAAGTACCTGAGGTTCAAAGATTGGAATACCGAGGACAGCAGATTGTCATCGATTTGTTCGAAGCGTTGAGTGCGGATCCTGAACGCTTGTTACCGGAAGCAACACGTAAAAAATGGCAACGAGCAGACGAAAGCGACGAAGGTGGCATGAGAGTTATCTGCGATTATATCGCGAACATGACCGACGGATACGCTCAAAAGCTCCATCAACAGCTTTTTTCAGCACACTCTTTATATTAGTTGGCTACAAGCTTACCTAGAACGGTAATTCTTCTCATACACCCCTTTTGGCATTTGAGAAATATGAAAATCTATCATGTTCTCGAATGCTAAAAGCAGGGGAGTAAAATCCGTTTGCTTATCCAGTAAACTAAAAGCGCAATACCCCGCCTCTACCGTAGATAAACTCGTTTCCGACGGAGCTTTTCTGATTCGATAGTTACCGTCCTTACAATCAGAGATGTCTAAAGCGTCTAGCGAATGAAGGTTTTTAGAAAGCTGATAAATTTTATAAGCCTTACGCCATGTCCCATCGATTAGAATGATACGTATTTTTCGACTTTCAGAAATCCACTCAGAGGCTTTCTGCTTAATCGGTACGGCTTCCTCTTTGGGGTAAATCAAAAGGTTTAGGTAATTCGTATCACTAAGTATCCGATTGAGTTCATTATGAGAGGAAAAGTCTTCACCATTAAACAGATAACTATTCTTCATCGAAAGCGTTAATATTTTTGCCGTTCCTTTGGCATGCTTCACTTCTGAAGGGTGTTGAAGAATGATAAGCTCGATATCTGTTTCAATTGGCTTAATCCAACCGCAGATACAAGCCTTACTTGCTTTGCCACATTGTAGACAATAACGGGACATCTCTTGAACCTTTCTCTATTACTGTTTATCACAACTATAATATCTGCCATTCTACAGCTACCATCGATGCAATCTATGGCTATCTGGAACCATCAGCTGATATCTTCCGGTGAATGGTGGCGAATCGTATCAGGAAACTTTACCCACACCAACTTATACCATCTTATTTTAAATGCTGCTGCGTTGTGGGTGATAGCTTTTGTATTCAAGCCTACCGCTCAAAGTATTGGCATCGTTCTTATCACTGTATCGGCTATCGTAGGCAGCTCATTGTTATTTACCAATATGGGTAACTACGCAGGGCTCTCAGGTGTGCTTCACGGTGTCTTTGCTTATTACGCACTTATGGAAACATTGGAAGGCAGAAGAACCAGCATATTACTCGTGCTTGGTGTCATTACAAAGGTAGCCTATGAACAGTGGTTTGGTGCATCTGAGAGTACCGCACAACTTATTGGTGCTAGAGTCGCTGTTGAAGCGCATTTGGCAGGTTGCATTGCCGGGTTTGCTATATATCTCTTTAGCATGCTGTTAAGACGCTTCTCCCGGCCATCCAGTAGGAGTTGAACTGTTCCGAGAGAAGCTAAAATTTAAAAGTGGTTATAGCTCTATACGCTCCCGGTTTTTTTCTATGGTTGAAGGACCTATACCTTTCACCTTTATCAGGTCATCTGCCGAAGTAAACTTTCCATGCTTCTCACGATAGTCAACGATATCCTGCGCCTTCTTGTTACCGATACCTTTTAATAGTGTTGCCAGCTCATCCGTAGACGCAGAGTTTATGTTTACGGTAATCTCGATACCTTCGTATTTGTCAGCGACAGTAACCCGAGGCTGAACTTCCTGTTCATCTTTAACGACAGTATCTGTTTCTGGTTTTTCAACATTGGCAAAAACAGGTGCAACCAAAATTGCTGTGAGAAGTGCTGTCCATAAAGCACGAGTTTTCATATTTTTAACCCTCAGTATTTCTGCAGTTGGTTCATAATAAAAACTCCTTCATTTATGTCGCGCATCAATCTCCAAAAACAGAACGGGCCACATAAAGTGGCCCGTTTGTTGTTATATCGCTTTCAGCAAATTACGGCTGAGAGTCTATCACGTAGTACTCGATATCAGCCTGAGAACGAAGAGTTGCTAAGATAGCATCTAAGTCTTGCTGCACATTTGAACGTGCCATCTGAGCACCGATCTGAGTATTAAATGATGCATCACTATTTGTTGTAACCTTAGAAAGCTCTACAACTGTGATGTTACCAAGCATATCTTTAGTCTGGTCGTAGCTAACACTGCCTTCTGCCGGTTTTGGCATAGCAAAAACAACGTTTGCCAACGGAGAACTTCTATCTACTGTTTCTGACTCACCAAATGACAGGCTGTTCTCAGCCAAAATAGCTTCATTACCTGCTTTCAGCGCATCCAGAACGGTTGTTGCTAGTTCAGACGCTTTTTGCTCACCTTTCACTTTAGAAAGAGCTTCGACAACCTGATCTTTCACGTCATCAAATGGTAGCAATGTGGCATCACGAGTTTCTTCAACACGTACTACGATTACGTGCTCGGGAGCAACTTCCATCACCTCTGAGTTTAGACCTTCGTCTTTCACTTCAGGGCTTAGGATAGTTTGCATAACTGCTGGAGAGCTAAGAACCGCAGGTGCTTCTGCCTGAGAAATAAAGTCTGTTGTTACTACCGTCTGACCTGTCGCTTCAGCGGCATCCTGAAGAGAATCAGGGAACTCAAACGCCACTTTTTCAAGCTCATTCTGTAGTTCGTAGAACTTGTCTACTGCTTGCTGATCAGCCAGTTCAGATTTAATCTGTGCTTCAACTTCTTCCAGAGGTTTAGTCTGAGAAGCTTTTAGAGCGTCAAGCTTGATGATGTGGTAACCAAAGCTCGATTTTACAAGGCCACTCATGTCACCCGCATTTTCCAGAGCAAAAGCAGCAGCCTCGAAATCAGCGTCCATTACGCCTTTCTCAACCCAACCCAGAGAACCACCTTGCTCAGCACTACCGATATCTTCAGAATCAGTTGCCGCAGTTTCTGCAAAGTCAGCACCGGCTGTCAGCTTGTCCAGAATTTCCTGAGCCTTCGCTTCATCATCACCCATTACTAGGATGTGGCTAAGCTCACGCTGTTCTTCTGAAGAGTACTTATCAACATTGTCCTGGTAGTACTGTTTGATTTCATCTTCAGAAACCTGCACTTGCTCTTTAAGCGCTTGCGCTGATAGTTCAATGTATGAAACTTTCGCTTGTTCAGGACGAGTATAAGCAGGAGCGTTAGCGTTGTAGTACTCCTGAAGCTCTTCATCAGAAAGTTCTATGTTTTTTGCAAACTCTTCAGGGTTAAGAGAGATCGTTCTGATATCACGAGTCTGAGTAAGCAGCTTACTCTGACCTTCAACTTCACCTTCAAGAATAAACTCACTTGCCTGCAGCGCTGTAACAACCTGCGCGCGAGTCATTTCGCGGCGCATGTACTCTGCAAAGCTGTCAGCTGTAAAGCCAGCACGACGAAGAGAAGCTGCGTAGATTTCCTGGTCAAACTTACCATCGTTCTGGAATGGTGCCATGCGAAGAATTTCACTACGAACCTGCTCATCACTGATACGCAAACCAAGAGAATCCGCGTATTGCTCGATCAGTACATCGTTAATCATACGATCAAGTACTGATTTTCTGAATGACTGCACATATGTCGGGTCTGCAAGTAGATTTGCAAAGTAGTCACCCATTTGTGACTGCATGCGATTGCGTTCGTTCTGATAAGCCTGTTCGAATGCGTTACGTCCGATTTCTGTATTGCCAACTTTTGCAGCAGCGTTGTTACTACCACCAATGATGTAGTTACCTACACCAGCAAATACGAAAGAAAGGATGATGAGCCCTAGAATAATTTTAACTGCGATGCTGTTTACGCCCTCGCGCAATCGATCCATCATAATTTTTTAGTTCTCCGATGGTTGAGTCTGATATAGCCCGATAGTAACTGTTCCGGCATCTTTGACTCGTTTGAAGTTGAATGAACAGATGATATCAGAAAAAGAAATGCGCACCAGTACGATGCGCATAAATACGATTCCAAAACTCAGGAAAAGTTCCTGAATCAGGAGAAATTCAACTCAAATTAGTTGCAAGCTTCTTTTAGTGCTTTACCAGCTTTGAATGCAGGTACTTTAGCTTCAGCGATTTGAATCTCTTCACCAGTTTTTGGGTTACGGCCAGTGCGTGCAGCACGAGTACGTACGCTGAAAGTACCGAAGCCAACAAGTGCTACCTGATCGTCGTCTTTCAGAGTTTCAGTCACTGCTTCAATGAATGCGTCTAGTGCACGGCCAGCTGAAGCTTTAGAGATGTCTGCGCTATCTGCGATTTTTTCTACTAATTGTGTCTTATTCACGGTTATTCCCCTTGTTGTTACCGTTATGATTTTTATTGGTAACATTCGTTCCATTTGAGATTTTAATTTTCACCTCAGGCCTTGAATCCCAAGCCCTGCGGCATAGTTTGATAACTTAGCTTCCAAAAAAAACGCTGACAAGCCTTTTTAGGCTCTGCCAGCGTTATTCTTTACTTATTTTTGCTACACGTCACTATTTTAGGGCTCTACAGAGAATCCCTTAGGGTCGTTTTCCAAAGCAACGGTTAAAACTTCATCGATCCACTGAACAGGCTTCACAACCAAATCAGCGATAACGTTTTCAGGAATTTCTTCCAAATCACGCTCGTTATCCTTAGGAATCAATACCGTTTTAATGCCACCGCGATGTGCCGCAAGCAACTTCTCTTTCAATCCACCAATTGGCAGAACTTCACCACGAAGAGTGATTTCACCTGTCATAGCGACATCTGCACGTACAGGGTTACCCGTCAGGCTTGAAACCAGCGCTGTACACATAGCAATACCTGCACTTGGGCCATCTTTTGGTGTTGCACCTTCTGGCACATGCACGTGAATATCACGTTTCTCGTAGAAGTCTTCGTTGATACCCAGTTTTTCAGCACGGGTACGAACCACCGTCATCGCTGCCTGGATAGACTCCTGCATTACGTCACCAAGAGAACCGGTTTGAGTCAGCTTACCTTTGCCTGGCATAGCTTCGGTTTCGATAGTCAGCAGATCACCGCCCACTTCTGTCCACGCAAGACCGGTTACCTGACCAATTCGGTTGCTTTCATCAGCTTTACCGTAGTCGTGTCTCTGAACACCTAAGTACTCCTTCAGGTTGTCCATGTTCACAGTAACTTGCTTCAGGTCTTTATCCAGAAGGATGTTCTTCACAGCCTTACGACAGATCTTAGAGATCTCACGCTCAAGGCCACGTACACCCGCTTCACGCGTGTAGTAACGAATTATGCCGATAATCGCAGAGTCTTCGATGTTCACTTCGCCATCTTTCAGGCCGTTGCGCTTCATCTGCTTCTCAACAAGGTGACGCTTAGCGATGTTTAGCTTTTCATCTTCTGTGTAACCAGACAGACGAATCACTTCCATACGGTCCAGTAGAGGCCCAGGAATGTTCATTGAGTTCGATGTTGCAACAAACATAACATCGGAAAGGTCGTAATCAACTTCTAGGTAATGGTCGTTAAACGCATTGTTTTGCTCAGGGTCAAGAACTTCAAGAAGTGCAGATGAAGGATCACCACGCATATCTGAAGACATCTTATCAATCTCATCCAGAAGGAATAACGGGTTCTTAACACCCACTTTAGACATCTTCTGAATCAGCTTACCTGGCAGTGAACCGATATAGGTTCGACGGTGACCACGAATCTCAGCCTCGTCACGCACACCACCCAACGCCATGCGTACATACTTACGACCAGTAGCAGATGCAATTGACTGTCCCAGAGAGGTTTTACCTACACCTGGAGGACCAACAAGACATAAGATTGGACCTTTTAGCTTATTGATACGGTTCTGAACGGCGAGATATTCAAGAATGCGCTCTTTAACTCGCTCCAGACCATAGTGGTCGGCATTAAGAACCTCTTCCGCCTTGGCAAGGTTCTTTTTAACCTTCGAGCGTTTAGCCCACGGAACACCCACCATCCAGTCGATGTAGCTACGAACTACGGTCGCTTCTGCTGACATCGGTGACATCATCTTCAGCTTTTGCAGTTCCTGCTCAGTCTTCTCGCGTGCTTCCTGAGGCATTTTAGACTCTTCGATTTTCTTCTTAAGAGTTTCAAATTCATCAGGTGCATCATCCATCTCACCTAGCTCTTTCTGAATCGCCTTCATCTGCTCATTCAGATAGTACTCGCGCTGAGATTTTTCCATCTGCTTCTTAACACGACCACGGATTCGCTTCTCAACCTGCAACAGGTCAATTTCTGACTCCATTTGCCCCATCAAGAATTCAAGACGCTCATTTACGTCAATGATCTCAAGCACCTGCTGTTTTTCAGCAAGTTTTAATGGCATGTGAGCTGCGATTGTATCTGCAAGGCGCGCAGCTTCATCAATACCATTCAGGGAGGTAAGCACCTCTGGTGGAATCTTTTTATTTAGCTTAATAAAGCCTTCAAACTGGTTGATAGCGCTGCGTACAACGACTTCCTGCTCTTTCTCTTCAAGCTCTGGCGTCACTAAGAACTCAGCGTCTGCCAGGAAGAAATCGCCTTCTTTAAACTGTTCAATCTTGGCTCTCTGCTGACCTTCTACCAATACTTTCACAGTACCGTCTGGTAACTTCAGAAGCTGCAAAATTGTCGCTACAGTACCAATGCCGAAAAGGTCATCAATTGAAGGCTCATCAGTATCTGCTTCTTTTTGGGCAACGAGAAGTACTTGTTTGTTGTTGTCCATCGCTGACTCAAGGCAACGGATGGATTTTTCACGGCCAACAAACAGAGGAATCACCATATGTGGGTAAACCACTACGTCACGTAGAGGCAGTACGGGAATCTCGATACGCTCGGAACGTTCCAAGTTCATATTTTTCTCTCTTCCGCTTTGTCTTATAGAAAAGTATATGGGGCTAATTTGAAAGGTTTCAACAAGTGAATAAAAAAAAGAGGAGGTATTTTCATACCTCCTCTTTCAATAATGGAATCAAGTAGCTAAAACTTATTCAGCGCCGGCTGCCTGATTTTCTTTTCCGTTGTAGATTAATAGCGGTTCAGACTCACCATTAATTACAGATTCATCGATAACAACTTTGCTTACATCTGAAGTCGAAGGAAGCTCATACATTGTTTCCAGAAGCACACCTTCAAGAATCGAACGCAGGCCACGAGCACCAGTCTTACGCTCCATTGCCTTCTTAGCAATTGCTTTCAGTGCATCTTCGCGGAACTCAAGCTCAGCGTCTTCCAGCTCAAACAGCGCTGCATACTGCTTAGTCAGTGCGTTCTTAGGCTCACAAAGAATCTGAATCAGTGCGTCTTCATCCAGCTCAGTCAGTGTCGTTGTTACTGGCAGACGACCAATGAACTCAGGAATCAGACCATACTTAACTAAGTCTTCTGGTTCAACCTGAGTAAACAGTTCACCAATCGTCTTAGTTTCATCTTTCGAACGTACATCCGCACCAAAGCCGATTCCAGTACCTGTTGCTACACGCTGGTCGATCACTTTATCCAAACCGGCAAACGCACCGCCACAGATAAACAGGATCTTAGATGTATCTACTTGCAAAAACTCTTGTTGAGGATGCTTACGACCACCTTGTGGTGGAACCGAAGCAACAGTTCCTTCAACCAGTTTTAGTAGCGCCTGCTGCACACCTTCACCTGATACGTCTCGCGTAATCGATGGGTTTTCAGCTTTACGTGAGATCTTGTCGATCTCATCGATGTAAACAATACCGCGCTCGGCCTTAGCTACATCGTAATCACATTTCTGCAGAAGTTTCTGGATGATGTTTTCAACATCTTCACCAACGTAACCCGCTTCAGTAAGCGTCGTTGCATCAGCCATAGTGAAAGGAACATCCAGGAAGCGCGCCAGCGTTTCAGCCAACAACGTCTTACCACTACCAGTAGGACCGATAAGAAGGATGTTACTTTTACCCAGCTCTACGCCTTCAGCAGTTGTATCACCATTACGTAAACGCTTGTAGTGGTTATATACCGCAACAGCGAGCACTTTTTTAGCGTAGTCCTGACCAATTACATAGTCATCAAGGTGTTCGCGAATTTCGCGAGGTGTTGGCAGTGCCTCAGATTCTTTCTTCGGCAGTACATCCTTGATTTCTTCACGAATGATGTCGTTACACAAGTCGACACACTCATCACATATGTAAACAGAAGGACCAGCTATCAGCTTGCGAACCTCGTGCTGGCTCTTGCCGCAGAAAGAGCAATATAGCAACTTACCGCTACCGCCCTCTTTGCTTTTATCTGTCATTCGCTAACCTCTTAGCCTTTACTTTCTCTGATCTCAGTGTATATCAGATTTAAACAAAACGCAGTTATTCACCGCGATGATTCAGTACAGAATCCACCAGACCGTACTCTACTGCCTGATCAGCAGACATAAAGTTATCACGATCTGTATCTCGTTCAATGATTTCCAGTGGCTGTCCTGTGTGTTCAGCCAATAGACGATTCAGTTTTTCTTTAATTGTCAGAATTTCCTGAGCGTGAATCTGAATATCAGAAGCCTGGCCTTGGAAACCGCCCAACGGCTGGTGAATCATCACTCTGGAGTTAGGCAGAACGTGACGTTTACCTGGAGCACCACCAGCCAGAAGAAATGCACCCATTGAGCACGCTTGACCCATACATACAGTACTCACATCTGGCTTAATAAACTGCATGGTGTCATAGATAGACATACCCGCAGTTACGCTACCACCAGGTGAGTTGATGTATAAGAAAATGTCTTTATCCGGGTTTTCCGACTCTAGGAACAAAAGCTGAGCCGCAACAAGATTAGCCATCTGGTCTTCTACCTGACCAGTCAGGAAGATGATGCGCTCTTTTAGTAGTCGCGAGTAGATGTCGTAAGAGCGTTCACCGCGGGAAGTTTGCTCAACAACCATAGGCACAAGTGCGTTCATGATTGGAGACATTGGATTATTATCTTGATAGCTCATATATCTTTTCCCTAAAAATACCAACCTATGTAGATGTCAGGTCTTATCTTTTTGATTTGTTAGTATATTCAAACAGATTTAACAGGACATTTATATAGAATGGTACAAAATGGTCCGAATGAGAAACTCAAACGGACCATTGATAGCAGAGAAGTTGAAATAGGTTCAACTTTCTGCCTGAAAAGTGAAGTTACGCAGGCTGCTGCTGGTTCATGATGTCATTGAAACCAACTTCTTTTTCGCTAACCTGAGCTTTTGCGATGATAGCGTCGATTGCTTGCTCTTCTAGAGCAACGTTACGCATGTTGTTCATCATTTCTTCGTTCTGCTCGTAGTAAGCAACTACTTCAGAAGGATCTTCGTAAGCTGTAGCCATCTCTTCGATCAGAGCTTTCACTTTTTCGTCATCCGCTTTTAGCTCTTCAGACTTGATTACTTCACCAAGTAGAAGACCAACAACTACGCGACGCTTAGCCTGCTCTTCGAACAGTTCACGTGGAAGCTGCTCTGCTGCTTCAGGGTTGCCACCGAAACGCTGAGCTGCCTGCTGACGTAGAACACCGATCTCTTGATCGATAAGAGCAGAAGGAACATCGATTTCGTTCTCTTTAACAAGACCGTCGATAGCCTGCTCTTTGATGCGGTTCTTAACTGCTTGAGCTAGCTCGCGAGCCATGTTCTTACGAACTTCTGCTTTAAGAGCGTCAACACCGCCTTCAGCAACACCAAACTTAGAAACGAACTCGTCGTTTAGTTCTGGTAGCTCACGAGTTTCTACTTTGTTCACTTTGATAGCGAACTTCGCTTCTTTACCTTTTAGGTTTTCAGCGTGGTAGTCTTCAGGGAAAGTCACGTCGATTTCGAATTCCATACCAGCAGTCTTACCTGTGATACCGTCTTCAAAACCAGGGATCATACGACCAGCACCCATTTCTAGTGGGAAGTTATCAGCTTTACCGCCTTCAAACTCTTCACCGTCGATAGAACCAACGAAGTCGATAGTAGCGCGAGTGCCCTCACCAGCAGCTTCTTCAGACTCGATCCAGTTAGCTTGCTGCTTACGTAGAGTTTCGATCATCTCTTCTACGTCTGCATCTTTAACTTCTACTACTGGCTTCTCAACAGCGATGTTTTCAAGACCTTTCAGCTCAACTTCTGGGTAAACTTCAAAAGTTGCGTTGAATACTAGATCTTTACCTGCTTCGTTCTCTACTGGTTCAAAAGTAGGAGCGCCAGCTGGGTTGATTTTTTCTTTAACGATAGCTTCGATGAAGTGACGCTGCATTACTTCGCCCATCACATCTTGACGTACTGCTTTGCCGTACATTTGAGCAACCATCTTCAAAGGCACTTTGCCTTTACGGAAACCATCGAAACGACGGTTTTTAGCGATGTTGCGAAGTTCCGCTGTTACTGCGTCTTCGATGTTAGCAGCAGGAACAGTAATATTTAGACGGCGTTCTAGGCCTTCTAGAGTTTCAACAGTAGCTTGCATTATTAATAAACCTCAAAACTAACTCAGTTTATCTGAGTAACTTAACCAACTATTTCTGTTTCGATAATTGGCTATATCCTTGTGCACCCTTACGGATACAGATTCTAAATCGAGCATAGATGTCGGAACTGCCAACTTGAATCATCAAGTCAGAACATCTCAGACATCGAACTAATTAGCGATATCTTTGCCTTTTATTCAGGAAAGGTATCTCCGATTAGTCTCAGGACCAAAAAATTAGACGCGACATTCTAGCGATATGATATGTCGCTGTCGAGTCATCACCTAAATTCTCAATTTGTCTGTTTGAAGATGGGGACGATATATGTTTTTTCAACGAATCGTACTGTTTTTTTTCTTTAAATAAGGAAAAAGAGATCTTTGTCTTGTTTTCGCATCGGTAAACGCTAACTAATCATTAACTTTTCTGACACAATTTACTTCTTAAGGGGCATAGTAAACGGAGTTAAGAGTGACAAAACTAAGACGTATCTCATTCATTATTCTGTTTTTTTACTTTTTTACGGTTTTTGCCGCAGGCCACATATATTGGAACACCCGTTACCAGAGACAAATCGACACCAACCTTGCTGAACTAAGTCGGTTTGCCAGTCAGTTAAACAGCCAACTTGAAAAATACATCTATATCCCGCGATTGTTATCAAAAGATAGCGAGCTTATTGATGCGCTGGCTCATCCCGGCAATAGTGCACAAATAGAGATTACCAATCGATATTTAGAAAACGTTGCTGAGATTGTCGAAGCATCAGACATCTATCTTCTTGATACAAAAGGCACAACAATCTCTGCCAGCAACTGGCAAAAAGAAAATACCTTTATCGGAAGAAATTTCTCTTTCCGTCCCTACTTTCAACAAGCAATGGAAGAAAAGAGCGGTCAGTATTTCGCTCTGGGTTCGACATCTGGGAAAAGAGGGTTTTATTACTCTTACCCCGTTATTTACGCGGCTGAAACACTTGGTGTCGTCGTAGTAAAGACCAACTTATCTAACATTGAGGAAAGCTGGTCTAACAGCAAAAGTCACCTTGTCGTCACTGATTTTGATGGTGTAATTTTTATGTCCAGCAAGCCAGAGTGGTTGTTCAACAGCTTTTTGCCACTGGAATACGCAAAAAAACAAGAGATAAAAGACTCTCAAAGGTACCTTAACAAAGAAATTAATACGCTCAGTTATTCCTTTGATCATCAGGGGCCCACTGGTGAGTTAGCCCGTAAAAATCCGATTCTTTATGCTGGGACGTATTTGAGTGCCAAACGCAGCCTCGATTCTCAGCAACTCATGGTGAGAGTATTGTCGCCCAAAGTTCAGGTGTTTTGGTCTACCTTTGGTTTCATTATCGTCATCACCTTGATTTACGCTTTGATACTGGCTTGCTGGTTGCTGATTCGTAGCAGGCAGATAAAACGCAGACAAATCGCTCAGATAGAAGCGGAATCAAAACAGAAACTCGAGTTTCTTGTGATGGAGCGAACCGCAGAACTTCAAGTTGAGATAGCAGAAAGAGAGAAGACCGAACAAGCACTCAGAATGACGCAAAATGAGCTCATTCAGGCGGCTAAACTGGCCGTTTTGGGGGAAATGTCTGCAAGTATCAGTCACGAACTCAACAATCCACTTGCGGCAATTCGCAGCTTTGCGGAGAACGGGAAAAAGTTTCTGGATAAAGGGCAACCTGAGCGCACCTCAGACAATCTGACCAGAATTTCCGCGCTTACCGACCGAATGGCGAAGATCAGTCAACAGCTCAAGTCCTTTGCGAAGAAGAGCTCTTCAGAAGAATTGGTAGAAGCTCAAATTCAACCTGTGATTACCTCAGCGCTAGAACTGATGAAAACAAGGTTGAGAGCAAACCAGATAGAACTTACAACGGCATTCCCGAAACACAGAATAAAAGCAAGAATCAACCCTATACAGTTAGAGCAGGTCTTAATAAACCTGATATCCAATGCCATTGAAGCACTTAATAAAAGTGAGAAAAAGCAGATATACATCACTCTAACTGACCATGGTGAAGCGATAAAATTGCAGATTGAAGATAGCGGTTCGGGTATTTCCAAAAATGTTGGCGAACAACTATTCCAGCCCTTTTACACCACGAAGCAAAATGGTCTGGGGCTCGGGCTGTCTATCTCACGTCAGATAATGAACAGTATGAACGGTACGCTGGAAATAGAAGACTCTGCGCTCGGTGGGGCTTGTCTTACTATCTCAATAGCACAGCAGCAATAACAATCCAAAATAACAATATTAGGTGCAAGATGTGTAAGTTGTTTTTTATTGATGATGAACCGGATATGAGAATTGCCTATGAGCAGGCATTTGAGTTGGCGGATATCTCAGCAAAGTTTTTTCCAGATGCAGAGTCGGCTTTGATAGAAATAAAGCAAAACGGCTTACCTCAGGTTGTGGTTACCGATATCTGTCTTCCGGGAATCTCTGGTCAGGATTTGCTGAATTCAATAAAAAGACAAGATGCTGACCTCCCTGTCATACTGATAACCGGACATGGCGATATCTCTATGGCGGTTCAGTCGATGCATGATGGCGCCTACGATTTTATAGAGAAACCATTCTCAAATGATCGCCTGATAGACACAGTGAATCGTGCAATAGAAAAGCGTCAGCTTACCGAGGAAAATAAGCAACTCAAACAGGCCCTAAAAGCTAAAAACCCACTTGGGCCACGAATCATCGGTGAAACTCCTTCTGTAAACGCACTGCGTGACACCATCACACACATCGCAGATACACATGCCGACATTTTGCTGTTTGGCGAGACAGGTACTGGTAAAGAGCTGATAGCCCGCTCGCTGCATGAGCAAAGTGGAAGACGGGAGCAAAACTTCGTTGCCGTTAACTGTGGTGCAGTCCCGGAGAACCTAATTGAAAGCGAGCTGTATGGTCACGAGAAAGGCGCGTTTACCGGAGCAGAATCCAAACGTATTGGTAAGTTTGAGCATGCTCAGGGCGGGACACTGTTTCTGGATGAAATTGAATCCATGCCAATGCAAGCGCAGATACGATTGCTTCGAGTATTACAGGAACGAACAATAGAACGAGTTGGTTCAAATCAGGCTATTCCGCTTGATATCCGGGTGATCGCGGCAACCAAAGTCGACCTCAAACAGGCAGCAGCTGAAGGTACGTTCAGGGAAGATCTCTACTATCGTCTTAATATCGTTACCCTCGACCTTCCTCCCCTACGAGACCGTAAAGAGGACATTCCCGCTCTGTTTCACCACTTCTTACTAGTTGCAGCCGCCCGATACGGTAAAGCTGCAACCTCTCTATCTCAGTCCGATATGCAAACTCTGCTAACCCATAACTGGCCGGGGAACGTAAGAGAACTAAGAAACGCTGCCGAACGTTACGTGCTGCTAGGAAAGCTTGTTCAGTTAGATGGCAGTGAGCAAACAACATCAACCGCAACCACACTGGCTGAGCAGGTCGCAGAGTTTGAACGTTCAGTTATCGAGCAAGCACTTATCGAGTGTGGAGGCAGTATTAAAGAAACCATGGATAAGCTAAGTCTGGCTCGAAAAACCCTCTACGATAAGATGCAGAGATACGAGTTGGACAAGGATAATTATAAGGTTAATTGAATAAGGTTAACTGGGACTAATCAACCAAAGCTGCTGAGTGATGCTTGCATCTGCTGCTCATAATTATCGAGGAGTTCATACCTTTTACGGTACATTTTCCTCTTTGTTCGGTTCAGCGTGCTCAACTCCCTGCGTACGCTTGCCAATGGCAGCTTAAACTTGTAACTGTTGAGCTTCTCACCGTTTAGTTCATCACAAAACGTATCGTAATCAAAGACGACTTTCTTACGTTGTTTGTAGGTACGAAAACGTGATGCACTGTAAACATGGCCTTTATTGGTAACACAGTATGCTTTTTGCAATCTGAAATATCGGGCGAACATCAGGGTTAGTTCCACAATCAACGCTTTAGGTCGCATACCATGCTGAGCTTTGGTAAGAGATTTGATTGTATCTGAACGACCTTCTACACAACCTCTGGCACCCTGAACACAGCCTATGAATAACTCTCTGCTTTCAGTGATGTTGAATGTAGTGAAGTAGATATCCTGGGACTGCTTGTTCGTGATGGCTAAACCCAGCCCCCCTTCTCGCCACTCTCCTGCACAGAGACGAACATCATACTCTTCTCCCTGATTATCATGAATAGAGAATAGTTTGTATCCCTGATCGGAATATACATCACGGCACTTCTCGCCAAACTCAACCGACATAAAGTGGTAGTGAGCAGAGAGGTTCTTGAGGCGAGTCTCTTTGTCCCAGTCTGCGCACACATGGGGATGCAAAGGTTGATCATAAATCTTAGGTCTGATTCTAAAAAGTTCTTTAATGTTGTTATCACTCTGGATCGATTGCATTGCTTTCGCTGCATCAGGATTAGTTACATAACGAAAGCAAAACCTGCACTGATCTCTGTAAACGCTGTATCTCTTTTTATTCCCATAAATTGTTTTAGAAATCTGGTATAGCGATTTAAGTTGCATCAGTTACCCTTACTACAGAACTCAAGATGCGGGCGATTATGCTGAAGAAAAATGCAATCTACTGTATGGGTTTGTCAGGAGAGTTATTACATAAAAAAGCCCCGCAAAGCGGGGCAACTTCGGAGTGATCACTTATCTCATTAGGGGATTGAGTAAGCTATTTTGTTATAATTTCTGGTCCCATTAGGGTAGTTGGCAACCAGGTAGACACCCATGGAACGTAAGTTACGATTATCAGGAACAGGAACATAACCGCTACCCACGGAAGCGCTGCTTTTACCACATTTATCATCGACATCTTCGCGACACCTGCGGTTACAAACAAGTTGAGCCCTACCGGTGGCGTTATCATCCCTATCTCCATATTCACCACCATCATGATGCCAAGGTGAATCGGGTCGATACCCAGTGCAATTGCGATCGGGAATACCAATGGAGCTACAATAATCAACAGGCCTGATGGCTCCATAAACTGACCACCAATCAACAGCAGAACGTTTACGACGATCAAGAAGGTAATTGGACCTAGACCAGCGGATAGCATCGACTCAGTAATCATCTGAGGAATGCGCTCTTCTGTAAGAACGTGCTTAAGAATCAAAGCATTCGCAATGATAAACAGCAACATGATGGTAAGCTTACCTGCTTCAAATAGCGTTGCATGTGTATCCTTGTGAACGAATGTCTGAACCGCTTTTACAATCCACGGCTTAGTATTATTTTTGTCTGCAAATGGCCCCATGTCCTTGTAGACAAAGTTGGCGATGAAGAAAGAATAAACTGCCGCAACCGCTGCTGCTTCTGTTGGCGTAAAGATACCTCCGTAGATACCACCAAGGATAATCACCACCAGCAACAGACCCCAGCTTGCATCCTTCGCAGCCGAAATCGCTTCAGGCCAGCCAACAAATGGTTGCTTTGGAAGATTCTTAACGCGCGCCGCAATATAGATAGCAATCATCAGCATCAGACCGGCTAACAATCCTGGGATAACACCACCAAGGAACATTCGACCTACAGAAACATCTGTTGCTGCTGCGTATACAACCATTACGATTGACGGCGGGATCAGGATACCTAACGTACCGGCATTACAGATAACACCTGCGGCAAACTCTTTCGAGTATCCGTTTTTCACCATGCCTGCAATAACAATACTACCAATTGCAACTACGGTTGCTGGTGACGAACCCGAAAGCGCTGCGAACATCATACAAGCAACAACCGAAGCCATCGCCAAGCCACCACGGAACCAGCCGACCATTGCAATTGCAAATCGAATGATACGCTTCGCTACACCACCCGTGGACATAAAGCTGGATGCCAGAATAAAGAATGGAATAGCAAGCAGTGTGTAGTGTCCGGCAAACGCATTAAATAGTGTCTGAGCTACCGATGCCAAAGAAGCATCTGAATGAAGTAGCAAGAAAAATATACTTGATAAACCAAGGGATACCGCAATTGGCACCCCGATTAGCATAAAGCCGATTACCATCAGAAAGAGAAATAGTATCGCCATCGTTTAGTCCTCCTTCTGAATTTCTTGTTTAAGGGCTTCCAGATCTTCCTCAGCCTCATGGCTGGCAATTAATCGATCCAGTTTCCCTGTAAATATTTGATAAGCCATCTGAACAAAACGGAATGTCAGCATCGCCATACCAATAGGAAGAGCAGCATAAGGAATAAAACGAGGAAGCTTCTCGTAACGCTCACCTTCGTTCAACCAGTCTGAAAGAAACTGAAGCATCTCTGGCATAGGGATATCATCGGTTTCATACCACGCCCTTTCAGTGACAAACGGATACCAGTAGTTCCATGAGCCAATAAGAAGCAGGACTGAAAATGTAAGACAAAGGGTAACTGCAATCATGGCATAGATCTTTCTCAGGCCTTCAGGGGCCATATTAATCACTACATCCACACCGATATGAAAGTGGCGTTTTACACCATAAGATGCACCGACAAGGATCATCCAGGCAAACATGAATACCGTTGCCTCAAGGGCCCATAAAATGTTGTCATTCAGCACATAACGAAATACAACATTGGTAAAAGTAAGAAGTGTCATTAATCCTAAGAAACCCGCTATTAAGGTCTCTTCGATTAAGTCAGTCACCCTTGCGACTTTGGAAAAAAATGACTGTTCCATATGAAGACTCTGTTTTTAATTATCAGGGGAAAGGAGCACATGGGTAGATTCCCACCCATGTGCTTTACAGCTTGTTATTTGTTGGATGCCAGTGCCGCATCAATCAAGTCAGCACCGATATCTTTCTCAAACTTTTTCCATACAGGTTTAAGAGCAGTAACCCACGCCTGACGCTGTTCAGGAGTAAGCTGACGCACTACACCACCCGCTTCGATAATATTTTGCTTGTTGCCTTCGTTTACTTTTGCAGACTCAGAGTTACGTGTTTGTGTTACTTCCATAACAATTTGAGCCAGTTGATCACGTACATCGGCATCCAGGCCATCCCAGAACTTATTAGACGTTACAACCAGGTAATCCAGAATACCGTGGTTGGTTTCTGTTACACCGTCCTGAACTTCGAAAAACTTCTTGCCGTAGATGTTTGACCAAGTGTTCTCCTGACCATCGATAACCTTAGTTTGCAGACCACCATACACTTCTTTGAACGACATCTTCTGTGGGTTAGCACCTAGTTGTTCAAACTGTGCAACCAACACGTCAGACGCTTGTACGCGGAACTTCAGGCCCTCAGCATCAGTAGGCAACATCAGAGGCTTGTTCGCAGACATTTGCTTCATGCCGTTGTGCCAAAATGCCAAACCTTTCAAGCCACGACGCTTCATCGCGTTCTTCAGCTTTTCACCAGACTCTGAGTTCTGGAAACGGTCAACGGCGTCAATATCTTCAAACAGGAACGGAAGGTCGAAAATGCGGTATTTCTTAGTGATCTTCTCAAACTTAGACAGAGACGGAGCCCCCATCTGTACATCACCATTTAAAAGGGCTTCCAGTACCTTGTCATCATCGTATAGCGTTGAGTTAGGGAATACCTGCATACAGGCTTTACCATTCATCTCTTCGTTGACACGTTTCTCAAGAAGTGAAGCAGCGATACCTTTAGGGTGCTTATCAGCGTTAGTTACATGACTGAACTTAATAACAACTTCACCAGGGTCACAATTCGCAGCGGCATTAAAACTTGTCAGAGCAAGAGCAGAAACAGATAGTAGAGCAAGTGGCTTGAACATTTTTATTCTCCTTTAGAAATTCACAGTCCCATCAATGGGTGCTGTATGAACTCTATAGGGCAAAATGCGGGCCAACATTAAACATTTACCTTACAAGCCATTAACAATAAGGCTTAAGGGAAATTGTAGGATTAATGGACAAATCTCTTAGTCGAATAAATGGGTGGAAAATGACACATTGAAATTGCACAAATGCGTCATTTGTTACACATTGGTAACAAATGGTTAAAATTAAGTTTTCAGGTTAAAGTGACTAACTCTTCCGGATCAAACAACTCTTCTATTTCATCTTTAGTAGGCATATAAACACCAGTCACCAGATTCATCGCGATACAGTAGTAGTGAGCGATATCCCTCCAGTTTTCGTAGTTTTTTAGCTGATGTTTAAAGCCTTCATAGAGGCAGTCCCGATATTTTAACAACTCAGATCTTGGTCCTGATTCTTCAAGTATCATACGTTCAACCAGCACCAAAGCCGCCACAATATCTCTTGGCTTCGAAGGCATTTTCCTGGAGAGCTCATCAATGATATCGAAAAATTCTGGATAGGAACTGATGGTGTCCATCGCTGTACGCTTGGACATTCCAAGCATTTCCAACGTGACACTGACACCAGCCATGCAGCGCTTTTTTCTTAATAAGGAAAACATATAATTCTCGTACAACACAAAACCGAGCAAATTTTAACCTAACAATGAGTTGTAAGTGTAAAGTTAGTGTCAGATTAAAAAGAACAAATGTAATAAATTATTTCTATGCAAGACATTACAGTAAAGCATACCATAAGCTTCTATTATTCAATGACTTTTCACTCCTTCTAATAATAAAAAACGTCTAAGCTGGCATGAAACTCACCATTATGTTTCATATATCGCTTAGACGCTTTAGCATTCATTTAGATTCGAGTGCAATTTAACCTATTTGTTCTGTATCATTACTTCACGTTCTAACCTATCTATTTGTGCCACAACTTCCTGAGATATAGGTTCAATTTGGTTGTATAACTTCTCACCTTTGTCGTGATCTCCAGCCTCGTTGGCTTCAATGATCTGTTTCATTACGTTGTGCAGCTTTTCATGAGGTCCATCTATAGCTTTAAATGAAGACATGGTCCCATACTTGCGCATTCCTTCACTGAAGTACCATTTACCAAATCCACAATGCCTGTGAGAGCAAGCCTGCTCTTTTGACACTGCGCTTTCATCACCATTTAAAAACGCTCGTATCTTAGTCTTCCAGGCGAGATGAGCCTGTTTAGCCACGGTCAGATCGATGGTTTTTGCATTACCGATATCGAAATCACTAAGCTGATTTTGAAGATGTAGCGCATTTTCATTCATCTTCGACACTCTGACCTGAAGCATTTCGGCTTCACTTTCTGTTTCGGTTGCATGCTCACTAATACTCTCGATATTACGGCTCATTTCATGAGCAACCTGAGCTTGTTCTTCTGCTGCTGTCGCGATTTGAGTACTCATATCATTGATATGATGCATCCCCTCCGCAACCTGAGCAAAAATCTCTCTTGAAGAAGCGACCTTATCAAGAGCCTGTTGCGCCTCCTGGTTGTTCGATTCAATTGTTGAAGCTGAATGTTTAATACCCGTAGATAAGTTATCCAGCATGGTACGAATTTCTTGCGTTGCCTCCTGTGTTCTTGATGCAAGGCCGCGAACCTCATCGGCAACCACAGCAAAACCACGTCCGGCCTCACCCGCTCGGGCAGCTTCAATCGCAGCATTTAATGCAAGAAGGTTCGTCTGGTCTGCAATGCCGCTAATCACATCGGTTATCTGACTTATTTGCTCACTGTCTGCAGATAACTGATTTATTTGTTCCGTGGTTTTTGTCAGCTCTTCAGAGAATAACTGCATAGAGTGCAGCGCATCCGTCACCACTCCATCGCCTTCTGTCACCGTTGCCTGAGCGCTTCCGGTTGTATCAGAAGATTGCTGGGCATTTCCAGAGACCTCTTCAACCGTTACGCTCATTTCACTCATAGCCGTTGCGACCTGTGTCGTAGTTGCAGACTGACTCTTCATATGACCCAACATTTCATGGCTGCTAGCCGAAAGGTGATCAGCCGAGACAATAAGATCCTGAGTAGATTCTACAACCTGGCCTAATATGGTTTTACTTCGTGCCTGTAACAGTTTTACAGCCATTATCGTACGACCAATCTCATCTTCACGGTCTGAGTTAATAGGCTTGGTATAGTCACCGCCCGCCATATCACGCAGGAAAAATCGAATGTTATCAAGCGGGCTCACTACCCCATAAAGTAGCTTCCAGCATGAAAACGCAACACTAAGTATGGCGATGACGAGCATGGAGATGCCGAAGGTGTTGGATTGCTGGATATTCGATATAAGTACGAGCGTTAGAGCGATAAGGGTAATTGCTGTAGAGGTGCCGAAAATTGTTTTTAGAGAAATTCGTTTGGTCAGGGAAGGTTTAGGTAGTTTTAGGGAATCATTCTGACGAAGCTTAGCATACAACTTATCTGCTTCTTCAACCTGAGCCCGCGTGGGTTCCGAACGTACTGACTGATAACCAATAACCTTTCCGGCTTTCATCACCGGAGTCACAAACGCACTTACCCAATAGTGATCACCGTTCTTGCATCGGTTTTTAACAATTCCTCGCCACCCGACTCCTGATCGAACCGTTGCCCATAAATCTTCAAAAGCAGCTTTTGGCATATCCGGATGACGTACAATGTTGTGGTCTGCACCAATGAGTTCTTCTAAGGAAAAGCCACTGATATCAAGAAAGGCATTGTTGACGTATTTTATTTTTCCATCCAAATCAGTCACAGAGACTAAATCTTCAGGTGTTCTAAATTTTTGTTCTTTTTGCGTAACAGGTTGGTTATTTCTCATAGTAAGGCTTCAACTCCTACAGCAACTAGCAACAAGTTTAATATAAGCATCAAAACAGCATATATACTAGGCTCTTGTTAACAATTATTTGCACTCACGTTGAATATTTTAACAATACGCCATATATAAACCCTTATCGGTGTTTATACTCGATTCTTGATATTCATCAGCCATTTAATTAAGAGAATAAGACTAATTGGCTAGATCACGGCGAAGAACAAGGATGTTAATTTGAAATTCACTCACTCGTATCATCAATTGGGAAGTAGCTTCAGTCAGGAGATAAATCCAGAGCCAGTGGCAGGCCCTGAACTTTTTCTCTGGAATAGCCAACTACAGCAGAATCTAGGCTTAACCTCAGAGCTCAAAGACCAAGCCTCTGAATACTTTTCAGGCAACAAGCTCATTCCCGGCTCGATACCTATTGCTCAGGCCTACGCTGGCCATCAGTTTGGGCATTACAACCCTCAGTTAGGTGATGGCCGAGCTCACCTATTGGGTGAGATTGGACTAGGCAATGGTGGAGCCATCGATATCCAGCTAAAAGGATCTGGAAGAACTAATTTCTCACGAAGAGGCGATGGCCGATGTGCACTAGGCCCTGCTATTCGAGAGTATGTTATGAGTGAAGCCCTTCACGCATTGGGCGTGCCGACAACAAGAGCACTTGCTGTAGTGAAAACCGGTGAACAGGTATACCGAACAGGACCTGAACAAGGTGCCATTGTCACTCGTGTTGCCAGTAGTCATATTAGAGTCGGGACATTTCAATACCATGCGCAGTCTGGCAAAATCGAGAACCTTCAGCGCTTGGTGGACTACACCATAAACCGACACTTTCCTGAAATCGATACCGATTCTCCGGACAAAGTGGTATCTCTGATACGAGCAGTCATCAATAAACAGGTTACCCTCATAACTGAATGGATGCGCATTGGCTTTATTCATGGCGTAATGAACACAGACAACACAGCTATCTCAGGTGAGACGATTGATTACGGTCCGTGTGCCATGATGGGAACATATAACCCCAGGACTGTATTTAGCTCTATCGATACAGAAGGTCGATACTGCTTTGGCAACCAACCAGCAATCATGCAATGGAATATGACTCGATTTGCCGAAAGCCTTTTGCCACTCGTTAATAGCGATACAAAAGCAGCCGTGAAACAAGTTGAGCCGCTTATCGAAGAAATAACTGAGCTCTACTACAGCAGCTACTACAAAATGATGGCTCAAAAGCTGGGGCTCAAAGACACAGATAAACCACTTACTGAACAGTTATTGTCTGTGATGAAAAAATACAAACTGGATTACACTCAAACGTTTATCGATTTGGGTAACTCATTGTCTTCAACTAATAAGCAAACTGCCATTCCGGAGTTAAAACAGTGGTGTGATGAGTGGGTTAAGAAAACTGATAGCGATTCACAGAATATCATGGCGAAAGTAAACCCACTGGTGATTCCCAGAAATCATCATGTGGAAAGTGTTATTCAAGATTGTATTGAACAGAACAGTTCACACAGTGCAGAACGGTTTCTGTCTGCACTTGCCGAACCATATACTGAATCTGAAAAACTGGCCTCTTATCAGGATCTCCCACCTGATGGCGACCGCTATTATCAAACTTTTTGTGGGACTTAGAGTTTTTTCTAAAGAAAATCCCTCTCAACCTTATCGTGAAACTGGGATACGCGGGTTAACACGTTCTTTAGGTTCTTTTGCTCTAAGTACGTGAGATCGTTGATCGCCAACACATCATTTACCTTACGTAAGTCTGTGTACTCAATGATCTGATTGATAAAACGAAGCTGCCAGATGTGATCGAAGATAAACACCATCTCACGGAAAGTTTTGGCATCGATTTCCCCCTGCCCTAACAAACTTTTCAGTCGGGACATGGTGTTACTTTCTCTGATATCGTGCTTAAGGGCGTAGATACGACAGAAAATTTCCATCGGTCTTAAGCAATCTTTAAGGTTGATTGACGCTCTGCCATCAAAGTTTTCGGTTTGAATTTCATCAGCGGCATTCAAAGGAACCTGATATGAGAGGCAGTTGGCGGCATAAATCGGCAAAAACTCCTCATGTTCTCTTAATAGCTTCTGAATATGCAGCTGAATTCGGTCAACCAGAGAAGCATCTCCATAAGTTGAGCGGATATCAAAGAACACATTGAGCTCCAGGATAGAGTCTGGAGAAGCTTGCTCTATCCACATGCCAAAGTTTTCTTCCCACTCTTTCTGGCTCAGGCACCATTGATGGTTTGATGCCATAATCAAGCCTTCGCAATACTTGTAACCAGCCTGATTAAGCATTGCACACACCTTTTCAGCCAGGTGCAAGAAGTAGCGTCTGATGGATTTCAGATCGGCATCATCGGGAGTCTCAAATACGATGGCGTTATCTTGATCGGAGAACAACGTCATATCGTGGCGGGCATTGCTACCAAACGAAATAAACGAAAACGGAACCGGTGGTTCTCCGATATCCTCAATAGTAAGATCGATGAATCGACGGATTGCTGCATCGTAGGTACTACCGATAAGCCGGCGTAAGTAATCCGGACGTGTCCCTGTTTCAATCATCTCTCTGATCAACTCAGGTAACTGATTCAGTGACTCAACCACTTGCCCCTGATTATCACTATTTTCTATTTCGATAACCAGATTACTACTTATCTTTCGATAGTTGCTGATATGGTTTACAGGCCCAAAACGACCACCATAGATCTTGCGAACAATTGGTCGGAAGGAAATCACATGTCCGAGTTTTTCCGACAAAAATATTCTGGATGTACTCAAGATGATATCAATCTTCTTACCACCCTTTGTCTGCAACTGAGCTTCAAACTCACCAGGCTCACTGGCATGGTTGAACAGCTGTAAAAGGTGGTGCAATACCTCGGTGTTTTGAGGGCTATCTGAAAATAGGTTCTTCCAAATCGAATGGGATTTCAGTTCGGTGTCTGTATAGCCCAGTAATTGATGAAGTCTGCTATTAGAGAAGATAATCTGTCCATCAGCCTCAAGTATGTAACCCTCATTTGAGGATTCAACCAGAGCACGATAGCGGTCTTTCGCTTCATGTAGCGCCAGTTCTGCACGTTTTTTACGATTTTCAATCACTTTAGATTGGGAAATGACGTATGCCATTAACAGAACCAATCCTAGTGTTATCGCAAAAAATACACGTGAAAGAATACTTTCAAGCCTGTCTATGCTTTCCTGCACATCTCGAAAATAGACACCTGTACCAATAATCCACTGCCACTCTTCGACGCCTTCAACATAGGTCATCTTTGGGGCCGTGATGTTCGGATCATCCTTCCACTGCCACTGGTACTCCAAGTATCCATGCTGTGAGGCTTTAACTAACTTAGTTATCTCAACAAATATAGGAAAATCTGTGGTGTTCTCGCTATCAGTGTAGTGAGTTAAATCCTGCCCTTTTAGATCACTTCTATAGGGGTGCATGATCATATTTGGGTGCATGTCGGTAATAAAAAAGTAATCTTTATTTTCACTACCATAACGCATCGCTTTGATGTCAGTGGCGGCCTGCTCCTGAGCATCTTCTAGTGTCAACACACCTCTTTGTTCCAGAGCCACATAGCTATCAACTATGCTTACAGCAGTAGAGGTGAGCTCCTTCAGCATTTGACGTTTTTGACCAAGCATCGAGTCCTCTACAAGAGGAACAATCACATAAATAATGGCGGTAACAAACAGGAAAATGGCTGCTATGGTAGGCAAGACAATACGCAGACTGAAACTATTAAATGTTGGCTGACTTTCTTGCTGTGATGTGTGCAGACCACTGAAATAATCTGCCAGCTCATTGGCGTCCAGAACTTCGCTAAGCTCTTCTCCATGAGCTGCGTCATGGTACTTCGCGGTAAAAGTACCATTTTGAAAATCGGCCCGTGACGGTAGGTAACCATCGTAGTCGTCCCGAATATGGGTCTCAAACACGTCCTTGATTTGTTGGTTCGTATATTTGTCACCGAACGCTTTAATCGCTTCTCCAAGTGCTTCTCGACAATGACGAAAACGGCGATGATCATAGGGATCAAAATCGACATTTCTCGCCATTCTCATAGAGTGATCGGCCCCATTGTAGTCAAAGAAACCGTCAATCCATTTATGGATGTCCTCTGCACGGACTCCATATAGTTGCTCTGTACGATCAGCGTGTTCGGATAATTTCATTGTGAATTACAGCCTGAGCATTAACAGCATAAAGGTCATTAAAACTATACTGACAAATTAATCAAAAGTGTGCGCTCGGTAGCAACTTCATCCAAAAGGGCTAGAACACACCTCAACTTTTTTTGATAAATTAACCTAAATCAATAATTTTAGCTAATAGGTTTTCTAAAATTAGTGACCAACAGTGGATAGAATTTTTATCGGGATGGAAACATACCATCCTGTTTTTCACCATCGAGAAATGCCAACCGTCATTTTCCCTCTTTATACAGAAATAAAGATGCAAGGTAGCGTCTGGGATGTCGTCTCGTATCGGTCGAAGGCCGATATACCGAGCGCAAGCGGAACCTGAGCGAGTATGGCTGGACTCGAATCCTAAAAGGAAAGACTACATGTCAAACAAAGGCAAGAAGTTTTATAGAGATATGCGTCGTAAGGCGCAAGAGTTTGAAACTCGTGAAGAGTTTCTGAATCATGATCTTAAGATCATGCGCTTCAACCGCTGGGGTATTCACTTACCTTCGCGTGATTACAGTGTGGAACTTGAAGACTTAGTACCAGCGCTGGCTGCAACTATCGGTAAAGTAGTAATGGTAACCGCTATGGTTGCTGTATTTGCTGCACAGTTTGGTCTGTCTCCGGAGTTTGTTGCTGAGAACGTTCGTTATGAACTACTTATTGCGGGTGCACTGTTCGTAATCCTTTTCTCTGCAATTTTAAACCCTAACTCAAACCTGGCCGGTACACACGGCCCGATGATCCCATTGATACCATTGATTGCAGCCGCAGGTGGACACCCGTTGGCTCTGGGTATAATGGTGTGTATGTTCGGTTTCATCCTTGCATATACAAAAGGTGGCTCCAAGCTAATGACGCTGACAGGCGTTGGTGTGCGGGGCGGCTTGCTTATCTATCTGGGTGCAGTGGGTTTGATCGGTCAGATCAACAAAACTGAAGCCTGGGCTGCGAGTACTGATCAAGGCTACATCTCGTTTGCCGTTATTGGTGTTACTCTGGCCGTTTACGCTTACCTGGCGAAAGTAAACAAACGTTGGTTAGCAATCCCACTTTGTTCTCTAATCGCAGGTATTGTTGCTTACGTTATGGGTGCAGACTTTGCGTTTACGACTGAACCAGGTCTACCACACTTCAGCCCGTTCTACTGGTGGGGTGAAGACACAGGTTGGCAGCTTGGCTGGCCAAACCTAGAGCACTTTATTGCGGTAACGCCGTTCGCACTATTGGCAGTTGCAATGTGGTCTCCAGACTACCTGGGTCACCGTGTATTCCAGGAGCTTAACTATCCGAAAGAAGCGAAAGGCGTACTGATGGACGTTGATGACACTATGATGGTTGCTTCTATCCGTCAGGGTATCGGTTCATTCCTTGGTGGTGGTAATCTGGCGTCTTCTTGGGGTACTTACATGATCCCGGCAGCAATCGCAAAACGTCCTATCCCTGGTGGTGCACTTCTGACTGGTATCATGTGTATCGCGGCAGCTGTTATCGGTTACCCAATGGACCTTGCAATGTGGGAACCTGTTCTACGTGTTGCTCTGATTGTTGGTGTATTCCTGCCACTACTTGAAGCAGGTATGCAGATGATTCACAAGCACAAAGACTCACTAAGTGCTGGTATCTGTATCTTTGCATGTGCATTTGTAAACCCAGTATTTGGTTGGGCGACAACAATGCTACTAGACAACATGGGTCTAATCGGTGACCACGAGCGTGCTAAAGAGCTATCTGCAAAAGACAAATACCTAATCCCAGGTGCTGCTTTTGTTATCTGTGTTGGTTCACTTGCACTAGTAGGTCAGCTACCAGGCATCCCAGCTCTGATTGGTAACTAATACCTTCGAAGAAAGATAAACGACTAAGGGCACTGATTTTCATCAGTGCCCTTTTTCTTTTTTATGAAATCACAATTCTAAAAATCAACGCACATCGCAGATACGAATCGTTTCTCCTTCCACTCTTTCTTGTGAATTAACTCATCAGCAGAACGGTTTCTAAAAGCAAAGTTATATACACCAGACTCAAGCTCTCCAGGGCTCATATTGGCCGGAACAAACACGGTATGTTCACCATCGTATTGTGACCAGTCTTTGGTAAGTATTCTTCCCTCTTGTTCCAGTTCGTCATAGATAAGAGTGCCTGGATAAGGTGTCAAAATCGTTGGATGACAGATATCTATCCCTAACTCCTGAACGTAACTCCATGTTCTATCGAATATCTGATTATCGTGTGTATCCAACCCAAAAATCATGCGGCACTCTACAGCGAGGCCCAGCTCTCTTAATTGCTGGATGCTCTGCTTAGGCTTAAGTATGTTATCAAAGGGGGCTTCGATACCGACAATGACTTTTCGAAGCCCTGCATCAATAGCGGCTTCCAACAACACCTTATCGTCGGCAATGCTGATGATTGATTCTGCAGTCCAATGGATACTTAAATGCTTCATCGCTTTAAACAGTTCAAATAAGTAAGCTCTTTCGTAATTTAAAGCATGTGTATTTAACTCGATCAGATGCTGTCCATTACAGATTAACTTTGACACCGTTTCATCTATTGAGTAGAAATCCGAGTTATCTAAAATATCGGAAACCGTGCAATACAATGGCTTCAATTGACCTTCACGAAAATCTGAAAGGATTCCAGACCATAGTCGTTCTGGTTCTCCTCGTACAACGCTATTGCAATGCTGAAGTGCCTCTAAAGTCATTGCAGTTGGATGCAGACCGGCTAAAACAACATGTATGCCTTGTCTCATATACATATCTGCCAATTCATAAGCGCGCATTGCATCTGGTGTTGCTGTGAAAATTACGACCAGATCTCCGTTTGCTCTATAGGGTGCGACCCTATCTAAAGCTTCATCAATAACCTCAACTTCCGCCAAGCCAGACAGAGCGGCAACCGTAGGAGATAAGCTATAAGAACTTGTAATTTGGTGTCTCTTATAGGGTTTGATAAAGCCGTTGTAACAAGCGTTAATCAGAGTAATTTTCATAAAGCCTCCTGGTTATGAACGCCAACTGTTGCCAATGAGCAGAGAAACCGCAACTGAGATGCCCAAAGCAATCAGAATGTTTGGCCAGTAAAAACCCCAAATCGCCACACATACCGATACCGTTACAATTGCCCAAAGTAGTGTTTCAAGAACCCAAGTCATAATTTTGCCTCTTACTCATTCAATAACTGCATAATAAAGGGAAGAGCATTATCTTTTGGTTACCAAACCGATTAACGCATAGAAATAATTAACCCAGTAACGCCAAGTGTCGTCATTACGATTGAAATCACCTTCCAAAGTGTAAATGTTTCATTCAAGAAGAAGAGCGACAATATTGAGACAAGAATCACAGCACACCCCAGCCAAAGTGCAGTAATACTGCCTATATCAAACTGAGTAAGGGTGCGACCAAATGTCCATATAGCGATAACGGAACACAGCCATACCCCCAGGTCGAATATCGCAACATCAGGCGATCGGACTGTAAGTTTAAAAAATGTCAGCGACATAACCAGAAACAACTCTGACACAACAAACATTAACCACGCATTTCCAGTCATTAGTTTTAACTCCTATCTTTAATGGAAACCAAAATACGACTCGGTTTAAAATCACCAACCCGGTTTTCTTTATAAATCTCCATATCAAACTTAAACGTCCTGTTTATTGATTGTTTTTCAGCATCTCGCCAGGCTCTCTGAGCCGCAGTTGAGATATCTCCCTTCATCGCAATGGCCCTATAACTCTGAACCGGGACAGTAAGAACCTCGAAAGGATCGGTTCTTTTACCTTCTGGCAATGCGTTAACGTGATAGCCGATAAACACTGGTAATTCACCATCTGCGTAGCAGGAATAATCGGTATATATAAGATAGATATCATTAGAAGCACGGTTGACGATCGTGCCCCTGTTACTCTGGGAAAAGTGATAAAACGATTTGATTAACTCTGAATCAGGTGAGCTCTGAAATTTGAGATTGTAGAGTTCACCGACAAAGTACATGCTTTCTGTACTTTTGACTGTCGTGTTTTCTACTTCAAGGGCGCTTTGCTCCGCCTCTTTTTCACTAACGATATATTTATACAATAAATGCCTGTCGTCAGACGGCGCTTGATAGACAAAAAAGATGATGGGTATCGTGATTGCGAGAATTAACGCAAAAGAGAGGTTACGAAGCATGAGTGATTTCCCGAGAGTGAACTTGTAATCAGGAAATCAATTTACTTTTATGTGGGTTAAATTTTGGTTACCAGTTAAAACAATACCTTGGCGACAATAACATCATTCCGTTGTTTAAACTCAAAGTTCCAACCTTGCTTTTTACAGATCTTTTCAACCAGAAACAGTCCTACTCCAAAGCTCGTTTTGTAGAGGTCATGTTCTTGCTTGGCTCCCGAAGACTCCGAAGGGTTACTGATAACAACTGAACTTGCGGAAGCTTCAATGTTTATCTCCCCAGAATCCGTATGCTGTATTGCATTTCTTACCAGATTCATCAAGACGATTTGTACCAAGGAGTCATTTTGTCGCTTAAGCAGCGCCCCTTCCTCGGTTTCCGACACATTTATTTCAATATCTTTATCTTTTGATAAGTAGAGGTGTTCCTCAACGACAAGATTACATGTGTCAGCCAAAGAGATATCCGTCAGATCCTGCATCTCTTGTTGCTCACGAGCCAACCATAAAAGCGTATGCATCAACCTTTGCATGGAGTGGATGGAACGCCCTATTCGACCAATAGCGCGCTGATTACTCTTAGGTAGCTCAGACGAGGATCGTTCTAATAACTCAGAGCTTGCGGAAATAACAGCAATCGGAGTTCTCAACTCGTGACTGGCTGCGCGAAGAAAAAACTCCTCTCGCTCAATCAACTCTTTTTGTTTTTGAACACTGGTAACCAAAGTGTCTGAAAGAAGCTCTAGCTCTCTGTATTTGAGTTTCACCCTCTCTGGCCTGTTGTCGATATCCAGATTTTCTGCCCATTTGGCAAGATCTAAAACAGGTTTGGTAAGCCGGTGGATCAGGTAACGAATAATAAAGAAAACCAACAGTATCAACAGGCCGGCAATAACTGTGTTCATCTGATTTAGTGGCTGTGGTGGATTTTGTTCCAGCACCTTTTCATAGATAGCCTGATCATACTCAGAGACGATATAGATAGCGGTGTTGCTACCTTCTACTACATGATAAACAGCATAAAGATACTGAGCAGCACGTTCCGGTGTAGCTGAAATATAGGACTCATATATTTCATCTTCTTTAAAACTCAACCAATCAAAGCTATAAACGTATTCCTGCGGGATCTGATTGAAATCCGTGAATACCTGAAAGGTCTTCCCAAGGCTGTACTCTTCCAGCTCACCATCATCCAAGTAATCTTTTTCTATCTTGTCTATTTCGTACAGAAATCCGTACCTTGTCGCTTCGTATAGACCTATCGTATAGCTCTGGTTCACCATCAGGGTATATATACCAATCAGGCTCACAACAATGCCGAACAGGTAAAGATAAATATCGCGCTTAATGCTGCTGTTTTTCATTACTTATGGCTCTTTAATCACAATACCAACACCATGCACAGTCTGAATGAGCTTGGTCTCAAACGGTTTATCGATCGCCTGACGAAGCTTGAACAGATGAACCTTTAAACTATCCGGGTTTGGCAGATCGTCTCCCCACACCGCTTGCTCCAGGTCAGATTTCGCAACCACATTGGGGCTATTTTGAACAAGGTAAGCCAGTATCTTCCAGAGGACCGGAGCTAATGTAATCGACTGCCCTTGTCGTTTGACTTCACGTTTATCTAAATCGACGGTCAAATCACCAACTGATAGCTTTTGAACCGTACCTAAAGTTCTTCGCACCAAAGCCAGCATCCGAACTTTTAGTTCTTCCATGGCAAACGGCTTAACCAAATAATCATCCGACCCGACAGAAAAACCTTTCAGCTTATCGTCCAATGTATCTCTGGCTGTGAGCATTAAAATAGGCGTGCTGATGCCCTTATCTCTTAACGTCTGACACACATCCAAACCATCCATTTTTGGCATGTTGATATCGGTAAGAATGATGTCATAACGATTTTCAAGAGCCAGAGCAACACCAGCTTGTCCGTTGTAAGCGAAATCAAACTCGATTCCATCAACCTCCATATAATCAGCAACAGCTTCAGCGAGATCGCGATCATCTTCAATCAGTAAGGCATCGATTTTCATTTTTTAACCATATGATGTACTTGAATATATACAGTGTAACAAATAACGAGCAAAGGGCTGGAGACAAGGTACTCTGCTCGTCCACAGATCGTGATAAGCATCAGATACCAGAAAATATAATACCGTTATTTTTGCTCTTTCAATGAGCAGATATGTCTTGTCAAAAGATAGGCAATCGCAACCATTGCAAGCATTGAGACTGGTTTTTGCAACAGTATTTCAGGCGCGGTCATAAGGATATTGGTTAATTCTTCAAAGCCATGCCGTATTTTGTACCCAAGAAGTAAACCCAAGATAAAACTAACCGCTGGATAGTGATACTTGTTCATTACGATTCCGATAACACTAAATAGGATCAGGCAAAGAACATCGCCATTGTAACTGCGATATAAGTAAGACATTACAACGATGAGTGCAGTTAAAGCAGGAAGAATAATTCTGGTGTTTATATTGGCCAGTCTGGTGATGTACGGAATCATAGTTGCGGTGAGCAATGCCAAAACAACCGAACTAAATATGCCCGCTGCAATAATGGCATAAACTATCGATAAGTTATCAAGATAGAAACTTCCGCCTACCGGAGTACCTGTCTCCAGCATTAAACCATATAAAATAGAAGCAGAATTGCTGCTGGGGATACCAAGGATAAGCAAGACAATAATAGCGCCACAAATCGAAGCGCTGTTAGAGCATTCAGCAGCCACAACACCTTCAACAGCACCTTCACCAAACTGTTTTTTATTTCGACTTAGCTTTTTAGCCAGAAAGTAAGAACTCATCGAAGACAACGCACCGCCACCCGCAGGTAGCAAGCCCACAAAAAGTCCAACTAAAGAACTCCGTATCACTGACCAACGGTACTTGATTAGCGTCTTAATTCCGCCCTTAATATCGCTTTTTGTCGAATGAATATGTGGTGCATTACCGCAGGTAATCTTCTTTCGCTTAGTGAGCTTATACAGCTCAGGCGCAGAGAAAATCCCAACCAACATGATCATAAGCGGCACTTTATCACCAAACGTTATAAAACCGACTTCAACGGGCTCACCGCCATTAAATGGGACGTTTAACATTGTCGCGAGCAAACCAAACAATCCAGATAGTATTGATTTCGTCATGCTAATTAGATGGTACGCCCCTTCATTCCACTACACTCGATAGTATTGAGGAAAGGGAAAAGGTGACCATCATGCTCAACACACACATTATCGGCATCGACTTAGCAAAACATGTTTTTCATCTTGTCGGCCACGATTTTTCGGGCCGGGAGACTTTTCGCAAAAAACTATCCAGACAGAAAACACTTCAGCTACTTTCAGTTCATGAACCAGTCATCGTAGCAATGGAGTCATGCGGTGGGTGCCATTGGTTTGCTCGAAAATGTCAGGAATATGGTCATCACGTTAAACTGCTCCCTGCACAATATGTAAAGCCTTACGTCAAAACGAACAAAAACGACTTCATTGATGCTGATGCAATAGCAGAAGCAGCTATGCGACCTAAGATGAGGTTTGTTTCGCCAAAGAGTGAGCAAGCACAGGTAGCTATAGCAATCCGTAGGATTCGGTCTGGTTATATTAAAGAACGAACTGCTTGTATGAATCGAATAGGCTCTATGCTTCTTGAATTTGGTATCAGCTTTCCCCGTGGCCATCATTACATGAAAGGGCTTTTTCAGTGGTTGGCAGATAAAAAAGAGCCTGTACCACCACTATTGATTATGGAATTAAGACAGCAACTAGATTATTACAATCTCTTAAACCAATGGATAAAAGAGCAAGAGAAGAAACTTGAACAGCTTAACGAAGGGAATGAACTCATGGGTTTATTGCAGAGTGTTCCAGGCATAGGACCTATGACGGCTTCTTGCTGCTTGTCGGCGGTAAGTGATCCACAAGACTTTTCAAATGGAAGAAACTTTGCTGCGTGGATTGGTTTAGTACCTTATCAGTACTCAACAGGGGGTAAGCCTCGAATGCTTGGTATATCAAAGCGTGGAAACAAAGAACTGCGAGAGCTGTTCATTCACGCTGCGAGGTCAATTCTATGGCGAGATTCCTCGGTAGAGCGGTACTTTGGCCCTTGGTTAACTGAAATGAAACGCAGGAAACCGTTTAATGTAGCTGTTGTGGCACTGGCTAATAAATTGGCCCGAATATCTTGGTCAGTTATGGCAACACGAAAACCGTTTGAAGTAAGAGTTTAAACCAAGTTTGCAAATGATAATGAAAGATGACAAGACGGTCAGACCACCAGATTGAAGACCTGAGGGGCAAAACAGCAACTTAAGTAGTGCTTTCACGCTTATGAGGACAATCTGGCGCGGATCTCATCGTAGAGCGGGACTAATGAATAAAAGTCCATATAGACTCTGAATACATTGGCGCAAACCAGCTCAGTTATTTTAAGTTATCTACTTGCAAAACTGGGGCGTACCATACATGTTTGCCCCCATGACACCCACAAGCACAACAACCAGAACGGTAAGAAGCAGAACATCTACATTTCCCATGTTCTTGGCTATCTGGGATAGAGGGATAAACATAAAGGCCACAACAAGCCAGCCAAATGTGTTTCCGGTTGCCGACGCCATCACATGTGCGCTTAAAGCTTCCTGGCCCTGACCTTTGCATGTCATTGGATATCCATCGAAGGCTGTCGCTATCGCTCCGGGATTTCCGGGAACATTAAACAATATAGACATGACCCCCGCTCCAATAATGGTCGAGGTATAGACAGCCAGCATTAACATAAAACCGTGATGGACCGGCAGTTCAACGGCAAAAGGCAATAGCAACGTAAGGCTCAGTGATGTTGTTATACCTGGAAGTGCGCCAAGAAATAGTCCCACAATCATGCCTGCTATCAACAGCAGTATGAGAAGAGGGTCGGCCAAAAGTGTCAGACCGTTGTATAGGAAAGCAATATCCAATCGTCTATTTCTTTGTTTTATTTATGATTAAAGCCTGCACCTTAAAACAAGTACAGGCTATTGAGAAATATAGTACCTATAGGTCAGCTTAACCCAGTACTACTTATTTATACTCACTTCTTACCCAGGATACCGTGCGCTCAACAATCATTTCAGATGAGCCCAGATAGTTTTCTGCTACTACGATATCTTTCTGCTCTTTGTCACTCAAATGCTTCTTAATTGACGGATTCTTCGCAATCACATCTAAAAGCGTATCTTCTGGATCCGACTTCTTAATAGCCTTCTTCACTAAGCTGTACGCCTCTGAACGACCCAGTTTAGCCGTCAGTTTGTTCATCAGGGCTTCAGACATAGAGAAATGCTTAGCAGCAGCAAAGTTTTCCTTCATAACATCTTCATTCACAATTAGTTTAGAGAACATTCTCTGAGCACGCTCAATTGATGCAGAAGAAACCATGAAAGATTCAGGAATAATAGACCACTCTAGAATCCAAGGAGAGCCCTGGCGAGTATCTGTGTGACTCATGATGTCCAGTGATGCCGCATTGTACATTTTACCCATACGGTAGAATCCACCCATAAACTCTGATGCGCGTGGGTTACGTTTCTGTGGCATGGTACTGCTCGCACCGCCCTCACCTTCTTTCAGCTCATTGATTTGAGTGCGACCAAGATTATTAATATCCAGTGCCAGACGGCCCAGAGTTGCATCCATCATAGAAAGTGTTTGTACTATCTCGGCAAAGACATCACGGCTCGGATTCCACGGAGATATTGGTGCGGCTAAACCAAGCTCTGCAGCAAACTTCTGTTGTAACTCTGGCCCTTTCTCTCCGTATGGAGCTAATGTTCCGACTGTGCTTCCGATTTGCGCAGTCAGTCTTGAAGAAGCCTCATCCAGACGCTGAATGTTACGCGCCATTTCAGAAACATATGTTGTCAGGTGTAGGCCGAAGGTTGTTGGAACAGCATCCTGACCATTCGAGCGAGCAAGCATAACGGTATTTTTATGCTTCTCTGCCATATCCGCCATTTGTTGCAGCAAAATAACCGCTTGTTTGCGAATCAGAACGGCACCCTGCTTAACTTGCAGTGCAGTACCTGTATCCATAATGTCCTGTGTGGTGCTACCAAAGTGAAGGTAACCAGAAACCTTATCGTCTCCTGCCTTCTTAAACTGGGAAAGCATTGGTTTGATACCACGGCCTACTTTGTTGGTTCCTTTTTTCAGCTTAGCGTAGTCGATTTCAAGGCTCTTCCCTGCCTTTTCGATTGAGCGATAAGCTTCTTTGGGAATAATGCCGACTTCAGCTTGTGCTTTGGCTAACGCAATTTCAATCTTTACCCATTGCTCAACCATAGCGCGGTCACTGAATACTGCTCGTACCTCAGGCGTACCAAACAGGTCACCATATACTCTTGAATCAAAAACGCTTACAGGCTCTATACTGGATGAAGCAGCTGTATCGCTAGCTGATGCCAGAATAGGTAGGGATGTAGATGCTAACGCCACTGATAGCAACACGGATAGTTTCTTTGCTCTGATTCTCATAATATGTCTCACGATATTTTAGTTTTATAAACAAAACGTTATCGACAATTAGCATTCAGCAATGCATTCGCACAACTTATAGCCAAACATCGAACATTCTTTATTCTTATTTATCTCTTACGCTAAACCAGAACAATCATTTGAACAATTGGTATTAAATCAACCATTCTTGCAGTAAATGCAATATTGCAATTACTTCGTTGATAACCAAAAATTAACCAATGACGAGTTAATCTGAGTCCACTGTAAACACATAGGGCAGATACGATGAAAATCTATTTAATTAAGGCTTCTTCAGGCAGCGACTATTCAAAATACAAAGCAGAAACCGGTGGACCACCACAAAATATTTTTTCTGCAGCTGCTACGACCCCTGCCCAATACGAAGTTGAAATGACCGATGAGACGATTGGCATGAAAGCTAATACAAGTTCTCGCGCAGAACTGGTCGTTATCTTTATGTCTACGCCTGATGCTTATCGTGCGTATGAGCTTGCTAAGACATTCCGCAAGAAGGGTAAGAAGGTAGTGTTAGGTGGTCTACACACCATGTTTATGCAGGAAGAGGCCGCAGAACATGCGGATAGTATCATTCTTGGTGAGGTGGAAAATTACTGGGAACAATTGCTGTCTGATGCTGAAAATAACTGCCTGGAAACACGCTATGAGAGCAGCGAACCGGTTGATTTATCGAAACTGAACCCGTACCCAACGGATATCATTCCACCATCGAAATACCACTACACCTGGTCAGTGGTGGTCACTCGCGGCTGCCCACACAAGTGTAGTTTTTGCCTCGTTCACAAGTTCTTTAATAAGTTTATGCAACGACCAATAGAAGACATTGTTGAAGAGGTTAAACAGCTTAAAAAGCTGGGCGTTCAATGGGTTGAACTACACTCGGACAACCTTACCCATAATCGTGAATATGCAATGCAGCTATTCGAAGCACTAACACCACTGAATATGAAGTTCTACGGTGAAACAACCGTCATGATCGCACGCGATGATGACTTGCTGGCTGCTGCGAAAAAAGCCGGTTTCCAGGCTGTTTTACTGGGTATAGAAACACCATCAGAGGAAGCGTTGAAAGCATCGAAGAAGGGGTTTGTTAAGCCATCCAAGCTGAAGGATTACATTAAGAAAATCCAGGATCATGGCATTGAGGTATGGGGTGACTTTCTGTTTGGCTTCGACGAGCACACTCCGGAGATCTTTAAACAAACACAGGACTTCGTAGAAGAGATTAACGTTGATAAAGTGATTCCCCACAACATTATTCCATTCCCCGGCTCTGAGACATTCAAAAAGTTCGATGAAGAACAGAGACTGCTTACCAAAGACTGGTCTAAATATGATGGAAGCCATACTGTATATCAGCCAAAAGGAATGAAACCATCTGAACTGGATGAAGGTATTTATTGGGTTTGGAAACAAAATTCAGGCTGGACCGCTAAGCTAAGGAAGTGGTTTAAATAACGCCTATTTTAAATGACACTAAAAAATAGCCGAGTCTGCTCCGTAGATTCGGCATTTTTTATTACGCTGCACTTCTAACGTAAAAGGAGCGCCTGAACTCTCTGGGAGATATCCCTGTGTACTTCCTAAAGAACTTAGAGAGATTCGTCGACTCACTAAATCCGGTATTCACGGAAATCACCGATATCGGATCGTTCGAATAAACCAACTGATGCTTAATATCCGATAACAGGTACTTGTCGATAAGCTTCTTACCTGTTGTATCTTCGTATTTCCGACAAAGCGCGTTGAGTTTCTTCCGGGACACATCAAGCGCTTCCAGATAAAAGTTCAGGTTGTGCTCTTCTGTGCAACGCTCTTCAACCATATCGATAAAGCTGGAAAACAGTTCCATATCATTTTCAGGCTCAACCTGAACACACACATTGTCACTGCGTAAAATGCACTTATATAAGATGTTTTGCAGGATATTTTTTTGAAGAGTCAGAGAGAGTGAATCCGATTGATTTAACCCTTCGCGATACAAGCTCGTGAGATCGCTCTCTATTAACTCATTCACGTTATAAATAACATCAAGCTGACGGATGGACCTTTTCAACATGTTGCTCGCCGTTAGGTTGTCTTTAGTAATCAGGTCTTTCTCGGAATAATAAACGACAATACCATCCCAGCTTTTTACTTCCATAAATCGATGGACTTGATACTTGGTTAATATAAGTAAGGTTCCCGGCTTACAATACGTCGACCGACCATCAATATAATGGTATCCATTGCCCTCCGTAATATACACCAGACAGTGGTCATGACTGTTGATGGCTGGGGCGGTTGTCTTACGGCCATAGCTAAGACAAACATCTTTTAGCAAACGCACTTTAATAGTAGATAACTCATTATTAAACAGCGCTGGCTTCAATTCAGAAATTGCATCCATAATTTTATTCAACACTTTTTGCTTGATGAGTCTGATTGAAAGGAATATGCCCGGTGAACCACGGGGCATATTCGAGGGACTCAGACTTGTGACGGGTCTGTATTTAACTTAGATCATGTAGATCAAGGTGATGCTCAGTGCAGTGAGGATCCCTGCAGTGGCATAACAGAAGATCTTACCGGCGGTTCCAATATGCAGCTTAAGATCATGCATACCGTGGTGCAGACGGTGCATCGCATGCCACATTGGTAGTGAAATAGTCAGTATGGTGAAAAAGACACCGATGAAGCTTTTCACAAAACCTGTAACACGGTCATAATTCATTGCTTCAGCATCGATGATACCCAGAGGAACAAGGATACCCAGAACCAGTACGGTCACAGGGGTGATCATTGCAAACCAGGTACCACCGGCACCGAATAGTCCCCACCATACCGGCTCGTCTGAACGTTTTGGATGTTTATCTACCACAATCGACTCCTTATACGATGATGAGAACAATCAGGGAAATCGCCGCTACGGCGCCCCACTGTGAAAGTACAATCAGCTTCTTATCCAGCAACTTACCCTTGATGCGAATTGGCATCACCTGAGGCATCATGCCAAAGAAGGTCTGAGCGTGGAACAAGCTGCCCAGTAGCGCCAGGATGTTGATGATAATCACCAGCGGGTTACCCATGAAGGTCAGCCACGCTTCCCATGATTCAGGGCCCTTCACTAAGCTGCCCAGCCCCCAGGTCAAAAACAGAGTGAAGAAAATCAAAGGCAGTACCGTTGCTTCACGCAACATGTACATACGGTAGAACTTGCTCTTCTGCCACCAGGTGGCTTTCATTTCACGAACATAAGGTTTACGGTTACTCATGTTTTACGCCTCCTGTGGTTTCAGCATCGCAATCATAAAGTCTTTCGAAGATTCTATCTTGCCCTGGTTAACAGCTGCAGCCGGGTCGACGTTCTTCGGACACACTTCCGAGCAGAAGCCCACGAAGGTACAACCCCAAACGCCGTTTTCACCGTTAAGCAGCTCCATACGCTCTTCTTTACCATTGTCACGGCTATCTAAGTTGTAGCGGTGCGCAAGAGTAATGGCCGCAGGACCTAAGAACTCAGGGTTCAGACCAAACTGAGGACACGCGGCGTAACACAGGCCACAGTTGATACACGCAGAGAACTGCTTGTATTTTGCCAACTGCTCAGGGGTCTGGTTGTTTGGCCCATCTTCTGGTGTACGGTCATTGCCTAAGATGTAAGGCTTCAGGGCTTCTAAGCGCTCAATGAATGGCGTCATGTCCACGACTAAGTCTTTTTCAATCGGGAAGTTCGCCAGTGGCTCAATCAGCATGCCATCCGGGTAGTCACGTAAGAAAGTCTTACACGCCAGTTTTGGATAGTTGTTCACCATCATGCCGCAAGAGCCACAAATCGCCATACGGCAAGACCAGCGGAACGACAGGTTTTTATCTAAGTTATCTTTGATGTAACCCAGTGCATCCAGAAGAGACATGGTCTCATCAAACGGCACTTCAAAGGTCTGGGTATACGGCTCTGCGTCTTTCTCAGGGTCATAACGCAGAATGTCGATTTTCTGTACTCGGTTCGCCATTATTTCTGCTCCTCTGATTCACCTGCTTTGGCCGCGGCTTCAGCGGCTTCTTTGGCTGCCGCTTCTTCTGCTGCTGCACCATACAGACGCGCTTTAGGCTGAGACTTAGTGATGATGACATCGCTGTAATCAATCGATGGCGCCGCATCTTCATTGAAGTGCGCCAGAGAGTGTTTCAGGAAGTCCTTATCATCACGCTCAGTGCAGCCTTCATCCAAACGCTGGTGTGCGCCACGGGATTCACGACGAAGAATCGCTGAGTGCGCCATCGCTTCCGCCACTTCCAGACCGTAGCCCACTTCAATGGCGTACAGAAGGTCAGTGTTAAACACCTTGCCTTTGTCTTTGATGCCAATGTTCTTATAACGCTTCTTAAGCTCAGCCAGTTTGTTGATGGTCTCTTCCAGCAGGTCTTCACGGCGGTAGATACCACAGCCCGATTCCATGGTTTTACCCATTTCAGTGCGGATTTCTGCCCAGTTTTCTTCGCCTTCTTGCTCAAGCAGTGCGGCAATGCGTGCTTCCACCGCTTTCACTTGCTTCTCAATCGACGCGTCATTCCAGCCTTTGAACTCTTCGGCACGTTTCACGGCGTTTTCACCCGCTACGCGGCCAAACACCACAAACTCCGCCAGAGAGTTTGAGCCCAGACGGTTGGCACCGTGCAGACCAGAGGATGCACATTCACCCACTGCAAACAGACCTTTAATCTTGGTTTCACAGTTCGGGTCACACTCAATGCCGCCCATGGTGTAGTGCACCGTTGGACGAATTGGGATAGGCTCTTTTGCCGGGTCCACGTTGACGTACGCTTTAGCCAGCTCACAGATAAACGGCAGACGCTCTTGCAGGTACTCTTCACCTAAGTGGGTCAGGTCAAGGTGCACCACATCACCGAGTGGGTGCTCAATGGTGTTGCCTTTTTGCTGCTCATGCCAGAACGCCTGAGACACTTTGTCACGAGGGCCCAGCTCCATGTATTTGTTCTTCGGCTCGCCAACCGGGGTTTCCGGTCCCATGCCGTAATCCTGAAGGTAACGGTAGCCATTCTTGTTGACGATGATACCGCCTTCACCACGACACCCTTCGGTCATCAGGATACCGGTACCCGGCAGACCTGTTGGGTGATACTGAACAAACTCCATATCACGCAGTGGCACGCCATGACGATAGGCCATCGCCATACCATCACCGGTCACGATGCCACCATTGGTGTTGGTGTTGTACACACGACCCGCACCACCCGTCGCCAATACTACTGACTTAGCCTTAATGGTCACCAGTTCACCTTCGGACATGTGAATCGCCACCAGACCTTGTACTTCATCGTCTTCAACCAACAGGTCAACCACGAAGTATTCGTCAAAGCGCTTGATGGAATCGTACTTAATCGAGGTCTGGAACAAGGTGTGCAGCATGTGGAAGCCGGTCTTATCCGCAGCAAACCAGGTACGCTCTACCTTCATGCCACCGAAACGGCGCACGTTCACGTCACCGTTCTCTTTACGGCTCCATGGGCAGCCCCATTGTTCCATCTGAATCATTTCGCGGGTGGCATTTTCCACGAAGTATTCCACGACATTCTGCTCACACAGCCAGTCGCCACCGCCAACGGTATCGTTGAAGTGGTTGTCTAAGCTGTCTTCATCTTTAATGACCGCAGCTGACCCGCCTTCTGCGGCCACAGTGTGTGAACGCATAGGGTAGACTTTTGAAATCAGGGCGACTTCTAAGTCAGGGTTGGCTTCAGCCACTGCGATTGCAGTACGAAGACCAGCGCCGCCAGCGCCGATGACTGCGATATCTGTGGTTATGGTTTTCACAGTTATCCTCCGATAAAAGCTATTAGCTTGTTTTAATTAATGTATTTATTGCTCATAACTAAATGCTTCATATGAATTAAGCACTTAGGTATAGGCGCGAAATTAAGGCGTCACACAGCGTGTGACGCCTTAGTAAGAAAAATCAGGGTTACATCAGACCTAGAACGTTCCACCAAACCAGACCTACACACATAAATAGGACTGCACCAGAGATAGAAATTACAAGGCCATATTTCATCCACTCACTGTCAGAATGGTAGCCATAGCCGATTAGAAGAGGGTTACGCGCGTGGCTATAAGTACTCAGGTTACAACCAAGGTTTGTAATACCAGCAACCGCCAGAACAGATACCAGTGGAGACACACCCAGAGACATCAAAGCACCAATGATTACAGGACCAAGAGCAACCACTTTAGCCGTACCCGATGCGAAGAAGTAAGCCGTGAACAAGTAGAAAGCCATCATAGCAACAAGGAAGACTGTCGCAGACGCTCCGTCAAGACCACTGGATAGTGCACCAGATACTAAATCGCCAACCCAACCGGTAAAGCCAAGTGTTTTCAACTTGCTAGCCATACCCATTAGCACAGCAAACCAAATCAATGTGTCCCATGCACCTTTCTCTGACTTAATATCATTCCAGGTAAGCACACCAGTAAGAAGCAGCGCAGACAGACCTATGAATGCAGAAGTTGTCGAGTGTAAACCAAGTGCTTTACCACCAACCCACATAACGATCAGTCCAACAAACACACCGATCAACTTCCATTCAGAGAATGAAACCGCACCCATTTTCTTCAGTTCGCCTTTTGCGAATTCTGGCGCTTCTGGTGTTTCCTTTGTTTCAGGAGAAATAACCTTGTAAAGAACAAAAGGTGTCACCATCAAAAGGACTAAAGCGGGTAGAAGAAGATAGAAAGCCCAATCAGAGAAAGTCAGAGTTATACCCGCAACGGAAGAAGCAATACCAACAAGTGCAAGGTTACCTGCGAAACCAGTTTGGAAACCGATCGCTGATGCATCGTTCATCGCACTCGCACTAGAAATAAGGAACTTACCTAACTTAGTGTCCGAGTTGTTGATGGTTTTCGCTAGTGAGTTGGCAATAGGAGAGACAATTGCGGAACGAGCAGTGTTACTTGGTGTTGCAGGTGCAATCAGGAAGTCAGCGACACCTAGACAGTATGCAACGCGAAGCGATGATTTACCGAACTTGCTAAGCAACAATAGAGCAATACGTTTGCCAAGGCCTGTTTTGGTAAAGGCTCTTGCAATCATAAACGCGATAATAATAAGCCAGATCAAAGAGTTGTTAAAATGACTCAGTGAGCTAGTGATTGCTGCTTTCGCACCTGCTTCACCACCAGGTCTCAAGATTGCATATGTAGCAAGCCCTATTACAGCTACTGCGCCTGTAGGCAGAACGTTTGCAACAATCGCAGCGATCGTTCCAATAAAGATAATTGCAGTGTGATAAGCGGCATTGTCCAGGCCGGTTGGTGGATCCAGTTGCCACATTAGGGTGGCTACCAGGACTATTAACGCTGTAGGTATAATTTTTGCGACGACAAAAGGTTCTTTCTCTTTTGCATCCATAGCCTGATTAGGCATTTTTTGTGCGATACTCTGGTTCATATTCGTTACCATTCGAGTGATATTTGTAGGGTTAAACCGTCAGTAAAACAGGGTCATTTCGAACAACACATAACCAGTTCAAATGACCAATACCCACAAAATAATCCCACTCAATACTTTCAACAAATTGAATTAAAACAAGATTAATTGCACTTTATGCAAGCTTTATTTATTTACAAAAAAGTAACCTTACAAATGCAAAGGACAAGTTACAGTTACCCTTTAAAAACAGTCTATTAGAGGAAGGTGAATTGATATTAATTAGAAAGGCATGAGAGGTGGAAACATAGTTACAACAACCTCTCAGCGATAAAATCTTTCAAAAACTGAGAGGTCGCGCAGAAGCTCACTACCTAAAAAGAGGGATATCCGTATTTGTCACAGAACTCTTTAGTAACTTCCAAAATGTATTTCTGGAACAAAATGGTGGAATCGGACAAGTCTGCATCAACAGGTTCAAAGAAAGCAAAGTCAAACTTAAAGTCGGTTGTAAGAGGGACGATAGACACCGCGTTATCACCTAAACTGTGAGCAGCTAATGGATCACCAATTGTAAAGCCGTAACCTGATGCAACTATGCTGCAGGCATGAAATGAACTTGCCACTTCAATATCTGGGTTATAAACCATTCCCTGGCTTTCATACAAGCTAACAATGTTCTTTGCCAAAAAGGTGTCTTTAATCAGAGAAACCAAAGGGAGTCCATCAAGATCTGCCAGCGTTATTTCACTACGATTTGACAACGGATGACCATATGGCAGCACCGCAACCGTTGGTAAAGAACAGATCGTTTTAGTCACAATAGAAGGATGCTCCGCAGGAACCCTACCGAGGCCTAGATTGAACTGGTAACCCGCCACCCATTTTTCAATATTCCGCATCGCCTGAACATCAATGTGGACATGGATATCCTTGTGTTCAGCGCACATTCGGGCCACTGCCGGTGACATGATGTTCCTCACCAACCTTGGAATACCTACCACGCGGAGGTGATTTCTATCTGACAGCGTAATGTCTTTTACAATGTCCGGGATCTCATTCAATCCGTATAAGATACGGCGTATTTCCTGATAAAACTTATAGCCCTTAGGCGTGGGTTTAAGGTTTCGCTTCTCACGGGAAAACAACTTAAAACCAACCTGAGCCTCTAACTGAGAAATCTGACGGCTAGCTGCTGATTCGCTCAAACAGTGCTGATCAGCGGCCTTTGCCAATGAGCCTTTCTTCATTATGGTTTCGAAGATCTGAAGTGACTTTAAATTCATAACTCACCAACTCTTGCAAAAAGTGATAGATTAGACTTATCTATTCATTATTTAACAAGTAATGGCGGAAGATCCATTTTTTATATGAATAGTTTGACCAAATAGACAAAAGCCGCACGAATGCGGCTAAAAAGACAGGCGTTTCGGAAATTACATCCAGAACATATAAGCAAAAATCGTAATTACTGTGATACAAGCGATGTTGAGGATAAACCCAGCTCTCATCATATCCTGTTGCTTGATATAACCAGAGCCAAACACGATAGCATTAGGTGGCGTTGCCACAGGCAGCATAAAGGCACATGAAGCAGATACAGCGATCAGAGCCGAAGTTATAATAGGAGATAAACCCATAGCTTCAGCAATAGAAGCAAACACAGGAACCAGTAGCGCTGCACTAGCAGTGTTACTAGCGAACTCAGTAAGGAATACAACAAAAGCGACCACCGAAAAAATTGTGAACAACAAACCTGCGCTTTGTAGAAACGCACTTAAGTTTTCTGCCAGGAACAAACTCGTACCGGATGTTTTCAGAACATTACTCAGGCAGATACCGCCTCCGAACAGCATCAAGACACCCCAATCGGTCGATTTTTCGATGTCCTTCCATTCAACAACTTTCGACACTCCAAGCATTCCCATCGCGGATACCGCAATAAGCGTATCCAGCTTGCTCACACCACCAAGCATGGCATTTAATGGCTTACTGAATATCCAGCAAGTAACGGTTAACAGGAAGATGCCGAGTGTGATGATTTGCTCTTTGTTCCATTCAATTTTCTGTTCTTTAACCGAAAAGGTGTGGTTTAGATTTGGTTTAAAAATAAGGAACAGAATGAATACTGCAAGTGGTAACAGAATCATGGTCATCGGCACACCGTAAGCCATCCATTCGGTGAAACTTAAGCCGACTTCAGCCGCAGCAATCGCATTCGGTGGGCTACCAACAATCGTCGCGATGCCGCCAATACTTGCACAGTACGCAATACCCAGCAGCACAAATAAGTAGGTATTTCGTTCTTTATTAGGATCAATTTTACTAAGAATTCCTAGCACCATAGGTAGCATCATTGCCGTTGTTGCTGTGTTGCTTATCCACATGGAAAGCAAAGCCGTCACGCTAAACAACATGACAACAGCGCCCGCTATTTTCCCTTTTGCCATCGCTAACACTTTGTTAGCAATCGCCTGATCCAGCTTTTGTCTGTGTAATGCCGCAGCAAGAGCAAAGCCAGCAAGGAATAAGAAGATGATGGGATCAGAGAAGCTACTTAAAGCCTTCTTGGTATCAAATACACCAAGACCCACAGCCAGAACGGGAACCATAATGGCTGAAATACTCACGTTAATCGCTTCTGTCAGCCAAATGATGGCAACAAATGTCAGTAGGCTGAGTCCATTAACAATGTGTTTTTCGAATGGTAAATAATTAAGCATTACAAAAAACAGTATTACATCGGCAATTAATATCAGTAAGCTTCTATCTATTTTCCACTTACTGCCCATTGTTAAGCTTAGATTGCTCATAGGCATTCCTTAATTAATATATTTATTAATATTTACGTAGGGTTTTTACATCCGTATTTGGATTAGGCAGGAAAGTATTAGAAAGCCTTAGTTTTAACAATCTCAATAAATGACAATAATCTTGCAATTTAGTTAAGAGTTGAGTCAGGTGAATTTCAAATTCACCAGCTAACACATTGATATTATGCTACTCAGCGATAGCAATCTATTTGCTAAAGCAGCTCTGATTCTCAACAACCAACTCCAGATGAAGTTAGAATAATGAGACATTCATCCTTTTTATATATATTAAAATTTATATCAAATAACCATTCTTGCGTTTTATTAAATTACTGTTCCATTCATTGAAATTGTTTATTAGTCCGCGGTCATTTATTTTACCCAACCAATCTGCCACGCCAGATTATTAAAAATCCAATACAGCCATGACCATTAACGGAAACGCCATGAACAATAGTCAAAAACCTCTCTACATCCCCTATGCGGGTGCAAGCCTCCTTGAGTCACCTTTACTGAATAAAGGCAGTGCATTCACTACTCGCGAAAGGACGTTGTTCAATTTAGATGGATTACTACCGGAAGCAATTGAAACGATTGATGAGCAAACTGAGCGAGCTTATCAGCAGTATAAATGCTTCGAATCAGACATGGATAAACACGTCTACCTGCGAAATATTCAAGACACCAACGAAACCCTATTCTACCGCCTAATTCAGACCCACATCTCTGAGATGATGCCAATCATCTACACACCCACTGTCGGTGCAGCCTGTGAGAACTTTTCTAAGATCTATCGCCGTGCCCGGGGCGTTATCATCTCGTATCCTAACCGACACCGCATGGAAGAAATGCTCAATAACGCTTCAAGACACAACGTCAAAGTCATTGTTGTTACTGATGGCGAACGTATCCTTGGCCTGGGAGATCAGGGGATTGGCGGTATGGGTATCCCAATCGGTAAACTCTCGCTATACACGTCTTGTGGTGGCATAAGCCCAGCTTACACCTTACCGATTGTTCTTGATGCAGGCACAAATAACCCGCAAAGATTGTCCGACCCTATGTATATGGGATGGAGACACCCACGAATCACTGGGAAAGAGTACGACGAGTTTGTTGACCAGTTCATACAGGCGGTGAAACAACGCTGGCCAGATGCATTAATTCAGTTTGAAGATTTTGCGCAAAAGAACGCGATGCCTATTCTGGAAAGGTATAAAGACAAAGTTTGTTGCTTTAACGATGATATTCAGGGCACAGCTTCCGTAACAGTCGGTACACTGCTAGCCGCCTGTAAAGTCGATGGAGTCAAACTTAGCGAACGAAATGTTGCATTTGTTGGCGCTGGTTCCGCTGGCTGTGGTATCGCAGAAGCCATCATCGCACAGATGATTTCAGAAGGTTTATCCGAAGCAAAAGCCCGTTCGAAAGTATACATGGTTGATCGCTGGGGACTGCTTAGTAAAGACATGCCTAACTTGTTAGATTTTCAGGAAAAACTGGCAAGAGACAATGAAGAAATACGCAAGTGGAAAACAGAAAACAACATCTCGCTTTTTGATGTCATCAAAAACGCAAAACCATCCATTTTGATCGGTGTATCAGGTGTACCGGGGCTAATCACAGAAGATATGGTTAAGGAAATGCAAAAGCATTCACCTAAGCCAATTATTTTCCCATTGTCTAACCCTACAAGCCGTGCAGAAGCAACACCTGATGATCTTCTTCGATGGACGAACGGGAACGCTATTGTTGCAACCGGAAGTCCATTTGAACCTGTTGTACACAATGGCCGTAAACACATGATACCTCAGTGTAATAACAGTTATATCTTCCCTGGCGTTGGTTTAGGTGTGATAGCCTGCGGAGCAAAAAGGGTGACTAATGAGATGTTGATGGAGGCAAGCAGAGAACTTGCTGAGCACTCACCTCTTGTTCAAAACGGTGTTGGATCACTACTTCCGCCTCTGGAACAAATTCGTGACGTCTCTATCGCAATAGCTTTTGCAGTGTCTAAAAAAGCAATGGAACAGGGCCATGCAGCAGTTGTCCCCCACGACCGACTCATAGAGAAAATCCTTAAAAACTTCTGGACTGCAGACTACCGACCATATAAACGAACCGCATTTTAATTAACTGTTCCTCTCGTTAGAACCCACCAGCTCCACAGGTGTGGTTCTAACTCCTTTCTCCTAACCTTTTGACAAACCGCAATAATTCCAAAAATTGCAAGTACTCTTATAAAAAGATCAACAAAGATCCTATTGAATAGCTGCTCAATATATCAACAATGAATACATGGTCATCGAAAAACTTATTTGATGAATAAGTAAGGTAAGAAAATATGAGCTTAAAACAAAAGATACTCGTTGTTAGCGGACTGATTTTAATCCTTATGGCTGCCATTCAGGCCACATTGTCTTTATCTACGATGTATTCCAGTACAGTCAAAGGTATTACCGAGACAACTCTGGTCAATGTCGACAATAATCAAAAAATGATATCTCAATGGATTAACAGCAAAAAAAGCGTCATTTCCGCTGTCAAGAGAGCCATAGAAAAAACAGATGATGACTCAACCATAATAAATAGCCTTCATCATGGCATTAACTCCGGTAACTTCTCAAACGTCTATGCGGGCTTTGAAAACAAAGATATGTATAGGCCTAACGGAAAAAACACGAAAAAGAACTACGACCCCACTACTCGCCCCTGGTATAAACGAGTAAAAAACTTTGACGGTGTAGCTGTTTCGTCTCCTTTCTGGGGAAAGTCTTTAAATGCAATGGTGGTTTCTTTTTCAGAACGCATTCTTCAAAACGGCACATCTGTTGGTGCGGTTGGAGCCAGCATAAAGCTTGATGCTGTTAATCATTATGTATCGTCTGTGAAAGCTATCGGCGAAGGATTTGCTTTTCTTGTTGATGCAAACGGCACGATAATTTCTCACCCCAATGAAGAGCTTCGCAATGAACCCATCAATGCGTTATCTGCTGATTTAACACCTCAAGTTATCATCAATAGCGCAGACAAGCATTCCGTAGAGACACACATAATTCAGGGTGAGGAGTATTTTCTCGCCTCATCTAAAATTGATGGACTAGACTGGTATCTCATTGTTGCAGAGCACAAAAGTGTTCTTCTGAGTGACGTTTTCGACCTGCTGATTTACCAATTAGTGATCGCAGTTTCGCTGATACTCGCGTCTTTGTTCGCTCTTTACTTTCTTATCCGTTATCTACTGTCTGACTTGGAAAAGGTCTCGATGGCTCTTAAGGATATCGCTTCTGGTGGTGGTGATCTGACGGTTAAAATTGATACGAAGAGTAATGACGAAGTAGGTAAGCTTGCTCACAACTTCAATAGCTTCGTTGCCTCAATGCACAGCATGATTGCAGACATCTCGAAAGTCTCAGAAACACTAAATGAAAATGCTCAAACTCAGGCTGAATCATCCAAACAGAGAGGCGTTCGAATAAAACAACAACAAGATGAAATTACTATGGTGGCCACTTCGGTCACGGAAATGAGCGCTGCTACGCAGGAAATCGCCAATAACGCAGAAGATGCGGCCCGAAACTCTCAGAAATCCGTAGAAATCAGCAATACTGGGCAAACATTATCCAACTCTAGCCAACAATCAATCAGCGACCTGGCAAATGAGGTTAACAGTGCAAGAGAAGTGATAGGTGCACTCAACCAACAAAGTGAACAGATAAACTCCATCGCAGAAGTTATCCGTGGAATTGCAGAACAAACCAACTTGCTGGCATTAAATGCCGCTATTGAGGCAGCGCGAGCGGGTGAACAGGGGCGCGGGTTTGCGGTGGTTGCTGATGAAGTAAGAGTACTTTCTCAAAGAACTCACTCTTCGACAGAAGACATTTCGCAAACTTTGGCTGAGCTACAATCCACAGCAACGCAGGCAGTATCTGTCATGGAAAAATGCCAGAACCTGGCAACTCACAGCGTTGAAGAAACCTCTAAGGCTGCACAAAGTTTTGAAGACATCAATGAAGCAATATTGGCTATCAACGATATGTCTCTTCAGATAGCCTCAGCTGCAGAAGAACAGAGTTCTGTTACGGTTGAGATCAACAGCAATACAGAATCGATCAACGAGATCTCCGGAAACCTGCTCAAAGATGCCAGTAAAGGGCTGGATGAATCACAAAGCCTGGCTGAACTGGCATCAAATCTGTCAGGTCAAATAGCGAAGTTCAAAATTACTTAGCACATCTGGCACCGACAACATAACCTTGCCCCTGAGGTGCATATGGGGATCGTACAGTGAGTGCGACCCCATCTCTGAATCTCGCAGTCCAGGCACTTCCTCGCAACACTTTAGCATCACCATATTTCGGACCCTTGGGATTTTTATGTGGGCTATTAGAAAAATAGCTTTCTGAATACCAGTCACTTGTCCATTCAAACAAGTTACCGGCCATATCCATCACTCCGTAAGGAGAAGCGCCCTGAGGTTTGCTACCAACAGGTTGAGTGGTTCCTGCACCACATCCCGGGCCCATTTTGCCATCACGCTTCTCGTTCATAACCACTCGGTCACAAGAAGGTGACGGGCTGTTTCCCCAAGGGAAAAGATAGCTTTTTGTTCCTCTTGCCGCTTTCGCCCACTCTGCTTCACTGGGAAGGCGTTTACCTTCGAAACGACAGACCTCTTCTGCTTGTTTGTAAGTTATACAGTTGGCAGGGTGATCGCCGGCCCATGGCATACCATAATTGCAAGCGGCCCCTATATAAGGTTCCGTGCAACGACCAGCGTCAATGCACTCCTGGTATCGGTCGAAAGTAACAAGGTACTTGTCAATCTGATAGGTATCCAAATGTACCTTGTGGGGCGTGGTTCCGGGTAGGCAATAGACACCATCCGAGTCTTTACACCCCATTTCAAATTCACCAGCAGGAATGGTAATCATCTCTTTATAGTCAGCCTCCGCGTACACAGCTGATGAAAACATAACGAGAAAAAGTGTCATGGTTAATCTGGAATTATTTTTGTTTTTCATCATGAAATACCTGTTCTACTTAGCACAACGAAAGCCGATTGCCGGACTTGGATTTGATGGGTAATAAGGGAAACGACCGGTCGTTCGAAGCTCGTACCCCTGTCTACTCATAAAGTCCCCTCCTCTGGTAATCTTTAACTCACCACTTTTAGGCCCTTTTGGGTTTTTGCGAGGACTCACAAAGTAGTAGCCTTCATCGAACCAATCTGCCGTCTATTCCCAAACATTCCCAGCCATATCCATGACACCGTAGGGAGATGCACCTTTCGGTTTCGAGCCAACATTCAACGTATCGCCGGTACCACATCCTAAATAACCCGCATTTGCTCTATCCATGACTGTTCTAGTGCAATCAGGCTCCTTGAACCCCCAAGGATATGTTCGTCCATCTGTACCTTTTGCTGCAAGTTCCCACTCAGCCGATGTCGGAAGGCGCTTTCCTTCCCATTCACAAAATGCTTTCGCCTGATACCAGGACACGCCATTTATCGGGAACTTTTCCGCTTCGGCATTTCCAAAATGCATTAGCCCACCAATTGTAGGCATATCACATCGACCAGCCTCTACACACTTTGTATATCTACGAGTCGTCACTTCATACTTATCTATCTTAAATCCACTGATTTCGACGTTATGCAGCTTTTCTTCGGGTACGTACTCACAGATATAGTCTGTATCCGGATTACATCCCATTTCAAAAGTTGCTCCGGGAATGTCCACCATTTCTGCGTCATTTAATGGTTGGGCCCAAACAAAACCGACCTGAAAAGCCATCATCAGAGGCATAAGTGCCCTGAATTTTGTTATTAACTTCATAAAGAGTTATCCCTGCCAATTACTGTTAATGCTAAGCCTGAACGATCGTAAGTTAAATTTTAGTTACCCATATGAAATTTTTTATCCGCTTCACCGCTCTTGTTAACCATAACTTTATTTTTGTGACATGGTGACCTTATGAAATTCGCTCCATTTAAACATTTACCTGCAGCTTTCATCGCATTCGTATTTATTCAGTCTCTGTTTTTTAAGTTTTCTGGCTCATACGAAACAGAGCATATTTTTGGAACTTTAGGTGAATGGTCGGAGCTATCCTGGTTTGGCACTTACGGTGGATATATGATTGGATTCGCTGAGCTAGTGGCTGCCGGCCTATTGTTTTCTCGATTCCATGGGTTAGGTGCAGCGATGAGCGCAGGCATTATGTCCGGCGCAATCGTCTTTCACCTGTTTACACCGCTAGGTATAGTGATGCCTGAGTTTAACGCGAATGGCGAAGTCATTGGTAATGATGGCGGATTACTCTTTGGTATGGCTTGCCTAGTATGGCTATCTGCTCTGTTTTTGCTTTATCGCGATACGAAAGTACACGGCAACCTAATAAATAGTTTGTTTGCAAAAACAGCGATATAACATTCAAAAACGAGAACCAGTCATCTTTGTTGGCATTTAGAATCGATCTTTGGAGAGCAATTTTCTAACATATAACTATTGCTCTCCATGATTAGTGCTAGATGAAAACGAAATGGTTATTTAATCTTCTTATTGCTGGCTTTGTCTCTATCGTATCCTGCCATACGGCATCGAATACGCTTGCGCTTACCATTCAAAAAAAGCCTGATAGCCCATCTGACAAATATCTTAAATCTTTATACAGTGGCATCTTTGACAAGCTCGGTGTAGAAATCCGTTTTCAACATTACCCACATAAACGGGCTAATCAACGTCTAATTCATGGTGATGTCGATGGCGATACCAGCCGGGTATATGAGTATGGCGAGTGGTTTCCAGAGTTAATTCGTGTCAGAGAGCCCCATTACCTTGGTCACGTATTAGCGGTAACAACCGACCCGGATATTGATGTTTCTTCTCTTAAAAAGATTCAGGATGGGGACTATGATATCTGCTATCACCGCGGCTCCCTGATTGTAGAAAGAAAAATCAGTGAGCTGTTCGACCAATCGCATTTTCGGGCGGTATCCTCAACCACTTTTGGCCTTAGAACCTTAAATGCCAAAAGATGCGATCTCTTTATTGGCGTTGATAACGAACTGATCGGTTTATTAGCAAGTGATGAGTTTGTCGGTGAGAAGTTCTATATAAGAAACTCTCTATACAGCTATTCTGCCCATATGTATCTTTTACCTAAGTACAAAGAACTAGCAGAAAACGTAAGTCAGGAACTGGTTGAAATGAGAGAAACTGGTCAGCTTGAACAATTACAGCAACAAAATGGTCTTAACTTCTATAAATCAGCAAAAGTTGAATAAATAAAGTGCTGGCATACGATATATTGTATGCCAGCACTTTAAACACTAAGCCTTTATAAGACTTGCCAACTTAGATTCTTTCCCTTTCGGCAAGAAGTTCTTAAGGTTAGGGAATAGAGCATAAGTTTGTTCTCTGCTTGCACCAAACCATTGAGCTAACTGAGCGTATAGTTCATCAATGGCAGTTGTCGGAATAAGCACCCCATCACCAACATCCAGGTCATTTTGCTTGCCAAGCGTCAGTGACGGATAATCCCCAAACACTTGACCACCGTTGACTTTGTTACCCATAACAATGGTATTACCGCCCCAGCCATGGTCAGTACCATTGCCATTTGACGTCAATGTTCGACCAAAATCAGAACCAGTAAAAGTAACCACTTTATCCGCTATATTTAGCTCATCAAGGCTCTGTTGGAACTCACCTAGTGCCTTACTCAACACTCTCAACATACTGGCATGGTTTTCGATTAACTCATCGTGGTGATCCCAGCCAATGTATCTCAAAAAGAAGGTCTGCTGCTTATGCCCGAGTTTATCTGCCGCCTTGATTGACTGAGCCACTCTTCGCAATTGCTGAGATAGATCGCTCTCAGAAAAATCCGTATTAATCCTTATACCTTCCGCAGCATCACGATATACCTCATGTTGTGCTTGCGATTCTCGAGTAATTGCCAGATAGCTTTCTTTAAATGGATCACTTCCATACCCCATGTTCAGGCTCTTTTCGAAATGATTCAGGAGCTGATCATTTAGTGGTGTCGACTCTTCGTTAATATAGAGACCGACACTACCCGATTCGGTTATCGAGTATGGTGCTGATGAGTGGCCATTTTGCATAATATTGTTGCCCGCAAGAGAGATATTCATAGGAATCTCATCCAACGCTTTATTCCTTTGCATTGCATCCGCAAAGTATCCAAACCAACCGCGGTTAATTCTCTCCCCAGGCCTCGCTGTTTGCCAATGTTTAAACTGATCCGAATGGGACATTAACCCAAGAGGCAGCGCCACCTGACTATCGTAAAACTCCGGCTTGGTAACGGGCTCTATCATGGGACCCGTATTGGCTACAAAGGCTAGCTTTTTATCATTAAATAACTTTTGCACTTCAGGCATGCTTTCATGTAATCCAAAGCTGCGGCCTTCCTTGTCTTTATAGGAACCCAGAGACAACAAGCTTTTCTTCTGAAGTGCCAGATTACTTCTGGACTGTTTGTACTCTTTGTAATGCTTGTCTGACGTAGGAACCAACATATTAAAAGAGTCGTTCCCGCCATCGAGCATAATAAAGACAAGCGCTTTGTCCTGACCTTCCATATTGCCGAGTACACTTTTCTTTGTCTTCGGTGCAGCATAAACAGGCGCATTTCCTGCCAACATCAGGCCCGCCCCTACAGTGGCCGATGATTTAATAAACTTTCGTCTGGAAATACCCATTTTATGCCTCCTGTACAGTAAATTCGGGTGATATTGCGATAAAGAAAACAATGGTCTGAACCACCCATTCAGGGTTGTCGTCATATGCCGCAAAGGACGACAGAATCTGTGGTTTGATACTCAGTTGCTCGTTACCAGTCAGAAGCAAGCTCAGTTCATCAATAAGCCGGGGATGATTTGCCTTGTTTTCTGCCTTACTAATGTAGGCAGACAAATCAAGGCTAAGTTTATCGGAGCCGTTCCTCTGCAAAATATCCACGTCCAGCTCGGGTACGTTCTGAATATCCGGCTGTGAATTTATCTCTGTACTCACCGCTGGCAGATAACCACCAAACAACCAGTAATACATGTTGTTTACATAGGCGATAGAAGTAGCGGTGTTATGCAGCTCAAACTCCGGAGCCACCAGTTTCGATTCCTCAATCGCCCCATGAGGGACAAAATTAGGTTTATAGAAGTTAAACACCGTCGGTGACGAGAGTGGGTGTTGTTGCAACTGATCCTGAATATCATCACCAATCAACCAAAGTTTATCTGACTGATTTGAAGCATTAAATGCTCTTAACAACTGAGTCACACGAAGTATTGGAGACTTCAGCTTTTGCGATTGAACCAACTTACCATCGGCCTTCTTCGAGGCGATGAAACGCTTTTTGCCTACAGGGTTTTTAAGAGGGAATATCAGTATCTCTTTAACCGCAGCTTTCAAATCACCACGAGAACCAAATGCTTTTGCTACGGCTTCAACATACTCCGGGCTCGGATTCGACGTAACCAGCTGGTTGATCAGTTTCGTTGCAATAAACGGAGCGGTACTTGGGTAGGAAACCAGTTTATCAGTAACAACCCGAATCTCTTCTTCGCCAGAAGTGTGGCTTCTAAGCTTGATATGTCCATTCAATAAGCTTTTTTCAAGACGATCATGATAACTCTCGTCAATGCTCATTGGCTTGGTCATATTCACAAATGGAATCGTTTTAAAGCGTTTCTCGATCCCATCTTCAAAGCTCACTTCATAACCATTGAACTCTTTTTGCCAAAAGCTGTTTTCCCATTCAAATTGGTAGCTGTCTGCTTTAAGGCCAGTAAACACGCGAGCGAGCTCTTTGATGTCACGGTTGTCATAGGTCGGAATTGACTTTCCATTCGCATCCCTTTTTTTACTGCCATCAGGGTTCAACTGATATAAACCGATAGAGAATAGCTGCATTATTTCTCGGGCATAGTTTTCGTCAGGGTGAATATGCTTCGCGGGGTCGGCTTTTCGATTGTTCATATGGCTTAAGTACACACCCATACATGGATGCATGGATACATCAAAAAGCAAGTCTGCATAATTGCCAAATGCGTGCTTGTACAACAGGTCGTAATAACTTGCCATGCCAATAGCATCCAGCTCCAACACTGAGTTGTCGGAAATAACCAGAATTTCACTAAGTGCAAGAGCGACTCGGTGCCTTAAAAGGTGCGATTGTGCTTCAAGAGTGTTCTGCCACCAGCCCATATGGAAATACCACTTGTAAGGCAATGCAGGGTTGTTTCCATCACCATCGATGGCCCTTTGCCCATGAGCCTTAAGCAGCCTGGAGCGAAAATAGCGCCAGATATCATTCGTAGAAGACTCAAACGTATCACCATAAGAAGGTCGAGATTCCAATTCAGATTGCAACCATTTCTCAATACCTATATCAGAGACTTTGTCTATTAGCTTCTGATCGGCACCAAGCGTTGCCTGCATCAGAAACCGGCTAACCTGTTGCTTGCTATTTTTCATCACACATTCCTTTTCGCTTACAAACTAATGTTAGTAAAAAATGAATCATAGACTTAATGATGTTAATTTTTGGTTACCTCTCTTTCCTCATATTTTTTAGCACTCCCCCCGAAAACTTCGTTTTTGATGATAACCAAAAAGTAACCTTTGCTTTCGTACACTCTTCCCATCAACGCTATCAATCAACCACAGGAATTATTATGAAGCTGACTAAAACCCTTTCGTTTCTGCTACCCCTAATGGCAGGTAGTGCACTGGCCTCACCAATTGCAGATTCTATGTTCGATTACTTCGACACAGACAAAAACAATGAACTGACGATGGAAGAGTTCAAAAATAGCGGAGTAGATACTGAAGGTGAGCATTGGAATCAGCAGCTATCAAAAGTATGTACTGAGAAAACACTAAAAATGGTAGAACCTGATTTGGTTAAGACGTTCAAAGCTCTGGACCAAAACAACGACAAGATCGTAACCAGAAAAGAGTTTACTGAAAATGGAGAAAAGGAATATAGCGCTTACTGGAAAGCCTCTTTCGAGGAAGCGGACAAAAACAAAGACAAGTTCTTGTCGAAAGAAGAGTACCTTGCTCAAGCGAATAAATACGTAAACAAGTTAAAAGAGAGCTACGCTGACAAAAATATCCCCGTGGAGTGTAAAGCCGATATGGAATACTGGCAGGGCTACTATGAAAACATCAATCAGTATGCGGAATACTCATTCGACTATCTGGATGATAACGAAGACAATAAGTTAAGCTTCGAAGAGTATATAGGTCAACACCTACGATAAAAATAATGCGACGTGGCGGCAATTACAGGACAATAAACACTAATTAAGTACCTTATCGGTAAGAATTCATCGCTCTTACAAAACTAACATGGATCGGACTTCTATTGATCAAGCGCAAAAACGTTCTTGTCAGATAGGAAATAATGAGGCTGAACATATTGCTTCTGCGCTGAGAAAGTGGTGGTAGATCAATATGCTTAGGACCATTTAGGGAGGATTCATGCAGTTAAGTCCTGTATTTGCCAGACGTTTGTACTTAGCGCTGTTGGTTGAAAGTATGGAAAGACCAAACGTGCCAAAGTTGATTGAGAGAACGGGTTGGCCACGCAGAACGATCCAGGATGTATTAAAAGCTCTACCGGGTATTGGTATTGAGCTGATTTTTGTCCAGGATGGTCGGCGTCATAACGATGGATACTACCAGCTCTCAGACTGGGGACCATTTGATAGCCAGTGGGTAATGGAACGTCAGAGCGACATAGCTTCCACACTAGGTTTTAGAAAGTAAAAATGGCCGGTTAAAACCGGCCATTTTTATATCTCATTCTCGAATTATTGCGCAGCAACCACTGACATTTCGACAAGAATAACATCACGGGCCATACGAGCTTCAACACATGCGCGTGCAGGTTTTTCACTGTTCGCTACCCATGCATCCCAAACCTTGTTCATTGCAGCAAAATCTTTCATGTCACGGATATAGATAGTCACAGAAAGAATCTTATCTCTGTTACTGCCCGCTTTTTCAAGTAGCGCATCAATTTTATCAAGACAACGCTGAGTCTGCTCTGCGATATCCCACTCTGCATCTCCCGCCGTTTGACCACAAAGGTAAATGGTACCGTTATGCTTAACAATACGGCTCATACGTTCTGTGGACTCAATTCTTTCAATCGTCATTATTTTTCCTTTTTTGTTTTAATAGCATCTGTACCGGGCAACAATTTTAGACATACGAAAAAGCCGCAGCAAGGATTAACTTGCTGCGGCTTAAAATAATGGCACGCCCTGAAGGATTCGAACCTTCGACCACATCCTTAGAAGGGACGTGCTCTATCCAGCTGAGCTAAGGGCGCACAATAAGAACTTAATCTTACTTGAACACTGATTGGCAATTGCCTAACAGTGCTGCGTAATCTACATGCTTCACCCTGTGTGTGTCAACGGCTTTATCGGGGGATTTTAATTGTTTGCTTGTATATTAGTCAGTTTATAAAAAGATTTGATACAAACACTTAAGTCCTAAAGTTTCAAAAGGTCCGGCCCTTTCAGACATGCCTTAGCACTTCTTTCAAATGTCTTCGATATACAACAAAAAGCAAACGTTTGCGCAATGGATATTTCATGGCTTTTTTGCGACAATGCGCCAGAAACTATATATACATGCACCAAGGGAACCTATGACTGCTCAAAATATCGATGGAAAGCTTATATCACAAACCGTCCGCTCAGAAGTTGCGGCTCGCGTAAAAGCAAGGACAGAAGCTGGGTTACGCGCCCCTGGTCTGGCAGTAGTTCTTGTTGGTGAAGATCCTGCGTCTCAGGTTTATGTTGGAAGTAAAAGAAGAGCATGCGATGAAGTGGGTTTTGTCTCAAAATCTTATGACTTGCCTGCTACCGCGACCGAAGAAGAACTGCTCGCGTTAGTTGATCAACTAAACGAAGACTCAGAAGTTGATGGTATTTTGGTTCAGCTTCCTCTTCCTGCCGGAATTGATAGCACTAAAGTTCTTGAAAGAATCCACCCTGCTAAAGATGTAGATGGTTTCCACCCATACAATGTGGGTCGACTTGCACAACGTATCCCTAAACTTCGCTCATGCACACCTAAAGGCATTATTACGTTATTAGAACGCTACAACATTGAACTTCGTGGGAAACACGCTGTCATTGTAGGGGCATCAAATATTGTTGGTCGACCAATGACACTGGAGTTGCTGCTTTCTGGATGTACGACAACGACTTGTCATCGCTTCACCAAAGATCTTGAATCTTTTGTTCGTCAGGCGGATGTTGTGGTGGTTGCTGTTGGCAAACCTAACTTCATACCGGGTAACTGGATTAAGAAAGGTGCGATCGTGGTCGATGTGGGCATCAACCGAATGGAAGATGGAAAACTGGTTGGTGATGTTGACTATCAAGGTGCTAAAGAAAATGCCAGCTTTATTACCCCTGTACCAGGTGGTGTTGGTCCAATGACTGTAGCTAGTTTGATTGAAAACACTATGATTGCCTGCGAACAGTATAAACAGGCTAAATAACCATCAAGTATTCATATGGCTTCTTTTTCATAAGAAGCCATATAATCTATTGTGCATATTTTACTTTTCTCTTTCCAACTCCATAAAACGCTAACATTCTCCAGATATTTGCCATACATTGCACTGTTAATCTTTATTTTCTCTTTAAATACAACAAGGTAGAGAAAATAATGAAATCAATTAACAAAAGTCTGTTGGTGCTAATGTTAGGCGCATCTACTCTGGCTGTAGGTTGTTCAAGCACAGATGAAATTGAGCAAAAAGAACAGCAGCTATCTAACCAAGAACAGCAACTGAATGAAAAAGAGCAGAAGCTGACTGACGTAGAAGAGCACCTATACACTAAAGAACAGCTACTAAACGAAAAGCAGCAGAACCTATCTCATAAGAGCCAGGAACTGGACGACAGAGAAAGTGCTATCGCTGAAGAAGAAGCTAGACAAGAAGCTCAGAGACTAGCTACTTACGTTGTAGAAAAAGGCGACACTCTGACTGTTATCGCTGAAGAAAACAACACAACAGTTAAAGAAATCGTTGCTCTGAACCCTAAGTTCCAGGACAAAGATATCAACACGCTTTACGTTGGTGAAAAAATCAGACTTAACTAATTTTAATTAGTTGCTAGTTAAAGAAAAGGCCAGAATCTTGTGATTCTGGCCTTTTTGTTTATCCAAACTTGATTCGGTCAGCCAAATGACTCACAGCGATTCCGAAGTAATAAGAGCGATTCCACTTCATAAGCACCTGATAGTTGTTGTAAATAAGATATGCTCGTCCATTTACATCATCTGGCATAATTAACCAGGCCTTAATTGGCTCATCTGGATTAGGAAGCTTAGTGCCATTATGTCTGGTCACGCCTAAATCACTCCACTCTTGAAGTGTTTTTCCTTTCTCAGCTTGTCTGCCGATTAAATCTTCCGAGATGTCTTGAGGCACTTGTACCTGACGTCCCCAAGTGTACTTCTCATCCCAGCCAGATTCGCTCAGGTAATTTGCAGCGGATGCAAAAACATCTGACTCACTGTTCCAGATGTCTTTCTTGCCATCACCATTTCCATCAGCAGCGTATCTAATGAAGGAGCTGGGCATAAACTGACATTGGCCCATTGCGCCCGCCCAGGAGCCTTTCATTCGATCGACTGAGATATGTCCCTGATCTAAAATTGTCAGTGCGGCCATTGTTTCTTTGCGGAAAAATGCCTCTCTGCGACCGTCATAAGCAAGAGTTGAAAGCGCATCGATTACGTTATAACCACCCGTCAGGCTTCCGAAATTACTCTCAACACCCCACAGCGCAACAATAAAGCGAGGTTGAACACCATACTCCTTACCTATTCTCGACAACTCTGCGTAGTGTTTGTCGTAGAGCTTTTTCGCCTGTTTCACTTTCCAGTCGGGTACGGCTCTTGGAATATATTCATCAAGAGTCAGCTTTTTTTCTGGCTGATTTCTATCTGCTTTTACTGCTCTGGGTTTGTACTCAACACCTTCAAATGCTTCCTGAATTATCTGTTCAGAAATACCTTTATCACGTGCTTCCTGCTTAAGCCCATCAATATAAGTACTAAACTCTGGCTTCGCTGCAAATGCCGAAGCTGAAACCCCAATACTTAGTAATAGTGCAATGATCTTCTTATTCAAATTCGATCCTTATGACAACTGACATGTCTTTTTACTTTTCTTTAAGTAAAGCAGAATTTTTTATGAGTTTTCTTTTTTCTTCTGCTCTTTAAACTGGTCCAAAACGTTTTCTGGAGGTGGCGGTAGTTGCAGGAAAAAACCCTGTTCAGATATAGATTCTTTCACTTTTTCAATATCAACCTGAGCAAGCTTGCGCTCTTCAAGTTTAATCATCATGACAAATGTAGGCTTTCCGAACATTTCAAGTAACGAATCTGGTACTTTAGAAAAGTCATCCCGCTTGGGAATGTACAAATATGCACCATCTTTTTTGTTAGTTTTATAAATCGAACAAAACATATTTACCCTTGTTATTATTAACGTTAGAGCAAAACTTAATCAGAAAAGATTAGATTTTGCTTATTTCACCACCATTTATATATTAAACAGCTATTTTTACAGTAAGTTCACTTGCTGAGTATACCTTTCAGCTATAACATGCCTTACTCTTTTTCGCTATATCTGATTATATGAGGCGTTAGGCACTATGGCGAACTCCCCGGATTTAAAAGGTAGCAGCTTTACGCTATCCGTTCTTCATCTATCTGACAACCCATTATCAGATACTCTGTGTTATTTAAATGAAAAAATCTCGCAAGCCCCCTCTTTCTTCTCATCCGCACCTATCGTACTCAATATTGCGAAAGTGACCAAAGATATCGATTTTACTGTACTGAAAACAGGGATACAGAAGTCGGGAATGGTACCTGTCGGTGTCATGGGCTGCAGAGATAAAAGAACTGAAAACCGAGCGAAAGAATCAGGGCTGGCAGTCATGTCTGGCTCCACTCCGGTTCAAAAGGCTTCTCAGAAGATGGTGCCGGCTAAAGTTGTTCGAACTCCTGTCCGTTCTGGGCAACAAATATACGCAGCAAACAGCGATCTTATTATATTGAGCCACGTTAGCCCTGGTGCAGAAGTTATTGCCGATGGCAGCATTCATGTCCATGGCACGTTAAGAGGTCGCGCAATTGCCGGGGCAAGCGGACAAATAGAAGCACACATCATTTGTAATGACCTGCAAGCTGAACTCGTTTCCATTGCAGGTAACTACTGGCTGAGCGATCAAATCCAGTCAGAATTTTGGAAACAAAAAGTGATGCTCTCGATGGAGAGCGACATATTGAAATTTGAAGTATTAAAAAATTAGAAAGGAACAGACATGGCACGCGTTATTGTTGTTACATCTGGTAAAGGTGGAGTTGGGAAAACAACCTCAAGCGCTGCAATTGCATCAGCGCTAGCTCTACAAGGTAAAAAAACTGCCGTTATTGACTTTGATATTGGCCTGAGAAATCTGGACTTAATTATGGGTTGTGAACGCAGAGTCGTTTACGACTTCGTTAACGTTATCAATGGCGAAGCTACCCTGAATCAGGCCCTTATTAAAGACAAACGTACTGATAACCTATTTATCCTTCCTGCATCACAAACCCGAGATAAAGACGCCCTCAACAAAGATGGGGTGAAACGAATTCTTGATGAACTTGACGAGATGGATTTCGAGTTTGTTATCTGTGACTCGCCTGCTGGTATCGAGCAGGGCGCTCTGATGGCGCTTTACTTTGCAGATGAAGCCATTGTTACCACTAACCCGGAAGTCTCCTCAGTTCGCGACTCAGACCGCATCCTGGGCATTCTTGACTCCAAGTCTCTACGAGCGGAACAAGGACTAGAACCAGTTAAGCAGCACTTGCTATTGACGCGTTACAATCCAGCACGAGTTAATCAGGGTGAAATGCTAAGCGTAGAAGATGTAGAAGAGATTCTTCACATCTCATTGCTGGGCGTTATTCCAGAGAGTCAGGCCGTGCTTAACGCTTCTAACAAAGGTGTACCGGTTGTTTTTGATGAGGCTTCCGATGCTGGTCAGGCATACAACGATACGGTTGAGCGTCTTTTAGGTAACCAGATGGATTTTCGATTCTTAACAGAAGAGAAAAAAGGCATCTTTAAACGTCTGTTTGGAGGGTAAAATGTCACTACTAGAGTTTTTCCGCCCTCAAAAGAAAAAGTCTGCAGGATTGGCAAAAGAACGCCTACAAATAATTGTTGCAGAGCGTCGCAGTCAAGGGGGTGATTCTGTTTCTTACTTACCTCAGCTTAAAGAAGATATCCTGAAAGTGCTGGCAAAGTATGTGGAAGTCGATCCGGAAATGGTAAACGTTTCTCTGGAGCAGGGTGACGATGATCTGTCTGTTTTGGAACTTAACGTCAAACTGCCTGACGAAGAGAGTAAGTAGAGCAAAGTCATAAGCTCTCTATTACTGATTTAAAAAAGCCCCGTCCGGGGCTTTTCAGGTTCTTACATCAGCGTATCCAGCTTTTCGCACAGCAGCGCTTTACGCCACCCTGTTGCGACATCTGGAAGTTTCGCTGGATTACGTTCGTGGCGCCAAACCCAACTGATATATTGGTTTAGCTGCTTTTTAGATGCCAAGAACTCGGAAGCCAAACCGGTCGAATGAGACACCTTTTTCACTTCATCTTTCAAATCTTTGAATTTCTGCTTATAGCCTGGTTTGTCCATTAGGCGCTCAATGCGTTCAGGCCATTCGTCCGATGGAGTATGTTCTGCAAGTTTGACCATAGAGACGAGCTTTTCTCCATGACGTCGGATTGCACGAGGGTCCATACCCTCTTCTTCCATTTTACGACGACTCTTAATCGCGTATCTGGCAATGCTCCACATATCCTGCTCTTTTAGAACAAAGTTCAATGCTAAATCTCGTTTAAGTGCTTCTTTAACACGCCAGGATGCTAAAGGCTTAAGTATCGCTAGTTGCTCTGGTTTCAGTTGCCAGGCTCCCTTGATATCCAGATACGCCTTATCCGGGTCAATAACCACTTCTCGTTTCTCTATCAGCAACTCAGATTCCTGCAACGCTGCATCCCACCAGCCAGATTCGGTTAACTTCTCTTCTAACTGCTCAAAAAGAGGTTTTAGATAGAACACATCAGCAGCGGCATAGTCTAGCTGTTTATCGCTAAGTGGCCTTGCGAGCCAGTCTGTACGAGACTCACTTTTATCTAACTCAACATCAAGGTATTCACTGACCATTGCAGCAAAACCTGTCGATAGTCCATGACCAAGAAATGCTGCCATGATCTGAGTATCTATCATCGGGAAAGGCATACAGCCAAAGCTGTTTTTAAAAACTTCCAGATCTTCACCGCAAGCGTGAAGCACTTTCAGAACTGAGCTATCTGTTAGCAGGCCCTTCAAAGCTGAAAGGTCCTCTATACAGAGCGGGTCGATAAGTGAAAGACGCTCACCATCGTATAACTGAATCAACCCCAACTGAGGAAAATAAGTTCTGGTGCGAACAAATTCTGTATCCAGCATCACCTGGTCAGATTGACGCGCTAGTTCACATGCTTCTTCCAGCGCGGAAGTGCTCTCGATAATAGTAAATTTCATGTGGTCTCGATAGAAATAAGAAGGCCGATACCTTCTGTTTCAGGTATCGGCCAGTATATCAATTAACAGGATGATTTGTTGCGTTAATTTGCTACCGCAGCTTCCTGTTCTTTACGCTTAGCTTCCGCTTCTTCGCGTAAAGCACGTCTCAGGATTTTACCTACATTCGTTTTTGGCAGTTCATCTCGGAACTCAACGAGTTTTGGAACTTTGTATCCCGTCAGATATTTACGACAGTGCTCAATAATTTCATGGGCTTCAAGACTTGGATCGCGCTTCACCACGCATATCTTAACCACCTCACCAGAAAATTCATGAGGTTCGCCAATTGCCGCAACTTCAAGTACCTTACCGTGCAATGCAACCACATCTTCAATTTCATTCGGATACACGTTGAAACCAGAAACCAGAATCATGTCTTTCTTGCGGTCAACAATATGGATAAATCCATCATCGTCAAACTTGACGATATCCCCAGTAGAAACCCAACCATCTTCGTCAATAACGCTACGAGTCGCTTCCGCTCTCTGCCAGTAACCCTGCATAACTTGCGGGCCACGGACCTGAAGCTCACCAACCTGATCTGTAGCAATCGGATTGCCTTCATCATCAACAATTCTTACTTCAGTCGAAGACACAGGCAGACCAATCGAGCCATTGTATTCTTCAAGGTTATAAGGGTTAACTGACACAAGTGGAGAACACTCTGTCAGACCATAACCTTCAAGAAGTGGAACACCTGTTATCTTCTTCCAGGATTCAGCGACGCTTCTTTGCACCGCCATACCACCGCCAATCGTCAATTTGAGGTTACTGAAATTAAGCTCTCGAAAATCTTCGTTGTTAGCCAGAGCATTAAACAACGTATTTACACCCGTAATTGCCGTGAATGGGTATTTTTGTAGCTCTTTAACAAAGCCTGGAATGTCTCTAGGGTTAGTGATAAGAAGATTTCGTCCACCGACTTCCAGGAATAACAGGCAGTTCACTGTTAGTGCAAACACGTGGTAAAGAGGGAGCGCAGTAACAACCAGTTCGCGACCATCACTTAACACTGGACGATATGCTGCTTTTGCCTGAAGTACGTTTGCCACCATATTGCGATGCGTTAATATTGCGCCCTTCGCCACGCCAGTAGTACCACCTGTGTATTGCAGAAAGGCAATATCTTCACCGGACATAAATGGTTTTATGTACTGTAAGCGGCGACCTTTACTTAGCGCCTGACGGAAAGAGATTGCACCAGGAAGGTTATACTTAGGAATCATTCCTTTAACGTACTTCACGACGAAATCAACCAATGTACCTTTCGCTCTTGGTAGCATCTGTCCAAGGCTTGTGAGTACAACGTGCTTGATAGGTGTGTTGTCTACCACCTGCTCTAACGTGTTAGCGAAGTTCGAAACAATAACGATCGCCTTGGCATCAGCATCGATAAGCTGGTGCTCCAGCTCTCGTGGAGTATAAAGCGGGTTCACATTTACTGCGATCAGACCAGCTCGCAAGATACCAAACAGGGCGACAGGATACTGAAGTAGGTTTGGCATCATGATAGCGACACGATCACCTTTTTTTAGCTTAAGCTCATTTTGCAGATAAGCTGAAAATGCTCGGCTACGCTCCTCAAGCTTGCGGAACGTCATGGTGGCACCCATGTTCATAAACGCTGGTTGGTCTGCATAATTGTGTACAGCGTTCTCGAACATCTCTATCAGAGATGGGTACATATCCGGGTCAATGGTTTCAGGCACGTCACTTGGGTAACGAGAGAGCCAGGGTTTATCCACGCTAAAACTCCTTTTGTAGGCTATTTATTCTAATTTGAACTTATTACAGCATAGCCAGACTGCTTGAGCACGAAAGTATCAAACAGTTGTTTAAATTTTGTTAACTAAATCCACAATCAGCTCAGATGTTAACTCTGGCTGTTGAAGATGACAGTGATGGTTTCCTGCAATAGTGTGAACGGATATGTCACGATTTGCCTGGTTCTCGGCAAACTCTGCAAGTTCTTCAAAGCCCGAACTACCGAGTATCACGCTATGTGGACACTCAATTGCTGATAGAACAGCTTGCGCATGCTCGGGAGACATTCGATACAGAGAGTCACACTTAAGCTTTGGATCGTGTTTCCAGTACCAACGCCCTTCTCTCTGCTCAGCCCCTCTTTCAATAATTGGCCTGATCTCCGCATCCTTTAAACGGTTTAGATCTGAGCGCAGCGCGACCATATCGTTAATGCAGGTAAAACCTCTATCCGGTTTCATCTTTACACGTTCCCGACTGATCACGCCTTTTCTGATTCTTTTCACCGCGTCTTTTGGATTTTCACTCAAAGGGCCATAACCCTCTATTTGAACAAGTCCGTCCACTTTTTCAGGAAAGGCAGCACTATAACAACTCGCTATTAATGCACCAAGTGAATGTCCCACTATCACTAGCTTGTTCGGTGATAAATTAGTCACTAACTGATTTAGATCATCGATATAGTCATGAAAAGGATAAAAATTATCAGGTCTTCGATGCGACGACTGACCATGACCGGGCAGATCCACAGAGACAAGATGAGCAGATGGTAGCTTAGCCTGAAGGCTCTCCATCAATGATAAGAAGCTGGCGCTGTTATCTAGCCAGCCATGAAGAAAAACGACCGTTAAATCGGCCGTTTCTTTTACTCCTGACTCTAATGCTGCGAGCCGGATAAATTCCAGTTGATATCGTTTTTCCGTAAACACTATTTCACTTCCTGTACTACCCTTCCCCGAGAAACATTCATTCTCATTGAACGGCAGTTAATTCGATTGAGACACGGATACATATAACTTCCGTAGTCATCAACAATAACACTCTCTTCTATTGTCCAGAGATAAGCAGCAGAGGCATCCATCACTCGATAAGTGTAGTCGTACTCTCCAACCTTCCCTTGCTCTTCACCTGCGCTATTTCCCAATACGGTAATTAAACGCCCTTCAGAGTACTTCATAGGCTCCAGATAGCCATCGAAATAGACAACAAACCGACCATCCGGCTCTGAATCAAGGTTTGGCTTACCATTACTTTTTATCGGCATGTTTGCAATTTCGATTCTGGTTTTGTCTTCCAGATTCGTTACATTTGCAATCATTCCTCCCAATCGTAGTTCGGTGTCTTTGTTGGCATCCAGCGAGATCCACTGGCCATAGTCTGTAATCAGGTTCTCATTGTTTGAGGCCAATTGGTCGGGAAGAGATGAACAAGCTGAAAGCAGAAAAGTCAGAGCAATTGCTGGGAATATACGAAAGTTGGCCATGGTTACCACCATAAAAATCAGATATAGATATCGACTCCGACAAGCTGAGCAAGTTCCTCTTTTTTGGCACGATTCAGAACTTCCATATACTCTTCCAGAGCCTTGCGTGAACTACCTTCGGGCAAATCATACTGGATACGGGCTTTCTCTATGTCAGACTCACGTATATTGTGAATAGACTGAGACACAGCGTTAGCAACTTTCGTTGTTTGCGTAACGCTGCTCTGGCTGGTGTCCTTTTTGACCTCATCCCGTTTTTTCGACTTTTGAGGCTTACTGATTACCGTTGTCGGCAATCCCTGAATCGTAACCATCTAGAACCTTTTATCTTGCTCCTGACATTACTCCCGACCTGGTAGCTTTTTCCAGGCTACTTTATCTCTCAGATAAACCGGGCTGGACTCTTCTACCGGAGTTGTCTCACCTTTCTCCAGTTTAAACTTCGCCAGGTAAACAATATCTTCTGCGTCAGGGTATAACACCTCCGACGGCTCAATACTCAGTTTCAGTGCAGAAAGTGCTTCTGAATATGCATCCCAGCCAGTACCTGCTGACTTCCAGATATGTTCATCTGCTTCTACCTGCTCTGCAACGACTTCTGGTGGAATCACTTGCTCTTCTTCTACGGTGTTCCATTCGCCATTTTCCTGACGCTCATAACGGCCCCAGTAGACCTCGCTCATTCGGGCATCAATAGCACATACAGCCTTTTGCGCACCGTGCTTGCGATAAGTTCCCTGAGCCATCGCTTCCAGAGTAGAAATACCTATCATTGGTAACTCCGCACCGAATGCTAAACCTTGTGCAATACCAATGCCAATTCGAACGCCAGTAAAGCTACCCGGCCCCTGACCAAACGCCAGTGCATCCAGATCGGCTAGTTTCAGTCCCGCTTCTTTTAGAAGTTCATCAACCATAGGGAGAACTTTCTTAGTGTGGTCTCTCGGAGCGAATTCACTACGTGAGTATATTTTGTCACCAACAAGCAGTGCAACAGAACAGTTTTCTGTTGAGGTATCCAATGCAAGAATTTTTGCGCTCATTTACGCCTCAGTTTATATATCTGTATCTTGTAAGCCTTGATCGGCTTACCTGTTTTTTTGTCCATTCGATTCAACTGTCAAGAAGACAATTGTTCCAGAAATTCAGAAACCTGCGCCAAATCGCGGGTTCTTGGAATAGGAGGAAGGCTTTGCAGGAAGATGCCTCCGTAATCACGTGTCACCAATCGGTTATCACAGATGATTAATGCTCCTTTGTCTTTTTTGTCTCGTATCAACCTGCCGACACCTTGCTTCAATGTGATGACCGCATCTGGAAGCTGAACCTCTGCAAAAGGCTCACCACCACTTAGCCTGCAATCTTCAATTCGGGCTTTAAGCAACGGGTCATCGGGAGCGGTAAAGGGCAATTTGTCGATAATAACACAGCTCAACGCATCTCCCCTAACATCGATCCCCTCCCAAAAAGCCCCTGTCGCAACCAAAAGCGCATTACCCAACTCCATAAACTCAGCCAGCAACTTTTGCTTACTGGTTTCCCCTTGCATTAAAACAGGAATATCCAGACTTTCCCTAAATCCATCCGTAAGTTCCCTCATCATGCTGTGAGAAGTACAAAGAAAGAAGCAACGACCACGATTTTTTTCAATCACTGGGCCAAGCATTCTGACCAACTTCTCTGCTAATCCGGGGCTGTTTGGCTCTGGTAAATATCTTGGAACACATAGCTTTGCCTGCGATTGATAGTCAAAAGGGCTTGGCAAAGAGAACTGCTGGGCAGGTTCTAATCCAAGGCGTTGGGTAAAGTGTCCGAAGTCATCAGAGACCGCAAGTGTAGCGGAAGTGAATACCCAGCTCCCTTGCTTAATCTCTAGTTGCTCTTTGAACTTATCTGCGACAGAAAGCGGTGTAATATGTAGGCTAAAATGTCTTGGCGATATATCGTACCAGTATGAGTAGCCAGTAATTGTCACATCACAGACTCTTTCTATACGAGATTTGATTGTATTTGCTCTCTCAAACGCGGCGTCAAGTAACTGGCTTCTGCCAAGTGCTAGTTTGAGTACATCAATAGCCAGATCCAGTGAGTCGGTTACTCGTGTCACTTCTCGGGCAATAGACTCTGATTTGATGGCCTCCCGCCAGTTACCCCTGAAACCCGGCTCACCGAGAACAATGCGTAGATCCATTGCAGACTGAGTCAGGCGATCAGCCACCTTTTGCAACTGACGCATGTCACGAGCTTCCGTTCGGTAACCAATCTCAATGTCTTTAGACAGTTCCTGAATCTGACGGCTGGATACCGACTGACCAAAGTACTGACTGGCGATATCCGGTAACTGATGCGCTTCATCAAAAATAAACACGTCAGCTTCCGGAATAAGTTCACCAAAGCCTGTCTCTTTAATCGCAAGATCCGCCAAAAACAGATGATGGTTAACCACCACGATATCTGAATCCATGGCCTTCTTTCGCGCTTTAAGCACAAAACAGTCCTGATAGCTGGGGCACTCTTTACCTAAACAGCTATCATTCGTCGAGGTAATTGCCGGAATAACCGGACTATCTTCAGCGATCTCGTCACATTCGCCCAAATCACCGCTCTTCGTTTCAGAAGACCAACTTCGAACCTTAACTAGCTGTGCAAGCATTGTAGGATCAGCTTCGTTACTATGGCTTTCAACCATCTGGCGGCTTAAACGATCAAGACAAAGATAGTTTGATCTCCCCTTTAGAAGCGATACCTGACCATAGTAACCAAGCGACTGAATCATCAATGGCAAATCCCGATGATACAACTGCTCTTGAAGGTTCTTTGAACCGGTACTGATAATGACTTTCTTACCACTTAACAAAGCCGGCACAAGATACGCGAACGTTTTCCCCGTCCCCGTACCTGCTTCCACAACAAGCTGGCCCTGTTCAGCAATCGTCTTTTCAACCGCAACAGCCATATCCAATTGCGCCTGACGAGGCTGAAATCCTGGTATCGCTTTACCTAGCGCACCATCCGCTGAGAAAGTCTTATTGATCATGAGTTCACTGAAAGGAAAAAAGATTGGGAAATTATACTCAAGCTCAGCAAAGAAGCGAGCCTATCTATTTGTTATAAGCAGAATGATTGCCGTGTGTGCCCGGTGGAATGAGCATGCCTAAAAAGAGGAGGTTAATAATTAAAGACTTAGCTAAATTTAGCGGCTCATGGAAGCGGGCATATTCGGCAATTATTTAAGGTAAAATAAAAACGGCGTGATAATAAATATCACGCCGCCGAATTCTTTAATTTATTTAAGGATTAACGATTTAAATACCGGGACAACCATGCAGGCCCATCAAAACCATTATCTTCTGTCATTATCGACTTCGCTGCATCAGCCGGGCTCGCTTTACTTTCCCACAACTCATCAAGAGTCGCTTCATCAATATCCTGATTACCTGTTAGACGACTTACACGCTCACCATACAATTTACGAGCTAAAAGATCTTTGTCCACCTCACCACCTCACAAACATAAAAAATAAAAAAGCAAAATAAACTTCTGTTTTATCCCTTTAGTTGAAGCTTATTGTTGAAAGCATTTACATAATAGATTACTTATAGAGTATAAAATGTTGCTCAGATCACTTACTGATTACTTTTGAGCTATAAAATAAAATTTTTATTTAGACACAACAGAGTTTACGGAAGTAGAAAATGGAAAAGAAGACACTATTGACCCATTGCACAGATGCCCCTGGGTTGATTTCAAAGATCACTAACATCTGTTACAAGCACCAGCTTAACATCATCCATAACAACGAATTTGTAGATAACACCAGTGGTCACTTTTTCATGCGTACTGAATTGGAAGGTATCTTCAACGATGAAACCTTCCTAATGGATCTGGATCAAGCCTTACCTGAAGGAGCTAAACGAAATCTTGTGAGCTCTGAACGAAAGAAAATTATCATTCTGGTAACAAAAGAAGCACACTGCCTCGGTGATATCCTGATGAAAAACTTCGATGGTAGCCTAGATGTAGACATCGCAGCCGTTGTAGGTAACTACGATACTTTGCAGGGACTGACCGAGAAGTTCGATATTCCCTATCACTGTGTTTCTCATGAAGGTATGAACCGCGAAGAACACGAAGAAAAAGTACTGGAAGTACTGGCACAATACGATGTTGACTATCTGGTACTTGCTAAGTACATGCGCGTACTAACGCCAAATTTTGTTGAAGCGTACAACAATCGAATTATTAACATTCATCATAGCTTCCTGCCTGCCTTTATCGGCGCAAAACCTTATCATCAAGCTTACGAGCGTGGCGTAAAAATTATTGGTGCTACTGCACACTTCGTAACGAATGATTTGGATGAAGGACCAATCATCAAACAGGACGTTATTCCTGTTGACCACAACTTCAGTGCAAAAGATATGGCGAAAGCAGGCCGTGATGTTGAGAAGAATGTTCTTAGCAAAGCACTAAACAAAGTTGTCAACGACCATGTGTTCGTTTACGGGAACCGCACTGTCATTTTGTAGTTCCATGATTGTTTAGGAAGGGCTCAAGTGATGAGCCCTTCCTTTTTCTGGGTGATCACCCATTTAATATAGCAAACACTTTACATGATAATAATTATCATTTAACCTCCTTAAACGTTCGTTCAGGGAGATAAGCAATGAGTATCGAAGACTGGGAAAAACACACAATTACTGCGGATATCGCTCTTCAAAACAAAGACTTCTTAAGAAGTGTTCTTCATTATCAGCAAGCACTCACTGTTTCTGAACAGCTAGAAAAGGAAAATATCGATATTGAAGAGCTACTCACCATCAATATTGTCTCTTGCCATAATCTGGCTAACTTTTGGCGTATACAAGAAGATAGCGAGTATGAACTTAAATACCTTCAGCTCGCCTCAGAAAAGATGCTCACACTGGTCCCACAGTGCCCAAATCGAAGCTGTGACGCTTTTCTCGATTCATTAGGTTGCTGCAGAAAAGCCCTTATCGGGTTTATGAAACGCCACCCAAACCCCGCGATAGCAAAACAGGTGCAGCACATAGATACAGCTACTCATTGTGGCATTATTGCTAAATTTAATTTGCACTAACTTAAGGTAGCAAATGAAGATAAAAAACCCGCTTCTCAGCGGGTTCATTGATTCTTAAACCTGGGTTCTTCCAAGAGATATCACTACCCTGCGGTTTTTATCTTTTCCTATCGGTGTGCCATTGTCGGCAATCGGCCTGCGTTTGCCATAGCCCTGAATTTCGATTCTGTCTTCAGCTAAACCAAGTGATTTAAAGTAATCTCGCATCACCATCGCGCGCCTTTCCGAAAGTGCCTGATTAACCCCTTTATCACCACTCGAATCGGTGTAAGTTGAAATAAGAACCAGATCGATATCCTGATTATGCTTTACATACTCAGCGATCTGAGCCAAACGCTTCTGAGAGGCTTTGTTCAATTGATCACTGTTTCTATCGTAATGAAGAATAGTGAATGAGATATCTTCAAAGCTGTATGGTAATAACTGGCTTACGCAAAAACTAAACGCATCGTATTTTTGTCTGAACAGCACGGATGAAAGTGCCACTTCTACCCTCTGGTCACGGCTAACCCAGTCGGCGTAACTAAACGTAGGGGTTCTGCCCTTTTCGAGCTCAGTCAGGATACCCCATGCGGCCTGACCACCAACATAGCCATCAAACTGCTTAAAAAACTTAATCATTTGCATACGATCAGCACTTTCTCCCGGACGCCATGAAGGCGGCATGGAGACCAGGCTTACCGCTCGGGTTTCTCCCATCGGACGACGCATCTTAAGTTCAAAATCCAGATTAATCTTCTTGCTTGCCCGAGATGAAAACTCCGCTTGTCCGTAGTGAGGAATAGGATGAACCAAACGACACTCCAACGGAGTGTTCATTGTCATTTCCCACTTTGATTGCTCTGGTGTCGCTTCATAGCGAATAGAGGAAGCCACTGACATCGGAGATATCAGATTCGCAGCGACCACTGTGCTTAACGCAATCATCTTTTTCATAAAATTATTTAACTCTTATCTATCAAAACGGCTAACTTTTGCCGTTATTTCGGATAGAACATCCTTTTTCTTCTGTCTTGTTGGATATAAGCAAAAAACTAGCCAACGTGTACAACATTAAAATTGGCATTAGTCATTTTTATTGTATGCATTATCTGTAATAATGCGTCGCTTACGAAACATGACCAAGATACCATGAGCAAAGAAGAAAATTTATTGGCGTTAAAAAGCCGTTTCAGAGGATATTTCCCTGTTGTCATCGATGTAGAGACTGCTGGTTTTAATGCAAAAACCGATGCACTTTTAGAGATCTGCGCAGTTACCTTAAAAATGGATGAAAATGGCGATCTGCATCCGGCTTCAACAATACATTTTCATGTCGAGCCTTTCGAAGGTGCAAACCTGGAAAAAGAAGCTCTGGAGTTCAATGGTATCCGAGACCCTTTCAGCCCACTTCGTGGTGCCGTCACTGAGGCACATGCTTTGAAAGAGATAAATAAACTGGTCAGAAAAGAGCAGAAAGACTCAGAATGCAGCCGGGCAATCATTGTCGCGCACAACGCGACATTCGATCACAACTTTTACATGGCTGCTGCTGAGAGAAGTAAGCTTAAAAGAGTCCCTTTCCATCCTTTTGCGACCTTTGATACTGCTGCGCTATCTGGCCTGGCCTATGGTCAGACAGTATTGGCAAAAGCGTGCAAAGCTGCGGGGATGGAATTTGACAATAAAGAGGCTCATTCAGCCCTTTATGATACACAAAAGACCGCAGAGCTATTCTGTGGCATCGTCAACAAATGGAAAGCTCTTGGTGGCTGGCCGCTTGTTGAAGAAACCCAAGAAAAATAAGTAGTCAAACACAACTCAAACGAGAATAAAAATGAATCCGGTAGTTATCTCAGTATGTATTATGCTGCTGCTGGCACTGATGAGGGTCAACGTTGTCGTTGCCCTGACTTTTAGTGCTGTAATCGGCGGCCTCGTCTCAGGCATGAGCCTGAATGAATCTATCTCAGCTTTTGAAAGCGGCCTTGGTGGTGGTGCGACTATCGCGCTTAGCTATGCCATGCTTGGTACTTTCGCAGTTGCGATCTCTAAATCTGGCCTGACGGATCTGCTTGCACAGAACGTTATCAAGAAGATTCACGGTAAAGAGAATGGCGCGGCAACAACAGGCCTTAAGTATGTTGTTATCTGTGCTCTGATTCTGGTTACTATGTCATCCCAGAACGTTATCCCTGTTCATATCGCCTTTATCCCTATTTTGATTCCACCTCTGCTAGGCGTATTCCAGAAACTTAAACTTGACCGCCGTCTGATTGCCTGTGTGCTGACCTTCGGTCTTGTTACTCCATATATGGTTTTACCTATTGGCTTTGGTGGCATCTTTCTGAACAACATCCTTCTTAAAAACCTGCACGACAACGGCCTTGCTGACGTTGTAGCCGGTCAAGTTCCTACAGCAATGATGCTACCAGGTCTGGGCATGATCTTTGGTCTTCTTATGGCTGTATTCTTCACTTATCGCAAGCCGCGTGAGTATGAAGAGACGGAACTAACAACCGTTCACACAGAAGTAGAAGTAGACAAGAAAAACATCATCGTTGCGATTGTTGGTATTTGTGCCGCACTTGGCGTTCAATTAAGCACCGGTTCAATGATCATTGGTGGTCTTGCTGGCTTTATGGTGTTTACTTTTGGTGGCGTTATTAAGTTTAAAGAAACTCATGATGCGTTCACAAAAGGTGTGCACATGATGGCAATGATCGGCTTCATCATGATTGCCGCTGCTGGTTTTGCTGCTGTAATGAAGCAGACTGGTGGTGTTGAAACTCTGGTTGAAGCGCTATCTACAAGTATCGGTGACAACAAAGCGTTGGCTGCACTTCTAATGCTGGTTGTTGGTCTTCTGGTTACTATGGGTATTGGCTCATCGTTCTCTACTATTCCAATTATCGCCACTATCTATGTTCCGCTTGCTGCTGCATTTGGTTTCTCTCCAATGGCAACTATCGCTCTGGTTGGTACCGCTGCGGCACTTGGTGATGCAGGTTCACCAGCATCTGACTCAACACTTGGTCCAACGTCTGGTCTGAATGCAGATGGTCAGCATGAACATGTATGGGAAACGGTAGTTCCTACCTTTATCCACTACAACATCCCGCTTATCGTATTTGGCTGGATTGCAGCTATGGTTCTGTAACTACGGAAAACACCGCTTAATTCAGTGCTTATTTTAAGCCCGCTAACTCAAAGAGTTAGCGGGCTTTTTAGCATCTGTATTACTGAGTTTTTTGTCATGATATTGTCGTTTGTTGTCGCTATAAATACTCTTGTCAATAACCTTTAGATTCGCACTCTCCCCGAGTGAACGTCTTAAGTTAAACAGTTTAAAAACATAGCGACGGAGACCTAAATGGCTTTTCAAAAGAAAACCGCTCTTACCCTTGCACTGGCAGCGGTATCTGCAGGTAACACAGCTTATGCCGCTTCTCAGCCGAATATTTTGGTGATTTTTGGCGATGATGTGGGTTATGGCAATATTTCAGCATACAACCAGGGAATGTTGGGATACCAGACTCCTAATATTGATAGCATCGCACAACAAGGGGCGCTTTTTACTTCCTATTATGCTCAGCAATCTTGTACTGCTGGCCGCAGCGCGTTTATTACAGGTCAGATGCCAATCAGAACAGGTTTAACTAAGGTAGGTATGCCAGGAGCAAAGCAAGGTCTGCAGCCAGAAGATATTACGATAGCGACCGCGCTGAAGGACATGGGTTATATGACAGGTCAGTTTGGTAAAAACCATCTGGGTGATCAGGATGATATGCTACCAACCAACCACGGCTTTGATGAGTTTATGGGTAATCTGTATCACCTCAATGCAGAAGAAGAACCAGAAAGCCCTGATTACCCTCAGGATCCTGCATTCAGGAAGCAGTTTGGCCCACGCGGTGTTATTCATTCCTATGCTGATGGGAAAATTGAAGATACGGGCCCGCTAACGCGCAAGAGAATGGAAACCATTGATGACGAAACGGCGGCCGCAGCTATCGATTTTATGAAACGTCAGGTTAAAGCGGACAAACCATTCTTCACCTGGTACAACGCAACTCGTATGCACGCCTATACTCACGTCAGTGACAAGCACTCAGGCAAAACCGGATTGGGCGATTATGCAGACGGTATGGTCGAGCATGATGCAGTTGTTGGCCAACTTCTTGACCAAGTAAAAGAAATGGGTGTCGATGACAACACGATTATTATCTACACCACTGATAATGGTCCAATGAATGCGTCCTGGCCTGATGCCTCTTTTGGTCCTTTCCGCGGCGAGAAAAATACCGGGTGGGAAGGTGGTTTCCGCGTACCAGCGATGATTAAGTGGCCAAATCATATCAAACCCAACACTAAGCTAAACGGCATTGTTGCGAGTGAAGACTGGTTCCCTACGCTTGCTGCTGCAGCGGGAAACAAGGATATCAAGAACAAACTGCTAACAGGCTATCGTTCTAAATCAACAAACCGAACGTACAAAAACCATCTTGATGGGTACAACCAAACTGACTATCTGACTGGCAAGTCAAAGAACTCCGCACGTAACGAGTTTTTCTACTGGTCTGACTCTGGCGATCTGTTAGCAATGCGCGATGGACGCTTTAAGCTTCATTTTAAAATTCAGGAACACGAGGGTTGGGATGTATGGAGACGTGAGTTTACGACATTGCGTACGCCTTTGATTTTTGACCTAGCTGTGGACCCACTAGAAAAGGGGGACATGGGATTCGGTTACGACCAATGGACTTTCGACCGATTGTTCCTGAATGTTCCGGCTCAGGCCAAAGTCGCGAAGATGGTTGAGACTTTCAACGAGTTCCCACCACGTCAAAAACCAGCAAGCTTCTCTGTAGATCAGGTGATGGAACAGATGAAAAACATGCAAAGAATGGAGAATGCCAAGGGTTAAGAAATACGACTCTTAGGTAAAACAGTAAGCCCGGTTACAAAGGCCGGGCTATTTCTCATTACTTTTAACTGAATGCCTTATTTGGTTAACCGTTCATCAAGCACATTTCGGTTGTCGAAAACCAGATTCATACCATCTAAGTACTGATATAAACCACTTCCATTTAGCTGTTGCAGATCCACTACTACACCTTCCAAACGAATCCCCTGAGATTCCGCTTTTTCTTGTTGGTTAGTCAGTTCAAGAAGCTTGTGCAATATACCCGGCCTTTCCCTTTCAAAATCAGAAATCTGGCTCCTAAGATCATCATTCAATCTATATAGCTCTTCCTCCTGCTCGGGGAGAACAACCTTGGGAGAATACTTATGATGTAAGAGAATACCAGCCATATAAGCAGCCAACAGACCAACAGCCGTTATCATATTGATTCCAATAGTTAGATAACTGATCGCTATGACGAGCGTAGACAGACCACCAACCCAAGCCAGGCGGTATAAAACCTGCTTCTTCCGCTGATTCCGTTCAGAGGCAAGGAGATACTTGTTTAGCTCTAGTAACTTGTTACAACCTGGCTTAATGCAATCATCATAAAGATCTATAGAGGCCTTTATGTCTGGCACTCGGACTGTTTGATTTGCTTCGTTCATATCACACCGACTCAATGCATTTGTCTTTCGCTTTTGTGGTAATTATATAGCGAACATAAAATGAGATGGTGTTCGCCAGACTCATTAAAAAATGTCGTAAAAGACTTAATTGGCGAATATGAACTAAATTAAGGTGAGATCAAAAAGTCCCGGCGATGCCAGGACTCTTGTGTTCAGATGTTGAGTAACTCTATTACTCTTCGTCTTGAATCTTTGCAGCAGCTTCTTTAATTAGCGGCTGTAGTTCGCCTTTCTGGAACATTTCAAGAATAATGTCACAACCACCGATTAGCTCTCCGTCAATCCATAGCTGAGGGAATGTTGGCCACTGAGCATAAGCAGGAAGTTCAGCGCGGATATCCGGATTTTGCAGGATATCTACATAAGCAAACTTTTCACCACAGTTCATTAGTGCCTGTGCTGCCTGAGAAGAAAAACCACAACTTGGTAGTTTTGGGGATCCCTTCATATAGAGAAGAATAGGGTTTTGCTCAATCTGCTGTTTGATTTTATCGATAGTTTCCATTATTTACTCACTGGCTTTATACGGCTTTACATAAACAAAACATTTTACTGGTTTAAAACAGAATAAAAAGCACATTATTTAAGTGGTTATTACGTCATAGTATAGAACTCAGTAAGTGAAGATTTTAAGTTTTTTTTGTTAACGGGCTTTTAATAAAGTAAAAACTTGATAAACTATATCTCAAGTCGCCTTACTGACTAAGAACAAGAATTAACTGGAAGCAATCGAAAGAGATAACTCTTTCATATCAACGGAGAATCCTGCAATGGCTTTTGAACTACCAGCTCTTCCTTATGCAAAAGATGCCCTAGAACCACACATCTCTGCAGAAACACTAGATTTCCACCACGGTAAGCACCACAACACATACGTTGTTAAGCTAAACGGCCTTATCCCTGGTACTGAGTTTGAAAACAAATCTCTTGAAGAGATCATCAAAACTTCTTCAGGCGGTGTATTTAACAACGCTGCGCAAATCTGGAACCACACTTTCTACTGGCACTGCCTAGCGCCAAACGCTGGCGGGGAACCAACAGGTGCAGTAGCGGATGCGATCAATGCTTCATTCGGTTCTTTTGAAGAGTTCAAAGCAAAGTTCACTGATTCTGCAATCAACAACTTCGGTTCTTCTTGGACTTGGTTAGTTAAGAAAGCTGACGGTTCTCTGGACATCGTAAACACTTCAAATGCTGCGACTCCGCTAACAGATGAAGGTGTAACACCACTACTAACCGTAGACCTTTGGGAACACGCTTACTACATCGATTACCGTAACGTGCGTCCAGACTACATGAACGGTTTCTGGGCTCTTGTTAACTGGGCATTCGTAGAAGAGAATCTGGCTAAGTAAGTCTTAATCAGGCTCTTAAACGACAAAAGCTGGCTTGATGCCAGCTTTTTTGTTTTGTGATTTTTTTTGCTTGATGGATAGGTGTTTATTCTCCGCAGACTCTGTTTTTTCCGCCCTTCTTAGCTTTATACATCCTGTCATCGGCTTCCTTCAGCAGGTTATCAAAAAAGTGCCCCTCACTCTCATAGGGTTTAGTACAAACACCAATACTCATTGTCGTTTTAATAGAGATGCTTCCGAATCGGCAGACTCTTTTCGCGCAGGCTTCTCTGATCCGCTCTGCAATTTTCATGGCCTTTTTTTCTGATACATCCGGTAACAGAACCAGAAACTCCTCTCCACCCCATCTGCCAACAATGCCTTTATCATCTACAACAGACTCACAGGTATGAGCAAACGCTTTGATAACTTTATCGCCGGCATAATGGCCGTATGAGTCATTCACTCTTTTAAAATTATCGATATCAAGCACTAGACAGCTCAACGAGCTGAACTCGTTCTCATCACTTTCTAACCAATCATAGACGGCGTCACGGTTGTACAGGTCAGTTAGTTGGTCGTGGTTAGCTTTATACTCGAGTTCTTTCTCCAACTGAGCTTTCTCAGTGAAGTCCTCAACAACCGTCTGCAATGCAGGCTCACCGTCCCACATAATTCGGTTTTCATAGATTCTGAACGTTCTCAGCGCACCATCAAAACAGTAGTTTTCTACTGTGATGCTCCCCCCTTCGATCTCTCCATGAATGAGCTGAGCATATCTGTCTTCGGCATACTTCTGAAATTTTTCAGGAATTCTATCAAGTACGGAGCACTTCATAGCGTGTTCGATGGAGTCCGCATGATATAAACGCGCCCATGCATCATTAATAAGTAATGGCTTAAAATCCCGCTGGATCAACATGCCCTGTGCAGACTTTGTAATGAGTTCACGGTACTGTTTTTCATTATCCTTAATCTGCTGATTGGCTTTTACGATGCTGGTTAAATCAACCACAGTAACCTGTAGTGCAGGCCCCTCTTCGAGCTCAAGCACGTGGTCTAAGGTTAATACCGTAAATGCCTCACCTGCGGCATTCATATTTGAGTGGGAACGAGTGGCGGCTTTGAGTTTGCCCGAAAGCATTGCATCATTATTTTCTTTGGCAATGTCCCACTCACTAGGTGAGATGAGATCGAGTAGCGAGTCCGTTTTATCCAATAAGTCTTGGGCGGAGTCATAACCAAAAATCCGAGCATAATTATCATCGACTTCAAGAATATCGAAGTTTCGATGGACAACTACGCCATATGTAGAGTCTAGATTTACAGCGGGCATAATAGCGACATCACTAAAGAGTTACAGGCTAGGTACTATTTAAAATCAATAGCTTCTTATAAACATATAGAACGAATGTATCACAAACATCAACACGCAAAAGCTACAGACATCAAAAAGCCCGAACCTGAGTTCGGGCTTGTAATCATGTAATCGGTTGCGGATTACCAGCCTGTCACTTCACGAAGTGCTTTACCGATATCTGCAAGACTTTTAACCGTCTTAACACCTGCTGACTCAAGTGCGGCAAACTTATCTTCAGCCGTACCTTTACCACCAGAAATAATCGCACCAGCATGGCCCATACGCTTACCCGGAGGTGCTGTAACACCTGCAATGTATGAAACAACCGGCTTAGTTACGTTTTCTTTAATAAACGCAGCCGCTTCTTCTTCTGCAGTACCACCGATTTCACCAATCATTACGATTGCTTCAGTTTCAGGGTCTTCCTGGAACAACTTCAGAATATCGATGAAGTTTGAGCCTGGAATTGGGTCACCACCGATACCAACACAAGTAGACTGACCAAAGCCTTCGTCAGTTGTCTGCTTAACCGCTTCATAAGTCAGAGTACCAGAACGCGATACGATACCTACTTTACCCTTCTTATGAATATGACCAGGCATGATACCGATCTTACACTCATCCGGAGTGATCACACCCGGGCAGTTAGGACCGATCATCACAACACCTTCAGTATCCAGACGTACTTTTACGTCTAGCAGGTCAAGTGTTGGAATACCTTCTGTGATAGTAACAATCAGCTTGATGCCCGCATCAATCGCTTCAAGAATCGCATCTTTACAGAAAGGAGCCGGGACATAGATAACTGATGCAGTAGCACCTGTTGCTTCAACAGCGTCACGAACCGTATTGAATACTGGTAGACCTAGGTGAGTCTGGCCACCTTTGCCAGGTGAAACACCACCAACCATTTGAGTTCCGTATTCAATAGCTTGTTCCGAGTGGAAAGTACCCTGACCACCAGTAAAGCCCTGACAAATAACTTTGGTATTTTTATCGATTAATACAGACATTATTTGCCCTCCGCTGCTGCAACTACTTTTTCAGCTGCTTCAGTTAGCGAGTTAGCAGCAATGATATTCAGACCACTTTCTGCCAGTTTCTTAGAACCTAACGGTGCGTTGTTACCTTCAAGGCGAACAACAACAGGGACTTTAACACCCACTTCTTCAACTGCACCGATGATGCCGTCAGCAATCAGGTCACAGCGAACGATACCACCAAAGATGTTAACCAGAACCGCTTTTACGTTGTCGTCAGACAAAATGATCTTAAATGCTTCTGTAACGCGCTCTTTCGTTGCACCGCCACCAACATCAAGGAAGTTTGCCGGGCTGCCACCGTGCAGGTTCACGATATCCATCGTACCCATTGCAAGGCCAGCACCGTTAACCATACAACCAATGCTGCCATCAAGCGCTACGTAGTTAAGCTCCCACTGCGCTGCATGTGCTTCACGCTCATCTTCCTGAGAAGGATCGTGCATTTCACGTAGCTTAGGCTGACGATAAAGTGCGTTGGAATCGATGTTGATCTTACCGTCCAGGCAAAGCAAGTCGCCTTCACCGGTAATCACAAGCGGGTTGATTTCAAGTAGCGCCAGATCGTACTGAGCAAACATATTGCCAAGACCCATAAAGATCTTAGTGAACTGCTTAATCTGATCAGCTTCAAGGCCAAGTTTGAACGCAAGCTCACGCCCCTGATACGCCTGTGGGCCTACCAACGGATCAATCGCTGCTTTGTGGATAAGCTCCGGAGTCTCTTCCGCAACTTTTTCAATCTCTACGCCACCCTCTGTGGATGCCATAAATACGATACGACGAGTAGAACGGTCTACAACAGCGCCAAGGTATAACTCGTTAGCGATGTTAGATGCTTCTTCTACCAGGATCTTAGATACAGGCTGACCATTCGCATCTGTTTGGTAAGTAACCAGGTTTTTACCTAGCCATTTCTGGGCAAACTCTTTAACGCCATCTTTCGTGTCGTGTAGCTCTACACCACCAGCCTTACCACGGCCACCAGCGTGCACCTGACACTTTACAACTTTCTTTTCAGTACTAATACGTCCAGCGGCTTCAAAGGCTTCCTGCGGGGTATCACAAGCGTAACCTTCTGGTACCGGCAAACCGAATTCTGCAAAAAGCTGTTTGGCTTGATATTCATGCAAATTCATTGTGCTATTCCATTTGTTAATCCCTTAAGGGGATTTATAATGTCCATAAAACGTTCTCGGGAGAGAATGCTTATACGTCTGTAGGGTACTGCATTTATCAATGACCACATTGAGTGTCATTGAAAAGAGTCAGACGCTGAGCTTGCCTGACTCTCAATTCAAACTGGTGCTTCTTTGAGAAACACCAGTTTTGTCAGGCTAGCTTATACATCAAGTAGTAAGCGTGCTGGATCTTCCAGTAGTTCTTTGATGGTAACCAGGAACCCAACGGATTCACGACCGTCAATCAGACGGTGATCGTATGACAGAGCCAGATACATCATTGGCAGTATTTCTACTTTGCCATCCACAGCCATCGGGCGTTCCTGAATCTTGTGCATGCCAAGAATCGCTGCCTGTGGCGGGTTGATGATAGGCGTAGACATTAGAGAACCAAATACACCACCATTAGTAATAGTGAAGTTACCACCAGTTAGTTCTTCTACCGTTAACTTACCGTCACGACCTTTAATTGCAAGATCTTTAATACCTTTTTCAATATCAGCCATACCTAGCGTATCGCAATCTTTCAGTACCGGAGTAACAAGACCACGTGGCGTAGATACCGCCATACTGATATCAAAGTAGTTGTGGTAAACAATATCGTCACCATCAATTGAAGCGTTCACTTCCGGGTAACGCTTCAGCGCTTCGGTAACAGCTTTCACGTAGAAAGACATGAAGCCAAGACGCACATCGTGGCGCTTCTCGAACTGGTCTTTGTACTGCTTACGAAGGTCCATGATTGGCTTCATGTTCACTTCGTTGAAAGTTGTTAGCATCGCAGTGCTGTTCTTCGCTTCAAGAAGGCGTTCAGCAACACGCTTACGCAGGCGAGTCATTGGTACGCGCTTCTGACTACGTGCAGTAGCCGGAGCTTCAACCGCTGGCTGCTCTGCTGCAGGAGCCGGAGCTGCTGCTGGCTTGTTAGCAAGATACGCATCAACATCTTCACGAATAATGCGACCACCAACACCTGTACCTTTGATTTGAGCCGGATCGATACCGTGCTCTTCTACCAGGCGACGAATTGCAGGACTTAACCAGTCATTCGACTCTTCACCCAGTGAAGCCTTGTGGCGTTTATCCGGAGAAGCTTCTGTAGTTTCGGCGGTGTCTACTGTTGGCTCACCAGCGACTGCTCCAGGCTTAAGCTTACCGATTAACTGTTTTGAAAGTACTGTTGCACCTTCTTCTTCAACAATGGCTTCTAAAACACCGGCTTCTGGTGCTGGAACTTCCAGTACCACTTTATCGGTTTCAATATCGACGATAACTTCGTCACGAGCTACTGCGTCACCAGGTTGCTTGTGCCAGGTAGCAACCGTTGCATCAGCTACGGATTCAGGCAAATCTGGAACCAGAATTTCAATTGTCATATCTTTTCTTCCTTAACTTCTAGTTCTTAATACTCTAGGTTCAAAGCATCTTCTGTTAGTGCTTTTTGCTGTTTAACATGAACGGACATATAACCAACTGCAGGGGATGCAGATGCAGGACGACCTGCATATTTCAATGGCGCTCCCTGAATCGCATTCACGAAGTTGTGTTGGCTACAATACCAGGCACCCTGGTTCTGAGGTTCTTCCTGACACCAGACAAAGTCTTGTACATTCTCGTACTTAGCAATAATGTCACGCACCTCAAACAGAGGGAACGGATATAGCTGCTCAATACGAACAATCGCGACATCGTCTTGTTCATTCTTACGTCTCTGTTCCAGAAGATCGAAGTAGACCTTACCTGAACAGAAAACGACGCGTTTCACCTTCTTAGGATCCAACTCATCGACTTCATCGATTGCAGGCTGGAATGTCCCATTCGCAAGTTCATCCATTGTTGAAGTACAAAGTGGATGACGAAGTAGTGATTTTGGAGACATAACCACAAGTGGGCGACGCATAGGACGAATAACCTGACGACGCAGCATGTGATAGACCTGAGCTGGTGTTGAAGGAATAACAACCTGAATGTTTTGCTCTGCGCAAAGCTGAAGGTAGCGTTCAAGGCGAGCAGATGAATGCTCTGGTCCCTGACCTTCGTATCCATGAGGTAGTAGCATTGTAAGGCCACATAGACGACCCCATTTTTGCTCACCCGAAGAGATAAACTGGTCAATTACCACCTGTGCACCGTTGGCAAAGTCACCAAACTGTGCTTCCCAGATACTTAAACCACCAGGTTCCGCAGTTGCGTAACCATATTCAAAAGCAAGTACCGCTTCTTCAGACAATACGGAGTCAAATACCTGGAAAGGTCCCTGGCTGTTGTGTACGTTCTGAAGTGGGATGTATGTACTCGCATCTTCCTGATTATGCAGAACAGAGTGACGGTGGAAGAAAGTACCACGACCTGAATCCTGACCGGACAAGCGAATGCGCTTGCTGTCATCAACAAGCGTTGCGTATGCCAGAATTTCTGCCATACCCCAGTCCAACGCTTTTTCACCGTTAAGCATGGCACGTCGATCGTTGTAGATCTTGTTTACACGACTCTGAAGCTTGTGACTGTCCGGATACTGACAAACCTTCTCACCAAGCTCTTTCAGTCTCGCTTCGTCGAACTTAGCTTCCCAGTCAATATTCCAGTCGTGTCCCAAGTATGGATTCCAGTCAACCGAGTGCATCGACATCGGACGCCACTCTTTTACAACCACTTCACCGTGGTCAAGAGCGTCTCGATAGTCATTGACCAGCTCTGTTGAAGTATCAATACCGAATTCTCCACGCTCCATAAGCACATCAGCATACAGCTTACGTGGCGTCGGATGTTTCTTGATTTTCTGATACATCAAAGGCTGAGTCGCATTCGGCTCATCCGCTTCGTTGTGACCATGTCGGCGATAGCACACCAGATCAATAACAACATCACGTTTAAAGGTATTACGGAAATCCAAAGCGATACGGGTAACAAATGCTACCGCTTCAGGGTCATCAGCATTCACGTGGAAAATCGGTGCCTGCACCATCTTCGCGATATCGGTACAGTACATGGTAGAACGGGTATCTTTCTGCACTGAGGTTGTAAATCCAACCTGGTTGTTCACCACGATTCGAACCGTACCACCTACGCGGAAACCACGAGTCTGAGACATATTGAATGTCTCCTGAACTACGCCCTGCCCCGCAATCGCTGAGTCACCATGAATAGTAATAGGAAGAACTTTGCTACCGTCTTTATCACCCAGACGATCCTGACGAGCTCGCACAGATCCCATAACCACAGGATTTACAATTTCCAGATGGGATGGGTTAAATGCCAGCGCAAGGTGAACATCTCCACCTTCTGTCGCAAAGTCCGCAGAGAAGCCCTGGTGATATTTCACATCACCGGTACCCCAGGTTTCATCGTGCTTTCCTGCAAACTCATCAAACAGATCCGCAGGTTTCTTACCCAAAACGTTAACCAACATATTAAGTCGGCCACGGTGTGCCATTCCAATAACCACCTCACGCATGCCGCTTCGGCCTGCATGACGAATCAGTTCTTTGGTCATTGGGATAAGTGCATCACCACCTTCCAGAGAGAATCGCTTCGCACCCGGGAATTTCGCACCTAAGTAGCGCTCAAGACCTTCTGCCGCTGTCAGCTCATCAAGGAAAGTTTTCTTTTCGTCCAAAGAAAATGAAGGCTGACCCAGAACAGATTCAAGACGTTGTTGTACCCAACGCTTCTGTTCAGTGTTCGTCATGTGCATGTACTCTGCACCAATTGAACCACAGTAGGTCTTCTTCAGAGCTTTATAAAGATCCCCTAACTGCATCGTCTCTTGCTGAACGGCAAAAGAACCCACGTTAAAGGTTTCTTCAAAGTCTTCTTCGGTAAGATTATGGAAAGCAGGATCGAGATCGGGACCAGCATCCCTTTCCCAGAGCCCTAGGGGGTCGAGATTTGCAGCTTGATGCCCTCGGAATCGATAGGCGTTGATTAGCTGCAGAACTTTAACTTGTTTAGCATCGACATCAGGATCACTAACTTGGACATTGTAATGCTTCGTCTCTTGGGCGAGTCGACGGAAGTAATCACGGACACGTGAATGTGGCTGTTCCACCACTTCTTCAGGTTGCACAGGCAACCCTTCAAACACACGTCTCCACTCCTCACTTACCTGATCGGGGTCACTTAGATACAGTTCGTAGAGATCTTCTACGTAGGTTGCATTGGCGCCAGCCAAGTGTGAAGACTCGAGCCATGCCTTCATCACACCATTGTGCATATTTTCCCTTAACCAGTTGTTATTATCTATTCCTTTACGGATTGATATTTATATTCCAAACCCGCTCATTCGCGAGTGATAAGAGCCGGCTAAAATAGCCGGCAATTTTTTTGTTTCTTAAACCGAGCGTTCCACTAGCATGGTCTTAATATGACCAATCGCTTTCGTCGGATTTAGTCCCTTAGGACAAACACTTACACAATTCATGATGCCATGGCAACGGAAAACGCTAAATGCGTCATCAAGATCCGACAAGCGTTCATCTGTTGCTGTATCCCTGCTATCGATCAACCAGCGATAAGCAGCCAACAATCCTGCTGGTCCAACAAACTTATCCGGGTTCCACCAGAAAGACGGGCAAGAGGTTGTACAACATGCACACATGATACATTCGTACAGTCCATCCAGATGCGCACGATCGTCTGGCATCTGCAGATTTTCTCTTGATGGCGGTAAGTTTCCATCTGAAATCAGATAAGGCTTAACTTTCGCATAATTATCATAAAATTGCGTCATGTCCACGATTAAATCACGAACAACAGGTAATCCTGGTAATGGTCTGATTACTATAGGATTCTTCTCTGTAAGTGCCGAAAGTGGAGTGATACATGCTAGCCCATTTTTGCCGTTCATATTCAAACCATCAGAACCACACACACCTTCACGGCATGAACGACGGAATGAAATAGTAGGATCCTGCTCTTTCAATAAGATAAGCGCATCTAATACCATCATATCCGAACCTTCTTCCACTTCGAGAGTGTAGTCCTTCATGTATGGCTTTTTATCGACATCAGGGTTGTAGCGATAAAGAGAGAATGTCAGTTTCATTGTTTAGTCCTCCCTTAATATGTACGTACTTTTGGTGGAAATGCTTCGCGATGTACCGGCTCCATATTTACATCACGCTTCGACATCTCTTCTGTCTCAGGGTTGTAAATGGAGTGGCATAGCCATTGCTCATCATCGCGATCCGGATAGTCAAATCGTGCGTGTGCACCACGACTCTCGGTACGATAGTTTGCAGCTACGGCTGTTGCGTAAGCAGTTTCCATCAGGTTATCCAGCTCCAGACACTCAATTCGCTGAGTGTTGAACTCGGAAGACTTATCTGAAAGGTGAGCTTCTTTCAGACGGTCACGAATCACTTTCAGCTCATCAAGGCCCTTCGCCATCGCATCACCTTCACGGAATACAGAGAAACTGTTCTGCATACAAGTCTGAAGGTCCTTACGAATCTGCACTGGGTCTTCGCCGCTAGCACTATTCTCCCAACGCATTGTACGCGCCAGAGATTCTTCAATATCCGATTCCGTTGCCGGACGTGCTTCTGCTTGTGCAGCCAGCGTTTCACCAAGGTGAAGACCAGTCGCGCGACCGAATACCACAAGGTCAAGCAGTGAGTTACCACCCAGACGGTTTGCACCGTGTACGGATACAGAGGCGATTTCACCACAAGCAAACAGACCCTGAACTTCAACATCCGCGCCACTAGCGTCTTGCTTGATAGCCTGACCGGAAACCTGAGTCGGAACACCACCCATCATATAGTGACAGGTTGGGATAACCGGAATCGGTTCTTTAACAGGGTCAACGTGAGCAAAGGTACGAGACAGTTCACAGATACCCGGTAGGCGAGACTCAAGAACGTCTTTACCAAGGTGATCAAGCTTAAGCTTAATATGTGGTCCCCACGGGCCATCACAGCCGCGACCTTCACGGATTTCAATCATCATTGAACGGGCAACAACGTCACGACCAGCAAGGTCTTTCGCGTTAGGTGCATAACGCTCCATAAAGCGCTCACCTTCGCTGTTCAGAAGGTAACCACCTTCACCACGACAACCTTCTGTAACCAGAACACCCGCACCTGCGATACCAGTTGGGTGGAACTGCCACATCTCGATATCCTGCATAGGTACACCAGCACGTAGCGCCATGCCGACGCCATCACCTGTATTGATGTGAGCGTTAGTTGTTGACTGATAGATTCGACCTGCACCACCGGTTGCAAGCACCGTTGCTTTAGATTTGAAGTAGCTAATCTCACCCGTTTCCATGCAGATAGCCGTACAACCAAGGATGGCACCATCCTGGTTCTTAACTAAATCAAGCGCATACCACTCAGAGAAAATGGTCGTTTTATGCTTGATGTTCTGCTGATAAAGTGTGTGTAGCAGAGCGTGGCCCGTACGGTCAGCCGCTGCCGCTGTGCGCGCAGCCTGCTCGCCACCAAACTCTTTAGACTGTCCACCAAATGGACGCTGGTAGATGGAGCCATCATCAAAACGAGAGAATGGCAGACCCATTTTCTCTAACTCAATCACCGATTCAGGGCCATTTTTACACATGTACTCGATTGCATTCTGATCACCGATGTAATCAGAACCCTTAACCGTATCGTACATGTGCCACTGCCAGTTATCTTTGTGGGAGTTACCTAGCGCAACAGTGATACCACCTTGCGCCGATACAGTATGAGAACGGGTAGGAAAAACTTTAGAAAGCAGTGCACAAGTCAGGCCCTGCTCAGAAATTTGTAGGGCGGCACGCATACCTGCACCACCCGCGCCGATTACGACGGCATCGAATTCACGAACTGGAATAGTCACTTATGCACCCCACAGAATAGATAGGCCAGAGAAGAAATAAACGATAAGTACCGCTACCAAACCAAATTGAAGTAAGCCGCGAAGCAGAGTTGGCTTCACATAATCGGTTAACACCTGCCAGATACCAATCCAACCGTGGATCAGAATGCATGTCAGAGCCAACATAGAAAAGGCTTTGGTAAAAGTGCCTCCAAAGAAGGAGGTCCAGCTTTGATAGGTGATATCGTTAAAGGCGCAGAAGCCGACTAAATAAATAGTATATAGAGTTAGGATGATTGCGGTGGCACGAATCAACAGGAAATCGTGGACACCATTTCTACCTACAGACGATACATGGCTTACCATACAAGAATCCCTCCTAGTAATGACAATACAACTGTCGCGCCAAATGACACTTTCGCTGTCATTGTTCCTGACTCAAAGTCCTCGTAATGTCCGAGATCCATAATCAGGTGACGGATACCACCAACGATGTGGTACGCAAGTGCAGTCAGAATACCCCACAGGATCAGTTTGACAAAAAAGCTGTCAACGATGTCTGCGGCCTGGGCAAAACCAACTGGCGAGGAGAGGGATAATGATAGTAACCAAAGCAGAATGCCGATCGAAACAAAAGTTATCACACCAGATACGCGGTGAAGGATTGATGCTATTGCAGTGATCGGAAAGCTTATGGTCTGTAGATCTAGATTTACAGGTCTTGACTTTCTTTCTTTCACGGGCTTGCTCACTCAGCTCCATTGAGCGTTATAGTTATTTTTGACTAATACTCCTCACTTTTAACATTAAAGAAACATTTCCTGATGAAAATATCATCATAGACAGGGTTTCGTTGTTACTAAAAAGTTAATCAAGGCCAGAAAAATTTTGCTTATGATTTCTTTCAAGCCTAGAATTTATAAGGAGTTAATCGCTATATTCTCAGTCACTATACGACCCGCAACATATTAATACAATTGTCGTAACAAATTTTGTTACTTAGAACATGTTTTTAACTTTTAGTGCGTGCAAAATCTTAACAAGTGCACACAAAATGGGAGAAAAATTGACTTTAAGCCCGATCATGAGTACAAAAATGGCTCACAAATAAATCCGGGACGGATTAAATTATAAACAAAGGAGAATGTTATGGCAGATAAGAAAGCGACCCTTCATATTGAAGGTAAAGCTCCAATCGAACTGCCGATTATTGATGGTAATTTAGGCCCAGAGGTAATCGATGTTCGTAAACTAGGTGCAAATGGATACTTTACTTTTGACCCTGGATTTCTTGCCACTGCATCTTGTGAATCTCAAATCACTTTTATCGATGGTGGAAAAGGTGTACTTCTACACCGCGGATTCCCAATCGATCAACTTGCAAATCAGGCGGACTACCTAGAAGTTTGTTACATCCTTCTTTATGGTGAAGCACCAAGCCGTACTGAATACGAAGAGTTCAAGAAAATAGTTACACGCCACACCATGGTACATGAGCAGATTGCTAGCTTCTTCCATGGATTCCGTCGTGACGCCCACCCTATGGCAATCATGGTGGGTGTTGTAGGTGCACTTGCTGCCTTCTACCACGACTCACTAGACATCAACAACGACAACCACCGCGAGATTGCAGCATTCCGTCTGCTTTCTAAAATGCCTACTCTGGCTGCGATGTGTTACAAATACTCTATCGGTCAACCGTTTATCTATCCACGTAACGACCTTAGCTACGCTGAGAACTTCCTACACATGATGTTTGCAAACCCATGTGAAGAGTACGAAGTAAACCCAGTTGTTGCACGTGCAATGGATAAGATCTTCACCCTTCACGCAGACCACGAGCAGAACGCATCGACGTCTACTGTTCGTCTTGCTGGTTCTTCAGGTGCGAACCCATTCGCATGTATTGCCGCAGGTATCGCTTCTCTTTGGGGCCCTGCTCACGGTGGTGCGAACGAAGCATGTCTGCGTATGCTTGAAGAGATTGGAAGCGTTGATCGTATTCCAGAGTACGTTGAGCGCGCGAAGGACAAAGATGACCCATTCCGTCTAATGGGCTTTGGCCACCGTGTTTACAAGAACTACGACCCACGTGCAACCGTAATGCGCGAATCTTGCCACGAAGTACTGAAAGAGCTGAACATCCAGGATCCACTACTTGATGTAGCAATGGAGCTTGAGCGTATCGCTCTGTCTGACGAGTACTTTGTTGAGAAGAAACTGTACCCTAACGTAGACTTCTACTCAGGTATCATCCTGAAAGCAATCGGTATTCCGGTATCTATGTTCACGGTTATCTTCGCAATGTCTCGTACTATCGGCTGGATCGCACACTGGAACGAAATGCACAGTGACCCGCACAACCGCATCGGTCGTCCTCGCCAGCTATACACTGGTAAAGAGATGCGTGACTTTAAACCTCTTCATGAGCGTGAATAAAGTTTAGATCGTATAAAACAAATAACCCTGCCGTTCTGGCAGGGTTATTTTTTTGGTTATTCTCTATTTACACTGGGTTATCAATATCAATAAACTCAACATTCATCCCGTGTTCTTTAGACAGCCACTCGCCTAAAGCTTTAATACCATAACGTTCAGTTGCATGGTGGCCCGCACTAAAATAATGGATGTTTTGTTCTCGAGCAGAATAGGTCGTTCTTTCTGATATTTCACCGGAGATAAACGCATCTAAGCCCATTTTCGCAGCAAGATCAATGTAATCTTGACCACCACCGGTACACCAGCCTACTTTCTTAATTGGCATATCAAACTCAGGAGCAATATGTAATGGCTCGCGCGCTAGCGCTTTTGCAATTCGTTTTGCAAACTCATCAGCCATAATAGGTTCGGCCAGTTCTCCATAAAGTGCGACAGACTGTGGTGTTGGTTCTAATCCGCCTTCGATCTTAATATCCAACAATTCAGCCAGTTTTGCATTGTTTCCTAGCTCAGGGTGAACATCTAACGGTAAATGGTACGCGTACAGGTTGATGTCATTTTTGATTAATGTACGAATACGATCGCCTTTCATCCCCCGGATGGATTCAGCCTCTCCTTTCCAGAAATAGCCATGATGAACCAAAATGGCATCCGCGCGCGTTTCAATCGCCTTTTCTATCAGAGCCTTTGAAGCCGTTACACCTGTGATTACTTTTCTAACGTCTTCCCGGCCCTCGACCTGAAGGCCATTCGGGCAATAATCCTTGATCAGTTCAGGGGATAGCTTTTGATTCAGTAGTTTTTCTAGTTCTAAGTTGTTCATTATATGAAGTACCGATTCCGCTTATGTCATTTATACTTTAAGTATCGTACTTTCAGGATATCACATGACAACGGACTCACTAACCCAAATTACCGAATGGATAACAAAGCAACCATCACTTATTGTTCCTGAGCTTGAACCCGCGACAGCTAACCCCTTTAGCGGCATGAAAACAAATAAAATGGCTGAGTACACAGGTAGTCCCCGGCTCGGTTTTGTCTATCAGGAGCTATGTAAACGGCTTTTTGAGCAACATTCAGAATTTGAGTTAATCGCGGATGAAGTCCAGATCAGAGATGGAAAAGAAACACTTGGCGCAATTGACTTTCTGTTACAACGAAACGAGGTTGTTGAACACTGGGAAGTTGCTTTGAAGTTCTATCTATTAAAAGGCGGTTACTGGTACGGTCCAGATAGCAGAGACAGATTGGATATCAAACTTGCAAGAATGCTTAACCACCAGCTTAAAATCACTGAAACTTATGCTTTTAAAAGCATGTTCCCCGACGTTGCCCTCACGATACCCAAACTTCTTATTCAGGGCAGACTCTACCATAATCCTTTTAATCATGAACCTATACCCGACTTCTGCTTGAATCATCGTTTAAACAACGCTGTATTGACGGGGTTTTGGTGCTATCAGCATCAGGTTGAAAAGATTAAAGAGCCATTATACAAGCTAGAGAAAATCGATTGGATCACTGGTAGCCCAAAGCTAAAGGAACAGCTAAGTTCCTTCTCTGATCGTTCCGTGCACTGTCAGTCTGAGTCTGGTGACTTCTGGATTATCGTTCCAGAATCATGGCCGAAAGCCTTATAACGCTTCTTTTCCTTAATGTTCGAAATTTACCATTTTTCGACCAATACTCACTCTGCCACTCAAAACCTGTTTTACTTACTATAACTTCCATTCAAACACGATAATGATTCGGAGGTGATATGAGTAAGTATCTTCAGTTATCTCAATATCAAAAAGACATTGCACTTCTGGAACCATTTCAGAAATCTAGCCATACACTAACAGAACAACAAGAACAGAATCGATTAGCGAAGTTACTTAACGAGCTCTCTTTAGTGATAGAGCAGTTGGGCGTTTCAGACTATCAGGTGCTTCCTCATAAAGAGCAAAGAAAACTGCTAAGGGCGGCGCTAAATGTCATCCCGGCTAATACGTTGTCTCAGACAAGTACCCAATGGCTCGATGAGCTATTGCAAAGCGAGCTCACAAAAAAAGAGGTAACCAAAGTCGCGGATCTAGAGGCATTCCCGTTTTTTACTATTGGTAGCACAAGAGTTTTGCTCTGGCAGGGTGACATCACCGAACTGCAAGTCGATGCCATCGTCAATGCAGCGAATGCGCAGATGGAAGGATGCTTTCAACCTCTGCACAACTGCATTGATAACGCCATTCATAGTAATGCCGGAGTTCAGCTCCGAGACGATTGCCACAAGATCATATCCATGCAAAACGGCAGTGAGCCAACCGGGCAAGCCAAAGTAACCAGAGCATATAATCTTCCTTCGAAGTTCGTTATTCACACTGTTGGGCCTATCGTTAGTGGCGCACTTACCGATGTTCACGCAAGTGACCTAAGTAATTGTTATCAGAACTGCCTGAATATTTGCCGTGAAGTCGTATCAATAAAAAGTATCGCTTTTTGCGCGATATCAACCGGTGTTTTTGGCTACCCCATTGAGTCTGCCACAAAAACCGCACTGCACACTGTTACTAAGTGGTTAGAACAAAACCCAGATGAATTAGAAACCGTTGTATTTAATGTATTCAGTCATCGTGACCATCAGATTTATCAGGAAGTAATGGAAGATTTTGTCTGCCAATTCTGACAGCGAGAATAAACAGCTAAAGGGCTAAAAATGCAAAACGTAATTAATTTTTTATATGAACATGAGCTTCAGTATTTCGCGACTGTCGGACTTGATGGCAAACCAAAAGTAAGACCGTTTCAAATGATGTTTAACGACGGTGGGAAGCTCATCTACTGTACTGGAGCAAAAAAGGATGTATATCGGGAGCTCCAGGCAAATCCATCTGTCGAAATGAGTATAGCGAATAGTGAAAGATGGCTCCGGATACGCGGAGATGTCTGTTGGTTTGAAGACCTGGAAATCAAAAAGCGAATTCTTAATACCAGTGATTTGGTTGCATCTATATACCAATCTGCTGATAACCCTAATCTCAAAACTTTCTATTTGAAAAACGCAACAGCGGTGTTCACCGACTTTTCAGGAAAAGCGCCTGAAATAGTAGAACTTTGCTAAAGAAGGAGCCTATATGTTGGAGTTTGAACAAAGACTAAAACAGCTCTCTTCAGCGATAAACGAAGCGGATGCCATTCTAATTGGCGCCGGTGCCGGGTTTTCAGCTGCTGCCGGGCTAACCTACTCGGGTGCAAGGTTTGAGAATAACTTTTCAGAGCATATAAAAAGGTACGGAATCAGTGATATGTATTCTGCGGGTTTCTACCCGTTTGAAACTCCAGAAGAAAAATGGGCTTACTGGGCAAAACATATCTATGTAAACCGTTACCAGCCTGGAGCAACAAAGTTATATCGGATACTTGAGTCGTTAGTTAATAAGAAAAATTACTTTGTTATCACGACGAATGTCGATCATCAGTTTCAAAATGCCGGATTCGAAGAAGAACGTATCTTTGCTACTCAAGGTGACTACGGTTTATTACAGTGTGCAAAACCGTGTCATAACAAGCTCTACGATAATGAGAAGATCGTATCTACCATGCTGGCACAGCAAAGCGACCTGAAAGTACCTAAGGCACTGATTCCTAAATGTCCGGTTTGTGGTGGCCCGCTAGACACTCACTTAAGAAAAGACAGAACATTTGTCGAAAACGATCAGTGGCATCAGGCAGCAGAGAACTATCAGCAGTTTGTTGGTTCTGTATTGAATAAAAAACTGCTTTTACTTGAGTTTGGCGTTGGATACAACACACCATCCATCATCAAATATCCATTTGAGCAGATCACCGCTCAGGCATTAGATGCAACTCTGGTCAGGTTTAATCGGGATTACCCAGAGGTCAGTGATACAAACAAAGGCAGAACCATAGTGTTTGATGAGGACGTTGTTAGTATTCTTAACAGGCTTCTCGCCTAATTCCTGAAATAAAAAACTCCAGAGATAAAAAGCTCCAGAAATAAAAAAGCGCGAGGGTTAATTCTCGCGCTTTTGCTATGTTTTACTTAGCTTTTAACTTAAGCAGCAAAGATTACAGGCCAGCGTCAGCAAATACCTGATTTACAATCTCTTGAGCTTCTTTCTCGATCGCTTTCAGGTGATCTTCACCTTTAAAGCTTTCACAGTAGATCTTGTAGATATCTTCTGTGCCAGAAGGACGCGCAGCGAACCAGCCGTTCTCAGTTGTCACTTTAAGGCCACCAATAGCAGCACCGTTACCCGGAGCGTTTGTCAGACGTGCAGTAATAGCTTCACCTGCAAGTGTATCTGCAGAAACCATATCTGGAGACATCTTCTTAAGAACGTCTTTCTGCTCAGTGTTGGCAACTGCCTGAATACGGTTGTATGCAGAAGCACCGTGCTTAGCAGCCAGTTCTTCGTAGTACTCTTGTGGGTTCTTACCAGTTACCGCTGTAATTTCAGCAGCAAGAAGACATAGGATAATACCGTCTTTGTCTGTTGACCAAGGTGTACCATCTTTACGCAAGAATGAAGCACCCGCAGATTCTTCACCACCGAAGCCGAATGAACCGTTGTATAGACCATCTACAAACCATTTGAAACCAACTGGCACTTCACATAGCTCGCGACCAAGATCGGCAACAACACGGTCGATAAGCGCGCTTGATACCAGTGTCTTACCAACAGCCACATCGCTTGCCCAACCTTCACGGTGACGGTATAGGTAGTCAATACAAACTGCCAGGTAATGGTTAGGGTTCATCAGACCTTTTGGTGTCACGATGCCGTGGCGGTCATAATCTGGGTCATTACCGAATGCCAGTGCGTACTCATCTTTAAGTGCGAGCAGGCCAGCCATAGCATAAGGCGATGAACAGTCCATACGAACCACACCATCTTTATCCAGCGACATAAACTGGAATGATGGATCAACCGCTTCACTTACAAGAGTAAGGTCAAGGTCGTATGTTTTTGCAATTGTGCGCCAGTATTCGATGCCGGAACCGCCTAGTGGATCAACACCAAGCTTAAGGCCCGCTTTCTGGATCGCTTCCATGTCGATAACATTTACAAGGTCATCAACGTATGGCTGAACAAGGTCAACCTGCTTAAGAAGCTCGCTTGCTTTTGCATCAGCAAGAGGTAAGCGCTTGACGCCTTCAAGACCAGCTGCGATAAGCGCGTTAGCACGGTCTTCGATTGCCTGAGTCAGTTCGCCTTCAGCCGGACCACCGTGTGGTGGGTTGTACTTGATACCGCCATCTTGCGGTGGGTTGTGAGATGGAGTAATTACAATACCATCCGCTTTCTTCTCGTTCTTCACGTTGTACGTAAGAATTGCGTGAGAAATACCTGGAGTTGGTGTGTAACCATTGTCTTCCTGAATAATCACTTCTACACCATTTGCAATCAGCACTTCGATTACAGAGTAGATAGCCGCTTCAGAAAGCGCATGAGTATCCTTACCTAAAAATAGCGGACCTGTTGTTCCTTTCTCTGCACGCACTTCTGCAACTGCCTGAGCAATCGCAAGGATGTGGTTTTCATTGAAAGTAGATTTATCTGCTGTACCACGGTGCCCTGATGTACCGAATTGAACTTTGTGAGCAGAGTTGCTTGGGTCTGGTTGTAGTAAGAAGTAGTTAGCTACCAAAGCGGGGATGTTGTGTAGGTCTTCCTGCTGAGCTTTCTGCCCGGCGCGAGGATGCATAGCCATAAATAATCCTTTGAAAAAACACTAAAGCCTAAAATAATAAAAGCCTCATAACGACGTTTGAGGACGGTTCATTATGAGGCCTAATGTTGCACTAAAGCTATGCTGTCAGTCAAAAACTATATGGAGGAACACACTTTTTCTATCAAATCAGACTGAAAACCCATACGGGTCATCAATTGTTCAACCATTTGACGTTTTCTGTTCGTATTGTTGTTGGTTATTACCCAAAAAGGTGTGCTTGGAATAGCTCTTGGCTTGGTCGTCTTACCACTTTCCAACAATGTGTCTTCGTTGTCTGCAAAGTAAACACGTGTACGACCTTTAACCTGAGTCGCTTCTGCAAAACTTGCATTATCGATACGGTACAATGCTGACAAAACCTGCATAAATCTGTCGATGGCTTTTTTACTGCCAGCGAATTCATCAGAAATCAGTAAAGAACGCATCTCTTTGACACCATCGATACTGCTCTCTTTACCTGCATCTTTGCTTACTACGATACCTTGCGGTTGTTCCTGCACAGGCTCCTGGACTTTTGGCTCTGCAGGAATTGAAGCTTCTTCTTTAACAGTTTCACCGTTGTTATCGAAACCTAGCAGACGTCTTAGAATGTCAGAAGCACTCTCACCGATATGTTCGGTCTGGCTTGCAATGTAACGGTAAAGATCCTCATCAACTTCAATTGTCTTCATTCGTTTTCACAATCTCACTATTTTTAATATCTGGATGATTATATACTCAAGCCACATCAAGATGCGAGTGTCAGCGGAATATTTTAAGGTGCTGATTTCGTTCAACGCCCAACCTCATCACACAAATACAAAATGACAGAAATGCTCAACTACAAATTACAGGGTGAAGGTCCAAACGTATTACTTATTCATGGCTTGTTCGGGAATCTGGACAACCTGGGACTCATCGCCAGAGATCTGATCAATGACTATCAGGTACTCAGTGTCGACCTGCGTAACCACGGCCTATCTTTTCACTCGAACAGCCACACCTATCAGGAGATGGCAGACGATATTCACCAGCTGATTTCTCATTTAGGTTTATCCGAACTTCATGTTGTAGGTCATTCGATGGGAGGCAAAGTCGCTATGCGCTTTGCCGCAGACCATTCAGAGCTATGTAAAAGTCTGATCGTAATGGATATGGCGCCAGTGGCTTATAAGCACCGAAAACACGACAACGTTTTTGATGGATTACAAGCCGTGATTGAAGGTACACCAACCAATCGTTCCGAAGCCATGAAACTTATGGCACAACACATAGAGATGGATGGTGTCAGGCAGTTTTTGGGCAAGTCCCTATTCAGTAACGATGGCTACCTTCAGTGGCGTTTTAACGTTCCATCTATATTAGATAACTACTGGAATATCTTGGGTTGGGAAACCATCGATAACTGTGAAACCCCTACCCTGTTTCTAAAAGGGGCTAACTCAGACTACCTGACACAGGAACATCAATCTGAAGTTCAGCGACAATTCTCCAATGCGAAAGCGCATGTTATTGCAAATACAGGGCATTGGCTTCATGCAGAAAAGCCTTCTGAAGTCATTAGAGCAATTCGTCGATTTCTGGCAAACAATTAACGAGTCAGTGACTGACCGCATTAACATTATCTTTTAACAGTGGTATAGTTCTGCCACTAAAATTGGCATCAGGGAATAGCATGCTTTACGAGTACTTTGATTTACTGGAATCTATCGGTCTGGATCTTCTTTTTGCGTCTATATTCTTCCTTATTGGACTAGCAATTAAAGATGTTCTTAAACAAGGCAATGTTCCGGTATTTGGTCAACGTATCGTATGGGCAGTACTCTGCTTAGGTTGTGCAGGCTTTGTAGCAAAGGGCTTGATTCAGCTGAGCTGGGAAGGTACTGGTCTAGGTTGAGCATTCCTGTCGCCAACGTCAACAAATTCATAAATAGGTAATCATAATATGGCAAGTGTAGGTCTCTTCTTTGGCAGTGATACTGGTAATACAGAAGCTGTTGCAAAGATGATTCAGAAACAGCTAAGTAAGAAGCTGGTTCACGTTCAGGACATCGCAAAGAGCAGCAAAGAAGATATCGATAACTTCGATCTTCTGATTCTGGGTATCCCTACTTGGTACTACGGCGAAGCACAGTGTGACTGGGATGACTTCTTCCCTGAACTAGAAGCTATCGACTTCTCTACTAAGCTTGTCGCTATCTTTGGTTGTGGTGATCAGGAAGACTACGCTGAGTATTTCTGTGATGCAATGGGTAACATCCGTGACATCGTAGAAGAGAAAGGCGGCACAGTTCTTGGCTACACATCTACAGAAGGTTATGAGTTCGAAGCGTCTAAAGCACTTGTAGATGACGAAACATTTGTTGGTCTGTGTATCGATGAAGATCGTCAGCCAGAACTAACAGAAGAGCGTGTGACCAAATGGGTTAACCAGATCCATGAAGAAATGTGCCTGTCAGAACTAGAAGACTAAGTTCTGCTTACTATTTTGATTAAAACGCCTCACATTATACTGAGGCGTTTTTTATTTCCTCTTCATCAATTTCTTGATTGATCTGTCTATATTTAGGCTTCTTACGAACATATAAAGTTCTTTTCACTTCTGAGACAACTTCCCCATTTGCGTTCTTCACATAAATGACGAACTCCGGAAAGCATTTATCACCGTCAGCCGTTTTACTTAATACTTCCTCCAGCACATCTTGAGAAATTTGAAAGTCGGCATATAGATCTGAACTACCCGGCTTTAGGAAGTTAATACTCGCTTCCTTATCCCAAACATAATATTGCTCCCCAAGAATACCCATCAGCATTAACGAATACACTGGGTCTGTCAGAGAAAAGATACTCCCGCCATACTGTGTCCGGTTGGCATTTTTATTCCACCACCTAAGCTTTAACCTCATGTTAACAACACGAAAATCCTCGCTAATATGCCTAATACTGATCCCCGATCCCCAGAATGGCGGCCAGATATTGAGAGCAAACCTTACGATGCCGGGCTTATAAATTTTGGCGAGATGCTTATTCATAACTCATCATTGTTAATTATTTGTTACTGGTCGGATCACAATATCCCCGATTTTTATCCAAAATTCAAATCTTTCTTATTAACCCTTTGAACTTTGAGGTTTAATGTTATCGCTCAGTAACCTATAATGAGTCTAATTGTCACTGTTGAAACAGTAATGCAGTCATCCACGGGAATATATATGTCAGACAATAACAAAGCACTCAAGGACGCCGGACTAAAAGTCACTCTACCAAGACTGAAGATTCTAGAAGTCCTTCAACAACCAGATTGCCAGCACATTAGTGCTGAAGAACTGTATAAAAAGCTGATTGACCTTGGAGAGGAAATTGGTCTTGCTACAGTTTATCGAGTGCTAAACCAGTTCGATGACGCAGGTATTGTTACTCGCCACCATTTCGAGGGCGGTAAATCGGTATTTGAACTTTCGACTCAGCACCATCATGATCACTTGGTATGTCTGGACTGTGGCACTGTAATCGAGTTTTCTGACGACGTGATTGAAAACCGTCAGAAAGAGATCGCGAAGTCTTATGGTATCGACCTGACTAACCATAGTTTGTATCTCTACGGTAAGTGCAGTGATGGAGATTGCAAGAAAGACCCGAGTCTCCACGATAAAAAGTAATGAACTAAAAAAACCAGCGTTAAGCTGGTTTTTTTATATTTGATGAATGAAGCTAATTACTTAGCTTCAATCTTCGCCCACGTATCACGTAAGCCAACCGTACGGTTAAATACTAAAGCTTCAGGCTTAGAATCTTTAACATCAGTACAGAAGTAACCAGTACGCTCGAACTGATATCCTGCTTCCGCTTCAGCATCTTTCAGGCTTGGTTCAACAAAACCGTTCATCACAACCAGTGACTCTGGGTTAATTGTAGCTGCAAAATCATCAGCCGCTGCAGGGTTTGGCACCGTGAACAGACGATCGTACAAACGAATCTCAGCTGGTAGCCCTTTATCTGCAGAAACCCAGTGAATAACACCTTTCACTTTACGGCCATCTGATGGGTTTTTACCAAGCGTTTCGTTGTCATAAGTACAGAAGATAGTTGTAATGTTACCTTCTTCGTCTTTTTCAACGCGCTCTGCTTTAATTACATAGGCACCACGTAGACGAACTTCCTTGCCAAGAACCAAACGCTTGTACTTCTTGTTCGCTTCTTCACGGAAGTCTTCACGTTCGATCCAGATTTCGCGGGTAAACGGTACTTCACGCTCACCCATCTCTGGTTTGTTTGGGTGGTTAGCGACGGTCAGCGTCTCAACTTCACCTTCCACAAAGTTCTCGATAACGATCTTAATAGGATCAAGAACGGCCATTGCACGAGGTGCGTTTTCGTTTAGATCATCACGAATACAAGATTCAAGAGAACCAAACTCAATCATGTTCTCTTGCTTGGTTACACCAATACGCTTACAGAACTCACGAATTGAAGCAGGAGTAAAACCACGACGACGAAGACCTGAGATCGTTGGCATACGTGGATCATCCCAGCCGTTAACTAGCTCATCAACAACAAGTTGATTTAGTTTACGCTTCGACATGACCGTGTATTCAAGGTTTAGACGGCTGAACTCATACTGGCGTGGCTGACATTCAATTGTAATATTGTCCAAAACCCAATCGTACAAACGACGGTTGTCCTGGAATTCCAGAGTACAAAGTGAATGTGAGATACCTTCCAGCGCATCAGAGATACAGTGAGTGAAGTCGTACATTGGGTAAATGCACCACTTATCACCTGTCTGATGATGTTCTGCAAAGCGAACACGGTAAATCACAGGATCACGCATCACCATAAATGGTGAAGCCATATCGATCTTTGCACGAAGACATGCCGTACCTTCAGCAAACTCACCTGCTCTCATTTTTTCAAATAGGGCAAGGTTTTCTTCCACACTGCGATCACGGTATGGGCTGTGTTTGCCCGGCTCTGTTAGCGTGCCACGGTATTCACGAATTTGTTCAGGACTTAGCTCTTCAACGTACGCTAAGCCTTTATTAATCAGTTCGATAGCATATTCATATAGCTTGTCGAAGTAATTTGATGAATAACAGATGTCACCAGACCAATCAAAGCCTAGCCATTTAACATCGTTTTTGATCGACTCAACGTATTCGATATCTTCTTTTTCAGGGTTAGTATCATCAAAACGAAGATTACATTGTCCCTGGTAGTCCTGAGCAATTCCAAAGTTTAAACAGATAGATTTCGCGTGACCGATATGCAGGTAACCATTCGGCTCCGGCGGGAATCGAGTATGCACGCTAGTGTGTTTACCATCAGCCAGATCTTTATCGATAATTTGGCGGATGAAGTTCGAAGGGCGAGCCTCAGCAGCTTCACTCATCTAAGCACCTCAGTTATTTTGGATTGTCAGAAATAATCCCTAATGATCCACGATTATGGGGAATTACTCAATATAAACCGTACAAATCTTGCTTATTTATATTTGATTGTTGGTTTTGTGTTCAGGATATGAGTTCTAGCAGTCAAAGGCTTACCGGATATGCTCTCTTCCGCTAACCGTATAAGGCCTATGTTTACCTCGAAGTAAGAGATGGTTCTCTACATGTCTGCTGCAGAGAGCATAACCGGCAATCCTTCCAACCTATGTGCGCAGAGCTATCTGTATGTTTATCTGGTGTGCTCTATGTAGTGAGCATGCGAATAGCTCAGAAGGTTCTTCAAATACTGTTAGTAAATAAGCGGCTCAAACGAAATAGAGCATTCCAGATAAGCATTTTCTGCAATGGTGAATGTTTGCCTGGTGTGCTCTATGAAGTGAGCATGCGAGAAACTCAGAAAGTTCTTCAAATACTGTTAGTAAATAAGCGGCTCAAACGGAATAGAACACTTCAGGTAAACATGTTGCCGCACATTCTTCCAGACAAAGAAAAACCCGGTCGAAACCGGGTTTTCATTCATTCTCACTAACTCAAAGCTTAGCCAAGAAGACTTAGCGCTGAGTTTGGAGCCTGCTTCGCTTGAGCAAGGACTGAAGTCGAAGCCTGCTGCAGAATCTGAGATTTCGTCATCGCAGTCGTTTCTTTCGCGAAGTCCGTATCTTTGATTCGGCTCTTAGACGCGTTCACATTCTCATTGATGTTGTCTAAGTTGTTAATCGCATGGTCGAATCGGTTCTGGAATGCACCCAGCTCTGCTCGGTGTGAATCCACATACTTGATAGCTGCATCCACAATCGCTACCGCTTCCTGTGAACCACCCACTGACGTTACGTCAATCGTATCTACCGTTACCGCTTTGCCTTCACCCATGCTTAGCTCACCAGCAAGGCTACCACCAAACGATACGCCACCCTGTACTTTATTCGTACCGGCAAATACCTGTAGCTGACCGTCTTCGCTCACGGACGCTTCTACATGGTCTTGCTGACCATTGATGTAAGTTGCCAGCTCTTCAATATCATCGCCTTGCTTCGCGTTGATAGTGATATTCTGCTCCTGACCTGCATCGTCTGTTAGAGCGATAGTCAGGGTTGCATCTTGACCTACTGACCAGTCTGCACCTTTTGATTCGGTTGCCTGGTAAGACGTACCACCCATCATGGTGTTGTCTGAGCGCATGTCTTTTAACTGAAGCATTACCGCTTCACCGTTGTCCGCACCAATCTGGAAAGATTTCGTACCGTGCGTACCGTTCAGTAGTTTGTTACCACCGAAAGAAGTCGTTTCCGCAATACGGTTCAGTTCGTCGTTCAGTGCCGTTACTTCTTCCTGAATCGCTACACGGTCGGCTTTTGAGTTCGCACCGTTCGCAGATTGTAGGGATAGGTCACGCATACGCTGAAGGATATTCGTGGTCTCGTTCATTGCACCTTCTGCTGTCTGTGCAATCGAGATACCGTCGTTCGCGTTTCGTACCGCTACGTCAAGGCCACGGCTTTGAACATTCAAACGGTTAGAGATTTGAAGACCCGCTGCGTCGTCTTTCGCGCTGTTAATTTTGAAGCCAGAAGACAGGCGTTCCATTGAACCACTCAGGTCATTCGCTGCGCTGTTCAGGTGACGCTGTGCTGTCATTGCTGCTACGTTAGTATTTACATTCACTGCCATGGTGATTTCTCCAATTGATTTTCCGGTATAGCGGTTTCCGACGTCTCGGAAAACCAAGTAGTTCTCTCAAAGTTACTTTTATTAACGGCTCAGATTGAAAAACCTTTAGAGAATTTTTTCTGTTTTTTATAAAAATAATCGTTTGGGGTGTGAATGTTGATGAAAAGCATAAAAAAGAAAGAAATCTAAAAAAAACGCTAAAGTTATGACTATTCCTGCCGGGTCACCATTCAAAGTTGAATCGAACTAACCCAATAGAGTCAATGCCATGTTTGGCGCTTGCTTAGCTTGAGCAAGTATTGATGTGCTTACTTGCTGGAGTATTTGCTGCTTAATCATTGCTGTCGTTTCTTTGGCAAAGTCGGTATCCTTAATTCTGCTATTCGACGCAGCCAGATTTTCATGAATATTATTCAGATTATTTACTGCATGATCGAAGCGATTCTGAAAAGCACCCAGTTCAGCACGATGACTATCAACAAATTTGAGCGCTCCATCTATTACAGATACAGCTCGCTGAGAACCACCTACTGTTGTTAGATCTAAATCATTTACCGTTTCGAAGGTAGGAGTTGCCATCGACAACTCACTTGCTAAGCTCCCACTAAAACTGATGGTACCACCGGCTTTTTCACCTGCCATATAGATTTGCAACTGACCATCTTCATTAACTGAAGCGGATACGGCATCTGTCTGCCCATTGATATAAGTTGCCAGCTCTTCTATGTCGTCACCAATATTTGCCCTGATCTTAATCATCTCTTCCTGACCATCAGCATTGGTAAAACTCATATTGAGCATTCGGCTACCTTTCTCAACTGTCCAACTTTCGTCAGCTATACCCTGAGCAATATAAGAAAAGCCCCCCATATCCAGAGTATCTGAACGCATGTTCTTCAAACCAACCTGAACAGCCTCGCCAGAGTGTGCGCCTATCTGGAACGAAGCACTGGCGAAGTTGCCATTTAGCAGCTTACGCCCACCAAACGAGGTTGTCTCAGCAATTCGATTTAACTCATCATTCAGAGCCGTCATCTCTTCCTGAATCGCGACTCTATCTGCTTTGCTATTCGCTCCGTTTGCTGACTGAAGAGAAAGGTCACGCATTCGTTGAAGTATATTGGTGGTCTCTTTCATCGCGCCTTCAGCAGTCTGCATAATCGAAATACCGTCGTTGGCATTTCTTACAGCGACATCAAGACCACGCATCTGAGATTCTAAGCGGTTGGAGATTTGAAGACCTGCTGCATCATCTTTTGCACTGTTAATACGGCTACCAGACGACAAACGCTCTAGTGACTGGGTCAACTGATGTGTTGCCAGCCCTAAGTGCCTTTGTGCCGTCAGCGCAGCGACGTTTGTATTAACATTTACAGCCATAGATGCCGATTTTCCCTGAAACAGTTAAAAATTGGGTTCTCTGGGCTAATATCGGCGGGAGATTTAAAAGCTTTAGAAAAAACCGCTGAAATTTTCAGCGGCTTTGTCATCGAATGATTTAATGTAAAACTTAGATAGCTACTTCCATTGCCTGAAGCATCTCTTCCGATGGTGCAAAGAAATAAGCACCTGTCACCGCTTTAGTAAATCGCAACATCTGATCTGTCTTACCATCCGTGACACCATACATGCTCTCTAACATCACTTTAATGTTGTGCAGAGTGTTACAGTAAGCGATAAACAGAAGACCATGTTCACCCGATACTGAACCGTACGGCAAGCTATGACGAACAATTTTCAACCCTTTACCTTCTTCTTTGATATCAACACGGCCCACATGTGAAGCTGCCGGTACATCGTCCAGCTCAATTGAATCCGGCTTAGTACGACCAATCACTTTTTCCTGAGCCGAAACAGATAGGCGATTCCAGGCAGGAAGATCATGAATAAAGCGTTGCGCCATAACATAACTACCACCAGCAAACTCACCTTCTGGGATAATCGCAACTTCTGCGCGTTGAGAACCTTCCGGGTTTTCTGTCCCGTCGATAAAGTCTGTCATATCTCTGGAATCAAGATAACGATAACCATATGTTTCGTCGATAACATCCACGTATTCTGATACTGCAGACATCAATTTACGCATAACGTAAAAATGAAGGTCGTGACGTGCTGAATGACAATGAACGATAAAGTCCACATCAGACGCAGGTGCAATAACTTCACCCTCGCCAAGTTGCTCAAAAGGAATCAGCTCCTGTGGCATGCTCTGATTTGTTTGAGACCAGAAAGCATGCGTAAACCCAACTGAAACAGTTAGTGATGCTTCTGGCTGAGCTTCATTCAACTCTTTGACCAATTGAGGTAATTTCTTTAACTCTGCAAGAACGAGAGATGCTTCAGAACGAATTTTAAACTGGGAATATAGTGCAAAAGGGCCCGCTTCAGGGACGATTGCCGATTGAGATACTGACATATATAAACTCACTTACTTTCTGTTTTAGTAGAGCAAGTGTACAACGTTGCATAACTGAAAGTTTGATTTTAGTCATGTTCCTAAGGCGAAGTCACCTCTAATCAAGAACCGGTGCATGAAAACAATCTCTGACTCTTTTGCTTTTCTGTACAAACAGCAACAACCAAAGCAACCCAACGAGAGTCAGTGCATTAGGCCAACTGAATGCGCCCTTTTCTAGATAGATTTGATAAACAACCAAGCCTAACTGAGCCAAAATAGTCAGCAATGTAATAATTCGGCCATAAGAAAAAATACCAACGACCCATTTTCTATCCTGATGCCTCAATCCCAGCAACCAAAAAAGTACGATTGCAGGAGCACCAACAGCCAACCCAATATTTAACGTTGCTGGAACTGGGTATATCCACTCCAGTATCTCAACTCCTTTTTCTCTACTAGCTCCGGCCATAATAAAAACAACCCAGGCTTTTGCCAGAAACAACCAACCAAGCTTAAGCCACACTGGAGCGTTAAGAAAACCATTCTTGTCGTATTGTTCAATTGGATACCGCACTTATTCCCCAACACCCTTTTATCGATCTAACAGTCCGGTATGATAGATGAAATTGATCGTGATGAAACCAAAAGAATACAAAGATGAAAAAGAACAAAACAACGGTGTCCGCAGAAACACAAACTGAAGCCATGAAGATTGCGAAATCTACACAAAAGCCAGGGCAGACAAAAGAACAAACAAAACTAATCGCACAGGGAATCGAAAAAGGTATCGCTCAATACAAGAAGCAGCAGAAAGAAAGAGCCAGACAGGCTGATAAGGCAAAGAAAAAAGAGAGAAAAGCAAAAATACAGCAAAATCTTTCTGACGCTGAAAACACAGCTATCGAGTCTGATAATATGCAACTAGACTCAAAGGATTCATCCGCTCGCCTACCATGGGCTTTACTACTATTGAGTTGGATAGGATTTATAACTTATATAATTGTCGGCTAAGGAAACCTCATGAAATTCACACTTATTCTTCTACTCTGTTTACTGACCGCTGGGTGTACAACGCCATCGGTCGATTTATTACCAAGAGCAGATGAAGTCAGAGTGCGAATGAGTAGTGATATTCACCTGAACGAGTGTGAATGGAAAGGTGAAGCGATAGGCTCTGAAGGCCATTGGTACAACTTCTTGTTTTACAATAATGATACCCTGATGGAAGGGGCTTTAAACGACCTCAAAAATAATGCTCATGAACTCGGTGGCAATACCGTGTTCCTTCACGCCCCGCATTATTTCAGGACGTCAGTAACGATTATGGGTACAACCTATTACTGCAAACAATAAACTTTGCTTTTCAGACCGTAAATACAACAAAGCCCCATCATAAGATGAGGCTTCAGAAAGTGATCGATGAAGAGCCAATTCAGGAACAGGCGAACCCCGCCCCCAGGGCTAAAACGAGAAAAACCCGCTATTTTTAGCGGAGCTTTGAATATGGTCGGTGAAGAGGGATTCGATGGGACTGGCCTTCCAGCCCCCGACCAAAAGCTCTGCTTTTAAAACCGTAAATACAACAAAGCCCCGTCATAAGACGAGGCTTCTGAAAGTGATCGATGAAGAGCCAATTCAAGGAACAGGCGAACCCCCGACCCTGGCGCTAAAACGAGAAAACCCCGCTATTGCTAGCGGGGTTTTGAATATGGTCGGTGAAGAGGGATTCGAACCCCCGACCCTCTGGTCCCAAACCAGATGCGCTACCAAACTGCGCTATTCACCGAAAATGTGTTTTGTTAGGGTGCTGTTTCAGAGGGTCGCCCTCTGGTCCGCCATTCCTAAACCCGGAGATGCACAACCAAACTGCGCTATTCACCGGAACGGGGCGTATATTACGGATTATTGAAAGAGACGCAAGCCCTTTCTTAGTTTTTTTACCCTCAAGAGCTCAAGTGTTCAATATGCGCTCAAAGTGTGACTAAAAACACAACAACAAAAACAACTTCGTAACGAAATAGCCACAATTGATCCAGATCATTACCGTACGTGCTACATGGCACTAAGTTAGTTCTTGTCGTCACTAACTTTTGACGGAGGACTCATGGACTTTTGGCTCGATCTCCTTTTTGGCAATGCCGTTGGATTATCTTCAATGATAGTCATTTTTGGCGCACTTGGTTTGATGCTGTTTTTCGGTGGTTTCTTCGTGTACAAAGCAGTGAGTGACAAATCTCCTCACTAGATCGCTTAGCAATTAAAACTATTGCTCCGGAGTAAATTTAAATATTTGCTCCGGTTTTTCTATGGGCGAAAATTAATTTATACTCTTGCTTATACCATTCCTAAATGAGATGAAGTTATGTCTCAAGATGACGATCTAGACCTGTTTCAGCAAATGATGGGAGATGTTACCCCTATCAAAAATGACACTGCTGAACTCCAAAAAAAGCATAAGGTTACAGATGCTCACCTCGCTCGGCGGGAAGCCGCTGTCTGGCTCAGTGAGCAGGAACCCGAATACCTTTCCCTTGACCATGCCCCCATGCTGAAGCCTGAAGATTTGATTGCGTTCAAGCGAGATGGCGTACAAGAAGGCGTGTTTCGTAAGCTTAGACTAGGCAAGTACCCAATTCAGGCAAAGCTCGACCTACACCGGAAATCGCTGCAGGAAGCAAGAGACGAAATCGTCAAGTTTCTCAAACAGTGCCTGCGAATGGATATTCGCACCGTTATCATTGTTCACGGTAAGGGTGAACGTTCTAACCCACCAGCACTAATGAAAAGCTTCACCGCAAACTGGTTGATGCAGATAAAAGATGTGATGTGTATACACAGCGCGCAGCAGTTTCATGGTGGAACCGGTGCGGTATATGTTCTATTAAGAAAAAGTGCAGAAAAGAAACTAGAGAATCGGGAAAGACACCAAAAACGTATGGGATAAAATATCTCCTGTGCTACACTTCCTCAAATCATGAAGCAACTGTCCAACAGTTGCTTTTTTCATCGTTGTGAAACGCGGAGTTACCTAAATGTCACAAGAAGCATCCCCTTCAGCTAAACGCCTCAATAAGTACATCAGTGAAACCGGATACTGTTCTCGCCGAGAAGCAGATAGACTCATCGAACAAGGCCGGGTGACTATCAATGGTTCTGTACCGGAAATGGGCACTAAAGTGCTTCCTGGAGATGACGTTCTGGTAGATGGAAACCCTCTCCAGAAAAAAGATAAATCTATCTATATTGCGTTGAACAAGCCTACAGGGATTACCTGTACAACCGAGCGTGATGTTGAAGGTAATATTGTGGACTATATAGGTCACAAACAACGTATTTTCCCGATTGGTCGCCTTGATAAACCTTCCGATGGTTTAATCTTTTTAACCAACGACGGTGATATCGTAAATAAAATCCTGAGAGCGGGTAACAACCACGAGAAAGAGTATGTCGTTCGTGTAGATAAACCAATCACTCCAGAGTTTATTCAAAAAATGTCTTCTGGTGTGGATATTCTGGATACCACGACCCTTCCGTGCACAGTGACCAAAGAGACAAAGTTCTCCTTCAGAATTGTTCTTACTCAGGGGTTAAACCGTCAGATTCGCCGTATGTGTGAAGCACTTGGTTACGAAGTCTTTAAACTTCGTCGCGTGAGAATAATGAACATCACTATTGATGGCATTCCGAATGGCAAATGGCGTTACCTTACTGATGCTGAAGTTGCAGAAATTCTGCGAATGAGTGAAGACTCCGTTGGAACGGAAGAGGCCTCTAAAACGAACGCTAAGGGTCAGAGAATAAAGAAAGCAACCGATGCTAAGTTGTTTGACAGCCGTGAGGAAAACCAGACATCAAAGGCTAGAAGAAACCAGAAACCGAAGCACCGTACCTACGGAGGCAAAGGGGCTGATGAGTTCAGGCATTCCCCTAAGAAAAGAGATTCGCAAAAACGCGCTTCGGGTAATACCTCCCGAAAGCAGCAGAACAAGAAACCTTCTGATTCAAAACCCTACGCTTCAAAACCAGCTAAACGTGTAACAGGGACACTATCTCTGAAAAAGTAACGGTCTGATTTTGTTATGTGGCTGAATTTAATAAAAAATATAAGTCAATTCGCTCCCTGCCTTCGCAGGGATGACGAACTTTATTTATCAAATCAAGCCATCAACTCGACAAAGTTCCCTCGCGTCAAGGCAGCCAGATCCTTTGGTGATAATTCAATATCTAGTCCTCTCTTGCCCCCTGACACCAAAACGGAATCCTGAGGCTCAGCCGTCAAATCGATAAAAGTTGGTAGTGCCTTCTTCTGCCCAAGAGGACTGATGCCTCCAACAATATAGCCTGTGGTCTTCTGCGCGATATCAGGGTCAGCCATGTCTGCTTTTTTCGCTTTCATCGCTTTGGCTGCCTGTTTAAGGTTCAGCTTAGCATCGACAGGGATGATAGCCACCGCGAGATTTCTGGGTTCACCATTGATACAAAACAGAAGCGTTTTGAATACTTGCTTAGGGTCCATACCCAACAGTTCAGCCGCTTCCATACCATAACTCTGGCAGTTAGGATCGTGTTGATATTGACGAATGGTGTGAGTGATTTTTTTCTTTTTGAGAAGATTTATAGCGGGAGTCATAGGTCACCTAAACGAAAAAAGACGGTGTAAAAACACCGCCTTAATCTACGCTTATATGACTTTACTGGTCAAGCTTACTTGTAAACCATTTCACCTTTAGGAGCGAACTTGTTCACATCAACAGGTGAGTTTTCCTCAAGGAATGCCTTAAGTACTTCTGCATCAACAAAACCAGTGTTCACATAGCCAGGGTGACCAGTTAGCTTAGGATAGCCATCACCACCTGCAGCGTTAAAGCTAGGGATTGTGAAACGGTATGTCTTAGCCATATCCAGAGGTTCGCCACCAACTTTCACATCGCTAACCTTACCGTTAGCAACAGTCATTGAGATACCTGCGAACTGAGCGTAAGCACCTGAGTCTACTGGCTTAGTTGCAACAACATTTAGGTAATCAAGCACTTCTTTACCAGACATATCTGTGTAAGTAATTGCATTGCCAAATGGCTGAACAGTCAAAACATCTTTATATGTGATATCGCCTTCATCTATTGAAGCACGAACACCACCAGAGTTCATTACGCCAAAGTCTGCTTTTGCACGCTCCATTTGAGCAGTAGCAATCAAGCGACCAAGGTTAGTCTGGTTGAAACGAACGATGTTACGCTCACCTTCCAGGCGGCCGTTTGTCTCAGCAATCTTAACACTTAATTGCTCCTGACCTTTTTCCTGGTAAGGCTGTAAGAATGCTAGCATTTCTGGATCTTGAGCGATTTCTTCTTCAATGAATACGCGCTTCTTCTTGCCGTCTACTTTGATCTTCTTCTTCAGGTTTACAGGAATAAGATCATAGCTCACCATTTCCAGCTCACCGTTAACAAACTCAAAGTCTGCACGGCCGACATATTTACCCCACTCGTGCGCCTGAACAATCCAGGTGCCGTTCTGGCTATCTGGCTTACATTCGTCACCTGGCTTGAAGCTCTTGTTGTACATGTTTGGACCTTCCATGCACACAGGCTCTTGTGAGTGACCACCCACAATCATGTCCAGAGAGCCTTCATCAAGGTAGCGAGCAAGAGCTACGTCACCCGGAGCATTAACACCACGGTTACCATTTTCATAGTGGCCCATGTGTGTTACCGCAAAAATAAGATCTGGTTTCTCAGATTTCTCTAGCTCAGCAATAAGCTTCTTCGCTTCTTCTTTAGGATCGCGGAAATCAAGCTCACTGATGTACTCAGGGTTACCGATCTTCATTGTGTCTTCAGTTGTCAGACCGATAACTGCAATCTTAAGACCCTGCTTTTCAAACATCTGGTATGCCTGGTACTTACGCTCGCCAGTATCTTTGTCATAGATGTTTGCAGACAACATAGGGAAGTTAGCCCAATCGATCTGCTGCTGAAGTACGTCTAATGGGTTATCAAATTCGTGGTTACCTAATGCCATTGCATCATAACCAAGAATATTCATACCTTTAAAATCAGGTTCTGCATCCTGAAGGTCTGATTCTGGTACACCTGTGTTGATATCACCACCAGATAGAAGCAGTACACTACCTCCATCAGCTTCGATTTCTGCACGCAATTCGTCAATCAACGTCTTGCGAGCAGCCATACCATACTCACCGTATTTGTTTTGCCAGAAGCGACCATGATGGTCGTTAGTGTGAAGTACAGTTAGCTTATAAGTCTGATCTTCTTCCCAGTTAGGGCCAGAAGCACAACCAGCCAACACTGCTAGTACCGCTGCGCTCACTGCTGACTTGAAAATTAGGCGTTCCTTCATTTTTTCACCTTTCTAATTTGAGGGGATAAGCTGGCGTATCAGTATACGTACACCAATAAGGAAGCTCGAAAAGCTTCCCTTTTTACACTACCCACGCAATGTGGGTACCTATAAAACCTTAAGTAATACAAACTGCAATAAATGTAGTCAAAAATGTTAAAGCATTAATGTGAAAACTTAGCGCATGAAATATGACAGATTGGTAACAATCAAACTGTGATAGCAAGCGAAAAATAAGACTTACACGCATGCAGCCTGTGAATACTTTCTAGTTCTGTTGATTCTAGTATCAATCTCACAATAACAGCAATAAAAAAGCCGACCCAAGGTGGGTCGGCTCTCATTTTTTAATTAAATATCATTTATTTGATATCGATATGATCGAAACCTTTTATCAGATCATCTAGAGCTTTCATTTGAGCCAGGAAAGGTTCAAGCTTATCCAGAGGTAACGCAGAAGGACCATCACACTTCGCTTTTTCCGGGTTTGGATGCGCTTCAATAAACAGACCAGCAATTCCTGTAGCCAGACCCGCTTTCGCCAGTTCAACTGTCTGCTCACGACGACCACCAGACGCAGCACCACTTGGATCACGCATCTGAAGAGAATGCGTCACATCGAAGATGATCGGGCTACCTTTCGAAGCTTTCTTCATAACACCAAAACCAAGCATATCGACCACTAGGTTGTCGTAGCCGTGGCATGAGCCTCGCTCACAAAGAATGATGTTATCGTTACCGCATTCACCAAACTTCTCTACGATATTGCCTACCTGACCAGGGCTCATAAACTGAGGCTTTTTAACATTGATTACCGCCCCGGTTTTAGCCATTGCTTCAACCAAATCAGTCTGGCGAGCAAGAAAAGCAGGAAGCTGGATGACATCAACAACATCGGCAACAGGTTGAGCCTGAGCTTCCGTATGAACATCAGTAATCACTTTCACACCAAAGGTATCTTTCAGCTCTTGAAAGATTTTCATACCTTCTTCAAGGCCAGGACCACGATAGGAATGAACAGAACTGCGGTTCGCTTTGTCGAATGAAGCTTTAAATACGTAAGGAATGCCCAGTTTCTCTGTCACTTTCACATAGTGCTCACAGATCTGCATCGCAAGATCACGAGACTCAAGAACGTTCATCCCTGCAAATAGGGTAAATGGCTTGTCGTTCGCAACAGGGATGTCACCAACGTGAACGATTTTTTGCTCCATTTTCTTCTCTCTAATTCAAATTTAATTAATGAAAAACAGTCGGTGTTTCATTCAGTGCTTTTACCTGAGCTTTTAATAGCTCAGCAGCGGGGTCTTCAGGACACTGATCGATGAAAAACTCGTAATCCAGTTTGGCAACCTGATGACAATCAAGTTGTTGATAGATAAACCCTCTATCACGTATCTCATAAGGATCATCTGGCACAAAAGTCAGTGCTAAATCAGTACACTTCAGTGCAAGAGTATAGCGTTCTTCTCTTAACAGTGCGCTCTTGATTATTGCCAACCAACGACCAATGACCGTTGGATTATCTGAAGACTCCAAATGTTCACTTTCCAATTTCGCTAAAGGACCTTCATGGCCAATCAGCCAAGCAGCAAGCACTTTTTCAGCAACATACTCTCCGTTAAACGGATTGATATACTGTGCTCTGTCGTCATGCCAGTTAACTTTAACAATAAACTGGGTCGGGAAAGCGACACCTTCCACAGGAAACCCTAGCTTTCTGCCAAAATATAGCAATAGAGAACCTAGGCTCACTGGTATTCCTTTTCTTCTTTCAAGCACCTTATCCATAAAGGCATTTTCCGAAGAAAAGTACGCATCTGCATCACCAGAGAACTTCCACTCGTAGTAAAAAAGACGCAAGAAAGATTCAAACTTCTGTTTTTCATCTGTCTCATGAACCAAAGTTAGCTCTGCTTCTTTCAATAGTCTCTGAAGCTCTTGTTCTACCCATTGAACCTCTGTTTCAGGGTTAATCGCTACATTCAGTGCCAACGCCCCCTCAACCAGTTCCATATTGTCTAAGTCTTCATCAAACAATTCAAACATAGCTTAACCCATAAGTGCTGGTAGCTTAGTCACTGCAATGCGACCAGCCATAAATAACCAACCTAATGCGCCAAAAAAGGCAAATGTGCGGATTAGCTTTCCTTTAGCAATTCGAAGCGTAAACATAGCTAGAGCAAAGTAAGCAAGAATGCAAGTTACCTTCTCAGTAAACCACTCACTGCCAGGTGTGAAAGGAACAAAGCCCAGTGCAAATACCAGAGCAATTCCAGAAACAATAAGCACAGAATCAACGATATGTGGCGTTACTTTGAAGATTTTTGCGTTCACTTTATCAGACTCAGCCATGATAAGAGCAAAGCGAATAGAAAGGAGAATCGCACTTAAGGCGATAGCTAAAAGGTGGATATGTTTTAAGGCAAAATACATTTTTTCTCGCTTTTATTTTGTCCTGATACTTCTGTTAACCGAAGTACTGACCCATTGTTACACGGTCATTTCCGGCATAGTCTTTTTCGGTAGTTACATTACGATAGCCAAGTTCAATCATCAATTTCTGAACATCAACGCCTTGTTCAAAACCGTGCTCAAACAGCAGCCATCCGTGTTCCTGAATATAATTTAATGCGTTCGTCGCAATGTGCCTTATATCCGCCAGACCTTTTTCTTCAGCAACCAAAGCAGACAGCGGTTCAAAACGAACATCTCCCTGCGTCAAATGCGGGTCACTTTTTTCTATATAAGGCGGATTTGAAACAATTAAAGCAAACTTTGTTCCATTTTCTATGGGGTCAAACCAACTTCCCTGAAGAAATCGACAGTTGGTGATATTGAGATGAACAGCATTTTCTGTCGCCAGTTGCTGGGCTTCTTCTCTGATGTCCACGCCAAACACATCGGCTACTGGCAACTCAGAAGCTAGTGCTAATGCTATTGCACCCGTTCCTGTTCCCAAGTCTAAGATTGATACTTTTCCTTGCGGGGCTTTATCCAGCGCAAGCTCTACCAATCTCTCAGTATCTGGTCTAGGAATGAGTGTAGAGGGAGAAACCTTCAGTGGTAGTGACCAGAATTCTCGCTCACCGATGATATAAGCAATAGGCTCGCCAGAAATACGTCGTTCCAACAAATGGCGAAACGCTTCCTGTTGAGATTCATCGAGAATTTTCTCTGGCCAGGTAAGCAAATAGCTTCTTGGCTTATCCAGAACGTGGCAAAGAAGCACCGCAGCATCCAAAGACGGCGATTCAGTTCCACTTGATTGCAGTTCTGATATTGCCGTCTTTAAGGATTGCTCAATAGAGGATTGAGTATCCATTCAGTTAGTTTTGTTCAGCCAAAGCTGCTAACTGATCAGCCTGATGTTCCTGCAGCACAGGATCAACCAAGCTTTGAAGATCGCCTTCCATCACTTCATTCAGACGGTATAGCGTCAGGTTGATACGATGATCGGAAACACGACCCTGAGGATAGTTATAGGTACGGATACGGTCACTACGGTCACCACTACCTAACAAGTTACGTCGGGTATCTGACACTTCTGCAGCACGACGCTCTTGTTCTGCCTGTACAATTCGGGCTGCAAGCACTGACATCGCTTTTGCTTTGTTCTTATGTTGTGAACGCTCATCCTGACATTCAACAACGGTGCCAGTCGGTAAGTGAGTAATACGAATAGCTGAATCCGTGGTGTTTACGTGCTGACCACCTGCACCAGATGCACGGAATGTATCGATTTTCAGATCTGCCGCTTTAATTTCTGGCAGATCGGCTTCCGGAATCTCTGCCATTACTGCGACAGTACAAGCAGAGGTATGAACACGCCCCTGGGATTCGGTCGCAGGTACACGCTGAACACGGTGACCACCAGATTCAAATTTCAGAACTCCGTATGCACCATCGCCATTTACTTTGGCGATCATCTCTTTGTAACCGCCTTGCTCAGATTCGTTTGAGCTCATTACTTCAATACGCCAGCCCTGCTTTTCAGCATATTTGCTGTACATACGGAAAAGGTCGCCCGCAAAAATGCCCGCTTCATCACCGCCCGCACCAGCACGAATTTCGAGGAAGCAGTTGCGCTCGTCATTTGGATCTTTTGGGAGTAGAAGGATCTGAAGTTCATCACTCAGGCGCTCAATCGCTGCTTTCGCTTCTTGGATCTCTTCTTGCGCCATTTCGCGCATCTCTTCATCATCTTCTTTCGCCATCTCTTCAGCGGCAATCAGATCGTCCTGAGCTTGCTGATATGCCTGGAAGCATTTTGTCAGCTCTTCAAGTTGAGAGTATTCTTTTGATAAAGCGCGGAATTTGTCTTGGTTACCAATAATTTCAGGATCGCCAAGAAGGTGCTGAACTTCCTCATATCGCTCTACAAGGGTTTCCAGCTTAGTTAGAATGGACGGTTTCATAATCTTCTTTAATTCTGTTGAAGGTCCTCAAGACCAAGAGCCTGTCGAATGACAGAAAGCTTATCCGGCTCTCCTTTTTCAGCGGCAAGTTGCAACGCACGGGTTGGAGCGTGGATAAGCTTATTCGTTAACTTATTACTCAGTTCTAGCAGTACTTTTTCCGGATCACCACCAGATTGAAGGCTTTGCAGACTTTTCGCCAGAAGTTCTTCTCTGGTCGAATTTGCCGACGTACGATAATCCCGGATGCTATCAACTGCCTGAAGAGAGCGGAGCCACGTCATAAACGCGGCACTCTCTTCTGTCACAATCGCTTCTGCTTCGATTGCTTCTACTTTTCGCTGTTCAATATTTTGCTCAACGATTGATTGTAAATCATCAACAGTATAAAGATAAACGTCTCTTAACTCACCTACTTGTTGCTCTACATCTCGAGGAACTGCTATATCTACGATAAGCATAGGCTGATGTCTGCGTTTTTTTATTGCTGTTTCTACCATCCCCTTACCAATGATAGGCAATGGACTTGCAGTAGAACTGATGACAATATCGGCTCGATGAAGATGGTCAGGGATTTCAGACAGGCTAATGACTTCTGCATTAAACTCATCTGCCAGACCGAGAGCCCTTTCTCGGGTTCGGTTGGCGACAATCATACTCTCACAACCATTGTCTGCAAGATGTTTCGCCACTAGCTCGATTGTTTCACCTGCACCAACTAATAAGACAGTAGAATCCGTTAACGATTCGAAAATGTGTTTGGCCAGGGTACATGCTGCATAAGCAACAGAAACTGCAGCACCACCAATCTCTGTTTCGGTTCTCACTCGCTTAGCGACAGAGAATGTTTTTTGGAACAGCTTTTCCATGGTTCCATCGACTGCACGATACTCTCGGGCACTGGTGTAAGCTTGTTTAACCTGTCCGAGGATCTGCGGTTCACCTAACACTAGCGAATCAAGGCCGCAAGAGACTCTCATAAGATGTTTGATTGCCGACTGCTCTTCGTAGATATAGAGGCTGGACATGAGCTCTTCAGGAGTGATCTGATGAAACTGGGTCAACCAATCGATAACCTTGTTCTTGCTCGATTTTTTAACGTCGCAATAGATTTCTGTTCGGTTACAGGTAGAGACAATTACGCCGCTATTTACATTTGCATCCGATTCTAATTGTTTATGCGCTTCAGTTAGTTTCTCTGGTGAAAAAGCAACCTTTTCTCGCAACTCAACCGACGCTGTATTGTGATTGATACCAATAGCAAGCAAAGACATGTGTATAGGTTTCTCGATTTGGAACACAGACAAAGGAAGAATTTTACTTGATGCCCCACCCTAATAAAAGTGTCACACATCACTGTTTTCCTTACTTCGTGACTTAAACCAACTTGCGCCTACTATATGAACAGCACGTTTATGAACAATTACCTCCAAAGGGGTAGGGTTTTAGAGAAAAACCAATTCATATCTGAGACTTATTTTCATTTGGATTGAATGGTATAGTCTGCAACTAACCTACTTGGCTTAATAAATCTAACGCATGAAAACTTTATATCGATTTTTTCTGTCTATCGTTCCTCTAATTTTGTTAACCGCATGTGAAAGCATACCGGAGCAATCAACAAAAAGTGTTGAATGGCAAAATCATGAGGGACTGTTATCCCAAATCGACACATACCGTGCCTCCGGTAAACTTGGTTACAAGAGCCCCGATGTTACTCAGAGTTTAAACTTCACCTGGAATCACTCCCCGGAAAAAAGCCAGCTCAGATTAACCACTTTTCTTGGAAAAACGGTGCTGAACATCACGATGACACCGGAAGGTGCGACCGTCGTAGATATTGATGGTAATGAGTACCAGGATAAAAATGCAACTCTGTTAGTGTATAGACTCACAGGGCTAGTTATTCCTGTTACGTATATGCAGGATTGGCTAAAAGGCTTACCGACATCTACAGACAGCTTTGATCTGAATGAAGAGACTAATACGCTCCAGTCATTATCAAAAAAGCTGGGGACAAAAATATGGAACCTCAACTACGAGAGCTATCAGGCCGTTGGAAGTATCCCACTCCCCTATATGATGAAGATGACTCAGGATCAAACCTCTTTAAAAATTGTTGTATCTAAGTGGATTATCTAAACATGATTAAAGGCACCACTCACTGGCCTTCTCCGGCAAAACTCAATTTATTCCTCTATATTACCGGTCGTCGTGACAACGGGTATCATGATCTGCAGACATTATTTCAGTTTTTGGATTATGGTGACGAGTTAACAATTAAAGCGACTGATCAACCAGAAATTGTCATAACACCAGAAATACAAGGGCTTGCCGTAGAAGATAACCTTATCTGGAAGGCAGCAAAAGCCCTACAAGAAAAGGCAGGATGTTCATTCGGTGCCAAAATAGACCTAAAGAAGATTTTGCCTATGGGTGGCGGCATTGGCGGGGGCTCTTCGAATGCTGCAACGGCATTGGTTGCACTCAATTACTTGTGGCAAACGAATCTTTCTGAAGATGAGCTTGCAGACATAGGATTAAAACTCGGTGCCGATGTCCCTGTCTTTGTCCGTGGGTTTGCTGCATTTGCTGAAGGTGTTGGTGAAAAACTGGAAAGAGTGAGCCCTGAAGAAAAATGGTACTTGGTCGTAAGACCAGATGTCAGTATCTCTACAGCAGAAATATTTGGCCATCCAGATCTAACACGAAATACGCCAAAGCGAAGCAGTACCGAATTGTTAACCGGATCATACGTAAACGATTGCGAAAAAATCGTACGATTAACCTATCCAGAGGTTGATAAGCAACTTTCATGGCTGCTACAATACGCGCCGTCAAGATTGACGGGTACCGGATCTTGCGTTTTTGCTGAATTTTTAAGCGAAAAAGACGCTAAGAATACCCGTGTTAAACTATCTGACAATGTCTCTGCATTTGTTGCACAGGGGAAAAATATTTCTCCTTTGAATAAGAGACTGTCTGATTACAAATCAGACATCATCCAACCTACTTAAAAACTGGACGCAACCTTGAGGTTTCCACCGTGCCTGACATGAAGCTATTTGCTGGTAACGCTACACCCGAACTAGCACAACGTATTGCTGACCGCCTATACATCTCCCTTGGTGATGCTACTGTAGACAGATTCTCAGATGGCGAGATCGCTGTACAAATTAACGAAAATGTTCGTGGTAGTGATGTTTTCATTATCCAATCAACGTGTGCACCAACTAACGACAACCTAATGGAGTTAGTGGTAATGATCGACGCAATGCGTCGCGCTTCAGCAGGCCGTATCACAGCTGTAATCCCATACTTTGGCTACGCTCGTCAGGACCGTCGTGTACGTTCTGCTCGTGTGCCAATTACAGCGAAAGTGATTGCTGATTTCCTTTCAAACGTTGGTGTAGACCGCGTGCTTACCATTGATCTTCACGCAGAGCAAATTCAGGGCTTCTTCGATGTTCCTGTAGACAACATTTTTGGTACTCCTGTACTGCTTGATGACATGCTAACTCGTGGCCTGGAAGATCCTGTTGTTGTATCACCAGACCTTGGCGGTGTTGTTCGCGCTCGCGCAACGGCAAAAGCACTTGGCAACATCGACATTGCTATCGTAGATAAGCGCCGTCCTCGTGCGAACGTATCAGAAGTAATGAACCTTATCGGTGAAGTCGAAGGGCGTGACTGCGTTATCGTTGATGACATGATCGATACAGGTGGCACACTTTGTAAAGCAGCAGAAGCTCTTAAAGAGCGTGGTGCTAAGCGTGTATTTGCTTACGCAACTCACCCAGTATTCTCTGGTAACGCTGTTAAGAACATCAAGAACTCAGTACTTGATCAGGTGATCATTACTGACTCTATTTCTCTGACTAAAGAAATGGCAGCAACTGGTAAAGTTACTCAGTTAACTCTATCAAGCATGCTAGCAGAAGCGATTCGTCGTATTAGCAACGAAGAATCTATCTCTGCAATGTTTAACTCTAAGTAAGAGAGATTGCAAAATAAGCCACTAAGGGCATTACGTTTTGCAACTTCATCGTATTCAAACACCCAGCCTGTTGTGCTGGGTGTTTTGTTTTAGTCCGTTGACTTCGAGAGTGTTGCTATGCCGGCAATCTATAGCCTGTCGGCTAGAAGATGTGCTACCATACGGCGCTTTTTTCGATTCCAAGAGAGATCCTAACCTTGAGTCAAGAGATAAAACTGCTGGTTGGCCTTGCCAATCCAGGTCCTGAATACGCCAAAACTCGTCACAATGCTGGTGCATGGGTGATAGAGGAATTAGCAAGAGTACACAATGTTACTCTAAAAAATGAACCTAAGTTTTTTGGGTTAACGGGTCGAATCATAGCGAACGGGCATGACCTGCGTCTGCTTGTTCCTACGACATTTATGAATCTCTCGGGGAAAGCAATAGCCGCACTTGCCAAGTTTTACCAAATTAAGCCAGAGGAGATCATGGTTGCTCATGACGAGCTCGATCTTCCGCCAGGTATAGGTAAGTTTAAAAAAGGTGGTGGTCACGGTGGACACAATGGCCTGAAAGACACCATCAGCAAGTTAGGAAACAACAAAGAATTTTATCGTCTTCGGATAGGCATTGGCCATCCGGGACACAGAGACAAAGTATCCGGTTACGTATTAGGTAAAGCCCCTGCTAAAGAGCAGGAGTGTATTGAAGCCGTAGTTGATGAGTCTGTTCGCAGCCTCGACATATTACTAAAAGACGGCTTAACTAAAGCACAAAACCGCTTACATACATTCAAAGCAGAATAAGGTTACTATCATGGGTTTTAAATGTGGCATAGTTGGTCTGCCTAACGTAGGTAAATCAACCCTGTTTAACGCACTAACAAAAGCGGGAATCGAAGCAGCAAACTTCCCTTTCTGTACTATCGAGCCAAATACAGGTGTTGTTCCTGTGCCAGATCTACGTCTGGACGCTCTGGCAAAAATCGTTAACCCACAACGTGTTCTGCCAACCACAATGGAATTTGTGGATATTGCTGGTTTGGTTGCCGGTGCTTCTAAAGGTGAAGGCCTTGGTAACAAATTCCTGGCTAACATCCGTGAAACTGACGCGATTGGTCACGTAGTTCGCTGTTTTGAGAACGAAAACATCGTTCACGTTGCAGGTAAAATTTCTCCTCTTGAGGACATCGAAATCATTAACCTAGAGCTTGCACTGGCTGACCTTGATACTTGTGAACGTGCGATTCAGCGTCAGGCTAAACGTGCAAAAGGCGGTGACAAAGATGCGAAGTTCGAAATCACTGTTCTTGAAAAACTACTGCCTGTGCTAACTGAAGGTGGAATGGCACGTAGTGTAGAGCTAGCTAAAGAAGAACTGGCAGCAATTGGCTACCTTAACTTCCTCACGCTAAAGCCAACTATGTACATTGCTAATGTCAACGAAGATGGCTTTGAAGATAACCCATTCCTTGATCAGGTTCGTGAGCACGCATCTAAAGAAAATGCGGTTGTTGTACCTGTATGTGCTGCGATTGAGTCTGAACTTTCAGAACTTGATGACGAAGATCGTGAAGAATTCCTTGAAGATATGGGTATCGAAGAGCCAGGATTGAACCGTGTAATCCGTTCTGGCTACGAGCTACTCGCTCTTCAGACTTACTTTACCGCTGGTGTTAAAGAAGTACGCGCATGGACAATTCCAATCGGCGCTACTGCTCCTCAATCTGCTGGTAAGATTCATACTGACTTTGAAAAAGGCTTTATCCGTGCGGAAGTTGTTGGTTATGACGACTTTATTGAGTACAACGGTGAAAGCGGTGCAAAAGAAGCGGGCAAGTGGCGTCTGGAAGGTAAAGATTACATCGTTAAAGATGGTGATGTCGTACATTTCCGCTTCAACGTATAATAATTATTGTTATTGCTGGTTATTTTCGTCCGAAGCTACTTCAAAGGTGCTCATTTACATTCGTAAACTCCGCGCTTTTTCATTGCTACGAACAAAAATTCCTGCGCATTAACAGTAATTAATCGTTTCTTTAGTTCCCACGCTCCGGCGTGGGAATTCATATCTGCCTATAAATTTCTCGACCAATCTATAAATAACTAAATAAATATAGATACCAAAAAAGAAGACATGTTCGTATAACCATACTACATGTATGCATTGCCTATTACCCATCACCTAATTTTCTTTCCAATGATGTTAATTTTTTTGAGACTTTTTGGGTACAAATAGGGCGTTTTGCTTAAAAAAGACTCGAACAGTCAATGAAAAGCATTTTATTAAAAAAAGTAGTTGACGGTTTTCCTGCAGATACGCATAATGCGCTCCGTCTTCGGCACTGAGGCAACTCAATGTTCGAGACCAAAATTTGATGGCTACGTAGCTCAGCTGGTTAGAGCACATCACTCATAATGATGGGGTCACAGGTTCAAATCCCGTCGTAGCCACCATTTCCTAAGTACTTTTTCGAAAGTCTTTAGGAAATAATGCGGAAGTGGCGGAATTGGTAGACGCACCAGATTTAGGTTCTGGCGCCGCAAGGTGTGAGAGTTCAAGTCTCTCCTTCCGCACCATTATTTAGAATGCTCATTGAGTATTTCTGCAGGGCTATCGCCAAGCGGTAAGGCAACGGGTTTTGATCCCGTCATTCCCTGGTTCGAATCCAGGTAGCCCTGCCATTATTAAGTTAATGGCATAACAGAGTTTAACTTGTTCTGACATTAATTTTTGAATATGTACAATTAGTACTGTTCAACGGGTTAAGTTTATATTATATTACTTCGCCCAAACGGTATGGCTACGTAGCTCAGCTGGTTAGAGCACATCACTCATAATGATGGGGTCACAGGTTCAAATCCCGTCGTAGCCACCATTTATTTAAGTTTATTAGTTTTTACCAATTGACTGATAAACCTGTAGAAAATTTGAGACGCGGAAGTGGCGGAATTGGTAGACGCACCAGATTTAGGTTCTGGCGCCGCAAGGTGTGAGAGTTCAAGTCTCTCCTTCCGCACCATCTCAAATCTCTCTACAACAATTTTGCGGAAGTGGCGGAATTGGTAGACGCACCAGATTTAGGTTCTGGCGCCGCAAGGTGTGAGAGTTCAAGTCTCTCCTTCCGCACCATATTTAGAATAACTCTTTGAGTTTTTCTGCAGGGCTATCGCCAAGCGGTAAGGCAACGGGTTTTGATCCCGTCATTCCCTGGTTCGAATCCAGGTAGCCCTGCCATTATTTTGCTGAAAAGCATATAGTGGCTACGTAGCTCAGCTGGTTAGAGCACATCACTCATAATGATGGGGTCACAGGTTCAAATCCCGTCGTAGCCACCATTTATTAAAAGTTTATTAGCTTTTACCAATTAGCTGATAAACCTGTAGAAAATTTGAGACGCGGAAGTGGCGGAATTGGTAGACGCACCAGATTTAGGTTCTGGCGCCGCAAGGTGTGAGAGTTCAAGTCTCTCCTTCCGCACCATCTCAAATCTCTCTACAACAATTTTGCGGAAGTGGCGGAATTGGTAGACGCACCAGATTTAGGTTCTGGCGCCGCAAGGTGTGAGAGTTCAAGTCTCTCCTTCCGCACCATATTTAGAATAACTCTTTGAGTTTTTCTGCAGGGCTATCGCCAAGCGGTAAGGCAACGGGTTTTGATCCCGTCATTCCCTGGTTCGAATCCAGGTAGCCCTGCCATTACAATTTTTTACTGATATCCAATTCAGTCGGTAAAAATACAAAACATGCGGAAGTGGCGGAATTGGTAGACGCACCAGATTTAGGTTCTGGCGCCGCAAGGTGTGAGAGTTCAAGTCTCTCCTTCCGCACCATTATTTAGAATGCTCTTATGAGTTTTCTGTAGGGCTATCGCCAAGCGGTAAGGCAACGGGTTTTGATCCCGTCATTCCCTGGTTCGAATCCAGGTAGCCCTGCCATTATTACAACGTTGATTGAACTCACCAATGGCTTAGTTAACTACAGATTAAGTTGCGGAAGTGGCGGAATTGGTAGACGCACCAGATTTAGGTTCTGGCGCCGCAAGGTGTGAGAGTTCAAGTCTCTCCTTCCGCACCATTATTAAAAAAACCACCTTAATTGGTGGTTTTTTTATGCCTGAAATTTACCTCTTGTACAGTATCAAATCTGGTATGCTTTCCAACAGGGACAGTTGGAGCGAGAGCAGTAGAGCTTCCTACACCTATTCAGAGGTATACTGGGTGTGCTTTACGCAGTATACATGCAAAGTAAACATATCAAACTACTAACGCACTTATGTCTTATGCGGTAACGGAGTAAAGCATACCCAGTATTCCGCATAGTGCTTGATGCACTCTGTCCTACCTGGCAGGTGTATCAGGCGAACTCTACGCAGCAAACATGCATAGAGCAGAAATTTGATATTTAAAACCTCGAAAAGTCTTATGCGGTTAGCGGAGTAGAGTTCTCCTGATATACCGTTATTACACAGTAAAAGATTCCGTTTAGGTATACTGGGTGTGCTTTACGTAGTAAACATGCAGAGTAAATATCGAAGCTACTAACGTATATATGCCTTATGCGGTAACGGAGTAAAGCATTCCCGGTATGCCGTATAAGTATCCTAAGATGCTAGTTCCACTAAATCCCTAATGCATACTTCAAAACCTGTTTCTTAATAGGTCCTGAATTCTCAGCAATCTTAAAACCGACATTCCTAAGCACTTTCAGCGGCAACAGCTCATTGCTAAAGCTCTTATAGAAAAAGTCCATCCCCGACTGCATCAACAAATTATCCGGGCGACGTCGCCTTTCATACTCAGCCAGCGCAGATTCACTATCCCAATCTTCTTTAGCAAAAATATCCAGCAGAACCTGTACATCCTTAAAACCGATGTTTACCCCCTGCCCTGCTAACGGATTAATCGTATGAGCTGAATCTCCAGCAAGTACACAGCGCTTATTTGAATACTTCTGCGCATGACGACGAGTTAAAGGGAAATAACCAGACTGCAAAACCTCAATATCACCCAACTCACGAGGAAAATAGGCCAGAACCTCTTCTCTCAGCGCTTCCGGTGACATAGCTTGCAACTGTCGAATTCGTTTTGGAGAGTCGTACCAGACAAGCGATCCCTGATTCCCTTTAAGCGGTAAAAATGATCTTGGACCAGAAGGTGTAAACCACTGCCAAGTAATATCTTGTTGAGGGCGTTCAGTCTCTACGTTGATAAGCATACAGTGTTGGCGATAATCCCATGCGGTAACACCAATCTGAGCCTGACTTCTTACCTGTGAGTTCGCACCGTCAGCGCCAATTACCAATTTCGCTTCCAACTTTTTACCCGACTTGAGAACGACGACATTCGAATCGTCAGAAAACTCTATTTTCTCCAAAGAATCAGGGCAAAACAGAGACAAACTTGAGTACTGTTCAAACTGATTCCACAGCCCCAGCTGTATCAACCTGTTTTCGACGATATAGCCCAACTGGTTTAACGAAAGAGATTCAGCGTCAAATTTAACTCTGCACTCTTGGTGTTCCCATGTCTCCAATCGACGATATGGACATACGCGCATCTCAAGCACATCATCCCACGCACCAAGTTGCTTAAGCAGGTCAACAGACTTATGAGAGATAGCGGAAACACGAATATCCATTGGCTGGTTAGGTAAATAAGACTCCGGCGCTTTGCCTTCGACAAGTGCCACGCTCTTTCCTGATTTCGCTACGCCAATCGCTATTGCAGCGCCAACCATTCCCCCGCCAATAACAGCGATATCAAATTTATCCATCTCTATAACTTCTATACCATTCACTGAGAACAAGCCTGTTGAATATGAGTACTGGTCAGTTGGTTTTTAAAGCAGTACAATACGCGGCTCGCTTTTGTACGAACTCCAAATCAGAGAGACACTGACGAAAAAGCGACCAGATAACAAGCCATAAAACTGCCTTCTATAGTAATAGCTATCAGTGGCGAATGGTATGTGCTTGAACGATTTAAAGATTTAATTACGAGCGAAATGTGAGATGAGTAAGAAACTGCTAATTAAAACCTGGGGCTGCCAGATGAACGAATACGATTCATCAAAAATGGCCGATCTGCTTAATGCCGCTAACGGTTACGAGCTGACCGAAGATCCAGAAGAGGCAGACGTACTTCTCCTTAACACCTGTTCGATCCGTGAAAAGGCGCAAGAAAAGGTATTCCACCAACTTGGCCGCTGGAAAACGCTTAAAGACAAAAAGGAAGACGTGATCATTGGTGTAGGTGGCTGCGTTGCAACACAGGAAGGCGATCATATCCGTGAACGTGCACCTTTTGTTGATGTTATCTTTGGCCCGCAAACTCTGCACCGTCTTCCAGAGATGATTAAATCATCACGCAGCAACGAAGCACCTGTGATGGATATTTCATTCCCTGAGATTGAAAAGTTCGACCGCTTGCCTGAGCCTCGTGCAGAAGGGGCAACTGCGTTCGTTTCTATCATGGAAGGCTGTTCGAAATACTGTACTTACTGCGTAGTGCCATACACTCGCGGTGAAGAAGTTAGCCGTCCTATGGATGATGTACTGTTCGAGATTGCGCAACTTGCAGAACAAGGTGTACGAGAAGTAAACCTACTTGGCCAGAACGTAAACGCATACCGTGGCCCAATGCATGATGGTGACATCTGCTCTTTTGCCGACCTGCTGCGCTTAGTTGCATCCATCGATGGCATCGACCGTATTCGCTTTACAACAAGCCACCCGCTTGAGTTCACTGACGATATCATTGCGGTATACGAGGATACTCCTGAGCTAGTGAGCTTCCTTCACCTACCAGTGCAAAGTGGTTCAGACCGCATCCTGACTATGATGAAGCGCCCTCATACCGCTATCGAGTATAAATCTATTATTCGTAAGCTACGTAAGGCTCGTCCTGATATTCATATCAGCTCAGACTTTATCGTCGGTTTCCCAGGTGAGTCCGACCAGGATTTCCAGGACACGATGAAATTAATCAAAGATGTCGATTTCGACATGAGCTTCAGCTTTATTTTCTCTCCACGTCCTGGTACACCAGCAGCGGATTACCCATGTGATCTTGCTGAACAAACCAAGAAAGAGCGCCTGTATGAACTGCAACAGCAGGTAAACAGCCAGGCTATGCGCTACTCCCGTCAGATGCTGGACACCGAGCAACGCGTTCTGGTTGAAGGCCCATCTAAGAAGAACCTAATGGAGTTACGTGCTCGTACCGAGAACAACCGCGTTGTAAACTTTGAAGGCTCTGCTGACCTTATCGGCCAGTTCGTTGATGTGAAAATTACCGACGTATTCCCGAACTCACTTCGTGGTGAGCTAGTACGTACAGAGAAAGAAATGGACCTTCGTGTAGTGACCTCTCCAAGTGAAATGATGGAAAAAACTCGTCGAGAAGATGAATTAGGCGTTGCAACTTTTACGCCTTAGAGTTTAGATAAACATCAAGAATGATGTACTACACTTACTATTAACTAATCAAAGAGCCCGGTCGTAATCGGGCTCAATATATTGAGAGACTAGATTGAGCAATAAAATCGTTACTCTGGAAATTGATCTGGAGCCTGCAGATAACCACCGACTATCCAGCTTGTGTGGTCCATTCGATGACAATATCAAACACCTTGAAAGACGCTTAGGCGTTGAAATCAATTACCGCGGCAATTTCTTCTCCATTGTTGGTAAGCCACATACCGCAGCGGCTGCACTTGAGATACTTAAAACTCTTTATGTAGAAACTGCTCAAGTAAAAGGAAAAATCGCTGATATTGAACCTGAGCAAATTCACCTTGCCATTAAAGAATCTGGTGTACTGGAGCAAAACAGTGAATCAGCCATTGAGCACGGTAAAGAAGTCTTCATTAAGACTAAAAAAGGGGTGATCAAACCTCGTACCCCTAATCAGGCTCAATATCTGGTCAACATGGTAACCCATGATATTTCTTACGGCATAGGGCCTGCTGGTACTGGTAAAACCTACCTTGCTGTTGCTGCTGCTGTAGATGCGTTAGAACGTCAGGAAATCAGACGTATTCTTCTTACCCGCCCGGCAGTAGAAGCGGGTGAAAAACTGGGCTTCCTTCCTGGTGATCTTAGCCAGAAAGTCGACCCATATCTGCGCCCTCTTTATGATGCTCTGTTTGAAATGCTTGGTTTTGAGCGCGTAGAGAAACTGATTGAACGTAACGTTATTGAAGTGGCACCACTGGCTTACATGCGTGGTCGTACTCTTAACGATGCCTTTATTATTCTCGACGAAAGCCAGAACACCACTGTAGAGCAGATGAAGATGTTCCTGACTCGTATCGGCTTTAACTCTCGTGCGGTTATCACTGGTGACGTTACGCAGATTGACCTGCCACGCGGTGCTAAATCTGGTTTACGCCATGCCATTGAAGTGCTATCTGAAGTCGATGAGATCAGCTTTAACTTCTTCCAGGCAGACGATGTTGTACGCCACCCGGTTGTCGCACAGATCGTTAATGCCTACGAGAAGTGGGAAAAGAAAGATCAGAAAGACCGTAAGGAAGCCGAGCAACGACGCAGAGAAGAACGCGAAACTAAACTGCTAGAAGCACAAAAAGCAGAGCTGTCAGGCTCAGCAGGAGCATAAATGAGTATAGAATTGGATCTGCAAATTGCGGTAGAGAGCGCTGACGGACTCCCTGCCGAAGCTGATTTTCAAAGGTGGTTACAAACAACAGTGACTCAATTTCAACCAGAAGCTGAAGTCACTATTCGTCTGGTTGATGAAGAAGAAAGCCATCAGTTAAACCTCGAATATCGCGGCAAAGATAAACCAACAAATGTGCTCTCTTTTCCTTTTGAAGTTCCTGAAGGAATTGACATAAATTTACTTGGCGACCTAATTATTTGCAAACAGGTAGTTGAAAAAGAGGCAAAAGAACAGCATAAAGAAGTTATAGCCCACTGGGCTCATATGGTTGTACACGGCTCTCTACATCTGCTAGGTTATGATCATATCGAGGACGATGAAGCTGAAGAAATGGAATCCCTCGAAACAGAGATTATGCAATCTATGGGCTTTAATGACCCTTATATTGCCGAGAAGGAATAAGATTCCTTCCAGCGAGCTATCACGCATCTGATAGCGAAAACTAAAGAGAAATCATGAACGAAGAAAACCCTCCCTCAGAAGGTCCGAGTAGAAAGTCCTTCTTAGAACGCCTGGGTCAGATATTTCAGGGCGAACCAAAAGACCGCCAGGAACTGGTTGATGTAATCAGAGACTCGGAAGTAAATGACCTTATTGACCACGACACCAGAGACATGCTTGAAGGTGTCATGGAAATATCGGAGATGCGTGTAAGGGATATCATGATCCCTCGCTCTCAGATGGTTACCGCTGAAAAAGAGCACGATCTTGATCAGCTGGTTGGACTGATTACCGATGCGCAGCACTCTCGCTACCCGGTTATCAGTGAAGACAAAGACCATGTCGAAGGCATTCTTTTAGCGAAGGACTTACTTAAATACTTAGGCTCAGATAGTGCTCCGTTCAAGATAGAGCAGGTTATCCGCCCAGCAGTTGTTGTTCCAGAAAGTAAGCGTGTAGACAGGCTACTAAAGGAATTTCGTGAAGAACGTTACCATATGGCCATTGTTGTCGATGAATTTGGTGGTGTTTCAGGTCTGGTAACCATTGAGGATATCCTTGAAGAGATCGTTGGTGAAATCGAAGATGAATTCGACGATGAAGATGAAGCAGATATCCGCAAGCTCAGCAAGCATACCTATTCAGTTAAAGCGTTAACTGAGATCGAAGAGTTCAACGAAACCTTTGGCACTAATTTTAGTGATGACGAGGTGGATACTATCGGTGGTATGGTAATGACAAGTTTTGGCCATTTACCAACACGCGGTGAAGTTGTTGATATCGATGGCTATAGCTTTAAAGTAACCGCGGCGGATAACCGTAGAGTTGTTCAGCTTCAGGTTACTGTACCTGATGAGGAAATTCTTCCAGATATTGAAGAGTAATCATTCTTTTCTACGACAAACAAATACCTGTCAATTTCTAGGTAAATATATACGATGATACATAAATTGAATCATCGCCTACTGCGGCCTTTACTGGCCGCTTTTGTTGGCGCCTGTACAACTCTGGCTTATGCTCCGTATCAAATCTGGCCTTTGGCCATACTGAGCCCAGCTGTACTCTTTCTCTTAATCTACAATGCTTCCACCCGCTCGGCTATGCTGATCGGTTTCTTCTGGGGAGTTGGTCATTTCGCCACAGGCCTAAGCTGGGTTCATGTAAGTATCGACACGTTTGGAGGTATGCCTAAAGCAGCCAGCATTTTCCTAATGGTTTTACTCATCTGCTACCTCTCAATTTATCCCGCATTGGCAACAGGATTAACCAATAGATTTTTCCCAAGAAAATCTGCCGCAAAATACTTCCTCGCTATCCCTGCGCTCTGGTTACTTTCAGACTGGGCCCGAGGCTGGGTATTTACTGGGTTTCCGTGGCTTTGGCTCGGATACAGCCAAATAGATAGCCCCCTTTCTGGCTTTGCTCCGGTTGGAGGAGTACAGCTCGTAACTCTTATGGTATTGCTTTGTGCATCAACCATTACTTATGTTGCACTTAACAAACAATGGAAGTGGTTAATAACACCTATCCTGATATTTGCACTTGGTTACATAACCCAATCCATTCAATGGGTTAAGCCAAACCCGGACAGTAAAACTTCGTTCGCATTGATTCAGGGGAATATCCCACAAGAGCTGAAGTGGTTACCAACAGAACGTTGGCCTACTTTAATGAAGTTTATGGATCTAAGCAGAGCCAACTGGGACGCTGATATCATTATTTGGCCAGAAGCTGCGATACCAGCGGTTGAAAAAGAGCTTCCACGCTTTTTAAGCAATGTCGACTCTGCAGCTCGACTCAACGAGTCTGCGCTGATTACTGGCGTTATTACTCAAAATGAGATGGGACGGTTCTATAACAGCGTTCTTACACTTGGTGAAACTCCTAATGGTGAGTACGACTACAAGACACAGTCTAGGTATCATAAGCACCACTTGCTTCCGTTTGGTGAGTTTGTGCCGTTTGAAGATTTATTAAGGCCCATCGCACCTTTCTTTAACCTGCCGATGTCTTCATTCAGCCGTGGAGACTTTATTCAGGACAACATCGTTGCCAAAGATAGGCATCTGGTCACCGCCCTGTGTTACGAAATTATCTTTGGCGATCAGGTTCGAAGAAACATTACCGAAGATACCGATTTTATCCTGACATTATCCAATGATGCCTGGTTTGGAGAGTCAATTGGTCCACTGCAGCATATGGAAATCGCTCGTATGCGGGCTCTGGAAACAGGTAAACCGGTAATCCGTGCAACCAACAATGGCGTAACCGCGGTAACGGACTATCAAGGTAACATTACAGAAGCGATACCCCAGTTTAAAACTGAGGTACTGAGAGCAGAGGTTGTGTCGTCTACAGGCATGACGCCATTCAGGACACTTGGAAGCTGGCCACTGGTAATCTTTGTACTAGTGGCACTAGGTTTTAGCTGGAAAAAGCGTTCAGAAGGCTAATTTATGGCTTCAGCGGTATACGGCTAAACTCGTCTGCACCGCACTTGGCACAAGGCTCAATCACTGTTGGGTGAATATATTGAGTCTTGTGACCACACTTCTCACAGATCAGATGCCCAAGACCGATGACGTCACCCGCCTTATAAATACCCTGATGCTCAATATCCTCAAACATCTCGATCCATTCAATCTTAGTTCTATCTGTTATATCAAGCAGCGCCTGCCACATTGAATCGGCAATCATAATGGAGAACGGACTGCTTTTGCTCTCTTCGTAGTTCTCTGAAAATTCTTTTAAATCTGCCTTCATATAAGCCGAAATTAAAGAGAGCTCATCTTTCGTCATATCACTGGCGGCATGGGCAACTTCTTCAGAGGTTTCCAGTACCTTGTTGATCTCCTCCGGGCTATGTTTCAGCGTTTCTACTACCTCTTCAAACTTCTCTTCATAACCTGCTTTACGCTTTGGCATACGCATCCTCCACTCTTTGATTATTTCAATCTCTTATAGTTATTGTAGCTTGTCCTTCCTTTAGGTATTCTATGCCGATCTATATTTATTCGATCTAACCGATCTCACATATTCCAAGATAACCGGAAATCATCGATGCAAGAGCAATATAATCCGCAAGATATTGAACAGAAAGTTCAAAAGCACTGGGATGACAACAAAACGTTTGTCGTAACTGAAGACCCAAGCAAAGAAAAATTCTACTGTCTCTCAATGTTCCCTTACCCAAGTGGCCGACTCCACATGGGTCACGTGCGTAACTACACTATCGGTGATGTTGTTTCCCGCTTCCAGCGTCTGCAAGGTAAAAATGTCATGCAGCCAATCGGCTGGGATGCATTCGGCCTGCCTGCTGAGAATGCTGCTGTTAAAAACAAAACGGCACCAGCTCCGTGGACTTATGAAAACATCGAATATATGAAGAACCAGCTTAAACTGCTGGGCTTCGGCTACGACTGGAACCGTGAGTTCGCAACCTGTACCCCTGAGTACTACCGTTGGGAACAGGAGTTCTTCACTAAGCTTTATGAAAAAGGCTTAGTTTATAAGAAGACTTCAGCGGTTAACTGGTGTCCGAACGATCAGACAGTACTGGCTAACGAGCAGGTTGAAGATGGCTGCTGCTGGCGCTGTGATACTCCAGTAGAGCAGAAAGAGATTCCTCAGTGGTCTATTAAGATTACCGCTTACGCTCAGGAGCTGCTTGACGAACTGGACAACATGGATGGCTGGCCAGAAATGGTTAAGACCATGCAGCGCAACTGGATTGGCCGTTCTGAAGGTGTTGAGCTGAAGTTTGCTGTTTCTGGTCAGGAAGATCTTGAAGTTTATACAACACGTCCTGATACGCTAATGGGCGTAACTTACGTTGGTATCGCGGCTGGTCACCCTCTAGCGGCACTGGCTGCTGAGAACAACGCTGACCTGGCTGCATTTATCGACGAATGTAAGAACAACAAAGTTGCCGAAGCAGATATGGCAACAATGGAAAAGAAAGGAATGGATACTGGCCTTAAGGCTGTCCATCCTCTGAATGGCCGTGAAGTACCAATCTACGTGGCTAACTTCGTACTTATGGATTACGGTACTGGCGCGGTAATGGCGGTACCAGGGCACGATCAGCGTGACTACGAGTTTGCAACTAAGTACGGTCTGGATATCGTTCCTGTAATCAAACCTGCTGACGGTAGCGAGCTGGATATCTCTGAAGCGGCATACACTGAAAAAGGTATCTGCTTTGATTCTGGTGAGTTCGACGGTATGGATTTCCAGCAAGCGTTTGATGCTATTGCTGCAAAACTGGAATCTGAAGGTAAAGGTGAGAAAACCGTTAACTTCCGTCTACGTGACTGGGGTGTATCCCGTCAGCGTTACTGGGGTGCTCCAATTCCAATGGTAACCACTGAAGATGGCGAAGTTCACCCGGTACCTGCTGACCAGCTACCAGTGATTCTTCCTGAAGATGTAGTAATGGATGGCGTTACCAGCCCAATCAAAGCTGACAAGAGCTGGGCAGAAACCACCTTCAACGGTGAGCCTGCACTTCGTGAAACAGATACCTTCGATACCTTTATGGAATCAAGCTGGTATTACGCACGTTACTGTTCACCACAAGCAGATGAAATGCTGGATGCAGATGCAGCGAACTACTGGCTGCCAGTAGACCAATACATCGGTGGTATCGAGCACGCATGTATGCACCTTCTGTACTCTCGCTTCTTCCATAAACTGCTTCGCGATGCAGGCATGGTAAACAGCGACGAACCATTTAAGAAGCTGTTATGTCAGGGCATGGTTCTGGCTGACGCGTACTACTACAACAATGAGAAAGGTGCAAAAGTTTGGGTTTCTCCGACTGATGTGACTGTAGAGCGCGACGAGAAAGGCCGTATCGTTAAAGCTATCGACAACGAAGGTAACGAGGTTGTTCACACAGGCATGACTAAGATGTCTAAGTCTAAGAACAACGGTATCGACCCTCAGGAGATGGTAGACAAGTACGGTGCAGATACAGTACGTCTGTTTATGATGTTTGCTTCTCCGGCAGATATGACGCTTGAGTGGCAGGAATCTGGCGTAGAAGGCGCAAACCGCTTCCTTAAGCGTGTATGGAAGCTTGTTAAAGACCATACGTCTAAAGGTGAAGCTACTGCCGTTGATACTTCTGCACTAACCGCTGACCAGAAAGCTATTCGTCGCGATGTTCACAAAACTATCGCAAAAGTAACTGATGATATCGAACGTCGCCAGACATACAACACTGCAATCGCTGCAATCATGGAACTGATGAACAAGCTGGCAAAAGCTGGTCAGGAGTCAGATCAAGACCGAGCTATCCTTGATGAAGCACTAAAAGCAGTCGTTCGTATGCTTTACCCAATCACTCCTCATATCTCTTACGAGCTATGGGAAGCGCTGGGTGAATCAGGTATCGATACAGCAACGTGGCCGGTAGCTGACGACAAGGCGATGGTTGAAGATGAAAAACTGATCGTTGTTCAGGTGAACGGCAAACTTCGTGCGAAACTAACCGTTGCTGCAGATGCTTCTAAAGAAGAAGTAGAAGCACTAGGTCTTGCAGATGAACACGTTGTTAAGTTCACTGAAGGTAAGACTGTACGTAAAGTAATTTATGTACCAGGCAAACTTCTGAACATTGTAGCGAACTAATTTCGCTATAAAATGTCTTTAAACAGGGTGAACATTCACCCTGTTTATATTTATCTAAGCTCGGTGGTTGAGAGCGCCAATGTGGATATGCTTCCACAAACCGCTCAAGACATCCATGTTCGCTTAAACAAGGGCATCCATGCCCTTGTATGTTTGTTCCAGCATAGCCACACTGGCTCAAGTAGTTAAGCAAAACAGCACTGACTTTAGCTAAGTATAAATAAACAAAATAGAGAGCATTTTGTGAAATCACTGTTATCAGCATTCCCGATAAAGTTATCCATCATTTTACTGCTGGCAGGAAGCCTGTCTGCCTGTGGTTTCCATTTCCGCGGTAGCTATCTGGTACCGGAAGAAATTTCTGATTTTTCATTAACCAGCTATGACCAATATAGCCGGCTAACTCGTGCTGTTGAGGCACAGTTAAGGTTGAATGACATTAAAACTGTCACTCCAGCAAAAGATATCTCTAACATTCACTTGGTTAGTGGCTCTCTGGGAGAAAGAACCGTATCTCTCTACCAGAACGGACAGGCTGCGGAAAAAGAACTGACTTATACCGCCAGCTATAGGGTGACTATTCCTGAAATTGGTTCAAGAACCTTTACCACGACAGCATATCGTACCTACCTAAGTAACCCTCAAACCGCACTTGCAAAGTCTGTAGAAGAAGAGATGCTGGAGCAGGAGATGATTGAGCAGTCTGCCGTACAGATTATTCGTCAAATGGCTCGACTAAGTTATCAGCTTGAGCAACAAGAACTTGAAGCTGAAGAGTTTGACGAACTACCAGAATCAAAAAGTAGCAGCGAAACGACAAATTGATGCGTATTTTCGCAGAAAAACTTTCAGACAACCTGGCTCGTCAACTCAGTAACATCTATCTGGTCTTTGGTAATGAGCCCCTGCTCCTACTTGAAAGCCGGGACCAGATATACAGTGTGGCCGTTCAGGCCGGATTCGATGAAAAACACCAGTTCGTAGTCGACAGCAACATTAACTGGAATGATGTTTATGATTGCTGTCAGGCATTGAGCTTGTTCTCTTCTAAAAAAGTCATTGAGCTTGAGATTCCAGAATCAGGAATCAATGCAGGCGCAAGTAAAGAGCTCATTTCACTTAGTGATAATCTTAATGAAGATGTCGTTCTTCTAGTCACTGGTAGCAAACTGACTAAGCAGCAAGAAAATGCGAAATGGTTTAAGACATTCAATCAGAAAGGTATCTGGGTTAGCTGTCTAACCCCTGACATATCAAGACTGCCAAGTTTCATTCAGACACGCTGCTTTAAACTTGGTCTGAAACCGGACCCAGAAGCGCTTCAAATGCTTGCCCAGTGGCACGAAGGAAACCTTCTGGCGCTCTCACAAAGTCTAGAGAAGCTCTCTCTCCTATATCCAGATGGTGTTTTGACGCTTGTTCGTATTGAAGAGTCTCTAAGTAGACACAATCACTTCACTGCTTTTCATTGGATGGATGCTGTGCTGGCGGGTAAGCCGAATCGTGCTTTACGGATTTTGCGCCAGTTGGAAGCAGAGGGAGTAGAGCCCATCATTTTGCTTAGAACCTTGCAAAAAGAGCTCCAGCTACTCCTTGAACTTAAGCGGGAAAGCCAAGGGATGAATAATCCCGGTGCACTTTTTGACAAACATCGAATCTGGCAAAGTAAACGTCCACTCTACAACGCAGCCCTCAACAGGCTGTCATACAAGAGTTTGACACATAGCTATCGAGAGCTGACTAAAATAGAAATAATGGCTAAAACCCAATATGAAAGTTCAGGTTGGTTGGATATCAACCGCCTTTCGATTGAGTTGTGCTCATCTAAAAGTATCCTGCCGTTAGCAGCAGGAAAAGGGTGATATAATAATCCCTGTAACACTGATATTTGCTGAGGTAAAACATTGCAACTTGAAGAACTAAAAGACTTTCTTGTCGATAAAGCTGACGACATGAAAGCAGAAGATATCGTAACACTGAACGTTATTGATAAATCCAGCGTGACTGACTACATGGTAATTTGTACTGGCACATCTAAACGCCACGTCACTTCTATCGCTGATAATGTTGCATCAGAAGCAAAGAATGCAGGTATGACACCTTACGGTATCGATGGTGAAAATGAAGGCGAATGGGTTGTTCTGGATATGGGTAGCGTGATGGTTCACGTTATGCAGGAAGAGCAACGCGAACTGTATCAGCTAGAAAAGTTGTGGAGCTAGAGATTGAAGATCCAGCTAATTGCAGTCGGTACAAAAATGCCTAAATGGGTAGAAGAAGGCTTTCAGGAATACAAACGCAGGTTTCCTCATGATATGCCTCTTGAGCTAGTCGAGATTCCCGCAGGTAAACGGGGCAAAAATGCTGATATTGCCCGTATCCTTCAAAAAGAAGGTGAGCAGATGCTTGCTGCAGTTCCAAAGGGAAATCGCATTGTTACTCTGGATATCCCAGGTAAACGCTGGGATACACCACAATTAGCTCAACAATTAGAGAGCTGGAAGCTGGATGGCCGAGATGTTTCAATATTGATTGGTGGCCCTGAAGGTTTGGCACCAGCATGTAAAGCCGCAGCAGATCAAAGCTGGTCACTCTCACCTTTAACTATGCCCCACCCTCTTGTGCGTATCGTAATGGCAGAGAGCTTATATCGTGCCTGGAGCATAACGACAAACCATCCGTACCACAGAGAATAACCAGGAATGAGACGCAGGCGTACGCAAATAAGGGACCATAATGCGGAGATGTTTCTGTTTCGTAACAGAGCCATCGTTTCATTTATCGGTATCGTTTTTCTTGTTGGACTACTGATTACCAACCTATATAACATTCAGGTCAATCAGTATCAGGATTATAAAACCCGTTCTAATGACAACCGTATTAAAGTTGTACCAATCGCACCGAACCGCGGGTTGATATATGACCGAAACGGAAAAATTCTTGCGGAGAATCGTCCTGTTTTTAATCTGGAACTTACACCAGAAAAAATCAAAAACATTGATGAAACCATCGTCAATCTTCAAAAGATTCTAGAAATTAGCCCCGAGCGTGTTACTTCGTTTCATAAAGATCGACGCAGGACCCGCCGCTTTAAATCTGTTCCCTTGCTGACTCAGTTAACAGAAGAGCAAGTAGCGATCTTTTCAGTTCAGCAATATCGCTTTCCAGGTGTTGAGGTTACAGCAACCCTAAAGCGACATTACCCATACGGTTCAGCTCTGACGCATGTCTTAGGCTATGTATCACGAATTAATGACCGTGATATGCAACGCCTGATCCGCGAAGACAAAGACTCAGATTACCAGGCGACACACGATATCGGTAAATTGGGTATCGAACGTTACTACGAAGATGTTTTGCACGGCACTCCTGGCTATCAGGAAGTTGAAGTTAACAGTCGTGGAAGAATTATCCGAACATTGAAGTATGTCCCACCTGTACCGGGAAAAGATATTGTTCTGAATCTGGATATCGATCTGCAGCTATACGTCTATCGTCAGCTAGATAGTCGAAGAGGCTCCGCTGTTGTCCTAGATCCTGCAGACAACGGGGTATTAGCGATGGTATCCAGCCCAAGCTATGATCCGAATGCCTTTGTTCACGGAATTTCCGGGCCGGACTATCGTAAGTTACTTAATGACAAAAACCGTCCGCTTGTAAACCGTACAACTCTAGGTATCTACCCTCCAGCATCGACAGTAAAGCCGTTTATTGCGGTTGCTGCCCTGCAAGAAGAGGTAGTTACGCCATACACCACTCGTAATGATCCGGGTTACTGGAAGATCCCTAACTCGAAAACCAAACCATTCCGTGACTGGTTAAGATGGGGACACGGAAGAGTGAATATTGTCCAGTCTATCGAAGAATCTGTCGATACATTCTTCTACCAGATCGCTTATGACATGGGCATAGACCGAATTTCCCGCTGGATGATGATGTTCGGTTTTGGTGATTATACTGGCATCGATATTCACGAGGAGAGCAAGGCAAACATGCCTACCCGCGAATGGAAGATGAACCGACACAGAACACCATGGTATCAGGGGGACACAATCCCCGTAGGTATCGGACAAGGTTACTGGACTGCCACACCAATGCAGATCGCTAAAGCGACTTCCGTTCTTATTCATCGTGGAGAGGTAATGGCACCTCACCTTCTGAGAGCTACCATTGATACCTCTCAGGATGTCGATATTGAAACACTTGAGCCACCGGAACAGTATCCACCGATCACAGGCGTAACAGAAAAGTACTGGGACATGTCTATAGAAGGTATGTACTTGGTTAACCATGGTAAGAAAGGTACAGCTCGAAGGGCATTCCAGGGGTTGAAATACAAGAGTGGCGGTAAGTCAGGTACTGCACAGGTATTTGGATTGAAAGAAGACGAAGAGTACAACGCGGACGAGATTGCTGAAAACCTACGGGACCACGCTCTGTTCACAGGTTTTGCTCCTCTTGAAAAACCTGAAGTAATAGCAACCGTCGTGCTTGAAAATGCCGGTGGCGGTTCAACAAATGGCGCGCCAGTAGTACGTAAAATTTTCGACTATGTGTTGCTAGGTAAAAAAGAAGAGGCAGAAGAACAGTGAAACTAGATCCTTCAACCGGAAAAAGCCGGATCCTCTTTGAACGATTTCATATCGATTTGCCACTGCTCATTGGTTTAATGCTGATAATGGTGTTCGGGCTTCTTGTTATGTATAGCGCCAGTGGTCAGGATATGGGAATGATGGATCGCCAGGCCATGCGTATGCTTCTATCGCTCGGCGTCATGGTTGCTTTGGCTCAAATATCCCCACGAACCTACGAAGCTCTGGCTCCCATCTTATTTGTAGCCGGAGTCGCTTTGCTTTTTGGTGTACTCTTCTTTGGTGAAGCATCCAAAGGGGCCCAGCGCTGGTTGAACCTTGGCTTTGTTCGCTTTCAACCTTCAGAGTTGCTTAAACTTGCCGTACCGTTAATGGTCGCTCGGTATATAGGTAAAAAGCCTTTGCCACCTACCTTCAAAGTTCTGGTTGTCTCTTTGATTCTGGTTTGTCTTCCTACGATTCTAATTGCAAAGCAACCTGACCTTGGTACATCAATTCTGATTGCTGCTTCTGGTATCTTCGTCATATTTTTAGCGGGTATTAGCTGGCGCATCATCTTTGCGGCTGGTATTGCGATTGGTGGCTTTATCCCTGTGTTGTGGTTCTTCCTGATGAGGGAGTATCAAAAAGTAAGGGTAAGAACCCTGTTTGATCCCGAATCCGATCCACTCGGTGCGGGGTATCATATCATCCAAAGTAAAATCGCAATTGGTTCAGGTGGTATTACAGGCAAAGGCTGGCTACAGGGCACGCAATCTCAGCTAGAATTCCTCCCTGAGAGGCATACTGACTTTATCTTTGCAGTTATCGCAGAAGAATGGGGTATGCTGGGCATCCTAATGCTATTAGCTCTATACCTGTTTGTGATTGGGAGAGGGCTATTTCTGGCCAGCAATGCTCAGACTGCATTTGGGCGAATGATGGCGGGAAGCATCGTATTAAGCTTCTTTGTTTATATCTTTGTAAACATAGGAATGGTTAGCGGGATCCTGCCAGTTGTAGGCGTACCTCTTCCTCTTATCAGTTATGGTGGTACCTCTATGGTGACACTGATGGCTGGTTTCGGGATACTTATGTCTATCCATACACACCGAAAAATGCTTTCAAAGACAACGTAATGACCTTAAAAAACGCGGTAGCTACACTACTCTTTCTGCTGATTATTTCCGGATGTTCAAGTTCCGGCAGATACTCTATTGCTGACGATGTTGCTCCCGAAAAGCCACTGTCTGTAGACCATATTGAAGACGCTCATCCTAAGTACGAACCTTATAGTCGGGGAGGAAACCGGAACTATTCACTCCGAGGAGAGTCTTACAAGATTATAAAAGATCCCAAAGGTTTCACTCAAAAAGGTGAAGCTTCGTGGTACGGGAAGAAGTTTCATGGACACCTCACTTCAAACGGTGAGATATATGACATGTACTCTATGTCAGCGGCACACAAAACGTTACCGATCCCAAGTTACGTGAAAGTCACTAACCTTGACAATGGTAAAGAGGCCATTGTTAGGATCAATGACCGGGGGCCTTTTCACGAAGGACGTATCATTGATCTGAGTTATGCTGCTGCTTATAAACTCGATGTCGTGAAAACCGGTACTGCCAATGTAGAAATTGAACACATCAGTGTTGAAAGAAACAGTCCGGCCATTCACTATGCCATTCAGGTGGTAGCATCAAAACATGAACAAAGAACAAACTCTTTGGCCAAAGAGCTAGAACAACAGTTTTCTGTAGACTCTTTCGTAGAAAGCAAGGATGGGACATTTAGAGCGATGCTTGGTCCTTTCAATAACTATATGAAATCTGAGAAAACACTAGAAAAGGTGAAGCAAGGTGGCTACTCAGGGGCATTTATTAAGAAGATAACACAGTAAAAATAGCTTCATCGCTAGCACATAATGGCAATTTTTGTCATAGTGTCAGGCAAATAAGAATTCGAGCTTAGCGGAAGGATTTCGTTAAGGTACAAAAATTAGCTTAAACGTTCGAACTAACAATGATTAAATCAAAAAACCTACTCAAATCTTTACTTGTTTCAACAACACTGCTGACCGCAGGCATGGCACAATCAGCACCAATCGTTGTTCCTGATGCTCCGCAAATTGCTGCGAAAGGTTATGTTCTGATCGACTTCAACTCAGGTAAGGTTCTGGCTGAAAAAGAGAAAGATACCAAGCTATCTCCTGCCAGCCTGACTAAGATGATGACCAGCTATGTTATCGGCCAGGAACTGGCTCGCGGTAACATCTCTCTACAAGATGATGTGGTTATCAGCAAAAATGCCTGGGCGAAAAACTACCCTGATTCTTCGAAGATGTTTATCGAAGTAGGTACAACTGTCAAAGTTGAAGACCTGAACCGAGGCATCATCGTTCAGTCTGGTAACGACGCATGTGTGGCAATGGCTGAACATGTAGCCGGTTCTGAAGATGCATTTGTCGACCTAATGAATGCATGGGCACAGTCTATTGGTATGGACAACACCCATTTTGCAAACGTTCACGGTCTGGACAACCCTAACCTGTACTCAACACCATATGATATGGCTCTACTAGGCCGTGCACTTATTCGTGATGTACCGGAAGAATACGCAATCTACTCAGAGAAGAAATTCTCTTACAACGGTATTACCCAATACAACCGAAACGGTCTGCTTTGGGATAAAAGCATGAATGTTGACGGTATCAAAACCGGTCATACCTCTAATGCTGGATATAGCCTTGTAAGTTCGGCAACTGAAGGCAAAATGCGCCTTGTAGCGGTTGTAATGGGCACTAAGAGTGAAAATGCTCGTAAAGCTGAAAGCAAGAAACTTCTTAACTACGGCTTCCGTTTCTTCGAAACAGTTGCACCTCATAAAGCGGGTGAAACATTTGTAAACGAGCGTATCTGGATGGGTTCACAGGAAAACGTAGCTCTGGGTGTTGCGCAAGATACATTTGTAACTCTGCCTCGTGGTCAGGCGAAAAACCTGAAAGCAAGCTTCGTTCTTGAAAAAGAGCTAAGAGCGCCAATTTCACAAGGTGATGTTGTCGGTACACTTTACTACCAGATTGATGGTGAAGATATTGCGGAATACCCACTTCTTGCTCTTGAAGATGTGGAACAAGGTAGCCTGTTCAGTCGTCTGATCGATTACATCGTTCTATTGTTCAAAAGCTGGTTCTAATTAAGCTGAACAAGCATATACCCCACAAGCGCGAGTGAGAAATACTCGCGCTTTTTGTTTCACTTGAGTTCCTCCTCTATTGAGCGTAATATTCGCGGTCAACTTAGTATCCGGAGTTAATAATGCAAGAGCAGCCAAAGCTAAAAGATCTCTTAGAGTTCCCTTGTCAGTTCACTTACAAGGTAATGGGTTATGCAAAACCTGAACTTCCTGAATTGGTTCTGGAAGTGATTCAGAAACATGCTCCTGGTGACTACAGCCCTTCGGTAAAACCGAGTGGCAAAGGCACTTATAACTCTGTGTCAGTTACCATCACTGCAACATCTGTTGAGCAGGTTGAAACTCTTTATAAAGAGCTAGGCGAAATTGAAATCGTGAGAATGGTTCTGTAATCACCGACTCGCGAAAAGTAGATCCTATTAAAACAGCGGCAATTCTAGCCGCTGTTTTTGTATCTGTATAAGCAAGTATTCAATCTCATTTATCTCGCCTTCTTCAAAATTTTCAACAAAAGTTATAACAATATTTTAAGTTCCTGTAACTTTAATATAGTTCTAACACTTAAAGACGTTTATAATGCGATCACTTTATTAACTAGAGTGTGAAGAGTGTTTTGACTGACGTTGCAGATAAACTGATTGTAAAGTACCTCGGCCTACAAGAGTACGAGCCCGTCTGGCGTGCAATGCACGAATTCACTGACACCAGAACGGATGAAACCGTTGACGAAGTATGGTTAGTTGAGCACAAACCCGTCTTTACGCAAGGCCAGGCAGGCAAAGAAGAGCATTTACTGAAAACTGGTGATATCCCGGTGGTTCAGAGTGACAGGGGCGGGCAAGTTACCTATCACGGTCCCGGTCAACTCGTTGCTTACTTCATGATTAATCTGCGACGAAAGAACCTTGGAGTACGGGATCTGGTTACTCACATAGAGAATCTGGTCATCAAAACATTAGACAGCTTGGGTATTCAATCGGCAGCAAGGCCGGATGCTCCGGGTGTCTACGTGGATGGAAGAAAAATCTGCTCCCTTGGACTCCGTATTCGCAAGGGCTGCTCTTTTCACGGCCTTGCACTCAACATAAACATGGACCTAGCCCCTTTTCTTCGGATAAATCCTTGCGGCTATGCTGGTATGGAAATGGTGCAGGTATCTGAACTAGGAGGTCCGAATGATTTGTTGCAAGTCAGCGATGAGCTTGTCAAACAACTCACACCTCTATTAAATTACACAAGTGTTGAAGTCATTCAACCTGAAGCAATAAATAACGTATAAAAGAACACTGAAACTATGAGCAAACCAATCCAAATGGAAAAAGGCGTTAAATATAGAGACGCTGACAAAATGGCTCTGATCCCGGTTAAAAACATGCCATCAGAGCAAAAAGAAGTTTTAAGAAAGCCTGAATGGATGAAAATAAAACTTCCATCTGATAGTAAGCGAATCCAGAGTATCAAATCTGCAATGCGGAAAAACAAGCTTCATTCTGTTTGCGAAGAAGCTTCTTGCCCTAACCTAGCTGAATGCTTTAATCACGGCACCGCTACTTTTATGATACTTGGTGCGATTTGTACCAGACGTTGCCCATTTTGCGATGTTGCCCATGGTCGCCCATTAACTCCTGATACAGAAGAACCAGCTCATCTGGCGAAAACCATTAGTGATATGGGACTACAATATGTTGTTATCACCTCTGTAGACCGGGATGATCTACGAGATGGCGGAGCCCAGCATTTTGCCGACTGTAACCGTGAAATTCGTGCACTTAACCCGGATATCCGTATAGAAACTCTTGTCCCGGACTTTCGAGGCAGAATGGATACAGCATTAGAGCTAATGAAGGATAATCCACCAGACGTGTTCAACCACAACCTTGAGACAGCTCCTCGCCTATACCGAAAAGCGCGTCCGGGGGCGAACTACAAATGGTCTCTGAAACTCCTGCAGAAGTTCAAAGAACAGCATCCTGACATTCCGACTAAGTCGGGACTAATGATGGGCCTGGGTGAAACGAAAGAAGAGATTGTCGAAGTACTTAAAGATCTTCGTGCCCACGGCGTCACCATGCTTACTCTGGGCCAATATCTGGCACCGAGTCGTCACCACCTTCCTGTAGAACGTTACGTTCCACCAGAAGAATTTGAGGAGCTAAAAGAGATTGCTCTTGAGCTAGGATTTACTCATGCGGCTTGTGGTCCTTTTGTACGATCTTCTTATCATGCTGACCTTCAGGCACAAGGTGTTGAAGTAAAGTAATTTTGTGTGAACGGATACTTTGAGGTAAGGTCTACTTATAGACTATAGTACCCCTAAGAGATTGTAGAAAAAGGAATAGCCGAATGAAAAAGCTTGGTTTATTAAGCATTTTTGCAGCTGTAGCACTTGCAGGATGTTCATCAAATACTCAAAACGACAATTATCTGGATGCCTCGTTCGAGCTCTGCAATACGGAAGTTGATGTTTATTCTGTAAGCGATGACGGGCGTGTGCGCATCATCTGTGCCGATGGCTCTAAGTTCACAATGAATAGTGAAGAGACGCTGGAAATTATGCGTGACATCAATATCGATTACTGTACCGGTGAAGGTCTTTCAAAATTCAACGAAAGCCGTCGTTACTACTCATTCCAGTGTAAGTCAGGTACTACATTAAGCATCAATAAAGCAGAATAAAGGCTGTAGGCTGTAGGCTGTAGGCTGTAGGCTGTAGGCTGTAGGCTGTAGGCAAAGTATTAAAAACGCGAGTTGTGCAAACAACTCGCGTTTTTTATGTACTGTCTTAGCTATTTACTTTCAAAGCTAATTTCTAAATGAATGGTTTTAGTTCAAGGAAAAGGCGCGGAGTTTACGATAGTAAATGAGCACCTTTGACGCAGAAATAGAACCATTCATAACGAAAATTAGTGAGTTCTAGGAGGAAGCGCGGAGTGTACGCTAGTACATGAGCACTTCCGACAACGAAATCACCAAATTGACGACGAAATTAAGCGTAAACAGGCAGACGCTTACAGATATCTAGCACTTTCTGTTTCGTTGCTTCGATAACCGCTTCGTCATTGATGTTATCAAGCACATCACACATCCAGCCAGCCAGTGTTTTCGCATCTTCTTCTGTGAATCCACGGCGAGTAATCGCTGGTGTACCTACACGGATACCTGATGTTACAAACGGGCTACGTGGGTCATTTGGTACAGAGTTCTTATTTACGGTGATGTTAGCTGCACCTAGTGCTGCATCGGCTTCTTTACCAGTGATGTCTTTGTCGATAAGGTCAACAAGAAACAGGTGGTTTTCTGTAGAGCCGGAAACAATATTGTAACCACGAGCCATAAACTCAGATACCATCGCTTTTGCGTTAACTACAACGCGCGCCTGATACTCTTTAAACTCTGGCTCCATAGCTTCTTTGAATGCTACCGCTTTACCCGCGATAACATGCATCAGAGGGCCGCCCTGACCACCTGGGAATACTGCAGAGTTCAGCTTCTTATACATATCTTCACCCGCATTAGACAGGATCAGACCACCGCGAGGACCCGCTAGTGTTTTGTGCGTAGTAGTAGTAACCACATGAGCGTGTGGAAGTGGCGTTGGGTATACACCTGCTGCAATCAAGCCAGCAACGTGCGCCATATCAACAAACAGGTAAGCGTCAACTTTGTCTGCAATCTCACGCATGCGTGCCCAGTCAACAACCTGAGAGTACGCAGAGAAACCGCCAATGATCATCTTAGGCTTGTGCTCTAGTGCAAGCGCTTCCATCTCGTCATAGTTAATCTGACCAGCTTCATCGATACCATAAGGAATTACATTGTAGTGCTTACCAGAGAAGTTAACCGGAGAACCGTGAGTCAGGTGACCACCGTGAGCCAGGCTCATACCCAGTACTGTGTCGCCTGGCTTAAGAAGTGCCATATAAACAGCACTGTTTGCCTGAGAGCCGGAGTGTGGCTGAACGTTAGCGTACTCACACTCAAACAGCTGACATGCGCGATCGATCGCTAGAGCTTCAGCTTTATCAACATACTCACAACCACCGTAGTAACGCTTACCCGGGTAGCCTTCTGCATACTTGTTTGTTAGCTGAGAGCCCTGAGCTTCCATCACTCGTGGGCTAGTGTAGTTTTCTGAAGCGATTAGCTCGATATGCTCTTCCTGACGAAGAGTCTCTTCCTGGATTGCCGCGAATAGTTCCGCATCATAATCGGCGATGTTCATGTCACGCTTTAGCATCTGTATCTCCTGACTCAGATATTCTGATATTTCGATAAAACCACACATAAAAACTGCGTCATGCAGTCACAATGTAGAAATATGACTTAAGCAAACGTTTTCGCAAGCTTAATTGGTGGCGATATTCTACCTAAATTGATTTTGGTCAGAAAGCCACTTAACAACATTTCTTTATGCAGATTTTTCATGTTCCATTTGAATGCAGCTCATAAAAAGCCTTATTAAGGTACTTCCTATTCGCTGTCAACTCTGTGCTTTACAGTCCGTAAAAAGCAGATTACACAGGTTTACCATTAATTATTGTCTCAAGCTACCGAAAAAATAACTTTTTCTCTACTATTCGCGTAAAAATTTAACCAGTAAAGTTTATTGATGGCTGAAAAACACTCACTAAAAGAAGATTGGATTGCAATACTCACAGGCACTTTTGTTACCGCTCAGGGCATTTTTTTCCTTCAATCTGCTAACCTGATAACCGGTGGAACAGCTGGGCTTGCTCTGTTGTTCAGTCAGATCATGCCAGCTAGTTTCGGTACTCTCTACTTTCTCTGCAACTGTCCATTTTTTTATCTGGGATGGAAACGATTTGGTAAGACCTTCGCTATTAATAGCGTTATTTCCGGTGCTTTGGTCTCGTTCATAACCGATCATCTGGATACGTTTATTCATCTGGATAAAGTAAACGAAGTCTACTGCGCCATCGTTGGTGGCCTTTTGATGGGATTAGGTATGCTGATACTATTCCGCCATCGTTCTAGTCTCGGTGGCTTTAATATCTTTTGCCTTCTGGTACAGGATAAAAAAGGCATCCCGGCAGGGAAAGTTCAGATGTTGATTGACTGTACAATCCTTGTCGCATCCATGTTCTTTATTCCGGGATGGATGTTGGTACTATCCGTACTGGGAGCTGTGGTTCTTAATATGGTTCTAGCCATGAATCACAAGCCAGCTCGCTATATTGTAACTTACGGTTAGATACCCTATGTGCAGGTTGAAATCGGTATTTCATTAGTTCTATACTCTCAACCCTCAGAGTGACAAAACATTTGAAAAAGCGAACACCAGGCCAGATAGAGAAACAAGATGACCCAGCCAATACAGAAAACAGAGATGGAAATAATTCTTCAGGGACAGATCGATGAAGCAGTAAGCCCGCTAAATGCGATGACCGACATGCTTAGCTTCCTTCAGACACTTCCTGAGCAATTTTCAGATAGTGGCTGTGAGGTCAAAGTCGTTCATGCTGCTTTAGGTGAAGCTGAATACAGTGCAGAACCCGAGTCTGCAAAGATAATGGCGTTAGTACAAAGCAATCGCAGCCTCACTTCGGATGCGATTAAGATGGCAATTAAAGTGAAACTGGCCGATATCTGTGAAGTTAGCGGAATGAACAGCCAACTTAGTTGGGCTGCCCAGTAACCGGACAATCAAACAAAAAAACGCCTCTTCATTTTTAAAAGTGAAGAGGCGTTTTTGTATCTACAGTTTTTACTTCTGTATTAGAAGGATTCTCGTTTCGTATGGACGAAGCGTCATCTGATTGCTGCTGTCAACTTCAGAATAGTTAGAAAGCAGACAGGTCGCTTTAGGCAAGTCATACTGCTCAGGTATAGAACACTCTGCATCTTCACCGTAATAGTTGTTGATGCAAAGAAGTACCTGATTCGCATCTTCACGTGCATAACAGAAGACCTGCTTGTGCTCAGGTAACAAATCGGTATAACTGCCTGTTGTGATGGCAGGCACCTCTTTACGCAATTCAATCAGACGCTTATAGAAATAGAATACCGAGTCCTGATCATCCACTGCTGAGGCAGCATTGATCTCGGGATAGTTCTTCGCAACTTCAAGCCATGGCTGCCCTTTAGAGAAACCCGCATTGGTTTCTCGGTTCCACTGCATAGGTGTACGAGAGTTATCACGAGATTTCTGATCGAGAATCGCCAACATTTCCGCTTCACTCACACCCTGTTGGTTAACCATGATATCGAACATATTGGTACTTTCTACATCGCGGTACTGGCTGATATCGGTGTAGTGAGGGTTGGTCATGCCAATCTCTTCACCCTGATAGATATAGGGTGTTCCCTGCATCATATGAACTGACGCACCCAGCATTTTCGCTGACTCAACTCGAAACTGCTTATCATCACCTAAACGGCTGACGACACGTGGTTGGTCGTGGTTGCACCAGAATATTGCACCCCACCCTTTTCCGTTCAGACCCGTTTGCCAGTGATTAAAAATCTCTTTCAGCTGTATAAAATCGAAAGGTGCTTTTGTCCACTTTTCACCATTTGGATAATCAACTTTCAGGTGGTGGAAGTTGAATACCATTGAAAGTTCTTTGTTATCCAGTGATGAATACTGCTGACAATGCTCAAGGGTTGTTGACGACATCTCACCGACAGTGACTGAACCATATTTCTGGAAGACCGCTTCGCTGATTTCCTGAAGGTATTCATGCACTCGCGGACCATCTGTGTAGAAACGGCGGCCATCGCCGATCTCATCACTTGGGAAGTCCTGTTGCTTAGAAATCAGGTTAATCACATCCAGTCGGAATCCATCAACGCCTTTCTCTGCCCAGAACTCAATTACCTCTTTCACTTCTTCACGAACTTTCGGGTTTTCCCAGTTCAGGTCCGCCTGCTCTTTGGCAAACAGGTGCAAGTAATACTGACCCGTCTTCTCATCAAGTTCCCACGCATTGCCACCAAACTTAGATTCCCAGTTATTTGGCACTTTACCATCAATAGGATCTTTCCAAATGTAGTAGTCACGGTATGGGCTATTTTTGTCACCCAGTGCAGACTGGAACCACTTATGCTCTGTCGAGGTATGGTTCACAACAATATCCATAATAATTCGAATATCTCTGTTGTGAGCCTCTTCAAGTAACAGGTCAAAATCGGCCATGGTACCGAAGTCAGGGTTAATCGCGTAGTAATCGGAAATGTCGTATCCATTATCAATCATTGGCGATTCGTATACTGGTGTTAGCCAAATTGCATCAATACCCAGAAGTTTTAGGTAGTCCAGCTTAGAGATAATACCTTTGATATCGCCAGTGCCTTTGTCAGCACTATCGCAAAAACTTTTTGGATAAATCTGGTAAATGGAAGCCGTTTTCCACCAAGCCTGTCCCTGAGCCTGATCTTTTGTCTGATCCTTTGCCATTACTTGTACGTTCATCTTACTTAATACTCATAGAAAAATTGCAGAAAAAAGTGAGTGGCCAAGCGGCCACTCAAGGGGGCTTATGCGCTAGCGACTCTCAGTTCGCCTTTCATTTGTGCGCGCTTGTAGAAGAACAGGGTCAGGAATGCAGGAACAGCGATAGCGACCAGCATTGCGATTGCGTAGATTGTCCAGTATTGAGGCTGGATAGACAGGATACCCGGCAGACCACCAACACCGATACCGTTCGCCATTACACCAGCACTACCACAGATTGCTGCTGCGATTGCAGAACCAACCATTGCGCTCAGCATTGGGAACTTGTATTTCAGGTTAATACCGTACATTGCAGGCTCAGTTACACCAAGGTAAGCAGAGATTGCCGCCGGTACAGAGATATCACGCTCGCCTTCTTTGCGGCTGATAATGATGATACCGACAACTGCAGACGCCTGAGCAATGTTTGATAGTGCAATCAGAGGCCAGATTGGTGTACCACCAAGCTCTTGCATTAGCTGAAGGTCTACGGCGTTCGTTGTGTGGTGTACACCTGTAATTACTAGCGGTGCATAGAAGAAACCGAAGAACATTGCACCGATTACTGCAAAATCACCAGTCATCGCTGCTTTAGCTGCGAAAGCGACACCATCACCAATCATACGACCAAATGGACCGATAAGTGCGTGTGCCAGTACTACTGAAACGATGATAGATACGAACGGCACGACAACAAGATATAGGTATGAAGGAACAATACGCTTAAGATTGGTTTCAATAAACGCCAGAGCCATACCCGCTAGCATTGCAGGAATCACCTGAGCCTGATAGCCAACTTTCTCGATAACAAACAAGCCAAAGTCCCACGCTTCCGGAACGGCTTTACCAATCATGTAAGCATTCATCAGCTGTGGAGAAACCAGTGTTACACCCAGAGTAATACCCAGGATTGGAGTACCACCTAGTTTCTTCACTGTTGACCAACACACACCTACAGGAAGGAAGAAGAAGATCGCTTCACCAATCAACCATAGGAATGAGTGAACCGTTGCCCAGAACTGACTGATTTGAGTCAGTGTCTGACCATCGAACATACGAATATCGCCAATTACGTTACGGAAGCCAAGGATAAGACCACCGGTGATAATTGCCGGAAGCAGTGGTACAAAAATTTCTGCTAAATGGGAAATACCACGCTCAAGGATGTTCATGTTCTGGCGAGCCGCTTTTTTAGCGTCATCTTTAGAAGATGCTGACTTACCAGACATCTCAATCAGAAGCTTATAAACGTCATCTACTTCAGTACCAATAACAACCTGGAACTGACCAGCGTTGGTAAAGCAGCCTTTTACCATAGGAATGGTTTCAAGTGCTTTAACGTCAGCTTTGTCTGTATCATTCAGAACAAAACGTAAACGAGTCAGACAGTGGCTAACGCTTGCGATGTTCTCGCTTCCACCGACTAACTCAATAAGACGTGCAATGTCTTGTTTTGCAATCTTACTCATAATTCTCTACCCGTTATCGAACAATTAAATTTTACACCAAAAATGGCGGTGCTATTAAATTAATGGGAACAGTCCCAAAATCTGTCGATATATTAAGCTTATTTATAACATAATGAAATGGGACTGTTCCCATTAATTGAAAGTGATCACAGAAAAGATCTTGCGATCTATATAAAACAATGGGTTAAGTTAGTTCCTGATTGTGGAGTTCGTCGCATTTATGGGGAATCCCTGATTCCACTAACCGCATAAGACGGCTGAACCATTAAATTGTTATTGAACTTTGCATGTTAGTTCCACCAGGCACACGCCATAAAAACTGACCTGATGGCATAACAATAGATTAGATTAAGCGTATGAGTGGTTTATAGAATGCATGGTTTGCAGCATTTATGAGGAATACCCTTTTCCGCTAACCGCATAGAAATTTATTCAACTATAAAGAGTTCTGCTCTTTGCATGTTTGCTACAAAGGGCACACCTCATAAATTCCAACATTTCAAGAGCCGTAGATTTAGACGTTTTCTATCTATTTAGTCACTGGAGATTGTGTAAGGTGAACCATAGCTTGATCGCCAGCAAGCTGCTTCATTAGCTGAACCGCTGCTTTTTTGCCAGCAGCTTCATAGCCGGGATCGACACTAAAGGTATTTGGGAACAGGAAGGACAATAGATCGTTGCCACCTACACCTGTGACCAGTACATCTTCACGGCTGAGTTCCTGAAGCCTTTTGATCACTCCAAGAGCAATGGTGTCACTGGCGCAGACAATTGCCTGAGTGGAAGGTTTAAGAATCTTATCCACCAGCTGATAAGCACTTTCATGGTGTAGCTGGCCTGTCGCATACTCTGGTTCGCGGCCTTTCGACTCACACCAGTCTAGATAAGCTTGCAGACGCATAGCACCGGTTGTCCGGTCACTCACATCAACACCGATATAGCCGATTTCCGAAACATCATTCTGCTCAAGGTGCTGGATGGCTTTTGTTATCACACCCTGGTTGTCGTAGTTGATAGAAGAGATGTTCTCGACGTCAGTGGCGATGATCACCGCTTTCTCTTTCCACGCTTCTATCTTGCTGATATCACAGTCAGTGAATCCAAAGATGATTACACCATCAACATTGCGCTTCTTCAGGACAGCGAGATGTTCGTTAGTCTTCTTAACGTCAAACTGGCTCTCCATGATGACGACGTCATACCCCGCTTCATATAGAGTGGGAAGAATGCCGCTAACTGCGCGGTTTTCTGATGGAGAATCAAGACGAGAAATAATAACGCCAATGACCTTCTGGCTTCCGCCACGCATAGACTGAGCAGACTTAGAAGGAACGTAACCAGACTCTTCGATCACTTTTTCTACTAAAGCCTTGGTTTCCGGCTTTACTTTAGGATCATTTGTCAGAACTCGGGATACCGTAGACTTGCCGACGCCGGCAAGTGCTGCAATATCGTGAATGGTCAGTTTTTTACTCATAGGAAGAGGTTATCAGGCAAGCTGTTATTTAAGCGAAGAGATGAACTCTGGTACTTCTTTAATGCTATCAAGCACTGCAGTTGCCAAAGCTTCACCTTTTTCGGTAACCGGTTTTCCGGTACGAACCAATATCTTAGTGCCCACACCTGCTGCCTCTGCGGCCATCATATCTTCTGCTTTATCACCAACCATCACAGAGTTAGCCATGTCGATTTTCAGATAGTCACGGGCAGAGTTGAACATACCCGGCTTAGGTTTTCGGCACTCACAGTCCTGAAGGTAGTCACCTTTACCATTTTCCGGGTGATGAGGACAATAGTAGAAGCCGTCGAACTCGACGCCATGATCTACAAAATTCCAATCCATCCACTGGGTCAGTGAAAGGAATCGATCTTCATCGTAATAACCACGTGCGATACCTGCCTGATTGGTAACCATGACCAGAAGGTAGCCCATATCCTGAAACTTTTTCGCAGCTTCAAAGACACCATCAATAAACTCAAAGTCATGTTCGTCGTGCACATAACCGTGATCTACGTTAATCACACCATCACGATCTAAAAAAACGGCAGGTTTAGCCAAAGTTCTATCCTCTCTATGGTTTATCCCCGAAATTATTGCACTCTTTTAGCTGGTTAGCACTAATTAAATGACCTTCTCAACGCTCTGTTATAACTCTCAGTCATAGTAAATTACAAAATCGAAGCACCCAAACGGATATTTAGACGTCTAGACGTAAAAATATCTATTGACTTAAAATCGTATTGCCAATAGCATCTTCTACCAATGACGACAGAGAACAAAATTTTATGCTGTCGGGAATATAAGTCTACAGACCCAACTTCCATGCGAGTTTTTAAATGATTGAAATTTCTCAGGTAAACAAGGTTTTCTATCAAGGCACAAAGGAAATTAATGCCCTGAAAGACATTAACCTGAACATTGCTCAAGGCACTATCTTTGGTGTAATAGGATCTTCAGGCGCAGGGAAGAGTACGCTAATACGTTGTGTGAACATGTTAGAAGCACCAACGTCAGGTGCGGTTGTCGTGGACGGTGTGGACCTAACTACTCTGTCGAAATCTGAGCTAAGTAAAGCTCGCCAGAATATTGGGATGATTTTCCAGCACTTTAACCTGCTGTCTTCTCGTACAGTATTCGAAAATGTGGCACTGCCTCTTGAACTGGCAGGAGCGGAAAAGGCTCAGATTGAGTCAAAAGTGACAGAGTTGCTTTCTCTGGTAGGTCTGGCTGATAAGCGTGACACCTACCCTTCCAACCTTAGCGGTGGACAAAAACAGCGTGTTGCTATCGCTCGCGCACTCGCATCAGACCCTAAGGTTTTGCTTTGTGATGAAGCCACCAGCGCGTTGGATCCGGCAACTACTCAATCGATTCTAGAGCTGCTAAAAGAGATTAACCGTAAGCTGAACATCACCATGCTTCTTATTACCCACGAAATGGATGTGGTTAAGAGCATCTGTCATGAAGTGGCAATTATTGGCGACGGTGAACTGGTTGAGAAAGGCTCAGTGGGCGAGATTTTCGCTCACCCTAAAACTGAACTGGCTCACGAGTTTATCCGTTCAACTCTGGATCTCTCCATTCCGGATGACTATCAGGCTCGTTTGCAAGATAAACGAGTTGAAGGTAGCTACCCGCTAGTGCGTCTGGAATTCACAGGTGCAACAGTCGATGCTCCACTGGTTAGTCAAATCAGCCGTAAGTTTAATATTGATATCAGCATTTTAAGTTCAGATCTGGATTACGCAGGTGGTGTAAAGTTCGGCATGATGGTCGCAGAGATGTTTGGTAACGAAAAAGATGATACTGCTGCAATAGCTTATCTTCGCGATCACAATGTAAAAGTGGAGGTTCTTGGTTATGTCCTTTAATGATATTGGTAACTGGCTAAGCCTTAACGGTGATCTGCTTCTAGGAGCAACATGGGAAACGCTATATATGGTTGCGGTTTCCGGCATTGTAGGATTTGCTGTTGGTATCCCACTGGGGGTGATTCTTCATATCAGTAAAAAAGGTGGATTGGCAGAAAACCCTAAACTGAACTCTATTTTAGGAGCAGTTGTAAACGTTGGCCGTTCTGTACCATTCCTGGTTCTGATGGTCGCGATTATTCCGGTAACTAAACTGCTGGTAGGCACTTTTATCGGCACAACTGCGGCAATTGTTCCTCTGACTATCGGAGCAATTCCATTTGTTGCCCGACTTATTGAAGGGGCATTACTAGAAGTTCCATCTGGTCTTGTTGAAGCAGCACAGTCAATGGGTGCCAGCACTCAACAGATTATTACTAAGGTACTGCTACCTGAAGCACTACCTACTATTGTGAACTCAGTGACTATTACGCTGGTAACACTAGTAAGTTATTCGGCAATGGCGGGAACCGTTGGTGGCGGCGGTCTAGGTGACGTTGCTATCCGCTACGGCTTCCACCGATACGATGTGGTTATCATGGCAGTCACTGTGGTGATGCTAATCGTATTAGTACAAATTATTCAGTCAATCGGTGATGCCGTTGTTCGCCGCGTTGACCACAGATAAACGAAAAACAAATAAATCAGCAATCGCTATTTAATAAAAGCAAAAAGCTTAACGAATTTAGACAGGAGATAATCATGAAATTTAGCCTTAAGAATGTTCTAGCCATCGCAGCAGCAGCTTCTGCCCTAGTCCTTTCAGGTTGTGGTGAGAAAGAAGCAGACACAAGCAAAGTAAAAGTTGGTGTAATGGCAGGTGCCGAAGCACAGGTTGCAGAAGTAGCAGCTAAAATTGCGAAAGAAAAATACGGCCTGGATGTAGAGCTGGTTACTTTCACTGATTACGTAACGCCAAACGCAGCAACTGACGATGGTTCTGTTGATATCAACGCATTCCAGCACAAGCCATACCTTGATCAACAAGTTGCTGACCGTGGCTACAAGCTAACTATCGCTGGTAACACGTTTGTATACCCAATTGCAGGTTACTCAAAGCAGGTTAAATCTGTAGACGAAATTGCTGAAGGTTCTCGTATCGCAGTACCAAACGATCCAACAAACCTTGGTCGTTCACTGCTTCTTCTTGAGCAGCAAGGCCTGCTAACTCTTCGTGAAGGTGTTGGTCTGCAAGGCACTGTCCGTGATATCACTGCAAACCCGAAAAACATCACTATCGTAGAGCTAGACGCAGCACAGCTTCCTCGTTCTCTTGATGATGTTGCGCTTTCAATCATCAACACGACTTACGCTAGCAGCATTGGCCTGACTCCACAGAAAGACGGTATCTTTGTTGAAGATAAAGAGTCTCCATACGTGAACCTGATTGTTGCTCGTGAAGACAACGTAAACGCAGAAAACGTTCAGAACTTTGTTAAAGCGTACCAGACTGAAGAAGTGTACAAAGCAGCTTCTGAAATCTTTAACGGTGGTGTAGTTAAAGGCTGGTAACTCCTGAAAAATTACCATTGTTTGTTTAAGGCCAGTTCATATCATGAGCTGGCCTTTTCTTTATGTGTAATGAATTTGGAGCAAATATCTGGTATTCCCGGAGTAAAACCTGTTTTTCATGGATGAAAAACTCGGAGCGCACAGGGATGTGTTTACAGCGGTTTTACGTAGGGACTACCTGATGTTTGTTTGCTCCTAAACCACAAAGCTCTCTAAGTTATTGCACAAACAATGCATTTTGTTACACTACCGCTACATCTTCTCTGAAGATAAACAAATTTAATGATTAGTCGGGGAGCCCTGTGCTGAGACCGCTTATGCGGGACCCGTTGAACCTGATTCAGTTAACACTGACGTAGGGAACTAGTGTCTTGCCTAAGCAGCAAAATTCTCATTTTCTGCACATCTATTCTTAGGCCATTACTGTTCCTTTGTCAGACAAAAGGGACATTAGAATGGCATCTACTCAAACCAAAACAACACCAATAGTACTCACCATTGCCGGTTCTGATAGTGGTGGAGGTGCGGGCATTCAGGCGGATATCAAAGCAATCTCTGCGACGGGAAGCTATGCCTGCTCAGTGCTTACTGCCCTAACGGCCCAAAACACTCAAGGTGTAACAAGTATCTTTCCCGTCACACCTGAATTTGTCGAGCAGCAGTTGGATGCGGTGTTTACTGACCTGAATGTCGTAGCTGTAAAAGTTGGTATGCTCAGTGATTCCAGCGTCATCAAAGCCGTTGCCAACAAGATTCGTCAATACCAGCCAAAGCATCTGGTGGTTGATCCGGTTATGGTAGCCACCAGCGGTGACCTTCTGCTGGAACACTCCGCAATTGATACCCTAAAGTCAGAACTCATTCCTCTTGCCGACGTGATTACCCCTAACCTTCCCGAAGCAGCAGCTCTACTGGGTACCGATGTCCCAGCTTCTGAACAACAGATGGACAAACTGGTCTCTCAGCTTCGCGATCTGGGGGCTGGTTCTGTATTACTTAAAGGTGGACACCTTGAGAGCGAGGCGCAAAGTACCGACCTTCTGATACTTAAAGATACTGTTCTGCGCCTTTCTACTGCTCGTGTTGCTACCAATAACACGCACGGAACAGGCTGTACTCTCTCTTCCGCTACTGCTAGCTATCTTGCGCAGGGAGAATCACTAGAAACTGCTGTCCAGCATGCAAAGAAATATATTACTGAAGCGCTGAAACAGGCGGATGAACTTGATATTGGCCAGGGTCACGGTCCAGTTCATCACTTCTTTGCAGGGCATCAGTATGTCTAAAGAAGCAGGGCTTCAGGTTATCAACGGCAGCATTCGCTATCTTGATAGTGAATGGCCTGTGGTATCAAACCTCAATATGACCCTGCCCTACCAGAAGTGGACCTGCATCCTTGGTCGTAGCGGTTGTGGAAAAACCTCTCTGCTTCGCTATCTTGCGGGTTTGCTTGATGACTCTGTTCATTGGCAAGGCTCTCTATGCGGAGTGCTTGAAAAGGACATCAAAATTAATGTTGCCTACATGGCTCAGCAAGATCTTCTGATGCCGTGGTTAACGGTTATAGAGAATGTCTGCTTCAGCTTTAAGTTCGCTGGTCAGAAGCTATCTGATAAAACAAAGCAGCAGGCTTTAGATTTGCTGCATAAAGTTGGGCTGAATGGTTATGAAAAAAACCTGCCACACCAACTTTCTGGTGGTATGCGCCAGCGTGTAGCACTTGCAAGAACACTGATGCAGGACAAACCTATCGTTCTGATGGATGAGCCTTTCTCTGCTCTGGATGCGGTCACTCGCCATAAGCTACAAAATCTGGCAGCTGAACTGCTGAAAGATAAAACCGTTGTACTGATTACGCATGATCCACAAGAAGCGCTTAGGCTTGGTGAGCAAATCTATATATTGCAAGGCACGCCAGCTAAAGCCCTGAGCTTAATGCCACCAGAACAGGCCATTCCTCGCCAGTTGGATGGGGAGCTAGCCGTTTTGCAACAAGAGATTATTGCTCAGTTGGAGGTGGACTATGTCTGATTTACTTACCTCTGCATCTTCATATCTAAAGAACGAAGAAACAAAGAAGCATTCTGTTCAGCCCTATATCAAAATACTAATCACTGTAGCGATACTTCTGGGAATCTGGCAGCTTATTGTCGCTGTTTTTAAGCTTCCTCCTTTTATTCTTCCGGGTCCACAATCGGTATTTATTAAGCTGATAGAACGCTATGACGTCCTACTTAGCCACACCTGGGTAACAGCTCAGGAGATCTTTCTAGGGCTGTTTCTGGGTTTAAGTATGGGTTTGCTATTCGCCCTACAGATGCTGCTATTTGATCCTGTGAAGCGCTGGTTATTACCCATTCTGATTGCCAGTCAGGCCATTCCTACATTTGCCATTGCACCGATACTGATGCTGTGGCTTGGATACGGCATTGCCTCCAAAGTGGTGATGGCTGCACTCATTATCTTCTTCCCTGTAACGACCTGCTGTTACGACGGATTGAGGAACACTCCCACAGGGTATCTGGATCTGGCAAAAACCATGTCAGCCTCTAAATGGGAACAACTTAAATATGTACGCTTCCCGGCAGCTTTGCCTGCTCTCGCTTCCGGAGTCAGGGTTGCCGTGGTTGTCGCTCCAATTGGCGCGGTGGTTGGAGAATGGGTCGGTTCCAGTGCCGGACTTGGATATCTGATGCTTCAGGCCAATGCCCGCATGATGATCGATGAGATGTTCGCAGCTCTATTTATTCTTGCTGCCTTTTCAGTCGCACTTTACTTCGTTTCAGACAAATTACTCAACAAAGCTATCCCTTGGAAGCTTTGATTACTTATACATAAAAAGCCTTACAGAAAGGAAATCAACAATGATTAGTACGTTTAAAAAAGGAATCTTCACACTGGCACTGGCGTTAGGTACCACTTCCGCTACCGCACAAGAAAAAGAGCTGACTCTGATGCTCGATTGGTTTGTTAACCCTAACCACGGCCCAGTTGTAATTGCTCAAGAGAAAGGTTACTTCGAAGAACAGGGCATAAAAGTCAATATTCAGGAGCCTACGGATCCGAGCCTGCCAGCTAAGCTAGTTGCAGCAGGAAAAACCGATCTGGCAATTTCATACCAAACTAGCCTGACGATTGATGTTGCAGAAGATCTTCCTCTTATCCGTTCAGCGACTCTTATTTCTACTCCGCTAAACACCATGATGGTGCTGGATAACGGCAAAATTAATACGCTGGCTGACCTCAAAGACAAAAAAATCGGTATCGCGATTGCAGGCAATGAAGAAGCAACTATCGGCACCATGCTGGAAACGGAAGGCGTGAAATTCAGTGATGTTGAGATTATCAATGTTGGCTGGGCACTCTCTTCCTCTCTGGCTTCCGGAAAAGTAGATGCTATCTGGGGTGGCCTGAGGAACTTTGAAAGCAACCAGCTAGAACTTGAGGGCTATAAAGCGAAAGCCTTCTTCCCGGAAGAGCATGGTGTACCTGCTTATGATGAGCTGGTTTTTGTTGCTAACACCAATAGCTACGACGCTGACGCATTGAAGCGATTTAACAAGGCTATAGAAAAAGCGACGACTTATATTGTTAACCATCCTCAGCAGGCCTGGGATGAGTTTGTCGCTTACTCACCAGACACACTAAATAACGAGCTAAACAAACGTGCATGGCGAGATACTCTGCCACGTTTTGCGCTTCGCCCTTCTGCGGTAGATAAAGCACGCTATGACAGCTTTGCCGAGTTTATGTATCGCCATAAGATCATTGCTAAGCAGCCTACTGCCGAACAGATGCTACCCGCTTTATAAGGATCATCGATTATGAATCATCAGGATTTAATTAACGCCTGTCGTGACGAGTGGGAAGCGTATACAAAGCATGATTTTGTTAAGCTACTTGCTCTGGGGACCTTGGGTCACGATGCTTATCTTCACTATCTGAAGCAGGACTTTCTGTTTCTAAAACAGTATGCCCGGGCTTATGCACTGGCAATCTATAAAGCACGAACATTGGAAGAAATGCGTATGGCCCTGCCAAGCGTGCAAGCTCTGCTGGACTCCGAAATTTCTCACCACGTTACATACTGTGGTCAGTGGGGGTTGACAGAAAGCGATATGGAAGCGGAAGACGAAGATTTCGGGACTGTGGCATATACACGTTATGTGTTGGATGCAGGAAACAGTGGTGACCTGACCGACCTAATGGTGGCACTTGCCCCCTGCTCTATTGGCTATGGCGAGATTGGTTATAACCTCATTAATGACGAAGATACTGTGTTGGAAGGAAACCCTTACAACAGCTGGATATCTCTATACAGCGGTGAGGAGTTTCAGTCCGGTGTGGCACTAAGTATCGAGCAGTTCAACCAGTTACTGGAAGAGATTGATTTAAATAGCTCACGTGGAAAGCAGCTCTGCCATATCTTCAGAATCGCTACTCGTATGGAGATAGCGTTCTGGCAGCAGGCCATAAACTCTTAACTGTAATAAGCAAGATGAAGTTGATTCCGCAAACCGCTTGGGAACATCCATGTGCGCTTAAACAAGGGCGTCCATGCCCTTGTATGTTTGCTACATCAAAGTCATCTTGCCCCTACTCTATTACCGGGAATATCAAACATGTCGACTCTACAAAAACAAATTACAGATTCACTGAATAAACTGCGTGAGCAGAAGCCACTGGTTGTGAATATTACGAACTACGTAGTTATGAATAATACTGCCAATGCCTTGCTGGCTATTGGAGCCTCTCCGATTATGGCTCACAGTAAAGAAGAGATGGCAGAGATGATGAGCTTTGCAGGCGCTCTGGTTATCAATATCGGCACGCTGGATAGCGTATGGACTCCACGAATGCATTATGCGGTTGAGCAAGCGAATGCGAATAAAAAGACTATCGTGCTCGATCCTGTGGGTTGCGGTGCAAGTAAACTTCGCACTGAAACCGCGCGTAAGATTGTCGCTGCAGCGGATCGTCTGATTATTCGCGGGAATGCATCAGAGATCATTGCACTTGCAGGTCAACAAGCGCAAAGCAAAGGGGTGGATGCTCTGGATTCCAGCGACTCTGCGGTGAACGCGGCTAAGTTTCTGGCAAATGAGTACAAGTGCTCGGTTGTTATCTCAGGTACAACCGATTATGTCGTAACTGAAAACTCCATCACTGCTCTTAAAAACGGTCATGAAATGATGCCTTATGTGACGGGTATGGGATGTACACATACGGCACTAACAGGCGCATTTGCTGCGATTGGAGACATAACCGGGCTTTGTGCGACGGCTATCTTAAGTGTGGCTGGAGAACTGGCAGCTGAAAAGTCAGCCGGTCCAGGCTCTCTGCAACTAAACCTGTTGGATGCTCTGTATCAGCTAGATGAAGAGCAGTTATCCCAGCGCCTTAAATTAAAAGAGCTGTAGCTGATGAATCCTTATCGTTTATATCTGGTTACCGACGAGCATCAGGATATAGAGACACTGAAGCATGTGGTATCTGAAGCGGTAAAAGGTGGTGTCACCATGGTTCAGGTTCGTGAAAAGCATGGAGATATCCGTGCTTTTATCGAGCGGGCTGATGCGATTAAGTCAGTGCTTAAGGGTACTGGCGTACCACTTATTATTAATGATCGGGTAGACGTTGCTTTAGCAGTGCAGGCCGATGGTATCCATTTGGGTCAGTCGGATATGCAAGCATCCTTAGCCAGAAAGTTGACTGGTAAAGATATGCTTCTGGGGCTTTCTGTAGAGAACGAAGCACAGCTACAAGAAGCTCAAAGCTTGCCAGTGGACTATCTTGGTATCAGCGCTATTTTTGCTACGCCAACCAAAACCAACACCATAAAGCACTGGGGTATTGATGGTCTGAAAAAGGCTGTTGAAGTTAGTAAGCTTCCGTTAGTGGCTATTGGTGGGATTAACGATTCAAATATCAAGGAAATCGTGAAAACAGGTGTTGATGGAATCGCTTTAGTTTCTGCAATCTGTCATGCAAAGGACCCTAAGCAAGCAAGTTCTGAGCTGAGGACTATTTTGGACAGTTCTAAAGTATAGTGTTTCAAATAGCCTGAATGGTCATGATTCCACAAACCGCTGAACACATCCCTGTTCGCTTAAACAAGGGCGTCCATGCCCTTGTATGTTTGTTCCATCACAACCAATCAAACTAACATAGATTATGGCGTATAGTACGTCGCTGCACCCGGCCCAACTGGTAAACCAAGTACAAACACCCAAACGTAGAACAACAAGCTCCAACCAACGATAAAGATCAGTGAGTATGGAAGCATGGTTGCGATCAGCGTACCAATACCCAAATTCTTCATATAGCGAGTAGCAACAGCCAAAATCAGACCGAAGTAGCTCATCATTGGAGTGATGATATTGGTGGTGGAGTCACCAATTCGGTATGCCGCCTGAATAGTCTCTGGAGCGTAACCCACTAGCATCAGCATCGGAACAAAGATAGGTGCTGTTACAGCCCACTGAGCAGATGCTGAACCGATCATCAGATTGATAAAGCCACACATCAGAATAAATGCGAAGAACAACATCGGGCCAGTAAGGCCGATGTTCTGAAGGAAGTCTGCACCTGCAACTGCGAATACCTGACCGAAATTAGTCCACTTAAAGAAAGCAACAAACTGAGCCGCAAAGAACACCAGTACAATGTACATGCCCATTGAGGACATAGACTTGGACATAGCATTGATCACGTCACGATCATTGTTCATAGTTCCGGTTACTTTACCGTAAACAAAGCCCGGAATTGCAAAGAACACAAAGATAAAAGCAACGATACTTTTTAGGAATGGAGATCCTGCCACCAGTCCTGTTTCCGGATTACGCAATACACCGCTTTCCGGAACCACTGTAGAGGCAATAATCACACCTACAACCAGTACAGCAATACCTGCCCATTTCAGACCTTTTTTCTCTTCTGCTGTCAGCGTTCCCATCTTGTCATTAGACAAGTCTTCAGCCGCATCTTCTTCACTATATTTGCCTAGCTTAGGCTCAACAATTTTCTCGGTTACGAAAGCACCGGTAAACGCAATGAAGAATGTAGAAACAAACATAAAGTACCAGTTCACCTCTGGGCCAACTGTATACTGAGGATCGATCATCTGTGCTGCAGTTTCAGTGATACCCGACAATAGCGGGTCAACCGTACCGATAAGAAGGTTTGCTGAGTAACCACCTGATACACCCGCAAACGCGGCTGCAAGACCAGCAAGTGGGTGACGCCCCAGTGAATGGAACAACATCGCTGCCAGTGGGATCAGAACAACGTAACCAAGTTCAGACGCTGTGTTGGAAATAATACCCGCGAACACAACCGCTACGGTAACCATACGCTTTGACGCACCCATAACAAGGCCACGCATAGCCGCTGATAGCATTCCTGAGTGCTCTGCAATCGCGACACCCAACATAGCAACCAACACTGTGCCTAACGGAGCAAACCCAGTAAAGTTACTCACTAGATTCGTCACAATGAGCCTTAAACCATCCGCATTCAGCAGACTGACAACCTGAATAACGCCATCCGCAGAGCGACCACTAGCCCCTTCTGGCCGTGGGTCTACAACTGAAACCTCAAAATAACCCGCAATACCTGATGCTATTAAAATCGCGACACAAAAGATGGCAAACAAAGTAATCGGATGAGGTAATAAATTCCCCAGATATTCAACGCCATCCAAAAAACGCGTAAATAACGACTTTTTTGGCGGCAGCTCTCTTTTTATTGAAGTAGATGTACTCATCTCTCCCCCTCGTTAAACAATTTATGCGACAAATATCGCTCGGAGAGAATACTTAATGAGTCAATAATCAACCTGTATTAGTCTCTAACTTACTGCAGTCCTGACTGAACCCTGACAGAACTGCATGTACATTGACCTATTACGATAAATTAGCCAAATGTTCGAGATGTAGAGACATTTTCGTAGCAAATAACTGCACTATCTCATCTTTTTTTCTTCTTACCCTGAACTGCTTTTAAGCGTGGGTTAGTTTTGCAAATAACATAAATCCGGCCTCGCCTTTTCACAATCTGACAATCAGGGTGGCGACTCTTGGCACTTTTTAGTGAACTCAATACTTTCATGCTTCTCCTCTCAATTGATACGATATAACATTACAAATGATAATTATTTTCAATTGAGATTGCGAGAGGTTTTTATGCTATTTTGTAAAAACTCAAATAGAAGCATGTGAAACAATGAATTACCCAGTTACTCCTGTTGGATTTATTGAAAGCCCGTATAAAGAAAAGTTTGCTGTACCGAGACAACCTCGACTGGCACCGAGTGCGACTTCTCGCCTGAAACTAACCGGTGAAGCAAACTCCGCCGAAGCTATTCGAGGAATCGAAGAGTTTAGCCATCTTTGGCTGCTGTTTCTGTTTGACCAAAACCTAGAATCTGGATGGACACCAACGGTTCGTCCTCCAAGGCTTGGAGGAAATGAGAGAGTTGGCGTGTTTGCTACTCGATCACCTTTTCGCCCCAACGGCATTGGAATGTCTGCGGTGGAACTGAAAGGGGTAACTCAAAATCAAGGACAGGTATGGCTGGAACTGGGAAGTGTTGATCTGGTTGACGGCACCCCTATTGTTGATATTAAACCGTACATTCCGTACTCCGACTCAATACCAGAAGCCAATGGTGGTTTTGCCAGTCATGAGCCAAAGCAGCTTACTGTTGTGTTTTCTGATCATGCAAATCAACAACTTCGATTCCACGCTAATCAAAAGCAGGTAAGGGCCGTTATTGAAGAAGTTCTTGCTCAGGATCCCCGCCCTGCTTATAAGAAAAACAAACCCGATAACAAAGAATATGCGGTAAATCTGTTCGATCTGAATGTTAAATTTCGAATATCAGACGAAATAGTCACCGTGACATCAATCGAACGCTTTTGACATGAGTTTAAGGCTGCTATCATAAGCGGCTACATCTTAATTATCACAGCCGTGATAGTTTTTTATTAACAATGAATAACGGATACCATAAATGCGTACCAGTAACTATCTTCTTTCTACTCTTAAGGAGACTCCAAACGACGCAGAAGTAGTGAGCCATCAGCTCATGCTACGTGCAGGTATGATCCGTAAGCTGGCTTCAGGTCTATATACCTGGCTACCTACAGGTCTGCGTGTACTGCGTAAAGTCGAAAACATCGTTCGTCAAGAGATCGACAATGCAGGTGCTGTCGAAACACTGATGCCCGTTGTTCAGCCGTTTGAACTTTGGGAAGAAACAGGCCGCTCTGAAAAGATGGGCGCTGAGCTTCTTCGCTTTACTGACCGTCATGAGCGTCCGTTTGTACTTAGCCCGACAGCTGAGGAAGTAATCACTAGCTTGGTGCGTAACGAAGTTGCTTCTTACAAACAGCTTCCGCTAAACCTGTACCAGATTCAGACTAAGTTCCGTGATGAGCGTCGCCCACGCTTCGGTGTAATGCGTGCACGCGAGTTCTGCATGATGGATGCGTACAGCTTTGACATCGACAAAAATGGCCTGAAGAAGTCTTACGAAGCAATGCATACGGCTTACTGTAAAGCGTTTGACCGCATGGGTCTGGATTACCGCCCAGTACTTGCTGACACTGGTGCTATCGGTGGCAGTGGTTCCCACGAGTTCCACGTACTTGCAGAGAGCGGTGAAGACCTGATTGCATTCTCTTCTGAGTCAGACTACGCAGCTAACATCGAGAAGGCTGAAGCGCTTGCACCTACTGGTGAGCTTGAAGCACCAACTCAGGAAATGACTCTGGTTGATACGCCAAATGCTAAGACTATCGCTGAACTTGTAGAGCAGTTCGATCTTCCTATCGAGAAGACGGTTAAAACACTATTTGTGAAAGCGTCTGAAGAAGTAGAAGCGGACCTGATTGCTCTGATCATTCGTGGTGACCACGAGCTTAACGAAGTTAAAGCAGAGAACCTGAAAGAAGTTGCTTCTCCACTAGAGATGGCAACAGAAGAAGAGATTCGTGCACTGATCGGTGCTGGTCCAGGCTCACTAGGTCCTGTTGGCCTTGAACTGCCGTTTATCGTTGACCGTACAGTTGCCAAGATGAGTGACTTTGGCGCTGGTGCTAACGTTGATGACAAGCACTACTTTGGCATCAACTGGGGTCGCGACGCTGAACTAGGTCAGATTGAAGACCTGCGTAACGTGGTAGAAGGTGATCCTAGCCCATGTGGTAAAGGCACACTATCGCTTAAACGTGGTATCGAAGTTGGCCATATCTTCCAGCTAGGTACTAACTACTCTGAGAAGATGAACTGTAACGTTCTTGGCCCAGATGGTAAGAGTGTAATCCTTGAGATGGGTTGTTACGGTATCGGTGTTTCTCGTGTTGTTGCTTCAGCTATTGAACAGAACCATGACAAGTTTGGCATCATCTGGCCAGAAGCTATCGCTCCGTTCCAGGTAGCTATCGTACCAATGAACATGCACAAATCAGAGCGCGTTAAAGAAGCAGCAGAGAAGCTATACGCTGAACTGACTGCAGCTGGTATCGAAGTACTCTTTGATGACCGCAAAGAGCGCCCGGGTGTTATGTTCAAAGATATCGAGCTTGTGGGTATTCCTCACACTATCGTAATCGGTGATCGTAGCATGGACGAAGGCAGCTTCGAGTATAAGAACCGCCGTAACGGTGAAAAAGTTGGTGTAGCGATGGATAACATCGTTGAGCATGTGAAAGCTCAGCTGTCTTAATCTTCGGATAACAGTCTAATCTAGTTCAAAGGGTCGCATCTGCGGCCCTTTTTCTTATCTGTAAATTTCCAAGTACTAATAGCAATTCAACCCAAAAATCGTTTATCGAACTCAACGCCAAGCCATACATTGACACCTCAAATACAAGCATGCAGCACAATTAAAGGCACCAATAATAAGTAACAGATATGTAAGTTAAGTAAGTATTCAGTTCAAGAAATAGAAAAAAAGATGCAAAGATATTTTTTGTGTCGATGCTCTTGCACTATATTGGAAACGTATCCAATTAACCCTCAATTATTCGATAACACTTGTGGCTTTATCGATTGAAAAAATAAACGGTTGTAACAATGACAATCAATGCCCATAACTTTGTTGCCGATAAACTGGTTGAAATCGTCCAGGATAAACACCGACGAATCCAAATGATGGTTAACTCATTTACCATCTTTGGCCTTATCTTTCTAACCACATTATTTATTAACAGTCTCGTTAATGCCGATGATCGTTTGTTGAGTTGGATCTTAGGGATTTTCTCTGTCGCAGCCGCGGCCAATGTTTTTATCATGAATAAAAACATCACAGCAGGAAGAATTGGGTTAACCATCGTCAACTACTCTCTGGCGTTGATGTTACTCTACTCTGGTGGGTATCAATCAACCGGGATGTTATGGAGCTATCTACTTGCTGCCGTGGGCATTTTTGTTAACTCTTTTCGTATTGGATTGATATTAAATACACTCTTTTTGATGTTAACTTCAGCTATCCTTTTATTTGGCTATGAGTGGGGCTTTAGTCGAGTAGAGTATACAGACGTATTATCTTACCGGGTTATTTTGACTTTGTTCGCTCTAAGCGGCATGTGCCATATTCTCATCTTTTTCCAAGAAAGAGCCGATCAACAGATACTCAATATGCATGAAGAAGGTATCGCTTCTCTCGCTTATTTGGACTCATTAACCATGCTTGCTAATCGAGTCACTTTTCGCTCTGTCCTTTACCATGAAATTCAGGGAAACCACACAGGAATAGCGGCGCTGGTGTATATAGATCTGGACAATTTTAAAAATATTAATGACATGCACGGCCATGACTATGGTGATGTGGTTCTGGCTGAGTATGCAAAAATACTGGCTAAAACGGTAAAAAAAGAACTGGGAAAAGATGAAGTTAAGCCTTACGACGTAGGTCGTCTTGGTGGAGATGAATTTGCTATTTTTGTCAGAGACGCTCGGGATGAACTGAAAATTCGTAGGCTAGCGGAAAAAGTACTGGCTATTATCACCCAAAACAAACCCGCCTCGTTACAAAAAATTAAGCACGATATGGGAAGCAGCATTGGTGTAGTTTTTGTAGACAGAGAAAAACAAAACCTTCTGGAAAGCCTGTCGATTGCCGACAAAGGTATGTACGAAGCGAAAAAAGCTGGAAAAGGAGCAATTCGCTACGTTGGTGTTTAGTACTGCTAAACAAAAAGACACTTCAGCAGTACTCCTGTAAGTAATTATGTAAATATTCGTAAATGACAACCATTCCGCGTCGCTGATTAATTATACTGATAAGACTGTTTCCCCCAAGATAGTGATGTTGAGGAGATAAAAATGGATCTAAAGAGTTTACTTAATCAGGCACTTAATTCAGATATCGTTAAGCAAGGCACAGAACAGTTAAAACAGGGTTCATCCAGCCTTGGCAATGCTGCCAAGGATAATAAAGGCAATTTGGCGGCCTTTGGTGCAGGTGCGGTTGGCGGTGGATTGCTTGGTGCACTAATGGGTTCCAAAAAAGCCAAAAAGATGGGTAAGAAGGCACTAGGCGTCACCAGTGCCGCAGCACTAGGTGCATTGGCATATAAACTCTATAACGATTATCAGGGTGGCGGTGGTTCAGACTCTTCACCAAAACAACCACAGCAACCTGAAGCACTGGATGAAAACCAACACAGCATCCTGATTCTTAAAGCCATGATTGCTGCCGCAAAAGCAGATGGTCATGTAGACAACGAAGAGCAAGCTAAGATCGAGCAAGCTCTAACCGAGATGGGTGCTGATGATTCCGTGCATAGTTTTGTTCAGACTGAGCTAAACAAGCCTTTAGACCCTTCTGAAGTCGCACAAGCGGTTTCTTCCCCACAACAGGCAACAGAAGTCTATTTGGCCACACTGCTGGTCGTTGATGAGCAAAACTTTATGGAAAAAGCTTATCTAAAAGAGTTAGCCAGCCAGCTCAATCTCGAAGCAGATCTGGTTTTGCAATTAGAAAATCAGATATCTCAATAATTTCTAGATACATCTCTCTGGAGAGAAGCTAACCACTTCTCTCCTTTTATTGCGCCAGAACAAACCGATTTTTTGTTTTTGAACACAACAACAGGTATATTGAGACCAGTTCTCATTTAGTATTGGATTCGATTATGAAAGTTTATGACTGTTGCGACATGATTCGCGAACTTTACTCACTAATTGGCAGTGGTGATCAGGGGTATGTCCCTCAGGCTATTACCTGTGCCCTTAAGGCGCTGAATGATATCGCTGCAGATGAAAGCCTGCCAAAGGAAGCTCGTGAAAAAGCCGCTTTTGCAGCCGCTAACTTGCTTATCTCTGACTTCGAGGACAAGTAAGTGAATCTGGCGAACTTCGATACCATGGATCCAGTTATGCTGATGAGCATCGTTAATATGAAACTTCGCGATGACTTTGGTGGTAAGCTGGATGAACTGGTTAAATACTTCGAGATCAGCCGTGAAGCGTTAGAAGCTAAACTGGCTTCCGCGGGGTTTGAATACCTGCCCGAAGCTGGACAGTTTCGTTAAAAACAATCATAAAAATGGCGAACAGATGTTCGCCATTTTCTTAGTGATCCTTTGATTTTACGTTGCTTACTGGATTTACTCAGTAGAGCTAAATCAAAAACACCTGATAGTCTTTTAGCTCCGGAATCTTCTCATGTAGCATTTGCTCTTCTTCTGCTACCTTCTCTACATCTTCACAATATTGCTTTGCATCCTGTTGCAACTCCTGGGATTCTGCCTGTACCTTACTGCTTAAATTCTGCTGTAAGCTCACTAACTCTTCTTTCATAGCCGTCAGATTAATTCCACCTTCTGACTTCATTTTCTGAGAAAGTGCTTCAAATGCACTTGTGAAAAACTCAGCATTAAAGGTCTCCTTGGCTTTAGCAAAGTCCTGTTTCCAATTAGCGTAGGCGTCACTGAATGCCGCTTGCTGCATCACGAAACCATCTTCTTTGTAATAACGTCTTTCCAGGCTACTCAGAAACTCCTCCAAAGCCTTTTTCACATTATTAAACGCTTCTGAATTGTTGAAGCTAACAGCGACGTCATCCAGCACGTCGTTCATCAAGGCTAAACCATCACGGGCAATCTCTTTTGCTTTTGGAAGGTACGCATTTAAGTTAGCCCGATAACTATCCAGAGCGGCCTGCTGAGAAGAAGAAAGATCCACCTTTTCACCGTTAATGAACAGTTGGTTATTCTGATCAATCAGTACTTTTGGTGTGTCGTTTTGATAAATTTTTACCTGCTCACCGTCGAGGTGAACCTCATTTTGGATATCGACTTTACACTGCTGTTGTGCAAATACAGTTGAACTAAACAACAATACAAAGCCTAAAAACAGCTTTTTCATGGAAACCTCTACTCTCTTTCCAGTACTTTCAACACTGTAACAGACTAAGCGTATAAGTTTTGTAAATATTTAAACATCTCATAAGTCTAAACTGAGCTGTTTCGTTTGATCTTCAGGTTTTAACATCACATTCAAACCCAATAGACGTATTTCTCTACCCTTTTGACGTTTGAGAATATCAGTAAGCAACTCTTTAAAGTACTCTAGCTCTAGTTCGTTATGGATATGCTCAATGGTAGTTAGCTGAAAGTCGGCAAACTTGAGCTTAATACCCTGTTTAATAATGGCTTTGTTTGGATCCGCACGCTCAAGCCGTTTCTCCAGTTCAGGGAATAGCTTACTTTCAATAACCTCCCAACACTGCTCATAGGTAGAAATGTTTTTCGAGAACGTTCGTTCAACCCCAACGGACTTTCTTTCCCTCTCAGTGACAACTTCTCGGTTATCGATACCGTGACTCTTCTTCCAGAGAGACGCTCCCATTTTTCCAAACTTAAGCAGCAATTCTCGGTAGTCGCTATTTTTTATATCCTCGCCAATAAAGAAGCCAGCCTGATGCAGTTTCTCCAAGCTTACTTTCCCGACCCCTGGAATTTTCTCCAACGGCAACTTATCTATCACTCTCTGTACATCTTCAGGGGGGATGACGAACTGTCCATTGGGCTTGTTCATATCCGAGGCAATTTTGGCCAGGAACTTAAGCGGTGCCGCACCTGCTGATGCGGTTAACTGCAGCTCAGTCCAAATATCTTTTCGTATAGCCTCTGCAATTAGTGTGGCTGAACCACGACACTTGGTGCATTCAGTTACATCTAAAAAAGCTTCATCCAAGGAAAGCGGCTCTATGATTTGGGTATATCGTTCAAATATCTCACGAATTTGCCTGGAAACCGATTTGTAAACATCCATACGCCCCGGAACCACTGTTAAATCAGGACACAACTGAATCGCCTTCGCTGTAGGCATTGCTGAACGAACACCATACTTGCGAGCCTCATAGTTACAGGTGCTAATAACTCCCCTCTGCCTTTCATTACCACCTACAGCTAACGGAATTCCTCTGTATTTCGGGTTATCGCGCATCTCGACAGCGGCATAAAAGCAATCCATATCGACATGTATGATTTTTCTGAGATGTCGTTCTTTATCATGCATATATCGGTTTATTTATCTCATATAACTCATTTTACGGACTTTCTAATCAACTATGATTCGTATACTCTAAATTAGCGTATTGGATTCACTATCTAGGGAAGGGAGGTGTCCGTACTCATATGAATAATAAAATATTGATCGTTGAAGATAGTCAACTATACAGCAAATATCTTATTAACCAACTCTCGCCACTTGGTTTGGAAATTGTGCTGGTTGAAACCTACCAACAAGCAGAACAAATTCTCGATCAAGGGAACGAGTTTCTATGCGCGCTCCTTGACTACTGCTTGCCAGATGCAGAAAACGGAGAAGTCATCGACCTTGCTTTCTCGTATAACTTGAAAGTTATCGTCCTCACGGCTCATTTTAACGAAGAGACCAGAAAAGATATCATCGCCAAAGGTGCTATCGACTATATGACAAAAGATAGCCTTACTTCTATTTCTTACCTGCCCCCTCTTTTAAAGCGACTGGCCAGAAACCAGCACCATAAAGTCTTAGTTGTCGACGACTCTCAGACAGTGCGAAAGCACTTAACAGACTTACTAGAACATCACTATCTGGATTGTATCGAAGCAGCAGATGGCGAAGAAGCTTTAGCCCTTCTTGATCAAAACCCAGATGTCACCCTTATCATCACTGATCATAATATGCCTAATAAAGATGGGGTAACTATGACTGCGGAGGTAAGAACCCGCTTTGACAGAAACCAGATCGCCATCCTTGGGCTTTCAGCTTCAGAGACTGAACTACTCACAGCCCGCTTCCTAAAAGCCGGGGCAAATGATTACCTGAAGAAACCATTTAATCAGGAAGAGTTTTATTGCCGAGTTCAAAACATCCTCGATATGAAAGATATCAATGACGATATGTTCCGAATGGCTAATGAAGACGCGCTAACCGGACTTTGGAACCGAAGATACCTGTTTAGCAATGCCGATACATCACAAGAACAGTGTAACGTTGCAGTCATGGATATTGATTTCTTTAAGAAGGTGAATGACAAGTACGGTCATGATGGTGGCGATCAAGCTCTGATTATGGTGAGTAACATAATATCCATCTATTTCGCTGAGGATTTGGTTTCCCGAACCGGTGGAGAAGAGTTTTGCATCGTAAATTATGGTAACTACGAAGAGTTTGTCACCCGACTGGAAAACATGAGAGCTCGTATCGAGAAAACACCCATTCCATTCGACGGTACAGAGATATCTCTAACCATCAGCATTGGCTGCACCAAAGCGAAACGAAACATAGATACCATGATCAGTATTGCTGACGAAAGACTCTATGAAGCTAAGAACTCAGGCAGAAATCGAGTAGTTTCAGCCTAACAGCCGGATTGTACTTTACAAGAAACCAATCCGAATAAGCTCGTAAAGCCATTGTAATACAAGCCAGCCACTCGTAAAGTGGCTGGCTTTTTTAATTTATTTTAGGTATTTAGAAAATGCGTCTGAATACACTTCTTTAAAACCATCTTCGGTTTTTACGACCATAAACACCGGAATATTGTTCGCGTTTGCGACTTCAAGACCAACTTCTTCGCCTAGTACCATCAAACCAGTAGCCAAGCCATCTGCCGTCATACAGGATGGATCAAGAGCTGTTACTGATACAACTTTATGGTTGATTGGCTTACCTGTTTTAGGTTCAATGATATGCGAGTAGCGGATACCATCACGCTCAAAGTAATTACGGTAGTCTCCTGAGGTAGCAACCGCCATATCACCCGGCTCAATGATCTCCTGAATTGCGCGCTCGTTTACATCAGGTTTTTCGATTGCGATACGCCAGCCTACTTTCTCACGATTCACACCCTTCATGCGGATCTCACCACCAATCTCTACCATGTAGTCAACCACACCCTGAGCTTCAAGGAAATCCGCTACGACATCTACACCCCACCCTTTGGCGATAGTTGAGAGATCAACGTAAAGATCAGGAATAGACTTAGCCAGAGTGGTATCTGTCACTGTCAAGTGTTCAATGCCAACAATGGCGCGACGAGCAGCTAGTTCTTCATCAGTAGGAACAACTTCTGGGCGCGCTTCTGGTCCAAAACCCCATAGGTTAACCAGAGGTCCTACAGTTACATCAAGAGCACCACGAGTAAGTTTATTTAGCCTTACCGCTTCCTGAGTCACCAAAGCTGTCTCTTTTGATACCTCAAACGGCTCAGAACCTTTGTACTGATTAAACTGGCTTAACTCAGATGTCTTCCTATATGTCGACATTTGGTCGTTAACTTGCTCTAGCAACTTATCAATCGCCTTTTGCATATCTGCAGGAGAACGTGAGTTAGCACCATCAAAATACTTCACATTGTAAGTTGTACCCATTGTTGGGCCGATAAGGTGATTCTGTTCTCTTGGCTCACTGCACGCTGTGATAAACAGCAGTGTAACTAACGTGACGAACCAGACTTTCATTTGTTTCACGGGGGCTCCTGATAAACTGATTTTAATGTTTATAGTTGTTGACCTCGTTCCCACGCAGAGCATGAAAACGAGTAATGTTCATTGGTTAAGTATTTACTGGGTGTGCCCGATGGAAGGAACATGCCAAACGCAGGCGCTTTATTCACATTGAATGCTTTAAAAAGCGGTTCCTGTAATCGGGTACTCCCAGTAAGTACTCATGCATATTGAATTGCTTCTTAATCTGCATTCCCACGCGGAGCATGGGAACGAGTACCGTTGTTTTAATACGTTAAAACAAGAGTATTGTCCTACTAAACACCATAAAAAACAAATGGCTGACTCCTTTCAGAATCAGCCATTATCATTTTATTTGTAACTAAGGCTTATTAACCACCGAAGTCATCAAGCAGGATGTTCTCATCCTCAACACCAAGATCCTTCAGCATGCCGATAACAGCTGCGTTCATCATTGGTGGACCACACATGTAGTACTCACAATCTTCTGGTGCTTCGTGATCTTTCAGATAGTTCTCGTAGATAACGTTGTGGATGAAGCCAGTGTAGCCATCCCAGTTATCTTCTGGAAGTGGATCAGAAAGTGCACAGTGCCATACGAAGTTATCGTTATCAGCTTGTAGCTGGTCGAAGTCTTCAATATAGAACATTTCACGCTTAGAACGAGCACCGTACCAGTAAGACATCTTACGCTTAGACTTCAGACGAAGTAGCTGGTCAAAGATATGAGAACGCATAGGAGCCATACCTGCACCACCACCGATGAATACCATCTCGTTGTCAGTCTCTTTCGCGAAGAACTCACCAAATGGACCAGAGATCGTACACTTATCACCAGCTTTTAGTGACCAGATGTAAGAAGACATGATGCCTGGAGGCGCATCCGGCTTATTAGGCGGCGGAGTTGCGATACGAACGTTCAGCTTAATCAGACCCTTCTCTTCTGGGTATGACGCCATAGAGTAAGCACGAATTGAATGCTCTTTTACGATAGACTCATAACGGAACAGGTCGAACTTATCCCAGTCTTCACGGTACTCATCCGGCACATCGAAATCAGAGTATTTGATGTGATGCGGTTCAGCTTCAATCTGAATGTAACCACCAGCGCGGAACGGTACTTCTTCACCCTCAGGGATCTTAAGAACCAGCTCTTTGATGAAGGTTGCTTCGTTGTCGTTAGAAAGAACTTCACATTCCCACTTCTTAACACCAAAGATCTCTTCTGGAAGCTCGATATCCATGTCGGTTTTAACTGCTACCTGACATGCTAGACGTTCGCCTTCACGTGCTTCACCTTTAGTGATGTGGTCAAGCTCTGTTGGCAGAATATCACCACCACCAGCTTTAACTTTCACGCGGCACTGACCACATGAGCCACCACCACCACAAGCTGATGATACGAAGATACCACTACCAGCCATAGCGCCTAGTAGCTTGTCACCTGGAGAAGTAACGAAGCTCTTCTCTGGATCGCCATTTACGGTAATTGTAACGTCACCTGATGGAACCAGCTTAGATTTTGCCATAAGAATGATCAAAACCAGTGCCAGTACAATCACGGTAAACATCACTACACCAAGAATAATGCTTTGCATTTAATATTCCTTATTTATTGTGTCGTTTACCCGACTTACAGTTGAACACCAGAGAAAGACATAAAGCCTAACGCCATAAGACCTACAGTGATGAAGGTGATACCAAGACCACGAAGGCCTGGAGGTACATCAGAGTACTTCATCTTTTCACGCAGACCAGCAAGAGCTACGATCGCAAGCATCCAGCCAACGCCAGAGCCAAAGCCGTATACTACTGATTCTGCAAAGTTGTAGTCACGCTGCACCATGAAGGATACACCACCGAAAATTGCACAGTTAACTGTGATTAGCGGTAGGAAGATACCCAATGCGTTGTACAGAGGCGGGAAGAAACGATCTAGTACCATTTCTAGAATCTGTACCAATGCAGCGATTACACCGATAAAGGTAATGAAGTTAAGGAAGCTTAAGTCGATACCTTCTACCAGTGCGCTGTCTTTCAGGATTAGGTTGTAAAGCACGTTGTTCACAGGTACTGCAATAGTCAGTACTACGATTACCGCGACACCAAGACCGAAAGACGTCTTAACTTTCTTAGATACCGCAAGGAATGTACACATACCTAAGAAGAATGATAGTGCTAAGTTCTCGATAAAGATCGAACGAACAAGCAAACTAATATAATGTTCCATTACTGCTTACTCCTTCGCTTCAATCTGTTCTGGTCTTAGGATTCGGATAATCCAAATCATGAAACCAATCAGGAAGAACGCAGATGGTGCTAGTAGCATCATACCGTTTGGCTGATACCAACCACCGTCAGATACAAGAGGAAGAACCTCCATACCAAATAGCTTGCCTGAACCAAATAGTTCACGGAAGAAGCCAACAGTGATAAGTACGAAACCATAACCAAGACCGTTACCAATACCGTCAACCAGTGATGGCAGAGGCTCAGACTTCATTGCATAAGCTTCAGCACGACCCATTACGATACAGTTGGTGATAATCAGACCAACGAAAACAGATAGCTGTTTAGAAATATCGTACAGGAATGCTTTCAGGAACTGGTCTACCACGATTACCAAAGATGCGATGATCGCCATCTGAATGATGATACGCACACTGTTTGGAATGTGGTTACGGATAACCGATACGAAGAAGTTCGAGAACGCACATACGAAGATAACTGCAAGCGTCATTACGAACGCAGTTTCTAGTTTAGTGGTTACCGCCAGTGCAGAACATACACCAAGTACCTGAAGGGCAATTGGGTTGTTGTCCATAATTGGCGTAATTAGATGACCTTTCATCTCTTTAACATCAACAGACATTATTGCAGCCCTCCTTCACGTACCTTAGCCAGGAACGGACCAAAGCCGTCATCACCCAACCAGAAATCGAAGGTTCCCTGAACACCGTTTGCTGTCAGAGTCGCACCAGACAGGCCATCCACACCGTGGATATCACCTTGCTTAGCACCACCTTTTACGATCTTAAGTGCAGGTTTGTTGTTTTCATCAAACAGTTTCTTACCAACAAACTGACCACGCCAGTTCGGGTTCTCGATTTCACCACCAAGTCCAGGAGTTTCACCCTGCTCGTAGTAAGTGATACCAGAAACTGTGTTACCGTCAGTCTCAATCGCTACAAATGCGTACATCATTGACCATAGGCCGTTACCGTGCATAGGAAGGATAACTTTAGAAACATCGCCTCCCTCTTTAACCAGGTAAACTACACCTTGATTTGCGCGACGTAGAATCTTACCCGCATCCTGTTCAGCAGTTAGCTTGATGGATTGAGCTGGATCTTTCGCTGCAGCGCGCTGGTTGTAGGCAGCCGCGTCACCATCGATGAACTCACCCGTGTTGAAATCAACCAGTTTTGGTTCGATAAACTCAGCGTACAGTTCAGGAATGCTACCTTCTTTACCTTCAAGGCCAGCAACTGCAACGATGTTTTTCTGTTTATCCAGTACCGCGTTCGCTTGTTGTTTGTCGCGTAAGAATACCGCAGCAGCAGATACTACTACTGAGCACACTAAACTTACTGCGATAACAACAAACAGCGTTTTCTTAATGCTATCGTTATTACTTGCCATAGCGTGCTAGCCTCCGCTTAACGTTTTTCTCTACTACGTAGTAATCGAATAGAGGTGCAAACAGGTTAGCGAATAGAATCGCCAGCATCATACCTTCTGGGTACGCTGGGTTAACTACACGAACCAACACACACATCAGACCGATTAGTATGCCGTACGCCCACTTACCTTTGTTAGTAAATGAAGCTGAAACAGGGTCTGTCGCCATGAAGAACATACCGAATGCAAAACCACCCAAAACAAGGTGCCAGTGCCAAGGCATGCTAAACATTGGGTTAGTATCAGAACCAATGATGTTAAACAGGAACGAGGTAGCAATCATACCGATCATTACACCCGCGATGATACGCCATGAAGCAATGCCCATGTAGACAATCATCGCTGCACCAATCATTAGTGCAAGGGTAGAAACTTCACCGATAGAGCCAGGGATGTTACCGATAAATGCGTCCATCCAAGTGATAGTTTCGCCAGTGATGTTATTCACTAGAGAAGCTGCACCACCCTGAGCCCACTGGCTTAGTGCTGTTGCACCTGAGAAGCCATCTGCCGCAACCCATACAACATCACCTGAAATTTGCGCAGGATATGCGAAGAACAGGAATGCACGGCCAGCAAGAGCCGGGTTAAGGAAGTTACGACCCGTACCACCGAAGATCTCTTTAGCAACAACAACACCGAAGGTAATACCTAGCGCTGCCTGCCATAGAGGTAGTGTTGGTGGAACGATAAGAGCAAACAGGATAGAAGTAACAAAGAAACCTTCGTTTACTTCATGTTTACGCACAATACAGAAAAGCACTTCCCAGAAGCCACCCACTGCAAATACTACAGCATAGATAGGCAGGAAGTAGGTTGCACCCAAAAGCATCTTGGTGCCCCAACCGGCTTCAGTCAGACTGCCGGCAATAGCCTCAGTCAGCCAGTAGTGCCAGTTGCCAGCAATTGCATCTGCCAGCTGAGCACCTTCGTACAGAGCTGTAAGACCACCAATTGCCTGATGACCAGCGTTATACATACCCCAGAACATTGCTGGGAATACCGCTAGCCACACCATGATCATGATACGCTTCAGGTCGACACTATCACGCACGTGAGAGCTACGAGGAGTAACAGTACCTGGTGTGTAGAAAAGGGTTGCCGTTGCTTCGTAAAGCGGGTACCACTTCTCATACTTACCACCGGACTCAAAATGCGGTTCTAAGTCCTCAATAATCTTCTTAAGCATGGATTACCCTTCCTTCTCTATTGTATCCAGGCATTCGCGCAGCATTACGCCGTACTCTGATTTACCTGAACAAACATAGGTGCACAATGCTAAATCTTCTTCGTCCAGCTCTAGACAGCCAAGACGCTGAGCACTATCCACATCACGTGCACAAAGGTCACGTAGAAGCGGTGTCGCTTCCATATCCAGTGGCATTACTTTTTCAAAGCTGCCGATTGGAACCATTGCACGCTCACCACCATTCAGTGAAGTTGTCATATTGAACAACTGACCTTTGAACAGATGGCTAAGGAAAGTTTTACCAGCAGAGAACTTGTTCTTACCAGGCATTGCCCAGCCAAACAGTTCTTTCTCACGACCTTCACGCAGCACAGATACCTGAGTATGGTAACGGCCTAAATAAGCGTGAGGACCTGCGGCTTTTACACCAGAAAGAACACTGCCAGAAATCACACGAACTTCGCCAGGCATCAGCTCGCCATCAACAATACCTTCCGTTGATGCACCAATCTGAGTACGAACCAGGCGAGGGTTCGTCACTACCGGACCTGCGATAGCAACAACACGGTCAGTGTATATTTCACCAGTAAGGAAAAGCTTACCGAATGCAATCACATCCTGATAGTTAATGTTCCACGCAACGTGTTCCATATCTACCGGGTATAGGAAATGCATGTGTGTTCCTACCAAACCTGCTGGGTGTGGACCGGAGAATACATGCTCTTCTACTTTTGATTGCTCACTGCGCGGCAGGCTTGTGCCTTTTTTACAGACATAAACTTTACCGTCAGTCAGAGTGGTCAATAGATCAAGACCAGCAACGAAAGCTTCAGATTGCTCATTGATAATCACTTCAGGATCAGCTGCCAATGGATTGGTATCTATTGCAGTAACGAAAATCGCCTGAGTTGAGGAATCAATAGCAGGTACCTTGCTAAACGGACGAGTACGCAAAGCGGTCCATGCACCAGAGTCAACCAGCTGCTTCTTAACCACTTCACGGTCAAGGTTAGCTAACTCTTTAGCATCAAAGCTGTCGAAAGTAATCTGATCTTCACCAGCAACTTCAATCACTACAGACTGAAGTACTCGCTTAGCACCACGATTAATTTCAACAACCTTACCACTAGCTGGAGAAGTAAATACTACGCCAGGGTTCTTTTTATCAGCAAAAAGAACCTGACCTTTCTTAACTTCATCATCAACGCGGACATGCATGGTAGGTCGCATGCCAACGTACTCTTCGCCAAGCAAGGCGACTTTTTTGACAGCTTTGCCGTCACTAATCACCTGGGCAGGAGCTCCCGAGATCGGAAGATCTAAGCCCTTCTTTATTGTAATCATACGCACTTGCACTATTTTATCGGGAAAAAGATTCTTTTGATTGCGTAGTTTTAAGACACGACATTTTGTGTCCGGTTTTGGCTGATGTTAGCCAAAATCGCAACATCCTATTAATAACACCTTTTGCTTACTACGTTAGCGCCAGGTTTTCCAAGTTCGAGAGTTTAACATTTTTACACGCAGCGATGCCACGCCCAAAAGGCGCATAAATGCTTTATTTTTCTTCACATCGCACCAATAACTGAAATAAAGTTTAATAAGTTTGAACTACAGCACAAATGTCCGATTATTTCTCAAAATATGTCATTAATGAACGTTAATTGGTCCATATAAACCTTTACACTTTTAAATCACAGTGTTGTAAAAAAGTTAATTATAATGTCGAATTTTTATTTTTAGCTTCTATTTTTCGAACAAAAAATGGCGTTTTACTCACCACCTTTACACTTTACAGACGCTGGCTCGACTTCATTTCTCTCAGCCCACTCGAGCTTAGTAAAAGTATGAATAGATAAAGCATGAATCGCGTCTTCAAGCTCTTTTGATAATGTTGCGTTCACTTTACGGTGCCTTGCTACAAGTCTGAGGCCCTCAAACTCATCGCTCACAACCACAACTTTAAAGTGGCTTTCTGAGCCGGGAGGAACGTTGTGCAGATAGCTTTCGTTTAACACCTGAAGATAGCTTGGAGCAAACGCACTTTCTAATTTTGATTCTATAACTTCCTGAAGCATTAAATTACCTACTCCTTTTGCGGGCTAGTATGTTACTGAAAGCCCATGATGACTGTAATACCCATTTGTGAGTATATAGTGAGCTGTAGCGCAAGGAACTAATATCTGACACAATATTCAAAATTAATTATCGCAACAGCAAGAACCCACAATGAGTGATGTGAAAATCGACCTCACACTGTCTGAAAGAACGTTAACCCTCCACAGATTTCCGAAAAGAGCCAATGAAACCCTGCAAGCATGGGATGCCGGGGATGAATATATCATCAATCATGTTGAAGAAATGGCCCTTCCTGATGGCCAAAACATTCTTATCTTAAATGACAACTTTGGTGCTCTGTCCTGTTGGTTTTCGGAAAAGCATTCCGTCTATATGGTGACGGATTCGTTTATCTCTCAAAAGGGTACACTTAAAAACTTGCAAAGAAACCAGTGTAATAACGTTGAGTTTTTAAATGCCATGGATGCGCTTCCCGCTAAGATTGATTTAGTGTTAATGCAAATTCCTAAGAACAACCGTTTTCTTACCTGGCAACTTCATCAGCTCAACTCTCAGCTAAACGCAGAGTGCGCAGTTATTGCAGTAAACAAAGCAAAAGAGATTCACACATCAACACTAAAACTTTTCGAGCGATTCTTGGGGAATACCACCACCTCTCTGGCATGGAAAAAACATCGAATGGTTTTTGCAAAGCCCAACAAAGAGATCGCAGAAAAGGTAGATCCGGTTACTCGATGGTCCGCTAATGATGGAATCCAACTAGAGAATTTGCCAAATGTTTACTCTGGCGAGACGCTAGATTTGGGTGCCCGCTTTATGCTTGAGCATATTCCGTCTGATCCAGAGTTAAAACATATTCTCGATTTAGGATGCGGGAATGGTGTTCTTTCCATAAAAGCTGCCAAACTAAACCCGCAAGCAAAAATTACAAGTGTAGATGAAAGCTTTATGGCAATAGAGTCAGCAGCAAGAAACCTAAGCAGCAATCTTGAGTCTGAAGTGGATTTTAACTGTGTTGCGAACAACTGTCTGGATGGTTTTGAAGCAGGGACGGTCGATTTAGTATTGTGTAACCCCCCTTTTCATCAGCAATATGCGATAACCGATCATATTGCATGGCAGATGTTCTGTGATGCTAAGCATGTTCTTAACACTGATGGTAAATTATTAGTTATCGGTAACCGCCACCTGGGCTACGATGTGAAGCTTAAACGCCTTTTTGGTAAATCTCAGGTAGTAGTTGTCGCATCAAATCAGAAATTTGTTATTTTACAGGCAACTAAATAAGTTGTATTTCGTGCCATTGACAGGCTGAACTACAAATAAAAAGGAAATAGACCATGAAAAAGATGTTCATTGCTGCATCACTTGCATTTTTAGCAGCTTGTTCTTCAACACCCGAGGAGCCACAAATAAACTTTGCTCCAAAAACAACCACCAGCCAGAACAAGATGGTTGATAACTTATCTTTCACTTTAGACAGTAAAGATGTTCGTTCCGCACAGTATGTTGCACTGGTGGACAGCGGTCGAAATAATATCCAGCCAATTCACGCACAACAGAACATCCGTATTACGCTTGAAACTGCACTTCAGGAGCAGCTTCGCTCTCAGGGTTATCATATTTCCGTAAATAGCAAAAACACCATTGAGTTAGAGATTGTTGAACTATTGGCAAACGTCTCTCACAGCATTATGCAGAATGAGATGGAAGCGAAGGTAACCATTAAAATCACCGCAGAAACGCCAGAAGGTAAGTTAGTCAAAACCTTTAATGGTACAGCGAGTAAAACAGGTACATTCAGCGCTTCAGATGCACAAATTGAAATGGTTATAAATGATGTAACCAGCCTGGTACTGGCTGAAATCGCAAACGACTCAGAATTAAACAACTATATGAAGGAACGTTTCTAATGCGTAAGTTTTTACTTTCTCTTATCTGCTTATTTAGTGCATCTGTAATGGCAGCACCAACTGTTGTGTTCGAAACTACTTTAGGTGACTTTGAGGTGGAGCTTTACTCAGAAAAATCACCAGTGACAGTAAAAAACTTCCTTCAATATGTTGAAGACGGCAGCTACGAAGGTTCGATTTTTCACCGTGTGATTCCTCACTTTATGGCTCAGGGTGGTGGCTTCGACACTGACTTTAAGCGTCTGCCAACCTACGCACCCATCAAAAACGAAGCGAGCAACAGACTAACTAACGACCAAGCTACCATTGCAATGGCTCGTACAAGTGATCCACATTCAGCAACTCGCCAGTTCTTCATCAACTTTGAAGACAACAAAGCACTGGATTACATGCATGGCAATGAAGGCTATGCTGTATTCGGTAAAGTTGTTAAAGGGTTCGATGTCGTAAAATCTATGGCAAGACAAAAAACAGCGTCTATCGATAACTACCATGACGTTCCTGTCACGGCGATTGTAATCAACAAAGTGACCGTTAAAAAATAGACTATTCAAGCTGCCTCTATTCCAGAGGCAGTTCTTTATCCCCTTCCCGTCAGTCAGGTAAACGGAGTTCATAATGACAAGCAAAATGTCCTGGGCAGAAACCATTCGTAGCTATATGGATAAACGCCTCATGTGGGTGTTTATGTTGGGGTGTTCCAGCGGTTTCCCATGGGTTTTAATTGGCTCAAATATGTCCGGGTGGCTTAAGGACGCAGGATTAACACGTGCTGCTATCGGTTATTTCGGTTCTATTTTTGCTGTCTATGCGATTAACTTTTTATGGGCTCCATTAGTCGATCGGGTCAGGCTTCCTATACTAGGAGCGCTTGGCCAGAGACGTAGTTGGATATTTCTTTGTCAGTCTGTGATTCTGGTCTGCACGTTAGCAATAGCAGGAATTAATCCTGCGAGTAATTTGATGTTCACTTCTATGCTGGCACTAGGCATCGCAATAGCATCCGCAACTCAGGATATCGCTGTAGACGCATTCCGTATTGATACCTTTCCTAAATCAGAGTCGAGTAAACTTCCACAAGCGTCTGCAATGGCGGTAATTGGTTGGTGGACAGGTTATTCACTACCTGGCTATTTAGCCTTTATCAAGGCGGATAGCATTGGTTGGAATGGCGTCTTCTATGGAATGGCGGGGGTCATCATCATACTAATGATATTCACTCTATTAGTTGGTGAGCCAAAGACTGCACGAGAGGTACTACAGGAAGAAGCTGAGAAACGTCATAGCGAAGTGGTCGGTTCAAAAGTAGCGGCATGGTTTACCGTGACAGTCGCAGAACCGTTTTTAGACTTCTTCAAACGCAATGGCGTAAGAGTTGCATTGACTCTGCTACTGTTCGTATTCCTATTTAAGATTGGTGAAGCTTTCCTCGGCCGGATGTCTATTCCTTTCTATAAAGAAATTGGATTTAGTAACGAACAAATTGGGCACTACTCTAAACTGATCGGTTGGTGGGTAACTATATTCTTTACTCTTGTTGGTAGCATGTTCAACGTGAAGTTCGGAATAGTACGGGGCCTGATGATTGGTGGTATTGCTATGGCTGCCAGTAACCTGATGTTCTCATGGATCGCTAACGTAGGACCAAACGAGAACCTGTTCCTTGCAACGATCATCGTAGACAACTTCACAACTGCATTCTCAACCGTGGCTTTTGTTTCCTTCCTAACGGTGATGACTGGGCAAGCCTTCTCAGCGACCCAATACGCGCTACTTGCTTCGCTGGGTAATTTCGGGCGAACTACGCTAGCCTCCTTTAGTGGAGAGCTGGCTGATTACCTCAATGACTGGTCTTTGTTCTTTATTATTACCGCGCTGATGGTAATTCCAAGCCTATTGATGCTTTGGTCATTAAGGCATTACTTCCACGACTTGCTAGAGAAGGCAGTCGCTCGCAAAGAATAGCCTCACACTTCAATTTTTTCTACTCCTTATAAGAAGCCATCTATATTAAATTGTTGATATAGATGGCTTTATTTATACATAACAAATATCAATAGTATAACAATGTTACATTTATCATATTCATACAATCAGTGTATCACGTTGATAACATTAAACTTTAATATAAAAAACTCACATCAAAAAAATAAAACTAAAACTTGCTTTTATACTGATTTTTTGAAGCAAACGTTTGTATAGAATATATACTCAACTTTCAGCCATCTTAGCCACAGACCTTATAAACACTAGCATCCACAGAAGTTATTAACCGAACTTGTTGTTTATTCGAACGCAATCGAAAAAAGAAAAATGCAACCTCATACAAACCAAGATCACACATTCAATGCAACAAAATGCAACAAAAGGTAAGACTCAAAAAAGTTCACATCTTTGTTTTACACATGAGATCTATCTCACAATAAATATTAGTTTTTGCATTACATCTCACTTTTCTTTGAGATTTTTATCGATATGATTCCCCCCGAATTCCAAAGTGACGCAAGAATCATCCACTGTTTAATTCTTGAACACTTAAGAAAAGTGCAAATTATCAATAGCACGTTATCGAAAAGTATTTTTTTCATTTGAACAAACATAAAGAGTCCCCTTATGCGTAAATCACTTCTTACTCTTGGCCTTTTGGCTGCGACTTCTGCTCCAGCACTAGCAGCAGATTACTCAGATGGCGACATCCACAAAAACGACTACAAGTGGATGCAATTCAACCTAATGGGTGCTATCAACGAAAAAGGTGCAGGTAAAGAGTCAACTCATGATTACCTTGAAATGGAATTTGGCGGTCGCTCTGGCATGTTCGACCTATACGGCTACATTGACGTATTTAACCTAACTACTGACTCTGGCAGCGACAAGGCTGGCAAAGACAAAATGTTTATGAAAATGGTTCCTCGTGTATCTCTAGATGCTCTAACTGGTACAGATCTATCTTTCGGTCCTGTACAGGAAGTATACCTAGCATCTGAGCTAACTTGGGACGGTGGCGCGAATGGTGTAAACAACCAGAAAGTTGGTCTTGGTTCAGATGTTGTACTTCCGTGGTTTGGCAAAGTAGGTATGAACCTATACGCAACATACGTAAGTGCTGCGAAAGACTGGAACGGTTTCCAGTTCTCTACTAACTGGTTCAAGCCTTTCTACTTCTTTGAAAATGGTTCATTCATTTCTTACCAAGGTTACATCGACTACCAGTTTGGTATGAAAGATTCTGCTGGTAACAAGTTCAACACTACTTCAAAAACTGGTGGAGCAATGTTCAACGGTATCTACTGGCACTCAGATCGCTTTGCAGTAGGTTACGGCCTTAAGTTGTTCCAAGACGTATATGGCTTCGAAGATGGCAAAGCTCTACCATGGGCACCAACTGTTGAGTCTTCAGGTGTTGGCCACTACGTAGCAGTAACTTACAAGTTCTAATTGAAATTGTAATAGTTCGTCCCCGAAAAAGGCGCTTTTTAGCGCCTTTTTTATTTGGTTTTCAAAGCTATCCCCGCTATCCTTTCCCCAATTTCTTTCTTCGAGATAAAACCATTGAATATCACGGTACTTGGGGCCGGAGCCATTGGGTCACTCTGGGCATACAAACTGACTGAAGCAGGCCACAATGTTTCTGTCTGGACAAAAGATTCAGCCCAAAAACTGTTTTCTATCAGGCTGGACCATGATTCTGCTGTTCAATTGACTGCCAACAGTTTTGATTCCCTAGCGCAAAGCGATCTGGTTTTAGTTACCGTCAAAGCATGGCAAGTAAAAGATGCTCTACTCCCTCTGCTAGATCAAATTCATTCGGATACCATTTTACTGTTTATGCACAACGGTATGGGAGCGGTTGATGATATTACTACCAGCATACAGCACTATCCTATTGTAATAGCGACAACAACCCAAGCCGCATTTAAACCTGATGCGGGACACGTAATGCATACAGGTGCAGGTGAAACACAGTTGGGAGCACACAATAAAGCCGGGGAACAGTGCCAGTTTCTCACCGATGTATTGAGTCATGCTCTTCCGAAAGTTATCTGGAACCGAAATATCCGCGAAGCATTGTGGAACAAACTCGCGATTAATTGTGCGATAAACCCGCTGACAGCGATCAAGCAAATTTACAACGGTGAGCTTGAGAATGATAAATACCTACCATTGTTAGATAAGGTCATCTCTGAAGTAAGCCTAGTGATGCAAGCCGAAGGGATCAGTGTCAATAAAGAAAGCCTCTTGGCCACAGTTCTAAACGTTGTCAAAGCCACCGCAAAAAATCAGTCTTCCATGCAACAAGATATCTATCATAAACGACGCTCTGAAATCGACTATATTAATGGATACTTATGTCGTACAGCCCAAAGACACTCTATCGATACCCCTGAGAATCTAAAGCTGTACAATCAAATAAAGCAAATCGAACAAGGTTGGAAACATCATGAGTAAAACAGTGTTAGTCCCTATCGCCCCTGGGACAGAAGAGATGGAAGCAATCACCATCATCGATATCCTTGTTCGAGCTGGTTACAATGTAACCACTGCCAGTGCGGATTTTGATGGTAGTCTTACGATGAAAGCTTCCCGAGGGGTTACCCTGACTGCCGACTGTAAGTTAGTTGATGTCGCAGATGAAGAGTTTGATATTATCGCTCTGCCCGGTGGTGTGGGAGGAAGTGAGACCTTCAGAGACAGCACACTATTGGTCGAAATGATAAAACAACAGAAATATGATGGGCGATGGATGGCAGCTATCTGTGCCGCTCCGGCGCTGGTACTACAAACTCACGATATTTATCCTGGCGCAATTATGACTTGTCACCCTGCTTTTCAGGAACACATTCCAGAAGATAAATGGCGCGTTAAACGAGTTACCACAGACATCAACAACAAACTAATTACCAGCCAAGGGCCAGGCTCTGCACTAGAGTTTGCGATGGAAATTATCATTCGCCTTTCCGGAAAAGAACATGCCTGGAAAGTGGCAAAGCCAATGGTAACACTGCCAAACCTACACTACTTCGAACTCGGCGAACAGGAGCAGAAACAAAAGTGAGTTTTGATGTAACAAAAGTTCGCCAACAGTTCCCAGCACTGGCAAACGGTGATCTGGTCTATTTCGATAGCGCTGCAACCACACAAAAGCCAGACTGTGTGATAAACGCCATTAAAAACTATTACAGTAGCCAAAACGCTAATGTACACCGTGGAAGCCATAGCCTGACAGCTCATGCAACCAATCAGTTTGAGCAGGCAAGAGAGCTCGTCGCTCAATTTATTGGTGCAAGTAGCGCAAAAGAGATTGTCTGGACACGTGGTGCAACCGAAGCATTAAACTTAATCGCTCAAACCTATGCACGAAGTAGCTTGCGCCAAGGTGATCATATCCTTGTGGGCGAATCGGAACATCACGCCAATATTGTTCCGTGGCAGATTGTTGCAGAGCAAACCGGAGCTTCGGTCATAAAGATCCCTGTAAAAGAAGATGGCCACCTTTGTCAGGACAGCTTCCATGCTTTGCTCAATGAAAAAGTTAAGCTGGTTGCTATCGCTCAAACCACCAATGTAACCGCCACTCGCAACCCAATTGAGTCCATGATTACATCTGCCCACAAAGTGGGAGCAAGAGTCGTTATAGACGGAGCACAAGGCATTGTTCATGAAGAAGTTGATGTCGCTAAACTTGATGCTGACTTCTATGTGTTTTCCGGCCATAAACTTTATGCTCCAACAGGTATCGGTGTGCTTTATGGCAAGAAGGATTTACTTGAGAATATGCCTCCATGGCACGGTGGCGGTAAGATGGTACAACGAGTCTCCTTTGAAGGAACAACTTATTCAGAGCTGCCTGGCAAGTTTGAAGCAGGCACTCCCAATATTGCCGGAGCGATTGCCTTATCGGAAGCTATTAAGTGGTATCAGTCTTTTGACTGGGAAGAAGTAGAGGCTCATATCGCTCACCTACAAGCGACGGCTTATAGAAAACTCACTGAACTGGATGATGATATCCGGGTCATCGGTTACCAGCCGGGTTCTAGTGTTATTAGCTTTGTGATGGAAGGTGTTCATCATGAGGATATAGCGACGCTACTCGACAAGCAGAGTATTGCAGTAAGAAGTGGCCATCATTGCGCTCATCCACTAATGGATGCGTTTGGTATTCCGGGAACCGTAAGAGTTTCTTTTGGGATTTATAATACTGTTGAAGATGTTGAGAGGTTTATTGTAGCTCTGGAGAAGGCGTTGGATATGCTTTGAGGTAGGCTAACCACCGCACCTCCCGATGGGAGTGACTCCACAAATCGCTGCGAGACTTCCATGTGCGCTCAAACAAGGGCATCCATGCCCTTGGATGTTTGTTCCGCCACCCCCACCGAGAGATACTCCATCACATCGTTTCTACGGTCTCCAATCATGGGAACGAGACAAAATGTACTTTCAAACTTCCGTCATTCCCGCGAAGGCGGGAATCTAGTGGCTTGAGCGCTTGTGGAAAACAGATTCCGGTCTTCGCAGGCACGCGGCTAGCGGAATGACGATAATTTACCATCGTTCTCATACGAAGCATGGGGTGAAATGTAAGTCATTTTTTTGATATTGTAGTTTGAATAGTTTCAATAATCGCCTTTAGTCCATTCCCGCGTGAAGCGCTCAGGTGCTCTATCAGGCCAACCTTTTCAAAGTAACCATCGATATCAAAGCTCAGAATCTCTTCTGCCGATTTTTCGTTATATGCCGCCATAACCAGAGCAATCAGGCCACGGACAATTCTTGCATCAGAGTCAGCACAGAAGTACCACTTGCCATCTTTAAACTGGCTTTGCAACCAAACCTGACTCTCACAGCCAGCAACAACCACTTCTGAGGCCTTAAGCTCTTCCGGCATCTTCGGCAGCTTTTTCCCCCACTGTATCATCTGACGGTACCTATCTTCCCAACCTTTAAAGCCGGACATGGTAGCGACAATATCGTCAGCAGAAATTTCTGAAGGGAAAGGTGTTGTTGGGAAGTTCATAACTACTGTTCCTGATTAAGTAATACCGGATCACTCGTTCCCACGGTCTCCGTGGGAATGCCTATCGGAATCCAACTATTTGCGATTACTTCGAAATTAGGTATGCATTACCACGCGGGAGCGTGGGAACGAGGTGTTATCACCTTTCTGCCTATTTATACTTCTGAAGTAGCTTCTCAATAATACGAGAAACAGCCACAAAACCAAAGGTCGCAGTGACAACCGTTGCAGCGCCAAATCCACTAGCACAATCCATACGTTTTGGACCTTCTGCAGTGGCTTTAGTAGAACATACGCTACCATCTGGCTGAGGATACTTTAGCTGCTCTGTAGAGAACACACACTCGATACCAAACTTGCGTTGTGGATTTTTGCTGAAATTATAAAAACGTCGTAGATTGTCTTTAATCTTCTTAGCCAGTGGGTCCTGAATTGTACGGGCCAGGTCGGCTACCTGAATCTGTGTCGGATCAACCTGACCACCAGCACCACCTGTAGCAATCACTTTGATTTTGTTACTACGACAATAGGCAAGCAGTGCTGCTTTAGGCTTAACACTGTCAATGGCATCCAGAACGTAATCGAAGTCTTTACTAATATACTCGCTAATATTGTCAGGAGTAATAAAGTCATCAATCAGATTCACTTTGCAGTCAGGGTTAATAAGCTTTACGCGCTCAGCCATTACTTCTATTTTGCTCTGACCAACTGTTCCCGTCATCGCATGGATCTGACGGTTTATGTTCGTTACACAAACATCGTCCATATCGATCAAAGTAAGCTCACCAACACCAGTTCTCGCCAGTGCTTCCACTGCCCAAGAGCCTACACCACCAATACCAACCACGCACACGTGAGCAGCACGCAGTATTTCAACTTCACTGTTACCGTAAAGTCGACGAGTTCCGCCAAATCTCTGGTCATAGGATTCTGAAGCAGGCGAGTCTAGTTCGCGCATGTTTTGTTCCTGGTTCGTAAGATAGAAAAAAGAAGAGTGCGTTTTATACGCACTCTTTAAGAAAAAGTCTAGCCTGAATCAAATAGCCTTAGTTTTGTTCTGTTTTCAACTGTTCAGCGGCGTCTTGTTCTTGCTGTAAAATCTTCTCTTGTTCTGTTAACCATGGTTGCTCAGAGTGCGTGTTCTCCATCCCCAGCTTCCACACGCGACCAAAGTGCTTGTAGTGTCCGGCCTCGGTACCAGCTCGTGGTCCCATCCCATGGTAATAGTCCAGATGGTTCTCTTTTACCGCACCACCAGTATCCAACACGATCAGAAGTTTAAGTTGATGTGCCCCACTCCAACTACCATCAGGGTTTAGCAGAGGTACCTCCGCTAAAATTGGCGTCCCCATAGGAAACAGCTCTCGGTCACCCGCTACAGACGACATCGGCAGTAGAGGAATGCCTGCAGTACCTCTCACTGCATTGTCAGACTTAGGTTCAAAGAAAACAAACGAAGGGTTCTGCTCAAGCAGTTCACGCACCGTTTCATCATCATTTGCCATTACCCACTCTTTAATCGCTCTCAGAGACATCTTCTCACGAGGCACCAGTCCGCGATCGATCAATACCTTACCGATACTGATGTAGGCCTTATTGTTTTTGCCTGAATAAGCAAAGTACTCAAGAGTATCGTCATCATCGAAGTGTACAAAGCCACTGCCTTGTACTTCCATGATAAATGGGTCGATCATGTTAGCCGCATAACCAAGCTCTAAACTCTGCCCATCCAAAGCACCATCATATATTTGTGCCCTTGTCGGGCAATCTTCTGAACAGTCAGGCTTTGAATACAGCGGATACTTATACACATCATCCGGTTGATGCCGGATTTCAATCACAGGAGAGAAGTAACCGGTAAACAGTACGTTACCTTTTTTATCACCGCCTCCTAATTGAGCATGTTGAATCCCATAGTTGGCCAACTCTTCTGGATTTCCGCTTTGTAAAACCCAGGCATTTAACTGCTCATACAGAGGCTGATATTTTTCTGCCAGTGAAGGAGAGTTCTCAATGACCTGCTCTGCCTGTTTTGAAAATGTAGTGAAATCTCGAGGTTGGTTTGACTCGATTGTCTCAACCTTATTCAGGTTTGACTCAAACTCAGTATCAAAATACTGCTGTCCCATGTCTGTTGGCTGAGCACAACCAAACAAAAAAGCAGCACACGCTGCTGGAATTAAAGGTTTTAACACTATGTTGTCCATTAAGGTTTTACAAAGAGTCCGTGACTTCAGAGAGCGCACCTGTCTCATCTGAATCTTTCACTCCCTGCAATTTAAATGTGGAAAGGTAGTGAGTCGGCTCAACTCTTAAAAGAATCATACCTTCTTCTTCATCTTGATCTTTTATCTTGTATACAAACTGCTGCTCTTCGTATTCGTATCTTAGTTCACTACCATCAAAGGTGTATTGGGTATCAACAATTCTTTCATCTATGTATATGGCATCCTCACGCACTACAAACCTGTCTCGCGCAAATTTGGGGACACCCTGCTCTACCCAAACACCATATATCGCGTTTCTATCCTGGCTCTCTTGCTTCTCCAGATACCTGTTCAGTATTACGCTTAACGCACCAACCACGAGCAATAAGATAAGAAGACTTACCAGAAGAATTGCCTTTTTTAGTCGTTGAGCCTCTCGCTCTGCATAACGCATCTGTTTATCAGACATACTAGCCATAATGATTTTTTTGATTGATATACTAATTTTATTACATATTTAACTGACAAGACTTGGAAAAACGTAATGTAAGCGTCAAACCGAAGTCAGATGAGTATAACAAGAGGTCACGATATTTACACAGCTCATTGGCTCACAAAAAAACAATTGAATGAATTTGAATTTTAATTCAATATATCCATATAAAAATTCACAAACCAATATATTTGAAGATCAAATCAACATGAAGATCAGAAGTACAGCTCTAGTTAAAGGTTTCCGACAATCGACACCATACGTAAATGCGCACCGTGGTAAAACCATGGTGATTATGCTTGGTGGTGAAGCTTTTGACGCGGAAAATCTGTCCAACATTATCAGTGATATCGCACTGCTACACAGCTTGGGTGTAAAGATCGTTCTGGTCCATGGAGCAAGATCTCAAATTAACCGCTTGCTAGAGACAAACCAATACACCACGCCGTACCACAAAGGCATTCGGGTAACAGACGAAAAAGCACTGGAAGTTGTTATGCAGGCAGCAGGCCAGCTACAACTCTCTATTACCGCTCGTCTTTCCATGAGTCTTAACAACACACCTATGGCGGGGACTCAACTCAATGTAGCCAGCGGGAACTTTATCATTGCACAACCGTTAGGCATCGATGACGGTGTCGATTATTGCCACAGTGGTAAAGTAAGGCGCATAGATACAAAAGCGATAAACCAGGTACTGGATCAGGGATCAATAGTGTTACTTGGCCCTGTTGCCGGCTCGGTTACCGGAGAGTCATTTAACCTTCTATCTGAAGAGGTAGCCACTCAGGTCGCTATTCGCCTAAAAGCAGATAAACTCATCGGCTTCTGTTCAGAGCAGGGAATTATTGGTGAAAATGGAGAAGTCATTGCGGAACTCTTCCCAAGTGAGGCAGAAAGCATTCTTAAAGATCTTGAAGAGAATCAGGATCACTCCACCGACAACAGTTCTGGCACGCTGCGCTTCCTACGCGGCTCTATTACTGCTTGCCGTGCTGGTGTTCCCCGTAGCCACTTAATCAGTTATCACGAAGATGGGGCTTTAATTCAAGAACTGTTCTCTCTCGATGGTATCGGTACACAGGTTGTAATGGCGAGTGCCGAGCAGACGCGAATTGCTCATATCGACGATATTGGCGGTATATTAGCGTTAATTCGTCCTCTTGAAGAACAGGGTGTTTTAGTACGCCGCTCGCGAGAGCAGCTAGAACAAGAGATCCATAAGTTTACTATTATAGAGAAGGATGGATTGGTAATAGGCTGCGCCGCACTTTACACCTATATTAATGACCATATGGCAGAAATGGCATGTGTCGCGATTCATCCAGACTACAGAGATGGAAACCGTGGACTGGTACTACTAAACCATATTCGACAGCATTCTAGAACATTGGGAATTGAGAAGATTTTTGTACTGACTACCCATAGTTTGCACTGGTTCCGGGAACAAGGTTTTCATGAGATTCCAGTCTCAGACTTACCAATGGAAAAACAGGATCTCTACAATTATCAGCGTAGGTCGAAGATTCTCGCCTTAAATGTATAAGAACAATTACTCTAAACTATTATTTAAAACAATTATTTATAAGTTAGCGGACAAAATAGTAATAATTGATGCTTTTTTTTTGTACAGCAAAAGTATAGAATTCCCTTGCTCAGTTGGCTCATAAGTGAAGGACGCCACTCCCACATGGACATTCGGGGAGCGAAAAACCAAATCTTGTTGAGCACATATATGAAAACTATTGTATGTAATTCTGCCCAAAGCTTCATTGATATGGCGGAAAATGATTTTCTTAACGGACTGAACGTGCACTGCGTATTTCCAGTGAATGAGAGTGTTAAGAAAATGATTCTCCATTGCCAGAAAAGGCACCAGATTAAGAATATAACTTTCTCTAAAGCTGTCGCCCAAGCTTAGTCAGATATAATTAAAGGCTTAACCATAGTGGTTAAGCCTTTAATTTTTTTATACTTATCTAGATAACCTTTCCAACAAACCACTATTTCTGACTGTTTTGCTTCTTAAGCCTTTCGCCAAAATAACGGGATCCGCATATATGGTAAGAGATGTTTTTGCTCTGGTAATCCCTGTATAAATCAACTCCTTAGTAAGCACAGGAGAATGCTGTGGCGGTATTACCATGATTGGGGTGTCAAACTCACTACCTTGGGATTTATGGATTGTCATCGCATAAGCAGTTTCATGTTCAGGAACCCGGCTAGGAAGAATCGCTTTTATAGAGCCATCAGGGAGCTCAAAATAAACTTTCAATTTCAGCTCATTATCAACACAACAAATACCAATATCGCCATTATATAATCCCTGAGAATAATCATTTCTCGTGATCATTACTGGCCTGCCGGAATACCAAAGTTCATCACCAGGAACAATAAGTCTCTTCCGGATTAATTCTCTTTCAACTCTTTGATTTAATCCTGAAATACCATAATCACCTTCGCGAATAGCACATAGCAATCTTGAATGACCAAAGTTGCTCAAGCTATCTTTAATAAGAGCGAGTTTTTCCTCTTCATCTTCACTAAGCTCTGCCTGGCGAATTTTGTTTAAGTAGGGATGATAATTCTTCGCAGCGTTGTCAATCATGTGCTTATAGTCATTCTCACCAAGAGAATAGAGAGTGATATCGTTAAATCGTGTAAACACATCACTTAGCTCAGAAATCTTCCCTTCATTGGTAATTCGGGCAAGCTGACCAATGCCGGAGCGCGCATCAAATCGGTAACTTTTACGCAGCATACATAGGCTGTCAGCAAGAGAAGATACTCCCTGCTCTGAAATACTAAAATGTTGGTGCCCCGTCAGATTCGACAACAACTTGCCTTGGCTTCGGCTATAGCCGTAATTTGTGAACGAACAGATATCGCCCAACACAGCTCCAGCTTCAACGGATGCCAACTGATCTTTGTCTCCCAATAAAACTAATCTAGCGTGGGAAGGCAACGCATCCAGCAACTTATGCATCATAGGCAGATCCACCATCGACGCTTCATCTACGATAAGAAGATCCAGGTGCAATGGGTTATCCGAGCTATGTCTGAATTCAGCTCTGCCTGGGACAGCACCCAACAGCCTGTGAATGGTGCTCCCCTCCTCCGGAATCAGAGATTTAACCTGATTGCTGACAGGTAATCCGCCAATCGCTTTTCCCAGAGACTCTGTTAATCGCGCAGCGGCTTTTCCTGTTGGAGCAACCAATTTGATATTTAACGAGCTTCCCGCTCTGATACTTTGTTCAGACAATGCTGCCAGTAACTTGGCTACTGTTGTGGTTTTACCTGTACCTGGCCCCCCCGAAATCGCCGAAAATCGTCGGGTCAATGCAACCGCTGCCGCCACTTTTTGCCAGTTTATACAGTTTTTCAGCGGCACCAGACTATCTAAAACGCTAAGCTCGGATTCTGTTTTGGCGCTGAGCAAAATCTCATCGATAGAACTCCAATCCAAAGGTTCTGTTTCAACTATGTCCAGAAAATCGCACACCAATTGCTGACGTGTTAACCCATTGCCTCCCTCGTCTCTCTTTAGAGCCTCAAGCAAGTATCGATACTCACGGGCAAACAGCTCATCCAAAATGGTTCTCAGTGCCGTTGTTTCTGGTGCTGACATCTCAACAGGCTGACTGAACGATAGTAGTTTCTTTGCTAATGTTTCTTCATAAAACCAATACCTTTGCAGGTATAAACGCTCACCATCAAAAATAAGTGGCTTTGCCTCTCCCGGCTGACCAATGCAGTTCGATAAAGCGAAGAGTTGCTCCCAGTCAACAATCTCTAGCAAATGGCGTAGCTTTTCAGCACTCTCACCGTATAGGCCTAGTTCTCTGGCAAAGTTGAAGTTCTTGATCTGCATACAAATATGCCCTTTCGCCAACTCCGCACTTACAACACCCGCAATAAAACCTATCTGTTCATCGTTGTTCTGTTCCTGAGAAGCAATAAACCGGGCAAACTGATAATCCAGTTGGCGAATAGAACCCTTACGGGACAGCTCTTCCAGCAACTTAAGCATGTTCACCTCCTGAAAGTTTTGCGCCATCGCACTCACCGTCTATCAACTTATCTAACGCCTCCAGAAACTCTTGAGTTGGTCGTGCGGAAAAAATCCCACTTCCACTAGCCGGACTGCTTTCTTTATCGATTCCTCTTAAGAAGAGATAGTAAACACCACCAAAATGCGTTTCATAGCTGTAATCACGAATTCTGAATTTCAGGAATCGATGCAGGGCTAACGCATATATCTGATACTGAAGATCATAACGATGATCCAACATCGAGTTATCCAGCGCTTGTTTCTGGTAATCCTCGACATCATCGCCTAAGTAGTTAGATTTCCAGTCAAGTACGTAGTACTTACCCTCATGTTCGAAGACCAAGTCAATGAAACCTTTCAACAGGCCACTGGTGGTTTGGAAACCAAGGTCACCAGCCTGTGCAGACAGGGGATCATGCTCATGTGTAACGCGATTAAGAAGTGTCGAAGATAATACTGAGACAGGCAACATAAACTCCATCTCTACGAGTTTCTGGTCGTCTCCCTTTTGATTCAGTACAAGTGACTTGCCATCTAAAGGTGTCGTAAGCACGGTATCCACCAACTCTTGTAAGATTGGTAACCATTCTGGTTCAAACTGCTCATTCTCCAGTAGATGGGAAATAATCTCCTGAGTTTCTGCGGAATCTGCCGGTAAAGTAAAATCAATTTCTTCAAACAAGGTGTGCAAAAACGTACCCGGCCGAGCTCCTTTGGGAAAGGTAAAAATTGAGTGCAGTGGTTCTTCAATCTCTTCCGGCTCAACATCATCCAGAGAGTCAATATCCAAACCTGCGGGATCTAGCGCCGGCTCCTCTAACGCAGTTTCAGAATGAGAGTGTCCTTGTTTGACAAGCCCTGAGTAGCTGGTCATACGCCAACTTCGGTCGATTTCATTATTTAATCTGCTTGCAGACAGCTCTACTTGTGCTTCATCTTCTTCACCAAATAGAGAGAGCTGTGTATTGGTGTCGAACGGCACAGGCAAAGGCGCTATTTCCATTTCGGTATCCACCAGCTTCTGTTGCAAACAAGTTGCTAATGCACTTGCGTCTTGCGCCTCTCCTTCCTGTATCAGATGACCAATCGCACTTAGGTGTGCTGTGGAAGGATTCTTCTTGGAACGACCTTTTAGCGGGGCGATACCAACAAAGCAACCATAAACCGAGCGAGTAAGGGCGACGTATAGCAACCTTAGATCTTCAGCAAGTCGCTCTTTATCGGCCTGCGCGAGCGATGCTTTTTCCTGACGGATATCCAGAATCGTTTTCTGTTCTTGCTCGTCGTAATACTTGGCGTTACCCGCCTCACGATAGGCGCTGACAAATGGTAGGAAGACAAAGTCATACTCAAGTCCTTTAGACTTGTGAATGGTCACAATCTGTACCAGATTCTTTTCCGATTCCAGACGTTGAATTTCGTTGTCACCAGCCCCTCGCTCACCAAGCGCAGTCTCATCTATCTGTTCAGAAAACCAACGCAACAGGCCATGATGACTCTCTATTGTTTGGCTCGATTGCTGTAGTAGCTCCGCAAGATGAAGGAAATCGGTCAATAGTCTCTCACCGTTCTCTTCAGACAATAGGTTTTCTGCAATATGTCTTTTGCTAAGAACAGCTCTGAGCATTGGCATCACACCACGCTGCAACCAGAGTTTTCGGTACTCCCTGAACTCTCCCATGGTGTCATCAAGCAATGTCTCATCATGGTTAAGCTGATCCAACTGATTGCTATCCATAAAAAACAGATCAGATGCCAGTACCGCGCGTAAAGCTGATTCATCCTCTGGTGCTAATGATGCAATAAGAATTCTTCGAATATCCTGAGCAACAGAGCTGGAAAAGACACTATCACGATTTGAAAGGTAGACACTGGCGATACCTTTTCTGGCAAGTTTATCCTTGATAAGCCGCCCTTCAGCTCCCGTTCTTACCAGAACCGCAATATCGCCCGCCTGAATTTTATGATTAACGCCTTTACCATCCTGATAATAAGCCTGCTCCTGATTCGAAAGCTCCAACATGGTTTGAATCTGATTCGCTGTTGATTCAGACATCTCTTCCAAATAGTCCGACTTAGCGACGGGTTCATCGCTATCCAGGCTCCAGAAACTTAATGCTGACTGACTGGCCCCTTTTAAAAACCACTGACGTTTATCAGCTCCGGGGCTGTGCGATACCGGTATAAACGGGATATCGCTATCGTATAGAAATGGGCTCTCCGAAAACTTAAATATCTGATTAACCGAAGCCACCATAGCAGCACTGGAGCGCCAGTTTGTACCAAGTGTGTAGTGATCACTCACTTCGTTTCTGGCTTTTATGTACGTAAAGATATCAGCGCCACGGAAACCGTAAATCGCCTGCTTAGGATCACCAATCATAAACAGTCCCGATTCAGGCTCATTCAGATATACACGACTAAAGATGCTGTACTGTAGTGGGTCGGTATCCTGAAACTCGTCAATCATTGCAACCGGGTATAGCTGCCGGATTCGTTCTCCCAGCATACCGCTGCTATCCATATCCATAGCACCAGAAAGCTGAGTAAGCAGATCATCAAATGAGAGCCAACGCTTTCTGTTTTTAGCTTCTTCCAACATCTGTCGGCAAGTCGTAATCGCATGTGCAAGAAGCGGCTCTTTTAACCCCGGCTTATTGGCAAGGAACTCACTGATGGCATCAAAGAGTTCATGTTCAGGTACGTTTTTACCTTCAGGTGTCTTCTCCTGCAAAAACTCATTTGAGAACTTCTCTAGCTCCTTTGGAGGCTCATAATCTTTAGTCTCACTTATCGCCCACGTCGAAATAAGCGTTATCCACGCAGGCAGATTCTTTTTAGTAAATGAACGCTTACTTACATCAGATTCATTGATAGTTACAGCCACATCACTTTCATGTTGAAGCCATAGCTGCTTAAAATCATCCACTAACTTCAGATTTGCAAGGTGCAGAGACTCAAGATCTCCACGCATTGGTTCAACCGTTAGCGTAAGGGGGCTACCAGTAAGATATGGAGAAATAGCTGACAATAGCGCTTTGGGAGAATCCCAGTAGCCACGCACAAGTGAGGTTAATTGATGCGATAAAGTGTAAAAGCTTTTGCGCCAGTAATCGGACACTACTAATGTTTTTAGTTGAGATTCATCAGTAACAAACTCGTTGTTGAAACGACTCCCCGACTCGAACGCATTTTGAGTCAACATTCGTTGACAGAAACCATGAATTGTATAGACAGAAGCTTCGTCCATCTGACGCTCAGCATTGAGTAGCGTCTTAGCCGCCCAGCTATGGTCTTCAACCTCTTCAAGCAAGGGCTTAATCACTGGATCACTGCTTTCATGACGCATAAAAGCAATACGCGCATCATGAATTCTGGCACGAATACGATCTCTTAGCTCAGCTGTTGCCGCTTCGGTAAAGGTTACAACTAAGATTTGATCGACGGTAAGTGGTTCGCGATGACGAGTTTCAGTACTACCATGACCCAAAAGCAACCGAAGGTATAATCCTGCGATTGTAAATGTTTTCCCCGTACCTGCTGAAGCTTCGATTAACCGAGCTCCATGAAGAGGAAATGTCATGGTATCCAGCGTTTTTGCCATTCTTCTGCCTTATTAATATTTCACACACCGCAAGTGGTTGTCTTATGTGATCTACAACTAACTATTGAAACTAAACTTTCGTTTGAACCTTAACCAGAAAGTAAATCGAGATCCTAGTCACGGATCATCACGCCACATCTGGCTAGTATCCCCTGCACAGAATTTGTGGTCCCTCTGACCCTGGTGGCCGTACTACTATTAGCAACACCCTACACAAAATAATTAAACGTAGACGGCCACAAATTTCCTGACCCTTCTTTCCAAATAATCAGATAACCATCTACCCAATTAACCCTCAACTTTTATACTCTTCAATATCCTGGCTGTGCTTAAGTACATGCATCAGTACATCCTGAGTATGGTTCAACACCTGAGTTTCAAGAGACTCATTCCACTCAGACCAGACCCGATGAATATAACTGTTGCTACCTTCACCCGTAGTAAAGTAACCATCATTAAATGTGGCTTCCATTTTTGAACCAGCGTCTTCCTTCCCTTTCAGCAACTGCTCTGCTCCTGCTAACGCACATCTTGGGAAATAGGCCAAAGGTTGATTCATCCCTTCAAAATAACGACTGATCAATAGATTTATGTATTGCATAGCTGTGTCGGCGTCCAGAGGGAGTAACACCTTATGCTGAAGGGGTTGCTTCTTCGCGCTGCGATCGTAGCCAATAATATGTGTCGCCCTGCTTGCACCCGATACCGACAGGAACAGATGATCAATCCAGGCAGATAACCAATCCTGAGCTCGGATCTTTCCGCTTCGATATCTGACCATTCCAGACTGATACTGGTTTTTCAGCCATCCTGTGACCATCAGCGTTTTTTCATAGCCGGATAACTCAAGTTTCAGGTTAACCTCGATATCTTCCAGCGGTGCCTGACAGTAGTGAGCCAGCTCATCCACTAACTGTTTCACTTGCTCACTGCCTACTTCAAACTCCAAATCGCCGAACGCACCAACAGGGAGTGCGCCTTTAGCTTTGTACTGACGGATAAAACGTTCAGTTTCCTCAGCTTCATCAGCTCCATTCAGTCTTGCTTTCAAAATTCCGGAGAGCAGTTCATCCCGCATTTTGTAGCTACTCAGACCATCCAGTTTAAATGGCTCTTCATCTTCCAGACTGCTCACCGCATAATCGAACGTCACTTTGAGCCTTCGGTTAAAGAAATACTGCACAGGTAAACGCCAGAATCGTTGTAGTTCCGTCAGTGGTAACTCACTGAACAGATCTGAATCCAGCAGAACATCCTGCAGCGGCTGGATAAATGCTTTTCTCTTCATCCCTTTGTGATTCACCACAGGAAGCCATTCGCTGGCATAACTTGGCTTCTCTCTGTCAAAAGCTTGCTCACTGAATGGCACCATAGGATGATCATGAGTAATCCAGTTTTTCAATTGTTTGGATGAAACATCACTGTGCTCAGCTTCATCCCCTTTCAGACAGAAGTTTTCTCCACAGTAGTCCAGAAGCTCTGTGACCAATATGGATGGAACCCGTTCGGTATTATCCTGAATTGAGCGCCCTACATAACTGATATACAGATTTTCATCAGCGGAAATTAACGCCTCAAGGAATAGATATCTGTCATCATCACGTCTGGAACGGTCTCCCGGTATGGCTCGTCCGTTCATGAGATCAAACCCATCTTTTGGAACAGAGCGTGGGTAAGCGCCATCATTCATTCCCAGTAGACAAACCACTTTAAATGGGATGGATCGCATTGGCATCAGTGTACAGAAGTTCACCTGACCGGACAGAAAACGCTGACTTACACGAGAACCTGATAGCTTCTCATCAAAGTAGAGGTTAATCACTGAAGGCGTAATTTCTTCACCGTATAACGCTTCTTCAAGTTCTGTTTCCAACTTGCTTACCGTGTCTCGAATAAGCTTTAGTGAAATCTCGCCTTCCAGCTCCACTTTAAAGAAATCATCCAGCATCTGATAAACCAGTTGCTTCCAACCTGATACAGAATGACTGACTGATAGCACTTTCCGATAATGTTGTATCTGAGAGATAAAGTGGGCCAGTTTACCTGCAAGGTTAGCGTCCAGCCCCTGCACTTCGTTGTAAGGTGAATACCACTGCTCGTCATTTTCAAACAAGGTATCTTCGCCAGCCATGGCATAGCCCAGAAGCATTCTTTGAATGCCAAATAGCCAATGATTCTGTTCTGAAGCCGGAAGCTCGAAATCTGCTGCGGTGTTTGCGTCAATCCCCCAGCGTATACCCGATTCTTCTATCCACAGGCCTGCTCTATCAAACTCTTGCTCGCTGATTTCAAATCGACTAAGTATCTCTGGAATCTCAAGCAACTCCATCAATTCAGAAGCGCTGCAACGACTTTCCGGCAATACCATCAGGTTCATAAACGCCGTCAGTACCGGGCTCTCTTCTGCACTGGTTCTGTCAGAAATTGAATATGGGATAAATCGCTCACCTTGAGCATTCCCAAATACAGACTGAATGGCCGGGCTGTATGCGTTAATGTCTGCCACCATAACGATAATATCTCTTGGTTTGAGATCCGGATTATCGTCAAACATTGTCAGCAGATTATCGTGTAGTACTTCTACTTCGCGCATCGGGCTGTGGCAAGCGTGAATCACCAACGAAGTATCATCTTCAGAGACTGGATTTTTATGAGTGCTGGAATCGATGTTCTCATCATCCTGACGCTCTTCCAGATTCAGAATATCTGCCTTAATCTGGTGTAGTAAGCTATCGCGATTGATATCGACAAAGGCCTCTATCTCGTTGGATTCCAACTGTGACAGCAGATACAGGTTATCTCTACCCAGTTTACCCATAGAAGCAAGAAGGGAGTTCCCGACGACATCAGTATGCAACTCATCACGAATGTTCTCTTCCACCGTCCCTTTTAGAACGGCAGCATCACCTTTTGGCTCATAGTGATCCTTTTGCCATTCAAGCTGCTTTCTCTGTTGGTTTGCCAGCCTCGCCAGGTAGCTTCGATCCCGCACTTCGCCCCAGTAATATCGGCTAGGGTTAGTAAACATCATGTGAACATCGGTATGCTCACCCAGAGCTTTAAGCGCATCTAAATAGCGTGGAGGCAGAGAAGAGATACCAAACACAAAGATTCTTTCAGGTAGTCCTTCAAAGGTATGACTATAGCCTTCAAGCGTTTCAATAAAATCCTGGTACAGATTAGCCCTGTGATATGGTGACTGACCTAAAGACAAGGTGTGATCATATAAGGCTTGCCATAAAATCGGCTGCCAAGGTTGCTCATCATTCAGAATAGAGACAGACTCACCCGCTTCCCACTGCGCAATCCACTCTGGACGATACACAAGATAACCATCAAAGATGTCTGCTACCTTGCCAGCCAACTGGTACAACATGGAACCATCTTTGTCCTGTTCCAGATACTGTTTCAGAGGGGAGAATTCTTCATTTTCCAACAACTCTGGAATCACCTGCATCAACTTCCAGGTCATTGACTCTTTATTGAATGCACTACGCTGCGGTACATCATCTAAAACCTGCACAAACATGTTCCAGATAAAGGTCGCTGGCAGAGGAAACTCTATATTGGCAGCAATTCCCAGCTCTTTCGCCAGTTCAATCTTCAGCCACTGCGACATACCCGGACTCTGAACAAGAATCATCTCTTTATCAAACGGGTTTTCCAGAGGGTTGGCTTTAATCAGTTCTACCAGTATGGATTTAAGAATATCTATCTGATTTGAATGGTAAACAGTAAACAAATACACACCTTCGCGAATTTGGTTTATTGCTTAACAGATTAACATATGTGTCCGGCGTGAAAGGACAAAATTTACGGGAAGAATCCACTGTCACAGAATAGAACTCTAAACTGGACTTTTAGCACCCAAAACTGTATAAACAACCAGTAATTAACTTAAGTAAATTTTCGAGGGATAACCATGGCTGTAATCGTCAAGTACGTGGTGGAGCGCAACGGAGAAGAAAAGATGACTTTTACCTCTAAAGCTGAAGCTGACGCTTATGACAAAATGTTGGATATGGCGGATGAGCTTTTTGAATTGCTTGGCAAAAGTGAGCTTATCGAAGATGAAGCTAAACAAGAAGAGCTATCTCTGTTCCTTGCTCAACATAAAGAAGATGTTCTGTTCGCTCTTGGTGCTAAACGCAAACCAGCACCAAAAAAGCCTAAGAAGGTAGAAGCGGTTGAAGAACCGTCTGAGGACGCTGACGCAGCGTAATCCATAAAGAGTATTTCGAAGCCAGCACCTGTTGCTGGCTTTCTTTTTGGAGACACTTTATTCATGACGTAGGTAGCACTCTTCTTAACCTTCAATTCACCTTCGCGATAAATCTTGAGGCCTATAGCTTCAATGGCTGAGTGCTGTAAAGAGAAAAAGTCTCATAAAAAAGGCAAATCTTACCCTCATTAATTTTGCTTATACTCCTGCATCTGGCTTCTAAATATATAATCTTCTTCAAGCATTTTCACCGGTGTTTTGTCTGTGTTCCTAATCTTAAATCTAAAGCGTTTATTCTCTTCACCCACAACACGAAAATATCCCGAATAACTCTTATTTTCATATCTAGACGTCAAACCTATTGTCACATCCTCCAATCTGTAAGGATTGACATTAAAATTCCTTTCTATATCAACGTCTTTAACACCTAATATTTTTGAAGCTTCAGGGTTTAAGTGACTCAATAATAACATCATGAGTTTTTCCATTGCGTTCTCAATAGGTATATTTTTTTCTTCTAACTCGTCTATAGGTCGATAATTAAAAACAGCCACCAATTTACTTTCCTTACCTAAATAATAAAAGTAATCTAAACAAACCTGAGCCTCATCTATATTCGCTTCACATTGAACATATACCTTATAGACACTACTACCAGAAAGGAATGCTTTGTCTATATTTTCAGCAATAGTAATCGAAGAAAAAAGCAATAAAACTGTCACTACTACAACTTTTCTAATTTTGATAATTATCATTCAATTTTTCCACCAGAAGATGGTAATGATTGGTCATCAAACAATAGCTATGAATCATCCAGTTAAATCATTCACATTTATCTGAACGCACCTTAAGAAGCAAGTCAAAGTCTGATTCACATTAATAGATCGACTACCGAGTATTACCACACAATGTCACATGATAAAGAGCACCTGAATCTTATATCCTTAATGGTCTGCTCAACTACCCACCTCATCCAAATAACTAATACCTAAATCAATACACCACCTTCAAACTAGCAAAAGGTAAGACCTGACCCCATCATTTTTTTTCACCCCCAAAAGACAAAATCTTACTCCCTATTTTGTTGTACTTCTTTATCCATTTCATGATTTTTAGACTCCATCCACTCTATTATATTTATTAGTTGTCCAGATGGTTTTTCTAAACGGCTAGCGATATTTTTTGCTGCGTCTAGTATTGTCTGTCCTTTATTTTTCTCAACCTGGTTAAAGTCAGCACCCAGTCTCAATAAAGTCAACATGCTGTCATACCTCTGACCATATAATGCTGAGCTCAACGGTGACAATCCATATATACCTGCAGGTCGGTCATTCTCATATAAAGACATATCAGCACCGTTTTTGACAAGCAATTGAATCGCTGCAACATTGTTTTTCATAACAGCGTTAAACAAAGGGCTACGTCCACTTGTTAATGAGCGTAAGTTAGCGTCTCCACCATGTTCTAATGCTTTTGTTAGAAAAAATATATTGTCCATTGAAGCTGCAGCATGAACTACTGATCCCCCACTATCAAATAGAACGTTTGGATTCGCCCCATTTATTAACAAGTGATTAAATCCCTGCTCATTCGGTATTGAATAAAGTAACACAGTAGCATTCTTTGTCCCTAGTTGATTGATATCTACTCCTTGCTCTATCAGTATGTCTATCCTTCTAAGATTTCCACTCTTAGCTGCTTTGGCTAAAGCAAGAGTTTTTTCATCTTCAAACATATTTTCTAGAGGCATAAAATAAACATTTTCAGTTCTAATTTCATCTTCATACTGCTGTTTCAAGTCAGTTAGTTTGTCGGAGGATGAAAATGCTAATGTTAGCAACGGAAAAGCCATAATAATCAATATGCTGTATCTCATAAAATTTTTCCTTATTAGCATGTCGTAGACACAGCGCGACACATGTCGGATATTCCATGTTGACCAACAGGACCAAGAGATCTAACGTCACCTCTCAAACTAGCATTAGGTGTTAATGAGTTTAATTTCTGAATCACGTCGTCAGTACTTACATAGTTGTTTATTGACCACCCCTTAGAAATATCAACTACAGTGTTATTGTGAACTACTGCATTAAATGTCATTGCACTCCCACCAGATGCCATCACTGCTGCTGAAGCCAAACCGCCACCTATTGAATGCCCAACGAAAAGGACATCTTCACCAGATATTATTTGGCTCAACTGATTTGCTTATACTATATTGACTCGTCTCTACACCTAAAGCTTGGGCTGCGTCTGTTAATAAATCTCCCATAGATAATGGATCAGTCCCAGCGAAACCTACTATTACGTGCCCTGTGACCGAATGCTTATACATTCCATATTGAAACCCCTCTTCTCATGAATAAACCTTTCCAAAGTATTTGTCGTATCCCGTAAACGACCCATTATAAACACCCGCTGCTATTCTCATAGGTATCAGAACTTTATGTTTTAAATACTGGAAATTAGAGTATGTCATTTTTGGATTGTAAAACTGCATTTTTCTCCAGTTAATAGAATCAATTTCGTCTGGTAAGTGGACCACCAAACAATGACCTTATAGTCAATTTAGCTTCATATAAAAAGCATCTCTCTACTACTTTTTTCCCCGTGTCTCTATCTAAACCATTCCGGTTTCTATTTTCCCCCGACGTCTATCTTTCTCGCCCTCTAAATCAACACTGGTTCTACCCGTAATACTACTTCCGGGCCCATCAGAATCTTCTGACAAATACAAAACCTGTCGGGTCAATAGATTTTAAAGGATTGTTCACTACATAAGAATAACGGTTAAAACTGTTCGTCACATAAGGAGCCTGAATCAGAGGGTCCGCACTCAAGAATCGCCCAAGCACTTCATCATACACCTGTCTACTCATATGGATTAGGCGACGTCTTCGATGTATTCGTGCCCGGTATAGCCCCGACTGGCTATCGCTTTTTGAATAACATCAGACGGATCACCTTATTCACGCCAAGAGATAGCTCTCTGTTTACCCCAGGTATCGTAACTTCGACACTCAACCACGGGTCCATAACTATCGGTTATCATATCGACTGAGTTCAGGCGTCGTAGTGCAGGTAACGAATCTGTTGTCTTTAAGCATTCATTTTAGCTCTAACAATATGCAACCTGAAATAATAAAGAACTCGCTTAGTGAAGCTTTAAGTATTGATGTCTTAAAGTAAGATAGCGTTAGTTGTATTAATTTCTTTTTGCCGAAATATATCTCTAAAAAGACAAGGCATATCTTTTTGCGGACTTTCTTTCTTTCAACCCTTTCATCTAAGAATCACTCTCATTATGATGCGTAGCAACAGGAACAAATCACAACTCATTCTATTTGGAGACAGGTAACTATGGCTCACTTTTCTTTAGCTTTTGGTACTGCAACTAAAAACAATGCAGGCAAAATTATTGAAGCATTTTTCCCAAACCCGGTACTAAACCCTTCTGAAGCAGTGGTTGCTGCACTGGCGAAAGTAACGGGTTACGAAGGTGGCAACCAGGCTATCGAAGTTTCAGCAGAAACAGCCGCAGAGCTGGCAACAGCATTTGCTGCTAACGCTGATGTTGCTAACGCATCTTTTGCTGAAAAAGCGGCAGCTTCTGAGCAGCCTCTTGTTCTGGTTATTCTTGAGTCTGATGAAAAGCCACAATCTGTTGCTGAAGGTTTCCTGAAGCTGCAACTTATCTCTAACCGTCTGGTTAAGCCTCACGGTACTGTTCTTGATGGTATCTTTGGTCTTCTACACAACATCGCATGGACAAACGAAGGTCCAATCGATCTTCCTGAGCTGGCAGATCGTCAGATTGAAGCTCGTCTTGCTGGTCGCGTTCTAACTGTCGATTGCGTAGACAAGTTCCCTAAAATGGTGGACTACGTGGTTCCTGCTGGTGTTCGTATTGCAGATACTTCTCGCGTTCGTCTTGGTGCTCACGTTGGTGAAGGCACAACGGTGATGCATGAAGGCTTTATCAACTTCAATGCGGGTACAACGGGTGTAAGCATGGTTGAAGGCCGCATCTCTGCTGGTGTTGTTGTTGGTGACGGTTCTGACATCGGCGGTGGTGCATCTATCATGGGTACGCTATCTGGTGGTGGTACTGTGGTTGTTTCGATTGGTGAAAACAGCTTGCTTGGCGCGAATGCCGGCCTTGGCTTCCCAATGGGTGACCGTTGTACTATCGAATCTGGCCTATATGTAACAGCAGGTTCAAAAGTAAGCATGCTTGACTCAACTGGTCAGGAAGTAGAAGTAGTTAAGGCTCGTGACCTTGCTGGCAAACCGGATCTTCTATTCCGTCGCAATTCTGTAACAGGCAAAATTGAATGTCTGACCAACAAATCTGCGGTAGAACTGAACAGCGAGCTACACAGCAACAACTAATTGAGTTCGATATAGCACTCATACTAAACCGGTGATTTTTCACCGGTTTTTTGTTTCTTTCGATATATCTGATATAGCCTACAGTAATAGGACATTTTGCTACTATAAATTGCTCCGCGAATCAGCGTCTTTGGCACTCTCCAGCGGATTATCTCAATTCAATGACATTATTTATAGTAGGCGAACACTTTGAAAAACATATCAATAGTCGCAGCTACAACTGCAATGACACTGCTATCCCCAGCAGCATTAAGCGCCCCTGAACAACCTAAGTTAGTCCTGCAGATTACCGTAGATGCACTGCGTGGTGATCTTCTGAATCGCTATAAGCATAATTTCGGTGATGACGGCTTCCGATACTTAATGGATGAAGGCACTTACTACACCAATGCTCACTATCAGCACGGCAATACTGAAACAATCGTAGGGCATGCATCTTTGGCAACAGGTGCTCCACCATCTGTGCACGGTATGGTTGGGAATGTATGGTACGACAGAACGGAAGAGCGCATCGTTTACAACGTCGAAGATGGTGATTATCACATCCTGACTGCGGGTGCTGATGTTGATAAGAGCACCGAGATTGATCCGACACAAGCCGCAGCAAAAAATGATGGGCGCTCTCCGATTCCAATTATGAGCTCCACCTTCAGTGATGAGCTCGCCTTTGCAACAGGGGGGAAAGCTAAGGTATTTGGTGTATCAGTCAAAGATCGCGGAGCCATCTCTTTAGCTGGGCATGCAGGTAAGGCCTACTGGTTCTCTAAAGCGGCATCTCAGTTTGTCACTAGTAACTACTACTATGATCAATACCCTCAATGGGTAAATGACTGGAACGCGCAGGCTTATCCTTCCCGCTATGGCAAACAACGCTGGGAGCTCTCGCTTCCTCGTGAAGAATATACGCTTTCCGAAAAAGAAGTAGAGCACAAAGTCGATTTGGGTGGATTTGCCCGAACATTCCCGCACCCATACGGGCCTGCGAGCTACAAATACTTTGGTACCATGCTCACTATCAGCCCGGCTGGTGATGAACTCACCGCAGAATTTGCGACAGAATTACTTAAGCAAGAACAATTGGGGCAGGATGAGGTAACCGACTATCTGGCGGTTAGCTTCTCCTCCAACGACTATGTGGTTCATATGTACGGTCCTTCCAGCCTTGAAACAGAAGATAACCTGATTCGCCTGGACAGAACCCTTGCTAAGCTTTTCAAAGAAATTGATGAGCAGGTTGGTCTGAAGAACACGTTAATCGTACTTTCTGCCGACCACGGTGCACCCGAAGCGTCACCAGTAGCAAAAACGCTGGGGCTATCGAGAGCACAGTATTTCAATAAAGATAGTCTGTTTAAATCAGGCTTGAATGAACGTTTGAAGTCAGAATTTGGTGTTGGTAAAGAGCTGATTCGTCTGTATGCACAACCGTATATCTACCTGAACCATGATGTCATTCAAAAGAATAAACTCGACCTTAACAAAGTACAGCACGTGGTGGCTGATGAAGTAGCCAAAGTCAATGGCGTTGCCTACGCAGTACCTACGGTCGATGTTCAAAACAACAGTGTTCCGGATCACCGTGTGATGAGGTTAATTAAGAACAATTATCACCCGAAACGCTCCGGTGATGTTTATCTGGTGTTTGAGAACCTGAACTACATCAGCGATCTGGATGGGCTGCCTATCGCTTCCACTCACGGTTCACCATGGCGTTACGACACTCACGTGCCAATTATCTTTAAGGGTAAAGGCATTGATGATCAGGTGATTTCAAAACCTGTTACTCCATACGATATCGCACCAACGCTATCCAACATATTGGGTATCACTCAGCCAAGTGGTGCTGTGGGTCAGGTTCTGCCTGAAGTGACTCAACGATAAACCGTTCTCCCTCTGATTCTTTGTCAGAGGGAGGCTTACCTTGTTTCCTATTCCCTCCTCCAATGCTCTGTTTCTCAATTTCACGCTTTTTATCTTTAGAAAAATAAGCAACTCTTTATAGAATGAACGAAGTTTTACCAGCCTAAGCTAAAGACATTCGGAACGAATATGATTTTAGAGCACCAACTTGCCCAACAGATCGTTGATCGCACCATGAACATTATCGGTAACAACATCAACGTAATGAACCATGCAGGTATTATTATCGGCAGCGGTGATGCGCACCGAATCGGGCATTTACACGATGGTGCTCTATTAGCAATAAAACATGGGGATACTGTTGAGCTTTCTGAAGAAACCTGTCAGACATTAAAAGGCGCTAAGCCCGGGATCAATCTTTTACTTAAAAATCAGGGGAATGTCATTGGTGTCGTTGGTATCACTGGCGACCCTGATACCATCCGCAGTTATGCCAATCTGGTTAAGATGACCGCAGAGATGATTGTGGAACAAGCCGCTCTGACAGAACAACTGCAATGGGACAAACGCCACAAAGAAGAGTTTATTACCGCCTGGATAAGTAACAACTTAAATGAGGCAGAATTGCACAACTGGGCTTCCCGATTGAACATCGATTTGAATAAGCCAAGAGTTGCAACGGTTATCGAGTTCCTATCTGGCAGCCGGGATGTAAGTCTTCAAGATATAAGGCAAGTTGTTGATATTTTAGAATATCCATACAGGGACAACCTTGTTGCGGTTGTTTCCATGAACGAAGTTGTTGTACTAAAGCCATACAAAAAAGAAGATGTAGAAGGGTTCAGACAGTCAGAAAGCGAGAGAATTGATAAGCTTATCGAGCGTTTACATGCCAGCGGCATTTTCGACGTTCATGTCGGGCTTGGAAAATATTTTGCTGAACCTAAGAAGATCCACCTGTCCTACCAAAGTGCCAAACAGGTCATTCAGTTTGGTAAAAAAAACATGCCTGACAGTAACAAGCATCTCTTTGATTCCAATCAGTTACCGGTATTGTTATCCCCTCTGGCGAACAACTGGCAAGGTGAACAATTATGTGAACCAATTGTTAAATTAAACGCAAACGATAAATCCGGCCAACTGATAAAAACATTAATTACACTATTTAAGTGTGACGGCAATCTTAAAAAATGTGCTAACTCACTGTTTATACATAGAAACACACTTAGATACCGCCTTAACAAAGTCGAAGAGATCACAAAAATATCACCTCATACCTTCGCCGGCCTGGTAGAGCTGTATATAGCGATCCAGATCAACAAATCCAGTTAGTTTTTGTTCATATGAACAAAAATGAAGTTATTTTACACAAAAAATTTTGTTTACTCGCCCGAAGGAATTCCACTCTGACCCATAGATAATAGTTATAGAATTTGTACCAAAATCACAAAACAAATTCACAAGAGTTATGGCTGCCACTTTTTTAGCAGCCTGCTCATAACTATAACGGAGTGAAACATGAGTCTTATATTGATTTTATTGGGTGTCATAGCGTTTATCGTTCTCGCCACGACAAAATTTAAATTACATCCTTTCCTGGCGCTAATAGTGGCCGCCTTTCTGGCTGCATTTGCTTACGGCCTACCTTCCGCAACTATCGCTAAAACTATTGCCGGCGGCTTTGGTGGTATTCTAGGTTACATCGGTCTTGTTATCGTACTCGGTACTATCATCGGTATCATTCTCGAAAAGAGTGGTGCCGCAATCACCATGGCAGACACAGTAATCAAAGTTCTTGGTGACCGCTTCCCTACGCTAACCATGAGCATCATCGGTTACATCGTATCGGTTCCTGTATTCTGTGACTCAGGTTACGTAATCCTGAACTCTCTAAAAGAGTCTCTGGCTAAACGTCTGAAGACTTCCAGTGTTGCGATGAGTGTTGCTTTAGCAACAGGTTTGTATGCGACTCATACTTTTGTTCCACCAACACCAGGTCCAATTGCAGCAGCAGGTAACCTTGGCCTTGAATCTAACCTTGGCCTAGTGATTGCTGTCGGTGTATTCGTTGGTGCTGTTGCAGCTTTGGCTGGTATGCTTTGGGCGAACCGCTTTAAAGACGTTGACCCTGACAACGTAGAAAATGAAGAAGAACTACACCAGGACTGGAAAGAGCTTAAAGCGGCTTATGGCGAGCTTCCAACGGCAAGCCAGGCGTTCGCTCCTATCTTCGTTCCAATCCTACTAATCTGTTTTGGTTCAATCGCTAAATTCCCAAGTGCACCACTGGGCGAAGGTGCTCTGTTCGATGTGCTTGTTTTCCTTGGCCAGCCTCTGACAGCTCTAATTATCGGCCTGTTCCTATCTATTCGTTTGCTTAAGTCTGAAAACAAGGTTGCTGAGTTCAGTGAGCGTATCAGCCAGGGCATCACATCTGCGGCTCCTATCCTGCTAATCACAGGTGCCGGTGGTGCGTTCGGTGCAGTACTAAAAGCAACACCACTGGGCGAATACCTGGGTGCAACACTGTCGGCTCTTGGTGTAGGTATCTTTATGCCATTTATCGTAGCAGCAGCACTTAAGTCTGCACAAGGTTCTTCAACCGTTGCACTTGTAACCACATCTGCTCTTGTTGCTCCAATGCTGGCTCAGCTTGGCCTTGACTCTGAAATGGGTCGTGTCCTGACTGTTATGGCTATCGGTGCTGGTGCAATGACAGTATCTCACGCAAACGACAGCTTCTTCTGGGTTGTATCTCAGTTCAGCCGTATGAGTGTTAGCCTCGCATACCGCGCTCAAACAATGGCAACACTTGTACAGGGTATTACAGCGATGACACTGGTTTATATCCTTAGCCTGGTACTTCTGTAAGAAGTCGTTATTCACAAATAAGGTTATTACAAATATGAAAGTAGTTATCGCCCCCGATTCATTCAAAGAGAGCTTAACAGCGAAAGAAGTGTGTCAGGCAGTAGAAACTGGTCTGAAAAGAGTTTGGCAGGACGCGGAGTTTGTTCATGTACCCGTTGCAGACGGTGGCGAAGGTACGGTTCAGTCACTGGTTGATGCAACCGATGGAAAGTTGGTAGAACTTTCTGTTACTGGTCCTCTAAATACTCCTGTAGATGCGTTTTACGGAATACTTGGCGACAACGCCACAGCGGTCATTGAGATGGCAGCAGCAAGTGGTCTTCACCATGTACCGTCTGACAAGCGGGATCCTAAGCTAACTACCAGCCTGGGAACCGGAGAGTTAATTAAGCACGCTCTGGATAGCGGTATAACCAAACTGATTATTGGCCTTGGAGGAAGTGCTACCAATGATGGTGGTATCGGGATGCTTACCGCTTTGGGGGCGAAGTTTCTTGATAGCGAAGGAAATCAGGTGACACCAAACGGAGCAGGGCTTGCCCAAATCCGTGATATTAATGTCGATGAGCTGGATAGTAGATTGCAACAAACCAACATTCTGGTTGCCTGTGACGTTGATAATCCACTTTGTGGTGAACACGGTGCCTCGGCCACATTTGGTCCTCAGAAAGGGGCTACGTCTAACGATGTTGTCTACCTGGATCAGGGGCTAAAACACTACGGAGCGAAGGTCATGCTTCAACTTGGCAAAGAAGTGGTCAATGTTCCGGGAGCGGGTGCTGCCGGTGGTATGGGTGCCGCTCTTATCGGGTTTACTTCAGCAAGACTAAAAGCGGGTATCGATATTGTTGTTGAAACCGTTCAGCTAAGTGAACGCATCGAGGGTGCTGATTTGGTCATTACTGGTGAGGGTCGAATTGACTGGCAGACTGTACATGGGAAAACACCTATGGGTGTCGCCCGTGAAGCGAAAAAGCACTCAGTGCCTGTGATAGCCATGTCCGGCTGCGTTGGTGAAAACTATCAGGCGGTTTATGACATAGGTATTGAAGCGGTATTTGCTGCAGTCCCAAGGGCGATGGATCTTCCAACTGCTTTTGCTGAGTCAGGCATCAACCTTGCAAATCTGGCTGAGAACGTTGCACGAATCTGGTCAATAAATAAATAGTTTCTCCGCAACCCCTGGCCTAGTTAGGCCGAAAGCAATAAGCGTCAGTGTTAAACAATACTGACGCTTATTTATTTCTAACGTACTGTTTTTCATACCTCCAACCTATATACTGGTTAGCATGCTTTTTGGAGGAGTGAGCACGTGGCAAAGGATCTGTTTCGAAATTTAAATCTGAACTTACTGAAAACTTTTCAGATAATTTATCAGGAATGTAATCTTCAGAAAGCTTCTGTCCGCCTTAATGTATCGCCACCCGCCCTGACTAAATCTTTAAACAACCTTAGAGATCATTTTGATGATCAGTTGTTTGTAAAAGTACCCTCTGGCCTGTCTCCCACTCCATTTGCTGAAAAGCTACACGATAATATACTCCCGCTGCTGGACAGCCTTGCATTCAACATAAATGCTCTGCGCGAGTTCGATCCTTCCGTTCTTCATGGTGAGTTTTCAATAGCAGTCTCTCCCTTTCTGTTACAAGCAATCGGGAAAGACCTGTTTACTGAAATAAACAAGCAAGCACCTGATCTGGAACTGCATCTGGTGAACTGGTCGAAGACATCCATCGAAGATATTCAAAATGGTAATATCCGGTTTGGGGTGAACTATGAGTTACCGGACACTCCAAAAGAGATAGTCACAAAGAAAGTCGCCCATGATCAGTTCCGGCTCTATATGAGAAAAGAGCATCCCTTATTTGAGCAAGGAACTACCCTTGAGAATATTGCTGAGTTCCAAATAGCAACCTTGATCGCTGCTGACTGGAATATCCAACGCTCCCATGCCAGCAGAATTATCGAACAAGAACTATCAGGAGTAACGCCTAAGATCGTTTTTCGCTCGGAACTGCCATCAGCTATTATTGAAGTTATCTCTGACTCCGACATTATTTTTCCGTCCAGCCAGTACTTCCATCTTGAGCGACACCCTCAGCTTTCTGCCGCTGACTTTTACGTACCAAAAGAGTCCTTTCAGTTTGATATCTCCATATTCTTCCACTACAAAAATCGACAAGATCCGGTTTTGAAGTGGCTCTCTGGTATCGTGAAGCGAGTCTTTACCGAACACAGCGCGTATTAACTTCTAGTTAATACGCACATTCCAACAATCGAATAGAGCCTACTCATACAAATAGATAATATTTTCCCATATCAGGAGCACTAGCAACGACTGATGGCTTAGTTACTACTTATTAATCTATTTACGAGTACGGAAAATGAAAAAAACAATTATCGCAATCTCAGTGATCTCTTCACTTTCTTTTAATGCACTGGCACAAAAAGTGGATGTTGCAGCTGCAAATTTTGAAACAGAAAAGCTGATCACAGAACAAATGGTATCAATCGATGCTTCTGTTCAAGCGGCCCTAGATGCTCTTTACTCAGATGCACAAATTGGTGATGTAGTTGCTTATGAATATGTAGCCTACGAGAAACAATCTAATGGTACATGGGCGGTTATCGGCGGTACTTCAGCTGCACTGGTTGCAGGCCTACTAAGTACAAATTCAAGCAGCACGAGTGGTGATGAGCTACCGGTTTTTCCTAGCATTTCTAATCCAATAGAGACTACACCGGGCGATCAATTACCAACCCATCCTATCCCAGATAACGACTTGCCTGTAGCAGATGGTGGTATGAATAAACATCATGTTCAGGTTAACGACAACGAAATTATCGTCAACGGCAAAACTGCAGGCACATTCACCAATGACAATGGTAAAGTCACTATTCATACCGCTACGCAAGATCGATACGATATCTATGTTCTGGATTTAGGTAACGGCAACATCCGAATCAAAGGTCAGGACTTCCACATCAACGAACATGGTGTCATCGGCAAAGGCCATATCTTTGATACACCCAATAATGATTTACCTGTAGTAGATGGCGGTATTGAAAAACATCATATTCAAATCACTGATATAGACAGTGAAAGAAATACGGCTTTGATAAAAGTAAATGGTGAAGTGATCGGCTCGATGGATTACAAAGATGGCCAGTTGTTCATGTACACCAAAGATGGAATACAGCAATACGAAACTGAGATCATCTCTCATGATCGATTAGACAATACTTTCGCTAAGGTCGGAGAGACCTGGGTGATGGTTAACCAGGAAGGTGTCGTCACCAGAATAGATAGAAAAAAAGCGGAAAGTGCCGTGAAAAATCTAGACAGAAGCAAGATTCAAAATATTGATCAAAATAATCTACAGCGTGCTCGAACTGTGATTAACCAACGAATAAACGGTTAAACAACTTCCCCTATATCAGGCCCCTTTGGATAGGGGCTTTCTCCTGCAAGGAATGCACCACTTAAAGTGCAGTAATTATGTGGCGACTCCTTTTACTTACGCTTCTATCTATCCCTGCGTCAGCGAACGATATTATTGAAAGTATTGAAAAATTCACCAATATTTTTGGTATTAGCTTTTCCCAAAACAATGGAAACACCGTAGCAACACTGGATGCGAATTATTACCTAAGTGACGAGTTCCGAGTTTTCGGAGATATCGATACGGACTTAAGCTGGGAAGTGGGTACTGGCTACTCGATTTATTCAGGTATGACCTATTACACTGAAAATACAATCAAAATAAGCGAACACAAGATTTCCACTGGTATCTTTGGGGCAAAAATACTCCACGAAGACTGGACACTCATAGGGGATATCCACTACAACCACAAGCTTTCAACTGAGAGCTGTTTGAATGAATGGTGTTGGGAAAACCAGCGTGCTAATACCTTCGAATACAGCGCTGGCTTTATATGGAGCCCGGTTAATCAAATCGATTGGATCTATAAATTTAATCAGGAACTTAGCACAAAGAACAACCGATACGTCTTACCTAATATTCCTGTTGAAGGCACTAAAACAAACTTTAGGTATCACGAACTTGTGGCAGCTTTTAATCTGAGTTATCTCCGCCCTTCTATCACCTATACCCACTTTGAAGATCGCGAAGACAGTATAGAGTTCGGGCTAAGTTTCGATTTTTAGTTGAGATTTATAGCAATTCATGTAACGTTTACACTAATTTTAATCCTTAATAATCAATAAGTTAAAAACAAAAATTCATTTATGAGAACTATTTCATTGAAAAAAATTACACAAAGCGTTTAATTAGGAGCATTAGAAGTAGATAGCTCATAAGCTGGTGTAAAGAATGGCAACCATAAAAGACGTAGCAAGAGAAGCTGGCGTATCAGTGGCAACTGTGTCACGAGTGATTAATAAATCCCCTAAAGCAAGTGCGACATCCATTGAGTCTGTACAAAAAGCGATGAAAAAGCTCGGTTACAGACCAAATGCTAATGCCCGCGCACTGGTAAACCAAAGTACAAACACTGTCGGTGTACTTGTTGCGGATGTATCTGACCCATTCTTCGGCACCATGGTCAAGGCGATCGACAACATCGCTCAGGCACACGGAAAACATATACTTATCTGTAACGGTTACCACGACCAGAGAGATGAGAAAGAAGCGATCGAGCTTCTGATAAACAGCCGCTGTGAATCACTGATAATCCATTCGAAAGCTCTTTCTGATGAAACCATTATTGAATATGCCAATGAGGTAAAGGGATTAGTTGTTATTAACCGCCATATCCCTGAGCTTGCTGATCGTTGTATCTCTCTGGACAACCGCAAAGGTTCATACCTTGCGACCGAGTTCTTGATCCGTCATGGACATAAGAAAATTGCACATATCGCATCTCAACACCAAATTGAGGATGCCGATGAGCGTATCGAAGGTTATCTGTCAGCGATGCGTGATAATGGCCTTGATGCACCAAAAAGCTTTATTGAGTACGGTGAACCAAACAGTGAAGGTGGTGAAATTGCCGCAACAAACCTGTTAACTAAATCAGTGCCGTTTACTGCTGTTGTTGCCTATAACGACTACATGGCGGCCGGTGCAATATCTGTGTTTGAAGAAAATGGCATCAAAGTGCCACAGGAGATGTCGATTGTCGGATTCGATGATGGATTAATTGCAAAATACGTACATCCTAAGCTGACGACGATTCGCTACCCAATCCAGTTAATGGCTGAAAAAGCAGCAAGACTCTCTTTAGAGCTTGCGCAGGGTAACGAAACTGAGCAGGAAGCGAACCGTTTCTCTCCAACCATCGTTAGACGGATGTCGGTAGAAAAACAGTAAAATTGCACCTATCAAGAATTGATAAAACTGTCATATATCAAACTAGTTGAACGAAAGGGTGCTAATATTTTAAGCAGATTTGAGTTTGGCTAGGTTTAGATTATGAAAAAAGAACAAGCAGCAAAGCTTTTCCATGGTGAAGAAGGCTTAAACTGTATTCAGGCAGTTCTAAAGGCATTTCAACCTGAATCGGGAATGACAGACCTTACTATTAAATCCGCTCAGGTTGCCGGTGGTGGCAGAGCAAAAGGTGGGGTTTGTGGTGCACTTTATGCGGTAGAGATGGTATTGGGAGAAAGCGAAGCCAACAATAACGTCATCGACGGTTTTGTAAAAGAGACTGGCTCTTCACTCTGTCAGGACATAAAAACAACCGAGTGCAAGTGCCGGGAATATGTCAAAAAGGCAACAGAGCTTGCTGAAAAACATGTTGTCGCCATCGACAAAAACGATCCTGACTACATCTTTGATCGAAAGATCCGCGAAGTGGATATGTTACTAAAACCCTGATTCAGATGTACTAGATCGTGTGTATTCGTTCAGAAAATGATATTAAAAAGCCCTTCGGAGTTAATCTCAGAAGGGCTTTTCTATTTACCTATACACCTAATTAACAAGGTACCAATTTAACCTGTCATCAAGTTAAAACAGCATCAAAACTCAAATTGATAATCGGTGGTATAACTATATTTCTCTCCAGGCCTTAGCACACAACTCGCCTGTGGCCACTCTGGATGATTTGGAGAATCTGGCAAAAACTGAGTTTCAAGTGCAACACCAGAATAGTCCGGATACTCTCCTCCAACTCGATTCGGAGTCCCACCAAGCCAGTTACCCGTATAGAGCTGAATAGCTGGTTTCGTGGTATAAACCTTCATTTTCAGGCTGTCATCAGACAAAGAAACGATTGCTGCTGCCCCTGCCAAGTCACGCTTTGGATTAAGCAAAAATGAGTGATCATAACCTTTCGCATTCTTTTGCTGCTCATCGGCTAAAAGATCGGTAGCAATTGCCTTCGGATTACGAAAATCAAAGCTGGTACTCTCGACAGATTCAAGCTCACCAAGGGGTACACCTACTTCATTGGTTGGCAGGTAGTGCAATGCATCAATTTCTACAATGTGCTCTTTGCAGTTGTTTCCTGTATCCGTACCAAGCAGATTGAAATAGGCATGGTTGGTCAGGTTTACGGGTGTGGGCGCATCGGTTTCAGCGTCATAACAGATTGAAACCCTATTATCTTCCGTCAGCTTGTAGATTACTGATGTTTTGACTTCTCCAGGAAAACCTTGGTCTCCATCTGGAGAAATGTGGCTAAAACGAACAGAGTCATCTGTTTGCTCGCTAATATCCCAGCGCTTTCTGTTAAACCCATCAGGACCACCATGCAGTGTATTGCCTGCCTGATTGGTCTCTACCTGATACTGATTGCCATCAATCTCAAACTGTCCCTTAGCGATACGGTTGGCATAACGACCAACAGAAACACCCATATAGGAAGCTTGACGGTTAAAATCAGCCATTGTAGAAACACCGAGAAGCACTTCGCGTTCTTCCCCGGCAACCGGTACCTTACAGCTGAGCCACGTTGCTCCAATATCCATAAAGGTCACACTCATTCCTGAGGTATTTTTCAGTGTGACCAAAATAGCAGGACGACCATCAAAGGTCGCCTCGCTTGTCATCGTCTTTTCTAACGATTCTGTTTTTTCTAATGTGTCAGCCATGACGTTCCTTTAGCTTAAAGTACTTCGGCTAAGCCAGCTCCATCCTTCGCCTGACACACATAGATTGACTCTTTAAGGCCAGTTTTTGCTTCGTATTTAGCTTCAACTGTAGCTTTAATATCATCCACATACGCAGGTGGAACAAGAGCGACAATACAGCCACCAAAACCACCACCTGTCATACGTACACCACCTTTGTCGCCAACAACCTCTTTAACAACGTCAACCAGGTAGTCGATCTCTTTTACTGTGATTTCAAAGTCATCGCGCATAGAAGCATGAGACTGAGCCATCAACTCACCCATACGCTTCATATCACCGGCAATCAATGCTTTTGCCGCTTCTTCAGTACGGTCATTTTCAGTAATCACATGGCGGGCACGTTTTGCCACAACAGGATCTAGTTCGTTAACCTTAGCATTAAACTCATCAATAGAAACATCTCGTAACGCTTTTACATTAAATATTTGCGCAGCTTGCTCACACTGTTCACGGCGAGTGTTGTACTCACTATCAACCAGCCCACGTTTTTTGTTTGAGTTGATGATCACAACCGCCATGTCTTCAGGCATAGAAACCGCTGTCGTTTCCAGTGAACGACAATCAATTAGCAGCGCGTGGCTCTCTTTACCTTCAGCAGAAATCAGCTGATCCATGATGCCGCAGTTACAGCCTACAAATTCATTCTCTGCTTGCTGGCCATTCAGTGCGATTTCAGCCTGACTGATCTCAAGGTTATAAAGCTCTTTGAAAGTCTGTCCGATAACCACTTCCAAAGCAGCAGAAGAACTCAGGCCGGCACCCTGTGGCACGTTACCACTTACAGAAAGGTCAACTCCTTTGAACTCAAAACCGCGAGCGCGAAGGAATTTCACAACACCACGAATGTAGTTTGCCCACATCTTGTCTTGTTGAAATTCAATCTCTTTTGTTAAGTCAAACTCGTCAGTTGCGTTACCATAGTCAACGGAAACAACACGTACAATGTTGTCATCACGTTTTGCAGCAGCCACCACTGTCTGATAATTGATTGCACAAGGAAGTACGAAACCATCGTTATAATCAGTGTGTTCGCCAATCAGGTTTACGCGACCAGGAGCCTGAATAAGGTGAGTCGCTTCATACCCTAAAACGGAGCTAAATGCCTGTTTAACGCTAGTGGATAAAGTTGTCATAATTCTGTCTCTTTAGTAATAGATTTATTCCTGCTCTTTGTAGTGAACATCACTCAAATCGCGTAGTTTCTGTGCGGCCTGTTCTGCTGTCAGGTCACGTTGAGATTCAGCAAGCATCTCATAGCCCACCATAAACTTACGTACAGTTGCACTGCGAAGTAGTGGTGGATAGAAAAGTGCGTGTAGCTGCCAATGATCGATATCTGTACCTTCCTCGAAGAAAGGTGCATAGTGCCAACCCATTGAGTATGGGAATGAACACTGGAACAGATTGTCATAGCGGCTGGTTAGCTTCTTGATTGCAACAGCAAGGTCATCACGCTGCTCATCAGTAAGCTCACTCATACGACGAATGTGCGTCTTAGGCAGAAGCATAGTTTCAAATGGCCATGCCGCCCAGTATGGAACAACAGCAATCCAGTGCTCGGTTTCTACCACTGTACGCTCACCGTCTTTCAGCTCTGCTTGTACGTAGTCAACCAGCAGGTTAGAACCATACTTTTCGTAGTATTCTTTTAAATTCTTCTCTTTACGCTCAATCTCATTTGGCAGGAAACTATTCGCCCAAATCTGACCGTGAGGGTGTGGCTGAGAACAACCCATGGTTTCACCTTTGTTTTCAAAGGCCTGAACCCATAGGTACTCTTTACCCAACTCTTCGATCTGTTCATCCCAGGTATCAATAACACCGCGAATTTTATTCACTGGCAGTTCTGGAAGCGTTTTACTGTGATCAGGGGAGAAACAAATTACGCGGCTAAGACCGCGAACACCTTGTGTTTTAAATAGTGGGTTGTCTGATTCAGGTGCATCCGGAGAATCAGTCATCAAGGCTGCAAAGTCGTTACCGAAAACGTAAGTTCCTTCATAATCAGGGTTTTTATCTCCAGAAATACGAGTGTTCCCTGCACAAAGGAAGCAATTTTCATCATATGAAGGCAGTTGTTCAGTTGAAGGTTTTTCGTCCTGACCACTCCAAGGGCGCTTTGCGCGGTGTGGAGAAACCAGAATCCATTGGCCCGTTAACGGGTTATAACGACGGTGAGGATGATCAACCGGATCGAATTTGATATCAGACATACAAGCTCTCAAATTTTGTAAAAACTCAGGTGCCACGTTAATTTCCAGGTAACGGACACCCGATGATTAGTAAATTAAATTAGTAACCCTGAGGGTTCTTCGACTGCCAATTCCAGGTGTCTGCAGTCATTTCCATCACGCTACGGGTCGCTTTCCAGCCAAGATCTTTCTCAGCTTTAGCCGTGCTTGCCCAGCACTCAGCGATATCGCCCGGACGTCGTGGACATAGTTCGTAAGGTACTGGCTTGCCACAAGCCTTGCCGAACGCATCGACCATCTCAAGCACACTTGAACCGTTACCTGTGCCCAGGTTGTAGATGTGCAGGCCAGCCGTTTCACCTACTGATTTCAGTGCTGCGATATGACCATCTGCCAGATCCATAACGTGGATGTAGTCACGAACACCAGTACCATCTGGCGTGTTGTAGTCATCGCCAAACACAGATAGTTTTTCGCGACGGCCTACTGCAACCTGCGCAATAAATGGCATCAGGTTGTTTGGAATGCCTTGTGGATCTTCTCCCATAGTGCCTGACGGGTGCGCACCTACAGGGTTGAAGTAACGAAGTAGCGTGATGCTCCAGTCGTCATTCGCATCAAAGAAGTCAGAGAAAACACACTCAACCATGTATTTACTGCGGCCATATGGGTTAGTTGTTGCGCCAACTGGTGAATCTTCTGTGATTGGCACCACTTCTGGATCACCGTAAACAGTCGCAGATGAACTAAACACGATGCTCTTAACACCTGCTTTTCGCATTGCTCGTGCCAATACAAGAGAACCATTCACATTGTTGTCGTAGTACTCAAGAGGTTTTGCAACAGATTCGCCAACCGCTTTTAAACCAGCAAAGTGAATCACTGATTTGATGTCGTGTTCGCTAAAAATCTTATCCAACAGAGCTTCATCACGAATGTCACCTTCGTAGAACTCCGGGCGACGGTTAGTCAGCGCTTCAATGCGTGCAAGCACTTCAGTTTTGCTGTTGCAAAGATTATCGATAATGATTGGTTCCATGCCTGCTTCTAACATCTGCACACATGTGTGGCTGCCGATATAGCCCATGCCACCTGTTACTAGAACTTTCACATTTGCCTCTCTTTGGCGTGTTACCCACGCCGCTAAATAAATTTCAACGAACCCTGGATTGTTCATTGAGCTTGTATGAAGTTTAGAGTCTATTCGTCGCTTATGCTGTGATCAAACTCAAATTAGTGTAAACGTTTCCACAATTTTTCACTCTAAAGGAAACATATTGCAACTATATGTAGAAAAAGGAGTCGAGGAAGTGTCAGCAAATAGACAAGAAGCCCTTGTAAACGCTTGCACGTTATAGATGCCGTACTAGTTACACCGGAAGCAATGTCTCATTTTATGGAATTTGAGTGGTCAATAACTTTACTTTAAATACAAAGAAAGCCTTACACTTTGTGTAAGGCTTGGAATAAAAAGACTGCACTGTCCCCCCTTAATGGAACAGCACAGTGAAAACTCTATCTCCTCAGGCACGCCTTAGGTCAGAGTAAAATTTAGATCTTTTTGAAGTAAACCATCAAAGCAGACTCCGGATCGAGAATTGGCAAAGTTAGACCCACTTCTTTCAGGTTATCGCCGCTTAACGTCAGAGTTTTATCCAACCACTTAGGGCGTTGCTTCATCAACTGGAAGCTGGTTGTCGGCATCTCGACTAGCTTCACTTCATAGGTAGCTTCTGTATCAATGCAGCTGATACGCAGTGGTGTTGGCAAGGCGTAATCCGGCATTGCTAACTGACAAACGGTAATCACCATTTCGTCGTCATTCATCACACCGTAGATATTCTGTCGACCATCAGAAGCATTCAGTCTGAAGCTGCGTCCAGAGTGAAGCAGATCGCGATACTGCTTATGAAGAGCAATGTAATGAGCAAACGCCTTCTTCTCTTCCGCCGACTCTTTAACCGGGTCTAACTCAACGCCCATATGTCCGGCAAGTGCTGTCATGCCTCGCATATTAATATGGTGCATACGGCTGGTTGTGTGTGCCTCATCAGGACCTATGTGTGCACCCATGACTTCTGGTGGGAAGAAGTAGCTCATACCCTTCTGGATAGTTTGTCTTTCCAGTGCATCGTTACAGTCAGATGCCCAGAAACGATGAGTACGTTTCAGAATTTCATAGTCAATACGGCCGCCACCTGACGAACAGGACTCAATTTCTACTTCCGGGTGCGCTTCGAGCAGGTTATCAAGCAATTTGTACAAGGCTTTTGTCTGGCCATTAACCGCTGGGCGACCTTCATGACCAGGCTGAACCAGTTCACGGTTCATATCCCATTTCAGATAAGCAATATTGTACTGAGTCAACAATGAGTTCAGACGCTCGTATAGGTAATCAAAACAATCTGGGTTTTGCAGATCCAATACATACTGCCAGCGACCGGAAGGCTGATGATAGCCCTGCAATCCGAGCACCCAATCTGGATGGTCACGGTAGAGCATGGAGTCTTTACTGATCATCTCTGGTTCAACCCACAAACCGAACTCCATACCAGCGTCGTTGACGTGCTTGATGACTGGTTCGAGCCCATTTGGATATTTCTTCTCATCCAGGAACCAGTCACCAAGCGCCGTACGCTCGCCATCACGACCAACGAACCAGCCGTCGTCGATGATAAAGCGCTCTACCCCCATTTCTGCCGCTTCAGTTGCCATCTGCATGATGTACTCAGGCTTATGATCAAAGTAGATACCTTCCCATGTATTCAGGTGTACCGGACGAGGTTTATCTACTGGGAACTTCACAATATTGCTGCGCACAAAACGGTGGAATCGATCTGAGATACCGTTTAGACCTGTCGTGCTGTAACACGCATACAGCCAAGGTGTCGTATAAGTTTCACCCTCTTTCAGTGCCACCTCTCCAGAAAGAAGCAACTCACCTGCCTGTACAAATCGGCGGCCGTCACTCTTCACATCAGCACGGAGTTGGTGGTTACCACTCCAACCAAGATGGAAGCCCCAAACGAGACCACTTTGTTCATTAAAGTTATCGGTACCAATCAAAAGGCCCGGGAAGTTTTCGTGTGATGTACGACCACGACGGTTTTCCTGCATGAATCCGCCATGAGCAAAAGATTGTCTGTGTGTCTGGAACTCCCGGCTCCAACGACCATGGAAGCTCATTAACTCGCTAGCATGGTGAGGAAGAGGAAGTGTCGAAGTTAGCTTGTTCAGGTAATACTCTGAGTCACCTTTGTTCGTTACGCTAACTCGCTTTTGTACAACATCGGTTTCAAAGTCTAGCTTTACTTCGATTTCAAGCTGAAGATTAGTTACTGAATCTTGCAGCGTAAACGCAGCACTGTTTTCGCTGACACTCTGGTCTTGTACTTCAAATACAGGTGCCCAGTCATAGCCAGTTCGATGACCGTCAATACCTGGAGCATTAAAGTGGCCACTACCAAGCTCCGGACATAGCGAAAGCGGAACGTCCACATCCAGACGAGCCTGAGAGATTGGTCTTTCCGTCGAAAGTAGAAGATCGTCATCGATCTGACTAATTGCAGATCCCCAATGCAGAATTTCCGGAATACGGTCAACCTTAATAATCAGACTGCTATTCTTACTTTTTAAGTGGACGATCTTGTTCATCTCTGTAGCCTTAGTGTTTACGAAAACATTTGATGTAATCATGTGCTCATTTGTGGATTATTTCCAGATCTCTCCACCAAGTTCGTGATCAAGATCTTCCTATTTTCTGAAATGAATTCGTACGCAACAACAAAATATGTTTTCGAAAACATTTAACAAGCAAAACATACAAACACTCAAAGCCATGCAATGGTAATTCAATAGGCAAATAAGCAATGCTGATGATAGAATCAAGATTCGTGTTGCAGAATGTTGGGATAAGTCCGTACAGATGAGCGTTACTTTTAAAGAGGTTGCTGAGTTAGCAGGGGTATCAACACAAACCGTATCTCGAGTTACAAATGGTTCTTCTAGTGTTGCTGAGGAAACCAAGAAAAAGGTCCTGGCGGCCATTGATGAACTTGGCTATGTACCTAACCGGGGTGCCCAAATACTAAGCCGAGCAAAGGCAAGTGTTGTCGGTCTTATTACTTTGGATATAGGTTTACATGGAATCTCATTGATCGCCAGCAGCATCCGTAAGCAAGCTCAGAAAAAAGGGTTTGGTATATCACTGTCCATCGTACCGGATCCCTCTTTTGACAATATGGTCTTAGCGGTTCGCGAGCTTAAATCGCAGAAAGTTGAAAGTATTATTTTCAATGTTCATGTGGTGAAGCATGATGCGGAAGCACTGGTAAAGCAGTTCCCGGACATGAGCTTTGTCTTTATTGATGTTCCACCCAACACAAATGTCAGTTCAGTCAGTGCCAGTAATTACGAAGGTGCTCAAACTTCAGCACAGTTAATGCTGGATCATAAACGCACTAAATTTGTACTGATTAGCGGACCAACAAACTCTAACGCTTCCAGACTCAGGCTTCAGGGTTGGAGTGACACCATCAATGCCAATGAGGCGACTATTGTTCATCAGTTAGAAGGTGACTGGCAGGCGAAAAGTGGTTACCTGAATACCAAACAAGCACTGACCAGCGGTGAAGCCTTTGACGCTGTACTTGTTGCCAATGATCAGATGGCTCTGGGAGTACTAAGAGCTTTAGATGAGCAAGGCATAAAAGTACCGGAACATGTTGCTGTTATCGGCTTTGATGACACCGAAGATTCCGCTTTCTTCAGCCCTCCTCTTTCAACTATCAGGCAGGATTTTGTCGCGATTGGTGAACAAGCTGTCGAATTTGTTCTTGGTCAGGATGGAAGTGAAAACAAACGCGTGATGATGGCAACAACATCACTAATAGAAAGGCAAAGCACGGCTGTTAAGCAAGAATCTCTTTACGATAAAAAAGAGATTCAAAGCCTGTTAAATCAGATACATCAGTTGCTTCCATAGTCTGAACTTCGTCATTCCGTACTATACTCGCACCCGTAATACGGAATGACGCAAAATTAGTTCACCATTGCAAAGCAAATCTGATATCTGAATTTCTTATCAGTAATCAAAAACTCAGGGTGAACACTTGGGCTCCATGAGTCATCACCACCAACCCCCATGTGCTGATGATCGATTCTCAGGTAAACCTTATCTTCTGCCACCAGCTCATTTGGATGTTTCGCTGCAGCCAGTTTGTCCTGAGAGAACTGACTGACACCAAAGTGGAAGTTGTTTCCGGTAACTTTCAAACAACCGAGCTCTACCAGAGAACTATTACAACGCAAGCCACTTTCTGTCGGGAATATATAAGGTGTAAACATCTCTTCTAATGAGTACTGATAATAGTTAGTTCGCGCTGCTGACAATCTATCCGGGTAGTTCTCGAACGGTCCTAATCCGTACCAGGATACTCCCTTGCCTGCAGTATTCGCATTTAACACCGCTTCCAGACCAACTCTCGCGAGTGGTGGTAAATGCTCGCTAACTTCGACATCTATATCGATAGTTAACTCCCCTGCTCCGTTCAACATATACTGCCAACGGGTTACCGCCATCAGCTCATCATTATTTCGATAAGCGAACTTACTAACAACCATCACGGCTTTGCTTAGCTCATTAACCTCAAAAGAGAGCAGTTCTTTATCCCATTGACCTAATCCAATCTCCCCCCAACGAGTCACGGGCGCATTCGGGTCAACAAAATCAGCTTCACTAGTACCAATATCGTTGTCTAACGGCGCGCGATAGAAGTTATCACTTAGCGGCTGAGCCAGTATTGATAAGCCTTTGTTGCTCATCTGCACCAATTCACCCGACTCTATATTCCAGCTGAATGCTCTGTCTGCCACCTCAGCAATCAAACGAGAGTCTGTCTCTGACAACTTAACCTGAGCCATTGACTTCACTTTTTTCTTCGGAGAAAGGCTTAGTTTGTTAGGTACCTTAAATTGCTCGGTAGCAATAACATGACCTGCCCCAGCCCAGGCACTTGGTTTAAGCGTTTTCACATCAATATTAAGTTGATAATCGCTTCCAGACTTTAACGTATAAGCGCAGCTAAATACCCACTCTTTCTCACTCTCTGGTGCAATAACCAATTCAGAGGAATCAAGCGCAACTGGCATACCATCTTCCAGCAACGTCCACATAAAGGTTTCGTTATCACTGGAACGGAATAGTTGTTCATTAATAACCTTCACCTTCCAACGAATAGTCTGACCATCATTGTCACTGCACTCTAAAGAGATCTGATATGGTTGCTGACAGTATTTCACTTCAAACAGAGTTGGGTGAGGTGTTCTGTCCGGGAAAATAAGGCCATTAATGCAGAACTGACGATCATTTTGCGTATCGTTAAAGTCACCACCATAGCCCCAGTAATGCTTGCCATTGTCATCTGTTTTACTGATGCCCTGATCAACCCAGTCCCAGATGAAACCACCTTGCAGACGAGGATACTGCCTGAACGCATCCCAGTACTTGTTAAAGCTACCAATACTATTGCCCATTGCATGGGCATATTCACAAAGAATCAGCGGGCGATCTTCACCTGGCATACTGATCCACTTTTTAATCGCCCATTTAGGAACCGCAGGGAATGGCTGGTCCTGATCGACACGTGAGTACATCGGGCAAATAATGTCGGTCGCAGTGGTATCTGAACCACCACCTTCATACTGAACAGGTCGGGAAGGATCGCGCTCTTTTGCCCAAGCATACATGGCATTATGGTTCGTGCTTTGACCAGACTCATTACCTAGCGACCAGATGATAACACTCGGATGGTTCTTATCTCTCTCCACCAGCTTGGTAAAACGCATCATGTAAGCACCAGCCCATTGAGGATCCGCAGATAAACGTTCCATTGGGAACATACCATGAGTCTCAATATTGGCTTCATCGACAAGATACAAACCGTACTCATCACACAGTTCATACCAACGCGGATGGTTCGGGTAGTGAGCAGTACGAACAGCATTAAAGTTAGATTGCTTAAGCAGCTTAATGTCCGCAATCATGCCCGCTTCATCTATCGCGTGACCCTTAACCTGATCGTGCTCATGGCGGTTTACCCCTTTAATTAGAAGAGGCTTACCATTTACCAGCAATTGACCACCGATGATCTCTACCGTTCTAAAGCCAATATCATAGGCTTCAATATCAACAACCTTGCCACTCTTATCTAGTAAGGTCACCACACAACGATAAAGATTAGGAACTTCTGCACTCCAGTGGTCTGGCTCTTTAACATCAACAGAAAGGTATACCCTGTCGTCCCAGCCACCTTTTTCGTCAACAATACGGTTCTGAGTCGTTTCGGTAACCACCTCTGAAACCGCTTTGTGACCATCAAAAACCTGAATCTGAACCTGATGCTCGTCCGGATTAACCAGAATCACCTCAGCTTCAACTTTGCCATCTCGATAACAAGCATCCAGTTGTGGTTTTACAAATACGTCAGAAATATGAGATTTAGGTTTTCCCAGCAAAGTAACATCGCGAAATATACCACTCAGCCACCACATATCCTGGTCTTCCAGGTAACTACCGTCACTCCAGCGCATCACCATCACAGCAAGGGTGTTTTCCCCTTCAACAAGATGGTTCGATAAATCAAACTCTGCCGGCAGGCGACTATCCTGAGAATAACCAACCCAAACCCCGTTACACCAAACATGAAAAGCGGAATTCACCCCATCAAAAACAATTCGGGTCTGCTGAAGAAGGTCCGCTTTGCTGACCTCAAACTCGGTTCGGTAACAGCCTGTCGGGTTATCTTCTGGAACAAATGGAGGATTAACCTCAAAAGGATACTTAATATTGGCGTAGATTGGATTGTCAGAAGAACCCGCTTCCTCAAGCTGCCAGTTCGACGGAACGGTAATCTCTTTCCACTCGCTGTCATCAAAACTGATTTGAGTAAACTGAGCAGGCACAGATTCAGGCTTATCGAAAAGAGAAAACTTCCATTCTCCATTCAAACTCACCCTTGAACTGTTTTTTTTCTGAAGAGCATCATCCTGACTGACATAGTGATGAAGCGGGCTATGACCAGCCAGCTGATTCGCCTGATACGAGAGTGGGTTTTCCCAGTCCCGGCGTGCTATAAGGGATTCAAAAGTAATCATTGTGTTTTCCTCTCTACAGCCTTTTTAGGTTGTATGGAACTAGGGCTTTCTGCCTCTGTTTTATAAATTTTTTAGTCGCATATCTCAGATAAGGTGGCACCGAAGCTTATTTTATTTGCCGGTTGTACTCGGTGCAGTGAGCATGCTTCGCGAACTAACTGTCTCCAACCACCCAAATCTATTGTGCGGCTCAACGGAAGCGAGTACATCCGGCAAATAATAAACCACCATGATTTACGGGCATATCCGGTAAACAACAGCCCACCATTACACGAATTAAAGGTGCTCAAATGCGCGCCAATCAAAATACCCGTATCACCTACGACCATTTTGATTAACCAGCTTCAAAAAAGTTTGGAAATACCGCAGCCCGAAGGCTGCGGTTTATTAGGAAAGTCTTATTACTTGAACGTTCTCTTACGAACTTTCTCAAGACGCTTAAGGATAGAATCTACACGCTCAGGCTTAACCATGAACTCCTGGAAGCCCTTCATACCTTCTTTCGCCATCGCTGGATCAGTATCGCGGTCGTAGAACTGCGCAGTACCGTCTGCTTCACCAAGAACTTTAACACCAATGTTCAGGAACTCATTGTCCACTGTAGGTGCTTTAGAGTTAGTTGGGATCTGAAGAATCTTAGCGTTGATAAGTGCCTGAATTTCAGGTGTTGCCACGAACTCCATGTATCTGCGAGCATCAGCTTTGTTTTTCGCTTTAGCTGGGATATGGATAGTATCCATTGGCGCATCTTCAGCAATTGGCACTGAAGGATCGATAACCGGGAACTGGAAGAAGCCCATCTTATCTTTCACTTCGTCAGCGAAGAATGGAGTAATGAAGTTACCAATCAGGTACATCGCAGCTTCACCGTTGTATAGGAACGGTTGAGCTTCCTGCCAAGAGTAAGATGCATGGTTTTCAAGGAAGTAACCTGGCTCTACAAGTTCAGCCCAGTTAGCCATTGTCTTCTTAACACGCTCATCTGTGTAAGGAACTTTACCGTCCATCAGATCAATGTGGAAGTCCAGGCCGTTTGTACGAAGGTTGATGTAATCGAACCAACCTGCCGCAGTCCACAGGTACTTAGTACCGATAGCAAACGGAGCGATATTGTTCTTCTTAAGAGTTGCAGAAGCGGATTTTAGCTCTTCCCAAGTCTTAGGTTCAGCAATACCATACTTCTCAAATAGATCTTTACGGTAGTAAACACCCCACTGGTAGTAAGTAAATGGAACACCATATTGCTTACCATTTACTGTCATCGCAGGTGCTGCTGATTTAAAATCATTTAGCATGTTGTTGTCTTGCCAAATGTCACTCACATCTTCCAGAAGACCACGGTCTACGAAAGTTTTCATACGGTTACCCGCATACCAGTGAACGATATCTGGTGGTGAAGTTACCAGCCAGTTACGTATTGTCGTTTTGTATGCTTCCTTATCATACAAGTTGTACTTAACCGTAATATCTGGGTTAGCAGCTTCAAAACGCTTGATAACTTCTTCCCATGCAGCCTTAGGGGCTGGGTCAGCCTGGTCAGAGTTAATGACTAGCGTTCCTGCATAAGCAGAGGCGGATAGAGTAGCAGTAAGCACTGCAGATGCAGCAATATGTTTCACATATTTCATATATTGAGGTCCTTGTTATAGAGCCGAAGCTCAACTGTTCCGGTTGCTATTTTTTAGCTTATTTCTCAATTTGTAGGGTGGTATACCAAAGCCACGAATAAAACTGCTAACTCATGGCATTGTTATTTGTGGTGCCAATTAACAAAGCTAACCAGCCGAAACCAGTTAGCCAAATCAATTACCCTTTTGTAGCACCTAAAGTTAAACCTGCGATAAAGTGGCGTTGCATTGTAAAGAACAGAACAACTGGCGGGATGGCCGCAACTACTGCACCTGCCGATACAAACTGCCAGGATGCCAGCCATTGTCCTTTAAGAGCACTCAAGCCTGCTGTTACTGGACGAACTTCATCACTCTGAACAAGTACCAATGCCCAGAAGAAGTCGTTCCATATAAAGGTAAATACCAGTACAGCCAGTGCTGCCAATGCCGGGCGAACTAGTGGCAGAACAACATGCCAGAAGATCTTCCACTCATTAACCCCTTCAACACGCGCAGCTTCAATTAGGGCATCAGGGATACCAACAATAAAGTTACGCATAAATAGGGTACAAAAACCTGACTGGAACGCGATATGGAAGAAAATCAGTGCCCAGTGAGTATCATAAAGTCCAAAACTGATGGTCAGATCACGAACAGGAATCATAAGAATCTGGAATGGTACAAAGTTACCACCGATAAACATCGCAAAGATCCAGATATTCGCTCTGAAGCGGTATTTTGCCAAAGCAAATCCTGCCAATGTAGAAAGTGCAACCGCACCTGCTACCGCCGGAAGGGTGATCATCAGGCTGTTCATCAGGTATTGCCACATTGGTGTAGCCGTAAATACCTGAGAGTAGTTTTCTATAAAGTTGATGTCTGTCGGCATCCCCCAGTAGTTACCCTTATTGATATCTTCAATAGAGCGAATGGAGGTCATCAATACTGCTGCAAGTGGAAGTAACCACATTATCAATGCAATAGGCAGAGCGACACGGTAGCTTATGTTGGTAAAGCGTCCAGACTTTTCAATCGGTTGTGGAAACATTATTTTTCACTCCTCAACATACGCCACAAGAAGTAAGCGATATAAATATCCATAATCAGAAATAGCATTACTGCAACTGCTGCACCGTAACCCATACGATAGTTAAAGATAGATTCTTCATACATCATATAAGCGAGTACTGTTGAGCTGCCCCACGGACCACCGGAGGTCATTATCGCCACAAGGTCGAAAGAACGAAGTGCACCGATAACGGTTACAACGATTGCGATAAAGGTTGCTGGTCGAAGCTGTGGAATAACCACGTACCAAAGCATCTTCAGCTTTTTCGCACCGTCGAGACGTGCCGCTTCCAACTGTTCAGGATCCAGGTTATTCAGACCTGTAAGATAAAGAATCATACAGTAGGAGATCTGAGGCCATAGGCCGGCAGCAATGATACCGAACGTAACCAAATCCTCATCCGCCAGAATAGATACCGGGTCCATTCCAAACCATCCAAGAGCAATATTTAAAAGCCCTAGTTTAGGATCGTAGAACCACGCGAATACCAGACCGACTACTACCTGAGAAATTACAAACGGGAAGAAGAACAGAGACTTTACAACACGAATCCCTTTCACCTGTTGGTTCAGGAACAGTGCGATAAACAAGCCAATTGGCGGCGCTAACATAAAAAAGATAAGCCAGTATAAGTTGTTCTTTAGCGCTGTATAGAAAGCATCAGAGTCAAACAGCTCGCCATAGTTGGCAAAGCCTACCCAAATCTTCTCACCAAGACCGTCCCATTCGTAGAAACTCAACATAATACTGTCGAGGATTGGGTAAATTACATAGATCATAAACACTATCATACCCGGGGCTAAAAATAGCCATGGGGATAGCGCTGAACTAACTCGCCTTTTCTTTTTTGCCGAAGGCATTCGGTTTTCCGGGTAGATCGTTTTCACTGAACGCTCCATTTTTCCGACACTCCCACCATTTACATCGTATTAACTCACCGCACTTAAACGCTCAACTACGAACGCTCGTTTCTGCTTGAAATGTATAAATACGACAGCGTACGAGTTTTATAATAGGACGGTAGTTGCGTTTTTGCACAATAAAGACGTCATTTTGTAAACGTTTCCACAAAATTTAGTGAAAATCGTGTTAGAAACATGACAGCGATCAATAAATCAACCCTCGCTACTAACAAAACTCACTAAAACGAGTATGTTTTATACAAACACGGAGGAACTTGCGGAATTTGCAAGCCCCGAATGTAAACGTTCTAACTAAGCCAGCTGTAGCAAAGGAGTCAGTAATGGCAGACATTACGCTAAAAAATGTAATTAAAAGATTTGGCGACGTTCAGACTATTCATGGTGTCGATCTTGAAATCGAAAATGGAGAGTTTGTTGTATTTGTTGGCCCATCTGGTTGTGGTAAATCAACTCTGTTACGTCTGGTCGCAGGTCTGGAAGAGATCACCGAAGGCGAGATTCATATTGGTGACACACTGGTCAATGATGTAGACCCAGCTGAACGTGGCGTTGCCATGGTATTCCAGTCATACGCGCTTTACCCGCATATGACGGTTGAGGAAAACATGGGCTTCGGTCTTAAAATGAACGGGGTTCCAAAAGATCAAATAGATAAACAGGTTTCCATTGCTGCGAAAACACTTCAGCTAGAAACCTACCTGAAGCGCAAGCCTAAAGAGCTTTCCGGTGGTCAGCGTCAGCGTGTGGCTATTGGTCGTGCTATTGTTCGTGATCCTAAGGTATTCCTGTTCGACGAACCTCTTTCAAACCTTGATGCCGAACTGCGTGTAGAGATGCGTCTTCAAATTGCCAAACTTCACCAGGAACTGGCAAACACCATGATCTACGTAACACACGATCAGGTTGAAGCAATGACACTGGCAGACAAGATTGTTGTGCTGCGTGCAGGTGAAGTAGAACAGGTAGGCTCCCCTCTTGAGCTATACCACAAACCTGCCAACGAGTTTGTTGCTGGCTTTATCGGCTCTCCTAAGATGAACTTCGTTCCTACCACTGTAAGTGAAGTAAATGGTGAAACGATTACATTAGTAACCAGTGACAAGCAGGAATTTGTGGTTCCAACGCCAAAAGCGGAAGTCAGTGTCGGTCAGAAGATCACATTTGGTATTCGCCCGGAGCACCTTCTTATCAATGAAGAGTCTGATATCTCTATGGTCTTCCAAAGTGAAGTCGTTGAGCGTCTGGGTAACAGTACTTATATGTTCGGCCAGTGTGCGAACATTGATGGATTCAAAGTTCACCTTCCAGGTGATCAGGAAGTAAAAAGCTTCCAGACATTAACATTAAGCTGTGTCGCAAGTGATGTTCACTTGTTCGATGCGGAAGGAATTTGTATTACGAGTTAGCAGCAATAAAAGTCAGAGGGTATTTTTATTTCTCTACGTTTTGGCGGGCCTTGTGCCCGCTTTTTTTATAACTAATTGAAAGTGAAATAACTATTCGAGTAAACACTCCAATATTACTGGTACTTTTTGCTTATTTTGTTACCGAGAGCTAGTCAAAATCTGGAACTCACTACTAAACTAATCATATAAGGATAATCTTAATTAATATACCAGCAGGATGTCAGGAGCATTCAGCTGGCTGCTGACGGACGATCAAAATGCGTACTTTAAGTGATTCATCGTATCCATTGCATTCACAGCCTAACCAACTAAACTCGCTGAATCATGAGTTAGCTGATCTGCATAAACGCGTCAAAACTAAAGTCCCCAATTTAGAAAGAATAGCATTCGTACTCTACGATCAGAGTGCGGGTTTGCTAAAAACCTATGCTGAAAGCTCGAACAATATAGATTCATTTACTCACCACGAATTTCCTCTCTCTTCATGCGCGACACTGAAAGAGTGCGCAGACAATGGAGAGACCCGAGTGATCAATGATATACCTTCCCAGTTGACACCTGAAAACAGGCATTCTCAATGGTTACTTGAACAAGGCTACCGTTCATCATTTACCGTTCCTATTTATAACTTTCAGCAGTTCATTGGTTTTGTATTTTTTAACTCACATAAGAAGGGATTGTTTACTCAGCTTGTACAGAATGAACTGATGCCTTTCTGCGATCTGATCAGCTTTGTCGTGAATGCTGAATACTCATTACTTCATGCGATTCTTGCTTCTGCTGAACTGACTAAAGAACTCTCTCCGGGGTACAAAAAAGAATCTCAGGAACATGTAGAGAGAATTAGCCGCTATGCTCACCTGATAGCGAAAGAAGTCGCCGATCTCTATCAGCTCGATGATGAAGTTATTGAGAACATTCATTTGTTTTCAAGACTCCATGATATTGGCAAATCCGCACTCCCTACCGACATTTTGCTGAAACCGGATAATCTGGTTTCCGATGAAAGGGATGCAATGAAAAACCATATCGAAAATGGTATCGCATTAGTGGATAAGATTTTGGACAACCTGGGCTCTCCTTCCCATCCATGCGTAGACATCCTTAAAGACATTATCGCCTGTCATCAAGAGTTTCTGGATGGAAGTGGCTACCCTAACGGACTGTCTCACGGTGAGATATCTGTACCGACACGAATAATCACAGTTGCGAACATCTTCGATGCATTGACCAGCCACCGCCCATACAAACAAGCCTGTTCTATACCGGCCGCTTTGCTTGAGTTAGAAAAAATGGTGTATGACGGCAAACTGGACGGAAACTGCGTATCTGCGTTAAGAAACCATATGGTTAGCCTTAACAACATCATTCAGCAATACCCAGAAAAAGACCCCGGCTACAACTACAATTAACCGAGCATTCATATAAAAAGCAGCCATTTAAACCGGCTGCTTTTTTGACTAATCCATTTCAGTGTTATTCAAATTCAATGTTACTCAAAAATTACATTGATCTGATGGCTCTGATCTGAAGACTGGTTCTTATGCTTGTTTGCCCGAACTTCTGCTAGTGCTCTGGCAAGATTCTCATTGGCAATCTTGTAATAAGATGGCTTCTTATCGATGGCTTGTTGCAAGTAAGGAATGGCTTGATCAGGCTTACCTTGCAATATCAAAAAATACCCTACGTTGTTTAATGCTTCCGGAGCATCCATCTGACGCATAAACACATTGAGCGCCTGTGTATTCTCACCTAATGCCAGGTGAATCAGAGCCAAATTGTTCAATGCTTTTTCATTTCCGGGTTCAAACTGAAGTGCCGTTGTCATTACTCGCTTAGCAATGTGGTAGTTTTCACTCATATAGTGTGAGTAACCCAGATTTATCAATGCTTTCACGTAGCGATGATCGATCTGTAACGCTTTCTCATAAAGCCGCTTCGCTATATCGTATTTACCGTCCAGATCATAAAGAACACCAAGGCCTGTATAGCTATCGATAGGCGAACTCGGGTCCACTCGCATTTGGTTAATCTCTGTCTCTGATAGCATGTCAAAGCCATTGATAGAGATGCCGCTTTCTATTCTTGCCTGATCTGCGTTTATCGCCTTAATCAGGTACGCTTTGCTATCGATAATACGTCCGGCCTTCGCATAAATAATGCCTAACTGCTCTAAAGAAGCGATGTGTTCCGGATTAAACTCAACCGCTTTCAAATACGCTTTTTCAGCCAAAGCAATATTGTTTCTAGATTGGTGGATTCGACCTATATTAAACAGGCTTTTATCCTTATGTTCCGCATCGGGGAAAGTGAGAGAACGAATATACTCATACAAAGCCAGGTCGACTTTATTCTGATTAAGCGCATTATCCGCTCTTTCTATTGCCTCTTGCTCATTTGCCGGGGGTTCTTCACTGGTCAGTGAATCAAGCGGCACCCCAGTATATAGCTCTGTATCTAATGGCAAATTCTCATTAGTAGATTCGCACCCTACAGCAGTTACCAGCACTACCAACACAGTAAATAGAACTCTTTTAAGTGACATCATATTTCCTTACTTCAGTGCCTCAGCGACCAACATGATTCCCGGGCCTATTGCTACAATAAAAAAGCATGGCCAGATAAAAATAATCATTGGGAACAACATCTTAGTGGGTATTTTTGCGGCAATCTCTTCAGCTTCCTGTTGCCGTTTATCACGATAATCTTCGGTATAATCACGCAGTGTCTGAGCCAGGCTACCACCGATTCGTGCAGCATGAGACAGCATACTCACTAACCCTCTTAGTTCTTCTAACCCTGTTCGGGTGATAAGGTCACCAAACGCATCGGGCAACTGTATCCCTGCTTTTAGTTTGACACATACTGTATCCAGTTCATCCGCAAAGTCAGGGTGTGAGATGACCAGCTCATTGGCCACTCTCTGAAGAGCGGCATTAAATCCGAGGCCCGACTCCGTACAAACCACCAACAGATCCAGCGCATCAGGGACAGCAGCTCTCAGCTTCCTGACCCTTTTCTTCACCATTTTGTTCAGGAACACGTTTGGGGAAAACAGGCCAATAGCGATGGGTAGACCTATATAGATATTGGTATAAGCGCTTTTAGGCACATATAGCCAAACAAGCACAGCGGCCCCTACCCCAATAAGAGTGAGCAGTGTTTTGATGGCATAAAATACAGATAGCGCGCTTGCCTGATGGTAACCTGCGTGCATCAACTGATGTCTGACAGATTCCTTCTCTTTTTTATCTTTCGGAGTAATAACCGGGGAAAGCGATTCAAGCGTGTTTTCGAGTTTATTCACCCTTCTGGCTTTGGAATCATTGTGCTGGGCATACTCTTCCAGTTTTTTCTTTATCGGTGACTTTGATTTGCTCATTATCAACAGCCCGATAGAAACAAAAAACAGAATTGCGGCAACCAGCACCACGATTAAAAACACAACCTGTCTGTCGAGCCCTGGGATATTCAGCGTAGCCAGGAACTGATTAATCTGCTCCATAACTACACCTCAATATTAATAATTTGCCGAATCCAGAATGCACCGACCATCAGGCTCACAATTCCCCCGGAGACAATATCCAAACCGGCAGGTGTATATAGCGGTTCCAGATACTCAGGATTGATAAACTGCAAAAGCATGAAAAGACCAAAGGGCGATAGCACCAGGATCCAGGCCGACATACGAGCTTCGGCTGACAGCGTTTTTATCTTACGAGCCAGCTTGAATCGGGCTCTTAAAACATTTGCCACCTTGTCCAGATTCTCTGTCAGGTTACCACCGGTTTCTTTTTGCAGTAGCACCGCACTGGAAAACGCCATCATAGATACCGTTGGGTTGCGGTCGACCATTTGTAGAATAGCCAACCTGAGATCGTAACCATAGTTCAGCATGTTAAAGGTGCTCTGGAATTCAACTCCGATAGGAGCAGGCATCTCTGATCCCACTTCGGCGAAGGACTGATTGAGGGGTTGTCCCGCCTGCAGAACTCGCTTGATGATATCCAGAGCTTCAGGAAGTTGTTCCTCAAATAAGGCTAAACGCTTCGATACCATCCTGTTTAGCTGCATATACATCAGTACCCAGACACCGACAAAAGCAATAGCAATTACGTACCATGGCTGCGAGAATATTATTGCCAACATGGTTGTGATCATGCTGATCAGGAATGTCGCTCCTAGTGTTTTACCAAGCCCCCATGAACTGCCTGACAGATCGATAATCTTTTTTAAATCAGAAAAAAAGGAGATGCTAATCAGCTTTTTCTCAAATGGTGACAATCCACTAAAATAGTGCTCTCGCAATAGATTCCGGCTTTCCTCGTCGAGAGATTGTCTGGTGTTTTTTAACCGAGATGCTATCTCTTTGTGCTTCGCCCTCTGACCAGCAGCCGGAAGAATAAGTGCCTGAGAAATAAAGACGATGGCGAAGAACAACAGTATCAAAAATAAAGTAGGACCTTCAGGCATACTAGGCATTTGAGGCTTCCTTACTTATAAGACTCATTAAACAGTTCATAGGGCAGTTCTATGCCTCTTCGGGTAAGCGCATCATGACAAGCAGGTACAATACCGGTAGCCGTGTAATAACCGATGATATTACCTTCTTCATCCACCCCCTGACGCTGAAACTTGAAGATCTCCGACATGGTGATGACCTCACCTTCCATGCCGTTTATCTCCTGAATGCTCACCATGCGACGCTTACCATCTTCCTGACGCTCCATCTGAATCACCAGATGAATCGCAGAAGCAATTTGAGAGCGAAGGTTTTTTGTCGATATGTTCCATCCCGCCATTGAGAACATATTCTCAACACGGCTCATTGCATCTCTAGGTGTATTGGCATGTATCGTTGCCAGAGAACCATCATGACCGGTATTCATTGCCGCGAGCATATCCACCGCTTCTGCGCCCCGCACCTCACCAAGAACAATGCGATCCGGGCGCATCCGAAGCGAGTTTTTTACCAGCTCACGCTGACCTATTTCCCCCTTACCTTCCAGATTGGCTGGTCGCGTTTCCAGACGAACAACATGAGGCTGCTGAAGCTGAAGTTCTGCTGAATCCTCTATGGTTACGATTCGTTTATCAGACGGAATAAATCCAGAGCAAATATTGAGTGTCGTGGTTTTACCGGAGCCAGTACCACCAGCAATCAGGATGTTCATCTCCCCTTCAACAGCAGCTTCGATGAACTTGGCCATTGGAACGGAAAGGGAGTTATAACCCAGCAGGTTATCCATTGTTAGCTTATCAACTGCGAACTTACGAATGGAGACAGATGAACCATCGATAGCCAGAGGAGGAATAATGGCATTAACGCGAGATCCATCGGCAAGTCGAGCATCCACCATTGGTGACGCTTCGTCTATGCGTCGGCCGACCTGGCTTACTATTCGGTCGATGATGTTCCGCAAATGTCTATCATCCAGAAATGTATGTGGCGTCTTCTCCAGCTTACCTTTGCGTTCTACAAAAATATTCTTTGGGCCGTTGACCAAAATATCTGAGACAGACTTGTCTTCAAGCAAAGGTTCCAAGGGCCCTAAACCAAACACTTCATCTTCGATCTGTTTAATAACCCGCCTTCGACCTTCCGCACTCAACGGGTGAGAGGTGTCCTCTTCCATTAACTGAAGAATCGCTTCATGAAGATCGTTTCTGGCCCTGTCAGCATCCAGATTTGCCAGGATTCCTAAATCTAAAGTCTCCAACAATTTTTTGTGGTAGTAGTGCTTTACATCCAGCTCTTGCTCTACCAGTTTTCTGCTCTCTTCCTGAGCCCGTGTTTGTTCTTTCGACTGTGTCTGTTTTTTAAAGATTTCCGTTTTCTTTGCGGTAGTCGAAGCTGTAGGCGCTTTTTCCGATTTATCCTGCTTTACATGGGGAGCAGGCTGACTTGCAGAACCCGCTACCTTTTGTTCAAAGTCTGGATTAATATTCTTCCGCTTAAAAAACATGTCTCAGCCTCTCTCAGGAAAATAACCTTGCAAACAACCCTTTCTCCTCTGATTTAGTTGGAGCAAGTTTGTTTACGATGGAAATAATAGATTTAGCAATAGCGCTCTTTTTACTTGAAATAACGAAAGGTTTTCCAAGGTTTGCACACTCCACAGCTACCTTGTAATCATTGGGTACTAGGTGAATTTCGACATTCTCAATGGTGTTTTGAATATCTTTCAGGTGAACAGAAACACTCTTTTCATATCGGTTGAGGATAATCTCTATATTGTCCCGGTTAATGCCGTACTCGAGTTGGAGAGTACGCACCAATTCACTGGTGTGCTTAATCGATATCAGGTTCTGCTGAGACACTAAGTAAACCCTTGAAGCCGGAGCAATCAAAGGGGTGTAGAAGTGTTCGATACCACGCGAAAGATCCACAATAACGTAGTCATAAAACTGTCTCAGAATTGGCAGGAGCTTGCCAAAATTTCTGGCCAGCTGATAGTTTTCGTGGGTGCCATAACTCGTGTAGCCAATCAAGTCTAATCCTGAACTATGGCTGGTAACCATAGAAGGAAGTGATACTTCATCGATATCACTAATTGATTCCAGAGCATCTGATATACCAAATCTGGGTTTCATATCCAGATAATCGGGCGTGGCTCCAAACTGTAAATCAAGATCTACAAGCACGACCTTTTTTGATTGAGACTGTGCTATTTCCACGGCCATGTTCATGGCTAAAGTCGTCGCTCCAGAACCTCCCTTGGTATTGATAAATAAGCAAAGATCACCAAGGTCACGACTAACTATTTTCTCTTCGGCAGTGCTCTTGAGCAACGGCATCAACTCATCAATAGTTGCTCTGTAAGAAAGGAAGTCTGAGGCACCCAACCTCAATGCTATTTTCAGCGCTCCGGTATCCTGCTCGTCTCCAAAAACAATTAGCGACGCTTCGTGGTCCTGTAACGTGGCGTCCTGATCCTGTAAATCAACCAATTTTTTGGCCCAGTTAACACCCGTTTCGATAAACACTAGGTCGGGAGCGGAAAAGCCATCGATACCATCAGCATTAAAAACAGACAATGAGATAGTCTCAACATTCAAGTTGCTGCATTTGCTCAACTCTGTAGTCATATGGTTCAGATACCTTTCACTGGCATAAACCATCCAGATACAGAGATTGGTTTTGATGGTGTAACTGCTTTCGTCATTCGATCTCAACTCGATCGCCTCTCCCATATAGTTTTCTCCGGTGCAGAACTATTACTCTTATAAGTTTAGATACAATTTGTGTAATCATCCGCTTTAGATCCATAACGCAGTACTCCTAAGTTTTCTGCAGGGATCGTTGTTTCAAAACTGGGGATAAAACTACTGTCGCTATTTAGGTTTTCTAACACATTGAAAAACGTGTAGCTGATGTTTGTTACTCTGGCTCTGACAAAACTGATATCACCAAAGTTTCCAACAGGGTTTGCTACCACATTCTCACTTTCATCAAGATATTCAACAACAATACTGGCACTACTAAAGCCAGCCGGAAGCGTACTTGTCACTTCCGGCATAATGGCAATACTGTTTTGATCCGAGACGTGACAAACTGCCGCAAGTCTTGCAACTTTTCGTGTCACTTCGTTCAGCATCTGCACAGAATAGACAAAGCGACCGACTTCGAATATACCGAACATGATGATCAACAAGGCGGTTGCGACAACCGTGAACTCAACAATGGCTATGCCTCTAGCCGCTTTGATGTTTCGACGAGTCCCCATCATTTGGTCCTCATCACCGATGACGCATTCAACGTCATATTGAAGTTAGTCGTAACGTAGGGAATATTGAGAAATATGGGTGTGTAGTCGTAACTTGCTGACACAGTGACAAAATTTCCAGACTCACTGATGGTTACATCAGCAGTTGTGAAAGTTTTTAAAACCGCAGAACTCCCTGCAGATATTTTGCCGTATACCACCAAGTTTTTTATCTCATCAGTGGCGGCTATCCCTCCGGTAGTGCCAACCACGCCATTTACAGCCCACCTTCCGCCATCCTGTACCGCTTTCGTCAGCGTTGTATGTTGAATATACAGATTGCCCAGTTCACCAAAGATCGCCACCAGCATAAGCAGAATGGGAAGAGTGAAAACAAACTCAACAGCAGAAAAACCGTGTTGGCGTTGAGGAGTCTGCATACGCATATTATGACTCCTCGCTCATGGGATCTTTATAAAGAACAATACGGTACGGCCCAACTGTTACTCCGGAAGAACCATCTGAGCGGCTTTTCTCTACTGTACAGTCTTCTAGAAACTCACCTATAACTGGTAATGAGTTCTTACCACTGTTGCTGCTGGCTTTTTCAAGCAAGAAAAAACACCCAATACCATCAACATTAAATTGATTGGTACCACCACCAGAAGAGAGGGGGTTACCGCAGTCGATCATCGGAACCGCTAAAGTACGTCGCTCCGTTACGCCGCTAGAACGACAACCACCGCTATTGCTTCCATTGCAAGCGGCTTTCTCATCCAGATACTCTTCGTATCCCCATGGATCTGCGGCTTCAGGAGTTGAGTCCTTGGGATTTTTAACGTTTGAATCATATATTTTTACTGAATCTTCATAGGGAAGATCTTCGTCATAAACAACTGTGTTGTAGTCGGTGATGCCATAGATAAACTTATCTGGTGGATATTGTGATTCCGTTCCCTTCATAGGGCCAGTATGTTCATCAAAACGAGTATTCAGACCATCTGCCACCGGGCCTACTGTATTACCCGGTTTAGTTGTTACTGAACCATCCATACTGATACATCCAGCATAATCACCAGCTAATCCAGACCTTACAGATGAAGCCCCACTACCAAAATCAAGCAACTGATAGTTACCCGACCCCATGTCGCTGACATTATCTTGCAGCTTTAATGCATAAGCTTTTTCTGTTGAATATCCAAGAAAAGTGCCATCAGAACCATTGGTATCTGATGAATCCATTGAGCAAACAGCCATAGGGACAATATTGCAAACCTCCCTGGCACCCGAACTTGGGCCAGCCACCGCACTCACAGTAACGGCCTTATTGATACCAAACAGGCTAATAAAATAATTATCAAGTTGATATGAAGTAATCTCGACACGAACATAAATATCGGACGCTTGATTAACACCAACCCCAGGGAAAGTGATGGCATCGTTCGCCATCTGAATCACTACAGTGGGAGCATCCGCGCCAGTCAGCGTTAATACGGTATTACCTACAGCATCATCAAACTTATCTAATGCTTCTGTTACAGCAGCGTTTACGTCTGCAGCACTGTCTGTCTGGTCGGCCTGCTTTGCCCCGGCAATTGCCGCTGCATCCACTGCATTTTGCAGTCTGGCTTTGTTCAATACCATGTGATTAACATCGATAGCCAGAGCGGCAAACCCTATCATCAAAGCAAAGGCCACTGTTATCAGAACAGCGACTAAGCCTTTCTGTTTTCGGGGTGACGTTCTTTGCTTCAAACGGGGATTCATGACTCAGTCCAACTATTTGCCTGAGCTAACAGGAATGTTGAGGACGTTATCCGCACTCATGCTTGTGTCGTTTTTCATGCTGGCTGTCTGCTTATGATAGACATCAAGGGTAGCCTGCATACGCTCACCGCTACCGGTAGGTATATAACCCATGTTCTCTTGTGTCGCTTCCGGGTTCAAAGTCTGCTCTGTCCGCATTTTTGCAACAGAGCTCCCTAAAGCAACTTCATAATCAGCCGCACAACCTGAAACAGCCAAGCTCAAAATCAACATAAAAGGAGTAAGGAACACTAATTTACGCATACAGAATCTCCTAAAGGCTATGCCCGAACTTTCCTTCCGAGCCACCCTTTTCGATGGAAGGCGGTAACACGACTGGGGCTTCTTCTTGTTTCTGAACAGGGGCATCTCGATAACCAGAACGCTTACCTAAAAGGTAAAACTCCCAGTCTGTAGGAGAGACAAAGCCATCCGTAGGAAGAGTAATCTTATTTCTGTCGACAGGGGTAGCCAGCCTAGGAGTTACCAGAATCACCAGTTCGGTTTCTCCAGAGACATACTGCTGGCTATTAAACAACTGACCAAGCACGGGAATATCGCTAAAACCAGGAACAGTCTCGATCACCTCTCTAGTCTGTTCACTGAGTAACCCTGCGATACCTATTGTCTGTCCATCGGCCAGTTCTATTGTGGTAGAAGCATTTCGGGTAGTCAGAGACGGTACAACAAATCTTGAATCCAGCCCCAACTCCAGCGTAAGCGCATTTGAACTACTCAACTCACTCACACCAACCACCATTGCCAGGTTGATCTGTCTGTTGCTTAATATTGTCGGAATAAACTCAACGCTGACACCATACTCGCGATACTCGATCACGATTCGATCATCACCATCGGGCACAGGAACCGGATATTCACCACCAGCCAGAAATTCAGCTTTTGTGCCGCTTAACGCGGTTAGGTTGGGTTCTGCAAGAACTTTGGCACTACCGTTCTCTTTGGCTATATCAAGCGCAAACTCAAACAGGGTATTGCCGTCGACAAAAGAGCCTAATATGCCCGTTTCAGGGTAAGTAGGTGTATTAAAAACAGGGTTCACTCCTTTTACACCACCGGCATTACTGCCTCCCCCCCAGTTGAAATCACCACTGGACTGGAAAAAGTTAAAGTTGGCATTAAAGCGCTTGGTCAAACTTCGCTGTACTTCTGCCACCGTGACTTCCAACATCACTTGTTGAGAACCACCGATAGTCATCAGATTGATAATGCTTGATTCGTTTACCTGTCCTTCCGCCTCTGCATCCGCTTCTTCACCCCCGGCATAGGATTCTGCAACTTTGAGTGCGAGGTTCATCGTAGCCTGATTGCTCACCATCCCACTCAAAATCAGCTTGTTTTTGGAGCTATGAACAGAGATCTCCTCATCGGGAAGAAACTCATACAGTTTTGCTTTTAAGGTATTTAAGTCATGGGTTACTTCAATGTTGAGCGCTTCGATCAATACACCGCGTTTGTTCCAAACCATGAGGTTAGTTGAACCCAGCTTTTTACCGATCAGAAATAGCTCATCAGACTTAAGCATCACAATGTCCAGCACCTCTGGATCCCCAAGGGATACTCTTCCTGCTGATGACGTTAAGTTGATATGTGTTGATTTATGATGGGGAATATAAATCGTTTCCCCGGTCTGAGCTGTAATGGAAGCAAACAGAGAAAATGATGGAATCAAAAGGCTTAAGATTAATAATATGTTCTTCATAGATGCAGCCCTTATTCCTGTACCCGAACACTGGATGACTCGGTACCCTTGATGATAGTGACACTCGGTTTAGGTTTATAAACCCGCTTAGGTTTTGGCTTTTCTACTTCAAGAGGATTTCTGAGTGCAAGTTGTACTGAACCTTTTGAGTTCGCAGTTAACAACTTCTCGGCATCTTTTGGCGTCACTTCCAAAGTCACCGCTCGAACGATTATTGGCTTGTTCTCTTCCGCTCTTGCGGTCTGGTCAACAGCTAATACTTTGATATCTTTGAGCACTGTAGAGGTAACCGCGCTGGTTTCGTTGTACTTAACGGTGGTTAAAATATCGACCTTACTACCCGGTAACAAAAAGCCTGCTACACCAACAACGTCATTCACTCGTATGGTCACGGCACGCTTATTTTCGGATATTAAAGCCGCTAGTGTTGTCCCCTGCCCCGGAAGCGCCAACCGAACCCCATGGATAATTTCACCTGCGTAGATGTTGTCTTTCGCAACCCTACCGACAATTTCTTCTGTTGATGAGAAGTGATGCTCTTCATCAATCCAGTCAACTTCAAGCAGCTTTGTCGATAAGTTTTCTAACGCCACTTCTGTACCCGTGGGGATATCAACAGCCGCGACAACCACTGGATGACGTTCAATCAGTTCCATCTGAACTTCTGGTTGCCTCTGATCATCAAGCCATTGTTTACCAACAAAAACTGCCGCCAAACCAAATACCACGGAAAGCAGCAATAAAAAGATAACCTGAACACGATTCATATCACGCCTCCCTTACCATCAGAGGTAAAGTAGAGATCCCATGCACGCTCCATAATGTCTGGCGTAATTACGGGGTCTATCTCTTCAAATGCAATAATGTCCCTGCTAATACCAACAATATCTTTCGGGATACAAGGGAAGTAGCCAACTGAGTAGTGATTGTGTAGTGAAAGAAGCTTGCTGACTGATTCTTCGGGCAATCCCAAATTCTTCCGTGAAGTATTGTCTTCCCACAGGCTTGTGTATTCTGATTCTTTGAGTGCGTAAAACTGGATTTTATATCCAAGTCGGCGAAGGAAAGCTGGGTCTGCGATTTTCTGAGGATCAAGATTGGTCGAGAAAGCCAGAGTCAAGATAAAAGGAACGGTGATTTGCTGCCCGTTAGGTAATCCCAGATGATCGTAGAAGTACTCCATAGGTACGATCCAACGGTTTAGTATGGTATCTACCGGTACAGGCTGGCGGCCTAAGTCATCAATCACCAAAATGCCATTGTTGGCCATCATCTGAAGTGGTGCTGTCCATACTTTGCTTTGCTCACTATGGTTCACTTCCACCATATCCATCGTCAGTTCACCACCAATCTGAATACTTGGACGCTGACATAAAATCCAGCGCTTATCATATTGTTGGTCTAAACGAGCACTAAGTAGGCTATTGCTTTCCTGAGGTACGGGTTTGTGGTGCTGAGGAGAAAACACCTTAATGATGTTACCTCCCGCGTAAACCGCATGAGGAATATAAACAGAGGTATGATGCGCATTCAAAATTCGCTCAGCGACGAATGTTTTGCCCGAGCCAGCGTGACCATAAAGCAGTAGAGCTCTGCCGGAGTTAATTGCCGGACCAATCACAGGAATCAAACGCTCCGCACCATATACGTCTGATAACGCTCTTTCGACATCCGTACGGGTAACCACTCGCTCTCTGACATCTTGCTTTTGCACCATTTCGTTATAGTTTTTTAACGAAACAGGCATTGGTCCTACATAAGCATCTTTACTAAATGCTTTATCCGCTTCTTCATTGCCCTGCTCAGAAAGTGCATACCTTACCTGAGCACCAGAATTATCCGACTGAAATGCGGAACGCTCAGCCTGAAAAACTTCTACCAACGCTTTCTCACGCAGTTTTTGCAAATTAGCATCAATAAACTGGCCGATAACGCCAAGATAGCGAGAAAGTTCGAGTACGTTCGACTTAGGATAAACTGCCAAGTGTTTAAGGATGAGATTTTCTAAAATAGCAGCAGGAACATCTAAATCATCTAAAGATGTCGGTACTTTTGGTGCATCCGCTTGCGGTGTTAGCCCCCCTCCTTGTTTCTTCTGCTCTGTTGAGCTCATGAGGACCCCTTATATTGTAAAGTACTGGTGTAGTGCGATACCTAAGAAAACTGAAGGTGCGAATGGCATACGTAAATTGTCTTTACTGAAAAATTCTTTACGACCTTCTTTATCTAAAAATAGTAGTAGATTACGGTATTTGGAAGCGGGGTTTACTACGTCACCCAGAATAAACAAGAGCCCCAAAACTCCCGAGGCGATGAGGATATAAAAAGAGACATCCAGCAGATTTCCCCAACCAATCCAATAACCTAAAACCCCCATCAGCTTGACATCTCCAGGCGCCATAACGCCTAGGAAAAACAGGATCAAGCAAGAGCCGAACATTGCAAAAGAAGCAACGATGTTCATTCCTGTTTCATTTAAGGGTATTGGATTGACGAATCCATCTACGACATACAAAACTACCAGGATTAATAGACAATAGTTGGGGATCCTGTTCTCTTTCAGGTCGTAAAGCGCTATCAAAAAAAGAATCGACCATGTGATAAGAGACAAATGGATTACCCCAACTATTTAAATCTAATATTTAGTATAGCTAAGATGTCGGGCATCTATGTTTTTTGCTACTTAGATACCATCTACAGTTGCTTTTAGCTTAGCGCTCAAGTCTGTACCAAGAGTACCGAAAATTGCTGCCAGACCTGCTACAAGAAGGGCCGCGCCTACTACATACTCAACAACTGTTAGACCTTCTTCATTGTTCATGAAATCTTTACATGCATTGATAAACTTGCTCATAACTTACTCCTAAAAGAAAAATGTTTTGGAACTTCCCGTTCCCGTGTGTTCCTTGGTTATTAATTTAAGTCGATTAGGATTTTTGAGTTAGGACTTTTTTAACCTTGCATTGTACGTTTTTAAGATTATTCTTATATACATAGATAAAATTATTAATAGCAATCAACGTCAGTTTAATCAATTACTTAGTAATAAGGTTAATAAAAACATGATCTGCTATTGGATCGGTAGCTCATTTAATAATATTTCAACCGAATTAAAGAGTTACCTGTCAGCAAAGTTTGAAGTTATAGATTGTGGAGATGATTTTTCTGCAATAACGCAAAAAAGTGTAACGTTTGCAATATTCTGTCTCAAAAAAGAGAATGAAGACATTTTTAATATATGTATTAAGGTTTGTCAGAATTTAGATATAAAGCTCATAACATTAATTTCCGATGATTCTGAAATCAACGCCAAGCAGAAAGAAATAATTTATAATCAAATAGATATAAGAAAAAAAGATGCCGTCGAGAACTTAACTTTAACGCTCAATGAATTATTTGAGATTTCAGATTTTAACAAAAAATTAACATTTGAAACATTTTTAAAACAAAGTCTGTATGAAAGTGGAAGCAAGATCGATATATATCGCATCATGGAGTACATAGATGGCAATTTAGAGCAGCCAATAAAGGAAGGGGAAATCGCTAAAAGCTACGGTTATTCAGTACCTTATTTCTCCAAAATATTTAAAAAGCATGTTGGTATAAGCTTTCGGGATTACGTGACCAGTAAAAGAATCAAGAAAGCGAAAACTCTTCTAGTGCAATCAGTAGATGAAAAAACGGCAACAATTGCTTATCAATGCGGTTATGCCGATGTTTCCTATTTCTCCAGAATCTTTAAAAAGAAAACTGGTTTAACACCCATCGAATACAGAAAGAGCCATACATAATAAACTTCTGCTTAATTTGAACTTCGATTTCTTTATTAATTGAGTATTAGTTCTAATTAAGAGGTACATTTTAATTTGGTTAAAAAATAAAAACTTTGATCTTCTGCCCATTTATTTATGAAAGGACACTAAAATCATCAACAATAATTTTAATTGAAATGGATTTATATCTGTCAGGGCTGGGCAAGATTTTTAATATAGATTGGCTAGAGGCGAGATGTAACGTTTTGACCTATACTCAAAACTCATTCAAACAACTGTTTTAACTTTTTCATTTACACATTCAAAAGCACAACATATTATTAACACAACATTAACAAAACAAGAACAAGTTAAACCAATGGACGGAGAGAAAAATGGTTATGCCTAAGCCAGTAGAAGCCCTGCAGGATGCAACATGTACGCTGCCACCACCAAATGAGATGATTCTTAAGTGGGCACAAGAACGCCCTAACTCTATTTATCTAAAGCAAATCATCAATCGTCAATTTGTTGAATACACATATTCCGAAGTCGCTGATATGTCATTGAAGTTGGTATCAGCCTTAAGAGCGCAAGGGTTAAACCCTGGAGACAAGGTCGCTCTCATATCCAAAAACTGTGCGGAATGGTTTATCTGTGATTTGGCTATGATGCTCGGGGACTTCATTAGTGTGCCTATCTTCCCTACCGCTGGTGCAGAAACCATTGAATATTGCCTGACCCACAGTGAAAGTAAAGCGCTTATCGTTGGTAAGCTGGATGACTCCGCTGCTGTTCAGGAAGTCATGAACAATCAACCCGATACCATAACAATTTCGCTACCTTATGACAGTGCTCCACCATGTAAGCTGTCGTTTACTGAGCTCATCGCCTCTCATCAGCCAAGCGAAGAGCGCCCTCAGCACTATGATGATAAGCTGATGTCGATTGTTTACACCTCTGGGACATCTGGTGTTCCTAAAGGTGCACTACTCACGTATGGTGCTTTTAGTTGGTCAGCGCAACAGCTCATTGATCATATTGGGATAGAAGAAGCTGATCGCCTTTTCTCGTACCTGCCTCTAGCGCATATCACTGAGCGGGTTTATATCTTTGGTTCGTCCATTATGGGTGGGATAACAACGGCATTCCCTGAATCACTGGATACTTTCATCGAAGATGTGAAAATGCATCGCCCTACCCTGTTTATCTCGGTACCTCGCCTTTGGGCTCTTTTCCAACAGCGAATTCAAGACAAGATGCCACAAAGGAAACTTAATTTCTTACTGAAGATTCCATTTGTAGGCGGCATCGTGAAGAAGAAAATTGCTGAAGGTCTGGGCCTTGATCAGGCCAGAGTTCTGGGTTGTGGCTCAGCGCCGGTTTCGCCAGCCCTATTGAGTTGGTACCACTCTGTAGGCCTGAACATCACTGAAGCCTGGGGGATGACTGAGTCGTTTGCCTATAGCACCATCAACTACCCATTCAGAGCTGATAAAATCGGTACGGTCGGAAATGCAGGCCCGGGAATCGAACTGAAAATCGCTAATGATGAAGAGATCATGGTTCGCAGTAAGGGGATGTTCTCCGGTTACTATAAAAACCCAGAGGAGACAAAAGAATCATTTGATTCCGAAGGTTGGCTACATACCGGTGATATAGGATCAATTGACAGTGATGGTTACCTTCTGATTCAAGGCCGTAAGAAGGACACCTTTAAAACTGCCAAGGGTAAGTTTGTTGCTCCTGTTCCGATTGAGAAAAAGCTTTACGAGTATAGTAATGTTGAAATGATGTGCCTGGTCGGCCTGGGCATGCCAGCACCGATTCTTTTAGCTGTTCCTCACGCATATCCTAACTTTGACAGAGAACGCTACGAGAGACGCGCTACACGCGTAATTAAGCGTATGAACCAGGAACTTGAGTCACACGAAAAGATTAAAGGCGTGTTGATGATTAAAGAGCCATGGAGCGTAGAAAACGGCATTCTGACTCCGACTCTGAAGATTAAGCGTCATCTGCTTGAAAAGAAATACCACGAGGTTGGTGTAAACTGGCCTTCAGATAAGATAGTTGTCTGGGAAGAGTAAGTAAAACCTTGCTCCCACGGTCCTCCGTGGGAGCAATTCAGTTCTCTGAACTAGACCATCCAGCCAAAATACACGCAACAGATATACAATCCCACCGCAGCGATAACCCCGGCAACAATATCATCAATCATGATACCTAAACCGCCATGCATTCTTTTGTCTAACCAACCTATTGGCCATGGCTTCACCATGTCAAAAAAGCGAAAAAGAACGAAACCAGTTAAAATAATTTTCCAGTCGAATACAGGCAGTCCAAATAGAGGAACTACCAGCATGGTAATCCAAAACCCAGCAAACTCATCCCAGACAATAGAGCCGTGATCATGCACCTGCATATCATCTGATGTAACCTGACAAATCTTTATACCCACCAAACAAGATACGAGCGTTAGCAATAGGTAAACTGGGAGCGGTGTATGTGCCAGTAGCAGATAAAACGGTACGGCAGCTAATGTACCCATTGTTCCAGGAATGATTGGGGAAAGGCCACTGCCAAATCCAACAGCTAACAGATGCCATGGATTGGAAAGAGAGATGCGATCCAGCGGGTTTGTCATTTATCTATCCTGCTTAGTGTTAAAGTGGTCAAAACCAGAAAGAGACCAGTCTACAAGCTTGCCATCACGCATCAGCTCAAATGTTCCCTGTGGCCTTATCTGGCCAATACAGGTGACTTCTGTTCCAATATGAGCAAGCGTGCTCTCAAGGCTACCTCGATGCTCTTCAGGCACGGTAAAGCACAGTTCGTACTCTTCGCCACTGGTTAATGCATACTGAATTGCGCGTTCACGATCATCACAAAAGTCTATCAGCTCTTTAGACATAGGAAGCGTGCTCACATCGATAGTCGCCCCTACTTCTGAGCGCTTCATAATGTGTTGTATGTCAGATACCAGACCGTCAGAAATATCGATGCAGGACGATGCGACATTTAATAGCGCTTGTCCAGCAACAACTCTTGGCGTTGTGAGGTAATGCCTTTTCTCAAGCTCCTCAGAGAATGGCTTACTTCTGTCAACGTTACCCAAAATAACGTCCAACCCAGCTTTACTGTCACCAAGGTTTCCGGTTACATAAATCCAGTCACCCAGACTCGCTCCACTTCGCATCAATGCCCTTTTTTCAGGGACAAACCCTTGTACCGTCAAAGTAACGCTCAAAGGCCCTTTCGTTGTATCGCCACCGATTAGCTGCACCGAAAAATAATCTGCCAGTTCAAAAAAAGCATCGCAAAACGGCTTGAGCCACTCTTCATCAGGCTCTGGCATGCTTATCGCCATTGATACCCATGCAGGAGTTGCACCCATTGCAGCTAAATCACTTAAGTTAGCGGTCAGCGCTTTATGAGCAACCCAAGCAGGATTGGCATCATGAAGAAAATGCGTTCCCGCCACCAGCGTATCTGTGCTAATCGCTATTCGAACATTTTCTGGAGGTTGGACTATCGCGCAATCATCACCAAGAGAAAGCTGAACATCTTTACGTTGAGATTGGCGGTTGGAGAAATATTTGTCGATGAGACTGAATTCGCCTGACATTGGAGAAACTTAATCCTTGTTTTGGTTATTGTTTACAGGATGCGATGAAGTATAACAGTTAGCTAGAGTTTATGTTTACCAGATATTCGTAAATGAGTGCACCCAGTGGCTTACTGGGGATGCTTTCTTCCATCGAGCCGCTTTAAACCAGCTAACGTTACCCCGTAAACTTATTGCGGAGCATGCTCATTCCAGAAAGCATCCCCAGCAATCCAATTACCTACATATCCCTCAAACAAAAGATACAAAAAAGGCCAGCTAATTTGCTGACCTTTTCAATCATTCACTTAAGACTTACTTCTTGCGAACGTGTGGTGCTGCTTTATCAAGAACACCATTCACAAATTTGTGGCTGTCTTCTGCTGCGAATACTTTTGCAAGTTCAATCGCTTCGTTGATAACCACTTTGTAAGGAACATCTTCACGACGCGTCATTTCGTACATTGCCAATCTAAGCAGTGCAAGTTCCATCATATCCAAATCTTGCATTGGACGAGAAAGGAAAGGGCGAAGTTTGCTGTCCAGTTCAGTGTGAGCAAGTACCACACCACTTAACAAGTCGCGAAAGTATTCAACGTCAGTTTCAGGTGTTTTAAGTGCAGGCTCAGACGCATGATGCTCTTCTTCATCATACTTATCACCAGATAAAAATTGCTCTTCAACAATGGCAACATTTTCTTTAGTAATCTGCCAAGAATAGATAGCTTGCAGAGCAAACTGACGTGCATTACGACGTGCGGCTGGTTTCACACTGGCCCCCATTAGGAATCGATTTCAGATAGTACGTTGATCATTTCTAGTGCGCTTAGTGCAGCCTCTGCACCTTTATTACCAGCCTTGGTTCCTGCGCGCTCAATAGCTTGATCGATAGTGTCTACAGTCAGTACACCAAATGCTACTGGAAGGCTATATTCCAGAGACACTTGCGCAAGACCTTTGTTACATTCACTACAAACGTAGTCGAAGTGCGGTGTACCACCACGGATTACCGTACCCAGAGAAACGATAGCGTCAAACTTACCTGTTTTTGCTACACGCTGAGCAACAAGAGGAAGTTCTACTGCACCAGGGCAACGAACAACGGTGATATTATCGTCACTAATCTGTCCGTGACGCTTTAAAGTATCGATAGCACCAGATAGCAGACTTTCGTTAATAAAGCTGTTAAAACGAGAAATAACGATAGCAATTTTTGCGTTTGGAGCCGGGAATCCACCCTCGATCACTTTCATAAGCCTTCCTTCAACTATTTTCGTCAAGTGAGAATCGCCGGATTCTAGCACAGTTTTGTGAGCAAGATCTATGGAAAATTTAGCTGGTGAATGGGAGTTTTACTTAGGCGATTGGCGATTGGCGATTGGCGATTGGCGATTGGCGATTGGCGATTGGCGATTGGCGATTGGCGATTTATAGAATGAAACAAAAAACGCAAGAGTCAATCTCTTGCGCTTTACATTATCAACAGGACGTAGCTCGACTACAGCCTATTACTCACAAACGTACTCTGTCACTTCAAGGCCAAATCCGCCAAGCGCGTGGTAGCGTTTGTCAGATGAAGAAAGAAGCTTCATCTTATGAATACCCAAATCTGCAAGAATCTGAGAGCCGACACCTACACGGCGAGATGTACCCTGTTTCTTCGCCATTGTTGGTGCTTCACCTTTATCCTGAGCTTCAAATGCTTTTACTCGGTGCATTAACAGTTCGGTAGATTCTTCATGACCCAGAATAACCAGTACACCACCTTCAGCATTAATACGCTTCATTGCACTATCAAGAGTCCAGCTACGATCAGCGTTTCGGTTTGAACGAAGTACGTCGGTAAACACATCCTGAAGGTGAACACGAACCAAACATGGATCTTCTGTTATCTCACCTTTACGCAGTGCGTAGTGAATCTCGTTGTCGATAGTGTCACGATAAGTAATCAGGTCAAACTCACCAAACTCAGTCGGTAGCTTACACTCTGCCACGCGTTCAATGGTTGTCTCAGTGTTGTTACGGTATTCGATAAGATCTGCGATGGTACCAAGCTTGATGCCGTGCTTCTCAGCAAAGACTTCCAAATCAGGGCGTCGTGCCATGGTGCCGTCTTCATTCAGAATCTCAACGATAACCGATGCCGGCTCAAGGCCTGCTAAACGCGCTAAATCACAACCCGCTTCCGTATGACCCGCACGAGTCAGAACACCACCTTCCTGAGCGGTTAGCGGGAATATATGACCTGGCTGAACCAAATCTGCTGCTTTTGCATTTTTTGCTACAGCCGCTTGTACTGTAACAGCACGGTCTGCCGCAGAAATACCAGTTGTGACACCTTCAGCCGCTTCAATAGACACAGTAAATGCCGTTGTGTACTGAGCATTGTTATCCTGAACCATTGGTGGCAGGCCAAGAGTCTCACAACGATCTTTCGTCATCGTAAGGCAAATAAGACCACGGCCATGTGTCGCCATAAAGTTGATCGATTCTGGCGTTACATGCTCAGCCGCCATAATGATGTCGCCTTCATTCTCGCGGTCTTCATCATCCATAAGGATCACCATTTTACCAAGACGAATATCTTCAATTATTTCCTGCGAAGTGCTAATAGGCATTGTTGTTATTTCCTTTTTGTACGCCCTAATATACAGGCTGTGTTATTAGATTAGGCAAAACCGTTTTTCTGTAAAAAGTCCATCGTAATTTTCGACTCCGGTAACTCTCGTTCAGCCTTAGTCGACATAAGCAGTCGTTCCATATAACGGGCAAGAACATCCACTTCCAGGTTTACTTTTCGGCCAACATTGAAACTGTCAATTGTGGTTTCTTCTGAAGTATGAGGAACGATAGTCAGCTTGAAAGCATTCTTGCGTAAATCATTCACAGTCAGGCTGATACCATCAACGGTCACAGAACCTTTTTGAGCGACATAACGAGTCAGCTCTGAGGGCATCTCTACCCAAAACTCAACCGCCCGGCCAACCTGATTACGCTCAACAATAGTGCCAACACCGTCAACATGACCAGATACAATATGACCGCCAAATCGGGTTGTCGGTAACATCGCTTTTTCCAGATTAACTTTATCGCCTACAGAATACTGAGTGAACCCTGTTTTATTTAGAGTTTCGAGAGAAAGGTCAGCGGTATAGCTATTTTCTGAATAAGAGGTAACCGTAAGGCAAACACCATTGGTAGCAATGCTATCTCCCAGCTTTACATCCGACATATCAAGCTTTCCGGACTCTACTGTAATAGAGATGTCTTCACCTTTAGGTGTGATTGCAGTCAGAACTCCAACTGCTTCAATGATTCCTGTAAACATACTTCGCTCTTTGGATATTGATGCTTTTTAATGCGTTGCTTTTTATGTATTGCTTAATTACTTATAGTAGCAATAACTCTGACATCCGGCCCAACCATCCGAACATCTTTGATATCAAGTTCAACTGCCTGGCTCATTTCTGTTAACCCAGACATATTGATTAAACTACGTGAGTCTCCACCCATTAGCTTAGGCGCCTGATACAAAATCAGTTCATCAACCAGCTTTTGCTCTATCAGACTTGCAGCCAGCGTCGCCCCTGCTTCAATCCATATATGATTGATATTCTGCTCTTTGGCTAAACGTTGAAGGGTTTCTTTAAGATCGAGATTTCCCGTTGCGTCCAGTGGAACCGTTAAGTCAGACTGCTCGCGCTCGGAAACAGATATCACTTCACTCTCTGCTTTGAACAAAGCCAGTTCATCTTTTTTGAGTTCTAACTGATTCTGACGATCCAGGATGACCCTTACTGGTTGTCTTACTTCGCTTTCTGAATATTGATTCTTAATCGAATCTGGCAATTCACTCCAACGCACTGTCAAAGAAGCATTATCTTCAATAACGGTCTTACTGGTTGATAAGATAGCACCAGACTGGGCGCGAAATCGCTGTACATCCCGTCGTGCTTCAGGAGACGTTATCCACTTACTGACACCATTTGAAAGTGCTGTTTTACCATCTAAACTCGAAGCGAGCTTCAACTGTACATAAGGCATCCCAGTTCGCATCTTTTTCAGGAAAGTAGGATTCAATGCATTAGATTCAGCTTCCAGCAGCCCAACACCCACTTCAATGCCAGCATCGCGCAGCATGTTAACACCGCGTCCAGCGACTTGAGGGTTAGGATCCTCCATCGCACAAATGACTCGGGATACTTTTGCTTTTATCAGTGCTTCAGCACACGGGGGGGTTCTGCCATAGTGAGAACAAGGCTCTAAAGTAACGTAAGCAGTCGCCCCTTCTGCACTGTCGCCAGCGGCACGGAGAGCATGAACTTCAGCATGCGGTTCACCTGCTCGATAATGAAATCCTTCACCTATGATTTCACCATCTTTTGCGATAACGCAGCCTACATTGGGATTTGGATGAGTGGTAAAGATGCCCCCTTTGGCGAGTTGAATAGCCCGGGACATCATTTGATAATCGGTTTTGCTAAATTGCATTCGGTTTTCTAATCCTCTAACTTAGCAATCTCTTCGCCAAATTCGCGGATATCTTCAAAGCTACGATAAACAGAGGCAAATCGGATATAAGCAACCTTATCCAGCACTTTTAGCTGATCCATAACCAGATTCCCGATCATCTCGGTAGGTACTTCACGCTCACCTGTTGCTCGTAACTGGGACTTAATCGTGCTGATCGCCAATTCTATCGCATCTGCGCTAACTGGTCTTTTTTCTAGCGCACGCTGTATGCCACCAACCATCTTGTCTTCATTAAATGGTTCACGATTCCCATTTGACTTAATCACCTTTGGCATCACAAGTTCTGCGGTTTCAAAGGTAGTAAAACGTTCACTGCAAGCAAGACACTGACGACGGCGGCGAACCTGATGACCATCGGCCACCAAACGCGAATCAATCACCTTAGTATCATTTTCCGAACAAAATGGGCAGTGCATATAGCCTCCGAATTATAATAGCTTTTACTTCTGTTTATTATGCTCTTGGCAGGTAATTCGCTTTACCAACCCATTTGTAACTCGTTAGTTCTTCCAACCCCATAGGGCCACGAGCGTGCAGCTTTTGAGTAGACACAGCGACTTCAGCACCTAGTCCAAACTGAGCACCATCAGTGAATCGGGTAGACGCATTGACATAAACGGCAGCCGAACCGACCGAGTTTATGAACAGTTCCGCATTCTCAAGGCTATCGGTCATGATTGCATCAGAGTGGCTGGCATTGTGAACACGCATATGAACAATGGCTTCTTTAACATCAGCAACCACCTTCACACCAAGGGTATAGCTTAACCATTCTGTATCGAAATCACCTTCGGCTACATCACGAATCTCTTCAGCATTGCTTAAAAGCGCTTTAGCCTTTGGTTCCGCAACAAATGCTACCTGACCATTCAGGCGCTCAGCCAATTTAGGTAAGAACTCGGCCGCGACTTTTTCATGAACCAGAAGCGTATCCAAAGAGTTACAAGCTGATGGGCGCTGAACCTTTGAATTTTCTACGACATCGACAGACTTCTCAAGCTGCGCACTTTCGTCAATAAATACGTGGCTGATACCAAATCCACCAATAATGACAGGAATTGTGCTGTTCTCTTTACACATTTTGTGCAAACCAGCACCACCACGTGGGATGATCATATCAACGTAGTCGTCTAGCTTAAGAAGCTGACTAACAAGTTCTCGGTCCGGTTTTTCAATGTACTGTACTGATGCGGCTGGCAAACCGGCCTTTTCCAGTGCCGTCTGAATTACTTTAACCAGCTCCATGTTGGAGAAGAAGGTCTCTTTACCACCGCGAAGAATACTTGCATTACCTGTTTTCAGGCATAGTGCTGCGATATCGATCGTTACGTTAGGACGAGCTTCATAGATAACGCCTACAACACCAAGTGGTACGCGACGACGAGAAAGCGACATTCCGTTTTCAAGCACTTTACTGTCAATCTCACTACCAACAGGATCGTTCAGGCTGATCACGTTGCGAACATCATTTGCGATACCAGTTAAGCGCTGTTCGTTCAACAGTAAGCGATCAAGAAGTGCTTCCGTCAAGCCAGCTTCGCGACCTTTTTCGATATCTTTAGCGTTCGCAGCCAGAATCGTTGCCGCATTCGCTTCCAGTTCGTCAGCAATAATCTGCAGAGCTCGGTTTTTTTGAGCAGTCGATGCAGTCGCCAGATGGAAAGCAGCTTCTTTTGCTGCTTTACCCATTGTAATCAGTTCCATATTGCTTCCCTTATTCTTGTATCACTACTAAATCATCACGGTGAATCACTTCCGATCCATGATCGTAACCCAATATTGAGCCGATATCTTTACTGTGTTTTCCGATGATTTTTGTTAAATCTTCACTGGAGTAGCTTGATATGCCTTTCGCCACAAGCTCCCCTTTTTCTGTTTTTACGCGTGCAACTTCACCACGAGCAAAAGTACCAGTAACCTTTGTTACACCTTTCGCAAGCAGGCTGCTACCTCTTTCAACAACAGCCTTCGCAGCACCTGCATCAATGACAATATCTCCAGATGCCGACGGCCCAGCTAAAATCCAACGCTTTCTATTTTCTAAGGCCTCGGGCAGAGGCAAAAATCTGGTGCCATGAGGCTGATCGCTCAGTGATTCATAAATCACATTTTCAGCACTACCTGCCGCAATAATAACCTCTATACCCGCTCTTCTTGCAATGTCTGCAGCCTGAAGCTTGGTTGCCATGCCACCTGTACCCAGTGTGGTTCCGCTACCTCCAGCAATCTTTCGCAGTGTTTCGTCTATTGTAGATACTTCACGAATCAGCTCTGCATCAGGGTCTTTACGCGGATCAGCGGTAAACAGTCCTGGTTGGTCAGTTAACAGCAGGAGCTTATCTGCCCCACAAAGAATACCAACGAGAGCAGAAAGGTTATCGTTGTCACCAACTTTGATTTCTGAAGTGGCAACCGCATCATTTTCATTTACAACCGGAATAATTCCGTTGTCGAGCAGTGTATTGATGGTGTCGCGTGCATTCAGGAATCGCTCTCGATCTTCCAGATCGGCTCTCGTTAGTAGCATTTGGCCGATCTTAAGGCCATATATAGCAAAAAGAGATTCCCAGACCTGAATCAGCTGACTTTGGCCAACCGCTGCGAGTAGCTGCTTACTTGACATTGTATTGGGGAGTGCGGGGTAATCTAAGTGTTCTCTACCGGCTGCAATTGCACCCGAAGAAACCATTACGACAGAATGGCCTTGTTTTCTTAAATTGGCACACTGACGCACTAGCTCAACCATATGAGCTTTATCCAGTGCTAATGTACCACCCGTTAAAACGCTTGTACCAAGCTTCACTACCACTGTTTTTGGTTGTGTCACTTTCTCACCCTTTACTTATATTCAAGTAATCTAAAATTGATGTTACGTTTTAACAAGCATCCGGGGTTTACACAAGAAGAAAAGGCGCTTAAAGCGCCTTTTTAGGTAATACTGATGTTAATTCCCCAAAATCAGATGAACTCTTCAGATTCTGGGTGTAATTCAAAGCTTAGTTCAAAGCGTTCTTTCAGTGCCTTGGTGAGTTTTTTCATAAACTCTTGTTGTGTGCGGTTCACTTCATCTTTTGCGTTCTCCGGCACTTCAACTTTATCCCAGGTTCCTTCTAGGTTGTATATACCGGTTTTAAAGCAAGCGACAAAACCTGAGTCGGTTTCCTCAAGCTCCATCCACCAACCCCAGAACTCTCTTTCCTCTGGAGATTTCTTGTCATCGACACAAGCGGAAAGACAATCAAAAACGTATTTTCCTTCGCTTGAATCGGGTTCTCTAAGATATGGGCCTACTGCTTTCAATGCCGATAGTAATCGGTAGTGTGTTGGACTAGCCACTTCCGTCATGGTTGTGAACCTCCGTTTCCATTTTTTATATTTAGCTCAATATATGCATAACATTATTGAATCACTATGCTTAACTAAATTGAAACAAAAGTCATCAAATTAGTTCATCTTCAAGCCAGTTTATTGCTAAATCAAGAGATTGCTCATATCCGTAAGAGATAGATCTAGACGAAATCTGCTTTGCTTTTCCACCTATACTAAATAGCGCAGCCAATTTGTTGTCAGAGTGAGGAGAGACCGGGTCCCCTTCCAGAGAAATAGCAAGAATCGGTACTTTTGTTTTCCTGCTTGCCAGAAATCCTTGCACCTTAAGCGACCACGCAGCCATCTGCCCTGCAAGACTATTAATATCTACCGCTGTTTTACCAAGTCTGGAAGCTAATACATCCAGATACATCTTTGACATATTCTTCATTTTCTCAGAAGAGGCAAATGTCTGGTGAAGTGGTGCACCAAGAGCGACACAGGCCTTGATTCGATCTTGCTCAAGGAAGGATAAACGAACCATTGCATTACCACCAAATCGATAACCTATTAAGCCGACTTTGAAGTGATCAACCCATGGAACATTAGGAAGTTCATCTAAGAGCGCTTTGTGCAAACAGCTAGAATCTTCTGTCAGCTGCCATGAAGAACTCGCCCCGATAGATGGCATATCCAGCGTTAACATCGCAATTTCTTTTGGTGCAAGATAATCACGGAAAATTCGGTACATATCTGTTTGCAGACTATCTAAACCCGTAGCAAGAATGACAACAGGCAGTTGCCTTTCAGTGTGAGGCAAGTGCAGATTCGCCGTAATCTTTTTACCTTTAAAAGGCACAGAAATCTGTCGCATAGTGTATCGACTACACTTCATAGACTCCTCAAAAGCAGCGGAAGCAAGGCTTTGCGCCTGTAGTGCCAGGTTATCTCCTTTAAGGTGAGGATAACCCGCAAGGCTAAAACACAAGCTGGCGGTGTAGAGTTCATCTGATGCAGCGTCACCTTCCAGCTTCGAAGCCTTTTTCTGATGCTCCATTCCAAGCGCAGTCCACTCATAAGCCCAATTCCCAGAGTGGTATCCCATGACAGTATCCAATAAGTCATCATCCGTTCTTGAATGCTCAGAAGATGCGATTTTCGCCAATACACTTTCTTGCTCGATAGGATCGATTCCCTGCCAGATCCATTGATAGCGCCTCAGGTTTCGATACCATCGGTAACCATCTCGATTCTGCTTGGTTTCCAAAAACTCTTTGCTGCTTGGCATATAGTTGGTGAGACCTGATGTCTCTTTTGCCTGTTTATGTTTAACAAAAAGCGTTTCTGAAAGGTTTTTTATTTTATCTGACATTTGCGGGTCTATATTCTTGTTATTGAACCCTTAAATCATATAAAAAAAAGTGGCCCAATACAGGGCCACTTCTCAATAAAAAAGCAAAATCTTTTCAATTACTGCCTTGAAATAGGATCAACATAAGCCATTTCCATGTCCCATGGCTGCTCAATCCAGGTATCCTGATCAATATCGACAATATAATCGTCAACCAGATCTGCACCTGCTGGCTTAGCAGAAACAGTGATCAATTTACCTTTAGGGTACATTTCACGAAGCTTACGAGCAGTGTCACCACTGTCTACTAAGTCATCTACAATCAGGAAACCCTCGCCATCACCTTCAACCGCTTTCACTACCGTCATATCACGCTGATGATCGTGATCGTAGCTAGAGATACAAACGGTATCCACATAGCGAATACCTAGCTCGCGAGCCAGGATAGCTGCTGGTACAAGACCACCACGGCTAACACCGATAATGCCTTTCCATTGTTCTGCAGGCATTTGTTTTGCAGCAAGTTGGCGACAATACATCTGCATATTGTCCCAAGTAATGATGAATTTTTTAGTCATAATTATTAACCTGATTAGCTTATATAACAAAGCGTGCTGACCAATTTGGACAACACGCTTTCTACTAACTTTTTAATTGTTTAGCTTCGATTAAGCGAACATAAACTTAAGAACGAAAACTACAGCCAGAACCCAGACACTAACTGGAACTTCTCTGCCCTTACCACTTAGGCCTTTGATAGCAGCATAAGCGATAAAGCCAAGCGCGATACCATCTGCGATTGAGTAAGTCAGAGGCATTAGCAAACATACAACAACAGTTGGAGCTGCCTCAGTAAGATCGCGCCAGTCAATAGAAACCAGACCAGACATCATAAGAATTGCAACATAAAACAATGCACCAGATGTCGCGTATGCTGGGATCATACCTGCAAGTGGCGAGAAGAATAATGCAAGCAGGAACAAAATGCCAACAACAACTGCGGTCAAACCTGTGCGGCCACCAGCAGAAACACCTGAAACACTTTCAATGTAAGACGTTGTGCTTGAAGTACCAAGCAATGCACCAACGGATGTTGCTGTTGAATCAGCTAGAAGTGCACGATTCAGGCGAGGTAGTTTGCCATCTTCCTTAATAAGGTCAGCCTTAGTAGCAACACCAACCAGTGTGCCCGCAGTATCAAACAGGTCAACAAACAAGAAAGCAAAAATTACTGAGATCATGCCCACTTCAAACACGCCAGCAAAATCAAGCTGCATAAAAGTAGGAGCAATGCTTGGTGGCGTTGACATCAGGCCACCATACTGAACGTCACCAAATGCTACACCCAGAGCTGTTACAACAAGAATTGCAATCATTACCGCAGCTTTAAGACCACGATGAACCAGTGCAATAGTCAAAAAGAAACCAAATGCAGCAAGTGCTGCTTTCAGTGAAGTCACATCACCAATAGAAACCAAGGTTGCTGGGTTATCACCAACAATGCCCGCTCCCTGAAGTGCGATAAACGCCAGGAACAGACCGATACCAGCAGAGATACCCGTTCTAAGAGACATTGGGATCGCGTTGATAATCCACTCACGAATCTTAAATATGCTTAGTAGAATGAAAAGAACACCAGAAACAAATACCGCAGCAAGCGCTACTTGCCACGTATGGCCCATTCCAAGAACAACTGAATAAGTAAAGAACGCATTTAAGCCCATACCTGGTGCCTGAGCGATCGGGTAGTTTGCAACAATACCCATAATGAAACAGCCAATAGCAGCAGCAAGACACGTTGCCACAAAGACCGATCCTTTATCCATACCGGTCGCAGACAGAATCGCAGGGTTTACAAAAATGATGTAAGCCATAGTCAAAAAGGTTGTCGCACCTGCAATAACTTCTGTGCGAACATTGGTTTTGTTCTCACTGAGTTTAAATAGTTTCTCCAACATGATTATTGGTCCCTAAAATATAAAAATAACAAAGTAAACGTTTGCGTAATCGATTGGCTGCGAATTATAAAGTTATCAAAATGCAATTTCTAGGGAAATTTGTGACGGTAATAACATTTTTTAATACCTTAATTAACCCATAACAATATCATTCACGCCACCAATCATGGTAACCACCTGAAAAACATAAAATAATAGATGTTTTTCTCTTTGGTTTTTTCCGAATAGAGATTAATCAAGAGATAAAATTTCATGCTTGGTGAGAGGGGAATTATCGAAACTAACACGGGATAAATGTGCCTTTACCAGCGTCGCATACTGAAGCGGACAAAATCAGATAAAAAATGTAATGGATTACATTTGGGAAATAAAAAAACGCCACCAATTTTGGCAGCGCTATAAAGAATCAAATCTTTAACAAGTAAAAAAATTTCAAATCAATAGGGGCGAACATAATCATGTTCAGTTACATATGATGGTTACTTCTGGTAACCAAAGTATGTTGGGTAACGAAAACCGTGTTCAAAAATTGCTTTTGTGCACCACACTTTTCTGTAATCTAAGTTGTTCATATTTATCACCTTTAAATAAAATTAATACTTTTAGTTAGTATCTCGGTTCCCTGGAGGCGATATTCGGACTCATCCTTTGAGCGTTTTATTCTTCTGTTCAGAAGTTGAGTACTAATATATCAAACTGAAATTTAATTACAACCCAAAAAGAGATTTAAATCACACTTTTCTGATTTTATGGCTTTTACTGTAATTTAATTACATTTTTATTAATGATTGGCTATTGTTAATTATGAGGTATCAATATGCTCAATCCCCTTCTGTCGCAGGGATTGCAGTGGTATTATTCCCAAACTTTTTTTAATAGTCCGGAAAGCAATCAATTGTTCGACCAAAACACATAAGAACAATCAATAATTCTGGTTTATAAGGCTTAAGGAGTTATCTGTGTCCAAAAATCATTCCGAGATTAGCAATTTAGCGCCATCAACACTTTGGCAGTTCTTTGACAAGATTTGCTCTATACCTCACCCATCAAAGCACGAAGAAGCTCTGGCTACTTACATTGTTGAATGGGCAGAAAGAAAAGGATTAAGTGTTCGCAGAGATAGTACAGGTAACGTATTTATCAGTAAGCCAGCCACTCCAGGCATGGAAGATCGCAAAGGTGTCGTTCTTCAGGCTCACATTGATATGGTTCCTCAGAAGAACGAGGATACCGCACACGACTTCCTGACAGATCCTATTCAACCTTATATTGATGGTGAGTGGGTAACTGCGAAAGGCACAACTCTTGGTGCCGACAACGGTATTGGTATGGCATCTTGCCTGGCTGTGCTGGATTCAAATGAAATCAAGCACGGTCCACTTGAAGTACTTCTGACAATTGATGAAGAAGCGGGCATGACCGGTGCATTCGGTCTGGAAGAAGGTTGGCTGGAAGGCGACATCCTACTAAACACCGACTCCGAACAGGAAGGCGAAGTTTACATGGGTTGTGCCGGAGGCATTGACGCATCTCTAACGTTTGACATCAAACGTGAAGAGCTACCTGCTGGATATGTAACGCGTCAGCTTACTCTAAAAGGCCTGAAAGGCGGTCACTCTGGATGTGACATTCATACAGGTCGCGGCAATGCAAACAAACTTCTGGCTCGCTTCTTAGCCGGGCACGCAGAAGAGCTTGAGCTGAAGCTTATCGATTTCCGTGGTGGTAGCCTGCGTAATGCTATTCCTCGCGAAGCATTTGCAGTTGTAGCCGTTCCTATGGCTAATGAAGGCCGCCTGAATGAGCTGTTTACTTACTTTACAAGCCTATTGACTAAAGAACTGGGTAAAGTTGAAACTGATATTCTTTCTTTGTATGAAGTTGTGGATGAAACTGCAAAACCATTCAGACTGAAAGAACAGAAGCGCTTTATTGCAGCAATGAACGCTTGCCCTAACGGTGTTATCCGCATGAGCGATGACATTCCAGGTGTCGTAGAAACATCCCTTAACGTTGGTGTTGTTACAACTGAAGAGGATAAAGTAACAGTTCTTTGCCTAGTTCGCTCACTAATGGACTCTGGTCGTCAACAAGTTGAAAGCATGCTGAAATCAGTGGCTGAACTGGCTAAAGCCTCTATCGAGTGTTCAGGTGCATACCCAGGTTGGAAACCAGATGCAGATTCAGAAATTATGGCAACGTTCCGCGATGTGTATGAAGGTATCTACGGTAACAAGCCAAATATCATGGTTATTCACGCTGGTCTTGAGTGTGGCCTGTTCAAAGAACCATATCCAAAAATGGACATGCTTTCTTTTGGTCCAACAATCAAGTTCCCTCACTCTCCAGATGAGAAAGTGAAAATCGACACCGTTGCTCTATTCTGGGAGCAAATGGTAGCAATTCTAGAAAATATTCCTAAAAAATAATTAGTTAAATATATTGTTTATGCCTCCGTTTCTACGGAGGCTTTTTCTTTTAAGAGTCACATATGAGTTCAGAAAATACAAAAGTGCAGGTTTGGCAACAGCCAATGCCTCAGGGCCAGTTTGAGTTTATGTCCAAAGTACTGGCAGCTCCGTCTCCTATCGGTTTCGAAGCCGCAATGACCTATGGTGTTATCAAGCCGGAGTTTGAATCCTTCATGCCTCAGGGTTGGGGTATCCACCAGTTTAAAGGTAATGCAGGGCTAGTCTTCGATTCACACCCTGGTCGTGATGATCTGGTTAGCGTAATGATCGTTGGTCACGCTGATAAAATCCGTATGCAAGTACGTAAAATAGATAACGATGGAAAAGTATGGATTAACACAGATTCATTCTTACCTACCACGCTGATCGGTCATGAAGTTCAGGTATTCTGCCAAAACCCAGAAAAGCCTGGTCGTTATAAGATGATCGAAGGTTGCACGGTTGAAGCACTTGGTGCGATTCACTTCTCAACACCTAAACAGCGTTCTGGTGATCAGGGCATCAAACCTGAATCTATCTACCTTGAGCTGCATACTCACGGTGAAGATCGTAAGAAGCAGGTTGAAGCTCTTGGTCTGCGTCCGGGCGATCCTATCTTGCTTAACCGCCCTATCAAGCGTGGTGTTTCTCCAGACACTTTTTACGGTGCATATCTGGATAACGGCTTAGGCTGTTTCTCAGTAACAGAGATCGCTCGTATGCTTGCTGGAGAAGGTTTGGATAACGTGCGTGTTCTATACACAGTAGCTACTCACGAAGAAATTGGCCGCTTTGGCTCAACGCAGGTAGTTGGTGAGCTGAAACCTGACGTTCTAATCGCTACAGACGTAAACCACGATTACGAAGCTGCTCCGGGTATCGGTAGCCGTAACATGAACCCTCTGAAGATGGGTGATGGCTTTACTATTGGCCGCGGTTCGGTTTCTTCTGAATATCTGGTTCAGGAGCTGGAAACTGTGTGTCGTGAAAACGAAATCCCTTATCAGCTAGACTTCTCTGGGCGTGATATGGGTACTGATGGCATGGCAGCAGCGCTTGCAGGTGTTGATAGTGCGGCAATTACTATTGGCTACCCGATCCGTAATATGCACACTTCTTCTGAGTCTGCACACACGGGTGACCTACTTGCGTCTATCCACGCTATCGCCGGGCTACTGCGTCACTTCAATACGTTGAATGACGGAAAAGGTATTAGCCGTGATGATCTAATGAATAGCCATATTCGTTTAGATCACATTTAAATCGCAAATAATAACTAGGAAGGTAAGGTTCCACAAACCGCTGGATCGCCAGCCCGGTCTAACATCCATGTGCGCTTAAACATGGGCATCCATGCCCATGTATGTTTGTTCCACCTTACCCACCTAGTTTTAAACTTTTGAAATATGGCCGTATAACTTTTCAGATATTAATAAATCACTCTTCTTTTGCTTTACGCTGCTCGCTTTTACGCTTATTGCGTTCTGACTGAAGAGCGATAAATGCTGGCAACTCTTTCTCCGCCCATGCAGTTGCTTCAGCTTCCGTTTCAAAGCCCATCTCACGCTTAGAAACAACGGTTCTTCTTGCTGATACCTGACGGATAATTTCCGCAGCCCAGCCATTGCGCTTCTCTACAACTCTAAAGCTAAATTTTTTACTGCTCATGCAATTCATTTCCTGATACTCAATATTCGCGCGCATTAGAGCACAATCGCGACAAAATAGCTGCAAATAAAAACGCGAGCATCAATAGCTCGCGTTTCAATAGTCTTAACTTAATATCGGTTGAGAGCAATCTCACCACGCGCACAGCCAGTTGAGATAAAATCCTGGAATTTACTCCAACTAATTAACATCTGTTCAGAGCAAGTGAGAGGCTCTAGGTCAAGGAAAAGGCGCGGAGTTTACGATAGTAAATGAGCACCTTTGACGCAGAGATAGAGTCTCTCACGCAGCTATTAACCGATGTTAACTCTAGCGTTGCGGAACATCCTCATCCATGGGCTATCTTCACCCCATGAATCCGGAGCCCACGAGTTAGCTACCGTACGGAACACACGCTCTGGGTGCGGCATCATAATGGTTACACGGCCATCTGTTGTTGTCAGACCGGTAATCGCATTTGGTGAACCGTTCGGGTTGTTCGGGTACTGCTGAGTTGCGTTACCAAAGTTATCTACGTAACGAACAGCTACCGTGCCTGAGTTTTCGATCGCCGTCAGGTGCGCATCATCGCGAACTTCTACGCGGCCTTCACCGTGAGAAACAGCGATTGGCATACGTGAACCTTCCATGCCAGAGAAGAACAGAGAATCAGACTTCTGAACTTCTACCAAGCTGAAGCGAGCTTCAAAACGCTCTGATTCGTTGCGTACGAATCGTGGCCACAGGTCAGCACCCGGAATTAGCTCGTGTAAGTTAGACAGCATCTGACAGCCATTACACACACCAAGAGCCAACGTATCTTCACGCTTAAAGAAGCCTTCGAACTGGTCGCGAGCCTGCTGGTTAAATAGGATAGACTTAGCCCAGCCTTCACCTGCACCCAGTACGTCACCGTAAGAGAAACCACCACAAGCAACCAGACCTTTGTACTCATCAAGTACTGCCTGACCAGTCAGGATATCGCTCATGTGGATATCGATAGCTTCAAAACCAGCGCGGTCAAACGCTGCTGCCATTTCAACATGAGAGTTAACGCCTTGCTCACGCAGAATAGCCATCTTAGGTTTAGCGCCTTTCAGGATGTAAGGTGCTGCGACATCTTCCTGAACATCGAAGGTCAGGTTAACGTTCAGGCCAGGATCGTTATCATCAGCTTTCGCTGCGAATTCCTGATCTGCACACTTAGGATTGTCACGAAGTGCCTGCATCTTATGGGTTGTTTCCGCCCAGATTGTGCGTAGCTCAGTACGGCTGCGCTCAACAATCACTTTCTCTTCTTTCGTCAGAGTGATCTTGTCAGACTGCTCTACTTCACCAATTACGTGGCTGCACTCTGCAAGACCGTGGTGAGCAAGTGTGCTTAGTACTGCATCCAGATCTTCATTTAGAACCTGTACTACTGCACCCAGTTCTTCGTTAAACAGGACAGACAGTTCATCTTCACCAAGGTCAGAGATGTCAGCTTTAACACCACAGTGACCAGCGAACGCCATCTCTGCAAGAGTTACGAACAGACCACCATCACCTTTATCGTGGTAAGCAACTAGCTTGTCATCGCTCACTAGCGCCTGAATCGCGTTGTAGAAGCCTTTTAGCTGCTCAGCATTGTCAACGTCTGCTGGCTTATCACCTAGCTGCTTGTATACCTGAGCCAGTGCAGTTGCACCCATACGGTTTTTGCCGTTACCAAGATCAACCAGAACAAGGCTTGATTCACCTTTGTCTGTACGTAGCTGAGGAGTCACTGTACGGCGAACATCTTCAACACGAGCAAACGCTGTGATGATTAGAGATAGTGGAGAAGTCACTTCCTTCTGCTCACCATTCTCTTCCCACTTGGTCTTCATAGACATTGAGTCTTTACCAACAGGGATAGTCAGGCCAAGTGCCGGACATAGCTCTTCACCAACCGCTTTAACCGCTTCGTAAAGACCCGCATCTTCACCAGGGTGACCCGCCGGAGACATCCAGTTTGCAGAAAGTTTAATGTGCTTGATATCACCGATATCAGTTGCTGCGATGTTAGTTAGAGACTCACCAACTGCCAGACGAGCAGACGCTGCGAAGTCAAGAAGTGCTACTGGTGTTCTTTCCCCCATAGACATCGCTTCACCGTGGTAAGTATCGTAACTTGCCGCAGTCACTGCACAGTTCGCTACTGGTACCTGCCATGGGCCAACCATCTGATCACGAGCAACCAGACCAGTTACACTACGGTCACCAATAGTGATAAGGAAAGTTTTCTCTGCAACAGTTGGAAGACGAAGTACACGGTCAACCGCTTCATTAAGCTCAACAGCAGTCATATCAAACGCTGGGCTTTCCGCTTTCTGAGATTTAACATCACGATGCATCTTAGGCGTTTTGCCCAGAAGAATATCCATCGGCATATCGATAGGTGTGTTGTCGAAATGCGAATCTTCCAGAGTCAGGTGGCGCTCTTCAGTAGCAATACCAACAACTGCATACGGCGTTCTTTCACGCTTACAGATAGCATCAAATGTTGCCATCTCTTCCTGACCCACAGCCAGAACGTAACGTTCCTGTGATTCGTTACACCAGATCTCAAGCGGGCTCATACCCGGCTCATCATTAGGTACATCACGTAGCTGGAACTTACCGCCACGCTCACCATCGTCTACAAGCTCAGGCAGTGCGTTAGAAATACCGCCCGCGCCCACATCGTGGATAAACGCGATTGGGTTATCTTCACCAAGCTGCCAGCAGCGGTCGATAACTTCCTGACAGCGACGCTCCATCTCTGGGTTTTCACGCTGTACAGAAGCAAAATCCAGATCTTCAGCAGACTGACCAGATGCCATTGAAGAAGCAGCGCCGCCACCAAGGCCGATGTTCATTGCAGGGCCACCAAGAACGATGATGTTTGCGCCTACAGGAATTTCACGCTTTTGAACGTGCTCATCACGAATGTTACCCATACCACCAGCAATCATGATTGGCTTGTGGTAACCACGAACCTCTTCACCTGCGTGAGAGCTCACTTTTTCTTCGTAAGTACGGAAGTAACCAAGAAGGTTAGGACGACCAAATTCGTTGTTAAATGCCGCGCCACCAAGAGGGCCTTCAAGCATAATATCCAGAGCAGTTACGATACGACCTGGCTTACCGAAATCTGTTTCCCAAGGCTGAACAAAATTAGGGATCTTAAGGTTTGATACAGTGAAACCAACAAGGCCAGCTTTTGGTTTACCACCAATACCTGTTGCGCCTTCGTCACGGATTTCACCGCCTGAACCTGTTGATGCACCCGGCCATGGAGAAATCGCTGTTGGGTGGTTGTGAGTTTCAACCTTCATCAGGATGTGTGCATCTTCCTGATGGTAATCATACTGGCGAGACTCAGGATTCGGGAAGAAACGGCCTACTTTAGAGCCCGTCATTACCGCTGCGTTATCTTTGTACGCAGAAAGAACGTGGTCACTTGTTGTCTCGAAGGTGTTTTTGATCATCTTGAACAGAGATTTTTCTTGCTCAACACCATCGATAGTCCAATCTGCATTAAAGATCTTGTGACGACAGTGCTCAGAGTTCGCCTGTGCAAACATCATAAGCTCGATATCGTTCGGGTTACGACCCAGCGTAGTGAAGCTCTCAACAAGATAGTCGATTTCATCTTCAGCCAGAGCAAGACCCAGAGAAACGTTCGCCTCTTCCAGTGCTTTTCGGCCACCAGCAAGAACATCTACCGCCTGAACCGGAGCTGGCTCTGCTACCGTAAATAGCGCTTGTGCAGCTTCCATCTCAGTGAATACAGATTCCATCATACGGTCATGAATCAGTGATTTCAGAACCTGAGCCTGCTCATCAGTCAGCTCTTTAGATACTTCAACAAAGTAAGCCGTACCGCGCTCAAGACGCTTAACTTTTGTAAGGCCACAATTGTTTGCTATATCCGTCGACTTAGAAGACCAAGGGGAAATTGTACCTGGACGAGGGGTAACCAAAAGAAGAAGACCTTCTGGTTCATGCTCCTGAATAGTCGGACCGTAGGTCAGAAGCTTCTTTAGCTTATCAAGCTCAGTGGAATCCAGTGCTGATTCAACGTCAGCAAAGTGCATGAATTCTGCGTAAATACCCGTTACAGGTAGCGCGTTTTCACGACAAAGTTCCAATAGTTTGTTAACTCGAAACTCAGAAAGAGCTGGGGAGCCGCGGAGTATTTCCATGTGCTAAGGTCTCTTATATGCAGTTGATTAAGTGATATAGGAATAAATTCAATAAGTTAAATTGCATTAATAAACTTATACCAATTTCACCTCTTCATTTGCGGGCGTATTATAGAGTATTTTTTTTTGTGACGTAACACCAAAAGCAACCGTTTGCGTCATTTTTTTAATTAAGTTGAGTCGATTTGCGAATTGCCGAGCAAACCTGCAATTCATCAATGTTTTTTCGAATCCTTCTTTGCCCTGCTACCCCCCTCTGTTATAAATAACCCACTGGAAATCTTACAAACATCAGTAATGCGTATCGCTATAAAAAATACATATACAAAAGTTATCTCTATTCTTGCGGCACTATTCATCATTTCAGGGTGTCAGATTGACTCCGATCCTATGAGTGAGCTGGACAAAATACGTGAGCGAGGCGTTTTGCGTGTTGGCACATTAAACAACCAACTTGCGTACTACATTGGCCCAGATGGCCCGACAGGGCTCGACTTTGAATTGGCACAGAGATTTGCTGATGAGCTTGGTGTTCAGCTCGAAATTAAACCTGCTTACCGTCTTGCGGGCTTGTTTCCTGCTTTAGACAAGAATGAGATAGATATTATTGCTGTTGGCCTAAGCCAATCTCCAGATCGAATTAAACAATATCGAGCTGCACCTGCTTACTACTATGTGAGTGAGCAGGTTGTATACAAAACCGGCACATGGCGTCCACGTAATTTAGAGAAACTGATCGAGCGCCTCAATACTACAGAAGACAGCCTAACCGTTGTTGCGGGTTCCCAGTTTGAAAAAACACTCAACCTTCTGGAGCTTCAAAACCCAGAACTTAAGTACGACATTAGCCGGGACTCAGATGTGAGAGATCTGCTAAGAAAAGTTTCAAATGGAGAGCTTGCTTATACCATAGCGGATTCTGTAGAGCTTTCACTGACTCAGCGACTCTATCCAGATATCGCACTGGCATTCGAGCTGACAGAAGATCAGCCTGTCTCCTGGTACATGAGAAAATCGGATGATGAAAGCCTTTATGCCCTACTCATCGAGTTCTTTGGTTCCATGAAACTCTCTGGTGATCTTGCGCAGCTGGAAGAGAAGTATTTCGGCCATGTAGATAGTTTTGACTACGTAGATACCCGCGCTTTTATAAGGGCATTGGATAGTAAACTACCTAAATGGGAACCTTTGTTTAAAGAGTACTCTGGAAGTTTCGACTGGCGACTTATTGCTGCACTCTCATACCAGGAGTCGCACTGGAACCCGAAAGCTAAATCACCAACCGGAGTTCGGGGCATGATGATGCTGACACTTCCAACCGCTAAAATTGTTGGAGTTAAAAACCGATTGGACCCAGAGCAATCCATAAAAGGTGGTGTTAAATACCTGAAAGGTATCGTTGAGCGTGTGCCTGACTCTATCGCAGAACATGAAAAAATCTGGTTTGCACTGGCATCTTATAACGTTGGTTACGGGCATATGATGGATGCGCGACGCCTGACACGTGCACAAGGTGGTAATCCGGACGCGTGGGCGGATGTGAAAGACAGATTGCCTCTTCTTAAAAAGAAAAAGTACTACAGCCAAACTCGGTATGGTTATGCTCGCGGTGATGAGGCGCGTAACTATGTAGAAAATATTCGCCGGTACTATCAATCCATTATTGGGCACGTTGAAAAGCAGGCGGTTACAGAAGCGGATGTCAATGTTGATGACCTTCAGGTGATTGATGTGGTTCTTCCACCTGTAGAAGAAGCAACTAATCAAGATGAGCCTGGTACCGAAAGTTCTCCTCAGGAAGCCTCTGGGGAAGAACCGTTACAAGGACCACCCGTAGAAGCTATGACACCACCAAAAACAGTAGAACCTGCACAAGAACCAGCAACACCAGAAAGCTCAGCAGTTCAAGCTGAGCTATAATGAAAAAGCTGGTTCTTACCAGCTTTCATACAGCGGTAACAAAAGCAAACTATAACGGAAGGTGAACAAACACTTGATAATTAAAGTGGTAAAGAACCACGACTAATAAGGGGGAATACTCATGTTCTCTGGTAAAAAGCGAACTACAAACAAATCGGTATCGAGAACGGCTTCTGCGAACCGTCGTAAACGTATGCTTGCAAACAACAAGAAAAAAATCATTTGGCGTCACCGAGCTTATGTTCAGACTGAAGTTTTTAGCTAACGGCAGCTCTTAAGTGGTAACTCGGGCAGAGTTTCAGATTTTCGAAGCTTTGCCCTCAGAACCCTCAGTTAAAGCTTTTAATCTCTGTTTTTCTTCTTTCTTCTCTTTACGTCTTCTCTTAAAGAAGGCCTGAAGCTGCTCACGACACTCTGCCTCCAGAAGGCCCGACTCAATCGTTGCATAATGATAAGCCGCTTGCGTATCAAAGAGGTTCAAAACTGTACCCGCAGCTCCTGCTTTTAAGTCCGGAGCACCGTAAACAATTCTTTTTACTCTGCTATGCAGTAAAGCCCCGGCGCACATAGGACAAGGCTCCAGAGTGACGTACAAGGTAGTGTCAGTCAGTCGATAGTTTTCCAGCTCCTGCCCCGCTTTCCGAAGCACCTGAATTTCCGCATGAGCCGTTGCATCATGCAATCCAATTGAGCGATTCCAGCCTTCAGCGATGACTTCTCCATCTTTAACCAAAACTGCACCCACAGGCACCTCTCCTTCAAGCTCCGCTTCGTGAGCCAAAGAGATTGCCTTTCGCATAAAGGCTTCATCTTGTTTTGTGAATGCTTGATTCAAAACTGTCATCCAGAAAAAGAAAAGGGACGCTATTGTAACGAGAGAGATATTAAGAATACAGTGGTGATATCGACAGCGTAAAATGCCTTAATTGTTCGTGCGGGATAGAATCGTACTTAAAGCAATGCTCTCGGTTTCACTTCTGCTATTGTTCCAGAACACTTCAGCCTCAACTCTTATAGCTTGTTTATCTGCGGTTGTACCAATCACCTCTGAAACAGCTATTTTTAAATGAAACTCTTCATCGATGATACGCTCAACTTCAGAGGTCAACTGCATTTGCTCGTTACTCAAAAAAGAAATACGTAATCTCTCGGTGCTACTTTCAGCGATATGCAAAGCCTGAACACTTTTTTCCGCATAGCTCGCTTTTTGCTCCATATAAGTTTGCAGCCGAAAGATACTCATGACACCAAAAGAGAGAATAAATAGAGCCACTAAAACTTCAATAAGCCCGATGCCACGGTTACCTGAAATCACGCCAACTACCCTCGTTCCATCTGAAGCTACCGTCTGTCAGGGTAAGATCTCGCAATACCTTAGAGTACATATATGTAGATTGAATTTGATACTCAAACTGACTACACCGAGTAATTTTAATATCCAGCTCTTCTGGCAACTCGCAATAGTGAAATGTTGAAAACGAGTCTGGCTCTGATGAGACCTGACTATAGATGCATTCCAATCCACCTTGCGCTATCCAGTACGACTCTGCTGCTTCTAACTGATTGTTCGCCATTTGAATCTGAAGCAACAGTGTCCGGTAGCTTGTCAGAGTGAGTATGAGTAATGCAACCAGAAGCAGGGAGCAGAATAGTAGGGTCGTCATTCCCCGTTGTCTTTTAATTCTCTTTCTCACCATAGTTGATTTCCGGGAAAGATTTCTGCTGTTCTGGTCTTTGTTATATCAAGGCTTCCTTTAGGCTGAACCGTAAGAGAGAGCAGTAGTAGGTACGCATCTGTATTCTTGTTCGGATAAATCAGTTCAAACTTATAATTGGTCAGTTTCACACTCTTTTCATCGAATACTGAGTAGTAAATTTTACATATATCTCTTTTGAGTTGGTCTGTACTGTTTACTGTCAGGTAGCATACTTTTAGCTTCTTATCGGAAAGATCTGCTTTGTAGGAAATAAGACGAAAAGCTATCGGTTCTTCCGGCAAACTAAGTTGATACGAGAAGGTTAAAATATTCTCTTGCACATCAATAATATTATCCGAATCAAACAAAGTTAGATTTTCTCCTCTTTCTCCGTAAAATCCAGCTCGACGAACTTCCCTCTTTATTTCATTCAGCGCCGTATCTAACGATTTTGCCAACAGTACATTTTGGTGACGATTGAGAGCATGTTTTTGAGTCACAACCAAAACCGTCGTTAAGGACGTAATCACCATCAAACTGATTAAGCTGGCAACTACGAGCTCTATAAGTGAGTATCCCGAGCATTTCTTCCAACTTTGTTTTGGCCTTTTAACATTTGGGGAAACCATAGTAATCACTACCATCTCCACAAATTTTTGTTCGGCCAGTAATCGAATAGTAAACAAGCCGCAAACGCTCGTTTTCATTGTGTTTATAGTTAATACGAATGTGTCCGTTACCCATGACTTTCCCGCTCACATCATCCAGGTACAGTCGCATGGTTTGATTGTCTTTATGCCTTCCTGAAAAGCTAATACGTGTATCGCTTCCTTCCACAACAATGATTGCTTGCTCTTGCTTTTCCGAACGCAGCTCCATAGACCAGGATTTATCAGACGAAGACAGTCTGGATATTTCTATGTAGAGGCCAGCACCTCTGAGCATAGACTCAGAACGAGCTTTGAAGAAAAAACTACTAATCTCTGATGCTGCACGCCTCATCCTAAGCTGCTCCAACAGCGGTTCAAATGACACACGCAGACCTACCATCATCAACGATGAGATCAGTAAAATGCTCATTAGTTCGATTAAAGTAAATCCGCGAACCATTTCCAAAGTTCACCCGTACCCCATAACACTCAGCCAAGAATTGCCACATGCTAACAAGGCGTAACGTTGAACAGTAAATCTAGGACCAACTACTGGAAATGAATCTTTTATTTTTATGCAAATCGAAGTACCAAAGACACAAGGGGATGACGTTGATCGAACTCGTTGTTGTCGTCGCAATCATTGGAGCGCTGGCTTCTATTGCTTATCCGTCATACACACAGCATGTGCTGAGTAGCCATAGGGTTAAAGCTCAAGCTGACTTAATGATGATGAAACTGTATATGGAGAAAATGACAGACATTGAAGGGAGAGAAGTGATATCGAGTAAGAGTGGGCATTGCTCACCATTGATACCTTGTCAGTCGGATAAAGAACGCTATGAGTTCTCTATCACGTATGAAGATTTCGGCTATGTTCTTCACGCCAATGCGATAGATAACCAACAAGAAGACAGATGCCCTACTCTTTCACTTAAATCCAATGGGAGAAAAGAGCCAGCCTCCTGTTGGAAATAATGTCCAGAAAATAGAAAAGCCAGCATAGTATCTGATGCTGGCTTTCAAATAGTTTTACTAGTGGGTTATTTTAGCTAGTTAGATCATCAAAGAACTTCTTAACACCTTTGAAGAAGCCTTCAGATTTCGGTGAGTGCTTAACAGCCGCTTCACCGCCACAGCTTTCCGCAAATTCTTTAAGCAGCTCTTTTTGACGAGAGCTTAGTTTCACTGGCGTTTCAACGACCAACTTAACGATCAGGTCACCGACACCGCCACCACGAACGCCTTTCACGCCCTTGCCACGCATACGGAACATACGACCGGTCTGAGTCTCTTCTGGCACTTTCAGGTTAACACGACCATCAAGCGTTGGAACTTCCACTTCACCACCCAGTGCAGCCATTGCAAAGCTAACTGGCACTTCACAGTAAAGGTTGTTGCCATCACGCTCAAAGATATGGTGCTCTTTTACGTGAACCTGTACGTACAGATCACCTGCCGGTGCACCTGTTTCGCCAGCTTCGCCTTCACCAGACAGACGAATACGATCACCAGTATCTACACCAGCTGGGATCTTAACGTTAAGTGTCTTAGTTTTCTGCTTACGACCCTGACCATGACATGAGTTACATGGGTCTTTAATGATCTTGCCTTTACCGTTACAGGTAGGACAGGTTTGCTGAACCGCAAAGAAGCCCTGACGCATCTGCACCTGACCGTGTCCATGACAGGTTCCACAAGTCTGAGGTGAAGATCCTTTCTTAGCACCTGAGCCATGACAAACATCACACTCAACTAATGTTGGTACTTCAATTTCTTTGTCACAACCACGAACAGCCTCTTCAAGAGTCAGTTCCATGTTGTAGCGAAGGTCAGAACCACGCTGAGCGCGCTGACCGCCGCCACCGCGACGACCACCACCGAAGATGTCACCAAATACATCACCGAAAATATCACCAAAGTCAGCACCGGCACCACCACCGAAGCCACCACCACCCATGCCACCTTGTTCGAAGGCTGCATGACCATACTGGTCGTAGGCTGCTTTCTTTTGAGGATCAGTCAGAATTTCGTACGCTTCTTTTACTTCTTTAAACTGTTCCGCAGCGCCTTCATCACCCTGGTTTCTATCCGGGTGGTATTTCATCGCAAGACGCTTATACGCCTTCTTAATATCGCGCTCAGACGCATCACGGCTTACGCCTAATACTTCGTAAAAATCACGTTTTGACATGTTTCGTTACTACCAATGTTTTTCTAGAAATGGCAACCCGCCATTCCGATTTGTATCAATCTAGATAAGGGCTAAAGACATAAGCTACAGACCATTATCTAGAGTGACTCTTCATTTACAAACTTGCGGGCGAAAGGAAAATCCCGACGCCCGCAATACAATTCAATTAAGAAGGACTTCAAAAGAACCAAATAATTGTATTTTTCTAAGCCAGATTGTGCGAGTTCAAGAAGAAGGCGCGGAGTTTACGAATGTAAATGAGCACCTTCGACGCAGAAATCGTGCAATCTGGCGACGAAAATCAATTATTTCTTATCGTCTTCTTTTACTTCTTCAAACTCAGCATCAACAACATCGTCGTCTTGCTTAGGCTGTTCACCAGCTTCTGCACCACCAGCTGCTTGCTGTGCTTGTGCTTGCTGCTGAGCGATTTCCATTAGCTTCTGAGCTGCTGTCATTAGAGCCTGAACTTTAGCGTCGATAGCTTCTTTGTCGTCGCCACTCTTCACTTCTTCAAGTTCTTTGATTGCTGCTTCGATCTTGTCTTTCTCTTCAGCTGGTAGAGCGTCGCCCGCTTCTTCCATTTGCTTACGAGTGCCGTGAATCATCTGATCAGCTTGGTTACGAACAGTTACTAGTTCTTCGAACTTCTTGTCCGCTTCTTTGTTAGCTTCTGCTTCTTGTACCATCTTCTCGATGTCTTCATCGCTCAGACCGCCAGATGCCTGAATAGTGATCTTCTGCTCTTTACCTGTTGACTTATCTTTCGCAGATACGTGCAGGATACCGTCCGCATCAAGGTCAAAAGTAACTTCGATTTGTGGCATGCCACGTGGTGCAGGCTGGATACCTTCTAGGTTGAACTGACCAAGAGACTTGTTGTACATCGCTTGCTTACGCTCACCCTGTAGAACGTGGATAGTTACCGCATTCTGGTTGTCTTCTGCTGTAGAGAACACCTGGTTAGCTTTAGTTGGGATAGTTGTGTTCTTCTCAACTAGCTTAGTCATAACGCCACCCATAGTCTCGATACCTAGAGACAGAGGAGTAACGTCTAGTAGAAGTACGTCTTTAACATCACCAGCTAGTACACCACCCTGAACTGCAGCACCCATTGCTACTGCTTCGTCTGGGTTAACGTCGCGGCGAGCTTCTTTACCGAAGAACTCAGCAACTTTAGCCTGAACCATTGGCATACGAGTCTGACCGCCAACAAGGATAACGTCAGTGATGTCGCCTACAGATAGGTCTGCATCGTTAAGAGCCACTTTTAGTGGGTCTAGAGAACGCTGAACTAGATCTTCAACAAGTGACTCAAGCTTCGCACGAGTTACTTTGATGTTCATGTGCTTAGGACCAGTTGCATCTGCAGTTACGTAAGGTAGGTTTACGTCAGTCTGCTGAGTAGAAGAAAGCTCAATTTTCGCTTTTTCTGCTGCTTCTTTAACACGCTGCATTGCTAGAGGATCGTTCTTAAGGTCGATGCCCTGCTCTGCTTTAAACTCATCTACAAGGTAGTTAATCATGCGGTTATCGAAATCTTCACCACCAAGGTGAGTGTCACCGTTAGTTGCTAGTACTTCGAAAGTTTTCTCGCCTTCAACTTCGTCGATTTCGATGATTGAGATATCGAAGGTACCACCACCAAGGTCGTATACAGCGATAGTGCGGTCACCGCCAGACTTGTCCAGACCGTAAGCTAGTGCAGCTGCAGTTGGTTCGTTGATGATACGCTTAACTTCAAGACCAGCGATACGGCCAGCATCTTTAGTAGCCTGACGCTGAGCATCGTTAAAGTAAGCTGGAACTGTGATAACTGCGCCAGTTACTTCCTCACCAAGGAAGTCTTCAGCAGTTTTCTTCATTTTCTTAAGTACTTCAGCAGAAACCTGAGGAGCTGCCATTTTCTGGCCTTGTGCTTCTACCCAAGCATCACCGTTGTCTGCCTTAACAATGTTGAAAGGCATGATTTCGATGTCACGCTGAACTTCTTCGTCTTCAAAACGACGACCGATTAGACGCTTAATAGCAAATAGCGTGTTTTGAGGGTTGGTTACCGCTTGACGTTTCGCAGGCTGACCAACTAGCGTTTCGCCGTCTGTATAAGCGATAACAGATGCGGTTGTACGCTCACCTTCAGCATTTTCAATTACGCGTGGTGCATCGCCGTCTAGTACAGCAACACATGAGTTAGTAGTACCTAAGTCAATACCAATGATTTTACCCATCAGGCTATCTCCGAGAATTCAATTATTCGTTTCTATATCCCCCTAGATGGGGGCAGTGTGTTGGGATTCAACCCTATCCACACTAATGTTTCTTTGTGTATGCACCATAGATAAGGTCAGCGAATGGGTTTTCAAGGGAGTGAATAAAAAAAAGAGCAGTTTTTTATCAAATTGGGGGCGAATGTGGGCTAAATGAAAGGTAATAAGAAAGAAAAAAGGCCGCTCTCGGAGCGACCTTATACATATGTAATGGTTTGGGTTACTTCGAAACCATGACCATCGCTGGGCGAATAACACGGCCATTCAGTTCGTAACCTTTCTGCATTACGAACATAACTGTGTTTGGTTCAAAGTCTTCGCTTTCCTGGATAGACATAGCCTGATGGAACTCAGGGTTGAATGGCTGACCTTCAGGATTGATCTCTTTAAGACCAAACTTAGCTACAGTATCAATGAAAGTCTTGTGAGTCAGTTCTACGCCTTCAAGAAGAGGTTTAACCGCTTCACTTTCAGTATCTGCTGCTTGAATAGCACGTTCAAGGTTATCGATAACTGGTAGTAGCTCTTCTGAGAACTTGTTCAGAGCGTATTTACGAGCTTTGTCGATTTCCTGCTCTGTACGACGACGCATGTTGTCTACTTCTGCCTTTGCACGCAATACAGAATCCTGCTGCTCTTTCACTTTTGCTTCACTAGATAGAAGTGCCGCTTCAAGCTGTGCAATTTTCGATTCTTCTACTTCCTGCTCACTCTCTTCATTCCATTCGATATCAGCGTCAGTACCTACAGCTTCTACTTCTTCGTCTTGAGCAACTTCCTGCTCTACAGCTTCCTGCTGCTTCAGTTCTTCTTCATTAACTTTGTTTTCTTCGTTACTCATGATATCTCCAGACTTCGGAATTCAATGTTTATAGCGAGCTTGGCACAAATCCTAGGATAAAACGCTCGCGTATTTAATCAACTTGCCTTTATTATGGGGACAGATAATTATGAATCAAGCGTAACTGCTAGCAATTGGACTATCCAGATGAAAAAGCCTTTTAAAGTCATCGGTATTATAGGAAAACCACGTAACCACCGCGCAGTACAAACTCACAAAGAACTCTTTTGCTGGTTAAGTGCTGAAGGCTACCAACCCATAGTCGATGACAGGCTAATTGATATATTGGATGATATCCCAAAAGACAATTTTACATCTCTGCTAGAGATCGGAGAAAAAGCAGATCTCGCGATTGTCGTTGGTGGTGATGGCAACATGCTTGGAGCTGCGCGAGTATTGTCTCGTTTCGATATTAGCGTTATCGGGGTGAACCGAGGAAGCTTGGGCTTTCTGACTGATCTCAATCCTGATGAGTTCAAAACCTCGCTAAAAACAGTTCTTGAAGGCAACTACATCGAAGAGGAGCGCTTTCTTCTGGAAGCAGAGGTTTATCGACACGGTAAAAAGAAGAGTCACAGCGCTGCATTAAATGAAGTGGTTCTTCACCCTGGTAAAATTGCACATATGATTGAGTTTGAGGTTTATATAGACGACTCTTTCGCCTTTTCACAACGCTCTGATGGCTTAATCGTCTCGACTCCAACGGGATCTACCGCTTACTCTTTATCTGGAGGAGGACCGATACTTTCTCCAAGCTTAAACGTCATTTCAATCGTGCCAATGTTCCCGCATACACTTTCCAGTAGGCCATTAGTGGTTGACGGGCACAGGAAAATTAAGCTGAGCGTGTCGCCTGATAATCGAGGCACACAAGAAGTAAGCTGCGACGGGCAAATATCCTTACCCGTTTCACCTTCCGATGAAATCGTTATTTATCAGAGCCCTAACGTTCTGAGGCTTATTCATCCTGAAGATTACAGCTACTATCATGTACTTAGGAACAAGCTCGGATGGTCAAGTAAGCTGTTCTAAGCATCGCAGCCATCTCTGACTTTGTTATATGTCACAATTTGTTGAAGAAAATAAATTGTTCATAAAAAAGTCACCTGTACGACTTTACTGTATAAAGAAACAGTATATACTGTTTTCTTATACAGTAATGTTTGGTTATACAGGTATCGCAAAATGCTGGCTCACTTAAGTGTAAATAACTTCGCCATTGTTAAATCACTTCAACTAGAACTGTCACAAGGCATGACGACCATCACTGGTGAAACTGGTGCGGGTAAATCTATTGCCATTGATGCGCTAGGCTTATGTTTGGGTGGACGAGCAGAAGCAGGTATGGTTCGCCAAGGTGAAGATAAAACTGAAGTATGCGCAGCATTTCAACTGGACAATAACGTTCATGCCAGCAGATGGTTGGAAGACAACGAACTGCTTGATGGCAGCGAATGCATTCTAAGACGAATTATCACCAAAGACGGCCGTTCACGAGCTTTTATTAATGGTAGTCCAGTCCCTCTTTCCCAACTTAAATCTTTGGGTCAAAAGCTAATAAATATTCATGGTCAGCATGCTCACCACCAGTTGATGAAAAGTGAGTACCAACTTTCTATGCTGGATCAGTATGCTGGTCACGGTGATCTTATCAGTAAAACCCAGCAGCATTATCAAGTGTGGCGACAAGCTGAAAATAAGCTGAAAGAACTGCGCCAGAACAGCCAGGAAAATGAAGCACAGAAGCAGTTACTTGAATACCAGATAAAAGAGTTAAATGAACTTTCTATCTCTGAAGGGGAGTTTGTTGAGCTTGAAGCCGAACATAAACGATTAGCAAACAGCGGTGAGCTAGCGACAAATTGTCAGCAGGCTATCGAACTGATTTATGAAGGTGAAGAAGTCAACGCACTGGGCATTCTGCAAACTGCGTCATCATCGCTGATTCAACTAGCAGAGCTGGATCCTAAACTTGAAGCTCTACCTGCCATGCTTGAAGAAGCATTGATCCAGATTGAAGAGACAAACAACGAACTACGCAACTACATGGATTCAATTGATGTAGACCCGGAAAGAATGGCATTTGTAGAAGAACGCTTTTCCAAAATCATGTCTATATCCCGAAAACATCATGTGATGCCAGAAGAGTTGTACTCTCATCATCAGGATCTACTCAAGCAAATTGAAGAACTTGATTGCTCTGATGAAAAGCTTGAAGCATTGGCAGAAGAAGTTGAGAAAAAGCGCGGACGATTCCTATCTAGTGCAGAGAAACTCAGTAAATCCAGAAGTCGCTACGGTAAAGAACTCGATAAACTGATCAGTAAAAGCATGCATGAGCTCAGCATGGAAAAAGCAAAGTTCACTATCGATATATCACGTGACGAAAAGCACTCATCTCCACTTGGTATTGATCAAGTTACCTTCCTTGTGTCAACAAACCCAGGGCAACCAATGCAACCAATTGCCAAAGTAGCATCTGGTGGTGAGCTTTCTCGTATATCCTTGGCTATTCAGGTTATTACAGCCCAAAAAGTGGATACACCTAGTTTAATCTTTGATGAAGTCGATGTTGGTATCAGTGGCCCTACAGCAGCAGTTGTAGGTAAGATGCTGAGAAAACTAGGCGAATCAACACAAGTGCTTTGTGTTACTCACCTTCCTCAAGTTGCCGGTTGTGGTCACCAACAGTTATTCGTTGCTAAGCAAACCAAAGCTGGTAAGACCGAAACACAGATGAAGCCACTTGATAACGAACAACGTGTATCAGAACTGGCTCGCCTGTTAGGTGGTAGTCAAATCACAGATTCAACGCTGGCAAATGCAAGAGAGTTGCTTGCAGCTTAATAACGAGTCTCCGTAATGTTAACTAACCCACAGAATGGTCACTCCATTTTGTGGGTTGTTGCTATTTGATACCTCTGTTGCAACAAACCTCAATTTTTGCTGTCACAGAAAAAGTCCCTTTTACATCTTGGCTCTGCTTGTTTATTATCTTGCGAGCCTAGCGAAATATACAGAAACAGAAGTACCAATTATGCAATTAAAAAAGTGGTTAGTAGTAATTCCACTATCAATTACGATGATGACCGGCTGCTCACTGCTTGAGAAGCTTGTATACCGAATAGACATTAACCAGGGTAACTACGTTGAACAAAAAGCTGTGGATCAGTTGAAGTTTGGCATGAGTAAAGAACAGGTTAAATATGTACTTGGTTCTCCTATGCTAATCGAGAACGGCTATCCAAATACCTGGTACTACATTTATCTGCATACTGAAGGCCATAAAGACTCCATTCAGAAAAATCTTTTTGTACACTTTAATGATGATGGAAACCTTTTGAATATTGAAGGCGACTTCCCTGCGAGTGATAACTTCTTTGAAGGTATAAACTAATTAAACCTGAAACGAATTCAAAAAATAGGGCTTTTTAGCCCTATTTTTTTCTCAGCTCGTTTGGTTTGCCACCAGTAATTGGATCGGCTTTTCCTGCAGCTTTCGCTTGCTCAGCCCTTTTCCTTCTAATCTCTTTAGGATCAGCCAGAAGCGGCCTGTATATTTCTATTCGGTCTTTATCTCTTACGGTTGCATCCAGCTTTACATTTCGGCTAAACACGCCAACTTTGTTTTTTGCTAGGTCTATCTCAGGGTACATATCCAAGACACCGGATTGCTTGATGATTTCCTCAACCGTGGAGTCTTTATCAACAACCTGAATTAAAACCCTTTGCTCTGTTGGAAGCGCATACACTACTTCAACATGGATCATGTCAGATTCAATACTCATTAATACACCTGCTTCGCGCGCGCGGTAAAAGCGCTCACCATGTTGTTGGTTAACTCACTAAAGACCTTACCGAATGCCATTTCTACAAGCTTGCTGGAGAACTCAAAGTCTAACTTAAGCTCTACCTTGCATGCAGCCTCATCAAGCGCAGTAAAGTACCAGCCGCCTTTTAAAGACTTAAATGGACCTTCAACTAACTCCATTAGAATTGCGTTACTGCTTTCCAAAGTGTTTGATGTGGTAAACGTCTTCTTGATACCTGCTTTAGCAACATCGACCGAAGCAACCATCTGACTCTCATCTGACTTGAGTATCTTGGAGCCGGAACAACCAGGTAAGAACTCTGGGTAGCTCAATACATCATTAACCAGATCATACATCTGCTCAGCACTGTATGAAACCAAAGCTGAACGCCTGACTTGGGGCATACTTTCTCTCTTTTCTTAGTAATATATTATCTTATTCAAAAAATAAGGATTTCCCAACAAGGGGACGATCCGTATAATGACGCCATTATGGCAAAGAAAAAATCAAAAACCAAAGCTGGTAGCAATACCATAGCGCTAAACAAAAAAGCTCGTCACGAATACTTCATTGATGATGAAATCGAAGCTGGGTTGGAACTTCAGGGCTGGGAGGTAAAATCCCTCCGTCAAGGTAAGGCTAACATCGCAGAAAGTTACGTCTATATTCGCGATGGCGAAGCCTTTGTTAGTGGTATCACCATTACTCCTTTAAACCAGGCATCAACTCACGTTGTAGCTAACCCTACCCGTGTGCGTAAGCTATTATTAAACAGAAGAGAGTTGGACAACCTTTTCGGTCGAGTAAACCGTGAGGGTATGACACTAACGGCACTTTCTCTTTATTGGTCTCGTTCTTGGGTCAAAATCAAAATCGGTGTTGCGAAGGGTAAAAAGCTTCACGATAAACGCACTGATTTGAAAGAGAAAGATTGGGCACGCGATAAAGCTCGGATTATGAAGAGCAAATTGCGTTAAACTTAATCAACTGAACAAGCAAGTGCTAGACAGCATTATGTTTTCTGGTACCATGCTCGTTCTACCTCAGGGGCTGATCTAGGATTCGACGGGAATTTTGCAGTCTGAGGTGCATGCCGTGGGGCGGTTGGCCACGTAAAAAGCCGCAAAAAAATAGTCGCAAACGACGAAAACTACGCACTAGCAGCTTAATAACCTGCTGAGAGCTCTCTCGCCCTAGCTTCCGCTTGTAAGACGGGGACCAACGAGAGATCAAACCCAAACGAGCTAGCCCGGATTCTCCCGCCTGAGAGATGAACGGCGAAGTTTAATTCAGGATAGTCATTCATTAGCGTGTCGGTTCGCAGGTGGGTGGTGAATTTAAAGATCGACTAAGCATGTAGTACCAAAGATGAATGGTTTTCGGACGCGGGTTCAACTCCCGCCAGCTCCACCAATTCTGAGTTTAAAGACGTCCCAGGACGTCTTTTTTCTTATCTACAACAACGTAAAATCAATAACTTAGCATATCATTACATCCCATAGCGTCCCAAGACAGCTTTGATTTTTAGGTACACCAAGGTGTACACTGAATTGGTGTACTTAAAATGGTGTACCCATTATGGCTAAGACGACTACCAGACTCAGTGACAAAGAAATTAAATCAGCAAAGCCGAAAGAAAAGGAATACATCCTCTCGGACGGTGATGGCCTGCGCCTGCGAGTAAAAACGAACGGCTCCAAGCTATGGCTACTGAATTACAAGCACCCTATTAAAGGCAAAAGAACAAATCTGGGATTAGGAAAGTATCCAGACCTATCTCTGGCTAATGCTCGCAAAAGTGCAGCAACAGCTCGTGAGCTGGTCGCACTAGGCATAGATCCACAAGAAGATCGAAAGCAGAAGCAACAAGCCCATAAAGAAGTTCATGAGCATACATTTGCCAAAGTCACCCTAGAGTGGTTCGAAATTAAAAAGCACGATGTTACCCCTAACTATGCTGTCGATATCTGGCGCTCTCTGGAACTGCATATTTTTCCACATATCTCAAACACCCCAGTGAAAGAGATCGATGCTCCACTGATCATCAATCTGCTTCGCCCTATAGAAGCAAAAGGTAGCCTGGAAACCGTCAAGCGTCTCTCTCAACGACTCAATGAGGTCATGAACTATGCAGCTAACTGTGGACTGATTAAAGCTAACCCATTAACCGGTATCCGTGCTGCTTTCAAAAAGCCGAAAAAAGAAAACATGGCTGCGCTAACTCCCGCCGAGTTACCGGAACTAATGGAAGCTATCGCAAATGCCAGTATTAAGCGGACAACTCGTTGCTTGCTAGAGTGGCAGTTACACACAATGACTCGCCCTAGCGAGGCATCCGGAGCGAAATGGGATGAAATTGATTGGGAAAACAATATCTGGATCATTCCAGCAGAGAGGATGAAAAAAAGAAGAGAGCACCGCATTCCGCTTACAGAGCAGATGCTGGCGCTTTTAGAAGTGATCAAGCCTATTAGCGGCCATAGAGAATTTATCTTTCCCTCAGACCGAGATCCGAAAAAGCCGTGTAACAGCCAAACGGCAAACATGGCATTAAAACGTATGGGATTCGCAGGAAGACTCGTTAGCCACGGTTTACGCTCACTGGCAAGTACTACACTCAACGAGCAAGGCTTTGATCCTGACTTGGTTGAAGCGGCACTTGCGCACGTTGACGATAACCAGGTGCGCAGTGCTTACAACCGCACTGACTATCTGGAACGCCGCCGCCCAATGATGGTCTGGTGGAGTGGGCATATAGAAGAGGCCGCCAAAGGCAGCCTCTCTGTGACAGGGACTAAACAATTGAGTGTTATAGGCTAAAACTATGCAGGTATAACATACACATACGCCTTGTTAATCAGACAACTGAAACTGAGCTGAGCAGTTATCTCTGCGCTTGCAATGTTAGCTGCTCTTCACCTAGAACCTCGAACAAAGCAAGATCATCATCAAGTGCATCGTAACGTTCATTTAATCTGTTTCTAAGGCCAAATAACCTTTTTTGCGCAGTATCAATCAAAACAGAAAATGTTACAGCCCTCACCGTACCTATGACTGTTTTATCATCTTCCGAATCTCTTACTTCTTTCACTTTCGCTGTCTTTGCCTGAATTTCGTGACCAACCACAAATGCATTGATTTTTGGGGTTACATCGATTATTCCGCTATAAGCAATATCCTGAACATAGCCATCGGCCTGATTAACCTCCTCACGACCAATAGAAAATCCTCCACGCTTAACCTCGATCAAAAGTACATTCTGAACATGTGACAACTCTCCATCAAAGGACTCCGTCGCAAGAGCTTGAATAGCTGACTCTTTAAGTACAACGATATCCGGTCTTTTTCTAGAGTTAATAAATGCGTTCCTATCAACTTTTTGGCCAAAAACCTTATGAACTGTCTGCTGTAATGCAACATTTGATGAGTACTCAGAAGACTCGTATTCTGGACCAAATAGCCACCTAGCTTTAAAAATAAGTGGATGAATAGTTTTCAATTCATCTGCGCTTCGATCAGCAGAGAATCGTCTCAATACCTCGATAAGCTTTAATCTCTGATCTATTTCAGACAATGCAATTAAAGCATCGTGAGCACTCCACTCTTCTAAAATATTGTCCAGCGACTCTACTTCATCTTCTGACAACATCGCCAACTTACTTAGCAAGTTCGTACCAGCTCTAGATTTCTCTAGATTAATCGCAGCTTTCACAGCAAGTTGAAGTGTATCTAAGTTGACGTCTGGGTTATTAGTCAGTATGTCATCCATAAACCCCATAAGCTCTTTTTTTGCCAACTTTGACATATCTACAATATCCGCCTTATTTGCAAGCAATAGCCCTTTTTTAGTTTCAACAACTTCATCTCGGCTAAGCTCCTGTCGCTTCCTGTTTATGTATTCTTTTACGCTATAGGCAACTGATTTCATTAATTCAGAGTTAGCTCGAAAACCGGACCAATCTTCAGCAACCTCATCTCTCAATTCATCAGTTTCAACTATCAATAGATAACGATTAGCAAAGGAACGTCGGCTATCAAGCATCGACACACCAGCTATCTTCCAGTCTGGCTCACCAACCAACCTGCCTCCTACCCATATGGCAACACCACTATATATAGAATCTTTCCTATTTATTTTGGAATCTATCAAGGTAAAACGTAACGATGTGCCTTCACAGTCCACCTCACAGGTGTCAACAAGACCAGGGTGTTGATGCAAGGCGAGTACTTGCCCATTCACAGATACGGTAAAATCAGGTGTCGCAATAAATCTGGCAGAGATAACTTCAGCGATATATGCCGGTGTTGGCAAATTACGTTCAACAGAAACTAATAATTTTGTTCCATGTCCGCCCATAGTCTCAGACTGAAACGATTTCACAGACAATGGCTTCCCATCTAGTTTCGTTGAAACATCAAAAGTGTGCTTATACCCATTTCGTCTAGTTTCCACACTATACTCATCGTTGAAGCATAGAAGCCCATGTCTACCAATCCCGTTCCGGCCAAACGCTCTTCGCTTAATTCCTTGCCTTTCTGGCGGAAATTCAACGTGTTCGCCTTGATGTAGGGTTCGATTATATCGCAGCGTCATCCATCGTTGTCTGAAGTTTTCTTCCGTCATACCTACACCATCATCTGAGATGGTTAACAACTGATTAAAGCCTTCAGGTATATGAATATCAACTTTGGAAGCTCCTGCATCGTAAGCATTAGCAACAAGCTCGGTAAGTGCTATGTCAGCCCTCTTAACTATACTTCCAAGATCTCTTAGTAAGAAATTGTCTTCATACTGAGCTTCGAACATATCTACTGTTGCACTCATCAAATCACCAAAAGCCCATCCAAATATCAATGATATAGAATTATATTACATTCTTGCCAAAGCAAGAAAAACACTTTAAAAATAAATAACTAGGCGATCACTTTCAAGTAATACCGCCTAGTTTTCTGTCCGACTAACGCTTTATGCTTAAGAACCGTAGCTAGGAGAAACTACCTCCGCTATTGTTATAGCAACGGAATAGTCAACGTCACCGAGTGCATCAAAGTGAGCAGTACCACAACATATCTTGAGGTTCTCTTCCTTACGACGCTTCTCTTCATCATGAGTAGATTTAGTCTCTCGGATCAAATACACCTTCTTATCACCTTGAAGTACGATAGCCCAATCAGGGTTATACTCTCCTACGGGAGTAGGGATGGAGAACCAGCTAGGAAGCTTACAGAAAAACTTGATGTTTTTAGCCCCATCCAAAGCACGGGCAGTTTTTAGCTCAATATCTGAATCGTACTGGATGTAATCATAAGGCGTTTGTACGTGTTCTCCTGTATCTGCATGCTGCACTCGATAAGCTCTGTCCAAATAAGCTTCAAGCTCAGCCTCTTCAAACCTCTCCATTTGATATTGCTCACCGTCAATCTTCTCGTAACGAATACCCTTCACCAACAAATCCGTAAGAGCCTTATTGATTTGCTTTGCTGCTTCGGTAATGAAAGCTTGTGGGTTAGTTTTGAATTCACTTAAGCGAGCACCTTTCTTTATGATCGCAAGCAAAGTACTCCGAGTTAGGTCAGTTCTACTCTGTAAAGCAGTGAGCAAGTCCGGCAACTGTTCATGAGAGGTGATATAACGTACCTTTGGAGCCTGAATGACACGTTCAGCTCCAACCCCTGCTTCAGTAACACTAGCTTGTGTTTGTTCAACCGTCAGCGAAACAGGAGGTATTATCGGCATGAACTTTAAGTTATTAGCCGCAAGGTCAATCAGCTCTTCTGTCTCAAACCGAATAGAGTAACGTGTTCTTTGGCAAATTTTTTCCCATAAAGCTTTAAAATCAGGGTTAAGATAAACGTTTTTGTCAAAATTAACAGGTACACGCTTACGTTCATTTTGAACCCGGCCTTCAAACATAAAGCTTTTAAGCTTATCAATGATATCGCTTTCCATAGGCTGATACTCATCTGAAAGCTTAAGTTCAAAGTACAAATCATCAGGATTGAACTTAGGTTCTATATCCCCTTTACCGTTGATATAGCCTTCTTGCTTTAACTCATGCCAAAGCTGTTTAGAGCGCTCTTGCCCTAGGGTGTTGTCATCTACTCCAACCAAAGATGCGAAAGCGATAGATGGCACTCGGCCAAACTTAAAGCCACCACCAATATCTTTTTCCATCTCGGTTTGTAAGTTCTTGGCATAATCTTCAAACGACTCGCTAGCGATAACTGTCAGGCGGTTCACCTGAGGGTTATACAGACGCTCGCCATTAGCATCAACTGCCAAGCGCAAACCTCTACCAAGGGTTTGTCGACGCTCCTTTTCACTCCCAAACTCTCGTAAAGAACAGATTTGAAAGACATTCGGATTATCCCAGCCCTCTTTGAGTGCCGAGTGACTAAAGACAAAGCGTAGTGGTTCACTCTCATCCAGCAGTCGCTCTTTGTTCTTCATGATCAGCTCATATACTTCAGCATCATCTTTTGTTGTACCAGAGGTGTCTTTAACATCGACCACCTTGCCGCGCTTTTTCACTTCAGCAAAGTAACCGTCATGAACTAGCTCTACACTGCGTTTAGGCAACTGAGCAAACTGAGGTAATTGAGAAACTTCCTGATAGGCTTGTTCAAACCAAAGTGCCAACTTACCTTTTTGGCGAACGCCTTGCTCATCATAGAAGCGATAGTTTGCCACTTTATCTATAAAGAAAAGTGATAAGACTTTAACTGAAAGCCCCTGCTTAAGAAGCGCTCGCTCTTTGTTGAAATGAGCTAGAACAGTCTGTCGAATCTGCTCCTGTAGCACTTCGTCTTGGATGCTATCTTTTTCCTCCTCAGGCTCGAGGACAACATTATTGGTAAATCGTACATACTCAGCACCTGGTTCTGCGTAGATCTCATCCACGACATAACCCTCATAGCCCTCACGGTTGGTATGGTCTGAGAGGTCAGTTCCTTGCTTAAGTTTTACTGCTTTTTCGTTGGTTCCGTTAGGAGTTTCTTCAAAGATCATAACAGTGGCTGAAGGAGTTTTAGCTTTACCCGCGTAGCCTATGTCAGAGAGCTTAATGTAGGTCTGGTTAATATCCTGTTCTGCCTGAATAGACGCTACAGAAATCTGTTTTACCAGCTTCATGTCATAGGCTTTTACTGGTCCAAGTTCATAAAGTACGTTGTAGGGATTTTTATGGGTAGCAGAGTATCGCAAAGCAAACATCGGCTTTAGGTGGTTGATGGCACGCCTAGCTTTGGCGGTGGTGTCAACCGATTGCGGCTCATCAATAATAACAACGGGACGAACTTCTTGAATAAACTGGATCGGGCGAATACCCGACATTTTGTCTTGCTCACGGTGGATCACTGAGAGCTTTTTAATCTGCTCTGGTGTTAGCGCATCATAGCTCTCAATATCGCCTGCATCACGCTGAAATGCCTGAATATTGATGACCATGATCTGCATTGTGTTTGCTGTGGCGTACTGGCGAACTTTAGAAAGATCTTTTGAGTTATAGACGTAATGATCAAAAGGAACTTTATCGTAGAGCTTTAAAAAATGCTCTCGCATACTGGCTAATGATGCTAGAACACCTTCACGAATAGCAACAGAAGGTACAACGATGATGAACTTTCTCAGCCCCAGATTTTTGTTGAGCTCAAAAAGGGTTCGCAGATACACATAGGTTTTACCCGTACCGGTTTCCATCTCCACCGAGAAATTAGGGAAAGGATAAACATCATTGTCATCAAGCAAACTAGCCGACTTTTCAATAAAGTTCTGCTCTTGCACCTTATTCAAGTTCGCCAGCATCTTCTCTGGGTTCATATCTAAAGTGTTGGCAATGCCGTGCTCCACATAGGCATCACCATCATTAGATAACCCTTCAAACAGTGTTAATGTCGATTGAATTGCCTGTTTTTGGTAGTCCAGGTTAGGGTTAAATTTAAGCTTCATTTGCCCCACCTATACCGTTTTAAATTCAATTTGTTCAATTTTATCGCGGTTTTGATTGTATGCCGTAAAGGTTTGTACAGCGTTAGCCTTTAGCTGATCATTACCGTGAAATGCTGAATCAAGGCAGATAAACTGGCTTGGTGCTTGCTCTAGGACAGCATTCATCAATGACTGTTCAATAGTTTCAGCAAGGTGAATCAATAACGTACCTTCTGCGACGGAGAACAGAGTTTGCCCAGCTAGCTCAATGGCTTCTATCTTTTCGGTAGGCATAATCCCTGCTTTTATCAGCAATTCATAAAGCAGATCTTCTTGCGAAACATCAGACTCAACATGCTCAACCAATAGCTCCATTTGTTGCACTAAGTCATCATCACTCACATCTTTGCTAGGCGCTTGCCACTGCTTGAAGTTGCTTTGATCAAGCTTCAGCACTTTAAAACCAAGATCAGGTTCGAACTTGTTTTCGATTTCAGTGTGAATCTTTTGACCTGCTCGGCGGATGCGTTCTTTGGCAATATCTGAAATAGTGCTAAATCCTACCTTGAATGGTTCTGATGATTCTTCACAAGCTTCAGGTAGTTGAACCATTATAAATTTCCGACTACCTGCATCTTTGCTGTTTAGCTGCATCACCGAGTGTGCTGTTGTAGCTGAGCCCGAGAAAAAATCCAAGACAAGATCGCCTTTATCTGTAGCAACCTTTAACATACGCTCGATGAGCCTCGTCGGTTTAGGCGTATCGAAAACAGATGATTCAGGAAACAACAAGTTAACTTCTTTTTTTGCTTCTTGATTATGCCCGACATCTGAGTATTTCCAGATTGTTTGACAAGCCGTTCCCTGCTTTACTTCTGACAGGAAACGTTTAACAGCTGGAACATTATTGCCATCGGCTCCAAACCAAATTCGATTTTCAGACACCATCTTTTGAAAAACTTCTTCGGTGTAAAGCCAACACCTTCCATTTGGCAGAGTATGTTTTTTTCCATTAGGGGCAGTTAACTCATAAAACTGACTTTTCGTACCATGCCCACCCTGTGCGGTTGCATCTGCTGGCTTCCAAACTCCTCTTGGATCATTGTCAGGGTTCTTGTAGCGAGCATTCATTTCGTTAGAGCGCTCTAATAGATTTGGATACCAGTTTAGTTTGTTACGTGCGTATACAATTACGAAGTCATGGGATTCAGAGAACCATTTAACAGCATTTTGAGGGCTATAACGTTTCTCCCAGACAATGGTTGAAACAAAATTCTCTTCCCCAAAGATTTCATCACATAATCTCCGAAGGTTTTCTACTTCGTTTTCATCAATGGAGATAAAAATCACACCATCTTCGCGTAATAAGTTACGTGCCAAATAGAGGCGTGGATACATCATGTTAAGCCACTTGGTGTGGAAACGACCTTCATTGGCGCTATTGCTACTCCATTTTTTGCCTTCACCGCCGACCTCTTTCAACCCTGCATATTCAAGGTAGGTGTCCAGGTTTTCTGAGAAGTTATCCGGGTAGATAAACTCTTTACCGGTGTTGTAAGGCGGATCGATATAGATCATCTTCACCTGACCGTAATAACTCTTTTGCAGTAGCTTCAGTACTTCCAGGTTATCACCCTCAATAAAGAGATTTTCAGTATTATCAAAATCTACCGACTCTTCACGGCAAGGTTTCAAGGTAGCGCGGCTTGACTCTTGAATCAGGCGCAAACAATTTCGCTTGCCTGGCCAGTCCATACCATAACGCTCACGGCGATTATCGTAAACGTCACTGAAACTACCTAATTCGGCTTTGAGGCGCTCAAAATCCAGAGTTTCTACGATTTCCCCAGCATCGTTTCTGGTTTCAGTAAATGCTGAAGGAAATAGCTGCTTCAGCTCTTGCTTACGTTGCGCACTAATGTCCAGAGAGTTGCCATCCATTTTTGTTATTGTCATTTGATTAATCCTGTTCCTTCTGCTTACTTGCAGCATAAATGGTGAGGAGTAGCTCTGAGTCGTCGACCAGGCGGTATTCAGGTTCTTTACCGCTTAACTCTTTGCTGGTGTTAATGATTTTAGGTACGCCTTCTCCCCGGCGCTCAATTAGAGCTTGTCGCCCCGCCTCTTCTCTTGCCTGATAGTAACGACTGAGCAGGTTTACCAACGCTTCATTACGAGTGACGGTGTTTTCCATAAGGCCATCAATGGTCAGGCTGTTAGAAAGCTGACCAGGACTGAAAAGCTCTAACCTGTCGGCAAACATGTGTAAACGGATGCGTCGCCCCGTCATGGAATAGTCACGGTGTGCCACTGCGTTGACGATAGCCTCGAACAAGACTCCTAGGTCATATTGAGGTATATCTATTCTGCCTACGGCTTTGGTGGCTTCTGTCCGCATATTGCGCTTCACAAATTCCAAAGCGCCATTGATCTGCTGATCTATAGGGCCAGTTAAATCTTGAGCATCCAGTTGATCATTGGCATCTCGCAATGTGCCACTGTAATGCACGCACTGTATATAGGCGTTGTGTAGCCATTGGGTAGGGTTGCCAGTTAACAGTAATACACCACTAACAGAAAGCCCCACATCACCATAGTCATCCTTGGCTGTCAGATGAAGTTTATGGAATTGCTCATGTTCTGGCGTAACAGGCTTTAAAAAGCGTTGCTTAAGGGACGAATCAATATCTTCCTTACTGGTCCCTGGCACCAGAGTTTCATCAAAGCGAATGAGACGAGCCTGAGAACGTTGCTGGAACAAACGGGCTAATACTTCAGGCTTCATCTCTTGCTTGGTAGAGCCAACTCGCTGATAGTAACGTCCTGCACTTTGGTGCACCGAGATGCTTCTGGGAATATCAACATAGATGACAGTTTTTAGGTCGCCCTGCTGATTAGGCAGTTGCAAAATCCTTGTGTCTAGCTGAACAGGAGGATTAATATTTTGCTGGCTGATATTAACAATCCAAAGCTCGGTGTTATCTACCTGCTCCTCGTCGATACCTATTACATCACGAGTTTTATCATCTACACCCAACAGAATCCGCCCTCCTTTGCCATTGGCAAAGGCGGCTATTTCATGAGCCATTTTGTCTTTGTTTGGATTTTTGGGCTTGTTTCCATCAAAGGTAACAGCTTTGAATTCAATGCTGGAGTCCTCGCCTAAGCGAATATGGAACAACAGCTCTTTAGTTAACTTTTCTCTTTCCATTCTCTTTTTCTCGCTTAGCGGGTGAGTGTCCAGGTTGCGGTAAATAGTTCCCGAACTTCGCAGGTGAGCTCTAACTTATCGCTCACTTCATCCAATAGCCTATCTTCTTCCTCTTCGATAAGCTTTTTCGAGTTATGGTATTCACTCAAAGCATCATCCCGTTTTCGCTCTAGCTTTCTAAGCGTTTTCTTAGCTTCAATTTTTTCTCGGGTAGAGGCAAGTTGTCTTGCCTCTTTTTTCAGTTGCCGGATCTCGTCATCAAGTGACCCAACACTTTCAAACAGGCTATCGCGCTTGTCATTAGCCCATCGTTCCAGCTTTTCTGATTCGCGTTCAAGGTATTCATCTAACTCGTCTTCGGTCTGTGCGCGCTGCTGTTCAAGCTCCTCTTGCTTCCACTGCTCAAAGAGTTGATCTTCTATGCCTCCTTGAAGTGGCGAAGCCTGAGCAGGGATAGAAAGCAGTTGCTCAGCGTTTTTTAGGTCCAATCGTTGCTGCTGATCAGTTACGGCCAACACCATTGTCTTTCTCTGCTCGGTCTTGTTGTTGTTAAATGAGAAAATAACTTCAATAACGCAAAGTTTACCTGATTGACCAATAAGCGCTTGTAAAGCCGAATAATTACCCACCAACTGATCGTAGCTAAAGGTTAAGTGAACAGGTGATAGCTCATGCTCTTTTGCTCTCTGAACTAGCTCCCAAGCCAGATAATGCTCAGTTGCCTGTAGGCGGAAGAACTCCGAATCGTTTTGAGTTGCCAGTGACCAGCTTAAGTCATAGCGCTTACCATCATATACAAAATGATTGGTATTAAAGGTTGCCTGTGGCAGCTCTGCTTTTGCCAAGTCAAGCAAGACCCGTTCGTACTCTTGCAGAAAATCTTCGCTCTCATCACGTCTTGTTTTTAGTGCTGCAACGACATCTCGGTCGAAGTTGTTCAACAATGTATAGCGAGCTTGCTGCTCCCTAAGCTCCAGTTCTTTTTCCATGTCTTGTTGAAGCTGATTGAAGCTTTCCTCAATCTCTTCATCACTTCGACACTTTTGATAGATTTCATAGATACGCTTTTCGATATCGATGTTGTCTTCGATAGCGCCTAGGACTTCATCTGATGCACCAAAAACACCTTCAAATAATTTCAACTTTTCGTTTAGCAGTTGAAAAACACGCTTATCCGCCGGGTTCTTTCGGTTAACAAAGTTAACAACAACCACATCATTTTTCTGACCATATCGATGAACACGTCCGATGCGCTGTTCAACTTTTTGAGGGTTCCAGGGCAGATCATAGTTGATGAGTACAGAACAAAACTGAAGGTTGATACCTTCACCACCGGCTTCGGTTGAGATCAGAATGTCAGCCTGATCACTTTTAAAGTGATCCACTAAAGCAGCTTTCATATCTGCTGCTTTTGAGCCGCTAATTCGAGCTGAACCTTCATGCTGTCTCAACCAATCTTGATATATTTGTTGAGACTTTGCATCACTATTTGATCCATTTAGTAAAACGGTTCTATCCGCATAGCCATTTGCTTCCAGGAGCTGCATGAGATACTGCTGAGTTCGACAAGACTCTGTAAATACAACAGCTTTACGTTGTCCTCCAAGCGATTCCGTCATCGACATCGCTTTCTCAAGAACTATCAGTAGCGCATCACCTTTGGCATTACTTCGAATGTTCTCCGCCATTTGCTGAAACTTGCTAAGTAATTCAATTTCCAGCTCTAGCTTTGTCGGTTCCTTATTGGCAGAGGAGTCCTCTTGCTTACCCAAATCAGCATCCAACCAGTCGTCTGCTTCTTCTAGATCATTTAAAGATTCTTCATCTAGTTGCTGCTTTAACTTAAGTCGTTCAATCATTCCTTTCAATGTGTCAGCAACAGCGAAAGATGAAGAAGCCAAAATTTTTCTTAACCCAATACTAACCAAATGCTTTGCTTGAGCACTGATTGCTATATTTCCAGATGACTGTAGGTAAGCAGATAACTCTTTGTAAAGAACCCACTCTTCATCTGTTGGCGTAAAGTCTTGAGTTAGCGAATAACGATTAGTGAAGTTTATCCCGCCTTCTTGTTGCACCTGTCTTCGCAAAGTTCTATGGCAAAGAGGAGCAATACGTTGCTTCAAATCTTCTAACGTGTTCTTGTTTTTCTGACGATTGACGTAAAGGGACTTAAACGACTTCTCATCTCCAAAATAGTGAGGGTCAATCACCTTACTCAATCCGTAGAGTTCCATGAGATTGTTTTGAAGAGGAGTTGCAGATAGCAGCACCCTGTTATCTGCGTGAGCTGTCGCTTCAACAACAGCTTTAGCTCTTTTAGCTCCGTTTTTCTGATGGATATTACGTAGCTTGTGTGCTTCATCGAATACGACGAGATCCCAATCCACCAGCTTTAGCAGGTCTGTTTGTCGGGCTGCGTAATCATAGGAGCAGATAACAATGTTGTCTTCTTGCTCAAATGGCCTTACGTGGCCTTGTTTCTTGAGTTCAGCAACAATTTTACTGTCCAGAACGACCGAAGGTAACTCAAACTTATCTTGTAATTCTTGGTTCCACTGTTTGCGAAGCGAAGCCGGAACCACTAAGAGAATATGACGCTTACGCTCTGCCCACTTCTGAGCTATCACTAAGCTAGCCTCAATAGTCTTACCCAAACCAACCTCGTCGGCAAGCAGCACTCCTTTAGATAAAGGGGACTGTAGAGCAAAGCATGCTGCATCAACTTGGTGAGGGTTCATATCTACCCTTGCCGAAGCCATTACTCTTGATACTTGATTCTCTACCTTGCCAGCTTGCGTCAACCAATGAGCAAAATATGAACTTTGATGAGGCGTAAACATATTAGTTACCCTCCATGTTGGATGAGCGATTATCCAGCCATAAATCAATAGCTTGCTTACCGAAACGCCATTGTTTTCCTAGTTTCTGACCAGGAATGCGGCCATCTTGCACTAGTTTATAAACCGTTGACTTTGGCAACTTAAGGTACACTGCTAGCTCTTCAAGAGTCATAACTTGATCTGATTGCTCGTTCATAATGGATTTTATTAGTTATTAACAGTATTTGGAGAATTAATATTTTAGACCACTGTGTGGAGAAAGTCTGCATTCACCACTGACTTTCTTAAGGTTTTTTGCAGCTACGCTCCTTGGTGTATAACTGATACGTATCCCACACCCAATTTGTTAATCTTTTTTCAATCTGATATATCTAATCCCAAACTACCTTTTAGCTAAACAGCATTCCATCCACTCTTCAATTTCACTTTCGAGCCAAGCGACAGCCCTATCCCCCAAACTTATTGTTTTCGGAAAGCTTCCTTCATCCATCTTTCTGTAAATCGCCGAGCGGCTCAGGGCCGTCTTTTGCATTACTTCTTTTAGCTTTAGAAATCTCATGGGACGTCCCCCTATGTCTTAGGTCCTCATGGGATGAGCCGCTGGTGTAAAAAAAGAAGGCACTGGCTCTACCGGCCTGAATTCAAAAAATAATCAGGTATATGTCATCAACAGGAATAACCCTATTGATGACTTTTAGGAGCCTGAAAATGAGTCCGAAAACCGATGAATACCAAAAACAGCAGCGCTACCAGGAAAACCAAATCCTGGAGCATGCCGCTGAGATACTGGCAAACCGTTATGTGCGCGGAGATGCCCTGACCAATCCCGATGCCACCAAAGAGTACGTACGCTGTAAGTTAGGCGGATTTGAACGGGAGGTGTTTGCCTTGCTGCTGCTCGATAACCAGAACCGGTTGATTGAGTTCAAAGAGTTGTTTCAAGGCACAGTGGATGCCGCCAGTGTCTACCCTCGTGAAGTGGTGAAAGCCGTTTTAGCGGTTAACGCCGCAGCAGTCATTCTCACTCATAATCACCCATCTGGTGACTCCACACCATCACAGGCCGACAGGCGCATTACAGACAGACTCAAAGACGCCCTTTCGCTGGTGGACGTAAGAGTACTGGATCATATCGTGACAGGTGAAACCTGCACCTCATTTGCAGAGAGGGGCTGGCTATGATTGAACAACACTACGGAGATATTCACCTGGACAGTGCACTGTATACGCAGCTAGAGCGCCTTCTCGCCAGGTATGCCATCACTGATAACGCTGAGCGTATCGTGCTGAACTGCCGCCAGGTGGGTTACTACCGAAGCAGACAAGGGCTACACCCAATCGAGGTTCAGTTTAAACGTGAATCTCCGTTGGATAACTGGACGGTGGTGTTCTTTGCGAGCTTCTCGTATCCCTCTGAAAGCAGCACGGCTGTTGAGCCCGAGCTGTACTTCCATCTCACCAATCGCTGGTGTTATCAGCCTGATACCGGCGCGGCGGATTTGTCCCACCCTGACGTACAAGAACTGCTATCGGTCTGGGTGAAAGCCTTCGCTCGTCACCTGTCTTTAGGTGCATTTGATGATGTGCAACTGTCTATGGTTGGCACATTCAGCTAATCCCTATCTCCCTTTCTTCATACAAACTAAAAGGAGGACGCTCTATGTCCCAGTTAACCTTCTGTACCTCAATGCTGCCGATTGCTGACAAGTTGCATACGCTGCTGTCACACCACTACACCTGTCAGTACCTGACCAATCCGGATTCTGCCACCAGCAGCTACCTGGTATTCAACTTCCGCGATAAGTCCTACAGTGCTCAAGCTGGTGGTTTCCATCCGGTAGAGATAGCCATTTGTCAGTCTGCGGGTGGAGCCTGGACTATCGAATACATCACGGATTTTGCTTACGCTGGAAACGCCTATCCTGAGCTAGAACGCTGTCTGGATTTTGATTTTCGTGTCAGACAATTCTTTACCACTTACCAAGGGTGGCTACCGATGAGCCAGAGTGATGATGCCTGCGCGCTCTATCAACTTTGGGAAAGTAACTTCCTGAGTTATATCGATATGGACGCTTATGATGACGTCTCTGTCACCCCTCAATAGAGCCTGATAATTGCCGTTTCACTCGCTCCTTACAGAGCCACAAACCCTTATGGAATAAGGCCTCAACCATAGGCAAGACGCGAGCAAGCCATTTTTCGTCGCATCGCCCTACTTCCGATTACACACCTTCATAAACAGGCTTTATGCCAAGCAAAGTTTGTATTGCTCACCGCTTCCCTATCCAACCACTGACCTATACATAGTGTTGCTTAAATCACAGATTTCACTGGAGCAAACTGAGCGTGACACCATTTGTCCTGGTCGTTCGTATCCTAACCCCATGAAAAATTTGTCCTATCTAAATTAGTTAAGGAGGTCTTATGAGTCATAAGCTTCATCACCTCGACGATGAGGCCGTCACCGCCCTCATCAAGAAGAAAGATTCGTTCACGCTGACACACGTTGAGAACTTCAGCCAGACAGTCAAACGTGTCGAACGTCTGATAGAAAGCCAGGGACTGTCGTGTCGGATTTATACTGCTGGCCGCTCTACCACAATGGCGGCGGCACTCGCTTCTGGTCCTGCGGTCCTGTTCGGTCTGGGCTCGGCTGCGGCTATTGCAGCCCATAATCTGGCAACCATAAACCCGGACTACGAAATCGCAAAGTACCCGCTCGCTGACAAGCTAGTAGTGAACTACAAGAAGTAACCCTACAGGGCTGTGTGGCCACCAGCCTTCGTCTTTAACGAATAAAGCAACGTACCTACCTCACCACCAGAGCGTGTGGTGAGTGCCTTTGTGTGCGTGCAAAATGGTGATGCCCATGCCCGACCTCAAACGTCAAAACAGGACGAGGATTGAGCACCTTGAACTCGTCTTCGAGGTGTATTCCCTTATCCCAACCACCCAGAAAATTACCGTACAGGCACTGACTGATAAACTCACTGAATCAGGGCTGAATCGTTCAAAACGTACCGTACAGCGCTGCTTGAATATCATCACACACTACTTCGATGTAGAGAAAGATGAACGCAGCATCCCTTACGGTTACAGGCGAAGACAGAGCATACCCTTTGCTTTTAGCCCCAGGGAATCCATGCTACTGGCACTCAGTGTTGCTGGCCTGACAGCTATCCTCCCACCTGAATTTGGAGAAGCGGTAACCAGTACCTTTATGCCGTTTCATCAAAATGGTTCGACATCTTCACCACGTATTGATGTGCGCTATCCGCGCAGTCCTGCCACGCATCACTACGACACCAGCATCTTTGAAAAGCTCAGCCTAGCGATTTACTACCAAAGAGAAATCCACCTCACGCAGACAGATGCGCCTACCACTCAGTACGTTCAGCCACTTGGCATCATCTGGGAATCCGGTGAATTGTATCTCGCCTACCAACATGAATCCGAACGGGAGGTCATTGCGCTAACCGACGTTCAGAGCGTGTACATCACGACCTTTGAATTTACTTATCCACCCGTTTTCTCGCTTGCTGGCCTAGCGATACCGGACAAGCAAACGAGCCCTGGCACATAAACAACGCTTTTAACGTATCGCCTTTGTTAAAGGCACTATCAACATTAAAAATAACAAGGAAAAATAATGAACACTCAATATCTAGCACTAACAACGGTTGCACTCTCTGTCGCTCTGGCTGCCTGTGGGGGCGGCGGTGGTGGAAGCTCATCAACCTCACCGAGTCAACCCTCCACACCAACAGCAAAAGTCTCAGGGCTGGCTATCGATGGTTATGTGGAAGGCGCAACCGCCTTTCTGGATTACAACTTCAATGACCAATGGGATGAAGGCGAGCCGACAGCAAAGACAGACCAGAATGGCCGCTTTGAGTTTACTGATGTACTCGATACCTGCCAAACATTCTCACCTGTCGTGATTGATGTTCCGGTGGGTGCTTACGATTCTGATTATGGCGCAGTGAGTGAAGCCTATCGCCTCACCTTCCCACCGAAGTTCTCCTCGGATAACACCAGTGATGACTTGTGGACCACCACACCATTTACCACGGTCATCTGGAACAGTATCAAACAAGAGCTAGAGCGTGAAGGCATGTCAGACTGTCATGCACTGGCTGAGGACAATGCCTTACAAGCCAGAATCAAACAGCGTGTTGCGCAGCAAGAGTTTCGTCTCGCTGGTCGTTACAACATGACTGTTAAAGACCTGTACGGCGATTTCATTGCTTCTGGTAACGATACGCAGCATAAGCTGGCACAACGCCTAGTAGTCGGTATGGCGAAAGCCTTCCAGGAAACCACGGCGTTTGAGAAAGCCAATCCAGATGCTAACGAAGCGTATGTGGAATACTACCTGGGCAACCCAGAATCTGACTCAAGCGAAGTTGCAACCAAATGGTATCGCCGCGAGTGGATAGGCTCTCCCACCCATAGCATTTCTAAAGTGTTTGAAGTATCCGATGACCTACAAACTATCGGCAAGATGGTGGATTATCTGGAGAACACCAAAACAGTCGCTAACGGCGTTGGTCACTCACGTTACATTGTGATGTCTGCAATGCTGTCTGATAACTACAGCTGTATGGTGCAAGACCGCGCTTCTCAAGATGCAGAGTTCACTACCGTAACTGAAACCATCACCGAGAAAGATGAAGACGGTAACGACGTTGAGAAAGAAGTTACCCGCGTAGTATCTAACGTTATCTACGAGTTCTCTGCTCGCGCTGACAGCACCGTTAACACCGTCGATGAGTGTAAAGCTCTGGATACGCAAGCGAACCTATCTAGCTCTATCGTGACAGCTTATCAGAAGCGCGATATCGGCAGCTTCTTAAAGTATGCACAATTCGATTTCAGCAAAGGGGATAACACTGATGTGGATGACCTGATGAACAGCCTAGTTCAGAACACCATCACGGAACCAGGACGCCTGGACTCTGTTAACTACATGAAACCAGATATCGCAGAGACTGATAGTTACAATGCTGGCACCTGGATTCGTATCAACTACGAATATCCAACAGCTGGTGGCTCTATTGTCACTCAGCATCGTAACACGGGCCTGTGGATTGAACGTACAACTCACGCCAACGGGACGTACAGCATTCAATGTGGTAAGGACAAAGCAAATCTACAATCCGTAGATAGTGAGTCTGTCTGCCTTAACATGTAAGCAGATAAACAAGGAGTGGGCAATCAGTCCACTCCTTCTACTCGCGTAATAAATGAAGTCAGCAATGCAGTCGGTCAAATAACGCCTCCCTTGCAAACTCCTTCTCCCAGGCCAACTGGTCAACACGGGGCTTTCTCCTGGCCTCTGGTGGCTCTTCAGCGAATAACTCACCCCATAATTCACAATCAATGATAGCTGCCTCTTCATCCAGCGTATGGCCGTCAATTACCTCAAGCTCTGCTTCCTGCTCAGTCGTTCTTTGGATACGCCCTGGCGCTACATTCGAATTAGGTTTGTTTTCCATTTTATTGCTCCTCGCTATTGGTGAAGTGGAAGTACTTCTCCTCAACAGATAAGGCAGCAACGTTAAAAATTATTTGGGCCCCGTTTTGTTATCAACCTCCACCGAAAAGGACACACCATGACATTCAATCACTCCATGAAAGAGAAGCTTGCTAAGATAATGCTCCAGGCTGCACTTGCTGGTTATCAGCACCTCAGCGAGCAATATCAACGTACAAAAGCAATCGTAAAAGACGCCAGCGATTACGACCTATTCGATATGGTTAAATTACATCCCACCATACACCTAACTCGCTTGTTAGCAACTATAGAGCTATTACAGCGCGGTTATTTGCTTAGTGAGATACAGGCAGTCTCTAAAGACCCATTATGATGTGAAAAAGCCGGAGAAAGCCTCCGGCATGTTTATCTTCTTGAGCAACCAAAGCTACGTGAGCGGTCTCCATACTCTTTAGTCTCTGCTTTCGCTAGGTAGCTAGCACGCTCAAACAAGTCTGATAGTTGCTCATCAAAATCATCGGAATTGCTGTCAACATAATAAGTTGGGTTTTCAGGGAAGTGGACCAACCTCGCACCTTCATCCATATCCTTATCAACAGCACTGCACCAGGCTCGTTGGATGCGATAAGATAAGTTATCTCTATTCCCGAAACGACCTAAAGTGTTATAGACATCGTTATTGAACAGAAGCACAAGATGATAATGTTGACTGAGTGCGGTATTCCGCTCTTTCACCCATACATAGCGTACATTGCACTGCCTGACACGCTTGTTATTCTTTTTTTTCCTTTTGAGATAAGAGTCTATTTGAGCTTTAAGCGACGCAATGAAGCGCTTCATGACATCTCCACTGACCCCACTACTAAACAAAGGAAGTCGTAAATCAACTCTAACAGCCATCGTTCTGGGGTGGTCAGAAAGAGCATTATCGAAAGTGTCGTAAATCTTATCTAGATAGTTGATAACCATCCCTTCTTTAGCCGGAAGGATAGGTAACCCTCTGTATGTATCTTTCTTGGTTATTGATAGATTTTTGTTTTTACGGTTTCTCATTTTCTATACCTTTAGTTATGTTGGTATAGAAAGGGAGGTTGATGTTAAAAATAATTGATAGGTTATCTATGGTAGTTAGAGGTGGTGTGTGGTGTATTGGATAGGTAATATATTAACCATAACCGACATTCTAAGCTTTAAGCATGGCTTAAAAACAGCCAACGCACCACAAGAAATCACTGACAGACTTCTGAAAAAATTTATCAACCCACAAATTTTTGATCAAACGACAAAACCGACGATTTCTACTACTCTGAAGTTAAAATCAACACGCCATACTCAAGACGCTAAAAAAGATCTAATCGCATAACGGTACTCTATGGTTATTGGCGTTTTTAAATGTGCTAGGTACTCTTCTAACGATAAGTAGCTTTCGATTCTCAAAACCTGTTTCTCCTCATCATCGTCACCTTTGAATATCCTCATTTTCTCCTCAGGCGTTAGCACTGCCATTTCCATATCGTATATTCTATTTTTATCAGCAATACGAATAGAAACATCACAAGAAGATAGCTGAGAAAAATCGGCTTTTAATGTATAAGGAATAAAGTTAGAAAGAATAATACTAACCTCCTTCAGGCCATTATCTATTAAACAATTTTTGGCCATAACCCTCTGAATAGAGATCGCCAAATTCATTGACAATGACAATAGCATTCGACCAATAAAACAACGCACTGGGTTTAACGACTCTTTCACTTTAATAGCCACATCATGTTTTTTTGTTACTTCAGCTTCTTCAGAAACATCAAACTCTCTAGTCAATTCGGCCAAATGCTTATCAGTAAAAACTGAGGAATAGCCGACCATCTCCCTATCAGAAATTTTTTCCCATATATTATTTCGGACTTTTTTAAACTCTTCAGCTTGATCAGGAGAAGATATTATCCGTTTAAGTTCATCCCATTCTTCTTTAAGCACACAGGAAGCCAATTGTTCAATCTTGGTAGTTATCGCTTGGTAAGCATGCTTTTCATTTACAAATGGAGCGTACTCTAACCGTGATAAAGCAAATCCATCTACAACTACTTTTTCTTGAAATGTTGCCACGTCATACAATGCTCTGATGAAGTGAACTATTTTAAAAGGGAAATCAAAATCGAAATCATACCCAAAGCTAAGCCTTCCTTGATACTTATGGCCTGAAAACGGAGGAGGAACATCATATGCAGAGACTCCACGATTTTCGTTGACTACACCACTATCACTATCAATAAATAAGTTTAAGGTGATAAAGTATCTTCTACTAAATTTCCCAAAGTAGATAGATAAAACTCCCCCTTTACCGACCACATCGATAAATGAAATTTTACGTAGTGTATCAATCTGAGATTTCAGCCGACTTTCAGTTATTCCCCCCATAAGCATTCGCATTTTCTGATTTGTAAGGCCATCAACAAAACCAACGCTATTAGAATGCGAGAGAAAAATTGCCATCAAAAGTAAATTTGAGCTTCTAAGCTTAACTTTTTCTGTGTGACTTACTTCAGAGAGGCTTTCTCTGACTTTGGGCGAGAATAGGTACTCAATCTGTTCATCAACACGACTTGACATGGCTGACTGAATTTTCTGCATGTACTCAGAGGTAATACTAAGTACTTTTTTCTTAGTATCCTCTCGTCGCCATACTACTGCTAATCCTTCCCTCTCAAAACAGCTTAGAACCTCTGCCGTTGTCTTCGGAGTAGCACCAAACATCTCTTTCAAGTGATCTATTGAGACATCAATACCTACATCACCCACCACACTAATGCCGTCTTTGTTTTTTTTTGCAGCATCAAAGCAAAGTGCAATCCATAGATACCGGTGTTCTGGTGAAAAACCATCTATCACAGGTGGCAAGTCATAAAATTCACACATCACACTTCACCATATATACCCTATTTTTTTACCTTAACCCTCACACAAACCAAAAGTCAAAACAAGTTTCAAATATTGTTTTAGTTACGATACAAACATGCATATGAATTTTTTTGTGATACTACTCATGAATTGTTACAGAAAAGTTTGAATTGGTGCTTACAACTAGTTCAAAACATTGTTATAAACTAGGTCAATCCAATAGCTTTAATGAGTGATGAAACGAGATGGCTGGAAAATCAATTGTGGAAAAGATGGAATGGTTTAACCCTGAAGATCCTGAAATGGCACGATGGTTGAGGTCCTATGCAAAAAAACAAGACTGGATAATTCAACTCGTAGAAGATCGTCCTATCTACAGCGACACTGATTTTTGCAATGCCTTTTTGTCAGTTTGGCTAAGTAACAATATTTTTGACCATGCAGAGAAACACAGAGCTACCTTAGTAAGGTCGGCATGGAATAGTTACTCAAAAAAATCAAAAAACGTTACACTATCACTATCAACCAATGCCCAAAAAGCACTGAAATTTATATCTGAACGACAAAAAATTTCGAAAACAAAAGTCGTTAATGACTTACTAATAAATTACGTCAATCTAATAAAGAAAAACAGAAGGATGGAATCTAGTTTATTAATACCCGAAATGGATGAAAAAACTCAACAAAACAATGAGATATTTGAAAGCCTTTTATCTATAGAAGAGTTAAAAAAAGAAAATGAAGAGCTAAAAATAAAAATAGAGAAATATGAAGTAATTTCAAGCAACCAATCCACTCAATAAGTAGTCATAACTTCCTGAGAACAATCCGTCAGCTCTAGGTAATCACCAAGTAGCTTTATCTCTCTGACGTACTATAAGGATTTACGTATTTCCTTAACGATAGAAAGAGGCTTCAAGGCACTTACCCCTAACTAGGTGCCCAGTAGAATCAGGAGTAAATGATTCTTTCTCACAATGAAGCTAACTCAAGCCAATTCAAACAAATAGGTACACCACAGGGTACACCACTAAAAGTCAAATCAGTAAATATCATTAATTTACAACAAGTTGAAACACAGGATCAACTTACGCCAGCGCAGTACATCACTGTTCTACATCGGACGGAGATGAGTCTTTGTATCTCACAAAACGAAACGGCGTTTATCAGTATCAACGACGCATTCCAGAAACGTCACAACCATTCTTTAACAAGAAGGTGTTTAAACATTTGCTTGGCACTAAAGATAAACAAGAAGCGATAGTCCTAGCACGTCAACTTGCCACCGAGGACGACATCAGGTTTAAAGAGCACGAAGCTCTAGAAGCGCAAACCAAAGCACTCCAACAACCAGAAAATCACTCATATCAAGTCAATTTAGCCGAGAAACAAACTCAGTTGCTAAAGCTGAAGGAACTTGCCACTTATGGCTCTGAACAATGGATTGCGAATCAAGCATTACAAAGCAATACTTTGGGTGGTATAAGTGCTCGTATAACTGACGCTGATGCAGCAAGGACATTCTTTGAGCCTCACCTTGATTTAAGTGAGCGTATCATAGAGGGGGAGATATCTGATTACGAATTAGCGTTGACTAGAGAATGGAAAGCTCTTTTGTCCTTTTTGGAATAATCAAGAGTTCCAAGTCAAGCCCTTCCAATACTCTTAGTAAGGTTGATAGCTTTACATCACTCCCCTTAAACAACCCAAAAGTTGTACAACACACAATAAACAACATATTAGTGGTATTGGAATGTTCACTGAAAGAGCTAAGTTATTAGGAACTGATTATTTTTGGGTGAAAAAGGATGTAACAGTTACGAATGAAGACAGATAAATAACTCAAGTACTCCACCAAACATGCTCAACTTCAAACAATTGGAAGTTAAATCAAAATCTCATAGCTTATAGCAATAAATTTCATATCAGCACGTTAGTAGCACTTGCCTGACTTCGCAAACGGTTGCCATGCAGTTATGAGCTATTAAATAAATTTAACTGCATGATATTTTTGATAATCACATCGTTTACAAAAAAATCAATAACAATATAATTACGACTCTTTAATAACTGGAGTCTGCTCTCTATGCTTCCTAGCCCTATGTATTATTACGGTATCGTAAGTATCATTGTATGCTTAGTCATTCTTCTTAAATCGGAAGGGAACCGCCGTAAAAGTACCAAGGCTCTGGAAGAGGCAAAAGACCGTCAGAAAACAGTCGAGCGCACACAGTATTACCATTGTGGTAGCAACCTGCCGACAATGGCTCTCCTGACCAAAAAGTTAGCTAAATTAAACTCAGACTCTGCGACTTATCATGTATCTCTTATTAAGTTGGGACGTACAAATCCACTTTTCCGTTCAATAGAAGAGTGTGTTGATCCTATGCAAGATCTGGTTCGCAGAATCAACAAGCGCTTTAACCCTTTTGCTTTAGCCGTTCATGACAATGAGTATTTGATTATGGCTTTTGTAAGCCAGACAGAGATGAACCAAAGTGAAGCTAAAAATTTACAAAAGAAGATTATGGGCAACTTACCCAAAAGCGTCGATTTTTTTGGCACTCCTGTACCTATAGACTACGCTATTTCTTCACTGAGCCTGACAAGTCGTTCATCAATATTTGGAATAGAAAAAGTCGAGAGACGTCTATCGTTCGACATGCAAAAAGCATTATCTCGTGTAGATGGTATCTTTTATCACAACGAAAAACTCTACAAACAAGAGATGTTCAATAAGCACATTGCAAAAGAGATAGAAACAAGTTTGAGCCGCGGAGGAAAAGATTTTTCTGTAGTACTTCAACCTATATACGAAGCCACCAGTACGGATACACCGTACTCATTCGAGTCTCTTATCCGCTGGAAGAACAAGGCTAATGTTGGACCAGGTGTATTTATTCCGGTTATCTCTCAGATCCCCCATCTCCATTACCGAATCACTAAACTGATGATCAGTAGAGTTATCTCCGTATTCCAGAAAATGGAAGAGAGAGGTATAAAACTAGTACCTATCAGCATCAATATATCTTCCGAGGATCTGGCGACAGAAGGGTTTGCAAAAATGGTGGAGGAGCAGTTCAGCTCTCACCGTCAATTTATGCCGTATGTTATTTTTGAAGTAATAGAAACAGAAAAGCTCGCACTTAGCCAAACTGTTAAAGCAAATATGGATGAACTGATTAACGAAGGGATAAGCTTTGCTATTGATGACTTTGGAAGTGGTTATGCTAACTTTGAGCTACTGAAAAACCCGTATATTAAATACCTGAAAATAGACAAGCAGTACGCCAAATCGATACTAGACCAAAAGAGCAACGACAATTTGTTGCTCGACTGTATGATCGATCTATGCCACAAGGTTGGCAGAAAGGTTGTTGTTGAGGGTATAGAGGAATACCAACAGTATAAATATCTACAAGATTACTCCCCTGTATTTTTGCAAGGATACTATTTCTGCGCTCCAGTTAAGCCAATAGAAGCATTGAAGATGTGCTCAAAAACTTGAGCACATCTTATTGATTCAGAAACGAAGGATTAATACCAGAGGAAGTATCTTAATTCCCCATCACAATGCCTTCTCGTCTAGGATCAGCGCCACCAATGAGCTTACCTTCCGAGAAAACAATGCCATGTAGCCCTGAGTTAAGATCTCGGATATTTACCTTAAACCCCATACTCTCTAGCGGCTCTTTGAAACGTTCAGCATCCGTCCCCTCTTCCAGATCATAGGTTCCGAAACGGTTAACTAAATGAGGCATGTTGATCGCATCTTGAATGTCCATCCCCCAATCTAAGTGGGCGATAAGTGTTTGTGCAACATAGCCTATGATACGAGAACCACCCGGTGATCCTACTGCCATATATGGCTTGCCATTCTCCAGCACAATAGTAGGTGTCATGGAAGAGCGAGGACGCTTGCCCGGTTCAACACGGTTTGCGATTGGGTAACCATTTTTGTAAGAAGCGAAAGAAAAGTCTGTTAGCTCGTTATTGAGGATAAAGCCGTTACTCATAACGCGGGAACCAAAGCCATTTTCCACAGTACTTGTCATAGAAATAATGTTTCCTGCTGCATCAGCTATCACAATGTGCGTCGTGCTTGGTAACTCAATAGATTGGTCATCTGCAAGTGCCATTCGCTCTTTCCAAGGTGGATTCCCCGGAGCAACTTCAGTGAGCGCTTTCCCTTCTGAAATCAGCTTGGCTCGGCTCTCCAGATACTCAGCATCGAGCAATCCATCAGGCATAGGTACGAAATCAGAGTCAGCCATGTATCGACCTCGGTCAGCAAATGCCAGCCTAGAGGCATCACCGATGATTTGCCACGCTTTAGGGCTATCTGAGCCCATTGATTTCAAGTCAAAATGACTAACAATACCTAAGATTTGACCAACAGTAAGCGCTCCTGAACTTGGAGGCCCCATACCGCAGACATCATATTGATGATATTTTCCACATGTCGCTTCCCTTTCTTTCACTTTATAGATAGCTAAATCTTCCAGAGCCAAATACCCAGGGTTGTCACTGATACTCGTGACTTTTTTGACAATATCTTTAGCTATCTGTCCTGAATAAAAAGCTTCCTGCCCGCCTTTTGCTAACATATCCAGAGTATTGGCGTAAGCTTTGTTCATTAAGAGGCTACCCTCTTTTAAAGGTTCGCCATCTTTTGTGAAGAAATATGCTCTTGTGTCCGGATAACGACTCAGCCGCTTCTTATCCCTTTCAATAGACGAGGCTAGGCGCTCAGATACAGAAAACCCTCCCTCAGCCAAAACCTTCGCAGGCTGAAGTAGCTCTGACCACTCTTTCTTGCCGTACTTTTCATGCATGGTCGCAATTAACTTCACTGTTCCGGGAGTACCGACAGATCGGCCACCAACCACAGCATCATAGAACTTGAGTGGTTTGCCATTTTCGTCCTGAAACAGTTCTGGCCTCACTGCGAGTGGAGCCGTTTCCCTACCATCAAAAGTGGTAAGCTTCTTGTTTGCAGCATCATAGTAGACTAGGAAAGCACCTCCACCGAGTCCAGAGGACTGAGGCTCTACTAAGCCAAGAACCGTTTGAACCGCAACCAAAGCATCAGCTGCAGTACCACCTTTTTTCAGTACATCATATCCAGCTTGTACTGCGAGTGGGTTCGCTGCAGCAACCATGTACTCATTCGATTCTACGCTCTGTTTACTGGTCACCTTGCTGGTTAGCTCAGGAGCAACACTATCAGCAACATCAGCACCAGTTGATGTCGCATAGACAGAAAACGGAGCCAAAGCCACACTAAACGCGATTAAAGACTTTCTATACATATCTATCCCTATTATTTTTTTATTACCTAACAACCAGTTAAGCAAGTTGTACGCCTATAAACCCGAAACATATACTCCTTCTGTCATTACATAAAAAAACAACATATTGTTTCGAAGTAACAATAATAGTAGCGCATAGATTAGGGATGAGATGCTCCGTGTTAAAAGGCGAGCACCAATCTAGGGCGTTACACCAACCTTTATGACCATTCAAAGCGTGACTCAAATCACCATAATGCCCACAAAAAGTCAAACAATACCAGGAATGACCGATTTTCTACTTTAAAACGGAAAGCGGGCATTAAATCGGTCATTTTCGGGCATTCGCTTCTTGAGTGTGATTGACCTCTTATTTTTTTGGTATTGGGGTCATTATATTTATCCCATCGAAGGAGAGCGGTATGCGAAAAAACCAAATTGTAAATCTGGTCAACGATGTAAAACATATTAGCGTTGATGAGCTGGCACAAACGTTCAATGTCTCTGTGGAAACTATCAGAAGAGATCTACGTCACCTTGACAATAAAGGTAGCCTGATTCGTATCCATGGTGGAGCAATGAGCAAAGAAGCTAGTGATGTTGGCACTTCGTTTACTCAGAGAGCAAAAAGTAATATTGAAGATAAACAATCTTTAGTAGAGATAGCATTAAAAAGTATACAAGAACATACTGTTATTGGCTTGGATGCAAGCTCCTCCAGTTGGTTGCTCGCACAGTCTATGCCAAACATAAAATGTACTGTCGTTACTAATTCTTTGAATATTATTACCGCATTAGAAAACAAGAATAAAATTAATATTGTTAGTATAGGAGGGAATTACTCCAACAAATATAAATCCTTTTATGGAATTATTGCCAGAAATACTATCAATAAAATATCCCTCGATATTAGTTTTATATCATGTGCTGGCATAGATGTGAGAAGTGGAGTCTGGGACTCAAACGAATACAACTATGAAATAAAACAAGCACTGATCGAAGCTTCAGACAAAGTTGCACTCATTGCTGACAAGTCGAAGTTTAATAAACGAAGTTTACTGAAGATCTCCGATATTAATGCATTAGATATATTTATTACTAATGCCCAACCATCGGATGAAGAAAAACAAATATTTAGCAATGCTGGTGTTTGTATAAATAACGAATACTTTCAACCAGAAATATTAACTATATAAAATTCAAATAATATGCCTTAAGGCAAAATAATCCAATAACGTGAAATATATAAGGTTATAAAAGGAAACTATTATGACAGAGACCATTAGTGCCTCAATACCATCGCAAAATAAAACGGAAGTTATCCCAAGATCGATACTCGTTCCATTTATTTTATTAACAACTTGCTTTGCCTTATGGGGCTTAGCAAATAACATGACTGACGTGCTAATTGCACAGTTCAGAAAAGTATTTACCTTAACCGACATGCAATCGGGTCTAGTGCAAACCGCTTTTTATGGTGCTTATTTTGTTCTAGCTCTTCCAGCTGCCCTTTTTATTCAAAGATTTAGCTACAAAGCTGGTGTTCTATTAGGGCTTGGACTATTCGCCACTGGTGCACTTCTTTTTTACCCTGCGGCTCAGGCAATGGCGTACATGCCTTTCCTAATGGCACTTTTTGTACTCGCGGGTGGTTTATCTATTCTGGAGACAAGTGCTAACCCATACATTATTGCGATGGGGCCGGAAGAGACAGCAACCCGACGCTTAAATATCGCACAAGCATTTAACCCTGTAGGTTCTATTACAGGAGTTCTGATCGGTAAATTTTACATTCTTTCACAGTTGAACCCTGCGACAGATGAAGAGCGTGCGCAAATGCCTGTTGAGCAGCTAGCAAGTATTCAGGCTGCTGAACTAGATGCGGTAATGATGCCTTACCTGGGTGTTGCTGCGGTTATTTTTGTTATCTGGTTTGCCATCCTAATGACCAAGATGCCTGTCGCAAAAGATACGTCTGTAGTAAATGGGGTTTCTAGCTCTCTATCTGAGACTTTCGGCCGCTTAATCAAGCGCTCGCATTTTGTAAAAGGTGTATTGGGTCAGTTCTTCTATGTAGGTGCTCAGATTGGTTGCTGGTCATGGACTATCCGTTACGTGATGACAGAAGTTGGCGGGACTGAAGCAGAAGCATCAAGCTTCCTGTTGGCATCCATCGTAACATTCAGCGCATTCCGCTTTATCTGTGTAGGCCTGATGAAATACATCGCTCCTGAACGTCTTCTCGCTATGTTAGCTCTGGTAGCAGCAGTGCTAGTAGGTGTCATCATGTCTGTTGGAGGCGTTACCGGTGCTTACGCTCTAGTTGGTGTTTCAGCGTGTATGTCTTTGATGTTCCCTACAATCTTTGGCCTTTCACTTCGTGACCTTGGTGGTGATTCAAAATTCGGCGGAAGCTGCCTGATTATGGCAATCCTTGGTGGTGCTGTTCTAACAGCTATCATGGGTCAAATCTCTGATGCAGCCGGTATCAAAGCAGCATTCGTTATTCCTCTGGTTGGATTTATCTACCTGATTTACTTCGGTGCAAAAGGTTACCGAGTGACTAAATAATCCACTAATCCAAGTTTCATACAATAAGTATTAAGAGAATAGAACAATGAAAAACCTAATTAAGATTGGTATTCGTCCGACAATTGATGGTCGCCAGATGGGAGTGCGTGAATCCCTGGAAGAGCAAACCATGAATATGGCTAAATCTGCTGCTCAGTTTATCGAAGAGAACCTTCGTCATGCTAGCGGTGAGAAAGTTGAGTGCATCATTGCAGACTCTTGCATTGGCGGTGTTGCAGAAGCATCAGCTTGCGGTGAGAAGTTTAAAAGAGAGAACGTAGGTTTAACTCTAACAGTAACCCCATGCTGGTGTTACGGAACAGAGACCATTGATATGGATCCTCATATGCCAAAAGCAATTTGGGGCTTCAATGGCACAGAACGTCCAGGTGCTGTATACCTTGCTGCAGCGATGGCGGGTCATACGCAGCTAGGACTTCCTGCTTTCTCTATTTACGGTGAAGAAGTTCAGGATGCCGATGACACAAGCATCCCTTCTGATGTACAGGAAAAGATTCTGCGCTTCTGCCGTGCAGGCCTGTCTGTTGCCTCAATGCGTGGTAAGTCTTATCTGTCTATGGGTTCTGTTTCTATGGGTATTGCAGGCTCAGTTGTAAACCCTGAGTTCTTCCAGAAGTATCTGGGCATGCGCAATGAATACGTGGATATGACAGAAATCAAACGCCGTCTGGACCGTGAAGTATATGACAAAGAAGAGTTTGAACTGGCTCTTGGTTGGGTGAAGGAATACTGTCGCGAAGGTAAAGACTACAACGGCACTCCATTCACTGAAGAGCGTAAGGCTGAAGATTGGGCAACCGTAATCAAGATGACGATGATTATGCGCGACCTGATGGAAGGAAACCCTAAGCTTGCAGAGCTTGGCTTTGGTGAAGAATCTATGGGTCACAATGCCATTGTTGGCGGATTCCAGGGTCAGCGTCATTGGACTGATCATCTACCTAACGGTGACTTCAGCGAAGCTATCCTTAACTCTTCGTTTGACTGGAATGGCATCCGTGAACCTTTTGCCATCGCAACAGAAAACGACAGCCTGAACGGCGTTAATATGCTGTTTGGCAAACTTCTGACTGGCGAAGCTCAGGTTTTCTGTGACGTACGAACTTACTGGTCTCAGGATGCAGTTGAGCGTGTAAGTGGCCACCGCCCAGAGTCTGGTTTTATCCATCTGGTCAACTCTGGCTCAGCAGCACTTGATGGCTGCGGTGAAGCAAAAGATGCCAATGGCAAACCGGTGATGAAACCGCACTGGGAAATGAACGAAGAGGACGTGAAAAACTGTCTGAACGCAACAGTATGGCCACCAGCAATTGAAGAGTATTTCCGTGGGGGCGGCTTCTCTTCAAACTTCCTGACAAAAGGGGCGATGCCTTTCACTATGCATCGAATCAACATTGTCGGTGGTCTTGGCCCTGTCCTGCAAATCGCAGAAGGCTACTCTATCGATCTCCCTGAAGAGGTGCACAATACATTGAATGAACGTACTAACCCTACATGGCCTACAACGTGGTTCGTACCACGCCTGACTGGTCAGGGTGCATTCAGAGATGTTTATTCTGTAATGGCTAACTGGGGTGCAAACCACTGTGTTATTTCTCACGGCCACATAGGTGCTGACCTCATCACTCTGGCATCGATGCTGCGTATCCCAGTATCTATGCACAACATTAGTGATGAAAAGGTATTCCGTCCTCATTCATTCTCTGCATTTGGACAGGACGCAGAAGGCCAGGATTACCGTGCCTGCGCTAACTTTGGCCCTCTGTACAAATAATCAGTATGAGGGGCCCGTTAAGCGGGTTCCTCTGTAAGGAATCACTATGTCTAATGTCGTTATTTTAGATTGCGGTGCCACCAACGTCAGAGCTATCGCGGTAAACCATGAAGGTAAGATCGTTGCATCTCATTATATTCGCAACGAAACCGAGCAAACTGGTGAACAACCAGTAAAGCACACCTGGGATTTCGAACAGATTTGGAACAAGCTTGTTGAGTGTAGTCAGGCCATCACAGCTCAAATTGACAGTAGCTCTATCTGTGCAGTTTCAGTGACCACTTTTGGTGTTGACGGTGCTCCTTTTGATGCGGAAGGAAACCAGATATATCCAGTAATCTCATGGAAGTGTTCAAGAACTATTCCAGTCATGGAACAGGTAGAAAATGATTTAGAGCGCTCTGAGTTCTACAAAGAAAATGGTATCGGAGATTACAGCTTTAACACCTTGTATAAGCTTAAATGGTTAAAAGACAACGAGCCAGATGTTTATCAGCGTATGGATAAATTCATCTTTATCTCTTCTATGCTGACCTATCGACTTACAGGTGAGATAAGTACAGACCGAACCATGGCCGGTACCTCTATGCTTACCGACTTGGAATCTGGAGATTGGCATTCGGGTGTGCTCGATTATCTAGGCCTTACTTCCGAGCATTTTCCTGAAACGGTTAATGCAGGTGAAAAGGTTGGCAACCTAAAAGAAGAGATCGCAAAAGAACTTAAGCTTCCTAAAGGTATTCCGGTTATCTCTACAGGTCACGACACCCAGTTTGCTTTATTTGGTTCTGGAGTTGAAGAACGACAGCCGTTTCTAAGCTCTGGTACCTGGGAAATCCTGATGGCACGTTCTGAATGTCCGTCATTAAAGAGTGAATATCTGCAACAGGGGCTGACCACTGAGTTTGACTCAAATAACACATTGTTTAACCCCGCTATTCAATGGCTTTCAAGTGCTGTAATGGAGTGGGTAACGGGCAAGCTATTTAACGACGTTGCCGATAAAAATGATATCTACCGCATCATGATCGAAGAAGGTCAGGCAGTTAAAGTGGGTTGCAATGGCGTCCGATTCTCTCCTGAGTTTTTGACAAATCAGCAAGGCAGTGGAGACGGAGCGATTAGCGGTATCTCGATCAACACAACACGAGGTGAAATCTACCGTGCTGCGCTAGAAAGCCTGGCATTTAAACTGCGAGACAGCCTTGAGACTCTATCAGAGATCGGCGGATTTAAACCTGAGTTTCTGGTTGTTGTTGGTGGAGGATCTAAAAACGATTTGTGGAACCAAATTCGGGCAGATGTTCTCAACATACCACTGAAGATTGTAGAAGAGCCTGAAGCAACCGTAATCGGAGCAGCAATGTACACCTTTTCAGGTGCCAAAGTATACGACTCCGCGAATGACGCTCAGAAGGCAATGAAGCCCTCCTACAGAACGATTTATCCCGGTGAGAATCAATCTCGCTATCAAGCTCTATATCAGGAGATGAAACATGCTTAAAGGAATTCATCCTGCAATCAGCCCTGAGCTGCTAGAAGTGCTCTGTGAAATGGGTCATGGCGACGAAATATTACTGGCAGACGCTCATTTTCCAGCGGGCACATTTGGCAAGAAAGTGATCAGAGCCGACGGAGTTGGTGTCGCTACCCTGCTCAATGGCATCATCCCGCTTTTTGAACTGGATCAGTACTGCGATGAACCGCTCGTTATGATGCAAGCGGTGGAAAATGACACCCTAGATCCGCAGGTCGAAGCAAAGTACCGCTTTGCTATCAACAAAACACTCGCAGAAATCCCAACGATTGCACGAGTAGAAAGATTCGCCTTTTACGAGCGCGTAAAAGATTGCTATGCCGTTGTCCTTACTGGAGAAACAGCGAAATACGGCAACATTATTTTAAAGAAGGGTGTTACACCCATTGAGGAATTGTCATGACACGTAATGAACTATCGCAACAAATTATTGATACTTGTCTGGAAATGACCCGCCTGGGCTTAAATCAGGGCACGGCTGGCAACGTGAGTGTGCGTTTTGATAACGGAATGCTAATTACACCAACAGGGATTCCATACGAAAAATTAACACCAGAGCATATCGTGTATGTATCTGAAAATGGTGATTTTGAAGAAGGAAAACTACCTTCAAGCGAGTGGCTATTCCACCTGACTTGCTACAAAACAAGAGAGGATGTCGATGCTGTTGTTCACAACCATTCGATCAACTGTGCCGCAGTATCGATCCTTAACAAACCAATACCTGCGATCCACTATATGGTTGCGGCATCGGGCGCGACAGAAATACCTTGTGTACCTTACGCTACTTTTGGCAGTGCTAAGCTTGCTGATTATGTAGCCGAAGGCATGACTAAGAGCAAGGCTATTCTTCTTCAGCATCACGGACTTATTGCGGCTGAAAAAGGGCTGGAAAAAGCACTTTGGCTGGCACATGAATGTGAAGTTCTTGCAGAGCTATATTTGAAAACCCTATCAATACAAGCAGAAGTTCCTGTTCTGGATGAATCAGAAATGGATGTCGTTTTGCAAAAATTCCAATCCTACGGTCTTCGCGTAGAAAAATAATTCAGTAAGGCCCGCATCCAGCGGGCCTAATAATTTTAAAGGAAATAATTATGGTATTCGCACTGAATTTGCCAAGGTTAGCCCTGTCTGGCGTTGGCGCTGTAAAAGAGTCTATCGAGATTTTAAACCAGCAGCCGGTTAAAAAGGCACTTATTGTCACGGACAAGAACCTGATCGACCTGGATGTATTGAGTAGCCTTTTTGCTGCTCTGGATGAGAAAGGTTTCGATTATGTGGTATTTGATAAAGTGACTCCCAACCCGACAGCAAACCTAGTTAGAGAAGGCGTTGAGTTTTATACCAATAACAGCTGCGACTGTTTTATTGCGGTAGGTGGTGGTAGCCCAATCGACTGTGCTAAAGCTATTCGTATTATGACCGCTAACGAAGGCGATATTTGCCAGTATGAGGGAGTTGGGCAAGTCGTAAATAACGGTGCTTACTTCATCGCTATCAATACAACCGCTGGCACATCGGCTGAAATGACATCGAACTCTGTGATCACAGACGAAGATCGCGCAGTAAAAATGGTGCTGGTTGATAGCAAGCAAATGCCAGATGTCGCGGTTAATGACCCATCACTAATGCTAGGGCTTCCAGCACATGTAACCGCTGCAACAGGCATGGATGCACTTACTCACGCGATTGAATCATACGTTACCCCTGGAGCACACACTCTGACACAACCTACCGCGCTTGAAGCTATACGACTTATCAACCTTTGGTTACCCGTTGCGGTTGAAGACGGCAGTAATATTGAAGCAAGAGCTAAGCTGGCGGATGCTCAGTATCTGGCAGGAATGTCATTCAACAGTGCCGGTCTTGGTTTAGTGCACGCAATGGCCCATCAGCCAGGTGCAACACACAACCTTCCACACGGTGTTTGCAATGCCATTTTGCTACCTGAGGTCTGCGAATTTAACGCACAAGAAAACCCTGAGCGCTTCAGAGTTATTGCCGAGGTAATGGGTGGTGATACTTGTCAGTTAAATGATCAGCAGGCTGCTACACTCGCAGTCAGCCTGATTCGTACTCTTTCTGAAAAAGTAGGTATTCCATCAGGATTTAACGAGCTTGGTATAAAAGAATCTGATATTGGTCAGTGGATCGATAAAGCTCTTCAGGATGTTTGTCTTGGAGGCAACCCTCGACAACCATCACCTTTGGAAGTGGAAGCGATCTTTAAACAGGCTCTCTAATTTCCGTTTTAAATACAGACAGGTGATTAAAAAGGAGAAGATGATCTTCTCCTTTTCTCCTCCACTTTCAACACACAATGCCTCGCCGGAATAACTCCGCTATTAGTTGGCTACGATTATTCGCACCAAACGCCTGCCGCATCGTATCTATATGGTATTCAACCCCTGAGCTGGTAATGTGTAGACACTCTGCTATTTTCTTTCCAGAAAGCCCCTGAATAAGCAATTCAGCAACCTTGACTGCGTTTTCACACAACAACCCCCGCACTTTATATAGGTTGAACTTGTTGCCTTCAAATGCTCGCCACAGCTGGTATACCTTATCAGCCCACTGTAACAACTTAGTTCGATAACGATAAACAAAGTCACTCGCACCGTGTTCGGGCTCGACGATAAAGCTAATAGAAAGTACGGCCTTCCAGCGACTCTCAACTTCCCTGCTGACTGGCACCAAAACAGTACAGGTCTTAGGGTGCAGAAAATTATGCTGATCAGCAAAACGCTCTAATACTGGTTGAGACTCTTTTCTTATCAACCCCTTACAATGCAAAACAGGTTCTTCCGATTTCATTAGCCGATCAACATTTCTGTCATGATGATTAAGAAATGGCGGTGAGTGTTGCCATACATGCTCTAAAGAAACGTTTTTTGTTGTATACAGCAAGGTCATGTAGTCAAACTCACCCGGCTTGAAGCTACTGAAGTGCTTCTCTTCGGGGTTCAACCCCGCCCAAATATCAAAGCTTGTCAGCTCGATACTATCAAAAGCCGATTGCATCAGCTCTGTATGCCAGTGTTCAGACAGGGATGGGTTCATGGTTGCAATACTCCTCTGCCAAAGCTTTCGCTCTTTCTGCATCTAACGGTTCAAGGTTACTCAGAATGTCACTCATCAACTCTGATAACCCCGGCATACCGTATTGCTGACAAAACCGGTATAAGCTGTATGCGCGTACTACATCCTGAGTAATACCGTATCCATGCTCAAGCATAGAAGCCATAATCAGGTAAGCTGGCAAATACTTTTGTTCCATAGCCTGAACAACGTACTGCCTTGCGAGCAGATAATTACTAACAACATCATCTCCCCGATAATAGATCTCTCCGAGGCGATATCTGGCAAGCCTGTCTCCTTTCTCAGCTGCCTTAGTCAGATAATAAATGGCCGTATTCACATCTTTTTCTGTGCCCAATCCCAGAAGGTACATATTCGCCAGATTAGTCTGAGCTTCTGTGACGTCGCTGTCTGCAAGCTCTTTGAATAATTCAAAGCTCTTCTCATATTCATCGAACTCTGCGTGTAAGGTTGCTAAGGCAAATTTGGCCGGAACAAATCCCTGCTCGGCTGCAACACCAAATTGCTGCTGCGCGTACTTTAAATCTCTAGGGCGCAGTGTACCTTCCGCGTAAATCACTCCTAGCTGATATTGCGCTTCACATAGCCCCAGCTCAGATGCTTGTTCCAGATACCCGATCGCAACTTCACTGTCCGCTTCCTTTAGCACTCCTTTCAAGTGATTGGCAGCCATAAGATAGAGGTTTTGAGCCTGAGTGGGTGTATTAGAGGACTGTTGTAACGTCATAGTCTTTACTCGTTTTGGTTCATTTGTCGCTTCAGTGCAAGTACATGAATAAACAGGTATCACACTGCAATCATAGTCAGGAGTGCCATCGGTTTGGGCACTCCTGAAAAGATCAGCCGTTCTAGTTCTTGATCCTGTTTTGAGCTATCTGGGTACGCCATGTCAGAGTGAATATCACTACCGATATCAAACCAAACATAATTAAACCCATCGCTCCCGACTGAGGTTCTCTCTCAACAAATGAAGCCCATGACCAGGCAATACAAAACCACATACCTGCTGCCGAAGCCAAAATGCCCAGCTTTGCAATTAAATTAAGCTGATAGTTCTTGCTTAGATGACGATATCCGAAGATTGCAGCCGTTGTTAACATGCCAAGCAGGTACCACATTATTTCCATCATAATTTTGTCCTCCAGTTATACTTCGATATCTTTGCCGGTCTGCCAGAAATCATGTACAGCCTGCTCATCAAATACGTTGCCGTAACCAAATAACTCATCCATCACCTTCATAAAGGTGTGAATCGGTCCTCCGGTATAAGCATTGGAAGCATCAATCAGACGGTGATGCCAGAAATCAGGTTTATTCCATGGACATGCGGTTAAACAGATAGCGCAGTCGGTTCCGCTATCAACCCAGTACTTGTAGCACTTCTTCGCATCGTTATAGAACTTCTTAACACCTCGTTGGTGGTGCCATGAGTACTCTGGATTTTCACCATTTTCATACGTAGGTCCCCAGCCAGGTTTTTCATCCATCGAAATAGCCAGAGAAGGACATTTATCTGCACAAAGCTTACAGTTTTCACAGAACTCCATAATGCCGAAGCTTCTTGGCTTATCGTAAGCTTCCTTCGGTAATTCAAGATCGGTGTATACCTTGGCGATACGAACACGAGGACCAAAACGAGGCGCCATCAAGTGGCCATTTCGAGCTCCTTCCCCAAGACCTGCTGCAATACCATAAGCAACGCTATTGCCAAGATCGTTACCCGATGCGACAGCATGATAGCCAAGTGTTCGAATAAAGTTCGCCATGGTACCGGCAACATACGCCATATCGGAATAGCCCATACCAACTGCCGCACCAGATACATAAGATGGCGCTGTCGCCATTGCTTCGTAATCTTCTTCAACCAGAAGCACAATCACTGACTTAGGTTTAAACGGAAACTCATCCCAGGATACCTGTCGGTCCTCGTCATAATCATAAAGCGGATCGAAGTTCCACAGACGCTCATTCGGCGTAATACCGCAGCGCTCAGCACCAAACATACGTGCAGCGGTTTTTATCGCCTGACTCGCTTCTTCACCACTTGCGAACTCCCATTTCTGTGGAAAAACACCTGACTGATCCCAGCTATACACACCCGAGTTAATAGCGAGACGCTGAGAAGCCGGAGCCAACCTATCATTCATAGACCAGCTGGCAAACTCGAGAGCCATATCTAACTGGCGCATGCCCGACTTGTTGTTATCCAACCCCACCATAGGATTGAAGTTGTTTTCCTGAAAATTCCATCCTCCGGCAAAGTTTTGGTTTCTCTCTGGATATTTTTCCCCTAGAGCTTTGCTAGAGATAAACGCCCAGACAGAGTTTTCCTGAGGCATTGGCTCAATAACATCAAAGTCGATAGCGGCTGGAAAATCTTCATGTAATCGGCTACGAAATTGTGGATCTTTCTCAGTGGCTTTTGCTCCACTTGCCAACCCAACAGCAGCGGCGGCACCCACGCCCAGTTTAAAAAAGTTACGTCTTCCGGAATCCTGAATATCGGTATTCTCTTGTTCATGTTTTGACATAATAGACCTTCATCATTTTTATCTTGTCCGATGAAAATTGTCCGTCCTAACATGTATTTTTACCAAGTCACTGCGTGTCGGGATTTCCGGCGCTAGTTTCAAAACTGATATCAATTTCAGATGTAAATGTGTGACCTATACACCATAACTATCGACCGCGGTCAAATCTTGTTATCAAAGGGTAAAAACCGTAACAATGCAGATACATTTACTCCCTATTTTTTGTAAGGAAATACCGTGCTGAATCACATATTTTCTATCACTGGTAAAATTACTATGAAGCATATCAACGGCATCATTTTAATTTACGGATATATTTATAGAGTTAGCTGTTTTTAAATAGGAAGCACTGTGAGTGAGTTTAATTACAACCATTTAAAGTCATTTATTTTTGTTGCCCGACACAAGAATTTTTCTGCGGCAGCGAAGCAACTTGGAAAGGGACGTTCAACAATATCTGAGCATATTGAGGCGTTCGAAGAAGAGTTGGGGCAACCTCTCTTTGAGAAGCATTCTCGATCCATTGAGCTAACTTCACTAGGTAAAAAGATCTATCGCCACTCAGTGCTATTGAGCAGACAGATTGCGGCCTGGGAAGAGTTAGTCAATCAGGCAACCGATCAGCAGCACAGCACATTGCTTCGTATCGCTTACACTGATGTCGTACCGAAAAGCTCACTCCTTTGCGCATTGTCGAAACTACTGGAGCAAGGCATTCGACTAGAGCTTATCGAAACCGAGCAGGCAACAGCAATTCAGATGCTGGGTAACAACCAAGTTGACCTGGCATTAAGTCCGACAATTACGATTAAAGATGAACCTGACTTTGACGCCGACAGAAAACTCATTGGCAATATGCCTTTCAGGTTCTATGCCCACAAAGATTTTTTTGCTCAGCAACCCGTCAATATTACCGAGCTGGTTTCCCACACTCAGGTACTTCCACGAGCATACAGCAACAAATACGTTGATCGTCACCTTATCTTCACAACAAACAATATCTCGATTACCGATATAGAGTTGCTGAAAGAGGCATTGAAGCAGAAAACTGGTTGGGCTTTTCTTCCTAAGCATTTGTGTGCTGAAAGCTGGCCTGAAATCCAGGAAGTCATTACAGAGTTAGGTCGGGAAGGCTATGTCACGCCGATTGAAGCCCGATGGCGGAGTGGTGAGTACACAGTGATAGAACAAGCTTTAGAGATCATTGAAAACTGTATAGGTCACGAAAGTATTAACTGGCTGGTAGACAGACCTTTTATTCAGGAATAGATACTCATCCGTTAAGTTAATACAGAAGGTACAGCAATATTCGCTGCACCTTCTGTATACAGCCTGTGCTATTTACTGCTGGTAGACCTCTTCGCCTTCAAATATGGTACTCAATACCTCTGTCTCACCTATTTTTTCAGAATCAACAGAGAAAATATCCTGATTCAAAATCAACATATCTGCTGATTTCCCTTTTTCTATTGAGCCACTCTTATCTTCAATACGAAGTGCTCTGGCACCATTTATAGTATAAATCTCCATAGCCTGCTCGATGGTGATACGTTGTTCAGGCCAAAGCACCTGATCGGGACGCAACCCGTTTGGATCCTGGCGAGTAATCATGGATTCCATCGCTTTCCACGGGTTCATATCCGAAGATACCGGCCAATCCGATCCCCCTGTTGGCAAAGATCCATTTTCAATCAAGGTCTTAATCTCACAATTTCGGGTTGCTCTATCTTTTCCTATCACCATTTCTAATCCATCTTGTATTGGACTTGGGTACCAGAATATTGGTGAAAAGTTTGGAACAACATTTATCTCAGAAAAGCGTTTTATATCCGAAGGATCAACAATGCATGCGTGAGCAATCTCATGCCTTAGCCCTGAATCTCCCTGAATCTGACGAACTTTTTCAACTGCGTTAAGAACGGTACGGGCCGCTCTGTCCCCAACTGCATGAACCTGAGTAGTAAAGCCGTTCTTATCCAACCACATTAGATTCGTTGCGAGTAGTTTTTCGGAATAGTTCAGTGTTCCGAGAACCTCCTTCTCTTCTGGATTATATGGTGCAAGCATCGCTGCGGTTTTAGTCGGCGGAATACCATCCAAAGTCATCTTGGCAAAATTAGCGTAAAGGTGCCCCGAGCTCGGTTTTACCATATTGGTGAAAGCTTTAAGGGTTTGATCCCTGGTCATATTGTTGCTTGTAGGCCATCCCCATGAAAGACCGACATTCGCAGTTAGCTCTCCGGCATCATCAAGCGCTTTCCACGCTTTGTATTGGGTATCAAATACATAAGAATCTTTCACCCCAATAATGCCAACTTTATTCAGCTCATCTACCGCCTTTTTAGCCGCCAGCTTATAGTCATTATCACTGCGAGCAGGAACAACACTGCTTACAGCCCGATTCGCCTGCTCCAGAAAGAACCCTGTCAGGTTACCTTCAGCATCCCGTACAACTAACTCTCCATGCTTACTTAGCTCACTATCTGAAAGGTTTGCGAGTTCCAAAACTTTGCTATTCACCCAGATATTGTGATGGCTAAAGTCAGTTAAGACGACAGGACGACCATTAGATGCCTTGTCCAGCATTTCGATGGATGGCCGGTTCTCTTCAGCAAGTATCTCCGCCCCCCAGCTCCCACCTGTAATCCAGCTCCCCTCAGGGATCGTCTGACTACATTTAGATACTGCACTTAAAATCTCTTCAACACTCGCTTGTTGTGAAAAGTTACACTCAAAGAGCAGCTTTTCACCCGCTCCAATAGGATGTATATGACTATCATATAATCCAGGGACAACCGTTTTTCCTTTAAGGTCAATAACTTTGATTGGGCCTTTGTTTTTCACACCGCTCCAGTCATCACCTACATAACGAAATACGCCTTCTTCTATCACAACAGAAGAGACAAATTTTTGTGCGGTATCCCCTGTATAAATATGTCCGTTAATATAGGCAACAGATCCTGAACTATCTTGTGCGTTAACATAAGGAGCACTAAAAACACCAGCAAGTATGGTAAATAGAACGGTCTGACTAGTTTTGAAATTCATTGCATTACCCTTGTATTGGTATATCAAGCTGCACACAGTGCCGCTACGATTACTGCATTTATTAGTAAAAACTGAGAAAATCGGACACAACAAGTGGTTAAATCTTTCCACAAAAGTCAATTTGGTTGCGACCACAACTAAATTGACTTAAAACTAGTTGCGATCGCAACAATTTATTTGTAAAGGTAAGTAAGTTTGAAAAAGAGACGTGACCCTTTGAGTCGACAAATAGCCATCTTATACCGCCAGGAGCAAGGGGTTGTAAGCAGCATGCTATCTGAATACAACATTTCCTTCTCTGAGCTTCCATTTGTAATGGAGCTTTATAGCAAACAAGGCGTAACTCAAGAGTATTTGGCTCAGAAAGTACAGGTAGACAAAGCAAATGCAGCCAGATCTCTTAAACAGTTGGAGAAGAAAGAACTGATCACCAGACAAAGCTCTCCAAATGATGCGAGAGCAAAACTGGTTTATCTGACTGACAATGCAATAGCGCTAAAATCCGATCTCGTAGCGATCATTGATAGGTGGAACGAATTACTAACGCGAGATATTACTGATGAAGAGCTTGAGACAGTAAGACAAGTACAAAGAAAAATGATGAAGAATGTCATCACATGTCGCGAAAACAATGAGCTTCCGTAAACTACAGCCCTCTCGATTACAGAGGGCTGTTTTCACGAATTTTAAGTTGTTATGCATTCAACAGTGTTGATAGAGCGCTCAGGTGTTGCAATAACATAAAGAGCTGGTATCACCAGTATTGCAATTACCGTAGATGCTAATAACCCGAAGATTATCGCCATACACAGCGGGAACCACATTGGGTTACTCAGTGCTAACGGAACAAGACCGACTAGTGTAGTAATGGTCGTTCCTAATATTGGCCGTAATCGCTCAGATGCTCCAAGCGCTGCAGACTCTTTTACAGAACGCCCCGCTTTTCGGTGACTGTTCATGGTATCCAACATGACAATCGCGTTATTAACAACGATACCGATCAGGGAGATTAAGCCAATCATCGCTGGGAATGAAAACGGCATATTCAAAGCCCAGAAGCCACTAAATGTGCCGATCAATGCTAACGGAATCGTAGACAAAACGACCATTGCCTGACTAAAGGTACCCAAGCTAAGTGTAAGAACCGCAAATACTAACAACAGAGCAAACACGAGCGCTATCCCGGCTGATGAGTAGGTTTCTCCTGCACTCTCAGCTTCTCCAGAGAAGTAGTAGCTGTAGCCTTTACCCCAGATTTTGTTCATATTTTTCAGTTCAGGATCTATCTGTGTAATCACTTCTCCGACTGTTGTTCCTTCCAACTTAGCCATAACGGTAATTGAACGCTTACCGCTTTTGTGAACATACACCGACGGGACATTTACCACTTCGTAATCGATCAGATTACCTAAAGGTACGGACTCATTACGAGCGTTAAAAATACCTAATAGTTCGATTTCTGAGTATGACTTAGAGCCTCCTATCTCGTCCGGCCGGCTATCCCAGTACGTACTCAAACGTATATCTAAATCGTCCTGCGTCCCTTCCATCTTAAACTTGCCGATTTCATCCGCTTCACTGGCAATTCGTAGTTGGGCGGCAAAATCATCCTCTGAAATCCCATGAAAGCTCAATGCTTCAGCATCGGCTTTAATACGTGACTGACTACGGAAGTGCCCTAGGTTATTTCGAACATCCATAACTCCATGAATACCAGAAAGTGCCTTCTCAACCTCTGCAGCGTGTGCTTTTAGCTCATAAAGATTGTCGCCTTTAATTACTATCTGGAGCGGGTCATCTGTCGAAGAACCGCCCGTTTCCGCTTTGAAAGTAAGCGTTATCCCCGGCACATTTTCCAGCTTTTTCTCAAGACCAACTCTTAGCTCATCAATGTACTCGTAAGCCATCCTTTCACGCTCTTCTTTGCGGCTAAAGAGGAGAGAAAATCCAACCAGGTTATAGCTTGTGTTCCGTGCGGTCTGTTCATTCAAAGATCCGACGGCTATTGGAGAACGCTTACCGACATACATAGTAACGTTGTTAAAGAAAGGCTGCTTGTTTAGGTAGTCTCCCGCAATTTCCGCTACTTCCCGGCTCTGCTCAAGAGTTGCATTTGGTGCTAATCGAATTGTTATCGCCATATTTCTGCCATCATCTTTCGGATATAACAGTGAAGGCAACTGAGAAAACAGATATGAAGAGCCTAGCCAAATCATGACTACTGATACAATGAGCGCCCAGATTCGCGCTTTACTTACCAGTAATACGCTTTGCAGCCAGTTTTTAACACTTGAGCTGATTTGCTTTGCAAACTGATCCATCTTGCTGATCTGAGTATGTTTTTCAGCTTTCAGCAAGAGTTGTGACATAGGGATAGCAATAACAAAGGCAACCAGATAACTAATCACCAGACACAATACACCGGTCAATGGAAGCAGACGGATAAACTTACCATCAGTGCCACCGATGGCCAGCATCGGGCTCATTGCCAAAATGGTAGTTAACTGCCCGGTAAATGCCGGCATTGCATAAGTTTTTACTGTTGCTACTGCTGCATCAGCGAAAGACATCTTCTTGACGTAGATATGTTCATGCATACCTTCCATCACTAGAATAAAAACATCCACCAGCAAACCTAGAGCCAATACCATTCCGATGATAACCATGGAGTTGAGTGTTGAGCCCATCATCCAAAGCACCAGAATTACTCCAAGGAATGTTAAAGGAATTGCCAGCCCAGCAATAATCGCTTCACGCCATGTCAATAGCACCATGAGTACCAGAAATACCGCTACCATCGCTTGCCAGATGTTAGAAAAGATCTCATTAAATGAATCATTAATAAGCTCACTTTCATCAGCTACCGTAGAGTACTTTAGGCCATGCGGCCAAAAACTCTGGCTCTTCATTTCCGCCATCATGGCTTTCACGTCTTCAACTAGAGCAATAGTATCTGCACCAGATGCTTTCTTGATGCCGATAGAGATCCCTTTCTGGTACTCTGAGCCTTTTTCAGAAAAATAGGTTTCCGTTTTAGCTTTATCCAACCCTTTGTAAACCAGTGCCACTTCTTCCAGTTTAATGACCCGGTTATCTGAAGTTCTAGCTATCGGCAAAGCCTTAAGCATCTCAATAGAATCAAAACGACCCGAATAATAGAGTCCAGTAACAGAGTTTCCATCATCAAACTCCCCCCAGCTCATATCCTTGTTCGCTTGTTGCAGACGGTTTTGCACTAATAGCGGGGATATGTTCAAAGAACGTAATCTATCAGGAAGTAAGCGGACGTGAACACTAGTATCACGGAATCCAGCCTTATCGACTTTTCGGATTTGAGGGTGATTTTCCAGAGCCTTGGTAATGGCCTTTACAGCACGACTTAATGAGTAGTCATCAAGCTCACCAAACAGCATGTACTCGATTACCGGAGTATCATTGATGGATACCTGCTCGATTTTAGGGCGCTTCACCTCTGAGGGGAACTTTGCTGTTGCTTCGTCCACTTTTGCTCTCAGCTGATTCATCGCCTCTGGAATAGCAATATTGGCACTAAACTCGACAGCAACAATAGAAAAAGAGAACTGAGAGCCACTATTAAGTTTCTTAAGGCCATTCATACCATTAAGAATGTCTTCTAGCGGCTTGGTGACTTCTTTTTCTATCTGCTGAGCTGCGGCTCCAGGCCACTCTATCGTTATGAGCGCAGAAGGAATGGCTAAATCTGGGTTGTTTTCCCTCACCATCGAATTGAAAGCAAAAACACCACCGAGTGACAGGATGAGTATCAATAGCGTCGAGATAACTTTGTCGATAAACAGCTTGTAAGATAACGTACTGATAGCCATCTTAATGCTCCTTTATCACTTGGATATGAGCACCATGTACCAGCTTATGGTTTCCTGTCGTTACCACGATATCAAATGGCTTCAGACCACTTAGGATCTCAACGTTATTGTTATTGTATGCACCAATCTGAACAGGTGTCACCCAAGCTCGTCCGTCTCGAACCACATAAACATAAAACTCGTTGTCGTGGCTCATTACCGCGGAATAAGGAAGCAGTAAAACGTCTTCTTTTAGCGAGGTAAATATCCAGGCACTGACATACATGCCATCTTGCAAGTATTCAGCCCCTTCCTCTGTGTGAACCTTTATCCGGACAGAACGCTTATCCAGGCTAATACTCGGGCTCACCGAGTACACTTTCCCTTTAGCGAATCTTCCCAGTTTAAAATCTGAGTTAGCCGCTTGTTGAAGCTCGAAGGCTGAAGACGAAATATAAACCGTCTGGCCTTCAGAAACACTTCCCGCCAGATAAGCAGGCACATTCAAAGTCGCTTCATATTGGCTTGTATCAACAATAACGACTGCGGATGAGGCTTCTCTATCACGCTCCGTGACAGACTGAACCGGGCCAGAAAAGTAATCGCCTTGACGAATATTCACCGTGCGTAACACACCATCAAACGGAGCATAGATACTGGTTTTTTCCAGTTCTACCTTGGCCTGATTGAATGAAGCTGTTTGAGCATCTAAGTCACTTCTTGCTGCAGAAAGCTCAGATTTCGCGGATTTGATTCCCTCTTCCGCATTCAATCGTTCCGTTTTGGCCACATCAAACTGCTTCTTTGGTATCAGCTTTTTGCGATAAATAGACTCAATACGCTTAAACTCTTCGTTAGCCAAATTCAGGTTATTTTCAGAACGAATAAGATTCGACTGCGCCTGCACCACTCTTTGCTCAGCAGCTTGCAAACTCGCCATAGTTTGATTCAAGCGTTCTTTGTCTGCCCTTTCATCGATGCTAGCGATAATCTGACCAAACTTTTCATTCTTTGTTGGACCTTTCACTTGAGAGCCTTCTCTAAGACTCACCCCATTCACATCCGTTGAAATAAGGGTAACTCGACCACCCTTTTCAAAACTCAGGTATTCACGACGAATACCCTGCGCTAGTCCCTCAGCCAGTACTCTTTCAGCAATCGTTCCCTGAACCACCTCTATGGCTGCGACTCTTTCAACAGTAATAGCCTCAACGTCCGATTCTGTAATTTCGTTAGCATTAGCCTGCATACTCAGTGCAGTAATTCCTAATACCAGTAGACTGAATTTTCGCATTTTCTACTCTCTTTAAAACTAATTACGCATGTAATCCATCAATAGTGACTGCAAAGTCACTATTTTATTGAGCGCATTTATACATCAAAGTGACGAATTAGTCACTTAAAATTTAATCAGCCTATTTATGACTATGCAAATTAAGGAATAACAAGGTTAGAAGCAGACGGATTAGATAATGGGGAGTTAGAAAATAGGGATTAGATACGGAAAACTCAGGTACCACACTAGACAGTACCTGAGAGTCATAAGGGAGGTAGGCGTTAGCTAGAGGTGTTCTGGTTTAACAAAAGCGCGTTCTAAAACAGGCCAACTTGACTCGAACCTTTGAATCGCATCAAATTCAGGTAAAACATAAGAGAGCTGAAATAAACCTTCCTGATATGAAAGCACAGTATCAAATACCGCAGTCATATCCTGGTCGATGAAAATACCTTCCGCGACTCCCTTTTGATAAATATCAGAAAGGTCATTACGGTAGTCATCGAGCATTCTTGCGTACTCTTTCTGTGCCATCGGATGAAACGCAAACTCACGCCAGGTACGCTCCATCTCAGGGTTTTCACAAAGAAAAACAACCGCTGACTGGAACACTAACCTCATGACATCCCGAGGGTTGTCACTCGACTCATAGATATGTTCATAGGTATCGTCAAAGTGTTGTTCCATCATCCTCGCAATTCCGAGAAGTACATCTTCTTTACTCTTGAAGAAACGATATACGCTGCCTTTAGACAGACCTGATTCTTTCGCAATATGATCAATTGTCGTCCCGAAATAACCATTTCTACCAAAGCAAATAATGGCAGCCTCAAGCAACTCTGCCTTTCGTACTTCAGGTGAAGCGTGGGCGCTTCCTTTTAACACTCGTTTCTTATTTTCCATAACTCATATCAATTAATAGTGACCTCGCGGTCAGAATAATGTATAACACACTTAAATGACCCAGCGGTCACTTTGATAAATATGTCGCACAACATACTTATCATACAGTGCATCGGCTCTCTCATTCCAAGTCGTAACTTTATATAAATATCAAAACATTAGAGAAAACCATGAAAACTATCCGTTGTCTATTCTACTCAGTTCTTGCCCTTTCCGGCACAGCAAATGCTGTTGGAGAGCCCGCTGAGCAAGGTTTTTCAGGTGAATTCGGCATTTTCGCTGGATACTCCAACTTTACCAGTAACTTCAATACAGAGAAAGACGAGACGATAACCAGCTTAAATCAAGATGGTAAATCCGACTCAGAAGCTGTTTTTATCCCACTAGGTAGCCTTCGCTATCAGTTCGGTGATCATCAGATCTTTCTAGGACAAAGCGAGGACACTTTTGTCAGAGGTATTCTGGCAGCAGAGGTCGGATACAAAAATCAGTTCAGCCGCGATTCTGCAATTTCTATCTCATACGCACCAACGGTTGTAGATGCAAAAACATGGCAAAACCCATACGCATTGAACTCAAAAAGAAAAAAACTGATATCAAGGCAGATGCTTACCGCCTTAAGTATGAGTTTCTCAGCCTTACCGCGAACTTTATCTATTACGATAGAAAGCTGGATACCGAAACATCCGGAGTTTCAAACAATGTCGATGCTTCACAACTGAACAGAAATGGTGACGGCTACTTAGGCAAACTAGCAATTGGGTTGCCTGTGTCCCAAAACATGTTTATCGAACCCGCCCTGTTTTATCGAAAAGATAATGCCGATGGTAAAGCGATGGCCTATGACAATATTGGTGCTGGCGTTACCTACTATGTTATGGCTGGATCTTCGACTTACGTTCTGGATGCCAGATACTCACAAGCCGATTTTGATGCGATAAACCCATTGTTTAACAAGACTCGAAAAGATGACCGTATGAGCATCAACTTCTCTTATGAGTACCTTGGTGTGTTTGGGCTACAGAACCTTAGCCTGACTGGCCAGTTATCGTATGAAAAACTGGACTCAAATATTAAGTTCTACAATGAACAGGATTATTCGGCTCTCGTCGGCAGTTACTTCTATTTCTAGTTTTACATAAATTTCTGATTGAAATGTCCAATAAAAAACTCCGCACAATCATGATGCGGAGTTTTTCAATTACAGCTAACTATCCGTCACTTAAGCTTCTAACAGTTCTTCTTCAAATGCTCGGCCATTTGGCAACGCTGTTTCATTGTCTAAAAACAAATGTACTCTGTCCTTGTTGAAACTGAACTTGGTCTGACTGCCTTTTTTAACCGGAATATCACCATCAACTTCAATAGTCATAGGTGTAGATTCTAGTTCTCCATAGACATACGTTGTTCCTCCAAGCTTCTCTACCACATCAACACAGATCTCCATATTGATATCTCCACCTTCTCCGGTAAAGAAGTGTTCGGGCCGGACACCAAGCTCCAGCTTCTGGCCTTCAGATACTGTCGTGCCGTCAAAATCTACTACTATCTCCTGAGCGTCTGGTAGTTTGACCGTAATATTCTCTGAACTTGTGCATGCTACCGTTACTGGCAGGAAGTTCATTTTTGGTGACCCGATAAAGCCAGCTACAAACTTATTTTCAGGCTTATGGTAAAGCTCCAGTGGCGTGCCAACCTGCTCGACTCGTCCATCTCTAAGCACGACAATTTTATCTGCCATGGTCATGGCTTCTACCTGATCATGAGTTACATAAATCATGGTGTTGCCCAACTGTTCGTGCAGTTTGGAAATCTCGATACGCATCTGAACACGGAGCTCAGCATCCAGATTAGACAAAGGTTCATCAAACAAGAACACTTTCGGCTGACGTACAATCGTCCGGCCAATGGCAACACGCTGACGCTGACCACCGGAAAGTTGTTTCGGCTTTCTATCTAATAGTTCACCCAACTTCAGAATTTCAGCGGCTTCGTTTACTCTTTGCTCTATATACTCTTTCGACTCGCCCGCAACCTCTAAACCGAAGCTCATGTTCTCACGCACCGTCATATGCGGGTATAACGCATAAGACTGGAATACCATCGCAATACCACGCTCACTCGGTTGCGCATCAGTAACACACTGGTTATCGATAAAGATATCGCCCTCGGTCACTTCTTCCAGACCTGCAATCATTCGCAGCAATGTCGATTTGCCACAACCTGACGGGCCTACAAAAACAACAAATTCACCATTTTTAATATTTAGATCGACACCATGAATCGTCTGAGTCTGTCCAAAACGCTTCACAACTGATTTCAAACTTACATCAGCCATTGTTATTCCTCGTATCTACTTCAAGCGTGTTTTTCGATCTCGGAGATGAGTTCTTTCAACTGTTCAACATAGCTATCCAGTACATCTGGAGAGATATGGATGTCGGTAAAAGCGATACCCGCTTTGGCACCTCCAACCGAGAAAACACTACCTATATTGTTAATTGTGCCGACATCGTCGTAATGGCATATGTAGCCATTGCGACGCACTGCATCGACTTCATCTAATATCTCTGCCTTTTGTTCTGGCTCCCAGTGTTCAATACGATCATTGATCTCTTCGTCACTGAATTCCGCCAGAAGCACCTTACCGATGGAGGATTGAGAAACATGGTAAACATGATATCCGCCTAAGCCCTGAGCAGGGTTTTGCTCGGCTGTTGCGTGATACATAAACACCACTGAATCGTTCCAAAGCACACCAATCGCCAGCGTCCGATCATCGTAGCTGGTATTAATCGCTACATTGGTCGCGGCTCTGAACAGCGCAGAGCTGTGAAAACTCTGAGCTGCTAAAAGGTGTACTGCCGGTCCAGGCATGTATTTTTTCTGAGAGTTTTGCTCCGCCATACCAATCGATTTCAATGTTCTCAGCAGTCGGTTAACTCTGACCATGTTGATATCGAGCTTTTCTGCCAGCTCTTTATTTCCCAATGGTCGGTCACTGGTTGTTAACTCCTGAAAACAACGAATACCATCGATTAAGCTCTGATTAGGTTGCGAAGACAAAATACAACTCCTTTATTTGACCGCTCCGGAGGTTACCCCTCCGATAAACTGTTTCTGCAAGACAGCAAAGACCAAGACCACCGGTGCTGCGGCTAAGAATGATGCGGCCATCGCACCACCCCAGTCAGCATTGTTTTCGTTGATATAACGAAGCAGCAAACCCGGCCCTATGGTTCTGTTCTCTTCAGATGTGACTAAAGTCATTGAGTAAAGCAGATCATTCCACGACCACATAAACGCATACAGTGTTACCGTGATAAACGCCGGGAATGAAATTGGCATCACAATACGACGGAATATTTTCATATTGCTGGCACCATCCACTTTTGCAGCCTCAATTAACTCATTAGGTACCTGCTTGAAGTAGCTATACATCATATAGGTACTTACAGGCAGAGCAAAAACAATATATGAAATCGTTAAGCCTAATTTGGTGTCGAGCAGATTTACCGCCTGTAGCATCGGGTAGATACTGATGAGCAGCACACCGAACGGAAACATCTGAGCCGACAGTATCAGTAACATCAATGGCTTCTTCGCTGGATACTCAAACTTTGCAAAGCTGTATCCGGCTAATGCAGCCAAGGTGGCGTTCAACAGCGCTGAAGAGGTTGATGTCAGCAAACTGTTCTTTAACTGGAGCAAAATGTTGCCGTCAACGATGGCAGAGACAAAGTGTCCCCAAAACAATTCGTTCGGAAGCAATGTTGGATCTAACCGATAAAGCTCCTGATTGTTCTTAAAGGCACTGATAAATGCCCAGTAAACAGGGAAGAACAGAAAGAATGCTATCGTAATCAACATTGCGATAAAGCCGACTTTTGCTTTCCATGAGCGTAACTCAAACATGCTCTAGTCCTCCTTAAACAGACTACGTAAATAGAAGACAACAATAGGCATTAACGTAAACACCCATAGCACACCAATCGCTGATGCCATACCAAGATCCCAGTTCTCGAATGCCTGACGGAACACTTCAATGGATAGAACCGATGTCGCTCTTACCGGACCACCACCTGTAAGTGCATAGATGATGTCGAACTGCTGTAAGTTACCAATCATTCCTAAGGCACCTGTTACCAAAAATACTGGCTTTAGATGAGGCAATATCAGCCTTTTGACAATTCTCAGGTTGCCCGCACCATCAATACGTGCCGCTTCTATCTGCTGGTAGTCCATACCTTGTAGCCCTGCTAAAAAGAAGGACATAAAGAGCGGAATCGATATCCAGGCACGGGTAAGTATTACTGCGGCCATCGCTCCCGCATCTTCAGACAGGAACTGAATCGGAGAATCAATTAAACCCGTTCCCATCAGCATGACATTCACAATGCCGTACTTCCCGTTCAGCATCCACGCCCAGATAAATGCGCTCACTGTACTTGGAAGAATCCAGGGTAGAAGCGTCATGGTTCTCAGAACGCCACGCCCTTTGAAATCCTGATACATCAAAAGTGCCCACGCCAAGCCCAAAAACATGGTCAGCAATGTGGTTCCGATGACAAAGATTGCTGTAGTCACCCATGATCCTAAAACATAGGGATCGGTTAAGATGGTGATAAAGTTTTCAAACCCGATAAACGTCGGTTCAAGGTCGTAAATAGTGTATTGATAGAATGCCATCGACATGGCATCAACAAACGGATAAGCCACCATGACAAGAAAAGCGGTCATCGCTGGTATCAGAATCAGATAAGCAAAACGCCTATCCCCTCTTTTTAAATTTCCCCGCCTGCGACTCATATTTTCACTCATCTTTATCTGTTTTTGTGATACCACGTCCATGGTAACCCCTTACTTCATCAGACGCTGGATACGAGATTCCATCTCAGCAGCGGCTGTTTTGGCATCCTTTTTACCCAAAATCACCGACTGAACTTCTTCACTCACGACAGCAACAAAGTTAGAACTGTTTTTCAGTGGAGAAAGTTCATTACGCTTTGGCAATCCAAGTGAGTTATTCCAATCGACAATGAATTTTTCTTTTGTAACCAGAGGATTATTTCGTGCACTCTTTGTCACCGGAATTGCGCCAGACATAGTAAAGTAATCAAGCTGAACTACGTCATCCATTGTCATACCGGTAACAAATCGACCTGAAGCACTGTCTTTACTGACTTTGCCATCTTTCATAGCAGCGTCTGTTTTAAGCATGATAAGCAGGTGGCCCCACTCCATTGAGTGCGGTGTCATGCCTTCTTTTGCTACAGGGACTTGAATTGGATAAACGAACTTATCGTAATCAGCACCCTGACCGCTGAAGTCTCGTGCAAATCCTTTCGCAACCGGTGCGTCAAAGTAGAATGCGGTATTGCCCTGACCAAACATACGACGCGCTGCACCTCGGTCGGTATCCAGAGTCGCAAGATCGCGCTCAATCAGATCTTTCATAAAATTAAGCGTCTGAACGGTCGCTTCTGAGTTGATAGCAAGCTTATCGTTCTCATCGAAAATGCTGCCGCCATGCGCCCAAAGCCATAGCTGGAAATCACTGGAAATAAGGTTGTTACCTTTCGTCATCATTGCATATGGCGTACTTTGAGGGTTATTCGCTTTTACCTTCTCAAGTGTCTTAACGAACTCGCTAATCGTTGTCGGACTCTCAGACACACCCGCTTTACTCAGTACATCTGTGTTCGATACCAGACTGATTGAACCAGTGTTCCACGGCATACCATACTGCTTACCTTTATACTGGCCTGCAGCCAAAACTGCTGGAGAGATAATAGATTCAAGATATTTCTTGCCGTACACCTCATTAAAGTCAACCAAGTTAGGAAGCTGAGCAAAGGTCGGCAACCACTTGGCAGAACTCTGATAAACATCCAGATTCTGTTTGGTTCGTACACGTAGAAATACGTTTTTCTGCATATCGCCCCAGGAACTGGACAATACTTTTACTGGTACGCCAGTTTGGTCGATAAGTCCCTGAACAACAGGCTGATTACTAGGCTCTGCGGTTACCCAGTTCAGGAAAGTTATCTCTTTCTCTGCAGCGACCGTTCCAAAGGCCGTTGCTGCAAGAGTCAGCGAAGCAACAAGAGTTTTCATCGTTTTCATTGTTATTCCTTTTATATTCGTAGGGGCGCGTTACTGCACACGGATACCAAGTACTGAAACCGGTTGGCCTTGTGAGTTAGTCAGCTTTATTGCTAGCTGATTAATCACTCGACCTTCGGGTAAGCTCACGCTTATTACACCTTGGTGATTATTTTTCACGTTAGTTATTACCGAGCCATCGCACACCACTTCGCACTGATGTACCAAGTGTGGCATAACTCGATCGTTATGGTGATACTGAACACTTTCTAAAGGATGGTCGTAGTCACAATCTAAGAAGAGAGTTAAAGTCGTCGCCTGTATTCCCTCTCCTTCCGGCCAATCCAGTGTGATAATTGGCGCTTTGTCATTCAAATCTGCTGCCCAGGCATTTGGCATTGATGTTGGGCGAGTGGCCCCGGATGTTAGATTGTCTTTCGCGTATTTGAAAAGTGGTGCGGTCATTTCAAAAGCTAAGTTCTTTCCTTCCGGCCTTCTTTCCGGTACCCAGAAATCAAAGCTATCCACACCCAGACCTTCTGGTGCCTCTTGACGTGAGGTTGTACTCACTTTCGCGAGGCCACCTTGTTTAACCGTAACTAATCCTGTCAGCATGACATCTGACAATGCCACTTGAATCTGTGGATTTTGCATAAAGCAGACAAACAGATATTGCTCAGAACAACCTTGGTTTAAAGGAATAGCGACTTCCGTATCCTCTTCAGTCAGGAGAAAACTGTGCCATTCCACCAGCGTTTCAGGGGTATGGTTTTCAGGTTTTTCTGCTTTTCGAATCTCTACCCGAAGTTCAGTTGGTGATGTCACTTTCACCGGGACAGTCATTACTGTTTTTTGTTGCTTATATAAGGGAATAAGCTGAGCGTAGCTGTCTATGAGAGCCTTCCATTCTCCATTATGTGGTAATGAATGAAGGGAAAGCTCACTTGATACACTGATTGCAGCACTGGTAGCCAGGTTATTTTGTTTCAGGCCATCAAACTTCGGTACGTAGTGCCCGTCCGAAGCTAATCGCTGTTTAAGGTTGTTAAGCCTTATTGGCTCTAGCAGATCACTTGCCTTAACTCTGTCCTCAACACATAACGCTGCAGCGGTACCAATTACCTGCCCGACTGCTGCTGATGTTGCCATAACACGTGTACTGCCAAAAGCAACGTGGGAAGCTGATAGCAGACGTCCGTTTATAAACAGGTTTTCAATGTTTCGGCTATACATACAGCGATAAGGAATACCAAACACACCTTTGGCGTGATACTGATTACAGCCACCTTTGGCACCATAAACACCGTCGGCAGGGTGAAGGTCGATAGACCAACCACCATGTGCCACGTTGTCTTCATGTTCTATCTGATCCACGATATCGCGCTGACGAAGAATATAGTCACCTTCAGCCCGGCGACTTTCTCGTTTACCAGGAATCGTCCCTACCCACTCCAGCGCAAGATTTTTCGCTTCCGGAAACTCACCTGAGTTTTTGATGTAATTCCAGACACCGTATACCACTTTCTGAAGTTCTGTCTTTATCTCTTCTGACTCGTGAATGGTATCCAGACGGCCTCCCCACTCAATCCACCACAATGAGCAACCCTGATCGGTCGCTTTGAAGTTTTTATATCTTGGAATCAATGCAGGAACATCTTTTAGAGCAAAGTCAGGAGCGACGTAATCAACCGGTTTACCTACGTCCTTTGAGTAGAAGTACAACGAGTGGCCTAAAAGTTTTCCGTAGTCATCACCCGGTGCCATTGGCTCATTAAACTCTTCGGCTTCTTCAGCGCCCATTCGATACGCTGCACCCGATAGATGAGTCAACACACCATCGCCACTAGAGTCGGCAAAAAACTTACCCGCTATCTGATACATGGTGCTGTTTTGGGAATTGAACGCGTGAATTGACTGAATGTGGTTGTCGACGGTCTCCGCATGAAACACTGAGCTATTGAGGATAACAGTCAGGTTCATTTCTCTGGTCACCCAGTCTTGCAAAATAGAGTCGAAGATAACTGGATTACCACCAGGATTACGAAACTGATTTTCAAGAAGAAGCTCATTAATGATCCCTCCTTCTCGCGCCCAACGGTTGTTATTCCCTCCATGCGAAGTTGCCCCAAGGATCCACAAACGAACTTCACTTGAAGCGTTGCCACCCAGTACCGGGCGGTCCTGAACAAGTACAACCTTTAGCCCATTCCTTGCTGCCGCAATAGCCGCACACACACCAGATAAACCACCACCGACAACAACTAAATCAGCTGACAGATTCTCTGTTTTTAATTCTCGTGGCCCTGACGCACCTTCAATAATCATGCTTACCTCCAAATTTCTATAATAGTAATATCTATAATAGAAATTAAATTGGCAAATTTTGAGCGATGAAAATGTGACCACACTGGCAGAGATTTAATCATTCGATGAATAGTTGAGTTTTTGATCACGTTTTTTATCAATAAAAAGATCATGAATTGATCCTTAAAACTCAGATCGACGGTTAGATAGATAAAAGTGAGGAAAGTAGAGATTCAGATAAAAGAAAAGCCTGACCACCATCACAGCTTAGTTCGGAGGTTTTTGAATCGCTCAATCTGTTCTGAGACCATGTATTCGATATATATATGAAACATAAGCAGGCACTCAAAATGATTTCAGTTGCGTTGGTAGACGACCATGTCATGGTTCGCTCGGGTTTTGCTCAGCTGCTCAGTGTAGAATCTGATATACAGGTTGAAGGTGAGTTCAGTTCTGCCAAAGATGCCTTTGATACTCTGTCCAACTCCCCCACTTTGGATGTCGCTGTAATTGATATCTCTATGCCTGACGAAAGTGGCTTGTCTCTACTTGAAAGGTTAAGAGAGAAAAAACCCGGCCTGAAAGCTATTATTCTGAGTATCTACGACTCCGCTTCATTTGTGAGTAAAGCTATTGACGCCGGTGCCGTTGGATATCTGTCGAAAAGGTGCGGTCCGGGAGAGTTAGTTACCGCAATCCGAACGGTTGCCAACGGCAATCGCTACCTATGTGCTGATGCTTTAATTAACCTGAGTAACGCTTCTGCTCCACCAGCAGCGCTGTCCGATCTCACAAAGAGAGAAAAAGAGATCTTCGACTACCTGATTCAGGGGAAAGATGTAAAAGAGGTCGCATTTGAACTCTCTTTAAGCCACAAAACCGTGCACGTTCACAGGGCAAATATTCTTGGAAAGCTAGGACTATCAAATAATGTGGATCTGATTCGCTTTGCAATCCAACACAAGCTGTTACCAGACGATGAAAGCTAGCGCTTTTCCGGGAAACCGGATATTTACTTCGGCATTTCTCTTCCTAATCTATTCGATTACCTGGTTTTGTTTGTGGAGTATCAGTGGTTACCTGGTTACTGACATCCACTACGCTGCGCTACTATTCCCTGTCGGTTTAAGAATCTCGACGCTTTTGCTCACACCGACACAATACTGGTGGGTAATTCTTCTTAGCGAGTTTCTGATGTGGCTGGGAATTACCTCTTCAACTGAGTTTGTCCCGTTCGATCTGTTATTGCTATTAATGCCATTCGCTACTGCGCTATTGCTCCGCCCTTTCCAGTACAGTTGGCGCAAACTTAATGTTTACTGGCAACAGTTACTCGCTCTGATGGGTTTTGTCCTTGCCAGTGCCTTATTAGTATCTGTGCTATTTCTATTATTGAGCAAACCACTCGAACTCAACAGAATGATGCTGTACAGCAGCATAGTTGCTGCAGTTACCGGAGGCATACTGTTAGCACCTTTCTTCTATCTGCTGCATGATTATCTGGTACACAAAGTCTGGGTTCCGTTGTCACCTGCGCTGGTGCATAAAACCGTCACCATTCGCCCATCAGCCTATCTGTGGGTATTAACCTTCTTTGTAATAGGCCTGATCAGTGAAACTGTCTTTCAGGAACAACTCACAACACTTCTTCTGATCATAGTATTACTTCCAAACATTTTTATGGCGTACAAGTACGGCTGGCAAGGAGGCGTGCTCGCAGCGGTGATGAATAGTGTGCTTCTTACGGCTGCCAGAAAAGTCACCGGATCTTTTAGTAGTTTTGAAGAGATGCAGATCTTTATTACAACTCAGGCGTTGATTGGTTTAGGGCTCGGTATAGCCATCAGTCGTCAGCACCTTCTGTCTGAGAAACTGCATCAGTTAAACCGAAATCTTGAGAAAGAACTTCATACCAAGCAACTGCTGACAAGACAGCTGGTTCATGTAGAAGAAGATATCCGTAAGTCTGTTGCGCGTGAACTGCACGATGAGATCGGACAAAACATCACTGCTATTCAAATTCAAGCCACATTAGCAAACAGAACGGCAAATGAAGATCAGACTCGACAAATCTCCGATGCGATTAACCAGCTTGCATTAAAAATACACAGCTCTACAAGGCACCTGTTAACCCAGCTTCGACCTCAGATTTTGGATGAGCTCGGTCTTGAAAATGCCCTTACCCATCTTGCCCACGAAATGAAGTTTAAAGAGCGGGATATCGAATGCACTATCAATATCGGGCTTAATACAGAGCAACTTGATGAAGTCACCACCGTTACTCTGTATCGAGTAGTGCAAGAGTTGCTGAACAATACCACCAAGTACTCCAGAGCCAGTCATGTCCATGTAACGCTGTTCCCTGGTCATTCACTCCGACTAGAGTATCAGGACGATGGTATTGGTATTCCATCCAACTGGAGACAACTGGGCACAGGTTTGCGCGGTATCGAAGAACGTGTCACCGCTTTAGGGGGCAATGTCGAAGTAGAAAATCGAAACGGCACACGGGTTGTTGTGAACCTGCCCACAAAGTTAATGAACAAACCGCCAAACTAGGAATTTTTCCTATTTGCCTAAAAACCTATCTCATCCATTCTCAAATTTATTTTTCTAACATGGCATCAGCAAGTGAGGGAGCCTGTGAGCAGGATTACCGACAGCAGAGAGATTGACTCGACATATCGCTACTGGCGAATTCATCTGATGTTGATGATGTATGTTGGATACGGTGTTTTCTATTTTGCCCGAAAGAGTCTGAATTTCACGATGCCAGCCATGTTAAATGATCTCGGGCTGACACATTCAGATATCGGTGTTATCGCAACAACGTATTACATCACTTACGGCACATCAAAATTCCTCTCTGCAATGGTCAGTGACCAGTCTAACCCTAAGTACTTTATGGGGCTTGGTCTTATCGCTTCAGGCATTGTGAATATTCTGTTTGGCCTGAGCTCCTCACTGACCGTAATGGTACTGCTCTGGATGCTGAATGCGTTCTTCCAAAGCTGGGGCTGGCCGGCATGCGCCAAGATACTGACCACCTGGTACTCGCGCTCTGAGCGTGGCTTCTGGTGGTCGGTCTGGAACACCTGCATCAATATGAGCGGCGCCCTGTTACCTATCATTATTGGCTTTATTGCTATGCAGTGGGGGTGGCGTTTCGGATTCTTTATCGCTGGAACTATTGCCTGTGTAATGGGAACCATCCTGTTCGTAAGGCTTAGAGACAAGCCCGGAACCATGGGATTACCCACAGTTGGAGACTGGAGGAATGATCCTCTGGAGAAACAGCAGGAGAGAGAAGGCGTAGGTCTGCTGTTCAGGGAAAAGGTTAAAACCTACGTTCTTGGCAACAAATATATCTGGCTGTTGTGCGGCTCATACATGCTGGTTTATGTGGTTCGAATCGGAATCAATGACTGGGCAAGTCTCTATCTGGTTGAGAGACATAATACGAGCCTTATGGCAGCGAACACTGCGGTATCGATGTTTGAAGTGGGTGGTTTCTTGGGTTCCCTATTTGGTGGATGGGGCTCTGACCGCTTCTTCCATGGAAACCGGGCGCCAATGAATCTGATATTTGCTTTGGGAATTTTCATATCAGTGGCAGCGCTGTGGTTAACACCTCTGGATAACTTATACGTGCTATCCGGATGTCTGTTTGCCATCGGATTTTTTATTTTTGGTCCACAAATGATGATAGGAATGGCTGCGGCAGAGTGCTCTCATAAGGATCTGGCCGGAACCTCTACCGGATTTGTCGGGCTGTTTGGATATCTTGGTGCAGCGTTGGCTGGCTACCCGATATCTCTGGTTATAGAGCAATATAGCTGGGAAGGCTTTTTCAGCGTCGTAACTCTGGTTGCAGCGTCGGTTGGCTTACTTCTTTTACCTTTCCTTAAAGCTCAGGAACCAGACACAGAACCTGATCCCGCCTAACCCCGACATGTATCGGGGGGATGGCAACGTCGAAAGACGTAAAATCCACCCGATGCGAAAGAGCAGCGAACTCTGGCATTGGGAAAAACAATAACAGAGGAAACAAAAGATGAAAGGAAAATTCCGTCGCCATCTACTGGCTGCTTGTGTCATCGGTTCAGCTGCATTAGCAGCAGCTCCACAAGTTATGGCTAAAGGCCGCCTGGTTGTCTACTGTAGTGCTACCAACGCTATGTGTGAAGCTGAAACAAAAGCCTTTTCTGAAAAATATGATGTTAAGACTTCATTCGTACGTAACGGTTCAGGCAGTACGCTGGCGAAGATTCAGGCTGAGCGCAAAAACCCAAGAGCTGACGTATGGTACGGCGGCACACTTGATCCTCAGTCTCAGGCAGGTGAAATGGATCTGCTGAGCGCATACCAGTCTCCACAGCTTGAAAACATCATTCCTGAGTTCCGCGACCCTGCAAAACGCAAAGGTAACTACTCTTCAGCGGTTTACATGGGTATCCTTGGTTACGGTGTGAACACTGAACGCCTGAAAGAAAAAGGCCTTGAAGTTCCACGCTGCTGGGAAGACCTGACTAAGCCTGAATACAAAGAAGAGATTCAGATTGCTGACCCTCAAAGTTCTGGTACAGCTTACACAGCACTGGCAACTTTCATCCAGCTATGGGGTGAAGAGAAAGCATTTGAATACTTCAAGAAGCTAGACAAAAACATCTCGCAGTACACTAAGTCTGGTGTAACTCCATCTCGTAACTCTGCTCGTGGCGAAATCGCTATCGGCATCGGCTTCCTGCATGATTACTCTCTTGAGCAATCTCAGGGTGCACCACTTGAGCTTATCTCTCCTTGTGAAGGTACTGGCTATGAAATTGGTGGTGTAAGTATGATCAAAGGTGCTCGTAACGAAGAGAACGCGAAATTGTTCATCGACTGGGTACTTTCTAAAGAAGGTCAGCAGCTAGCATGGCAGAAGGGTAAGTCATTCCAGATTCTTACTAACACTCAGGCAGAGCAATCTCCTTACGCTCTGGATCCAAGCAAGCTTGATCTTATCAACTATGACATGGACACCTACGGAGCTTCCGATACTCGTAAGCGCCTAATCAAGAAGTGGGTAAATGTCGTCAAAATGGGTGAGTAATTAGATCCCCCTGTTCCGACAGGAATCGAAATTAAATTACCTCTTCTCCTGCCCATTGGGGTCTCGGGCAGGAGGAAAGGTAATCTTCCCTGAAAAATTCTACACAGCAAGGTGATTATCATGCCTCAGTTAGCTGCAGATAGCGCACTACATCTGCACAAGGAGCAGTCTACCCGCGATCCGGTGTTTTACTGGATTATTTCCATTGTCGCTGCTTTCATTCTTCTACCCGTTTTCGCTCTCGACTATGGCGTGTTTGAGTCCACATCTGATGAATTTTTAGATGCAATGGGCTGGAGCAGCCAGAATATTGCCTGGCTCTGGTTTGGCCTACCTCTTGTTCTGCTTGCTCGTCCTAAACTGGCTCAGAATAAGTATCAGAAAAAACGCCACTACTTTGATATCGGGTATTCCGGTTTCTGCATGCTGTTTACCATTCTCTCTTCATGGGGAACAGGAAACGGCCTCGGCTACGCGACTATCGTTCTGTTTATCGCTTTAGGTTGCATCATGACGCTGGGCTTTGCCCGCCTTGAGTACCTTGGTGGTGACGTATTCGTTATTGGTTCGCTGGTTACCATCATAGGGTTAATCACAACCTTTATTCTTTACCCAAGTATCGCCATTTTTGTTCCAATGTTTCAGGACGAAATGGGGAACTTTGTCGCCTGGCAATTTATTGAAATTCTCTCCCAGCGACAGATCGTACAGATCATCACAAACTCTATTATGCTGGGTACCTCTGTAGGTATCACGGCAACCTTCTTTGGATTGATATTCGCGATTTATTCAACCCGTATCGCCGTAAAATCTGCCTTTATTGCTCGTATTTTCTCTATTCTTCCAATCGTAACCCCACCATTTGTAGTTGGCCTGGGTGTAACCCTTATGCTTGGTCGCTCAGGTTATGTTACTGAGTTGATGGTTGATTGGTTTGGTTTAGAGCAGACTAACTGGTTATACGGTTTTACTGGTATCTGGATGGCTCAGGTGCTGGCGTTTGCACCAATGTCCTTTATGATTCTGGACGGTGCGATGAAGTCGCTGCACCCATCTCTTGAAGAGGCATCTTATACTCTTCGAGCAAACCGCTATCAGACCTTCTTTAACGTGGTTATCCCTCTGCTAAAACCAGCACTGGCTAACTCGTTCCTGATTATTTTTGTACAGTCGCTAGCTGACTTCAGTAACCCACTCGTACTGGGCGGAAGCTTCGACGTTCTGGCAACACAGATCTACTTCTACATCGCTGGTGCACAGCTGGATTACGCTTCAGCAAGTACCCTTGGTGCGGTTCTGTTGCTCTTCTCACTGGCGATATTTGTGGTTCAATACCTGTGGATTGGTAAACGTTCTTACGTGACGATTTCAGGTAAATCTTATCGTGGTGATGTTCAGCCACTACCAAATAGCTTGCGCATGTTTGTATCTGCAATGCTCTACTTCTGGATGGCGTTTAATGTACTTCTTTACGGAAGTATCGTATTTGGTAGCTTCACCGTTAATTGGGGTGTGGATTACACATTAACGTTTGCAAACTATATTAATCTGTTTGGTATGGGCTTAGGTGAAGGTGCATGGCCATCGCTTATCAGTACTATGACTTATGCGGGTATCGCTGCTCCTATCACTGCAACCTTCGGCCTGTTGATTGCTTACATTGTTGTTCGTCAGCAGTTCCACGGTAAGAAAGTGGTGGAGTTTGTCACCATGCTCTGTTTTGCCGTTCCGGGAACTGTAGCGGGTGTCTCTTACATCCTGGCATTCAACGATGCACCTGTTTATCTGACGGGTACCGCAGCAATCGTGGTTATCTCGATGGTGATGCGTAACGTACCCGTAGGTATTCGTGCGGGTGTTGCCGGACTGGGACAGCTCGATAAGTCACTGGATGAAGCATCACTCAGTCTGCGTGCTAACTCATTCAAGACCATCATGCACATTCTTATTCCGCTGCTAAGACCTGCGATTCTTTCCTCGCTGATCTACAGCTTTGTGCGGGCGATGACTACGGTAAGTGCCATCATCTTCCTTGTAACACCGGAAACACGTGTTGCAACTTCATACATACTAAACCGCGTTGAGGATGGCGAATACGGTATCGCTATCGCTTATGGCTCGCTGCTTATATTCGTCATGCTATCCATCATACTCACTTTCGACTTCCTGGTTGGTGAAGCCCGGATTTCACGCTCTAAAGCCAAGAACCAAGATTAAGGACCGGAGATACAAACAATGAAAGACAACAGCTTTGTAGTGCTAAAAAATATCTGTAAGCGCTTTGGCAATAACACGGTAATTGGCGACCTGGATCTTGAGATCGAAAAAGGCAAACTGATTACCCTACTCGGTCCTTCCGGTTGCGGTAAGACAACGGTACTGCGTCTGGTAGCTGGTCTTGAAAAGCCCACCAGCGGACAGATCTTTATCGACGGTGAGGATGTCACTAACACCTCAATCCAGCAACGAGACATCTGCATGGTGTTCCAATCGTACGCGCTGTTCCCGCATATGTCTCTGTATGAAAATGTCGCGTACGGTCTGAAAATGCTTAAGCTGCCAGCTGATGAAATTAAACAGCGTGTTGATGAAGCTTTAAAACTGGTAGACCTTGAAGGCATGGGTGATCGCTTTGTGGATCAAATTTCTGGTGGTCAGCAGCAGCGTGTTGCGCTGGCTCGTGCTCTGGTTCTTAAGCCTAAGGTGCTTCTGTTTGACGAGCCATTGAGTAACCTGGATGCCAACCTAAGACGTAATATGCGTGAAACGATTCGCGAGCTTCAGCAGCGTTTCAATATCACTTCGCTTTACGTTACCCATGATCAGTCCGAGGCATTTGCGGTATCTGATACCGTAATCGTAATGAAGGATGGTGACATCATGCAGCAAGGTACACCAGACGATCTCTACCGTACTCCTGCTTCAATGTTTATGGCTAACTTTATGGGTGATGCCAACATCTTTACAGGAAACTATCAGGAAAGCTTACTCGATATTAATGGCTACAAGATCCCTGTAAATGATGACACGGTAAGAGGCTTCCCGGCTGATGAATATCAGGTTGGTGTGCGCCCTGAAGCTATCCTTCTGGTTGGTGAAGGTGAAGATTGCCAGAAGTGTAAAGTGAAGGACGTAGTTTATATGGGTTCCATGTATGAGGTTGCCGTTGAGTGGCAGGGCCAAGAACTACTGCTGCAGCTGAACTCTTCTCAGTTTGATCCGGAAATCTCCGATCACGCTTACCTAACTATTAATCCTACCGGTATCTTTTTGCTGCCTAAAGCGGCTTAATCCCCCCTAAGAAAACCCAGCTCATCAAAGTATGCGCCGGGTTTTCTAATACACACGAAGCAAACCTCAAAAAAGCAAATCCCAGCTATTAATTTCACCTTATCCATTTGTATTTCATATAGTTAAATTGAATAATGGTCGTCCAAATAAACTAAGAAGTATTCAATATGAAAACGATAACCATACTATTTTTTACGTCGATGCTAGTGGCCTGTACGACTACCCTAATACACTCTCCTACTGTGGAAATTAAAAACAATGTTACGTCAAAACTATTAGTCGGAAGTTGGTCATGTCGCTCTACAAGTGATATTCAAGGGAAAGATTTCAACTTCGAAAATAAAATAAACTTCTCAGAAGATGGTTCATTCATTGGAAGCGGTAAGTTTGAAGAGAAAATTGGGAAATTCGAAGATCCCATGGCTTTTACCGTAAATGCAGAAGGTACTTGGGAGCTAGTTAATGGCGTTTTAAATGAAATGACAAACAAGTTAGATATGACTCCTTCCAATGAGCAATCAAACTTTTTTGTTTATGCCATTAAGCGGAAAATGCCAAAGACGTTAAATAGCACTTACAAAGTGACAATGAGCGATGACAACACGCTGATTATGTATACAAGAGATAACCACTCAATGAACAAGTGCTCACGTGAGCTATAGCTTTCAACAAAGCAAATCTACCAGTATTTAAGTAACCACTTAATAATTAATTGCTTAATAATTAATTACTTAGTGACAAACTCTACATATATCGAAGACCCACTTTACATAAACAATGTATATAATATGATTCTTGGGCATTTACAATAACTATGAAATACAGGTACATAATGAAATTTAAATTTATCGTCGCTGGCATATTTTCGACTATGTTACTCACTGCTTGCCAATCAACTCTAACAGAAAGGCTCACACCCACCGCTGACAAAGAAACCGTAGAAGAAGCACGCCACGCCCTAGCTGCCTATGAAGAATTTGATATAGATGATGACGGTACAATTACCTTAGTACAAACCCTTCCGGAGGGGTATCACTGGCTTCCACACATTACAAAGAAAATTGGCCTAGAGGTTTCTTGCGACAATCTAAGATATTTTGTCGATAAAGGAATGGTTGTTGCGATTCATTATAAAGGTGCGCGAGGCCGCTTTGATCAGTATGATTCGAACCGTTGTATAGAGTTAGAACAAGATCTTTAATTGCTACAGAGAGTCAACCAAGGTTGGCTCTTTTTTTATTTGTCTATGTACGACCACCCTCCCCTCTACTACTAACGAACTAGCGTTGCTCAATTCGCTCAAGAGAAACTACGCATTTATTACCAGTGTTTCTCAAAAATACGATATCTCCTCAATTGCCATATGTTGTTTCCAGCTAATATTATTAATGTATAGAAAAAAGGAATACTTATATGGAATATACCCGCGAAACTCTGGCAGCAAACCGGCCACCTCCAATTCCGGGAATGTATGACCCTTTAACTGAACTGTATAACCGACCACTATTTGTTCAGGTGATGGAGTCGTTGCTGCGTATTTCTATTCGCCAGCACATGCCTGTAACGTTAGCTATTGCAAGTATCAAAAACTTCTCCGAGCTTAAAGATCTTCATACTGAAGATGAAATAGATACGCTTGTTAAAAATAGTGCAGATGTCATTAAAGCCGTATCCAGAGACAGTGATGTTCTTGGTCACATAGAAGAAGATCAATTCGCCTTACTTTTATACAACTGTGATAGCAAAAACTCTCATATCGCGATTGACCGATTACGCAGTCAAGTTTGGGACAAAGTACAGATAGACGATGAGAATGTTGATTTAGTTGTAGGTCAGGCAACTTTTGGTGAAAGTCATAACGCAGGAAGTGGCCAGGCAATAAGCGCTATTTCAGATTATTTGTTCTCAAATGCGCTAAAGTCTCTGGAGTCTGGTGGCGCTGAAGTACAGAAAGTCCGCCCTGTCTGACTGCGTAATTAGTGTTCCAGAATTATATGGCTAAATACCTCTAGCTTCAGTTCGTCTGTCAGATCCAGTTCCGGAGTGAGTTCCACACCAACAACGGTGCCATCCGCTTGGTGCCGGACATTAACCACTTTGCATTGTGGGTAGGGCTTAGGAATATTTTTAATTCCTGGCTCTATAAAAATCTCGTCCCCTTGCTCCAGCTCTACCGACTCGTTCTTAATAAGTACTGCGCACCCAGATTGGGAGATATCTAAAAATCGCGCTTCATATCGCTTATTTTCTACATAAACTTCTGCATCGAAGTTCACTTTGAAACGCTTGTGCATTCTGACAGGTTTGCTTTCAACCGAAATTGGGTACTTAACGAATAGCAGGCGAGTCCCCATGGATTTCATACTAATTACGGTGCTTCGAAAAGCAATCACATGACCGTTCTCAGTGTCTGAAAATCCTCGGAACACAACATTGGCGCCGTTCAGTTTTCTGATAAACAGTTCATCAACTGAACGAAGGTGAATTTCGAATATTAAAAACTGACCTTCTTTCAGGCCGACAAAAGAGCATGTGAAGCCCTTCTGGTCTTTTAACGTAAATTCAAAGTTTCCGGATAATCTCATCCCAAATTCTAAGAATTTGGGTAAGTTCTCGGTATCTATTACAGGAGCTAGCACAACTTGTTACCATAACGTCTATTTATTAAATTTTTATAATGTGCACATAAGAACAAATGCGCATATGTTATAATTTAATCATATAGCAACTGGTAAAGGTTTGCGAGCAGATGCCCCTGTTTCTTATTGAATACGTGACAAGTGGAAACTTCCATAAGATATCTTGTGGAGATTGATATTCTCTCCCTTTTGTAGGAAGTAGAATTCTATTTCGCTATCTTTCTGCGTACCTATAAAACTATGCATCAGACCATTTTCAGTCTCTTTCCGGGTATAACCAGATATCACTGCCTTTCTGTGCTTGTGCTTAGAAAGATACTCATACTCATCCTGTGGCCCTCCGTTCATCAGGTCTAAAATTACCTGATTTAATAAAGGCATAAACGTATAAGTATTTTCCGGTAGCTCTTTTTGTTCATTTGAACGTTTATCTTTTATTTCCATCTCTACAAAATCATAAGAATAAGCCTTCTTTTTAGAGCCAATCTTCTCTTCATAATCTGTAGAAACCGGAACCACTTTATGACCCTGCCTCTTGAACGATCCGTTCTCTTTAACATCGGCACCAATAAACATAAAAGAGCCTTTCGCTCTGGCTCTGTAAAAACAAGTAGTGTCATTGCAGGTGGAGTCAATACTTACATTTCCTAGCTCTATTGGTCCCAGGCCGACAATAAATTTTCCTTTCTCTCCTCGCATTGCTTCACTCGCAAATGTGGTAGTTGAGAAAAGTAAGATGCCTGCAATAAATAAACTCTGTTTTAACATAGAAATCCTAGTATTGATAAAAACGACAGTTGTCTTATTAAACTTAGTTGAGAAAGCAAAACTCATCTACTTCTACAAAATGAACTGAAAAGTAAACTAAATAGGTAGTATCAACTTATACTAAATTGCCTATACTAAGTTATACAACTTACAATAACAGACTGTTTATATTTGAAAATATTTAAGGGAAATCTATCTACAAACTTCTATCTGTCATGCACTGGTGACGGAAAATCTTTTTTGCGTCCTACTCACATTAAGCTGATACTACTCTTTGCCTTCATTCTTCCTTTGGACAGCGCATTTTCTCAAGATATCCATAATAATTATCAAAATTCATTCCAAATAGCCATGGTACCCGCAGGTGAACAACACGATATTGTTCCTCCACCTATAGAAGATAGCTGGCTAGACAATACTGAAAACTATATCGCGGAGAAAATTCATGATGTCAGTACTTATTTAGATGAAGGCTTAGGTAAAAAAGAAGAAGATGATGATTTGGTAAACCGGAGTTATGTCAAATTCAAAATTCAGAGTGAATATACCCATCGAGGCTACTTCAGCTCCAAAGAGAAAATATCTGCGAGAATTGACTTACCCCATATAAAACGTAACTGGAAAATCATCTTAGAAACCGACCCCGATGACTATGATTCACTGGAAACAAAACAGAGAGATTTTCCATCTGAAGGTAGCAGCGCAACTCAAGGAGCCATCGGGGGGTTAGATTATCCGACGAAAAAATTCAAAGCTGGCTAACCCGATTTGATTTAGGAGTGAAAATTCGTTTGCCACTAGATCCGTTTACCAGAGCCAACATCCAGCGTGTGGAAAACTTATCAAATACCTGGACAGCTCAACTGGAACAGGAAGTTTTTTACTATCACACAAGAGGAGCCGGTGCTGTCACACACCTAAACCTCTACCACGCGTTTGAAGAGAATCCATTAGATATTTTCAAGTTTGGTAACAGCGCACAGTATTTATATGATGATCGTGGCTGGGAACTGGTGAGTCAGCTCAGCTATTATGACCGAATCCATACCGATCACCTGTTGGAGTACTCCACAGGAATCAGTGGCAAACCACAGCATGATAAAGAGATTAGCAATACGTGGATTTCCGTTTCCTGGAAACAGAGACTCTATAAGAAATGGCTTTTCTTGACTGTTACTCCCCTTGTCGATTTCCCTAGAGAGTATGATCACAAAGCTAATCCAGGCATGTTGATTGAACTAGAAGCATTCTTCTCTAAAAACCGGGAAAAAGATTATTTATATCGCTTTATTCCCGCATCAACGAAAAGAAGAGCAGGTGAATAAAAGTCACTTTTAATTAGCATATGCCAAAAATAATTATTGGCATATGCTAATTATGGGCGTAATATTCACCTGGACCCCAAACAGGAGAGCAAATGGCCAGACCCAAAAAGTGTCGTCGTATTTGCGGACGACCAGCCCATAGCTGCTTTAAGCCAAATGGTGTACCTCTTAACCAACTCGAACAAACCGAGTTACTGGCAGAAGAATTTGAAGCTCTTCGGTTGGCAGATTTTCAGAATATGAGTCAACAAGAGGCTGCTGACCAGATGGGCGTTTCAAGGCAAACTTTTGGCAACATTATCAATCGAGCAAGGTTCAAAGTTGCTGAGAGTTTAGTTAAAGGTAATGCACTTGTTCTGGATGCGATTCATAGCCCGGAGCATAAGGATGAAACAGAATGATTTATGCTGTACCACACAGCCGAGACTGTGTTGCAAATCACTTTATCAAGGCACCACAGTTTGCTTTGCTGGATGACGATAGCTCAGTGATAAAAAACGTGGCTAATCCCGCAGCAGGAAACTCTTCATGCAGCGAGAAAAGCGTTGCAATTAAGATGCTGAAAGAGTTAGAAACAGATGCCGTTATTGTAAGAAACATTGGCGAAAGAGCATTGGGTAAGTTGCTATCTGCTGGAATAAGGGTATTTAAGGTTGACTCTCAGACACCGCTTTCATCAGCAGCAACCAGCCCGATGACGGAGCTAACAGATGCAAGTCAGGGTCGACCATCTCACAACCATCGGAAAAAAGGTGGCGGTTGTTCTCATGAAGATGGTCATTCGTGCTGTAGCGCCCAAAAGGGTAGTAAACATGTTGGCTGTGGTTGCAGTCATGATAACGGGCACAAACATCATGGCAGAAGCCACCTAAATGATTCCAGGTTGATGGATCATATAACCAGTAGTTGTGGTGGTGGAAAAAAACGTGCTATGAGAATTTCGTTGAGTGGTATATCATCTCTGCGATCTATTAATAAGTAGTTAGGCAAATGTTATGACAACTGCACTTATCACCTTCGGTGTTTTTCTTATCGTCATCCTGCTGATGGCAATCGGTGTAATTCTGAATAAGAAAACTATTTCCGGTAGTTGTGGCGGACTTAATAGTGTTGGCGTTGATCGAGTTTGTAACTGCGAAGATGTTTGTGAAGAACACAAACCGACGCTTTACCAGATCACCGAACCAGGTGAAAGCAACAAGTAGTAATCATATAGCTCACACTAAAAAAGCGCCTTTCAAGGCGCTTTTTTAATGCCTGGAGGTTTAGCCTGAACTCGACCTATCTGGTCATCTTCTTCACAAATACCACCACAAATAAAGCCATGGTGAAGCTACCTATAAAAGCTTCAAACGCGGCAATAAAGCGCGCTAATCCTATAGGAGATATATCTCCATACCCCAATGTCGTAAAGGTCACCACGCTAAAGTAAATGGCGTTCAACATCTCAAGAATCATTGCGATAACCCCTGTTGCACCGGGATAAATTGGATTCTGTGCAGCCGTACCCAATGCAAAGTAAGCCAACGCGCATATCAGGATGAAAAGAATCGAGAAAATGACAACTCTAAGAGGCGACTCCCCATAACCACAAAATATATCGACGGATTTGGAAAACCAGCGCTTGAAACTCATTCTTGGCATTTGATATCGCCGGTAGGTCATCTCTTTCTTAAAAAAGTATCCTGCTGTTTCAAATAGCCCCTGCCGTTCGCACTGTTTACGTATGTTTCTGCATACTTCTTCCGCCTCTTGGCATAAACCTACTGCTTCTTCCTTTTTACATTTGTCCAGCGCTTCATAGGCTCTCTTTTCCTGCTTCAGCATGATCCCCCAGTTGATAGTCTCGAGCCTGGCATTGGTCAGATCCGCTCCCAAGAGATTGCAGTTTTCAAGCTTTGCACAGTGCAGATTGGCACCACGAAGTTTTGTCTTCATTAAGGAAGAGCCCCGGAGATCAAGGCCAAAGAAATGGGCTTCGGTTAAGTCTGCACGATAGAAGTCTGCATTGCGACAATTGTAACCCGCCTTGTGCCCTTTGTTTACGAGGTTAACATCATGAAGGTTGGTTCTGGCTAGCTGAAAGCCATCTAGAGGTTTTCCATCTCTCGCCCACCGCTCAATGCTCTCCTTAATATCATCACAGCTTTTATCTATGCCCGGATCATGCCAATAGCACAACCCTGATTCACCTGCTGGTTCTGAGCATTTCCATCCATCTTCATTGCAGTATTTACAGGTACCGGCTTTTTCTTCTTTCATAGGCCGTCCTCCCTACTCTTAAAATAAGTTTAGAAGAAGAGTTAGCAGAAAGAAAAAAGGCTTTAGCGGTTAAGCTAAAGCCTTTCTTAGAAAATTCTGTGTCACAAATTAAGCAGCAACTGGTTCAGCAGGAGTTTCTGTAACTTTAGAGCGACCAATCATTGGTTTACCTACAGGAAGAACCACGCGACCAAACTCGTTGTTTAGAACCTGAGCCATAGCAAAGTAGATAGCGCTCGCACCGCAGAAGATGCCTTCAAATCCAGCGATAGTACCGATCAGTTCGCTACCAGTAAAATCACGAGCAGCCAGAAGAGCAAACAAAATGGTTAGTGAGCCAAAAACAATTTGCTTAGCTGTTGGGTAGCAAAGGGAACCCAGGAACATAAAGCCAGTGAAAACAGCCCATAAAGCCAGGTACCAGCCCATGAAAGAAGCAGGACTTGCTGGCAGTCCCATTTTAGGCATTACGATAAGACCAACAAGCGTTAGCCAAAATAGACCATATGAAGTAAACGATGTAGTGCCAAACGTATCACCACGCTTGTAACACATAATACCGACGATAACCTGACCAAGACCACCATAGAAAATACCCATTGCAAGAATCATAGAGTCTAGTGGGAAAAAGCCTGCGTTGTGGATGTTAAGCAGGATAGTTGTCATGCCAAAGCCCATTAGGCCTAGTGGTGCTGGATTCGCTAGTTTAGTCGACATTGGGGGGAACCTTCAAAGTGTGAATATAAAAAATTTTAAAAAACCAAAAATTATTTTAGCGCGCGAATGTTAGTCTAATTTTTGGTCGTATTCAACACTATTTCGATGATATCCACTAAAAATATTTTACTCAGTAAAATAAATAAAGGCCAACCGAATAGTTGACCTTTAATTTATTGATTTAGTGAAGGTTTATTCCCACTCAATCGTCGCAGGTGGTTTACCCGAGATATCGTAAACGACTCGAGAAATACCATCAATTTCGTTGATGATACGGTTAGATACTTTTCCAAGGAAATCATATGGAAGGTGTGCCCAGTGCGCGGTCATAAAGTCGATAGTCTCAACTGCACGAAGAGAAACAACCCAATCGTACTTACGACCATCACCCATTACACCAACCGAACGAACTGGCAGGAATACTGTAAATGCCTGAGATACTTTATTGTAAAGATCTGCATTGTGAAGCTCTTCAATAAAGATAGCATCAGCGCGACGCAATAGATCACAGTACTCTTTCTTGATTTCACCAAGAACGCGAACACCAAGACCCGGACCAGGGAATGGGTGACGGTAAAGCATGTTGTATGGAAGGCCAAGCTCAAGACCAATCTTACGAACTTCATCTTTAAACAATTCACGCAGCGGTTCTACCAATCCCATTTCCATATCATCAGGCAGACCGCCTACGTTATGGTGAGATTTGATCACGTGTGCTTTACCGGTTTTAGATGCCGCAGATTCGATAACGTCCGGGTAGATCGTTCCCTGAGCAAGCCATTTTGCATTAGATAGCTTCTTAGACTCTTCATCGAACACTTCAACAAAAACGTGGCCGATAGTCTTACGCTTGTCTTCAGGATCAGATTTACCTTCAAGTGCTTTCAGGAAACGCTCTTCAGCATCAATATGAACGATGTTCAGACCAAAGTGGTCACCAAACATCTCCATAACCTGCTTACCTTCATCAAGACGTAGCAGGCCATTGTCTACAAATACACATGTCAGCTTGTCACCGATCGCACGCTGAACCAGCATTGCAACCACAGAAGAGTCAACACCACCAGACAGACCAAGGATTACCTCATCGTCACCAACTTGCTCTTTAATACGAGCCACGGCATCATCGATGATTGACTGAGATGTCCAAAGCTTTTCACAGCCACAGATGTTCAAAACGAAGTTCTCAAGCATACGCATACCCTGACGAGTATGGGTTACTTCTGGGTGGAACTGAACGCCGTAGAAGCGCTTCTCTTCGTTTGCCATCGCTGCGTAAGGACAAGTGTCTGTTTGAGCAATCTTTTTAAAATCAGAAGGGATTTCTACGACTTTATCACCGTGGCTCATCCAAACATCAAGAAGTGCATTGCCATCTTCAGCGATAGCATCTTCGATGTTTTTGAACAGTTCACACTGCTCGACCACTTCAACCTGAGCATAACCAAACTCACGCTCATTTGAACCCGCTACTTTACCACCAAGCTGCTCAGACATAGTCTGCATGCCGTAACAAACACCAAATACTGGCACACCAGCATTAAAAACATACTCAGGAGCGCGTGGAGAGTTATCTTCAGTCACACTTTCCGGGCCACCAGAAAGGATAATACCGTTTGGATTAAACTCACGGATATCCGCTTCGTCTACATCCCAACTCCAAAGCTCACAGTAAACACCGATCTCACGGATACGACGTGCAATTAGCTGAGTGTACTGAGAACCAAAGTCCAGGATCAAAATGCGCTGGTCATGAATATTCTTTGTCATTTTTTCTCTCAAATCTGTTGAGTTTATCCACCCATATCCCTTCGAGTGGTAAAAATATAAGAAAGTGTTTTTCTTGTTTTACTAAGCTGGGTAGCCCGAGTTCAAGGATAAGGCGCAGAGTTTACGATAGTAAATGAGCACCTTAGACGCAGAAATCGTGCTAGCCAGCGACGAAAAACCTGAAAAATTATCCGAGACGGTAGTTCGGTGCCTCTTTGGTGATTTGCACGTCATGTACATGCGACTCTTTCATACCTGCACCAGAGATACGTACGAACTCAGCCTTAGTACGCATATCTTCAATTGTGGCACTACCTGTCAGACCCATTGAAGAACGCAAACCGCCCATCTGCTGGTGAACAATCTCTTTCAGGCGACCTTTATATGCAATACGGCCTTCGATACCTTCTGGTACCAGCTTGTCTGCTGCATTGTCAGTCTGGAAGTAACGGTCAGAAGAACCCTGAGACATAGCACCAAGGGAACCCATACCACGGTATGCTTTGTAAGAACGCCCCTGGTAAAGAATGACTTCACCCGGTGCTTCTTCAGTACCAGCGAACATTGAGCCAACCATGACACAAGATGCACCAGCAACGATTGCTTTACAGATGTCACCAGAGAAACGGATACCACCGTCAGCGATAACTGGGATTCCGTGCTCGTTTGCTACTTCAGCAGCATCTGAAATTGCAGTTACCTGAGGAACACCAACACCCGTTACTATACGAGTTGTACAGATAGAACCAGGGCCAATACCAACTTTAACTGCGCTTACACCAGCATCGATAAGAGCTTTTGCACCAGCACCTGTTGCTACGTTACCACCAATGATATCCAGATCAGGATAAGCTTCACGAGTTTCACGGATACGGTTTAGTACGCCTTCAGAATGGCCGTGAGAAGAGTCGATAAGAAGTACGTCAACACCAGCTTCAACCAAAGCAGCAACGCGCTCTTCGTTACCAGCACCAGCCCCAACAGCAGCACCTACACGTAGGCGACCTTGCTCATCTTTACATGCGTTTGGCTTTTTCTCTGCTTTGTGGAAGTCTTTTGCAGTGATCATTCCTTTTAGCTGGAACTCATCGTTGACTACAAGCACTTTCTCAACACGAGCTTCGTGCATCTTCTCCTGAACTTCTTCACGAGAAGCACCTTCTTTTACAGCAGCTAGCTGCTCTTTCGGTGTCATCACCTGATCAACTGTTTTGCTCAAATCAGTTACAAAACGAATATCACGACCGGTAATAATACCTAGCAACTCATTGTTGTCGCCAACAACAGGGTAACCAGCAAAGCCGTTCTTCTCTGTTAGCTCAAGTACTTCCGCGATTGTATTTGTTGGCTTTACAGTTACAGGGTGTGCAACAACACCTGCCTCAAAGATTTTAACCAGACGAACTTGTTCAGCCTGCCCTTCGATAGACATGTTTTTGTGAATAAAGCCGATGCCGCCTTCCTGGGCCAGAGCAATTGCTAGACGTGCTTCCGTTACAGTATCCATCGACGCTGAAAGCATCGGGATGTTTAATTCGATATTCTTAGTCAGGCGGGTGCGAAGATCCGCAGTATTCGGAAGAACAGTAGAGTGTGCAGGGACTAGCAGAACGTCATCAAACGTTAGTGCTTCTTTTGCGATTCGTAGCATTGCAATATCTCTCAACAAAAAGGTTAAAAAATGAATATCCCATGTCGTTTCGCATAACAGGGGATAAATAAATGACAACTCCACTAAAGATCCATTCTGCACACAACGGGTTTATATACCCAGCAGCTAGATGTTTAGTGGAGTTGTCATCTCTGATATTGCAGACGGATTATACGCACAGCGCAATCGTTTGACTACTCATTTTTTTATCTTTTATTTGCAATCCACCCCTTGCTATGTATTATATTGCCGCTAATTTCCATACTCACGTCCTGTGGTATTCCCGTGTCCTTTCGAGATCAATCTGTTAGCAGCAACAAAAATATCTTTACTGTATCCCGTTTAAATGCAGAAGTACGCTTGCTTCTGGAAAATGAAATGGGTGTCGTCTGGCTTGTCGGTGAAATATCTAACTTTTCTGCTCCGGTATCCGGGCACTGGTACTTCTCGTTAAAGGACTCCCGCGCTCAGGTTAAGTGCGCCATGTTTCGAGGCAATAACCGAAGAGTCACGTTCAAACCTGTAAACGGTAATCAGGTATTGGTTAAGGCACGCCTTTCACTTTACGAACCACGTGGTGACTACCAACTGATTATTGAGAGTATGCAGCCCGAGGGTGATGGTCGACTGCAACAGGAGTTTGAAAAACTCAAAATGCAGTTAGCCGCAGAAGGGCTATTTGCACAAACACAAAAGCAGCCATTGCCTGAAAACCCACAACGTGTTGGCGTTATTACCTCTAAAACTGGTGCTGCGTTATTCGACATATTAGACGTACTTAAACGACGTGATCCAAGCTTACCTGTCGTTATTTACCCAACCCTGGTTCAGGGAGACGATGCTGCAATTCAGATTGCACAGGCGATTGGCAGAGCAAATAGTCGTAATGAATGTGATGTATTAATCGTTGGTCGCGGTGGTGGCTCACTAGAAGATCTCTGGTGTTTCAACAATGAAATTGTTGCCCGAACAATCGCTTCCAGCCAAATCCCTGTTATCAGTGCTGTAGGTCATGAAATAGATGTCACTATTGCCGACTTTGTCGCGGATGTCCGAGCACCTACTCCTTCAGCAGCAGCGGAATTGGTTAGCCGGGATCAAAGCCATAAGCTACAGGCAATAAATGCCAGAACTGCAAAACTTGGTCATGCTTTCCGACACTATTTATCTGATAACAAGCTTGTGCTTCAGCAATTAACTCACCGATTGGAAAGACAGCATCCGAACTACCATCTGGAAAAACAAAGCCAACAGTTGGATGATCTTGAAAACAGGTTGAAAGCAGCAATGGAAACCCGCTTTCAAGATGAACGTGCTAACTTGAACCATCTCAGCCATCGACTGGATCTTAACTCTCCGCAAAGAATGCTTAGTCAGCAGCAGTATCTACTTGCTCAATCAAAGCAAAAGCTTATCGACGCTATGGACAGAAAGCTGTTGAACACCCGACACTCTTTTGCTCTGGCTGCTGAAAAGCTGGATACCGTTAGCCCTCTCGCTACGCTAAAGCGTGGTTACTCCATTACGAAAACTGACGATGGTAAAGTTATTACCAAAGCATCTGATACTAAAAGCGGTGACCAGTTGATTACTCAGTTAGCTAATGGAGAAGTTCGTTCTGTAGTGAGCTAGCTTCTGGTTTACCCTAGTTCATTCCGAAACAATATACTCTTCTAGTTCCCACGGTCTCCGTGGGGATTCATATCTGACGCTTATAGAATCCAGTACAAATTATACACTCTGGTATGCATTACCACGCGAGAGCGTGGGAACGAGGTTTGCAGAAGATCATCGTTGGATATCAGGGTGTTACGTAGTAAAGCCTATTTTTCATGGATGAAAAATTTGGAGCGTACATGGATTGTATTCACAGCGTCTTTACGTAGTAATGCCCTAATTTCCGAGCTAGCCAATTTAGGAAAGCGGACGAAACTCAAATCGTGCCCTACTCTTAGATTTCAATTCATTACAGGTATTGCAGAAATAACTGGCAGCACCACAAGCCTGGAGCTTCTCAAGTTCCACATCGCACTCAGGACAGTACGCGAACTTCTTATAGCTAACCTTACAGTCCTGACATTTGTAATTACCACCTTCCCAACCAAGCTCTTTCGAACAAGTTGGACAAATATTCTGTGTTGACATCAATTCACCTAAAACTTAAAAATATGTAAACAAGATCTTTATCACTGACATAGAGCATACTTAATCTAAAATTAGATTTCACTAATAAAGAATCAATACTGTTCTTTAATTGAGCTCTTTTGGTTTGCCATGATCTTTATGAGATCATCTGCTAAATTCATTTTGATCAGCGATCTGCCCAATTAAGAACATTTATATAACCACATCCCGAAAGCATAAGTTACATATCCTGTTTTTGGATTTTTAAAAGCATAAAAACCCAAGGTGAGATATAAAAATCTACAGATCTTAATATTTTGTAAAAACGATCTGAATTCACACCATTCGAAATACACTGTTTTGTAATTTATACGAGATATTATTCTTCCGGCAAAAAAATAGCGCCCGACAGGCGCTATTTTCAATCAACTTAAACTACTTCTTACGGTTCTTAATCATTCCCATAAGGCGTTTCTTCTTCCTTTCCTGAGAAATGGTCAGCTTGTTGCCAGCTTTACTCTCATAAGGGTTCTCACTATTCTGGAACTGAATACGGATAGGTGTGCCCATAATCTCCAGCGAACGACGGTAGTAATTCATCAGGTAACGCTTATAAGAATCCGGAAGCTCGTTAACCTGGTTACCGTGAATAACAACAATTGGTGGGTTATATCCACCAGCGTGAGCATATTTAAGTTTCACGCGGCGGCCACGAACAAGTGGTGGTTGGTGATCATCTGTCGCCATTTTCATTACACGTGTCAGAACAGATGTACCTACGCGAGTTGTTGCCGACTTATACGCTTCCTGTACTGACTCAAATAAATGACCTACGCCAGTACCATGCAGCGCTGAAATAAAGTGGATACGAGCAAAGTCGACAAAGCCAAGACGACGGTCCAGCTCTTTTTTCACGTACTCTTTAACTTCGGTATCCAGACCATCCCACTTGTTTACTGCGATAACAATAGAACGACCCGCGTTTAGAGCAAAGCCAAGAAGGCTTAGATCCTGATCTGAGATGTTCTCACGAGCATCAATAATTAGAAGAACAACGTTGGCGTCTTCCACTGCTTTTAGCGTCTTAACAACAGAAAATTTCTCTACCGTTTCGTTAATACGCTTACGACGTCGAACACCTGCAGTATCAATCAATACGTACTCTCGACCATCACGCTCCATAGGGATATAAATAGAGTCACGAGTAGTACCTGGCATATCGTAAACAACGACACGCTCTTCACCTAGGATTCGGTTGGTCAGTGTCGATTTACCTACGTTCGGGCGACCGATAATAGCTAGTTTGATTGGCTGATCCTGAAGACGCTTGAACTCTTCTTCCGCTTCTTCTTCGGTGTAGTCCAGCTTCTCTTCTTCAGCGTCCTCGATGTCCGTAAGATCTTCGATTTCTCCTTTGGCTTGCTCAAGCAGTTCTTCAGCAAAAGGATTCAAAGCGCGATCAATAAGAGCACCGACCCCACGACCATGAGCCGCTGCGATCTGATACATGTTGTCCATACCAAGCTGCCAGAACTCAGCACTGGCTGCATCTGCATCAATGCCATCCACTTTGTTCACAACAAGCATTGCAGGCTTTTCGATCTTTCTCAGATGCATCGCGATTGCTTCATCTGAAACCGTAAGTCCGGCACGGCCATCAACCATAAACAATACGACATCAGCTTCATCGATAGCAGCAAGAGACTGCTCAGCCATCTTGGTTTCAACACCTTCTTCAGTGCCATCAATACCACCCGTATCAATGACAATAAACTCGTGTTCACCAAGCTTAGCCTGACCGTATTTTCTGTCTCTGGTTAGCCCGGGAAAATCCGCAACAAGTGCATCTCTGGTACGGGTAAGACGGTTAAATAGCGTTGACTTACCAACATTTGGACGCCCAACTAGAGCAACAACAGGTACCATAACAACCTCTAAAAATTTATTTCCTTAGGAAGTTATAGGTAAGTTCGCTCATACTTACCTAAAACTTCCCACTATTTTTCAATAAAACGGCTCCTGACCTTACAGCCAGGAGCCGGATGTGAAGTCTATCACAAATTATTCAGCGATTCGTAGTTTCTTTATTTTGCCATTACGAGTCACTATTACATAGCCATCTGTAAGCTCAACCGGACCAACAGCAAAACCACTGTCGTTTACCAATTGCTGAGCAACAAACTCACCGGTCTCACGATCAAGCCAATGAAGGTAACCTTCACTATCTCCAACAACCAGATAGCCATTAATAATTTGCGGAGCAGTTAGCAGACGGTTCTCCATAGACGAGTTCGTCCATATCTCCGTACCACTTCGAATATCTACAGCTGCAAGATGATCGTTATCTGTCAAAACAAAAATCTTTGCACCATCTGTCGCCATGTCTGAAGCAGAAGAATATTTCCGCTTCCAGACAGGAGCACCAGAACGAAGATCAATCGCTACAAGCTGGCCGTTGATACCCACCGTATAAAGAGTGCTACCTAAAATAATTGGTGAAGCATCGGAATCAACCAGACGGTCAATCTCTGTCGCACCTTTTGGCGTACCAACAGGTTGCTGCCAGATAAGCTGACCACGCGAAACTATCGCAGCTGCAAGTCGACCACTTGCTGTACCCCAGAAAATACCACCTGATGTAGTATTTGGCGTACTATCACCACGCAAAGTCAGGTTTGGAACTTCAGTGCTGATAGTCCAAACTTCAGAACCAGTATCTGCATCCAGAGCAGTGAGCATTCCGCGACTTGTATTTACGATAACGTAGTTATTGTCTGTAACAGGCTTCGCAAGAATCTCGCCAACAACCGTAGAACGCCAAAGCTCTTCACCGGTTTCCTGATCTAGCGCTATCAGTTCTGCGTTTTCAGAACCAATAAAGACCTTTCCGTAGGAAGCTGTGATACCACCAGACAAGCGTGCAGAGATATCGCCTTCCAGGTCCGTTTTCCAGATAAGCTTTCCACTCTCTGGATCCAACGCCTTCACCTCACCATCGCGAGCCGCAATAAACAGTTTTTCGTACTCGAATTCAGGTGTTAGCTTGGAGAAGTACTGGCCTACTCCATTACCAATAGATGAAGACCAAACACTGTCAGGGGTGAACTCACTGCTTACCTGAGGCACAGGCGCCATGATGACCGTGTCTTCTTCACTTGAACAACCAGCGAGTCCGGCAGCAATAAGTGAACCTACCAACAATCGGCTGAATAATTTCTTCATTCCGTCAGCCCTTATTTGGCAAGATCATCCAGTTTAACCTGAATGCTTTGACTAGCATCACCAGCTTGCTGAGCTTCCGTATAAGCGCTGTAAGCAGCTTCCTTATCACCTTTCAGTAACATGATGTCACCTTTAAGCTCCGCCACGCGGCCAGTCCAGGCTGTTGAAGTTACTGTATTTAACTCAGCCAAAGCTTCATCAAGCTCTTCCTTCTCTGCCATAATACGAGCAATTCGGAACGAAACCAGTGGAAGCATTGCTTCATCTTTGGTGTTCGACTTCACCCAATTCAACTGAGCTAAAGCTTCATCCAGTTCACCAGCTTCAACCTGAACACGTGCAAGCTGAAGAGCAGCCAGATTAGCGTAATCTGTGTCCTTATTTTGGTCGATAAAGCTTTGCGCTAGTGGTGCAGCTTCAACACCTTTAGACGCCAGCGTCTCTACGGCTACAGTGTAGTTTTCAGATGCAGCTTCTTTTGCAGATTTTACTGAGTCCTGATAGTACTGCCAGCCAAGAATACCGCCAATACCAATTACACCACCAAGAATGACTGCTTTGCCATTCTCTTTCCACCAATCCTTTATGGCTTCAACCTGTTGTTCTTCGCTATCGTGTAGTGCCACCACGTTAATTCCTCTTAAATTAAATCTACTAGTTGAGACGCGACTTCAGACTGTGTAACAGTGCGCTGTTCACCACCAATCAGGTCTTTCAGTACTACCGTGTTTTCGGCAACTTCGTTCTCACCTAACACTAATGCGACTGCTGCGCCAACTTTGTCAGCACGCTTAAATTGTTTCTTAAAGTTACCGCCACCAAAGTGATTCATAACGCGAAGGCCCGGTACTTCTCCACGAAGCTGCTCAGCAAGCTTCATACCTGCAGCCATAGTGCCTTCACCAGCGGTAACCATGTATACATCAACAGAACGTCGTACTTCATTCAGTTCAAGCGTTTCCAGAAGCAGAACTAGTCTTTCCAGCCCCATAGCAAAACCAACACCTGGTGTTGCCTTCCCACCAAGTTGCTCTACAAGGCCATCATATCGGCCACCGCCACATACTGTACCCTGAGCGCCAAGGCTCTCTGTAATCCACTCAAATACTGTGCGGTTGTAGTAATCCAAACCACGAACCAGACGTTCATTGACCTGATATTCGATTCCTGCAGCATCAAGAAGTTCACATAGACCTGCAAAATGTTCTTTAGACTCTTCATCCAGATATTCTGAAAGCTTAGGAGCATCAACAAGGATCGCCTGAATATCAGGGTTCTTTGTATCAAGAACACGTAATGGATTGGTGTACATACGACGCTTAGCATCTTCATCCAGTACATCCATATGCTGTTCAAGATGAGCAATCAGCGCATCACGATAGTTTGCGCGAGCTTCAAGAGAGCCAATTGAGTTCAGTTCCAGACGAACATGCTCAGAGATACCCAGCTCACGCCATAAGCGAGCGGTCATAACGATCATTTCTGCGTCAACGTCCGGGCCGTTAAGACCAAACACTTCAACACCTACCTGATGGAACTGACGATAGCGACCTTTTTGTGGGCGTTCGTGACGGAACATTGGCCCCATGTACCATAGGCGTTGCTCTTCAGAGCGAGCAATCAGGCTGTTCTGAATACAGGCACGTACACAACCCGCTGTACCTTCTGGTCGAAGAGTCAGGCTATCACCGTTACGGTCTTCAAATGTGTACATCTCTTTTTCAACTACGTCGGTCACTTCACCGATAGCGCGGCTGAACAAATGAGTCATTTCAACGATCGGCATGCGGATTTCGCTATAGCCGTAAGCACTGATTACACTTTTTACAGTACCTTCCACTTTCTGCCAAAGCGGAGAGTTAGTTGGGAGGCAGTCGTTCATGCCTCGGATTGCTTGAATAGTTTTTGCCACAGTTTTTTTACCGTAATCGTTGAATTTAGTTTTCGTCTACTTGATTGATATCGATTCGCTTATCCTGATCTAGCATGGATGCTTTTGCACGAATCTTAGCTTCTAGCTGGTCGATAATATTATCGTTGTCAAAACGCTCTTTCTGACGTTTGCCATCTTCATAAAAGGCACTTTTGCGGTTACCACCCGCAATGCCCATATGAGAGACTTCCGCTTCGCCTGGTCCGTTAACCACACAGCCAATGATAGACACATCCATTGGAGTGATAATATCTTCTAAACGCTCTTCGAGCGCATTGACGGTATTAATTACGTCGAACTCCTGTCTTGAACATGTCGGACAAGCAATAAAGTTAACGCCTCGTGAGCGAATTCTCAGTGATTTAAGAATATCAAAACCAACTTTGATCTCTTCTACTGGGTCAGCAGCCAAAGAGACACGCAGTGTATCACCAATCCCTTCTGCCAGCAGCATTCCAAGGCCCACGGCTGATTTAACTGAACCTGCGCGAGCACCGCCAGCCTCAGTAATACCAAGGTGAAGAGGTTGATCAATCTTCTGAGCAAGTAAGCGGTATGAATCTACTGCAAGAAATACATCGGAAGCTTTAACGCTGACTTTGAACTGGTCAAAGTTAAGACGGTCAAGAATATCCACGTGGCGCATTGCAGACTCTACAAGGGCTTCCGGAGTCGGTTCCCCATATTTTTCCTGGATATCTTTTTCCAGAGAGCCGCCATTCACACCAATGCGGATAGGTATGTTTTTATCTCGAGCACAATCAACGACTGCGCGAATGCGATCTTCTTTACCGATATTACCCGGGTTAATACGAAGACAGTCCACACCGTACTCAGCAACTTTTAACGCAATTCGGTAGTCAAAATGAATATCGGCAACCAGAGGAACTGAAACTTGCTGTTTAATCACTTTAAATGCTTCCGCAGCATCCATTGTTGGTACAGATACACGGACGATATCTGCACCGACTTTTTCCAGTGATTTAATCTGTGCGACAGTTGCATCAATGTCAGTTGTGCGAGTGTTTGTCATCGACTGAACAGCGATTGGTGCACCATCACCAATCGGCACATCGCCCACGTAGATACGTGTCGATGGTCGACGCTTTATAGGAGATTCGTGTTGCATATAGATTTCTAAGGTAAAGTGAATCGAGCGACTTTGCCAGAAGTATACCCAGAAAGGTCCACAGGTTCACTTGCTAATGTCATTTTTACCCCTTCCGGAGCACCTAAAACGACACTATACGGCAATTCACCAGCTACATTTAAGTTCTGACCTGCTTTTTTCACGCCAGTCACCAATGTCTTACCATTTGCATCTTTAACCTGAACCCAGCAATCCGCTGAGAAGTTCATGACCAGAGTATTCCCGAACGCCTCTGACTGAACGGGCTCTTCTTCTGTAATCTCGATGATAGTTACTTCTTCAGGCTGCGTTTCCGGCTCCAGGGCAACTTCTTGTTCCTCAGCAACAACTTCAGTTTCAGGCTCCAAAGGTTCAGGAGTTGTCGTTGCTTCAGCTTCAATCACTTCTTCAACGATTTCTGGTTCAACTACTGCCTCTGACTCTGAAGTGTTTACTTCCGGTAACTGAACAGGTTCTGGCGTTGTATCCTGCTCAGTAACAAGCGCAGGTTGAGGACTCTCTTGTTGAGTCGCCTCAACTAAAGTATCTTGTTGATTTTGGTACCACCATACTGATGAGATACCAATAATTACTGCGAAGATAATCCATGACAGGCTTATTATGCGGCTATCATGCTTATCACGCTTAGTCTTACGGCTAAAACTCTGCATAGATTGCGGGCTATGCTGCGCATCCTCAGCACCATCTAATGCAGAAAGAACTTCTTTCTCATCCAGCCCAACTGCCTTAGCGTAAGAACGCAAATAGCCACGCGTAAACGTAGCTACATGATCAAATTCAAAATCGTTATTGTCGATACTTTCGATAATTGAAACTCTGAGTCTCAGCCTATCTGCTATATCTTTTTGTGAAACGCCTAACTCTTCACGTTTTTGACGAAGCAAATCTCCTGCTTTAACAAGCTCTGCTTCCTGTGGTATTACATTCTCGTTTTCCGTACTCATCCGCAATGTACTTCTAAATCTATTCGAAATCCGGATACAGCCGATTCAGAGTTTGTCGGTACTCTCTCACCAGGTGTTCATTACCTGCTTTTTGTTCTAACTCTATTAAAAGAGCCAAACTCGCTGGCCGGTATCCAAATTTGTGTTGAAACCTAAGAAGTCGATCTCTCGCTGCATTTATCTCTCCTTCTTCGATCTCCAGTCTGGAGAGTTTGATAGTAGAGATATGGCTGTTAGGATCATGTTTCAGAGAACGCCTGAAATAGTGTTTGGCTTGCCTTTTATTACCCTTTTTCAAAGCGCAAACAGCTGCATTTTCATAGCTATCTGACACTCGGTAGTAATGTGGCTGCTCAATAGCACGGTTAAAATACTCATCAGCTTTATCGTATTCGCCGCGTTTACATAAGAATGCACCGTAATTATTGAACAGATCGCCGTTCTCTGAAGACTTCCGCAATGCTTTTATATATGCTTGCTCCGCAAGATCGAACTCACCGACCTGTTGGTAGTAGTAAGCAATTGAATTTAAAGAACGATAGTAATCTGGTGCGTACTTCACCGCCAATTCGAGGTTTTCTCTAGCCTTAACCATATTTCCGGCATCTAGATAACTCAAACCAAGCACAATTCTGGCTCTGGCAGCCTGCAAGCTATCGAAATTACTATTCACTTCTTGCTCGCTAACTGTAACACATCCAACCAGAAAACAAGCAACAAAAGTAGCCATTGACCATCTTTTCATGTGGAGCAAATCTCTATTTATGTCAGAGTTGCACCGGATCCATGGCTATCGTTCAGATAATCAGATGCTTTTTACCGGGATAGGTTCCCCTGACTGGTTCTGTTTTGTGCGTTTTGTACGGTCGATCACATCTCCGACAAGCTGACCACAAGCCGCATCAATATCGTCACCGCGTGTTTTACGCACTGTTACCGTATTCTCGTACTGCATCAGCGTTTTCATAAAACGGTCAATACGAGAATTACTTGGCTTGTTGTATGGTGAACCAGGGTAAGGGTTAAATGGAATCAGATTGATTTTACAAGGTGTATCTTTCAGTAACTCTGCGAGTTGTCTTGCATGTTCCATATCATCATTTACATGATCCAAAAGTACATACTCGACCGTCACTTTGCCTCTGTTTGCGTTTGAAGAAGCAATGTATTCGCGCACGGCAGAAAGGAACGCTTCGATATTCCAGCGATCGTTTATCGGCATGATTTCGCGACGAAGCTCATCCGTTGGTGCGTGCAAAGAGATAGCCAGCGCCACATCAATGTTGTTCGTCATCTGCTCAAGTCCAGAAACAACACCGGATGTTGAAACGGTTACTCGACGCTTAGAAAGGCCAAAACCAAAGTCATCCAACATAATTTCAAGTGCCGGAAGCAGGTTCTTCATATTAAGAAGAGGCTCACCCATACCCATCATTACTACGTTAGTAATTGGGCGACGACCAGTTTCTTTTTCAAGACCGATCTCACGAGCAGCTCGCCACACCTGACCAATGATCTCAGATACTTTGAGGTTGCGGTTAAAACCTTGCTGCGCTGTTGAACAGAACTTGCATTCCAGTGCGCAACCTACCTGAGAAGAGACACAAAGCGTTGCTCGATCATCTTCTGGAATATATACAGTTTCTACGTCCTGATCACCAACACGCATTGCCCACTTGATGGTGCCGTCTGAAGAGTGCTGAGCATCAGAGACATAAGGAGCCTTGATTTCAGCTACCGTTAAGAGTTTTTCACGTAGTTTCTTATTCAGGTTGGTCATCTGATTGAAGTCATCGCAACCAAAGTGATAGATCCACTTCATGACCTGATCAGCACGGAATGCTTTTTCACCAAGCTCTTGCGCAAAATACTCGCGAAGTCCTTTGCGATCAAAATCCATTAGATTGACTTTTGAAGTGGTCATGTTGCCTCTCAACGACGGAACTAAAACAGGGGCGCGAATTGTACAGCGTTTGAGCGGTTTCAACAAGGAAAAGTGTGATGTAGGTATGCATTCCCACGCAACGCGTGGGAATGAAAGGAGTTATTTAATTACTCTGCTGGTCGAGGGCAGATCTCTGCTTCAGGGAAGAAAAATTCTATCTCACGAGCCGCTGATACCGGGCTATCTGAACCGTGAACCGAGTTGTAACGCATACTTAAGGCATAGTCTGCACGAATAGTACCGCAAGCGGCTTCTTCAGGGTTTGTTTTGCCCATAAGTGTACGATAGCGTTCGATCGCGTTTTCACCTTCAAGCACCTGAACCATTACAGGTCCTGAGGTCATAAACGCTTTAAGGTCATCAAAGAATGGTTTTCCTTCATGCTCTGCATAAAAACCACTCGCTTGTTCATCTGTCAGGTGTAGCATCTTAGCAGCAACTATCTGCAAACCTGCCTGCTCAATTCGATGGTAGATTTCACCAATCAGATTTCTTTTTACTGCATCTGGCTTAACGATTGAAAATGTTCTTTCCAGGGCCATAGAGTGTCCTTTTACTACTTTTACTTTCTAATGCCGCCCTAAACGATTAGAGCAGCTCCTGTTTATAAGTATAATTTTATGTTTATTTTGCCTGCTCATTAAGGATACGAGCTAATGTACGAATACCAATACCTGTCGCACCTGCAGACCACTTATCTGTAGCAGTCTTACGATAAGTCGCCGCGCAGTCAAAATGTAACCACCCTTTTTTGTGCTCTTTCACAAAATAGGACAAGAATGCCGCTGCTGTACTCGCTCCAGGTGTGTAGTCACCACTACTGATGTTCGCCAGATCTGCAAAGTTTGAGCTCAGCATTCCACGATGGAAGTCCGCTAACGGAAGTGGCCATAAACCTTCTTTTTCTTTACGGGCACTATCCAAAGCAACATGAGACAGCTCTTCATCGAAACTCATCAAAGCGTGGTAGTCGTTACCAAGTGCATTTTTAGCCGCACCGGTTAACGTCGCACAATCAATAATTAACTCTGGGTTTTGTTCACTTGCGTAAAGCAAGCCGTCTGCCAGAACAAGGCGACCTTCAGCATCGGTATTTAAAATTTCAACCGTCTTACCATTCTTGTACTTGATAACATCACCAAGTTTAAGCGCTCGACCAGAGATCATGTTTTCAGCACAGCAAAGAATCAGTTTTACTCGCTTGTTCAGACCTCGCATGATCGCTAGTCCAAAGCCACCAGTAATGGTTCCCGAGCCACCCATATCCGCTTTCATAGATGTCATGAAGTTCGAAGGCTTGAGGCTATAACCGCCCGAATCAAAGGTGATTCCCTTACCAACCAAACACGCAAATACAGGGGCGTTTTCATCACCAGTCGGGTTGTAGTCTAGTTGAAGCATTGCGGAAGTGCGCTCTGAACCACGCCCTACCGCATAAATACCTTCCCAGCCTTCAGTCAGCAGGTCTTTATCCTTAATGATTTTGTAGGTTACATGTTCAGGAGCAAGTGACTTGATAAACTCACCTGCCATAGTTGCTAACTGGCGCGGAGCCACTTCCTCAGCAGGCTTATTGATAATATCTCTTACCCAATCACTAGACTTAACACGTGCCTCAAGTTCTTTTTGATCTTCTTCTGCAAGTGGTGTCCACTCAATCTCAGGTTTTCCTTTCGGTGTACGGTAACCCTGATAAAAAGCCCAGATTTCTTCCAGTCCCCAGCCTTCTCCCTGAAGTGATACTGACTTAATACCCTGACCAATCAGTTTACGAGCACCTTTTTGAATCGCGCCTAGATCATGAGTTTCATCCAAATGAATCGTTGCACCATTGTCACCAAATGAAAGGATGGCTTTTTCACCCCACTGTGGTGCTGCTGCCTGATTTGAAATATTTACTAGCATCTGTGTAGACATGATTTCTCCTTGTCTTTTTATACGCAGCTATGGTCTCAATACTTGCTGCTTTTATGAGATGGTTTCAGTTGTATTAGTCATTGCCTGAACAAAATGGTTCAGAACGCATCTGGAATAATGCTCTCTTGTGTTTGAGTATCTGCGGAGTGAACAACTGAAACGTTTAAAACAGAGTTAATACTTAAGCTACACTATTACAAAAAAAATAGAAGAGCCGAAGCCCTTCTATTTGTATAAAAAACTGTTAAATAAATTGAAGAATGGTGTTTTAATCCATCTCATCCATCCAGCACAGGATTATTGCTTCAAGGATTTTCTCATTCGAGCGATTTGGGTCGTCATCGAACTCTTCAAGTTCCGTTATCCACTTATGCAAATCGGTAAAGCGTACCGTCTTCGGATCGGTATCCGGAAACTTCTCAACCAACTCTATTGCAATATCTAATGAATCCGTCCACTTCATAACTTTTCCATCCTCTAAACTAAAACCTATAACTGATTAGTGATCTTCTGATGCGTGGTTTAGCGTGTACTTTGGTATTTCGACAACCAAATCTTCATCTGCCACTTTTGCCTGACAACCTAATCGAGACTCTGGCTCAAGACCCCACGCTTTATCCAGCATATCGTCTTCCAGCTCATCACTCTCTTCCAAAGAGTCAAAACCTTCACGAATAACCACGTGACAGGTTGTACATGCGCATGATTTTTCACACGCATGCTCAATACCAATACCATTCTTTAAAGCGACATCCAGAACAGTTTCACCACTATCTGCTTCCAGCACCGCACCATCCGGACATAGCTCTTCATGCGGTAATACAATAATCTTCGGCATAACTTTCTCTACCTTATTTCAAATCGAGCTTAATCTTATTCGGGCTTAAACTTATTTTTTAAACGTTGTCGACTGACTGACCAGCCAGCGCTTTACGAATCGACATATCCATACGACGTGAAGCAAATTCCTGACTCGCTTTATCTGTGTCCTTAATACCCTGCTCTATCGCATCAGCATTGTCACCGTTACGTAGCTCAATCAACGCTTCAATCGCTTTTAGTAGCTCTGCACGCTCTTCTTCGCTAAGCAGTGCATCACCATCGGCTTGCATTGCCGCAATTAAGCCCTCAATAACTCTATCCGCTTCGACACGCTGTTCCGCCAAAGATCTCGCCAGCATGTCTTCTTTGGCATAGGTCATAGAGTCTTTCAGCATGTTCGCAACTTCATCATCGCTCAAACCATAAGATGGCTTCACCTGAATCTCTGCCTGTACACCAGTACTCTTCTCCATTGCTGTAACAGAAAGCAATCCATCAGCATCAACCTGGTAAGTCACCCGAATATGAGCAGCCCCTGCAGCCATTGGAGGAATGCCTTTTAAAGAGAATTTCGCCAGAGAACGACAATCATCGACCATCTCCCGTTCACCCTGAAGGACATGCACAAGCATACCAGTCTGGCCATCTTTGAATGTGGTAAATTCCTGAGCTCTCGCCACCGGAATCGTAGTGTTACGCGGAACTATTTTCTCAACCAAACCGCCCATGGTTTCAATACCAAGAGACAGAGGAATAACATCAAGAAGCAGCATTTCTGCATCAGGTTTGTTACCAGCTAAAACGTCAGCCTGAATAGCTGCACCAATAGCAACGACTTCGTCAGGGTTGATGTTAGTTAGAGGAGTACGGCCAAAGAAGTCACCAACCATTTCTCGCACAAGAAGCGTTCTGGTAGAACCGCCTACCATAACTACTTCCATCACTTCTTCTGCATCAACACCTGCATCTTTCAAGGCACGACGGCAAGACATTAATGTCTTTTTAACCAAAGGTTGAATCAATGACTCGAACTGTTCACGAGTTAAAGAACCTTCCCATCCTAATACAGAAACATCGACGGTATCTGTCTGAGAAAGTCCAATCTTCGCTTCTGTCGCAGCATCTAATAGCGCACGATTCTGCTCAGCAGTAAGCGGTGACTCCAGTCCAATTTGAGATTGGAAGTGCTCTGCTACAAGATGGTCAAAATCATCACCACCCAAAGCTGAATCACCACCCGTTGCCAGCACTTCGAATACGCCTTTAGAAAGGCGAAGGATAGAGATATCAAAAGTACCACCGCCCAAATCATAGACAGCAATAATGCCTTCCTGACCTGAATCCAGGCCATAGGCAATTGCCGCAGCAGTAGGTTCGTTAAGTAAACGCAGTACCTTTAAACCAGCTAAAGTGGCAGCATCTTTAGTACCTGCCCTTTGAGCGTCATCAAAGTATGCAGGAACAGTAATAACCACACCTTCAAGTTCACCACCCAGTGATTCTTCTGCTCGAGCATTCAACGCTTTTAGAATATCAGCAGAAACCTGAATTGGGTTCTTAAGGCCATCTTCGGTTTTAAGAAGCGGTAAGCCGTTATCGCTTTCTTCAAATTGATAAGGAAGAGTTGGATAACGTTTGTTTATATCCGCCAGTGAGCGACCAATCAGCCTTTTAACCGAAATAATCGTGTTTTGAGGGTCACTTTGAGCATTCTCTCTCGCTTCATGCCCAACTTGATTTTCTTCAGAAGTATAATGAACAACTGAAGGCAGAATTGCTCTGTTCTGAGCGTCAACTAAAGGCTTAGCTTCACCACTACGGACGGAAGCAACCAAAGAGTTTGTTGTTCCTAAATCAATACCCGCAGCGAGTTTTTGTTGGTGAGGAGCAGGGCTTTGTCCCGGCTCAGCAATTTGAAGTAACATTAAGCGTCCCTATTTTATATCACGCTTTAGATGAGGGTTAGGCAAGAAGCTTGTCTTCAACCCGCTCTATTTCATTTTTTAATTTGGCAATAAATTTAAGCTTTCTCACGCTCTCAGCAGCAAGTTCCCACTGAGCGTCATCTAACTCTTTTTCAGTATCAGCAAGCTGTTGTTTGTACATTTTGCTGACCTTAGAATCAAAGTCAAAAAGCGCATCATCAGATGTGATCTCTTCTAGCTCTTCCCTTAACTCCATCTGTTCCATCAAAAACATAGGATCTTTCACTGTCTGTTTTTCATGGCTGATGTCTAGTCCATTGAGGGTAAGCAGGTATTCAATGCGTGAAACAGGATTCTTTAAAACCTGATAAGCATCATTAATTTGAGCGGCCTTCTGTACAGACAGAAGTCGATCTCTTTCAGATGCCGTAGAAAAGTTATCAGGATGAAAGCGTTTTTGCAGCTCTCGGAATTGGGCAGAAAGAAGGCTACCATCCAGCTTAAACTGGATTGGTAGCCCGAATAATTCAAAGTGATTCATAAAAAGAGATGTCGTTCTTACACAGTAAAGCTTTCACCACAACCACATTCATCTTTGACGTTAGGGTTGTTAAATTGGAAGCCTTCATTAAGACCTTCTTTTACAAAGTCCAACTCAGTACCATCCAGGTAGACCAGACTCTTAGGATCAATGATGATATTTACATTTTTTTCGGTAAACATCTGGTCTTCTTCATTTAACTGATCGACAAATTCTAAGACGTATGCCATCCCTGAGCATCCTGTCGTTTTAACACCCAGACGCAAACCTAATCCCTTGCCTCTGTTATCCAGAAATGCTTTTACGCGACTTGCTGCCGCTTCTGTCATGGTGATGCCCATACTACAACCTTATCTTTTGTCTCTTATTATCAGTAAAATTTTTACTTATTCCTGGTGCTTCTTCTTATAATCAGAAACCGCAGCTTTAATTGCGTCTTCTGCAAGAATTGAGCAGTGAACTTTAACTGGAGGCAGTTCTAGTTCTTCCGCAATTTCAGCATTTTTAATTGATGCAGCTTCGTCAAGACTCTTACCTTTTACCCACTCTGTAACAAGTGAGCTAGATGCAATTGCGCTACCGCAACCGTAAGTTTTGAACTTAGCATCTTCGATAATGCCTTCAGGTGTTACTTTGATCTGAAGTTTCATTACGTCACCACATGCAGGAGCGCCAACCATGCCGCTACCTACGTTTGGATCATCTTTCTCAAATGAGCCAACGTTACGTGGGTTTTCATAGTGATCGATTACTTTTTCACTGTAAGCCATAATTAATTCCTCACTTCCTCAAGATTAATGATGAGCCCACTCAACAGTGTTCAAATCAATGCCTTCTTTATACATATCCCATAGAGGGGACATTTCTCTTAGTTTGTTTACTGCTACGCGAATCTGTTCTGCTGCGTAGTCTACTTCTTCTTCCGTTGTAAAACGGCCGAATGAAAAACGTACTGAGCTATGTGCAAGCTCGTCATCAAGACCTAGCGCACGTAATACGTACGAAGGTTCAAGACTTGCTGACGTACACGCTGAACCAGAAGATACCGCCAAATCTTTTAATGACATCAGCAACGACTCACCTTCAACAAATGCAAAACTGATGTTGAGGTTATTTGGTAAACGCTGTTCCAGGTCACCATTGATAGTCACAGCTTCCATGTCCTTCAGACCTTCAAGCAGTCTGTTACGCAATGCTTTAGCGTGGTCATAGTCTTTCTGCATATCTTCTTTCGCTACACGGAAAGCTTCACCCATGCCGACGATCTGATGAGTTGGCAAAGTACCAGAGCGGAAACCACGCTCATGACCACCACCGTGCATTTGAGCTTCAAGTCGAATGCGAGGCTTACGACGAACGTAAAGTGCACCAATACCTTTTGGTCCATAAATTTTGTGTGCAGACAGAGAAATCAGGTCAACTTTCATTTCCTGTACGTCGATAGGAAGTTTACCTGCAGACTGTGCTGCATCTACGTGGAAAATAATCTTACGCTCACGGCACAACTCACCAATCGCATTGATGTCTTGGATGACACCGATTTCGTTGTTCACGTGCATAATAGAAATCAGAATCGTATCTTCACGAATAGCTTCCTGAAGTTTGTTCAGGTCAATAATACCGTTTGATTCTGGCTCAAGATAAGTGACTTCGTAGCCTTCACGCTCTAACTGACGACATGGGTCAAGAACAGCTTTGTGTTCTGTTTTGCAGGTAATGATGTGCTTACCTTTTTTGCCATAAAAGTGCGCAGCACCTTTAATAGCAAGGTTATCTGATTCTGTTGCACCAGATGTAAATACGATTTCACGCGGATCTGCATTTAGCAGGTCTGCAATTTGCTCTCGAGCAGTGTCAACTGCTTCTTCCGCCTGCCAGCCATAACGGTGAGAACGCGACGCAGGGTTACCGAACGTTCCATCCATAGTCATGTACTGAACCATTTTTTCAGCTACTCTTGGGTCAACTGGGCATGTTGCTGAATAATCAAAATATATTGGCAGTTTCATTCTTTACTCCGGTGAAAAATTGCCGCGTTTAAGAGCGTACATTTGCACTGAGTGGAGCAGTGCTTGTTGTTGTTTTAAACCCACTATTATTAACCACCAGTTCGATATCCTGACGGTCAGAAATCTCTAACACTTCATTGTCATTCATCAGCTCACCGAGTGTGATATTGTCAAGAAAATCACTGATTCGGTTGCTAAGATCGCGCCATAGTGTATGTGTCAGGCATCGTGTACCACCCTGACAATCACCTTTACCAGAACATTTAGTTGCATCTACAGATTCATCAACCGCTGAAATAACGGTACCGATAGAAATCTTATAAGCGTCTGTTCCTAAGCGATAGCCTCCGCCCGGACCACGAACACTCGCTACCAAACCTGCTTTTCTCAACTTAGAAAAAAGCTGCTCTAGATAAGAGAGCGAAATGCCTTGTCGCTCCGAAATATCAGCAAGAGGGACAGGTGATTCCTGCGAATGTAGTGCGACATCCAGCATAGCTGTTACCGCATATCTTCCTTTCGATGTAAGTCTCATAATGCATGTATCCACGACAAGTAATTACAGGAAGTTTTTCATACCTGACAGATTTGGTCAAGTATTTATTTGACTAAAATAGTCAGGTATTTAACCTTCTTCAAAAAGTGGTTATTTTTCACTCTTCAGGGACTTCTCTACGGAGGTTAAAATGCCTCGTAAAGTATTAATTTCCTGTATTTCTGGTCGTGCTCTGCTGAAAAGGCGACGCAGCTTGTTCATTACCTGATTAGGCTTATCTTCAGAGATAAATTGGGTATCAACAATCACTTTTTCAAGGTGTTGATAGAACATCTCTAGCTCTTTGTGACGTGGGTACTCTATTTCGGTTGTTGGATGTGCTGCATTTTGTCTTTCCAGGAAAGCAACTCTTACTTCATAAGAAAGAGTCTGAACCGCCATTGCGAGGTTCAGAGAGCTATATTCTGGGTTTGCAGGAATACAAACATGGAAATGACACTTCTGAAGCTCATCATTCGTAAGGCCAGTGCGCTCACGTCCAAAAATCAATGCAACAGGGTGAGATTCACCTTCAACTGCAAATTTTTCGCCACATTCGCGAGGCTCAAGCATTGGCCACTCAAGTGTTCTCGAACGCGCACTAGAACCAACCACCAAACCACAATCCGCAATCGCCTCTTCCAGCGTATTTACGATTGTCGCATTTTGAGCAATATCACCAGCACCGGCTGCCAGCGCTAATGTTTGTTCATCAACTTCACATTGAGGATCCACCAATACAAGGTTACTCAACCCCATCACTTTCATCGCTCTGGCCGCAGAGCCAATGTTTCCGGAGTGGGATGTTCCAACAAGAACAATTTTTACGTTTTCTAGCATTCGGGAGTAACCTGATTAAATCTGTTAAGGGGCGAGATATTAACATATCGAAAATTGGAATTAACGTTTTCAATCTAGAATTTGCCAACCAAAGCAGATGGACAGGAGTTAAACACAGACACGCATAAACCCATCCATGGGGCTCCGACATGCCATCCATGGCACGAAGGGTCTGCTAATTAACACCTGCCCACCTACACCTGAGATCTCTCTACTTTGTCTTGTTTTTTTTAATGCTTTATATAAATACACAATTGGCTGTCAGGTATGCTCTATGGAATAAGCATGCATAGAACAAAAATCCTTTGTCCACTGCAATTATTATGCGGCTTGTGTAGTAGAGCATACCTGATGGCCTTCACTGCCTATTAAGTAGAACAAAAAATAACCACTTCCTTTTTTTAGAAACTTTGGTATACTCGCCGCCGCTTTCTGTTCTTTAACATCCGTTGGGTATATTTGTATGCATCCTATGCTAAACATTGCTATTCGTGCTGCACGAAAAGCAGGCAACCATATTGCCAAATCTCTAGAAAACGCTGAGAAAATTCAAACATCTCAGAAAGGCACTAATGACTTTGTTACAAACGTAGACAAAGAAGCCGAAGCGATCATCATTGATACAATCAAAAGCTCTTACCCTGAGCACAGTATCATCGGTGAAGAAGGTGGTCTTATCGAAGGTAAAGATAAAGACGCACAGTGGATCATCGACCCTCTGGATGGCACCACTAACTTTGTTAAAGGTTTCCCTCAGTTCTCAGTTTCTATCGCAGTTCGCCTGAATGGCCGTACTGAAGTAGCTTGTGTATACGACCCAATGCTGAACGAACTATTCACAGCACAGCGTGGTAGTGGTGCACAACTAAACAATGCTCGTATCCGAGTAAACCCAATTAAAGATCTTCAGGGTGCAATCCTTGCTACTGGCTTCCCGTTCAAGCAAAAGCAGCACTCAGAAACATACTTCAAGATCATGTCTTCACTATTTGTAGACTGTGCTGACTTCCGTCGCGCGGGTTCTGCTGCTCTTGATCTATGTTACCTTGCTGCTGGCCGTGTAGATGGTTACTTTGAGCTAGGTCTTAAGCCGTGGGACATGGCTGCTGGTGAGCTTATCGCCCGTGAAGCAGGTGCAATCCTGACTGATTTCTCAGGCGGCACAAACTACATGCAATCTGGTAACCTAGTTGGTTCAAGTGCACGTGGTGTTAAGTCTATCCTGACTACCATCCGTGAGCACGGTAACGAAGCGATTCTTAAGTAATTCGCCAAAGATTATTCGAATAGCTGGTTTCTTAGCCCGTCACAGCTGAAACCAGTTAAGCCCCTACCAACTAAGTTGGTAGGGGCTTTTTTATACTTACAATCCACCACTCGTTCCAACGCTAAGGCGTATTAATGCATACTTAGCGACTAACTTGAGTATCCAAGATAACCATTTCCATCAAGCTCTGTACAACCTGTAGGACAAAGTCCGTCCTGTCACCTATCACTTATAAACCTACAAAAAAAGCCGCAGTTTTCACTGCGGCTTCAGAATCAATAATTTGTAAAACGCTAACGATATTAACCGTTATGGCATCTCATCAAACTCAGCACCTTCTTTATCTATCTGAGGTGGCATTAGGTGCTCTTTCTGGATACCCAGTTTCAGAGCCAGTGCCGAAGCAACATAGATAGACGAGTAAGTACCTACAACGATACCCAGTAGCAATGCCGTTGCAAAACCATGAATGTTAGCACCACCTTGAGTAAACAGTGCGATAACTACAAACAAGGTTGTTGCAGACGTAATCAATGTACGGCTTAGTGTTTGCGTAATAGAGGCGTTCATGATGTCAGCCGGCTCGCCTTTACGCATTTTACGGAAGTTCTCACGGATACGGTCAAATACAACGATGGTATCGTTGAGTGAGTAACCAACTACCGTAAGCAGTGCCGCAACAATCGTCAGGTCGACTTCGATCTGTAAGAACGAGAACACACCAAGCGTAATGATAACGTCGTGAGCAAGTGCTAATACCGCACCCGCAGCCAAACGCCATTCAAATCGCATCGATACATAAATCAGGATACAGATTAGAGAAACGATGATCGCTAGACCACCCGCCTCAGTCAGCTCATCACCTACGTTAGGACCAACGAACTCGATACGGCGCATTTCTACTTCTTCACCAGTACCCTCTTTCAGAGCATCAAGGATCTGGTTACCCAGTTTTTCACCTTGCGCATCTTCACGAGGACGTAGGCGAACCATCACCTCACGAGCACTTCCGAAGTTCTGAACAGTTGCATCACCAAAGCCTTTCGCTTCAAGTGAAGTACGAATCTTTTCTAGATCTGCTGGCTGTTCGAAACCAACTTCGATCAACGTACCACCGGTAAAGTCCAATCCCCAGTTCATCCACTTAGTAGATAAAGTAAAGATCGCACCTAGAATAACAACGATAGAAAGTACAAACGTCACTTTCGACCAACGCATAAAGTCGATCGTTTTGTCTGCCTTCATTATCTGAAACATAACTTTTCCTTAGATCGACAATTTATTAATACGCTTACCACCATACAGAAGGTTCACGATACAACGTGTACCAATAATGGCTGTAAACATAGACGTCAGAATACCGATAGACAGAGTCACGGCAAAACCTTTGATTGCACCTGTACCAACAGCAAACAGAATGATCGCTGTAATCAGCGTTGTGATGTTCGCATCGGCAATGGTACTAAACGCATTCGCATAACCCTGGTGGATCGCTTGCTGAGGGTTTCTGCCTTCGCGCAGCTCTTCACGTATACGTTCAAATATCAGAACGTTGGCATCGACGGCCATACCTACGGTAAGAACGATACCTGCGATACCTGGCAGAGTCATTGTTGCACCAGGGATCATCGACATAACACCAATAATCAGAACCAAGTTAGCAATCAACGCCATGTTCGCGAACAGACCAAACTTGCGGTAGTAAATAAGAGTAAATAGCATTACAGCTACCATACCCCAGATACATGCCTGGATACCCATATCGATGTTCTGTTGACCCATAGAAGGACCAATCGTACGTTCTTCAACAATTGAGATAGGAGCAATCAGTGCACCAGCACGAAGTAGCAGTGCTAGGTTGTGTGCTTCTGCAGGAGAATCGATACCAGTAATTCGGAAATTACGGCCAAGCGCAGTCTGAATCGTTGCCTGGTTAATCACTTCTTCGTGTTTATCCAGGATCACTTTACCTTCAGGTGTTTTGCGTCCGCTATCTTTGTACTCAGCAAACACGGTAGCCATCAGCTTACCAACATTCTTCTTAGAGAATGCTGACATCTTGTTACCACCTTCACTATCCAGTGAAATGTTTACCTGAGGACGGCCATACTCATCGTTGCTAGAGCTTGCATCAGTAATGCTCTCACCACCAAGAATAACGCGCTTCTTAAGAACAACCGGACGGCCATCACGGTCTAGCTTAAGCTCACTTCCTGCTGGAACACGGCCACTCGCTGCTGCTGCAAGGTCCGCTTTGTCATCAACTTCACGGAATTCCAGCGTTGCTGTAGCACCAAGAATTTCTTTTGCTCGGGCAGTGTCCTGCACACCAGGTAGTTCAACTACGATACGGCTGGCGCCCTGACGCTGAACTAGCGGCTCGGCTACACCCAACTCGTTTACACGGTTACGAAGGATAGTAATATTCTGCTCAACAGCGTAGTTACGAACCTCTGCAAGACGTGCTTCGCTGAACGTCGCGGTTAACAAAAACTGTCCATTGCTGTCTGAATCAGTAAACACCATGTCTTGATGCTGAGTGCTCAAAACACGTTTAGCTTGTTCGAGTTGCTCAGCGTTGCGAAGAACAATTTCTACCGCTTCTTTACCCTGCTTACGGATAGCACGGTAACGAATCTTTTCTTCACGCAGCTCAGTTCGGAATGCCTCTTCCTGCTGGCTCAGTAGCTTATCCATCGCAGCATCCATATCAACTTCCATAAGGAAGTGAACACCACCACGAAGGTCAAGGCCAAGCTTCATTGGAGCAGCTCCAATAGACTCAAGCCAATCAGGTGTTGCAGGTGCTAGGTTAAGCGCAACAACAACATCGTCATCTAAAGCTTCGCTGATAATATCACGAGCACTGATCTGAGTATCTGTATCGCCAAAACGAACAAGAATTGATCCATTTTCTAATGCAATGGATTTATGAGAAAGGCTCTTTTCATCAAGAGCTTGGGTGACAGAATCCAGCGTCGCCATATCAACAGAGGCGCCACGCGCCCCTGTAATTTGAATTGCTGGATCTTCACCGTAGATATTTGGAAGGGCATATAGCGCACTGATGAGAATGGCAAAAACCACCATCAGATACTTCCATAATGGATAACGGTTCAGCACAGTGAGGACCCTTAAGCCTTATTATAGAGATTTAAGCGTACCCTTTGGCAGCACTGCTGTAACGTAGTCTTTTTTGATAGTTACTTCATTGTTGTCATTTAGGGCAATTGAGATGTAGTCGTTGTCTTCAGCGATTTTTACAATCTTACCAACCAGACCACCGCCTGTTAGAACTTCATCGCCTTTAGACATAGATGCCATCAGTGCTTTGTGCTCTTTTACACGCTTATTCTGTGGGCGGTAAATCATGAAGTAGAAAATAACTGCAAACATGCCAAGCATGATTAGCATTTCGAAACCACCACCCGGTGCTGCGCCTTCAGCAGCTGCGTGAGCTTGAGAAATGAAAAAACTCATTCAAAAACGTCCTCTATTAATAAAAGTTTTAATTTGTATACTCTATTGGGTGCTAAACACTTCTTTTCAAGGTCTAAACACCCAACATGTAAGCAACTCCATGCTTCAAATCGCTCAACTTAGATCTGGATCTACTATTGAGCGAATCTATAAAGACTTAAATATAAGCCTTATTTATTCAAAGGTGGAACTTCACGATCACGACGAGCGTAGAACTCTTCTACAAACGCATCAAAACGATCTTCGTCAATCGCCTTGCGGATACTCTCCATCAAACGCTGATAGTAACGTAAGTTATGGATAGTATTAAGACGTGCACCTAAAATTTCGTTACAGCGATCAAGATGATGCAGGTAAGACTTAGAATAATTCTGACATGTGTAGCAATCACAGTGCTCATCTAGTGGACCTGTATCTGTTTTATGCTTCGCATTTCGAATCTTGATCACGCCACCAGTAACAAACAAGTGACCGTTACGCGCGTTACGAGTTGGCATAACACAGTCAAACATATCAATACCGCGACGAACACCTTCAACAAGGTCTTCAGGCTTACCAACACCCATCAAGTAACGAGGCTTATCTTCAGGTAGTTGAGGACAAGTATGCTCAAGTACGCGATGCATATCTTCTTTAGGTTCACCAACAGCCAGACCACCAACAGCATAGCCGTCAAAGCCAATGTCAGTAAGACCTTCTACGGAAACATCACGTAGATCTTCGTAAACACTGCCCTGAACAATACCAAATAGAGCATTTGGGTTCTCAAGCTTGTTGAAGTGGTCACGGCTACGCTTTGCCCAACGAAGTGACATTTCCATCGATTTCTTAGCTTCTGCATGAGTCGCCGGGTAAGGCGTACACTCATCAAAAATCATGACGATGTCAGAGCCCAGATCTTTCTGAATCTCCATTGATTTTTCAGCATCCATGAAGATCTTGTCACCGTTTACAGGGTTACGGAAATGAACCCCCTCTTCAGTGATCTTACGGATATCACCAAGACTGAATACCTGGAAACCGCCTGAATCGGTAAGAATTGGGCCATGCCAGTTCATAAAGTCATGCAGGTCACCATGCATTTTCATGATTTCCTGGCCAGGACGTAACCAAAGGTGGAAGGTGTTACCAAGCAGAATTTCTGCACCAGTACCTTTAACCTCTTCTGGAGTCATACCTTTAACGGTACCGTAAGTACCTACAGGCATAAACGCAGGAGTTTGAACCGTACCACGTTCGAATGTCAGCTGACCACGACGTGCATTACCTTGTTTTTTAAATAGTTCGTATTTCACGAAGCCTCCAATGTGCCAGAGAAACAGTCTGGCGGTTTTAAATTCGGCAAGATAAGCGTAGCTCATCGCCTTTGATTTATTCACACAGCTTTGATTACTGCATGTATTCCCACGCAGGAGCGTAGGAACAAGTTAATATCTTTTCTTAAGTACTCTAAAAAGACTTATTGCAAAGCCAGTTTCACTAGAGCAAGGAAAAAGCGCGGAGTTTACGATAGTAAATGAGCACTTTTGACGTAGCTATCGTGTAACTGGTGAAGCAATCAGCCCTTTTTAGTCACAAACATCGCATCTCCGTAGGAGAAGAAGCGGTACTCTTGCTCCACCGCATGCTTATACGCTGCCATAACATTCTCATACCCGGCAAACGCACTCACTAGCATGATCAATGTAGATTCTGGCAAGTGAAAGTTAGTAATCAAACAATCCACAAGTTGATACTCATATCCCGGGTAAATAAAAATTTCAGTATCATCGAAAAACGGCACAAGTTCTGTACCATTCTTTAGAGCACTCTGAGCCGCACTTTCAAGAGAACGAACTGATGTCGTACCGACAGCAATAACGCGTCCACCGCGAGCTCTTGTAGCATTGATAGCATCAACAACTTCCTGAGTTACTTCAACATACTCAGCGTGCATATGGTGGTCATGAATATTGTCTACACGCACGGGTTGGAACGTACCAGCACCAACATGAAGCGTAACGTAGGCAAACTCAGCACCTTTCTGTTTAATTTTTTCCAGCAGTTCGTCATCAAAATGGAGACCTGCAGTTGGCGCTGCTACTGCACCCGGTTTTTCATTGTAAACTGTTTGATAGCGCTCTTTATCTGCGTCTTCGTCAGGACGGTCAATGTAAGGAGGAAGCGGCATATGACCGACATCATTCAGGATATCCAGAACCGATTTGTCTGACTTCATACGAATCTCAAATAACGCATCATGTCGCGCTACCATTTCTGCCTTATATTGGTCCTCTTCTCCTAGGAAAAGTTCTGTTCCTGGCTTAGGAGATTTAGAACAACGAACATGCGCCAGAATTGTGTTTTCATCAAGCATACGCTCTACAAGCACTTCTAACTTGCCGCCACTGGCTTTCCTACCAAACACACGGGCAGGAATTACACGAGTATTATTGAAAACCAGAAGATCACCCTCTTCCACCAGATCAAGTACATCCTTGAACGATCTATCTGTTACCTGCCCGGTTTCACCACTTAATTGCAATAAGCGGCTCGAAGAGCGCTCTGCTTTCGGGTAGCGGGCAATGAGTTCATCGGGTAATTCAAAATGGAAATCGGATACTTGCATAGACTGCTCTTTTGGGGCGAGTTGAAGTTAAAAATTTAGCATCGGGTAGTATAGGCTCAAGCCCGCTAATAGCAAGAAATAGAGGGAAAATAATTGGTCAAAATAAACATTATTCCGTAATTCATTTTGTAACTTAATGTGACATATTTTTCCGTTACAAAAATCGATCAAAAAATGGGGTCACCTCGCAGATATATACGTTAAATAATCCTATAGTTAATAAAAGGTTGATAAACCATATCAACCAGTTAGAACAATAATTACAGGAGGTCGGGATGATCAAAGTTGAAGACATGATGACTCGCAACCCTCATACCCTGTTGCGGTCGAACTCTCTTGCAGATGCGAAACACTTAATGGAAGAGCACGATATACGCCATGTCCCTGTTGTTGATACGGATCACCACTTATTAGGGGTGGTTACACAACGTGATGTTTTATCTGCACAAGAGTCCAGCTTACAAAAAATTCCAGAAGAAAAATCTCATACATTGACTACGCCATTAGATATCGCAATGCGTAAAAATGTGATGACGGTTGATCCAAATGCAGGACTTAAAGAAAGTGCAACGTATATGCAAAAGCATAAAGTTGGGTGCCTGCCTGTTGTAGACAATGGGCTGCTCGTTGGCATTATCACTGACAGTGACTTTGTTACGATTGCAATTCATTTACTTGAACTTCAGGAAGAAGTAGAACCAGAAGAAGGTGAGTTCCAGGACTTCGAAGAAGAAGAGTACGACGACGAACTCAACGAACTATAAGTTGTGTTTAACTGATCTCCTGCTATAGAAAGAGCGGCTTACTGCCGCTCACTACTGCCTGCGCCTATTCTGACAACTCTTTCACAAACTCCGCGGCTACGTCTTTATCGATGTAAACCATCCCAAGCTTGTTCTGAAACTCCATTCGGTCCGCACTCATAAGGTTAATGTCGGGAACACCGAAGCCGCATTGTTCGTAAATATGAGCTAAATGCGCCATATACTTCTCACCCATATCCATCATAAGCAGAGTACGAGCACCAACATCAGGCTTTACACCACTTTCTAGTTCATCAGGCAAAGAAACTTCGAATACTACAGGTAGCTCCTCCCCATCAAACCGAACACTTCTCTCATGTACAGTTTGCTGAGCCCAATAGTAAGCGAGCTCTTTGCTCTGTGTTAAAAACACTGGCTCTGCTGACTGGACATAATTGTTGCCAATAGTCTTCATCGTGCTTTTCATCGCATCATTTAAAGCCTGATCGCCAGACCGCTTCAAACCCTGTTCTTTAATAGACTCCAAAAGTGCAGAAGAAGTACCGTGATACCAAACCCCATTTGATTTAAAGCCATCGGAGGTAAGCAATTCGTTTGCATCCTGCAGGTGTAAAGGCGTTTCCTTCATAAGAACTCCAATAAAAACTGGCTGAAAAATAAGATGTTATCAGAATAATTTGACTAAAAAGGCGACTCAAGGCCGCCTTTAATAACGCGTTTTATCGTTGTTAGTCGAACTGGTGAGAGGTATTTAGCTCACCCGCTGCTTTCAGTGCGTTTTCACCAGCGAAGTACTCTTTGTGATCATCACCAATGTCTGAACCAGACATGTTTTGGTGTTTAACACATGCGATTCCCTGGCGAATCTCTTTACGCTGCACGTTTGCAACATAACCAAGCATACCCTGCTTACCGAAGTACTCTTTAGCAAGATTGTCTGTAGACAGTGCTGCGGTGTGGTATGTAGGCAGCGTAATCAGGTGATGGAAGATACCCGCTTCGCGAGCCGCATCCGCCTGGAAGGTACGAATCTTATCGTCAGCTTTTCTGCCTAGTTCTGTATCATCGTACTCAGCACTCATCAAACTTTCGCGATTGTAGCCAGATACATCTTCACCTGCTTCAACCATTGCATCAAATACCTGCTGACGGAAGTTCAGAGTCCAGTTAAACGATGGAGAGTTGTTGTAAACCAGCTTAGCGTTCGGATGAACTTTCTTGATTTCATCCATCATGCCGCCAATCTGGCCAACGTGAGGTTTTTCAGTTTCAATCCAAAGCAGGTCAGCTCCCGCATTGATAGCTTCGATACAATCGAATACACATCGAGCTTCACCCGTCCCCTTACGGAACTCATACAGACCAGATGGAAGACGCTTAGGACGTACAAGTTTGCCATCACGCTGGAAGCATACATCGCCTTGCTGCAGAGCCGATGCATCAACTTCTTCAACATCCAGGAACGAGTTATATACGTCACCCTGATCGCCAGGTTCTTTAACCACAGCAATCTCTTTCGTCAAACCAGCACCCAGTGAATCGGTACGAGCTACGATAATGCCGTTGTCGATACCCAACTCAAGGAAGGCATAACGAAGAGCACGTAGTTTTGCATGGAAGTCTGCATGAGGAACTGTAACCTTGCCATCCTGATGGCCACACTGCTTCTCATCCGCCACCTGGTTTTCAATTTGAAGTGCACAAGCGCCCGCTTCAATCATCTTCTTAGCAAGAAGGTACGTTGCCTCTGCGTTACCAAAACCGGCATCAATATCTGCAACGATTGGTACAACGTGAGTAACATGGTTGTCGATTTGCTCTTGTACCGTTGCTTGCGCTTCTACATCTCCAGCTTCACGCGCTGCATCTAACTGACGGAATAGGCCACCAAGCTCACGAGCATCCGCCTGACGAAGGAAAGTATAAAGCTCTTCAATCAGCGCAGGTACTGCTGTTTTCTCATGCATTGACTGGTCAGGCTGAGGACCGAAATCAGAGCGAAGTGCTGCAACCATCCAGCCTGAAAGGTACAGGTAACGACGATCTGTCTTGCCACCAAAATGCTTTTTAATAGAGATCATTTTTTGCTGACCAATGAAGCCATGCCAACAACCCAGCGACTGCGTGTACATAGATTTATCTTTATCGTACGCTTCCATGTCTGCACGCATGATATCAGCCGTATACTGGGCAATTTCTAGTCCTGTTTTGAATTTGTTCTGTGCTCGCATACGAGCTGCTGACTCGGGACTAATGGCATCCCATGGTGCACCTGCTGCGTTTTTTGCTTCAGTTATCGAATTGATATCGTTAGTTAAACTTGTCATGACCGTTCCCTCGCTCTTGGATTTAATAATGTGACCAACTTAAGTCGGTTATAAAACGTACATCACGGACAAAGTTTAAGTCTATGTGTGACAATCCTGTTAATTTATAGTCTCTATATTCGGTATTTATTTCATGAATGTTAATAGAATCGATCTTAACCTACTGGTATATCTGGACGTTTTATTGAGGGAAAGAAACGTTACCCGATCAGCAAATCAGCTTGGTGTTAGCCAACCGGCAATGAGTAACGCCTTAAGAAGATTGCGAGAACTGTTTGGAGATCCTTTACTGGTAAGAACTAATGAAGGCATGGTTCCTACAGAGCGAGCTACCAGACTTCAACCTATGATCAGAAACGTTCTGTCAAATATAGAGAAAGCGGTACAGCCAACCGCTGAATTCAATGCAGAAGACAGTGACAGAGTCTTTCGTATCATGGCGAGTGACTATTCTGAGTCTACTTTGATACTTCCTCTGCTTGAACGCTTAAACGATATTGCACCAAAAGTCCGGCTGGACATCATGACGCCCAGTGACGTGAACTATCAGGATGTAGAGCAAGGCTCTGTGGACTTAATTATCAATCGTTTTGATAACATCCCTCAATCATTTCACCAAACCAGCCTTTGGCACGATACCTTCAGTTGTGTCTTTAGCAAAGACAACCCTATCGCAGACCACTTTGACCTCAACAGCTATTTGCAAGCGCAACATGTATGGGTTAACAAAACAGGTATGGGAACTGGTGTGGGTGTAAACCCAAGTGATATCCAGAAGTTAGGTTGGGTTGATGCAGCGCTGATGAAAATTGGTAAAACACGCAACATCACCGTGTTCACCCGGCACTACTTATCAGCGGTACTCTACGCTGAGCAAAAGAACCTTATCCTCACTGTTCCTAGCAAAATAGCACTTTCTCACGTTATTAATCCGAGACTGGTTGTTCGCCCTACCCCATTTAATGTTGAACCTCTTGAGGTGAAAATGGCCTGGAGTCCACTGCTTCAAAGTAACCCTGGTCACCAATGGATGCGAAGGCTGATAAAAGAGACCGCAACCGAGCTGGATACCGTGAAGAAAGTAAGTTAGATAAGACCAATATTCACACAATAAATACTGATTATAACCACTATAAATTAGCTAAATTTTAACCAGCTCCCTAGACTCTTTCACATAGTCAAAATCGAAGAATCGTCCAGGGAGATCTCAATGAGCAATCGAATTCAACAGGGAAGCTTGCAAATCGATGGCACCCTATACTCACTCGTTAATGAACAAATCATTCCGGGAACGGGAGTTGAGGCAGACAAATTCTGGCAGGCATTCGAATCTATTCTGGATGACCTTTCACCAAAAAACAAAACACTACTGGAAAAGCGGGAAAGCCTGCAAAGTCAGATAGACCATTGGCATAGAGAACGTGCGGGTCAGCCTTTGAACCCAAAGGAATACAAAACGTTCCTACAAGACATTGGTTACCTTGTTGCTGAAGGTGAAGATTTTCAAATCACAACAGCTAACGTAGAGCCTGAAATTGCGACTCAGGCAGGACCTCAGTTAGTTGTTCCTATAATGAACGCACGTTTTGCCCTGAATGCGGCCAATGCTCGTTGGGGCAGCTTATATGATGCGCTATACGGCACAGACGCTATCAGCGAAGAAGACGGAGCAGAAAGAGGTAGTGCTTATAACCCAGTACGTGGCAACAAGGTAATAGGATTTGCACGTGAACTGCTTGATACCGTCGCTCCATTAAATGGCGCCTCACACAAGGATATCACCAGTTACTCAGTTGGCTCATCACTAAGCGCGACATTAGACAATGGTGAGCAGGTAACACTCGTCGACGACTCTCAACTTGTTGGTTATCAGGGGGAAGCATCTTCACCAAGTGCAATCCTTTTAAAGCACAACAATTTGCACCTTGAAATCCAAATTGATCCAAACGCACCAATCGGCAAGCAGGATGCTGCCGGTATAAAAGATATTGCTGTTGAGTCAGCTCTTACCACTATTATGGACTGCGAAGACTCGGTAGCTGCTGTTGATGGTGAAGATAAAGCCTTAGCCTACAAGAACTGGTTAGGTCTGATGAAAGGTGATCTTCAGGATACATTTGAGAAGAATGGCAAACTAATGACAAGAGCTATGAACTCTGACCGAGTTTATACCAGCATCAACGGTGGCGAAGTCTCCCTGAAAGGGCGCAGTATGCTGTTTATCCGTAACGTGGGACACCTGATGACAACCCCGGCCATTCTGGATAAAGATGGCAACGAGATCCCTGAAGGCATTATGGATGGCATGATCTCTTCACTTATCGCTATGCATGATTTGAAAGGAAACAGCCCATTCAAAAACTCTACCGCCAACAGTATCAATATCGTTAAACCTAAAATGCACGGCCCTGAAGAGGTGGAGTTTACAACTGAACTATTCGGTAGAATTGAACAAGCGCTGGGACTAGAAGAGAACACCATTAAAGTCGGGATCATGGATGAAGAGCGTCGTACATCCGTAAACCTTAAAGAGTGTATTCGAGCAGCGAAAGAGCGTGTGGTCTTTATCAATACCGGATTCCTTGACCGCACTGGTGATGAGATTCATACCAGTATGGAAGCCGGCCCATTCGCTCCGAAAGGTCAGCTAAAAACCATGACCTGGATTGGCGCTTATGAAGATCAGAACGTTGATATCGGCCTTGCGTGCGGACTTCCGGGCAAAGCTCAAATAGGTAAAGGCATGTGGCCGGAACCAGACAATATGGCAAAGATGATGGACGCCAAAATAGGCCACCCTATGGCTGGAGCAAATACAGCATGGGTACCTTCACCAACAGCAGCAACGTTACATGCTCTACACTACCATCAAGTAAGTGTACCAAACCGCCAGGACGAACTGCGTAACCGTGCTCAGGCAAGCGTGGATGACATTCTAACCATTCCGCTACTGGGTGACCAAAAGCTTACCAGTGACGATATTCAGAAAGAGTTGGATAACAACACACAGGGCATCTTAGGCTATGTTGTTCGCTGGGTAGATCAAGGTGTTGGCTGCTCTAAAGTACCAGACATCAACAACACTGGCCTGATGGAAGACAGAGCAACACTTCGAATCTCCAGCCAGCATATAGCTAACTGGTTACATCATGGCATTTGTTCTGAAGAGCAGGTTATGGAAACATTGAAGCGTATGGCGGCAATTGTAGATACGCAAAATGCGGGAGATACCAGCTACACAAATATGGCACCTGATTTTGATAGAAGCATCGCATTTAAAGCTGCGTGTGAGCTGATATTTGAAGGAAAAGCTCAGCCAAGCGGTTATACCGAACCAGTGCTTCATGCGATGCGACGGAAGCTAAAGAGTCAGTAAGTTAACGATTAAAAACCAAAAATCATAACGATCACTTCCCCTTCCCCGGGGGAAGCTTTTTCAAAGGGGGCAAGACGGAAGCCCAAGTCGCCCCCTCCTTTCTTTTCTATGCTTCCTATACTTCAAGCACAAAGTTTACAGCAGTTCTGACACCACATCAGCCAACTGTTCAAAGGTTTCGTAGCGGGAAGAACTCGGCCTCCACACCAAACCAATATCTCGATAAGCTTTCTGCCCTGGTGGATCAACCACAACCAAATTCTGATTTTCCAGTAATCCGTGCTCTATAGCCATTTGAGGGATAAAGGTTGTCCCCAATCCATTTGCTACCATTTGCACCAGAGTATGAAGACTGGTGGCAGTAAATGGGTTAATTTTCTCTTTATCTGTTAGCTTACAGGCAGAAACTGCATGTTCTGTCAGGCAGTGCTCATTCTCGAGCAAGAACACGGATTCATCAGGTAAGTCATCATATTTAATAGGCACACGAATATTGCTAGCCTGATTACGGCTGATGACCATACGAAAAGGATCTTGCCCAACAACCTGACTATGCATATTGCCAATATCAACGGGCAACGCCAAAATCAACACGTCCATTTCACCATGCTTAAGTGCCTGAAGAAGGTTAGCGGTTGTATCTTCACGAAGGAGCAAATCCAACTCAGGGAAACGTTGGTTAATTTCCTGAACTAACTCACACAGTAAGAATGGTGCAATCGTCGGGATACACCCAACTTTAAGCTGTCCATTCATCGTTCCACCCTGACATAGCTTTCCGAGCTCTATCAGATCCTGTCCCTTAGCCAGAAGCTCTCGTCCCTGCGCAACGACCTTTTCGCCAGCCATAGTGAACACCAGTGGACTTTTTTTATCCTTCTTCTCATAAAGTGGACAACCTATCATCTCTTCAAGGTTCTGAATCCCTTTACTTAGAGTGGACTGACTGACAAAGCAGCGCTCAGCAGCTTCACTAAAGTGGCGCGTCTCATGTAACGTAACCAAATAATGCAGCTGTTTTAAACTAGGCCATTTATTCATAGTAACCATCTATATTTATTATCAATTCACTTACTAATAGTGTTTGAATTGACTCGATATTCTGAGCATTTAAATTTATCGATTTTTTCGATTAAATCAATCTATTTAATTCGCTTTTTTACATACACAAATATGTACTATAGTTTCCTTGTCGAAACACGGAACCAAACCCAAAGGTTTGAAAAATATTTCTAAATTAGGAGCAATAAAATGGTACTAGTAGGTCGTCAAGCCCCAGATTTTACTTCTGCAGCTGTGCTAGGTAACGGTGAAATCGTTGAAAACTTCAACTTCGCTGAGTTCACTAAAGGTAAAAAAGCGGTTGTATTCTTTTACCCACTAGACTTTACTTTCGTTTGCCCATCTGAGCTTATCGCTTTTGACAAGCGTTTTGCTGACTTCCAGGAAAAAGGCGTTGAAGTAATCGGTGTTTCTATCGATTCTCAGTTCTCTCACAACGCATGGCGTAACACTGCTGTTGAAGACGGCGGTATCGGTGAAGTTAAATACCCTCTAGTTGCTGACGTTAAGCACGAAGTTTGCCAAGCATACGGCATCGAGCACCCAGAAGCTGGTGTTGCATTCCGTGCATCTTTCCTAATTGATTCTGATGGCCTTGTACGCCACCAGGTAGTTAACGACCTTCCTCTTGGCCGTAACATTGACGAAATGCTACGTATGGTTGACGCACTAAACTTCCACGAGAAGAACGGTGAAGTTTGCCCAGCACAGTGGGAAGAAGGTAAAGCAGGTATGGACGCAACTCCAACTGGTGTAGCTGCGTTCCTGTCAGAGCACGCTGACGACCTGAACAAGTAATTACTTAGTCCTAAGCTCAACGGACTTGGTTGGATAATATATAAAGCGAAAAACGCACGCCAATCAGTTATAAAGTAATAATCAGCCCAAGAAAAAAGCCCGGACAGCAGTTCGGGCTTTTTATTTCCAGTTCTGAACCGACCAAACACTTATTCATATTTCACTATTTGGTACACACATCATTTCCTGCTAGGCTCTTGCTCTATCCGTTTTAGTTTTGAGTCTCTCTCCATGTCTTTTGAAATTGAAGTCTGTATCGATAACCTTGAATCTCTTCACAACGCTGTTAACGGTGGTGCAACCAGAATCGAGCTCTGCTCTTCTCTCGCTTTAGGTGGATTAACGCCGAGTTATGGCATGATGAAGCAAGCCGCTAAAATATCAACAGTTCCTGTTTACGCCATGATTCGCCCTCGTCAGGGAGATTTTCTGTACGACAGTGACGATATCGAGTCCATGATGGAAGATATACATATGGCTAAAAAAGCAGGTATGGATGGTGTCGTGTTTGGCCTTCTAACTGCTGATGGGCATGTAAATATAGAAGCTTGCCAAAAGTTGATGCAAGCAGCTTCTGGACTTGGAGTAACCTTCCATCGTGCTATCGATCATTGCAGAGACTACGTAAAAGCTATCGAAGACATTAAATCTTTAGGCTGTGAAAGGGTACTGACATCAGGACTTAAATCCAACGCCCTTGAAGGTACTAAAACAATAGCCCACATGACTCAACTTGCCGGTAACCAGCTTTCCATTATGGCTGGTGCAGGAGTAACCGCAGATAATGCTGCTGAAATAATTTCAGTTACCGGGATCAAAGAAGTGCATCTCTCCGGTAAATATCAAAGAGACAGTTATATGAATCATTCCGCCACTGCTCGTATGGGCAGCTCAGATGTGAATGACCACTTAATTCCGGTAACAAGCAGCGAAAAAATCGCTCAGGTCCTCAATTCACTGAAATCATTAGATTAGTTTTTCAACAGCTGTCCTATAATTTTATATACGTAAATAAGCGGAAGTAGGTTGATTATGGGAAAGCTGAAAAAAGAAGAGTATGAAAAAGAGCTCGCGAAGCTACAGATCGAACTGGTAAAACTTCAGGAATGGGTAAAGCAAGAAGGCCTTAAAGTCGTTGTTTTGTTTGAAGGACGTGACGCTGCCGGTAAAGGTGGCGTTATCAAACGCATTACTGAAAAGCTTAACCCACGAGTTTGTCGCGTTACTGCGCTTCCCGCACCTACCGAAAGAGAAAAAACTCAATGGTACTTCCAGCGCTATGTCGCACACCTGCCTTCCGCCGGAGAAATGGTACTTTTTGACCGTAGTTGGTACAACCGTGCGGGTGTTGAAAAAGTCATGGGATTTTGCAGTGATGATGAGTATGAGGAGTTTTTAAGATCCTGTCCTGAATTTGAAAGAATGCTCATTCGATCAGGCATAATCCTGCTTAAATACTGGTTCTCAGTATCAGATGAAGAGCAAGAGAAACGCTTTCTGGAAAGAATTAATACCCCTGTTAAACGCTGGAAGTTTAGTCCGATGGACCTGCAATCCCGTAGCCGCTGGAAAGAATATTCCGAAGCAAAAGATCAGATGTTTAAATACACTGACACTAAGCAGTGCCCCTGGTGGGTTGTTCCTTCTGATGATAAAAAAAGAGCACGCCTGAACTGCATTAGTCATCTGCTCTCTTCCATTGAATATCAGGAAGTTAAACACCCTGAAATCGAACTACCGGAAATTAGCAAAGAGGGGTATATTCGAGCCCCGATTGAAGAACAACAACACGTACCTGAGAAGTTTTAAATGGCAAAAGATCTCTATCAGAATCTGGACTTAAATCTACTACGAACCTTTATCGTTCTGTCTCAGGAACTCAATATGCGCAAGGCGTCTGAGAGGCTTTATGTCTCTCAGCCCGCCATTAGTCAGTCCCTTCAGAAACTGAGAGTTCATTTCTCTGATGATCTATTTATTAAGTCACCCAAAGGGTTAACAGCGACAGCATATGCAGAGGAGCTAGCCACTCGCTTAGCTCCCATTATGAATGAGCTTTCCAACACGCTTAACTTCGGTCGGGAGCTAGATCTTATGTCGATAGATAAGACAATAAAGATAGCTCTAAACTCAACAGTACTCTGCGCAATATCAGGCAAAATTGTAAAGGAAATTAAAAGACTGGCACCTAAAGCCGATCTTCAAATACATTCCTGGAGCGCATCAACACTATCCGATATTGAGAAAGGTGAAATTTTAATAGGAGTTAACCACGAAAGACCGAGCACATCGAAAATGGTCAGAACTGAAACTCTCATTGGAATGAACTCTTATGTTGCAGTAAGACAAGGGCACCCAATCAAAGAGCGAGTAACTCGCCCAGATGTGTTTGCTGACTACGAGCTTGCCTCACTGATCGTTCCCGGATGGAATAGCTATACCGTTATCGCTGAAGAAGTACTTCAATCATTGGGCTATAAGCCTAAGCTAGGATTTCGCTCAGAGTATCTAATGGCCTTAGTTGACGTGATCCAGGAAACAGATATGTATCTTCCTACAACATCAATATTTCCATTTATGGACCATCCTAAGCTAAGAGCAATAAAGGTAGACTTGACGGGGATTGATGTTTACCACCCTCTTAAAAGCCATTACCACCAAAAGAATACCAATGATCCACTGACCAAGTGGCTTAACTCACTCATTCAAACGCTTCTCGATAAGCAAGAGCAAGAGTTCCTTTCAAACTTTTAATAAGCAAGATTAATTACTTAATATACTCATCGATATCACCCTCATCGAGATGACGGATATCCTTCCCTTTCACGAAGTAGATAATGTATTCACAGATGTTTTGGCATCTATCACCCACCCTTTCTATCGCCCTTGCTGACCACATTACCTGCAAAATGCTTGGAATATTTTTCGGATCTTCCATCATGTAGGTCATTAGCTGTCGAATCACGGCTTCATACTCGGAATCCAGTTGGTTATCCAGCTTATAGACTTCTGCTGCTGCATCGACATCCATTCTGGCAAACGCATCTAAAACCTGGTGAAGCATATCAATTGCTTGTCGACAGAGAGGTTCTAGTGAAACATGAAACTTCTGTTCTTTAGATGAGGGCGTTTCTATCGCAACATAAGCAATACGAGTGGCAACATCACCAATACGCTCGAGATCGGTAATGGTTTTTATGATTGCCATAATAAGTCGAAGATCAATTGCAGTCGGCTGTCTTTTAGCGATGATTCGGGTACAAGCTTCATCAATCGAGACTTCCATAGCATTCACCTTGTGGTCGTCTCGTACAACTTTTTTCGCTAGCTCAATATCATCTTTGTTCAGAGCCTGCATCGCAAATGACAGTTGTTGCTCCACCAGCCCCCCCATTGTGAGCACATGGGTTCTGATCGACTCCAGTTCTACGTTAAACTGCCCCGATATATGACGGCCAAAATGCATGCTATCTCCTACTGCTAATGAGAATAATCCTTAACCATAACGCCCGGTTATATAGTCTTCCGTACGTTTTTGCTTTGGAGAAGTAAATATGGAATCTGTATCACTATATTCAACTAATTGCCCCAAGTGAATAAAAGCTGTGTGATCACTCACTCGCGCTGCCTGCTGCATATTATGAGTCACTATCACAACCGTGTACTTGGTCTTCAGTTCGTATACCAGCTCTTCAATCGTCAACGTCGATATAGGATCCAATGCTGATGTTGGCTCATCCAACAATAAAACTTCAGGCTCAATGGCAATTGCTCTGGCAATTACCAAACGCTGTTGTTGTCCACCAGACAACCCAAACGCATTTTCATGAAGCCTGTTTTTTACTTCGTCCCAAAGTGCAGCAGCTTTAAGTGAACGCTCAGCGGCATCATCCAGTGCTCTGGCATTTTTAACGCCTTGTAATCTGAGTCCAAACACAACATTTTCGTAAATCGATTTAGGAAATGGGTTCGGACGCTGGAATACCATTCCTACACGTCTACGCAGCGTGGCAACATCAACTTGCGGGTCATAAACGTTTTTGCCATGGAGCAAAACTCTGCCGTCTATTTTGCAGCCGTCAACCAGGTCATTCATACGATTCATACAACGCAGCAATGTAGACTTACCACAACCCGATGGACCAATGAACGCAGTCACTTTCCCTTTGGGGATTCGCATCGAGATATCTTTAAGTGCCTGACCACCATTTTTATAAAACAGATTCAGACCTTCGATCGTAATCGCAGAGTCCTCATCTGAAAGATTATTTACATCTAATGGTGGTTTATAACCCAGTGCAGTATTGACCGAAAACATGCTTAATTTTGCCCCAAAGTACGGTATTTTTCCCGAAGGTTATTTCTGATATTGATAGCCGTAAGGTTTAATCCAACGATTACTGTAACAAGTAAAAACGATGTGGCATACACTAAAGGCCGAGCAGCTTCTATATTAGGTGACTGAAATCCAACATCGTATATGTGATAGCCAAGATGCATAAACTTACGTTCCAAATGAACATATGGGAAATTACCATCCACAGGTAAAGCTGGAGCCAGTTTAACAACACCTACCAGCATTAATGGAGCAACCTCTCCCGCTGCTCTGGCTATCGCCAGTATCAACCCGGTAATGATTGCAGGGCTGGCCATCGGTAATACGATTCGCCAAATTGTTTCGAACTGAGTTGCCCCCAGAGCTAAGGCACCATGCCGGACTGAGTTCGGAATTCGACTCAAGCCCTCTTCGGTCGCAACAATCACTACTGGTAAAGTTAACAGAGCTAACGTCAGTGCTGACCAGAGAATCCCCGGAGTACCAAATGTAGGTTCTGGCAGTTTATCTGCATATAAAAACTTATCTAGTGAGCTGCCGATGGTATAAACAAAAAAGCCTAATCCAAACACCCCATAAACAATCGAAGGTACTCCGGCAAGATTTATGACCGCAATTCTTATCAGGCGAGTTAACGCACTTTCTCTTGCATATTCATGAAGGTATATTGCCGCGATAACACCCAATGGCATGACAATCACAGACATCAGTAGTACAAGAAAAACCGTACCAAAAATCGCTGGGAAGATACCGCCTTCGGAGTTTGCCTCTCTAGGGTTTTCTACTAAAAAGCTTTTAACTTGAGCAAACCAATGTCCTAGCTTTTCAAACCCTCCCATCTTATTGGGGTACCAACCAGAAAGCACCGTTCCCATAGGAAGCTCAATGAGATTTCCACTCATTTCTTCTACAACCAGAATCTCCTGAGCAAGTCTGTCTTTAAGTAACTCTAGTCTGTGTTCGGCTTCAGATAAGTTCTCAACTATCTCATTTTTCTTCTGGTTATAGTCATTCAGATAATCATCCGTAAGTTGCCCGTTAAGCTCCGCTTTTTTCCGCTTTAGCCTTAACTGGCTTAACATCCAGCTTTGATTCTGTACCTCTGTTGACTTAACCTGCTCGATCTCAGCTCGTAACTGGTTGGCAAACTCAATGCCTTCTTCTAGTCGTTGCTCTATGTTTTCATTAAAACGCACGCCCTCAGAGATATACGCAATCGGCCTCCCAATAAAGTCGCCATTACGAGTTCTTTCGAGCACCAGAATGCTTTCTGGAGTCTCTTCCTGAACTAAATCACTGCTGAATACATTAATAAAATCGAGTGGATATAGCTCCCGGTTACCCACTTTAATATTCAGCCTTTCTGCAGTACCACTCTCATACACCTCGGCTGGCAAACGATCTTTCGCATTGACGACATGATCTATGGGAACCTTATCTCGTTGGTAGATTTGTCCAACAATTCGATTCCCGTCTACATCAACCCATTGGTACACGTTTGCAGGCCAGAAATACGTCAACCCTTTCCATCCAATGAGTAATAGCAGGCCAAGAACCGATACCAGACTAATGCTGACGGCTCCTCCCGATAACCAGACCCAGGGTCTTCCTGCTTTAAACCATTGAACTAACAAACTAACTACCTTTAACTATCAAACCGTAACTTTCTGAATAACTACATTGAACTGTATTTTTTTCTAAGGCGGAAACGAATCATCTCTGCCAGTGAGTTCACAGCAAAGGTGAACATAAACAATATCAAAGCACACAAGAACAGTAACCTATAGTGAGACGACCCCACATCAGACTCTGGCATCTCCACCGCAATAGTGGCAGAAAGTGTTCTCATGCCTTCCAGCATATTCCAATCCAGTATTGGTGTGTTACCTGTAGCCATTAAAACAATCATAGTCTCACCAACTGCTCGTCCTAAACCAACCATAACGGCAGAAAAAATACCGGGACTTGCTGTGAGCAAAACAACCTTTGTCAACGACTGCCACGGGGTTGCACCTAACGCCAACGCACCATCAGACAAGTGCTTAGGAACAGAAAATATGGCGTCCTCTGCAATGGTGAATATGCTTGGAATAACAGCAAAGCCCATCGCTATACCAATAACTAACGCGTTCCTTTGGTCAAAGTCGATGCCCATATCCGCCAGATAAACACGAATGTCACCAGAGAAGTACAGCCTCTCAATATCCGCACTGTATGAAAATGACAACGATGTAATAACCAAGATTACAGGAATGAGCAATAAAGCGTGCCAACCTTTAGTCTGCTTTTCAGAAACCTTCTTTGGAATCAGAGCCCAGAGAGAGCCAATTAAAATCGTTGATAGTGGAAGAGCAACAATGATTAAAGCAATTGCAGGAAGGTTTGATTCAACAATTGGAGCCAGCCACATCCCAGCAAGAAAGCCGATGATTACGGTTGGCAATGCTTCCATAAGCTCGATCGTTGGTTTCACGACTTTACGCATCGCAGGCGTCATAAAGTACGCTGTATAGATTGCACCAAATACCGCGATAGGAACGGCAAATAACATACAAAACAGAGCAGCCTTAAGTGTTCCAAATGTTAATGGTATCAGGCTAAACTTGGTCTCATAACTATCTGTTGATGCCGTTGATTGCCAGACAAACTGAGGTTCAGGATATCCTTCATACCAAATCTTGTTCCACAATGAGTTAAACGAGATCTCAGGGTGAGCGTTATCAACTTTAAACACGCTCAACGTATCCTTTTCGATAGTAAGCAAATAATTTTCATTGCCAGAAACCGAAGCAACGTTTGGTGCTGACTCAAACAGTTTCTCAGAATAAACAAGGTTTTCGCCCGTCGTATAATGGGACTGCAAAATACCTGATTGATGGAAAGCAAAAAAACCTTTCTTATAGGCATTGGGGACCAGCACAGCGAGATCGGTTTCCGCTTCTATATCCCGAATATGAGTAAGTGTTCTCATTCCTTCACTAAGAACATCAAACCATTGGGAAATAATACCTTCTTTATGGGTAACCAATACTGATTGTGCTCCCGCCAAGAGCTGAATATTCGCAGCTCCTCGGAGAGTCCCACCTAAAGTAACATCGAGGACTTCTCTTACCTGAAAGCCTCTTCTACCCTGCGTTAATACTATTAACTCATCTCCAGACAATGCGAAAAGCTGAGAACCATCCGGGGCCAAAATAAGTTTAGATACCGTTGAGGGTAATTGAGGAATCGTTAAAGTCTGAGCAACGACTTCGCCTTTGCTACTTAGCTCTGCCTGAACCTTTTTTGCTACTGTCTTTCCTTGGTCATTGATAGCAACAAATATCGCTTCTCTATCTGTTACAGCTAGGGCTAACTGACTCACAGATACTCGACTATCATCGATAACAATCAACTCACCATCGAGAAAAGCATCTAGATCTGGAGTCAGGATTCTTCTGTTATCCGAAAAAGAAACGTTAAATTCAGGTCGAACAACGACAACTTGACCCTGACTGTTACCGTATCCATACCAGGCTTTCCCGTCAGTTGAGGTCGCAATCACCGTGGGCTCTTCGATAATCTGCGTCGATAGAATTTCATTAAGTTTGGGTTGGTTGCGTTCCGCTTTAAGGCTTAGGTAGGTCAATTGTCCTGAGTCGTCAAACAAATACGCATTTTCACCATAATAACCGACACCGGAAGCGATAATGGCATGCTCAGAATCAAGCTTTCCCTGCTCAATGAGTTTGATCTCTGCGCTGGAAAATATGGGAGTTACAACGGTAAACAGGTAGATAAACATGAGTACTAACGCCAATAACACACCAACACCACCAGAAGTGACCATCAATCGAGCTAACCGATCTTTAACATATCGGGTGCGGTCTCTCTCTTTTAGTGAAAATTCGGCCTGCGGCATAGCGTGATAATTACCTGTTCTATAAGAAGATGGCTGTATTAATTCTACCTTAAAGTCCCGCATGAGACCCGATTGGATATCGAGTCTCATAGACATTGCGAAATCTGATAGTTTAAATCTCACCAATAATATTTCGATTCGGTGACAGTTATATTACAAAGTCGACTCTCATCTCAAAAATAGTGCGTCAAAAAGTCTGTAACTAACTGAAATTTACGCTAAGATTTCTATAGGGGCGACACACTTATGTAATAAAAACAGTCTACCCTTCATCCTCTACCCCTCTATTTAGATTTTAGGGATATTGCCTATATCCCAACGCTAGTTGACATAAATCGGAAGGTATCATGAGCGCTGAATCGCTATATATTGAAAAAGAACTAAGCTGGCTTTCATTTAATGAGCGAGTGTTGCAAGAAGCTGCAGACAAAAATGTCCCCCTAATCGAAAGAGTTCGCTTCCTGGGTATCTTTTCAAATAACCTTGATGAGTTTTATAAGGTTCGTTTTGCCGATGTAAAACGCAGAATCCTTATTAGTCAGGAAAGCGGTCGAAAAGATAACGCCAAAGAACTACTGGCGAAAATGCAGAAGAAAGCAGCCGAGCTGGATGAAAGATTCAACGACCTGTACAACGAACTTTTGATGGAAATGGCAAGAAGACGAATCTTTCTTGTCAACGAAACTCAGCTCAATGAGCATCAACAGAAGTGGGTAAAAAAATACTTCCGTAAAGAAGTTCTTCCACATATCACGCCACTTTTGATGACTGAAGATATCGATGTACTCCAGTTTCTTAAAGATGAGTATGCTTATCTGAGTGTTGAAATTAAGAAAGACGATACAGATACCCAATACGCACTACTTGAGATTCCTACCGAGCATATGCCTCGGTTCATTATGGTTCCGGAAGAAAAAGGAAAGCGCAAAAAAACCATTATCCTTCTGGATAACATCATTCGGTACTGTCTGGATGATATCTTCCGCGGCTTCTTCGAATACGATGAGCTAAGCTGCTACTCGTTCAAAATGACACGAGATGCGGAGTATGACTTAGGTTACGAGGTTGAACACAGTCTACTGGAGCAGATGTCAGAAGGTGTAGCACAGCGTCTGACTGCAATGCCTGTTCGATTTGTGTATGAGAACGGCATGCCTAAGAACATGATCAATGTGCTGTGCGATAAACTGAAAATCTCCAACTACGACAGTCTGCTTCCAGGCGGCCGTTATCATAACTTTAAAGATTTCCTGGGCTTCCCGAATGTTGGACGTGAATACCTGGAAAACAAACCACTACCGCCACTACCAAGCGCGGACTTCGATAACTACAACAACAGCTTTGATGCAATTAGAGAGAAGGATATCCTGCTCTACTATCCTTATCATACCTTTGAACATATTACTGAGTTGGTACGCCAGGCATCGTTCGACCCGAAAGTCCGAAGTATCAAGATCAACATCTACCGTGTTGCGAAAAACTCTAAGCTGATGAACTCTCTTATTGATGCGGTTCACACAGGTAAAGAGGTGACCGTTATTGTTGAGCTTCAGGCCCGTTTCGATGAAGAAGCCAATATTGAATGGTCTAAAGTACTGACAGATGCAGGGGTGCATGTTCACTTCGGTGCACCTGGTTTGAAGATCCACTCTAAACTGTTACTTATCTCGCGTCGTGAAGGTGATGACATTGTGAGATATGCTCACGTTGGTACTGGTAACTTCCACGAAAGAACTGCCAGAATTTATACTGACTTCTCGCTGCTAACAGCAAATAGAGAGATCACCGACGAAGTACGTAATGTGTTTGGATACATTGAGAATCCATATCGTCCTGTACGGTTTGACCACCTTATCGTCTCCCCACGAAACTCGCGTAAACAGCTATATCGCTTAATCGATAATGAAATTGCGAATGCAAAAGAAGGGAAATCGGCAAGCATCACACTGAAAGTCAATAATCTGGTGGATAAAGGGCTGATCAACAAGCTATACGGTGCAAGTACTGCTGGTGTGAAGATCAGAATGATCATTCGTGGTATGTGCTCTCTGGTACCGGGAGTAAAAGGTATCAGTGATAACATCAAGATCATAAGTATTGTTGACCGCTTCCTGGAACACCCTCGTGTCATTATCACAGAGAATGCAGGCGATCCGCAGGTGTATATCTCTTCTGCTGACTGGATGACCCGTAACATTGATCATCGAATCGAAGTTGCAGTTCCAATAAAGGACGAGAGACTTAAGAAGCGAATTATGGATATAATCGCGATTCACTTTACGGATACTGTAAAAGCTCGTTGGATAGATGGCGAGATGAGCAACAATTATGTGCCAAGAGGTAACCGTAAGAAAATACGCTCTCAAATCGCTATTTATGACTATATAAAACAAGTGGAAAAACAGAGCCGAAAAGAAAACGAAAAACGGTTAGAAGCAAAGAATGAATGAAAAACTGGGTCTGCAATCTCGTGACATTGCCGCCATTGACCTTGGGTCCAACAGTTTCCACATGGTTGTGGCGAAGATTGTCGGAGAAGACCTACAAATAGTAAGCCGGCACAAACAACGTGTCCGGCTCGCTTCAGGGCTAGGCAAAGACAAACTTCTTTCAGAAGAAGCCATACAAAGAGGTGTGGATTGTCTGGCCATGTTTGCCGAAAGGCTTCAGGGTTTTGACATTGGCAACGTTCGTATTGCCGCAACCCACACACTTCGCCAGGCTCGCAACGCAAGTTTCTTTATGCGAAGAGCCAAAGAAGTCCTCCCGTTTCCAATAGAAATCATTTCCGGTGTTGAAGAAGCACGTCTGATTTATGCTGGTGTTGCCCACACCCAACCAGAATCAAAGACCAAGCTCGTGATTGATATTGGTGGTGGTAGTACCGAGATGATCATCGGTAATGATTTCGAGCCTGAGTTAGTAAACAGTACTTTGATGGGGTGCGTGAGCTTCACCAATCAGTTCTTTGCGAATGGAAAGCTGTCAAAGAAGAACTTTTCCAAAGCCGGTATTGCCGCTCAACAACAGTTTGAGTCGTTAATTGAGCAATATAAGAAAAAAGGATGGGATGCTGCTCTGGGGTCTTCGGGCACGATTAAGGCGATCAAAGAAGTTCTAATCGGTATTGGTTATGAAGATGGTGTAATCACATCTAAACGCATGGCTAAGCTAATTGATGCTCTATGCGAGTTTAGCTCTATCGAAGAGATCAAACTTCAGGGACTGAACGATGAACGCAAACCTGTTTTCGCAGCAGGTGTCGCTATTTTAGATGCCATCATCAATCGACTTAAGATTAAAGAGCTTCACTTTTCAGATGGCGCACTACGGGAAGGTTTGTTATACGAAATGGAGGAGCGCTTTGAACGCTCAGATATTCGTATGCGTACTACCGAAAATCTGGCTCGCAAGCATCTGGTCGATCTAAACCACGCTGATAAAATCCGAAAACAGGCAAATAAGTTCCTAAAGCAAGTGGTTGGGAAAGAAGGCATCCTTAAGCATGGTGAACAAGCGTCATTGCTTGGCTGGAGCGCTATGTTGCATGAAGTTGGTCTTAGCATCAGCTATCAGGGGTTTCATCGTCACTCATCTTACATTCTTAAACACACCAACATGCCTGGTTTCAATCAGGAGCAGCAGTTGCTGCTGGCAACCTTGGCGAGATTTCATCGAAAATCTCTTAAACTACAAGAGATGCCTGAGTTTAACTTGTTCAAGAAAAAACACATTTTGACTCTGATCCGAATTCTTCGTCTGGCTGTTCTGCTTAATGGGCAACGAAATGAAGAAAAGCTTCCTGCAATCAAGATAAGAGTGACAGATGACAACGAGTGGATGCTGGAGTGCGAAGAAAGCGAGTGGCTGGGAAATAATAAACTGCTACATGCCGATTTAGTAACTGAACAGGAGTACTGGCAGAAAGCCGACTGGAAACTGGTATTGAGTTAGCCACTAAATCTCTATGAATAAACATAAAAATCGGCCCAGCTACAGGCCGATTTTTTGTAACTCGCTATCGGCAAACGTTTCTGACAGAGGTGCATAGCCTTCACTTTTTACCATCTCCTGCCCCTGCTTCGAGTAAATAAATCTTATAAACTCTTTTTCGACCGCTGGCATACGCTTACCTGGATGTTTATTAACATATATGTATAGGTAACGGGATAGTGGGTACTTACTATTGAGAATATTTTCTTCCGTTGGAGAAACGTAATCTTCACCTTGCTTGGCAATAGGAAGTAAACGAGCTCCCGCGACACGATACCCAACACCGGAATAGCCAATAGTGTTGATAGAAGATGCGACAGACTGAACAACCGAAGCAGAACCTGGTTGCTCATTCACATACTTCTTAAAGTCGCCTCCGCACAATACGTTTTGCTTAAAATACCCATACGTTCCGGATACAGAGTTTCGCCCGAAAAGCTGAAAGCGTCGTTTCGCCCAGTCAGCTTGAATCCCCAGCTGTTCCCATCTCTCAATAGGGAAATGACCACCACAAAGCATTGTGGAAGAAAAAATGCTGTCGACTTGTTGGAAGTTCAAGCCTTTGAGAGGGTTGTCTTCATGCACAAAGATACCAATAGCATCTACCGCAATTCTCAACTCTGTAGGTTTATAACCGTGTTCATTTTCAAAGGCTTCGATCTCTTTAAGCCGCATTTGGCGACTCATAGGCCCAAGCTGTGCTGTTCCTTCCGTCAACGCAGGTGTTGCGGTTGAAGAACCAGAAGCCTGAACCTGAATATTCACATTGGGGTAGATGTTTTGAAACTCTTCGCTCCAGCGAGACATCATGCTTGCTAAGGTATCTGAGCCTATAGAGATCAAATTGCCGGAAAGCCCCTGAACTTTATTGTAATCAGGTAGGGGTTCTGCCCACGCGCTAGCAGACACCGATATTAACATCGCAGATAAAACCGTTTTCCTGATGTACTTATGCAAAGATAACTCCTGTCAGATGTTAGGGCTTGTTACTTCACGATTAACTTACTAGGCAAAATAAATGCAAACTGGCTACCAACTCCCACTTCACTACTGATTTCCAGCATTGAATCATGATGGTTAAGTGCATGCTTTACAATCGCGAGCCCTAGTCCGCTTCCTCCGGTATCCCTTGATCGAGCTTTATCTACCCGATAAAAGCGCTCCGTAAGACGATGCAGATGCTGAGGTTCAATACCTTCACCGCTATCTTCAACATCCAGATGAGCACCTTTCTTCGTTTCATACCAACGAACATGAATTTCGGCGCCAGCAGGTGTGTATTTCACTGCATTGTAAACAAGATTTGATATCGCACTTCGGAGCTGATCTTCATCGCCAAGCACCTTAAGCTTTTCATCAATATCAAAATCAAAAACGTGCCCTTCACTTCCGCTTAGTGTGACTGCTTCTTTCTCAAGAACTTCAAGCATCCGGGGAACATTGACCACCTGATCCAGTTCATGCATCGGAGCCGCTTCAATTTTTGACAGAGTCAGTAACTGGCTCACCAGGCTATTCATTCTATCCAACTGCTCAGTCATCACACCGTGCGCTTTGGTCCACATAGGACCCACCACCATATCCGGATCTTCGGTCATTTCCAGGTAGCCACGAAGAACGGTCATCGGTGTACGAAGTTCATGGGAGACGTTAGCAAAGAAGTTGCTGCGCATGCCTTCTAACTGCTTCAACTGAGTGACATCACGTACAACCATCAAATACTCCCCCTCGGTATAAGGAACGATACGCAGTTCAAGCATACGTTCAATATTAAGAGGAGAACGCATCTCTAAAGGATCAGAGAAGTCATTCTTGTTCAGGTACTTAATAAAATCAGGAGTACGGATAAGATTAGAGATAGGTTGTCCGGAATCGTCGGGCCAGCGAAAACCCAGTAGATGCTGTGCTAACTTATTGCACCAAACGATATTCCCCTCAGAGCGAAATACTACGACCGCATCGGGCAGTGCTTCAGCACCAATACGGAATCGGCGAATCAGATTCGCCAACTCTTTTCTTCGGTTTCGCTGTCTTTGTTGCAGTCGGTAAATACCGTTAAACAGGCTTTCCCAGTGACCGCTTCCAGAAGGAGGAGATAAACGCTTTTCATCCCATAACCAGGTAGACAAACGTACCTGATTATGGAGATGCCACAGCAATTGAATTACCGTAGCAGCGAGTAAAAGCCACGGCATGTAACCGAAGAGCCATCCAATGATGACCCAGGGGGTGTAAAAAAAAACTAGCGACCAGGCTAGCTTTTTCCAGGTTAACCTTTCAACCATTTAAATCTCCGAATCCGGAATCCTTACGCCTTGGTTGAGAAACGGTAGCCTGCACCTCGTACAGTCTGAATAAGCTTATCGTGACCATCGGATTCCAAAGCTTTGCGTAGACGACGAATATGTACATCTACTGTACGATCTTCAACATAAACGTTTGTGCCCCAAACATTATTTAGTAACTGCTCACGGCTATATACACGCTCTTGATGGGTCATGAAAAAGTGCAGCATTTTGAACTCGGTTGGTCCCATATCAATCGCATCGTCATTCACTGTTACCCGGTGAGAGACAGGATCAAGCCTTAAGCCCTGAACATCAATAATATCTTCTAGTGCTGTAGGAGTGACGCGTCGAATTACCGCTTTCAGACGTGCCACCAGCTCTTTAGGTGAAAACGGCTTAGTAATGTAGTCATCCGCTCCGGCTTCAAGGCCACGAACTTTATCCTCTTCTTCGCCACGAGCAGTCAGCATAACAATTGGAATGTTACGGGTAAGCTCGTCTCGCTTGAGGTGTTTGATCAGATTGATACCAGAACCACCTGGTAGCATCCAATCCAAAAGAATGAGGTCTGGGTATGGTTCGCACAGTTTGTTTATTGCAGTATCGTAATCTTCTGCTTCAACTGCTTGATACCCCTTCTGTTCAAGAACAAAGCACAACATCTCACGAATAGGAGCTTCGTCTTCAACCACCAGAATCCTTCTAGACATAATTGAACAACCTTTAAGTTTCTATCAACGCTACGCATTATCTTTACTTAGTATGACACTTTTGTGACCTTTGCAAACTATTTTTCATATAACTGTCGTATTCAATTCATTGTTATTTTTTAATTTTGCTCTAATGCATAACTTCTTGTCAGAAGGTACAAAGTACGAAACAAACTCCTCAACAAAACCGTCGATTTCCACTATCATTGCGATCCTGATTTGGATACATGAGAAAAATTATGTGGTTTAAAAACTGTCTGGTATATCGCTTCAATCGCGAGATCGAATTTAACGCAGATAAACTCGAAAAACAGCTTGAGGAGTTCCGCTTTACACCTTGCGGCAGTCAGGATAAGAGTAAATTCGGCTGGACGAATGTTATGGGTAAGCATGGAGATATGATGACGCATGTTTCCGAAAACCGCATTCTTATCTGCGCAAAGAAAGAAGAGAAAATGCTTCCGGCATCTGTTATCAAAGACTCGATGAATGAAAAAGTTGAGATGATGGAACAGCAAGAAGGCCGTCCTCTGAATAAGAAAGAGAAAGACAACATCAAAGAAGACATCATTGTCGATCTTCTTCCTCGCGCTTTTAGTAAAAGTCAGAACACTTTCGTTCTTATCCTGCCAAAAGAAGGCTTTATTCTGGTTGATGCAAGCAGCCATAAAAAAGCGGAAGATGTTCTTGCCCTTCTACGTAAAACAATGGGCAGTCTGCCTGTTGTTCTGGCATTCCCGGAAAGAGCCGTTGAAGACTCAATGACCGACTGGGTTAAGAGTGGCAACGCACCTCAGGGACTGGAAGTTCTTGATGAAGCTGAACTACGCTCTGTTCAGGAAGATGGCGGTATTATTCGCTGTAAGAAACAAGAACTGAGTGCAGAAGAGATCCTGAACCACCTTGAGTCAGACAAAGTAGTAACGAAACTGGCGCTGAACTGGCAAGAGCGCATTGAGTTCCTGCTCGCTGACGACGGCAGCATCAAACGCCTTAAATTCAGCGACGATATCAAAGATCAGAATGAAGACATCCCAAGAGAAGATCAGGCTGCTCGCTTTGACGCAGATTTCTCTCTGATGAGTTCTGAATTCGGTGCTTTCCTGCCAGGGCTATATGAAGCTCTTGGTGGACTACCAGAAGCGTAATCTCACTAAAGCCTGATTACCACACATTTAGTGGTGATTAGGCTTTAAATTTCCCTCTATCCAACAACCTTCTTTTCGCGTAAAATTCGCGCTCCCAATTACGCTATCAGGTAGCGTAATTCTGACTTGATATCAGACTAGAGATAAAGCAATGTTTAAACCAGAATTACTATCCCCTGCGGGTAGCCTTAAGAATATGCGCTACGCATTCGCTTATGGTGCTGACGCAGTATACGCCGGACAACCTCGTTACAGCCTTCGTGTACGTAACAACGAGTTTAACCACGAAAACCTAAAGATCGGTATTGATGAAGCACATGCACAAGGCAAAAAGCTTTATGTTGTATGTAATATTCAGCCTCACAACTCTAAGCTGAAAACCTTTATCCGTGATCTTAAACCCGTTGTCGATATGGGCCCAGACGCATTAATTATGTCTGACCCAGGTCTTATCATGATGGTTCGTGAAGCCTTCCCGGAAATGCCAATTCACCTGTCAGTACAGGCAAACGCAGTTAACTGGGCTACCGTTAAGTTCTGGGAAACCCAAGGTGTTGAACGTGTGATTCTTTCACGCGAGTTATCTCTGGAAGAGATCGAAGAAATTCGTGAAAAGTGCCCGAAAACCGAAATCGAAATCTTCGTTCACGGTGCACTATGTATGGCTTACTCTGGTCGTTGCCTGCTTTCTGGATACATAAACAAACGAGATCCAAACCAGGGTACTTGCACCAACGCATGCCGTTGGGAATACAAAGTGGAAGGCGCTGAGCAAAATGATGCAGGTCAGATCGTAGAGATTCAGGAAGCAGAAGAACGCCCAGACAACACTATTGGCCTTGGCAAACCAACGGATGAAGTAGTTCTGCTTTCAGAAAGCCATCGTCCTGAAGAAAAAATGGCCGCTTTTGAAGATGAGCATGGTACCTACATCATGAACTCTAAAGATCTTCGTGCAGTTCAGCATGTTGAGCGCTTAACTAAGATGGGTGTCCACTCGCTTAAGATTGAAGGCCGAACCAAGTCTTTCTATTACTGTGCTAGAACGGCACAAGTTTACCGTAAAGCAATTGACGATGCTGTTGCCGGCAAGCCATTTGATGAAAGCCTGATGGGTACGCTTGAAAGCCTTGCTCACCGTGGCTATACCGAAGGTTTCCTTCGCCGTCATACTCATGACGCTTATCAAAACTATGACTATGGCTACTCAGTGTCAGATTCCCAGCAGTTTGTTGGTGAGTTCACAGGTAAACGTCGCGGCAATCTTGCGGAAGTAGAGGTTAAAAACAAGTTTGTGGTAGGTGATAGCCTTGAGCTGATGACCCCGCAAGGCAATGTTATCTTTACTTTAGATACGATGGAAAACCGCAAATCAGAGTCAATTGAAGACGCAAAAGGCAATGGTCACTTTGTGTTTATTCCTGTCCCAGAAGACATGGATTTGCAATATGGTTTGCTAATGCGTAATTTAAATGACGGCAAAAACACCCGAAACCCTGTTTAATGCAAACGATTACAACACTATTTGCAACTAAATGTTTCCTAAAAACAGGTAATAAGCACTAAATACTGTAACTTAGTGTAACAACTCCAAGAGTGTGATGTAACCGTATTGCAGTGGCACCAGAAATGCATACAATAAAAGTATCAGTAGCAAAACTACTGGTACTTTTTTTATGTAAACTGACATATAGGTGGATTCTCTCATGAGCGATATCTACAAAATCGAGACCTATAGCGAGTCGTGTGCCGGTCAAATTGCCGGGTATATTAATAATAATGGTGGAGCATGTGTTGTTCTGGGCTGGTCAATAGTTACTGACTATGTGTTCAACTCTCAACAATCTCTAGAGCTACTACCAAGCATCTCATGCATCAGTGATGACGTGAGTGAGCACGACATATATTGCTGGTCAACGTCAACGAAGGTTGCTGCTTAGTTTTCATATCCCCCTATAGTCACCAGTTTCTATTCCCAGAAACTGGTGATTATTGCTTCACTTGTGCTACACTTCGCGCCCATTAAATTTTCCGTGTTTATCCAAACACACACAGTCTATATAGAGAGAGTTACCGATGGCGCTGCTAATCCAAGCCAGTTGTATCAATTGTGATATGTGCGAACCGGAATGCCCGAATAGTGCTATCTCAATGGGTGATGAGATCTATGAGATCGACCCACTACTATGCACGGAATGCAAAGGCCATTATGAAGCCCCGACCTGTCAATCTGTTTGCCCAATTACCAAGTGTATTATCACCGACCCGGACAACATAGAAACAGAAGAAGAATTGTTGGAAAAATTTGTGATTATTCAGGGGTTAGACAAATAACCAATATTACCAATGCCTGAATTAAAAAAGCCTCACAAACAATGTGAGGCAAAAAGGCATGTATTATTGGCGTTGCAATTTACTGAAGATAAGCGTTCATCATCCAAGTTTCTTTTTCCTGCTGGCTGATGTAATCACTAAGAAGTGAAACCGTCCCCTCATCACCCAGCTCCGAAGCCATTGAAAGAATGTTGCGCTGTTTAACCAAAAGAGCTCTATAAGCGTCCAAAATCTGCTCAATAGCCACAGCACCATTTGTCACATCCAGTGCTTCGCTAATTTCAGAAACCTCCAGGTACTTTGAGTAACCGTGTACCGGTGTCGACTCCAAAGTCAGAATACGTTCTGCAATTTCATCAACCTTCACGATCAGGTCGTTATAAATTTCTTCAAACTTTGCGTGTAATTCATAAAAATCACGACCTTTTATATTCCAGTGATAACCACGAACGTTCATGTAAAGAACCTGATAGTCAGCCAGAAGAGTATTTAGCTTATCGGTCAGTTCTAGAGTCTGTGCTTTGTCGAGTCCGATGATATTCTTTTCCATAAATCCTCCGAAGTATTCTTTAAATTGTTTATTTTGCTTCTTAATCTCTTGTATGGGTTAAGAATACTCGGAGTTACAAAAAAGATAAAAACGATTAAACTTATAGATTCAATAGCTAATTACTATTAAAAAAATATTGCCGCGACGCAACCTCCATCAGAATGGTTTTGCAGTGAGAATCTCCATGAAAACCTCTGGCACAAATGCTCGACTATTAAGAGTCCCATTCCATGACCATCTTCACTAGGAATAGCTTGTAAGCCCTCTCCCTCATCTATCACCAGTAAGTTTTTATCCGTCATTTCGATACGAATCATTCCCTGTGGAGTAGCCGCGATAGCATTTCTGATAAGGTTGCCAACAAGCATATTCATTACTGCTTCGCTGGCTGGTATCGAAGGAAAACCCGTTACATGGATGTCAAACGCCAGCTGCTTATCCGATGCCTGAGCAGAATTTTGAGCTACTATCTTCTCTAGCTCCTCTCTGCTCACTTTTCTGTCGGGTGTATCATCTTTGCTTCTTTCATACCGAACCAGACTGAGCAGTGCATCAACCATAGTTCGCATCTGATAAGTCGCTTCTGCAATACGTCCTACTTGTCGAGCCTGAAATTCACTTTTCTCCCCTCTTGCCAACAAGTTGGTTGATCCTTGCATCACTGTTAGTGGAGTTCTTAGCTCATGACTGGCGTAGCGGGCAAATGCTTGCTCACGTTGAATAACGGATTTTATTTCTGAGCGATAATGGTTTAGTTCCTTAGTGAGAGTAACAAACTCAATCGCTGCGTTTTCCGGGACTTCAAAGGCCTTTCCTATTTCTCCCCGATGCTCTTCAAGTTGGGATGTCAGCGAATTGATTGGCTCAATCAGTTTCTGGGATAACTTATAAAGCAGTGTACCGAAAGAGAACATCAGTACTGACACCATTGCCAGCACAGCAACAATGGGTAACATCATCTCTTCAGAAGTAAATTCAATACGATCTATTTCTGTAGAAAGAACTATCGGGTAAGTTTTACCGTTGTGAGTATACTCCCCTAAGTAGAGCATGTGAGAGATAGGCTCTTCGTCAGTCTCTCCCAAAAAATGTTTATTACCGACTAGGTACTTATCAAATACTCCCGGAACATCGGAAAGATCGTTGTATGCAACAGTCAGAAGATCTACGTCGATGGGGCCCTTTTCTCCAGCAATAAAGCGCTCAACAGCAATGTCCCGATCCAGCAAAATTCTTCGTTCACCAACTCTGTCTTCAGACCAGACTAAAGCGACAATAAAGATTGCATAGCAAAACAGACCTACGGAAACAGAGAGCAGGAGAAAGAAAGCGGCCAGTCTTCCGGTTAAGCTGCGAGTGCTGGAAAACAGTTGATTAATCATAACGACCTCTCCAGCCGAAAACCGACTTTAGGAATCGTAGTTAATATCGAAGATTCAAAAGGTTTATCTAATTGAGTTCGCAACTGATAGATGTGGCTGCGCAATACATCATTGTTTGGCTCCTCTTCACTCCAAAGCTTTGTCGCGATTTGCTTACGGGTTACCACTTCAGGGGCTTTAATAACCAACATTTCCAGAATAGTGTAGGTTGTTGGATTGAGGGCCAGTAGCTTATCTTGTCGGTAAGCTCGCCTGCTGATCTGATCTATAGTCACTTCACCAAACGTCAGCTTAGTGTTGGCTACGGCCCCTTTATAGCGCCTAAGCAGTGCATCCATTCGCGCAGATAGAATTTCCAGATCAAAAGGTTTGGTGAGATAGTCATCTGCACCATGCTTAAAGCCTTTAAGCTGATCTTCTCTGCTGTCTAAAGCCGTTAACATCAGTACCGGAGTACTGTTTCCCGCTTCTCTGAGTTTATTACAGACAGTTAGCCCATCCATTCTGGGAAGCATCAGATCGAGAAGAACGATATCGAACTCATTTTCCATCGCCAGTTTGAGTCCCAGTTCGCCATTGTCGGCATAATCCAGTTCCATCCCCATACACTCAAAATAGTCAAACAACATACCCGCAATCTCGCGGTTATCTTCAACTAACAGAACTTTCTTCATCTCAAACTACCTTCCAGAAACCCACTGATATGATCGTCTTTTTTATGTGAAAAATATGTCGACGACAACTCATTCACACAAGGCCAGTTACATTCTATCTGTCAAATTTGCAGGGAAATGAAAGATGAATGCACCCTTATTGCACCAAATTGGTCCACTTACTATAGCTCGTGAAACAGAGCCTGCTGCTGAACTATCTGTGATTGTTCCTTTTTTGAATGAGCAGGATGTCTTACCTGAATTTCACCAGCGCTTAGTAGCTGTTTTGGATGGGCTGGCAGTTCAATCGGAAATTGTGTATGTCGATGATGGCAGCACAGATAAGAGCGCCAGTATCGTACAATCATTCAAGGCCACCAGCAGCCAAATTCACTGTGTTTCACTCAGCCGGAATTTCGGTAAAGAGTGTGCCATGAGTGCAGGTTTACAGCATAGCAATGGCGAAGCCGTGATACTGATAGATGCTGATCTACAGGACCCTCCAGAGCTGATCCCCGAAATGATCGAGAAATGGCAGGAAGGCTATGACGTTGTAAATATGCAACGAGCCAGCCGAGAAGGAGAAAGCTGGTTTAAGCAGTTCTCCGCCCGTTGTTTCTATAAACTACTTAATAAGTTAGCCAAGCTTGATATACCAGAAAATGTAGGTGATTTCAGGCTGTTAAGCCGACAAGTGGTCGATCATATCAATCGACTGCCAGAACGAAACCGATACATGAAGGGCATCTTCTCATGGCCTGGATTTTCTCAAACCACATTGCAGTTTGAACGAGATGCCCGCTTTTGTGGCGATACAAAGTGGAACTACTTAAAGCTAGTTGGACTAGCAATGGATGGCATTACCTCTTTCTCTATTCGCCCTCTTCGAATAGCAACAGTATTAGGAAGCATCACCGCTCTATCTGCATTTATTTATGGAATGGTCATCGTAACCAAAACCCTGTTCTTCGGTGAGCCCGTTACTGGCTATCCATCATCCATGGTAGTCCAACTAACACTTGGAGGCATTCAGCTTCTTTGCATCGGACTACTCGGCGAGTACGTTGGGCGAATCTTTACTGAAACTAAGCAAAGGCCACTCTATCTGATCAAATCCATTCACAACCAACCCGCTAAAAAGCGCAAGGTTAAACTAGGAAGCACCGCATGAGTATCAACAAAAATCACCTTTGGTTGCTACTAGGTTTTGCGTTGCTACTCAGGCTTATTTCACTGGCTACATACCCGCTAATGGACACAACAGAAGCGCGCTATGGTGAGATGGCAAGGCTCATGGCTGAAACCGGAAACTGGTTAACACCTCAGTTCGACTACGGGGTGCCATTCTGGGGAAAACCACCGCTATTCACCTGGATGAGTGCAGCAAGTATCAAGCTATTGGGTATAAGCGAGTTTGCTGTGCGTCTTCCGCACTGGATAGCTGGCGTGGTAACTATTGCTCTGATCGCATTCTTTGCAAAAAAATCTGGAATCAATGCTCTGGTTGCATCAATCGTTCTGGCAACCTGCGGTATCTTCTCCATTGCGGCAGGGGCTGTAATGACGGATATGGCACTAACCTTGTCGACAACAATGACTATGATTGGTTTCTACTACTGTTGGGAAGGGCAGAATAATCGGTCCCGGTTGTGGGGATATCTGTTTTTTGTCGGATTAGCCTGTGGGCTGCTTGCCAAAGGACCCGTTGCCATTGTGTTAGCTGGATTGGCCATCTTTCCCTGGTTAGTTCTTCAACACGGTTTTGTTGGTGCATTCAAAGAGTTTTGGGGGCGGTTCCCTATTAAGTCAGGTGTTTGCCTGATGCTGATGATTGCCATTCCCTGGTATGTGTTAGCAGAACTCGCCACACCGGGTTTCATTGACTACTTTATTGTGGGTGAGCACTTCAAGCGATTTGTTGTCAGTGGATGGCAAGGCGATCTGTACGGTTCAGCGCATGATCAACCACGAGGTATGATTTGGCTATTCTGGCTACAGTCTGCGCTTCCTTGGTCACTCGTTCTGCCTATATTATTCTGGAAACGACGTTCAATAATTAAAGAGCAAAGCAGTTTAAACAAAAGTCTGGCTAGCTTTCTTTTCTTGTGGCTTATATCCCCTATGGTGCTTTTCACCATGGCAGGAAACATCCTGCCAGCCTACGTACTTCCAGGTATTCCGGCTTTAGGTCTTTTAATTGCGATGCTGATAAATAATAAGGACATAAGATGGATATCAGGTACAGCAGCAGTACTTCCCGTTCTCCTAATGCTGGCGATTTTGGTACTTAATCTGGGTAAAGCCGATGAAAAAAGTGACCGTGTAATTTTTGACCACATTCAAAGTTCAGATCCCGTCTTCTACATTGGAAGTCGCCCCTTCTCTGCACAATTTTACAGCTTCGGTCAGGCAAAGAAGCTAGATGTTGAGAACTCTAGTATCAATCTGCCGGATAAGTACTACCTGGTTGGTAAAGCGAAAGAAGTCACTCCTGTATTAGAGGAAAATGGACTCAACTGTACGGCCGATTATATTGCCAGGTCTAAGCGAGTATTGTATCGATGCAGGGCTGCGCATGAACCTGGTTAAGATATCAAGCTTTGCGGTTGTGGGCTGCTTTGGATTTATGGTTGATGCTTCTGTGTTTTACTTTAGTTATCAGGTCGTTCAATTGGATTTAATGATTGCTCGAATCATCGCCTTTCTGTTTGCTGCAACTGCAACCTGGTTAGGAAATCGTTGGTTTACCTTCCAAAGTGCAAACAAGGCTAAAAAGCTAAACCAGTGGCAAAGATTCTTATTTGTCGCCACCATTTCTGCGGTGCCTAACTTTATTGTGTTTAATCTGGTATCAAAAATACTTAGTGCAGAGCCTGTTGGGGTTTATATAGCTCTGGTATCTGGCGTACTGGTCGGAATGTTAAGCAACTTTATTTTGAGTGACAGATGGGTGTTTAGCCGTTAAAAGAAAATCACTGAGCTAACATGTTTTTGTAGGTTAAGCTCAGTGATTTAAGTTCTCATAGGGTATTAAGTTTTATGATTCTGACTTAGTGAACCTGAACTCCTGCAATTTCTGCTCACTGCCATCCTGATAAACAAAGGATTCAATTCGCCATACCTGAGAACCAACAAAGCTCAGTTCAACGCGAATATCCGAGGTATTTACACCCTCATAAATCACATCCTGAACATTGGTTGGATAAAAGCTATAGCGCTGATTACTATCCAGCTGCTCTCCAGCAAAGCCAACTGATACTTGTTTAGTTTGGTTAATAATATCTAAGCGGTATCCTTCACCTTGTGAGTAAGAGAAGTTTGCATCCAACTCCAGGCCAGTGTCAGTTGTAATAGCTACATTGGCATTTGCAATCGAAGTCAGTGAGCCGCTCGCTTTGATATCACTGATACTACTTCCGTCAGTGGTATTACGAATAGAGACGTCCCAATTACCAATAAAGCGATCGATTTCATCCCAATACTGGTTGGTATCTGTGGTCTGAGTCTGAGCTTGTCCTGAACCGATATCAGATATCGCATCATTTCGGCTATCGTGGCGGATGTTTTCACGGTTGTTCTGGATATCGTGAGCTGCCCCACTCACACCACCAGCGACTCCTCCGGCTATCGCACCTTTAACAGCAAGATCAGCATCCCCTGTCAATGCTCCTAGAGTCAACCCAAGTAACGCGCCACCGGCAGCACCTTGTTTAGTTGCAGCGTTAGGATCATCAGTACCATCTGGGCTTACACAACCCGTTAATGCAATTACAGAAATCAAAGACAAAGAAAGGATCGATTTTTTCATGTTTCACTCGTATTTTTAAGAACCAGAAATTCCACATACCAACGTCGACATCCTCTGTCTGATGTCGATATATTAAGCGGATCTATCAATACGATCTAAACACTAGGAGTTATAACGCTGATAAGCGTTACTTATCAGCGCTACTGGAGACTTCTAACTTACACCTCGGCTATTTAAATGTTCCGAGTATTCTTGGTCGGCTTTCTTTATATGGTTAAGTAACCAACCTTCGAGGAACTTAGAAAACTCTTCACCAAGATCTTCACCTCGATCAAATCGGTCTTTGAAGCTCTGAGCTTCCGCCTCAAGCTTGCGGTGTTTCGCTTTGTGCGGTTCTAAATCGGGATAACCATATTTTTTCATCAGGCTTTCTTCATATTGGAAATGGCTCTTGGTGTACTCAATAACACCTTCCATAACACGTGCAATAGCACCTCTGGCGCTCTTGGTTATCTGAGTTCTATGGTACTCATTAGCAAGGGTCATCAGACTACGGTGCTGTCTGTCTATCTCCTGAATACCTACGGAGTATGAACTGTCCCATTCAAACAATTTCTTCGGAGGAACCCACCCCGCTTCCACTTGCCCTTCATCAACAATAAAACGATTAGACAGTGAGCGTACTTCTGAAGATAGCGCCCTTACCCGACCACTAGACTCACGAGAAATATTGGCGTCATGTGATGTCTGAGCCGCAACATCCTTTACACTAATAATGCTTCGATTTATCTCTTCTGCAACCGTTCCTTGTTGCTCTGCCGCTGTTGCTATCTGCGTACTCATGTTATTGATAACATCAACTGCTACAACAATCTCTTGAAGAGCCTGCTCTGCCCCGGACGCCTGCTCTACACTTCGATGCGCCTGCTCCACACCTAATTTCATTGCTTCTGCTGCATCCTGAGAACCACTTTGTAACTTGGTTATCATCTCCTGAATTTCATGAGTGGATTCCTGAGTTCGTTGCGCCAAAGTTCTAACTTCATCCGCTACCACTGCAAATCCACGTCCATGCTCTCCAGCTCGTGCGGCTTCAATCGCTGCATTGAGTGCTAGTAAGTTGGTTTGGTCAGCAATACCTCTTATCACGTCCAGAATCGCAGTGATATTGTTGCTATCACTCTCTAGCGTCATAACTACCTCACCCGCCCTCTCAACTTCAGTAGCGAGTGTCTCGATTGAACCAACGACTGAGTTCACAACGTCTAATCCATTACCTGCCGCCTGCTTAGCACTCTCAGCTGCTTTTGCTGCCTGAACAGTACTGTTGCTCACCTCCTGCACACTCAGAGTCATCTGATTGATAGAGGTCGCAGCCATATCAATATCAGTCTCTTGCTTTAATACGCCTTCACAAGTCTTCTCATTCGCTTCGTACATGTTGCCGCATATCGAATCCAGGTTGTCACTAGAGTGCTTGATATTGAACATGGCCCGTCCAAAGTCATTGGCAATTCGGTTTAGTGCGATACTGGTTCTGCCAAACTCATCCTTAACATTTAATTCACTGCGCGCAGTCAGATCACCTTCAGCCAACTGAGTGGCGACATGACTCAAATGATCGATCGAATGACCAAGAGCAATATAGAGAGCAACAAAGATGATCGATATCAGGATAATAACGAGAACAAAGATCCATAGAACCAGATTCATATAACCTTTATCCTCGGCAATGCGTTCACTCAGCAAGCGATCCAGCTCAGGGACGACGATATCGTATAACGCCAAACAACCTGCGATGGCTTTGGTCCCAGCCTCGAAGTATTCACCTGCGCTGACAGAAGCAAGCTGACTGCCAAGCAGTTCTTCTTCAGTCATCTTTATGAACTTATGAGTGGCTTCTACCGCTTCCTGTCCGGGCTTCGAGAGACTCGCTATCAGAGTCGAGTTCTCTTTCTCTGCAGTACCTAGCGCTATCCGCAATCTATCCAAGTGGCTTATCAATCTGTCACTCAACACAGAGAGTTTCAACGTCGGATATAAAGAAAGATCGTTTTTAGCGATTGCTCCAGCACCTGCACCACGAACTTGTCCCATGCTTTCCGCCAGCGCAGGTAACAGGTTAACGACAGTGTCCATCAGGTAATAACTGTCCAGCTCAGGATCTAGAATCAGGTTGGACTGGTTAGCCACATGCTGCATGTGTTGCAGAACGAGAGCGATCATTTCGGTGTGAGCTAAGAAGTTTTCCTGAGCAGAAAGGGCGGTTGCACTCTTTAGGTTTTGCCAGGTTCTCAATATCTCCTGTGAACCAGGTTTACTATCCAATACCTCCCCTAACTCATCATCTGCCAGTGCGAGTTCTTTAAAATACTCATCGACTGTATCTTTACGTTTTTGAACTTTGGGAGCGAAGGAATTATCGCCACTCATCAACCCCTGCGTGGTTCCTCTATGACCCGCCATGTTGGCTGCCAAGTGTCTCAGTATTGGAATGTATTCTGTGCCTACTCTCTCTTTTTCAGCGAAAGCGATTTTTGAATCGAGTTGTGACCACAAAATTAGGTTAGTCACCAGCAATGGGGCAATAAAGATCGCCCCAATCGCCATAAACTTAATGCGAAATGAAAAACGGTTGAGCAATAAAATTAAGGGAGAGAGTATTCGTTCCATGCTTAACCCTCACAGGTAAGTGCTGATTCAATCAATACAGTTCTGTATTACCGATTTAACCTTCCCCAGCCAAAATATTTACTACTTGTCTATGCTATTTATTTAATTCTGATTAGTTAAAATTAGTTTATGGTGGTGTAGTTTGCAAAGATCTGCAAATCACCTATCCGATATGCTTTTGAAAGAAGTACTTATCGATTCCTTTCGCTGGGAAACCGCTATATTTTCCAACTTCTGTAAATCCAACTTTGAGATAAAAATCTCTGGCCTGAAAAGAGAATGTATCCAGATATATATCGGTGACCCCTTTCTCTCTAACCTCTGACTCAACTTTGTTTAGCAGCTTAGAACCAAGCTTTTCACCCCGGGATTCTTCATCAATCCAAAAGTGGGCAATAAACAACGTATTGGTATAAATCTCGCCCTTTAGACCACCGATGATCCCTCCCGATTCATTGCGTGCATAACAAGCTATTTTTATCCTCTCACCATCGGGAAGATGGTTCGCGTTGTATGCAATAAGCCCATTAAGAATAGTGTCTTCTATTTCTTTCTCAGGGTGTAAATCGAAGTGAATATTCATGTTCCTATTACTCATCATAAAATTCAGGAAAGCTAAAATACCGTAATTCAGATAACATAGACAGTTATTACCATAAATACCGGAGCGGTTGATGACCATATCTTTGAATGAATGCATTGTTCCTATGTATCCAACTATTCAGGCGTTAGATGTTAACGCACTGGATGCAGGAGAGCACAAATTCTGGTTCGCAATCGCAACAGACGCCATTGGCCATCCTCAAACATTAGCAGTTAGGGTGTTCAAAGGTAAAAAAACGGGTAAGCGACTGATGATTACCGCGGGTATTCATGGTGATGAGCAAAACGGTATCTTAACAGCTCAGCAACTAGCCAGAACGCTCATTGATAAAGAGCTTGCTGGTACTGTCACCATTGTGCCTACCGTCAACTTATCGGGCATTGCACGTCATAGCCGCGATTTCCATTCAGCGGCTCCTGATAGCTCATCTGCTAACTTAAACCGTGTATTTCCCGGAACAGCCCAGGGTGATGATGCACACCGTTATGCTTATAGCTTGTGGGAGAACTTATTGAAGCCGAACGCAGATTTAGCGATTGACCTTCACTCTCAAACGAGTGGTTCCGCTTACCCTCTTTACGCATTTGCCGACTATCGTTTAGGCGACTCCATCCGTATGGCGAGATTAATAAATCCAGATGTCATCCTAAATGATCCGGGAGATCCGGGCATTCTCGAAACCGTCTACAACCGTGCGGGTATTCCATCAATCACGATTGAGATAGGTATTGGTCGCTATACAGATTTGGCGATGATCAATCGTGCTACCGAGGGGATATTAAACATCCTTAAGTCTTATGAAATGATTGAAGGTTCAGTGACACCTTCAAACTCTGAGTGTGTAGAGGGTTCAGAAATTATCAGTGTCCGCGCCAACCAGGGTGGTTTTGTTATTTGTCATGTTGAACTGCTGGATTTCGTATCTAAAGGAACGCTATTGGCAACTCAATATAATAGCTTTGGTGATGAAGTGGAGATCTACAAAGCCCCGGAAGATGGCACGGTTATCAGCCACAACGTTGAGTCTGTTCGTGCTCCTGGCTCACTAGTCGTGAGACTTATACGTTAAAATGGTATTTTGTATTAAGGGGAGAGCTCCCCTTAATACATAGTCCTCTCTAGGCATAGTTCACTGTAAACATAGTTACCTGTAGACATAGCTACCTGTTTCAGTCATATGCTTTCAGGCAATCTACTATCAGGTCAACAAACCCTTCCCTGTCGATATCGAACAATACCTTAGCATTTGGTTCGTTCCCTGTTAGCAGGTACCTGTCCACTACCGTCATTCCTTGAGTGTATTCACCTTTAGTTTCTATACCTACCCAGCAATCCTGAGACGTAAATAATGAATCGACCAGCCTCCTGTAGCCACTAATTTGAATTACAATTAGTAGTCCACAGGAGGGCAAATGAATAAGCAGTTTACCGAAGAATTTAAAATCCAAGCCGTAAAACAAGTCACCGAACAAGGCTACACGGTAGCAAGTGTGTCAGAACGCCTTGGAGTCTCCACCAATAGTCTCTACAACTGGATGAAGAAGTACGGGTCAGACAGCAAGCACTACCAGCAAGCAAATGAGCAAGAAGCGAAAATACGAGAGCTGGAAAAAGAGCTGAAACGAGTGACACAGGAACGTGACATCCTAAAGGAAGCAACTGTATTTTTCGCCAGCGAGTCAAAGAAAAATACGCGTTTATAAAATCCCGACTCAACAAATATCCCGTACGTTTAATGTGTCAGGTCTTGAATATTCAACGCAGTGGTTTCTACGCATGGATAAGGAAGCCAAAATCTGCCAGAGCTATTGAGGACGAGCGCTTACTGGGCTTGATTAAGCACTCTTGGCTTGAAAGTGGTTGTGTCTATGGTTACCGCAAGGTTCAAAGTGATCTACGGGATTTAGGGGAGACATGCAGCAGGCACCGAGTCGCCCGCCTGATGCGACAAGAGGGACTGAAAGCTCAAGTTGGATATAAGAAGCGTCGTGGCATGTATAGTGGTCAGCCAGCACTTATTGCTGAAAACATATTAGACCGTGAATTCTCGCCATCTGAGCCGAATCAATCTTGGGTAACAGACATCACTTATATCAGAACACACGAAGGTTGGTTGTATCTAGCAGTCGTGCTCGACCTTTATTCGAGAGCGGTGGTCGGTTGGTCAATGAGTTCAAGGATGGAATCAGAGTTGGTAACACAAGCGCTTCTCGCTGCGGTATGGCGTCGAAAGCCTAAAAGTACAGTGCTAATCCATTCTGATCAGGGAAGTCAGTTCACGGGCTATGAATGGCAGGCGTTCTTAAAAGAGCATAACCTGATACCTAGTATGAGTCGCAGGGGAAACTGTCATGACAACGCAGTAGCAGAAAGCTTCTTCCAGCTTCTAAAACGTGAACGGATTAAGAAAAAGATCTACCAAACAAGAGAAAAAGCACGTTCAGATATTTTCGATTACATTGAGATGTTTTATAACTCTAAACGTAAGCACAGCCACGCTGAGAATATGCCTCCACTGGTGTATGAAAAGCTTGGAATTTACAACTAGTCGCTGGTATACAGGAGGCTGGTCGATTCAGGTAGTGATTTGGTTGCCAATGACAGTGTGAGCTTCTAGCAAAAAAAGTAGCCCCTAAACAACCTGTCCATCAGATAGAAATGCGACAAATTAAAGAGTCTTATGGTGCAATGCCAGCCTTTATGCCTTCTTGCTTTCCTGCTCGCGGCATCATGGTGACCAGTCTTGACAACTTGTCTATTTATTTCTTGGACAGAGCTTTCAGACAATCATTCGGCAAGCGTAATGATGGATTAAACCAACTAGAAAATTATGAATCTGCTTCTCTGGCTTATGTTGTCGAACAACTAGATAAGGCTGCTGTTATTGATTTTGAAACCGTTAAATTGAACAAAAACGGCGAATGGAAATAACAGGAAGGTAGTGAATCGTGCTTGATATTGAATTTTCTAGCCCTGTCAGCGTAATGAACAGCGACATTCTGGGCTATCTGGAAGTCGCTCTGATAAATGGCTTGTACGAGCCACCTATCGCTTTAGATACATTAGCAAAGGCGTTACGAGTAAACCCGATGCATTTCAGTGCCATTGAGTTTAAGCGCAATACGCTGACGTATTTAGTGTCGACCAATGAACTCTTAACCAGAAGCGACTTAAAACAGTTTATCCAGGACTACTTAACCTTTGGGAATGGGTATCTTCAAATTATCCGCAACTGGGGTGGACTTGGGGAGGTGGTTCAAATCAAGCACTTTCCTGCGCTCTATATGCGAAGACGTGGTGACCTTGGGTACAGCTATAAACCGAAAGCGTATGACGATAATGGCCGCATTGACTTTAAGAACGGGCAGATATTCCACCTCGCGGGTTATGATGTTGCTCAGGAGGTTTATGGGCTTCCTTCCCACGTTAGTGGCCTGACTTCGATTTGGCTCAATGATGATGCGACTTTGTTTCGTCGTCAGTATTACCGCAATGGTCAACATGCGGGTTATCTGCTGTATATGAACGAACCGGCCATGACGGATAAGCAAGAGCAGGAAATCAAGGAAAGGTTAAGAGCGAAAGAAGGTCTGGCATTCAAAAATATGTTTGTGAATGCCAAGGGTAAAGACACCAAAGCCCCCGAGCTCAAACCTATAGGCCAGGTGGAAGCAAAGGACTCGTTTAGGGATGTGAAGAACCAAACCATGAATGATGCTCTAGCCCTTCATCGCGTTCCCATCGAACTGATGAGCGTTCGAAGAGAGGGCATTACTTCATTGGATTTGAATAAGGTGGATTGGCTGTTTCACAAGAATGAGCTGCTTCCTCTTGCAAATACCTTCATGGAGCTTAATGAGTTCACAGGGAGAGAGGTTATCACCGTCAATCCCTACGAGATGAAAGACACATAGATGTATAGTCCCATTTCGTAAAATGACAAAGGCCGCTATTTCTAGCGGCCTTTTTGAAAGCTTTTGGACATATATGGACGCCCCTGTGATTGCAAGAACTGATTAGGTTCGGCTCGCTGACATATATCCGACGTCTCTATGAGCTTTTACTGCTCGCGCCATGATGTAATCTGCTCTCTGCTTCCTTTACATTTTCACGGCATCAGTAATGCCTTGTCCAAAATTAGGTTTTCGCAGAGACGTTGACCGTTAGTTCATCAATACTTGCAAACTCGGGTACTGCTGTTTATTTGTAAGTAACTCTATATATTAACGGTTACGCAAAGGCTTTATTCACGTTGAATTGTTCACCTGAGCTTAAAAGATGCCATCCAACTCGACATAGCTTATTAGCCAAGGCGACAACAGCTTTAACTTTGCCTCTTCTGGCAATAAGATCCCGTAACCAAATTCCCATCTTGTCCTGACGTTTATCTGCATACCGAACAACCGCTCGTGCGCCATGCAAAATTAGCGTTCGTAGCTGTCTATTGCCGTTTTTGGTAATACCTTTCAGGCAGGATTTACCGCCTGAACTATGTTGCTTCGGAACTAAACCACACCAAGCAGAAAACTGACGGCCATTAGAGAATTGCTTCCCAGTACCGAGTTCACTAATTAATGCAGAACTGATAATGGGGCCAAATCCCGGAACTTCTTGTAACGCTTTAAAACGGGGATTGGTTTTACACAGCTCCAGTAAGTCGTGTTCCACTTGCTGAATATCCCTATTTACCTGCCTAAGCTCATTGTAGTTTTCAAGCAATACACGCCTCATAACGTGAGATAGCTGATTACTCGCATCTTCAATAGCTAATGGCAGAAGTTCTTGAAATTTAGTCACGTGCTTAGGGAATATCACACCATATTCAGCAGCCATAGCACGAGATTGATTAACTAAAGCAATGCGATTATCAACAAGGCGTTGGCGAACGTTTCGCAACGCCTTGATGTCTTGCTGCTCAATAGTCTTTACTTGAACTGGGTGAACATCTGGTCGTTGGGAAGCTTCGCATATTGCTCTGGCATCATTGGCATCGTTCTTCTGGTGCCCAACAAACGGTTTAACGAATTGAGCTGGGAGCAGTATGACTTCAAACCCGTGTTGCTTCATTTGTCGTGCCCAATGATGGGATGATGCGCAAGCTTCCATAGCGATGAGAGTGTTTTCAGGAAGCTGACTCAGTTTCTTCATCAAATCACTTCTGGTGATCTTTCTGTTCCATGCCACCTTGTTATCATGAAGTAGAACACAAACCTGAAAGACGGATTTGGCAATATCGATACCAACAACTTTAATGTTCATGATGGATGCTCCTTCGTAATTAAGTGCTAACACCTTAATTCTGGCTCATCGAAGCCGTTAATGGGGGCGTCCATCACATCATTTTCTTTCATTTACTACTTCCGCTATTAACTCAACTTTATTCAGTAGTTTTACTGAAGTATGCAAAACTTCACCTGCCTCTTGGTGAAGTTTATTTTGATATACGGATGCTTTTCGCCCTTCTATATTTGGCAAGTTCACTTGAGTTACGTATTATCTAAATTATTCATATATTTATCATGATTATTCATTATCACCGTCAATGATTTAGAGAGAAGAACGAGATTGTTAGACGGAGTAAAAACGAACAGAAAGCATTAAGTGTAAGGGGGGCGGATGCGAAGATGGTATGTACCTGCAGTTGTTCCACTGAAGACAAGAGTCAAAAAAATATCAATAGCTCTAATATTAACTTCTTATGGTGGTATATCAGCGTATTACGGGAAAATGGTTGTTCCGGGTAGAGGATATGGGCTTATATTAGAGGGTATACCCTTATATCTGATGTTGACTGCCTTTTTATGTGGAATTATTTCTCAATTATCTGTTGTGGTGAGCCATTACGATAAACGGAACAACGAAGGCCAATATGAATATTTTTCTCAGTTGACTATGTTAGTTGGGTGGGGATTAGGAATATCCAGTATTGCAGTGCATATTTGTTTGCCGTATTTCGAATAAATATTTGATAGTCTGGTCTAAATTACACATACAAGCGTCTAAGATTGACTCCCAACACATGGCATTTTCCATTCCTTTTGGTGGGCGGTGTTGAAGGCATAATTGTTCTGCTCCAGTCAAACTGGACAATTATCCAAGCGAACTATTATACAAATGTAATGTAGAGACTTAGATGTTAAAAAGTAACGATATTTGGGAGTGACCACGTGTGGTTCTATAAGAAAAAAGGTAAATATGAATAAGTACACTAGATATTGTGCAATTTTTCTGTCTATAGGCGTAGCTATTTATGTTGCAGTACTATTGGTAAGGGATGTACCAGTTGTTTACTCTAATGCTATAAACTACTCAGGAGGCGAAAGCATATTTGCGTACGGCCTTACTGCTTTTGTCTCATTTGCGGTAATATCTTCGATAGCTATCCCGTATCTGCTAATTCGTTCTGCCAAAGCATATTGGCTCTTACCTTTCATTGCTCACCTGTTGTTTGTGATACCTAGTTATCCTGTATTTGCGTTGACCATTTACTTATTGGTTTGGTGGAGCACTATGACATTTAACCGAGTTTATAGATTTAAAAGTTAGACTAGTGTCCTGGAAATCATAGCTGAATACGCATTCACTTAAGGGATTACTATTTTTAATTCTGATTTTGAAAGGTTTTGGGAGGAAGTTACCATGAAGTATTTTGTCTCTTGGGCCGGACCAGATGCACGGAGCTGGACAATACCGTTCACTTATCCTCTGATAGTAGACTTTCATCTTATGAGAGATTTCATAAGATTTATGCAGTACCATGTTTGGTCATGATTATGTCGTGTAAGTATTTTAGTGCGGTGGGATGTTATGAGTAAACAAGTAAAAATCACACTTACCAATGATGAAGCATGGGTGTTATTCGAATTGACACGTAGGTTCAGCGACAAAGAAGTCCTTGCTATTGAAGATCAAGCAGAGGAAAGAGCGTTATGGAATCTTTGCTGTATATTTGAAAAATCTCTTCACTTGGAATCGGATATAGAATACCAAGAGCACATATCACAGTGCAGAGATAGGTTACGCGATGACACATTTTAGACTGATTTCGATTATTCATGCACGAAACCAATTATACCAATTCCATTAATTTTGTGATCTAATGAGGGCTCTTAAAGGAGCCCTCATGAAGCACGATTTCCCCAGCCTTATCAACTCCACGTCTAACGCTCGGCTTAGAATACGTTACCTTGCTGTTTCCCACTTTGTTGATGGTAAAAGCCGTACAGAGATCGCTAAGTTCCTCAAAGTCAGCAGAGTTAGCGTTAATAAATGGGTTAAGGCCTATCTCGATCACGGCCTTGAAGGACTGCAAGAAAAGCGTCATTCAGGGAGGCCTCACCGCTTAACCGAAGAGCAAAGGCAACAACTCAAAGAGTATGTCACCGAACATGCTGTTAATGCTGATGGTGGCCGCCTCCAGGCAAGGGATATCGGCCTCTTTATAGAAAGCAATTTTGGTATTACCTATCAACAGTCAGGGATATATCGCCTGCTACATGATATTGGCTTGAGTTGGATTACGACTCGCTCCAAGCACCCTAAGCAAGCAATAGAAGCTCAAGAAGCTTTTAAAAAAATTCCCAATAGAAACGATCCTTAAGATCCCCGGGCATGTCGCACTAAAAGATGTTCAAATATGGTTCCAGGATGAGGCCAGGTTTGGTCAGCGCAACACGACAACCCGAATATGGGCTCCCAAGGGCACTCGTCCGAGGGCGGTACAACAGCAGCAATTTGAATATGCATACTTGTTTGGAGCCGTATGCGTTACCACTGGTGATGCGGAAGCCATTGTTGTGCCTGTTAGTAATATGGAGGCAATGAAGGAACAACTTCGGCTTATCTCACATGCCACACCAACAGGTAAGCACTCTGTTGTCATTATGGATCAAGCGAGTTGGCACCAAAGCTATCTTGCAGATGATTTTGACAACCTCAGTATCATTCATATACCGCCATATTCCCCGGAACTGAACCCAATAGAGCAGGTGTGGAGTTGGCTTCGTCAAAACGAACTCGCAAATCGATGTTTTGAAAACTATGGTGATATTGTCGACAAGCTTTGTCGTGCCTGGAATAAGTTCTGTTCAGAGAAAAGCAGAGTTATCTCATACCAATTCCATTAATTTTGTGATCTAATGAAGGCTCTTAAAGGAGCCCTCATGAAGCACGATTTCCCCAGCCTTATCAACTCCACATCTAACGCTCGGCTTAGAATACGTTACCTTGCTGTTTCCCACTTTGTTGATGGTAAAAGCCGTACAGAGATCGCTCAGTTCCTCAAAGTCAGCAGAGTTAGCGTTAACAAATGGGTTAAGGCCTATCTCGATCACGGCCTTGAAGGACTGCAAGAAAAGCGTCATTCAGGGAGGCCTCACCGCTTAACCGAAGAGCAAAGGCAACAGCTCAAAGAGTATGTCACCGAACACGCTGTTAATGCTGATGGGGGCCGCCTTCAGGCAAGGGAGATCGGCCTCTTTATAGAAAGCAATTTTGGTATTACCTATCAACAGTCAGGGATATATCGCCTGCTACACGATATTGGCTTGAGTTGGATTACGACTCGCTCCAAGCATCCTAAGCAATCAATAGAAGCCCAAGAAACTTTTAAAAAAATTCCCAATAGAAACGATCCTTAAGATCCCCGGGCATGTCGCACTAAAAGATGTTCAGATATGGTTCCAGGATGAGGCCAGGTTTGGTCAGCGCAACACGACAACCCGAATATGGGCTCCCAAGGGCACTCGTCCGAGGGCGGTACAACAGCAGCAATTTGAATATGCATACTTGTTTGGAGCCGTATGCGTTACCACTGGTGATGCGGAAGCCATTGTTGTGCCTGTTAGTAATATGGAGGCAATGAAGGAACAACTTCGGCTTATCTCACATGCCACACCAACAGGTAAGCACTCTGTTGTCATTATGGATCAAGCGAGTTGGCACCAAAGCTATCTTGCAGATGATTTTGACAACCTCAGTATCATTCATATACCGCCATATTCCCCGGAACTGAACCCAATAGAGCAGGTGTGGAGTTGGCTTCGTCAAAACGAACTCGCAAATCGATGTTTTGAAAACTATGGCGATATTGTCGACAAGCTTTGTCGTGCCTGGAATAAGTTCTGTTCAGAGAAAAGCAGAGTTATCTCACTCTGCTTTAGAGATTGGGTTAACCTGATAACTTAATTAATGGAATTGGTATCACTCTGCTTTAGAGATTGGATTAACCTGATAACTTAATTAATGGAATTGGTATTATACAAGCGATTTAGAAATGTGAACGAAAGTGGGAGTAAGAGAGCAGAGCTCAAACTGATTTTTAAAAAAGAATTTCACAAGAATTGATAAAGAAAAAGGCCGCTATAACTAGCGGCCTTTCTTTTTGCATAGATATGCATTAAATAATGGCAGGGGTGGAGAGATTCGAACTCCCAACACGCGGATTTGGAAAACCCATAACAGCACTGTAAAAACAATAGGTTAAAAAAAGAGGAAATTGCATTTTATCCGTATGTGTCCACATGTATCCGCAGGAAAAGAAAAAGGCAAAGAAAAACAGCCCGAAGGCTGCAATTCTGTAAATCAAATTATTTGAATATGTATGCTGTAACTATTCAGTGCTAAGGAGCTGCCAATTAAAGTTTATCACTTCTGCATTCAGCCATTACCGCACCGTTATCAGTATTAATTAACTGAACTTCATATAAAAAAGTAGATGCGAATTCTTCTTTGTTTTCAGGTTTCATTTGAGGGTATATACCTTCAGCTAACTTCCCCGCTGGTAAGGCTTGTTTAGAGATATTAACGAACATACCGCACTCTTGAGGATTGATGTACTTCCCTCTTGCTTCGTAGCCAACCTTAAGACCTAACTTTCCATCGCTACCAAAGCTATCAAGGCTTTTCACTTTGTATTTTGTGTCACCAACTTTTTGACCTACAAACTGTTCCTTGTACATCGTAGAAAACATATCAAGATAGATTCTGCCTACATCTAATTGTGTCGCAGGAGTGTTTTTTATGTCGTCCCATACACTTGCATTCACTGAAAAAGATGTAGCTAAAATTAGTGGAAGAATGCGTTTCATTAATTACCTCTGATGTTGTTAGATTTTATTGATGTTGATTTAATGGATTGAGTTTAATTGCGTCAGTCAAATGACTAGGCGCAAGGTGCGAGTATCTCATTGTTGTAGTTATTTCGCTGTGACCAAGAATATCTTTTAAAACAACGATATTCCCGCCCGCCATAACAAAATGGCTTGCAAATGTATGGCGCAGAACATGGGACATTTGCCCTCTTGGTAAGCTGATGCTTGCTTTTTGTATCGCTTTTCTGAACGCGCTCAGGCTGGACAAAAATAGCTTTTCATCACCTTTCTTACCTAGTCTGATTAGTTCCTGATAAAGCTGGTCATTGATGGGGATTGAGCGGTTCTTACCAGACTTAGTATTTAGGTAAGTGATTTTCCCGTTTGCCACCTGGGAAGCTTTTAGGCTTTCTGCTTCACTCCACCTTGCACCAGTCGCAAGGCAAACCTTAACAACATAAATCAGGCTTTTATTGCTGGACTTGTCACAAGCGGTAAGTAAATGCGTAATTTCATCATGAGACAGAAAGCGCAATTCTCCTTCCCGCTCTTTGAATTGCCGAATGTTTGAAACCGGATTTTCGTAATTAATGACACCAAGTCGTTTTAACTCATTAAACATTGCTCTTAGATAAGCGTGTTCTCGGTTCGCGGTTGTGGTGCTCACTTCTGTGGTTCGCTGCTCCCGATACCGGGCAAAAGCTTCACTGGTCACTTCACTGGCAATCGGGTTACCCATGCCCTTTGATATTCGGCATAGTAGCTTGTTCAGCCGGATATGGTCTTTTAGCGTTTTTCCGTGCAACCGATACCAAAGCGTAATGAGTTCATCAAGCCTTCGAAAATCCTTGTTTGGGTACAGTTCGTCATTGCGCAACCCGATGGTAATTTCATGGTTCTTTGCATCCCGCTTTAGACTGAAAAAACGGTTTGGGTCATGGGTGGTATAAAACCCCTGCTCACTAGATTGAATCATGTTACTTCACTCATTCCTCTATAAGAGTAACCTTTACGCTTAAATCAAAAAGATCGTGCTGATAACCCAATTCACTTAGCTTTGAAAGTGTTGGCTTCAATAATTCTTCAAAGAGCTCGTAGCTCATTTCGTCAAGATGAAACTCATCCAAATTCACATACACGATATCCACCCCTTTTTGAATGCCTTCATGAATATCTTGAAATGTCTTTATTAGAATTCGCTCTTTGACTTTTGCTCTCGACTCAACGACCAATTGATGCGCTTTTTCAGCTGGTATAAATAAGTTATTAGTATCTGAGATTGTCCCCTCTAATCTAGATGTAATTTCCGCATTTAGTGACCGTTTGTTTTCCTTGGCCTGCATATCTAAAGCTTCTTTTAAATCAGACTTCATCCGCAGTCCAAATGGTGCAATATCTCTGCTCATTCCACGTCCTTAAATTTCCGCGACCAAATAATGGTTACACAGTGTAGTCAAAAAATAATTGACAAGATAGATACACGGTGTAATGATTTCACCGTGTAGTCATCTTGCATAAACCCAAATATGACTGCATGTGGGTCTTTATGAGCGGGAGGTAATTTACAAATGACGGCGACAGTGCAGACAAAGAAGAAGTTTACAGAGGAAACTGGCGTAAGCCTTTCAAAGCTGAATGAGCTAATCAAAGAGGGAGCAATTCCGCTTGTTCCACAGGAAAAATCAGGTGGTTTAGTACTTATCAATAAACTTGAGTTTGACCGTCGCGTCGGTGCTAACCAATTCGTTATCCCAGCCAAAAACAAAAAAGACGAAGAGGAAGGCGAGGCATGAAAGGTTTGCTTGCAGTATTCCTTTTTATGCTCGCGATTAGCGCAGGACAATACTTTGGCTATCACTTCTTGAGGGCTTTATGAAAACAGCATTTAAACGAATTTATGGCGCAATGCGCACTAGTCCAAAATCTGCTTCATACATGCAGGTTCATTGCTTGCTTAACAGTCTGGATATGAGTCAGCGTGAAAAGAAACGATTACTACACTGCGCAAGTATGACCATATATCAAAAAGAGCGACACACTGTTGAAATAGAAAATCGTCTGTCTTACTTCAAGGCTACTGGCAGATTGATGTCCCAATACTTAAGAGTATAGGTTTGATATGGACGTTGATTTCACTCCCGCAAAATCTATCGCAGATTTGCCAATTTCAGACCCGATACATGCACCCTGCCCAGATATGGAAGGGTGCGAGAACTTCAACCCAGAACTAACCGAAAGGGCTTTGAATGAATGGAGCAGTATTCGTAAAGAGTTTGGGTTAAAGAGACGAGCTAAACCAGTAAAACGGAATTCTGAAAGGCTGTTCGAGTCCGAAGATATTAACGATTTTCACAAGTACGGTGCATTAGGTCGCTTGGGTGTTGAGCATGGATAAGAACAAAGTGTTAATTGATTTACTTATCAAGACAGGAAGGAAAGCAAAAGACCCATTGTTAGTTGTGACTTTTATGGGCGTTGGCTGGTTATTGATTAGAGATGGAATCCACCCGATTGAATTTAAGTCATGGATTGCTAGCTGCTATGCGAAGGGCTTCTGTCGTGAGCTGTAGAATAAGCCTTCAAGCAATCAAACCATGCAGCAACTGCAAAAGCACGAATGTGTTTTGTGAGCAAACCTTGGAAGAGAAACCGAGACATTTCGTTTATTGCCATGACTGTGAGTTTGAGGGAATTGAAACCTCAACATATCAGGAGGCAGTTAAACTTTGGAACAACCCACCACAATACCAAAAACCTTTGAAGCGTTATAAGGAATATTAAGTTGCTTTCTACTCCATTCAGTCGTCGTTTTGTACCTCGCTTGCCTCGTATCGTTCAGGACGATGTGAAATTTGCTATTTCCAAACGTAAACAGCGCGGCAATGCGACACCTGAGAACATCCAACACTTCACAAATGATGCTGTTCGTCATGGCCTAAGGCATGCTCCGACTATCGAAAAGAAATATCCATTTGTGGATGAGCGCAGTAATGCATCAGAAAGACCACGTTTTACCAGTGGTATGCGTGATGCTGTTGAGTTAGACCACTTCACTTTGATGAACGATGAGGCGTTAGAGCGACTAGCATTTAACATGACAGAGCGTTTCACTCGCACCTTACAGGACATCCAGATTAACCAAGTCGTGATTACTAGTGATTTCGATTGCTACTTGGTTAGCCCTGATTCTAAGCAGAAGTACCTCAGAGCCTTGAAAAAAGGCTTCAAAGAGATCTCTGATGTGATGGCGTCCGTCCACATCAAACCACCAGTGTTAAAGAAAAAACACAAGACCATTGAAGATGCAGAGCGCGAGATTGAACGCGCGATTCGTCGTTGTCTGGATGTGGATTATCTGGTTCGAAAGTTTATGTTTCTCCGTAACCAGTACATTGAGTATTCCCAAATCGCCCTTGAGCGTGTGGGTGGCAAGAAGGGGCAACGCAGGTATGTTTCCTCTCGCTCTTTTGCTCGTTGGAAGCGAAAGCAGATTGAAGCCAAAGAATACGTAGAATCTATGGCTGTATTTAACCCAGAAACGGGGCAAGCATTCGATTTAGACGAAGTGGTTAAGCGAACCACGGCGAATCATGAAAATCGCCGTATCGAGCTTGTTGTGCGTTCTCGTGGTGATGAAGAGAGAGCGATTGACTTAGGTTTTGAGGGTGTGTTCATCACATGGACACTGCCGAGTAAATACCACCGCAATTCTGACAAGTGGAACGGCTGCACACCGAAAGAAGCCCACGAAAGGCTTATGGAGCAGTGGAGACTTGCGCGGGCATGGTTTAAAAAGCCAAAGATTGATATTCAATGGTTTGGTCTGCGGGTAGCCGAACCCCACAAGGACGGTACCCCACATGCTCACATGTTCCTGTACGTTCACCCAGCCCAGAAAGATAACTTGGTAGCTATCTGTGAGGGCATTGCCTGTGATGAAGATAAGTACGAGTTGTATAACAAAGCGGGCAAGCTGGAAAAAGAGCGTCGTATCAAGATTGAGTTTCTAGATCCATCCAAAGGCAGCGCGACAGGCTACATCATCAAATACATTTCCAAGAACATTAACGGCTCACACATGCCGGAAGACGATGCCGAAACCACGGCATTTTCTGCAAGAGCATGGGCGAGTGTTCATCGTATCAGACAGTTTTCACAGTCCGGTGCACCTTCGGTGGGTATCTGGCGGCAACTTCGCAGAGCATCTGCAATGGATACCGCGTTCGACAAAGAGCTGGAAGAGCTTCGAGACCATGCAGATAACTCCCGCTGGAAAGGCTTTTGTGATTTGGGCTTTAAGGCAAAGCTGGCCTATGAAGAGAAGCACAACAAGTACGGTGACACCGTGAAAAGGGTTATTGGTATCCAATGGCTCGATAAGGTCATTGAAACGTGCGCGGAGAAATACGCGCTCGTTAAGAAAAAAGACGTGAAACGTCTTCAAAAAGAGTGCGGAGCACTCCCTTGGAGCACTGAAAATAAGTGTAACCAGCCCCCACAAAAACAGATTTCTGGGCTGGAACAAGCATTAAAAGATATTACTGGGTGGAGCATTGAAGGTATTCAATGTTTGATTTCTCCACTTATGAAAGGGGCAAAAGTCCCAATAGACCGATATACAACCCTTAGCCTTAGAAATGGAAGGTTATCGGTGACCTGACAACCGCCAACGATGTGAATCAGGGGCGCACCTACCAAATCAACGTCGTGAGACAGGGGAACATTATGAAAGTTGAACAACTACAGGCATTAATTCGTGAAGCGGATGCACTGGAAAGCGAAATTGACCAACTGCGCGGGCAGTTTCAAAACGTCAGCATGAAACAGCTACTCAAAAAGCTGATGAAGCTCAGTACGTCCGGTGGCATTTCACCGGAGGCGTTAGGGCTTCCGGCCAACGTCATGGATAAACTCAGCCGCTATCAAGAGCTGAATAAAACCATTCGCAATGTGATGAACCAGATTCTAGAAGGTCAGGCCAATGCGGAACAACAATAAACCAATTCAGGGTTATGTACCCTGTCAGCATTGCGGTAAACCTGCTCCGGTTTACCTTCCTAAAGGTGGTCCACGAAAAGACACTCAATATTATGTGTGCTCTGAACACAGCAACCAACAAGGCAGCGGTGTGCATGAGTACTGTCTTGAACATACGATGCCCGATTTAGATAGCTTTGCAGAGAAATACGACTCTTTGGAAGAGTGTCAGGCTCTTCGTAGTGAGCTGGAAAACGCGGGAATACTGGAAACCGTGATATCCACGGGTGAAACCAATGATGATGTGGTTTTAGACACCGATGAACCAGAGGAAAATCTGCTTATCGACAATGACACCAGTCAACCGATTAAACCTGTTGAAAACGAGCAGGAAGAAAACGAGCCGAATCAATCCGGCGGCGGTTTTGTGTTGCTTTTGTTGTTGGGGTTTTTGCTGGTCTCTGGCGCGGGTTACATGCTGTATCGCAAACTGAAAAAGGGTAAACCGAGTGTTAACGGTCAACCGGAAGAAAAACAACCACAGCAACCGCAGCCGTCAAAGGTTGAAACCGATACTGAGCGGGGGATTTTGCTATGACAATGACAGTTGAAGATTTAAATATCCCTTCTGGTATCACTCTGGGTGACGACCTGCTAAGCGAAGCCGACAAAATCGACGGCGTGGGCAGTGAAAGCACCGAGCTCAGTTCGCCCGCACCTTCCATTTTTGATGATGATGACGAAGATTTAGCGGGTGAGCTGGTTGTTGATGGTATCGAGCTGGCTTTTCAGGTGTTTGGGCATGAACGCTATGAGATATCTGAGAGCAAAAGAGCCTTGCTTGAGGGTGGTATCGCAAAGCTGGCAGGGAAATACGGTCAAAGAGCCCCATCAAAGCTAGGCCAATACAAAGAAGAGATTGTGGTCATCATTCTGACTTTGATTGTTGTCGTGGGTGGTGCTAGCCAGGTGAAAAAATTGCGCGCCGAAGATGAGCTAAAGCAACTAGAGAACAAAGGGGGTAAACATGGCGATTAACCCCAATGAGAAACTCAAAGCGCGGAATGCTCTGTATTGTGCAGGTACTGGGGGTGGTAAAACTACCGCGTTGCATCAGGCTGATGAGTTAGGTTTGATTCCATTAAACGAGGATGTACTTATCTTTGATACTTACTCCACCTTTGACAGACTAGGAAAAAGGAGAGTTTATACAGCCAACAGTGCAAGGCAACTTATCAGTAATTTGAGCAAATTACGTAATCAACCGAAGCCTTTTGTTGCTTCTTTTGTTGGTAAACGGACTCAATCTGAGTTCGATTTTTTTCAAAAGGTTGCTTGGGAGTTTGCGGACGGGAACAGGCCGCTTCATATCATCAATGAAGAGCTCATCCGTTTTGTAAATTCAATAGCAAAAGCTGAAGGTCAACTTGCGGAGAACTATCAGGGTGGGCGTAAGTTTGGCTTAGTAAACCATGCTCTTTTTCAGCGTGGACAAGAAGTACCAAAAACCGTATTACGCGGCTCTCAAATTAAATGGATTGGCAGACAAGATGATGTTGACGACGTTGAGTACTGGACTAAAAAAATGGGTCTAACCGTTGAAGATATCGCCCAACTCGAAGATTTGGAGTACTACATTAAACGAGCAAAGTTAGGTCAACTTTCAAGAGGTGTGCTACGTCCAATTGGTAGTTAAAGCCCCATCGTTATTGGTTGGAGCGTTAACCGCGCGGTTAACACTTCAACCGATTACCCTCAACCGAGCCGAACCAATCACCACCTGATATTGAACTGGTTAAAACTTTCCTTTAGATCTCTTCACTAACCGCATTTTCAACGGTTCAATCACACTTTTAACGCAAGTTCTACCTATTAGGTTGAGTGTTAAATCTCTGCTTTTCCTTCGTTTTCACCTCTGCTTATCTAATAAACGTTCAAACAACAACATAACGAGTTGAGGCAACAACATGGCAGCAAAGAAAAGCGGCCCAATCAAAAAAGCACACATGGTAACTGGTGGTATTGCACTGGTTGTCGTTGTCGTGACGCTTTGGGCTTTAAACAACGTTTCTTTCGTGACAACTAATGCCGCGAAAGTAGGGGTGAAGGTCTAACCATGGCAACACCTATGCAGCAATCCGCAGCGGCAGCCGCCGTACTAAAAGCGGTAAAAGGCCCGTACGCTCCACGCATTGAGCAATGTGACCCGTTCAAAACGGTAGGTTACAACCAAAAGGCAACACTGGAATTTGATGTGGCTCGTACCGTTCAGGGTTTGGAGTTCGTATCGAATCTTTCTGTGGCGCGTATCTCTCGCATTTCCATGGAATATCAAGACGGCAGTGAGTTCTTTTTCACAGACCCATCATTCCTGATTGCTCGTGATGCTTACGACAAGAAAATCAATGCAGATGCGGCAGACTCTGGTGTGAATTATTCACGCATCTATCTAGATTTTGCTGATGAGCAGCTACGAACCACTGATGGTATTCGCCGTGGTGAGCTGGCGATTTTGCCGGGTGAAATCATCCGAGTGAAAGTGCATATCGGTGCGAAACAATCCGGTGACCCTGATGCAATTGAGCTTTACGCCAATATGACCACTACAGCCGCACAGGCGGACCGCTATTTTGTGCCGCGTCTGAGCGATGTCATTTTGAGCCAGACGGTAACAGGTGAGCAAACACACAAGTTTCCTCTGATGGGCATCAATCACCGCATTCGCCGCATGTGGCTGAAAACCTCTAAATTGACGGATTTTGAAATCATCCGTGACCGTACCAAAGTGATGTGGGGCAAGGTGGCCGATATCAAAGCGATGGTGAAACGTCAAACAGGCAAAGAAGCCCCTGCGGGTTGGGTGTGTATCGATTTCATTAGCCACGGCTTTGCGTCCGAATCTGCGTTTATTCCAGTGGCGAATGAGTCTCTACAGCTCAAGCTGAAAACCACGGCAGCGGAAGAAATTCCGGTGTATTTCGAGTACATCACTCAGAACAAAGAAGTGCCAACCGGAGCATAAGGGGTAGCGCATGGCAGATGTATCAACTAATGAGCTTGAATCCACATCTGAATGGTCTCTGGATGCGCTAGCACGCTGGACGGGACAAACCGTCCATCATGTCATTGATGTGTACGGTGATGTTGAGAAAGTCAAAGCGGAAAACCAGCCAAAAACAGTAACCAACACAGCAAATCCGGCTAAGACGGTTACTGAGGCGGTGCAAACCCCTCAAACCGTTCCAGCACAGGATAAAACCAAGCTCTATGCGGGCGCAGGTGCGGCATTGATTATCTTTGTACTGGTTCTGGTTTTCGCTCTGCGGGGTAAAAAATGATTTGGTTCTTGCTTCCGGTTGCTTCGGCAGTGGGCGCGGCGGGCGGTTGGTATGTGACCAAAGAAACCGTCACGGATGTGCTGGAAGCAAACCAAACCGACACCCCACTGGTTAACGTTGGCAGTCAGAGTAACACCTCCATGAACGGGGTTCTGATGGTGGTTATTCTGGTCGTGCTGGCGTGGTACTTCTTCATTCGAAAAGGTAAGAAATCATGAGTAGTTATTATCCTATCGCGGGTAACGGTGGTTACACAGGTAACGACAATGCCGCGTCCGATAATGTCAGCAACATGAAGAATACCCAAAACGAAGTCGTCGTTGTGAGTCAGAAAAAGACTTATGCCGTCGTACTTATTTTGGTGTGTCTTGGCTGGTATTTCTGGGGGCGCGCATGATTGGAGCTGCTGCGGGTATGTTGGGTGGCGGATTGAATACGGGCGGTGGCGCAGTCATGCCCAGTTCAAGTGCTGCGGCTACCAACGGTGACTTTGGGGCAAGTGGGCCAACAATTCAGGGGATGCAAATCGGCACCCCGCCAACGCCTACAGAAGACAAAGCCATTTACGCAGCCGTCATCATCACCATTGTGATTGTGGTAGCCACTGTATGGAAAGGTTAAAGCGCATTCCATGGAGCGAGTCACTTGAGCAAAAGCTTGGTGACCAGTTCGACAACATTCCAGCCCTGAAAGCTTCAGTAAAGCGCGGGGCTGAAATCTACGAGATAGACCAAGAGCTTACCATCATTATCCGGCCTGAGCCCCTTGCCGATGGAAGCGGATGGGAAATTGTCTGGTTAATCTCGTTTGGTCGCAACCTCAATAAACACATCCCGTTCATTTTGGGCCGGATTAAAGAAAAGAATTTTAAGTCCGTTCGCTATCACTGTGACGAAACCGAGCGGGCAGTAGTGAGACTGGTGCAAAGGCATGGCGCAGAGCCTGTTGAAACCGTCTATCGATTTGAATTAGAGAGGTTTAACCCAGATGGGCAGTAAATCCAACTCCAACCAAAGCACCACGTATAACACGACCACGAACTATGAATACAACCAGTTAGACGGTGGTGCAATTGAAGAGTCCTTTGACTTTGCAGACAAAGCCTCTGACCGAGTATTTGACTATGCAGAGCTCAATACTCGTGAAGCGTTTGGGTTTGGCAATGACGCAATCAACATGGTTGAAAACCTGACAGAGAATGCGTTTGACATCATTGATACGGCCTACAGTCGAGCCAACCAGAACACAGAAAACTCCATTGGGCAAATGAGCAACTTAGTGAAGAACACCCAAACCCAAGGAGCGACGGACTTAATCGAAGCCAATCAGAAAACCACCCTATACATGATGGGTGGGGTTGCAGTCATCTTCATTGTTCTGCTTCTGGTGGTCATGTTTTCAGGAAAACGTAAATGATTAATCAAACCTTTAAAGCCAATGAGATGAAAACCGGATTCCCTGAAACAGGGGAATACATTTTCATTGAAAGTAGTCCGAGTAAATACATTACGGTTCGCGCTGAAACCTCAATGGGCGTTCGTGAGTACATCATGAAAGAGCGAGAGACTAACCATGTACCAAAAGGGGAAACCTTCACCAGTCTGACCGTGGTCAATGGTGAGCAAATCGGTGATATTGTCATCCGTACAGGCTTTGGTGATTTCAAGCAATCCAACGACCACCAAAAGGTGACCGTGGACAATGAAATCAACCTGCCTAGCAATATCACGTTTGCAACACCTCAAGCTATCTATCCGGCTGCGGGCTCATTGTTTGCCACACAGGTGCAAAACTTCCCATCTGAATATCTGGTGACCTTTAAAGGTAGTCAACCTGTCACCGTGGGCAATACGCTTTCTATTGATGACTCTACCCCGCTTAAAGTGGAAATGACGAACCAGATTGAAGCCGTGATTAATGGGGAAAAAGACCGCAGCACAAGCGGCCTACCGGATATCACTTTCACCGCAACCGGAACCGCGAGCATTGCGGAAAAAGCAGGACGAAAAGAAGTCATCATTCAGGCACCGGAAACCAATCAATCGGAAATCATCATTCAAGGGTTCTTTCGACTGCAACCAGGAGGCGTAACTTCCATTGAAGAATGGAAAGTGGTTTCTCTGTCTGGTCTGGAGGGTGACAAAGTTTACTGTGGTGAGGTGATGTAATGGGATTTCGTTATACACCACCACGCAAGCAACTGACTGAAAACCTTTTGATTAATCCACGCGGAAAAATCAACCAGCTTGCTGAGCCTCAAGGTGTCATTGGTGCTGGGGAATACTTTTGTGATGGTTGGAAAGCAGGTGATAACGGAGCCGAAGTCTATGTTGATTCAGACGGTTTTCGTTTGGTTAGTGGCTCTATTGTTCAGCTAGTGCCGAACTCATTAGATGTAGGCCAAACCATCCGAAGTGGCTTAGATATTGTGTCAGGCACTCCCCAGATGTCTATTAATGGCGGGACAAATAACGAAAAAGCCAACAATGCGGAGTACATCCGGCTTGAGGTTTCAGGGGATAACTCAAAGTTCACTCGTTTGATATTGGCTCCAACAAAGCAACCTCCGGTCTATACACAAGAAAGGGATGAAATGACCCCTTGCCTTCGCTTTTTGGTGGTGAACAAAGAAACCATGCGTCGCCCTTTTTGCGTATACGCATCAGGTTACGCGATGGTGCATATTCTGGATTTTCCACAACGGATGCATAAGGTTCCAGCGGTCAACATTTGGATTTCAAGCGCGGCTAGTTCCTTAAGCTCTGGGTGGAGTGAGATTAGTGACCGTGTGCAAGCATCCAAAGATGGAATGACCGCCATTATTCGCAACACGGCACTGGCTGACCACCAAGTCGCTTATGTAGCCGTCAATCATATCGTCGCAGACGCGAGGCCATAACCATGAAATACGCTAACGAAGAAAAGAGCGCAGTAATTTGCACTGATAACAATGGGCAAGACTGGACGGTTCCACGCTGGCCTAAATCACACCCCCACCCAATGTGGGTGAAATTCGGTATTGATGAAGCCGAAGTTAATGGCGAAATACAGCCAGCAACAACCGAAATGGTTTAACCATGAAACCTGTCTACTGGCTATTACTGATTATAGGAATCTATCTGATGAGCAAAAACAAAACGGTTAACCAGACGGTTAGCAAGTGGGTGTTATCTGCCCGCAGTGAAACGCGCATGTTAGGTGTGCATGAAGATTTAAAGAAAGTCGTTCGACTGGCTTTGAGCTATTCACCGTATGATTTTGGTATCACTTCTGGTAGTCGTACCACAGAGCAGCAGTACCAACTCTTTCTGGATAAGAAAAGCAATTGTGACGGCACTAACCTAGTTAGCCGTCACCAGACAGGCCATGCTATTGATTTTGTTGTCTATGACGAAAACGGCAAGGTTACTTGGGACATGAAGTATTACAAAGCGGTAGCGGATGCCTTTAAACGTGCAGCCGAAGAGCTGAATATTCCGATTACATGGGGTGGCGATTGGGCAACACTGCAAGATGGCCCACATATCGAACTCAAACAGGGTGTGTACGCATGATTAGTGCAATTGCAAATCTCATTACTGGCGGCATTGATGCGTATAAGCAGCACGGCATCAATAAGGCTAATGCGCTCAAACGCAAAGACGAAATTGAACAAGAGCGACATAACGCAAAAGTTCAGCGTTTGCAGTCCGGTGATGAAAAGGCCGCTTCACTGGATGAAATGAGTATCAAAGAGCGAGGTTATAAAGATGACTTCATTCTTTTGGTTATCTTCATCCCTTTGATTTTGTCATTCATTCCTGACTACGCTCAGTACGTGGATGCAGGGTTTAAAGCCCTTAAGAATGTACCGGATTACTATTGGTACGTAGTAGCAGCAGTGGTCATTGATACGTTGGGTATGCGTTCAATGGTTCGGTACTTATTGGAATTCTTTTCACATAGATTTAAGGGGAAGTAGGTGGAGTTTTTAAGCGGGTGGCAAATCACACCAGATACACTCATCAGTCTTTGGTTGGCGATCACTATGACAAGAGTCTTGAGCAATCACAATGTGCGAATCACTTTATTAGAAAGCAAAGAAAACCATCATTGATAGCAGAATATGACGCTCATGCACGATAAAGGGAGGCAGCTATTTTCACCCCCGTTATCGTGCGCAAAAAAGGTCTTAAGCTGTTTTCTTAAATTTCTTAATAATCTTAGTTATCAAATGAAGTAGTTTCTCTATAACAACTTCTATATATGCATCGTTGCTATTACTTTTCACATCAAGACCCGAATTTGTCGTAATAACAGTATCTCCATATAAAGAACTAGATATTATTTTGACTAAAGAATCCTCTATAGGATCTTTAGTAAGCGACGTTGTGTAACTATACAAAGAAATCGATGAGTTTGCTTGAATGCAGAACGGTAAGTTTGTCGTGATTGCTGTAGCCTTTGGGCTATTTTTTTTTATGTATCGCTCAAGCTCTAAATAGTTTCCGATAGGAGTTTCTACTTCATCAGAGATTATGGACACACCTTGAAACACTGCTGGCCCTTGACCATCATTAATAAGTTTTAGCTCAACTTTCCTGTCTTCTTCCCCCCTATGCTGCTGATAAAAGAGGTGAACTAGAGGTAACATTTGCTTTCTGTTGTGCTGCCTTTGAATAAAAAGCGTCATCGCAGCTATAACTAAAGCCAAGAATACCAAGATTGTTTCCAACATTTCCCTTTGACTCCTTGTTTCCATCAAACACAAAAAACCCGCTCATTTCTGAGCGGGTTTTTTCTGCATAAATATGCATTAAATAATGGCAGGGGTGGAGAGATTCGAACTCCCAACACGCGGATTTGGAATCCGCTGCTCTGCCAATTGGAGCTACACCCCTGCGGTTCGTGTTTTAAGAGGCGACCCTCAAAATAAGTGGCGGAGCGGACGGGACTCGAACCCGCGACCCCCGGCGTGACAGGCCGGTATTCTAACCAACTGAACTACCGCTCCGCACTGATTAGACCTTAAGTCTAAATTTAAAGCCTGGCGATGTCCTACTCTCACATGGGGAAGCCCCACACTACCATCGGCGCTATTGCGTTTCACTTCTGAGTTCGGCATGGAATCAGGTGGGTCCACAACGCTATGGTCGCCAAGCAAATTCTTTAATTCGGAAAACTGATGTTAATTAACTGTTCTATACACATTCAACGTTCTTATTCGAGTCCACAAAACCCTTTGGGTGTTGTATGGTTAAGCCTCACGGGCAATTAGTACAGGTTAGCTCAACGCCTCACAACGCTTACACACCCTGCCTATCAACGTCGTAGTCTACGACAACCCTTTAGGACACTTAAAGTGCCAGGGAGAACTCATCTCAAGGCTCGCTTCCCGCTTAGATGCTTTCAGCGGTTATCGATTCCGAACTTAGCTACCGGGCAATGCCATTGGCATGACAACCCGAACACCAGAGGTTCGTCCACTCCGGTCCTCTCGTACTAGGAGCAGCCCCTTTCAATTCTCCAACGCCCACGGCAGATAGGGACCGAACTGTCTCACGACGTTCTAAACCCAGCTCGCGTACCACTTTAAATGGCGAACAGCCATACCCTTGGGACCGACTTCAGCCCCAGGATGTGATGAGCCGACATCGAGGTGCCAAACACCGCCGTCGATATGAACTCTTGGGCGGTATCAGCCTGTTATCCCCGGAGTACCTTTTATCCGTTGAGCGATGGCCCTTCCATTCAGAACCACCGGATCACTATGACCTGCTTTCGCACCTGCTCGAATTGTCATTCTCGCAGTCAAGCGGGCTTATGCCATTGCACTAACCACACGATGTCCAACCGTGTTTAGCCCACCTTCGTGCTCCTCCGTTACTCTTTGGGAGGAGACCGCCCCAGTCAAACTACCCACCAGGCACTGTCCTCACCCCAGATAATGGGGCTAAGTTAGAACATCAAACATACAAGGGTGGTATTTCAAGGATGGCTCCATGCATACTGGCGTACACACTTCAAAGCCTCCCACCTATCCTACACATGTAGGCTCAATGTTCAGTGCCAAGCTGTAGTAAAGGTTCACGGGGTCTTTCCGTCTAGCCGCGGGTACACTGCATCTTCACAGCGATTTCAATTTCACTGAGTCTCGGGTGGAGACAGCGTGGCCATCATTACGCCATTCGTGCAGGTCGGAACTTACCCGACAAGGAATTTCGCTACCTTAGGACCGTTATAGTTACGGCCGCCGTTTACCGGGGCTTCGATCAAGAGCTTCGACCTAAGTCTAACCCCATCAATTAACCTTCCGGCACCGGGCAGGCGTCACACCGTATACGTCATCTTACGATTTTGCACAGTGCTGTGTTTTTAATAAACAGTTGCAGCCACCTGGTATCTGCGACTCTCGTCAGCTCCATCCGCAAGGGACTTCACCAATAAGAGCGTACCTTCTCCCGAAGTTACGGTACCATTTTGCCTAGTTCCTTCACCCGAGTTCTCTCAAGCGCCTTGGTATTCTCTACCCGACCACCTGTGTCGGTTTGGGGTACGATTCCTTACAATCTGAAGCTTAGAGGCTTTTCCTGGAAGCATGGCATCAATGACTTCACTACCGTAGTAGCTCGACATCGTGTCTCAGCCTTAAAAAGAGCCGGATTTACCTAACTCTTAAGCCTACGCACTTGAACCTGGACAACCGTCGCCAGGCCCACCTAGCCTTCTCCGTCCCCCCATCGCAATTGTAAGAAGTACGGGAATATTAACCCGTTTCCCATCGACTACGCCTTTCGGCCTCGCCTTAGGGGTCGACTTACCCTGCCCCGATTAACGTTGGACAGGAACCCTTGGTCTTCCGGCGTGGAGGTTTTTCACCCCCATTATCGTTACTCATGTCAGCATTCGCACTTCTGATACCTCCAGCAAACCTTACGATTCACCTTCAACGGCTTACAGAACGCTCCCCTACCCCGCAATCAAAGATTGCAGCCGCAGCTTCGGTTTATTACTTAGCCCCGTTACATCTTCCGCGCAGGCCGACTCGACTAGTGAGCTATTACGCTTTCTTTAAATGATGGCTGCTTCTAAGCCAACATCCTAGCTGTTTTAGCCTTCCCACATCGTTTCCCACTTAGTAATAATTTGGGACCTTAGCTGGCGGTCTGGGTTGTTTCCCTCTCCACGACGGACGTTAGCACCCGCCGTGTGTCTCCCGGATAGTACTTACTGGTATTCGGAGTTTGCAAAGGGTTGGTAAGTCGGGATGACCCCCTAGCCTTAACAGTGCTCTACCCCCAGTAGTATTCGTCCGAGGCGCTACCTAAATAGCTTTCGGGGAGAACCAGCTATCTCCAGGTTTGATTGGCCTTTCACCCCTAGCCACAAGTCATCCGCTAATTTTTCAACATTAGTCGGTTCGGTCCTCCAGTTGATGTTACTCAACCTTCAACCTGCCCATGGCTAGATCACCTGGTTTCGGGTCTATATCCAGAGACTGAACGCCCAGTTAAGACTCGGTTTCCCTACGGCTCCCCTAAACGGTTAACCTTGCCACTGAATATAAGTCGCTGACCCATTATACAAAAGGTACGCAGTCACCCCACAAAGGAGGCTCCTACTGCTTGTACGTACACGGTTTCAGGTTCTATTTCACTCCCCTCACAGGGGTTCTTTTCGCCTTTCCCTCACGGTACTGGTTCACTATCGGTCAGTCAGGAGTATTTAGCCTTGGAGGATGGTCCCCCCATATTCAGACAGGATATCACGTGTCCCGCCTTACTCGATTTCACTGAAAATGGTTTGTCGGTTACGGGGCTATCACCCTTTATTGCCATGCTTTCCAGCATGTTCACCTGAACCATTAAAAGCTTAAGGGCTAATCCAATTTCGCTCGCCGCTACTTTCGGAATCTCGGTTGATTTCTTTTCCTCGGGGTACTTAGATGTTTCAGTTCCCCCGGTTCGCCTCATTAACCTATGTATTCAGTTAATGATAATTGCTTATGCAATTGGGTTTCCCCATTCGGAAATCGTAGACTCAAGTGGCTTTTACTGCCTTATCTACGCTTATCGCAAGTTAATACGTCCTTCATCGCCTCTGACTGCCAAGGCATCCACCGTGTACGCTTAGTCACTTAACCATACAACCCCAAAGAGTTTCCAAGAAACCTTTAAGATTGTTCAATCAAACAACCAAAGTTGTCTGCAATTTTTATACATGATGCAGACTCGATTTTGCCGGACTCAAATTCCAAGAACACTTGAATGTGTGTTGGTACCTAAATCATAAAGACTTAGGATTTGAGAACTTTTAATTGAATAACAACGCATATCTAAAGATATGGGGATTGTTGTTATTCGTCAGCTTTCCAAATTGTTAAAGAGCAAAGATTTACTTTCTATTTAAAGAAAGAAACCATTTCAAAGTACACTTAAGCAAATGTGCTTTAAGATGGTGGAGCTATGCGGGATCGAACCGCAGACCTCCTGCGTGCAAGGCAGGCGCTCTCCCAGCTGAGCTATAGCCCCATCTAGTGGTGTTGCTTATTTTGCTTTAAGCAAAAATTGGTGGGTCTGAGTGGACTTGAACCACCGACCTCTCGCTTATCAGGCGAACGCTCTAACCACCTGAGCTACAGACCCACGTTTGCTTCTTTTCTAAACTTTCTAAACCTAATCAATCTGTGTGAACACTCATCAATGCACAATCTATATCGTTAAGGAGGTGATCCAGCCCCAGGTTCCCCTAGGGCTACCTTGTTACGACTTCACCCCAGTCATGAACCACAAAGTGGTAAGCGTCCCCCCGAAGGTTAAACTACCTACTTCTTTTGCAGCCCACTCCCATGGTGTGACGGGCGGTGTGTACAAGGCCCGGGAACGTATTCACCGTAGCATTCTGATCTACGATTACTAGCGATTCCGACTTCATGGAGTCGAGTTGCAGACTCCAATCCGGACTACGACGCACTTTTTGGGATTCGCTGACTCTCGCAAGCTAGCAGCCCTCTGTATGCGCCATTGTAGCACGTGTGTAGCCCTACTCGTAAGGGCCATGATGACTTGACGTCGTCCCCACCTTCCTCCGGTTTATCACCGGCAGTCTCCCCAAAGTTCCCACCCGAAGTGCTGGCAATTAAGGATAAGGGTTGCGCTCGTTGCGGGACTTAACCCAACATTTCACAACACGAGCTGACGACAGCCATGCAGCACCTGTCTTACAGTTCCCGAAGGCACACCTGCGTCTCCGCTGGCTTCTGTAGATGTCAAGAGTAGGTAAGGTTCTTCGCGTTGCATCGAATTAAACCACATGCTCCACCGCTTGTGCGGGCCCCCGTCAATTCATTTGAGTTTTAATCTTGCGACCGTACTCCCCAGGCGGTCTACTTAACGCGTTAGCTCCGAAAGCCACTCCTCAAGGGAACAACCTCCAAGTAGACATCGTTTACGGCGTGGACTACCAGGGTATCTAATCCTGTTTGCTCCCCACGCTTTCGCATCTGAGTGTCAGTATCTGTCCAGGGGGCCGCCTTCGCCACCGGTATTCCTTCAGATCTCTACGCATTTCACCGCTACACCTGAAATTCTACCCCCCTCTACAGTACTCTAGTTAACCAGTTTCAAATGGCCTTCCGAGGTTGAGCCCCGGGCTTTCACATCTGACTTAATTAACCACCTGCATGCGCTTTACGCCCAGTAATTCCGATTAACGCTCGCACCCTCCGTATTACCGCGGCTGCTGGCACGGAGTTAGCCGGTGCTTCTTCTGCAGCTAACGTCAAATGATGAGCGTATTAAACTCACCACCTTCCTCACTGCTGAAAGTGCTTTACAACCCGAAGGCCTTCTTCACACACGCGGCATGGCTGCATCAGGCTTGCGCCCATTGTGCAATATTCCCCACTGCTGCCTCCCGTAGGAGTCTGGACCGTGTCTCAGTTCCAGTGTGGCTGATCATCCTCTCAGACCAGCTAGAGATCGTCGCCTTGGTGAGCTCTTACCTCACCAACTAGCTAATCTCACTTAGGCGTATCCGATAGCGTGAGGCCCGAAGGTCCCCCACTTTGCTCCGAAGAGAGTATGCGGTATTAGCCATCGTTTCCAATGGTTATCCCCCTCTACCGGGCAACTTCCTAAGCATTACTCACCCGTCCGCCGCTCGACGCCCTTAACGTTCCCCGAAGGTTCAGTTAAGTCGTTTCCGCTCGACTTGCATGTGTTAGGCCTGCCGCCAGCGTTCAATCTGAGCCATGATCAAACTCTTCAATTAAAGTTTTTGTGGTCTTGCGACCGGCTCAATGAATACTGACTTCAAAACTACATAAGTAATTTCAAAGCTATTATCGTTCCAACAGAACGATAATGAATTGACTGTGCCGAATAACATAAAGTTATTTCGCTTGGTCACTCAGTTCATTGATAAATCTTTTAGATTATCATCAACGAGTGCCCACACAGATTGATAGGTTTAAATTGTTAAAGAGCATTGTTTTGATGACGTTCTTGTTACAGAACTCTCAAAACGGACGGCCATTTTAGCGAGATAAGTCTCAGTGTCAAACACTTTTTTCAACTTTATTTCTCAAGGCTTTCAGTCCTCTTTGCCACTCGAAGTTTTGATGACTTCTTCGTGACAACGGAGGCGCATTATAGGGAGAAATTAGGTTTGCACAACCCCTATTTTTAGTTTTTTTATAAAAAAGGAGTTGTTCGATTAGATTTCAGTCAATTTGATGTAAAAAGGGGCATTTAAGCCCCTTTTATTGCTACTTATCGTCTGAAAACATTTGGTGAGCAATGATTCTATCGTTATTCACTAACAGTTGTATTGGCTTCTCCGCATCAACCTTGCCAGCCAATATCGCTTTCGCAAGTGGATTCTCTACGCTCTGTTGAATCGCACGCTTTAATGGCCTTGCACCATAAACCGGGTCAAAACCTACCTGCGCAATCAGATCCAGAGCCTTTTCAGAGATCTCCAATTGATATCCATTTTCAGCCATTCGTTTAGAAAGACGGTGTAGCTGTATAGAGGCTATCGACTTAATGTGTTCTTGTCCTAGAGGATGGAACACAACACTCTCATCAACTCGGTTCAGGAATTCTGGACGGAAATGCTTGGTCACCACGTCCATCACTTCATTCTTTATACCCTCGTAATCAAGATGCATAAAGTTTTCCTGTATACGAGAAGAGCCAAGGTTAGAAGTCATGATAACCACTGTGTTTCTGAAATCGACTGTTCTGCCCTGTCCGTCAGTTAATCTTCCATCATCTAATACTTGAAGAAGAATATTGAATACATCCGGATGCGCTTTCTCCACTTCGTCCAGAAGAATGACTGAATAAGGTTTTCTTCTCACCGCTTCAGTTAAGTAGCCGCCTTCTTCATACCCAACATAACCAGGAGGCGCTCCCACAAGACGAGCCACTGAGTGCTTTTCCATAAACTCTGACATATCGATACGAACCATAGCGTCTTCACTATCGAACATAAAATTAGCCAGGGTTTTACATAATTCCGTTTTACCCACACCTGTTGGGCCTAAGAATAGGAAGGAGCCGATTGGTTTATTCGGATCTGACAAGCCAGCGCGACTTCTTCGAATCGCATTGGCTACAACCTCTACTGCTTCTTTCTGCCCAACAACACGCTTATGCATGACCTCTTCCATACGAAGCAGCTTCTCTTTTTCGGCTTCCAGCATTTTAGATACAGGTATACCCGTCTGCTTGGAAAGTACTTCTGCTATTTCAGCATCAGACACCTTGTTTCTAAGCAAAGTCATTTCATGCATTTCAGCCTGAGTCGCTAAATCAAGCTGCTTTTCTAGTTCCGGAATTCGACCATACTGAAGTTCAGACATACGGTTAAGGTCGCCAGCTCTTCGGGCGATATCCATATCCATTCTTGCCTGTTCTAATGCCGTTTTTATATGCTGGGTACCGGAGAGTGCAGCTTTTTCTGCATTCCAAACCTCTTCAAGCTCGGCATATTCTCGCTCTTTCTCAGAGAGTTCTTCATTCAGTGTTTCAAGACGCTTAGTACTTGCATCATCAACTTCATTAACCAACGCCTGTTGCTCAATCTTCAGCTGGATAATTTTTCGCTCAAGTTTGTCTAGTGACTCCGGCTTCGAATCGATTTGCAAACGGATGCTTGATGCCGCTTCATCAATAAGGTCAATGGCTTTATCTGGCAGTTGGCGATCTGAGATATAGCGATGAGAAAGACTGGCTGCCGCTACAATAGCCGGATCAGTAATCTCTACATGATGGTGAAGTTCATATCGCTCTTTTAGTCCACGCAAAATAGCAACGGTATCTTCTACCGTTGGTTCATCAACAATGACTTTCTGGAAACGACGCTCAAGCGCGGCATCCTTCTCTATATATTGGCGATACTCGTCTAAGGTTGTCGCACCCACACAATGAAGTTCACCGCGTGCCAATGCAGGTTTTAACATATTACCCGCATCCATCGAGCCTTCACCTTTACCTGCACCAACCATGATATGAAGCTCATCTATAAAGAGGATGATGTTTCCCTCTTCCTTAGAGAGTTCGTTTAAAACTGATTTCAAACGCTCTTCAAACTCACCACGATATTTCGCACCAGCCACCAGCGCACCAAGATCCAGAGACAGTACTCTTCTATTACGAAGACCTTCTGGCACTTCATTGTTAACGATGCGTTGTGCCAAACCTTCAACAATGGCGGTTTTACCTACACCTGGCTCACCAATAATGACCGGGTTATTCTTGGTTCGACGTTGAAGGACCTGAATAGTACGTCTAATCTCGTCATCACGACCAATAACAGGGTCAAGCTTCCCCTGCTCTGCTCTTTCGGTCAGGTCTATGGTGAACTTTTCTAATGCCTGACGTTTTTCTTCCGCGTTAGGATCATCAACCTTCTGACCCCCACGCACCTGCTCGATAGCCTGAGCAACTTTTTCTTCAGATAACCCAAACTCTCGAAGTAAATCTCCAAGCGGGCCTTTATCTTCTATTGCAGCTAACAGGAAAATTTCTGATGAGATGTAGGTATCTTGTCTCTTTTGAGCGACTTTATCGCAAAGATTGAATAGCACACCCATTTGGCTGGATAGCTGAACCTCACCACCAATACCGCTTACCTTTGGTAAACGATCAAGCATCTCGGATAGCTTTGAACGAAGCTGAACCACATCAACACTTAACATGGTTAATAGTGGCCTGATCGTAGAACCATCCTGATTAAGCAGTGACACCATCAGGTGTACCGGTTCTATATACTGATGGTCACGACCAAGAGCCAATGACTGAGCATCAGAGATGGCAAGCTGAAATTTACTGGTGAATCTGTCTAATCGCATAGTAACCCCGAAACATCGTGAGAGATGAATATACTCAAGTAACTTATGCTAGAAAGATGGATACGAAAGGGATTTTTTTCAAGGGGATGAGGTGCGAAGAAGATGTTCTGCACCTCAAAATCAGAAGCCGTTTTACTCAATCCAGATAAACGTAGCCTGACGACCGGTTACACCATCCCTACGATAAGAGTAGAAACGATCTGCATCATTATAGGTACACAGCCCGCAATCATAGACGGACTCAACACCAATCGAGTTTAACCTTTGAGCCGCCAGTACAGACATATTGGCCCAGTACTTACCATCGCCTTTTTCTACAAAACCTTTAACAGCATTTGGATCATGTTCAACAAAAGCTTTCAGTACATCTTCGCCTACTTCAAAAGCATCTGGGCCGATAGCAGGGCCAAGCCATGCCATCACTGGTTTATCAAACAGCTTTACCGCATTCTCCACAATGCCACCAGCCAACCCACGCCAACCGGCATGGACAGCAGCAACCTGAGTACCTTCAATATCGGTTAGCAACACAGGCAAGCAATCCGCGGTCATCGCGCTACAAACCACACCTTTAGAAGTTGTCGTTGCTGCATCGGCATCGACAACTTCTGAGGTTGGTGCTGTCATATTAGCGACAACTGTTGAATGTGTCTGATTCAACCATACTGGAGCAGATGGCATATCATTAGCTTCAATTAAACGCTGACGATTCGCTTCAACATCATAAACACTATCCCCCACATGCATTCCCAGATTTAAGCCTTGGTAAGGCCCCTGAGAAACACCACCATCACGAAGTGAACTAAAGGCTTTCACATTAGCTGGTGCTGGCCAGTTTGGGAGGATAATGTCCATATTTACTCTTCCTCTTTATTGAGCTGAGTGTCTTCTCGAAGTGCTTCTGCCATTGCCACCATATCATCCGGTACCGGAGCGTGGAACTCCATCTCTTCACCAGTAATTGGGTGTTCAAACTTCAGCATTACCGCATGAAGAGCCTGACGATCGAAAGAGCGAATCATCTGTGTTAACTCTTCAGATGCGCCTCTTGGTATACGAGCACGACCACCATAAGCGATATCACCAAGTAGCGGATGCTGAAGATAAGACATGTGTACACGAATCTGATGAGTTCGGCCTGTTTCAAGACGAAGTCTGATACGTGTGTGTTCGCGGAAATGCTCAGCAACACGATAATGTGTTACCGCTGGTTTACCCAATTCGTTAACAGCCATCAAGGTACGCTTAGTTGAGTGACGACCAATAGCCTTATCAACCATACCACCCGCGGTCATTTTGCCAATCGCGATTGCTTCATACTCACGCGTAATATTTCGTTTCTGAAGCGCACGAACTAGTCGGGTTTGTGCTGGTACTGTTTTCGCTACCACCATCAAACCTGTAGTGTCTTTATCAAGACGATGCACGATACCTGCACGAGGCACTTCCGCAATTGCAGGGTAATGGTGCAGTAACGCATTCAAAACTGTGCCGTCAGGAGTACCAGCACCAGGGTGAACAACAAAGTCTCGAGGTTTATTGATAACAATGATGTCATCATCTTCGTAAACAATATCCAGAGGAATATCTTGCGCTTCCCAACGCTCTTCATCTTCAAGCTCAGCCTGTAGCGTGATAACTTCACCGCCCATCACTTTGGTTCTTGGTTTGGTAACAACGGTTCCATCCACCTGAACTTTACCGGCTAATAGCCACTCTTTTAGTCTTGAACGAGAGAAATCTGCAAATAACTCTGCTATTGCCTGATCTAATCGCTGACCAAGTTGACTATCTTTTACGGTACTGGTTAATTCTATCTGCTGTGCCATATCGAACTTTTTTTAAAACTATGAGACTAATACCAAGGCTCTAACTGCATAATATGAATATTGGCATTGGTATATTTCTCGAGACTATGGAAAAATACGCCACTATTCTATCCGTTAACTACACAGAAGTAACGGCAACAGAACATTTATTTATATCTGAGGAATAAACTCCTGACATGAAATACCGCACTTTATCCAGCTTGCTCGCATTATCCCTGTTGTTTGGCTGCTCCAGCAGTGAAGAAGTTGTACCTGATATCCCAGCAGCAGAACTGTACTCAGAAGCTCAAGATGCTTTAAGAAGTGGCAACTGGTTTTCCGCCGTAGAAAAGCTGGAAGCACTGGATTCACGCTATCCATTTGGTGCGTACTCTGAGCAGGTGCAACTGGATCTTATTTACGCATACTACAAAAATAACGATCTTGCATTGGGTCTTGCGACCATCGAACGTTTTATTCGTCTAAACCCAACTCACTCTAAAATTGATTGGGTGCTATACATGCGTGGCTTGACCTATATGGCTCAGGATCGCAACTGGATGCATGATATCTTCAATACTGATCGTTCAGATCGAGATCCTGAACCAGCAAAATCTGCTTTTGCTGATTTCAAACGTCTATTGCAGAGATATCCGAATAGCCCATATGCTGCCGATGCAGAAAAACGCATGGTTGCGCTAAAAAACAGACTGGCAAACTACGACCTGGCAACAGCAGACTTCTATTTAAGACGAGAAGCTTGGATCGCTGCAATCAATCGTTGTCAGGAAATCCAAAAGACCTACCCGAACACACTCGCGGCGAAGAAATCGCTCGAGATTCAGTTAGAAGCCTACAAGCAACTGAAACTGGATGATGCCATAGCACGAACAGAAGAGTTAATTGAGCTGAACCCTTTATAAGCTATCGCATGAGTCATCAAAAAGCCGCTTTCAAAGCGGCTTTTTCTTTTTATACAAACATTTGCGTATCCTTTCACATATTTACCTATTACCTTCGAACATTAAATATACCCAGTAAATCTTCATCTATAATTGCTTAATAAAACATCAACATGGATCGTTGTATGAATAAGCTATATCACTGGCTGGTCATTTTTGTCCTTATGCCTTTGAACTCCCTTGCCTTAGAACTGAGCCCATTAACAAATTCTCCTTATATTGGTGACTTTGACGTCCTAGAGAAAAAGGGAGGCATCAGAGTTCTGATTTCTGCCGACCTCGGTTTTTATTACATTGAAGGTGGCAAACCAAAAGGGATGTTAGCCGAACTTCTCTACCATTTTGAAAAACAGCTAAAACAGAAAAGCAGTTACCTGCACCTTCAGGTTATCCCTGTAGAACGAGATGCTTTAATTCCTTCTCTAATCTCTGGTCATGGTGATCTTATTGTTGCCAATCTGACGGTTACTGATAAGAGAAAGAAACAGATTGATTTCAGCACTCCGATGCTAACAGGAATCAACGAGTATCTTGTCACCCATAAAGACGAGCCGGCTATCACGACATTAGAGCAGCTAAGTAGTAAAGAAATCTGGATTCGTGCCAGCTCGAGTTATTTTGAACATATTGAAAAAGTAAACCGACTTTTGAATGAAGCTGGATTCCCTCCAATGAATGTGCATTTTCTGGAGGAGGCACTTCAGGATTATGAAGTTATTGATATGGTTAATCAGGGACACATTTACTCGACCGTACTAGACAGTCACAAAACTGAGCTATGGTTAGGAGTGATGGACAATATAAAGGTACACAAAGATGTACCACTTCACTACGAAGGTAAAATTGCCTGGGCCTTTAGGAAAGAAAGTCCAGAATTAGAAAAGATCGTTAACAACTACCTGAAAACCGCTAAATCTGGAACTCTGTTAGGCAATGTTCTTTACGAAAAATATATCGAAAAAACTAACTGGCTTTCCAGAGCACTTAACCCTGGTAAAGTCGAAAAGATGCATACGCTTTCAAGCCTATTCAAAAAATACGCCGAAGAATATGAGTTTGACTGGCTGATGCTTTCTGCACAGGCGTTTCAGGAGTCAGGATTCGATAATCGCAAGGTGTCTCATAAAGGGGCTGTGGGTATTATGCAGGTACTCCCATCGACTGCGAATGATCCTAAAGTGAACATACCGGATATCAAAGAATTGGAAAATAATATTCACGCGGGAACTAAGTATATGCGTTGGCTACAGGATCATTACTTCTCTGGCGACGAAATAACAGAGAAAAACAAAGTCTATCTCTCTCTAGCGGCATATAACGCTGGGCCAGGAAATATAAGGAAGATGAGAAGGCTGGCGGAAAAGCATGGTTATGACCCAAACATCTGGTTTAAAAATGTAGAAATCATAACAAGACGAAATATCGGTCGAGAACCCGTTCACTACGTAGCAAACATCAACCGTTATTACGTTATCTACAAACAAATGAATGAGCTCAGTCAATTGAGAGCAGAACAAAATGCAGCTTTAGTGGAGCTGGTATTGCCTGATGAGGATTAGATTTGATTGAAAAAAGAGCTGCATTGAAATCACAATGCAGCTCTTTTTTTGCATTCATAACAGAGTAATTTAAATAGGATCTATATCACACTTTATAAGTGCACAGAAATTAGCCAGCCTTACTCTGAGGCACTAAAAAATCCCTAAAAACAGATTATTTTCAGTACGCTACTTCTTACCAATGTAACGGGATTTAAATGTTCTACAAGCTTTTTCGTACAAAAATATTGGCACTTTTTGTTACAGATCACATTTGTCTTTTTGCCTTTGAATACGCCTAATTTAAGTGATCTGAGTCACATTATTTTCTACTTAGAAGGGTAATCTGAAGTTAACCCATAAGGGATGCAACAGAGGAAAACTATATGAAAGTAAACATCACTGGCAAAAACATCGAGATCACCTCTGCAATCCGAGCTCATATTGAAGCGAAGTTCAAAAAACTAGAAAAGTGGCAAGTAGACATCATTAGCTGTAAGACAGCAATCAGCGAGGAACCCAATAAACAGAAGAAATTTGAAGCGAGCATTACCGTTCCGAAAGGCAAATTAAACGCTTCTTCTGTACATGACGATTTATACGCGGCGGTTACTGAAGTAGAACAGAAACTGGAGAGACAACTAAATAAGCTTATCCATAAGCCAGAAGCCCGACGCGCAACACATGCCGATAAACCAGAAGTCCCTGAAGTGGACGAGGCAGTATAAAAACAGATATCCTTTACGAAGCGCCTTCGGGCGCTATTTTTTTGCTTGACGGAACTTATCCCCTTGCTTATTGTGTTTACTCAACCAAGGAAAATGACTAAACATGCATAAATTCAACCTGTTCTTTTTTGACTTCTTTTTTCACTCCTAATCAGGAGGCTTAAGTCGTTTTAGGAAAAACAAGTCAAAAACGAACAGAAAGCCTCCCAAAGGGAGGCTTTTTTTATAAGGATAATTCACGATGACAGACAGTAAATACTCTCTCGATGAGATTCGACTTCGCTTAAATGAGCTTGATGACCAAGTACTTAGCTTACTCTCAGAGCGACGAGCACTGAGTATAGAAGTAGCAAAAAGTAAAATTGAGACATCCAAAGCGGTTCGCGATGCAAAAAGAGAGCAACAGCTGTTGGTCAAACTGATTGAGAATGGGAAAACTAAGTACGACTTAGATGCTCCTTACATAACTAAGCTTTACCACACCATCATTGAAGACTCTGTTTTATTACAGCAGTCCTATTTACAAAATCTGGCTAATCCTGAGTTAAGTCGCAAGCCAATTGCCCGAGTTGCTTATCTTGGAGCAAAAGGCTCTTACTCTCACCTTGCAAGTCGTGAGTATTTCAGCCGAAGAAACACCGAACTGGTAGAACTGAACTGTGAGCACTTTAAAGAAGTCACCAAGACCGTTGAATCCGGACATGCTGACTACGCTGTTTTGCCAATTGAAAATACCAGCTCGGGTTCTATTAACGCAGTATATGACTTGCTTCAACATACGACCTTGTACATTGTTGGTGAAATTACTCTGCCAATTGAGCACTGTATTCTGGCAAACTCAGAGGTTCACCTGGAAGATATCCATACCCTTTACTCTCACCCGCAGCCACATGAACAGTGCAGCGAGTTCCTGAGTCAGCTTAATGGTGTGACTCTTGAGTCTTGTGCCAGCACAGCAGATGCTATGCAGAAAGTGAAAGATATGGATAGCGATAAAGTAGCCGCTATTGGCAATGCAACCAGTGGTAAGCTTTATGGCTTACAGCCAATTCAAAGCAATATCGCAAACCAGACAGAGAACCACACTCGCTTTATCGTTGTCGCTCGTAAACCGGTTGAAGTTTCGACTCAAATTCCAGCGAAAACAACGCTGATTATGTCTACCTCACAAGAAGCCGGTTCACTGGTACAGACCTTACTTATTCTGCAAAAGTACGGTATCAATATGACGAAGCTGGAAAACCGTCCAATCATGGGGAACCCATGGGAGGAGATGTTCTACGTGGACTTACAGGCACACCTTGAATCTGAAGAAATGCAGAAATCGATAGCTGAACTTACCCGGATCACAACTCACTTGAAGGTTCTGGGCTGTTACCCAATCGAGAACGTAACACCAACTGAAGTTAAGGTAAGCTAAATGACGATGAAAAAGGTAATTGTAACTTCACTGAACCCGGCAAAGATTAAAGCGGTAGAAAGTGCGTTTGGTGAGGTATTTCCTGAACAGGAGTTTATCTTTGAAGGTGTTAGCGTACCAAGTGAAGTACCAGATCAACCTATTTCAAATGAAGAGACCAAGCAAGGCGCTCTCAATCGAGTTAAAAATGCCAAAGCTGTGATTCTGGATGCCGATTATTACGTAGGTATAGAGGCTGGTAATGAAGATAACATCACCTTTGCATGGATGGTTATTGAGTCTAAGGACAAACGAGGCGAATCTCGCTCTGCTAGCTTGATGCTTCCACCTGTCGTGATTGAAAAATTGCATGAAGGAAAAGAGCTTGGCGATGCTATGGACGAGGTGTATTCAACTGAAAACATTAAGCAAAAAGGTGGGGCTATCGGCTTACTCACAAACCACCTGCTTACTCGCAGTTCTGTTTACCATCAGGCCCTGATACTCGCCCTCATACCATTTATTAACTCTGAGCAGTTTCCTGCGAACATTTAAGCTTTAACAACTCAAAAGGGTAGCAAGCGCTACCCTTTATTATTTTCAGAGAGAAGCTGAAATAATGCATCCTTCTCTTCTTGTGTATGCCCTTTTAGCTCATTAGAGCCTCGGGTGATGGTTGCAACACCCACCCCAAGCATCTGACTAAGCTGACGTTGTGATACATCCCCTTTTAACAACTCATTCAGAATGTTCACTCTGGTTACCAGCGATTCCCTTTCATCGGGAGTCATCAGCATGGTCAGCAACATTTCATGTTGTCCTGATTCCGTTGCTTTCTGGACCAAATCCAATAACTGTTGCCAATCATTGTAGTCAGGCTTTGAAGACATAAACTAAGCTCAGTAGTTAATAATAATTCGCATTGTATACTTAACTGTGCTCAATTTGCGAGTTCCTGACTCAGTATTTTGTCAGTAACTCGTTTGGCCTCAAGAACTCACCCTTAACATTCATCAGGTCTCTGTAGTAGGTTTCAAACATCAATATGTTCTGAACGTATCCACGAGTTTCGTTAAATGGAATTGCTTCAATAAAGGCAAATACATCCAGGTTTCCATCTGATCTTTTGCGCCATGTCTTCACACGGTTTGGTCCTGCATTATAGGCAGCAAAAGCAAACACCCGATTATTATCATACTGATTTAAAAGGCTATTTAGATACTTACTACCAATCTCGATATTTTTCCCTACATCATAAAGCTGGCCTGCTCCCTGATAAGAAAGCTTATACTTGTTTGCTGTGTATTTTGCCGTTCTCGGCATTATCTGCATTATCCCTCTTGCACCCACAGGTGAACGGGCTTCTGCATCCAGCGCACTCTCCTGTCGAGCTACAGACATTAAGGTAATAGGATCTACTTTGTGTTTGTCACCATAAAAGTTAAACCACCATTGATGAGCAACCGGGAATCTGAGTGCGGTGTCGTCCCACATTTTCGCTTGTATGGTTGCCTTAACCGTTAAATGGTGCCAATCCTTGTTCGCAGCATAGACAGCGAGGGCTTTCTGTTCCTCTTTTCCAACCTGCCACAGAAGCCAGTTCCATTCGCTTTTTGCCGCCTGTATTTTATCTACATCAATCAGTTCGTTAATACGCAACAGGCTTACATTGTAAGGCTTCAGAATATCCGTACTGGTGTTCGTTTTTTGAGTCTTGTAGTAGACAGGTTTATCCAGCGACTTAGCGGCAGCTACGCTGTAAAAATTTCTCTGCCCCAGAAGGCTTTGCATCCGCTTAATGCCTTCTTCTCGCTGTCCTAACGCAAGCTCAGATCTTGCCTGCCAGTATTGCCAACGCATTGAGTCCTGACTGCTTTCTGGTAACACAGAAATCCAGTAAGCGATCATTGGCCAGTCTGCCTGACGAATAGAAAGACGCGCACGACTCTCTAGCGCTTTGACGTTGGTGCTCTTTGCAAGTACAGAGTCTCGCCAAACCGCCAAATAGTTTTCATCGGTATTCATCAACCTAACAGCAATATATTCAGAAACTTTCTGCGCCTGCTCAGGTTTAAAGTTTTGAGCATCAAGAACAATCGCCAAATTGCGTTGAGCCAGATTAGTGTCTTTTCGGGCAAGCTTCTTAAGTGCAATTTCAGATTGTCTTCGATTAAAGTCACTTGGTGGATACTTTTGTGAAAACTCAACGACGTAGCCTGGGTTCCTCGCAAGCTTTTTCATCTCTTTTGCCTGAAGACGACTCTTATTACTCTCTGTCATTTTGGCTAGATAGTTCACCATGTTATTGCTGCTGCTTTCAAAACTGAGCAACATACGGCGAAGCACCATATCGTCTGTGCGCAAACCTGCGTTTTTCCATGCATCAAACAATGGGGAACAATTATCAGACACACTCTTGCCACTTAGCCAAAGCTTCTCTGCACCTTTAAAGGCTTCCGAGGTATCTCCGTTTACGTATTTGGAGTAGTAGTAGCTACACTGATACTTCTCCATCTTAGGTTCGTAGGTTTGGTACTCATAGAACGTCTGCCACTTTTTCTTTTTGATTAACGCATCCAGATAAGCAGCTCTAACACGGTTTGAGAAAGGAAAAGAGTTGTGCTGCTCTACGAAAGCATTCACCTCTTCAGGAGTTCGGTTACCAATGCCAATCAAAAACGTCCTGTAGTCAACGTAAGGTGTAAGAGGATAATCCGCTATTTGATCACGGATCTCCATGTATTCATCTACCTGCTTTTTATCCAAATAGTCTTGAGCTTTTTGGTAAATAACTCGCTGCTGTGCAAGAGACGCTGGTGCCGAATAAGCACCAGAAGATATAGCCAATAATGGCAAAACAGCAGAAACAAGTTTTGCTAACCTTTGCATCTGTAATACTTCCAATTCTGTAGTTTGTGTAATCTCAATTACACTGTGCCGCAATCGTTTAACCTTCCAGAAAAACTAAAGCCGAAAACCATCAATTTAGATCAAAAGAAATTGCGGTATGTAAAACTAATGTTAGAAAGATTCTGCACTATGTTTCAAGTTAAATTGCGATTAATTTACACGGCTGTCTCATGTATATTTCTGCACCTTGTGGTTAAAGGGCCAGTTATATAAAATGCAGCTTTCCCTTTTCTGAATACAGGAACGATCGGCAATGGCTGAATACGTCTATACCATGTCGCGGGTGAGCAAAATTGTGCCACCTAAGCGTCAAATTCTTAAGGACATCTCTCTAAGCTTTTTCCCTGGCGCTAAAATCGGTGTTTTAGGCCTTAATGGTGCAGGTAAATCTACTCTTCTACGTATCATGGCTGGTATCGATACTGATATCGATGGTGAAGCACGCCCACAACCTGGACTCAATGTTGGCTACCTTCCACAGGAACCAAAACTAGACGAATCAAAGACAGTTCGTGAAGTGGTTGAAGAAGCTGTTGCCGATGTAGCTGACGCGCTAAAACGTCTGGACGCTGTTTATGCTGCTTATGCTGAAGCGGATGCGGACTTCGATGCTCTTGCAAAAGAGCAAGGCGAACTTGAAGCACTGATTCAGGCAAAAGACGGACACAACCTAGAAAACTCTCTAGAGCGCGCTGCTGATGCACTTCGTCTTCCTGAGTGGGATCAGAAAATCGAACACCTGTCTGGTGGTGAGCGTCGCCGTGTTGCGATCTGTCGTCTTCTTCTTGAGCAACCAGACATGCTGCTACTTGATGAACCAACCAACCACCTTGATGCAGAATCAGTAGCTTGGCTGGAACGCTTCCTTGTCGATTACACAGGTACTGTTGTGGCCATTACCCACGACCGTTACTTCCTTGATAACGCTGCTGGCTGGATTCTAGAACTTGACCGTGGTGAAGGTATTCCATGGGAAGGTAACTATACTTCATGGCTTGAGCAGAAAGATGCTCGTCTGAAGCAAGAAGCTGCACAAGAAAAAGCTCGCCAGAAAACCATCGAGAAAGAACTTGAGTGGGTTCGTCAGAATCCAAAAGGTCGTCAGGCGAAGTCAAAAGCACGTATGGCTCGATTTGAAGAACTTAACAACTCAGATCATCAGAAGCGTAATGAAACTAACGAACTGTTTATCCCGCCAGGTGAGCGTTTAGGTGATAAGGTTATTGAAGTAAACAACCTAACTAAGTCATTCGGTGACCGCGTACTTATTGATGACCTATCATTCACTATGCCTAAAGGTGCTATCGTAGGTATCATTGGTGCCAACGGTGCAGGTAAATCAACACTGTTCAAGATGCTAAGTGGCACTGAGCAGCCGGATTCTGGTTCTATTATTCTGGGTGACACAGTTAATCTGGCTTCTGTCGATCAGTTCCGTGACAGCATGGACGATAGTAAAACGGTATTCCAGGAGATCTCTGAAGGCGCGGATATCATTAAGATCAACAACTTCGAGATTCCTGCTCGTGCATACTGCTCACGCTTCAACTTTAAAGGTGTGGATCAGCAAAAAATTATCGGTGAGCTGTCTGGTGGTGAACGTAACCGTGTTCATCTGGCTAAGCTGCTTAAAGCTGGTGGTAACGTACTATTACTCGATGAACCAACCAACGACCTTGATGTAGAAACACTTCGTGCACTTGAAGAGGCACTACTTGAGTTCCCTGGTTGTGCAATGGTTATCTCGCACGACCGTTGGTTCCTGGACCGTATCGCGACTCATATTCTTGATTACCGCGATGAAGGTCAGGTGAACTTCTACGAGGGCAACTATACTGAGTATACAGAGTGGTTAAAACAGACTCTTGGCGCTCAGGCAGCTGAACCTCATCGTATTAAGTACAAGCGAATCGCTAAGTAACGCTTAATACCATTGTGAGAGCTGCTTTTATGGCAGCTCTTTTATTCCCGAAGTGAGAGCACTCCAGCAATTTGGTTACACCGCCATAAGTTAACCTTCTGTTTAGAATTAATTTGATGTAAATCTAGCTTAAGGCTATCAACGAAATTGTAAGTGAGGAATCATGAGTGAACGACGTCGATTTTCCAGAATCCTATATCAAGCTCCGGCAGAACTGCACCAAGGTACAGTAAAAGCCAAATGCACGATTAAGGACCTGTCGTTACACGGCCTGCTACTCTCTTCCCCTAGCGAACCGTTAGACAGTGATCGCCCGACTGATGTTTTCTTTCATATCCCTGAAAGTGACATTATCATTTCATTGCAAGCCGATATTGTTGAGTGCACAGACAAACTTATGCGAGTGAAGATTCAACATATCGATATAGACAGTATCAGCCACTTAAAACGTCTGGTTGAACTGAATGTTGGTGATGAACAGTTATTACACCGGGAAATCGAGCAACTTTCAGACCTGGAAACTAACTCTTAACCACTTTATATGTCCAAAATAACAATAACCATCCCTTCATCTGACGGGGATAAGCACTTTTTTGTTGGCAAAAAAGCCGTATTTACTCTATTAACAACGTTTTTGGTTTCGCCTCTGGTAGCCGGATACTTTATTTACCAGAACAACGTCCAGCAGACTCAAGCTCAAAACACATTCTCTGAGCTGATAGAGCGCATTGGTAATAAAGAACAAACTATCAGTGATAAAGAAAGCCATATCGCTAAACTGAACACGGATATTGAACAGTTATCCAGCGATAAACTTCACCTGAATCAGGAGTTAGAGGCCCGAAACAGTCAACTCCTTATCCTGAATAAACGCGTTTACGATGTTGAGAAAGTACTCGGTATTACTGAAGTAGAACAGGAAAACAACCTTGCCAACGCGGAAGAAAAGCCACTTGAAGAACGAGTAGATGCTGCAGCGGTAAACTCTGCCGTTCGAGCGACCATGTTCCGCTTAATTCCCAATGATACACCCCTAGCATACAACCGTGTTTCCTCTTCATTTGGTCGCAGATTAAACCCAATTACCAATAAAAGACATTTCCATACTGGCATCGACTTAACCTGCAAAAAAGGCGAACCAATTTATGCGCCTGCAGATGGGGTGGTGGAAACGGTACGCCCAAGCAAAAAGGGATTTGGTAACTTCCTGATTGTCAGACACTCTTTTGGATTTTCAACTTCTTATGCTCACCTGAAAGGTTTTAAAGCAAAGAAAGGGCAATTTGTCACCAAGGGAGAGGAAATCGCGACATGCGGAAACTCTGGTAACTCTACTGGTTCACACCTTCATTATGAGGTTAGATTCCTTGGTCGATACCTAAACCCTAAAACAATGATGAATTGGACTCCAGAAAACTTCGATACAGTTTTCAAGGAAAAGAAGGTGAAATGGGCAAGCCTTGTGGATGTCATTGATAACGTTGTTCGACTTCAGGTAAACCTGACAAACAACCCTTACATAGACACTTCGATTAGTACTGCAAGCTCAACTGAGATAGAAGAAGAGTCTAAAGCTCAGTAAGAAGTAAAACGTTCATTCCCACGAGCTCAAGTACCGTGGGAATGAACTAACAATCAAACTATGAGCCAGTTTGTTCCAACTCTTCAGCTATGACCTTTTTAGCATCCTTTTTATTTCTTCCTAACATCAACAAACACGGCGTAAGAACAAGCGTCAGCATAGTGGCAAATGCCAGTCCACCAGCGACTGCTGTTGCCAGCTGTGACCACCACTGAGTACTCGGAGCACCGAACTCAATCTTCTGATTCATTAAGTCGATATTCATTTCCAATACCATTGGTAACAATCCGAGAATGGTCGTTACTGTCGTAAGTAAAACCGGGCGCAGACGCTGAACACCCGTTCTCAATATCGCTTCTTCCTTGCTAAAGCCACGTTTTAATAGCTGGTTAAAGGTATCGATAAGAACAATATTGTTATTCACTACAATACCGGCAAGAGAGATAACACCAATGCCCGACATAACAATACCAAATGGTTTCTGGAATATAAGTAAACCGGCAAAGACACCTACGGTAGAAAACAGAACGGCACTCAGGATCAGGAAAGCCTGATAGAAACTATTAAACTGAGTAATCAATATTAATCCCATTACCGCGAGTGCAACTATGAAGGCATTGCCAAGGAAAGCTGAAGATTTATCCTGATCTTCATTTTTTCCTCTTAGGGTGAAATCTATACCTTTTAAACCCAAAGCTTTTAGCTCTTCATCAACTTTAGGCAGTTCCAGTGCGAGGTTATAACCCTCCTTCATGTCTGCCATGACCTGAATTACACGCTTTCCATCAATGCGGTGTATGGTATCTTGCTTAGGTTCAGGTTTGATTGTCGCAAAGTTTGTAATCGGTACTAAACCAGCTGGCGTCTTGACTCTAAGCTCATCAAAGCGACCAATATCCCTTTGTTCTGCCGGGAATCGTACCAATATATCTACTTCTTCATTGGCATCATCTGGTAAGTAATCACCAATCTTCAAACCATTAGTAACAAACTGAACGGTGTTTCCAACAAGAGTCGCGTCGGCCCCAAATCGGCCTGCATCATCTCGTTTAATATCAATTTGCCAGTCAATTCCCGGTTTGCTTGAGTTGTCACTCAAGTTGGTGAATGCGGGGTAGCTGTCAGCCCAATGACGTACATATTTAGCTGCACTATCAAGCTTGCTCGCATCTCGTGCCGATAACTCAATGATGAGATCATGCTCTATTGGTGGACCAGCTTCTGGTTTCTTAAACTCAATTTCAACGCCAGCAAAACCATCAAGCTTCTGATGTAGCTCATCAATGATCTCTTTTACAGAGCGACGATATTGCCAATCTACAGGTGTTACCTGAATTTGACCGATAGAGTCATCTCCACCAGTTCGGGTGTAAACACTTTCAAACTCCTCACCACCCAAAACCACAGACTCAATATCACGCATGATCACGTCTTTCTCATTGATAGAGAGATCACCGTAAGATCGAACTTTAATAGTGAAAGATGGTGGATCGACTTCTGGGAAGAATTCCATTCCCAATCCAGCTTTAACATAAGCAAATCCAACACCTGCAGCGAGCAGCACAGCTGCAATAAAGATCTTTAATGGGTGTTTAATGGCAAAAGAGAGTGTCAGGAAGTAAAACTTAGTTACGCCTGTTGCCTTTGAAAAGTCTCCATCATGCAGAGCGACCATCTCTGCTCTGTACTCTGGTTTTATATACTGCTCTTTACCAATCAGGCTCCCCAATACAGGTACAAATATCAATGCCATGATCAAAGATGCACTTAAGGTCGCAATCAGAGTCATGGGAAGATATTTCATGAACTCACCCGTCGTATCTGGCCAGAACAACAGCGGGGCAAACGCCGCTAACGTCGTTGCGGTAGAAGCGGTAATTGGCCAGGCCATTCGTTTTGCTGCGTCTTGATAAGCCTGACGTCTCCCCATACCTTCATGCATTCGCCTGTCTGCGAACTCGGTAACAACGATGGCACCATCAACCAGCATACCTACAGCCATGATCAGTGCAAAGAGGACGATAATATTGACCGTTAAACCAAATATCGCCAAAACCAACAGTCCAGTAAGGAATGAGCCAGGGATTGAAACACCGACCAATAAAGCAGTCCTGACACCCAATATAGCGATGATTACGATAACAACCAGAATAATCGCTGAAAGGATATTGTTCTGGAGATCGTTAAGCATCATTTTAACGTCTTCAGATTCATCCCAGGTGTACTCAACCAACAAGTTATTTGGCCACTCTTCTCTCTCCTGAGCTGCCGCAATTACCGTTCTGACTAATTCAACGGTTTCGATGATGTTTTCACCTGCACGCTTCTTAACATCAAGCACGACTGCAGATTCACCATCTAATCTTGCATAACTTTCAGGGTCTCTGAACGAACGTCTAACCGTAGCGATATCACCGAAAGTAATGACTTGCTTACCATCTACCTTAATAGGCATTTCAAGCACATCTTTCAGCGATTCAAATACAGAAGGTACCTTAACGGAAAATCGTCCATATCCCGTATCAACAAATCCCGCAGCGACGACGCGATTGTTTAGAGATATAAGATTATAAATATCCCCTTGATCCAAGTTGTAGCTTTCCATCAAAAGCGGATCAACCAGAATCTCGACAATGTCTTCCCTATCACCCGCGATATCGACTTCCAGTACCTGTTTGTAACCTTCAAGTTTGTCTCTCAACTCTCTGGCTAGCTGTACAATTGTTCTTTCCGGTACAGTACCGTATAAAACCACAGAAAGTACGGGTTGGAATGAAGCAAGCGTCACTTCATGAACGGAAGGTTCATCACTATCGGCTGGTAGTTTAGGTTTTGCCTGATCGACTGCATCCCGAACATCAGCCATAGCCTTATCTAGGTCGATACCAACATTGAATTCCAGAGTGACAGAAGCATGACCTTCTGAAGCCGTAGAGGACATCTCCTTAACGCCTTCGATAGACCGTAACTCTTGTTCAATCGGGCGAACCAGAAGACGCTCAGCATCTCCGGGAGAGATCCCTTCATGTCCAACGCTGACATAGATAACAGGAATCGTAATATCTGGGCTAGATTCTTTAGGAATCGCAATGTAAGTAAGTGCACCTGCTACCAAAATAAGTAGCAAGAGCGTCATCATGGTTCTTGAGCGCGAAAGAGCAGCGTCAATAATCGCAAACATATCTGCCTCCGCCCTTACTGGTTTACTGTGTCACGTTTTACCGCAATAACCGAGTCACCATCACGAACAAAGCCTTGTCCTACAGTAATGATGTCAACCGATTCGTCAAACCCAGATAGCCAGACGCCGTCTTGCTCTGCTTTGACTAGTTGAATAGGTACAAAATGAACGATTCCTTCTTCAAGGGTTTTGACTCCTAAGTTACCAGCCTCATCCAACGCAAGCATTGCCGGTGTCACTTTGATCGCTGTTGTTGTCTCAAGCTCCAGTTCAACCTCAGCACTAATACCAGCAGGTACTTTGCCATCAATATTTTCTATTTCGATTTCAATAGGGAAGGTGTTGGTTGACGCAGAAGATACACGGGAAATGTATCGAAGTGTGCCTGTAACCACATCACCATTAATCAGTCGGATGCGGGCTTCCTGGTTCATTTTCAGATCCTGAACATGGCGCTCGCTCACATCCGCTTCAATAACCAACTTTTTCAGGTCAATAAATGCAGCAACAGGATCACCCACACTAATAAAGTCACCTAAATCAACGTGAATATCATCAACAATGCCGTCAAAAGGTGCTTTTACCAAAGAGTTGCGTAACGCAGTTTGAGCATCTTTTACTGCTGCTTTTGCTTCTATAAGAGCGGACTGCGCTTGAGTATAAGCAACTTCACCCTGAAGTCCTCTGCTCTTGAGCGACTGAGCCGCTTTGTACTCTTTCTCTCTGAGCTTCAGTGAAGCTTTAGCTCGCTCAAGCTGTGTTTCCAGCGTCACTTTATCGATTTGGACAATCCCCTGCCCTTTTTTAACAAAGTCACCTTTCTTGACAATGAGCTGGGTGATTTTACCGGCAACCTCTGCACCTAACTTGGCTTGACGATCGGGAGCGGTCCTACCATAAAGATCGACCTTTTTTGCGGTCGCCTTAGATTGAAAAGTTTCATACACCACTTTCGCCAAAGGTGCATCGATATGTTCTTTCTTAGCTTTCTCTTTTGAGTTTTCTTCAGCCTTAAGCATCCCCGTTCCTAACCAGGAAGAGAGTGCAACAATAATGACTAATGAGATAAGCCAGGGACGATGTGAGAAAAAGGCCAGCGGCCGGATTCGTGGCATAACTAAATCCTTATAATTATATAAAAGGCCTTGCATAACAATAAGTAACGCAAGGCCTTAATTTTAACTTAACTAATCAATCAATGACGTATTAAGTGCCACATTTCTCAACTATAAGTTAGACACTAAAAGATGCACCGCACCCACATGTTGTTGTGGCATTGGGGTTATTCACAAAAAAGCGAGATCCCTCTAAACCTTCGGTATAGTCAACAACACCGCCAACAAGGTATTGCAAACTCATTGGATCCACGACAAGTGTTACTCCACTGTTTACTACCGTCATATCGCCATCATTGACTTTTTCGTCAAATGTAAAGCCATACTGGAAGCCGCTACAACCGCCACCAGTAATATAAACTCTTAGTTTCAGTTCTGGATTATCTTCTTCTGCAATTAATGTTTTTACTCGTAATGCAGCAGCATCAGAAAATGTAATTGGTACGTTTACTTCGCTCACAAGGGCCTCTCTAAAATTGCTGTGCGGACAGAATCATTATTATTTATTTGCGCACGTATTCTCGATGATTATCTAATACCTGAGTGAATCGTTCAAGTATTCCTACCACCAATTAATAAGTATCACATGTTTTATCTCTCTTTTTTAGACATTTAGGTAAAAAACATCAGCCCACTTAATGCAAAAAAACAAGCACTGGTTACAATGCTTTTACTTGGTCCAGGTAACATAATGAGGATGATTTAATGACCAAATCAGCGGAACTCTATCAAAAGGCTCAGGAAAAAATTCCAGGCGGTGTTAACTCGCCGGTGAGGGCGTTTAATGGTGTTGGTGGTTCACCAATATTTGTCGAAAAAGCCGATGGCCCTTTGATTACAGATGCCGATGGTAAAGAGTACATTGACTATGTTGGCTCTTGGGGTCCAATGATCCTTGGCCATAACCATCCAGCTATTCGTGATGCTGTAATCGAAGCTGCACACCGCGGGCTTAGCTTCGGTGCACCAACAGCAATGGAAATTGAAATGGCTGAACTGGTTTCTGAGCTTGTACCTTCGATGGAACAAGTTCGTATGGTGAGCTCAGGTACTGAAGCAACCATGAGTGCTATCCGCCTTGCTCGTGGCTTTACCGGCCGCGATAAACTACTGAAGTTTGAAGGTTGCTACCACGGCCACGCAGATAGCTTGCTTGTTAAAGCCGGTTCTGGTGCGCTAACACTTGGTCAGCCAAGCTCTCCGGGTGTACCTGCCGACTTTGCTAAGCACACGCTTACAGCAACATTTAATGACCTAGAATCAGTAAGAGCGCTGTTCCAGGCAAACAAAGATGACATCGCATGTATCATCGTAGAGCCAGTTGCAGGCAACATGAACTGCATTCCACCAGTTGAAGGTTTCCTGGAAGGTCTACGCGAAATCTGTGATCAGGAAGGTGCACTGCTTATCTTTGATGAAGTAATGACAGGTTTCCGTGTCGCTCAAGGTTGTGCTCAGGCTTACTACAACATCAAACCAGACCTGACTACCCTAGGTAAAGTCATTGGTGGCGGTATGCCAGTAGGTGCTTTCGGTGGTCGCAAAGATGTTATGCAATATATCGCGCCAACGGGCCCTGTTTATCAGGCTGGTACACTTTCTGGTAACCCAATCGCAATGGCGGCTGGTTTCGCATGCCTGAACGAACTGAAAAAAGAAGGTAATGAAGCTCGCCTGGCAGAGGTAACTAAGAAGCTGGCAAATGGCTTTAAAGCTTGTGCAGACAAACACAACATCCCTCTACTTGTTAGTCAGGTAGGCGGTATGTTTGGTTTCTTCTTCACTGAGCAAGATAAAGTGACAACTTTTGCTGAAGTCAGTCAGTGTGATATCGAACGCTTCAAGAAGTTCTTCCACTACATGCTCGAAGAAGGTGTGTACCTTGCACCGTCTGCATTTGAAGCAAGCTTTACTTCTCTTGCTCACACCGATGAGCATATAGAGAAGACACTAGAAGCAGCCGACAAGTGTTTTGCTAAGCTAGCGGCTGACTAAATAAACTGTTCTTGTCTGTCGTGTGTACTCGATGGAACTAACATGCTATCGCAATGAGCTTCGCTGTGGTGCGTTGCTCATCAAAAAGCGGTTAGTGGAATCGAGTATACTCGACGGGCAAGCTAGTTGAATCCGGATACACCACAACTACTGCCAATTAAAGATCACCAACAAAACCAATGTACCGAGTAGCACTTTAAACCACGGAACATTGCTCAAACTAAATCCCTTTCTTTCAGCTTTGGTGTCACAACACCCTTTTTCATTGTTACAACACCCCATAACTTCTCCCAAAATTTATGACAATCATTTGATAACGTCTTGAATTGCAGCCATCATACTGAAACCATGATGAGCTAACACGCACTATGTAATCTTACAAAAGACAGAAAAGGAACACCGTGTGTCAGATAAACTAAAAGTCTCTTCCAGCCACTGGGTTTTAATTGTTGCCCTATTAATAGCAGGATACGCCTGTTATCTGCTGGTTCAACCCTATGTTAACTCCATTGTAATGGCGTTTATCATTTCAATGCTTATGTTCCCGATACACGAGTGGATTCAGAAAAAGATGCCAAAGCATAAAAACTTCGCGTCATTTCTGTCATGTCTTGTTTTAACTTTTATCATTGTTATTCCATTACTTACTGTGTTTGGAGCGATTGTTCAGCAAGGCTCCGTGGCATCCCAAAGCGTATATCAATGGGTCACGGATGGCGGAGTACAGAAGTTCTTTGACCTCCCATGGGTCGTCAAGCTTTTCGCATTTGCTAATGAGTACCTCCCATTTGATGAGCTCAACCCTCAAAATATCGCACAAAAAATTGGCCAGTTTGCAACATCATTTGGTACAAACCTGGTATCAATCAGCGCCAAAATACTGGGAGATGCAACAAACTTTTTGATGGATTTCTTTCTGATGTTGTTTGTTCTGTTCTTCCTGTTAAGAGACAAAGAGAAGATCATCGTTGCTCTTCGACACGTCCTTCCTCTTTCAAGAAGTCAGGAAGACAAATTGCTAGATGAGGTTGAAAAAGTATCTAAATCAGCTGTTTTGGGTTCATTCCTCACTGCAATCGCTCAGGGGATTGCAGGTGGCGTCGGTATGTGGATTGTTGGTTTCCCAGGACTGTTCTGGGGAACAATGTTCGGCTTTGCATCATTTATCCCCGTGGTAGGAACCGCACTTATCTGGATTCCTGCAACCCTGTATCTTCTCATCACAGGTGATGTGAATTGGGGTATTTTCTTAGCGGTATGGAGTGCTGTCGTTGTCGGTTCTATCGATAACGTGTTGCGACCACTATTAATGCAGGGAAGCGCAGGTATGAACACCCTAATGATATTCTTCTCGCTGCTTGGTGGTATTCAGCTATTTGGACTAATAGGACTGATCTATGGGCCACTTATTTTTGCTATCACCATTGTACTATTTAACATCTACGAAGAAGAGTTCCACGGATTCCTCAGGGATCAGGACAATAGTTAGATTAGTTTAGCAACCAGATATAAACCACTTCATGAGTTGGGCAGATTGTGCGAAAATCTGCCCACTTTTTTTATCAGAGACGAATCATGTCCACGTATATTGCACCAAGCCAAATAGCACAGCGCCAACTTGCTTACTTTGAAGGTAAAAATGTTCTGGTTGCTGGCGAAGCTGAAGATCTCTTCCCGGTTGAACTGGCAAAGCACTGCGAATCAGTCACTGTTTTTACAACTAACTATGGATATTTCAGACAGTTAGAAAACTACTCTGATATCAAACGCATCTTCGATGTCGAGCTTACAGAAGAGACTGGTGCAGACATGATTCTGCTTTATTGGCCAAAAGCCAAAGCAGAAGCAGACTATCTGCTAAAAATGTTAATTAACAAGCTTGGCACCGATACAGAAATCTGCGTCGTTGGCGAAAATCGCTCTGGTGTAAAAAGCATCGAAAAAATGTTTAAACCCTATGGACCAATCAATAAATTCGATTCTGCACGTCGCTGCTCGTTTTATTGGGGACAAGCGACTAATGAATCACCAGAGTTCAACCTTTCTGACTGGTTTAAGACCTATACACTTAATGTTGCCGATAGTGAGCTTACTGTAAAAAGCCTACCCGGAGTTTTTAGTCACGGTGAGTTAGATGTAGGTAGTCAGTTGCTGATTGACTCGCTGCCATCGCTGAAAGGAAAAGTGCTCGACTTTGGTTGTGGTGCTGGCGTATTAGGTGCTGTTATCGCATCAAAAAACCCAGAGGTAGAACTGGAAATGTGTGATATCAGCGCATTTGCAATCGCTTCCAGCAAAGAAACACTCAAAGCGAATGGTTTGACAGGTCATGTTTTTGCCTCTGATATCTACTCTGATACTGGCAAAGACTACAACTTTATAATCAGTAACCCGCCTTTCCATGCAGGCCTCGATACCAGTTATACGGCTGCCGAGACGTTGTTAGAGAAAGCACCTTCACATATGAAAAAGAACGGTGAACTCTACATAGTTGCAAATAGTTTTCTCAAGTATCAGCCCATTATACAGAACACCTTCTCTAATTACGCGACGATAAATAAGACAAAAAAGTTCGCTATTTATCATGCTGAAAGATAAAAAATAACGACTCACCAATCGTTTTAAGCATACCAAGGCCAGAAAAATCGTATTTCTGGCCGTTTTTTGCGCTACCCTCCACGGAACCAACAAAACTTTCTTGTTGAAACAAAATAAGGTAGTACATTTAAAGCATTCCTTAGATATATGCGCAGAAGAATGCTGAAAAAACAGAAACACATTTTATTCAATCGTCTCCGCAACACCTTAATGGTGGCATTTTTAATCCTTAGCCTTGTTCCCCTGACCGTTATCGCCTTGTTTTTTCTGAACTCTCATAGTCAGGATTTACAAGAGCAAAGCCACTCCTATCTGATATCAGTCAGAGAAACTAAAAGGCAACAAATACAAGACTATATCGATGCTAAAGAGTCGGAAGTTATGGGCTTTGTACGCTCGGAATTAGCCTATGCCAGCGGGGGGCGATTTTATGGCCTTGTAAATGCGTTCCGAAGTTTGGGCGCAGATATTGAGAGCGCTCGCAATAATGCTCAATCAAGATATGTCGAAGGTTCAGGTAATCAAATTGCCAATCCTGTAACCAGAAATTCAGATAATTATACCGGTAGTGAACGCTATAGACTGCTGCATAAACGTTATCACTGGGCATTTATTGAGTTGTTAAAAAGGTCGGATTTTGACGACATTCTTCTTGTGGACATGGAAGGAAACGTCACCTACTCGGTTCGAAAAAATGCCTATTACGGAACAAACCTACTGGATGGCAAGTTTAAGAGCTCCAATCTTGGAAAGACCTTTTTCAACATAAGACAAACTCTTGGAACAGAGCAAAATGAGCCTGAAGATCATATCCCGGTTGCCATGTCAGACTTTGTTAAAAACGATGATACGAGTTATGCCTGGTTCGCAGCCCCTATCGTGCAACAAGGCTTTCTGCATAGCTACGCGTTACTGCGACTACCTATTGAAGGCATTACCCAGCTCGTAGAAGATGACAATACATCTGCTGAAATTCTCGTAGCAGGCCCGGATCTGACGCCTCGGTCTCAGCACCTAACTCAAGATGTCATTGATAACCATGCGAGTATCCTGCGCTCTGCTATCGAAGGAAATACTGAGGTAAAAACATACGAAAATCAGGATGGTCAAAAAATCATTGCTGCGCTGACACCTATACCGATGAAAGGTACGCACTGGGCTATCTCTGTTCAGTTGTCTGAGGATGAAGCGCACGCTCGTATCCATCAACTAGAGAAAGTATTTATTCTGGCGATGCTACTGGCTTCTGCTCTTGTCATTATTGCGTCCCATATTTTTTCTAACTTCATTACTGCACCTTTACTGAGACTCACATGGGCAGCCGAGAAAGTCTCTGCCGGTGATTGGGATGAGCCAGTAATCAACACCGACAGAAGTGATGAAATAGGAAGGCTGGCGGTAAGCTTCGAAAGGATGCAACGCTCTATCCGGGAAAAAATACTCACTATACGAAAACAAAATAAGGAGCTGGAAGAAAACCTCAAAGTCATTCAGCAGCAAAACAATGAACTACAGCTCGCTGATAAATTAAAAGATGAATTTCTGGCCACAACCTCTCACGAACTCAGAACACCACTTCACGGTATGATAGGCATTGCTGAAGCTCTTAGCGCTGGTGCCAGTGGATCTGTTCCTGCAAACCAAAAATACCAACTCGACATCATAATAAACAGCGGTCAAAGACTGGCAAACCTTGTCGATGACCTTCTGGATTATCACAAAATGCGCTATGGCAGCCTAGAGATTAGCCATAAAGCAACCGATCTGTTCCACGCTACCAGCATTGTGTTACAGCTTTCAACGCACCTGATAGGTAAGAAACGAATTCGGATCATCAACCAACTCCCGATTGAATTACCACCGGTGGTTGCAGATCCGCAGCGTTTGGAACAGGTTCTATACAATTTAGTCGGGAACGCTATTAAGTATACCGATGAAGGTAAAATCGTTATTTCCGCTGAAACACTAGAACATCAGATGCGTATCCAGATAGTAGATACCGGCCAGGGAATCCCTGCTGAATATTTAGAACACATCTTCGAGCCACTAGTTCAAGCGGGAGGAAAGAGTGCGAGCTATAAACAAGGCGCTGGTCTTGGTCTTTCTATCAGTCGCCAGTTAATCGAACTCATGGGTGGTTCACTTTATGTGAGCAGTCAGCCGGAAGTAGGTACAACGTTTAGCTTTACACTGCCGCTCGCCGGAGAAAACGTGATACCAAACGAGTCAGAAGAGGCTCAGCTTCATTATCAACTTCCTTCTGTACAAGCATTACCAGATACACCTTCTGATATTGTTCAGGAAAACTTCGATGGTCCTTTGGTTATCGCTGCTGACGATGAGCCGGTAAACCTGAGTGTTTTAAAGAACTTCTTGGCATTAGAAGGATTTCGGGTAAAAACAGCAACCAAAGGGACTGAGGTGCTTCAGCTAGTCGATGAAGAAAAACCAGACATAGTATTACTGGATATTATGATGCCCGGCCTTAATGGATATGAAGTATGCCGTTCAATAAGAACTGAATACAGTCATACTGAACTGCCAATAGTCATGTTAACGGCCCTCAATCAGGCAGAAGACCGAATTGAAGGGTTTAAGTCGGGAGCCAATGATTACCTTAGCAAGCCATTCAATCGTCTGGAACTCGCAGCGAGAATTCATGTTCATATTTCAGCGAGCCAAACAGAGCAAGAAAAACAGAGAAACCATCAGCTTAAACTAGAAATTGAGAAAAGAACGAAGGCAGAAAATGAGTTACTTGCAACGCAAAAGCGCCTGATAGAGCAACTCGATGGTGCTCCAGAAGCGATCCTTTGTCTTCAGGACGAGCAAGAAATCCGGTTTGCCAATGAAGCTGCGTCTGTCTTATTCCGCAGAACAGCAGAACAACTCAAGCGCTCAAATGCTGAAGAAGTTATCGCGACAAAGTATCTCAATTCGAGCCAGGAGCACTACTGTGGTGATATTGAGATATTTTCAGGTACACAGCGTCTTCATGTTTCAGGAGATATAATCAGGCTTCCGAAAAGTTCAGGCATCAGCACCATGTTTATTTTTGATATCGACGGAGAGGTGAATACGCATCGAGTACGCAAGCTCGAAACCGCTGTAGAGGCACTATCCAGTTACGCCTTTGAAGGTGGTTCAGATAATCTGGATAAACTCAAACAACTCGGTGACGAGTTTAAAGGCATTGCAGACAAAGCCACTGGTAACACGAAAGACAAACAGACTCTCATTAGAGAAACGCTCGTTGCTGCAATGACCACAGCTTTGTCGTACTGGGAACATACAACAGGAAAAACCAAGTTCAACTTTGCTGAAGAGAGTGGTTTATGGAAGGTTTACCTCGACCGCAGTACTCTTCAGACAAGAACACTGGATAAGTACCTAAGAGTGGAAACCGTACCTAAAACACCTCGATGGCGAACTGTCCTTAGCTCTATCGATTTTATTCTGGAACATTGCCATGAAGAGAGCGGACAAAGGAAAGAGCTAGAGCAGATTAAGCAGCGTTTAAATCGTTTGGTGACATCGTAAACACGATACACCCCTTCAAACTCAATGAGCCTTACTGACCTTAGTAAGGCTTTTTTTGTGCTCTTACAATCGCTCTGAGAATCAAATTTCGCAATAAAAAACAAGCTATCTCACTCCGTTAAAACACTTACTGAAATAGCATTTCCTATGCTCTCCATTAGCGTTCTGGTTAATAATTTACCAATATTGGGATGTAAATCACGACGAATCGTCAGATTTAATTGCCGGTTAAAAATAACATTTCAACAAGTGAGGTGATCAATATCACCATTATTAACTCCACTACTAATACACCCATAAAGATAAGCAAAGTGCGATAGTAAGCACTTACACAAACTAATTCTCAAATACGAAACTGTGTTTATATCACATTAATAATCGTCACTTTTTATATGGATATAGCCCTTTTTTTAACGTTTTACACGTATGTAAAAGTAGTTTTGACGTTTTTGACGGATGAGCAAATTGACGATCTGAGCATCAGAGTGTTTTCTTACTCATGAATTATCGCTACAGGCCATCCACTTCCTAAAGGATTTGGGGTAGCAATTCAGAAAGTTCGTTTTAGCAGAGAGCCTGCTAATAACTGAAACAAAATAAATAGTAAGGAACAGCTATGCTTACCAATATTAAAAAGACGATCGTTGCATCCGCAGTAATCGCTGCAGCAGCTACAAGCGTCTCAGCTCCAGCATTCGCAAGAAGTGAGCTAACTATTGTACCCGACTTCTATCCGACCATGGTTAGAAACTTTAACCCTTACCTTGCAACAAATCTAAGAACCACAACTGACTTTATCTACGAACCTCTGGTTGTGTTCAACGAGATGCACGGTAATACGCCGGTAATGCGTCTGGCTGAAAACTACTATATGTCTGATGACCTTCTAACCGTTACTTTCGAACTGCGTGATGGTGTTAAGTGGTCAGACGGTGAAGCTTTCAATGCTGATGATGTCGTGTTCTCTTATGACCTGCTTCGCAACAAGCCTGAGCTTGATCAGCGTGGTATCAATAAGTGGGTTAAAGACGTTAAGAAAGTAGACAGCAACAAAGTAGTGTTTACTCTGACAGAAGCAAACTCTAACGTGCCATATGAGATTTCTCTGGTGCCTATCGTTGCAGAGCACGTATGGAAAGAAGTAAAAGACCCAACAACCTTCACTAACGAAAACCCTGTTGGTACTGGTCCGTTTACTGAAATCGACACATTTACTCCACAGCTATACATCCAGTGTCGTAACCCTCAGTACTGGGACAATGATAACCTTGAAGTTGATTGTCTGCGCGTACCTCAGATCGCAAACAACGACCAGCTACTTGGCAAGATCGTAAACTCTGAACTGGACTGGACTTCCTCATTCGTACCAGACATAGACCGTACATATGCAGCTGCAAGCCCAAATCACCACTACTGGTACCCGGCAGCAGGCACACAAGCGTTTGTTGTTAACTTCAATCACAAAGATGAAGCAAAATCTGAAGCGCTTTCAAACGTAGACTTCCGCCGTGCATTCTCTATGGCTCTGGATCGCCAGACTATTATTGATATTGCATTCTATGGTGGTGGTACCGTAAATGACTTCGCATCAGGTCTTGGATATGCATTCGAAGCGTGGTCTGATGAAGCAACTCACAAAAAATACCAGAAGTTTAACTCTTATGATCCAGAAGGAGCGAAAGCACTACTTGCAAAAGCTGGCTTTAAAGACACAAACAAAGACGGTTTCGTAGAAACTCCGTCGGGTAAATCTTTCGAGCTATTGATTCAGTCCCCTAATGGCTGGACTGACTTCAACAACACGGTACAGCTTGCTGTTGAGCAGTTAAACGAAATCGGTATCAAGTCTCGTGCTCGAACTCCGGAATTCGCGGTTTATAACCAAGCGATGCTTGAAGCAAACTATGACGTAGCCTACACAAACTACTTCCACGGCGCGGACCCTCATCTTTACTGGAACAGTGCGTACAACTCAGCACTTCAAGGTGGTGATGGAATGCCTCGCTTTGCGATGCACTTCTACAAGAATGAGCAGCTAGATAAGTTACTAGACAGCTTCTACAAAACCGCTGACAAAGATGAGCAGCTATCTATCGCTCATGGTATTCAGAAGATTATCGCAGATGATCAGGTGACGATTCCTGTGATGTCTGGAGCATACATGTACCAGTACAACACGACTCGTTTCACTGGCTGGTGGAGCAAAGACAATGCTAAGGGCCGTCCAAATATCTGGGCTGGTATCCCTGAGCGATTGTTACACGTGCTAGACCTGAAACCAGTTAAATAGTTTTAACACTCCCGGCAGCGCGCAAGCCGCGCGCTGCTACTTAACTCCCCTACTCCTATTAAACATATGGCGCTCGTCGTCAGGGGATAACTCGTCCTTTTTTCGGATGTCTGAAGCCAGTATCAGGTAAAAAAACTGGGACAATGCAAGGTGTAAGTTATGGGTTATTTTTTAAGACGATTGTCGTTCTATATGATTGCACTGCTGGTTGCAGCAACAATCAACTTTATTATTCCCCGGGCAATGCCGGGTGATCCAGTCACAATGATGTTTGCCAACGCGACCACTCAGGTAACCCCTGAGCGAATTGAAGCGATGAAACAGCTTCTTGGTTTTGTTGACGGGCCACTATGGGTCCAGTACCTAACCTATATAAAAAGCATTCTGAGCTGGGAACTGGGAACATCTATCAAATTTTACCCGCTAAGTGTTAATGAACTGCTGGGCGGTGCATTTGGCTGGTCTCTGTTTTTGGCAGGTACTGCTGTTGTTCTTTCTTTCTCTATCGGCTCTATTCTGGGTATCTTCGCAGCATGGAAACGAGGCAGCAAATACGACGCAATCATAACTCCGGGCATGCTGATTATTCAGGCTGTACCGCAGGTGGTTATCGCCATGATTGCGGTATTCACATTCGCAATCGGTCTTAAATGGTTTCCGACAGGTTACGCCTATACCGCAGGCACAATGCCAGATTGGACAAGTTGGACCTTTATTAAAGACGTAGCCTACCACGCTGTTCTGCCTCTGTTCTGTGCCTCGATTGTTCAGATTGGCGGCTTCCTGGTCAATATGCGTAACAACATGATTAACCTGCTGGCAGAAGACTACATCACAATGGCTAAGGGTAAGGGCCTAAGTGAAAACCGTGTTGTTTTCAACTATGCCGCTCGTAACGCCATGCTACCAAGTGTGACTGCACTTTCTATGTCCTTAGGTATGGCTATCGGTGGTCAGCTGATTATCGAAATCATCTTTAACTATCCGGGTCTGGGCTCAGTGCTTTTCAACGCTATCCATGCCCGTGACTATCAGGTTCTTCAGGGACAGCTTCTTATCATGACGCTATTTATGCTGTTCTTTAACTTACTGGCAGACATGCTTTATGTCGTGCTTGACCCTCGCCTGCGTAAGGGAGGTAAATAATCATGAAAAACTTATTCAATCTTATTCTTGGCAACCGTATGGCACTGATTGGTGTCAGCATCCTGAGCATATTTGTCTTTATCGCACTGTTTGCACCACTTCTCACCAAGCATGCACCAGACAAAAGATCAGGCAACCCGCACGAATATCCTGGCTTTGTTGTGACATCTGCAAAGGCAAACCCCGATGGCTGGATTGCGCAGAATCTGGCAACTGATCGACGCACTATGCATATGTCCAAAAAAGCTGACCATTTGCTGGGTACATCACGCATGGGTCGTGATATCTGGGCGCAGGTTGCTTACGGTGCTCGCGTATCGCTAGCGGTGGGCTTCGGTGCTGGTCTGACGGTATGTTTTCTGGCAACAGTAATCGGTGTATCCGCAGGTTACTTCGGCGGAAAGGTCGATGACTTCTTAACTGCCTGTATGAACATCATGCTGGTTATTCCGCAATACCCGCTTCTCTTTGTAGTAGCAGCATTTATCGGTGAGGCAGGGCCACTAACCATCGCCCTCATAATAGGCTGTACCTCCTGGGCCTGGGGTGCCCGAGTCGTGCGCTCACAAACACTGGCCCTGCGTGAAAAAGAGTTTGTAAAAGCAGCCGAAGTACTAGGTGAATCTTCATGGCGCATCATCTTTGTAGAAATCCTGCCGAACCTGATCTCTATCGTAGGTGCAAGTTTTATCGGCTCAGTTATGTACGCAATCATGATGGAAGCGACTATTTCCTTCCTGGGTCTTGGCGACCCGAACACAGTGAGCTGGGGCATCATGCTTTACAACGTTCAGACATCTTCATCAATGCTAATCGGCGCATGGTGGGAGCTACTGGCACCATGTATCGCACTAACAGTATTGGTTACTGGCCTTGCTCTGCTTAACTTCGCTGTTGATGAAATCGCTAACCCGCAGCTTCGTTCTCACAAAGGCATGAAGCGCTGGAAGAAGATGGCGAAACAAGACAAGAAAGAGCGCAAAGAAGTAGTACCTGAACAAAAAGCATTATGGAATGGAGAGTAACAGTATGACTAATCCATTGATTTCAATTCGTAATCTGTGTGTGGACTATATAACCGATGCTGGTGATGTCCGCGCCTGTAATAACGTAAGTTTCGATATTGGTAAGGGTGAAGTTTTTGGTCTGGCGGGTGAGTCCGGCTGTGGTAAATCAACCGTCGCCTTCTCACTGATGCGCCTGCACAAGCCACCAGCATTTATCACCGGTGGTGAGGTTATCTTTGATGGTGAAGATATCCTCCAATATAGCGACAGCCGTATGCAAGGCTTCCGCTGGAGCGAGATGTCGATGGTGTTCCAGAGCGCGATGAACGCTCTGAACCCGGTACTGACTATGGAAGAGCAGTTCTGTGACGTGATTATGCGTCATACCAATATGACTCGTCAGCAAGCAATAGTTCGAGCCGAGGGTTTACTGGAAATCGTTGATATCCACCCTAGCCGTTTGACTGACTATCCACACCAGTTCTCTGGTGGTATGAGGCAGCGTCTGGTTATTGCCATCGCTCTGGCTCTGAACCCTAAGATGATCATTATGGATGAACCAACAACAGCACTTGATGTGGTCGTTCAGCGCGAGATCTTACAGAAGATCTACGCACTGAAAGAGGAGTTTGGCTTCTCCATCCTGTTTATCACCCACGATCTTTCACTAATGGTGGAGTTCTCGGATCGTATCGGAATCATGTACTCGGGTGAGCTGATTGAAGTTGCACCATCAAAAGAGATTCTGGAGAACCCATTCCACCCTTACACCAGAGGTTTAGGTAGTTCATTCCCTCCATTAACAGGTCCGAAACCAAAGCTGAAAGGTATTCCTGGTAACCCGCTGAACCTGCTGGAAATCCCTCAAGGTTGCCGATTCCAGGCTCGTTGTGACCGTGTAGAAGAGAGATGCAGACGAGATCAGACCGTGCTGCGTCAGATAGAGGCGAACCGCTTCTCCAATTGTCACCTGTTTGGTGAGCCAATTGTTCAGGTTCCGGCTTAATCGCCTGAATAAGCAGTAAGGGTCAGGAGCAGAGTCAGGAATAAGAACAGGAATTTATTATGAGCAACAATTTCGGACAGTTACTGGTTGAAGGCAACAACCTGGTAAAAGATTTCCCAATCAGCAGTAATGCACTTAAACAGCCAATGATGCGCGCGATCAACGATGTGTCATTCAAGATGTATAAAAGCCGTGGTCTGGCAGTAGTAGGTGAATCCGGTTCGGGTAAATCTACAACAGCAAAGATGATCGCCAAGATGTACGCGCCAACAAACGGTGTAATTGAATATAAAGGTCGTGATATTCAGACCATCAAGAAAAAAGCAGACCTGATGGCGTACCGCGAAGGTATCCAGATGGTATGGCAGGATCCGTTTGGCTCTCTGAACCCGACGCATACTATCTTTCACCATATTGCACGCCCGCTTTTAATCCATAAGAAGGTAACTAAGAGCAATAAGAAAGAGCTGGAAGAGCGCGTATACGATCTGCTTGAGCAGGTTGGCCTAATCCCACCAAAAGAGACTGCGGCGAAATACCCTCATCAGCTTTCTGGTGGTCAGCGCCAGCGCGTAAACCTTGCCCGCAATATTGCGGTAGGCGCTGAAGTGGTACTTGCCGACGAACCCACGTCGATGCTGGACGTTTCTATCCGTGCAGGTGTTCTTAACCTGATGGAAGAGATGAAGTTTGAGAAGGAGATGTCACTTCTCTACATAACTCATGATATCGCTACAGCCCGTTATATCGCTGAAGATCTTGCAGTTATGTATGTTGGCCACATGGTCGAGTGGGGTGATACCGAGGAGATCATTCACGATCCGCAGCATCCATATACTCAACTTCTGGTTTCAGCGGTTCCGGATCCGAAGAAGTCGATCCACGAAAAGCTAAAAGGCAACAAGGGTGAGATCCCGCTATGGACTCCAGATTCAAATGGCTGTCCATTCGCCGGGCGATGCACACACGCAACGGATCGTTGTAAAGAACAACTACCAGCAGTGACTCAACTATCTGAGAACCACTTTGTTCGTTGTTATTTGCATGAAAGTTAAGTCGAAAAAAGCCTGATATGTATTCCCACGGAGACCGTGGGAACGAGGAAGGTAGTTAAGGTTTGCTCGGTTGTGGTGGAGCAAACATACATGGACATGGATGTCCATGTTTAAGCGTACAGGGACGTCTTGAGCGGTTTGCGGAACCATTACCGAGTAAACCGTTTCCCCAGTGAATTTAAACCGGAGAACGACATGCAGTTGCTGACTAACCATATCGGTTACGAGTTAACGGGAGAGAAACAGGCAGTTCTAATGACTGATCGTGAGCTTATATTGCCACTATCCGTCCAACTGTTTGATAGTGTAACGGACGCCCTGATTAAAGAGTTTCCGCTTTATTGTCACGGCCGTGTGGCTAACTGGCACTGTGGTCTCTTCTACAGCATCAATTTTACGGGCTTTACGCAAAAGGGCTCTTTCTATTTGCAGTTTGAAGAGACTCGTTCTCACGTGTTTAAAATTGGACAAGGTCTGTTATTTAACCACACCTTTTCAGACCTGCTTCACTACTTTAAGTCTCAGAGATGTGGCGGTATTTTCGAGCAGAAAGATAAATCGGTATCACTACTGAACTCAGACAGAAAGGTGAATGTCAGCGGTGGCTGGTATGACGCATCTGGCGATGTCAGCAAATACCTCAGTCACCTCTCCTATGCCAACCATCTGAATCCACAGCAGACACCTATGGTTGTCTGGAACATGCTAAAAGGTTTACAGCTTCTTGAATCAAAAGAACTGGAGTCAAAAGAAGAAGTTCCTGGTTTTCTTAAAGTGCGTCTAATTGAAGAAGCTCTTCATGGTGCTGACTTTCTGGTACGTATGCAGAGCCCTGAAGGCTACTTCTACATGACGGTATTTGATAAGTGGAGCAAGGATACTGAGCAACGGGAGATCTGCGCTTACTCTACTCAGGAAGGCATTAAGTCTGCAGATTATCAGAGCGCCTTCCGTCAAGGTGGCGGCATTTCGATCGCTGCACTGGCATCCGCTGCTCGTCTGGATCAGCAGGGAGAGTATCGTCAATCGCATTACCTTGAATGCGCAGAGGTAGGTTACCGACATCTACTTGAGAATAACATTTCCTACCTGCCGGACGGGGCTGAAAACATCATAGATGAATACTGCGCTCTTATGGCAGCAACTGAGCTGTACAAAACCACCGAACAATCTTTCTATCTGAACGAAGCTCGTCGCTGGGCACTGAAGCTCTCCCGCAGACAAAAATCCGATACCGAGTTTGCCAACTACTGGTCAGCAGATAGCAGTGGCACACGACCATACTTCCACGCATCGGAGGCAGGACTGCCTGTTATCGCTCTGTGTGAATACCTCTCTACCGAACCAGATTCTGAGAGAAAAAAATCAATAAAATCAACAGTTGGGTTTGCCATGATCTTTGAGCTCATGATAACCCAAAAGGTAGCTAATCCATTTGGTTACCCAAGGCAGTACGTAAAGTCAGTTAACGGTGAAAAGCGCGATGCTTTCTTTATTGCTCAGGAAAACGAGTCCGGATACTGGTGGCAGGGAGAAAATGCCCGGCTAGCGTCCCTGGCTTGTGCGGCCTACCTGTCTCGTGAACATATTGAAATTAAGGCAGTAGCAAAACAGCTAGAAAAATATGCTCAGGATTCACTGAACTGGGTCATCGGCCTTAACCCTTTTGATATCTGCATGATGGATGGACATGGGCATAACAACCCGGACTACTTACCAGAGTTAGGCTTCTCAAATGCGAAGGGTGGTATCTGCAACGGTGTAACCGCCGGATTTGAGGACGAGCAGGATATTGCATTTAACCCGGAAAAACAGAAAAACGACATGCTGCAAAACTGGCGCTGGGGTGAACAGTGGATTCCTCACGGAGCCTGGTTCCTACTGGCAGTTATCAGCCAGTACGCCTCTTTAGAGCCAGTAAAACAAGCAGCGGAGGAGATTAACTAATGACGAACTACTATGTTGGCATTGATGGTGGCGGGACTTCTTGTCGCGCCCGTATCCGAAACGACATCGGACAGCTTATTGGAGAAGGTAAAAGCGGCAGCGCTAACATACTGTTAGGCGTAGAACTGGCGATGAGCTCGATTATTGAGGCTATTGAAGAGGCATCAGAGCAAGGCGGACTTACTAAAGCAGATTTTCCACAGATGCACGTTGGGCTGGCATTAGCCGGTGCAGAGCAAAAGTCAGCCTGGCATCAGTTTATGTCTCTGCCCCACCCTTTTGCCAGCATCACATTAAACACTGATGCTTACGGTGCATGCATTGGTGCGCACAACGGTGATGATGGGGCAATCATGATTGCGGGAACCGGTTCCTGCGGTATTTACATTCGGGGTAACGAACAGTTTGTTGTTGGTGGCCGCGAGTTCCCAATCTCAGATCAGGGTAGTGGCGCAGTAATGGGATTAAGGCTGATCCAACGGGTATTACTGGCGTCTGACGGTATTCGCCCTGTTACACCATTAGCAACCTATGTTCTAAACCACTTTGAAAATTGTATCGACTCTATTGTTGAGTGGTCGAAAACCGCTAAGCCAAGAGATTATGGTCAGTTTTCTCCTCAAATTTTTCAGTTTGCCCAAAACGGTGACGAACTGGCTATTGAGCTTTTGAAAGGGACTGCGGCAGATATCGAGATGTTCCTGATAGCCCTCAATAAGCGAGGGGCGACAAGCATCGCTCTGATGGGTGGCATCGCTGAACGCATTAAGGATTGGCTCTCTCCTCCGGTCCAGAGCTGGATTGTAGAGCCTCACTCCGATGCCATTGAGGGCGCAGTGATGTTTGCTGGTAAACCTGAACATAACCTCTATTCCAACTCCAAAACAGAGGAACTGGATCAGGAGCCGTGCTATGCGTAACAGTAAGTTTAAGGTAACCACTGAAGTCGTATCAGAGCAGGATAAAGCGTCGCTAATCCACCTGACACTGCAAAATCGCAGCGACGAAACAGTGAGAGACTGGAAGCTGAATTTCACCTTTACTCTGGCTATTAATCCGGATTCAGTAACCAATGGATCTATTGAACAGGTAGGTACATATTGCCTTTTCACTCCCGAGCACAACAAATGTCTGGAACCGGGAGAAGCGTTTCAGTTTGATTTTAGTATCAGTGCGTTATTGCTACGTAATCAGACATGGGGCGTTCAGGATGCTGCCGTAGTAGTTGATGGTAATTACTTTACGGTAGAACTCTCGCCAATATCGCTTTTTGCTACAAATGAAGCAATCGAAGATAAGGTTACCGAGGTAGAAGCATCTCCAATTTCCATCATTCCACGACCAAACAAGATTTCTACAAATGGCTGTACAACAACGCTCAGCAATGATCTGACTTTTTCTGCGGATACTGAAATTGCTCTTCCCGCCATTAAATGGCTACGCGATGAGCTTTCATATAATACAAAGCTTGAACTCCGCGACACAACCAAAGGAAAGCTGTGTTTCTCACTAAACAGTGAACTGTCAGGCTCTGCTTATAAGCTAGATATACGTGACAGCCGCATCCTGATTCAGGCCAACGGAAAAGAGGGCTTTATACACGGCTGCGCCAGCCTGTTGCAACTCGTTCTGGCTGGTCCTTCACATGGACATCTTCCATGTATCACCGTAGAAGATCAGCCTCGCTATCACTACCGGGGAATGATGCTGGATTGTGCCAGACATTTTCACTCAGTTGCTAATATCAAGCGCCTGATAAACCAGCTCGCCTACTACAAATACAACGTATTTCACTGGCATCTTACTGATGATGAGGGCTGGAGAATCGAGATTGATGCTTATCCGGAACTCACGGAAATAGGAGCATGGCGAGGCCCAGAAAGCTCTCTTAAAAACAGTGGGCTCGAAGCTCAGTACACTCACTTATCCGAAGTCTACGGTGGTTACTACACCAAAACTGAGATCAGAGAGATCATCGAGTTTGCCGATGAACGAGGAATCACGGTGATCCCAGAAATCGACATTCCAGGGCACTGCCGGGCAGCCATTAAATCATTGCCGGATCTGCTGGTTGATCCAACCGACAAATCAGACTACCAAAGCGTTCAGGGATACAGAGACAATATCCTGGATCCAAGCCTTCCGGGGACTTATCAGTTTATTGACACTGTACTGGAGGAAATCTGTGAGCTTTTCCCTTCTGCATACATTCATATCGGTGGGGATGAAGTACCAGCCGGAGCATGGGAAGGCAGTGAAGGTTGCACTCAGCTAATGAACCGCCTTGACGACTATGAGCCTAAGGAGCTTCAGGGGCACATATTAAGACACGCCGAAGACAAACTGAAATCGCTGGGCAAGAGAATGCTTGGCTGGGAAGAGGCCCATCACGGAGAAAAGGTCAGTACCGAAACCGTTATCTATTCATGGCTGAGTGAAGAGGCCGCAATTAAGTGTGCTGGTAAAGGTTTTGACGTTGTTCTTCAGCCCGCTCAATACCTATATTTCGATATGGCTCAAAGCCAGGCTCCCGATGAGCACGGCACCGACTGGGCAAATCCAATTTCTCTTGAAAAAGCCTACAGCTACGAGCCTCTTTCAGAAGTCAGCTCAATCGATGCAATTCACTCAAAAGTACTTGGGATTCAGTGTGCTATCTGGTGCGAGTTTATTCCTGATAACGCGCACCTTGAATACATGCTTTATCCAAGGTTGCTCGCCAGCGCTGAGGCTGCCTGGACCGACTCAGAAAACAGAAACTGGGAAGAATTTCTTTCCAGACTTAAAGGACACCTCCCCCATCTGGATACCCTGAAAATCAACTATCGGAATCCGTGGGAAGTTAATCAGATCACCCCAAATGTTCTCGCTAAAGAAGAACAAGAATAAAGGAAAGTTTCAATGCAATACGGTTACTTTGACAACGACAACCGAGAGTATGTCATCACACGTCCAGACACTCCTGCCCCATGGACCAATTATCTGGGGACAGAGAAGTTCTGCACCGTTATCTCACACAATGCTGGTGGATACTCGTTTTACAATTCTCCTGAATACAACCGGGTAACCAAGTTTCGTCCGAACGCTACTTTCGATCGCCCGGGACACTATGTGTATCTGCGTGATGATGAAACAGGAGATTACTGGTCTATCTCATGGCAGCCTGTGGCTAAAAGCCTTGATGAAGCAAATTACGAAGTTCGGCACGGGCTTTCTTACTCCAAATTTAAATGCGAGTACAACGGAATCACCGCAACCAAAACGCTGTTTGTACCTAAGGGTGAAGATGCAGAAATCTGGGATGTGGTTATCCGTAATGATTCCGATAAGCCTCGCACTATCAGTGCTTTCTCTTTTGTTGAGTTTTCCTTCAGCCATATCGCATCAGATAACCAGAACCACCAGATGTCGCTCTACTCAGCGGGTACTGAGTATCGGGAAGGTGTGATTGAGTACGATCTTTACTACAACACCAATGACTTCGAAGGATTCTACTATCTGGCATCAACATTTGATCCTGATAGCTACGATGGTCAGCGTGACAACTTCCTTGGCTTATACCGTGATGAATCGAACCCTATCGCGGTAGAAAAAGGACGCTGTTCAAACAAAACTCAGACCTGTTACAACCACTGTGGTTCTCTGCATAAGCAGTTTGTAATCCAGCCAGGCGAAGAAGTTCGTTTCGCCTTTATTCTTGGTTTAGGCAAAGGTAACGGCGACAAGATTAGAGAAAAATATCAGCAGGTTGAGAATGTTGACGCAGCATTTGCAGAGATCAAAGCCCACTGGGATGAGCGTTGTCGTAAATTCCAAGTCTCATCACCAAATAAAGGGCTGGATACCATGATTAACACATGGACCCTTTATCAGGCAGAGACCTGTGTGGTCTGGTCACGCTTTGCTTCCTTTATTGAAGTGGGTGGAAGAACCGGTCTTGGTTATCGTGATACCGCACAGGACGCAATGACCGTCCCTCACTCTAATCCTCAAATGACCAAAAAGCGTATTGTTGATCTACTGCGTGGACAGGTGAAAGAAGGCTACGGCCTGCACCTGTTCGATCCAGACTGGTTTGATCCAGAAAAAGCAGATGTTGAACCTTCTAAGTCACCAACGGTGGTTCCGACACCAAGTGATGAGGATAAGATCCACGGACTAGATGACACCTGTTCTGACGATCATCTGTGGCTGGTACCAACCATCTGTCGCTATGTAATGGAGACTGGTGAAACTGGCTTCTTTGATGAAGTGATCCCATACGCTGATGGTGGTGACGCTACGGTTTACGAACATATGAAAGCGGCTCTGAACTTTACTGAAAAGCATGTTGGTGAAACCGGGATTGCTAAGGGTCTTCGCGCAGACTGGAACGACTGCCTGAACTTAGGTGGCGGTGAGTCTTCTATGGTGGCCTTCTTGCACTACTGGTCTATCAACGAGTTTGTTGAGCTGGCGAAGTTCCTTGATAAGCAGGAAGACGTAACCCGCTACCAAGTGATGGCAGACAAGGTAAAAGATGCCTGTGAAACCCACCTTTGGGATGACGAGGGAGGCTGGTATATTCGAGGTATCACCAAGCATGGTGACAAGGTAGGCACAAACCAACAAACCGAAGGCAAGGTCCATCTGGAGTCCAATACCTGGGCTGTGGTTTCCGGTGCAGTATCTGAAGAGCGCGGTAAAAAAGCCATGGATGCCGTCGATAGTTACCTCTACTCCGACTATGGCCTGCACCTGAACGCCCCATCGTTTGCTACACCAAATGATGACATTGGCTTTGTTACCCGTGTTTATCAGGGTGTGAAAGAAAACGGCGCTATCTTCTCTCATCCAAACCCATGGGCATGGGTTGCGGAAGCAGAGCTTGGTCGCGGTGACCGAGCCATGAAGTTCTACGATGCGCTAAATCCATACAACCAGAATGACATGATCGAAACCCGAATTACTGAACCTTACTCTTATGTTCAGTTCATTATGGGTCGCGATCATCAGGATCATGGCCGGGCAAACCACCCATGGCTAACAGGTACGTCTGGCTGGGCTTATGTGGCTGCAACCAATCATATTCTGGGTGTAAGACTGGGTTTTGATGGCCTGATTGTTGACCCATGCATTCCAACAGACTGGCCCGGCTTTGAAGTAAGTCGTGAGTGGAGAGACGCGACCTACCAAATAAAAGTAGAGAATCCGAATGGCGTTAGTAAAGGCGTAGTTAAAGTGACACTGAATGGCGAGGAGATTCAGGGAGCAATCCCTGCACAGCCTGCAGGTTCGGTGAATCAGGTTTTGGTGGTGATGGGGTAGCGAGAGCGGCAGTTTCCTCGTTCACACGGATACCGCGGGAACTAGAAATTACTGCTCCTCGTTCCCACGCTCCTGCGTGGGAATGCAGACCAGAGCAAGCAATATAGAAGCAGTATAAATAAGCAATGCTGTCTTTGTTCTGTGAGGTATGAATTCCCACGGAGACCGTGGGAACTAGTAAGACTCACGACACATAAGGAATAACAGATGATTAAATTTGGTACTGGTGGCTGGCGCGCTTTTATTGGCGAAGAGTTCACCAAAGATAATGTACGTATTGTTGCTCAGGCGGTGGCTAATATCATCAACAATGAGAAAGTCGCTGATCGTGGGTTTGTGATTGGCTACGACCGACGTTTCCTTTCAGATAAGGCTGCCGAGTGGTTTGCTGAAGTTTTGGCTGAAAACAATGTACCTGTCAGCTTTATCGACAAGTACGTTCCGACCCCAATAGTGATGTTTAAAGCGAAGCAGATGAACTGTGCATATTCAGCCTGCATCACAGCTTCTCACAACCCAGCGGACTACAACGGCATCAAGGTATTTATTGAGGGTGGTCGTGATGCTGATGAAATCATCACAGAGAAGATCGAGCAACAGATCGCGGTAATTCAGCCCTCTGATGTTCGTAGTACCGACTTCGACAATGCTGTAGAGCAAGGTCAGATCAATATAATCAATCCAATGAACGAGTTTGTTGATTCGATCATCGACTTTATTGATATCGAGGCGATCAAGAAGGCAAATCTTCGGGTACTGATCGATCCAATGTTTGGTGTGGCAAAGAACGCTCTTCAAACTGTGTTGATCAATGGTCGTTGCGATGTAGATGTAATTAATGACAGTGAAAACCCGGCATTTGGAGGGCTAATGCCATCACCAAGTGCTGCCACTCTATATCGCCTGAAACATATGGTGGCTCATGATGGATACGATATAGGCATCGGCACCGATGGTGATGCGGATCGTCTGGGTATCATTGACGAAAAGGGCAACTTTGTTCATCCAAATGAAGTTTTGATCCTGCTCTACTACTACTTGCTGGAATACAAACAGTGGAAAGGATCCGTAGTTCGCAATATCGCAACCACCCATATTCTGGACAAAATCGCTGTAGACTATGGTGAAAAGAGCTTTGAGGTACCGGTAGGCTTTAAACATATCAGCTCGCAAATGGAGGCTGATAACTCTCTTATCGGTGGTGAAAGCTCCGGAGGTTTAACCATTCGCGGTCATATCAAGGGTAAAGACGGTGTATTCGCCTCCAGCCTGTTGGTTGAAATGATCAGCGCAACCGGGAAGAAGCTTTCTGAGTTGCTAGAAGAGATCTACTCCAAATATGGTTATGCGTACACTGCTGAAGGTGACTGTACCTTTAAGCCTTCTGAAAAGGATTCTCTATACAACAAACTCTACGTCGAAAAGCTACTGCCTGAGTTTGAGTATGAGATAGAAAAAGTAAGCTATGCCGATGGGCTGAAGGTTTACTTCAAAAATGGTGGCTGGGTCATTGCCCGGTTCTCAGGCACCGAACCACTGCTCCGAATCTTTGCGGAGATGGAAGATCAACCAACTGCGGAGGGTATTCTGAATCAGATGAAGTCTTTTCTTTCTTTATAACGTTTAGGGTTTTTGTAGGTCCTTTTATCCTGATAAATCTCTAACCTACCCTATAGGCAGAGAGTTTGCCCGGCCGCTGTATCGCCGGGCTTTTTTGCGTTTATTTAAGCGAACGCCAGAATACCTTCCTGATCCAACTCAATCGAGACTTTGTCACCAACAGAAAGAGGATCGTAAGAGGTCGCAATTAAGCGGCTCTTGCCCACTTTAATAACATAACGGCAGTGATCACCCATAAACTGCTGTTCCAGCACCTTGGTTTCACTGGTTTCATCCGGACGAATAATCACATGCTGCGGTCTTAACAAGAGCGTACACTCCTGACCAGAAACGAGCTCAACCCTTGGTAGTGCCAATACTTCACCTAGTACCGTTTTAAACTTGCTCTCAGCTATCATGGTCGCAGCAAGGTAACTACCACCGCCTAGAAAATCTGCAACAAACTTACTTGATGGCTGGTAGTAAAGCTCACTGGCACTACCAAACTGTTCGATGACACCGTGGTTCATCACAGCCATTTTATCGGCAAAAGCAAAAGCTTCTTCTCTGCTATGGGTGACAAAAATAGCCGTCACACCCTGACTTTTAAATATCTTACGGATCTCGCGGATCAGGTCGTGTCTTACCTGAGTATCGATATTTGAAAAGGGTTCATCCAGCAAAAGAAGATCCGGGTGATAAGCCAGTGAACGGGCAATCGCCACACGCTGTTGCTGCCCTCCTGATAACTGGTGGGGATAACGATCGCCATAACCATCCAGATGAACCAGAGACAGCATCTCTTCTACTTTGCTCTGCTTTTCTGACGCTGAGACACCTTTAAGCCCAAACGAGATATTTTCAGCAACGGTCAGATGAGGAAACAGTGCGTAGTCCTGAAAGATCATACCAATGTTACGTTTCTCTGGTGGAATCCAAAGGTTTCCATCATCAAGCAATTGATCGTTCAGGCTCATTTTCCCGGTGCTCAGTGGAATAAGCCCAGCTATCGCCTTGAGCAGGGTAGTCTTACCGCATCCGCTTGCCCCCAAAAGACAAACTATCTCGCCTTTTTCAACGCTTAGATTTAGAGACTCCAATACAACCTGCTTCTCGTACTGGCAGGTTAGATTGTTGATAGAAAGAGTACTACTCATTAGTGTGCCTGCTCCAGAGAACGGTTTACAACAATAAGGGGAATAAGCCCAACAAGAATGAGCAAAACTGCAGGTAATCCTGCCAGCTCAAGATGCTCATCTGATGCAAAGTTATAGACATAAGTCGCCAGCGTTTCGAAGTTAAAAGGTCTCAACAGTAGTGCCGCATTCAACTCTTTCATTGATTCGATAAACACCAGTAAGCCCGCAACTAATATGCCTCTTCTGACAAGCGGCAGATGCACACGTTTTAGCATCTGGCTTGCATTGCACCCCATGGTACGGCTCGCCATATCCATTGAAGGAGATATCTTGTTCATACTGCTCTCAACACTACCAATAGCGACAGCGGAGAAACGAACCACCATAGCAAATATGATGGCGAACATAGAGCCTGAAAGGATAAGACCTGGCCTGCCCCACTCCATAAATTTGGCTACATCATTTATCCAGTGATCCATAGTTAAAACAGGCGCCATTACACCAATCGCCAATACCGTGCCTGGAACTGCATAACCAAGAGAGGCGATACGCATAAAGCCTAGAGTTAATTTGCTCTTCTCAACTCTGTTCGCGAAATTAACAGCAAGAGCGATAGCAACAGCAATAATAGCCGCTGCGAATGACACCTTAAGGCTGTTTATCGCGTACTGCTGGAATTCTGCGGTCCAGCTCTGGGCAAAATACTCAATCGCATAGTAGCTCAGCTGCATTAGTGGCAGGATAAATGCCGCTGCAACCAAACCCCAACACCAGGTCAGCGCCAGCCACTTTTTGACACCAGTCAGCTCGTAGCGGATATCTTCACGCGCACTAAAACTGGTTTGAAATAGTTTCTGTTTTCGACGGCTATAGCGTTCACCACTGAGTAAAAGAACCACCACCACCAGCATAATGGCAGAGATCTTTGCTGCAGCATTCAGGTTCGAATACCCAAGCCAGGTATCGTAAACAGCTGTGGTCAACGTGTTTACCGCAAAGTAGCTTACGGTACCAAAGTCACCTAAGGCTTCCATTGCTACTAAAGATAAACCGACTGCAATGGATGGTCTGGCAAGAGGTAAAGAAATTCGTTTAAAGCTTTCCCATGGTGAGCACTTTAGCAAGCGGGCTGAATGAAGCAGGCTAACACTTTGCTCCATAAACGCGGCTCTGGCCATCAGGTAAACATAAGGGTAGAACACCATAGCCAGAATTAGCGTAGCTCCTGGAAGTGTTCTTAGATCAGGGAACCAGTATTCCCCCGCACTCCAACCAGTGATATCGCGTAAGATGAGTTGGATAGGGCCCGCAAAATCAAACCAGTCAGTATAAATATATCCAACAATGTAACCCGGCATTGCCAAAGGAAGCACCAGAGCCCACTGAAGTATTTTCTCTCCGGGTAATCGGCACATCGCCATTAGCCACGCAGAAGGCACGCCAAAAATCAGTGCAAGCACCATCACTCCGATAACAAGGGCAATAGTGTTATAGGTATAGGTAGGTAAAACGGTATCAAAAAGATGGGCAAACAGATTATCTGTTTCACCAAACGATAAATAGAAGATCGCCAAAATCGGCAAAACCAGCAGCAGGGATAATGCCCCACTGCTGGTTTTAATTACTTTATGTGTTTCCATTAAAGGTCGAATTTAACTTCATCCAGTAGCTTAACTGCTGTGCTGTGGTACTTCGCAATATCTTCCAGCTTAACATCGTCAGCTTTAAAGTCACCCCATGAAGCAACAAGATCTGAACGTTGGACACCTTCTTTAACAGGATATTCGTAGTTTACTTCTGCATACATCTGCTGAGCTTTATCACCTGTCAGGAATTCCATTAGCTTCTGCGCATTCTCTTTGTTTGGAGAGTACTTAGCCATCGCCATACCACTTACGTTTACATGTGTGCCTGTTGTTTCCTGATTAGGGAAGTTAATGTAAACAGAATCAGCCCAAGCTTTCTGGTTTTCATCGTTCACCATCTTACCTAGGTAGTAGCTGTTACCTAGAGAAACGTCACAAAGACCTTCTTTAATCGCTTTAACCTGTGCACGGTCATTACCTTGTGGCTTACGAGCAAGGTTAGCTTTCACGCCTTCAAGCCACTGTTTTGTCTCAGCTTCACCTTTGTGAGCGATCATTGAAGAAATTAGAGATACGTTGTAAGGGTGCTTACCTGAACGAGTACAAATCTTGCCTTTGAATTCAGGGTTAGCCAGATCTGCATAGTTGAACTCGTTACCTAGTTTGCCAGTGCGAGTACGAGATGAGTACACGTTACGCGTTCTTAGTGTCAGTGCAAACCAGTTGTCATCCGTTGAACGGTATTGAGCTGGTACGTTTGACTCAATAACTTCACTATCTAGTGGCTGAACTACTTTCTTATCAACCAGCTCAACCAGACGGCTGATATCCGTTGTTAGAATCACGTCTGCCGGGCTGTATTCACCTTCTTGCACTAGTTTCTCAGCAAGACCTTTTTTAGCAAACTTAACATTTACTTTGATACCAGTTTCTTTGGTGAACTCATTGAACATTGGTTCTACAAGGAACGGCTGGCGGTAAGAGTAAACATTAACTTCGTCTGCTGCGATAGCTGAAAAACTTGAAGCACCAATAACTGCTGCAAGTAGAGATAGAGATTTTTTCATTGAATACACCTAATGTGAGCTTATTTTTTACGAATAGTAATAATTATCAATTACATTATTGTATTCAATCTTCTTTTTGTAAACAATGATTTCAAACAAAAAAAAGGCTCACATTTCTGTGAGCCTTGTCAACATTTATAACCAATTACTACTTAAGTGATACGAACTCTGGGTAAGCAACCACACCGCAGTCTTGCATATCCATACCTTCTAGCTCTTCTTCTTCAGATACTCGGATACCTACTGTTGCTTTCAATACAGCCCATACCGCTAAGCTCGCCGCAAATACCCAACCGAAGATTACTGCAGCACCCAGTAGCTGAGCACCAAAGCTAGCGTCACCGTTACTGATTGGCACAATCATAATACCGAAGAAGCCACATACACCGTGTACAGAGATAGCACCCACAGGGTCATCAATCTTAACTTTATCCAGAGCGATGATGCTGAATACGACTAACGCACCTGCTACTACACCGATAATTACAGAAGCAATTGGTGATGGAGATAGTGGATCTGCTGTGATAGCAACCAGACCAGCCAGTGCACCGTTCAGAATCATAGTAAGGTCGGCCTTACCCCATGTTGTTTTACATACTAGTAGTGCTGCGATTGCACCCGCTGCTGCTGCTGCGTTGGTGTTCAGGAATATCTGACCTACTGCTGTTGCATTTTCAAAGTCAGAAACCATTAGCTGAGAACCGCCGTTGAAACCGAACCAACCTAACCACAGGATAAATGTACCAAGCGTTGCAAGAGGCATGTTTGAACCTGGGATTGGGTTAATCTGACCATTCTTACCGTATTTACCTTTACGAGCACCTAGTAGCAGTACACCTGCAAGCGCTGCTGCTGCACCAGCCATGTGAACGATACCTGAGCCAGCAAAGTCACTGAAGCCAGCTTCAGATAGGAAACCGCCACCCCAAGTCCAGTAACCTTCTACTGGGTAAATAACACCAGTAAGAACAACCGAGAAGATTAAGAAAGCCCATAGCTTCATACGTTCTGCTACAGCACCAGATACTACTGACATTGCTGTTGCTACGAATACAACCTGGAAGAAGAAGTCAGACTCTAGTGAGTGGTCTGCGCCTTCACCCTGAGTGCCGATTAAAGCACCAATTGAAGGGATGAAGCCACCTTCTGCGTTATCAACATACATGATGTTGTAACCGATGAGCAGGTACATCGTACAAGCGATAGCATAAAGCGCGAAGTTCTTAGTCAGAATTTCAGTTGTGTTTTTGGAGCGAACCAGACCGGCTTCCAACATTGCAAAGCCCGCTGCCATCCACATTACAAGTGCACCTGAAATGAGGAAGAAAAAAGTGTCCAGTGCGTATCGTAATTCAGTTACTGTAGTTGCTAATTCCATTATAAAATCTCCAATCCCTTAAAGTGCTTCTGTATCCATTTCGCCCGTACGAATACGCACTACTTGGCTCAGGTCGTAAATAAATATCTTACCGTCACCGATTTTTCCGGTGTGCGCTGCTTTTGAAACTGCTTCAACAACGCGGTCAACATTTTCAGCCTGTGTCGCGATCTCAAGTTTTACCTTTGGTAGGAAGTCCACCTGATATTCAGCGCCACGATACAGTTCTGTGTGGCCTTTCTGACGACCAAAACCTTTAACCTCTGATACCGTCATCCCTTCGATACCTGCATCAGACAACGCTTCACGTACGTCGTCTAACTTGAATGGTTTGATTATTGCGTTAATAAGTTTCATTGCATCCCCTCTGAGCATTAAGTCCTATAACAGTGAGATAACAATCAAGAGGTGTGCCAATTTTTTAAGTTATTGTTTTTAAATAAAATGAAGAAATTTTGTTAAAAACAAGAAAACCCATCGCACCAACTTGGTGCAACGCATTCACTTTTTTGATGCGAGTTTTGGGTGTGCCCTAAGGTTGTGCACAGAGGCACGGGAACACTTAAAAAGGAGAGATTAGGAGATAAATTCCAGCAGAGAACTCAGTAATTTTTCAAAGTCTTCAAGACCACATGCAGATGTACTTTCACTATCGTAGAAGTCAAACTCACTGTCTGAGTCCATTTCTTCACCATAAGCCAATACGTTTTCCTGAATAACAACTTCATCAGCCGTCAAATAGGCAGAGATCTCGGTAGCACGTATGGTCAGCTCAGTCATTTCCCCTGATTTGATCTTTTGCACAGATTCTAGGAGCTCAACAATCTTTGGTTTGCTTGTTGTTACTTCTTCTTCCAGAAAACGTGCAACCACCTCATGACCCATGCTGCATTTGATGCGGAGGCCACCTGTTAGGCTATTTTTAGTAAATTGGAATTCCATAAAAGTCACGGGTTACGGGTTACGGTTACCATCTAGATTATCAACCACCTGTCACCAGTAGGATGAAATCCGTCCTGTCACGTATAACCAATTAACAAAAAAGAGCTCCCGGTAAATGGGAGCTCTTCATAGTCTAATTAAAGCTAATAAGTATTAAGCTAAATAGCTTTAATTCTTACTGACCTTTAACTTCTTTAAGACCGTTGTAAGGTGCTTTTTCACCTAGAGCTTCTTCGATACGAATTAGCTGGTTGTACTTAGCAACACGGTCAGAACGGCTCATAGAACCAGTCTTGATCTGGCCAGCAGCAGTACCTACCGCTAGGTCAGCGATAGTTGCATCTTCAGTTTCACCAGAACGGTGAGAGATTACTGCAGTGTAACCAGCGTCTTTAGCCATCTTGATAGCAGCTAGAGTTTCAGTTAGAGAACCGATCTGGTTGAACTTGATAAGGATAGAGTTAGCAACGCCTTTCTCGATACCTTCAGCAAGAATCTTAGTGTTTGTAACAAATAGGTCGTCACCAACTAGCTGAAGCTTGTCGCCTAGTAGTTCAGTCTGGTGCTTGAAGCCATCCCAGTCAGACTCGTCAAGACCATCTTCGATAGATACGATTGGGAACTGGTTAGCTAGCTCTGCTAGGTAGTGGTTGAACTCTTCAGAAGAGAAAGTTTTACCTTCACCCTTCATGTTGTAGATACCAGCTTCTTTGTCGAAGAACTCAGAAGCAGCACAGTCCATAGCTAGAGTAACGTCTTTACCTAGTTCGTAACCAGCAGCAGCAACAGCTTCTGCGATAACTTCTAGAGCTTCAGCGTTAGACTTAAGGTTAGGAGCGAAACCACCTTCATCACCAACTGCAGTGCTGTAGCCTTTAGACTTAAGAACTTTAGCTAGGTTGTGGAATACTTCAGCACCGATACGTAGACCTTCTTTAAGAGTCTTAGCGCCAACTGGCTGGATCATGAATTCCTGGATGTCAACGTTGTTGTCTGCGTGCTCACCACCGTTGATGATGTTCATCATAGGTAGAGGCATAGAGAACTGACCAGCAGTGCCGTTTAGTTCAGCAATGTGCTCAAATAGAGGCATGCCTTTAGCCGCTGCAGCAGCTTTAGCGTTCGCTAGAGAAACAGCTAGGATTGCGTTTGCACCAAACTTAGACTTGTTTTCAGTACCGTCTAGGTCGATCATTACCTGGTCGATGTCAGCTTGTGCTTTTGCATCTTTGCCAACTAGTGCTTCAGCGATTGCGCCATTTACAGCTTCAACAGCTTTAAGAACACCTTTACCTAGGAAACGTGCTTTGTCACCGTCACGTAGCTCAAGAGCTTCGCGAGAACCAGTAGATGCGCCAGATGGAGCAGCAGCCATACCTACGAAACCGCCTTCTAGGTGTACTTCAGCTTCTACAGTTGGGTTACCACGTGAGTCGATGATTTCACGACCTAGAACTTTAACGATCTTAGACATTATGTTTCCTCTCGTTTCAATTTAAATGTCATAACTAATGAGCAGCTGCACAACTAATCTCAGCCGCCCGTATCCTTACTTACTTCTCAAATTCACCGCGCTGGTATTCGCCAGCGGCTTTTACGAAACCTGCAAATAGCGGATGGCCATCACGAGGTGTCGAGGTAAATTCTGGATGGAATTGAGCCGCTACAAACCAAGGGTGAGCTGGGTTCTCAATTACCTCAACAAGCTTCTTGTCTGCTGACAGGCCAGATACTTTAAGACCTGCTTTTTCAATTTGTGGACGAAGATTGTTGTTAACTTCATAACGGTGACGGTGACGCTCATGAATCTTAGCGTTGCCGTATAGCTCAAATGCTTTAGTCCCTTTTTCAAGGTGACAAAGTTGAGAGCCAAGACGCATTGTACCGCCAAGGTCAGACTGTTCAGTACGTTCTTCAACTTTACCTTCGCCGTCTACCCATTCTGTGATCAAGCCTACCACAGGGTACTTAGTCTCTTTGTTAAATTCTGTTGAATGTGCACCTTCAAGACCTGCTACGTTACGCGCGTACTCGATAAGAGCAACCTGCATACCAAGGCAGATACCAAGATAAGGGACATTATTTTCACGAGCATACTGAGCTGCGCGAATCTTACCTTCTACACCGCGGTCACCGAAGCCGCCCGGTACAAGGATTGCGTCCAGACCTTCCAGTGCTTCTTCACCTTTAGTCTCAACGTCTTCTGAATCTACGTATTTAATAGTAACGTTCAGGCGGTTTTTCAACCCTGCGTGCTTAAGTGCTTCGTTAACTGACTTGTAAGCATCCGGAAGCTGGATATATTTACCAACCATACCGATAACGACATCGCCAGTTGGGTTCGCTTCTTCGTAAATTACCTGTTCCCACTCAGACAGGTCAGCTTCAGGAGCTGTAATACCAAAGCGCTGACAAACCAAATCATCAAGACCTTGCGCTTTAACAAGCTGAGGAATCTTGTAGATAGAATCTACATCCTTCATTGAAATAACAGCTTTCTCAGGAACGTTACAGAATAGAGCAATTTTCTTACGCTCGTTTGCAGGGATCATACGATCACTACGACAAACAAGAATGTCAGGCTGGATACCGATCGATAGAAGTTCTTTAACAGAGTGCTGAGTCGGTTTAGTTTTCACTTCCCCTGCTGCTGCCAAGTAAGGAACAAGAGTAAGGTGCATAAACATTGCGCGCTCACGACCTAGTTCTACAGCAAGCTGACGAATCGCTTCCATAAATGGTAGAGATTCAATATCACCAACCGTACCACCAACTTCAACGATAGCCACGTCATGGCCTTCAGAACCCGCGATTACACGGTCTTTGATTGCGTTAGTGATATGAGGAATTACCTGAATAGTCGCACCAAGGTAATCGCCACGACGCTCTTTACGAAGTACGTCAGCGTATACACGACCGGCAGTAAAGTTGTTGCGCTTAGTCATTTTGGTGCGAATGAATCGCTCATAGTGACCAAGGTCTAGATCGGTTTCTGCGCCATCTTCCGTAACGAACACTTCACCGTGCTGAGTCGGGCTCATAGTACCCGGGTCAACGTTGATGTAAGGATCAAGCTTCATCATGGTCACTTTTAGACCACGAGCTTCCAAAATAGCCGCTAGAGATGCTGCTGCAATACCTTTACCTAGTGAGGATACAACCCCGCCAGTAACAAAAATGTAATTTGTCGTCATGTTTAACCTGAAATTGGTTGAATGAGGGAAATGAGTACTTTCTGGACGGGACGTAAATATACCAGAAGCCCTTTACCACCACAACGTGAAACTTATCACACTCAGTTAAATAATTTCTTGCTTCAAATCAAATGAGGATTTGTAGGAATATTACGTAATTTCTCATACAAATCTATCAAGAGTGGTTATTTTCCATCCTTTTTGACCTGGTCCCAGAAAGCATCTAGCTCCTCCAGAGAATAGTCCTCTAATGATTTTCCTTCTGCTCTGACCAGCGCTTCGACACCTTTAAAGCGATTCGCAAACTTAAGATTAGCTTTTGTTAGTGCAACTTCTGGATTTTTTCCGAGATGTCTTACCAAATTCACAGTAGCAAACAATAAATCCCCTAACTCTTCTTCTACCTTAGTTTCATCTGGTGTGACCTGGAGCGCCTCATCAAGCACTTCATCAACCTCTTCACGAACTTTATCAACTACAGGACCGATGGTTTTCCAGTCAAATCCATATTTAGCGCATCGCTTTTGAATCTTGTTAGCTTTTGATAGTGCCGGAAGTGAATCAGGTACAGAATCTAAAATACTCTCTTCGCTTTTGCCCTGCCCCGCTTTCTCTTTAGCTTTTTCAAGCTCCCAGTTGGCATTGATTTCATCATCTGAGGCAAACTCAGCATCTGAAAATACATGGGGATGACGACGAATCAGTTTCTCGTTTACCGTTTCCACTACATCGTTAAAATCAAATAGCTCTTGCTCTTTGGCTATCTGGCTATAGAAAATCACCTGAAACAGCAGATCGCCCAACTCTTCCTGGAGGTTGCTCCAGTCTCGCTTTTGAATGGCATCAACAACTTCGTAAGTTTCTTCAATAGTATGAGGAACAATGGTGTCGAAGCTCTGTTTTAAGTCCCACGGGCAACCTTTTTCAGGATCGCGTAAGGTGGACATGATTTCGATTAGCTGGTCGATTGATTGGCTCATGATGTGATTCTTAGTTCAAACAGAAATGTTTAGTTTAGTTGTCATAGTTGGCAAGCACACGTCAAACGCAGACACGCATAAACCCGTCCTTGGGGCTCCGATGCGGCATCCTTGCCGCACAGGGTCTGCTTATTGAAGCCCGCCCGCCAACCCCAAATTACAAAAGACTATTAACTCAACCTTTTTACTGAGACAACGTCTTTAATTTGTTCGATACGCGTTTGAATACGTCCTAGAATTTCAACACTCTTCACTTCGATATCAAAGTCCATAACTGAGATTTGACGTTTGAAGTCAGTACGGCTCTTCATTCCGGATACCTTTAGCTTCTCATTTGCCAGAAGCGTGGTGATATCTTTCAGAAGGCCACTACGTTCCAGAGCCTCAACACGCAGAGTCAGGATATAAGAACCAACAAAACCACCACCCCACACGGTATCGATAATACGTTCCGGAGCATGAATTCTTAGTTCTGCAAGCTGTTCACAGTCGGCACGGTGAACCGAAATTCCGCGTCCCTGAGTGATATACCCGGCAATTTCATCCCCCGGTATTGGCTGACAACAGCGGGCAAGATGAGTCATCAGGTTATCGACACCTTCAACAACGACCGCATCTTTATGAGGTCGGCTTTGAGCTGGTGCTTTCGCCTCGCTTTCCTGAAGCTTCTCAAGCGCCTGTTGGTCTTCTTCTTCCGCGGTTGGTTTGTTTACCAGCGCATTAATGTGGTTGATTACCTGATTAATTCTCAGGTCACCACTACCAATACCAATATAAAGCTCGTCTGGGGTGTTGACGTTAAAACGCTTGAGCGCATACTCGCTGGCATCTTTTAAGGTTGCACCAATCTTGTTTAGTTCGGCTTCCAGAATCTCACGGCCAGCTTCTAGGTTTTTCTCTCGACTTTGCTTACGGAACCAGGCGTTAATCTTGGCACGAGCACGACCTGAAAGAACAAATCCCAGTGAAGGATTTAGCCAGTCTCGGGAAGGGTTTGGTTCTTTTTGCGTGATGATCTCAACCTGGTCACCCATTTCTAACTTATGAGTAAATGGTACGATTCTTCCCGCAACTTTAGCACCGATACAGCGGTGCCCTACTTCCGAGTGAATATGGTAAGCAAAGTCCAGTGGTGTTGCGCCCATTGGCAGATCGACTACATCACCACGAGGTGTAAACGCATAAACCCTGTCATCAAATACCTGACTACGAAGTTCATCAAGCATCTCGCCAGAATCTGACATCTCTTCTTGCCAGTCCAAAAGCTTACGCAGCCAAGTGATTTTTTCATCGTAGCCACTGCGGCCACCACTGCCGCCTTCTTTGTATTTCCAGTGCGCGGCAACTCCCAGTTCAGAATCTTCATGCATCTGCTTGGTACGAATCTGAATTTCTATGGTTTTGCCTTCGGGACCCAGAATAACGGTATGGATTGACTGATAGCCGTTTGGTTTCGGGTTCGCTACGTAATCGTCGAATTCACTTGGAAGGTGTTTGTATTTGGTATGTACTACGCCCAAAGCGGCATAACAGTCCTGCAAGCGCTCTGCGATAATACGCACAGCACGGACATCAAAGAGCTCATCAAAGGCCAGGCTTTTCTTCTGCATCTTACGCCAGATGCTGTAGATATGTTTTGGTCGACCGCTAACCTCGGCACGGATATCGGAAGACTTCATTTCGTCTTCCAAATCAGTAACAAAATCTTCTATGTACTGTTCGCGGTCAATTCGGCGCTCAGAAAGCTGTTTAGCTATCTGCTTGTAAGTAGTTGAGTGCTGGTAACGGAAAGCGTAGTCTTCAATTTCCCATTTTAGCTGACCGATACCAAGTCGGTTTGCCAGCGGAGCATAGATGTTGGCACACTCTTTTGCTGCCGCCTGACGAACCTCATCCCGCTCATCTTTAACTTCACGAAGATTACAGATTCGCTCTGCAAGCTTGATGATAACGCAACGGAAGTCATCCACCATAGCAAGCAGCATACGACGAACGTTATCCACCTGCCCGGATGCAGCGCTTCCTTCTAGCGTTACGTTTAACTGACCGATGGCGGCCATCTCTTCTACACCATCAATCAGCTTGATAATTTCTTTTCCGTAAGCTTCTTCAAACTCTTCTCTATCGAAGTAGCCGGCGGAAACAACAGGAAACAACTGAGCAGCCACCAGTGTTGCACGGTCCATGGAGAGAGTAATTAAAATCTCAATCATCTCACGGCCACGCCACAACAGCAGTTGTGCATCATCCTTTCCTTCAAGCAGCATTTCACACTGCTGATAAACTTTGGTCAGCTTATTACTGGTTTTCTTTTCTTGTTCCAGGCTGGCAATCCATGACTCCAGCTCAAACTTTTCATCTGCATTTAAATGCGCACCGCGTACTGCGACCATTTTCTTTCCTAGCGTTTTTGTTCTTCCGTGACGTATATGCCACTTTTAAATATTTAGATTGGCTAATTGATAGTTGGCTGGATGTACTGGAGCAAATATAAATGTGCATGGAAGCACATTTTCTAAGCGCCCATGGATGGCACGAGCGTTTTGCGGAAGTATGTCCAGTTAACTATCTATAGTTACTCTTTTTCAAATAAAGCCATAGATTCCAAATGACCGGTATGTGGGAACATGTCCAACATACCCAGTTTTACCAGTCGGAACCCCTGATTCAGCAAGCTCTGGCTATCTCTCGCTAGAGTAGCAGGATTACAGGAAACGTAAACTACGCGCTTTGTATCAAATTGAGAAAGTTGATCTACAACGCCCGCTGCTCCTGCTCTTGCTGGATCTAACAGCACCTTATCAAACTTAGACTGAGCCCATACTTTATCTGTCAGCTCATCTTCCAGATTTGCCTGGTAATACGCCACATTGTCTATGCCGTTAATACGAGCATTCTCAGCCGCCTGATCCACCATCTCCTGAACACCTTCAACACCAACAACAGCACTAACCTGCTTGGCTATCGGTAGACTAAAGTTCCCCAAACCACAAAACAGATCCAATACTCTGTCTTCCGGCGTTAACTCAAGCCAGGATAACGCCTTTTCAACCATCTGTTGGTTCACATTCTGGTTAACCTGAATAAAGTTCGTTGGAAGAAACGGGACCTTTACACCAGCTTCATCATAAAAAGGCTCTTCACCATGAATTCGTTCCAAAGCGTTGTCAGATTGCAGGTAAAAAGCGACCGATTTTTCGTCTGCCCAGCGCCTTAAAACATCTATATCGGCTTGTTGTAAAGACCGAACGTAACGCAATAAAACCACTGGCGAATCTTTTCCAGACACCAACTCCAAATGCCCCAAGTTAGCAATGCCCTTTAAATTAGCCAGTAAAGAGTTTAGCTCAGGAAGTAGTGAGTTCAGCTCTGTTTCCAAGACGGCACAGTCTGTCACAGGTACTATCTGCTTACTCTTTTTTTTACGGAATCCAAATAACAGTTTTCCACTCTTTTTATCTTTCAGCAGACTAACTCTGGCTCTGCGACGATAACCTTGTTCGCTACCTGTTATTGGCGATTCCAGTTCAACAGACTCACCAGCAAACTTCTTGAACAACTGATTTAGCGACTCACTCTTATAAGCAATCTGCTCTTCATGTGGTAAATGCTGCATATTACAACCACCACACTCACCATAATGTTTACAAAACGGTGCAACACGCTTTGGACTCTCTTTAAGTATTTTGATTAAGTTACCCCGCGAATACTTACTTTTACTTTCTGTAAGCTGAGTAAGTACCTCCTCACCGGGAAGTGCCCCTTCTATAAAAACTGGCTTTTTACCTATGTAGCCAATCCCGGCACCATGATGATCCAGCCTTTCAACTTTAATCTGTTGATGCTTTTTCTCTATCTGAGTTTTCTTTTTCGGTTGAAAGAAACGAGCCATTTGAGTAATCCAATTATAAAGTCACAATACATCACTATTTCGATGAGCAATGTTTGTAGAAATTCAATGCTTTGATACTATTTTCCCATATCCAGATTCCATTGTAATCAACGAACATGACCAGATACGGCTTACGCGCCCGCGTAATCACTTTAACTCTAGCCCCAACTTTGATTGTGGGCCTTTTATTGAGTGCATTCTTTACTTCAAATCGTTACAACGATCTGGAAACCCAACTCGTTGCTTCAGGAACAAGCATTCTGGAACCTATCGCCATTGCCAGCGAATATGGGATGACATCTCAAAGCCGTGAAGCAGTAAGACGCCTTATCAGCTACGCGCATAGGAAAAACTCAGAAATCGTTCGCAGTATCGCAGTATTTGACAGCGATCATCAGCTATTCGTTACGTCTAACTTCCACCCAAACTTTGAGGCACTTACCTTTCCGCAAGGCATGCCAATACCAATGCTTACTGATATTGAGCGGCAAGACACGCAACTCATCCTGCGAGCACCTATCATTGCAGAAGGACAGTTCTCTCAAAAAGATGGTACAAAAACAGAGCCTAATCAGCCACTGGGTTACATCGCTATGGAGTTGGATATGTCTCCTCTGCGATTGCAACAATATCAGGAAATCTTTGCCGCACTATTGGTTCTGGTTCTTGGTGTCGGCCTGTCAGGTATATTTGCTTACAGCCTGATGCATGACGTAACACAACCCATCACAAATATGAAAAGAACCGTCGACAGAATTCGTCGCGGTCATCTCGATTCACGAATCGAAGGCAAGATGCATGGAGAGTTGGACTCGTTGAAAAACGGTATCAACGCAATGGCCGTTTCTCTTTCTGAATATCATGTAGAGATGCAAAACAGTATCGATCAGGCCACCTCAGATTTACGGGAAACACTTGAGCAGTTGGAGATTCAAAACGTAGAACTGGATATTGCTAAGAAAAGAGCGCAGGAAGCTGCCAGGGTTAAATCTGAGTTTCTGGCAAATATGTCCCATGAACTTCGTACTCCGCTAAACGGTGTTATCGGATTTACCCGACAGATGCTGAAAACCCAGCTCTCATCGAGTCAGACTGATTATCTTCAAACTATCGAACGTTCAGCCAACAACCTTCTGAATATCATCAATGACATACTCGACTTCTCTAAACTGGAAGCCGGTAAGTTGTTGCTAGAAAATATTCCGTTTGAGTTTCAGGAAAGCCTTGAGGAAGTTGTGGCACTTCAGGCCACCAGCGCGCATGAAAAAGGCCTTGAGCTGACCCTGAGAATCGATCCAAAAATACCGGCAGGTGTTATTGGTGACCCATTACGTATACAACAGATCCTGACTAACCTGGTTGGTAACTCTATTAAGTTTACCGAACGAGGTAATATCGACATCAGCGTTGAACTAAGAGCACAACGAGACGATTCTGTAGAACTTCAATTTATGGTCAGAGATACAGGTATTGGTATCTCTGAACGTCAGCAATCTCAGCTATTCCAGGCGTTTAGTCAGGCAGATGCAAGTATTTCCCGCCGATACGGTGGTACAGGGCTTGGTCTTGTCATCACCCAGAAACTCGTCGCTCAGATGGGCGGAGAGATTAGCCTGACCAGCCGTCTACACCAGGGTTCCACATTCTGGTTCACGCTCAAACTGGATAAAACTGATCTTCCAATGGGCACTAAGCCTGAGACTCAGTACTTAATCCACCGTAAAGTTCTGATTATTGAGCCAAATATGCAGGCAGGTTCGGTCATACAACAACAGCTGATTCAGGAAGGGCTGAGCGTAACATATCAGACGAGCACTCCTGATAATTTTGAGCAGCAAGATAGTGTCCTACTGTGCCTTCCACCGAAAAACAAACATACGGTTGAAGATGTACAGTCTCATATCGACAAGATAAGTCACTATTCAGAGCAAATTCTGGTGGGAGTTCCAAGTACTGAGCTTGCGCTGGCAGAACAGCTTATTAATCAGTGCGATGTTCAGTGCATGACCAAACCTCTATCACGTAAAAAGTTACTCTCTATACTGGCTAAGCATCAACAAAATAGTGGCCCGCTCGAGGCTCCACCTCAGCAACCTGAAGAAAGCACTGTTCATAAATTGCCTCTGACTGTAATGGCAGTGGATGATAACCCAGCAAACTTAAAGCTGATTGCTGCGTTACTTCGCGAGCGTGTGGAAACTGTTGTTACACATACGAACGGTAAAGATGCGGTGCGCGAAGCGACTGAACGGCACTTCGATATGGTTCTGATGGATATTCAAATGCCACACATGGATGGGGTTACTGCATGTCGATATATCAAGGAAACAGAACTTAACCAATCCACTCCTGTTATCGCGGTAACCGCTCATGCAATGACGGGGGAAAGAGACCGGTTGTTGAATGCGGGTATGGACGATTATCTGACTAAACCCATCGAAGAACATATTCTTCAGCAGGTTTTGGTTCACTGGAACCCAAATGCTAATAGTGATGAGGTAGATAAGCTTGAACTGCCTTCTACCGAGCCCGAACCAGAGAATAAAAACACCAGCGTTATTGTCGACTGGCAGGCAGCTCTAAAACAAGCGGCCAACAAAGAAGATCTAGCAAAAGAGATGCTGCAGATGCTTATCGACTTTATTACCGAGGTGAATGAAATTGTTGATAAAGCTCTGGAGCAAGATGACTATCCTGTCGATGACCTGATTCACCATATCCATAAACTACACGGCAGTTGTTCTTACAGTGGTGTTCCAAAGCTTAAAGCCATCTGTGCGTTAATAGAGAAATCTTTGCGTTCTGGTATGAGCGTAGTGGATATTGAGCCAGAGCTCTTTGAACTTCAGGACGAGATGGAAAAGGTACAAGAAACAGCGAAGTTGTATTTGTGATAGGCGATGAGCTATAGCACGGACTTCGTCCTACAGGCTATAAATGCAAATTTACCTAATGCCTAATGCCTAATGCCTAATGCCTATTTTCCATGACTACCGTTGCAACTGCGTAGTTTCTTTCATCTGAAATAGAAAGGTGGATGCTCGAAACCTCCATGGATTCAGAGATCTCTTTGGCCTTATTGTTTAAGGTAAGAATTGGTTTTCCATTCTCATCATTACTAACAACGAAGTCATGGAAGGTGACGCCATGAGCAATACCTGTTCCCAGAGCTTTTGAAGCGGCTTCTTTAGCCGCAAATCGTTTTGCCAGAAACCGGCCTTTTTGCTTTAAAGCATGAAAGGTTTCAAGCTCAGACTCAGATAGTATCCGCGCAGCAAATGCCTCTCCGCTTCGGGAAAGTGCTTTTTCAATTCGCTCTATTTCAGCGATATCTGTTCCTAAACCGATAATTGCCAAATTTCTTAATTCCAACGACTAAAAACAACCGGGCACCTGACTACTTCTCCGTAAAGACGCTGCAAGTACATCCATGTACGCTCCAACTTTTCTTCCCTGAAAAGTAGGCTTTACTTCAAAGCAGCCAGATACCCTCAAAACTCCCAGGCTATATTCTCGTTCTCACGCTCCACGTAGGAATGCATATCGAATTTAAACAATGCATTACGCTAGAGACAATAAGAACGAGAAAGAAAGCGTTTACGAACGTCCCGCAGCCATAGCCGCTTTCATATCAGCGACTGCTTTGCTCAGACCATCAAACACCGCGCGCCCAATAATAGAGTGACCGATATTTAGTTCGTATATTTCAGGCAGAGCCGCAATAGGACCTACATTGTGGTAAGTCAGGCCATGACCAGCATTTACTGTAATGCCCAGATCATCTGCATAGCTTGCTGCTGCTGCAATCTTCTTAAGTTCATTCTGCTGATCCAGCTCAGTTTCCGCATCCGCATAGTGACCAGTATGTAGCTCGATAAATGGTGCTTCACACGCTTTTGCTGCGTCAATCTGCTCTCTGTCTGCATCGATAAACAGAGAGACCTTAATACCAGCTTCAGTTAGTGTCTTAGTCGCAGCCTTCACTTTTTCAAGCTGACCTTTTACATCCAGACCACCTTCTGTTGTCAGTTCTTCACGCTTTTCAGGAACTAAACAAACGTACTCAGGCTTAGTTTTAACGGCAATTTCAACCATCTCATCGGTTACTGCCATTTCCAGGTTCATACGAGTCTGGATCGTTTCTTTCAGGATTCTTACATCGCGATCAAGAATATGACGACGATCTTCACGAAGGTGAATAGTAATGCCATCAGCACCTGCACGCTCAGCGATTTCTGCTGCATGTACAGGATCTGGGTATTTGGTTCCACGGGCGTTGCGCAGTGTTGCGATATGGTCAATATTGACACCAAGAAGGATAGAGCTCATTTTTTATCTACTCCGTGCTCTGGGATAAATTAATTTGCTTACGAACCCTGTTCGTAAACAACTCCCGACTTTTTAAAGGTTTGCCGCCAAGATAAGGCTTAAGTGCTATTCGTGTAAAGCGTTTTGCAGCGATCAACTGCTCTTTTGTCATAAATCGTCTTTCTGCAATAGCAATCAGTTCGTTACCGAGAAAAGTAAGGTTATCTCTTCGCACACTCGCAATAAACCCTTTCTGCTCACGGTATCGATAAGTCATATCAGGATCGATCGATTCTCCCGTACCGGCACAGTGTAAAAAATCCACTCCGTACCCCATAGCAGAAAGCAAAGCGAGCTCAAAACGTCTAAGTGCAGGCTCTGGATTATCTGATTGAGCTAGTTCAGTCAGTACATTCAGGTAGTCATGAAAAAGCGCGGGATAAGGGGTTTCACTTTCAAGCACTCTGCCTAGTAGCTCATTCACATACATGGCCGAATACAGGTTTACTCCTGTCAGAGGTAAACCCAAGCTAATGGGTTCAGCCTGACGCAGTGTCTTCATTGAGCCACCACCAGACCATTTCAATAGAAGAGGAGTAAAAGGTTGCAAGGCCCCTTTCAGGTTAGAGCGCTTACTACGGGAGCCTTTAGACATGATAGATAGCCGGCCATATTCTTCACTGAATACATCTAGAATAAGGCTGCTTTCACTGTATGGACGACGATGGAGAACAAAACAACGTTGAAGTTCAGACCCTTCACTCATTGTATCGTCCTCCAATTAATCGTAATTACTGCTGAGTATAAATTAGCCTCGTTCCCACGGTCCCCGTGGGAACGAGGCTTTGAGAGCGTAAGAACAAGGTTTAAGATTACTTGTTTTCCAGCTCGTCGATATAACCCAGAGAACGAAGTGCACGTTCGTCGTCAGCCCAACCTGATTTAACCTTAACCCAGGTTTCAAGATAGACTTTACGCTCAAACAGCTCTTCCATATCCAAACGAGCTTCACGGCCGATGGTTTTGATCTTCTCACCACCTTTACCAATCACCATCTTCTTCTGGCCATTTCGTTCTACCAGAATAAGAGCGTTGATATGGAATCCGTCTGTTTCAGGGTTATAGTCAAAGCGCTCGATCTCAACCGTTACTGAGTAAGGCAGTTCTTCACCAGTAAATCGCATCAGTTTTTCGCGTACGATTTCAGAGGCCATAAAGCGCTGAGAACGGTCTGTAACGTATTCTTCAGGGAAGTGATGTTCTGCTTTAGGAAGATGCTCACGCACATGCTTACGCAGAACATCTGTGTTCTTGCCATGCTTCGCGGAAATTGGCACAACATCCACAAAATCCATCTTCTTAGACAACTCCATCATATGAAGCATCACGTCATTTCTGTCTTTCACGTTGTCGACCTTGTTTACACAAAGCACAACCGGGAAGTTGGATTTCTGAAGCTTAGTCAGCACCATCTCATCGTCTGCTGTCCAGTGAGTACCATCAACAAGGAAGAAAACCAGGTTTACGTCACTTAGAGAACTGTTTGCAGCACGGTTCATAAGACGGTTAATCGCTCGCTTCTCTTCAATATGAAGACCCGGAGTATCAACGTAAATCGCCTGATAATCACCATCAGTGTCCACACCCATGATGCGGTGACGGGTTGTCTGAGGCTTTCTGGAAGTGATTGAAATCTTCTGACCAAGGATATGATTCAGAAGCGTTGACTTACCTACATTCGGACGACCTACAATCGCAATAAAACCACAGTGCTGATTTTCAGACGTTGTGCTTTCACTACCATGGTTTGCAAAGTATGCATCCAAATCGAATTCGTTGTTATCTTCACTCATTAGTCAGTTGCTCTAGTGCTAATTCAGCAGCCGCTTGCTCTGCCTTGCGGCGGCTGGTGCCTTTACCAATTACAGGTTTATCCGCACCTGCTACATCACACGAAACAGTAAATTCCTGATTGTGTGCTTCACCTTTAATATTAGTCACTGTATACACAGGTAGTGGTTTTTTACGCCCTTGCAGAAACTCTTGAAGACGTGTTTTAGGATCTTTTTGAGATACGCCCGGCTTAATGGAATCTAAACGGGACTGATACCAGCTCAGGACAATCTCCCTAACCTTCTCAATATCACTGTCCAGATACACCGCACCAATGATCGCTTCAACGGCATCAGCCAAAATTGAATCACGACGGAAACCACCACTTTTGAGCTCGCCTGGACCTAATTTTAAGTACTCTCCAAGATCGAATTCACGACCTAACTCAGCAAGAGTATTACCTCTTACCAGTGTTGCACGCATACGGCTCATATCACCTTCGTTTACCTTAGGAAAACGGTGGTACAAGTCATCTGCAATGACAAAACTTAAAATTGAATCGCCCAGAAATTCAAGACGCTCATTATGTTTACTGTTGGCGCTGCGATGAGTCAGCGCTAGATTGATAAGCTCGATATCATTGAACTGATAACCGAGCTTTTTTTCCAGTCTTGTTAACGGAGAATTCATGCTCTCTCAACTAATCAATGCCACCGATGCGATTGAAACGCACACCGGTAGGAATCCAAGAAGGCAGCACACTGTCTGCGCCACGTTCAAACTCAAAGCTAATCCAAATACCGGTAGCTTTGCCAACTAAGTTTGCTTCAGGTACAAACCCCCAGAAGCGACTGTCTGCACTGTTATCACGGTTGTCACCCATCACAAAGTACTGACCTTTTGGTACTACCCACTCATTGACACCCGGACGAGGTTGATACATAGCGACGTTGTCCGTTTGCAGAGGATGTACCAGAACCTGATGTTCAACTTCACCCAGCTTTTCATTAAGCTGAATCAGTGGAACACCACGCTGTAAAAATTCACTTTCGACTACATTAGAGAGTTTCACTGGCTTACATGTGCTCTCACCTTGTTGCTTGATGCAAATCTCTTTTTTGGGGCTGTAACGAACCGTATCACCTGGCAAGCCAACAACACGCTTAATGTAGTCAATGTTTGGCTGTGGTGGGTATTTGAATACCACAATATCACCACGCTCAGGCTTACCAGTCTCAACAAGCTGAGAACGGAAAACCGGATCTTTAATCCCATAAGAGAATTTCTCTACCAGAATAAAATCACCAACTAATAGAGTTGGCATCATAGAGCCGGAAGGGATCTGGAAAGGTTCATAAATAAATGAACGAAGAACCAATACAAAGGCAATAACAGGGAAGATGGAGACACTGTTCTCTATCCACCAAGGCTGAGCAACAACCTTGGCTGCTACTTCATCACCCAGCTCACTAGTTTGAGCCTGAACGTCTGCCAGTTTCTGTTCGCGTTTTTTTGCCCACACAAGCTTCTCAAGTACCCATACAACACCAGTTACCAATGTGACCAGAACCAGAATGAGCGAGAATGTATTAGCCATCACTTTTCCTTGTCAAAAAATAAGCCGTTTCTAAAAATACGAAAGTGAAAGAGCCGAAACCCTCTCACTTATCTTTATAAAATAATGATCAGATAACCTAACATTTTTGGTCAGGTTTAATCTTTACCAACATGAAGAATAGCCAGGAACGCTTCTTGTGGTAGCTCTACGTTACCAATCTGCTTCATGCGTTTCTTACCTTCTTTCTGCTTCTTCAGTAGCTTCTTCTTACGGCTCACGTCACCACCGTAACATTTAGCGATTACGTTTTTACGTAGCTGCTTAACCGTAGAACGGGCAATGATATGGTTACCAATTGCTGCCTGAATAGCGATATCAAACATCTGACGAGGAATGAACTCTTTCATCTTCTCTACAAGCAGACGACCACGAGACTGCGCCTGATCTTTGTGAGTAATGATAGCCAGAGCATCCACCGTATCACCGTTAAGCAATACGTCTACACGAACCATGTTGGACGCTTCAAAACGCTGGAAATTGTAATCCAGAGAAGCATAACCACGAGAGGTTGACTTCAGACGGTCAAAGAAGTCCAGAACCACTTCAGCCATTGGAATGTCGTAAGTAACCGCAACCTGATTACCGTGATAAACCATATCAACCTGAACACCACGCTTCTCAACACAAAGCGTAATTACATTACCCAGATATTCAGATGGAACCAAAATATTACAGCGAGCGATCGGCTCACGAATTTCTTCGAGGTCATTTACTGCCGGAAGCTTAGCTGGGCTATCTACATACAGAACATCACCATTAGTTTGCTCTACTTCGTAAACTACGGTTGGTGCTGTTGTAATCAGATCCAGATCGTATTCACGCTCAAGACGTTCCTGAATGATTTCCATGTGTAGCATACCAAGGAAACCACAACGGAAACCAAAACCTAGAGCTGCTGAGTTCTCTGGCTCATAGAACAGTGAGGCATCATTCAGGCTTAGTTTGCCTAGAGCGTCACGGAAGCTTTCATAATCATCAGAAGAAACAGGGAACAGGCCTGCATAAACCTGTGGTTTTACTTTCTGGAATCCAGGTAGTGCTTCTTCACAGCCGTGTTTCGCAAGAGTCAGGGTATCACCTACAGGTGCACCCAGAATATCTTTAATACCACAAACTACCCAGCCTACTTCACCAGTTCTTAGTTCAGTTGTATCAATTTGTTTAGGCGTAAAGATACCGATACGGTCCACACCCCAAACCTGATCCGTACTCATTACCTTAATTTTATCGTTCTTCTTCAGTACGCCATTCTTAATACGTACAAGAGAAACAACACCAAGGTAGTTATCGAACCAGGAGTCAATAATTAGTGCCTGAAGAGGTGCATCTGGATCACCTTCTGGAGCCGGGATAGAAGTTACGATGTTTTCTAATACATCATCCACACCTACACCTGTTTTTGCTGAACAACGTGTTGCTTCCAGAGCATCGATACCAACGATCTCTTCAATTTCTTCTGATACACGCTCAGGGTCTGCTGCTGGAAGGTCAATCTTGTTCAGAATTGGCACTACTTCCAGATCCATTTCAATAGCGGTGTAACAGTTAGCGAGAGTCTGAGCTTCTACACCCTGACCCGCATCTACCACCAATAGCGCACCTTCACATGCTGCTAATGAGCGAGATACTTCGTATGAGAAGTCAACGTGCCCCGGAGTGTCGATAAAGTTAAGCTGGTATGTCTCACCATCTTTCGCTTTATAATCGAGAGTCACACTCTGAGCTTTAATTGTAATGCCGCGTTCACGCTCAAGATCCATGGAATCCAGAACCTGGGCATCCATTTCACGTTCACTTAATCCACCACAAACTTGGATCAGACGGTCAGAAAGGGTCGACTTACCATGGTCGATATGGGCGATAATCGAAAAGTTACGAATGTGCTTCATAGGTTGGTGTGACTTAACTCTTGCTAAATAATGAATGGAAGAAATACCCATCTAATGATGATATTTCGATCAAGTTGCGCGATTCTACCCAATTTCACGCTTTGTCGCTATCTTCATTTTTGAAAGCCATAGAGATTATTGTATCTCTATAGCCTCACCGAATACTCGAATCAACGATACCGACTTAGTAGAACGCGCTTGCAGGCGTTTAGATAAATGCTTTGCTAACAATATACCCAACCCCATAAATCCAATAGAAAGGGCGATAGTAAGCCCCTCTCCTGCTTGTAGTATAGGCACAAGAAATAATTCTGCTAATGTCGCTCCAAGAATCAAACCCAGTATGGGCAGGAGATAAACAATTGAAGCATATCGAATCAGGTTTTGTTCAGACAAGCCAATTTCGACAGTTTGACCAACTTTAATGTCTTTATCCGTTGTCAGTTCCCAACGGTGAGATTTTTTGCCTACCGCTTTTGAAATTAGGCCTGTTCCGCAACTTTTCTGAGAAGAGCAATGATTACAGCTAGTCTGTTGCTCACAACTTAGCTCAATTTTATTGCCCTTTTCTGTCGTCTCAACAGAGACGACAGTTGCTAGTGCGGTAATCATTGCGAGTTACTGGCTGGTGCTTCCGTCGCTTTAAACTCGACAGATTGTGCAATTTGTTTTGCAGTGGAAGGTGGAATATCACCAACGACAGTAATTTCCTTATCGGCTTTAACAAAGCTATGCAGCGTTCTTCGTCCTTGCCTTACTAGCTGACCTTTCAAAGAGGCATCATCTAGCTCCGATACATACACAGAGAAGCTAAACAGACCATCACTATACATCTGACTTTCAACTACTTTCTGCGTCATCAGCATCTTATAGCGGTTCAGGTTGTGAGGTTTAAAACCATCAGGAATCCAGGAAACCTTCCAGAAAGACGTTGTTGGTTCTTGTTTGGGTAAGCTCAGAACATCTGGCAAACGTGCGCTTTCCAGACCTTTCATCATCTCGGCAATTCTGTCATTTACTGAGTATGAAATAACTCGATATTGCTCTAAAACTTCTCCATCACGATCTACCAGATCCGCCCTTAAAGGCAGATTAGACTTCTCATCTACCCACATAACATATGAGTATCTCTGTCCATCTTTTGGCACCACTCGAATCACCTGAGCAGCAGAACCTGCTTCACGAGCTCTGCCCATCAGAACAAAGTCATAATACTCACTCAGGACATCAATATCGTTTTCTAAAAGAGGAACAATCGGAGCAACCATGTTGCCAGATTTGATAGAGAAAGGTTCAACACCAGGTTCGATATAACTGATTTCTTCACCTCGGCGTATTACCTCACGGACAGGACCGCTTAAGTAAACCAGATGGGCGAATGTACGATCGTCAACACTGGCATGACGATATAAGATTGGTTCTATACTGTTTTTCTTAATCAGGATGTAAGAGAGTTCATAATTGAGTTGCTGACCTGATTGGTTCATTTGATGCAACAAAGCCTCAGCTGAGATCTCCTCTGCTGAGGCTTGCGGTTGTATCAAACTGAACAGTGTCAGCGCACTGATCAGAAATTTTTTCATTCAACTACCGGTTGTATTTCATCTTCTGCTGCATCATTTGCTAAACGAAGTTGCAATTCATAATCCTGCAGCATTGCATTAACTCTACGACGCTGTTCTAACAACTGCGCCTCTTTGACTTGCTGACTAGCTGGAGATACTGACTCACGAGTCAAACTCACAGGCTCTACACTACCCGCCATTGGAATAGTTTGCAGTACAGGGATCTCTGATTGAGGCTGTTCCGCATCACCACCACCGTATTGTTGAACACCAACAATGACAGCTAACGATACACAAGCGGCCATTGCAACCTGACCCACCTGAGTTAACCAAGAAGGCAGATAACGCTTAGCTTCTTTCGGTGTTGGCTGAGCTTCTTCCACAAAAGGGGTAACAGTAGAATGGGTTGGCTCATTTTCCAATGCTGTCGCAACACTTCCAGCAATATTCCAGCTTGGTGTCTCTGGAGCTTCACCTCTCATGACATCACCAATAAGGTGATAATTTTGCCAGGTTTCTTGGCTTTCCAGATTCTGTTCAAGCTCAGCAATCAAGGCCTTATCGACCGTTTCTCCATCCATGAGAGCTGAAAGCAGTTCTTTGTCAGACATGTTTTTCACCATATATGTCTCTGAGGTTATCTCTCGATTAACGGCTGAATTTTCTTTTCAACCGCTTCCCTGGCACGGAAAATACGCGAACGTACTGTCCCTACCGGGCAATCCATCACTTCAGCAATTTCTTCATAGCTCAAGCCGTCTAGCTCGCGCAAAGTCATTGCTGTCTTCAAATCATCAGGAAGTGCTTCAATTGCACTGAAAACTACTCGTTTCAACTCGTTGGACAACGTTAAGTTCTCAGGGTTCGAAATTTCTTTTAGCGCACTTCCTGTTTCGTAATATTCAGCTTCTTCAGCATCCACATCATTCGCTGGCGGTCTTCTGCCCTGCGCAACAAGGTGGTTTTTAGCAGTATTAACGGCAATTCGGTATAACCAGGTATAAAATGCACTTTCGCCCCTGAAACCAGGGATTGCACGATAGGCTTTAATAAAAGCTTCCTGCGCAACGTCTTGTACATCTCCCGAATTACTGACGTATCTCGAAATCAGATTACAAACTTTATTCTGGTACTTCATTACCAGAAGGTTAAATGCTTGTTTATCCCCGTTTTGTACTCGCTCAATTAATACTTGATCGGTCAACTGCTCGTTCATTCGAGCACATACTCCTATGTTATCGCCCGTACCTTCTCAGATATGAGCACTAATTATGCAAAATGTAGTGTTGACACCACTGTTTACATGAGCACTATTGTGACTATGTAAAAAATAGAAAGTTCAAAACTTTCTGAACATTTTATCTAATAATTTGATAATGTGATGGATAAGACATTTTTGGCTTCCACAAGCATAGTGGGGGCGCATAGGGATAAATGCAACTCATTTATCAGGAAGTGTCATTTTTGAGAGTAGCTGATAATCAGCGTAGAGCTCAAATCGCTCTACTATAGTTCGGGAAATTAAAAAGTTTTATGAACGGAAATCAGGAACATCAGTGCGATGTGTTGGTTGTGGGAAGTGGCGCAGCGGGCCTGTCGCTGGCTTTACGTATCGCTAAGTACGCCAAAGTTATTGTCCTCAGTAAAGGGCCGCGTAGTGAAGGTTCGACATACTATGCTCAGGGTGGTATTGCTGCCGTGTTTGATGAGTCAGACAGCATAGAATCCCATGTTGAAGATACACTTATCGCAGGTGCAGGACTTTGCGAAGAAGATACCGTTGAGTTTATTGCAAAAAATGGCAAGCGATGTGTTCAGTGGCTTATCGATGGCGGGGTTCCGTTTGATCGCATCGAAGATGACACTGATGAAGACCCGAAATACCACCTGACAAGAGAAGGTGGTCACAGCCATCGTCGAATTCTGCATGCTGCTGATGCAACTGGAATGGCAATGCAAACCTCTTTGCAAGACAACGTTCACAATCACCCGAATATCTCAATTTTCGAACGCCACAATGCGCTTGACCTAATCACTGAAGATAAAATTGGTGGTGACAAAAACAAAGTCGTCGGTGCTTATATCTGGAACCGTAACGAAGAACATGTAGAAGCAGTAAGAGCAAAATTCGTTGTTCTAGCTACAGGTGGCGCATCAAAAGTTTACCAGTATACGTCAAATCCAGACGTATCTTCAGGTGATGGCATCGCAATGGCGTGGCGTGCAGGTTGTCGTGTCGCTAACATGGAGTTTAACCAATTCCACCCGACGTGTCTGTATCACCCGGAAGCAAGAAACTTCCTACTGACAGAAGCGCTTCGAGGTGAAGGGGCATATCTGAAACGTCCTGATGGCACCCGTTTTATGCCAGACTTCGACAAACGCGAAGAGCTCGCGCCACGTGATGTTGTTGCTCGTGCTATCGACTTTGAAATGAAGCGTTTGGGTGCGGATTGTATGTATCTGGACATTAGTCATAAGCCAGCTGAGTTTATCGAAAAGCACTTCCCTACGATTCACATGCGACTTCAGGATCTTGGCATCGACATGACTAAAGAGCCAATTCCTATTGTTCCTGCCGCACATTACACCTGTGGCGGTGTCATGGTAAACCAGAAAGGTCAGGCCGATCTTGATAATCTTTATGCTATTGGTGAAGTGAGTTACACCGGTCTGCACGGAGCAAACCGTATGGCTTCAAACTCGCTTCTTGAATGCGTGGTCTACGCCCGTTCAGCAGCTAAAGATATTCTTAAGAGGCTTGAGACTTGTGAACTGCCACCTGAGCTACCTGCATGGGATGAAAGCCAGGTTTGTAACTCTGATGAAGAAGTTGTACTACAGCACAACTGGCATGAACTTCGCCTGTTTATGTGGGACTACATGGGCATCGTGAGAACAGATAAGCGACTAGAACGAGCATTACGTAGAATTCAGTTGCTGAAGCAAGAAACTCATGAGTACTACAGCAACTTCCGCGTATCAAACAACTTATTGGAAATGCGTAATCTTCTTCAGGTCGCAGAACTTATGGTTCGATGTGCAATGCAACGTAAAGAGAGCCGCGGTCTTCACTATACTCTCGATTACCCTGATATGTTGGATTCGCCTAAACCAACCGTACTAAGTCCAAAAGATTTTCAGTAAAACATAAAATTCATAGGGGTGATGTTTGTTCACCCCTCTTCTTTTTCCGCAATAAATCCAATACCACCAGCAAATGCCTGTATTCCGGCTCCGGGCATGAGTCTCGCCAAACTTTAACTCTCTTACCAGAGTCACTATAGATAACAATAAGTAACGGTTTAAACGTGATATCAGCAACTTTAAATGTATAAGTCTGCTGGTTTAACTCGAAAGTGCCATCTTGAGAGACTTTGAGTACACCCGATGAATGCGTCTTGGGGAGTTTTTCGATAAACAGGCAATAAGTAAAAATCAGGTATACAGATGCAACAATTGGAACTGGAGAGATAAGCAGTGCCCAGACAAGGAACAGAGTAATAAACCATTCCAGTATCTGAGCAATCAATGACGGCTTTAGAACAAGCCTAGCGGACCTTACTGAGGTTGTGGGCAACGATTTTATCTACCATGTTTGCCAGAGCTTCGTTCTCACTTCTGCCATGCTGCATCACCCAGGTAAACAAATCAGGATCATCACATTCTAGAAGAGCGACAAAGTCCTGCTGTTCCGTTTCACTTAAAGATTCAAAGCACTCTTCGAAAAACGGCATGATAACCACATCAAGTTCCAGCATTCCTCTACGACATGCCCACTTAATTCTTGCCTTTTCTTCTGGCGTGTACATTAAACTACCTCTAACGATTTAAATTTTCGGTTTCTATATTAGCCTTTTAATCCTGTTAGAATGAAGAAAACATCTGATAGCTGACAAATTTTTGTAAGCCGATTAACATAACGCATATCTACTCGCCCATTTGCTAAGAGTAACTAAACGATGACATGGCAAAATAAATTTACTTCTCTGACTCTAAAAGAAAATGATGCTCTGCCTGAGCTGGCCCTTTCACTTCTCAGTTCATGGAAAGTGATCACTGTATCCGGAGAGGACAAAAAGTCGTATCTACAAGGTCAAATTACCTGTGATGTGGTGACCTTAGCTGAAGATGCGACAACGTTAGGCGCGCATTGTGATGCAAAAGGTAAAGTCTGGAGTTCATTCCGACTATTTAATCACAACGGTAGCTATGCACTGTTTCAACATGCATCTGGCATAGATAAAGCCTTAACAGAGATAAAAAAATACTCTGTGTTTTCAAAGGTCGACATCGATATTTCCGAAGAAGTCATTTTAGGTGTAACGGGTACTCTGGCTGAAAGCTTTATTGATAAGAGAAGCACGGATAAAGGCGATGTAAGATCGATTGATGGTGGTACAGCTGTAAAAGTGAACGAGCAGCAATGGATATTGCTGCTAAATGATGCAGAAGCAGAATCGATTACCAATAAGTTTGAAGGCACACCCTCTGATGAGTGCTTGTGGGATCTTTATGATATTAAAGCCGCTTTACCACGAGTAACCGAAAGCCAACAAAATACGCATATTCCACAAGCTCTGAATCTGCACTTACTTGAAGGTGTAAGTTTTAGTAAGGGATGCTATACAGGTCAGGAAACCGTTGCCAGAGCTAAGTATCGCGGTACAAACAAACGCGCAATGTATTTAGTCAAAGGCAGTGCTCATATAGAACTCAAAGACTCAGATGAGTTGGAACGAAGCGTAGGCCAAAATTGGCGTTCGGCAGGGGAGTTTCTGGCAAGTTATCAGTTTTCTGACAACACAGTATATGGTCTAGTGATCCTGCCTAACAATCTTGAAATGGAGACTAGGTTCAGACTTGCAAGTGACCCCGACTCAAGCTTTAGTTTTGCTGATATGCCATACTCTCTCGAGACCAGCGAGTAATGACAGAAAGAGTCACTACAACAAAAGTTACTGAATATTTGGAGATGCAGAACGTTCCTTTTGAACTTCTGCATCACAAAACTCCTGCAGTGACCATAGAAGATGCTGCGAACCAGCGTGGCATATCTCCTCGCCAAATGGTTAAGTCTATTCTGCTAAGGGATATGGACAACAACTACACCCTCGCCTGTGTACCCGGAGATCAGCAAGCTGACCCTAAGAAAGTAAGAGCAATATTGAAATGCAGGAGAATGACCTGCGTGGCTCTTTCTGAGGTACCCGAAATTACTGGCTATACTCCTGGAACCATAGCTCCGGTGTTGCTCTCCTCAAATATGAACATCTTTTTCGATAGACGCTTTCAAACTCTAGACAACATCACAATTAGCAGTGGCAGTAATATGGCTGGGGTCGCAATGAAAACAGCCGACTTGATAAAACTATGCAAGCCAATTTTTGCTGATATCACTCGATAATCTCCCACCTCAAGTTACTTAAACCTCAAAAACAAGATCCAGATCACACTTATTAATTGAAATTCATGAATTTATAATCAATTTAAATAAATAATTATTCAAATATAAATTTAATGTGTACTATTGAACACCTACTCGGTTGAGCCGTTTTTCTCTCTAAATTAAGAGATATTTCAATCGGTAGTACAAAGTGAATCCACTGATTTCTTCAGTCATATCCACTTTTGTGTAATGCATCTGTGACTATTGGCCCGCTTTTTTGGCGGGCAGTTTTTTATTTCACCAACACAAACTTTCCGGTGAGAACTCAAAAATTAGTCTACTCTTATATAGTACCTTTGATTGATTAATCTCAGTTATATGAGAAGTTGTATTCGAAACAAAGAATAAATATCCAATTTAGATTTTTGAGTATAACGTCACAAGGAAAACAGATTGCAATACCTATAGTGTTGTTTGTAGCACAAAAATCTTTATTGAAAATCAAAAGAAGACTTTTAGTCGGTTTGAGTCACAAAAATAACGCGATCAATTATTTATAATTTACCGCGCTGTATAGGAAACAAGGATTCAAGTATGAGGCTGTTTAAACGCTACTCACCAGGTATGATAGCGAAACATGTAAGTCGGCTTTTTAAAGGGAGAATTTATATTTACGGAATTGGTAAGTTTGAGTTTGATAATGGAAAACTTATCCTACCGGACAGAGCAGAAAAGCGTCATTTTCAAGCGGTTAAAGAAATAAATAAGGAAGTTATGAGATTACGCTGCTCCTACGCATAAATTCATCTCGCATAATTAATCACATTTAATACAATTGAATTCTGAGGAACAAAAAGGGTTGGTTATCCAACCCTTTTGTTATTCTGGTACTTTATGTCTAGCTACAGTTCATGACTGAGGTTAGTAACTTTTGCGAGCTCGGGAAGCTCCCCCTTTAGACCTAACGCCCTTTTCATGATTTCATCCTTAGCTCCTGGCAATTGAGAAGCTAACTTCATACCAATACCACGAAATAGCTTTTTCGCTGGATTATCGCCATCGAATAAATCACGAAACCCTTGCATGGCAGCAATCATTTTCGCGGCTTCAGCTTTTCTCCAGCGTTCATAGTCTCTTAGGTTAGATCGAAGCCCAATATCTTCGCCATCTTTCCATAAACCAAACAAAATCTGAGCGAGAGAAGCTGCATCCAACAAACCTAAGTTGACACCCTGCCCAGCTAACGGATGAATGGTATGTGCAGCATCTCCAACAAGAGCCACACGATTGAGAGCAAAATCTCTTGCGTACCTCATTTTAAGAGGAAATGCTTGTCTTTCCCCTATCACCTTGCAACGACCCAGCTTCATATCAAACTCTGCAGCCAGATGCTTGTTAAACTCATCATCCGGCATTGCGATTAATTGTTCAGCACGATTCGGATCTGTAGACCATACAATAGAGCTCATATGAGGCTCAGACATTGGCAAAAATGCCAGTGGCCCCATTGGTGAGAAGGACTGACGTGCAACACCATCATGATGTTTCTCCGTCTTAATATTGGCAACCACTGCCGTATGCCCATAATCCCAGTTTGTTAAGGGTATATCCGACTGCTGGCGCACCCAGGAGTTCGCCCCATCAGCTCCCACAACAAGCTTGGTTGTCATCGACTGGCCATTATCAAGCGTTAACCAGGCCTCACTCTCTCCCATCACCATTGACTGACATTTGGCAGGTATAAACATTGTGACATTCTGTTGTCTGGAAACTTGCTCCAACAGAGCTAGCTGAATAACACGATTTTCAACAATATGACCCAGGTTTGGCTGCCCCAGATTATTCGCGTTAAATTCGATGCGCGCGAAGCTATCTTGTTCCCAAACCTCCATTGCGTTGTATGGAGAAAGGCGTCGTCGCTCGATGCCTTTCCATGCACCAACGTTTCTAAGAATCAACTCACTGGCACGACTCAGAGCCGACACTCTGACATCTGGCAGAAGGTCTAAATCCTCGGAAGGCTTCATACCTTCTATTACAGAGATTCGTAAATCCGTATTTTCCAGAGCGGCCGCCAGTGTTAGCCCGACCATCCCACCACCAATAATGGTGATATCAAAACTTTGCATCATAACTATCTTCTAACCAATCCCATGGTTCTGTTAAGTAGAGGTTTCTTTAGCGAGGTAACATTATCGATTGCCATTAGTGATAAATTTCGTCCGATAACCATAGGAAACCATTCATTGGAAAAAATATGAACCAACCCCGCTGTTAGATTAATTGTAGAACGTCTATCAGACTCTCTTCTTTTTTGATACTGACTTAATGCTGAAAAACTTCCCGGATCGGTTGCTTCTGAAATCTCTTCAGCCAACGAAGCGACATCTCTTATACCCAGATTAAACCCTTGACCTGCAATAGGATGTAGGGCCTGTGCTGCATTCCCCACCGTAGCAAACCGATGGGAAGTAATTTGACCTTTCTTATGCAGAATCAAAGGGTAGCTCGCTCTTTCACCAACCTGTGTGATTGCCCCCAATCGCCAGCCAAACTCGGTTTGCAAATCCGCAATAAATTCCGCTTCAGAAGCGCTGCTTAACTGTTCTGCTCTCTCTGGAGTAAGGCACCATACCAATGACATTCTGTTTTGAGTCATTGGTAAAAGAGCTAAAGGGCCACTGGAGGTAAATCGCTCAAAAGCCCTGCCTTGATGTAGCTGAGAAACCTGAATATTCGCGATAACTGCTACTTGTTCAAAATCCAGTTGTGAGTTATCAACTTTCATTAGCTCACAACATCTGGATATTGCTCCATCAGCGGCGACCAGCAAAGAACACTCTATTCTCTCACCACTTTCGAGTGTAATTGTGTTTTTAGATTGTTGAGAATCAACAGCAACAACAGAATCAGGACAGATGAAATCGATGTTAGGCGCCTGTTCAATACGTTGATTGTAAACATGCCCGACATTCGCTAACTCGACCACATAACCTAATGCATCAACCCCATAGTCCTTGCGGTTGATATCGGTCATACCAGCATGTCCTTTATCAGAAACATGTATGGTATTTATCGGTGTCGCGTCAGGTTTAAGCAAACGCCATAGCTCAAACTTTTCAAGTATCTGAGTAGTACCGTAGGAAAGCGCGATAGAACGGGAATCAAACCCAGGATGTTCATCATCGCCCACCTGAAAAGGTTCTATTATTGCAATAGACAATGAGCTATTGAGTTTATTGAGCGCCAGCGCGAGAGTTGCACCAGCCATCGCTCCACCAGCAATTACAATATCGTAATGCTTCTCTGCCATCTGTTCGTCCCTGTTTATTCTTTATTAATGAACGGTCTGAGGTGCTTCTTCACTATCTGGTTTCTTACCATACTGGGCATGAATAGTAAGCACACATGCTTTCACATGTTCAATAACTTGTTCGAGCAGATCCGCCTGCTCTTCCATGTCATCATCTTCGTCGATACCCAGCTTGCCAATCTCTTCCAGATCCGTCAGAGCTTCTTTAACATCTTCTGGCATATCTTTAAGTGATACGTTGATAAGCCCCAAACCAGAAATAAAGTGATTCACCCACTCAGATAAGGCATCAGCAAGATCAAGCAAGTTACTTTCTTCATCAGGAAGAAGAATGGAAATATCCATACCAGTTCCTGTGAGTTCCGTCGTTGTCGTCTTCAAAATAGTTTCAGCTACAGCCAATGCACGAGTTCCCCACCCCATACCATCATTGGTGTAATCAAAAATCAGGGGTTGCCAGCTTTGGTCATTCAACGACAAACCTCCACTTAGCATACCGGTAAGTAGCCCATGCAGTTCAGCTGGGCTCACAGATAGGTCGGAAGATTGCAGTTCAGTTTCCACACTAAGGTATTCAGGAAGCGTAATTTCGCTCATGATGACTCACTTAAAATAAGAATGATTCCCCATCCTAACATTTCCTTTATATGTCGAAAACTTTACGCTGGGTTAATCTACTTTTTGTGTAGCATTTACTCGATTTGCTTCTTTAATGAGTTATTGTTCTGTCAAAAAAAGAGAATTGCGGGAGATCCCCTTGAATCTTATTTAGGCTTTACCTATAGTTCCACCTTCGGTGGCATTATTCCATCTATGTTACATATTAAGAGTTCAGTCACTATGGGTCATCAAGCGGTAGAAATTGAAATTCTCGGAAAAATAACCCGGGTAAATTGCCCTCCTGGTCAGGAGCAATCTTTGCTGAACGCAGCGAAAGACCTTAATAATCGCTTGAAAGAGATGGCTGAAAAAACAAATGTAGCCAATACTGAAAAGTTGCTGACTATTGCTGCATTAAATGTATGCTATGAGCTTAATCAGTTTAAAGCTGATGAAGAAAGCCAAAGACAAGTTAAAGAGCGAATGGAACTGCTCAATGCGTCTCTAGAAGGTGCTTTAAGTAACGTAACGCAAGAACAATCAAAGAATTAAAAATTACCCTGGGGTGTTCGTCAGTAGGATTACGTCCCTGAGCCGATAAGCAATACCTAAGGGTTAGTACTTGGTAGCTATTGAGCAAGCTCGGCATGTACCGAGAAGCCTACGGTTACCATTGCTGATCCGCCTTGAACCAGCTGGTTCAAGGGTCAAAATCCGCAACGGCACTCTGGGGTTTCTATTCAATGAGTCTTCTCATTAAGGGGTTCTTATGGAAAGCAGAACCGATATCCGCAAATCTATCCGAAGCAAAAGGCAATCCCTTAGCGCACTAGAGCAAACTCTGGCCGCAGAGGAAGCACTGCAAAAACTCCAATCTCTACCTGAAATTGACGCAGCGAAGCGAATCGCTATTTATCTCTCTGCCGATGGTGAAATTGATACTCGTCCAATTATCGACTATTTCTGGCAGCAAGGAAAAGAAGTCACACTTCCTGTTCTGCACCCTTTCTCAAAGGGGCACCTCTTATTTCTGCGCTATTCGCACAATACTCCAATGTGTGAAAACAAGTTTAATATCCAGGAGCCCGTGCTGGACCAAACTCAGATCGTACCGGTTTCTCAGCTAGACATTGTTTTCACCCCTTTGGTTGCTTTTGACTCTACAGGAAATCGAATGGGGATGGGTGGTGGCTATTACGACAGAACTCTTGAGAAATGGTTTAAAACCGGAAAAGGTCCTACTCCTATAGGCATCGCACACAATTGCCAGCAAATTGACCATGTACCAGTAGAACCCTGGGATATACCTCTGCCCGCAATTATAACTCCGAATAAAACATGGCGATGGGAAAGAGATAAATAAACCGTTATAATCCAGCCGAATTTACCCCTTGGAACCGACTCTGGAGAATGGCATGACTCAAGATGAAATGAAGAAAGAAGCTGGCTGGGCTGCACTAAAGTACGTTGAGAAAGATAGCATTGTAGGCGTAGGTACTGGTTCAACAGTGAAGCACTTCATTGATGCACTAGGAACTATGAAGGAAGAAATCAAAGGTGCAGTATCGAGTTCTGTTGATTCGACCGAAAAACTGAAAGCCCTTGGCATAGAAGTTTTCGACTGTAATGAAGTTGATAAGCTGGATGTTTACGTTGATGGCGCTGATGAAATCAACCCTGAAAAAGACATGATTAAAGGTGGCGGTGCTGCACTTACTCGTGAAAAAATCGTTGCTGCTATCTCTGACAAGTTTATTTGTATCGTAGATGGCACTAAAGCAGTTGATGTTCTTGGCAATTTCCCGCTACCAGTAGAAGTTATCCCAATGGCTCGCTCATACGTTGGCCGTGAAATGGTGAAACTGGGCGGTGACCCTGCATACCGTGAAGGTGTAGTTACTGATAACGGCAACATCATCATTGACGTTTATGGTCTTGAAATCACCAATCCAAAAGAAATGGAAGATAAGATCAATAGCATCGCGGGTGTTGTAACGGTTGGTTTGTTTGCCCATCGTGGTGCTGATGTTGTCATCACAGGCACTCCAGAAGGTGCAAAAATCGAAGAGTAAAAACACAAACTACTCATATTTTAGTGATTTAATAACAAACGGTGCATATAAGCGCCGTTTTTTATTGCTTATTCCGTAAATTTCTTACCCAACTCGCTTTTTTTTTGATAAGTTTAATCCATATTTGACGCATAAATACTCAGTTCCGTGCGTCGGTTACCTTTTATTTTAAGGATGAGAAGAGATGGCGAAAGTATCACTGGAAAAAGATAAGATTAAAATACTGCTTTTAGAAGGACTTCACCCTTCTACAGTAGAAGTTTTAGAAGCGGCTGGCTACACCAATATTGAATATCATAAAGGCTCCCTACCAGAAGAAGAACTTCTTGAGGCAGTTAAAGACGTGCACTTCATTGGTATTCGTTCCCGAACTAACCTGACAGAAGAAGTTATTCAGGCAGCAAACAAGTTGGTTGCAGTTGGGTGTTTCTGTATTGGTACCAATCAGGTTAATCTGCCTGCAGCAGCAAAACGCGGTATTCCAGTGTTTAACGCACCATTCTCCAACACACGAAGCGTTGCTGAACTTGTACTTGGTCAAATTCTGCTCCTACTTCGTGGCATCCCAGAAAAGAATGCTCTTGCACACCGTGGTATCTGGAAGAAGAGCGCTGATGGCTCATTCGAGGCTCGTGGTAAACGTCTAGGTATTATCGGTTACGGTCATATCGGTACCCAGCTAGGTATCATTGCTGAAAACCTGGGTATGAAGGTTTACTTCTACGATATCGAAAACAAACTTTCTTTGGGTAATGCCACTCAGGTTCATACGATGAGTGAGCTACTGAACAAGTGTGATGTGATTACCCTGCACGTACCAGAAACAGACGGTACAAAAAATATGATGGGTACTGAAGAGTTCTCTCGCATGAAACCAGGCGCTATCTTTATCAACGCTGCTCGCGGTACAGTTGTTGATATTCCTGCACTCTGTGAAGCACTGGAATCAGGTCACCTTGGTGGTGCTGCTGTAGACGTATTCCCTACGGAACCAAAAACAAATGCGGATCCGTTCGAATCACCATTGATGAAGTTCGATAATGTTATTCTGACTCCTCATGTTGGTGGTTCAACTCAGGAGGCACAGGAAAACATCGGTGTTGAAGTCGCTGGGAAACTGGCTAAATACTCTGACAATGGCTCAACACTATCAAGTGTGAACTTCCCGGAAGTATCGCTTCCTGTTCACAGCGGTACATCTCGTATTCTTCACATTCACGAGAACCGTCCTGGCGTTCTGAATCAGATAAACACCATCTTCGCTGAAGACGGCATTAACATCGCGGGTCAGTACCTGCAAACTAACGCTGAAATCGGTTATGTTGTTCTGGATATCGAAGCTGAGCGTTCTGAGGAGGCTCTTGCTAAGCTGAAAGGCATTGACGGAACTATCCGTGCACGTCTACTTCACTAACAAGTAACGGCCTATATACCATAAAGCCCTCAAAAGAGGGCTTTATCCGTTTATGTCGTCCGCTTTTATTTCTGCTCAAAACGATAGATAACATTGACACTATCGCTGATCGTTATAGACGTGTCCTGATAGCCTATTTTTGTACCCGAAGCTGAGTCCATAGCCATAGCTCGCATAACGGGTTGGTTGTTTCTGGCCTGATAACTCACCTTCCAGACCCCACCTAATATGCCACCAAAGCCTTCAGCTAAAGATTTGGCTTTGTGGTTTGCATCTTTAATTGCAAGTAATCGAGCCTGATCTTGGTACTTCTCTCGATCTTTTACTTTAAGCTGAACACTATCAATTCGGTTAATGCCATCACCAAGCGCTTTATCGAGAAAATCATTGAGCTTAGATAGATCTTCGATCGTTACGGTTATCTGCCTTGATGCTCGATAACCTACAAGCTCTGAACGCCCTGACTTAGGGTAATGGTATTGCGGTGCAAGATGGATGTTCGTGGATTTGATACGGTCTCGCCCAACTCCCGAATCCATCAATCTTTTATTGAATGCGGCAACAACGCGATCTACTGCTTTTTTAGCCTGCTCAGCATTTAAAGCAGACTCAACAACTTGAACCTTAAACTCAGCGATATCAGGTTTAGCCACTACTTCCCCATAACCACTTGTTTCAATGTGTGCGAAATCTGGGGTTGCAGCAATCAAAGGGGCAGATGCGACAGAAGCGATGGCCAATAGTATTTTTAACTTGTTCATTTTCTTAGACCTTATTAATTTAGCCTACCTATCTTATCTCCATGCCCCATAATTTGAATGACTCATACGATACATTTGACCAAACTTTGACTCAGTCAATTTGTACACCAAGATACATATCATTGAGGAAGGTATTCGCGAGCGTAGTTGGTAATAGTCTCTGAGAGTTTTTTCAAAACGCCACTCTCCAGTTGCCAATGGTGCCAGTATAACTTATGAGGAATACTAAGATGAGGAGTGATATTGATCAGCTGTCCACTATCTAGCTCTTTTTCTATTTGCGGCCTAGGGATCAAAGAGTACGCAATCCCCAAAGTCGCCATCTGTACAAATGCTTCCGAGCTCCTGACGGTATGCTTTACCACATGACTAATCGAAAGCCCGAAATGCTGCTGGATAAACTTCTCGTGCATATGGTCATACTGGTTAAATACAACGGCTGGCGCTTGCAACAACGCATCTTTAGATATGCCATACGCAAAATATTTTTCACAAAATTCAGGGCTAGCGACACAAATGTATTCCATTGTCCCGAGATAATCTGCCACACAACCAGGAATAGACTCCGGCTCAATACTGACCGCTCCTACCACTTCGCCAATTCGTAGCTTTTCTAATGTTCGATGTTCATCATCGACATTCAGGTTGATAGCCAAATTAGAGTGCTTCAATAGTTCTGCCAGACTTGACAGCAACCAGGTCGCCAGCGTGTCCGCGTTAGTAGCAATGGAAACATCCAATACCTGCTCACTATCATTAATATCCAGATCGGGTAACAAGTCCTGTTCCAACAAACGCACTCGCTTGTATAGCCCAAGTAGTTTTTGCCCAGTCAGGGTAGCTCTTGGTGGCTGCTCTCTGATCAGTACGGCCTGAGAAGACCACTTCTCAAGCTGTTTAATTCTCTGAGACACCGCAGACTGAGAAATAAAAAGTTTCTGTGCCGCGCGCTCAAAGCTGCGATAGGTGATTACCGCCTCCAATGCTTCTATCCATCGATAGTCTAATCCACGCATTTTTTACCATCACATAAGTTAAACTTATTATAGATTAATATTATTAGTTTAATTTATAAAATGGATTTCATTAAACTTAATTTCAACTCAACGCAACATTACGGTATCAATTTGAACTTTTGGATATTACTTCAGGGCTTCAGCTTAGGAGCCAGCATGATTATTCCTATTGGTGCACAAAATGCTTATGTGCTTAATCAGGGAATAAAGCGCAACCACCACCTGACCACAGCGACACTGTGCAGTAGTCTGGATATTCTGTTTATCTCTTTGGGCATATTCGGTGGCGGTGCTCTGCTATCTCAAAACGAAGTCTTGCTAACGCTGGTGACTCTGGGTGGTATCGCCTTTCTTTCGTATTATGGCTACCTCTCATTGAAAAGCGCCTTTAGCAATAATGATGACGAGCTAGAGTTAAGCGATGTAACTAAAGGCCGAAAAGCCGTTATCTTGGGCGCTTTAGCCGTTACCGTTCTCAACCCTCATGTCTACTTGGATACGGTCGTCGTTCTTGGGTCCATTGGTGGGCAGTTTGAAAGCAACGATAGAATCGCTTTTGCACTTGGGACGATGATTGCGTCAGTTGTATGGTTCTTCGGCCTCTCAATTGGTGCAGCAAAAGCAGCCCCTATGCTTTCCAGGCCATCGGTAAAAAAAGCCATTGATATAGTTGTGGCTATAATCATGTTTATCATTGCTGGCTCACTTATAAAAGAGCTTTGGCTGCAATACCTGTGAGTGTGTAAATGAAACTGCTGGAAGAAATCTATCAAAAGAACTTATCTCTGTTTGATCAGACAGGGATCTCCTATAACTCATGGGAGCACGAACCTATTCTGGACTTTGAAACAGATGAGAAAGTAGCAAAAAAATTAGGCTGGACAGGTACACACAGCAAGAGTCTATTCCTTAAAATGAAAAGTGGGGGCTTTGCTCTTTACCTGACAGAGAAAGATAAACGACTGGACAGAAAACCTGTTCAGAAAGCACTAGGCAAACGAGTCTCTATTTGCAGTAATGAGGAGATGACAGCAGAGATAGGTTGTGTACCAGGAGCGGTGTGTCCATTTGGCTTACCACAAAATATTCAGATAGTTGTAGACAAAGAGCTTCTGGAAAAAGACGAAATTCTCTATACACCTGGGCATCCAGAGCTTACCTTCGGTTTTAATGGTAGTGATCTGAAACCACTTCTCGAACACACATTAAATACCGTTCATTTTATCTAGTATCAAAAAGCGCAGGGATTAAAGCCCTGCGCTAGTAGTAGATCAGTATCGATTAATTCACCTTATCTAGATGAACATCCATTTGTGGGAAAGGTATTTCAATTCCAGCGTCATCCAGCGCTTCTTTCATCGCCTGTAGAGCATCAAAGTATACTGCCCAGTAATCTTCAGTTTTTACCCATGGTCGAGCGACAAAGTTTACTGAAGAATCCGCAAGCTCCACCACACCAACCTGAATTCCTGGCTCTTTTAGAATACGGCTATCAGCCTTTAGCGTCGCTTCAATAATCTCTTTTGTTTTCTGAAGATCCGCGCTATATGAAACACCGATAACATAATCTATGCGTCGAGTATCATGACGAGAATAGTTCACGATAGGACCACCGATAACGGAGCCGTTTGGTACAACTATCATCTTATTATCTGGTGTTTTCAGTACGGTCTGGAAAATCTGAATAGATTCAACAGAGCCGGCAACCCCACCAATTTCTACATAGTCACCCGATTTAAACGGACGAAACGCAACAATTAGCACACCCGCAGCAAAGTTTGATAATGACCCCTGCAAAGCCAGACCGACGGCTAAACCTGCGGCACCGATTACCGCTACCACGGATGCTGTCTGGACACCAATTCGCCCTAACGCAGCAATCAGAACAATAACAAACAACAAGTAACGAACAAGGGCGGATATAAAATCAACAACCGCTTTATCCATTTCGCGTTTTTCAAGAACTTTGGCGACACTACCCGCTATCGTCTTAACAATAATGTTACCGATAAACAGTATAATCACCGCAGAAAGGATATTCACACCATATTGAATAAGCAGTTCTGAGTTGTTGGTAAGCCAGGCTTCCATATTTGAGATACTTTCCGTTACCTCTGTGACAGTTTCTGCCACTTTTTCTTCAACGGCCATGTTATTTTCCCTTAGAGCTGTAGTTATATATTAATTAAGTAGATGGGCACTTAATGGATTTAAAATAACGCACACTTAAGGGTAAGATCCAGATTCTTAACCAATAAATAATAACAATTTAGCATTTGCTCTAAATCTAAGAAATTGCAGGTATAAAAAAACCGCTCCGAAGAGCGGTTTATCAACTCTTAGCTAGAGACGAATTATAGTACGTCTACAGCGTTAAGGTCAGCGAACGCCTGCTCAAGACGAGTAACCATAGAAGCCTGACCAGCACGTAGCCATACGCGAGGATCGTAGTACTTCTTGTTAGGTGCGTCGTCACCAGTTGGGTTACCAATCTGGCCTTGTAGGAAGTCACGGTTTTCCGCTTCGTATGCACGGATACCATCCCAACATGCCCACTGAGTATCAGTATCGATGTTCATTTTGATTACACCGTAGCCGATAGACTCTTGGATTTCTTCTTGAGAAGAACCAGAACCACCGTGGAATACGAAGTTTAGAGCGTTAGGTGCAATACCGAACTTCTCTGCACAGTATGCCTGAGAGTCACGTAGGATAGTTGGAGTTAGAACAACGTTACCTGGCTTGTATACACCGTGTACGTTACCGAAAGAAGCTGCGATTGTGAAACGTGGGCTTACAGCGTTTAGTTTCTCGTAAGCGTATGCAACGTCTTCAGGAGAAGTGTAAAGCTCAGATGCGTCCATATCAGAGTTATCAACGCCATCTTCTTCACCACCAGTACAACCTAGTTCGATTTCTAGAGTCATGTTCATTTTAGCCATGCGCTCTAGGTACTTAGCAGAAATTTCGATGTTCTCTTCTAGAGACTCTTCAGAAAGGTCAATCATGTGAGAAGAGAATAGAGGCTTACCAGTTTGAGCGAAGAACTCTTCACCAGCATCTAGAAGACCGTCGATCCAAGGAAGAAGTTTCTTAGCTGCGTGGTCAGTGTGAAGAATTACAGGTACACCGTAAGACTCAGCTACAGCGTGAACGTACTTAGCACCAGCTACAGCACCAAGAATCTGGTTGCCCTGACCTTCTAGTTTTAGACCTTTACCAGCGAAGAAAGCTGCACCACCGTTAGAGAACTGAACGATTACTGGAGCTTTAACTTTAGCAGCTGCTTCTAGTACTGCGTTTACAGAGTCAGTACCTACACAGTTTACTGCTGGTAGAGCGAAGTTGTTTTCTTTAGCAACTTCAAATACTTTTTGTACGTCATCACCAGAGATAACACCTGGCTTTACGAAATCGAAGATCTTAGACATGGAATAAGTCCTATTTTCTGTCGTATAAAATTAAAAATTACAATCGAATTTTGCAATCGTTTGCTTACAACGTGCGGCATTTTAGCAACAAAATGGCAACCTCAGCAAACAAGAAAGCGGGAAAAAATTTCCCGCCTTATAAATCAATTAATTAAGCTTTAGCACGCTCTTCAAGCATTGCTACTGCAGGTAGTACTTTACCTTCAACAAACTCAAGGAAAGCACCGCCACCTGTAGAGATGTAAGAAACGTCTGCTTTGATACCGAACTTGTCGATAGCAGCTAGAGTGTCACCACCACCAGCTACAGAGAAGCCAGCTGATTCTGCGATTGCTTTAGAGATGCCAGCTGTACCAGCTTCGAAGTTCTTGAATTCGAATACGCCTACAGGGCCATTCCAAAGAATAGTCTTAGCATTGCCGATGATTTCAGCAAGAGCCGCTGTTGAATCAGGACCAAGGTCGAAGATCATGTCATCGTCAGCTACGTCTGCAACGTTCTTGATTTCTGCTTCAGCGTTTTCATCAAATGCTTTTGCACAAGCTACGTCAGTTGCAACTGGGATTGAACACTCTTTCATTAGCTTCTGAGCAGTCTCAACAAGGTCTGCTTCGTATAGAGATTTACCAACATTGTGGCCATCAGCTGCGATGAATGTGTTTGCAATACCACCACCAACTACAAGCTGGTCAGCAACTTTAGATAGAGACTCAAGAACAGTCAGCTTAGTAGAAACCTTAGAACCACCAACGATAGCTACTAGTGGACGCTCTGGGTTATCCATTGCTTTACCTAGAGCTTCAAGCTCAGCAGCAAGTAGAGGACCAGCACACGCTACAGGAGCGTTCATACCAACACCGTGAGTTGAAGCTTGTGCACGGTGAGCTGTACCAAATGCATCCATTACGAATACATCACATAGTGCAGCGTATTTCTTAGAAAGTTCTTCTTCGTTCTTCTTCTCGCCTTTGTTGAAGCGAACGTTTTCAAGAACAACTAGCTCACCAGCGTTTAGCTCAAGACCGTTTAGGTAATCTTTAGCCAGTTTAACGCCACAGTCTAGAGCGTCGTTTAGGTAGTTAACTACAGGCTGTAGAGAGAACTCTTCTGCGTATTCACCTTCAGTTGGGCGACCTAGGTGAGAAGTAACCATTACTTTTGCACCAGCTTCAAGACATAGCTTGATAGTTGGAAGAGATGCAAGAATACGTGCATCAGAAGTTACTTTGCCATCTTTTACTGGCACATTAAGGTCAGCACGGATAAATACGCGTTTACCTGCTAGGTCCAGGTCAGTCATCTTGATTACAGACATGGTTCGTCCTCTCGATTTATAAATTTAGAAAGTTTGATTAGCCTGGCTTTATGCCAGACCATTAAATTCTTTACTGCTATTTATTTTGGGGATATTGATATTTTTTTCAAGACTTGAAATAAATATTTTCATCCCTGTTCTACCTACGGCTCAATGGTAGTTAAAGTATGCTAAGAAAACATAGACTTAATAAATATGTTACTTAGACATAACTAATGCGGTATCCAGCATCCGGTTGGCAAAACCCCATTCGTTGTCACACCAAACCAGCATTTTTACCAGATGACCGTCACTTACTCTGGTCTGCGTACCATCGACAATCGCACTATGCGGATCGTGGTTAAAATCAATCGAAACCAGAGGAGATTCAGTATAGTCAACAATGTGACGTAATGTACACTGAGACGCCTCTATGATGGTTTGATTTACGTCATTAACTTTCACATTTGTATTGATTGTTACACTCAAATCCATCGCAGTGACGTTAACGGTTGGTACTCTAACCGAAATTGCTTCAAATTTGTTGGAAAATTTCGGAAAAATTCTTTCAATTCCTTTGTGAAGTTTTGTATCCACCGGAATTATAGATTGGCTGGCTGCACGAGTTCGTCTTAAATCTGAGTGGTAAGCATCAATAACCTGCTGATCGTTCATTGATGAGTGAATGGTGGTAATAGTGCCAGACTGAATACCAAAGGCTTCATCAAGAACTTTGATGATAGGAACAATACAGTTTGTGGTGCAGGAGCCGTTGGAAACGATATTATGTTCAGGCTTAAGTGTTTCATGGTTAACACCGTAGATGATCGTATTATCGAGATCATTCGCACCGGGGTGAGAAAATAGAACTTTTTTAGCCCCTGCCGCGATATGTTTCTCACCATCGGCTTTATTGCCAAAGACACCTGTACAGTCAAAAACAATATCAACGTTCAAATCGCGCCACGGTAATAACTCAATATCCGCCAGATGAAGGATGCGTACCGAGTCAAAGCTGTTATCGTCGTTATGGATAAACAGGTGTTCCTGATCGTTGGTTACTTTCTTACCAAAACGACCATGGCTAGTATCGTACTGAAGAAGATGCGCCATCGCATCCGGCTGAGCCAGTTCATTAACTGCAACAACCTGGATCTGCTCTCGCTTTCCACTTTCATATAACGCACGAAGAACATTACGACCTATACGACCAAACCCGTTAATAGCGACTCTAAGCATTTTATTTATTATCTCTTTTGTATTCAGGATAAGGATATTACTTTAATTAGAACTAAAGAGGAAAACACTTTGATATAGGTGGTTGTGATGGAACAAACATTCAAGGGCATGGATGCCCTTGTTTAAGCGCTCAGGGATGACTTGCAGCGGTTTGTGGAATCATTTCCACCTATATCTTTACGATGCATAAGAAAAAGCCGGGCATTTATAGCCCGGCTCTGATAGTAGTGATTGCTTAGTTCAATTAAGCAAGTAGCTCTTTCGCTGTCTCAATTGCATTTTCAACAGTGAAGCCAAACATCTTGAATAGCTCACCTGCTGGTGCAGATTCACCGAAGGTTGTCATACCGATAATGCGACCGTCGAAACCTACGTACTTGTACCAGTAATCAGCAATACCTGCTTCGATAGCAACACGAGCTGTCACATCAGAAGGCAGTACAGATTCACGGTACTCAGCGTCTTGCGCATCAAATACGTCCGTTGCAGGCATAGATACGACGCGTACCTTCTTACCTTCAGCCGTTAGTACTGCTGCTGCCTCTACTGCTAGCTCAACTTCTGAACCTGTTGCGATGAAGATAAGCTCTGGCTTGCCATCACAATCTTTCAGGATGTAAGCACCTTTCGCAATGTTCGCTACCTGCTCTGCATCACGCTCTTGCTGTGCAAGGTTCTGACGAGAGAAAATAAGAGAAGTCGGGCCATCTTTACGCTCGATAGCGTATTTCCAGGCAACTGCTGATTCAACCTGGTCACATGGACGCCATGTACTCATATTTGGCGTCACACGTAGAGAAGCCATTTGCTCAACAGGCTGGTGCGTAGGACCATCTTCACCCAGACCGATAGAGTCGTGCGTGTAAACCTGAATGTTCTGAACTTTCATTAGCGCAGCCATACGCATTGCGTTACGAGCGTATTCCATAAACATTAGGAAGGTTGCACCGTAAGGAACAAAGCCACCGTGAAGCGCGATACCGTTCATGATAGCCGTCATACCGAACTCACGTACACCGTAGTGGATGTAGTTACCAGAGAAGTCTTCACGAGTCAGCGACTTAGAACCAGACCACATAGTCAGGTTAGAAGGTGCAAGGTCAGCAGAACCACCCATGAACTCTGGTAGCATAGCACCGAACGCTTCTAGAGCGTTCTGAGAGGCTTTACGTGATGCGATGTTTGCAGGGTTTGCCTGAAGGTCAGCGATGATGGCTGATGTCTTCTCTTCCCACTCAGCAGGTAGTTCACCGTTTACACGACGCTTGAATTCAGCTGCCAGCTCAGGGTAAGCGGCTGCGTATGCTTCAAACTTCGCATTCCAGTCTGCTTCTTTCGCTGCGCCTGCTTCTTTTGCATCCCACTGCGCTGCAATATCAGCAGGGATTTCAAATGGACCATGTTCCCAACCCAGGAATTCACGAGCAGCTGCGATTTCTTCGTGACCCAGTGGTGCACCGTGACAGTCGTGAGAGCCAGACTTGTTAGGAGAACCAAAACCGATGATAGTTTTAGTACAGATAAGTGTTGGACGAGGGTCTGCTTTCGCTCTGATGATTGCCGCGTCGATTGCTGCTGCATCGTGACCATCAACGTCAGCGATAACATGCCAGCCGTAAGCTTCGAAACGCTTAGGCGTGTCGTCTGCAAACCAGCCTTCAACGTGACCATCGATAGAGATGCCGTTGTCATCCCAAAATGCGATTAGCTTGCCAAGACCCAGTGTACCCGCCAGAGAACATGCTTCGTGAGAAACACCTTCCATCAGACAGCCGTCACCCATAAATGCATAGGTGTAGTGGTCAACGATGTCGTGACCTTCTTTGTTGAACTGCTCTGCAAGAGCACGCTCTGCCATCGCCATACCGACTGCGTTAGTAATACCCTGACCCAGCGGACCGGTTGTTGTTTCGATACCTGGTGCATAGCCGTACTCTGGGTGGCCCGGAGTTTTCGAGTGAAGTTGACGGAAGTTCTTCAGGTCATCGATAGACAGCTCGTAACCAGTCAGGTGAAGCAGAGAGTATATCAGCATTGAGCCGTGGCCGTTTGAAAGGATAAAGCGGTCGCGGTCAGCCCACTCTGGGTTTTGTGGGTTATGGTTCATGTGGCCACGCCAAAGTACTTCGGCGATATCAGCCATACCCATAGGTGCACCTGGGTGACCTGAGTTAGCTTGTTGAACACCATCCATGCTTAGTGCACGGATTGCATTGGCTAGTTCTTTTTGAGACGGCATGTCTGCTCCTGAATAGATAAGCGAATTCGTATAAAGGGTATAAATAACGATAAAATTCGTGTTATTCGTAATTACTAAATTTTATCCGGTAATTTAGCGCGCCTATTCTCTCAAAGCCCCCTTTTGACTGCAATCGTTTTCCCCATAGAAAATACGTTACTTTCGAGCTGAAACCCTATTTTTCATATGGATTTTCAACACATAAATGTGGCCCCAATACACAAATTTTTCTTGTAATTATGTAATCTGAAACTAAAATAGACGTCCAGATGTCGAAACACCCAAACGTATGGTGTTTCCATAAACTATTATTTAGAGGGTGCTAGTTGCATCCTTTTTCACTCTTAATTGGAGCTGACTATCATGGCTAAGCACCTATTTACTTCTGAATCTGTATCAGAAGGCCATCCGGATAAAATCGCGGATCAGATCTCTGACGCAGTACTAGATGCAATCCTTGAGCAAGATCCTAAAGCTCGTGTTGCATGTGAAACTTACGTTAAAACCGGCATGGTTATGGTTGGTGGTGAAGTCACTACCTCTGCATGGGTTGATATCGAAGAACTCACTCGTGAAACTGTTCGTGAAATCGGTTATGTACACTCTGACATGGGTTTCGATGCGGACTCTTGTGCAGTACTGAACACCATTGGTAAGCAGTCTCCTGACATCAACCAGGGTGTTGATAAAGCAGACCCTAAAGAGCAAGGCGCTGGTGACCAGGGCATCATGTTCGGTTACGCAACAAACGAAACTGACGTACTAATGCCTGCACCAATTACATACTCTCACCTACTTGTGCAAAAGCAGGCTGAAGTACGTAAAGGTGGTCTTGACTGGCTACGTCCTGATGCAAAATCTCAGGTAACTTTCCAGTACGACCAGGGTAAGATTGTCGGTATCGATGCCGTTGTTCTTTCAACTCAGCACTGCGATTCAATCTCTACTCCAGACCTGCGTGAAGCAGTAATGGAAGAGATCATTAAGCCCGTTCTTCCTTCTGAGTGGCTAAACAAAGAGACTAAGTACTTCATCAACCCAACCGGTCGTTTTGTAATCGGTGGCCCAATGGGTGACTGTGGTCTGACTGGTCGTAAGATCATCGTTGACACTTACGGTGGTGCAGCTCGTCACGGTGGTGGTGCTTTCTCTGGTAAAGATCCATCAAAAGTTGACCGCTCTGCAGCATACGCAGCACGTTATGTAGCGAAGAACGTAGTAGCTGCTGGTCTTGCTGACCGCTGTGAAATTCAGCTTTCTTACGCGATTGGTGTTGCTGATCCAACTTCAATCATGGTTGAAACTTTCGGTACTGAAAAAGTATCTCACGACATCATCATCGAAGCGGTACGTCAGTTCTTCGATCTTCGCCCATACGGTCTGCAAGAGATGCTGAACCTGCTTCAGCCTATCTACAAGAAGACAGCTGCTTATGGTCACTTTGGCCGTGAAGAGTTCCCATGGGAAGCAACAGACAAAGCAGCTCTGATTCGTGAGTTCGCAGGTCTAAAATAAGCAAATAGATTTTCTTAGCTTAAAGACAGATAATCGGGGTGCATTCTGCACCCCGTTTTTTATAGGACAACATAATAATGACAAAAGCGAAGATTGGTATTGTTACCGTTAGCGACCGTGCAAGCGCTGGTGTTTACGAAGATATTTCTGGCAAAGCCATTATCGAGACACTAAACGACTATCTTGTATCTGAATGGGAGCCTGTATATGAGGTTATTCCTGATGAGCAAGACGTTATTGAAGCAACTCTAATTAAGATGGCTGACGAGGAAAACTGCAGCCTGATCGTAACGACTGGTGGTACTGGTCCAGCGAAACGCGATGTAACTCCGGAAGCCACTGAAGCGGTATGTGATCGCATGATGCCAGGGTTTGGTGAACTGATGCGTGCAGAGTCCTTGAAATTTGTTCCAACAGCCATTCTTTCTCGTCAAACCGCTGGGTTGCGAGAAGATAGCTTAATTGTAAACCTTCCAGGTAAACCAAAGTCTATCCGCGAATGTTTGGATGCAGTATTCCCTGCGATCCCATACTGCATAGACCTTATGGAAGGCCCATACCTTGAGTGCAATGAAGAAGTGATCAAGCCTTTCCGTCCTAAGAAAAAGTAAACGGAACATGACTGAATTTCCTTCAGCTTTTGAAGAAGATATTCAAAAAAAAGCAGCCTGGTGCATTCACCGGGCTGAAATCGCTTTTCAACGGGCTTTCTCTCAACCAGAGATAAGCTTCAAGCTTCGCGGCAAGGCGGCTGGAAAGGCTTATTTGCAAACAAACCAAGTTCGTCTAAACCCTGTCTTGTTTCAGGAAAACTATCAGGCATTTATCGATGAAGTCATTCCACATGAGATAGCCCACCTAGTCACTTATCAGATTTTTGGCAAAGTGCGTCCCCATGGTCATGAGTGGAAAATGGTGATGGAAAAAGTGTTTCGCATTCCAGCCAAGACTACCCACAGCTTTGAAGTTGCTTCTGTTCAGGGAAAAACCTTCGAATATAAATGCCGCTGTGAATGCTATCCGCTCTCTATAAGACGTCACAACAAGGTTCTCAGACAACAAGCCAACTATATGTGCAAAAGCTGCAGACAACCCTTGGTATTCACTGGCAAGCAACTAACCTGAACCTAAAGCATACAGAACCCTTGTTTTTTTAATCCTCTGCATCCATGTTATGGAAAGTTATTTATTTTCTTTCAGGATACAACTGGCATGCGAGTTCCACGTATTTATCACCCGGAGACAATCAACCAGCTAGGCGCAGTTTTTCTTAGTGAAGATGCAGCCGGACACGTTGGGCGAGTTCTTCGAATGAAACCTGAACAAGAAGTGCTTTTATTTGACGGAAGTGGTGCGGAGTTTCCAGCCAAAATCACAGAAGTCACCAAAAAGAATGTGCAGGTAGAAATCCTTGAGAAAATCGAGAAAGACATTGAATCTCCATTAGATATCCACCTGGGCCAAGTTGTCTCTCGTGGTGAAAAAATGGAGTTCACTATACAAAAATCAGTGGAACTTGGCGTCAATACTATTACACCTTTGATCTCAGAACGTTGTGGTGTAAAACTCGACCCAAAGAGATTTGAGAAGAAGCTTGCTCAATGGCAAAAGATCGCTGTTGCAGCTTGCGAACAGTGTGGCCGGAACCGATTGCCTATAGTAAGACCACTGATGAAACTGGAAGACTGGTGTGCCGAGCAGGATGATGCTCTAAAACTCAATTTGCATCCAAGAGCAAAATACTCAATCAATACTCTTCCGGAGCCAGTTGAAAAAGTACGTTTGTTAATTGGCCCTGAAGGCGGTCTCTCATCAGAAGAGATCCAAATGACCGAAGAACACAAGTTTGAAGAAACACTTTTAGGACCTCGTGTCCTGAGAACAGAAACCGCAGCACTCACTGCAATTACAGCATTACAAGTTCGTTTTGGCGACCTTGGTTAATTTGGAGAAAACAATGATTAAGCTAGGCATAGTAATGGACCCGATTTCGTCCATTAACATCAAAAAAGATTCAAGTTTTGCCATGATGCTTGAAGCACAGAAACGCGGTTACGAAATTCACTATATGGAGATGAATGACCTTCATCTTGATCAGGGCACAGCTGTAGCAGATACCAAAGTTGTTGAGCTAAAAGAAGACCCAAACGGCTGGTACGAGTTTAAGTCTGAGCAAACCATCGAGCTTTCTGAGCTTGATGCCGTTCTGATGCGTAAAGATCCTCCGTTCGATACTGAGTACATCTACGCAACCTACATTCTGGAACGTGCAGAAGAAAAAGGTACTCTTATTGTCAACAAACCTCAGAGTCTGCGTGACTGCAACGAGAAGCTATTTACAGCATGGTTCCCAGAGCTGACCCCAACAACTATCGTTACCCGCAAAGCTGAGAAGATCCGCGAATTTCAGGCAGAGCATGGTGATGTCATCCTGAAGCCTCTTGATGGTATGGGTGGTGCTTCTATCTTCCGTGTTAAGCAAAACGACCCAAATGTATCGGTAATAATCGAGACACTAACTAACCACGGTCAGAACTATGCAATGGCTCAGACATTTGTTCCTGATATCAGTAATGGTGATAAGCGTATTTTAGTCGTCGATGGTGAACCAATGCCATATTGCTTAGCACGTATTCCTGCTAAGGGAGAGACCCGAGGCAATTTGGCAGCAGGTGGTACAGGCGAAGCAAGACCATTAAGTGAGACTGATCTCAAAATTGCGCAAGCAGTTGCACCTACACTAAAAGAAAAAGGCCTTATCTTTGTAGGTCTTGATGTTATCGGCGACAAGCTAACAGAAATAAATGTAACCAGCCCAACCTGTATTCGTGAAATAGAAGCTGCGTTTGACGTGTCTATTACAGGTAAGCTGATGGATGCAATTGAGAGAAGACTTGGCAAATAACAAGTCTTAGCACGGGAGAGATAACATGAATTTAGCTAATCATTTTCTTGTAGCGATGCCTGGTATGCAGGACCCGTTTTTTAAACGATCTGTTATCTATATCTGTGAACACAACGACGAAGGGGCGATGGGACTTATCGTCAACGCCCCTATCGATATTACTGTGGGTGGCATGCTAAAACAGGTTGATGTTGAATCTGCTCACCCTCAGGTCAACCAAAACAGTCTGACTAAACAGGTGTTGAGTGGTGGTCCTGTCTCTGAGGATCGAGGATTCATCCTTCACAGACCTAAAGATAAGTACCACTCCAGCGTCAATATGACCGACGATCTTTCGGTAACCACTTCTAAAGATATACTTGGTGTCCTCGGCACAGAAGCGGAACCAAAAGACTACATCGTAGCATTGGGCTACTCCGGTTGGACTGCTGGACAGCTTGAAAACGAGCTCGCTGATAACTCCTGGTTAACTGTGGAAGCAGACCCAAGCGTTATCTTTGACACCCCGGTTCAGGAACGCTGGAGTAAAGCAGTTGAAATGCTGGGTATTGATGCCGCGCAGCTTTCAACAGATGCAGGACATGCGTGATGAGTAAAACAATTATGGCTTTCGATTACGGTACCAAGAGTATTGGTAGTGCCATAGGTCAGGAAATAACGGGAACAGCCTCTCCTTTAAAGGCGTTCAAAGCCAATGATGGCATACCGAACTGGGATGAAATCGAAAAGCAGATTAAAGAATGGAAACCGGATCTTCTGGTTGTCGGTCTGCCAACAGACCTATACGGTAAAGATCTTGAAGCAATTACCCCTAGAGCTAAGAAATTTGCCAATCGTCTGCATGGAAGGTTTGGATTACAGGTTGAACTGCATGATGAACGTTTATCCACAGCAGAAGCTCGCGCTGAACTTTTTGAAATGGGCGGTTATAAGGCTTTGAGTAAAGGAAACATCGACTGTCAATCAGCCGTTGTCATTCTTGAAAGCTGGTTTGAAGCACAGTGGGGGTAAGCCCCCACTACTATTATTTGCTAATCCATATCTATCGTTACATGATCTAGCGAATTTCCACCAGCAATATCCCCACGCTTAATTTTCAACATCATACGTAAGTCATTTGCAGAATCTGCATTATGCAGAGCATCTTCTTCAGAGATCTTATCTTTCGACACAAGCTGATAAAGTGACTGATCAAACGTCATCATTCCACTCTCATTTGAACGACTCATTGCCGCTTTAATCTCATGTAAATTACCTTGTCGAATTAAATCAGATACACGAGGTGTGTTCAGCAGCAACTCGAAGCAACCGTGACGCCCTTTACCATTTTTGTCACGAATAAGCTGTTGGCCGATAATGCCCTTTAAATTTACCGAAAGATCAAACAGAAACTGCTCTCTGGCATCCTTAGGAACCAGATTCAAAATTCGCTCTAACGCCTGATTAGCGTTGTTTGCATGCAGAGTAGCCATACAGAGGTGACCTGTTTCAGCAAAGTTCATTGCGTACTCCATGGTTTCACGAGTACGAATTTCACCAATCAGAATCATATCCGGAGCCTGCCTTAGCGAATTCTTTAATGCAACTTCAAAGCTCTCCGTATCAAGCCCAACCTCACGCTGAGTCACAATGCACTTATTATGTTGATGCACAAACTCAATAGGGTCTTCTACCGTCAGAATATGACCGCTTCTCTGCTCATTCCTGTACCCAGTCATAGCAGCCATGGTTGTCGACTTACCCGAGCCTGTCGCCCCGACTACCAACACCAGTCCTCGTTTAGCTACTGCCAAATCTTTCATTGTTGCAGGTAGGTGAAGTTGTTCAATCGTCGGAATTTCTGTTTCAATTCGACGAATGACTGCACCGGGAAGTTCTCGCTGGAAAAAAGCGCTGACCCGAAATCGGCCATTATCACGAACAATGGCGAAGTTCGCCTCTTTCGTGCCCAAAAACTCTTGTTTACGCTCGGTATCCATACAAGAGTCAAGAACCTGAAACACATGCTCTTCGTCCATGGATGCACTAATCTCTTTTAACTCACCATCGATACGTAAAAAGCATGGTGCACCAACAGTGATATAAAGATCAGACGCCTTGTTTTCGATCATTTGATTGAGCGCAGAATCCAGTAGCATTTCAACGTCCTCTAGAAGCCGGTAACAGATAAGGTGGTTGTTTCTATTTTCTTGTTCACTTCCTGTTGCTCTACCTGACCCTGAGCCAGAAGCTGTTTTGCTCCCTGCTCCATAGTCTTCATACCAGTTGCTGCTCCGGTTTGAATGATTGACTGCATTTGAGCAACTTTATCTTCCCGAATAAGGTTTCGAATAGCACTATTAGCAATCATGACTTCATGACACGCGACACGGCCTCCCCCAATACGCTTTAACAGTTTCTGAGCGATAACGGCCCGCAAGGATTCAGAAAGCATAGAGCGAACCATATTTTTATCTTCACCAGGAAATACATCAATAATTCGATCAATGGTTTTTGCTGCAGAGCTGGTATGCAAAGTACCGAAAACCAGGTGCCCTGTTTCAGCGGCTGTCAGTGCCAGACTGATCGTTTCCTGATCACGAAGCTCTCCCACCAAAATAACATCCGGATCTTCTCGAAGGGCTGAACGAAGGGCCGCTTTGAAGCTATGAGTGTCTCTATGAACTTCTCTTTGGTTTATCAGACATTTGCTGTTTTCATGCACAAACTCAATAGGGTCTTCAATAGTCAGAATATGCTTGTTGTGATGCTGATTGATGTAGTCCACCATCGCAGCTAATGTAGTTGATTTGCCTGAGCCTGTGGGACCTGTAACTAAAACCAACCCTTTTTCATAATTAGCAATTTCATTAAAAATATCTGGTGCTTCCAGTTCATCAAGAGATGGAATACGGGTAGGAATCGTTCTGAATACCGCTGCGCAGCCTCTGCTCTGGTTAAACGCATTGACACGAAAGCGCCCAATCTGAGGCAACTCGAACGAGAAATCGACTTCCAATTTTTCCTCATATTCTGCTCTTTGTGCATCATTCATAATATCAAACACTAACTTATGGACGTCTGAATGACTAAATGCTGGAACTCCGAGCTTTCTTACATCACCATCTATCCTTATCATAGGAGGTACACCTGCAGAAAGATGTAGATCTGACGCATTATGCTTTACACTAAATTGCAGTAATTCGGCGATATCCATTTCATTTTCCTAAAAAGTTATTTATGTCTAGTATTCAACAAAATATCGAACAGGTCATCAAACAAATCCACGATGCTGAAGTTAAGTGTGGTAGACAACAAAATTCCGTGCAACTACTCGCAGTAAGTAAGACTAAGCCAGTAGAAGCCATTGAGCAGGCGATCGAAGCCGGACAACGCGCATTTGGCGAAAATTATGTTCAGGAAGGTGTAGAAAAGATCGCATATTTTGCAGCGCAACATGCAGATACACAGCTTGAATGGCACTTTATTGGTCCATTGCAATCCAACAAGACAAAGCTTGTTGCTGAAAGCTTCGACTGGGTGCACTCCGTTGACCGAGGGAAAATCGCCCAACGTTTGAACGATCAGCGTCCTGGTTCACTTCCTCCTCTTAAAGTACTTATTCAGGTAAATACCAGTGGGGAAGAGTCGAAGTCTGGAACTGGTGAAGAGGAAGTTTTTGCTCTTGCTGAGTTGATTTCTTCCCTGCCAAACCTCACTTTAAAAGGATTGATGTCAATTCCTGCCAATGTATCTGACTATCAATCCCAGCTAGCAGCCTTCAATCATTTAGCTAATCTTAAGAGCAAGCTGGATGAAAAATATGAAGGCTTGGATACGCTTTCTATGGGAATGAGCGGAGATTTAGATGCCGCTGTTGAAGCAGGAAGCACTATGGTTAGGATCGGCACTGCTATCTTTGGTGCAAGGGATTACTCCAACAAAAAATAACAAGCAGCACACCCTAAGGAAGAAATATGGAAAACAGAAAAGTCGTATTTATCGGAGCAGGTAACATGGCCCGCTCTATCATCGCTGGACTTGTTTCAAGTGGCTACGATGCAGAAAGCATCACAGCGACGGATCCAAATAAAGAACAACGAGAGCTGCTTAATCATTTATACGGTGTAAATACCACTAGAGAAAATTTAGAAGCTGCACAGGACGCTGACGTCATTGTTTTGGCTGTAAAACCTCAGCTAATGGAGCTTGTTTGTGGTGGCCTGATAGGCGTGGATTTTTCCGACAAACTCGTTATTTCAATAGCTGCAGGGATCTCTGCTTCAAGATTAAATGAGCTACTGGAAACTGACCTGAAGCTTGTGCGTGTTATGCCAAACACCCCAGCTCTTGTTGGCAAAGGAATGAGCGGACTATTTGCCGCAGATTCAGTAGAAGAAACAGATAAAACATTTGCCGGAAAGTTAATGGAAGCCGTGGGTGAAGTTTGCTGGGTTGAAGAAGAATCTGGTATTAATGGTGTTATCGCTGCCGCAGGTAGCGCCCCAGCTTATTTCTTTCTGTTTATGGAAGCGATGCAAAAAGAAGCCATCGCTCAAGGTTTCGATAAAGATACAGCTCGCCAGCTAGTTCAGCAATCGGCCTTAGGTGCTGCTGAAATGGTAATTGCCAACGCTGATACTGAGCTTTCAACATTGCGCGAGCAAGTTACCTCTAAAGGCGGAACAACCGCCGAGGCATTAAGAGTATTTAACGAAAATCAGCTCACAGAAATTGTATCCAAAGCCATGAATGCTGCGGTGGAGAGAGCTGAAGAAATGGAAAAATTATTCTAAACAAATTCTCCTAAACTAATAAAAGGTTTAATAATGAGTTCAATGAGTTTTCTTATTTCCACCTTGTTTGATTTATATATCATGGTGGTATTACTAAGGGTATGGCTTCAGGCTGCAAGGGCTGATTTTTATAACCCGTTTTCTCAGTTTATAGTTAAAGCAACTCAACCAATTGTGGCCCCATTGCGCAGAACTATCCCTTCGATAGGCAGCATAGATTTAGCTACAATCCTGTTTGCCTATGTACTTTGTACCATTAAGTTTGTTGCATTGATCGCAATCGCTTCGGGCGGTAATGTTGTTTTTGATGCAAGCTTCCCACTGCTTGCTCTGCTATCTCTGGTTAAAGCTGCAGGTGGTCTGTTGTTCTGGGTGCTGCTACTAAGAGCAATAATGAGTTGGGTAAGTCAGGGCCGCAGTCCAATCGAATACGTTTTCCACCAGTTGACGGAACCTATGCTTGGTCCAATTCGTCGCTTCATTCCAGCTATGGGCGGCCTCGATTTGAGTGTTCTTGTACTGTTTATCGGTCTTCAGTTTGCTAACTTCCTGATGGCGGATCTGATTGGTCCTATTTGGCACCAGCTATAATGTCAGCGGCAATTATGGAAGGCGAAGACTTAGTGCTTCGCCTTTATATTCAGCCCAAAGCAAGCAGAGATAAGATCGTTGGTCTGCATGGTGATGAGCTAAAGATTGCGATTACTGCACCACCAGTAGATGGGAAAGCCAATGCCCACTTAACTAAGGTGTTGAGTAAGCAGTTTAAGGTTGCCAAAGGGCAGATAGATATTGAGAAGGGAGAACTGGGAAGGCATAAACAGGTACGCATTCATTCGCCTGTTTTGATCCCAGACTCCATTAAGAGCCTACTATAATTAGACCTTAGGTAGCATATCCGGCAAATGCATTTGATTCCGCAAACCGCTTGGGAACATCCCTGTGCGCTTAAACAAGAACATCCATGTTTTTGTATGTTTGCTCCATCAAACACATTTACCTCATACTCCAGCTATATCTCGTTCCTCACGGTCCTCCGTGGGAATACATAATTAGACAACATAACCTCTCAGAATAAGGCATCCGTTAACACGCAGAGCGTTGTAATAAGGCCTTAAATGAATAAAGAGAACAAACATGAGCAAAATAGTTTTAGCGACAGGCAATCAGGGTAAAGTTCGTGAAATGGCTGACTTACTGTCTGATTTCGGTTTTGAAGTACTGGCACAAAGCGAATTTAATGTTTCAGAAGTAGCCGAGACTGGCACGACTTTTATTGAAAACGCGATTATCAAAGCGCGCCATGCAGCAAAAGAGACAGGTCTTCCAGCCATTGCCGATGACTCCGGCCTTGAAGTGGATTATCTAAAAGGTGCACCGGGCATCTACTCTGCTCGCTATTCAGGCGAAGGTGCGACTGACCAGAAAAATCTGGAAAAGCTTCTGGTAGAGATGGAAGGCGTACCTGAAGAAGAACGTACGGCTCGATTCCATTGCGTATTAGTACTAATGCGCCACGAGAACGATCCAACACCAATTGTTTGTCATGGTAAATGGGAAGGCCGAATCCTTACTGAGGCTCACGGTACCAACGGTTTTGGTTACGACCCTGTGTTCTGGGTTCCTGAAAAAGAGTGTGCTTCTGCTGAACTCGAAGGCGCTCAGAAAAAGAAACTTTCACACCGTGGCAAAGCGCTTAAGCAGCTATTTCAGGCTTTACGTTAATTAAACTACACTATCAGTAGGTAGTATTTGCTGGTTATGCTCTATGGAACAAACATGCTAAGTACTTTAGATGGAATAGAATAATCAAAACCTATTGTGCGGTTAGTGGAATAGAGCATATCCTGTAAATGCAGTTCTTGTTTGCAGTGATATGCCAACATAACCAAGTACTCCCAAAAGCACTTCAATAAAACTAATATATGAAAATCACCCCACCACCACTAAGTCTCTACATCCACATTCCATGGTGCGTCCAGAAATGCCCATACTGCGACTTTAACTCTCATGCTCTAAAAGCGGAGATCCCGGAGCAACAGTACATCGATGCTCTTTTGGAAGATTTAGATACGGATATTGAGAAGTACCAGCTAGAGAGTAATAGCAGAAAGCTGCATTCGATATTTATCGGTGGTGGTACTCCCAGCCTGATTTCTCCTGAAGAGATTGGTCGTTTATTAGATGGTGTACAAAAGCGAATTCCATTTAAAGATGGTATCGAAATCACCATGGAAGCCAATCCAGGAACGATTGAAGCTGAGCGCTTCTCTCAGTATCAAAAACATGGTGTAAGTCGTATCTCTATTGGTGTGCAAAGTTTTGAGCAAAGCAAGCTTGAAAGCCTGGGACGTATTCACGGAGAGGGCGAGGCCGTTAATGCAGCAAAACTAGCTCATACCATCGGCCTAAAAAGCTTTAATCTGGATCTTATGCATGGCCTACCCGATCAATCTGTTGAGCAGGCCCTTGAGGATCTGGATAAAGCCATAGAGCTTAACCCTCCTCACTTGTCGTGGTATCAGCTAACAATAGAACCCAATACCCTATTCTACTTCAAACCACCTGAGCTGCCCGATGATGATGATCTTTGGGATATCTTCGATAAAGGCCATGAGAAACTCGCAGAAGCAGGTTATGTACAGTATGAAATATCTGGCTACAGCAAACCGGGATATCAATGTCAGCACAACCTGAACTATTGGCGCTTTGGAGACTACTTGGGCATTGGTTGCGGTTCAGCTGGGAAACTTAGTTTCGAAGATGGTCGAATAATCCGGACCACCAAGGTAAAACACCCGCGAGGCTATCTGAATCTATTAAAACCCTACCTCGATACTGAAACAGACGTAACTGCAGAAGATCGTCCTTTCGAGTTCTTTATGAACCGTTTTAGGCTAATGGAAGCGTGTCCTAAACAGGAGTTTATCGAACGAACTGGGCTTGGTTTTGAGGCAATTGAAGAGCAGTTAAACTGGGCCTTTAGCAAAGGTTATCTTGAAGAAAATGACACAGAATGGCTGATCACCCAAAAAGGTAAATTATTCCTCAATGATCTGCTTGAAGGGTTTATGTAAGGGGAGAGCCCCTTACATATCAAAAGATCGAACGGCCTAGCTTAGTCGTCAACAACTCTAACGCAGCGGTTCCTGCAAGAGAGTTCCCCGATTGATCTAGCTCTGGGGACCAGACAGCAATGGTCATCTCTCCCGGTATCACTGCAATAATGCCACCGCCAACACCAGATTTGCCCGGCATACCAACTCTGTAAGCAAACTCACCAGCCCCATCATAAAGGCCACAGGTAGCCAATAATGCATTTAACTGCTTACTTTGCTGCGCAGTAATAATCTGACGACCAGTTTCCACAGAAACTCCCTGATTTGCCAGGTAGCTAAAAGTTTTAGCTAAATCAACACAACTCATCTTTAGCGCACAGGCATGAAAGTAGTTATTCAGAACAGGGATAACATCATTATCAAAATTACCAAATGACCTCATCAGATAAGCAATGGCCGCATTTCTGTCGCTGTGCATCATTTCAGACGCAGCAACTATCTTGTCGTAGACAATATGCGTATCACCAGAAAGATTCCTTACAAACTCCAACAACCTCTGTTTAGGCGCAGAGAAGCGGCTTTGCAGCATATCTGCAATTACAATTGCGCCAGCATTAATAAAAGGATTGCGTGGTATGCCCTTCTCCATTTCTAGCTGGATTAGTGAATTGAATGCCTGACCAGACGGTTCTTTACCAACTCGGCTCCAAATTTCATCAGACTCATAAACCACCATAGCTAGCGTAAGACTGAGTACCTTTGAAATCGATTGAATAGAAAAAGCCTCATCAGCGTCACCTGCCTTATATATTGTTCCATCATTGGTATAAATCGCCATCGCGAGCTTATTGCCGGAGACTTTAGCTAATGCAGGAATATAATCTGCAACCTTTCCTTGTCCAATTAACGGTCGAACTTCATCCAGAATTTCCGACAACATTTCATGAGTAGGCATCCCGAAGGACCTCCCTAAATAAAAAGAGCCAACAATCGTTGGCCCTCTGGAAACTTAAGCTGTGCGTTTGAACTTTATATCCCAGACACCATGTCCAAGTCTGTGCCCTCTCGCCTCAAACTTGGTTAGCGGACGTTCTTCAGGACGAGGGATGTAATCCCCGTCTTCCGCGATATTTTCAAAACCCGGCGCCTGATTCATAATTTCAATCATGTGCTCAGCGTAGTTCTCCCAGTCAGTAGCCATATGGAAGATACCGCTCTCAGGAATAAGCTTAGTACGAACCATCTCAGCAAACTCAAGCTGGACAATACGGCGCTTGTGGTGACGCTTCTTATGCCACGGGTCAGGGAAGAACAGTTGCAGTGTTGCAAGGCTGCTTTCTGGAATCATATTTGCGAATACTTCAACCGCATCGTGACACATCACCCTTAGGTTCGTCACACCTGCTTCCTGTGCAGAGCTTAGACAAGCACCAACACCCGGACTGTGAACTTCAATACCGATGAAGTTTTTCTCCGGAGCGTTCTTTGCCATTTCAACCAGAGATGCGCCCATACCAAAGCCAATCTCAAGAACTACCGGGTTATCGTTACCGAACACTTCTTTCCAGTCCAGTAGCTCTTCTTTGTAATCAATACCCATTGTTGGCCAGCAATCATTCATCGCTTTTTCCTGACCTTTGGTTAAACGTCCTTCCCGACGTACAAAACTACGCACCTTACGTATTAATTTGCCATCTTCGTTATATTCGTTTGTGGTCACTTCGCTCATGAATTTTGCCTGTTTAATTGAGTGAGATTTTAGTCAGAGCGGGAATTATCCAAAGATCTGCTTTCTGTGCAAGCTTTAATCGCTCTTAATACCCTTATAGTTTATCGGTTTTACACAGCGAGATAATTGTGGTGCAATTTCCAACCAAAATAAAACCAATACAGAGTAAGTCGTGACACCATTCTCAAAGGCAATACTAACCTGGTATGAAGACTACGGTCGTAAAGAGCTCCCGTGGCAAAAAGATAAAACGCTATACAAAGTATGGCTATCTGAAATCATGCTCCAGCAAACTCAAGTAGCCACTGTAATTCCTTACTTTGAGAGGTTTCTGAAAAGATTCCCGACTATTTCAGATCTTGCCAATGCTCATCAGGATGAGGTTCTTCACCTTTGGACTGGGCTGGGTTACTACGCCAGAGCGAGAAACCTTCACAAGGCAGCTCAGGTCGTCCGAGATCAACATCAAGGCAACTTTCCAACCACAATTGAAGAGGTGAATGCTTTACCCGGTGTTGGACGTTCTACCGCAGCGGCTGTACTTTCATCGGTACTCAGGCAACCTCACGCCATTTTAGATGGAAACGTAAAAAGGACTCTCTCCCGAGCATTTGCGGTCGAAGGTTGGCCTGGAAAAAAAACTGTCGAAAACAGGCTTTGGGAACTAGCTGAAGAACATACTCCTGATACGGATGTAGATAAGTACAATCAAGCTATGATGGATATGGGGGCTATGGTTTGCACTCGAAGCAAACCTAAATGCGGGCTTTGTCCAATTGAAGCATCGTGTGATGCTAAAAAACAGGATAGACAACTGGACTTCCCCGGTAAGAAGCCCAAAAAAGAGAAGCCTGTTCGCGAAACCTGGTTTGTAATGCTCTATCACGAGAATCAGGTTTGGTTGGAGCAAAGACCACAGTCAGGCATTTGGGGAGGTTTGTTTTGTTTTCCTCAAAATGAAGACAACAACATTCAAACTCAGCTGGATAAGCGTTTAATACCAGATAATGGTGTTGAGTCTATTCAAACACTTATCACTTTCAGACACACCTTTAGTCATTATCACCTGGATATCACACCTGTTTTGGTCAAACTCCACAAACAGCCCAATATGATAATGGAAGGAACGGAAGGTCTCTGGTATAACTTATCTCAGCCAAAAACAATAGGTTTAGCTGCTCCCGTGAAGCAGTTAATTGAAGCCCTACCCTTTGAATTGAACTAAAGGAATAATTATGAGCCGCAGCGTATTTTGTGCACGCCTTCAAAAAGAAGCAGAAGGTCTGGATTTTCAACTATATCCAGGTGAATTAGGCAAAAAGATTTTTGACAATATCTCTAAAGAAGCCTGGGCTCAGTGGCAAAGCAAGCAAACAATGCTTATTAATGAAAAGAAACTAAACATGATGGACCCTGAACACCGCAAACTATTAGAAACTGAGATGGAGCAGTTTTTGTTTGAAGGAAAGGACGTTATTATCGATGGTTACACACCTCCTTCTGAGTAATTCTCCTTATAAAAGATGGCATTAGTGCCATCTTTTCTGTTTATAGCCGTACTATGAAAAAACTTATCTATATTTTTCTTCCTTTAATTCTCACTGGATGCAGTCGTGAGTTTATAGAAGAGCATATCTACAGCCCCGATTACGAACCAACAAACCGATTCGCAAAGAATCTTGCACAACTACCGGGCCAATTTCAAAAAGACACCGCTGCTCTCGACGCGCTTATCAACAGTTTTTCAGGCTCTATCGAGAAAAAATGGGGCCGAGGTGAAATCCGCATTGCAGGTAAGTCCAACTACGTTAAGTACATAGACAACTATCTCAGCCGAGCCGAAGTCAACTTCTCGAACGGTATGATTACCATCGAAACCGTTTCGCCAACAGATCCTAAAGGACACCTAAAAACAGCGATTGTCACGACACTTCTAACGCCGGACGATCCAGCTCACGTAGACTTGTTTTCGTCCAAAGATATTAAGTTAGAGGGTGAGCCATTTCTCTATCAACAGGTGGTCGATCAGGATAACAAAGCCATTCAATGGTCTTGGCGAGCAAATAGATATGCCGACTACCTGATAGCGAATAAGTTAAAGACTAAAACTGTAGACTATAAAAAAGCCTATTATGTTCAGATACCTATGGTTAAAGAACACTACGAACTTCGTAGTTACAAATATGCAGATATCGTAAGAAGAGCTTCGAAGCGCTATGACATTCCAGAAGATTTAATCTACGCCATCATTAAAACTGAAAGTAGCTTTAACCCCTATGCCGTAAGTTGGGCTAACGCCTATGGGCTGATGCAGGTTGTTCCTAAAACTGCCGGAGCCGATGTGTTTAAGCTGGTGAAAAAACGTTCTGGAATACCGACACCTGAGTATCTTTTTAACCCTGAAAACAATATAGATACTGGTACTGCATACTTCTATATCCTAAAAAATCGCTACCTAAAAGATGTAAACCATTCTCTTTCATTAGAGTACAGCATGATCTCTGCTTACAACGGTGGTACTGGTGGAGTATTGAACACCTTTGACAGAAATAGCCGTTCAAATGCGATGAGGAAGCTGAACTCTCTGCAACCAAATCAGGTTTATTGGGCTTTAACCAATAAACACTCCAATGCCGAAGCGAGGAACTATCTTAAAAAAGTAACTCGATATAAGAAGGATTTTAATAACGGAAAGAGCTGAATTTAGTCAAAGTGGCTAAATTCGCACCAAACAGTCACAAATTTGCTATTTTTTTCAAAAACAAGTTGACGGGAAGCCTGAAAATCCGTTTAATAGCGCTCCGTCGCCCGGATAGCTCAGTCGGTAGAGCAGAGGATTGAAAATCCTCGTGTCGGTGGTTCGATTCCGCCTCCGGGCACCACAATTTCTTGTTGTTGGTGCTTGTCACGAACAATAGTAAAAGAATAAAGTGTGCCGACTTAGCTCAGTAGGTAGAGCAACTGACTTGTAATCAGTAGGTCACCAGTTCGATTCCGGTAGTCGGCACCATTCTTTTGCCTCGATAGCTCAGTCGGTAGAGCAGAGGATTGAAAATCCTCGTGTCGGTGGTTCGATTCCGCCTCGAGGCACCACTATTTCTCGAAAGAGACAAAAAATTGTTCCCCCTTAGTTCAGTTGGTAGAACGGCGGACTGTTAATCCGTATGTCGCAGGTTCGAGTCCCGCAGGGGGAGCCATCATTAAGAAAAAAGCTGTAGCATTTGCTGCAGCGTTTTTCGTTTTAGCTGCGACTTGCTTGTTCCAAGCAAATGTCTCAGAACTAGGCGTCCCCGTCCGAGTCCCGCAGGGGGAGCCACTTTTACAAAAGCCAGGTCGCAAGACTTGGCTTTTTTGGTTTTAGAAAAGCCGCTCTTTTGAATACTTAGTAAGAGGCTGAGTCTCATGCTAAGCTGCAATCGATTACTTCATCACTAAACTCTTTTAAGTAGCACTTAATTTACCTTTTTCTTCTGTTTCTATAACCCAATAGGGCTTATTAACAGTTCCATAACTCAAATCCCTCTATCTTCTATACGTTGTCAGAGTTGGCTCTGACACTATTAACTATCAGAAATCATCCGTTGAGTATAGAAAAGCATCAAACAGGCATTTTTTTCTATTTTTTCTATTGACCTCCAGCCAGAAAAACCGTTTAATACACCCCACGCCCGGATAGCTCAGTCGGTAGAGCAGAGGATTGAAAATCCTCGTGTCGGTGGTTCGATTCCGCCTCCGGGCACCATATTTTATATTTGGTGTTCAAAGCTTTTAGACATCAGATTACAAAATACAGTGTGCCGACTTAGCTCAGTAGGTAGAGCAACTGACTTGTAATCAGTAGGTCACCAGTTCGATTCCGGTAGTCGGCACCATTTATTTCTCGTAAGAGACAAAAATTTGTTCCCCCTTAGTTCAGTTGGTAGAACGGCGGACTGTTAATCCGTATGTCGCAGGTTCGAGTCCCGCAGGGGGAGCCACTATTTAGTGTGCCGACTTAGCTCAGTAGGTAGAGCAACTGACTTGTAATCAGTAGGTCACCAGTTCGATTCCGGTAGTCGGCACCACTTATTTCTCGTAAGAGACAAAAATTTGTTCCCCCTTAGTTCAGTTGGTAGAACGGCGGACTGTTAATCCGTATGTCGCAGGTTCGAGTCCCGCAGGGGGAGCCATCTTTAAGAAAAAAGCTGTAGCATTTGCTGCAGCTTTTTTCGTTTTAAACGCGAATAAATGATAAACTTCGCGCCGCACAAACTCTTTGTGCCCTGTCGTAGCACCAGGTAAAAAACACCGTCTCCAGAAATAATGGGGATGTAGTGCTGCATTGTATATAAATACCCATAGGACAATGCGCTATGTACCGAATCCGTAAATCTTTTCAGTTCTCTGCTTCTCACCAATTAATGGGATTACCAGACGATCATCCATGTACACGCCTGCATGGCCACAACTATGAAGTTATTGTCGAACTTGCCTCAGAAACACTGAACCAAACCGGCTTTGTAAGAGACTATCGCGAGCTTTCTGAGCTTAAAGAGTATATCGATGGGACTCTGGATCACAGGCATCTAAATGATGTTCTGGGAGAAGATAACACCACTGCTGAAAGGATTGCTAAACATCTTTACGAATGGTGTAAGTCACGCTGGCCAGAGATCGCTGCTGTAGCCGTTTCTGAGACCCCTAAAACGTGGGCAGAGTACCGACCTTAGTTATTCCTATTCAAGCCTTGAGTATGGCTCTCAGGGCTTGAATATCTAACCTTAAACTCCTCATACCAATTCCATTAATTAAGTTATCAGGTTAACCCAATCTCTAAAGCAGAGTGAGATAACTCTGCTTTTCTCTGAGCAGAACTTATTCCAGGCACGACAAAGCTTGTCGACAATATCACCATAGTTTTCAAAACATCGATTTGCGAGTTCGTTTTGACGAAGCCAGCTCCATACCTGCTCTATGGGGTTCAGTTCCGGGGAATATGGCGGTATATGAATGATACTGAGGTTGTCAAAATCATCTGCAAGATAGCTTTGGTGCCAACTCGCTTGATCCATAATGACAACAGAGTGCTTACCTGATGGTGTGGCATGTGAGATAAGCCGAAGTTGTTCCTTCATTGCCTCCATATTGCTAACAGGCACAACAATGGCTTCCGCATCACCAGTGGTAACGCATACGGCTCCAAACAAGTATGCATATTCAAATTGCTGCTGTTGTACCGCCCTCGGACGAGTGCCCTTGGGAGCCCATATTCGGGTTGTCGTGTTGCGCTGACCAAACCTGGCCTCATCCTGGAACCATATTTGAACATCTTTTAGTGCGACATGCCCGGGGATCTTAAGGATCGTTTCTATTGGGAATTTTTTTAAAAGCTTCTTGAGCTTCTATTGCTTGCTTAGGGTGCTTGGAGCGAGTCGTAATCCAACTCAAGCCAATATCATGTAGCAGGCGATATATCCCTGACTGTTGATAGGTAATACCAAAATTGCTTTCTATAAAGAGGCCGATATCCCTTGCCTGGAGGCGGCCACCATCAGCATTAACAGCATGTTCGGTGACATACTCTTTGAGTTGTTGCCTTTGCTCTTCGGTTAAGCGGTGAGGCCTCCCTGAATGACGCTTTTCTTGCAGTCCTTCAAGGCCGTGATCGAGATAGGCCTTAACCCATTTATTAACGCTAACTCTGCTGACTTTGAGGAACTTAGCGATCTCTGTACGGCTTTTATACCAATTCCATTAATTAAGTTATCAGGTTAACCCAATCTCTAAAGCAGAGTGAGATAACTCTGCTTTTCTCTGAACAGAACTTATTCCAGGCACGACAAAGCTTGTCGACAATATCGCCATAGTTTTCAAAACATCGATTTGCGAGTTCGTTTTGACGAAGCCAACTCCACACCTGCTCTATTGGGTTCAGTTCCGGGGAATATGGCGGTATATGAATGATACTGAGGTTGTCAAAATCATCTGCAAGATAGCTTTGGTGCCAACTCGCTTGATCCATAATGACAACAGAGTGCTTACCTGTTGGTGTGGCATGTGAGATAAGCCGAAGTTGTTCCTTCATTGCCTCCATATTACTAACAGGCACAACAATGGCTTCCGCATCACCAGTGGTAACGCATACGGCTCCAAACAAGTATGCATATTCAAATTGCTGCTGTTGTACCGCCCTCGGACGAGTGCCCTTGGGAGCCCATATTCGGGTTGTCGTGTTGCGCTGACCAAACCTGGCCTCATCCTGGAACCATATCTGAACATCTTTTAGTGCGACATGCCCGGGGATCTTAAGGATCGTTTCTATTGGGAATTTTTTTAAAAGTTTCTTGGGCTTCTATTGATTGCTTAGGATGCTTGGAGCGAGTCGTAATCCAACTCAAGCCAATATCGTGTAGCAGGCGATATATCCCTGACTGTTGATAGGTAATACCAAAATTGCTTTCTATAAAGAGGCCGATCTCCCTTGCCTGAAGGCGGCCCCCATCAGCATTAACAGCGTGTTCGGTGACATACTCTTTGAGCTGTTGCCTTTGCTCTTCGGTTAAGCGGTGAGGCCTCCCTGAATGACGCTTTTCTTGCAGTCCTTCAAGGCCGTGATCGAGATAGGCCTTAACCCATTTGTTAACGCTAACTCTGCTGACTTTGAGGAACTGAGCGATCTCTGTACGGCTTTTACCATCAACAAAGTGGGAAACAGCAAGGTAACGTATTCTAAGCCGAGCGTTAGATGTGGAGTTGATAAGGCTGGGGAAATCGTGCTTCATGAGGGCTCCTTTAAGAGCCTTCATTAGATCACAAAATTAATGGAATTGGTATTACCATCAACAAAGTGGGAAACAGCAAGGTAACGTATTCTAAGCCGAGCGTTAGACGTGGAGTTGATAAGGCTGGGGAAATCGTGCTTCATGAGGGCTCCTTTAAGAGCCTTCATTAGATCACAAAATTAATGGAATTGGTATTAATTAAAGGACGTAAATGACGGGCATTAAAAAAGCCTTGTCGTAAGACAAGGCTTCAGAAGAAGTGGCGGAGCGGACGGGACTCGAACCCGCGACCCCCGGCGTGACAGGCCGGTATTCTAACCAACTGAACTACCGCTCCGCACTGGTTAGACCTTAAGTCTAAATTTAAAGCCTGGCGATGTCCTACTCTCACATGGGGAAGCCCCACACTACCATCGGCGCTATTGCGTTTCACTTCTGAGTTCGGCATGGAATCAGGTGGGTCCACAACGCTATGGTCGCCAAGCAAATTCTTTAATTCGGAAAACTGATGTTAATTAACTGTTCTATACACATTCAACGTTCTTATTCGAGTCCACAAAACCCTTTGGGTGTTGTATGGTTAAGCCTCACGGGCAATTAGTACAGGTTAGCTCAACGCCTCACAACGCTTACACACCCTGCCTATCAACGTCGTAGTCTACGACAACCCTTTAGGACACTTAAAGTGCCAGGGAGAACTCATCTCAAGGCTCGCTTCCCGCTTAGATGCTTTCAGCGGTTATCGATTCCGAACTTAGCTACCGGGCAATGCCATTGGCATGACAACCCGAACACCAGAGGTTCGTCCACTCCGGTCCTCTCGTACTAGGAGCAGCCCCTTTCAATTCTCCAACGCCCACGGCAGATAGGGACCGAACTGTCTCACGACGTTCTAAACCCAGCTCGCGTACCACTTTAAATGGCGAACAGCCATACCCTTGGGACCGACTTCAGCCCCAGGATGTGATGAGCCGACATCGAGGTGCCAAACACCGCCGTCGATATGAACTCTTGGGCGGTATCAGCCTGTTATCCCCGGAGTACCTTTTATCCGTTGAGCGATGGCCCTTCCATTCAGAACCACCGGATCACTATGACCTGCTTTCGCACCTGCTCGAATTGTCATTCTCGCAGTCAAGCGGGCTTATGCCATTGCACTAACCACACGATGTCCAACCGTGTTTAGCCCACCTTCGTGCTCCTCCGTTACTCTTTGGGAGGAGACCGCCCCAGTCAAACTACCCACCAGGCACTGTCCTCACCCCAGATAATGGGGCTAAGTTAGAACATCAAACATACAAGGGTGGTATTTCAAGGATGGCTCCATGCATACTGGCGTACACACTTCAAAGCCTCCCACCTATCCTACACATGTAGGCTCAATGTTCAGTGCCAAGCTGTAGTAAAGGTTCACGGGGTCTTTCCGTCTAGCCGCGGGTACACTGCATCTTCACAGCGATTTCAATTTCACTGAGTCTCGGGTGGAGACAGCGTGGCCATCATTACGCCATTCGTGCAGGTCGGAACTTACCCGACAAGGAATTTCGCTACCTTAGGACCGTTATAGTTACGGCCGCCGTTTACCGGGGCTTCGATCAAGAGCTTCGACCTAAGTCTAACCCCATCAATTAACCTTCCGGCACCGGGCAGGCGTCACACCGTATACGTCATCTTACGATTTTGCACAGTGCTGTGTTTTTAATAAACAGTTGCAGCCACCTGGTATCTGCGACTCTCGTCAGCTCCATCCGCAAGGGACTTCACCAATAAGAGCGTACCTTCTCCCGAAGTTACGGTACCATTTTGCCTAGTTCCTTCACCCGAGTTCTCTCAAGCGCCTTGGTATTCTCTACCCGACCACCTGTGTCGGTTTGGGGTACGATTCCTTACAATCTGAAGCTTAGAGGCTTTTCCTGGAAGCATGGCATCAATGACTTCACTACCGTAGTAGCTCGACATCGTGTCTCAGCCTTAAAAAGAGCCGGATTTACCTAACTCTTAAGCCTACGCACTTGAACCTGGACAACCGTCGCCAGGCCCACCTAGCCTTCTCCGTCCCCCCATCGCAATTGTAAGAAGTACGGGAATATTAACCCGTTTCCCATCGACTACGCCTTTCGGCCTCGCCTTAGGGGTCGACTTACCCTGCCCCGATTAACGTTGGACAGGAACCCTTGGTCTTCCGGCGTGGAGGTTTTTCACCCCCATTATCGTTACTCATGTCAGCATTCGCACTTCTGATACCTCCAGCAAACCTTACGATTCACCTTCAACGGCTTACAGAACGCTCCCCTACCCCGCAATCAAAGATTGCAGCCGCAGCTTCGGTTTATTACTTAGCCCCGTTACATCTTCCGCGCAGGCCGACTCGACTAGTGAGCTATTACGCTTTCTTTAAATGATGGCTGCTTCTAAGCCAACATCCTAGCTGTTTTAGCCTTCCCACATCGTTTCCCACTTAGTAATAATTTGGGACCTTAGCTGGCGGTCTGGGTTGTTTCCCTCTCCACGACGGACGTTAGCACCCGCCGTGTGTCTCCCGGATAGTACTTACTGGTATTCGGAGTTTGCAAAGGGTTGGTAAGTCGGGATGACCCCCTAGCCTTAACAGTGCTCTACCCCCAGTAGTATTCGTCCGAGGCGCTACCTAAATAGCTTTCGGGGAGAACCAGCTATCTCCAGGTTTGATTGGCCTTTCACCCCTAGCCACAAGTCATCCGCTAATTTTTCAACATTAGTCGGTTCGGTCCTCCAGTTGATGTTACTCAACCTTCAACCTGCCCATGGCTAGATCACCTGGTTTCGGGTCTATATCCAGAGACTGAACGCCCAGTTAAGACTCGGTTTCCCTACGGCTCCCCTAAACGGTTAACCTTGCCACTGAATATAAGTCGCTGACCCATTATACAAAAGGTACGCAGTCACCCCACAAAGGAGGCTCCTACTGCTTGTACGTACACGGTTTCAGGTTCTATTTCACTCCCCTCACAGGGGTTCTTTTCGCCTTTCCCTCACGGTACTGGTTCACTATCGGTCAGTCAGGAGTATTTAGCCTTGGAGGATGGTCCCCCCATATTCAGACAGGATATCACGTGTCCCGCCTTACTCGATTTCACTGAAAATGGTTTGTCGGTTACGGGGCTATCACCCTTTATTGCCATGCTTTCCAGCATGTTCACCTGAACCATTAAAAGCTTAAGGGCTAATCCAATTTCGCTCGCCGCTACTTTCGGAATCTCGGTTGATTTCTTTTCCTCGGGGTACTTAGATGTTTCAGTTCCCCCGGTTCGCCTCATTAACCTATGTATTCAGTTAATGATAATTGCTTATGCAATTGGGTTTCCCCATTCGGAAATCGTAGACTCAAGTGGCTTTTACTGCCTTATCTACGCTTATCGCAAGTTAATACGTCCTTCATCGCCTCTGACTGCCAAGGCATCCACCGTGTACGCTTAGTCACTTAACCATACAACCCCAAAGAGTTTCCAAGAAACCTTTAAGATTGTTTAATCAAACAACCAAAGTTGTCTGCAATTTTTATACATGATGCAGACTCGATTTTGCCGGACTCAAATTCCAAGAACACTTGAATGTGTGTTGGTACCTAAAACAAAGTTTTAGGATTTGAGAACTTTTAATTGAATAACAACGCATATCTAAAGATATGGGGATTGTTGTTATTCGTCAGCTTTCCAAATTGTTAAAGAGCTAGATGTAAAAAACATCATGAAAAACTTCTCGTTAGAGAAACCTTTAATGATGTTTGTTTTTTATTTCAGAGAAATAATGGTGGAGCTAATCGGGATCGAACCGATGACCTCTTCGCTGCCAGCGAAGCGCTCTCCCAGCTGAGCTATAGCCCCACTATAGGTGACTGCTCAACGAGAGCAATCCAGATAGGAGTTTGTTGAAGAACTCCTAAGATACTCTTTTTATTAAACCTAATCAATCTGTGTGAACACTCATCAATGCACAATCTATATCGTTAAGGAGGTGATCCAGCCCCAGGTTCCCCTAGGGCTACCTTGTTACGACTTCACCCCAGTCATGAACCACAAAGTGGTAAGCGTCCCCCCGAAGGTTAAACTACCTACTTCTTTTGCAGCCCACTCCCATGGTGTGACGGGCGGTGTGTACAAGGCCCGGGAACGTATTCACCGTAGCATTCTGATCTACGATTACTAGCGATTCCGACTTCATGGAGTCGAGTTGCAGACTCCAATCCGGACTACGACGCACTTTTTGGGATTCGCTGACTCTCGCAAGCTAGCAGCCCTCTGTATGCGCCATTGTAGCACGTGTGTAGCCCTACTCGTAAGGGCCATGATGACTTGACGTCGTCCCCACCTTCCTCCGGTTTATCACCGGCAGTCTCCCCAAAGTTCCCACCCGAAGTGCTGGCAATTAAGGATAAGGGTTGCGCTCGTTGCGGGACTTAACCCAACATTTCACAACACGAGCTGACGACAGCCATGCAGCACCTGTCTTACAGTTCCCGAAGGCACACCTGCGTCTCCGCTGGCTTCTGTAGATGTCAAGAGTAGGTAAGGTTCTTCGCGTTGCATCGAATTAAACCACATGCTCCACCGCTTGTGCGGGCCCCCGTCAATTCATTTGAGTTTTAATCTTGCGACCGTACTCCCCAGGCGGTCTACTTAACGCGTTAGCTCCGAAAGCCACTCCTCAAGGGAACAACCTCCAAGTAGACATCGTTTACGGCGTGGACTACCAGGGTATCTAATCCTGTTTGCTCCCCACGCTTTCGCATCTGAGTGTCAGTATCTGTCCAGGGGGCCGCCTTCGCCACCGGTATTCCTTCAGATCTCTACGCATTTCACCGCTACACCTGAAATTCTACCCCCCTCTACAGTACTCTAGTTAACCAGTTTCAAATGGCCTTCCGAGGTTGAGCCCCGGGCTTTCACATCTGACTTAATTAACCACCTGCATGCGCTTTACGCCCAGTAATTCCGATTAACGCTCGCACCCTCCGTATTACCGCGGCTGCTGGCACGGAGTTAGCCGGTGCTTCTTCTGCAGCTAACGTCAAATGATGAGCGTATTAAACTCACCACCTTCCTCACTGCTGAAAGTGCTTTACAACCCGAAGGCCTTCTTCACACACGCGGCATGGCTGCATCAGGCTTGCGCCCATTGTGCAATATTCCCCACTGCTGCCTCCCGTAGGAGTCTGGACCGTGTCTCAGTTCCAGTGTGGCTGATCATCCTCTCAGACCAGCTAGAGATCGTCGCCTTGGTGAGCTCTTACCTCACCAACTAGCTAATCTCACTTAGGCGTATCCGATAGCGTGAGGCCCGAAGGTCCCCCACTTTGCTCCGAAGAGAGTATGCGGTATTAGCCATCGTTTCCAATGGTTATCCCCCTCTACCGGGCAACTTCCTAAGCATTACTCACCCGTCCGCCGCTCGACGCCCTTAACGTTCCCCGAAGGTTCAGTTAAGTCGTTTCCGCTCGACTTGCATGTGTTAGGCCTGCCGCCAGCGTTCAATCTGAGCCATGATCAAACTCTTCAATTAAAGTTTTTGTGTTTCCGAAGAAACGGCTCAATGAATACTGATAACATTACATGTAATGTTGAATTGACTGTGCCGAATAACATAAAGTTATTTCGTTTGGTCACTCAGTTCATTGATAAATCTTTTAGATTATCATCAACGAGTGCCCACACAGATTGATAGGTTTAAATTGTTAAAGAGCAACTTCAACTAAAACTTTCAGTTTTAAGCCTTTCAGCTTTTCCGTTGAAGTGGGCGGCCATTTTAGCGAGATAACTTAATGTGTCAAACACTTTTTTAAGTTTTTTATTTCTCATTTCCGCCTGCTGGTAGAAGAAGTTTCTTTTTCGAAGTTCTCCGTGCCAACGAGGAGCGCATTATAGGGAGCTAATTCTCTTTGGCAACACTTTTATTTAAAAAAAATGAATTTTTTTAGGGTTTTCGTCATATACAGACTTAAGCACTAAAAAGGAACAAGTTATTCACAAATACTTGTGGATAACTGCTCATTTTGATTAATCATCACTATCAAAGAAATAAGAGATGCGAGATCTTGGGTTCAGGTACTCCCGGACATTATCTGGCAGCTTAGCAGGAACAATCGCCCCTTCTATCTTTATATCTTTATCGGCCAGATCGACAATAGGAGCTTGAGTACGTGGTACGTTCTGATCGTATAGAAGAACATTCGGGCAAAGAATATTGGTTGCATTAACCGAAATGACCAAGCCCACCATTTTATTAGATAAGTGAACAACCGTTCCTGGTGGGTATACGCCCATGAACTTAATTAAGATATTTAAGTTCTCAGAGTTATATTGATGCTGACAGTTCTTATATAAGTGAGATAACGCGGTATACGGCACTTTTTGTTCAGCGATAATGTTAGTATGACATAGGTTGTCATACGCATTGGCGACAGCAACTATTTGAGCCAACTCATCTATATCTTTCTCTTTTTTACCATCTGGGTAGCCAGAGCCATCTGTAAGCTCATGGTGCTGGGTAATAATGTTTTTTGCACTTGCCGGGAAACCATCGATACCTTCGGCCATATCAAACCCATATTTGGTATGGAGCTTAAGATAATTGCTTTCAGGTTCAGATAATGGTGTTGTCTTTCGTAAAATCGCAGTAGGAATTTTTATCTTCCCAATATCATGGAACAACGCACCAAATGCGACTTCTTTAATCTGCCGACTCGACAAGCCTTTGCTCTTAGCTATCATCATCGCCAATATAGAAACGTTTAGAGAATGGAAGTAAATATCCTCAAATTCGCTCTTACCATTCATCAGGTGGAGCGTAACGTTATCATCAGATAGCAGTTTCTCTACGATATCATCAACCATTGCTGATGCTTCTTCCACAGCAGTATCAGGACGATTACGAATCTTACTCATAACTGAGCGCAACTGAGAGAGTGAACGTTCGAACTCTTTCTCGCACGCAATCACTCTTCTTCTATAGTTATTCAGCTTATCTATGCGGGCTTGTTTTTCATCCCACATTTTTTGAGCTTCTTTATCTATAGCTGCGGATTCTTCTTTAGTTTCCTGAACTCCAATAGATTCTGCTACAGGCAAAGGTGTGGTATCACTCTGATTAGGATCAATATAGACGTGCTGAATCCCAAGGTGCTTGATCAGATTGATCTGCTCCTGAGATTTTAGTTTGAAGCTATTGAAAAGAAACGGGTGCTCATTCCACTTTACTGGTAGACGAACGTGAAGCCCCGGTCTGATTCTGTCTACAGTAATCTTGATACTAGCCACTTTACCCTTAAATCATGCTCTTTCGATTGAACAAACAAGCGTTCGTACTCATCATCGCATACTGCAACGAAACAGAACCTCATTCGCCATAAATATAGATAACATCAAATTATAAGGTAAGAGTTGTATTCGGGAAAGCTTAAGAGATCAAGTTTGATTCTATAGAAATAGGGAATACGACCTGGACAGCAAAAAATCAATAGAAATCAAGGAGAGTTTGGATAAACAGTCAGAGAATTTACGTTTAAGTTGACTAGTTGTAATAAGTTAGTCAATACCAATCCACCCTAGTTGGGTCATGAGCAAGAACACCTATACTCAAGCTGATATTTTTAAAGGAGACAGGCTTTGTTAGCTCGAGTATTACGTACCATATTTACATCATCTCTGATAACCACAGCATTAACCGCTAGCTTTGAAAGCAGCGCTACAACGAATAAAACAGAATACAATCACTGGGATCAAACCAATCAAATTGTGAACCCTGGTATGGGCTTTACTGATTTTCATACTTATGAAGTCAATAATGACCAATACTATCGACACACGTCATACCCAAAAACCAGCGTCATTTATTTTCGATTTTACTGGGAAGATATTGAAACCTCTCCCGGTGTTTTTGATACATCCAAAATTGATGAAGTATTTGAACAAGCAAGAGCGCTGGATAAAAAAGTCGTTTTGAGATTTATGACACTTGCTGATAGTTACTCTAACCGTAACGGCACTCCTTGCTGGGCAAAAGTAAAAGTGGACTCTGACCAATATAATAACAACTCATCCTCATGCGACATGGACTCCCGGACTGCTAGAGATATGTACAAAGATCCGTTGTTCAGGCAACTCGCAGAAAACTTCATCAACGAGATGGGCCGGAGATACGATGAACAAGAGGAACTTTTGCGGGTCGATGTCGGAATGGTTGGCTCATGGGGAGAGTGGCATATGTCTGGTTGGGACTATCGAAGCTCCAACCTCGGTTCAAAAGAGATTGACTTGAACAATGATGACCTCAAACCATATGTCGATATGGTAGATAACGCATTTCCTACTACTCAGAAGACAATGTTAATAGGTTCAACCTTGGACGACATGCTCAGCTACGCAACATCTAAAGGAATGGGCTGGCGTGCAGACTGTTTGGGAGACTGGCACGGAAAGTGGAGTCATATGAGGCACGGATACCCTGATGCAATTGAGCACGCGAAGGGATTAGGCCCATACGAGAACGAATACCCTGATCCTGAATTTGATGAACGTTGGAAAACAGAACCTGTAGATTTTGAAATCTGCTGGCAAAGCATGGAGCAACTACAGGATCAACTGCACTATGATGAAGTTGTTGAAACTTTTGAATGGGCATTAGAGCACCACGCCTCATTAATTAATGCCAAATCTGCTCCGATACCAGATACTTACCAGTCTCTGATTCAGGATGTATTGAACAAGCTTGGCTACCAGTTTGAAATTGTTGGCCTGGACATGGAAGCAGATCTCGCGAAAGGCCAAACATACGAAATTAAAACACACTGGATAAACAAAGGTGTTGCTCCTTCTTATTTGGATTATCCAATAAGTTATAGAATTCGGGATTCTGAGGGCAATATTCTCGCCACCTACCCTACCAATGTAGATATAAAGAAATGGATGCCATCGGATGAGCTATATGACACTCCAGAGGTATTTACTGAGAAAAACAGCATAACCATACCTTCAGACATTGAAGATGGCAGTTACTATCTTGATATAGGGTTGGTAGAGCCAGGAACAGATTCAGCTAAAATTATGCTTAAAAATAAAGGCGTGTATCACGATAGATGGTATCAGTTGAAAGTCATCAACATATACTAGTTGGCAATATAGAGGGGATTTATTATCCCCTCTCGCAAATCAGATAGTCCAAATCACTCTACATGCCAGTGCAATAAGAACAAGTCCAGATAGTTGATCAATCAACTTCGCTTTAGAACGCAATCGAGCAATGAAAATCGGGGAAGAAAGCATGATGGTAATTAAGGTGTACCAAAGCCCATCAATAATATAAGGCGTGGCTACAATGATCGCTTTCGTACTCACTTCATTGCCTGTTGTAATAAACTGGCTAAACAACGCCGTAAAAAACATCATGATTTTAGGGCTGGTCAAAGAGATCAAAAATCCCTCTTTTGCAGAATGAAAAACACTGACTTTTTCACCCGATTCCAGCTTTGCAGCAATTCCGCCTTTAGAGCGCAATGCATTGACACCGAGATAGGCCAGATAAACTGCACCAATAATGCTAATACCTTTAAATAATAAAGGTGACTGCTGAAGAATTGCCGCTAATCCAACCAAAGTGATAAGTGCATAAATCGCAATACCCGTCGCGTGCGCCCAGGCCGTTGCAATACCATTCATTCGTCCACCAGCCAAACTATGTTTAGCGACTATTGCCAGGCTAGGCCCAGGAGACATTGCTCCTAAAAGGCAAATAGTAAAAAGTGAAAGCCATACAGTTAAAGTCATAATATCTCCCGTTCAATGAGATCAGAATATCAACTAAAAGACATCAATTGAAATCAAATAAACTCATCAAGACTATGATTCTAGATCATAAGCAATTGAATACATCGAACCTCTAATCGCTCTGCTTGCCTGAGCTCTCATCCAGCGGTGTGCAGGGTCTCTGTCATATTTAGGATGCCAAATAAGCCAATACTTATGGCTCTCTAACTCTAGTGGGAATTTTCGGTAAGTAATATCGACGGATTCAGACACTTTTTTTGCAACATGCTCCGGAATAACCAGAAGATAGTCACAAACGGTTAGTGTATCGAATGCAGCTGAAAAAAACGGAACCTTCAGTCCTATTCGCCTTTTTGCTCCATATTCAGTGAGTACTTTTTCAATGTGGGAGTTTTTGTCTCCCCCACCGGTGATCAGAACATGAGGAAAACTCAGAATATCTTCTGGAGTTAGAGTCTGTTTATCTGCCAGAGGATGCTGCTCCCTCATGACAACCACAGATTTATCTTCACCCAGCAAAATACTGGATAAGCCTTCTGGCTCTTCAGGCATCATGGTAGATGCCAGATGAATATCGGACTTGGACAGGTCAGCTAAAAAATCTCTCTCCCACATGACATACCTAAAGTTAGCCTTTGGAGCAAGCTTAGAGCTCTCAGCTACGAGCCCAGGGAAAATATACTGGGCAACATAATCACTAGAAGAAAAGACCATTTCGCCTTCCCACTCAAAAGGATCAAAAGCTTGATCTTCAAGAAGGTGATCAAACTCTTCAAAAAGTGAATCCAGCTTTGTTTTAATCTCTAGCGCTTTCGAAGTTGGAATTAACCTATTCCCCTCTCTTAATAAGAGAGGATCCCCAAATAAGTCCCTTAACTGAGAAAGCTGTCTGCTGACTGCTGACTGAGTAACATTCAATCTTTGGGCAGCTTTGCTGACATGGCACTCTTCAAGCAGCACATGTAAAGATCGCAAAAGATTGAGGTTAATTCTATTAAGCATATAGATATCTATAGAGTTAAAGTTTGCTCACTATTCTAGCAAACAAAAAAAGCCTCGAAAATTCGAGGCTTTACATAGCTACCGGATTAACCAATAAAAATTAGCTATCCTTTTGATCCCAACTCTTGGTAAGAAAGTCACGAGCTTCACAACATGGACAATACGGTAGAACCTTACTATCGTCATCCAGTTCGACAGCTATCCGGCACTTCTCACATACATAAGAACCTTTTCCTGGTTTATCGCCAGTAGAAAACATTCAACACCTCCCCTGTGAATATTTACTAAGAAAAATTCTAACGGATATGTGTAAGCTTCGGCAGAGCAATAAGTCACATTTAAATAACATTAAATAAACATTCACACGATCAAATGATCCTGATCAATATTATTTACAACATTTATAACATTAGGGAAATAACTCTAAAGAGAGGGAGATATAAAAAGAGGCTCAGGTATTGAGCCTCTTGTGATGTGAACAATTACTCTTTGATTTCAAACTCATCTATCGTGACTTCAACACGACGGTTTTCCATTCTACCTTCAGCCGTATCATTCGATGCTTTTGGCTGTGATTCACCCGCACCGACAACTGTCAATCTAGACTCTTCAATGCCTTGAGAAACAAGGTAATCAGCAACCGATTGTGCGCGCTTCTCTGAAAGTACCTGATTGTACTCTTCTGAGCCTCTTGAATCCGTATGACCAACAATTTCAGCTTCCGCTTGTGGGTATTTCTTCATTACACCGACTAGCCAATTAAAATATTGAGCACTACCTTCAGCAAGTTCAAAGCTGTCATGATCGAACAACTCAACACCGAACTCCTGGAATAGCTTAGTTTCCGGAACAGGTACTGGCTCTTCAGCTACCGGTAAAGGCTCTTCAACCACTTCTTCTTCATACGGTTTAGGTTCTACTTCTTCCGCCACAATGGCTGCTGGAGCCGCTTCTTTCTTCGCTCCGAATGTATAAGTAAGCCCTAGGAATATTGAGTCTATGTCCATGCCATCAACAAAAGAGTCATCAATATCATTGAGTCGCTGGTACTCTAATCGCGCAGCCCAGTCACTCGAAAATGCGTACTCCGCACCAAGTGCTCCCAAGAAAACAACATCATCAATTGAGTCGTAGTCTACTTTTGCTGCACCCAGTTTCGCGAACAGTGACAGATCATCCAACGGTAAAGTAAATTTTGGCGCCAACGACAGAGCAGTAATTTTATCGTCTAAAGTCTTTGGGCCAGCAAAGTTTGATTCAAAGCTACCAAGACGATCAAACCCAGCCTCCAGGCCAAAGTTGTCCGTAAAGTTATAGCCTCCGTAGATACCACCACCAAAACTACTGTCGTCACATGGAGAACCAACAAGACATGCATCATCCAACCATGAGTTACCTAACTTACCACCAAGGTAGACTTCTGCATTCACTGCAAGTGGAGATAAAGCAAGGAGGGATGAAACGGCAACAACTACTTTCTTCATAACAAATCCTTTTTATATTTATGAGTATGTGCTTATTTCTGAAAAGGTACTTAGCCACCTTTTGAAATCAGACTATACATATTTACCACATGTATCTGTTAACTAAGTATTACGCATTAGATTATATGAAGAATATTTTCAGGTTTATCTTACTTTTGAGATCTAAATTCCAGTAGAGCTATGTGATTACTGAAAATCAAACAAAAAAATCAAACAAATCGATGACTTAAATTGCAATATTTCAATTAGGTACTAGCCTTTAAGTAACCCCTAAGACTTAATTGTTTAACGGGGTTCCTAGCCAAATGACGTTTTGTTTTGTTTGTTAGATTTAAGCCAATCACCCCCATGATTGGCTTTTTTATTCTGCAAAGAATTTGGAGAGAGTTATAGCGAGAGTTTTGTAGAGGACATGAATTCTGGGGTGATTTGTTCTGTTATTAATGTTGGTGCAAGAGTGGACTTTTTAACGATAAACTCTAACGACTCACAACATGGGCAACTCGGTAAAATACTACTACGTGAATCAATAGTAATCGCTATTCGACAAGTACTGCATAAATAAGTCCCCCGGCATAATCTTTCACCAGCATATACAAGCATAACCAACTCCTTTCGCAAGATATCTAAAACGTTTATTAGACGGCAACCTTTGCCTTTTTATTGTTTATTATTTAATCAAACAGAAACTACCGGAATTGAAGGAAGAAAGATAACAAATAAATATAAATTAATATCAATACAAATTAATGCATAAATATCAGACATATAGAATTTAGTTTTATGTTAATACTCCTGGGTTAAATTTTAATTGGACAACTAAAAAAGGCCACATAAAGTGACCTTTGAAGAGAGTAATTTGCGATGACTAAATTTAGAACTTCGTATTTGCGTGCTGATAAAGCTCTTCATATTCCACAGCAGTGTGATGCCATGAAAAGTCTGTAGTCATACCATTAACCACCATATTTTGAATGGCTGGTTTGTCATTGCGATAAATAGATGCCGCCCATCTCAATGTATCACGCAGTGCTGCTGGATACAGATCGTAGAACTTAAAGCCTGTTGCTTTATTAATATCCTTCGCAGAATAGTTTACTACCGTATCTTCCAGTCCACCTGTAGAACGAACAATAGGGATAGTGCCGTATCTCATACTGTACATTTGGTTCAGCCCGCATGGCTCATAGCGTGAAGGCATGATAAAGAAGTCAGAACCTGCTTCTACCAGGTGCGCTAACTTGTTGCTATAGCCAATAAAACTACCAAACTTACCCGGATACGCTTTGGTGTAATGCGCAAGAGCTTCTTCTTGCCACTTCTCACCAGAACCCACGACAACGACTTGAACGTCATCTTCACGGAGCATTTCATCAATACAATCAATAAATACATCGAGTCCTTTTTGAGTCGCCAGTCTTGAAACGACACCATACACAGGAACATCAGCTCTGATAGTCAAACCAAACTCTTTCTGCAACTCTTCTTTACATAAAGCTTTGCCAGACAAATCAGTATGAGAATAGTTGTGAGGAAGAAGCGGATCCGTTTCTGGGTTCCACTCATTGATATCAATGCCGTTAAGAATACCGCGCAGCTTACCTTGAACAGCTCTGTGCTGTAGTGAGTGCTCCAGGCTAAATCCATACTCAGGAGATAGAATTTCCATGGCATAAGTTGGACTAACCGTTGTCACCATATCTGCCATCTCAACTCCTGCTTTCAGGAAGTTAAGCTGATCATAGTACTCAAGACAATGGAAGTTGAAGTAATCCCAGCCAAGGCCTGTCCAGTATAGGTTCGATTTGTTGAACACACCCTGATAGCCGATGTTATGAATCGTCATAATCGACTTAGCTTTACTGAAGTTACTGTATTGGTTGTATAGAGAACTCTTCAAATAAACATTACATAACGCAGTATGCCAGTCATTCGAATGCAATACATCGACATCAATTTTAAGCGCTAATACAGCCTGCATAATGGCACGGCTTAAGAAAATAAAGCGCTCAGCATTGTCTGAGTATTCACTACCGCCCCAGTCATATAATTTAGGTCGGTCATAATATTTGTCGTTAACGATGAAATAGAAAGACAGGTTTTCACTTACTTTGTGGCGGCGAATGCTACCCCACTCTTCTCTTCCGTCTCCGAATGGAACGCCCAGTAATTCGTAAACTACTTCTGTGTCCTTACACTTGTCACCCATAACTTGTGGGTAGTACGGCATGAACACCGATACATTGTGCCCGTTTTCGGCCAGCGCATATGGTAATGAGTATGACACGTCCGCCAATCCGCCAGTCTTAGCGTATGGTGCAGCCTCACTTGTTGCCCAGACTATATTCATTTAAGTCCCTCAAATTTCTTCTTACTTACAATCCAAAATGGCTTAATGGCAGAAATAACTGCCTTACTGATTATCAGGAAAAGCCTTAAATCAGCTAAATAATCGTTTTTACACTAGGGGGTTGAAAAATAATACAGCGAAAAGCATACAGAGTTACATGCTGTAATCACATTTTGTAAGGAAATAAGGGAGTAATACCCCAACAATTTGTCAAAAAGTTGGGGCTGAAGGATAAAAACTACTTAAGGTTCCATTTTTCTACAATTGCTTCTGCACGCTGAAGCAGTTCTATGCTTGCTGTTGAGTCAATGAACTCAGCATTTTTCTGAACTTGCTCAACCTTATGCGCACCAGCGATAACAGGGCCAACTTCTTCTTGCGCCACCAGCCAATGGATAGCCAGATGAGCAAGAGGAATATTGGCTTCTTTCGCCAGAACTTTCAGCTCTTCGACACAGTTGAAGTATGGTTCAAACGCTTCACCGTTAAGTTTAGGGTTATTACTGCGATCGTCTTTCTCATCCCAGTTGCCCGTGCGTTTTAAAACACCAGCAAGTAATCCCTGCATGAGTGGCGAGTACGGCAGATACTTCATATCATGCTCTTTACAGAAAGGAAGCGCTTCTTCGCGAGCCCGGTACTGCAACGGAATATTATGATAGTGAGTCGGGTTTTGCTCCAGAAGGTTGTATAGCCCCTGGAATGTTGCAACTTCAACACCTTTCATCATCTCTCTGGTCATATCTAACGAGTAGTTAGATACACCGACATGACGAATTTTTCCCTGACGTTTTAACTCTGCTAATGCATCAGCCGTTTCTGCGATTGGCGTATTAGGATCCGGCCAGTGAACCTGATAAAGGTCGATATACTCAGTTTGCAGACGAGTTAATGACTCCTCTACTTCCTGAAATATCCCTTTTGCCGTCAGGTTATTCGTCACGTTGTTGTCTTTGTCCCAAGGCAAACCGCACTTAGTTGCAATAATAACTTTTGTACGGTCAATACCCTGAAGAGCTTGCCCCAACACCGTTTCAGCGTGCCCAAGACCATATACAGGAGCCACATCAAAGAAGTTAAATCCATGCTCAATAGCAGCATGCACAGCATCGATGGACTCTTTATCTGAAACGTTATTCCAGGTACCGCCCATTGCCCAGCAACCAAAACCCAATGCAGATGCCTGCATATCTTTAATTGTTTTCACTATCATGATTTTTCCTGTTCCCCATAAGGGGATGATTTTATTGTGCTAACACACGTTTTTCTAAATCTACCAGAGATTCGTCTACCGTTTGACGTCCCTCTATAACGTTGGTAATCGCCGCTCCCAGTCCGTGCCAGTAACCCATCATTTGTGGGATATTCGGCATAATGTCACCGTTTTGTGCGTTTACCAGAGATGCATGAATACGCGGATCGCTATCCAGCTCTTTCGAGAAGGCTTTCAGCGCAGGAACACCAATTGGTACCTGGCTGTTCATGTAACGTAATGAGTCGATAGACAGCAGGTAGTTCTCAATAAACTCCTGCGCGATATCAGTATTTGGAGAGGCAGTGTTAATACCAGCCATCAGAATACCTACAAATGGGCGAGATGCTTTACCATCAAACTTAGGAAGCTCAGCAACTCCGTAGTTAATACCCATTTTCTCGATGTTCGCCCAAGACCATGGACCATTTACGGTCATCGCTACCTGCCCTTTGTTAAACGCAGTTTCTGCATGAGCATAGTCCATATCAGGTGACATCACACCTTCATCAATGATTCTCTTCAGGAAGGTCATTGTGTTTTTGGCTTCAGGTGTATTTACACCTGTTTTCTCAGGGTTAAAGCCATTGGCTCCAAGCTCGAAAACATAAGCGCCATCGCTTGAGTATAGAGGGTGTGTAAAGTAAGGAGTTTTCACATCCCAAGCGATCGCTTTCTTGCCTTCCTTAGCAAGCTTTTTGTCCAAAGCAAATACGTCTTCCCAGTTTTTAAGAGGCTCTTTTACCAGGTCTTTGTTGTAAATCAGAGATACAGACTCAGCCGCAATAGGATAGCCATAAGTCTTACCTTTGTAGCTCGCAGCATCCCATGAAAACGCCTCAAACTGTTGCTTAAAGCTATCTGCTGGTGTTACCTCACGAACCAAACCCGCTTCTGCATAACCACCAAAGCGATCATGTGCAAAAACCATAATATCCGGGCCTTTACCAACAGAAGCTACTTGTACAAAACGCTCTTCCAGACTCTCTGGAAATTCAACTTTTACCTTGATACCTGTGTCTTCTTCAAATTTTTCTACTGCGTAGGTCATGCCCTTCTGGCCTTTGTCCAGAGGCATCCAGATCGTAATCTGATCATCACTAAATGCGGCAACATTGACAGAATTCAGGGCGAAAGCGACCCCTAAGCTCATTAGACTTAGTTTCTTCATATTTCAGACCTTTTGTTTCAGTTAGTACTAGCTATTAATTACGTATTGATATGGTTCCAGGTTTGCTTCAGCATTTGAGTGTAGGGTTTTATATTGCTGAGTTTCACCTGATAAGTTGATAGTAACCTCAACGCTGTTGTTCTCTTTCTCTCGAACAAAGCTGATTACATATGGGTTTTCTGTATCCCTGAACACCGGCATAGCACCGTATGTACCATTCCATAGAGCAGGGTTTTCATGTTTGAGTTTTAACAGTTCTGTATAGAACGACTGAAGCTCAAACTCTTTCCAGTTAATAGAATCTTTTTCAAAAAACTCGACACGCTTATCCAGATACGATTCCTGACCACTGTATATCAGAGGCATACCGTATAAGGTCGCAGCAAGTACAGAGAAAGCTTTGAATGCCTTACCAAAGTATTCCTCATCACTCGCTTCCCAACTATTTTTGTCATGGTTTGTTGTAAATACCATGCGGTAAGCATCTTTTGGATACTCGGAAAACAGACTATCTAAGTATTTAGGAATATCTGATACTGATTTGTCACCTTTGACGATTTCTCCCATTAATTCGTAGAAACCCCAGTCGTAGGTCATATCGAAAGCTTTATCATGAAGATCTGGTGCAGACCATTCGGCCAACATAAACAGGTGCTTAATCTGGTGAAGTTGCTCTGTTGCAAACTCCCAGAATGGTGTTGGAACAAGTCCTGCCACATCGCAGCGGAAACCATCTATATCGAACTCACGAACCCAATATGCCATTGCATCAGTCATACCCTGCCAAAGGTCCTGGTTCTCGTAGTTCAGGCCAATAACATCCGTCCAGTATTCGGTTTTCTTGCTATCAACATAGGTATAAGGGAACAACTCACCCTGTTCATTTCTCTGATACCAATCCGGGTGTTCATCTACCCAAACATTATCCCATCCAGTATGGTTCGCAACCCAGTCAATGATCAGGTACATACCCATCTCATGTACTTTATCGACCAGTATTTTTAAATCAGATTTCTCACCTAGAGATGGATCTAGCCCCATATAATCTTTAGCGGCATACTGACTACCCAAAGTTCCTTTACGATTCTTCTCACCAACAGGGTGAATTGGCATAAGCCAAAGGATATCGACCCCCATCGACTTTAAACGAGGAAGGTGCTCCATAAAGGCTTTGATGGTTCCTTCTTCGGTATACTGGCGCAAGTTCACTTCGTAGATATTTTTATCTTTCGTCCACTCAGGATGGTTAAAACAATCCATGCGGATTCTCCTCAATGTTATTTAGTATTTGGTATTTGGTTTTCCGGTAGACTCTCGGACGATCAAATCTACCGGTGATACGATTTTTAGATCTGAAGGACTAACACCAGAAATCAGCTTGATAATTGCATCTGCGATTGGCTCGCTAGAGTCTGTAAGCGGTGAATGTGTTACCGTCAAAGGTGGATTAAACTCGCGAGTTTCAAAGTGGCTAATACCATCGTCATGGGCGATAACAGATAGGTCTTTACCTATCTCAAGGCCTAGTTCACCAGCGGCCATATACACACCATAAGCAACCTTACTGCTAGAACAAATGCACGCGGTAGGTTTGTCATCACCGTTAAGTAACTCGACAGCCAAATCGTGCCCTGCTTTAACCTCAGGCGAGCAGTGGAAAATCTCACATTGTGCAGGATTCAGATTAAGAGCAAGCACCTTGTTGTTAAATGCTTCGCTTCTGGTTTTAGCGAAAGCCTGTTTTTCGTCGGAATTGATAAAGGCGATTTTCTCATGACCTAGCTGATGCAGAAAGCTCACTGCTTGCTTAGCAACAGAAGCATTATCAATATCGTAGTAAGCATAATTTTGCTCACTCATATCATGCCCATGCACAACAAACGGAACTCCTTTATCTAGTAAGAAGCTGATCCTTTCGTCATTAACTTCAGGGGCTTTAATTATCAAACCATCGACAGAGCTCTTAGATACAAAGTTTTTTAATGCCTGTAGATTGTTCCCCTGCAGAGAGGAGTTGATGAGCAAGTCATAACCTTTCACACCAAGGTGATTACTAATGTTGGATAGCTCCTTTAAGAAGGTCGGTGCACAAACCAGTTCATCTGGCGATTGCAGCATAATGCCAACCATTTTTGATTTTCCTGTCGCCAGTTTCTGAGCAACGCTGTTTGGTCGATACCCCAACTCTTCCGCCGCATCCAGAACTCTCTGGCGCGTCTTCGCATTGACTTCAGGGTAGCCATTCAAAGCACGACTAACCGTCGCCATTGATAATCCAAGATGTTTAGATACTTCTGATAATGTTGTCATAGTATTTTCAGTAAAATTTAAAGCGCTTTAAATTTATAACTCAAACCACTGCCTATCAATAATAAATAGTATAAAGTGTGACCAGAAAGACAGTATGCGCAAACAAATTTAAAGCGCTTTAAATTTGTTTGCATGAGTGATGTAAAAACTAAAAAAACGCCAGCAGTTCAATGCTGGCGTAAGGTGTTTATCATAAACAGTGATAAGATTATTCTTTGAGTTTTAAGGTAAACCTGTGTGATTTTAGAAGGTTAAGATCAGCCACTGAGATCGATATTTTCCCATCCAGTTGCTCCCAACTACTTAATTCCACACCATCCAGCAATACCTCTTCAACTTCCCTGTCACCGATAAACCAATCAATAAGAAGATCCCGTTTATCCTTCGCATTCTGATAGCTTCCATGAGTTGAGAGCGTCATATTAGCTTTTGAGCCAGAGTGGTTTGTTTCAAATCTCGTTTTTCTGACTTCCCCATCAAGATAACGATTCGTAGCCCCGTCATCTTCATACAGAGTAAACTCATTGCTTTCAGCTAAACCAAAAACTTTGACCGCCAAAGTATCCGGGACATCACTACTCATATTGCCCGTCGTTTCCGGATTGAATGGAATAATGGCACCTTCAACAGCAAACAATGGCAGTTCAAACAAACCGTCTTGATACAAAGGAAGATCCTTCGCATGTCTTGTCTCAGAAAGGTTGAGTTTCTCTCCTGTGCGGAAATCAAACCAGTTTCCCTCCGGAAAGTATGCCTCTGTTGTCGTTTGACCGAGCTGCGCAACAGCAACACTCATTAATGATGATCCAATCATCTTCTGATGATGCTGAGCAAGCGCCCTATCATCTTTGGGATAGGTGTAAGCTAAGCTAGGAAAGAGAGGCTTTCCCTCTAAATGGGCAACATGAGCCAGTGAGTATAGGTATGGAATCATCTGATAACGCAGCTCGATATTTGCTCTGTTACTGAGCAAATCACCAACTCGATCTGGTGCAGTTTCTTTGCAATTACACAGGTTTTCAGTGTGCGGCCTTACCGGAACATCAAACATTGAACTGTATGCGAACCACTGGGTATATGTCTCTTTCAAGACGACCTTTTTCCTTTCCCCTATCGCTACCAGCCCTTTCCGATGAAAACCTCCGATATCAGAGCCATAGTAATCAATACCAGAAAGCATCATGTTCGTCTGCTGTCCTGCATGGGTAGCAAGGCTAGAAAGATTCGAGCCAATATCTGCCGACCACATTGATGCACCAAACTTCTGTATACCTGTAGTACCTGAACGGCTCATCATAAATGGGCGTGTTGCAGTTTCATTTCTCTGATATCCCTCATAAATGCTCTCAAGCCAGCGGTAGTTAAAAACATTGTGGATTTCGTTATGAGGTTGGTCGTTAAAATAAACAGACTTAGGGTTATACATTTCTGGCTCACCCAGATCAGTCCAATGCCCAATCACTCCCATCTCGACCAGGGGTTTCCGTTTCCATTCATGCCAGAACTCACCTACTTCCGGGTTGCTCCAGTCGATCATTCCACCTTTACCCCACCAATTACCACCACCAGAAGGATTGGTATTGATCGCTTTTCCAGTTTCAGGATCTTTGGCTAGATAACCTCGCTTCTCGAGCTCACGGTGTTCTTCCAGTCCGGAACTGACATAACTTTCTTCAATGAGCATCATGCCAATACCGTCTTTTTTCAGATTAGCTATCTTCTGTTCTGGTTCAGGAAAATTCTTTTTATCCCAGGTCAATGTTCCCATCTGACTGTTTGGATCACCGCCTTGTACATTACCAAACCACTGAAGATCCATGACGACGCCATCGATAGGGAAATTCTGACTTTTCAAAGTATTTAGCTTATCGTCCATCTCCTGCCAGTTATCAAAACCATATTCCGAAAGCCACAATCCAAACATCTTACGGGGAGGAACAAGTGGTTTACCTGTCAACTGCATGTACTTTTCACGCAGCTCAGCCTGTTCATCCGCCAGCATCACAATCAGATTGCTATCCCCTTTAACTGAGTTTATGTGAGCGTCACTTTTAGTAAAATCCCATTCTGTTGAGTACTTGTTATCCAGATATATGGCAAAGTCAGTGGCTGAGGTGTTTGTTGCATAGAGAACAGGAAACATCGTGTTACCAGTAGCTCCGTGATTGAATCCTTCCATACGGTTTCCGGAATGACGAACCTTCCCGTTCCATGTCCCATCTATCACACCTGGATTCTGAAACTCTTGCCCCAATCCACTATATTGGTATTTAACATCCGTTGAGAGTGAAAAAGTATTGTTGGACTCAGGGCATATCTTATTTATTAACGCTCCCTGAGCTGTGGAAACTGAAACACACAAGGTATTTTCCGCAACAATAACTTCCATTTCTCCGGTTGCGATTTTATTTCCATCCGCCGAAATATTTACAGGCAACTGAAACGCACTGGTATCCAGCATTTCAGAAAGTTCAATGCTATCTGAGTGACCAAACTTAACCTGCACCGCCTTATCTGACAGAACTTTGAGCTGAACTTTTTGCGCATCAACTAACGCATTTCGTTTTAACTCAACATAGAGTTCATCATTTAAAGGTAATTTGAGGCTCTCAGATAACGCAGCTTTGAAGTCAGGTTCTGAGTAATAACGATTTTTGTATAGAGGTCTGAGTGACTTAGTTAAGTTGTATTCTGGGTAAGCTTTTCTTAATCGGAATACATCAGCGGCAACCAGCTGATAACTATCGCGACCTTCAAACAAAAATGTATCGGTGGGAACAGTTTGAGTACTGCATGCAGATAATAGTCCGACAGTCGTCGCACTCAATAGCCATTTTTTCACATTGGAGTCCTATTTCCATATTTTCTTTTTCCAGTTTAATTACTAACCAGACAGAACAGAAATAGGTACTAAAAAAGGTGATATAGATAATATCAATATCACCTCTTATATTTCGCCAAAAGTAAGGCCACAATCAAAGAATACATTCTATATTTTGAAGCCCGATTTGTGACAATGCTATTTGTTGGTTGCCTGTTTAAGCCAGTCCAGGGAACAAGCTACGTAATCCGTTGGCAATAAACTCCACGCCTAGTGCACCTAGAATCAAACCCATAATTCGGGTGATTACGTTGATACCGGTTTGCCCTAAAAAGCGCACAATGAGAGGGGCAGAACGGAACAGAATCCATGAACACAAGCAAAATAGAACAATGGTAACGATAATTCCTAGTGTATCGAACATACCTGGATAACGTGAACCATATACAATCGTTGAGCTGATCGCGCCGGGACCGGCCATCAATGGCATCGCAAGAGGTACGACGCCAACTTGTTCGCGGCTGACATACTCTGATTTTTCCTGTTTGTTCTGTTTTTCTTCACCTAACTTACCGCTCATCATGGTGAAAGCGATACTAAGCAGCAACAAGCCACCAGCCACTCGGAATGAATCCAGGGATATGCTGAACATGTCTAAAAGCACCTGCCCTGCAAGCAAAGACACCGTAAGAAAAGCAGCAACTGACACATTTGCTACCATCGCGACTTTTCGCTTTTCTTCCACTGTCATATGGTTAGTCAGAGAGACGAATATTGGCATGATACCTACAGGGTTCACTGCTGCGACCAGGCCAAGAAAAAACTGTAAAAATATAGCTATTTCAAATGATTGCATCTGTGTTATCCGAATGATAAATGAATGGGAATATCTAGTGGCGCGACTATAATCCAAAAGTACTTTGTCCGCGACTGAAAAAAGCCGAGAGTGGTAAAACTCTCGGCTTTTTTACTAGAAATTGACGTTGGCTTTAAAGCCTTTACGGATGTCAGTCAGAATACGATAAGTACGTTCTAAGAAGCCTAGAAACAACAAAGCCCCGACTTTCGTCGAGGCTTTGTTGTTTAAATAGTGGTACCGGTGGGCGGACTTGAACCGCCACGCCCGAAGGCAACGGATTTTGAATCCGTCGTGTATACCAATTTCACCACACCGGCACAATTTGTTCGATGCATTATACGGATGAAACCAAGCGGTGCAAGAAGAAAACTTTTATTTGTGAGTTAGTTGCTGCTTAATTGTCCAGAATTGAGGCGACGGATTCAAAATCCGTTGTGTTAGCCATATTTATTGATATTAGGTATTCTGTTGCAAAATAAATAATTACTAAATACTAAGTCGCCCAAAAATATGAAAACAAAAATTGAGTACCCAAAAGCAGGAATGACCCGACGATTTGCCGCTCTCATATATGATGGACTGGTTATCGCAGCAATAGAAATGATGGCAGCAGGTGTGGTAATTGCGGTTTTAGAAGCGTTAGTCGCAGCGGGCCTGTTGAACTATGCTCCATACACCGATGCCAGCGATATGCTCACTAAACACCCTATCTTCAGTCATGTATTTACTCTTTACCTAGGTGTTATTTGGGTTGGGTTCTTTGTTTATTTCTGGACCAGAGCAGGACAGACCGTCGGAATGCGCGCCTGGAAGCTACGAGTTCAAAAGCCAGATGGAACCACCATCACTCCCACACAGGCATTAATTCGAATTGGGACATCTATCTTCGGATTAGCAAACCTAACCGTACCTATTGATCCGAAAAAGCGTGGCTTCCACGATATGTGGGCAAAAACTGAAGTCGTTGTGCTCCCTGAATAATTTTCGATGAGCATGTAAGTGTCTTGTTCCCCCCTTATAGGTGTAGTAGACGAACCAGCATAGGCATAAATTTATTGGGAAATTATTAAGTTCAAGACCGAAGTTTATGAAACTTGGACACTATACTAGAAATTAGTGTTACTGAATGGGGGCGCTTGTGTTACTACATCATTTACGACAAAAACACAGCCTAGCGAATAAAAATACGACTCACGTAGTAAAGAAAATTTTAGTGCTCTTATCTCTGGTCACTTCTTTTTCTGCCTTCCCTAAAACTGTCACTTTGCTTGAGCTCAATTGGTCTAGCCAGCAAGTATTAACCCATGTACTGGATTTACTATTTAAACGTCAGAATATTGAAAGCGAATTATTTGAGGGCTCCTCATCCGGACAATGGTTCTACCTGAATGCTGGAAAAGCAGATATTCAAGTAGAAGTATGGGAAGGCTCTATGAGTAAGCCGCTGAAAACTATGCTTGAGATGAATCGCGCTGAAGTCGCTGCTGAACATAACCTGACTTCCAGAGAGGGATGGTGGTACCCATTATTCGCAAAAAAGCTTTGTCCGGGATTACCCTCCTGGAAAGCTTTGGCAAATTGTCCCGGTGTATTTACGGACGCCAGTGGTACTGAAACATATTATGCTGGGCCATGGGATAAACCAGAACAAGCAAAAATGCGAGCCTTTGAACTACCATTTCAGGTAACTCAACTTGAAAATACGCAAGAAATAAATAAGAAAATTATTGAGTCAATGGAGCAAAACAAACCCATACTCATTTTCAACTGGTCTCCCAACTGGATATGGCAAGTATATGATGGAGAGTTTGTGGAACTTCCGGATTTTGATGAAAGATGTGAAACAGACGCATCCTGGGGAGTCAATCCACATCGCCCTTGGGATTGCGACAATCCTAAGACAGGGTGGATCAAATCAGTAGTGTCCAGCTCATTGAAAGAGAAATCCCCTTGTGCTTTAGCCATTACAAAATCTTTTGTCATGGATGCAGAAGATCTGAGCTATGCGGCTTATCTTACTGATGTAGAAAAGTTGTCTGTTCGCGATGCTGCCGAAAAATGGCTAATAGAAAACACAACTAGAGTTAACGATTGGATAGCTCACCCGGAATGCCTTGATGCCAATGAATGACAAAGGAGCTTTTCAGCTCCTTTGGTTTATATCAGTCTGTAGTATTTAGTTTGGCTCAATCAACTACACCTTAAATTGTCCAACATGCTTACTTAGGCTTTCTGAAATACCATTCAACTGGTGGCTACTTTGCTCTGTTGCCTGAGTATCTTGAGCTACCGAGCCTGCGACAGTATTAATATCCGTAACTCCTGCACTAATATCCTTAGATACTGTGCTTTGCTGAGCAGCGGCGGCTGCAACCTGAATATTCAATTGATGGATCTGATCCATGCTATCAAGAATACTCAATAAGGTATTATTCGCTTTCTCTACCTGCTCAACACCTGTTGCAACACTGGATTGACTGCTCTCCATTGCGCCAACAGCCGACTGTGCACTCTGTTGAAGACTTTGAATGATATTCTCTATTTCACCCGTAGATTCAGACGTTCTTTGAGCCAAGGAACGAACTTCATCTGCTACAACAGCAAACCCTCGCCCTTGTTCTCCAGCACGCGCAGCTTCTATTGCAGCATTAAGAGCAAGTAAGTTTGTTTGCTCTGCAATTCCCTGTATAACATCCAATACAGCGCGAACCTGATTGCTCTGCTCGTTTAGCTGACTAATGACTTTCGACGTATCCGCGATATTTTGATCCAAATCCTGTGTAACCGTGCCTAATTCGAAGATAACATTCTGACCTTCCTGAGCGGCATTTTTACCATCATCTGTGGCAGATGACGCTCTGTTCGCAATACCTGCAACCTCTTCAGCTGTCGCGGCCATCTCTTCGGTAGCAGTGGCCAGTTGTTCCAAGCCTGACTGCTGTTCTTCCATTTGTTGGCGAGTGTTCACTGAGCTATTCAGAGTCATCTGAGCTGAATGACTTAAATCACTAGAGCAATCAGATACCGCGCTGATCAAAGGCTGAGTTTTATCTAGGAAAGTATTACAAGCATCTGCCAATGAACGCGTTTCGTCCTTAGTGTTTATATGCAGACGTTGTGTTAAATCTCCTTCAGCGACCATGTTCAACACATCAACCGTTTTGCGAATTGGTTTAGTAATTTTTCCAGCCAGGAAGAAAGCTAGTATGACTGACACAGCAGTGATCAAAACAGAAAGAATAATCTGCATATTTCTGGCGTCAGTGTTTGCAGACTCAATGCTGTTAGCCAGTTGTTCTATATCTTGATAAACCAGGCTAGTAGGTACGACAATTGCAACCTGCCACTGAGCAGTTGAACTCTTAAAGCTTACAGGAGCAGTAACAATAATGTTCTCATTGCCAAGTTCAAGCTTACTTCCATTGCTGTTCAGCAATCGTGAAATATCGTTGTTATTTAGAGGCTGACCAATACCTTTACCAGCGCTATGCCCTGCGATATAGCCATTCTGGCTAATAATGAACACTTCACCTGCGCCATCAAATAAGTGTGAACTGATCTCGTTAGCAAGATCACTAAGCACATTAATTGAAACATCAATGGCCACGATACCCAGCGCTTCTCCACCCACCACAACGGGTGAAGAAATCGTCGTCATCAGTGTATCTTGCCCATTAATAGAGTAGACATAAGGATTTAGAATGCAGTCTTTCTTGGTCTCCATAGGACATAGATAGTACTCACCTACTCTATCCCCATTACTGTTTCGACTGCTATCTTCATACCCCTCCATTAATGCCAGAGAGATGCCCTTTGAGTCTCTGTTCCAATATGGAACAAATCGGCCTTGTCCATCGTGCCCACCAGCGGCTTTAAACAGCGTATCGGAACCTAGGCTGTTAGGTTTCCAACCAGAAGCAAAACCAATGTAGTCCGGGTTTGTTTCCGTCATATCTTTCAGCATACGCGTCATGACTTTGCGAGATTCTTTCGCATCAATTTGCCCTTCATCTAGCTCTTTTTTTATTGTGCTGAAAGTGGATGAAAGTGTGCGTGCTTTGTTGAGTACTTCATTTAGCTGATCATGTACGACTGATGAAGTTGTGTTGACCTCTGAAATTAAATCCTTTTTTACCATATCAATCAGTAGCTCACCTGACTTCTCTTCTGTCAGTTGCTGAACATCAGCAGAGTTACTAAGAGCGCTTCCTACCAGAGCAACAGATATCAGAAGAGAACATACGAACATATAGACACTTATTTGTGTCTGAATAGACTTAAATTGCATAGGTTATCTCTTTATTATTAGAAGAATGTTGTGCGGATAGTTGTATAAAAAACACGCGCAGTATAGTGCATGGTAAAAAGCAAAAATATAGACACGATCAATATTTCATTAACTAGCTCATGTGCTATTTAAGTGGATAGACCAGACAACCAGAGTTTGCTCTTTAGGCCAGTAAATCCATAAGGAAAGTAATTGGTTTGAAAGAGAGTCGAGATAAATAAAGAAAGGGGAAGCAATGCTTCCCCTTTCATTTATCTATAGTTTTCTTCTTAGTAACATTATCGCCACCATGAGGAACAGTATACTAGGAGCGATTGCGCCTATATAAGGCGGAATCTTATATACTAAGCTCAACGGCCCAAAGAACTCACTGGATATGTAGAAGGTAAACCCAGCAATTACACCAGAAAGTATCCTAGCTCCCATAGTCACACTACGCAGTGGACCAAATACAAAAGAGAGCGCCATCAACATCATCACGGCAACAGAAAGGGGCTGAGTTAGCTTACGCCAAAATGCCAGTTCATAGCGTGATGCATCCTGCTCTGAGGCCTTCAGATAGTTTACATAGTCATACAGCCCACTTAATGCCAACTCTTCCGGTTTCACCGTTACGACAGCGAGTTTATCCGGAGCCAAAGATGTATCCCATTCATAGGTTTTCTGGGTCACTTTTGAGACTTCAACTTCGTTCTCCATGTTGGTAACCTGAACGTCGTTCATCTGCCATCGATTGTCACTGATGTAGTCAGCGGTAGCCGCATAAATAACCTGGCTTAACTTCTTATCTTCATTAAAACGCCACAAGTTAACTGCCGTTAGGTTGTCATCATCAACTCTTCCGATGAAGATAAAGTCGCTTGCATCTCGCGCCCAAACACCACTTCGAACAGATACAATTTGGCCACCAGATACCGAAAAAGCACGCAGTTCCCTGGCCATCTTCTGTGCCTGAGGAGCTCCCCACTGTCCTAATGCCATAACAATCAACATTAGCGGTACTGCGGTTTTAAGTACTGACAAACCAATATCCAACTTGGAATATCCAGCCGCCTGCATAACGGTCAGTTCAGAGCTTGCAGCCAACATACCAAGCCCAATTAGCGCACCAAGCAAAGCAGCCATTGGGAAGAACATTTCAATATCACGTGGAACAGAAAGTAGTACAAAATAAAGAGCTTGTAACAAATCGTAAGTACCGCGACCAACTTTTCTTAGCTGCTCAACATATTTGATGATACCGGAAAGACCAACGAGCGTAGCAAGTACAAGCGAACTGGTAGCGATAATGGTTCTGCCGATATAGAGATCCAGAATTTTAAACATGCTTTACGCTACCTTCTTGCTTAGTTTTCTTTGTCTGATTTTATCTTTGAACTTACGGACAGCCACACTATCTAGTGAGTTCATTATTATGCCCGATAGCAACAACGCAGTATTAATAGGCCACATTCCGATATGAGGTGGAATAGAGCCATCTTCCATAGCGGACTTCATCGCACTCAGCGACAAGAAATAAGCCAGATAAAGTAGAATAGCGGGTCCCATTTTCGCAAATCGTCCCTGACGAGGGTTAACGGCAGACAGCGGTACCACTAACATGGTCAGCATTGGTATACAGATAATTAAAGATATGCGCCAGTGCAGCTCCGCATTCGCTTTCAAATCCGGATTACCAATAAGATCAATGGTTGGTCTCGCTTCCCAGTCACGTCCTTTTCTCTTCACTTCTCGCTGACCAATTAACGCATCATACTCTTCAAAATGAGTGACCATGTAGTCTACGCGGAAAGGGACACCTTCATATCTGGAACCATCCTGAAGTGTTAGCACCTGACGACCATCGGTCAACTCTTTTACGACGCCAGTCTTAGAAAGCGCAACACTCGGTCTTAGTGAGTCTTTTGGCACTATTTGAGCCACAAATACACTATCAAGATTTTTACCATCTACATCGTCGATAAAGACTACAGCGCTACCGTCAGGTGTTCTCTGGAATTGCCCTTTCTGCAGCAATTCAACACTGTTGTCGGATGCAACTTCTTCTATCAACTGAGCTTCTTTATCCTGAGCCCATGGAGCAAGCCATAGTGAGTTAAACGCAGCGACTGAAGCCGTAATAACTGCAAGGTAAAGCGCTGCCTGAATCAAAAACTTGTTTCCGATCCCGGTGGCGTTCATTACGGTTATTTCACTTTCCGCATATAAACGACCAAAAGTCACCAAAATTCCGATATATAAACTCAGTGGCAACATGAGCAAACCCATCGCTGGCATGTTTAAACCAACAATAGAAAGAATAAGACTCGCTGGAATATCGCCGTCGGAGGCATCGGCTAAAACACTGATGAATTTCTGACTAATAAATATCAGAAAGAGCACAAAAAATATGGCGAACTGGCTCTTGATTGTCTCGCGGGTCAAATATCTGACAATAATCACGCTAAAAGTACCTGTACAAAACTTGTTTTTTTAGTCTAATCACTATAATTTCTCGGTGAACCTTTTATTTTATTAATTTTTCGACTAAATGTTAGATATTAGGTTCAGAGTCATTCTATAGAATTTTACGTATTAATTTCTGATTATCTAACATTTAGTTCTATTTGTCTTCACGATGTAGGAGTACGCATGGAGTTTAGTGTAAAAAGTGGCAGTCCGGAGAAACAGCGCAGTGCATGTATTGTCGTTGGTGTGTTTGAGCCGCGACGTCTATCTCCAGTGGCGGAACAGTTGGATAAAATTAGTGACGGCTATATCAGCTCACTACTGCGCCGCGGTGATTTAGAAGGTAAACCAGGTCAGATGCTGCTATTGCATCAGGTACCGGGTGTACTATCTGAGCGAGTATTGCTGGTTGGCTGTGGTAAAGAACGCGAGCTTGGTGAGCGTCAGTACAAAGAAATTATCCAGAAAACTATCAGTACACTAAATGAAACGGGTTCTATGGAGGCTGTTTGCTTCCTGACTGAACTTCACGTTAAAGGCCGTGACACATACTGGAAAGTTCGTCAGGCAGTAGAATCCACAAAAGATGGGCTCTACACATTTGATCAATTTAAGAGCAATAAGCCGGAAACTCGTCGCCCTCTTCGCAAGCTGGTATTTAACGTTCCTACTCGTCGCGAACTCAACCTTGGTGAAAAAGCCATTGCTCATGGCCTTGCTGTAGCGTCGGGTGTTCGTGCTTCAAAAGATTTAGGCAATATGCCACCAAACGTAGCTAACCCTGCTTACCTTGCGTCTCAGGCGCGTCGCCTTGCGGATGATTTTGAAACGGTGACAACCAAAATCATCGGTGAAGAGGAAATGGAAAAGCTGGGTATGACCTCTTATCTTGCCGTAGGTCGTGGTTCTAAGAATGAATCCATGATGTCGGTAATGGAGTACAAAGGTAGCCCAGATTCTGAAGCTAAACCGATTGTCCTGGTTGGTAAAGGACTGACATTCGATTCTGGCGGTATTTCCCTTAAGCCGGGCGAAGGCATGGACGAGATGAAGTACGACATGTGTGGTGCGGCATCTGTTTTCGGAACCATGAAAGCATTGGCAAAACTGAATCTGCCAATCAATGTAGTAGCAATCCTTGCAGGCTGTGAAAACATGCCTGGAAGCAACGCGTATCGTCCGGGTGACATATTAACAACCATGTCTGGTCAGACTGTTGAAGTACTAAACACGGACGCTGAAGGTCGTCTTGTACTTTGTGATGCGTTAACTTACGTAGAGCGTTACGAGCCAGAGTGCGTCGTTGATGTGGCAACTCTGACAGGTGCTTGTGTTATTGCATTAGGTCATCACATCAGCGGTCTGGTATCTAACCACAACCCGCTAGCTCATGAGCTCGTAAACGCCTCTGAACAAGCGGGTGACCGTGCATGGCGTCTGCCAATGGCTGACGAATATCAGGAACAGTTAGCAAGCCCATTCGCGGATATGCAAAACATCGGTGGTCGTCCGGGCGGTACTATTACTGCGGGTTGCTTCTTGTCTCGTTTTGCTAAGAAGTATCACTGGGCACACGTAGATATCGCAGGTACTGCATGGAAGTCTGGTAAAGCAAAAGGCTCGACTGGTCGTCCTGTATCTATGCTGGTTCAGTTCCTGCTAAATCGCAGCGGTCAGGAAATAGAAGAGTAAAAAGCAAGTTTATCGTCATTCCTGCTCCGGCAGGAGACTCGTCTCGTTCCCACGGTCTCCGTGGGAATGCATACCTTGAGCTAAATTTAACGCATACGCGCTAGTTCGACTACGGTATGCGTTACCACGCAGGAGCGTGGGAACGAGTTAAGTATCACACCATGCCTACCGCCACTTTCTATATCATCAAACCCGACTCTCCCCAGAGCAAAGAACAAGGCTTTGAGGACTACGTTCTGTTTCTGATAAAGCACTTTGTTTCTCAGGGAGCAAAGCTGTACCTAAACGCAGGTGATAAGCAAGAAGCAGAAAGGTGGGATGATAAACTCTGGCAGCTTTCAGGTGCTCAGTTCCTCCCCCATAATCTTGTGGGTGAAGGACCAAAAAACGGCACTCAACTTGAAATTGGTTATAGCAAGCTTAAGCCAAGCTGGAACCGACAAATCATAATAAATTTGTCTAAAGATGAGACAATCTTTGCCCGAACCTCTGCACAAGTGGTAGACTTCGTGCCTTGCGATGAAAAAGCGAAGCAACTGGCTCGTGAAAGGTATAAACTATACCGTCAGGCTGGTTTTCAGATGCAAACCATCGATATTGAACACCAAATTTAATACTAACCGTATAGGTAACGTCCTTCTCCTCAGTTAAGAGAAAGAAGAGGAAATTTACCTATACGGTTTATCTAGTTTAAAAATCAACGAAAAGTATCCATTAAGAACGCCATGGAAAAGACATATAACCCACAATCAATTGAGCAATCTCTATACCAGAACTGGGAAGAGAAAGGCTACTTCAAGCCACACGGTGACACCTCTAAAGAATCATACAGCATCATGATCCCGCCACCGAACGTCACAGGTAGCCTGCACATGGGTCACGCATTCCAGGACACTATCATGGATACGCTGATTCGTTGTGAGCGAATGAAGGGTAAAAACACCCTTTGGCAGGTTGGTACTGACCACGCAGGTATCGCAACTCAAATGGTTGTTGAGCGTAAGATTGCTGCAGAAGAAGGCAAAACTAAACACGACTACGGTCGTGAAGCTTTCATCGACAAGATCTGGGAATGGAAAGGTCAGTCTGGCGGCACAATCACTCAACAGCTTCGTCGTCTTGGCGCATCTGTAGACTGGGAGCGTGAGCGCTTCACTATGGATGACGGTCTTTCTGACGCAGTTAAAGAAGTTTTCGTTCGACTTTTCGAAGAAGATCTTATCTACCGTGGTAAGCGTCTGGTTAACTGGGATCCAAAACTTCACACTGCGATCTCTGACCTTGAAGTTGAAAACAAAGATAAGAAAGGCCACATGTGGCACTTCCGCTACCCTCTTGCTGATGGTGCGAAAACTGCGGAAGGTAAAGATTACATTATCGTAGCAACCACTCGTCCTGAAACTATGCTTGGCGATACTGGTGTTGCGGTAAACCCAGAAGATCCACGTTACAAAGATCTTATCGGTAAAGAAATTATTCTTCCTATCGTTGACCGTCGCATCCCTATCGTGGGTGACGAACACGCGGATATGGAGAAAGGTACTGGTTGTGTGAAGATCACTCCCGCGCATGACTTCAACGACTACGAAGTTGGTAAGCGCCACCAGCTACCGATGATCAACATCCTGACGTTCAACGGTGAAATCCTGGACGCAGCAGAAGTTTATAACACCAACGGTGAAGCTTCTGATGTTTACAGTACAGAGCTTCCTGCAAAATACCACGGTGTTGAGCGTTTCGCTGCACGTAAACTGGTTGTTGCTGAGTTTGAAGAGCTTGGTCTTCTGGATGAAATCAAAGATCACGACCTAACAGTTCCTTACGGCGACCGTGGTGGCGTGGTTATCGAACCAATGCTAACTGACCAGTGGTATGTACGCGCTGCACCGCTTGCTGAAACAGCAACGAAAGCGGTTGAAGATGGTGAAATCCAGTTCGTTCCTAAGCAGTACGAAAACATGTACTTCTCCTGGATGCGTGACATTCAAGACTGGTGTATCTCTCGTCAGCTTTGGTGGGGTCACCGCATCCCGGCATGGTACGACAACGACGGCAACGTTTATGTAGGTCGCACTGAAGAAGAAGTTCGTGAAAAGAACAACCTTGCTCCTGTTGTCGTTCTTCGTCAGGATGATGACGTACTGGATACATGGTTCTCATCTGCGCTTTGGACTTTCTCTACTCAGGGCTGGCCAGCAGATACAGAAGATATGAAGATGTTCCACCCATCTGATGTTCTGGTTACTGGTTTTGACATCATCTTCTTCTGGGTTGCTCGCATGATCATGATGACCATGCACTTCATCAAAGATGAAAACGGCAAACCTCAGGTTCCGTTCAAGACGGTTTACGTTACTGGTCTTATCCGTGATGAGAACGGTGACAAGATGTCTAAGTCGAAGGGTAACGTACTTGACCCAATCGATATGATCGATGGTATCGATCTTGAGTCTCTGGTTGAGAAGCGCACTGGTAACATGATGCAGCCTCAACTAGCGAAGAAGATCGAAAAGAACACTCGTAAGACATTCGAAAACGGTATCGAAGCATACGGTACTGACGCACTTCGTTTCACTCTTGCGGCTATGGCATCTACAGGTCGTGACATCAACTGGGATATGAAGCGTCTGGAAGGTTACCGTAACTTCTGTAACAAGCTATGGAACGCAAGCCGTTACGTGCTGATGAATACAGAAGAGCAGGATTGTGGCCTTCAAGGTGGTGAGATGGAGTTCTCACTAGCAGACAAGTGGATTGAATCTCAATTCCAGATCGCAGCGAAAGAGTTCAACGCACATATCGACAACTACCGTTTAGATATGGCCGCTAACACCATTTATGAGTTTATCTGGAACCAGTTCTGTGACTGGTACCTTGAGCTAACTAAACCAGTACTTTGGAAAGGCAACGAAGCACAGCAGCGTGCAACTCGTCATACTCTGATTACTGTACTTGAGAAAACACTTCGTCTTGCGCATCCGGTAATTCCTTACATCACTGAGTCTATCTGGCAGAGTGTTAAAGGTCTTGCAGGCGTTGAAGGTGAAACCATCATGACTCAGGCGCTGCCTCAGTTTGATGAAGCATCTTACGACGAAGCAGTTGTAGCTGATATCGAGTGGGTGAAGGGCTTCATCTCAAGTATCCGTAACCTGCGCGCAGAGTACGACATCAATCCAGGTAAACCTCTGGAAGTCATGTTAAAAGCATCTGACGAAGCTGATGCTGCTCGCCTTGAAGCGAACAAACAAGTTCTTGTTTCTCTGGCTAAGCTAGAGAGCGTACGTGTTCTTGCTGCTGACGAAGAAACACCAGCTTGTGCTACAGCACTGGTTGGTAAATCTGAACTGATGATCCCAATGGCAGGTCTTATCGATAAAGACGCTGAACTTGCTCGCCTTGAAGGTGAAGTGAAGAAGACGCATGGTGAAATCAAGCGAATCGAAGGCAAGCTAAGCAACGAAGGTTTTGTAGCCAAAGCACCAGAAGCTGTTGTCGCTAAAGAGCGTGAAAAGCTTGAAGGTTACAAAGAGACTCTGACTAAGCTGGAAGAGCAAAAAGCAACAATCGCTGCACTTTAATTCTTAGCAGCTCAATATACTCTCAAGAGGTCTGATGAAAATCAGGCCTCTTTTTATTTAGCCCTGTTGTGAAAGTTTTTCCTATACCTTCGGGTCTGGATAGAAGTAAGCAGCAGCACAAGGTTACAAAGGTAGATAAAAGTAAGAACTTTATTATTTCTTTCTAATCATTATTAGAAGCATGCCGATAACAGTGATAGTATTTTCATCCTAAATATTTCAAGGACTATTACGTTATATGCAGCAGGAAAATCACGAACAAAGACGTCAGTATTACAGGTTACGTTATCCAAGGAATGACCGACCCGTAATCACACTGATGGACAAGAAGTATCATGTTTGTGAGATTTCAGAACAGGGACTGAGAATTGTTTTCTTAAGCCAGAATCCTGTAGCAATCGGCTTAACTGTTTCAGGAAAAATAAGCTTTCACGATAGTGAAACTCTGTCGATTGAAGGTGAAATTCTGAGGCAAGATGACTTAGAAGTAATAATCAAACTTACCAAAGGCGTTTCATTTAAACGCATGACCGTTGAACAGCTCTACTTACGCAAAAAATATCCCAAGGTATATGCTAGAAAGAAAAGAGTCGCGAACAGTTAGCAATGAATAAGCTAAGTATTCTGAGTGACATCTGAATGTAACTAAGGTGTCACCATTTTCTCATTTTACTGACGCTTGTTTGCAACCTATTCTTCATAGCATACGCTGAAATACAGTGAATATTGAGGTAGCAAGCTATGGAGACTGTCAGTCCATTTCGCCTTCCAAGGAAAACACCATTTGGTATCGGGGAATCATTCGCAGAATGGGCAACCGGACTTAGTACATTAGATAAGTTTTATGCTCAGCGCCCTGCTGGGTGTAACACACAAGAGTTCCTCCGGTTTACCTTAGAAGTTCTTGGTATCGATTATCAGGTTATGCACGGCTCAATGGACTCAATTCCGGAGAAAGGAGCAACCGTCGTGGTTGCAAACCATCCGCTTGGGTGTGTTGAAGGTGTCATTCTCGCGGAGATGCTACTCTCGGTACGTAGCGATATTCAGATCCTCGCTAACCAATACCTTAAAACCGTTCCCGAACTAGATGAGTTGTTCATTGGCGTTGATGTATTTGAGACCCAAGATGCTGCCAGGGCAAATATGCGAGCCCTACGTGCATGCAATAAGCACCTTGCCAACGGTGGATTACTTCTCATGTTCCCAGCCGGAGAAGTATCACAAATGGTCGATAGCAAGGCCAAAAAGCTTGAGGACAAAGAGTGGAGCCGTTCGGTTAGTTCCCTTATTCGCAAGAACAAAGCGGTTACTGTGCCAATGTTCATCAATGGTATGAACTCCAAGCATTTCTACATGGCAGGTAAAATTCACCCCCTTCTTCGTACTCTGATGTTGGGACGAGAACTGCTTAACAAAAAGCAGGATACTATCTCCATCGCTATTGGTGACCAAATCAAATACAAGGAAGTGAACAACCTTGATGACAATAAGCTGGTCAATTATCTTCGTCTGAACACTTACCTGTTAAATCGCGATGTGAGTCAGGTTGTTCAAACTGAAAATGGCGGCGATAACTCGGAACCAGTAGCAGGGGCGCTTCCACTCGATACCTTGTTAGCCGATATAGATTCATTACCAGAAGACGACCATTTGCTTTCAAGTGGAGACTTTGAAGTTTACTGCACGACATCAGAAAAGATTCCAGCACTGATGCACGAGATAGGCCGACTTCGCGAGCTGAACTTCCGTCAGGTAGGAGAAGGTACTGGTCTCGCTCTCGATATCGATGACTTTGACAAGTACTACAGACACCTGTTTGTCTGGGACAGAGAGAATCAACAACTGGTAGGCGCATATCGCCTGGGGCTGGTTGATAGCATTCTTCAGGAGCAACAGTTAGATGGGCTCTACTCAAGAACCTTATTTAACTATGACCAACGCTTTTTAAACAGAATGAACAATGGCAAGGCGATCGAGATGGGACGCTCTGTCATTGGTGAAAAATATCAGCGAAGCATGAGCGCACTGCTATTGCTTTGGAAAGGTATTGCCACCTTTGTTCACAGGAACCCACAATATACTCACCTGTTTGGTCCGGTTAGTATCAGTAACGATTACAGCCATGAGGCTCGTCAACTTCTGGCCGAAACCATGACGCTACACCACTATGATGTGGAAAGTGCAAAATGCGTAACTGCATCCAACCCTCTTAAAGCTAAGCAGTCTTCATGGAATACGAGCTTATTGACGGCTCTAGGTGACCTTCAATTGTTATCTCGTGTCATTGCACGTGTAGACAAAGGAAAAGGTGTTCCGGTTCTTCTGCGTCAGTACCTTGGTTTAAACGGAAAACTGGTTTGCTTTAACGTAGACCCTGCGTTTAATGATGCGTTAGACGGGCTGATAGTGGTGAACCTGAAGAAGGTACCTCAAAAAACGCTAGGGCGTTATATGGGATCAGAAGAGAGCCAGAAATATCTCTCTTATCATTCCGTTATTGAAAGCGAGTCCTAACAGCATACACAAGAAAGCCCGCTTAGATAACTAAGCGGGCTTTCCGTACTCTACCGAGTCAAACTGGTGCAGATGGGGAGACTTGAACTCCCACGGCCGTGAGGCCACTAGCACCTGAAGCTAGCGTGTCTACCAATTCCACCACATCTGCCTGTACATTCGATAATCCGCTTAGTTGTTAGATATTTAAAGCAGATTTAGCCCGATATGTGAACTTAGTTAGATATCTGTTTACTCCACCGTAAAAAGTATCTCATACATAACTACTTAGCTCAGTACTTGACCTCATAACTCACATAAAAGCGACGGCCCGGAGCATTATAATATCTTGATGCATTTGCATCCGCTTGTGCATATGGCGTCATATATTCCTCATTGAACAAGTTCTCGATAGAAACATTCAATGTACCAACAGAAAGATCGTAGTTGGCACCTACATTGGCAGTAAAGAAGCTATCTACTGCTCCATCAGCTCCTTTTGTGATTTCATCCGATTTGTCACGCTCACCAGAATAGAGCATATTCAAGCTATAGCGCCCAAAACCTTGAGTGTTATAAGTCCAGGCAGAAGTCACCTTCAGAGGTGCAATTCGGGTTCCATCAAGCGGCTCCCAGCCGGAAGAACCATCCAACTTGCGCTCACCTTCCTGCCAGGACACTGTATTGTCGTTTCGCAGATTATCCGAAAGGCTAAAGCCTAATGTCGCTTCTGCTCCCCAAACCCTTTCTGGCGCTCGCGTACTTTCCAGAGCGGAACCATCCTCATTCAGGTTGAGCGTTGAGCCTAAATCTGACTCACTATAAAACATAGCGACAGAGTAGTCAGAAGCACCTACCAATCCACGAACACCTACTTCATAGTTATCTGTTTTAATGGGCTGAATAGCACCATCGACGGTAGAGCTGTCGCCATCACGAATATCACGCAAAGCTTCGTTGGTTGACATTCCTTGAGCAAAGGAAGCAAATAACTGATGATCATAAGTCAGATAATGAGTCACACCAATGTTAAACAACATCTCATCAAACGATGGCTCACCACCCTGAACCTGATTGCCAGCGTTATTATGTGTATTGCCTACAGTGAAGTCATCGACACTTAGCTGAACATACTCATATCTAGCACCGTAAGAGAGCGAAGTATCGTCTGTCAGATAACTAACAAATTGACCAAACGGTGCAATAGCGAACTGGTCCACATCAGGCGTGTTATTCACATAACCAATATTGTTTGGTTGCTTAAAGGTTTGCTGTTCAACATCCAAACCCCAGGTTACATCCGCCCAACTCAGGCTGCTTGCGATATTAATCTTCACACCATAGCGATCAAAATCAGTTTCGTTATGACCATAATAAGTTGGTTTGTCCGGATGTGTCTTGTCAATCATCTTAAGAGTGAATGTCTCTGTATCTTGCATCATCCAGTAACCAGTCACATCCAGCATACCCAGACTAAAATCAAGATCCTGATAACGAAGTGAGTAATTCGCAAAGGTACGGGAAACATCATTTGGCTCTGCCAGATCACCATCTGCATCTACCTTTCCGGCAACCCCATTGTTGTAACCCGAACCACAATGTTCAGCCTGAGCTAAGGTGCCATTCTCAGGATCACCACCAGTCGCACACCAGCCATCGTTATCACTAATATTTCTAACGCCAAAAGTGAATGTCAATGAGCGATCCGCATCGAAATTGTGGTTCCAGACACCATTAACGTTCAGATTGTCCATATCATCAGCATTGTTTACCGAAGGTAGCCTGTCTCCATTTGCATCAAAGCTGCCACCACGCTGATCGTAGCCAAGTCCTAATCGCCACTGGTTGGTTTCATCACCACCCTGCATTTCCTGATACACATTCCAGCTTAGCGAATCGCTACCAAACTCCTGACCATTCATCCCTACCTTGGTTCTGTACTGAGTTTCACCCGCCATTGGTGTTTTGGTAATGACATTGATAATGCCCCCTTGAGCGCCGAGCCCGTAGACAGCTGAACCGCCACGTATAACTTCAATACGTTCGATATTCTGAGGGTCGATTGAAGACATCTCCTGACCAAAATCCAGAAAACTGTTGTTCTGAGCGACACCATCAATCATTAACAGTACGCGACGGCCACGAATCTGATTCTGACCTTTGCTACTCAGATTACCGTGAATTGACGTCCCCATCCCTGGAACTAGCATTGAAAGGACATCATTGATGTTACGGCTCTCATTCATCAGAGTGTTGATCTGGTTCTGATCAATAACAGTTACCGAACGAGGTACATCATTCAGTTTCTGTTGAGAACGACTAGCTGTAACGACAACTGTCTCCATGTCGTTTTCTGTTTTCGAGTCTTGAGCCACTGCAAGAGATGGAAAAAAAGATACCGCACTTAAAATGGCGATATTCAATTTAGAAATATTCAAAACACTAACCTTAAGCGTTAAAAAGTGGGAGAAAAATAAGCATGTTGTGCGAATCACCAGAGCAATAAATACAGTTATATTGGCGATGATTTAACGGCGTGGTAGTCTAGCACACCACAAATTAATGATAATGCCAATAATTCGCATTACTCGGTCAGCAATGATTTATAGAAATTATCGTTACATTGCATTTGCACTAACTTTATTAACAACTTTCTCATTGGCTTATGCGCGACCGAAGACCGTACAAAATACGGTTATAGATGACCTTGGCAATACACATTTTACAATTCAGAAAAAGGCACCACGTATTGCCAGCGTATCTATTTTTGGGGCTGAGTTAACCTTAGCGCTTGGGTTCCACCCTGTCGCCATGTCCACCTATCCAGGTGGTATTCCTGACTATTTGCCAGAGCTAAAATACACCGACCAATTAGGACCACGCTCTCAGACAAACTTCGAAGCGTTATATCGCTCTAAGCCAGATATCGTAATAGGCTTGCGTCGTATGGTTGAACCACACTCTAAGCGATATGAAGAAATCTCCCCTACTGTCGGATTCGACCTAATAACTCTCGGAGATAGCTTTGAAGCTGTGCAGAAATCTTCGGATCTAATTGGTCAACATGAACAAGGCAAGCAAATAAACAAATGCTTTGTAAATTCACTTCAAACCATGAAAGAAAAAATCGGTAATAAAAGTCTGAGTGGGGTATTTCTTACCAGTGCAGGAATCACACCGAGAGCCTACTACTCACACTATATGACCGTAGGTCTAATGAATGAGCTAAACATAAAAAATGTTGCAGGAGCATCCCCTTACTCTTCAAAAATGCCCTTTTCCGGACAGGTTGGACTTGAGTGGCTGGTGAAGTTGAACCCGGATATTATTTTCATGTATGAGGGTTCAGAAGCTCAATACACCAAGACAAACGTATGGGATAGCCTTTCTGCTGTTAAGAACAACAGAGTATACAAAGTAGGGGGACACTGGCGCGAGCCGGAAGGACCATACTCCAGAATCTGGGTTTCCATGGATATAGCACACAAAGCTTATCCTGATTTATTCAGTGCACCGACTCTTCACAAACTAAACCGAGCATTATTATGTTAGAAGCAAGAACTCTGACCGATAGTGCAGTTTTCAACCGCAAAGTTCTACGGCTTTTATGCCTCGTCGTCTTGCTACTTTCACTACTCACATCATTGATGTCAGGGGTATATCAATACGATTTATCTGATCTCGTACAAGTTGCGTTTACTGAATCTGACGCCAGCAAGTATATAGTGTTCTGGGAGCTTCGCTTACCCAGAACATTGATTGCAGCGGTTGGTGGCGCAGCTCTTTCTATTGCCGGATACCTTACCCAGAATATTGTTCGCAACCCCCTCGCCTCTCCAAACCTCACCGGAGTAATGTCAGGTGCATCTTTAAGTGTACTAACCTCTTTTGTGGTAGGGCTTCCTTTACCTTCGTTATTCTGGGGTGTTTTAGGAGGATTAGCGGGAGGAATCATCACTTTGAGTATTAGCTGGAATCATGGAATTACTCCAGTTCGACTGATACTTGCAGGTATTTCAGTTAGTGCTTTTTGTCAGGCAATGGTGACCTTTATTCTTCTTTCAGATGGCATGGACAGCGAATCCCTGTTTTTCTGGCTGACAGGGAGTAACGCAGGAGCTCAATGGAGCGTATTCTGGCCTTTAGTTCTAATTACTATTCCTCTTCTAGCTTTTCTGATTATAACAAGGCAACAACAAGCCTATTTGTTGTTAGATGATACTGTCGCCCATGGTTTGGGGATTCACCTCAATAAACACAGGGTCGTGTTCGGTCTTACTTCTGTAATGCTAACCGCAGCGGCAGTTGGCGCTTTTGGTCCTGTGGGTTTTATTGGTCTTGTATCACCACATATCGCAAGAATGTTGAAGCTAGGTATTTATGACTCAGCAGTTATTGGAGCAACTTTGCTTTTGTTGTCAGACTTGCTCGCAAGAACACTACTCATGCCGTTAGAGATACCCATAGGTGTACTGACAGCACTTTGCGGCGCTCCCTGGTTTCTTTATTTAATCTTGAAAAGGCTTTAGGCGATTCAAACGTGATGCGTACTCATATTTCAATCTTAGCTGTAGCACTTCTCCTCTTAACGGGTGTTGCATTAGCAGTCACACCAGAAATCATCGAATCAGGGAAGCATTTCTTTAACGATGGTACTTATCACCCTTTCTGGTCATTAACAGCACCGCGCCTTGTTTTAGCCTTAATGGCAGGAGCTATGCTGTCTTGTTCCGGTTATATACTGCAAACTGCATTAAAAAACCCATTAGCTGATAGTGGCGTACTCGGGATCAATGCGGGAGCCTCTCTCGGAGCCGTATGTGCGTTATTGCTGCCCAATTGGTTTGGTTGGCAAATCGATACCAACAAGTCACTTATACTTTTCTCTATGTGCGGAGGTTTGATCAGTACGGTACCAGTGCTACTTTCAAGCCTAAAAGGAAACTTATCTCTCACGCTTCTCACTGGTGTTGCAGTCACTGCAATTCTTAGTGCTCTCTCTTCAGCTCTTATTTTTACTATCGGTCAAGGTAGAATTGATTTGGCATTACAGTGGATGGCAGGAGGACTCTACGGCAGAGGGTGGGAGCACGTTAGTTATATTTTTCCGTGCTTTGTCTTTTCATTCGTTTTTATTGCTTTTGCTTACCTTCCTCTTAAATGGGTAAGTTATGAAGACTCGATACTCAGAGGCGTTGGACTAAAAGGCACTTCCCTACGGTTACTGCTACTGACGGGCAGTACGCTAATCACTGCATCCGCTGTCTCGATGGTTGGGCCCATTGGCTTTATTGGCTTAATCATTCCGCACGCAGCAAGGCTGCTTTGTAACCACCAAACCGGTAGCTCATTAAGTCTGACCATTCTCTTGGGTGGACTATTTCTTACATTCTCCGATCATCTGTCTCGCTCTCTTCTTTATCCAACAGAAGTCCCGGCAGGGGTAGTTACAGCTCTGATAGGTGTACCTTTCTTCCTCATGCTATTAAGGAGACACACATAGTGTTAACTGATTCAGCTGGACTTCATGGTCACAACCTTGTCTCCGGATACCAGAACAAGGTGATATTAAACGGTATTGATATTTCATTGAAAGAAGGGAAAGTCAGCGCCTTTATAGGTCCGAACGGATGCGGGAAGAGTACATTGATGAAAACACTTACTGGCTCAGTAAAAGCTAAATCCGGTGAGGTGATATTCAAAGGGAAACCACTTAGTAAATGGAAACTAAAAGAACAAGCAAGACAGATGGCCATTCTTCCCCAACACCCAAAAGCCCCGGAAGGTGTATTGGTTGAGCAATTAGTTTCATTAGGACGCGTAGCACACAAAAGCTGGCATAAAAAAAACAGCTTAGATGATGTAAGAATTATTAGAGAGTCTCTGTACTCTGTCGGACTTCAAGGCTATGAGAAGCGAATCGTCAACTCACTTTCCGGAGGAGAAAGACAGCGAGTTTGGCTAGCTATGTGCTTAGCGCAAGAAGCAAAGTGGCTGTTACTCGATGAACCGACAAGTTACCTCGATCTAGGCCACCAGTTAGAACTACTGGAAGTATTACGAGATTTAAACCTTAACAAGGGGCTAACCATTGTGTATGTATTACATGAGCTTAGTCAGGCTGTTCAATTTTGTGACGAGCTTGTTCTGATGCAGCAAGGCCGTATCGTAAAACAAGGAGCACCATCAGAAGTACTAACCAAAGGCACATTGCGCTCTGTCTTTAAAGTTAACGGTGTTATGGAAACCATAAACAAAAAAACCTACTGCCTGCCACACTCCTACGTTCATGAGAATACCCATGAGGCGTTAAGCTAATGGACAATATTCAACAACAGTTTAAAAGCTTGCTGACTCTGCCTGAGAACACCAATGCAATGAGTATAAAAGAGCAGCAACAATGGCTGAATACCCACAATGCATTTTTCCGGCTTAATTATTCCAACACAGTTGAAGGTGCCAATGCACTGCTGTGGTTCGAAAATCATTTCTCAAAAACTATCAATAGTTTTGCAAAGCTTCAGAAAACTAAAACACCAGTAGCCTCATCCGTGTGGCAGAAAACATTTAACGCCAGCGTGTTTACTTCTCTGACCGCTCACAGGGTAGTGTTCAACAAGGTACCAAAGCTCTCCCTTGCTGACCTATCTCTATCCATTGATGATGCCCATAGAGTTAAAACTGCCTACGCTAGTGAGAACCCCGAATTCTACACTCTTGATACCAATCCAGATAATCCTAAAGCCATTACTGTTCGCAACCAAGATGAGCTGGACTCAAGGTTAGTAGAAGTGATTAAAGCAATCGCAGAGCCACTTCTCCCCCACTTTAAGGAGCAAAAAGTTGGCAACCGTGTTTTCTGGGGAAACACCTTATATGCATGCAGTTTAGCTTTCACCAAACTTGCTCCTACATATGTAGAAAGTGAGTTTGACGTAGGAGCGATGCAAGAGTGGCAAGCGCAACTGTCAGACAAGATTATCCGTAACGGTCATAAGCTGAACCAGATTAAAAAGGTTCATAACGAAAACTTCCAGAAGTTATTTATTCGTAGAGAAACCTGCTGTCTGAAATATAAGATAGCAGGTAAAGCAATGTGTAAAACCTGTAACTTATATACTCCAGAAGAACAAGAAGAGCTGTTCAAAATTAAAAACGGCTAGACTTTATCAGGTCTGCCATCCGATCACTGAGCCGTCAACCATTCAAAAATCGATTAGTAGTTAAATTATACTATTCCGAATTTGAACATAATATTGAGCCTTACAAACGAAGATACTTTACCGCTCCCCAATCTGGGTCTGAAAACTGGAAAGAACCAATTTTTTCGGCTCAGTTCACAATGGCTGATTGTTTTGCATGTATCAGCAACGCAGCTTATGCAAATCGTTGCCAGCTTTATAGTCTAGGTCTAATGTTTATAGTCACGATTTCATAAAAGCTAATTTTTTAGTTCGGTCAATCAAAGGGAAATACTATGAAGAAAACCATCCTTGCATCGCTTGTAGCTCTCAGTGCCTCTGGTGCTCTTGTTTCTAACGCTGCTTCCGCTAATACTTCATCAATAGAGCAACAGATAAGCATTTCAAACGACACATCTGAGTTTTTCACCGTTGAAGTATCAGGCACAAGTTACGAACGCGGCTATCAGCATGGCAGAGAGCTTCGCAAGGTAATTCGTCATGCTGTAAACCGTTTTAAGTATGACATGGTTAGCAACCTTCTTAGTAAGCTAGGTACTGAATTAACATATGCAGATTTTCACAAACACATTTTCAACAACACTGGCTTACTAAAAACCGCAGAGAGAGAAGTGCCAGATCTGGTAGAAGAAATGAAAGGAATTGCTGATGGTTCAGGCCTTTCGTTTGAAGACATATTTGCCTGGAACGCAACATCATACGATGCAATGTTTTGGGTAATTGAAGATATGACAGGTGTTGACCCAATGCTTGCTATGGAAAAGGAACTACATAGCAGAGCTATCCCTGGCCATTGTTCACACGCTTCAGTGTGGGGAGACAACAAGGCGTCTGTTGGTTACACACTAGATTGGATCCGTGCTATGGAGGGCTCACAGAGTCTTATCAAGCATGTCAATGAAGACGGCTCAGTCATCCTTATGACCGCGTTTGCTGGCATGGTCGGTGGTCACGGTATTTATGCTACAAAGGGAGCGGCACATACTTTCAGCCCACACTCTAAGTTCCAGCTAGAGCATAGCATGGACGGACTTTCTCAGATATTTGTTTACCGCAAGCTGCTTGAGTCTGGTTCAGTAGATAATGGTATTAAGTTCTTGAATAGCATTAAGCCTGCAGAGGGATTGACTTACACACTAACCGACTATACCGGTACTCGCGCATTTGAAGTGTCAGCAAACAAAGTTGTTGAGTTTAAGATGGATGGAAATCAAATGGTTTCTGCTAACGTTGCTCGCGTAAACAACGATCTTAGCTCTAGTTACAAAGCTGACTTAGGCCTGACAGGGAAAAAAGTGGATATGACCGATTTGCCAGCAGCTTATTGGGAATACAATAAAGACAGTGTTAATCGCTTTAAGGTGCTGAGTAGCAGCATTAAAGGTAAAACTCCTGCTGATATGAACCCTGAGAAGTGGACAGAGATTTTCAGCCAAAAGCCTGTTAATAAGCCTGTCGACGAAAAAATGGAAACATCTAACTTCTGGCATGTAGTTGAGATTGACCAGGAATATATTAACTACCACGTCGCACCAAGTAACCCTGGCAACATCAAGCTTGAAAGCTACCGCATCAAGTACAACTAAGCTGAGAAACACTAAATAGAGTCGCAATAGCGGCTCTATTTTTGTTCTACTGTGCGCACATAAAAAACCTCCTGCTAAGTCAAACTCAACAGGAGGTTAAGAACTATCAATCTTTAATGTCTTTCGACAAATATTTTTAGTCCAAAGAGACTTATTACTCCACCGTTACCGCTTTTGCAAGGTTACGAGGCTGGTCTACGTCAGTACCTTTAATAAGCGCCACATGGTAAGCAAGCAGCTGTGTTGGAACTGTATAGAAGATAGGAGCAATGATTTCACTTACTGGAGGCATCTTGATCACTTTCATATTCTCATCGCTTTCAAAGCCTGCATTCTCACCAGCGAATACATAGAGTAAGCCGCCACGTGCACGAACTTCTTCAACGTTCGACTTAAGCTTCTCAAGCAGATCGTTAGTTGGTGCAATCACAACAACTGGCATATCGGCATCAATCAGAGCCAAAGGTCCGTGCTTAAGTTCACCTGCTGCGTATGCTTCTGCGTGGATGTAAGAGATCTCTTTCATCTTAAGTGCAGCTTCCATTGCAATTGGATAGTACTCACCACGACCAAGGAACATTGCGTGCTGCTTATCTGCAAAGTCTTCCGCCAATGTTTCGATCTCTTTGTCGTATGCCAACGCACTTTCCATGTAAACAGGTAGAGCGTGAATCTCTTTCACGATTTCAGCTTCTTTAGCTGCATCTACACGGCCTTGGTGTTTACCGATCGCTGTAACTAGCATCAGCATTGCTGTTAGCTGGGTTGTGAATGCCTTAGTCGATGCAACACCAATCTCTGTACCAGCGCGAGTCATGAACGCAATATCAGACTCACGTACCATAGAAGAGCCCGATACGTTACAGATTGTCATTGCTGACATGTAACCTTTCTCTTTAGCAATACGCAGTGCTGCTAGAGTATCTGCTGTTTCACCAGACTGAGATAGTGTAATAAGAAGGCTGTTTGGACGAGTTACAAAGTTACGGTAACGGAACTCAGAAGCAATCTCTACATCACAACTTACGCCAGCAATATCTTCAAACCAGTAGCGAGCAGCCATACCAGAGTTATAAGAAGTACCACACGCAATAATCTGAACATGCTCTACTTTAGAAAGAATTTCTACAGCATTTACACCAATGCTTTCGGTAATAACACTGTCATTGGTTACGCGACCTTCCATAACGTTCTTCATAGAAGTCGGCTGCTCAAAGATCTCTTTTTGCATAAAGTGACGGTAACCAGCTTTTGTACCAGCATCGAGTTCAACCGTTGATTCAATAATTTCACGCTCAACAGGGTTTCCGTTAACATCAAGAATGTTAACTTCACGACGTGTAATTTCAGCCACGTCACCTTCTTCCAAGTAGCTGAAACGGCGAGTCACGCTAAGCAGAGCCAGTTGATCAGAAGCCAGGAAGTTTTCGCCAACACCATAACCAACAACGATTGGGCTACCAGAACGAGCAACAACCAGACGCTCAGGGTCTTTACGATCAACAATTACTGTACCGTATGCACCTTCAAGTTGAGCGGCTGTTTTATGCAGAGCTTCGATAAGAGTATCTGAAGTGCGGTACTCCCACTCTACTAGGTGAGCAATTACTTCTGTGTCTGTTTCTGATTCGAATACATAACCGCGCTCTTTCAGTACTTCACGCAGTTCTTCGTAGTTTTCAATAATACCATTGTGTACAACTGCAATATCACCAGACATATGTGGGTGAGCATTTGCTTCTGACGGTTCACCGTGTGTCGCCCAGCGAGTATGTGCGATACCTGTACCACCCGTTACCTTTTCAGCTTCTACAGCATCTGCCAGTTCCTGAACTTTGCCCAGGCGGCGAACACGGGTAAGGTTGTTTTCAGCATCTACAACTGCAACACCAGCTGAGTCATATCCGCGATACTCAAGGCGACGAAGACCTTCAACTAAGATTTCAGCCACATCACGTTGTGCTACTGCACCTACGATTCCACACATATGTGTTTCTCCATTTTTATTTTCTGCTTCTTTCCGACGTCACAAGCAACACGTTAATTAAGGAAAGCAGCTGTACGTTTAATTATGCAGATGCCCGTAAAACACGAACATCGTGAGATTCGATTTGCTTTGTCTGCTCATCAGACAACATTGCGTCTGTCACCAGAATGTCTACTTTTTCCCAGGACAACTCTAAATTTGGTATTTTTCTTCCGACTTTGTCGGATTCAATCATGACAATGACTTCACGAGACACTTCGGCCATCACGTTACTTAATCCAGTCATCTCATTAAATGTTGTTGTACCTCGGGTAATGTCGACACCATCAGCACCAACAAACAGCTGATCAAAGTCGTAAGATCTAAGTACTGACTCTGCAACCTGCCCTTGAAATGACTCCGAACGGTTATCCCATGTTCCGCCAGTCATCAGAAGAGTCGGCTCATTTTCCAATTCTTTCAAGGTATTAGCGACATAAAGAGAGTTTGTCATGACAACCAGACCATGCTTATCATTCATACGAGGAATCAGAGCTCCTGTAGTACTACCGCTATCGATAATAATGCGATTATGGTCTTTTATCAGTTCCGCCGCACACTTCGCAATGTTTAACTTTCGTTCCGAAACTTGTTCAGATAAACCTTCCGTCATCACTTCTTTTGGCACAGATATAGCGCCACCATACCTTCTTAACAATAGGCCATTAGTCTCGAGAGAGGCAAGATCTTTGCGAATGGTTACTTCGGAGGTTTCAAATCGCTGAGCAAGCTCTTCAACGCTTACCTCCCCTACCTCATCAACGAGCTTTGAAATCATATGACGACGTAGCTGTGTATTTCTTTTGGTCATTAATCGAAACTTATAAATTACGAAACGAAAGGGATTATATTCAGTTCGTAACCTGCATGTCTATTTTTTTTGAAGCAAAAATTAAATATTTTGAGCAAAAACCTTGTCCTAAAACAATTCTGAGAAGTGATCTTGGTCAGATTCAGTGATAGAATTCGCGCCGAAAAGAAAAAAAATTACAGAATTAGTCGTTATTTTTTTGCAATCTTTCACTGATAATATTGAAAGTGTTGTATTTGCATTTGAGATGTAAACTGCACACCCAACCAATGTGAAACTGGGTTTGCCATATTAATTGATATAAATTCAGGAAGTTGCCTCCTCGGGTAATGAACAGAAAATGAACTAAAAAAATGTTGTCATTTTCTTTCTTATGTACTTACTCCTGAATTAACTGAATTTAAAACTGTAACTATACTTACCGGAGAGTATTTTCCATGAAAAAGACCAAAATCGTATGTACGATTGGCCCTAAAACTGAATCTGTTGAGAAGCTACGTGAACTAGTAAACGCAGGCATGAATGTAATGCGCCTGAACTTCTCACACGGCGATTTCGACGAGCACGGTACTCGTATCGCTAACTTCCGTGAAGTAATGAGCGAGCAGCAGAAAGAGCTAGCTATTCTTCTGGATACTAAGGGCCCTGAAATCCGTACTATCAAACTAGAAAACGGTGATGACGTTGATCTAGTAGCTGGTCAAGAATTCACTTTCACAACAGACGCTTCTGTTGTAGGTAACAAAGACGTTGTTGCTGTAACTTACGCTGGTTTTGCTGCTGACCTTACAGCTGGCAACACTATCCTTGTAGATGACGGCCTAATCGAAATGGAAGTTATCTCTACTACTGAAACTGAAGTTAAGTGTAAAGTTCTTAACAACGGTGCACTAGGCGAAAACAAAGGTGTTAACCTTCCTGGCGTATCTGTTCAGCTTCCAGCGCTTTCTGAGAAAGACAAAGCTGACCTTAAGTTCGGTTGTGAGCAAGGCGTTGACTTCGTTGCTGCATCTTTCATCCGTAAAGCGGCTGACGTTAAAGAAATCCGTGAGCTTCTAGATGCGAACGGTGGTTCTGACATCCACATCATCTCTAAGATCGAAAACCAGGAAGGCGTTGATAACTTTGACGAAATCCTAGAACTTTCTGACGGTATCATGGTTGCTCGTGGTGACCTAGGTGTTGAAATCCCAGCTGAAGAAGTAATCTTCGCTCAGAAGATGATGATCGAGAAGTGTAACCGTGCACGTAAAATGGTTATCACTGCAACTCAGATGCTTGACTCTATGATCAAGAACCCACGTCCAACTCGTGCTGAAGCGGGTGACGTTGCGAACGCAATCATGGATGGTACTGACGCAGTAATGCTTTCTGGTGAAACTGCTAAAGGTAAGTACCCAGTAGAAGCAGTAACTATCATGGCTCAGATCGCTAACCGTACTGACGCTGCTCTTAAAGCTGAGCTAGGCGACCGTCTGGATAGCCCACGTCTGCGTATCACTGAAGCAGTATGTAAAGGTGCTGTAGATACTTCTGAGAAACTAGCTGCTCCACTAATCGTTGTTGCAACTGAAGGTGGTAAGTCTGCGCGTTCTATCCGTAAGTACTTCCCAACTGCAAACATCCTTGCACTAACTTCTAACCAAAAGACTGCTGCTCAGCTAGCTCTAACTAAAGGCGTTCGTCCTATCGTTGTTGAAGAGTTCGAAAACACTGACGGCTTCTACACAAGCGGTAAAGCACTTGCTCTTGAAACTGGTCTTGGTAAGAAAGGCGATATCGTAGTGATGGTATCTGGTGCTCTAGTTGCTTCTGGTACAACTAACACTGCATCTGTACACGTACTATAAGACGTCGTATTTTAGATACTAAAAAGGAGAACTTCGGTTCTCCTTTTTTATTGCCAAATATAAAGACTTACTGGGAATGCTTGCTTCCATTAGCCGCATAAGAGGTACGCTCGTTAGACTAAGGTCTAATTCGTGTGTAGCTCAACACACTGAATTCAGATATAAAAAAATCGGAGCATTTGCTCCGATTTTTCCTTACCATCCAAAGAATTCTTTATGGTGTGTGTTTAGCAGTAATACCATTGGCAAAAAGTAAATTGCAGAAAGTTTGATACCAAGTATTACTAGACTTCCGACGGTAAGCCTCACTAGTGATTGCGTTAACATACGATTGCCTCATGTACCCAGACTGTATGATTTCCTTAATAAAACACGGGATTCCGCGATTCTTCCTAGATAAGCTAACTGGGAGTTGTTTACAAAACACTCAGTTTACTCATTTGCAATTATAGCTCAAGCACAAAATAAGGTTATACTTTAGTCTAATGCTGTTTTTTTAAGCCGATACTGAGTCATTTATGCTGTGACAGAGCGAGGTTCTATTTCTTCCCAATGACTTAGACTCATAAAGCGCAATGTCCGCACATTTATACGAATCCGTACTGTCAGAGTTCAGTTTTGTATAGCCGATACTTATCGTTACTTCAGCAGATTCGTCTCGCTCAACAGCGACACGCATCCTTTCTAGCACGGTTTCAGCTTCTTCGAGGTTGGTATGAGGCATTAAGATAGCAAACTCTTCGCCACCAATTCTGGCAACAAAGTCTGTTCTTCTGGTTGAGCTAGTAAGAATTGCACCAACTCTATTGATAACACGGTCACCTTCATCATGACCTTTTTGATCATTAATACGTTTAAAATGGTCAATATCGACTAACGCAAGGCAACCTATATGATTTTGAGGGTATCTTGCACAAAGCTCCGTTTGACTTCGAAGTTCAACCTCAAACTTTCTGCGATTCCAGAGCTGAGTAAGGCTATCGCGCTCACTTAAGTATCTTAACTGCTCTTCAAGTACCTTTCTTTCCGTGATATCTACAACAGAGATAATATAGTTCTCCACCTTGGAGTTGCTGTCATATACGGCCTGAATACGGGTAATTGTCGTCAGTTCTGTACCTGAACAGCCCTGAATATTCAGCTCTCCTTCCCAGAACTGCTCACTAGAAACGCTCTCCCAAATACTAAACCACTTAGTTGATTCCTTTCTGTCAAAGAACAACTTTTTCACACTACCGTATTTAATCTGTCTTTCGGTGTAACCCGTAATGTTTTCGAACTCGTGGTTTACCTTCTGGATAAGAAACTTCTTATCGCAAATAAGTACTGCCGACATACCATTGAGTGCAGCCAGAGCCAATTTACTATCAAAGTTTCTTTTTCTCATTGTGTATAGCAGAGAAGAAGTAGGCATCAACACAGCAATAAGCATAAAAATAAATACAATTGCTTGCCCGTATATCACTTTGAAGTCTTCTACTAACAACTCATCAATTTGCTGCTCAGAAATCTCGATAAGCGAATACATATGACCAAGCTTGCTCAAAGAAAGTTCTTTGAAGATAAAGAGGTTCTCACCATCAACTTCACTTCCTTCTCTTTTGGCATTCATCACCTTCCACAAATCTGGGTTAGTATTTTGGAAGTTAAACTTCTCTCGGGATTGGAGTTGAAAGCCGAACAGGACTTCTGGATTTGGATGTACAACATAATCACCATTGTCGGTAATTATCTGGGAAGGGAAAGTCGATGACGTCCCTAATTCAAACAACTGTCCTGAATGCCAAAAGCTTAAATCTATGATGATATAGCCTGAGCGCTTTCCCATAATGTCAAAAGGATAGATCACCCTTTGAATTGGATTATCCGAATATTGCTCAAGCTCTATTTCTGCGCTACCAATAGTTCTGTACTTAAGCGTCTTTGCATAATGAAAGTAATCGGTTTTACCGATGTTTTTATACTCTTTCTTCGCTGCAATACCCTTTCCGGAAGATAGGTGTACTTTAATCAGCTCATCGCCTGAGATGTCTACAAACCTGATTTGCCTGAAAGCACGATGGTAACCTAGAACAGATCGCCACATCTGTTGAATCTGTCTTCGATCAATCTCATTTGGATTTTCGGCATAGCTGTTCAATGCGTAACTTTTTGACAACAACCTGAGTGTTGATAAGATTTGCTGCTCAAATGAGAAAAGTTCACGCTCCAAAAACTCGAGCTGAAGCTCACTTTTTTCCGTAAGGCTAGCTATCTGGCTTTGATATACCGATTGGTACTTTTGATGAGATAAGAATAAGACCCCGGCAGACAGAGCAAGCCAGGTCGCTACCACATAGCTTATCCAACGCTTTTTCAACTCTGTCTCTCCAAAGAATTAAATGAACACTGCCGCAAAAGTGAGACATTCTACCAAAAAAAATGTAAAAGCATAAATAATAGACATCTCATTTAGGAGATCTTCTACTTGTTCTAATAACACGAATCCAAAGAAAGGCAGAATTTACTCAAATTACCTGAGTTTAAACCAAACAAAAAAAGAGGCACTATTAAATGCCTCTTTTAGTATTCGCTGGATTTTTCGTTATGCCTTTAAGGCTCTATCACCGCGGACTATGCCAACAACTCCACTTCGTGCGACTTCTATGACATCCGTAACATCGGAAACGGAGGTAATAAACGCATCAAGTTTGCCACTGCTACCCGTTAGCTGAATAGTGTACAGCGACGAAGTAACATCAACGATCTGGCCCCGGAAGATATCAGATAGGCGCTTAACTTCCTCACGAGTATGTCCACCCGCTTTCACTTTTACCAACATGAGTTCACGCTCGATATGCGGAAGTTCAGTCACTTCCTGAACCTTTAGAACATCGATAAGTTTGTTCAGTTGTTTCTCGATCTGCTCTAACACCATGTCATCACTCTCGGTCGTGATATTTAGACGAGAGAGGGTTTCATCATCGGTTGGTGATACCGTCAGGGATTCAATGTTGTAACCACGCTGAGAAAACAGACCTACAACACGAGAAAGAGAGCCTGGCTGGTTTTCTAATAGTAGTGAAATAATATGTCTCATTAGGTTCTCTCCGTTTTGCTTAGCCACATTTTGTCCATACCCTCGCCTTTTATCTGCATTGGATAAACGTGCTCTGTCTCGTCAACATTGATATCAACAAACACCAGCTTGTCTTTCATATTCAATGCTTTTTCAAGACCGGATTCTAACTCATCCTTCGAAGAGATTCGGATGCCCACGTGGCCATAAGCTTCTGCAATAGCAGCAAAATCAGGAACAGAGTCCATGTAAGAATGGGAGTGACGTCCTTGGTAAATCATGTCCTGCCACTGCTTAACCATGCCCAGGAAACGGTTGTTAAGGTTGATGATTTTAACTGGAATATCGTACTGCATCGCAGTTGATAGCTCCTGAATATTCATTTGGATACTACCATCACCAGTAACTACCACTACCTCTTCCTGCGGCATCGCAAATTTGATGCCCATTGCAGCAGGTAAACCAAAGCCCATAGTTCCCAGACCACCAGAGTTAATCCAACGGCGCGGCTTATCAAACGGGTAATACAATGCGGCAAACATCTGGTGCTGACCAACATCAGAAGCAACATAAGCATCGCCATTTGTCACTTTGTAAAGTGTTTCGATAACCTCTTGAGGTTTAATACGATCAGAAGAGGTATCGTAGCTCAGACACTTGCGCTCCTGCCATACGTTGATCTCTTTCCACCACTGCTCAATGGCTTCGTGGTCATTTGTACTATTCTGTTCTTCCAATAGCTTAAGCATGGCATCAAGGACGACTTCAGCAGAGCCTACAATCGGAAGATCGGCACGAACTGTTTTCGAGATAGAAGATGGATCGATATCGATATGCATGATCTTAGCGTTTGGACAGTATTTTTCGACATTGTTTGTTGTCCTGTCGTCAAAGCGAACACCAATACCAAAGATCAGATCCGAGTTATGCATTGCCATGTTGGCTTCATAGGTACCATGCATACCCAACATGCCAAGGTTATTCTTATGTGTGCCTGGGAAGGCACCTAACCCCATCAGGGTATTAATCACCGGAATATTGAGTTTTTCTGCCAGTGATATAATTTGTTCGTGGCACTCTGAAATGATTGCACCACCACCAACGTAAAGTACTGGCTTTTTAGCTTCCAAAAGCGTCTTCAGGCCTTTTTTGATCTGCCCTTTATGACCAGAAGTTGTTGGATTATATGAGCGCATCTTAATTGATTCTGGATACTCATATGGGAAGGTAACCAGTGGATTAAGCATGTCTTTAGGCAAGTCGACAACAACAGGGCCCGGACGACCTGTCGAAGCAAGATAGAAAGCTTTTTTAATAATTTCAGGGATCGTTTGAGGATCGGTTACAAGAAAACTGTGTTTTACCACTGGGCGAGAGATCCCGACCATGTCACATTCCTGAAAAGCATCGTTACCGATAAGTGTTCCTGGTACCTGACCAGATAGCACCACCATCGGTGCTGAATCCATGTAAGCCGTTGCAATACCAGTAATCGCATTGGTAGCACCCGGACCAGATGTAACAAGTACAACACCTGTTTGACCCGTAGCTCGAGCATAACCATCCGCCATATGGACAGCAGCCTGTTCATGGCGAACTAATACGTGTTCAATATCGCTTTTTTCATGTAGAGCATCGTAGATGTCTAGAACTGAGCCACCAGGGTAGCCAAAGATGTGTTCAACGCCTTCGTCGATCAAAGAGCGAACAACCATATCCGCACCGGATAACATTTCCATTGATTTGTCTCCTTAATACGCACAATCAAGCCTAATAGAGCCAGGTATGGCTATTAGCCTTTGCAGCCTACTATCCAGATTGTCGTATTTCATGTTAGGGCTTATTCGTAGCCTAAAAAATACCGCTATAAAGCAGGAACAGAGGTACAGCTTAAACGTGTTCTAATAGCGATATGTTCATGACCAACACAAGGGATACCCTTGTGTTTTCACTCTAATTTCCAGCTTTACCGAATTTAAATCAAGAGGGAATTTAAAAAAAAGACTAACTTCTACAGCTCGCTTTTTATACAGAGATATATTCTGTTAAATTTCTGATAGCAGAATAAATGATATTCAACTGATTGGATTGTTATTAAAAAGCCCGTCAAACACTAAGGATTAACGGGCTTTCAGTCACATTTTTAGATTGATTTTACTTCTTGGTATTTTTCTCAGAATACATCTCTTCGATTTCATCTTCATAACGTTCATTGATGACTTTACGGCGAAGCTTCTGAGTAGGTGTTAACTCACCTTTATCCATTGAGAATGCCTTTGGAAGCAATGTGAATTTTTTCACCTGTTCAAACTTAGCAAGATCTTTCTGTAACTCTTCAACACGCTTATCCAGCATTTCGACGATTTGACTGTTCTTAAGCAGTTCAAGTCGATCTTGGTACTTAATGTTCAGTTCTTTGGCATACTCTTCAAGTGCTTCATAACTTGGAACAATCAGAGCCGACACAAACTTACGAGTATCAGCAATTACGGCAATCTGCTCGATGAAGTGGTCTTTACCAATAGCACCTTCAACAACCTGTGGTGCGATGTATTTACCACCAGAGGTTTTCATCAACTCTTTAATACGGTCGGTTATAAACAGGTTGCCATCAGCATCAAATTCGCCAGCATCACCCGTTTTAAGGAAACCTTGTTCATCAAAGGCCTTCTCCGTTTCTTCTGGCATTTTATAGTAGCCACGCATAACCATTGGACCACGAACCAGAATCTCACTGTTTTCCCCAATTTTAACTTCTGCCCCAGGGATCAGAGTACCTATTGAATCAGGGTTGAATACATTGTCCCGCCAGCAAGAAACCGTTGCTGTCGTTTCTGTCATTCCGTAGCCAAGCTTTACGTTGATACCAATCGCATGGAAGAATCGTCCTATCGTCGCATCCAATTTAGCACCACCACATGGCATAAAGTTGATTCTGCCACCAAGAAGCTCTCTTAGCTTATTCAGTACAACTTTATCTGCAACTTTATAGCTCTTCTTCAACAGCCAGGAAGGTTCGCGACCTTCTTGCTTGCAGGCTGCGACTCTTGCTCCCATGTTCACAGCCCAGGTAAACACCATCTTTCTCTGAAATGGTGCTCGCTGTACTTTTTCATGGATAGCTGAAAAGATTTTTTCGTAGAAGCGCGGTACCGCACACATCACAGTAGGTTTGATTTCACCCAACGCATCTCTTACCTGCATGGTGTCTTGCAGGTAGCAGTTGGTCGCCCCTTTATAGAGAACATAAAATGTCCATGCTCGCTCATAAACATGTGAAAGCGGTAAGAATGCGAGAGAAACATCTTCAGGTGTGACAGTCATGCTTTTATCGTGGCTTTCACACTGAGTACCTATATTTCGATAATCCAGCATGACACCTTTAGGCTGACCCGTTGTCCCCGATGTATAGATTAGGGTGAACAGATCATCCATATCAGCACTCTTTAAGCGCTCTTCAAACTGACTCTGGTACTCGTGCTCACCTTTAGCAATAAAGGTATCCCAAGACATCGCAGCAGGATGATTCTTCAGGTCGATGTCATCTGACATCGCGACAATCAATTCAAGTTTTTCACACTGATCAAATGTGCTTATTGCTGCATCAAATTGAGGTTGCTCACCAACAAATAGGACTTTTACATCTGCATTTTGGGTGATGTATGCTGCTTGATCAGCAGTGTTGGTTGGATAGATTGGAACGGTAATACAACGGACCTGCAATGCAGCTACATCGGCAATTGTCCATCGCGGCATATTATTCGAGTATATACCTACCTTATCCTGAGCTTTCAATCCCTGAGCCAAAAGTGCTAGCGACAGTGCGTCTAGCTTTTCACCAAATTGCTTCCAGCTAATGCTCTTCCATGCATTATTAACTTTGTGACGAAGTGCGGTACGCTCTCCACCACGGGCAACCTGATCTCTGATTCTTGTAACAATATGAAAGTCTAAATTGGCCATCTTCTTACCTTTGGCTTACACATGTAAGCTAATTTGGCGTTCAAGTGTACAGTTGGCAATAGAAAAGGCAACCGGGGAAGTCACGCCAAAAGAATTAAATTTCCAAAAATGTGCCCTCTAGCCGATTTGGCTAATATATATATCAGCAAACTGAATAAACAAAAAAACACCAATAATCTCAATGCTTATTGGTGTTTTAGTTTATTAGTTTTAAGCTGTTGAATTAGCGTTGAGTAGACGCTACTGCTTCACCACAAATCATCATCAGCTGATCGCGCATCCAGATATGGCCTTTGTCTTTTTCGCTAGACTCGTGCCAGCTCAGGAAGCCGCTGATACGTTTATTTGCTAATGGGAAGCTCAGTACTTTCAACTGATCATACTGTGGCATGTTCTCTACCAACCAACGTGGAGCAACCGTAATTAGCTCTGACTGGCTTACAACATATAGAATATTGCTCAGGCTAGTACCTTTGTATGCAGCCTGTACGTCGATATCGCGATAAGCTTGCTCAGAGAAGCTACGCATACCGTTCATTTTAGACAGTTTCGCATGCTTTTCAGTTAGCAGTTCTTTTTCAGAAATGCTGTCACCAATGCGTGGGTGTGATGCAGATGCAACAACAACAAGCTCATCACTGAAGATTTCTGTGCTTGAGAAACCTGGTTGCTCGAAACGAGCGTAATCAATAACAAAATCAACTTCCTGGTAACGCATCTTTTCAGATAGGTTCAGGTCGAAATCTGCGTCCATATGAAGCTGAATGTTTGGCGCAGTTTCACCGATACCAGACAGGATCTTAGGAGCGAATCTCACGTCACATGGGCTGCAAATCGCTAGCTTAAACAGACGATTTGAAGTTTCTGGAGTGAAGATTGAAGATGGTAGTTCGTTACGAACAAGCTGTAGAGCTTGACGAATAGGACCAAACAACTGGCGTGCACGCTGAGTTGGCTGGATACCACGACCGTGACGCATAAATAGTTCGTCGTTGAACATCACTTTCAAGCGAGATACAGCGTTACTTACTGCCGGCTGTGACATTCCAAGATTGTGAGCAGCTCGTGTAATGTTCTGCTCTTGCATAACTGCATCAAATACAGTCAGTAAGTTTAAGTCTACTCCGCGAAGTGTCGATTCCATTCGATAAGCTGTCGCTGCACTATTCAATTCATTTTTATTCAACATTGATGCGCCTCGTGTCATCGTTAATCTGGGACAAAATACTGTAGGAGGACAAGAAAAACCTCAGGACCCCCCTCCTGATTTGCGGTATTTTTGTCCAATTATGTGTGACTGTATGTCACGGAATAGCAACCTGATAGTTTGTTTTATTTGTCCGATAAATTCGGCTTGAGCTAACTATCCATCAATTCCCCCACACACATCAATAAGTTTTATAAATAATTAGCACGTTTTACATATAAATTCAGAAAACTCATACAAAACATGCAATTAAAACGACTTCTAAAAAAATATAAACGTCAAAAATTTATATTTTTCAGTAAAGACATAAGTATTTAATATACTTATTTTAACTGCACATCCGTACAGTATATGTATTATGAATATTTTTGAGCTAAATGTATCGCCCAGAAAGGAAGGTTAAAAAGCGAACAGCTTTTCTGTTTTGAGTAAGATGATTAAACGACAAATTCTAAGTCATTAGTGATGGCATAGCTTGGAAAATCGACTTTAGACCAAAGTGATTTCCATAGCTCCTTTTGATCTTCCCAGTCACCTTTCAGAATCCAATCCGATATATGACCGGCAACGTCCGGATAATTCACTCTTTCTGCACCTTGCTCATCTAACCATTTTCTTAATGCGGTCGGATCAAGATGCTCCATTGAGTGCGCCAAACCAAGCGTTTCTAGTGTGGCGACATTGCTCTCTTGCTCAAACTGTCCAACTAGCGGTTTAAGCAGTAGCTTTTTACCCAAAGTAAGAGATTCAGAAGGAAGCTCAAAACCACCATTAGCGATAACACCCTGACATCGATGTAAGTCGCGCTGAAAGTTACTATGACAAAGTGGCTTTAGGTGAATATTTTCCATCTTCTGCTCTTGTGTAATCTCTGGGTGATAGCAGATAAATTTCTGATTCATAAACCTCAAAAGAAGCGTAGTGATTTCCTCAACACTTTCAAACGGCAGGTAGACAAGAGCAAATGCATCTATGCTCTCTTTATGATTAGCATTAGTGTGCACTATGGGGGGGAGAATAGGCTGCCCAAAGTGGTACCAGTGCAAACCAATTAATACGTCTGCGGGTGCAAAGTGTTTGATGATGCTCTGATCTAGCCAGCCTTCTCCCTTCTTGGGAACCTTAAAACGAAAAGCGTTTTGGTGGCTTATGCCGATGCAAGGTACTTTTTGTTGCTTTGCTGCCCATGCAGATATAGGTTCAAAGTCATTAAGAACCAAATCGTACCTTGAAAGATCAAGCTCTCTGACCTCTCTGTGCATTTTGAAAAGATTATTACTAACAGCAGATTTGGCGTAGTTCACCTTTCCCTGTTCAGTAATAAAAGTCAGTCCACTACGTGTCTGATAGTCACCAAAAGCTTCCATAGAAAAGTACTTGGATTCATCACGGCCACTAAACAGAAAATCGACCTCTACATTGCGGCTTTTCAGAGCAAAGGCCATCGCTCTGGCACGGGCAGTATGACCATTGCCCGTTCCTTGTACACCATAAAGTATTTTCAAACTCGTCATGCTCCGATAATTGAGATAGCAGCTGTCGCGCTTCCGATACCTAAAGCGGCACCAATCACCACATCCGTCAAGAAATGTACCCCAAGCAGAATTCGTGCAGTTCCTATTAAGCTTGCCCAAAGGACAGAGCCCAAATAGGCATCCGGATAGAAGTGTCCTATCAAAGTTGCCATCACAAACGCAGCGGCTGTGTGGCCAGATGGAAGGCTGTATCTATCAGAAGGTGTGATAAAAGATGTTAAGCAAGCGGATAACTCTTGTGGGCGACGACGACGAAAGCTATTTTTGGTTACCCAGTAAATGGGAAGCTCTACCGAAAATGCCATAAGGCCAGTAGCCAGAAATAATCCACCTGCGATGGGATCAAACATCCATGCAAGCAAGCCGATAACGGCATAAAGATGTCCGTCTCCGGTATGTGATACAGCTTTGCTAACCCGAGCTACCTGATTATTGAATTTGTGTGATAAGCAAAATAGCGAGAATGCTAAATCAAATTTAACGATTGGCTCTATACGCATCATAGACTCCTTGTTGCTTATGTACAGACACTCCTAAAATTTAGTGTATTCAAATGACAGCAAGGTGACGCTCAGTTTGATAATTGGTTACAGTTTTATCTAAGTTTGGTGAAATGAAGTTCTGTTTTTGAGTGTTATTGCATGATGAGGATGCGGTCAAACAAAAACTCTTTAAATCGGCTACACCTTTCAGGCATTGGGCTTCTAGGCCTATAGTAGGCATAGATGTCAAAAGTAGCACATTGGTAGTCAGGCATTACATGTATTAACTCTTTATTCGTTAACTCAGCTTCAACCAATGACTGAGGGAGATAAGCAATCCCAGCACTTTGCAACGCAAGATCTTTCAACATTTCGCTGTTATCGCACTCGATACTCTCTTTGATAGTCACTATTGTTGGTTCGTTATTCTGATAAAAACACCAACGACTGCCTCCAAGCAGGGTACTGGCATACAAACACCTATGTTCACTCAGCGCTTCAGGGGTATCAGGTGTTCCAGCTTCACTTAAGTAATGTGGTGATGCACATAGGTAAAGGGGTTCACTAAGCATGCGTTTCCTGATCAACAGTGAATCTTCTGGTTTGCCTCCTTCAAAGGTTGCCTCAGCACGAAATGCGAAATCAATATTTAAGGGATCAAACTCACCTGCCTCTATAAAGATTTTGAAGTTTACTTTAGGGTGCAACTTCATATAGTCCGCGACAATTTTTGTCAGGTATTGCCGGGCGAATAGCGGTGTCGATGAAAGACGTATTTCCCCCTGCTGCTCTTCAGCCAGATTCTGAACCTCTTCACAAAGTGTATCGATATCAGAGATTAATGGAGAAAAACGCTCATAGAGTAACTTGCCAGCTTGTGTAGGAACAAGCTGACGGGTACTGCGCTTTATCAGTTCAACAGATAGAATTTCTTCCAACTCTTTTACCCAACGACTTCCCGCCGCCGGGGATATCCCCTGTTTGATAGAGGCCTCTCTGAAAGAGCCCTCTTTGATCACCGTGCAGTAGAAAAGCATTTTATCCAAAATGGGCTGACGGCTTGAAAGCAGGTTTCCTGTCATACCTTAGTGGACCAGTCCTTTTTCAAGTGCCAGTTTCACCAGGCCTGCGGTCGATGTTGCACCCAACTTCTTCTTTATACGTAGTCGATGAGTTTCAACGGTACGAACACTTATATGCAGAGAGTTTGCAATATCCTTATTACAGTAACCATTAACGATAGCTTTTAGTACATCCGACTCACGCTTAGATAAGGTCTCGTCTTTCTGTTCCGGTTCTTCATTAAACTGCTCCAACAACTTATCTGAAGCCTGAGAACTCAAGTACGAACGACCCTCTGCAACCTGATTAATGGCCATCACCAACTCGTCAGAACCGACATCTTTTAGAACATAACCTTTAGCACCAGACTTCATTGAGCGAATGACATACTCTTTTGTATCATGCATGGAAAGCATAATGACTGAAGTCTCAGAGCCCTCTTTTTTAAGCTTTTCCAGTACCTCAATACCATTCAAACCTGGCATGTTGATATCTAGTAACAGAACATCCGGCTTTAAAGTTTGTGTAACCTCAAATGCTTCTGTACCTGTTCCAACACATTTTATGATCTCAAAGTTGTCTTCCCTTTCTAGTCTGGACTTCAGCCCGTCCTGCATCAGGCGGTGATCATCCGCCAACACCAAGCTAATCATATAAACTCCATATTCAGACTTACTCTCACTTCCGTTCCCTCACCTTCCGAACTAGAGACTTTAAACTCACCACCAATAGCCTGTATTCGTTCACGCATATTTTGAAGCCCCATATGCTCAAGTAGTGGCGTACGTCCGTTTTTTGTTTTCAATAGTTGTGGTGAAATTCCTTTACCGTCATCGCTAACCGTCAATATCACCATTCGTCCTTCTCGCTGAAGGATCACATCAACGCCCTGAGCATCGGCATGTTTTTCTACGTTGTGCAAGGACTCCTGAACCACTCTGTAGAGTGTGGTTTCAACTTCCGGTAACATCGCAATACCATCAATATTGTGCTCGAAGATCAGTTCCATCTCGGTTCGACTTCTAAGCTCATTGATATAAGCTTCGATCCCAGCAACCAACCCAAGATCATCTAACTGAGGAGGCCTGAGATCCCGGGAGATCCGCCTTAGTTCTACAATAGCATGCTCCATCGCGCTCTTACTGGCTGTGAGCTCCTGCTCCTTTTTGGTTTCATCTTCTTCTTTTGTGAGGTTATCAAGACGATATTTTGCTGCGACCAGTAGCTGGTTCACTCCATCATGAAGCTCTCTGGATACTCGTCTTCTTTCATTTTCCTGAGAATCAATAATCTGTTGGTTTAGCAAACTAAGTTGCTGGTTTGCCAACCTGCGAACATTCATATTCAGAGAGGCACCAAGCCCGGCAATCACGGATACAGCAATAAACACCACAACAAAAAGTGCTGAGGTACTCTTGCCGACGTTTTTATCAAAACCGTTCTGCATATGATCCATCTGACGTTCAACATCATCCAGATAAATACCGGTTCCAACCATCCACTCCCACTTGTCTAAAGAGATAGCGTAGCTTAACTTGGGGAGTGGTTCCTGCCGAGAAGGTTTGTGCCAAAAATAATCAACAAACCCGCCACCTTCACGACTTACCCGAATCAGTTCCTGAAGCAGTTTTTTTCCATGGAAATCTTCTACCTCCCACCAGTTTTTCCCAACTCGTTCTTTTTGGTAAGGCAGTACTAATGCATCCCCCTCCCAAGTGTAGGCAAAGAAATATCCGTCGCTTCCATATGTGAGCCGGCTCAATTTTTCGACAACTAATTGCTTCGCAGTCGCTTCATCTAACGTCGGATCGTTGTAATCACGCTCAATACTTTTTACAGCCAACTCTACATACTGTCTCAGCTCTTGTTTTTTTGCCGCCATTATATTGCTTCGGGTCAGATGAACTTCTTCCGCCACCAGCTGTTTTGCCTGACTAAACAATATGCTAGCGACAATGGTTACAACTAAAACAAGGGGAACGATAGAAAGCAAAATAATGTTAATTTTTAGCTTTCTGTTACTGACAAATCCCATAACTTCACCGCCATAACTTCAAAGACGAGTACGTAGTAATACGGACAAACCTCCGCAAAAACTGCACAAAATACCGACTAAATTTGCGCAGTTATCCCAATAGAGCCTTAGAAACAACCATTCTAAACTTAAGCTCAAATGTAACATCACATTAACAATAATTACCACATGATGTTCACATTTCTAAACGTGAAACAAGGATATTCCTGATAAGGAGAACAAGATGAATTTCAAGAAAGTCGCCCTCGCAACCGCTATTGCTCTAGCATCAACGGGTTTTACTGTAAGTGCAAATGCAGCTAGCAAAATTTTGCTAAAAACCCCGGTTGCATTCGGTACTCACCTTCCTGCACTTGGTACACCGATTAAGTGGTATGCAGACCACATCACTGCAACCTCAGGTGGCACAATCAAGATGAAGATCTATGAGCCGGGCAAACTGGTGAACCCAGCTGAAATTCTTGATGCTGTATCTACCGGTAAAGTGAACTCTGGTTACGCTACTGCCGGTTACTGGCAAGGCAAACTTCCTGCTTCAGCACTTTTTTCTGCTGTACCTTTTGGACCTGAAGCAGGTGAATATATGGCCTGGTTATACTTTGGTAACGGTCTGAAGCTTTATCAGGAAATGTACGATCAAGGTGGCTACAACGTAAAAGTGCTGCCATGTGCAATTATCTCTCCAGAGACCTCGGGCTGGTTTAAGAAGCCAATTGAGAAGCCAGAAGATCTGAAAGGCCTGAACATGCGCTTCTTCGGTCTGGGTGCATCTGTGATGGAGAAACTGGGTGTTGGTACAGTTCAGCTTCCTGGCGGTGAAATCTTCGGTGCTCTTGAGAAAGGTGCAATCGACGCATCTGAGTTCTCTCAGCCAGCAATCGACCAGCGTTTAGGTTTCCACAAGGTTGTTAAGTACAACTACTTCCCTGGCTGGCACCAGCAATCAACTGTCTTCGAGCTGCTAATCAACAAAGATACCTGGAACAAGATGGATGATACTCAGCAGACCGCAATTGAAACAACCTGTATGGCAACAATGACTTACTCGATTGCCGAAGGTGAAGCGATGCAGTTTAGCGCAATGCAGAAAGCGAAAGAAAACGGCGTAGAGATTCGCTACTGGAACGACGAAATGCTGAATCTGTTCGAAACGACATGGTTAGAAGTTGTTGACGAGAAAACATCTTCAGACCCGTTCTTTAACAAGGTTTGGAAAGACCTGAGTGAGTTCCGTAAAGGCTACTCACTTTGGGAAGCGAATGCATTCCTGCCTCGAGCAACACGCCAGTAATTCTATAACTTAGCCAAAATAAACAATGCCGGCCCTTACTACACCTCCCCAAGGGTTGGCATTTCTCCAGGAGGAGCCCATGAACAAGGTTGTATCTTCACCTCCCTCTGTTCCTTTCTATCTTCGTATAGAGAACTTTATCACTGCCATCAGCAAAGTGTTTGCCTGGACAAACCTGGCGCTGGTCGCGGTAATTATTATTCAGGTAATTCTAAGAAAAGTCTTTTCCAACGGGCAGATTGCTCTGGAAGAGCTGCAATGGCATTTGTACGCAACAGCAGTAATGTTTGGTACTGCCTATGCGCAAATATCGAACCTTCATGTACGAGTTGACCTGTTCTACCACAATTTCAGCGAAAGAAAGAAGGCCATCATCGACATGATAGGCATACTGTTTCTTGCCGCACCTTTTGTCATCATCGTAATTCTGCACTCTTATGACTTTGCCTATGAGTCATGGAGGGTAAACGAAAGTTCATCCTCTCCATCTGGCCTGCCTTACCGCTGGCTAATTAAGAGTGTAATCCCGGTGAGCTTTTCACTGTTACTTCTCTCACTGATCGCACGAATTCTAAGGTGCACAGAGACAATTGCAAAAGGAGCATCTCATGGAAGCTAATGAGTGGATTGTTATCGCCATGTTTGGCTCTTTTATTCTGCTGCTGTTTACTGGTATTCCGGTGGCTTATGTACTGGGCGGAATAGGCGTTATTTTTGCTGCTGTCGGTTACTTTGCCGATATCTATCTGGATACCTTTACCGGGCTTGATTACACCAGCCTTGGTTTGGTCGTTAACCGAATCTACAAGATCATGGATAACTGGATTCTGGTTGCGCTCCCTATGTTTATCTTTATGGGGAATATGCTGGATAAATCAGGTATCGCTGAAAAGCTAATGGCTTCTATGCAGGCACTGTTCGGTAAGATTCACGGTGGCCTTGCTGTGACTGTTATGGCTATCGGTATTATCCTCGCAGCCTCTACTGGTATTATCGGTGCGTCGGTGGTTCTGCTTACTGTTATGTCACTGCCAACCATGATGCGTCAGGGTTATCATCTACCGTTAGCACTAGGTACAGTCGCATCAGCAGGTACTCTGGGTATCCTTTTACCTCCATCAATCATGCTGGTAATTATGGCTGACCAGTTGGGCCTGTCGGTTGGTGACCTGTTTATGGGAGCGATTCTTCCGGGCTTACTACTTGGTTCTCTCTATATAACTTACATCCTGATCGTAGGTAAGTTGAATCCAGAGAAAGCACCAGTGCCCGATGATGTTCAGCCTGTAGACTGGAGCCTGATCTTTCAGGTGTTCAAGGATATTACTCCAACGGTTATTTTGATTTTCGTTGTACTGGGTTCTATTTTCGCAGGTATCGCAACACCAACGGAAGCATCCGGTATTGGCGCTATGGGTGCGACTATGCTTGCTGCCTACAACCGAAAGCTGAACTTTAAAGTTCTAAAAGAAGTGCTGCTAGCATCGTACGGAACAACTGCCTATATCTTTATGATCTTCCTGGGGGCTTCCTGCTTTGCATTAGTACTGCGTGAGTTGGGCGGTGACGAGCTGATTGAATCCTTCCTAAGCGGCCTACCGTTTGGCCCATACGGAATCATCGCTTTCATTCTGCTAATCGTGTTCTTACTTGGCTTCTTCCTTGACTGGATTGAAATTACCCTTATCGCTCTGCCACTTCTTGCTCCGGTAGTAAGCAGCTTAGGTATCGAGTTAGATGGACATGGCGTAGTAGATAACCCGAGCCTTGTATGGTTCGTTATGTTGGTAGCCATGGCGCTACAAACCAGCTTCTTAACTCCACCAGTAGGCTTCGCACTCTTCTATCTAAAAGGGGTTTGTCCGGAAGGTGTGGCACTGAAGGATATATATAGAGGGGTTATCCCGTTCATTATCATTCAGCTTATTGCACTTGTGTGTCTGATAGCCTGGCCTCAACTAGTACTCTGGTTCCCAAGTGTGGCGTACGGATAAGTGAATATTTGAAACTAAATAGAAAGAGGACAAACGTCCTCTTTCTCGCTTTTAATAGGCAGTCATTCCTACAACACCAGCCCACCATCGATCTTCAACACCTGACCAGTAATAAACTTACTCTTATCTGATGCCAGAAATGCTACGCCTTCTGCAATATCTTCCGGTGTCCCCATCCGACCTAACGGTGTTTTTGATTCCATATATCCAATCACTTTCTCAGGCAGATCTTTCGTCATCTCGGTTGCAATAAAGCCGGGGGCAACGCAGTTAACCCGAATCTGAGCACCTTTACGAGCCAGCTCTTTTGCCCAGCCTTTACTCATGGTAATTACACCGCCTTTACTGGCTCCGTAGTTACTCTGACCAATATTTCCATCGGTGCCAACGATTGAAGAGATATTAATAATGCTGCCACTACCCTGCTTTAACATAAGTGCTGAAACCTTTTGAGTAAGCAAGAATACCGCTTTCAAGTTGATATCAATCACCGCATCCCACTCTTGCTCCAACATATCACCTAACATGGCATCTCTAGTAATTCCGGCATTGTTAACCAGCACATCCACGCTCTGAAACTCTTCGGATATTATGTTAACTACTTCAGCAACCGCCTCTTTATCACACAGGTTTACCTGATAACTGGAAAAGCTATCTGAATTACTCCACTCTGCTGGGGAAATATCCAGACCAATAACCTGAAAATTATCATCCAATAGTTTCTGACAAATTTCCTGCCCTATACCTCGGGCAGCTCCGGTAACAATGGCGACGGGTTTTGTAGAGTTCATTATTCTTTTCCTTAAGTTCTGATTGTTAACTGGAAGTCCGGCTGAAAGATCTCAGCATCCATCTGTTTTAGATTGGGGCTAATAAAGGGTCGAAAGGCCATCTGCCCAAGGACATCAGCTTCGAGATCAGTTCCTGGGGCGATTTCTTCAAGAGTAAGGCCTTTTTGATTTAGAGAGAAAACTGCCCTTTCGGTAATATAGAGTACTTTTTTACTACTTCTTACTGCTTGTTCGGCACTGAATGTAATCTGTTCCACATGCTCGATAAACTTCTGTTGCTGCCCCTCATTCAGGATAATGAGCTCTCCATTTTCAGCCTGAATCTGTAAGCCCTTGGCTGTAAAGGTGCCACAGAAGAAAACCTGTTTTGCGTTCTGAGTAATATTGATAAAACCACCACATCCGGCAATGCGACTACCAAAGCGGGACACATTGATATCCCCTTTTTGATCACATTGAGCAAGACCAAGGAATGCCTGATCGATACCTCCACCATCATAGAAATCAAACATCTGATCCTGACTGATGATTGCCTGTGGGTTGTAAGAAGCTCCAAAATCGAGCCCACCAGCAGGGGCACCGCCTACTGCGCCAGGTTCTACCGTTAAAGTAAACTGATCGATTATGCCTGCGTCTTTTGCGACTTTCGCGATATATTCCGGAGCACCAATCCCAAGGTTGAGGATTGATCCAGACTTGAGTTCCATTGCAGCTCGACGAGCAATAATGCTCTTAGCATCTAGCTTTTCTTCGATTACTTGTTCTGATTTTTTCTGATCTTTTTCTGATTCAGCTCTTCCCACAAACGCAGGATTCATCTGGCTGGCAAAGGTCTGCATATGTTCTTTTTCGTGTTCACAGACAACTACAGCATCAACAAAAATCCCGGGAATCTTAACTGCATGAGGATCTAGCTCTCCAGCCGGAACCACTCGCTTTACCTGAACAATGACTTTTCCGTTCTGATTTTTAGCAGCTTGTGCCGCAGCTAAGCTTTCAACGATTAGGCACTCATCTTCCATAGTGATGTTGCCATTTTCATCCGCAGTAGTGCCTCGCAGAATAGCAACATCAAGCGGTAGTCTTTTATAGAAAAGGAACTCCTCTCCTTTAAGATCAAGCAGCTCTACCCACTCTTCCTCTGTAGATGAGTTAATCTTTCCACCTTCAACTCTTGGATCAATGAAAGTCCCTATCCCGACTTTAGAAAATGTACCAGGCTTACCTGCCGCGGTGTCTCTAAGCAAATGAGAAATAATACCTTGAGGAAGGTTATAGCCTGTTAGTTTCTCTTCAACGGCCAGTTTCTGTAATTTGGGAACAAGCCCCCAGTGGCCGCCTATCACCCGGCTAACCAGACCTTCCTGAGCCAGGTGATTAACGGCTTTGTCCTTACCGTCACCTTGCCCTGCGGCAAATATCAGTGTGAGATCTTTGGGTGATTTGGATTGTTCGTATCTTTCTCCAAGCGCTCTTTCGATAGCTTCAGGTACTACACTGCCAATAAAGCCACCAAGCATTACCGCATCGCCATCTTCTATCCATTGAGCGGCCTGCTCTGGTGTTAGTTTTGCTACTGCTTTCATACTTACCTTCGTTAAGCTTCCTTGTTATCCATCTAGGATAGAAGAATGTTAATAAAAGGTTAATTGCAAATATAGAAAGTCAGAATTTCGAATATGAAATAATAAAGCGAAGCACATAGGCCTCGCTTTAGCAGAGAGTTAAAGTTAGATGGATTACCTACTCACCATCCCACTCTTCAACATGTTTATGTACTAACCCCCAGTCAGCCAGGATGGCATAAGCTGAAGGGATCATAAACAGAACCAGCAAGGTCGACGCGAAGATACCAAACACTATCGAAATAACCAGCGGCTGGATAACCTGAGCCTGCAAACTGGTTTCTGAAAGCAATGGCAACAAGCCTGCTGCGGTTGTCATCGATGTCAGAAATACTGCTCGGAATCGCTCCCGGCTAGCCTTAACCACAGAGTCATGAACATTATCCCCTTCGTCTACATGGTGCCGTATATATTGCACCAACAGTATCGAGTCGTTGACCACAACCCCGGCCAGAGAAACAAAGCCCATCATACTTGGCATACTCAACGAGTGTCCCAGAATAAAGTGTCCCCAGATAACACCAATAAATGCCAACGGGATTGCCAACATAACCACAAACGGCTCCAGATAACTGCGGAACTGGAAACTAAGAATCATGTACACACCGAACAAACCAAGCAAGAAGCCTTTTTGCATTGACGATGCGGTATCCGCACTATCTTTTGCCTGCCCTTCAAAATCAAACCTTAGGCCTGGGTACTTCTTAGTTAGCTCAGGTGCTTTCTCATTCCGGAACTTATTAATGATTTCTGTTGAGCTGACAATCTTATTGTCGACATCACCATAAATACTAATCGTACGTACGCCTTCTATTCGATTGATACGTACATAGTTGCGCTGAAAATCGAAACTTGCCAGCGTTGCAAGAGGTATCTGGCTGCCATCCTTCATCATAATTGGGAAGTTAGCCAGCTCTTGCAGGTCACCTGCTTCCGCTTTTTCCAGCTTCACTTCAATCTTGATATTTTCGACACCAACCTGAATCTCATCCGCTGTCTGACCATAGAATGCCGCTCGCAACTGGCTGGCAATCATCTGTCCATTCACACCATAGGTCTCTGCACCTGGGCGAAGCTTAATAAGAATCTCCTCTTTACCCATTCGCATATCATCCATTACGCCATGTACGCCAGCAAAACTGTTCAGGTAGCTCTGAATATCCGTAGCAGCACCCTTCAACTCTGCTAAATCATCATGACGTGCTCGGATTTCTATATCCCTGCCGCCAGGTCCTAAAGTTGGCTGTTTAAATACCAAAGAGAGTGGAAGAGCCAACTCACCCACATCTTCACGCCAGGCGTCAACAAACTCATCGATTAACGTGTTCCGGCTTTCAGCGCCAAGCAAGTCAAGGCGAACCGTCGCCAGGTGCGGTCCGGATTCATCTGCATCGGCGTTAGCATTAAAGCTACTAGTGATGTGCTGAACAAGATTAACACCACCTTCAACCTCTTCAGACCACTTCTCATTTAGTCTTTCAGCAGAGGCAACGATATGGTCAACGACCATCTCTGTCTGGCTAAGTGATGAGCCCGGAGGCAAAATAATTCTAGCCTCAGCGATATCACCATCTAACTCAGGGAAAGGTACAAACTTCACCGCACCACCAGCGATAAGCGCAATCGAACTTAATAAAGTCGCCAGAACAAAACCGATAAAGGCGTAACGATACTTAACTACCTTATCGACCGCATTGACTAGTTTGGTATTACGAAAGTTCTCAAACCCATCAAGAAGCTTTTTCTTAAACTTCATTGGCTCCTTCTCTTTCTTCGCTTTATGCAGAGAATGAGAAAGGTGGTTCGGCAGGATTAGGAAAGCCTCAATCAAGCTGAGAGAAAGCACCAGAATCAGAACCTGAGGAACAACCTTCAGCACTGCACCCATCTGCCCGTCCAGGAACATCAGGCTGCCAAAAATACAAACCGTAGTAAGGAAAGATGAAGTCACACCTGGGAGTACCTTCTTCACCCCTTTGATCACCGCATCATCAACTTTATGCCCCCGATCTATATGGGCAGCAATGGATTCGGCTATCACTATGGCGTCATCCATCATGATACCAATAGCCATCAGCAAGCCCACCAGACTCATGATGTTGATCGACAGACCAAGGTTTGCCATCAGGAACATACCACCAAGAAATGCTACCGGCAGGCCAGCCGCAACCCAGAACGAGTAACGAAAGCTGAAGAACAGCCACATGGTTGCAAACACCAGAATAATACCCTGCCAGCCGTTGCGCACCATCATGGTCAGGCGATCCCAGAGAACAGATGAGAGATCGTTAGTCATCTCCATCTTGACACCATCCGGTGCTATCGCACGCTGGTCTTCAAGAAACTGAACAACCTGATCTTTAACTCTTAGCGCATCATCTTCTTTGTTTTTACTGATTTTCAGAATCGCTGAAGGCTTACCATCAAACAGAATCTTCTGCTCATCCAATTCAAAGCGATCGGTGATGGTGGCAATGTCCTTTAAACGAATGACGGATCCATTGGTGCCAGAACCAACAACAATATCTTCCAATGCCTCGGGGGTAATTCGTCTTTCATCAAAACGAATCAGAAAGTTCTTGTCTGGAGTTTCAACATTGCCACTTGGCAGCTTGATGTTCTGATTGCCTATCTGACTAGCAATGTCACTGATGCTCACCCCGAGTTGGCGCATAGCTAAAGTGTTAAGCTCTATTCGGTACTGATGATCCGAAAATCCGCCGACATCGACTAGAGAGACACCATAATCCAGCTTTAATGTGCGCTTCAGTTGCTCCGCATAGGCTTTCAGTTCAGGCCATGACAAATCCGCGGTAATAGCGATATCCACTACCGGTTCGTTCATATCTAGCTCCTGAACAACCGGGGACTCGATCTCATCCGGGAAGTCCTGAATCGCATCGATTTGAGTCTGAACATCGATCAGCATGCGTCCCATATCCGCAGATTCGGTCAGCTTAAGAACCAGACGAGCGGAACCTTCTATCGCCTCACAGCGGGTCTCTTCAATATCAGAAAGTCCATCCACAGCATCTTCTAAGCGAACACAAAGGCTCTCTTCCACTTCTAATGGTGACGCACCAGGATAGGTAATACCCGCCATGATGTAAGGAGGATCAAACTCGGGAAAGGTTTCCCGTTTAAGCGTCGGCAATGCCGACAAACCCACCACAAACAGAGCCAGCATCATCAGGTTGGCTGCTGTCGGGTGCTTTGCGAAGAAGCGAATCATGCCGCATCCTCCTCGGCCACTACACTAGCACCATTTCTAAGCTGCATACCTTCAATAGCAGGCAGAAGATCATTAAGAATCAGCTTATCACCCGCTTCAATATCACCACGGATAACGACCTGGTTATCTCTGCGGAACAACACCTCTACATACAGGATCTCTAGCTTTTGCTCTTCATTCATAATGTATATTTTTGAGCCATGTAATGCGCGCTCCGGAATAATCCAATTTGACTTGGCATAGCCTTCCACTCTGGCTTTCACAAACATGCCGTTAACCAGTGGTGTTGAGTTTTCTGGAGTCAGAGCGTTGTAGTCCTGATCGATTTCCAGAATGATGCCGGCTGTTGCCTGATTGGCGTCAACGGTATCACTGATACGAGCGACTTTTGCTGGCCAACTTGCTTTCAGGTTACCGCTGGAAAGTTCAATAGTAGCGACAATACTGCTCAACTCAGGGCTAATAATTCCGTCTTCATTCTTAGCGAAATTCTCCAAACTGGCACCAATCATTCGCATATCATGAATAGAAAGCTGGGCATCGACTTCCATCACATCAGTACGATGCGCTTCAACCATGGTCTGCTGAAGGTTTACAACCTGATTTTCTTCAACACTCACTTCGGAAATTCTCATCTGTAAAGGAAGCACTATCGAGGTTTTATCCAGAGAGCGTTTTGCTTCCGCAACTTTTGACAAGTTCACTGCGACCTGAGCTTCAGATACTTTTCTCTCATCCGGATAGAGAGATATCTGGTTTTGCAACTCCTGAACTAGCTTTTGTTGAGACAGGTAAGATTGTTGTTGCTGATCCACATCAGACTGAGAGGTGAGGCCTTTATTTTTTAGATTCTGCTTTCGCTCAAATTCTTTCTTACTGATAACAAGTCGGTTCTTCTCAATTTGGAGCGTATTCTTGGTATTTTTTTCTTCCAGATTAAGCTTCGCCAGCTGGGTTTTACTGGAGTTCAAATCCGCTTCAGCCTGTGCAAGCTTAAGCTCGTAATCCAAAGGATCGATTTTCAAAATCTCGGTACCAGCAGGTAATACCCGCCCTTTTTCCAAAGCAGGATTACGGTAAATTACCTTCCCTGATACCTCTGCAATCGCCTTCCATTCAAATTTAGGAGTCACCTTTCCGTAACCAATGGCTAACGGAGCTACCTTTTGCTGTTCCATAACCATAGTTTCCACAAGCCTGGCCCTGTCTACCGCTGGTTTAGCAGGCAAATCCGGCTTTGTCTTAACAGCAAAAACTAATATCGCGATTCCGACGGCCAAAACGGGAAAGAAAAGAAGGCCTCGTTTAATACTCATTATTATCTCCGGTATGGACATTTTGCTCACTAGTAAAAAAGCCGTGAGAAAGTAGCTTCATGTTATGCTCAAATAAACGCTCTAAGAAATCTTCATTTATTTCAATACCTTGCAGTTTCATCATGGCAGGAGGAGCTAAAAAAGGAAAAATCATCAGGCTTTTAAAACTAAAACCACATAGCTGAGGGTCAAAGTCTTTATGGATAATTCCATTTTTCTGTAATCTTTCCGAAATCATGGCGTCGACTGGGTGAGAAATCTCACGAATGATTTTCTCAAGTAATCTTCTTTGGGTATCAGAGGGCGACATATTCATTATCTGCGCTATCAGTCTAGGAAACTGCGGAATCTTACCCATCGTTTGATAGTAAGCTTTCATTACCTCGCCTAGGCCACCAATATTGTCACTGTCAGAAAAACGTTTGATCTGTTGCGCAACTGGCTCAACCGTTTCCCGAATCATGGTTTCAAACAGTCCCTCTTTATTACCAAAGTAGTAACGAATCATTGCAGCATTGACGCTCGCCTTTTGAGCAATCATTCGAGTAGATACCTTTTCGTAAGGCAATACTACAAACAGCTCTCTTGCACTAACGATAAGCTGTTCTCTGGCCTCCGTTTTCTCGTTCGGCCTGCCCGCTTTTCTTACCATGAAAAACCTCTGAATTAATCAACTGATTAATTATAGTTCTACTATTGTAGATACTACAGCCGAATAATTAATCGATATTTAACCATTTGATTAATTATCTTTCACTGTAGTACTCAGGAAGTAATTTGCATAAAAAATCAACTTTGTGCTTGACGCATGTATGTGAGTGCGGTACTAATTGAACATCAATTTGTGGAACGATTAGATAAACTAAAAATGACAACACGTTTTTCAACACTCCTTAACCTCCTCCTTATCGTGAAAATATCGCGCGGGTAGGTTGTGGAAGAAAAACACCACAAAAGAATTTACGAAACCCGCTTAAAGCGGGTTTTTTTATACCTAAATTAACAACACAACATGACATACAAGCACAACGCAGGACAGGAAAAGGAAGCTAATATGAACGATCAAGTCATTATATTCGACACCACATTACGTGATGGCGAACAAGCGCTATCAGCAAGCTTGACAGTAAAAGAAAAATTACAGATCGCATATGCTCTAGAACGTCTGGGCGTTGATGTCATCGAAGCCGGTTTTCCTGTTTCATCGCCAGGTGATTTTGAATCAGTTCAAACCATTGCGAAGCATATTAAAGATAGCCGTATCTGTGCACTTTCCCGCGCAGTTGCCAAAGACATCGATGTTGCCGCTGAGTCTCTTAAAGTTGCAGAAGCATTCCGAATTCACACCTTTATCTCTACATCTACTATCCATGTACAGGACAAGCTTCGCCGTAGCTATGATGATGTCATTGAGATGGGTGTACAGGCAGTTAAGCGTGCGCGTAACTATACCGATGATGTTGAATTTTCATGCGAAGATGCTGGCCGTACTCCAATCGATAATCTATGTCGTATGGTTGAAGCTGCTATTGATGCGGGTGCAACCACGGTAAATATCCCGGATACAGTTGGCTACACAATCCCAAGCGAGTTTGGTGGCATTATCGAACAGCTATTTAACCGTGTTCCAAATATCGATAAAGCCATTATCTCGGTTCATTGTCATGATGACTTAGGCATGTCGGTTGCTAACTCAATTGCTGCAGTTCAAGCAGGTGCACGTCAGGTAGAAGGTACTATTAACGGTATCGGTGAGCGAGCAGGTAACTGTTCACTTGAAGAAGTAGCCATGATTATCAAAACTCGTTCAGAGTTCATGGGTGTAAATACTGGCCTTAAACACGATGAGATTCACCGTACCAGTAAGCTAGTTAGTCAGCTATGTAATATGCCGGTTCAGGCAAACAAAGCAATTGTAGGTGCGAACGCATTTAGCCACTCTTCTGGCATTCACCAGGATGGTATGTTGAAAAACAAAAACACCTACGAGATTATGACTCCCGAGTCTATTGGTCTTCAGAATCAGGTTCTTAACCTAACCAGCCGCTCTGGTCGTGCCGCGGTGAAGAGCCATATGGATCGAATGGGTTATAAGGAAGAAGAGTACGATTTGGATACTCTATACACTGAATTCCTAAAACTTGCGGACCGTAAAGGTCAGGTATTCGACTACGATCTTGAATCACTAATGTTCTTCGCTAATCTTCGTGAAGAAGATGATCACTACAAGCTTAACTACTTCAGCTCTCAGGCGGGTAGCGTAATGGCAACAACAACCATCAAACTTCAGTGTGGTGACATTGAGAAGTGCGAAGCGGCTGTTGGTAACGGTCCGGTTGATGCGCTTTATCAGGCAATTTACCGCCTAACAGGCTACGATATCGTACTGGATAAGTTTGACCTTACTGCAAAAGGTGAAGGTGAAGATGGCCTGGGTCAGGCAGATATTATTGCCAACTATAAAGGCCGCAAATATCACGGAACCGGTATCTCAACCGATATCATTGAGGCTTCCGGCCGTGCACTTCTGCATGTAATTAATAGTATCCATCGTGCAGATCAGATAGCAGAAATAAAACAGGCAAAACAAGAAGTTCAAACTGTTTAACTACATATCTCCGATAGTTGCTATGGCAACTATCGGAAAGCAAATACAGACACAACAATTAACAGACAACTTAAAAATACAGGGAATAAACAATAATGGCAGGCAAAGAGTACAAAATTGCAGTTCTACCGGGTGACGGTATCGGTCCGGAAGTAATGCAACAAGCACATAAAGTGCTGGATGCAATCGAGAAAAAATACGATATTTCTTTCTCCCGTGAAGAACACGATGTTGGCGGTGTTGCTATTGATAACCACGGTTGCCCTTTGCCAGAGAGCACAGTAAAAGGTTGTGAAGAAGCAGACGCTGTATTATTTGGCTCAGTAGGTGGACCTAAGTGGGAACACCTTCCACCAAATGATCAGCCAGAGCGTGGTGCCCTGCTTCCTCTGCGTAAACACTTCCAGCTTTTCTGTAACCTTCGTCCGGCACAGATTCACTCTGGCCTTGAAGCATTTTCACCATTACGTGCAGATATCTCTGGAAAAGGTTTCGACATTGTTGTTGTTCGTGAACTAACAGGTGGTATCTACTTTGGCCAGCCAAAAGGCCGTGAAGGTGAAGGCGCAAATGAAAAAGCGTTTGATACCGAGGTGTATCACCGTTACGAGATCGAACGTATTGCTAAGATTGCGTTTGAATCTGCTCGCCTTCGTCGCAAGAAAGTATGCTCTATTGATAAAGCGAACGTACTTCAGAGTTCTATCCTGTGGCGCGAAGTGGTTGAAGAAATCGCTAAAGACTACCCGGATGTCGAGTTATCACACATGTATATCGACAACGCAACTATGCAGCTAATCAAAGATCCTGCACAGTTTGATGTCATGCTTTGTTCAAACATCTTTGGTGACATCATCTCTGATGAGTGTGCAATGATCACTGGCTCAATGGGCATGCTACCTTCAGCAAGCCTGAACGAAAGCAAGTTTGGTCTGTATGAGCCAGCAGGTGGTTCTGCACCGGATATCGCTGGTAAAAACATCGCAAACCCGGTTGCACAGATCCTTTCTGCAGCACTAATGCTACGCTATAGCTTGGGCGAGGAAGAAGCTGCTCAGGATATCGAAGCAGCAGTTAGTAAAGCACTTGCAGCAGGCGAACTGACGGGTGATCTTGCTGGCGACAAACCAGCACTTTCAACTTCAGAGATGGGCGATAAGATCGCACAATACGTAGCGGAATAATATAACAAGGAGCGAGGGAGCACTTAGAGGCTCCCCGGTTAGCAATGTCAAAAACACTATACGAAAAAGTTTATGATGCTCACGTTGTAGTAGCAGCGGAGGGCGAAAACCCGATACTTTATATCGACCGTCAACTTGTGCATGAGGTCACTTCTCCTCAGGCGTTTGATGGTCTGCGTGAAAAAGGCCGTAAGGTACGCCAGCTTGGCAAAACCTTCGCGACGATGGACCACAACGTATCCACCACCACAAAAGATATCAACGATGCTGGTGAAATGGCTCGTATCCAGATGCAGACACTGATTAAGAACTGTATGGATTTCGGTGTAACGCTTTACGACATCAACCATAAGTATCAGGGCATCGTGCACGTAATGGGTCCTGAACTGGGTATTACCCTTCCGGGTATGACCATTGTTTGTGGCGACTCTCATACCGCAACTCATGGAGCATTTGGTTCTCTGGCGTTTGGTATCGGTACTTCTGAAGTTGAACACGTTATGGCAACTCAGACCCTTAAACAGCCTCGCGCTAAAACCATGAAGATCGAAGTCAAAGGCAAAGTAGCTGAAGGTGTCACAGCTAAAGATATCGTTCTGGCAATTATTGGTAAAACAACGGCTGCAGGCGGTACTGGTCATGTCGTTGAGTTCTGTGGTGAAGCCATTACTGACCTGACGATGGAAGGCCGTATGACGGTTTGTAATATGGCGATTGAGATGGGTGCGAAAGCAGGTCTTATTGCTCCTGACCAGACTACCTTTGACTACATTAAGGGTCGCAAGTTTGCACCAACAGGCACTGACTGGGATGACGCTGTTGAGTACTGGTCATCACTGAAAACTGACGACGGTGCTGAGTTCGATACTGTTGTTACTCTTGAGGCGGCTGATATCAAACCACAGGTTACATGGGGAACTAACCCAGGCCAGGTAATCGCAGTTGATACACCAATTCCATCCCCAGAGTCTTTCTCTGATCCGGTAGAAAAAGCGTCTGCAGAAAAGGCGCTGGCTTATATGGGGCTTGAAGCGGGCAAATCTCTGACTGACTACAAAGTAGATAAAGTCTTTGTGGGCTCTTGTACTAACTCTCGTATAGAAGATATGCGTGCTGCTGCGGAAGTAGCGAAAGGCCGTAAAGTGGCAGAGCATGTTCAGGCTCTTATCGTACCGGGCTCTGAGCAGGTTAAAGCACAAGCGGAAGAAGAAGGTCTGGATAAGATCTTTATTGAAGCGGGTTTTGAGTGGCGTCTTCCGGGCTGTTCTATGTGTCTTGCGATGAACAACGATCGCCTTGGCCCACAGGAGCGTTGTGCTTCAACAAGTAACCGTAACTTTGAAGGCCGTCAGGGCCGCGATGGTCGTACCCATCTGGTAAGCCCGGCGATGGCTGCAGCTGCAGCGGTTGCAGGTCACTTTGTCGATATCCGTGAACTGGACGCATAAGGAGAGAACAGAAATGAGCGGTTTTAAACAACATACAGGCTTAGTTGTTCCTCTGGACGCAGCAAACGTTGATACAGATGCAATTATTCCGAAGCAGTTTCTGCAGAAAGTGACACGAGTGGGCTTTGGTAAGCACCTGTTCCATGATTGGCGCTTCCTGGATGACGCTGGCGAGCAACCAAATCCAGAGTTCGTAATGAATGAAGCTCGCTATCAGGGTGCTTCTATTCTTCTTGCTCGTGAAAACTTTGGTTGTGGTTCATCTCGTGAGCACGCTCCGTGGGCACTGGCTGACTACGGTATCCGTGTGATGATTGCGCCAAGCTTTGCGGACATCTTCTACGGTAACTCCATCAATAATCAGATGGTACCTGTAAAGCTGACAGAAGCTGAAGTGGATGAAATCTTTACCTTTGTTCAAGCAACTGAAGGCGCTGAAATTAAAGTTGATTTGGAAGCGATGAAAGTAACTGCAAACGGTAAAGAGTACTCATTTGAAATTGATGAGTTCCGTCGCCACTGTCTGCTTGAAGGTCTGGATAACATTGGCCTGACTCTTCAGCATGAAGACAAGATCGCAGAATACGAGAGTAAGATTCCTGCGTTTATGAAGTAGGCGTTAGGCGTTAGGCGTTAGGCGTTAGGCGTTAGGCGTTAGGCGTTAGGCGTTAGGCGTTAGGCGAGTATGAAAGCTTCGGGGTAAATTCCGAAGCTTTTTTCTTTTCCAATGAAAGATTTATTATAGCAGTCAGGTCTGATAAATAGTGAACTAATTCGGCAGTGGAACTCTTATGAAGTTTATCTTTACCTTACTAATTTCGTTAATATCCTTCTCATCATTTTCAGCTCCAAAATCTGAGTTATGGGCTTATTGGAACACATCTAATGAAGCTAACTCAAAACAGATATCTCATGCTGACTGGCAGGGTTTTCTGGACAGCTACTTAGTCATCAAGGGTGAAAATGCATTAGTTCGTTATGCTGATGTCTCCAAAGCAGATCATCAAAAGCTAAAGGGCTATATCAAAGTCTTAAGTTCTCAGGATCCTCTAACTTACAATAAAGCTGAACAGTATGCTTACTGGGTAAACCTCTATAACACGATAACTGTTGACCTAATTTTAGAGAACTACCCAGTTAAGTCGATTACTAAGCTAGGTGGGTTGTTTAGCTTTGGGCCTTGGGGGGATGAAGTTGTCACTGTAAATGGTAATGAATTGACCCTGAATGATATTGAGCACAGAATTCTAAGACCAATATGGAATGACCCACGTACTCACTATGCGGTTAACTGCGCTAGCCTAGGATGCCCTAACCTTCAATCTCAGGCATTTACCTCAGACAATACAGAAAGCCTTTTAGAACAAGCCGCTACAAGCTTCATCAATAGCTCTAAGGGCGTAAGTATTTCAGGTAAAACCACGCAACTTTCATCAATTTACGACTGGTTTATTGCTGACTTTGGAAATGAGTCTGACTTGATTAAACACCTACGTAAGTACCGCAGTGAACTGCCTACTAACTTAGGAAAGATCAAATATGGCTATGACTGGTCTCTAAATGAACTCAAGGAGTAATGAGCTTACTCCTTGAGTTGGAGTGGGATTCAGATTATTTGAATCCTTTCTCTTTCTTGATTAGATCGTAAGCTGACTGGATTTCCTGAGCCTTTTCTTTGGCAACTTCCATCATCTCTGGTGGCAGGCCTTTCGCCATCAATTTATCCGGATGGTGCTCATTCATAAGCTTACGATAGGCCTTTTTCACTGCGCGACTATCTGCACTTTCCTCAACACCAAGCACTTTATAGGCATCTGCTAAATGATCGCGCTGACTCGCCTGATGCCAACCGCCGTGACCTTGCTGCCCACCAGAACCGTTGCCAAAGCCACCACCTTGCTGGAACCTGAATGCAGCTTCCTGCATTCTAAGCCTTTGTTCCAGCTGTTGAGAAGAGAAACCTAACCCCTGAGCAATCGTATGCAGCATATTTCTTTCTGCTGGATGCAGTTCGCCATCCGCAAAGGCTGCTGAAATCTGTAACTCTAAAAAGAACTGCAGTAAGTCATGTCGGTCCGCTGCCGAAATTCGAACCTTATCCAGTACAGATTCAAGCGGAAAATCTGATGATTTACCTTCGCGGAAAGCATCCTGAGCCGCCTTCCTTTGCGCTCCATGAAGACGCATGCGATCCATCATTGTGGATGCTAACTGAATTTCTTGCTTAGTAACCTGTCCTTTAGCCTTAGCGACATGCCCCATGACCGCAAAACCAGCTTTAAAAAACTCAGCCTGGCGCTCTGCCTGATTTGGCCCACCAGAAAATGCAGAGCTAGCTCTAAAACCAGCCTGACTCAGTCGACGAGCCTTATCAAACTGATGTCCAAGAAAAAGTCCAAACAAGGCGCCAAATGGACCACCAAACAGAAAACCGAAAAAAATACCTAAGATCTTGCCGAAGACATACATTATTTGTGCTCTCAAACCCGATTTTAATTATGTACTAAAGCGTAATTCCTTTATGATAGGGAACGTTTTATTCGAACTTCGGTCAATAAACTAACCGAAATAATAAAGTTACACAGGATAGTAAAACTGGATGTCACATTTCCCACGCACTTTATTAGCTACATCGATCTACGCAGCACTATTTTTGCCGACAGCATTTGCCGAAACAACTGAGGATGCGAGTACCAATACAACCGAAGGTACTAGTGTGCAGGAAATGCCCTCACCAGATCAATGCCTGATATCAGAACAATCAAGTAATGAACAAAAAGAATTACCCGTTCACATTGAAGCAGACTCCCTAGAAGGTATTAATGGGGGAAAGGCTACCTACAACGGTGATGTAGTTGTTACTCAAGGAAATAAGCGGATTAACGCCGATCGTGTTGACTATCATCAGCAGGACAATATTGTCGTTGCCGAAGGTAATGTAGTGTATGCCGATGGACAGATTAAGACCATTTCGAATAAAGCTACAACCGACCTCAACACAGATGAAGCAGTACTAGAAGAGACTGATTATCAATTTTTGTGTGAAGCTGGTCGTGGTGATGCCAAAATAATCAATAAATCTGGTGCGCGCTATTACGAGCTTGAAGATGGCTCGATAACATCTTGTCCGGAAGGTAATAATGCGTGGCGTATAAAGGCAACAGATATAGAAATAGATCAGGAAACCGAAGAGGCTACACTTTATAACCCAAGAGTAGAGATTGCCCACGTACCCGTTTTTTATCTGCCTTATTTAACAATACCAATCGGTGATACTCGTAAAACCGGCTTTCTCTACCCAGGCATTTCCCTAGACTCAAAAAATGGTTTTAGTACGCAAGTTCCAATTTACTGGAACTTGGCACCAAACTACGACCTAAAAACCACGTTTAACTATATGGAAAAGAGAGGTACTCAACTTGACTCACGATTCCGCTATCTAACTGACTTTGGGCGCGGTAATGTTCATTTTGAATACTTGCAAGAAGATAAACTATACCCTCAATACGAAGACCGTTGGGGGGTCAACTGGGACCATTCAGCAATAATCCAAGAAGCCTGGAAACTAGAGGTGGATTATTCCAGAGTAAGTGATATCGCTTATTTTTCTGACCTCGACTCAAGCATCGGTGAGCGAGAAGATGGACAGCTTTTACAATCAGGTCAGGTTTCCTATCGTTCAAAAGCGTGGGATACCACAGTAAAAGTCAAGGACTTTCAGGTACTATCTGCGGGATCAACACCGTACCGTCTAATGCCTCAGGTCGCATTTAACTACTATGCACCTGCATTCTACAACTCTTTAGACTTCAATCTGGTAAGCCATGTTAGTCGCTTCGAAACAGACTCGAAGGTAGATCCTTCCGCTACGCGTGTTTATATAGAGCCAGGACTAGCACTTCCGCTAGCGACGACATGGGGTAGCTTCACTTCAGAAGCCAAGCTTATGTATGCTTATTATCAGCAGGATTTAAACAGCACCATTCTCGCTCAAGAAGGAAATGAAAAGCTCGAAGATGAGGTATCAAGAGCAATACCTAAAGTGAGACTTCACGGTAACCTTAACTTGGAACGAGAGACTACTCTTCTGGATAATTATGTACAGACATTAGAGCCTCAAATCCAGTACCTGTATATTCCAAAAGTAAATCAAGACAATATTTATCAAAAATATGATACAACACGTCTACAGATGGATTATCACGGTTTGTTCAGAGATCAAAGCTATAGTAGTGTCGACTATATAGCACCTGCAAATCAGTTTAGCTATGGTGCTACATCTCGCTTCTTCGATGATGAATACCGGGAAAGAATGAACATTTCCTTTGGTCAGATTATCTATCTTAACTCGCACTACTTTGATGACCCGCAGAATTCAGATACATCATCTACATACTCTGCCTGGGCAGTCGAAACAGACTTTAACTATGATGATACCTACTTCTATCATGGTGGTATTCAATACGATGTCAGCTCAAGTGACTTCCAGTTGGCAAATAGTACACTTGAATACAGATATGGAGCTGGTTTCACTCAGCTTAACTATCGATATGTAAGTATCGACTACATTAACAACAACGCTTCAAACTATGTAACTGACAACAATACCTATACCAAAGATGGTATTTCCCAGCTCGGCTTTATTTCCAGCTACCAACTTGGCCGAAAGTGGAATCTGTATGGTCAGTATTTCTACGATATGACGGAAAGCGTCCATCTGGAGTGGTTGGCAAGATTAAACTATACCAGCGACTGCTGGTATATCAGTTTCACCTATAGTGACCAGCTAGAGAAATGGTCTAACGGTGTTGGTAACGTAGGCTCTGAGGTCACTTACGAGAATAAGTTCAGTGTAAACTTCGGTATAACAGGATTCGGCACCACTATCGGCGCGGGTTCTGGCTTGGCTGAAATTGATGATGCTGGAAGCTCTCTTGGCTATGGCCGACCTTTCTACCTGAACAACTAAATAGAGAAAAGGGCAACCAAGAAATTTGAATGCCCGAAGAATTGGAATTATTGAATGAAAATGTGGAAACACGCACTTATTGGCCTTACATTAGCCTCATCAACTTTTCAGCTAAATGCTAAGCCGGTAGAACTGGATCGCGTTGTTGTTGTAGTTAACAACGGTGTTATCTTGCAAAGTGATATCGACAACACAATCAAAACCCTACGTGCTAATGCAAACAATGCTAATCAGCCGTTACCTGAAGAAGATGTACTATATGAGCAAGTAATCGAAAAACTGGTTACAGATAAAATACAGCTTCAGGAAGCTGAAAAATTAGGTGTTCGAATAGACGATAACCGCCTAAATCAAGCAATAGAAGATATTGCAAAAGACCAGGGCAAAACAGTAGAGCAGCTTAGAAGCTCCCTCCAGGCTGAAGGAATCAGCTACGAAGGTTTTCGCGAACAAATCAGACAAGAGATAGAAATATCTGAAGCACGAAATGCACTTGTAAGAAGAAGAATCAACATACTACCTGCTGAAGTTGAAACTCTGGCTAAAAACCTCGCAGAAGAGACCAACGCTTCTGTTCAATACAATATTCAGCATATTCAACTGAGGTTTGATGACAGTACGGATAAGAAAGAGCTAGAAATACAGGCTAAAGAGCTCGTTGAAAAACTTGCTGCTGGTGAAGAATTCAGTACCATGGCTTACACCTACTCAAAAGGCCCTAAAGCACTTGAAGGTGGTAACTGGGGTTGGATGCGCAAAGAAGAAATGCCGACTGTATTTGCCGACCAGATTTCTACTCAGGGTAAAGACGCCATTATCGGACCTTTCCGAAGTGGTGTTGGTTTTCATATACTTAAAATCGCAGACGTAAAAGGCCTGGAAACCGTGGCTGTTACTGAAGTAAATGCTCGCCATATTCTTATTAAGACGTCTGTCATCATGAGTGACGAAGGTGCTCAGAAGTTACTGAATGAATACATTCAACAAATTCAGGACGGCGAAGCTAAATTTGGAGAGCTAGCAGCACAACACAGCCAGGATCCTGGCTCTGCAGCTCAGAATGGTGAACTAGGTTTCCAAACTCCGGATATCTATGTACCTGAGTTTAAGCACCAGCTAGAAACTTTACCTGTTGGTCAAATTAGCCAGCCATTCAAAACGGTTCACGGCTGGCATGTTGTTGAAATCATGGAAAAGAGAGAAGTTGATAGAACAGACTCTGCTCTCAACAATAAAGCCTACCGAATTCTGTTTAATCGCAAGTTCAACGAAGAAGCATCAGCATGGATTCAAGAAATAAGAGCCAGTGCTTTTGTCGAAACTCTGAATCAGGATGAAGCTGAAGATGAAGCAAGCAATTAAACGAATTATCGTTACTGCAGGTGAGCCTTCTGGAGTTGGACCCGATCTGGTTTTAGCTCTGTCTCAACAGGACTGGCTGCACGAGATTGTGGTATGCGCAGACAAACAGATGCTTGAGCAAAGAGCATCTGTTTTGGGAATAAACGTTACACTGCAAGATTACGACTCTACATCTAATCCAACTCCACAAAAAGCCGGAACTTTAATTGTTGAACACATTTCTGTTGAAGAACAAGTAGTTGCAGGGCAACTAAATGAGAATAACGGCCTTTACGTGTTGAAAACACTAGAGCGAGCCACTCTAGGCTGTATGAACTCTGAATTTGATGCTGTCGTTACAGGGCCTGTCCACAAAGGCATAATCAATCGCGCTGGAGTGCCTTTTAGCGGCCATACAGAATTCTTCGCAGAGAAATCAAATACGCCTCTTGTAGTTATGATGCTTGCTACTGAAGGGCTGCGAACTGCGCTGGTTACTACGCATATTCCTTTGGCGGATGTATCAAAAGCCGTTACAGAAGAGCGACTAGAGAGTATAATCCGCATCCTTCATCACGATTTAGTCACCAAGTTCGCAATAAAAGCACCTAAAATATATGTATGTGGCCTGAACCCACATGCAGGTGAAGATGGCTGCCTTGGCAGTGAAGAGATGGATACCATCACTCCGACACTTGAAAGACTAAAGGAAAGTGACGAAATGAATCTGATTGGCCCACTGCCAGCAGATACCATTTTTAATGAAAAGTATTTAGAAGACGCTGATGCTGTCCTCGGTATGTACCATGATCAGGTACTGCCAGTACTAAAGTACAAAGGATTTGGCCGTTCCGTAAATATAACGCTGGGCCTGCCATTTATCCGAACATCTGTCGATCACGGAACCGCCCTTGCTCTGGCAGGTAAAGGAGTAGCCGATACAGGAAGTTTCCAGACAGCTTTGCGATACGCAATCGAATTAGTAGAGAAAAAAAATGAGAAATGATGTCCACTTAGGGCACAAAGCGCGTAAACGTTTTGGTCAGAACTTTCTGAACGACCCATATATTATCGATGGGATCGTATCAGCAATTAACCCTCGTCCAGGCCAAAATCTTGTAGAGATTGGCCCAGGTCTTGGCGCACTGACAGAGCCAGTAGGCAGAGAAACAGACAAGTTCACCGTTATTGAGCTGGATCGTGACCTTGCAGAGCGTCTGAGAAACCATCCTGAGCTTGCTGACAAACTGACTATCCACGAAGGCGATGCTATGCGCTTTGACTTTACTCAACTGGTAAAGCCAAACAACAAGCTACGCATCTTTGGTAACCTGCCATACAACATTTCAACTCCATTAATGTTCCACCTGTTTGAATTTCATAAAGATATTCAGGACATGCACTTTATGCTGCAAAAAGAGGTGGTAAACCGTCTGGCAGCAGGTCCGGGAACTAAGGCTTACGGCCGTCTGACAGTAATGGCTCAGTATTTCTGTAAAGTTGTTCCTGTGCTTGAAGTACCACCAACAGCGTTTGTTCCGCCACCAAAAGTGGACTCTGCTGTTGTAAGATTGGCTCCTTATGAAGAGATTCCATACCCAACAACAAGCTTGAAATGGCTGGACAGAGTATGCCGTGAAGGATTTAACCAACGCAGAAAAACTGTTCGTAACTGCTACAAGAGCCTGCTAAGCTCAGAAGTACTGGAAGAATTGGATATTAATCCGGGAATGCGTCCAGAAAACCTAACGCTTAAGCAGTTCGTAGATATGGCAAACTGGCTGGATAAAAACCACTAAAGTTCAATCTGATATATGAGGTAGACATGGATGTAACACAACCTTGTATCAAATGTCAGGTACACACCAAATACATAGCGGATCAATCTCAACCTGATCTTAAGCGCTATGTATTTGCGTATGTAATTACGATTAAAAATCTCAGCAATCAAACCGTACAGTTAAGAGGCCGTCGTTGGCTAATTACTGATTCCAATGGAAAGCAACTAACAGTAGAAGGCGACGGTGTCGTTGGTGAACAACCTTTCATTCAGGGTAATGACGAGTACACCTACACTAGTGGTACCGCTATAGAGACGCCTGTTGGTGTAATGCAGGGGCAGTACATCATGCACGATGAGAGTCAAAAAGAGTTTATTGTTGAAATTGAGCCTTTTAGGCTTGCCGTTCCTAATATTCTAAACTAACGGATAAGTAGCTAGTGGCAAACTACGTTGTAGGTGATATTCAGGGCTGTTTTGACGAGTTAGAACAGTTGCTGACTAAAGCCGATTTTGATCATCATAATGATACGCTCTGGCTTGCTGGTGATTTGGTAGCAAGAGGTCCGAAGTCTCTTGAAACGCTAAGATTTATAAAATCACTCGGCACTTCTGCTCAAGTAGTTCTGGGTAACCATGACCTTCACCTTCTGGCGGTATCTTTAGGTGTTCACCCCGCAAAAAAGAAAGATAAAACTCTTCCTATTTTTTCTGCACCAGATCGAGATGAACTTCTCCATTGGCTAAGGCAACAGCCACTGTTAGCTGAGCATGATGAGTTTGTAATGTGCCATGCAGGTATTTCCCCTCAATGGGATTTATCTGTAGCAAGAGATGCTGCCCGGGAAGTAGAAAGCATTTTAAAAAGTGACAACTGGCAATGGCTGGTTGAGGAGATGTATGAAAACACTCCGGATTTATGGAGTGATGATTTAAAAGGTATCGAAAGATATCGATATATCATTAATGCATACACGAGAATGAGATTCTGCTATCCAAACGGTCGACTGGATATGTTTTGCAAACAACCACCAGAACAGATGGATGAAAACGAACTTACCCCTTGGTTCAAAGTAAAAAAACGCATAAAGCTACCAAAGACAGTATTGTTCGGTCATTGGGCCGCACTCAATGGTGGTAAGTTTAACGGTGTAATAGGTTTAGACACTGGTTGTGTATGGGGTGGCAAACTCACCATGATTCGCTGGGAAGATAAGAAATACTTCTATCAGAAAGCAATAACCAATTAAATTTTAAGTCCCACTAACAAGGTTTTATTTTAGTGAAAATTAGTATGATTGCCGCGATGGCACATGGTGGTAAAGTCGATAAATCCCAAAATCTATATCCATCAAAAGACAGTAAAAGAGTCATCGGTGAAGATAACCAGATGCCATGGCTCCTACCAGCCGATTTTGTCTGGTTCAAAAAACAGACTATGGGTAAACCTGTGGTAATGGGTCGAAAGACTTATGAGTCTATAGGCCGCCCACTTCCGGGTAGGCTGAATATTGTTGTAAGCCGTGATAGTGACCTTAAGATAGAGGGCGTGACAACAGTAACCTCGATTGATGCTGCTATAGAGGTTGCTGGCGACTGTGATGAGCTGATGATTATTGGTGGTGGCTCAATTTACGAACGCTGCCTTCCTAAAGCAGATAAACTGTATTTAACCTTTATCGAAGCCGATATTGATGGGGATACCCAATTCCCGGAATGGGGAGACTCTGGCTGGAAGTGCACCTATACCGAAGATTATCAGGCTGACGAGAAGAATAAGTTTGATATGCACTTTGTTGTTTTGGAAAGAGTGTAGATTTCGATTCTTAGTCGATAAATTAATGTTCTTGCTCTAAGGCATACTGGGAATACTCTATTCCATGAACCGCCTTAGAATTACTCATTGCGCTGAAGCAACTCACTGCGGGGCATGTTCATTCCTTCGAGCATACCCTACATTCCTTTTTGCTCAGAACCACCCGGCTCCACCCAATCACACCAAGCCTATAGTTATACCACCGGCTTTCTGCGATAAAAAAGTAACCCTGGCATCGCTAGGCCAACAGCCAATCCCGCAATAATAAATATCGCCTTCAGAAAGTTTTCCATTAGTAACGCGAGAAGATCGGGAGAGAAACCTACGTGATTGATCTCTACTAAAGCTATCATGGCTTTGAAAGCAAACACGCCCGGCACCATCGGAATGAGAGCTGCGACGGTGAATACTTTTGGATGTGCCAAAAATTTATGTGACCAGTGAACCCCTATCATTCCCACAATTGTTGCTGCTATAAAAGTAGCCCATTCAATAGGAATTCCATACTGCATCATCAGATAACGGCTACCGTGGCCTAAAGCTCCTAGGATTGCACAAAACTTCAGTGCTTTTTGTGGAACATTAAAAACAAGTGCAAAACCAACTGCAGGGATAGCCGCGAAAAACATATCATTTAATAAACCAAGTAATAGATCCATTATCCGACCCACCCCCAAACACCGACAAACATCATTGCCCCAACGATGCCCAAGCAGGTAGCAAATGTAAGCATACTCGCCATTACAAATCGGGCGAGCCCCATATTGATATAGCCTTTCACCATATCAGCAACCGAATTAATTAAAGGAAAACCGGGAACAAGCATCAAAACAGAAGAAGCCATAGCTATAAAAGGTTGATTGCCTAACTCAAATACGACTGCCTGAGCTGAGACGACAGTGGTAACAAAAGCAGTAACCGCAAAATTTAAGAGTGGATTGAAGTGTCGGTGACCTATTTCCTGACGGACGATCATACCTACGGCTGATGCAATAAAGGTGACAGCGAATATCGCCCAATCCCCTCCTGCAAGATGACTAAATGAAGCACACGACAGACCAATCATAACGACTACAAGCCAGCGGTTATAACGGTCCGGACTTATGTTCTTAAGCCGCTCATGAGCCAGAGAATAGTTCAGCACTCCCTTTTCCATCATAATGCAAATCCTTTGAATCTGAGTAATTACCCTCATATTGATTCCGCGATCAGGTGCTTGCCTGGTTGTCGTCATACACTTTTCATCAAAGAAAGTTGTTACAACAATTGAGTTTGCTGTAAGAGATACTTCAACCTCATCAGCACCGCTCGCTCTACCCATCCGTCGCATTATATCGCCCACTAGCGTGCTTTCAGCTCCATGAGCCAGAAGCATTTGCCCAGCTTGCGCTATTAATCGAGAAACTGCCCGTTGTTTACTTTCCACGCCACACCTATAGCCCGCCTATCACAATCCGTATAGTTTGCTACAAAAATAGCCAATGAAAAATGATTCAGACAAAAAAACCACAACAAATGTTGTGGTTTTTAAAATTTATTTAATTTGAGACAAGATTAATCTCTAACATAGATAACGTGTCCGTCATCTTCATCATCATCCCAATCGTCGTCATCCCAGTCATCATCGGTAACAACATTTTTACCTGACATTGCATCTTTATGATAGTCGTCCCACTTGAAGTCCACTTTCTCGTCTTCTGACTCTTCGACAACTTCTTTAGGCAGTGACTCCATAAAGTCAGCTAGCTGATAACAAAGCTCTTTGGTACCGTTTTTGTTTACAGCAGAGATCTTAAAGTAACGATCTTCCCAGCCTAGCGCATCAAGAATCTCCTGGATCTTCTCGTTAGCTTCTTCTTCAGGCATGAGATCAACTTTGTTGAAGATCAACCATCTTGGCTTAGCTGCGACTTTATCGCTGTACTGCTCTAACTCATCAATAATGGTCAATGCGTTCTGAACAGGATCGCTACCATCAATTGGCAGAATGTCGATCATATGCAGAAGAACTCGGCAACGCTCAAGGTGCTTAAGGAAGCGGATACCTAGTCCAGCACCATCTGCGGCACCTTCAATCAAGCCAGGAATATCTGCTACTACAAAGCTTTTTTCTGGAACAACACTAACTACACCAAGGCTCGGAATAAGAGTGGTAAACGGATAATCGGCTACTTTTGGTTTTGCAGCGGAAACCGCGCGAATAAATGTAGATTTACCTGCATTTGGCAGACCCAACATACCAACATCAGCAAGAAGCAGCAGCTCTAGACGAAGTTCACGCACTTCACCTTTGGTACCCATCGTCTTCTGACGAGGTGCTCGGTTTACTGATGACTTGAATCGAGTGTTACCAAGTCCGTGCCAGCCACCTTTAGCAACCATCACTTTTTTGCCATGTTCAGCAACTTCAGCAACGATTTCATTGGTGTGAATATCGACCGCTCGAGTACCAACAGGTACTTTCAGTACTTTGTCTTTACCACGCTTACCAGTACAGTTACCGCCACGGCCATTCTCACCGCGCTCAGCATTGTAGAAACGCTGAAAGCGGTAGTCGATCAACGTATTTAGGTTCTCATCAGCTTCGATATAAACGTCACCGCCATCGCCACCGTCGCCACCATCCGGGCCACCTTTAGCAACAAACTTTTCTCGCCAGAAGCTGACAACCCCGTTGCCGCCATCACCCGCGTCTACTTTTACTACCGCTTCATCTACAAATTTCATTTCTTACTCCGCATTGGTGCGAATACCTTACTGGTATTCATTTTAGCAGATCCATATATCAATCAGATCGATCACCTAAGATCCAATGCTTATCTGCTCTATTGAACACAAAGAGAGTAACTCTTCTATTTAGAGAAAGAGGTTACTTTCTTTGTGTTCGCTATAAATAAAAAACCCCGCCGAATCGGCAGGGCTTTTGAATTCAGCTAGAAACTAAAATTATTCAGCTTCGATGCTTACAAATTTACGGTTCTTAGGACCTTTAACCTCGAACTTCACTTTACCGTCAGATAGAGCGAAAAGAGTGTGGTCTTTACCGATACCAACGTTAGTACCAGCGTGGAACTTAGTACCACGTTGACGAACGATGATGTTACCCGCAAGAACTGATTCGCCACCGAAACGCTTTACACCAAGACGTTTACTTTCTGAATCACGACCGTTACGAGTAGAACCGCCAGCTTTTTTGTGTGCCATTGTTAAACTCTCCTAACTATATTAAGCGCTGATGCCAGTGATTTTCACTTCAGTGAACCACTGACGGTGGCCTTGTTGCTTACGTGAGTGCTTACGACGACGGAACTTAACGATCTTAACTTTATCGCCACGACCGTGCTTAACTACTTCCGCAGTTACTTTACCGCCCTCTACAAGAGGTGCACCAACAGCGATTTCTTCGCCGTTAGCAATCATAAGTACTTTATCGAACTCAACTGTTGCGCCAGTTTCAACGTCTAATTTCTCTAAACGAAGAGTTTGACCTTCGCTTACACGGTGTTGTTTACCACCAGATTGGAAAACAGCGTACATTTTTTACTCCGCTTTTTCCGCACAGCCTATTTGCATTTATGAGCAATGTGGGTGTGCGCTAAACTAATCATCAATAGGGCGCAGATTCTACGCGAATGAACACTCTATGACAAGCCATATTTTTAAAAAATTGGCGAAAAGGTAATCGCCAACGAAAAGTGGGAGGATCATGCCTACGAATCTTGCATTAATCAATGTTTTTTAGTGTATTATTCGTCAATAAATTAAAACCTATATGCCTTATTGGGCCTTATCTCTGCCGGAAGTACCATGGATTTTAAAGCTATCCAAGCCCTCACTGCCAATGACATGGCAAAAGTGAACGAAACCATCCTTGCTCAGCTCAACTCTGAGGTGAGTTTAATCAATCAATTGGGATTCTATATAGTTAGTGGTGGCGGAAAGCGCCTGAGACCCCTTCTGGCTGTTCTTTCTGCTAAAGCACTTGGTTACCAGGGTGAAAACCATACGACAGCAGCAGCGTTTATTGAGTTCATTCACACAGCTACTCTGCTACACGACGATGTAGTTGATGAATCTGATATGCGCCGCGGAAAAGAAACGGCTAATGCTGCCTTTGGTAATGCAGCAAGTATTCTGGTTGGAGACTACATTTACACCCGCTCTTTCCAGATGATGACCAGTCTAGGATCATTAAAGATCCTTTCTTTGATGAGCGAAGCAGTTAACGTGATCTCTGAAGGTGAAGTTCAGCAATTGATGAACTGTAATGATCCTGACACTACTGAAGAAAGCTATATGCAGGTGATCTATTCAAAAACTGCTCGCCTGTTTGAAGCTGCAACCCAAATTGGGGCGATTCTGGTCGAAGCTCCTCAGGAAATCGAAACGGCAATGCAAAACTATGGTAAATACCTGGGTACTGCATTCCAGCTCATTGACGATGTGATGGACTATACCGCTGACGGTAAAGAGATGGGTAAAAACGTCGGTGATGATCTTGCAGAAGGTAAACCAACACTCCCTCTTCTATATGCAATGTGGAATGGTAATGAGCAACAGGCGGCTATGATTAAAGAAGCCATAGAGCAATCTAACGGTATGGAGCGTTTAGATGACATTATGGCTGCCATGAAAGAGACTGGCTCACTTGAGTACACTACAGAACTTGCAAACAAGGAAGCAGACAAAGCAATTGCTGAACTAGATATACTTCCAGACTCAGAATATAAAGAAGCACTTGTGGCTCTGGCGCACCTTGCGGTAAAAAGAAGTAAGTAACTTTAACTATTGTACAAACAAAACGGCAGCCATCTGGCTGCCGTTCTCTTATATATTGTCTAAGAGTTTATACAAACTCTTCACCAATTTTGATATCACCGTTTAGTGTCTCAAGCATACCGTCCAGTGCAGACTTCTCAAAGTCACTTAGCGCACCATAGCTAAGAACTTCTTCAACACCTTCTTTACCTAGCTTAACTGGCTGTGCGAAGAAGCGAGCATGTTCACCATCACCTTCTACATACGCACACTCAACAACGCCTTCTTCACCATTAAGTGCTTTAACAAGTGCCATACCAAAGCGGCAAGCAGCCTGACCCATAGATAGAGTTGCTGAGCCACCACCCGCTTTCGCTTTAACTACTTCTGTACCCGCATTCTGAATACGATCTGTAAGTGCCGCTATTTCTTCATCTGTAAACTCTACGTCTTTAACTTGTGATAGAAGAGGAAGGATAGTAACACCAGAGTGACCACCAATTACAGGTACGCGAACATCACCTGGATCTTTGTCTTTCAGTTCAGCAACAAAAGTTTCTGAACGGATAACATCCAATGTTGTTACACCAAACAGACGACGCTTATCATAAACGCCCGCTTTTTTAAGAACTTCAGCCGCGATCGGCACTGTTGTATTTACTGGGTTAGTAATGATACCAACCAGAGCTTTAGGGCAAGATACCGCAATTTTTTCAGCCAGAGATTTAACGATTCCAGCATTGACGTTGAAAAGATCCGCACGATCCATACCAGGTTTACGTGCAACACCAGCAGAGATTAGAACAACGTCTGCACCTTCAAGCGCAGGTGTTGGATCTTCACCAGCAAAACCTTCTATAGAGACAGGTGTTGGGATATGACTTAGATCTTTTGCCACGCCCGGAGTTACTGGAGCGATGTCGTAAAGCGCAAGATCAGAGCCAGCAGGTAAGCGGTTCTTGAGCAAAAGTGCCAGAGCTTGTCCAATACCGCCCGCGGCACCAATTACAGCTACTTTCATAGTAGTTCTCCTTAAGAATTTATAATTAAATTAAAAAATTGTTTCACGTAGGGTTCGAATTCTTTTTAATCAGCGTATGTTGCAAACTAAATCATTCATAAATTGATTACAATTATTTAACTTCAGCTTTGCGACTTTGCGCAACACCCGCTCCAATAACGACAAAAGTCGTATTGATATTTTAATCTATACAAAGAGTTAACTATGGAACTATTACACACTAATCCGACTATAGTTATAGTGACAATAGCTGCATTTTTCGGTTGTACGTTTGCTGAAATTCGCAGAATTGTGAGAAAATGCCCTTCTTCCGTTACTGCACACAAAATGAACTATGCGTAATAATGACAAACAAGATAATTTAGTAAGAGCCTTTAAAGCCATTCTCAAAGAAGAGAGATTCGGTTCTCAGGGAGAGATCGTTGACGCGCTCAAACACGAAGGCTTTGAAAATATCAACCAGTCTAAAGTTTCCCGAATGCTAACTAAGTTTGGGGCAGTAAGAACACGAAATGCCAAAATGGAAATGGTTTACTGTTTACCTGTCGAACTTGGTGTCCCAACGACTTCAAGCCCTCTAAGAGAGCTAGTAATGGATATTGACCATAACAATGCCATTGTCGTTATTCATACAGGCCCTGGAGCAGCCCAACTTATCGCCCGTCTTCTGGATTCACTAGGTAAATCCGAAGGCATCTTAGGTGTTGTTGCTGGTGATGACACCATTTTTATAACACCAACTTTAAACGTAACAACCAAACAATTATATGAATCAGTTTGCGCACTATTCGAATACGCAGGCTGATACTAGTACGATTTACAATACGTAATCTTAAATGCACTTTTGTATTGTGATGAATATCACATTAATGGGATTCTTATTGCAATTTTAAATCAGCAACTTAAGTTGCTGATTTTATTTTATTTATAATGAAGCAACCCTATCACTATCCTTTTGTGGCACAGATAACACACCTGAATCGATAGTCAAAAATCTAATTTTTCATCAAATATTTGGTATTATTCCGCCACTTTTTCAACATATGGATTGAAAAAGATGCCGTTTCCAAAAGGAAACTCCTCTCTCAAATAATCAATGGGAGGGAGCTTAATAATGAATAAGGAAGGAAAATTCATGGCATTAAGAAAACTTGTCCAGGCTAGCGCAATTGCCGCTGCTGTAATGAGTGCAGGTGCAGTTCAAGCTCAGGAATTCATTACTATCGGTACAGGTTCGGTCACTGGGGTTTACTACCCAACTGGTGGTGCGATCTGTAAGCTAGTGAACAAAAGCCGTAAGGAACACAATATTCGTTGTTCTGTAGAATCAACTGGTGGTTCTATCTACAACGTAAACACCATTCGTGCTAATGAGCTGGATTTTGGTGTTGTCCAGTCTGACTGGCAGTTCCACGGATACAACGGTACAAGTAAGTTCTCTGAACAAGGCCCGTACAAAAAACTACGAGCTATGTTCTCTCTTCACACCGAACCTTTCAACATCATTGTTCGTGCTGACTCGGGAATCGAAGGCGTTAAAGACCTTGAAGGTAAACGCGTAAATATCGGTAACCCTGGTTCAGGTGATCGCGCAACAATGGGTGTCGTTATGGATGCGATGGGCTGGACTAAGGATAGTTTCAAGCTAGCATCTGAGCTTAAAGGGTCGGAGCGCTCACAAGCGCTGTGTGACAACAAAATTGATGCATTCATCTACATGGTTGGTCATCCAAACGGTTCTATCAAAGAAGCAACGACTTCTTGCGATGCTAAACTAGTATCCGCAACAGGTCCTGAAATTGATAGCATTGTTTCTGGCAAACCATACTATGCATTCAGCACACTTCCTGCTGGTACTTATCGCGGTACCGATTCTGATGTGAATAGCTTTGGTGTCGCTGCGACTATGGTAACAACAACTGATGTTTCAGAAGATGTTGCTTATAACGTAGCTAAAGCTGTGTTTGAAAACTTTGACACTTTCAAGCGCCTGCACCCTGCTTTCAAAAATCTGAAGAAGGAAGATATGGTTAAAGCTGGTCTCTCAATTCCTCTACACCCAGGTGCAGAGAAATACTATAAAGAAGTAGGATTGCTTAAGTAACTGACTTCAGTAACAACTAAGTAATTTAAGGAGGCGATTGCCTCCTTATCAATTTTTATACTTTCAAAAAACTATTTTAGGCTCGGGCAATTGGCTGTTTTGCAAAATAAAATTCTGCGTACTAGCCATTTTTAAGCTCAAAAATTAAACACCTTTTCTATCTATGACTAAAATTAGAGAATTGGTGGTTAATTACATAGCCAACTTCCTACTCTTTAGACAGACCATCAATAATAAGGATAAAGTACATGACGAAGACAAACACACCGTCTCCAGATGTGCAAGAAATGGTGGCACAATCAGACACGGGCGCTCGTAACCCTTCGGGTATACCGGGCAAAATGCTGTGGTTTGTGCCGCTTTGCTGGTCATTATTTCAACTTTGGTACGCGTCACCACTGCCGTTTATTTTTAACTTTGGCGTACTAAATGACACTGAAGCACGTGCAATTCATCTGACATTTGCAATCTTTCTTGCTTTCACTGCCTATCCGGCAATGGCTCACTCTCCTAGAGACCGAGTACCATTGGTCGATTGGGTTTTGGCGCTAGCGGGCAGTTTCTCTGCTGCCTATATCTACATTTTTTACACCGAACTTGCGGGCCGCTCCGGTGCACCGACAACATTTGATATTGTTGCAGCTGTAACAGGTATGGTGCTTCTTCTTGAAGCGACTCGCCGTGCATTAGGTCCCCCTCTTATGGTGGTGGCGGCCGTGTTCCTGACCTACACGTTTGCTGGCCCATATATGCCAGATGTTATCGCTCACAAAGGTGCCAGCCTGAATAAGGCAATGTCACACCTGTGGCTAACAACAGAAGGGGTATTTGGTGTAGCACTTGGTGTATCAACCTCTTTCGTATTCTTGTTTGTACTGTTCGGTGCAATGTTGGATAGAGCCGGAGCTGGTGCTTACTTCATTAAAGTAGCATTCTCGCTTCTTGGTCATATGCGTGGTGGTCCGGCAAAAGCTGCAGTTGTTGCATCGGGCCTGTCCGGTCTTGTATCTGGTTCATCCATTGCAAACGTAGTAACAACCGGTACCTTCACTATTCCGTTGATGAAGCGTGTTGGCTTCCCAGGAACTAAAGCTGGTGCTGTAGAAGTAGCAGCTTCAACCAATGGTCAGCTAACGCCACCAATCATGGGTGCCGCTGCATTCCTGATGGTTGAATACGTAGGTATCTCTTACGTAGAGGTAATCAAGGCCGCACTACTCCCAGCACTTATCTCTTACGTTGCTCTGCTTTACATCGTTCACCTTGAAGCGACGAAAGCAGGGATGAAGGGGCTTCCTCGTCGCCACAATCCAACTATCCTGCAAAGCATGACTTCTTTTGTAGGTACGATCGTGGGTCTTTGTGTACTAAGCGCTATCGTATACTACGGTGTTGGTTGGACTAAAGGTGTCTTCGGTGCAGCTGCAACTCCTATTGTGACTGTTGCTCTATTATTGTCTTATGTCGGACTAGTACGTATCTCTGCGGCATATCAGGAGCATGCGCATATGTCGATTGATGAGGAGCTCTCAGAGGTTCCTGATGCAGGGCCAACCATTAAATCTGGTCTGCATTTCTTACTTCCAATCGTAGTTCTGGTTTGGTGTCTGACAGTTGAGCGCTTCTCTCCGGGTCTGTCTGCGTTCTGGGCAACGGTATTCATGATCTTTATCCTGTTGACTCAACGTCCACTGATCGCGTTGTTCTCTAAAGAAGGCGATCTAAAAGAGGCAGCAAGAGAAGGTCTTGTCGATCTTTCTGAGAGCCTGGTATCTGGCGCACGCAACATGATAGGTATCGGTGTTGCTACCGCTGCTGCTGGTACCGTTGTCGGTGTTGTAACGCTTACAGGTATCGGTCTGGTTATGACAGACTTTGTTGAGTTTATATCAGGCGGCAGCATTATACTTATGCTTCTGTTCACTGCTGTAATCAGTCTTGTTCTGGGTATGGGCCTGCCAACCACAGCAAACTATATCGTTGTATCAACACTGATGGCTCCGGTAATCGTAACCTTAGGTGCGGCTCACGGGCTAATCATCCCTCTAATTGCCGTACATCTGTTCGTGTTCTACTTCGGTATTCTGGCGGATGATACGCCACCGGTAGGTCTTGCTGCATTTGCTGCAGCAGCGATTGCTAAATCAGATCCAATCCGTACCGGTATTCAGGGTTTCACTTACGATATACGTACAGCGATACTGCCATTTATGTTTATTTTCAATACTCAGCTTCTGATGATGGGTATTGATACCTGGTGGCACCTATGCCTGACGGTCATCTCTGCAACAGCTGCAATGTTGATCTTCTCTGCTGCAACACAAGGTTGGTGGCTGACTAAGAATAAGTGGTGGGAAACCGTGCTACTTCTGGTACTAACTTTCACCTTCTTCAGACCTGGTTTCTGGTGGGATATGATCTATCCGGCTAAGGATCTTTATCCGGGAGTTGAGATAGCTCAAGTTACTGAAAAACTTCCTGTGGGACAATCACTTGAACTAAGAGTAGCAGGTGAAAACCTGGAAGGTAAGTTCATCGAAAAAACCGTCCGTCTTCCGTTTGAAGACAATGCGGAGTCTGCAGAAGACCGTATCTCTTCAATGGGTCTGATGCTGACAGAGAACGACGGTAAAATGATTGTAGATATGGTTGAGTTTGGCAGTCCTGCAGAATCATCTGGCGTTGATTTTGACTGGGAAATCCAATGGGTTGTACTGCCAGCAGATCGTCCTATGAAAGAATGGGTATTTGTCCCTGCCTTCTTACTGCTTCTTGGTCTAGGATTAAATCAGAGAAGACGTGCTCGTAAGGATGAGCTAAGCGCGTAGTTGTATCTGGTGTCGGTGTTAAATACTCCGACACCAGAATTACAACCGGAAAGGGATATAGTGGCTTTAAGCCCAACCTAATCAATTAAGAGTTACGAATATGTACAAACAGATCCTTGTTCCAGTTGATTTGAATGATAAAGGCTTTTCAGACAAAGCAGTTGCACAAGCAGTGTGGCTAGCTAAACATTCTAATGCAGAAGTACACCTGCTCAACGTACTTCCTGGAATTCATATGTCTATGGTAGCAACATACTTTCCAAAAGATGCTGCGCGCCAAATGAAGCAAGACGTAAAACGACAGCTTCAGAACTTCGCTGATCAGCATATTGATGACGATGTTATATTCAAATGTCATGTTGCTGAAGGTAAGCCTTATGCAACCATTCTTGAACACGCTGCGAAGCTTGGCGCTGATCTAATCATCATGCCTAGTCACAAACGTTCTAAAGTAGACAAGGTAGTATTGGGCTCTGTCGCTAGTAAAGTCGTGCAGAACTCACCGGTGAATGTGATGGTGATAAAGCCGCAAGGGTAAGATTATCTTTGTCGCACGGTTCCAAAGTCGTAAAGCATTAAGTGCTTACGACTTTGGCAGATTCTTATAGTCCGGAAGTTCTTCCGGAATAACAAAATACACCTCGATCTGAGGTGTTGCTTCCCTGTAAAACTCACAAGGTACAAACTGAGCGCAAAGCTTATTGCTTTCTGGGTGATAGAAACTCAGTTCGGCCGAGTGCAATTGTAGCCTGTCGGAAAAGTTTTTAGCTTCTTCGTGTGCATAGAACTCATCACCAACAATCGGATGCCCCATTTCCAGCATATGCACCCTTAACTGATGGGAACGACCTGTCACTGGCAGCAGTCTGACTAAGGTTGTTTTTTCTTCACGCTGTACAACCTGATATCGGGTGACCGCGTGCTTTCCATTCTCATAGCAAACTATCTGTCGTGGACGATTAGGCCAGTCACAGATAAGCGGAAGATCGATAGTGCCTTCGTCACTCTCAACACTTCCCCACACACGTGCATAGTAAACTTTGTGGGTCAATCTGTATTGGAACTGCTTTTTAAGATGACGTTCTGCAGATTTGTTAAGAGAGAACAACATTAAACCAGACGTCGCCATATCCAGACGATGAACAACCTCAGCTTCAGGAAACTGTTCTCGCACTCGACTCCACTGACTTTCAAAATGCTCTATAGCGCGGCCCGGCACAGACAACAAACCCGCTGGTTTGTTGGTTACCAGGATATGCGCATCCTGGTAAACAATATCAAGCGGGCCTTGCGGTGGATTATATTCCAGTAATGCCATTAGTTGTGCGAAACAACAATTAAGCGTAAAGAGTCCAGCTGAACCTGAGCTTTCGAGATATAGCCCGTCAGCTCTTTAATCTGGTCATCAATTGCCTGAATCTCTTCATCACGAATGTTCGGGTTAACCGCTTTCAAGGCCTGCAAACGCTCAAGTTCGCTATTCAGACTTTCTGACATTCCCGTCTGAGCCCGATTGCGAACCGCTTCGACCTTATCAACCACTAACTTCTCAGCAGAATCAATCAACTTATGAACATCCCCCTGAACTGAGCTAACCAACTTGCTGGCAATATGCCTGTTAACGGGGCTTAGCTGACGGTTGAAACTCTCAAACTCAACCTGAGATGAAAGATCATTACCACGAGCGTCCATCATCAGACGAATTGGCGTTTTAGGAAGGTAGCGGCTGATACCACTCCGCTTTGGCGCCTGAGCATCAACAACGTAGACTAGTTCAAGAAGAATCGTTCCTACAGGAAGTGCTTTATTCTTAAGAAGAGAAACTGCAGACGTACCAACACCTTCACTCATTAGCAAGTCAATACCACCCTGAATCATCGGGTGTTCCCAGCTAATGAAGTTCATATCTTCTCGCGATAGCGCAGTATCCCTATCAAATGTGATAGTCGCACCTTCATACGGAAGACCAGGATAGCTCGGCACCATCATACGCTCAGACGGCGTGACTATAAGTGCGTTGTCACCCTTATCATCCTGATTCAGACCAATAGTATCGAACAGGCTAAGAGCAAAGGTCACCAGATTAGTATCCCCATCTGTTGACGCGATTTGCTCAACGATCTTCTGAGCTTCTTCACCACCATTAGAGTGCATTTCAAGCAGACGGTCACGCCCCTGCTCCAGCTTAGACTTAAGCTCCAGATTTAGTTTCTTAGACTCATCGATAATGTCATTAAGGTTAGCTTCATCAACCGATGCCAGCATTTCGATCAGTTCATCCGAGAACTTATCGTATACCGCTCGTCCGGTTGGGCAGGTTTCAGAGAATGCTTGCAAGCCCTCTTCATACCAGCGCGCAAGAATTGCCTGAGAAGTACCTTTCAGGTATGGAACATGGATATCGATATCTCTCTGCTGGCCAATTCGATCCAGACGACCAATACGCTGCTCAAGCAGGTCTGGGTTGAATGGTAAGTCGAACATCACCAACTGGTTGGCAAACTGGAAATTGCGCCCTTCAGAACCAATTTCAGAACAGATAAGCACCTGAGCTCCGCCTTCTTCCTGAGCAAAGTAAGCCGCGGCTTTGTCACGCTCTATAATCGACATACCTTCGTGGAATACTGTTGCTCGAATACCTTCACGCTCACGGAGTGCCTGCTCTAGCTGAAGTGCGGTTGAAGCACGAGAAGCGATAACTAAGATTTTTTCAGAGCGCTTTTCTTGTACCTTCTCAATCAACCAGTCAACTCGAGAATCAAACTGCCACCAACTACCAGCATCACCTTCAAACTCCTGGAAGATTTCTTCCGGATAAAGCATCTTCATTGCGCGAGCTTGCGGAGGCATCTTACCGCCAATCATACCAGCAACACGCATTGACGTTTCATACTGCTTAGGAATATCCATCGGCAATAGGTGAACATTACGCTTAGGGAAACCTGATATTGCAGCACGGGTGTTTCTGAAAAGTACCCGACCGGTACCGTGACGATCCATCAGGTTATCAATTAACTCGTGACGCGCTTTCGCTTTTTCGTCATCAGCCACTTCGCCTTCGATGATTCGAAACAGAGGTTCGACGTCTTGCTCAGACAACAACTCAGTAATCTGATTCTTGGCATCGTCAGCCAGTTTCTCACCAGAGAGCAGTGTACTCACCGCATCGGCAACGGGTGCATACTGTTGCTCTTCTTTTACAAACTCAGAGTAATCATAGAAACGGTCTGAATCTAGCAGGCGAAGACGCGCAAAGTGGCTTTCATGGCCCAACTGCTCTGGTGTTGCTGTTAGCAGTAATACACCAGGCGTTCTTTCTGCAAGCCCCTCAACAACCTGATACTGACGACTTGGCTTATCCTGACTCCACTCAAGGTGATGCGCTTCATCGACAACCAGAAGATCCCAGTCACCTTCAATCACCTGCTCAAAGCGCTTCTTGCTCTTCGTAATAAAGTCCAGTGAACAAAGTACATACTGTGCGGTGTCAAATGGGTTATCAGCTTCCGCATAGGCTTCCACGCAACGCTCTTCATCAAAGATAGAGAAGTGAAGGTTAAATCTTCTCATCATCTCCACCAGCCACTGATGCTGTAGCGTTTCAGGTACAACGATAAGAACACGCTCAGCACGACCAGAAAGTACCTGTTGATGGATAATCATGCCCGCTTCAATGGTTTTACCTAAACCTACTTCATCAGCCAGCAACACGCGTGGAGCAAAGCGGCGACCTACTTCATGGGCAATAAATAGCTGATGAGGGATCAATCCTGCACGCATACCACATAGGCCACGCATCGGGCTCTTATGCTGTTCAAATTGGTTCGTCAGCGCACGATAACGAAGCACAAAGTTATCCATGCGATCCACCTGACCGGCAAATAACTTATCCTGAGGTTTATTAAAACGGATTTGATGACTTAAAAAGATTTCCCTCAGAACGACACCAGCTTCTTCAGTATCCAGGCGAGTGCCGACATAGGTTAGCAAACCATTCTCTTCTAAAACTTCTTCGACTTTAAGCGACCAGCCTTCCTGACTCTCAACCGTATCTCCAACATTAAATACCACTCTGGTAACAGGTGCATCAGCTCTTGCATAAACCCTGTTTTCTTCTGAGGCAGGGAACATAAAAGTTACTGTTCTTACATCGATTTCAACCAATGTACCTAAACCTAAATCGCTTTCTGTATCGCTGATCCAGCGCTGGCCCAAAGCAAATGTCATATATTGACTAACCTCTTTGTTGGAGTCGACTTTCGTCTCTAAATTCTAGCGTGTATATAGGTACCTTTTATTCGCAAAGCTTCGGGTACCAGAAATGGGCGCTAATATTACTCGAAGCCGTGACACAGGTCACGACCAAATCGACTGGTTTTAGGCTTTTTTTCTTCCTAAATGCAACTGAAATCAAACTGTAAACTTAGTATGCGATTTCTAGATCCTGAAGAGCTTTTGTATCTATAATGATATTAAGTCCAACATATTGAGAACGCTCTGAATATCAGGCACAAAATATGCTTGGATTTGGTATCAAACAGAGTTTGGAGTAAGTAGCTGAATTAACCGCTACTTCAGCGTCAAAATTCCAGCTACGAGCTTACAAACATTGTTTTGCAGGCTAGCCACCACTCGGTGGATAAGGAGACGCTTATGGGCGATACCGATCGGAAAATCTTTGTATTGGATACCAATATCCTTCTTCACGAACCTTTAGCAATATACTCATTTCAAGAACATGACGTGGTCATCCCTATGACCGTCCTCGAAGAGCTCGACAGAATCAAAGACAGTAAACGCGACGTTGCCCGCGATGCTCGTGTCGCGATTCGTGGTCTCGAGGATATCTTCCGCGACGCAACACCAGATCAAATCTCTGAAGGGATTCCATTTAGCAAGGACAAAGAAGCAACTGGGAGCATTTCTATTCTTGCTGATTTCGAACTTCAGGAAACCGTAAAAGCTTTTGCGGACAAAGCTGGCGACAATCGAATCTTAAACGCTGTTCTCTACATTCAGAACAAGCGATCACCACGAGAGGTCGTTCTCGTCACCAAAGACATTAACATGCGACTGCGTGCCAAAGGAGCCGGAGTACGCTTTGTTGAAGATTACCGTACAGATCAACTCATTGATGATGTTCAATACCTGACAAAAGGCTTTCACACCTACGAGGGCGATTTTTGGAAAAACGTCAACCGCGTGGAAAGCAAAAACATAGGAGGAAGAACTTACCACACCATAGATGATGAAACTCTGGAGCCGACTTTCATCAATCAATACGTTGTAGACGAGGATACTGACTTTGCTGGTCGTATCGATGCGATAGAAAATAGTAAGGTAACAATCAAAGATCTCAGCCGAGAGCGACTCATGCACCGACAAGCATGGGATATTCGTCCTAAAAATGTCTATCAGGGAATGGCAATAGATGCCCTATTAGATCCCGGTATCGATCTGGTTATTCTGACTGGGGCTGCTGGTAGTGGTAAAACATTGTTAGCGATGGCATGTGCTCTGGAACAAAGTATCGAAAAGAGTATGTTCGACAAAATCATTGTTACCAGAAACACACCTGATATCGGAGAGTCTATCGGTTTTCTTCCAGGGACAGAGGAAGAAAAAATGTTGCCGTGGCTGGCGGCTGTCACTGATACTCTGGAGGCCCTGCATAAAAACGATCACTGCACCGAAGGCTCACTTAAATACATTTGCGAAAAAGCCAACATTCAGTTTAAGTCGATCAATTTTATGCGCGGTCGCTCTATCCAGAATGCCTTTGTTCTTTTGGATGAATGTCAAAATCTGACTGCTTCTCAGATCAAAACAATCATTACCCGCTGTGGTGAAGGTACCAAGATTGTCTGCTCAGGAAATCTGGCGCAAATAGACTCACCTTATCTTACCCCTGTCACTTCAGGTCTTACCTATATGGTAGAACGTTTCAAGAACTTTGAAGGCAGCGCTAACATACACCTTAACGGAGTTGTACGTAGCCGTCTTGCTGAGTTTGCTGAAGAAAATCTCTGAGGACTATGTTGAGGGGGTAAATACTGCCCCCTCAATAAGTTATGAGTTTTGTAGGATCCATTCAAAAGTATCACCAAAAGTATGACCTCAATCTAAAAAAGTAAAATTCTCGTCTGATTTGCAACAACACCCTGTAAGGAACGTTATTTTTTTGCAAGGAAAAATAAGTGCAATTCAAACCAGTTTTTATACCGCTATACTGCACCCCAAATTTCAGCCTATGCATTAATTGATAGCTAAATATTTCCCATCCGGTCCACTCAAATTAAGAACTAAATGAATAAGAAAATATTTAAATTAGCAGATAATGGCTATGGCGGCCTGATGAAAGTTCTCGACTTTCTTACTATAAATCTGAGTCTTAGCCTGATTCTTGAACTTCTTGGAAAAGAAGAAACTGCCATAGACTTTGGCAGTGCTTTCCTAACCTCTGTTGTATTTATGGTTTGTGGTGAATACACAGGACTATACCAGCAGAAACTACGACACAAATTAAGTAATACTGCCCTGAAGTTTATGGCAACAGTTTTAATGACTGTCGTATTCATTGAAGTTACAAGAGTGCCTTTCAACCATATGCAAGGTTCTGAAATCAGAGCTCTGTTTCCGACACTAACTTACTCATGGTTATTCGTGGCAATGGCAACTATTTTTGCCTACCGTCCTTTGGCTGCATGGCTAACTGTCTGTGTTGGTAAAATGACTAAAAGCCAAAAGAAGATTGCTATTCTTGGGATGACTCCTGCTGGCATCAATGTAGAGAGAGAAATTCTTCGTGAATATTCAAACCTGAATACGACCGTTTATTTCTATGATGACAGAGCAAAAAACCGATTTGGTTACCTGACAAAGTCAGAATTTAAAGGCTGTTCAAAGCAACTGCTACAAGACATACACAATGAAGAAATAGATGCAGTGTATGTAGCCATCCCGTTTAATGCTTTGGATAGAGTTGGCTCTTCTCTGCTAATGCTATCAGACACAACAGTGGATACTTACTTAGTTCCTGATTTATCTACACACCGCTTGGGTATTTCTCAGATCAGTAATATTGGTAACCTAAGTACGTTCAGTATCTTTGCTTCTCCGTTTTCAGGGTTTAAGAAAGTCACTAAACGTATTGAAGACATTATTATTGGCTCAGTGATCATTACTCTGATCTCACCTTTGCTACTTTTTGTCGCTACAGGTGTAAAACTGAGCTCTCCAGGTCCTATTCTGTTTAAGCAAGACAGATATGGCCTTGGTGGCAAAAAAATCAAAGTCTGGAAATTCCGCTCCATGAAAGTAATGGAGAACACGGATACCGTTGTTCAGGCAACAAAGAATGACCCAAGAGTTACGGCATTTGGTTCATTTATCAGAAGAACCTCTCTTGATGAACTACCACAGTTTTTCAACGTCGTTCAAGGTTCAATGTCCATTGTAGGCCCCCGCCCTCACGCAGTAGCCCATAACGAACAGTACCGAAAAATCGTAGATAACTACATGATTCGCCACAAAGTGAAGCCAGGTATTACTGGCTGGGCACAAATCAATGGTTACCGAGGTGAAACCGACACTGTAGACAAGATGGAAAAGCGAGTTCAGTACGACATCATGTATCTACAGAACTGGAGCCTGTGGCTTGACCTAAAAATTATTTTCCTGACAGTATTCAAAGGATTTGTGAGTGAGCAAGCATACTAAGCCAGTCGGTAATGCAATCCCTATATTGCTAATTGCCAGTATATCTGCACCAGTAGTCTACGCAGATACTCAACCTAAAGTGCATTCCGGTCCTTTAGGTATGGAGTATCTAATGAGCGTGGGTGCAGATTATGGCCACGAAGAAAACATTACACTGCAATCAAACCCAGATGATGCGATCAATAGTAATTTCTATTCCGTATCACCTGAGTTTCGAATGCAGTCTCAATTTAATGATGATGTTTATTCACTCTCCTACTCGGGCGACTTCAAAGAGTACGAATCCAGTGCTGAAGATTCCTATCAGGACCATAAGATTAGTTCTGAGAACCTATGGCGTTTTGGGACTAGGCACCAACTTGAACTCAATCTGAGTCAATCCTGGGATCACGAAGTGCGTGGTGACGACAGTACTGGCGATTTATCCAATGAACAGTTGGAGTACTACGGTGTAGAGGAAGCTCTATTGACGGAATCGACCGTCGGTTCGTTGAACTACAAGTATGGCGCATTAAATAGCCGTGGAGCCCTGGAAATGGGTTGGAGCTATCGAGACATGACGTTTCGTGATTTAGACTCTGTTGCCTCGAATACCAGCACACCGGACTTTATTGACTACCTTAAAGGTGAAGAGTGGGCCTCCTCTACTTTAAGTGTGGGCATCTCTGACAACTATTCGTCAGACACAACGTTTCGCTACAGCCTGATCCGTCATCACATCATGTATAAAGCGAACTCAGAAAAAGACACATACGAATACTATCTTCGCATGGGTATTAAGAGCAATCTGAGTTCAACCGTATCTCTTGACGGAAACATAAGCTGGTTACACAAGACATTTATCAACCTCGAAAACGCAGATTCATTTGATGGTTTCAACTGGGATGCAAACTTAATCTGGGAGCCAGAAGACTACTCCATCTGGAGAGCAACAACATCTCAGGTTATAGACGATGCAAGCGTCGGTGGTGAATACACTCTAAAAACATCTGCTGGTATTAACTGGCAGCATTACTGGGGTGGTGATCGTTTCTCTACATTAGCGGGATACGAGTACATCCTGGAGAAGCATAAAAAACAAGATTCCGACAGAGAGGACAGCAGCAACCAGCTAAGCCTGACGTTGAGTTACGACCTGCGTCCTTCTGTAAATTTCTCCCTTCAGTATCTGACGTTAACAGAGGATTCAAACCACGAGTACGACAACTTTTACATCAGTGAAACCCATAACCCAATCACCCAATTAGGTTATGACCAATCGAAACTAGTCCTTACTGCAAAGGTACAGATTTAGATGAAAAAAATACTAATCAGCATATTGCTCACCATAGGTGTGCTTTCCACCGCCAGCGCGCAAGCAACGGAACAACATTCAACCACGACAGGACAGCAGACACAAAGTGCCAGCAATCCTCAAAATAATAAAAACACGGAAGAGATAAAAAACACCTATCACCTAAGCGGAGGCGACATCGTCAGAATAACCGTATTTGGTGAACCAGATTTAAGTATGGATGTAACACTTAATTCTACCGGTGCCATTAGCTATCCATATATCGGAAACCTACAACTTAAAGGTCGAACACCATCGGAAATTGAACAAGAAATCGAACAGAAGTTAGACGGAGATTATCTTGTGAATCCTATGGTTACCGTTGCTATTTCCAACTTCAGAAAGTTTTTCATTTTAGGCGAAGTTTCGACCCCTAATGGCTTTGAATACCAACCGGGAATGAACGTGCAAAAAGCCATTGCTATGGCTGGTGGCTTTACTGATCGAGCAAGTCGAGACATTAACGTCCAACAGTCTGGCTCACTGGAAGTTATTCAAGATGTTGAACTTACTTTCCCAATTAATCCTGGCGACACCATTATTGTAGAACAGAGTTTTTTCTAATATGACTGGCATAATTTTAAATAATAAAGATAGGCTTGAAAGCAAGGTAGACATTAGTCAATACACCAAAGAGCTCAAAAAGCACTGGCTAAAAATACTCTTCATTGTAGCTGTAGTAACCGGCGGCATGTATCCGGTTGTAAGTAACATCACCGATGTTTACTCCTCAACAGCGAGTGTGTTAATTGAGGCAACGGAAGACAACATCACACCATTGAGTCAAGTTGAAAAACTGGATTCAACACAAGAAGAATATTACACAACTCAATACGAGCTTGCTCAGTCAAGAAGTGTATTAAGTGACACTATCAAGAAGCTAAAGCTTGATGAGAATCCTGAATTTAACGGCGTAAAAGCACGCACTGATGCAGGCTTGTCTGTCGCTCCGGAAGATCACACTGAGCAAAACAAGTTATCAAGTGCAATCAGATACATTCGTGAAAATCTGACAGTAACTGGTGTTCGAAAAACTCAGTTAATGCTTATCACGTATGAAAACAAAGATGCGGAACTTGCGGCAGATATAGCAAACAGTATTGCCAACTCTTATATCGATATTGGCGTGCAAAAACGCATGGAAAAAACCGCTGCGGCAAAAGAGTGGAACGAAGAGCAGAACAAAGAGCTAAAAGAGCAGATTCTTGAGAAGCAAAGAGAAATTCAAAAGCTTCTTAAAGAAGAAAACATGCTTACATTCAACGGTGTTGATGGTTACGAAACAGAGCAGCTTGCCCTGCTAACACGTAGCTATGCAGAAGCTAAAGCAAAGAAAATCTCAGCGGCAGCTGAATACAATGAAGCGATGACATACCGTGGCAGCAGCCTGGAAGAGATCATTACTCTACCAATGTTTGCGGATAATGCTCAGTTAAAAGATCTACGTAGCTCACTAACACAGTCGAAGCGTGATCTGTATGAGCTAGAAAAACGATACGGTCCAAAACATCAGAAAATTCAGCAGGCGAACTCTCAAATCAAAGCGATTAACGAGCAGACTGAGCAGCTATTTGAAGAGCTAATGGAAACCGTTCAAAAACGTTATACAGCAGCAAGAAATGAAGAAGCTCAATATAAAGCCCTTATCGACGAGCATAAAAAAGATTTTCATAAACTAGCTTCCAAGAAGGACAAATATTACGACCTTCAAATGGATTTAGAGCAAATGGAAACCTTATACAAGACGCTTTATGTACGAACAAAAGAGCAGCAGCTAAGCCTTAACTATGAGAAAACAAATGCGATTATCTATGATGAAGCGGTACCGGCAGATAAGCCATTAAAGCCAAACCGTGTCTTCCTGATGATCATGATTGCTGTGCTTGTAAGCATCATAACTTGTCTGGTTTTCATCATCCGAGCAGCGACAAACAGCAAAATTCACTCGATGAAGGAGCTTGAGAAATACACGGGTATTAGAGCTCTTGGGGAGTTCAGAAAAGAGAAAGAACTTAAGAACTTACCTATCGAACAGTTCAGAAAAGCAGTATTTGGCATCGACAATTATGCAGAAATGATTCACGGCATCCGTACTGCCATAATGCTAGACCAAAAACAGCCATCCAGAACATTAGGTGTTGTTTCAGCTGAAGACAGTGAAGGTAGAAAAACCATCAGTTATTTGTTGGCGCATTCCTTTAGCCAGCACAGAAAAACTGCGTTGGTTGACCTGAACTTCCGTAGTGGTGAATCACTTAGCAACAAGCTAGTGCAGCCATCAGCAAAAGGCATTTCAGATATTTGCATTTCTGATTGTGCTATTGAGGAAGCGGCCGTTTCTCTTGGAAACCTAGATTTTTATCCAAGAGGTTCAAAAGCAGTTTCTCCTCTTTCCGTTATCTCATCGAAGAAGTTTGAAGCCCTGATTGAAAGCCTCTCAGCTCGTTATGAACAGGTTGTCTTTAATCTTCCTTCATGCAAGCACTCAAAAGATGCACAGCTGGTTGCTCAGAAGATTGATGCAGTAATGGTTGTTGCGAAAGCCGACGGTTCAACAGCAAACGACATCCTTTCGATGATGGACAAGCTAGAACTAGCGGGTACAGGTGTTATTGGTGGTGTTGTAAACCAGGTTGAAGATAAAAACCTAGAGAGCGAAGAAGGCCTTCGTTATCTGCAAGCTGGCACTAAAAAGCTAATTACAGCAGATAGCAAATCTGCTCAATCGAAGCGCAGCTAAGTAATGAGTCTGGTTAAAAGCACAACCACTATTGCGGGCTCTTCAGTTATCTCCCAGCTCATTGGAGCGGGAGCTATCTGGCTAATCTCCAATAAGTATGGCATGGCAGAGGTGGGAACATATGCTCTCATCTATAGTATTGCCTTAATTGGTTCTCAAATCTGCACATATGCTACGCACTTCCTGCTTCCAAAGCAGGAAGAATCACAGCTATATCAAAATATTGTTTATTGCTGTTTGCAAAGCGCCATAGTGAGTCTGCCATTTGCTTTGGTAGTCTCGCTTGGATTTGATCTATCTTTCGGTTTTATATACGCCTTAACACTGGCTTATGGATTACTGCTCATCTCAGAGAACTTATTACTTCGTGATGAGAAGGTAATACATCTGGCTTGCCAGAGAATGTCTGTATCTGTTGTCGTAGTTGGTTCTCTAATCATTACCAATAGTGAGGAAACCTTCTACTGGGTATGGGCCGTTGTGCTTTTAATCAATGCGACATCTTGGATATTGTATTCAGTTAAGTTGTCAAACTTATCCCCGGGCTTGTTCTCTTACCGAAGTAATTGCGAATTTTTTCTGCAGAACAAGGCTCATATAACAAAAGTTGGAAGCGCAGAAGTGCTGGCAATGGCCAGTGCTAACCTTCCAACTATTTTGGTTAATCTTTGGTTTTCCTCTCTGACAGCTGGCTACTTTGCTGTCGTAACAAGGTTCTGTCTTTCCCCTGTCAATATTGTAGGGAATGCCGTTAGAAACTCGATATTTTCACGATGGTCTCTGGACTTTCGAAACAACCGTTTTAATCTGGACGAGTACAAAAAAACGCGCAAACTACTGCTTGCATTAGCTCTTTTGGCAGTAGTGGGCATACTTGTCTTTTACCCTCTAGTAATGAATCAGTTTTTTAGCGAAGAGTGGCAAAGTTCTATTCCGACCTCTCGCTATATGCTGCCATATATGTTTATCGCGCTAGCGATATCACCATTAACCGTTATCGAACTGGTATTTGGTGATCCTAAATATTTTCTCCGTATTCAGGTTGAACAATTAGCGATTGTTTTAATCGCATTTGCAGCTCTGCCTTACTGGCACCTTGATTACTCAGCTTCCGTAATGACATACGCGCTGCTTTCCTTCATCCGGTATCTGTTTATTTACCACCGTATGAACAAACTGGCAGACAACTTAGCAAAAGATAAATCATGTTAAACACCGGGCACTACCTTACTTTTACCACCATTATGAACCTAGTCATCTGCGGTATGGCGCAGTATCTGACGGGGATTAACGGTTTTTTCTGGCTACCATGTATTCTGGCCTTCCTAATGCTTGGTTTTCACACCATGCAAGTTCGTTACAGAACCAGACCTCTGGATACACAAGAATGGATTGTTCTTTTGTTATTGGTCGGCGGTGTTGTTCTCGCTATCGCAACAACAGTTCTCCAAAGCGGTATCACAACGACACTTATCGGATATAAGAATACATTCTGCCTGGCAATCCTGACCTATTGCATGATCACTGGTTTTGTAAACGAAAACCAACTGTTTCGCAGTTCTCAAATATTTTACGCCATTTATTACGCTCAGGTTCCTGCACTAGCCCATCAGATTTTCATCGTTCTTCCAAAACGAGTCGCTATTATGGGCGACTTTGAGAAATGGGACTCCGTTGTAGGTACGTTCGGTGGTGAACAGCTTGGTGGCGGTAATGGTGCTGCTTTAGGGATGTTCGCTCTGCTAGTCGCCCTGCTCAAACTCTCTGACTATAAACATGGAGTCTGTTCCAAAGGCTCTCTGTATGCTCATGTCATTTCAGCTTTTGTAGTATGCATCTTGGCAGAAGTGAAATTCGTAATCTTGATATCACCATTCATACTAGCGTTCACTTGGTTATCTAAGAGCTACCTGAAAGGAATGAAGAGTTACAGCTTCAAAACCATGCTTCTTATTGCAGGTTCGTCTCTACTACTGGTTGTATTAGCTGTATACATATTAGGTTTGATCTATATGAATACATCTGACTTTTACACCGACCCAACAAAAAGTCCATTTGTCATCTTCTGGGGCTCTATCGATTACATATTCGATCCTAACTACATCATGGATGGCGGCCAGCTAGGCCGAATGACCACTATCTTCTTCTGGCTTGAGAACAGTGACCTTCATGGTATTGCTGGGGAACTCTTCGGATACGGCCTGAACTCAACCAATGATGGTGGTGAAACCATAGGCTACCTGGCTTCTTGGTTTAATCTGGAGCTTGACTCCACATCAACTGGCGTTCTGCTTTGGGAAACGGGCTCTGTTGGAATTACGTTGTACATCTTAGCAATACTTTACGTATTTCGTATTACGAAACCATTCCCGGCACTTGACCGTTCAAAGCTTAGCAAAGAAGAACTTCAGTTTATCGCTATGCAGCCAGCATTCAGGGCATTCCTTCTTACATGTCTGCTTAGTATTCCTTACAGCCCGATATTAGTGCGGGTATCCGGCCTGCAGTACCTGTTCTATTTCTGCATGGGAGGCGGCCTGGTTATTCGCAGAACGATTTTGACACATTTAGGTAAGTAACACATGAATGATAGACCTTTTATCTCAGCAATTATAAAGACCTTTAACGAAGAAGAGGGTATTGCAGCAACAATACAGAGCATTCAAAAGCAGATTGGCGCGTACCCGCATAAGATCATTGTTGCAGACAGCTTATCAACGGACAAAACTCAGGAGATTGCTCTTGAGAATGGCGCTACCGTAGTGACACTTACCAATGGTAGAGAACGCTGCTGTGGTGTTGGTCACCAACTTGGCTACCTACATAGTGAAGGTGACTATCTACTTCTTCTGGATGGTGACATGCAGCTGGCAGAAGGTTTTATCGACAACGCTGTGGAGTTTATGCAGGAGAACCGTCAGTACGCGGGCGTTGCCGGACTTGTTGAGATGGATGAACCTGCCAACTATGAGTTCCGTTCACGCAAGCAACGCATGAGTCAGATTTTCCCGTTAGGTGACTGCGATCATCTCGGGTGTGGTGGTCTATACCGTAAATCTGCCATTGATGAAATTGGTTACCTGACAAACCGCAACCTGCATTCATACGAGGAAGCAGAGCTGGGTATGCGCTTGTTAAACTCAGGCTACAAACTTCATCGTTTGGCAGTACCCTATCACCACCATTCAACACATAACTTATCGACCTTTGCCCTGCTAAGACACCGCTGGAGAAGTGGCTATTTGTTTGGTACTGGTGAGCTCCTGAAAGGCTCTCTTGGTACGAGCCACTTTACGCACGCGTTAAAGACAGTAAAGAACGAAGTTATCTTTGCAATCTATCTGCTGTGTTTAGCTGCGAGCATTCTAACGCTGGACTCAGGAGTTATCGGTTTAACTCTAATTCCACTCGCTGCGTTTTTGACGTTAAAGACCATTACTAACCGCTCAATACGTGACGGTTTTTTAAGTGTCGTCAATCTAAGTGCTATCTCTGCAGGATTACTTAGAGGCCTCTGCAAGCCAGTAAAAAATCCATTCGAAGCGCCAGACAACAAAGTTATTGAAAGGTAAGGCTGACAATGAAAATACTTCAGGTAAACAAGTTCTTCTTCATGAAAGGAGGAGCAGAGACAGTTTATTTTCAGGAAAAGGAGATGCTGAAGTCAGCAGGCTTCGAGACCATTGAATTTTCTATGGCACACGAAAAAAATTTCGCCTCTGATTATGCAGGTTTCTTTGTGGAAAACGTCGACTATCATACAGATAGCTCGAAGTTATCCGCTCTGAAAACGGCAATTAACTTTATCCACAACAGCGAAGCATGTAAGAAGATGCAGGCTCTTTTAGAGCAAGAAAAACCTGACATTGTGCATTTTCATAACATCTATCACCAGCTGACGCCATCTGTCATCAAAGTGGCCAAGAAGTTTGGTTGTAAAACCGTACTAACGGCTCATGACTCAAAAATCGTTTGCCCTAACTACACCATGTACAGAGATGGGCAAACATGTGAAAAGTGTCTGCATGGTTCGTTCCTGAATGCGACAAAATACCGTTGTCAGGAAGGGTCTCTGGCTAAAAGTGCCCTTCTGACTGCTGAAGCGCTCTTTCAGCAATTTACTAAAAACTACTCCTATCTGGATGCCATTGTCGCTCCTAGTGCATTCCTGGGGAATCTCATCAAGCAAAAGCTCACGAATGCCAGAATTGAAGTCATTGTTAACGGTGTTGAAGAAGACGTTTCCAGCGAAGGCATTACTGATGAAGGTTACTTCTTGTACCTTGGTCGTCTTTCCGATGTAAAAGGTGTCCATACACTCGCAAAAGCTCATAAGCTCATGACACAGCCTGCGGAGCTAAAAATTGTCGGAGCTGGCCCTTTGTTTGATGAGATCAAAGAAAACTACCCGAATGCCCAGCTTTATGGCTTTCAGAGTGGTGAAGCGCTAATCAACCTAATTAAAGGTGCAAAGGCTGTGGTTGTTCCTTCCGAGTGGAGTGAAAACTGCTCTATGTCTGTACTTGAGGCTCTCTCTTACAGCAAACCTGTTATCGGTTCACGAATTGGTGGCATACCAGAACAAATCAGAGACGGAGTAGACGGATACCTATTTGAGGCAGCAAATCCTGCAGATCTTGCTGAGAAATTGGATCTTATGGCTTCTACAGAAAACGCTTCCTATGAGATGGGCAAAAATGCCAGAAACCGCTTCCTCCAAAAGTACTCTCTAACCAAGCACAAAGAAGCCCTTATTGAGCTATACAAAAAGTTGCTTGAGGAATAACACAATGAAAAACAAGCAAATCACTGTACTGGGTACCCGAGGTATTCCTGATGTTCTTGGTGGTGTAGAAACTCACTGCCAGAACTTATATCCAGAAATTAAAAAACAATCAGAAAGTGATATTACCGTAATCGCGCGTTCTCCTTATGTTGAGTATGACGAATCGGTGTACAAAGGAGTGAAGACTAAGACAGTCTGGGCTCCAAAGAAAAAATCACTGGAAGCTATCATCCACTCCACACTAGCTTCCTTTAAGACTCTGTTTGATGGTTCTCAGATAGTGCATGTCCATGCTATCGGGCCAGGTTTGGTTGTACCACTACTTCGCCTGCTGGGTAAAAAAGTTGTTTTCACTCATCATGGTCCCGATTATGACCGCCAAAAATGGGGAAAAGCGGCGAAAACAATCCTAAAGCTCGGTGAAAAGTTTGCGGTAAAATACGCCACTGAAGTCATTGTTATTTCAGACGTTATAAACTCTTCAATTAAAAGAATGTATAACCGACACGATGCAAATTTAATATACAACGGCGTTCTTGAGCCCAAAAAGCTTCAACAGTCAGTTATTGATAATGCAATGATGAAGTTTAATCTGGAAAGCAAGAAGTACATTGTTGCCGTTGGCCGCTTAGTTGAAGAGAAGGGCTTCCATGACCTCATTAAAGCTTATGAGAAAAGTGGAATTGAGTACCCACTTGTTATCGCTGGCGATGCCGACCACGAAACAGAGTACAGCCAAAAACTTAAAGCGATGGCCCAAAAAACCAAAGGGGTTGTCATGACAGGCTTCTTGTCAGGAGACGAGTTACAAGCGGTTTTCTCTCAGGCCCGATTGTATGCAATGAGCTCTTATCATGAAGGGCTGCCAATATCGTTGCTTGAGGCTCTCTCCTACTCTCTTCCTTGCGTTGTCAGCGATATTCCGGCAAACAGTGAAATTGGTTTGGACTCTGATATTTATTATCAAACAGGTAATGTAGATGAGTTATCAGAGAAGCTTTGCAAGAGAGTAGACATTCTTGAAGCAGACTATTCTTCATTTCTTCAGCGCTATGACTGGGAAAAAATAGCAACTCAGACAATTCAGGTTTATAAAAAATGTCTGAAAAACTAACCGCACCTAAGCACAACTCCAGCAGAGTAGCTTCCAAAGCCGGAAGCTACTATCTGGGCCGGTTTAACTCAGCACTGGATGAACAGGTCGCAGATAGTCTGACGGCAGAGCAAAAAAAGCATATTGATGAAGCGGTGCTTTCATTAGCAGTATCAAGAACACATAAAGTTGATATAAGAAATACAATATCGATTTTTAATAAAAGGTATTATTATGTTTTGTTGTTCGGAAAAGATTACCGGCATCAATATAAAAACTCTATTATATCCATAATATTTTTTATTTTATTGACGATAATATCTCTTGGTTCTCTCACTGTCGGTTTATTTATAATAACGTATTTAATTAAATCTGCCGCAGGGGTCGACATTTTTGATAATTACTCTCTCGGTTTATGGGATTGGTTTAAAGAAAAAATAATTTAATATCATGTAATATACCTTCATTGTTCAGAAGGGAATTATCATGAATAAAAAATTTAAATTAAATAAAATACCTCTTTCATTAATGTTAGTCTCTGGCTTTATAAGTGCACAAGAGTTAACCACGGTACATCCAGTGCCGTTTTCTGGTGTTATAGTAAATCCGGGCATTGGTATAGAAGAGTTTCACAGTGGATTCGGTTCAACCCATACAAACGAAGAGTACCCGGAAGGTGGAATAAATTACGTTCGTTTTTATTGGAACGATGTAGAGCCAGAAGAAGGGCAATATAACTTCGAGTTAATTGATGCGAAAATAAAAGAAATCGAAGATAAAGACTGGCCGGTTCAGGTAGCATTTAGATTTATGACGCAAGACGAACCATGGAGTGGAAGCAAGATCCCAGACTGGTTAATAAATAAAGGAATAAAAGGTGATTGGGTAAATAATAAAAAAACATTTGTTCCAGATATATCTGATAAAACCTATTTATATTATGTAGAAAAACTATTAAATATATTTGGAGAAAGATATGATGGTAACCCTAATATCGCTTATGTAGACATTGGTATGGTCGGTTCCTGGGGAGAGTGGCATCAAAGCAATTTTTCTTCTATAGAAAACATAGAGCAAGCATACAGTGATGAAGTACAAAATGAATATGTCGATTTGCATTTCAAAGCGTTCCCCGAAACACCTAAGATCATGTTAATCAGTGGATATGAGGCACTCTCATATGCAACATCTAAAGGAGCGGGTTGGCGAGCTGACTGCTGGGGTGACTGGAGAAATTTCTCCGAAACCTGGAGTCATATGGATCATGATTACCCATACCGTATAAATCTTGCGACACAACAAAACCCTGACTTCCCTGACGCATGGAAAACAGCCCCGATTTCTATGGAAATCTGCTATGACATGCAAGTTTGGGATACAACTAATAACTATACCCGGGAAGAGGTAAAGCGCTCCCTTGACTGGGCGCTTGAACAACATACAAGTTCAATCAATTTAAAATCCAGTAAGATACCAGCTAAATATAGAGACTTGCTGGACGATGCCCTAGAAAAGATGGGCTATCGCTTCAGGGTTGAATCTATGACGCACCCAAGCTCTGTTCATGCAGGGACCACTTTTAACATTAGAACCAACTGGTTAAACGAAGGAGTTGCACCTGTTTATCACCCATACATACTGACATATCGTATTGTAGATGATCAGGGAGATACTGTTGTCTTCCAGAAATTAACTCAAGATATCACCAAGTGGTTACCTGGAAGCCATAAACTGAATACCAGTATGTACGTTCCCAAGTCCTTAGCGACTGGTGAATATAAAATTCAGGTCGCAATGTTAAACAGATTTGGAGATGCTGTAATACAGCTGGCCAACTTTGGTCAGGAAGCTGATGGCTGGTATCAAATATCAGAAATTACTATTCACTAGAAAATGACGAAGAGTAAAGGGCTTATAGCCTTTTACTCTGCCGCCTTAACAAATGCCTGAAGCCCCTGATGAGGGTGCTGAATGCCTAGTTTCTCTACTGGCTCATTCAACTGCAGTTTGTAATCATCGATAAACAGATAGTCACTAGCGATTGCTCTCGTATCACTAATATGATGAGTTACCATCAACACAGTAATTCCACGTTCTTTAGCCAAAACTTTTACCAATGCCAGCATCTCGGAGCGAAGAACCGGATCCAAAGCAGAAAACGGCTCATCAAGCAGCCAGATAGGATGTGGTTGAACAAAACATCGAGCTAAGGCTATGCGCTGTTTTTGCCCTCCGGATAACTGTTCGGGCAACCTATCTAGAAGCTCTTTGATTCCAACCTGTTCCGCTGCCTGCTCTACTTGCAATTTTTGAGCTTCACTCAGCCTGAGCCCAGGATGTAAGCCCAGGCTAATGTTCTCTCGCACCGTCAAGTGACTAAACAGATTGTGCTCCTGAAACAACATAGAAAATGGTCTCTCATACGGTTCCAGAGCTAATATGCTTTCCCCATTCACAGATATCTCACCATTCAACGGAGTAATAAAACCAGCAATTAAAGCCAACAAAGTAGACTTCCCTGCACCGCTAGGCCCCATGATGGCTGTAATAGAGCCAGGCCGAACAATCGTATCAAAGTGAAAAGTCGACTGATGATATCGGTATTGCACATCTTTAATTTTAAGCATCAGAAGCTCTCCGAAACAGTTTTTCAATCAGCGTGAATGATCCTAGGCTTAAGCCAAGAAGACATAAGGAAACAACAGCAGCCGCTTCCATCTGATAACTTCCCATTAGCTGATATAGGTAAAGTGGAAGCGTACGAAAATCCTGACTGCCAAACAGAGCAATTGCACTGATATCACCGATTGAGACCATAAAGCCCAGAGCAAAAGCATGAGACAAAGGCTTTCTAAGCGCTTTGCCTTCGACCAACCATAATCGTTGCCACCCACTCATGCCGAGGCTCGAACAAAGCACTTGATATTGTTGAGAAATATGCAACATAGGTTGAGCAAGGGTTTTAATCACATAAGGCAACGCCATCAGGCTGTTAACTGCAATGACGATATAGATTGCATAACTGAACACATTTCCTATATCCCTCAGCAACAAAAATACACCTGAGCTGATAACTAGCCCAGGAGTCACAAGAATAATCATGCCGACAAACTCAAGTCTGTCCGATAACCTACCCTTCCCATTACTCCGCCAGGCACGACTTGTTAAAAGTAGCGCTATCCCCGCCATCAGAGCAATGGTGCTGGATAAACCAGCAATGGTGACTGAATTTCTTAGTGCGTCCCAAAACCTAAAATCAGAAAACACCACAACTAACTTTTGGTTCATCCCGCTAAGTACAACCATCAACATTGGCGGAAGCACCAATAACATCGACATCCCAATCCAGAACCAGTCCCATACTCTGGACTTCCAATGATCCCTAATCATCAATGCACGATTGTTTCTGTAACTTGAGGATACTTTCTCTGTTTTCGACAAGCGATGCACCATCAAATACAGAATGGTACATATCAGCATTTGCCAGATAGCGAGTATGGCTCCTGCTTGCAGGTCGAAATCAAATTTTATCGCCTGATAAATCGCGACTTCAATTGTGGTTGATACAGGTCCTCCACCAAGCGCCATTACGGTGGCAAAACTGGTAAAGCAAAGCATAAACACCAACCCACAAACCTGTGGTAGCTGCTGCTTTATTCTTGGCCATTCAACCCATTTAAACTTGTCCCAGTGACTCATCCCTAAGTGCGCGCAAAGCTTATGTTGCTCTAGTGGAATACTCTCCAAAGACTGGATAAATAATCGGGCCGCATAAGGGAGATTAAAGAACACATGCGCAAGTAAAATGCCCCCCAGACCATAAATAGAAAAAGGCAGCTTGGCATCAAACCACTGAAACCAATCAGCTAATAGTCCGCTATTTCCGTAGATAGCGACAATGCCAAACACCCCTACTAACACTGGAAGAACCAAGGTAGATGCAAACAGCCTGAGCAGCATGTTCTTACCGGGGAAATTTCGTCGAAAAATAGCATGAGCAACAGGAATGGCAAACAACACGCTCAGTAAAGTAGAAAGCGTGGCCTGATAGAAGCTAAAACGGGTGACATGTCGGTAATAAGAGTCAGAAAAAATCTGACTCAGATTTAATGATGGAGCATAGGTGATAAGAGCCGACAATGCAGAAAACACAAAAGCCAGAATGATAAGACCAACAATCAGGCCCGTTTTAGGTGCTTTCTGCATCTTGTTATTTCTACTCTACCGCAGCAGTCTGCCACTCACGAATCCATGCTTTACGGTTTTCAGCCACTTTTTCAGGCGCAAATTCTAAAGATTTAACTGGTACGTTTAATGATTCAAAACCTTCAGGCTGAGCAACATTGGTTACTGGGTACATCCAGTTTCCGGTAGGAATAACAGACTGGAACTCTTCACTCAGAATAAAGCTCATAAACTGGTCGGCCAGCGCTTCATTTTTTGAGCCTTTCACCTTAGCAGCAACTTCTACCTGCATATAATGGCCTTCAGAAAAATTCGCTGACGCATATTTGTTATCACCCTCTGCAATCATGTGATACGCAGGAGAAGTGGTATAAGACAGAACCAAATCAGACTCTCCCTCAAGGAACATTGAGTAAGCTTCAGACCAACCTTTTGTAACCGTCACTTTCTTTTTGTCTAGTTGCTTCCAGGCCTGTTTAACATCGTCACCATAAACAGACTTCATCCATAACATCAAACCTTGTCCTGGTGTTGACGTACGAGGGTCCTGGTAGATAACCGTAAGATCATCTCGCTCTTCCACCAGCTCTTTCAAACTTGTTGGCGGATTTTGAAGTTTTTCTTTGTTGTAGATAAAGGCAAAGTAACCGTAATCGAATGGTACAAATGTTGTATCAGCCCAACCGTTTGGTAGGTTTACTACTTTGGTATCGACGATATGCTCAGTCAGCAAACCACTCTTCTTTGCTTCTGCCATCAAATTGGTGTCGAGTCCAAGAATGATATCTGCTTTGCTGCTCGAACCTTCAAGGCGAAGGCGGTTGAGTATTGATACACCATCATCCAAAGCGACAAACTCTAGGTTGCATCCACACTTATCTTCGAATGCTTTTTCGATTTTTGGCCCTGGGCCCCAATCAGCCGCAAACGAGTCATATGTATAAACGGTAAGTGTGTTGTCAGCCGCTAAAGCTGAAAATGACATGGCTAAAGCCAAAGCAGAAATAGTGTATTTCACCGAGCGCTCTCCTTTATGAGCGGCACAGGATAAAGCGGAAAACTTGATAGGATTCATGCTCAATTCCTACGCCAGTATTATCTGGTTCAGGTCTACGGGTAATTTTCTCAGCCTCACTTATATATTTCGCTTAGCACCCCGTTGAGTACAACTTATGTGTTGATAGCAACACATAAGAGTTTCGAATTGTAATCTGATTTCAATCAATCCACCAGAGAGTGATGTCACCAAATGTTTACAACCTTTGGTCATATCCCCATCTAGGCACTAATCCTTGCTCGATGTTTAGATGATCCAGAATTCTCGCGACCATAAAGTCCACTAAGTCTTCAATAGATTCTGGCTGGTGATAAAAACCAGGGGCTGCTGGCATGATAGTGACCCCCATCTGGGATAGCTTATGCATGTTTTCCAGATGCAAGGTAGAAAATGGGGTCTCTCTTACTACCAGAAGCAATTGCCCGCGTTCCTTCATAACAACGTCAGCAGCGCGCTCAATCAGGTTGTCCGACATACCATGCGCAATTGCCGCAACACTTCCGGTTGAACATGGACATACAACCATTTGTTTAGGTGCAGCACTACCGGATGCGACGGGTGAAAACCAGTCCTCTTTACCACATACCTGCAATAAGTCAGGTTCACAACCTAGATAATCGACCAAAGTCTGTTTCATTTTGTCAGGACTTGCTGGCAACTTAAGGTCATGCTCTGTTGCAAGCACAACACGAGCAGCAGAAGAAACTAACAGAAATACCTTATACTCAGCTTTGATAAGACATTCGAGTAAGCGAAGCCCGTATGGAGCGCCAGATGCACCAGTAAATGCAAGGGTAATGGACTTATCATGGTGGCTCATTATTTTTCCTTAAGCTTGCCTAGCAACTTACCGTGAATACCTTCAAATCCACCATTACTCATAACCAAAATCTGGTCACCCGGCTTTGATTCTTCGACAATTTTCTCAACCAATACATTGATATCGTCACTCACGTATGAAGGTTGTGAACAATGTCCGGCAACCTCTTTGACATCCCATTTTATGTTGTCTGGTTGGTATAGGTATACAGAGTCTGCTTTCACCAGAGAGTTTGCTAATGTCTCCTTGTGAACACCCATCTTCATAGTCGCTGATCTTGGTTCAAGGACGGCAATGATTTTCTTATCTTCAACCTTATTACGTAACCCACCTAGAGTGAGATCAATCGCTGTGGGATGGTGAGCAAAATCGTCGTAAACAGCAACCTCGTTAACCTCACCTTTTAGCTCTAATCTGCGTTTAGTGTTGATAAACTTACCCAAAGCTTCACAGGCTAAGTCAGGTGTAACACCGACGTGTCTTGCTGCGGCTATTGCCATTAAAGCGTTGCTTACATTGTGATCGCCAACCAGGTTCCACTGAACCTGTCCAACTAGCTCTCCTTTAAAGTACACTTCGAAATGACTGCCATCTTTCTGAATCTTTTTCGTATCCCAATCCTGCTCTGGGCCAGAGAACTCAAGTTCACTCCAGCACCCCATATCTAGCACTTCCTGAAGCGCGGTTTCCGACTTAGGAGCAAAAATCCGACCATTACCGGGAACAGTTCTTACCAAGTGGTGAAACTGTTTTTTAATTGCAGCAAGATCATCAAAAATGTCTGCGTGGTCGAACTCAAGGTTGTTCATCACCAAAGTCCTTGGGTGGTAGTGGACAAACTTAGAACGCTTATCAAAGAAGGCACTGTCGTACTCATCCGCCTCTACAACAAAAAACATACTATCGCCAAGGCGAGCCGATACACCAAAGTTACCCAACACGCCACCAACCAAAAAGCCCGGTGCGTATCCGCAATCTTCCAATACCCATGAAAGCATACTTGCAGTCGTCGTTTTCCCATGGGTACCTGATACCGCCAGAACCCAACGATCATGGAGCAAAAATTCTTGCAACCACTGCGGTCCCGAAGTGTATTTAAGGTTGTTGTTCAATACGTACTCAACACATGGATTGCCCCGGCTCATTGCATTGCCGATAACAACTAGATCTGGTTTGGGCTCAAGCTGGGAAGTGTCAAACCCAGCGATAATTTCAATACCCTGAGACTCCAACAAAGTACTCATTGGGGGATAAACATTAAGATCGGAACCGGTCACTTTATGTCCCAGCTGACGCGCTAGAATCGCTGCGCCACCCATAAAAGTGCCGCAAATACCTAAGATATGAATATGCATTAAATTTTCCTGCTTATGCCCATTAGAGTGACCAAGATCACTTAAAATACGCAATACTATGACTCGTTGCTTCAAAAAAAGTGATCATCTTGTAAAAATATTTGAATGTTAATGAATTACTTCGTTACTCGTAAAAAATCGTATCCCATACAATTGAAAGGGTTACATCAAAAAACACTCTAATAACTATTCTTTCCTGTTTTTTCTATTGTAACGAATTCCTACCTAAATCAGAAAATGTTAAGGATATAAGATGTCTGAATTTCGCACCCTCGGCGAATTTATTGTAGAGAAACAAAGTGAATTCCCGCACGCAAGCGGTGAATTATCATCATTATTAGCTTCTATTCGACTTGCTGCAAAGATTGTAAACCGTGAAATCAACAAGGCCGGACTTGCGGATATCACTGGAGCAGTTGGTGGCGAGAACATTCAGGGTGAAGAACAGCAAAAACTGGACGTATACGCTAACGACAAGTTTAAAGCTGCTTTGGAAGCCCGAGATCAAGTTTGTGGTGTTGCCAGTGAAGAAGAAGATGAAGCTGTTGCGTTTAACAAGGAGCTCAACAAAAACGCAAAATATGTCGTACTAATGGATCCACTAGATGGTTCTTCAAATATCGACGTTAATGTTTCAGTTGGTACCATCTTCTCCATATACAGACGTGTTTCTCCTGTTGGCACCCCTCCAACAGAAGAAGATTTCCTTCAGCCAGGCGAAAAACAAGTCGCGGCTGGGTACGTAATTTACGGTTCATCAACCATGTTGGTGTACACAACAGGGTTCGGTGTGCATGGCTTTACTTATGACCCATCGATTGGTTCGTTCTGTCTGTCACATGAAAACATGATGATCCCGGAAGACGGCAAGATCTACTCAATAAACGAAGGGAACTACATTCGTTTCCCTATGGGTGTAAAAAAATACATTAAGTACTGCCAGGAAAATGTACCGGCAGATAACCGTCCATATACATCGCGTTATATCGGTTCTCTGGTTGCAGACTTCCACCGAAACCTTCTTAAGGGTGGTATATACCTCTACCCAAGCACAGAAAGTCACCCTAACGGCAAGCTTCGCCTGTTATACGAATGCAACCCTATGGCATTCCTGATTGAGCAAGCTGGTGGTGTCGCTTCCGATGGTGTAAGAAGAATTATGGAATTGAAACCAACCGAGCTACACCAGCGTGTACCCTTCTTTGTCGGCTCTAAGAAGATGGTTCAAAAGGTTGAAGAGTTCCTGGAGCGACACCCAGACGAAGAGTAATTCTTTCGACCATAGTTACCCAAAAGGCACCGAGATGGTGCCTTTTATTATTGTGGAAGTCGATTTAGCCAATTCCCTGATTCAATCACCTGCTCCGGTGTCGCAGACTGTTGATAGATATATATCCATGCTTGTCCAAACTGCGTTTCAATACTTTCTCTACGATATTCAATAGGAATATCTTCCAGTATATCCAACTGCGCAAGCGTCTCGTTATCTACACGGTAAATTTCACCAATAATACTGTGGCCACCTTCTGTTAAGCCCGGATATTGCCCTAGGTCAAACAGCTGAAAGTTGGGTTCAGTTTCATACATGCCAAGATATTCACTGCGTTCCAGTAAGTGATGATTACACTCCCCCTTACGAAGTGTTCCATAAACAAAGACCAGATGCTGCATACTTCCTCCGATACGAATAGTCCTATTTCCCTACAGGCTTGTTATTGTAGATAGCACCCCAACCCGACAATGTCTATTTTTTAATCACAAACTGGAAGCTATTCAAAGATTAATCGAACTCAAATTGATACAGAAGATCAACCGCACTATCCATTCCAGACACAGCTTCAACATAAAGGTCGGTCATTAAGCGATATCGAACTGTAAACTCACCAAACGAATCAAAGATACCAACACCATACTTAACCTGAAGCCCTGGAAGTATGTAACCACTTACTGTCACCTGAGAATCATCACCGGAGCCTGCTGTATCCAACTGTAAATCACTAACACCAAATGCCTCACCGATCTCTCCTACGACTTGCCCGCTTTTCGCAAGGCTTAGTCCTATTAGCGCAGTAGTCATGGCATTACCACCTGACTCCCCATCAATATCCTGGCCTCTGAGCAAATAAGACAGTGCATTTTGCTGTGGCATCGCAGGGGTCGAGTAGATCTCGATTATCGGCTCACTAGCAGGACCAGTAACCTTGATACCAGCCGTGACATCATCTGTGGTATTGTCAGGGTTTCTGATCGCATTAACTTGCAAGTAAGGCAAGTCCGCAGGCCCATTCATCAGAATTTTGCCTTCTTTGATGATCAAATCCTGTCCAAAAGAGCGATAGGTACCATTCTTTACGTTAATCTCACCAACAATAAATGGTCCTTTGTCTTTTTCACTAACATTCAGTTGCCCCTTCAATCCACCTTTAAGGCCAAACGCAGATAGCTTGAACTCGTCCCCAATATGAATATTTACGTCGGTTTCTAACGCCATAGGTAATTGAGTACTTTCCTTAACGGGCTTCAGATTTTTATCTAAAATGACCTGATCAGAAGAAACACTCACCGCACTAGGAGGCAGCTCCTCAACACTTATACGTCCCCAAGGGAGATAAATATCACCATCAATCCGGGCTAACGTTGGTGTAACTGATATGGTCATCTCTGGCTTAACCCGCACTTTCACCATTGGTGGTAAATCAACATTCAGCTCATCCGAGTGGACTTTGATGTTTGTATGCCAGGCCGCCATATCCTTCCAACCAGCATCACCATCAATAGTAAGCAAGCCATCTGCGCTTTCAATATCAGCATCCAGCAAGGCTTCATAGCCACTGAACGTTAAGTTGACTCGCCCTTTCTGTACATCAATGGGAGTAATTTCGCCAAGAACGACAATATCATGCAAAGAAAGCTCACCTTTTATAGCTGGATGCAGAATAGGTCCAGAAATACTCAGATTTGAGTCAACCTGAGCATCGAGCTGGCTATATTCGCCTAACAAGGGTTCAATCATCTCCATGGTAACTTTCTGGATGACAAGGTTCGCATCCAGAGTTTGCTCTTTAGCCTTAACATCTGGAATTAATGCATCACCTGAGATCACGCCGTTGTCGGTAAGATCGAACAACCAATCCAGACTTAATTTGTTATTCTTTAGAAGCGCATTAGCTGTAATTTTGTCCCAGCCCAACTCAACATTTTGCTCATCATGTTGAACAACCTTACCGTTTGACAGACTAACCTGAACCTTTGCTTCCGGATCTGTATCAGGAGACCATTTTGCGCTACTGAACACGTCTACGGCACCATGTAACTCCGTTTCCTTTGGCAAAAACATATCAACCTGTTCAAAGTCGAAGTTCTTAATCGCAACTTCAGCTTCACCTGATTTTCCTGCAGTAATGTCTTTAGTCAGACAAACACTTGAATTTGCCTGACTCCAACAGTGAGCTTGAATTTTCGCAATCTGCTCTTTGAGTAAGAAGCTAAGCGCGACAGGATGGTCCAGACTCCAGGGCCCTTGCTCCGTTGAGAAGTCAGCTTTGTCCAAACTTCCAACCCATTTCATAGATGGTTTTTCTTCCAGGCCACCAGCAATATGTAAACTCAGGTTCATCATCTCAGAAAGCATAGAAACACTCAGGCCATGTTTTTCCTGAGTACCAGCGAAAGATATATCCAGAGAATCGATGACCTTATCCTGAGCTTCTATATTCACGACAGAGAGACTAATTTGACCTTCAGGCACAGGTAATGGAGATAAATCACCTACCAGGCTGACATCATCAATCTTGGCAATATCCTGATAAGCGATGTGGTGTGCAGTTAGCTCAGTTTCCAATTTGGGCTCAGTTAACTCTCCCCGAAGATTAATCACTCCCGATAAGCTACCTTTTAAGTCCGGAACAGACTTTGCGATATCAGGAAAATCAATTTTGGTATCCAGATTTAATGACTTATCAATATTGCCTGAGAGATAGATTCCATTTGGTCCATGCCGGACAGTCAGGCCATTAGTATTAACCTGAATATCACCTTTTCCGTTTTGGTCTAAAGCTTCGACATCCCCTTCGAGCTCTAATGGGTAATCTCTAATGTTTCCCTGAATATCAAGCTCAGGAACAAGTACATGCCAACCACCACTTTCAGTCAAATTACCTGAAGTGACCAAAGAGCCGCTAATACTCCCTTCAGCTTCTTCCCATTGCAGTCCCGGCTGTATATCAGACAAACCTAGTGTCGCCTGCCAATTGATTGGGGCTTCCCAGTTAGCCATAACCTGTCCAACAACTTCACCACCGAGCGTATTAAGAGTCATACTTTCCAGCTCAACCTGGCTGAGATCGCCCTTTCCTGCCAGCTTCAGCTCAAGGTCTGGTATCGCCTCTCCTTCAACTTTGGTGTCCAGAAGCAGTTTGTATCCATCTAACGAACCGTTTGCTTGCAAGGCATCAACATCGACAAAATACTCAGGCGAACCAGTAAAAGGCCATTTCACGTACCCATTACCTAAAGCGATATCAAACGGTAACTTAGGATCAAGAGGCTCAAGCTTACCTTCAATCGATGCTTCAATAACCTCTGACAGTGTCGCCTTGAGATTCAGTTCACCTACGCTTCCATCTGCGGATAGCAAAAGCTTTTGCCCTTTCAGATCGGTTTGTTTTACATCTGCTTTTGCAGACAATTCCAACGGATAATCATCTCTAAGGCTGACTTTCGTGTTTAGCTTAAGGTCTGCCTGAGGAACATCCAGCTCAAGCTTCTGTACATCCACATCATAGTGATCAGCGTGTGCCTCCAGAATTAAAGAGTTCACAACAACAGGTGAGTCACCCTTAAGCGTAAAATCCTTCAACTCAAATTGCTGTAAATCGATTTCCAGTGGAATATCCACTTCCGGCAATGTTATAGGTTCTGATGAGGGCTTTGAGTTGTCTACTTTCTCGCTCTTCTCGTTGCTCTCAGTTTTTGCTAACTCAACGTTAATATTGTGCAATTGAGTTGGAGCGATGGTCAGGGTTCTCCCTTCCATTGAAATACGTGTCGAGAAACGCTTCCAGTCAATCTTGTGGCCCAAGATATTCAAAGCGATGTTATCGAACTCTACATTGCTAATCTGGATAGCAATTGGCAGGTCTATCTCTGCCGATGTCTCCTGAGATTCTTCAGGTTCACTTTCGGAAGGTGGGAGCTCTGCCAGTTCAAACTGAAGTCCAGTGAGTTTTAGGTCATCAACACAAACGGAAGGTTTTAAAAAACAATGAGGATTGATAGCAAGCGTCAAAGAATCAAGCTGCATATCAACCGTCAGCTGCTTATCTTTAAAACCCACATCATATAAAGAGAATCTCGGAAATAAGGCACCTTCAGTCTTCTCGTTATCAACCGAAAAAGCGGGAAGTGCTTTCTGGGCACCCCACAATACTGCTTTTAATCCAGCATTTGTAAATAGTGCTCCTGCCAAGAATAGCGATATCAGTAAAACTAAAACCAGCGCACTTATCAAAATCCGTTTTAGCCATTTTGAGGCTATTCGCATCATAGCTCAGGCCCCAAAGTGAAATGGAAACGGAACCTTTCTCCGGGATCTGACTGTAGCCCCCAGGCAAAATCCAATCTGACTGGCCCGACGGGTGATGCCCAACGAACACCGACACCAGTACCCATCTTTCCGTCAGGAAGATCTTCACTCCAGGCGTCACCATAATCGACAAAGGTGGCTGCCCACCAGTCACCTTTAATGCGGTATTGGTACTCCAGACTGGTTGTTACCATATACTTTGCACCGATCAACTTACCGCTTGAATCTTTAGGGGAAATTGACTCATAGTCATAGCCTCTGATGGTATTGTCACCACCGGCAAAGAATCGAATCGAAGGTGGAACATCCTCGATATTTTCAACAAAGTTAGCGTTAAAATCAGCCCGTGCTAATCCTCTGTGATTTTGACCTGCGCTACGGATCCATGCGGTTCTACCCAAGACTCTCGCTAATCTTGCTCTGGATACAATATTTTTATCCGACACTTCAAAAGCAATAGTCTGCTTGTTGCCGGACATTGGCATTGAACCACCACTCGTCTGCGTTCTGGAAAAAGAGATGCCCGGTAAAATCATCGCAATATCGTCATCTTGAACACCCTGGGTAAAGTCTTCATGCAAAATTCTAACTGAAGCCGTCCTGTGCCAGCCACTATCAAGCACCCAATGCCTCTCCAAAGACAGGCTGGACTCGAAACTATCCGTATCGTTGTTCTCTTCGTTTTTCATACCATATTCGATTCGATAGTAGTCACGAAGTACGTCTTCCAACGGTATTTCGTAACCGAAGGTAATTAGTTGTTCTGGGTCAGAGAGCGAAAGGTTAGAATCAAAACTGTGTCCACGTCTGTTCACCCACGGCTTCTTCCACTTAAGCGTTCCCCGGACACCAACATCCGTAGAGTAACCTAAACCTGTCTCTATCTGATTCTTAGATTGCGGTGCTAGAGAAACTCTCATTGGCAGTTGACGCTGCTTGCCGACATGCTCCAAATCCGGCTTTACAAATACCGAAGAAAACCAGTCAGTATTAGACATACGTTGGTTAAACAAGCCGACTTTAGAGGAGAGATAAGGTTCCCCTGATTCATAGGGAGCAAGCGATCTAACCCGTTCTTCATCTATCTGACTTCCTTCGATTGTGGTTTCACCAAAATGATACCTGTCACCACTGTCGTAATAGAGGTGCACGAAGGCCTGTTTTACTTCTGGAGATACTTCTAATCTTGTTTCGGCAAAATCACCATCAAAGTAGCCTCTGGCTAACGCAAGGTTGCGAATGCCAGACTTTATCAGCTCATAGTCACCGTGATTGAGTACGGCACCTTTCTTTAACTTGCTTGATTTAAGAAGCTTTTGGAACTCTGGGTCACCCTCTGCTGCGCCAATTAGTTTTATGTCGACAACTTCTAACTTTACCGGCTCTCCCGGGTCTACATTTACTGTCAGCGATTTCTCATCTTCTGAAACAACAAATGAGATTTCTGGCTCGTAGTATCCTAACGCCTGAAGTGCGTTGATAATGTTGTCCTGAACCTGAGAGCGAAAGCGCAACGAAGTAGAATAGTCTCCCTCAGGAATAGCGGAGATATAGGCATTCACATTTTCAGACAACGCCCCTTCCAACCCTTTAATATCTAATGAGGTCGCAGCTTGCAGAGACTGAATACACGTCAAAGACAAAACTAATAAAGGAACTGTTCTTTTTATCATCGTAACAGAAACACCACACCCAAAATGAACCGCGTTAAACTACCAAAAATCATATTGTTACAAAAGTAATATACTCAAAATCTCATTGATAATAAGCTATATGAATAATGAGAAAGAAAAGCATCAAATAAAGGATAGTTGAATTATGAAAAGCAATCCCTCTTTGGTTCATCGTAACGAAGCTCTAACTGGTCGCTCAACACCAATGCCGGTTACAGAACCTCACTATGTAAACAGCACTATATTAAATGCTCCGCTTGCAGAAGGACAAGAAGCCATACTATTGGGTATGGGATGTTTCTGGGGTGCAGAACGACTGTTTTGGCAGTTAGACGGTGTTATTTCAACCTCTGTCGGATACTCCGGCGGCTACACTCCAAATCCTACTTACGATGAAGTATGCACAGGTAAAACTGGCCATACTGAAGTTGTTCGGGTTGTCTTTGATCCCCAAACAATTTCGCTAGATGATTTACTCTGCCATTTTTGGGAAAGACACGACCCAACTCAAGGTATGCGGCAAGGCAATGATTTGGGCACACAATACCGATCTGCGATTTACACTTACTCAGATGAGCAAATGCAGACAGCCCAAGACAACAAACAGAAATACCAAAAGGCACTAAATCAGGAAAACGAAGGGGTAATCACAACGGAAATAGCTAAAGCTGGTGAGTACTACTTTGCAGAAACCTACCACCAGCAGTATCTTGCACGTAACCCAGAGGGTTATTGCGGCCTAGGCGGGACAGGCGTTTGCTTCCCGCCAGAATTAAGTTAACTAAGCTGCGGTGAAAGGGAATCAATCATCTGGTTGATTTCCTTTCTTACGGTAAGCATCTGCCGATTTTTTAGGTTAGGAAGCAACACCTTCCCCTTATCGAAGTAAAAAACACCAATCCCCTCAATCGAGAAAGTGCCTTTAAAAAGCGTTAATACAAACTTAGCAATTTGCTGAGGCCTGTAAGTTGAAAACTCTCGTAACATAACGATTTATATATCCTTTGTTATCTATTTATATTGATTCTCTTCTCGAGAATACTAACTAGCCAATTTCGTTTTTATGTTCGCGTTACCCTCAAGGGCGTACGCAATTTACCTTATAACTACGTAACTTTTATGACGCTCGCTTGAATAAATGCAATTTTAACGCCACTAAAGTGTAAATATTCATTAACATCTACTAACCTTGAAGGCTGAGGAGAAAGGTTCAGCGTCAATAACCGGCCTCTCACTATAAAGAACCGATATATATGGAAAAAATTACATGAAATTAAAGTCTCTCATCGCCTTATCGCTGTGCACTGCCCCATTTGTGAGCATAGCGCATAATCTCTCTGTAGGTAGCACTCTACCGAATGTTACTGTCGCTAAACATGGCGAAATCACCCTGAAGGGTGATGACGTTGCCTACCAAGAGTGGAACAACAATGAAATGCTCGGCAAAGTTCGTATTATTCAGGCAATTGCCGGACGAAAAAGTTCTAAAAAGTTGAACGCACCTCTTATGACCGCTATCGGAGAGGCAAAATTCCCGGAAGATAGCTACCAGACAACATCGATCATCAATCAGGATGATGCCATGTGGGGAACAGGCTCATTTGTAAAGTCATCAGCACAAGACAGCAAAAAAGAGTTTCCTTGGTCATCAATCGTATTGGATGAAGATGGAAGTGTGGCCAAAGCATGGGAACTCGCGGAAGAAAGCTCTGCAATCATTGTTTTAGACAAATCAGGGAAAGTACTTTTTGTTAAAGAAGGTGCGTTAAGTGAAGGTGAAATTCAGACGGTTCTTGGTTTAGTAAAATCAAACCTATAGTTCACTCACAGCATAAGAAAGCTCTCTGGTAAGGAGAGCTTCTCGTCATAAATTAAAACAAAATTCTGCATTTTTTACTTGAAGCCATATTGTTATGTTATTACATTAACTCGTTATGAAAATTCATCTCATTTAGGCTTGTCATCAATGAGCAGGTGCTCCATCCATCTCCGAAGAATCGTCTATCTGACTTTAGCATTAACGCTATGGTTGAGTTATGCCTCTGCGGAACATTTATCTGATTTTGAAAGCGAGCATCATAATCATCATAGCTGCGAACAGTTTTCCGCAACCAGCCACGGTGTAAAACCAAGTGTCCCGGTTTTGGGAATATCCGTTCAGAGCGCACCGAAGCACTTCGAATTTTCTTCAATTTTCATCTCAAGGGTGAGACCAGTAGAAAAAGCCCGTTCTCCTCCGGTGTGAATCCCACCCATTCAACAAAAACAAAGTTTAATTAAATTGATAAGAACGAGGATTCCACATGAACAAAACATTTAAATACTCCCTATTGGCAAGCATGGTTATTGCGGGTGGTGTACAAGCAGAAGAGTTTCGCCAGCATAGTGCACACGTCCATGGTCACGTTGAGTTCAATGTTGCTCAAGATGGCAAAGAACTTCTGGTTGAAATCACGGCACCAGGTGCAGATGTGGTTGGATTTGAACACGCGCCTGAAAATGAAGCACAGCACCATAAAATCGAAGATGCAGAAAAAGCTCTGAAAAATGCTTCAGATATCATTCTGTTAAGTGCTGCTGCTGGCTGTAAGGTTGAGCATGCAGAAGTTCGCAATACTCTTGAGGGCGACGAACACGAAGGTCACGACCATGATGAACATGAGGGTCACGACCACGATAAGCACGATCATGACGAACATGCGGACCACGATCACGACAAACATGATCACGATGAACACAAAGATCATGACCATGATGAGCACGAAGGCCATGACCATGGTGAGGAACATGGCTCTCATGGTGAGTTTACTATCGAGTATCACTTTGAATGTGATGACATCAGTAAGCTAAACCAGATCGATACAACATGGTTTAAGCACTTCCCGACTACAGAAGAGATTGATGTAAACCTGCTGACAGACAACGCACAGATTGCAGCGGAACTTAACAAAAACAAAACTGTCATCAAGTTCTAAGTAAGAAGATTTCTTGCTATTAATACTAGCAGAGGCTGAACGTTCGGCCTCTGCTTCAATGTCATGCGGGTAGTAACATGAGTAAGTTAACAGAGGTTGTGACGCTTTCTGATATTAGTTTCAGCTGGGATGAAAAACAGAGCCCAACTCTATTATTCGATCAACTCACCATCAATCAAAAAGAGCACGTTTTTATTAAAGGGCCTAGCGGAAGCGGTAAATCCACCCTTCTAGGGTTACTCACTGGCATTCTTTCTCCCCAGCAAGGTAGTGTTTCTATTCTGGGAACAGACATTGCCAAGTTAAAGCAGAACCACAGAGATAGCTTTCGCGCAGACCATGTTGGGTATATCTTTCAGCAGTTTAATCTACTTCCTTATCTGTCAGTACTTGAGAATGTCGTTCTTCCTTGTCACTTCTCCTCAGCCAGAAAATCACGGGCAGGCGAAGATATTCAGAAAACGGCAAAACACCTGCTCGATCGCCTTCGCTTACCAAGCAACCTGTTAGAAAAGCCCGTTATTGAACTAAGCATTGGTCAGCAACAAAGGGTAGCAGCTGCTAGAGCTCTGATAGGCAAACCAGAATTGCTCATTGCAGATGAACCCACCTCTGCACTCGATTTTGATAATAGAACGGCATTCATTGAACTACTGATGGAAGAGGCAGAAAGCGCTGGCTCTACTTTAGTTTTCGTAAGCCATGATCCAACGCTTGAGTCTCTGTTTGATCGGAGCATACATCTTAACGAACTCAATCAAAAAGCTCTGAATAACATGGCGGAGGTATAACGTGAAAGCAACTGCACATCTGGCCTGGAAGAGCTTACTAAACCGAAAAGCAACCGCAGTGCTTACCATTCTTACCGTCGCTATCTCAGTTGTATTGCTTATGGGGGTGGAAAGAATCCGCACCCAGGCAAAAGAGAGCTTCGCTAACACAATATCAGGTACTGACTTAATCGTCGGAGCACGCTCTGGTTCGGTTAATCTCCTTCTTTACTCAGTATTTAGAATAGGAAATGCGACAGCCAATATTGACTGGAAAAGCTTTGAAGAGTTCAGCAATGACCGATCCGTAAAATGGGCCATTCCAATTTCGCTTGGTGATTCACACAAAGGCTTTCGTGTTATGGGCACCAATCAGGATTACTTTGAGCATTTCAAATACGGTCAAAAACAGCCTCTGGAGCTTGCTCAGGGACATGAGTTTGATGGCCTGTTTGAAACAGTGCTTGGTTCTGATGTTGCTAAAGAGCTGGGGTATGAAATTGGAACCGAAATTATCATCGCTCACGGAATCAGTGACGTTAGCTTTAGCCGCCACGATACTTTACCGTTTACCGTAGTCGGGATATTGGCACCAACAGGAACTCCAGTAGATAAAACCGTTCACGTATCGCTTGAAGCAATAGAAGCTATCCATGTAGGTTGGGAAACTGGTACAAATATGGGCAACTTGCCTACCGCAGAAGTTTTACAACAAAGAGACTTTCATCCCCAGCAGATCACCGCTTTTATGCTTGGGTTAAAATCAAAGATTCATACCTTTAGATTACAAAGAGAGATAAATACCTATAGAAAGGAACCGTTAAGTGCTATTTTACCGGGAATCGCTCTACATGAGTTGTGGGGTATGATGTCGGTTGCTGAACAAGCATTGATGGCAGTATCGGTGTTTGTCGTTGTAGCTGGGTTGCTTGGAATGCTGAGCAGTCTTCTGACAAGCCTCCAGGAAAGACGCCGAGAGATGGCAATACTGAGAGCTATGGGAGCCAGACCCAGACATATTTTTGTATTACTGGTCAGCGAAGCAAGCCTTCTGACTTTTGCCGGTATAACTCTGGGCGTTATGCTCCTATACGCGTTGCTAGCTGTCATTCAACCTGTCTTACAGCAGTTGTATGGAATCAGTATCGTACTATCGCCGATCAGCAGCTACGAATGGATGCTGCTAGGGTTGGTTCAACTGGCAGGGATATTAATTGGTTTCATACCCGCGTTCAGAGCATACCGACAGTCACTTTCGGATGGTATGACGATTAGAATTTAACAGTTTCAAACTAGGATTAAGATGAAAAAGTTGGTGTTTATACTTGGGTTGATGCTAACAATAGCATTCCCATCATTCGCTGCAGCAAATGATGCAACTTCAGCAAATACAGAAGAAATACTGGAACTGGACTGGCTGGATCTCATTCCCGAAAAAGAACGAAACATGTTCAACAATATGGGCATGCCAGTCATGGATCACAGCGGGCTAGCCGCAGAACAACAAGAGCTTGGTACGGTTCGGCAAGAACTGAACGGTAGCCAGGTGAAGATTCCTGGTTTTGTTATACCTCTTGAAGGAACGGCCGATCTGGTAACAGAGTTTTTATTGGTGCCATTTCTCGGTGCGTGTATTCATGTTCCACCACCACCAGCGAACCAGATTATCTATGTAAGATTCAAAGACGGAGCACCAGTAACACAGCTTTGGGATGTTGTTTATATCGTTGGGACACTTAAGACAGAGACAGTTTTCAATGATGAGTTTGCGGCTGAAGCAGGTTACGTAATCGAAGGGGTCGCACTGGAAGATTACGACGATATGTAAGTTTTATTATCGCTTATCTGTTACACGATATAGTTTGATAGATAAGCGAGCACGCCAACATAAACCACTGCCAGCAACGCGATTGAAATCTGCTTCTTCAATCTACTCTCTTCACGTTGTTCCATAATGCTTTCACTTAACATTTTTAACATCCTGTTATCAATAATATCAGAAAAATTACACTTTGCGAATGAACGCCCTAGATTTTAGTGCCATTTGCCATTTACATTATTGATTAATGACAAGTTTATATTTAGTTAAACATTAATTAGAGAAATTAACATCTGTTGCATAACCTCAGGGAACTCTTTATCTATTTTTTCTGATAATCGGTCACGATTATTTTCTCTCTTGTGGTAAATACTTTTAATTCTGGTTACATTCTCTGTTACAACAGTGGGATAGGAATAGAGAACGCATGGCTGAGAAAAGAGCACCTGTTACCATCGAACAAAATGGTTCACAGAATCAAAACAGTTATTCAGGAAGAAAAAGCTCGATAAAAGACAGCGCAAGCAGAGTAATTAATATTGCTCAAACGTTTGGGTTGGATGCCATGTTGCAGCCAAGTAAAGACAACAACAAAACGCTACTTGATCGTGCGATCAACCGCGAGAAAAGACGCCAGGAACAGAGACAAAAAAACCTGGAACAAATTGTTAAGTACTCCCACACCTTCTGCAAAGACGAAACGGCCGGAGATCCAGATCAGGACTGGTTGTACCGTTTCTTCGATATGGCTCAGGATATCCACAACAGCTCAATGCAAAGGCTATGGGCTCAAGTGTTAAAGCTTGAGATAACCAACCCGGGTTCCACTTCGATGAAGGCACTTCAGGCTCTCAAGGATATGACGCCAAAGGAAGCCCAAAACCTTCAAAGAGCAGCATCACTGGCGTGCAGCTTCGGTGCTGACAACTCTAAAAAACTACTTCTGGGATTTCGTACTCAAGCAGGTATTTTCAGCTTCAACCGCAGAGACAAAACCAATACGGTTAACCTGGGAAATTACAAACTTCCGTACTCCAGCTTGTTGCATCTGATTGAATTAGGATTAATTCTGGGAACAGAACTGGAGTCGGGAGAGATCGAATTTGATCCGGCACTTACCCTTAACTATCAGGGTAAGGTGATATCTCTACAGCCAATGGGCAAAGGTTCGAGGCTGATTTACTATCGCTTCAGTCCCGTAGGCAATGAGTTATGTAAGCTACTAGGCAACAAACCTAACATGCAGTATTACGACCAACTTGTTGGCTTACTTAGCCAGAAGTTTACTGTTCAAACAGAGGCCGCAAAAGGAAACTCCGTCGATCAAGTCGTTTAAGCACTAAGTGAGGCTCTTTCACTCTGATCATTGGGATGGTTCTGCTCTCCCTGAAACCAGGCTAGCTTATCCGACAGTTTGACAACTTCACCGACAACTATCAGAGCGGGTGATTCCGCATTCTTAGCCAGCTCTGATAAATCTGACAAACTCCCCTTTAGCACCTTTTGGGTGCTTTGAGTGCCACGCTCAACAATAGCTACGGGCGTATCACTACTTCGTCCATACTCAATGAGTTGTTGCTGAATATACTGTGACTTCATCAGCCCCATATAGATAACCAGCGTTTGATTTCCTCGAGCGAGTGTAGACCAATCCAGATTATTAGCCTCATCTTTCAGATGACCAGTGACAAACAATGCAGATTGAGCGTAATCCCTGTGCGTGAGTGGAATGCCTGCATAAGCAGTTGCGCCTGCAGCAGCGGTTATTCCCGGAATAACCTGAAACGAAACACCAGCATCAAACAGAGTTTCCAGCTCTTCGCCACCCCGACCAAACACAAAAGGATCACCACCTTTTATTCGGACCACTCTGTACCCTTGCTTTGCAAAATCAACAAGCAGTTTGTTTGTTTTCTCTTGAGGGACGCTATGATGCCCTGCCCTTTTTCCCACACACACGAGAATAGTTTCAGACGGGACCAGAGACATTATTTCATCCGAGACCAAATAATCGTATAAAACCACATCGGCTTGCTGGAGAAAGTTCAGAGCCTTGATAGTAAGTAACTCTGGATCTCCAGGACCAGCACCTATTAGCGCAACTTCTCCGGCTCTAAATTTACTTTTATTCAAAACTGGGGCATGACTGTCATATATCAGTCTAGGCTTGCCGATATTGACTTCATTCAAGGATACGGTAGTTGCCATTGGAGTGCCTCTGGATAATAAGTCTGAGAGCATTATGCCCTTCTCTTTTTATTACTATAAAGTTCTATAATTAATTTTTTATTCCAAAAAGAAATATAAGTTGTGACTAAATCACACGGAGATAAAGAGGCTACACTGAGATATTATCGATTACGTTAACAGAATTGAGTATTGATTGTTAAAAAGTGAGCATTAATACAAATTAAAAACAAATAACTACAAAAAAACTGATAAAGTCAACAAGAAACAACCCCACATGGACTGGAGAAACAGATGAAAACCAGAACTTCCCCTATAGCTGCAGCGGTTATTACTGGCATGCTAGCTATGTCTGGTTCTGCACTAGCAGAAACAGTAAACCTACGAATTATCGAGACCACTGATATCCACGCTAACGTCATGGCTTATGACTACTACAAAGACAGAGCGTCAAAGAAAATTGGTCTGACACGCGCGGCAACTCTGGTTAAACAAGCACAGGCAGAAGCAGCAAACAGCGTCATTGTTGATAACGGAGACCTTATTCAGGGTAGCCCTATGGGTGATTACATGGCCTCAAAAGGTATTGAGCCAAATGAAGTACACCCTGTTTATAAAGCAATGAACCAGTTGGATTACGATGTAGCCAACATCGGTAACCATGAGTTTAACTATGGTCTTGAGTTCCTTGCTGAATCACTGAATGATGCTGATTTCCCATATGTAAACGCGAACGTTTATATCAAAGAAACAGGTGAGCACCTATTCAAGCCATACCTGATTAAAGAGACTCGCGTTGCCGATACTGACGGTAAGATCCACGTAATCAAAGTAGGCTACATTGGCTTTACACCACCGCAAATCATGACCTGGGATAAGAAGAACCTTGAAGGTAAGGTGTACGCGGAAGATATCAAAGAAACAGCAGAAAAGCTGGTTCCACAGATGAAGCAGGAAGGTGCTGACGTTATCGTCGCTATCCCTCACTCAGGCTTCTCTTCTGACCCTTACAAAAAAGGTGCTGAGAACTCGACTTTCTACCTTTCAGAAGTTGAAGGTATTGATGCAATCGCATTCGGTCACGCTCACTCTGTATTCCCGGGCAAAGGCTTTGACGGCATTCAAGGCGTAGACAACAAGAACGGTACAATCAATGGCGTTACAGCTGTTATGCCTGGCCGCTGGGGTAGTCACGTAGGTGTAATGGATCTTGTTCTTGAGAAGCAAGGTGATGAGTGGGAAGTGGTTTCTGGTAAAGCAGAAGCTCGCCCTATTTATGACCGTGCGAACAAGAAGTCCCTGGCAGCAGTTGATATGGATATGGACAAAGCACTGAAAGCGGATCATGACGCTACTCGTGACTTTGTTAACCAGCCTATCGGTAAAGCAAACGACGTAATGTACAGCTACCTGGCACTTGTACAGGACGATCCAACTATCCAGATCGTGAACGCGGCACAAAAAGCCTATGTAGAGAAGTTCATTCAAGGTGACCCTGATCTAGATGGCATCCCGGTTGTTTCAGCAGCAGCGCCATTTAAAGCGGGTGGCCGTAAGAACGATCCTTCTGGCTATACAGAAGTAGAATCTGGTCAGCTAACTTTCCGTAACGCAGCGGACCTTTACCTGTATCCAAACACGCTTGTTGCTCTGAAAGTAACAGGTAACGAAGTGAAAGAGTGGCTTGAGTGTTCTGCTGGTCAGTTTAAACAGATCGACGTAAACAGCACTGCTCCTCAGTCGCTATTAGAGTGGGACGACTTCCGTACTTATAACTTCGACGTGATTGATGGCGTTGAGTACCAGATTGACGTAACTCAACCACCTAAATACGACGGTAGCTGTAAAGTTATTAACCCAGACTCATCACGTATCGTGAACCTGACTTACAATGGTAAGCCTGTCGATCTGAAGCAGGACTTCATCATCGCAAGTAACAACTACCGTGCATACGGTGCGAAGTTCGCTGGTACTGGTTCTGAGTTCATTGCGTTTGACGCGCCAGATGAAAACCGCAGTATTCTTGCTGCTTACATCTCTGAAGTAAGTAAAGAGAAAGGTGAAGTAACACCAAGTGCGGATAATAACTGGTCATTCGCTCCTATTATGTCTGATAAGAAACTGGATATCCGCTTCGAAACTTCACCAAGTGAGAAAGCAGCTAAGTTTGTTAAAGACAAAGCGCAATATCCTATGAAGCAAGTAGCGACTGATGAGGTAGGCTTTGCGGTTTACCAAATCGACCTGCAGAAGTAACTGCTTACGCTTGCGGGTGTTTCGACACAGCGCAAGAATGACGTAAAGTATAAAATGCCGTACTCTATGAGTACGGCATTTTTTTGAACGAAACAAATGAACAAAGCATTCCTTGAGCAACTTGAAAGCCACAACTTCACCACGAATGAAATAGAAGAGCTTTCTGAGCTGGTAACACCTCTCGATCTTCCTACACGCCATATTTTGGTCAATCAAGGGGATACACCTACCCATTTTTATTTTGTTCTGGAAGGCCTTTGTCACGCCAGCTACTTAACCAACGATGGCAAACAGTTCAGCAAAGAGTTCTACTGGGAACAGGATTGGGTTATCGGATTTGAGAGCCTTATTAACGACTCTCCTTCCCCATTTTTACTAGAAACCCTCACGCCAGCAATGCTGCTTTGTATTCCCTTTGACTCTCTGAAACACTGGCGAACTCAGAACAACCCTCTTTATCTGAAGTTGCTGGAAACTCAGCTCATGCACAAAGAGAATAAAGAACGCTTTATGCTGCTTTACACGCCTCAGGAACGTTACGAACTCTTCTGTCAAAGCTATCCCGACCTGGAAACGCGTCTAAGCGACAACCAGATTGCAGCATACTTAGGAATCACCCCTGTAAGCTTGTGCCGAATTAAAGGCCGAATCAAAGAGAAGAATTAACAAAAGTTAATGCTTTCAGCGAGTTTCATTGTTAATTTTAAGCCTTCAGACAACAATCAGGTTCAGAAAAACAATGACAGAATGGAAGCTTTTCACTTTTGACCAACTCACCACACACCAATTGTATGAGTTACTTCGATTACGAGTTGATATTTTCGTAGTCGAACAAACCTGTCCATACCCAGAGCTTGATAACAAGGACCTTAAAGAAGGCGTATATCAGTTACTTGGATATCAGAGTGGAGAACTTGTCGCTTGTGCTCGACTGTTAAAAAAGGGCATTAGTTTCGAACATGTATCTATTGGTAGAATTGCGACTAAAAAAGAAGCTCGAGGAAACGGCTTAGGTCATGAGTTAATGAGGGTGGCCTTAGAATACTGTGAGTCTGTCTGGCCTGGAGAAAGCATCGATATTCAGGCTCAGGAACACCTTCAAGCCTTCTATCAACAGTATGGATTTGTAACCTATAGTGAAAGTTATTTGGAAGACGATATCCCACATGTTGACATGCGCCTTGCTAAGTAAGTACTTACATTGAATACATACATCTTAGCTGTATTAGCTCTGGTCTTCGGCAACTTACTCGCCTCTCTTTCAGATGTAGCGGTCAAGTTGCTGGATGGAGCCATCCCTTCGTTTCAGTACGTATTTATTCGTCAGCTAGTCGCATTTTTAGTTCTTACCCCTATTTATCTAAGGTTTTCGGGAAAAAAAACGCTCAGCGAGCATCTATCTAACGCTAAGATAAACTTTATCCGGGGGCAGCTCATTCTTATTGGTGCGGCATGTATGGTTGTCGCCATTACACACTTGCCACTGGCAACAGCCAACGCTGTATTCTATGCAGCTCCCTTGTTGATGCTCCCGCTTTCAGTTTGGATTCTCAAGGAAACACCAAAAAAAGAGAAGATAATAGCAACTGTAATAGGGTTCATCGGAGTGCTGATTGTATTGCGTCCATCTCAGTTTCACTGGGCAGCGTTGTTTGCTCTAGGAACAGCAATAACGCTCGCTGTCTTCCATATCCTAGTTAAAAAGATTCCAACGAAAACATCCGTCATACACACGCTATTCTGGACTAGTGTGTTTTCACTCCCAGTATCAGCATTTCTGGCAGCAACGGTTTGGCAAAACATTCATTCTGAGGAGCTAATATGGATCGTATTCAGCTCAATCGCCATACTTGGGTATAACGGGTTAGCTGTCTATGCGTATAAAAAATCGGAAGCGAATCAAGTCGCTTTAGTTGAGTACAGCGGATTGATTTTTGTCACTCTGTTCGGAGTTATCTGGTTCGATGAAGTGCCTAACTGGCTGACAGCAATTGGTATTGGGATGATCGTTGTACCAATCATCTATAAACAACAAACACCCAAGTTGAAAACAGTAAAGCAGAAGTAGTTACTTACTTCTGCCAAAACCACCATCAGACAAACGGAAAAACATCACTGACGTTCCTTTTTTCTCCAGTTGAAGAATATCCAGACCGCCTTCAGGGGTGCGTTTGAAACGGATTAACTGTCCCTGTTTTATCTTGCTTAATGGCTTATCTAATCCCTCAATAGCCACTAGAGCATTCAGGTCAGTAATAGGAAGTTCATTGCTTCTGAATACCTTAGATAAAGTATCTCCAGACTGAACAATGTATTCTTGCCAGTCGGCTGTTTGAACAACGACTTGCTTCTCACCGCCCTGTTCACTCAGGCCTGTCGTATTAACACCAACTTCAACACGTTGTGGTTCCCCTGTTTTGACAGTAGGCTTAACTTCGTTGTCGGAATCAGGAACGGGAATGATCAGCAAAATAGCAAATAAAGGCACTAACACCTTCAATGCTTTTTGATGAAACGGAGGCAATACCTGCCAATACGAAAGTAGCCTGTCTTTATCAAAATTAATTGAAGATAAGTGTGCTTTCATAGCGTCGAGAAAAGATATCTGCTTTTTCTTCCTGTTACGACGGCCCATGCCATTAAGTCCTTAGATAATCCGCAAATACAGATACTCAAGATTATAAATTTTCCTGAGAAAAGAATATAGGAAATATACCAATTCAGACATTAATCTGACTTTTGTAACGATTCTTTTCGATGATGCCGTGTTTATCTCACTATCTTGGGTACTAAGGTTTCTTCACCCTACTAATACTGATATCCTTCTGCCTTTATTTACCAAAATAAAGAGAGACACAATGTCTGACATCAAACTAGAAACTGTAGAGCAAAAAGCTAGCTACGGTATTGGTCTGCAGATGGGCCAGCAGCTTGCAGGAAGTGGTCTGGAAGGCCTTAATGTTGACGCTATTGCTAAAGGTATCGCAACTGCATTGACTGGCGACATGCCAGAAATCGAAGTAGACGAAATCAACAAAGCTCTACAAGAACTACACCAGCGTGCTGAAGCTGTACGTGCAGAAGCAGCAAAAGCTGCAGCAGCTGACGGTGAAGCGTTCCTGAAAGACAACGCTCTACGCTCAGAAGTTACTGTTCTTGAATCTGGTCTTCAGTACGAAGTAATCACTGAAGGTACTGGTGAAATCCCAACTTCAGACAAGCAAGTACGTGTTCACTATCACGGTGAGCTAACAGATGGCACTGTATTCGACAGCTCTGTATCTCGTGGCCAGCCAGCTGAATTCCCTGTAACTGGCGTAATCAAAGGCTGGGTTGAAGCACTTCAACTAATGCCTGTTGGTTCTAAGTGGAAACTATACATCCCACAAGATCTAGCATACGGTGAGCGTGGCGCTGGTGCAGCTATCCCTCCATATGCAGCTCTAGTATTCGAAGTTGAGCTACTAGATATTCTTTAATATCTCGTCTCATATACGAACAACTATTGAATAAGCGATGCCTGTGCATCGCTTTTTTTGTTCCTTGTCGCTTAAACTAGGTTTTGACTAACGTTGCGTTCGCAAAACAATAAGCTTCAAGGAATGATTATGAAAACAATAAAAGTATCTCTGCTCGCTCTCACCTTAATCGCATCTATGCCCAGCCACGCTTTTCTCAAGAGTCTTGGAGGCTCTTCGGACTCAGATAGCAAATTAGATGTAGGAGCTCTCACCTCAATGGCCCAATCTCTTTCCGGGCAAGTTCAAGCGCAGGAGAATTCTCCAATTGTTGATGCCTTAACCAGCCAACTTAGTGTCACTCCCGAACAGGCAACTGGAGGCGCTGGAGCACTATTAGCCCTTGCCTCAAACTCTTTGTCCGGTTCTAACGCGAGTGAGTTATCCAACCTAATCCCTGGGTTAAGCTCGTTGCAAGAATCAGCACCCGGCTTGATGAGCATGGCAAATAATATGGGCGCTGTTAACGATGTATTCGGCGCGCTTGGATTAGATGCTTCTATGGTTAGCCAATTTGCTCCCATCATTTTGCAATACCTTACAGGTCAGGGCGCTTCTTCAGGGTTATTAGGTTCCCTGAGTTCCCTGTGGGGAACAAAATAAAGTTAGAAGGCACATTATCTATAAAGGCGGTTAAATACCGCCTTTCTTATACTTGTCTATCTCGCTGGTTTTGTGCCATTCTGTTTTATCAAACACAACACATGGACGAGAAAATAAGAATGAAAGACGAAACCCTTTCCATCCACTATGGTTACGAGACAGACCCAACAACCAAATCAGTAGCAACACCAATCTATCAGACTGTTGCTTACGAGTTTGATAATGCTCAACACGGTGCTGACCTGTTTAACCTGGAAGTTCCGGGCAATATCTATACCCGTATCATGAACCCGACAAATGACGTTCTAGAGAAACGTATGGCTGCACTTGAAGGCGGTATAGCAGGATTAGCAGTGAGCGCTGGTAGTTCCGCAATTCACTATGCGATTCTGACTCTTGCCAAAGCTGGCGACAATATCGTATCAACTCCTCAGCTGTACGGTGGAACTTATACGCTATTTGCGCACATGTTCCCGAACATGGGTATCGAAGTACGTTTCGCAAAAGATGACAAACCAGAAAGCCTGGCAGAACTTATCGATGAAAAAACTAAAGCAGTTTACTGCGAGTCTATCGGTAACCCGGCAGGTAACATCATTGATCTAGAAAAAGTTGCTGATCTGGCTCACGCTCAAGGTGTACCTGTTGTGGTCGACAACACAGTAGCAACCCCGGCAGTTTGTAAGCCCATAGAATTTGGTGCTGACATCGTGGTTCACTCGCTTACAAAATACGTTGGCGGACACGGTACAAGCTTGGGTGGCATGATCATTGATTCAGGAAAGTTCCCATGGGCAGAACATAAAGAACGCTTCCCAGAGTTTAATGAACCAGAACCATCGTACCATGGTGTTGTTTATGCAGAAGCATTCGGCGAAGCTGCATTTATCGGTCGTGCTCGTACAGTACCTCTTCGTAATACGGGTTCAGCATTGTCTCCAATGAACGCATTTATGCTTTTGAATGGTCTGGAAACACTCTCTCTTCGTATGGAAAGGCACTGTGAGAACGCAATGAAAGTTGCGGAGTTCCTGCAGAACCATGAGAAAGTAAGCTGGGTTAGCTATGCGGGCCTGGAAGATTCCGATTTCTACCCATTGGCGCAGAAATATATGAAAGGTAAACCGTCTTCTATTCTTTCATTCGGTCTGAAAGATGGTTATGAAGCTGGTGTTCGTTTCTATGACGCTCTGCAAATATTTAAGCGTCTAGTTAATATTGGTGACGCTAAATCACTAGCTTGTCACCCAGCTTCTACTACACACCGCCAGCTAGACGAAGCCGAACAGAAACAAGCGGGGGTTACTCCGGAGATGATTCGTCTGTCTGTTGGTATCGAGCATATTGACGATATCTTGGAAGATTTGGATCAGGCTCTTAAAGCTTAATTCTTCGGCTCTAGACCCTCGGGACGGACTTCGTCCTGTGGGGTCTGGGAGAACGGGGGTTTGAACCTTTCCCAAAGTGACTTCTGCCATTCACATAAACAAGATTCCTGCCTTCGCAGGCGCGCGGCTAGCGGAATGACGCGTTTGACGCAATGGGATGTATCAAATAATGGTGGGCTGCTAGGTGTGCTCTATGGAGTGAACATGCTAGTAGAAACTAGCCGTGAACAAAATCGCTAATACAAAGTGGCTTCATGGAATAGAGCATACCTGGTAGTCCTTTGATACAGAATTCAAGATACAAAAAAGCCGAGCTAATGCTCGGCTTTTTCATTTTTTCGAACTGATTACTCAGCAGCTTCTTCAGCTTCTGGGCGATCTACAAGCTCAATGTAAGCCATTGGAGCTTTATCACCAGCACGGAAACCACACTTCAAAATGCGAGTGTAGCCACCTTGACGGCTAGCGAAACGTGGACCTAGTTCGTTAAATAGTTTTGCTACTACTTCGTTATCACGAGTACGAGCAAATGCTAGACGACGGTTAGCAACACTGTCTGTCTTAGCTAGTGTAATCAAAGGCTCAATTACGCGGCGTAGTTCTTTTGCTTTTGGCACGGTAGTTTTGATAACTTCGTGACGTACAAGAGAGCTAGCCATATTGCTGAACATCGCTTTGCGATGACTGCTGTTGCGGTTGAGTTGACGACCACTCTTACGATGGCGCATGACCTAATCCTTCTAACTAGTATCGATTAATCTTCAGCGATTGACGCTGGTGGCCAATTTTCAAGGCGCATGCCAAGAGAAAGACCGCGTGAAGCAAGAACGTCCTTGATCTCAGTAAGAGATTTCTTACCAAGGTTAGGAGTCTTAAGAAGCTCCACTTCAGTACGCTGTACAAGATCACCGATGTAGTGAATCGCTTCTGCTTTCAAACAGTTAGCAGAGCGAACTGTTAGTTCAAGATCGTCTACAGGACGCAGTAGGATCGGATCGAATTCTGGCTTCTCTTCCTTCTCCTCAGGAACACGTACATCACGAAGATCTACGAATGCATCCAACTGCTCAGCTAGAATAGTAGCTGCGCGACGGATAGCTTCCTCAGGTTCCAGAGTACCATTCGTTTCCATATCGATAACAAGCTTGTCCAGGTCAGTACGCTGTTCTACACGAGCTGCTTCTACAGAGTAGGCAATTTTGTCTACTGGGCTGTAAGTTGCATCTACAAGTAGACGACCGATTGGACGCTCATCTTCTTCAGTATGGATACGAGCAGAAGACGGAACATAACCACGACCACGCTCTACTTTGATGCGCATAGCGATCTCAGCGTTGTCATCAGTTAGATGACAAATAACGTGTTCAGGGTTAGCGATCTCTACATCACCATCATGGGTGATGTCACCTGCAACAACAGGGCCTGAGCCTGATTTGTTCAGTGTAATAAACACTTCATCTTTGCCTTCTGCAACGCGTACTGCCAAACCTTTAAGGTTTAGAAGGATTTCAAGAATATCTTCCTGTACACCTTCCTTTGTGCTGTACTCGTGCAATACGCCTTCAATCTCAACTTCTGTTACGGCACAACCCGGCATAGAAGATAGAAGAATACGACGAAGCGCGTTACCTAGAGTATGACCGAAGCCACGCTCTAACGGCTCAAGAGTTACTTTCGCATGTGTCGTGTTGATCTGTTCGATGTCAACAAGACGTGGCTTAAGAAATTCTGTTACAGAACCCTGCATTGTGTCCTCTCTTTAGTTTAAACCTTACTTAGAGTAAAGCTCGACGATCAGGTGTTCGTTGATGTCAGCTGATAGATCAGAACGCTCAGGCATACGCTTGAATGTACCTTCCATCTTGCCACCATCTACTTCAATCCAAGTTGGTTTTTCGCGTTGTTCAGCAACTTCTAGAGCCGCTTTAATACGAGCTTGCGTTTTAGCTTTCTCGCGAATTGAAACAACGTCGTTAGCCGCAACTTTGAATGAAGGAACGTTTACAACTTTACCGTTTACTAGGATAGCTTTGTGGCTAACTAGCTGACGTGCTTCTGCGCGAGTTGCGCCAAAGCCCATGCGGTAAACTACGTTATCAAGACGACCTTCAAGAAGCTGAAGAAGGTTTTCACCTGTGTTGCCCTTAAGGCGAGCAGCTTCTTTGTAGTAGTTACGGAATTGTTTTTCTAGAACGCCGTAGATACGACGAACTTTTTGCTTCTCACGAAGCTGAACGCCATATTCAGACAGACGGCCTTTACGAGCACCGTGTACGCCTGGAGCGTTATCGATTTTACACTTGGTATCGATCGCGCGAACACCAGACTTAAGGAATAAGTCAGTACCTTCGCGGCGACTAAGCTTCAGCTTAGGACCCAAATATCTTGCCATGTTTCTTCTCCAATTATCCTAGAAACGAAACGTTACACGCGACGTTTCTTAGGTGGACGACAACCGTTATGAGGGATCGGAGTTGCATCAACGATGTTTGTGATGCGGTATCCAGCTGCGTTTAGAGCACGGATAGTAGACTCACGACCAGGACCAGGGCCCTTAACCATAACTTCCAGATTCTTCAGGCCATATTCTTTAGCCATTTCGCCTGCGCGTTCTGCTGCAACCTGTGCTGCGAACGGAGTAGACTTACGAGAACCACGGAAACCTGAACCGCCTGCAGTAGCCCAAGCTAGTGCGTTACCTTGACGGTCTGTAATCGTAACGATTGTGTTATTGAAAGAAGCATGGATGTGCGCTACGCCATCTGCTACTTGCTTGCGTACGCGCTTACGAGCGCGAGTTGGTTGTTTAGCCATTGTACTTTACCTCTCCCGACTATTTCTTGATCGGCTTGCGCGGACCCTTACGGGTGCGAGCGTTGGTTTTAGTACGCTGTCCACGTAGAGGTAGACTGCGACGATGACGAAGGCCACGGTAACAGCCAAGGTCCATAAGACGCTTGATGTTCATTGACACTTCACGACGAAGATCACCTTCTACAGTGTATTTAGCTACACCATCACGCAGTTGATCAATCTGCTCTTCAGTTAGTTCACTGATCTTAACACTTTCAGCAATACCCACTTCAGCTAGGATAGCTTTAGCACGAGTTTTACCGATACCGTAAATCGCAGTAAGTGCGATTACAGAGTGTTTCTGATCAGGAATGTTAATGCCTGCTATACGGGCCACTATTCACTCCTAGTACTTATATAAAGAATTATCCGCAGCAAAGCCCGTAGAGGATACGCTGCGGCATACTACTTCTTTTGCACGCAAAAGGTAGGCCGAGCAATATACTCGACCAACCTCATAATTTCAAGTAAAAATTTCTGCTTAATTAGCCTTGGCGCTGCTTGTGCTTTGGCTCACTGCAGATCACGCGAACAACACCGTTGCGCTTGATGATTTTGCAGTTACGGCAGATTTTTTTAACGGAAGCACGAACTTTCATTGCTAAACTCCGTAAATGGGAATCTTATCAAACTACAACCGCTAAATTAGCGGCCATAGCCTTTCAGATTCGCTTTTTTCAACACAGAATCATACTGTTGTGACATCAGATGAGTCTGTACCTGTGCCATAAAGTCCATAATTACAACAACTACGATTAGTAGTGATGTACCGCCAAAATAGAAACGTACGTTCCACATGACCATCATGAACTCGGGAATCAGACAGATAAAGGTAATATATAGAGCACCTGCTAGGGTAAGTCTAGTCATTACTTTATCGATATATTTCGCTGTCTGCTCACCTGGGCGGATGCCGGGTACGAACGCGCCGGACTTCTTCAAATTATCTGCTGTTTCACGTGGGTTGAAAACCAACGCAGTATAGAAGAAACAGAAGAAAATTATTGCTGCTGCATAAAGCATAACATACAGAGGTTGACCTGGGCTTAGAGCCAAAGACACATCAGTTAACCAACCGAATGAGCTGCTCTCACCATTTTGACCAAACCACTGAGCTAGTGTTCCTGGGAACAAAATAATGCTCGATGCAAAAATCGCTGGTATTACACCTGCCATATTTATCTTAAGTGGCAAATGAGTACTTTGTGCTGCAAATACTTTACGACCTTGTTGACGCTTCGCGTAGTTAACAACGATTCGACGTTGACCACGTTCCATGAAAACAACGAAGTAAATTACAGCAAAAGATAGTACCGCAATTAGCAATAATAGAAGTACGTGCAGTTCACCTTGACGCGCTTGCTCGATTGTTTGTCCGATTGCTGAAGGCAATCCAGCAACGATACCTGCAAAAATAATTAGCGAGATACCATTACCAATTCCACGCTCTGTAATCTGTTCACCTAACCACATCAAGAACATGGTGCCGGTTACTAGACTCACGGTTGCAAGCAGGGTAAACATGGTTTGGTCTATTACAACCAGATTGTCGACCATGTTTGGTAATCCTGTTGCGATACCAATTGCCTGGAATGTTGCTAACACAAGCGTGCCGTAGCGTGTGTATTGGCTGATCTTACGACGCCCTGCTTCACCCTCTTTCTTGAGTTCAGCTAACGCTGGATGAACTACTGTTAGCAGCTGGACTACGATCGATGCCGAAATATACGGCATGATACCCAACGCTAATATAGATGCACGCTCAAGAGCACCACCGGAGAACATATTAAACATTTCTACAATGGTGCCTTTTTGCTGTTCGAACAAATCGGCAAGTACAGCTGCGTCAATACCAGGTAGCGGTACAAAAGAACCAGCTCTGAATACTAATAACGCTATTACTACGAATAGTAAACGCGACTTCAATTCAGCCAAGCCGCTCTGTCCACTTCTAAAATCTTGTCCTGGTTTCTTAGCCATCTGTACCTCGTTCCTCGAGATTATTCCTCGATTTTACCGCCTGCAGCTTCGATTGCAGCTTTAGCGCCTTTAGTTACGCGAAGACCTTTAACAGTCACAGCTTTGCTAAGTTCGCCAGAAAGAACAACTTTTACAAACTCGATGTTCTTAGTGATTACGTTAGCAGCTTTAAGGCTGTTTAGATCAACCACGTCACCTGTTACTTTCGCTAGCTCAGCTAGACGAACTTCAGCACTCACTAGGCTCTTACGAGAAGTGAAACCGAACTTAGGTAGACGCTGTTTCAGAGGCATCTGACCGCCTTCGAAACCTGGACGAACTTTACCGCCAGAGCGTGACTTTTGGCCCTTGTGACCACGGCCACCAGTTTTACCAAGGCCTGAACCGATACCACGACCTAAACGCTTCTTAGAAGGCTTAGAACCCGCAGCCGGTGATAGAGTATTCAAACGCATTCTGATTACTCCTCAACTTTAACCATGTAGTAAACTTTGTTGATCATGCCACGTACACATGGCGTATCTTCAAGTTCTACAGTGTGGTTGATGCGACGAAGGCCTAGACCACGCAAAGTAGCTTTGTGCTTTGGTAGTCGACCAATTGAGCTTTTAGTTTGAGTTACTTTAATAGTTGCCATGTGTTCTTACTCCGAAATCGCTTCAACAGTTAGACCACGTTTAGCTGCAACCATTTCTGGTGACTTCATGCCGCTCAGACCGTCAATAGTTGCGCGTACAACGTTAATTGGGTTCGTAGAACCGTATGCTTTCGCAAGTACGTTGTGTACACCTGCAACTTCAAGTACTGCACGCATCGCACCACCTGCGATTACACCAGTACCTTCGGCAGCTGGTTGCATGTAAACTTTAGAGCCAGTGTGACGACCTTTCACCGCGTGGTGAAGAGTACCGTCGTTAAGCGCAACAGTAATCATGTTACGACGCGCTTTTTCCATTGCTTTTTGGATCGCAGCAGGTACTTCACGAGCTTTGCCGTAACCGAAACCTACACGACCATTACCGTCACCAACTACTGTCAGAGCAGTAAAGCTGAAAATACGACCACCTTTAACCGTTTTAGAAACACGGTTAACTGCGATTAGCTTTTCCTGCAAATCTGTAGCTTGTGCTTGTGCTTGTTCTTTAGCCATCTTCCAAACCCTACCTTAGAATTTCAGACCAGCTTCGCGAGCAGAATCTGCTAGCGCAGCAACGCGGCCGTGGTATTGGAAACCAGAACGATCGAATGCAACTTTAGAGATGCCTTTTTCGATAGCGCGCTCAGCAATAGCTTTACCTACAGCTTTAGCAGCGTCAACGTTACCAGTATTCTTAACTTCTTCACGGATCGCCTTCTCTACAGTAGAAGCGGCTGCGATTACTTCAGAGCCGTTCGCTGCGATTACTTGAGCGTACACATGACGTGGAGTACGGTGTACAACTAGGCGCTCAACGCGAAGTTCTGCAATCTTACGACGTGCACGTGTAGCACGACGGATGCGAGATGCTTTCTTATCCATAGTGTTACCTTACTTCTTCTTAGCTTCTTTAGTACGCACAAGTTCATCTGCGTAACGAACACCCTTGCCTTTGTACGGCTCAGGTTCACGGTAAGAACGAATGTCAGCTGCAACCTGACCAACAAGCTGCTTATCACAACCAGTTAGTACGATTTCAGTTTGGCTTGGACATTCAGCCTTAATACCTTCAGGTAGCTCATGCTCAACAGGGTGAGAAAAGCCTAAAGTTAGTGATACAGCTTTGCCTTTGATAGCAGCACGGTAACCAACACCTTTAAGCATTAGCTTCTTAGTAAAGCCTTGAGTAACACCAACAACCATGTTGTTAACTAGTGCACGAGCAGTACCTGCTTGAGCATTAGCCTTTGCAACACCTTCAACAGGTGCGAACGTTAGGTTGTTTTCTTCCTGAGCTACAACTACTGCGTCGTTAAGAACGCGAGATAGTTCGCCTTTAGCACCTTTTACAGTGATTTCTTGGCCGTTTAGTTTCACCTCTACGCCAGCTGGAATAGCGACAGGTGCTTTAGCAACACGAGACATTTTCTACTCCTATTACGCTACGTAAGCGATGATTTCACCACCAAGACCGGCTTTACGTGCAGCGCGATCGGTCATAAGACCTTTGGAAGTGGACACTACAGCAATACCCAAACCGCCCATCACAGAAGGTAGCGAGTCTTTGTTCTTATAGACGCGCAGACCAGGACGTGAAACACGTTGGATTTGCTCGATTACTGGTTTAGCTTGGAAGTACTTAAGTGTAACTTCTAGCTCTGGTTTTGCTTCGCCTTCTACAGCGAAGTCAGCGATATAACCTTCAGCTTTTAGCAAAGTAGCAATTGCAACTTTAAGCTTTGAAGAAGGCATTTTTACAGCAACTTTATTTGCTGACTGACCGTTACGAATGCGGGTCAGCATATCCGAAATCGGATCTTGCATGCTCATAGATTTCTCTCCAAATGATTAAGTGGCAATTACCAGCTAGCCTTACGAAGTCCAGGAATCTCGCCTTTCATGCAAGCTTCACGAACTTTGATACGGCTTAGACCGAACTTACGTAGGTAACCGTGTGGACGACCAGTTTGGTTGCAACGGTTGCGCTGACGTGATGCACTCGAATCACGTGGAAGAGATTGCAATTTAAGAACTGCATTCCAACGATCTTCTTCAGATGCGTTTACATCGCTGATGATAGCTTTTAGTGCTGAACGCTTTTCAGCGAATCGAGCAACTAGCTTTGCACGTTTTGCTTCACGTGCTTTCATTGATTGTTTAGCCATAACAGTAACCCTTCACCTTACTTACGGAATGGGAAGTTAAAGGCAGCCAGCAGAGCACGGCCTTCCTCGTCGTTTGCAGCAGATGTCGTGATAGTAATATCAAGACCGCGCACACGATCGACTTTATCGTAGTCGATTTCCGGAAAGATGATTTGCTCGCGAACGCCCATGCTGTAGTTACCGCGTCCGTCAAAAGACTTAGCGCTAACGCCACGGAAGTCACGTACACGTGGAAGAGCGATATTAATCAGACGCTCAAGAAAATCCCACATACGTTCGCCACGCAAGGTTACTTTACAACCAATTGGGTAGCCTTCACGAATTTTGAATCCTGCAACAGATTTACGCGCTTTAGTGATAAGTGGCTTCTGACCAGAGATCGTTGCCATATCAGCTGCTGCGTTTTCTAGCAGTTTCTTATCGTTGATTGCTTCACCAACGCCCATGTTTAGGGTGATTTTTTCAATCCTAGGGACTTGCATGACGCTTGTATAGCCGAACTCTTTGGTAAGCTCAGCCACTACAGACGACTTGTAGTAATCATGCAGTTTCGCCATAGTAGAACTCCAAATTACATTCTATTAGTTAGAAACAGTTTCGCCGTTTGATTTGAAGAAACGCACTTTTTTGCCTTCTTCGAAACGGAAACCGATACGGTCTGCTTTACCAGTAGCCGCGTTAAAGATTGCAACGTTAGAAGCGTCAATTGCTGCTTCTTGTTCAACGATGCCACCTTGTACACCCATTGCCGGTACAGGCTTCTGGTGTTTTTTCACAAGGTTGATACCTTCAACGATAACTTTACCGGTAGAAAGAACCTTAGTTACTTTACCGCGCTTGCCTTTATCTTTACCGGCAAGAACGATTACTTCGTCATTACGACGGATTTTAGCTGCCATTATTGTGCTCCTTACAGAACTTCTGGAGCCAGTGAAACAATCTTCATGAATTTCGCGTTACGAAGTTCACGTGTCACTGGGCCAAAAATACGTGTGCCGACTGGTTGCTCAGTAGTGTCGTTCAACAATACACAAGCATTACGGTCGAAGCGAATGACAGAACCGTCAGGGCGACGTACGCCTTTACGGGTGCGCACTACTACCGCCTTCAGAACATCACCTTTTTTAACTTTACCGCGAGGAATTGCTTCCTTAACTGTAACTTTGATGATGTCACCGATATGTGCATAACGGCGGTGTGAGCCACCCAGAACCTTAATACACATTACCTTGCGCGCGCCAGAGTTATCTGCTGCGTCAAGTGTACTTTGCATTTGGATCATGTTAGTGCTCCGCTAAATATTAAAAACTAGACCCTCTCGGGTCGGGCTGCCTCTTTATAAGGGCTGCGAATTGTACCACCCTTTTTTGTGATTGGGTAGACAAAAAACAAGCGGCCCCAAAAAAAATTTGGGGCCGCTTTTTAGCCTAGATAAATATGCAATAATCTAAATTAGATTTTCGCTTTTTCTAGAACTTTTACCAAAGTCCAAGATTTCTTCTTAGACAGTGGACGACATTCACGAATCTCAACAGTATCGCCTAGGCCACACTCGTTGTTTTCGTCATGTGCGTGTAGTTTAGTCGTGCGTTTTACGAACTTGCCGTAAATTGGGTGTTTAACCATACGCTCGATAGCAACTACGATAGACTTGTCCATCTTGTCGCTAACTACACGGCCTTGCATAGTACGGATTTTGTCGCTCATTATGCGCCTGCCTTCTCAGTCAAAACAGTTTTCACACGTGCGATATCACGGCGTACAGCTTTCAGAGTATGAGTCTGCTGTAGCTGACCAGTCGCAGCCTGCATGCGCAGGTTGAACTGCTCGCGCAGTAGATTCAGTAGCTCTTCATTTAGCTCTTCAACGCTTTTTTCGCGTAGATCTTGTGCTTTCATCACATCACCTGCTTAGTTACAAATGTTGTTTTGATTGGCAGTTTACGTGCCGCTAGGCGGAACGCTTCACGCGCCAACTCTTCAGGTACACCGTCCATTTCGTACATAACCTTTCCAGGTTGGATTTGGGCTACCCAGTACTCAACGTTACCTTTACCCTTACCCTGACGAACTTCTAGTGGTTTTTCAGTGATTGGTTTGTCTGGAAAAATACGAATCCAGATTTGACCTTGACGCTTAACGTGACGCGTCATCGCACGACGAGCCGCTTCGATCTGACGAGCAGTAATACGGCCACGGCCAACTGCTTTAAGACCAAAAGTACCGAAGCTTACATCAGTACCTTTAGCTAGACCACGGTTGCGACCAGTCTGAACCTTACGGAATTTAGTACGTTTAGGTTGTAGCATCAGTCGACTCCTTATTTACGGCCTTTACGCTGCTTCTTAGGCTTGTCAGCCTTTGGCTCTACTGCGTTAGCAGCTGGCATACCGCCTAGAATCTCACCTTTGAAGATCCAAACTTTAATGCCGATCACACCGTATTGAGTGTGAGCCGAAGAAGTTGCGTAATCGATGTCAGCACGTAGTGTGTGTAGTGGCACACGGCCTTCACGGTACCATTCAGTACGCGCGATTTCAGCACCGCCAAGACGGCCGCTTACTTCAACCTTGATACCCTTCGCACCTAGGCGCATTGCGTTCTGTACTGCGCGCTTCATAGCACGACGGAACATAACACGACGCTCTAGCTGAGACGCGATGCTATCAGCCACTAATTGACCGTCTAGCTCAGGCTTACGTACTTCAGCGATGTTAATTTGCGCTGGTACACCTGCAATTTTAGCTACAGCTGCGCGTAGCTTCTCAACGTCTTCACCTTTCTTACCGATAACAACGCCTGGACGAGCAGTGTGAATAGTCACACGGATGCTCTTAGCAGGACGCTCGATAACGATACGTGAAAGAGACGCTTTCGAAAGTTCCTTAGTAAGGAACTGACGTACCTTGAAGTCGCCGTCTAGGTTGTCAGCGAATTCTTTGGTGTTAGCAAACCATGTAGCATTCCAAGGCTTAACGATGCCAAGACGAATACCATTTGGATGTACTTTCTGACCCATTGCTTACTCTCCTAGTCTTAAGCGTCTGCTACAACAACAGTGATGTGGCAAGAACGCTTCAAGATACGATCCGCGCGACCTTTAGCACGAGGCATAATACGCTTCATGATAGGGCCTTCATCTACGAAGATCTTAGCTACATTAAGATCGTCGATATCTGCACCTTCGTTGTGTTCTGCGTTAGCGATTGCTGACTCAAGAACCTTCTTAACTAGTACAGCAGCTTTTTTGTTGCTGAAAGTTAGTAGTTCTAGAGCCTGGTCTACAGATTTACCACGAATTTGATCAGCAACTAAGCGAGCTTTCTGTGGAGAAATACGAGCAAAGTTATGTTTAGCGATAGCTTCCATCATCTACTCCTTATTTCTTCTTAGCTTTCTTATCCGCAGCGTGGCCGCGGTAAGTGCGAGTTGGTGCAAATTCACCCAGCTTGTGACCGATCATTTCTTCGGTTACGAATACTGGTACGTGCTGACGACCATTATGGACAGCGATGGTCAAACCGATCATTGTAGGAATGATCATTGAGCGACGGGACCAAGTCTTAATAGGCTTCTTGTCTCCGCTTTCCACCGCTTTCTCTACCTTCTTCAGCAAGTGTAGGTCAATAAATGGACCTTTCTTGAGAGAACGTGGCATGGCTTATCCTCTTTAAATAGATTACTTGTTACGACGACGTACGATGTACTTGTCAGTGCGCTTGTTCTTACGAGTCTTAAAGCCTTTAGTAGGCTGACCCCAAGGAGATACTGGATGACGACCACCAGATGTACGGCCTTCACCACCACCGTGTGGGTGGTCTACTGGGTTCATCACAACACCACGAACGGTTGGACGAACACCACGCCAGCGCGTAGCACCAGCTTTACCTAGTTCACGTAGCATGTGCTCAGCATTACCTACTTCGCCGATTGTTGCACGGCCTTCAGATAGTACTTTGCGCATTTCGCCAGAACGTAGGCGTAGAGTTACATATGCACCGTCGCGAGCGACGATCTGTGCGTATGCACCTGCAGAACGAGCAATTTGTGCACCCTTACCAGGCTTCAGTTCAACACAGTGAACAGTAGAACCTACTGGGATGTTGCGCATTGGCAGAGTGTTACCTGCTTTGATAGGCGCATCAACACCAGACTGGATCTGATCACCAGCTTGAATGCCTTTTGGTGCAATGATGTAGCGACGCTCACCGTCTGCGTACAGAACTAGAGCAATGTTTGCGCTACGGTTTGGATCGTATTCGATACGTTCAACTTTCGCTGGGATACCGTCTTTAGTACGCTTAAAGTCAATTACACGGTAGTGGTGCTTGTGACCACCGCCGATGTGACGTACTGTGATACGACCGTTGTTGTTACGACCACCATTCTTAGAGTTTTTCTCTAGAAGTGGAGCGTATGGCTTACCCTTGTGTAGGTCAGCGTTAACAACTTTAACTACGTGACGACGACCAGGGGAAGTCGGCTTACATTTAACAATAGCCATTGTTCAACTACTCCTGTTATTCCGCACCGCCAATGAAGTCAAGATCCTGACCTTCTTTCAGAGTTACGTAAGCTTTCTTCACATCGCTGCGACGGCCTTCACGCATACCCTGACGTTTGGTCTTACCCTTAAGAACAAGAGTATTTACAGACTTAACTTCAACTTCAAATAGCTTTTCTACTGCTGCTTTGATCTCTTTCTTAGTTGCATCTTTTGCTACTTTGAAAACGATAGTGTTCGCTTTCTCTGCAGCCATAGTTGCTTTTTCAGAGATATGTGGAGCACGTAGAACCTTTAGTAGACGCTCTTCAGTGATCATGCCAGCATCTCCTCAACTTGCTTAACAGCTTCAGCTGTCATTAGAACCTTGTCGAACGCGATCAAGCTTACTGGGTCAATACCAGCAACATCACGTGCGTCAACTTTGTATAGGTTACGAGCAGCTAAGAATAGATTTTCATCTACTTCGCCAGTTACGATCAGAACATCATTAAGCTCAAGTTCTTTAAGCTTAGCTACTAGCTCTTTTGTTTTTGGTGCTTCAACTGAGAAGTTATCAACAACGATTAGACGCTCTTGACGAACAAGCTCAGAAAGAATGCTCTTCATAGCACCGCGGTACATTTTTTTGTTTACTTTCTTGCTGTGATCCTGTGGTTTCGCAGCAAAAGTAACACCACCTGTACGCCAGATTGGGCTACGAATTGTACCAGCACGTGCACGGCCAGTACCTTTTTGACGCCATGGTTTAGCACCACCGCCTGATACTTCAGAACGAGTCTTCTGAGCACGAGTACCCTGACGAGCACCTGCTGCGTATGCAACAACTACCTGGTGTACAAGAGCTTCGTTGAACTCACGTCCGAAAGTAGTTTCGGAAACAGTTAGTGCATCAGCACCTTTAACCATCAATTCCATTACTTACTCCTAGACGTTATGCTTTAACAGCTGGTTTAACGATCACGTCGCCACCAGTTGACCCTGGTACTGCACCTTTGATAAGAAGCAGATTACGCTCAGCGTCAACACGTACGATCTCAAGGTTTTGAGTCGTTACACGCTCAGCACCCATGTGACCTGCCATTTTCTTGCCTTTAAACACGCGACCTGGAGTTTGGCACTGGCCAATTGAACCCGGAGCACGGTGAGACAATGAGTTACCGTGAGTCATATCTTGAGTAGAGAAGTTCCAACGCTTAACAGCGCCTTGGAAGCCTTTACCTTTAGATGTACCAGTAACGTCTACTTTTTTAATTTCGTTGAAAAGTTCTACGTTTAGCTCAGCGCCAACTTCAAACTCTTCGCCGTTTTCTAAACGGAATTCCCAAAGACCGCGGCCAGCTTCAACACCTGCTTTCGCAAAGTGACCAGCTTCTGGCTTAGATACACGGTTAGCTTTCTTACCGCCAGCAGTTACCTGGATAGCAGCGTAGCCATCGTTCTCAAGAGTTTTAACTTGAGCAACGCGGTTAGCTTCTACTTCAACAACTGTTACTGGGATAGAAACGCCTTCTTCAGTAAATACGCGGGTCATACCCACTTTACGTCCGACTAGACCAATCATTCTTCTAATCTCCCTTAACCTAGGCTGATTTGAACATCAACACCAGCAGCAAGATCTAGACGCATAAGAGCATCAACAGTCTTGTCAGTTGGTTCTACGATGTCGATCAGACGCTTGTGAGTACGGATTTCGTACTGGTCACGCGCATCTTTGTTTACGTGTGGAGAGATAAGAACAGTGAAACGCTCTTTACGAGTAGGTAGTGGAATTGGACCACGAACCTGTGCGCCGGTACGCTTTGCTGTTTCTACGATTTCCGCAGTTGACTGATCGATTAGCTTGTAATCGAAAGCTTTAAGGCGGATACGAATACGTTGGTTCTGCATGAGACAGAGCTCCAATAATAATAAATTACACAAACAATATCGCCACTCACACTCGTAAAGACGAGGGAATGCCGATTGATTTATGTGAAACCGTAGCCTCCAAAATCAGGAAGCATTGTCAGTTAAATTTGAATTAACTATATCGTTAATATTTTATTAACCGCGAACATAAGCTGAGTATACATTACCTTGTTTAAAGCAAGCTTTAACAAGCTCCTCAGTGCTCATTGGTTCACAACTGACTTAAGTCAGTGCGGGGCATTATACAGATCACAGAATTGGATGCAAGAGGTGGTTGGAAAATAATCGAATGTTAGTGGTAAGTCCCCCCGCGGAGAACCGCGGGAGCAAGTAAAGTCATGATAAATTAGTCGTCTTCATCATCGTCTACAAACTGAGCTTGCAGATAGTTTTCTATTCCAACCTTCTCGATTAAACCAAGTTGCGTTTCAAGCCAGTCTATATGTTCTTCTTCATCTTCGAGAATATCCTGGAACAGATCACGAGATACATAGTCACGAGTATCTTCAGCATATGCGATGGCATCTTTCAGATCAGGAACTGCTGCCATCTCCACCTTTAGATCGCATTCGAGCATTTCTTTCGTATCTTCACCGATCATCAACTTACCCAAATCTTGCAGGTTTGGCAGCCCTTCAAGAAATAGTATGCGTTCTACAAGATGGTCCGCGTGCTTCATTTCGTCGATGGATTCTTCATACTCTTTATGCGCCAGGTGCTTTAAGCCCCAGTCTTTATACATTCTTGCATGAAGGAAATATTGGTTGATTGCAACGAGCTCGTTGCCAAGAACTTTGTTGAGATGTTGAATAATGATTGGATCGCCTTTCATAACAATAGCCCTCCTCTTTGGCTCTTTTAACTGTAGAACCAATTAAGAAGGTGTCAAAAAGACGGTTAACTAGTTTATCAACTAGCTTGCTTAAAACTCATAGCTGGAACTGACTCGTTTAGAATCTCCTTCGCATGTTTTACGCACTTTCCACATTGGGAGCCTAGAGCTGTACAACGCCTAATTTCGCGCATATCCGTAAAGTTGTTTTCTATTACAACCTTCTTAAGTTTCTTTTCAGAAATACCGTGGCAAAGACAAACGTACATAACTAACCTCACAAAACAACCGACAAGAATATAAACGATAATCGTTATCATTACAATTGATCAATATCAATAATTCAAGCTTATTATTTTTCCATGTAAATTGAGGGAGGTTTGTCAGGTGTGCTTAATGGAATGAACATGCGGCCCACATAATTATGCTATTGAAGTTAAAACTTGATTTGAGCGGTTCATGGAATTAAGCATTCCTGATGAACCTTTCAAGGTAAGCAAGAAAGCAAAAAGGGAAGCCGAAGCTTCCCTTTTCTATAAATGCGTATTACCGCAAAATCATTCGATATTAGTCGAAGATTTTAGCAACAACACCAGCACCTACTGTACGGCCACCTTCACGGATTGCGAAGCGTAGACCTTCGTCCATCGCGATTGGTGCGATTAGCTCTACAGTCATCTGTACGTTGTCACCTGGCATTACCATTTCTACGCCTTCTGGTAGCTGGATGTCACCAGTTACGTCAGTTGTACGGAAGTAGAACTGTGGACGGTAGCCTTTGAAGAATGGTGTGTGACGACCACCTTCATCTTTAGATAGTACGTATACTTCTGACTCAAACTTAGTGTGAGGGTTGATAGAACCTGGTGCAGCTAGAACCTGACCACGCTCAACTTCATCACGCTTAGTACCACGTAGTAGTGCACCAACGTTCTCACCCGCACGACCTTCGTCAAGCAGCTTACGGAACATCTCTACACCAGTACATGTAGTTGTAACAGTTTCTTTGATACCAACGATTTCTACTTCGTCACCTACGTTTAGGATACCACGCTCGATACGGCCAGTTACTACTGTACCACGACCCTGGATTGAGAATACGTCTTCGATTGGCATTAGGAACGGCTGGTCTACAGCACGCTCTGGCTCTGGGATGTAAGAGTCTAGTGCTTCTGCAAGCTCTACTACTTTGTCTTCCCACTCTTTCTCGCCGTTTAGTGCGCCTAGAGCTGAACCCTGGATTACTGGTAGGTCATCACCTGGGAAGTCGTACTCAGATAGAAGCTCACGAACTTCCATTTCTACTAGTTCTAGTAGTTCTTCATCGTCAACCATGTCACATTTGTTCATGAATACGATGATGTATGGGATACCAACCTGACGGCCTAGTAGGATGTGCTCACGAGTCTGTGGCATTGGGCCATCAGTCGCAGCTACTACAAGGATACCACCGTCCATCTGCGCAGCACCAGTGATCATGTTTTTAACATAGTCAGCGTGTCCTGGGCAGTCTACGTGTGCGTAGTGACGAGTTGGAGTATCGTATTCTACGTGTGAAGTTGCGATTGTGATACCGCGCTCACGCTCTTCTGGAGCGTTATCGATTGATGCGAAGTCTTTCGCTTCACCGCCGTATACTTTTGAAAGAGTAGTACAGATAGCTGCAGTTAGAGTTGTTTTACCGTGGTCAACGTGGCCGATAGTACCAACGTTTACGTGCGGTTTCGTACGTTCAAATTTTTCTTTAGACACGATCGTGTTCCTTACCTAGTTATGATTCGCCCCGCTCATGAACGGTCAGGGCGCGCCAGAATTTGCTATTCTATGCGCCAACTTCCGTTAGCGCAATATTTGGACGCATTGATCTTACAAATTTAACTGAAGATCTATTTAACTTTCGTCAAAAAACGTCCAATTTCTCTTTATACACGCTCAGCAATGATTGCTTCAGCAACATTCTTAGGAACTTCAGCGTACTCGGAGAATTCCATTGAGTACGATGCACGTCCCTGAGTTGCAGAGCGTAGGTCGGTTGCGTAGCCAAACATTTCTGAAAGTGGTACCTGAGCACGAACAATCTTCAGACCAGCAGGTCCTTCATCCATACCCTCGATAATGCCACGGCGACGGTTAAGGTCACCAACAACATCACCCATCCAATCTTCAGGAGTGGTTACTTCAACCTTCATCATTGGCTCAAGAAGAACAGGTTGCGCTTCTAGAGCACCTTTCTTGAATGCCATTGAGCCGGCGATCTTAAACGCCATCTCATTTGAGTCGACATCGTGGTAAGAGCCGTCAAATAGTGTTGCTTTAACATCCAGTACAGGATAGCCCGCAAGAACACCATTGTTCATCTGCTCTTCGATACCTTTAGATACCGAGCTGATGTATTCCTTCGGAATAACACCACCCACAATCTCGTCTACAAAGACGAAGCCTTCACCTTGCTCTGATGGCTCAAGCTTAAGCCATACGTGACCATATTGACCACGACCACCAGACTGGCGAACGAACTTACCTTCAACTTCAGTCTTACCACGAATAGTTTCACGGTAAGCAACCTGAGGTTTACCAACATTACAGTCAACGCTGAACTCACGCTTCATACGGTCAACGATGATATCCAGGTGAAGTTCACCCATACCAGAAATCAATGTCTGGCCTGTTTCATCGTCAGTTTCAACGCGGAAAGATGGGTCTTCTGCAGCTAGTTTACCTAGTGCAATACCCATTTTCTCCTGATCAGCCTTAGAGCGAGGTTCTACTGCAATCTGAATTACCGGATCAGGGAACTCCATACGCTCAAGAACTACTTTAGAGTTCATATCACACAGAGTGTCACCTGTGGTCACTTCTTTCAGACCAATCGCTGCTGCAATATCACCCGCACGAACTTCTTTGATCTCTTCACGCTTGTTCGAGTGCATCTGAACAATACGGCCAAAGCGTTCACGCTTTTGTTTCACTGAGTTGTACACGGTATCACCGGAGTTAACTACACCGGAATATACACGCATAAATGTCAGTGTACCTACAAACGGGTCTGTTGCGATCTTAAATGCAAGTGCTGAGAACGGTTCATTATCATCGGCATGACGCTCGACTTCATTTTCGTCCTCATCAACACCTTTAATAGCAGGAACATCAACAGGAGCAGGTAGATATTCGATAACTGCGTCAAGCACAGCCTGTACACCTTTGTTCTTAAATGCACTACCACAAGTGGCAAGTACAATTTCGTTATTTAGTGTACGAGTACGAAGACCTTCTTTTAGCTCTTCTTCTGTTAATTCACCTTCTTCAAGGTATTTTTCCATCAATTCTTCGTTAGCTTCAGCTGCCGCTTCAATCATATTGGTGCGGTACTCTTCGGCTAGCTCTAGCATGTCAGCCGGAATATCTTCATATGTGAAGGTCATGCCCTGATCGGCTTCATTCCAGTTGATCGCTTTCATCTTGATAAGGTCGATGACACCTTTGAACTCGTCTTCCGCACCAATGTTTAACTGGATTGGAACCGGATTCGCACCAAGACGGTCTTGAATTTGGTCTACCACGCGTAGGAAGTCTGCGCCTGCACGGTCCATTTTGTTAACGAATACCATGCGAGGAACACTGTACTTATCGGCCTGACGCCATACAGTTTCAGACTGAGGTTCAACACCTGATGCACCACAGAACACAACAACTGCACCATCAAGTACACGCAAAGAACGCTCTACTTCGATAGTGAAGTCTACGTGTCCAGGAGTATCAATGATGTTAACGCGGTGTTCGTCGAATTGTGCTTCCATACCACGCCAGAAGGTTGTAGTAGCAGCAGATGTGATAGTAATACCACGCTCTTGCTCCTGCTCCATCCAGTCCATGGTAGCAGCACCATCGTGCACTTCGCCGATTTTATGAGAAAGGCCAGTGTAGAACAGAATACGCTCGGATGTGGTTGTTTTACCTGCATCTACGTGAGCAACAATACCGATGTTACGGTAGCGCTCGATAGGAGTTTTACGAGCCACGATTGTATCCCTCTGTAGCTAAGTTGCCTTGTAAGTAAGGTTATCTTAGAGAAAAGAATAAGTGCTGCGAGAGAGCCTCGCAGCACTGAAGGTATATTACCAGCGGTAATGTGCGAATGCTTTGTTCGCGTCTGCCATACGGTGAACGTCTTCACGTTTCTTAACAGCAGTACCTTTATTTTCTGACGCATCTAGCATTTCAGCAGCTAGGCGTGCAGCCATAGATTTTTCACCACGCTTACGCGCAGCTTCAACTAACCAACGCATAGCAAGTGCGTTACGGCGAACCGGACGTACTTCTACAGGTACCTGGTAAGTTGAACCACCCACACGGCGAGACTTAACTTCTACCGCTGGGCGAACATTTTCAAGAGCTTCTTCAAATACAGCTAAGTGATCTTTACCAGATTTCTCAGCCATAGTGTCTAGTGCAGTGTAAACGATTTTTTCTGCAGTAGATTTCTTTCCGTCAACCATTAGGATGTTAACGAATTTTGCCAGCAATTCAGATTTGAACTTAGGATCTGGAAGGATCTTACGCTGACCAATAACGCGACGACGTGGCATGGATAATTCTCCGTTGTCTTCTTCAGGTTATCCAAAACTTTTCAGTTTCTTCAAAAAAATAAAAAATGAAAATTCAGTGTTTGGCCTTACTTAACGCCTTTCTTTTTACAGAAAAGGGGCATTAAGACTTAGGACGCTTCACACCATACTTAGAACGACCTTTCTTACGGTCATTTACGCCAGCACAGTCAAGTGCACCGCGAACAGTGTGGTAACGCACACCTGGAAGGTCTTTAACACGACCACCACGGATAAGAACAACTGAGTGCTCCTGAAGGTTGTGGCCTTCACCGCCGATGTACGATGTCACTTCAAAACCGTTTGTCAGACGTACACGACAAACTTTACGAAGTGCTGAGTTAGGTTTTTTAGGTGTAGTAGTGTAAACACGAGTACATACACCACGTTTTTGTGGGCACGCTTCTAGCGCAGGCACGTTGCTTTTAACAACTTGCTTTGCACGAGGCTTACGTACCAACTGGTTAATAGTTGCCATTAACTAGCTCCTGATTTGCTGAAATTAGCTTTGTGAAAAATCTATTTCCCTAACGTTCCTGAAATCATCAAGTACATTTAGGGACGCAAAATTCTATTTAGGAATGAGAAGTGTGTCAAGAAATAAAAGGATCTTTTTTAACCAATAGTTCGCGTAGCTAACTCCAGGTCACCGATTTATCTTGCGACACTGTTAAGCCAACAAAACCATCATAATCGACTTTATTAATAGAAGGAGAAACACGTTGGTCAATACCTCTTGCGGCGCAATCGGCAATGAGTACAAATACGTTTTGTTTAGGAAGGCTTGCAAAAGCAAAGTGCTGAGAGTTCGTTGCGTATACCGCATCTTCTATCAAGAGATACTCATCACCGTCTTTGGCATAACGCGTCGCCTGAGCGATAGCTTCAGATGTTTTAATGATATGTAACATAGTCGAACCTAAAAAGTCAGTATTTTGCCAGCCTGATTAAGCTTACCAGCAACCCCTGAAACCGTGAGCTTCTCAGCAGCGATTACCAGGTCTGCATTTGCCAGTCCACGCTCAACCAAAGATTGCTCACAAACAAATACTTGCTCTATATCGTAAAGATCAAACAACTTAAACATCGGAGCATAATCTTTACTTAGTATCTCTTCTGGTTGCTGACCATGTAGCAATTGCGTCACACCATCACCAACAAAAATGACCGTGATATCTTCACAGTATGCTGAAGCCGCCATTAATGCATCTACACCTTCGCGACCAGAGCTAGAGGCATGAGGGGCTGTCTGAAATAGATAAGTTAGTTGGCTCAAAACTGCACCACTCTATCTTGAGTTAACATCGCCTCAGCAAGGCTCCCTAACCCCGCCTGATGGAAACCATCGGCAATATTATGACTCTCTAGCCCATGTTGCTGCGCTTCACTCGGGCTAACAATACCTCGCCTTAAAGCTGCTGCTACACATGTTTCCAGACGAACTTGATGATCAATCGCTAGCTTCTGCCATGCTTTGGTAGCATTCACTTCGTCATTGGCTGGCACGGCTAAAGCAGTACCATTCGTCACACCATCTTGATAAAAAAACACACTGCTAAGAGTGTGTCCCTGAGAAAGAAGCGCTTGTGCAAACCGTAGTGCTGTTCTGGAGGACTGGCTTCCGTAGCCAGCCCCGTTAACAACAAGCGTATAGCTTAGGCTCACTTCTCGCCATCCTCGGTTTTACGTTGGCGAATATAAAGATATACAGTGTGCTTAGAGATATTCAGTCGTTCTGCAACTCGGTTTATTGCATCTTTAATATCAAAGATACCTTTGTCATACAGCTCCATCACTATCTGACGGTTCTTGGTATTGTTAGATACCGATTTATCTGCATTGATCTCTTCGATAGTGTGTTCAACAGTCTGATCCACCAGCTCAACAACATCGCTTGCAAAGTTAACTGTTGAAGCAGCTTCTTTCGCTTCTTCTGTAGGCATGAAAGATTGCAGAATCTGAGAGAAAGGAGCATCAAGGTTTACGTTAATACATAGCAAGCCTATTACACGATTTTCACCATTTCGAATCGCAATAGTCACCGACTTCATCAGTACCCCACCCTTCGCACGGGTAAAGTAAGCACGCGAGAAGTTCCTCTCAGAACTTTCAATGTCTTTTAGCGTTTTTAACGCCATGTCTGTAATTGGTGAGCCTACATGACGTCCCGTATTTTCACCATTAGCAATCTTGATTGCTGAGGTATCCAGGTTTTCCAGCGAGTGCAAAACAATTTCGCAAAATGGGCCAATCAGGCCAGCGAGTCCATCAACCACTGCTTCATAAGACTTTAATATTATCTGGTCGTGTTCAGAAAAAGGCTGAACCACAACCGAATCCATTTCCATTAATGCATCTGCGTGCATTGCTTCCGTCGTCGTCACTTGAGGGCCTCGGTTAATAAATCAACTAATTACCGCAAGTTTATCAGAAAATTTTAATCACGCATCGTTTTGGGTCAATAATTATACCCAAGTATCCTCAAGATCAAAAAAGCCCCGATATAAATCGAGGCTCAAATACATAGCTTTGGCAGCAATTACTGAGTTACTTCTTCAGCAGCTTCACCGTTGTCGATGCTTAGAAGCTCTACTTCAAACACAAGCGTAGAGTTTGCAGGAATCGTTGGAGTATCCTGTTCACCGTATGCTAGCTCAGGTGGAATAACAAACTTGAACTTAGAACCTACAGGCATTAACTGAACACCTTCTGTCCATCCCGGAATCACGCGATCTAGCGGGAAAGTTGCTGGTGCATTACGATCGTAAGAACTATCGAACTGAGTACCGTCAATCAATGTGCCTTTGTAGTGAACTTCTACTGTATCAGTTGAAGCAGGCTTATCACCTTCAGCAGAAGTCATCACCTGGTAAAGAAGACCAGATTCTGTCTTAGTTACGCCTTCCTGTTTTTCAAACTCAGTACGGAAGTCATCACCTTCTTTTTTCGCTGCAGCTGCTTTCTCTGCTGCAACTTCCTGCATCTTAGTCGCTACGCGCTTATCAAGCTCTTCAAGAGCAACACGAGCTTCTTCTTCTGTCAAGCTTGGGTTACCAGCGAATACGTCTTCAATACCTTTAAGAACCAATTCTTTTTTCAGCTCTATACCAAACTCAGATGGCTTTTCAATGCTATCAGCAAGGTAATTCGCAAAAGAAAGACCAATAGCGTATGACGCTTTTTCGTCTTCAGTAGCAAAAGCTTCTACTTGCACTTGCTCTTCAACCTGAGGAGCGGTTTCAGTTTTTGGGGTTTCCTCTTTCTGACAACCCACTGCCAACATGACTGTCGCTGCAAGCAGTGACACTTTAAAGAAAGGTTTCATCTAATACTCCAATTAACGGCAAAGCCATTTCATTTTGATACACACCTCATTTATAAACAGAGACATGCAAATATCTTGTTGCATCAATATACTAGGTATATGCCTGTCGACACAAACCGGATTGAGCCTAGTGAAGCGAACATTCTCACACTTAATGACATTAGCCTTTGTCATAACCATGTTAAATGGCTGTTTTTTTTCCAGCAAAAACGACCAAAGATGGGATCTAGAACCCAAAGGCACCACCAGCTTTGCTCTTAGCAGAGATGGACGCTTCGCATTGCTTTACTCAAAAGAGCACCATTTAGTTCTTTGGGATTTGGCAGAAAACAATCAACTTGCAGAGCTTGGTGAACAAGACCCGGAAGGAAATACAGTTTCCACAATCAAAATCTCCGACAACGGCCGTTATGCCGTTACAGCGACTCAACTAAACTTTGCGGTCTGGGATCTCGCATGGTCAAAAGCCGAAGGGCTCTGGTCCATATCCGATGGTCTGATCCGCGATGTAGATGTCAGTAGTAATGGCGAACAAGTACTGCTGGGGTTATCTAACGGTAAAGCAATATATGTGAACTTAGTCACTGGAAGACGCATGGAGTTCCTTGCTCACAGAGAAAAAGTTAATACCGTTGCGTTATCTGCCAATGGAAAGTATGCCCTTTCTGGTGGAAACGACTATAAAGCCTATTTTTGGGATACCACCACCGGGCAAGCATTGTATATGTTTGAACACGATGCACGTATAAACCGTGTAGCCCTGCAAAGAGACGGTAAGCTGGCATTCACATCCGATGGTTCTAACGATAGCTTCGTATGGGATCTCGCCAATGGAAAAAAAATATCTGAGTTAAAGTCACTTTCCAGACAGCTTGTGTTCTCGACAGCAAGATTTTCTGATGACGGGCAAATGATTGTAACCGGTACACCTTCCGGCAGAGTTCAACTATGGAATTCAAATACAGGTAAGCGGTTGGACTGGTGGGAAGTGGAGCCTCTAAAAGAAACTCGCCCTCCACGTGCAGTCGTGTATGATGCTGCCTTTGATTACGAGAATAGAGTTATATCTGCAACATCTGCAGGTATCGCCCAGGCCTGGAAAATAGAAAATGACTAAAATTGAAGAGCTTGAACTGAGAATCAATGATCTGGAAATCAAAAACTCGTTTCAGGAGCAAACCATTGACGAACTCAATGACGCCCTAAGCCAACAACAAGTAATGATTTCTAAGATGCAAGAGCAGATGAAGTTTATGGTTGAAAAGATAAAGGGAAGTAACCGTTCAAATCTGGCTGATGAATCAGAAGAAACACCACCGCCACATTATTAACTTTTGATTTTCTCTCTTGACGACACTGCACTCAAATCATTGTCACTCCAGAATTAGCCTTAGCGAATATACGGAATCTAACCTCTGCGCATCCGTCGACTAGATTCCGTACTAAAATCGTGCCTAGCGATACGGAACGACGGGCATAAAAAAGGTGGTCTACATGACCACCTCAGAATCCTAAGCTAACGCTTATTAGTGCGAGCAGCCACAGCCGCCACCGTTGCCGCCACCACAGCAACCTTCTTCTTTATCATGACCATGGCCGTGACCTTCGCCACCACAACATTCGTGATCGTCGCCTTTGCCTTCACCGCCACAGCAGCCACCAGCTTTATGAATATGGCCGTGCTCAGCTTCTTCTGCAGTTGCTTCACGTGTTGCTACCACCTCAACATCAAAAGTCAGTGTCTGACCTGCTAGCATGTGGTTGCCATCAACAACAACTTCATCGCCATCTACTTCTGTTACTTCTACAGGGATTGGACCCTGATCTGTATCAGCAAGGAAGCGCATGCCAACTTCAATTTGCTCTACGCCTTGAAATACGTTTGCAGGTACGCGCTGAACTAGTGCGTCGTTGTGTTCACCGTATGCATCATCCGGAGCAACTGTTGCAGAGAACTTATCGCCAGCTTCTTTACCTTCCAGCTCTTTTTCAAGGCCAGTGATCAGGTTGTTGTGACCATGAAGGTAATCCAGTGGAGCTTCAACTGTTGACTGATCAACGACTACACCGTCTTCAAGTTTTACCTGGTAAGCAAGGCTTACTACTACGTTCTTTTCAATTTTCATGATAACTCCGGAGGATGTATTGAAATAATTGCCCTGCTTGAATTGCTTTCCAAAAATCAGGATCTCCACACATTATGGGGGCAAAATATATAAACTCAATTATTCCATACAAACTTTGTTGAGAATTTTTCTCAGCATCAAAGTTATCTCGCACTTCTACTGTTGCCTCGTATCTCTACTCGGGCTTAAAGACTCCGATCATCTCTTGGCCATTATGTTCACTCTGTTCAACAGCCTTTGGAAGACGTTGCTCTTTGTAATCACAATCAACACATTCAACTAATTCGATATCATTCTCTACCCACCAACGCAGAGAGTCTGAACTTTGACAGCTTGGGCAGGTTGCTCCGGCAATAAATCTTCTTTTCATTATCTGTATCTTTTTATTGTTCTATTTCCAGTGATCCATAGAGTGATTATCCGTTTCCATCTCTCTACCAAATATTTCTTCAAGTTCCTTTCTCGCTTCTTTGGCACGAAGCGCTAAGTTCTTATCATCCTGATGTTGAGGCAACAATTCCTGCAACATAGCCGCATCAAGCTTTCTAAAGTGCGACTCTGCTCTTTTCGCCTGGTAAGGGTGAAAGCCCAACTCGACCAGAGTCTGACGTCCAAGGTCAAGCGCACCTAAGAACATCTCACGAGAATAGTTTGGTACGCCATGATTTAACAGTTGGTAGGCTTCTACACGACTTCGGGCTCGCGCCAAAACCTTCATATTCGGGAAATGGTGATGGCACATCTCAGCAACAGCCAAGACTTCATCTGGATTATCGGTACAGATGACTATCGCCTCTGCCTTTTCTGCCCCCGCAGCTCGAAGCAAATCCAATTGAGTCGCATCACCATAATAAACTTTATAGCCATACTTTCTTAGCAACTGGATCTGGCTTGGATCACTCTCCAAAACCGTCACCTTAACTTTATTGGCATACATCAAACGACCAACAATCTGACCAAACCGACCGAAGCCAACGATAATAACTCTAGGTTTCTTGTCTTTAACCTTGTGGGGTTTACTGGAAGCGTCTGAAAGGTTTATCGTCGCGGAGAACCATTTTTTCTGAGCAAGCAATAGAAGTGGTGTCGTAACCATAGATAAACTCACGACCACCAGCAGAAACTCAACTAAATCCTGATCTAGCAGATTTTCAGCCTGAGCTGCGGTGAACAGTACGAATGCAAACTCACCACCCTGACTCAAAATAGCGGCCATCTGGCTACGCGCTTTTGGCCTGGTGCCAAACAAACGTGCCAGTATGTATAGGATCAGCCCTTTAATCACAACTAAACCAACCACCGCGATAAGGATCTTGGTTGGCTCCAACGCCAATAACCCCAGATTTACGGCCATGCCTACAGCGATAAAGAACAAACCAAGCAATAATCCTTTGAATGGTTCGATTGCGATTTCAAGCTCATGTCGGTACTCACTTTCTGCCAGAAGAACACCGGCCAGAAAAGTTCCCAACGCCATCGACAATCCGAGCTTTTGCATAATGACAGCAATACCGATTACCAATAAAAGCGCAGCAACAGTAAATAGCTCCCTGACACCGCTCATCACGACATAACGAAATAGCGGCCTCAGCAAATAGTGACCACCCACTAAAAACACCACAATACTACCGAGCATAAGCAGTGCGTCTCGCCAGTCTCCCCCGACATTGCCAGCAAGCAGCGGCAACATGGCTAACATCGGAATAACCGCGATATCCTGAAACAACAAAACTGCAAAACCTGACTGCCCGGTTTCAGACCCGGCAAGCTCCTGCTCTTCAATCACTTTGAGTGCAATGGCGGTCGAAGACAACGCCAGCGCCATACCAATTACAAGGCTACTTTGCCAGGATAAATCGAATAAACTGGTGATTGCCGCGATAATAATGGTCGTGACAACAACCTGAGCGCCGCCCAATCCGAGAATTGGATTTCGCATTTGCCAAAGCTTTTTGGGATTAAGTTCCAACCCAATAAGAAAGAGCAGCAACACAACGCCAAACTCTGCAAAATGCAGTATCGCGTCGACATCACTGATCAACCCAAATCCCCACGGGCCAATAGCCAAGCCTGCAAGCAAATATCCAAGGACAGACCCCAGCCCCATGCGCTGAGCCAGAGGAACCGCAACCACTGCGGAAGTAAGAAATATCACACCAGTTTGAAGGAACTCACTTGTTGCTGCCATGCTATTCCTCCTCATCTGAAAAGATAATCGACTTTTCACCAAATGGATTTTTAAGCCAGGTTCTATACTTTTCAGCATGTTCATAGCGCTCGATATCAGTAACATGCCGAGCCCAGTGCAACACTAGAGGCTTAAACCAGTTCATCTGACAAAGGGCTGCTGTTAATTCAAATGGCTGGAGAATCTCTTGTAATGGATATTTGTTATAGCCTGAATGACCAAAAGCCTCTTTTGCACCTCCGGTAGAAATAACACTTCTCCAGTATTTCCCCTTCAAAGCACTACCTTCCCCAAAAGCAAAGCCTTTGCCTAACACTCTATCCATCCACTCTTTCAGAAGTGCCGGGCATGAATACATATAGAGAGGGTGTTGAAAAACAATAATATCGTGGGACAGCAGCAACTGATGTTCATGCTGGATATCGATAAAAAAGTCGGGATAGCAAGCGTAGAGATCATGCACGGTGACATGAGCCAAATCGCTGACTTTACGAATCATCACCTGATTGGCAATTGATGCTCCCTGATCCGGATGAGCGTAAATCACCAAAATCTTGGGCGTTTGATGTTCTGCTAGATTCATTCCCTGAACTCAGTATCCATATGTTTTAACTTTGTTAATGAAACCATGATATACCTAAAGTAACTCAAGATGCGAGTATCAATAACATCTGATACTATGCCCCGGTAAAATTTGTTCTTACCACTTCTATAAGATTTCTATGATTACTTTCTCAGACATTCAGTTATTACGAGGCGGAAAACCGCTACTCGATCAGGCTACTGCATCTATCAACCCTGGAGACAAAGTTGGTTTGGTAGGTAAAAACGGTTGTGGTAAATCTACGCTGTTTGCTCTGTTAAAAGATGAACTTTCTATAGATGCTGGTAACTTCCAAATGCCGTCACATTGGGAACTGGCTTGGGTTACGCAGGAAACACCTGCACTTGAACGTCATGCCCTTGAATACGTTATTGATGGTGACAGAGAGTATCGTCAACTTGAGTCAGAGCTAACTAAAGCAGAAGAAGCCGACAATGGCACGCTAGCGGCTGAGATTCACGGGAAGATAGAAACCATTGGTGGGTACACTATACGTGCCAGAGCAGCCGAGCTGCTTAACGGCCTTGGATTCAGCCAGAATCAGATGAGCTGGAATCTGACTCAGTTTTCTGGTGGTTGGCGTATGCGACTCAATCTGGCTCAGGCTCTGTTGTGCCGTTCTGACCTGCTACTTCTCGATGAACCAACCAACCACTTAGATTTAGATGCGGTTATGTGGCTGGAGCGCTGGTTACAATCATATCCAGGAACGCTAATTTTGATCTCGCATGACCGGGATTTTCTGGATCCTATTGTTGGACGCATCATCCATATAGAGAACGAGTTATTAAACGAGTACACCGGTAACTACTCATCTTTTGAAACACAACGCGCTCAAAAGTTGGTTCTGCAACAAGCTATGTTTCAGAAGCAACAGAAACAAATGGCACACATGCAGAGCTACATCGATCGATTCCGCTATAAAGCCTCTAAGGCGCGTCAGGCTCAAAGCCGTATAAAAGCACTTGAGAAAATGGAAAAGGTGCTGCCTGCTCAGTTTGATAACCCATTCAGCTTCGAGTTTAGAGAGCCTTCTGCACTGCCAAACCCAATTCTTATGATGGACGAGGTTTCTGCCGGGTATGACGACAACCTTATTCTGGAGAAAATCCGTCTGAACCTGGTTCCTGGCAGCCGAATTGGCTTGCTCGGGCGTAACGGTGCGGGTAAATCGACACTGATTAAACTTCTATCTAGCGAGTTGAAACCGCAAGGCGGGGATTTAACTTATTCTCAAGGGGTGAAGATTGGTTACTTTGCACAGCATCAGCTTGAAACTTTGCATCCAGAAGAGACGCCTCTTCAACATATGATGCAAATCGCACCAGAGAAAACGGAACAAGAGCTAAGAAATTATCTGGGTAGCTTTGGTTTCCATGGAGATAAAGCACTTGAGAAAGTTGCTCCGTTTTCAGGTGGTGAAAAAGCACGTCTGGTTCTGGCTCTTATCGTGTGGCAAAAACCAAACCTGCTGCTTCTCGATGAACCAACCAACCACCTTGACCTAGATATGCGTCAGGCGCTCACTTTAGCCCTGCAGACCTTTGAAGGTGCAATGGTCATTGTCAGCCACGATAGATACCTGTTAAGAGCAACAACCGATGACCTTTATCTGGTACATGATCGTCAGGTCGCCCCTTTTGACGGTGATCTGAATGATTACTACAAATGGCTAACTGATCAAAGTAAAGCTGAGCGAAAAGAAGCACAACAGGATGCGCCACCAAAGGATACAACCAATAGCGCAGCGGCCCGAAAAGAGCAAAAGCGTCGTGAAGCAGAGTTCCGTAAGCAGACAGCGCCACTCAGGAAAAATCTGGAAAAACTTGAGAAGCGAATGGATAAGCTGAACGAGGCTTTGGCGGAAATTGAGCAGCAATTAACAGATACTTCACTGTACCAGTCTGAAAATAAAGCTAAACTTAATAAAGTTTTAGCGGAACAAGCAACTTCCAAAGCAGAGCTTGAAGACGTGGAAATGGAGTGGATGGATATTCAGGAAACTCTGGAGCAAATGGAGCTGGAAAGGATGTAGGTTTATGGCGTCAGACTCTTCTTTTAACCTCACTATTGAACGACTGTGGCAGTTCAGCCTGCAGTATTACAGCGTGAAAGAAGTAAAAGAGGCGTGTCTGAACCTACAGAACAAGTTTCATGGCAACGTAAACCTGCTTTTGATGCTCAAGTGGCTGGACGAGCACAATCTGACGTTTAAACATGAAGAGTGGACTGATGTGCAAAGATGTATCTTACGCAGCGAACAACTTCTTCAGCACTACCGCGAACTCAGAAAGAAACTAAAAAGTAACCTGCCCGACTCTCTATACAGAGAGTCGCTTGAGTTTGAGTTACTTTTGGAAAAACAGCAGCAATCGGACCTTGTTGATTGCATCAATTCTCTGCAGCTGTCTGAGAACACCGACGAGCCGCTAACTAAGCTTTACTGCGAACAACTTAGTGCAGACCATCTTTTTGAAGCTTTCTCCAAGAAGTTTTATAAAAGTTGATGGTGAAAGCACCTTCGATTCGCATCACCACATAAAGACGACACAACTTGCAGTAAGTGCGGCCATTCCAACGTTAAAGCGTTTCCATGCTGTCGCACCTGAAAGCCATTTGCCAATCAGCGCACCAAATCCAACCCATATAGAAGAAGTGTGTAGCTGAGTGATAAAGAAAATCAGCGCAATATAAGCCACCGATAGCCAATAACCCTCACCCGCCAGCGAGAAAGAACCTATTGCAGTCACCATCATCATCCAGGCTTTGGGATTAACGTACTGAAAAAAAGCCGCCTCCAAGAACGTCATAGGTTTGCGCTCTTTTTCACCCTCTATGGATGCAGGGCCTGTGTTAGCAATTTTATACGCCAAATAGAGAATATAGAGACTCCCTAACCACTTCATCGCTTCCTGTATCTCCGGGTAGGCTTTAAAAATCGCGCTCAAGCCTGCAGCCAGCATAAAGATCATGCTAATTAAACCTAAGCTAATCCCCAAAAAGTGTGGAATACTGCGCTTATAGCCAAAGTTAGCCCCTGATGCCGTCAACATCACATTGTTTGGCCCCGGAGTGCCTGTCATCACAATCGCAAACACCAATACCGACAGAAAGAATTGCCATTCCATTTTAAATCTCCTCACGCAGCAGAAATTGTATCGGTACAATTTCATATATCTTATTGACTTGTTACTATTGTGCGCACAAAATAACCATAACAATCGATGCAAATAAGATCAAAAGGTTTATTGTCACCATGACAATCGTTACATTTGAACTCTGCCCTCAAGACAGTTCACCCAAATACAAGCAGATTGCTGATCTGATAGAAGAAAAGATCACAAAGGGAGAATTAAGATCAAACGACAAATTACCCACTCACCGAAATCTTGCAGATCAGCTATCGGTAACCGTTGGGACAGTCACCAGAGCCTACGCAGAAGCTGAACGCAGAGGCTTAGTCGAAGCTCGTGTTGGCGCAGGCACCTTTGTCGTGGACGCCCAAAAAGCTTACTGGGCATTTGATCAATCGGAACAAAGAGCGGAAGGTGAGTCTAATCTGGGATTTAATATCCCTCCTTTAGTTGACCGTAGCGATATGTTGCGCGAAGCGATGGAAGCTTTGTCTCGCTCTCCTCAGGCACTCAATCAATTTATGATTTATCAAAAGCCGACGGGAATTGAATCTCATCGAAGTATCGTCGCTAAGTGGCTCAGAGAGAAAGGTGTCGAACTTAACGAAGAACGGATGCTTTTTAGTTCTGGGGCTCAGCATGGTGTCCAAATGGTATTAGATGCCTTAACCCGAGCCGGAGATACCATTTTAGTTGAGAAGCTGACTTACCCAGGATTAATAAGTCTGGCGAAGCAAAAGCAACTCTCCATTAAAGGAGTTGAAATGGATGAAGAAGGCATACTTCCAGATGCGCTTGATGCTGCTTGTCGCCAGTATCAGGCTCGATTCATCTATCTGACTCCAAGCCTTCAGAACCCAACGACTGCAACCATGTCTCTTGAAAGAAGAAAAGAGATTCTGAGAATTTGTAAAAAATACGACCTGTATGTGATCGAAGATGATGTGAATGGCTTGCTACCAGAGAACCTCTCTCCTCCACTAGTGAATCTGGCGCCCGAGCAAGTGATCCATATTGGTGCGGTTTCTAAGTGGTTAGCTCCAGGCTTAAGAGTTGGATACATTCAGCCTCCAGAAAAGCTTTATCAGCCTTTGAGCATTGCTCTACAAAACCATAGCTGGATGATAAGCCCTCTGCTTACAGCACTCACTTGTGAGTTAATGCAAAGCCAAAAAGCAGATCAAACCTTGCTGGCCATTCGACAAGAGATGGAGCAGCGACTTGAGTTAACCCTGCAATACTTAGGTAACTTCGATATTCGATACAAGAAGCACTGTTTTCATGTCTGGCTTTCACTTCCTGAACACTGGCGATTAAGCGATTTTGTTGAAGCCACTAAAAACAACAATGTTGTCGTTAAATCCGCAGAATTGTTTACGCCACCAGCCGGAAATGTCGTTCCGGCAGTAAGGCTTGCATTAAGCTCTCCTTTAAACCAAGCTGAACTAAAGCTTGGCCTGGAGAAGCTAAAGCAGCTACTGGAAACCAACCCGATAAGTAACTTTGCATTATGACCAATTTTGAGCCTGCAAAAGGGTTAAATAACCCTCACCTACAAACTATTGTTCCGCGCCTGATTCGCAAGTCCGCACTCTTTGAGCCGATTTGGGAATCATTGGAATTGCCCGACGGGGATTTCTTAGACCTCGCATGGAGTGAAGATAAGAGTTCAGACTCGGCAAATGACAAACCCATATTTGTACTGTTTCATGGCCTGGAAGGGAGTTTTTACAGCCCCTACGCTAACGGGCTAATGAAAGCTTTCTCGGATAACGGCTGGCTATCAGTGATGATGCATTTTCGTGGTTGTAGTGGTAGACCGAACCGGCTAGCCAGAGCTTATCATTCCGGAGAAACGGAAGATGCCCGATTCTTCCTGAACTACCTTAACGAGATGTTCCCGAATCAACCTAAAGTAGCGATAGGCATTTCACTCGGGGGAAACATGTTAGTCCGGTATCTGGCGCACTATCGTGATAACCCAATACTGAATGCAGCAACCGTGGTATCCGCACCACTTGATCTGGCAGCCTGCTCGAAAAGAATCGAAAGTGGATTTTCTAAGGTATACCGAAATTACCTTCTAAGCTCACTAAAAGATAACGCGCTGAAAAAAGGCAATAAGTTGAGTGAAGCCCTGGGTATCAGTTCTGCTGCAATTAAAAGCGTTAAAACGCTTTACGGGTTTGACGACACAATTACAGCACCGCTACACGGATTTAAGAATGCTGCCGAGTATTATGCAAAATGTTCTGGGCTGCCTGTACTGAACCAAGTGTCAATCCCACTTCAGGTTATTCATGCTAAAGACGATCCTTTTATGACTCAAAAAGTCATTCCCGACTTTAAACTTAATGAGAACATACATTATCGGTTATTTAAACGCGGTGGCCATGTGGGGTTCTTGTCAGGTTCCATCCGCAAACCAAAGTTCTGGCTTGAAAGTGCCATGCCAAGCTATTACCGTCATATGTACCTTTAAACATCCAACACCGAGCCCCTGTCGTAAAAGAGAGAAGTATTTATGATTGTCCCCTGGGAAGAACTAGAAACAGACACATTGGAAAACCTAATCCAGGCATTTATTTTACGGGAAGGAACCGACTACGGTGACGTAGAGTTTTCACTGCAAGATAAAGTCGATCAGGTTAAGGCGCAAATCGAGTCAGGTGAAGCCGTTATCGTTTTTTCAGAGTTGCATGAAACCGTTGATATCAAGCTAAAAAGAGAGTTCTCTTAACCACAGATTTCCAATGGATTGATTGACGTTTTATCGCAATCTCATAGACTGTACAACTGTAGTTAACAAACAGACAAGGATTGTCATGTCAGCTAAACACCCCATCATTGCTGTAACAGGTTCATCCGGAGCCGGTACAACCACAACCACCGAAGCTTTCAGGAAAATGTTTAATATCATGGACCTCAAGCCTGCGTGGGTTGAAGGTGATAGCTTTCACCGTTTCACTCGTCCAGAAATGGATACCGAAATTCGAAAAGCGAAAGAGCAGGGAAAACACATCAGTTACTTTGGCCCCGAAGCCAACGACTTTGTGATGCTGGAAAAATTCTTCCGCCAATATGGTGATGAAGGTACAGGACAGTTCCGAAAATACTTACACTCATTTGATGAAGCCGTTCCCTACAATCAAATGCCCGGCACATTCACTCCCTGGCATGACCTACCTGAAAACAGTGATGTCCTTTTTTACGAAGGCCTGCATGGTGGTGTAAAGTGGGGAGACGTGAATGCTTCGCAGCATGTCGATCTGCTCATCGGGATGGTTCCAATCGTAAACCTGGAGTGGATTCAGAAGTTCGTTCGCGATACCAGAGACAGAGGACACTCACGTGAAGCGGTGATGGACTCCATTGTTCGCTCTATGGACGACTACCTAAACTATATTACTCCGCAGTTTTCACGCACGCACATCAACTTTCAGCGCGTACCAACCGTCGACACATCAAATCCCCTAAATGCAAAAGGAATTCCTAGTCTGGATGAGAGCTTTGTCGTTATCCGCATTAGGGGTATCAAAAACGTGGACTTCCCTTATCTTTTGGCAATGATAGATGGCTCATTTATGTCAAGACACAACACGCTTGTAGTACCGGGGGGAAAGATGAGTTTTGCTATGGAGCTCATTATTCGTCCGGCTCTTCAGCAGCTCATTGAAACCGGCAAAATAGGTTAATTTATAAGCCATATCACAGGTTAGTTGTTAGACCGTGATAATGTGCACATTTTTGCTTAAAAAATCGGAGTTCGCGAGCGATCAAAATCAAGAAATCGTTTGCAAAAAGATATAATATTCATAACGAAATACAAGATGCTTGCAGCCATTGATAAGAAAACCTATGCTATTCGACCTACAAGAATGGTTCAGTAGCAGAGGACGCTGCTGAGCATCAGGCCCTGCAGATAAAGTGAGATAATTATGGTTCTAGGTAAACCTCAAACCGATCCAACGTTAGAGTGGTTTCTTTCACACTGTCATATTCATAAGTACCCATCAAAAAGTACTTTGATTCATGCTGGTGAAAAGGCCGAAACTCTTTACTACATTGTTAAAGGTTCTGTTGCTGTCCTAATCAAGGATGAAGAAGGTAAAGAGATGATTCTTTCTTACCTTAACCAAGGTGATTTTATTGGTGAACTAGGTCTGTTCGAAGAAGACCAGGAGCGTACAGCTTGGGTTCGCGCTAAATCTCCTTGTGAAGTTGCAGAGATTTCATTTAAGAAGTTCCGTCAGCTAATTCAGGTAAACCCAGATATCCTAATGCGTCTTTCAGCTCAGATGGCAAGTCGTCTGCAGGTGACAAGCCAGAAAGTTGGTGACTTGGCATTCCTTGATGTAACTGGTCGTATCGCTCAGACTCTTCTGAACCTGGCTAAGCAGCCAGATGCGATGACTCACCCAGACGGTATGCAAATTAAGATCACTCGTCAGGAAATTGGTCAGATCGTGGGTTGTTCACGTGAGACTGTGGGTCGTATCCTGAAGATGCTTGAAGAGCAGAACCTGATTTCTGCACACGGTAAAACTATCGTGGTATACGGTACTCGTTAATAATCTCGAGTCTGTTACAGATATTAGAAACGCAGCTTCGGCTGCGTTTTTTGTATTTATCGAATGGTTAAGTTAGTGGATGAAGTCGCTTACACGAACCGCATAACTGGCTAACACTTAATAATCTAATTTCAGCAGTTAGCATGTTCGTTCCATCGACCACAACCACTAACCTCTAATAGTTCAATCTGATTTTGGATTGTTCATTCCATCGAGCACACCCAGTAAACAAAGTACAAGCGTACAAGCGTACAAGCGTACAAGCGTACAAGCGTACAAGCCATCATTGAACCCTAGTGGAAGAAAGCAATGGAAAAGTTTGAGTCTATTTATCATAGAGCCGCAGAAAGAAAAGGCGGTGAGCAACGCCTTGAAGAGCTTCTTAGTAAACCATTAACAAAGGAAAAAGTCGCAGCCATACCCAATGACCGTTGGTTATCAGCATTCACGATGAAAGTTTTTCAGTGTGGTATTTCATGGGATGTGGTACGTAAGAAGTGGCCTAACTTTGAAGAGGCATTTTTTGGTTTTAAAGTTGAACCACTGCTTATGCTTTCTGACGAACAATGGGAAGAGAAAGCTAAGAACCCAGCTATTATCCGTCACCTTACAAAAGTGATGTCGATTCCTGCTAATGCTGACATGATTCACTCTGCTTCTATTGAGCACGGTTCGTTTGGTGAGATGGTTGCAAATTGGCCTTCAGAAGACATTACAGGCTTATGGGAGTATCTCAAGAAGAATGGTAGCCGCTTAGGTGGAAATACCGGTCCATACGCGCTTAGAACGCTTGGTATTGATACTTTTATTCTTTCCTCTGATGTGGAGTCGCATCTGCGCAATATTGGTGTTATCGATTCTGGTAGAAGGACAAAAAAAGCCCAGAATGCCGCTTGCAAAGCATTCGCAGAGTGGCAGCAGGAATCAGGCCGTTCTTTGGCAGAGATTAGCCAGACTATCGCCTTTAGCTGTGGTGATAATCGGGTTGTTTAGCTGTTCTTTATTGCTCTTGTACAGCTATCCTTAAGGAAGGATCATAGGTATCCAAAAGCTCGAATTGCTGTACTGATCAGCTTTTTGACCTATTGAGCTACTGGTACCCAAAAGCTTTTAAAGCTATTTACATACGGAAAAACCCGAAGTAGTGACTTCGGGTTTTACTTTCCAGCTCAAACGCTTGGACTATATAACACCTAGCTCTCTTAGGCGTTCCATCAGATAACTGTCTGCTGTGTATCTCTCTGATAGCACTACTTCCGGCTTTGGATGCAGGAATAAAGGTAGTGATATACGCGAATGCTCCTGACGCTCACCCGTTGGGTTAATTACACGGTGGGTCGTAGAAGGGAAATAACCTCCGGATGCTTCCTGAAGCATGTCACCAATATTGATGATCAGGTTGCCGAAGTCACAAGGTACATCTAACCAATCCCCCTCTTTACTAAGAACCTGTAAACCTGGCTCATTGGCAGCAGGTAAAACTGTTAGAAGGTTAATGTCTTCATGGGCTGCAGCTCGTATTGCTCCCGGCTCTTCATCACCTGTCATCGGTGGATAGTGCAGTACTCGCAACAAGGTTTTTTGGCTACCATTAATCATTTCTGAAAGAGCAATAGAAAAACGTTCTTTTACATCTACTGGAGCGTGCTCTTCAACCCAACCTAGCAACTCTTCCGCAAACGCGTTTGCTCTCTGATAGTAATCAAGTATTTGTTCTTCTAGCTCTTCCGGAATCTGTCCCCAAGGATAGACATGAAAATACTCCTTGATATCTTTATGAGTATGACCTTTAGCAATTTCAGATACCGATGGCGGGAAATATCCATCCTGAGTTTCCGAGTTAAAGTGAAAATCTTTCTTACGCTCTGAGGTAAAAAACTTGTACCAGTTTTCATATATGGACTCGACAAGCTCTTTGGGGATCGGGTGATTTTTAAGTACACCAAATCCAGTATCACGTAGTGAGCTTACAAATTGTTGAGCAGCATCTTCTGCAAGGTAATCGACAGTTTCCAGTTTCATAACTTTACTTCTTATCATTGTTATTGGTGGAACTGCGGACTTTAAATGTTAAATATATGTAAATCAATCTTTACTAAATCAAATAACGCATTTTGTGTAAAACCTGCAATTTTCAACAATTAACGTACATATATTTGGTGCTCAATTAGCCTTAAGCAAGGAAGGGTTACAGGTACTCAAAAGCTATTTTAGCTACACACGTACAGCTTTTAAGGAGGGAGGGTTACTGGAACCCAAAAGCTCTTTAACCTGATTAGCAGATACAAAAAAACCAGAGCCGAAACTCTGGTTTCTCTTAAGCAAATAATTGATTTGTAGCTAAGCTGTACGGTTTTAGGACAAGGAGGTCACGCGCAGTGTACGTTAGTACATGAGCATGACCGACGCAGTAATAAAACCTTACAGCGACGATACAAAATCAATTATCACATCATGCCTGGCATGCCACCCATACCACCCATGCCGCCCATATCAGGCATTGCTGGAGCGTCGCCAGCAGGCATGTCAGTAACCATAGCTTCTGTAGTGATCATCAGGCCAGCAACAGATGCTGCGAACTGTAGAGCTGAACGAGTTACTTTAGTTGGATCTAGGATACCCATCTCGATCATGTCGTTGTATTCACCAGTTGCTGCGTTGTAGCCGTAGTTAGCTTCACCACCTTTAACATTGTTAGCTACCACAGACTCTTCATCACCTGCGTTGGCAACGATTTGACGAAGTGGTGCTTCCATTGCACGAAGTGCTACGCGGATACCAACGTTCTGCTCTTCGTTTGCACCTTCAAGGCCAGCAACTTTAGATGCTGCACGAACAAGAGCGACACCACCACCAGCAACAACACCTTCTTCAACTGCTGCGCGAGTTGCGTGAAGTGCGTCTTCTACGCGGTCTTTCTTCTCTTTCATTTCTACTTCAGTTGCTGCACCAACTTTAATTACTGCAACACCACCAGCTAGCTTAGCAACACGCTCTTGTAGCTTCTCTTTGTCGTAGTCAGAAGTTGCTTCTTCAATCTGCTGACGAATCTGAGTAACACGGCCGTTGATCATCGCTTCTTCACCCACACCATCGATGATAGTTGTGTTTTCTTTAGTGATTGTGATGCGCTTCGCCTGACCTAGATCTTCAAGAGTTACTTTCTCAAGTTCCAGACCAACTTCTTCAGAGATAACAGTACCCGCAGTTAGGATAGCGATGTCCTGAAGCATTGCTTTACGACGATCACCAAAGCCAGGCGCTTTAACAGCTGCAGCTTTAACAATACCGCGCATGTTGTTCACAACTAGAGTTGCTAGTGCTTCACCTTCTACATCTTCAGCGATGATTAGAAGAGGACGAGATGCTTTTGCTACTGCTTCCAGAGTTGGAAGAAGTTCACGGATGTTTGATACTTTCTTATCAATCAGAAGGATGAATGGGTTTTCCAGATCAACAGAACCCGCTTCCTGGTTGTTGATGAAGTAAGGAGAAAGGTAACCGCGGTCAAACTGCATACCTTCTACTACGTCTAGCTCATCATGTAGAGCCTGACCTTCTTCAACAGTGATAACACCGTCGCGGCCAACTTTTTCCATTGCTTCAGCAATGATGTTACCTACAGTCTCGTCAGAGTTTGCAGAGATAGTACCAACCTGCGCGATTGCTTTAGTATCTGCACATGGAACAGAAAGTGCTTTTAGCTCTTCAACTGCTGCTGCAACTGCTTTGTCGATACCACGCTTAAGATCCATTGGGTTCATACCCGCAGCTACCGCTTTAAGACCTTCGTTTACGATTGATTGTGCCAGTACAGTTGCTGTTGTTGTACCGTCACCCGCTGCATCGTTTGCCTGAGATGCAACTTCTTTAACCATTTGTGCACCCATGTTCTGGAACTTGTCTTCCAGTTCAATTTCACGCGCTACAGAAACACCATCTTTAGTGATAGTCGGAGCACCGAAAGATTTGTCCAGTACTACGTTACGGCCTTTAGGGCCAAGTGTTACTTTTACAGCATCAGCCAGAACGTTTACACCTTCTAGCATTTTAACTCGTGCGTCGTTACCAAATTTAACGTCTTTAGCAGCCATCTTTATTTCCTTTAATCTTTAATTCTGTTTCTGTTGAAAAGTGAATTACTCAACGAGTGCTTATTCAACGATAGCCATGATGTCGTTTTCAGACATGATAAGAACTTCTTTACCGTCGATCTTTTCAGTCTTAGTACCGTAGCCTTCAGAGAAGATAACAGTATCACCAACTTTAACGTCCAATGGCTGTACTGAGCCATTTTCTAGGATGCGGCCTTTACCCACAGCCAGAATAGTACCGCGAGTTGATTTCTCTGCAGCAGAACCAGTTAAAACGATGCCGCCCGCAGACTTAGATTCCACTTCCTGGCGTTCAACGATAACACGGTCATGTAAAGGACGAATATTCATTGGTCGTCTCTCCTGATTATTTTTCCATTTGATTTGATTATTGCCGTTTTTCGGCGGTTGAAATTTATGTGGGGGGCGAGCGCTGGGATAACAAGGGGTAAGTGGGATTTTTTTGCGATAAATACCTAAGTATTAGATACTGATTACATAAGAATTTGAGGTTTCATCAATTAATGGCTTGTAAATACTGTAAAGAGAACTGGTTCTGGAAAAAGATCGGCCGCTGTCAGCGTTGCATGGATCAGTTAACCGTGCTCTCGGTTTTGTGCTGGATAGTCTGGTGGTTTGGATTCAGAGATAACATGTTCAGTGTCGAATCCATTGCTCTGATTTTTGCAGGCTTTGCTTTTAATGGGCTGCTGTTTTTACATTTGTGGTTCAGGTTTGTGGTGATTCCGTATAGAAGGCGAAATGGGCTTGATAAAGACGATTAGCTAAAAAGAAAAAAGCCCCTAAATCAATTTCTGATTAGGGGCCTTCTTAGATTCTTCTAAGAAAAAGCAGTGGTACTTATTAGGACCGTGCTTTTTCTAAAATGTTCCCAAAAAGATCAGAATTTTTTCAATTATTTTCTAAATAATGACCTTCTAATTAATATTCAGCCAGTTAGGCAATACTCGTTCTGATGATCGTTTGCTCAGAAAGATCGAATTCTAATGCAACTTCATCACAAGCATGAATTCGAGGGCACTGTTCGCAATCTTTCATTACTTTCTCAGGCAGCAAACTCTTCGATGTCGGAATAAAGTTGTGGTGCATAAAGAACTCTGGAGTACGAGTTAAGACAAACACCTTCTGAATCGCCATCTGCTTGGCTTTCTTCATCAAATGCTGGACGATTGCACTACCCTGCCCCTGACGCTGCCAGCCCGATTCAATACCCAAAGAGCGAATCTCTGCTAAACCTGAGTCGTATACGTATAGAGAACCACAGCCTGTCACTTCGCCCTGATGCTCAACCACCGCAAAAGAACCAATGTCACGAACTAACTCGCTACGCGATCTTGGCAGATTCTCACCAAGGTTTGCCCAGTAAGCCACCATGCCTTCCAGAGCATCGATATCGGTAAGTCTTGCAACACGTACTTTAATACCTGAGGTGTCACGCTTCTCAAGACGTTGCTGAGCCTGATCAACCGCGTAAGCCACCTGCTTAGGCGATACGCCACCAAGCGCGCTTCGTTTGTCCAGACAAGATTCGATGGTCAGGATGTCGTATACATCTTCATCTATGACCTCAGAGAACTCTTTCAGTTCAGCAATAGAAAGCTCCTCAAGCGCACAGCCTTTAGCAATCGCGCCTACAACCGCCACACCAACGATATGGTGTGCTTCACGGAATGGGATGTCTTTCGCTACAAGATAGTCAGCAAGCTCAGTTGCGTTCGCGTAACCTTGTTTAGCGGCTTCAAGCGTACGTTCACCGTTAACCTTAATGCCATCAAAACAAAGCGCTGCCATTTCCATGCAGTCGTTCCAGGTATCAAGTGCATCGAACAGGCCTTCTTTGTCTTCCTGCATATCCTTGTTGTATGCAAGAGGAAGCGCTTTTACCGTCATCATCATGCCAGCCATTGAGCCGTAGACACGGCCACACTTGCCACGAATAAGCTCTAGCGCATCCGGGTTTTTCTTCTGTGGCATCAACGATGAGCCTGAAGTTACTGTATCCGCCAGCTCAATAAAGTTAGATTCGCCTGAATTGTAGAAGATCATATCTTCAGCAAGACGAGATAGGTGAAGCATAGAGATAGAAGCAACAGACATCAGCTCCATCACATGATCACGATCTGAAACCGAGTCAAGACTGTTACGAGTCGCTCTGCGGAAGCCAAGGTTGTGAGCAAGCTCTTCACGATCCATTGGGTAAGCAGTACCAGCCAGCGCACCAGATCCTAGCGGACAGGTATCAAGGCGATTGATTGCGTCACTCAAACGCGAGTAATCACGCTCAAACATTTCAACGTAAGCAAGACACCAGTGAGCAAAGGTAACTGGCTGAGCACGTTGTAGGTGCGTATAGCCCGGAAGAACGGTTCCCTGATGCTGAGATGCAACTTCAACCATGTGATCCTGAAGACGGTCAAGAGCAATAAGCAGTTGCTGGCCTTGCTGGCGACACCAAAGCTTAAGGTCAGTAGCAACCTGGTCGTTACGTGAACGACCAGTGTGAAGCTTCTTACCTAGATCGCCAACTTTAGCAATAAGCTGTTGTTCAACCCAGCTATGAATATCTTCAGCGTTTGATTTCAGGATCTGCTCAGGATCTTCCATCACTTCAAGCTTTAGCTCATTTAAAGCAAGCTCTAGCTTCTGCTGTTCTGTTTCAGTTAGAACACCAACTGAATGCAAAGCTTTAGACCAGGCGATAGAACCAACAATGTCCTGCTCAGCCAATCGGTAATCAAAGCGCAACGAATCGTTAAAGTCTTTGAACCGTGTATCTGCTGCCTGGGTAAATCTGCCGCCCCATAATGCCATTGTTAATCTCCCGCTCGAATCTGTGCTATTGCTATTTGTGTAATACCCTCCCTAAGTTGGGAGGGTTAATTGGGTTATCCCCGAAGACGTTCCCTTTTACCAGAGAACGTCGTATTTCTAAACGCTATTGTTATTTTTTCTGAGAGTTTAGCGTACGAATTCTGCTTGCCAGTGAGTAAAGACGGATAAAGCCTTCTGCGTGGCTCTGGTCGTATACCTCATCTTCACCGAAGGTTGCAAACGCTTCACAATACAGGCTGTTGTCAGAACGCTTCTGAGTTGCTGTCGCCATACCTTTGTAAAGCTTGATAACTACTTCGCCGTTCACATCTTGCGCTAGCTCTTCAGTCGCTGCAAGGATTGATTTACATAGAGGAGTGAACCAACGTCCATCATAAATTAGGTGTGCAGCTTTAATACCCAACTCTTCACGGAACTCAAATGAGCTCTTATCAAGTACTAGCTGTTCAATTGCACGAAGAGCTTCCATCATGATTGTACCCCCCGGAGTTTCGTAACAACCACGAGACTTCATGCCAACAAGACGGTTTTCAACGATATCGATACGACCAATACCGTGCTCAACACCTTTGTCGTTAAGATACATAAGCGCGTTGTACGGAGTCATTGTCTCACCGTCAACCGCAACGATTTCGCCTTTCTCTACTTTAATAGTGACATATTCAGCTTCGTTTGGCGCTTCTTCAGGGCTCTTAGTCCATGCCCAGCAATCATCGTTCGGTGCATTCCATGTTTCTTCCAGAACACCACCTTCTGTAGAGATGTGCCATGCATTTGCATCACGAGAGTAGATCTTAGTCAGAGATGCTGAACAAGGGATGTTACGCTCTGCTAGGTAGTCAAGACACTGCTCACGACTTACAAGATCCCACTCACGCCAAGGTGCGATTACGTGTAGATCCGGTGCCAGTGCAGCAAATGCACCTTCGAAACGAACCTGGTCATTACCTTTACCAGTACAACCGTGTGATAGTGCGTCAGCACCTACTTTACGTGCACATTCTACCTGCGCTTTTGCAATGATAGGACGAGCCATAGAAGTACCCAGTAGGTATTTACCTTCGTATAGAGCACCAGTTTTAAGTGATGGGTAGATGTATTCAGCTACCATCTCTTCTTTCAGGTCTGCTACGTATACTTCTGAAGCACCTGATGCGATAGCTTTCTCTTCTACACCTTCCAGCTCTTCTGCGCCCTGACCTACATCCGCTACGAATGCAACAACTTCACAGTTATAGCTCTCTTTCAGCCACGGAATGATCACTGATGTGTCCAGACCGCCGGAATAGGCTACTACTACTTTTTTAACTTCAACCTTGCTCATTTTGCTTCTCTCCAATTTCCCGGACTGCTCTGGCGGTCAGTGACTCGGGTTCTTCTATATAAATAGTTTTCCAGGTAATTTGTTTGTGACTTAATTCGTTTATTGAGGTAAGAACTGTGTTCCGATGCTCTTACCTGAAAATAGTTCGTTCAGTTTTTCCGGGTATCGCCAGGTTGCAACTTCAATTGGCCTGCCCAGTTCTTCTGCTGCTTCAAGTGCTGCCTGCACTTTCACAATCATTCCGTCGGTAATAACGTGACCTTCAATCAGTGCTTCTGCCTGCTCTTTATCCAGGTTTGGTAGTAGGTGCCCCTTTCCATCCAGCACACCACTTACATCTGAAAGCAGAACCAGTTCAGCATCCAGTGCACCTGCTACAGCTACTGCTGCTTGATCTGCGTTAACATTCATCATCTGACCTTCTGATGTCAGGCCGATAGAACTGATGATAGGAACAGCACCAGAAGTCAGTATTGCTTTAACAACAGTTGCATCACCCGATGCCGCTTTACCAACAGCACCTAGTTCTGGATCCAGCTCTTCAACCTGACAAAGACCACCATCAGCCAGGCTAAGGCCAACCGCATTAATTCCATTCTTGATGGCTTCACCCTGAAGCATTTTGTTAGCCGTACCCGCAAGCGCACCCGCAATGACCGGAATCTGCTCGTATGGTGTTACACGCAGACCATTTTTCTTAACCGTTTCTAGTTGCAGCCCTTTCATCAGATCATCTACCAGATAACCGCCACCATGCACAATCACCATTTCGCGCTTAGCTTGTGCCTGATACTCCTGAATTGCATTAAACAGCTTTCCTAGCGTTTCAGAATTTTCCAGTGCTGCGCCACCTAACTTAATAACTAATGGCTTTAATTCGTTACTCATAACCGTTCCTCACAGCAGTGATGTAAGCGGCGAGAAGCCGTTACGAATGTTTAAACATTGCATCGCATGACTGGATGCACCTTTAAGTAAGTTGTCGATAGCAGACACTACGATGATGTGCTCACCCTCGATCTTCCAACCGATATCGCAGAAAGGCGTAAACTCAACGTCCTGAATCTTAGGGCTCTGATGATATTTAAGGCGCACAGCAGGCTTATCTTTGTATGCTTTTTCAAACGCCATCTGTACATCTTCTGCAGTAACACCCTGATTCAGCTTCATTGTGATTGTTGCCAGGATGCCACGCTTAAAGTTACCCAGATGCGGTGTAAAGATAAGGTCACAACCAAGATGAAAGGCAATTTCTGGCTGGTGTCTGTGGTTAAACAAACCGTATGCCTGAAGGCTTACTTCGCAGAAGCTGTTGGTCATTGTTGCTTTACGGCCTGCACCGGTCACGCCACTTGTTGCGTTAATTACCGGCCACTGGTTTAAGTCTAGAAAGTTAAGCTCAACCAGAGGTTTGATTGCCAGCTGAGATGCTGTTGGGTAACAACCTGCTACTGCGACAAGATCTGTATTTTTAATCTCGTCTTCATTCCACTCAGCAAGGCCATAAACAGCCGCATCAAGTAAATCTGAATATTTATGCTCGAAACCGTAGAACTTCTGGTAAAAGTTGTCTGCTTTAACACGATATGCACCAGAAAGGTCGAACACCTGACAACCCTGCTCCAGAAACTGCGGAGCCAAGTCATGGCTAACTTCGTGTGCAGTTGCCAGAAATACAACATCACACTCTTGTGCTACTGCTGAAGGGTCAGTTAGCGGAAGCACTGGCATATCAACAACCCCAGCTAACTTGCCGTGCAATTCGCCTATTGGCTTATTTGCGTCCACACTATTGGCGGAAACATATAAACCTGTTAGCGTGAGCTCAGGGTGTTTTGTCACCATTAAGGCCAGTTCGGCTCCTGTATAACCGCTAGCGCCAATAATTGTGGTTTTCAACATCTCATCACATCCGAAATCTGGGAGTTAAATTGCTTATTGTTTCATCAGAAACCGATAAGCCAAAAATGATTATTAATACTTAAAAATAGCTAAATTTTGATTTTCTATTCATAAATACTGATTTAATATGCTTTTTAACTTCTTATCGGTTATCTGTCAATAGGAGAAGTAAAGATAATATGCAATTACCAAAATTTACCGATGTATACAGAGGGCTAATTTCTACCTCTTCTATCAGCTCATCAGACACTTCCTGGGATGAAGGAAATGCAGACGTAATCGCGCTTTTGGCTGACTGGTTTACAGACCTGGGGTTTGAAACAGAAGTGGTTGAGGTCGAGAAAGGCAAACATAACTTAATAGCTAAACGAGGCAATGGTGAAGGTGGCCTTCTGCTTTCTGGCCATACTGATACCGTCCCGTTCGATGAGGGACGATGGAATTTCGAACCACATGCTCTAACAGAAGCCAATAACCGCTTTTATGGTTTAGGCACTGCAGATATGAAAGGTTTCTTTGCTTTTATTCTGGAAGCAGTAAAAAAGATAGACTGGAAAGATCAGAAGAAACCAGTCTATGTTCTTGCCACCTGTGATGAAGAGACAACCATGCTGGGTGCAAGGCACTTTACACAGGATGCACCGTTCAAGCCGGATTACTGCATTATCGGTGAACCTACAAGTCTGACTCCGATCCGCGCCCATAAAGGCCATGTCGCAAATGCTATTCGGGTTACCGGTAAATCCGGACATTCATCTGATCCTTCTTATGGCGTGAATGCCATTGAGGTGATGCATGAAATTCTCTACGCAATGATGCAACTGCGTGACAAGTTAATAAAAGAGTACCATCACCCTGGCTTTGCTATTCCTTCTCCGACACTAAACCTTGGTTGTATTCATGGCGGAGACAGTGCGAATCGAATCTGTGGATGCTGTGAACTACACTATGATGTTCGTCCTTTACCGGGAATTAGCTTAGATGGGCTGGACAATATGCTACGTGAAGCGTTAAAAGAAGTGGAAGCAAAATGGCAGGGACGAATTTCGGTTACACCGCTGCACGACCCCATTCCGGGCTATGAGTGCCAACACGATCATCCTTTTATAAAAGGTATGGAAGAAGTTTGTGAAAAACCGTCGGAAACTGTTAACTATTGTACCGAAGCGCCATTTTTACAGGAACTCTGTCCTACACTGGTATTAGGTCCAGGTTCTATAGAGCAGGCACATCAACCAGATGAGTATCTTGCTTTTGAGTATATTGATCCGACAATTGATGTTCTTACCAAATCAATCAGGAAATATTGCTTTTAATGTGAAATAAAGTTTCACAAACAGCATTTCATTTACTGTTTATAAAGTGACCAAAGTCAATTTAAGGCCATAAAACTCATTTACACCATCGGATTATTTGACTCAGACAACAGATTTTGGCTAGATTGTCTGAATAACAAGGATAAAAGATGTAATTTATTTACAGGCAGGACGAGAATGATTGAGAAATACTCTGCTTTAAAAAGCAATGTGCGAATGCTGGGCCATCTACTTGGTAACACTATCAAGGATGCGCACGGTGAAGAGATTCTAGAGAAGGTTGAACAGATCCGAACCTTGTCTAAAGCGGCAGAACGCGATAACGACACCAAAGCCCGCGAAGAGCTTATTAAAGAGATTTCAAATCTGACCGACGAGCAACTGAATCCGGTTGCCCGTGCATTTAATCAATTTCTAAATCTGACAAACATGGCGGAGCAGTATCATACAATTTCCCGCCACTGTGATGCGAACGTTTGTCAGCCAGACGCGTTAAACACGCTATTCGCAAGACTTAACCAGAAAGAAGTTAGTAAGTTAGATACCGCTCAGGCGATTAAAGATCTGAGTATTGAGCTGGTACTGACTGCGCACCCGACTGAAATTGCGCGCCGTACCATGATCAACAAACTGGTTAAGATCAACAAATGCCTATCACAGCTTGAGCTTAGCGATCTTTCAGTTAAAGAACGTCAAAAAACTGAACGTCGTCTTGAGCAGCTAATTGCTCAGTCATGGCACTCAGATGATATGCGTAAGCAACGCCCAACACCCCTGGATGAAGCTAAGTGGGGTTTTGCGGTTGTTGAAAACTCGCTATGGCAGGCAGTTCCAGACTTCCTTCGCGAACTGAACGAAAAAGTAACCGACTATCTTGGTGAAGGTCTGCCTATCGATGCGCAGCCTGTACATTTCTCATCCTGGATGGGTGGTGACCGTGATGGTAACCCATTCGTGACTCATAAAATTACCCGTGAAGTATTGCTTCTTTCCCGCTGGAAGGCCGCAGACCTTTACCTTGGTGACATTCAGGAACTGATCACTGAACTATCGATGATCAACTGTAATGACGGGCTAAGAGAGCTTGCGGGAGACGCTCACGAACCATATCGTGCAGTACTGAAACCATTACGTTCTCTTCTTCGAGACACACTGGAAGTATTGGATGCAGATATCAACCTTAAGGATGTGCCAAACAAGGCGATTCTAGAGTCTGTTGACCAGCTATGGAAACCACTACTGACTTGTTACAAGTCTCTGCATGAATGTGGTATGGGTGTAATTGCTGATGGCTCTCTGCTAGATACACTCCGTCGAATCAAAGCATTTGGTGTTCATCTGGTTCGACTGGATATTCGTCAGGAAAGTACTCGCCATTCGGATGTACTTTCTGAAGTAACTCGCTACCTTGGTATCGGTGATTATGACCAGTGGAGTGAGCAGGACAAAGTCGCATTCCTTGTGAAAGAACTTAGCTCCAAGCGCCCGCTGCTTCCTAGAGACTGGGAACCATCTGAGCAGGTTAAGGAAGTTCTGGATACCTGTAAGATAGTAGCAAGCCAATCTCGCGAAGCATTTGGTGCTTACGTCATCTCTATGGCGCGAACCGCTTCTGATGTTCTTGCGGTACACCTTCTGCTTCAGGAATCTGGCTGTCAGTTCCGCATGGACGTTTGTCCACTGTTCGAAACACTAGACGACCTGAACAACTCAGAAGCCGTTATCAAGCAGCTTCTTTCTATCGACTGGTACCGTGGATTTATTCAAGGTCATCAGATGGTCATGATTGGTTACTCTGACTCTGCAAAAGATGCTGGCGCTATGGCAGCCGGATGGGCGCAGTACAGCGCTATGGACTCACTGGTTAAAGTCGCTGAAGAAGCAGGTATTGAGCTAACTCTATTCCATGGTCGCGGCGGTACTATTGGCCGCGGTGGTGCTCCTGCACACGCAGCCCTTCTATCTCAGCCACCAAAGAGCCTGAAAGGTGGTCTGCGGGTTACTGAGCAAGGCGAGATGATTCGCTTTAAGCTTGGCCTGCCAGATGTCGCTGTTAACAGCTTAAATCTGTATTCAAGCGCAATACTGGAAGCAAACCTTCTACCACCACCAGAACCTAAGCAAGAATGGCGCGATCTGATGGACGTGCTTTCAGATGTCTCTTGTGAATCTTATCGAGATGTTGTTCGTGGTGAGCCAGACTTCGTCCCTTACTTCAGAGCAGCGACACCTGAACAAGAGCTGGGTAAACTGCCTCTTGGTTCTCGTCCATCTAAACGAAACCCGAAAGGTGGTGTCGAAAGTCTGCGCGCAATTCCGTGGATCTTCTCATGGAGCCAAAACAGACTTATGCTTCCTGCATGGCTAGGTGCTGGTGAGTCGATTCAGTACTCCATCGATAAAGGTCACCTTGCTCTACTTGAAGAGATGTGTCGCGAGTGGCCATTCTTCTCTACTCGTCTTGGTATGCTGGAGATGGTTTACACCAAGTGTAACCTTGAAATTTCTCGCTACTACGATCAGAGACTGACCGATGAGTCGCTCTGGCGTCTTGGTGACAGACTACGCGGCCAACTACAAAAGGATATCCAGGCGGTACTAACAGTAGAGAACAACGAGAACCTGATGCAAAGTGATCCATGGGGTCTCGAGTCCATCAAGTTACGTAACGTTTACGTGCTACCAATGAATATTCTTCAAGCTGAACTACTCTATCGCACCCGTCAAAATGAGACACCGGTTCAAGAATTAGAGGAAGCATTAATGGTTACTATCGCTGGGATCGCTGCCGGAATGCGAAATACCGGATAAAAACAGAACATAACACCATAAAAGAGACAAAAAGACCGACTAGATCGGTCTTTTTTATTGCAAATAAAACAAAGTGCAGTCATTTGTTAGCTTTTTGCGACAAAATACCCTTCTATTCTACTTAATACTTAATAATTAAGATATTCTTACGCTCCGCCAATATAATATTGTCTAAACTTATAAATTAATTGGCTCTTAGGGGAAAAAACTCTAAGACTATCTAGGTGATGTCCAGGCTAGATGGGAACATAACAACACCGAGTATGGGGAGTTATACTGGTCGGTTTAATCGTCAATATTATTCAGTGACACAGAAGCACAAATATTGGTTAAACCAAGAGTTTTGCAGTTTTTTAATATTGGATTTAAGACATGTCATTACCACACGTAATCCTTACCGTTTTAAGCACGCGCGATGCTACCGGGTACGATATTACGAAAGAGTTTTCGTATAGTATTGGGTACTTCTGGAAAGCCAGCCATCAACAAGTCTACCGGGAACTTAATAAGATGGCGCAAAACAACCTCGTCACATGTAAACTTCAGCCTCAGGAAGGCAAACCCGACAGAAAAGTTTACTCAATAACCGAGAGCGGACGCACCGCACTTGGAGAGTGGTTTGCACAGCCTACTGCTCAGCCAACAATACGCGATGAATTAGCAGCTAAATTAATGGCCTGTGATATAGAAGAGCCAACAATATTCAAAGATCAGCTGACTGGACTAATAGAAGAAGCACAGAAACTCGTTCATCACTACAAAGACATAGAAACAAAATATTACTCGTCCTCTCAAACTATGTCTAAGCATGCCAGACTGGAAAGGCTGACATTGAGAAGAAACTTACTAATGCGCGAGGCATGGATAGAGTGGGCACAAGAAGTTCGTAGTGAACTTGAAACTATGAACTAAAAAGTTCTGTATCGATGAAATAGAAAAAGGTTGAGCGGATTCCCCCTCAACCTTTTCTTTTTTACTCGTTATGTTCTTCGATAATTAAGCCTTGGGACGAACACCTAGTGTATGGCAAAGAGCAAACGTCATTTCAGCACGATTAAGTGTATAAAAGTGGAAGTCTTTCACCCCTTCGCGGCTTAGAATTCGAACCATATCTATTGCCTGGCTCGCGCCTACTAGCTGGCGAGTCGTTGGATCATCATCTAAGCCTTCAAACTGCTGCGCCATCCAGCCAGGAACTTTTACATTGTTCATTGCAGCAAAACGAGAGGCTTGCTTAAAGTTAGAGACCGGAAGGATCCCTGGAACTATCTCAACATCAATGCCAGCAGATACACAACGATCACGGAATCGAAGATAAGACTCAACATCGAAGAAGAACTGAGTAATCGCGCGGTTGGCGCCCGCTTCAACTTTACGCTTTAGATTCAACAAATCAGCTTGTGCACTCTTCGCTTCTGGATGAACCTCTGGGAATGCTGCAACAGAAATATCGAAATCATGCTGTGCTTTAAGTAACTCAACCAAATCCGACGCATACATATCAGGTGCACCACCACCAGGAGGAATATCACCACGCAGAGCGACAATATTTTTGATGCCGTTTGCCCAATAGTCATCTGCAATATTTATCAGCTCCTCACGGGAAGCATCAATACAAGTAAGGTGCGGAGCAGCGACAAGGCCTGTTTGATCTTTGATTTCTTTGATGATGGAATGAGTTCTGTCGCGCTCTCCAGAGTTTGCACCATAAGTTACCGATACAAACTTCGGCTCAAGCTTTTTAAGGCGATGAACAGAGTTCCACAGTGTCTCTTCCATCTTTTCACTACTCGGTGGAAAGAACTCAAAAGATACATTGATATCACCAAGCTCGGCAATATTCTGATTCAGAGCGTCTAAGTGACTTGCGTGTGTATAACCCATTCCAATCTCCCTGAGGTGAAGACCACCTTAGTAATTATATTCTGTCTGCCACATTTTTCGTCATTCCTATGAAAACAGAAATCTGCACCAGCGATGTTGTGTTTTATTAATCTTCTGACGTTTAGACGTCTATATGTCTGTAGAATGTAATGAATTGGATTTTATGTCAATAGAGATAACATGAGGATTTTTCATGATAAGGGTGAGTCAAGCTCACACAAACAAAAAGAGCCTCCTTTGCAAGCAAAGGAGGCTCTTAAAATTATCGTCACTACAATAGGCCAGCTAACCTGTTAATATCCGATTGAATGGCACCTGCAGTAACTTCCTTACCAGCTCCAGGACCGCGAATCACTAGAGGGTTGTCTTTGTACCAGGCACTTTCTATTGCGAAGATATTGTCGCAAGGTAGAAGGTTAGCAAGCGCATGCTCACGAGATAAAGCTTCTACTTCAACATATGCTTTTCCATTGCGTTCCAGTCTTGCTACATAGCGTAAGACCTTATCTTCTCTTTGGGCTTTCTCCAGCCTTTCCGCCAAGTCTGTGCTTAGTATATTACCCTTCTCGAAAAACTCATCTAAGCTCAGCTCTTCAAGCTCTGAAGGTACAAGCGATTCAACTTTAATGTTTTCAGGCTCAATTGAAAGACCAGATTCGCGCGCAAGAATAACAAGCTTACGCATGACATCTGAGCCATCCAGATCAGACCGAGGATCTGGCTCTGTAAGGCCTTGTTGCCAGGCTAAATCCACCAGCTCCATAAATGGAATAGAACCATCAAATTGCTGGAACAACCAAGATAGCGTTCCAGAGAAAATTCCTGACAATGCAACTATGGTGTCACCACTTTCGCGCAGATCTCGAACGGTATGGTTGACTGGCAACCCCGCCCCAACAGTAGCATTATATAACCAGTGTCGGCCTGTTTTCTCAAATGCATCTTGCACACGGTGATAAAACTCTCCCGAAGCCGAGCCTGCTACCTTGTTCGCGGATATCAGGTGTAGTCCTTTCTCAGCAAACTGAGGGTAAAGCATCGACAATGGTTCACTAGCTGTAACGTCTAATATAATGATTTCATCGTAACCCTGATGGTGAGCTAGTTTATCAAGCCACTCATTCTCAACATTTGGTACAGCCTCGTCATCAAACCGATTTAACACATCGTCTGGATTAATACCTTCGTAATCCATCCAATATGTCTGGCTATCAACTACACCCACAAGCTCAAAGCTCATGCCGTGACGTTTCTCTAACTCATTTTTTTGACTTGTAAATAGCTGAAGCCAGCTAGACCCGATGTTGCCTTTTCCGCACAACACCAAGCCGATTCGTTTCTGAGCCTGGAACAACTGTTTATGGATAGCGTTAACTAATAAGTTAGTTTCTGTACGGCGCAGTACTGCAACCATGCTTAATCCGGATTCAGCTTCGCACATAAACTCTACTGGAGCATTTTTTAGCTGCTGATAGATCCCGTGACTATGAATTGGGTTATTAGTGACTCCTGCCCCTACAGCGGCAATCATTGAGTAACCTTCGCGAAGATGGATTTCTGCTTCTATTCCCGCATCCTGAAGATATTCAAGAACACCCTCAGCCATCTCTGCGGTGTAAGCGAGTAACACCTCACCCTGATCTGGCTGAATATCAAACGCCAGTGGCTGAAGTTGCGCTCTTTGCAGCCTACCCATTACGTCTGATTGCAATCTCTCGAAATCGTGTCCGTGAGAGAAATTGAGTTCAATGATGAGAACCTCTTCCAGAGAGGAGATTATCTTTGCCCCTCTTCCTGATGCCAATACTCGTTCAATTCGGGTTGAACCTGATTCTGGTTGATAACTGCACTTTAGTTCCATGTTCATTGCACTTTGAGCAACCGGCTGCAATGTTCTACTATGTAAAACCGGAGCCGCTAAGCGTGCGAGCTCGTTCGCTTCATCAAGGCGCAACAAAGGAAGCAGGCATGCATCATTTACTTTTCTTGGATCAGCGCTATAAACGCCAGCAACATCACTCCAGATAGTCACCTGCTCGGCTTCTGCCAGTGCACCTATAATAGTTGCAGAGTAATCCGAACCATTTCGTCCAAGAAGCACCGTTTCCTCAGCCAGGTTTTGCGCCATAAATCCTGTGATAACTAGGCGATGGTGAGAGTGCTGTGCAAGAACTTCCTTAACCAAAGGCCATGAACGAGCACTGTCTACCTCTGGTTGAGTCGCTCTCTCTGCTCTTAAAAAATCTCTCGAATCAATAGCAATTGCCGGTAGTTCTTGTTGAGTAAGTAGAGCCGCTAACAATCTTGAAGACCATACTTCACCATGCCCCTGAACACTTGCTTTCTGAGCTTCAGATAAAGGAGCTTCTAACTCACCAAGCGCTGAAATTTCAGTGTGTAAAGCATCTAACAAAGTACCGCTGTCTTCCAGCAGTTCTTCAATCAGTTGGCTTTGAAAATCTCGTAAGGACATCAATGATTCATGTGCGATCCGGCCATCTTTCTCAAGCGCTTCGATCCACTCAATCAGGCGATTCGTTGTATCACCTGCAGCTGACACAACAATTAAGTCTTCCGACTCTGAGTATTCTTTAAGAATATTAGCGACTCGTTTGTAGCAATCCGGGTTTGCTAAGCTACTACCACCAAACTTATGTAACTGACGAGAAACGGTCATTTAAGCTTCCTCCACAACCGTATTAAATGCATTTTCCAAATCGTTGATTAAATCTACACTATCTTCGAGGCCAACAGAAAGCCTCAGTAAGCTCTGAGATACTCCCGCCTCTTCCAAAGCTTTTTCTCCCATCGCACGATGTGTCATTGAAGCTGGATGACAAATTAAACTTTCAACACCACCAAGAGATTCCGCCAGGGAAAACAACTGGAGCTCTCCCACAAACTGTTTTAACTGTTTAAATGAACCAGCAAACTCAAAACTCAACATAGAACCAAAGCCAGTTTGCTGTTTTTTAGCTATCTCATGGCCTGGGTGATCTTTAAGGCTTGGGTGATAAATACTGCCTACGAGAGGCTGTTTCTTCAAAAACTCTAAAACAGCTAGAGAACTCTCTTCATGAGCTTTCATTCTTGCACCAAGTGTACGAAGACCACGCAAGGTCATGTAGCTATCAAAAGGCGTTCCAGTGGCACCAATACAGTTCCCCCACCAGCCCAACTCTTCTGCATGCTCTTCAGATTTAGTAATAATAACACCGCCAATGACATCTGAATGACCGTTCAGGTACTTGGTCATTGAGTGGATTACTAAATCTGCACCAAGTTCAATTGGCTTTTGGTAGATAGGAGTCAAAAAAGTGTTGTCCACTGCGACGAGTGCACCAACAGCCTTCGCTTTTTCACAGGCTTTGGCAATATCAACGACGCGTACCAATGGATTAGAAGGGGTCTCTAGAAGGATAAGCTTAGGTTTGAGAGCTATGGCAGCATCAAAAGCTTCATCGTCGGTCTGATCAATAAACTGAACTTTAAAATCACCTTTCTGAGCGCGCGTATTAAATAATCGGTAAGTGCCTCCGTAACAATCGTTCGGAGCAAGGATTAAATCATCAGGACCAAGGAAAGCAGAAACCATCAGGTTTAGAGCCGATGTGCCGCAATTGGTCACTACCGCACCTTTACCAGATTCAAGCTCGTACAGTGCCTGCTCTAGCAACCCGCGATTAGGATTTCCTGAGCGGGTGTAGTCGTATTTAGGCACATCACCAAATTCCGGAAAACTGTAGTTGGTAGAAAGGTAAATAGGTGGGACTACCGCATTATATTGTGTGTCCGACTCGATACCTGTACGAACAGCAATAGTTGAAGGTTTCCTTTGAGACATGTAGTGATTTTCCTTTTTAATACGACTTACATTCTGTTTAGAAGTTATTTTATAAACTAACTCTTAATAATAGGAGATTTATACAACCTGAGTTATCTTAAACCTTTCCTTCTTCCGAGTTACTCATATCAGAGAATACTTGTTACTTTACCCCTCACAATTTCAGCCGTCAATACTTCTAGACGTCCAAATGTCTTTGCTTATGGCGGTAAATCCCGCTAAAATTCAGCTTTAGACTTTTTATCAAATTATAAAATTAGTAAAGGTGTGCAATGGCTGACTGGAATGGCGAATACATAAGCCCTTATGCAGAGCATGGAAAGAAGAGCGAGCAAGTTAAAAAGATCACTGTTTCGATCCCACTTAAGGTTCTTAAAGTTCTAACCGACGAGCGTACCCGTAGGCAGGTAAATAACTTGCGTCATGCGACAAACAGTGAACTTCTATGCGAAGCATTTCTACATGCATACACTGGTCAGCCCTTACCAACAGATGAAGATCTGCGCAAAGATCGCCCTGATGATATTCCTGCAGAAGTGAAGAGGCTGATGACCGAAATGGGCATCGAGTTCGAAGCTTTTGATGAAGAGTAAATTGCGAGCTTAAAGAATGCCCTTGTATATTTACCAATATGTACAAGGGCATTTTTGTTTACTACAAGCAAAATGAATAATTAAGCATGCATTGCTTTTATGCCATCTTCTATTAAATGAACCTGTTCCAACCCCGAAGCCGTAGTATGTGGTTTCACAATAGATAGTAACTGCAACACACCTTGATGAATAATCTGCTCGGTAATTTTTGCACCCTGAGACATAGCCGCCTGATAACTCAACCAGCTGGTCGCCACCAGATGCAATGATGTCACCAATGTTCTTGCATCGGCATCATCTACACTCAACAGTTCTCTTTGCTTAAACATCTCAAAAATAGAGGCTATGTTTGCCTGCATTTTTTCCTGAACAGCAAGATATTTTTGATGCAGAATAGTATCTCTCTGAAGGATTTCCGGAAGATTGGCATAGAAGAAACGATACTTCCACATCAAAGCGAATATGGAATCCATATATCTCTTTAAAAGCACTAAGCTTTCTTCTTGAGTGCCTACAGGAGTGAACCTTTCCAAAAGCTCTTCTGAATAGCTTTCAAAAATCTCTCTTACAATTTCCTGCTTATTGCGGAAATGGTAGTACAAGTTCCCCGGGCTAATATCTATATGAGCAGCGATATGGTTTGTAGTGATATTTCTTTCACCATGCTCATTAAATAACTCAAGCGCGGCAAGTACAATCTTCTCACGCGTCTTCATAATATCCCTTACTTCAGTGTGTTAAGTTAAGTATATGAACAAAATCATAGAACTAAAAGAATATATTACGAATACTGAATATTTACTTTAAATGAAGATACTCCCTTGAGTATAGCCCTCTCTAACAAGAGTCTGAAGTAACGCATTTTTCGACACATAATCACCATGTATAAGATGTATTTCTTTTGGCGGATATTTAATCTCCTTAACAAAAGCTAGCAGATCATCCTTATCCGCGTGGGCAGAATAACCAGACATTGTGTGTATCTGAGCATTCACATGGGTTTCTTTATTGTCTATTACAACCGTCTTAGCTCCAGATTGAATTTCCCTTCCAAGAGTACCTTCAGCTTGATACCCAGAGAAAATAATATCTGTTCTTGTATCAGGTAACAGAGCCTTGAGATACTCCATTACACGGCCCCCTTCGCACATACCTGATGCTGCAACCACTATCGCAGCTTCCCCTGTGGATGCTAGTCGGTTTACTACAGATAGGTGCTGTTTGTAGTCATGGATAACTGTGCACTGTTCGAAAGCTAATGGATGACGTCGCTTTGCTAACTTTTGTTTCGCTTCTTTCCCCCAAAGTTTCCTAAACCTTCGATAGGACTTAGTAACCTTTGCGGCCATTGGTGAGTCGAGAATAATCGGAATGTCATTACTAATCCCTGAAGAATGGAATAGGGATTCAATATCAAACAATAACTCCTGAGTACGACCAATGCTAAAAGCAGGAATAATGATTGCGCCACCATCTGACAAAGAGCGATTAACTATCTCTTTAAGTCGTCCTGCACGCTGAGCAACGCTTTCATGGTTCCTATTTCCATACGTCGATTCCAGAACAAGATAGTCAGCTCGTTTCGGAGAGATAGGATCTGGCAACAGTGGAGTGCTAGACGGCCCTAGATCACCAGAGAATACTACTATCTCATTATTGGGCAGTTTTACTTCGACATACGCGGAACCAAGAATGTGGCCTGCTGGCTGAAAGCGACAATAGAGACTCTGATCATTACTTTGCTGACCTAGGTGACAACCCTTTATACGGTGCCACTTGTTGTACTCTATTGGAAACATTCTCGACTTAACTAAGCTAAGAACGTTCTCTCTATTTACCTTTTTCATACCCAGGTTGAGCTTCAAACCATCATCAAGCATTAAGGGGATAAGTTCCGCTGTCGCATGAGTACAGATGATTGGGCCTTTAAATCCAGCAGCCAAAAGCCAAGGAATCCGGCCTATATGATCGATATGAGCGTGAGTAACAACCAAAGCCTGAATATGCTTTACCGGAAAATCAATATCTAACGGCTTTGAGTCCTTTCCCTGAAACTGGCCACAATCTACAAGAATACTTTGCTTGTTATATCGAAGTTCATGACATGAACCGGTTACTTTATCTTTGCCACCGTGATGAATTAAGCGCATATCGATTCCTCATCTCAATTGAGAAATCACGATATCAATAGCTTTAAATGTTTGAGTAATGATTAGGTATTTTGTCGAGGGATATCTAGATATTTGATACTGAAAAACGATGAGAGGAAAGAGGCTAGCTATATCGCTGAGCCTCTTAAATATACTTATGATTGACGGAGCAACTCGAGTATTTCTGCCGTTTTTTGCTCCAAAAGGGCTTTGTTTCCACGAGCTTCGACGTTTAGTCTGACAACTGGTTCGGTATTTGAACTACGCAAATTAAATCGCCAATCACCTTGTTCTGACGAAAACTCGTAGTTCAACCCATCAGTGAAGTCTACTTTCGTAGCCAACGGCTCGTACTTAGTTTTCACTCTTTCAATCGACAAGCTCGGGTTTTCTAGCTTAGAGTTAATTTCTCCGGAGACAGGGTAAGCATTAATTCGCTCATTAACCGCTTCCGATAAAGAGAGCCCTTTCACTGATAGTAGTTCGGCAACAAGCAACCATGGAATCATGCCAGAGTCACAATAGGCAAAGTCACGAAAATAATGGTGAGCACTCATCTCTCCACCATAAATCGCATCTTCCTGACGCATTCTCTCTTTAATAAATGCATGACCAGACTTTGTCATCACTGGAGTACCACCATTTGCCTTAATGATATCAACCGTATTCCAATAAACCCGAGGGTCATGAACAATCTTCTCGCCCGGATTTTTCTTTAGAAATGCCTCCGCAAGTAAGCCAACAATATACGCACCTTCGATAAACTCCCCGTTTTCATCAAACAAGAAACAACGATCGAAATCACCATCCCATGCGATACCCATATCCGCATCATGCATTTTTACCGCATTGGACGTGTCCGCTCTACGTTCGGGCAAAATTGGATTGGGAATACCATTTGGAAAATGGCCATCAGGCTCATGGTGAACTTTTATAAATTCAACGGGAACACCTAACGCTTCAAATCGTTTTTCCAGTTCATCAATTACATGCCCAGCCGCGCCATTGCCAGAGTTAACAACCAGCTTCAAAGGTTTTAGATTCGCGGGCTCGATATAGCTCATTAGACAATCTATATATGCTGGGAGATTGGATTGATGAACGAGGTTGCCACCCTTTTCTACCAGCTCAAATTGATTTTGCTCTGCAAGTATTTGTATTTCTCTTAAACCCGTATCACCGCTGATTGGTTTCGCTTCTTCTCGAACCAATTTCATGCCATTGTAATCCATAGGGTTATGGCTTGCTGTTACCTGAATACCACCATCGACTCCAAGGTGTTTAGTGGCAAAGTAGATTTCTTCAGTACCTGTCATGCCAATATCGATGACATCGACACCAGCATCCACAAGGCCATTAGCTAGCGCTGATTTAAACTCTTCAGACGTAAGCCTAATATCGCCACCAATTACAATGCTCTCTGGTTTCAGGTGCTGACCAAATGCCCGACCAATTCTGTAAGCAATCTCTGGAGTTAAGTTATCTCCTAATTTGCCGCGTATATCATAGGCTTTAAAACAGCTTAGTTTTTCTACGGACACTTAATAACCTTCCCCATCATCGTCGATCCGAACAATATCATCTTCACCAAGATAACCACCGGTTCTCACCTCAATAATCTCTAAGGGCACTTTACCTGGATTTTCGAAGCAGTGCTTAACACCTACCGGGATGTATATTGATTCATTCTCACTCACAATCAGCTCTTCATCCCCTTTATAGATACGAGCCGTACCGGACACCACTATCCAATGCTCCGAACGATGATAGTGAACCTGCATAGCTGTTCGCTCACCAGGCTTCATGAATACTTTCTTAACGTGGTAACGCTCACCCTCTGCGACATGATCGTGGTGCCCCCAGGGGCGATAGACTTGTCTATGATGTAAAAACTCACAACGGTCTTGCTCTTTAAGCTGGTTCACGACAGCTTTAATATCCTGGACCTTCTCTCGATGCGCTACTAGTAATGCATCTTTTGTGTCCACAATAACCAGGTCTTCCGTCCCAACTGTAGCAACTAAACGTTCAGGCGCCATCACATAGGTATTGTTTGTGTCTACAGGGATAACATCTCCATGCAGTACATTGCCATTTTCATCTTTATCACTCACCTCCCAAAGAGATGACCAGGCACCGACATCACTCCATCCTGCATCCATAGGCACAACTACGGCTTCAGATGTTTGCTCCATCACAGCATAGTCAATTGAATCATCAGGACACTGGCTAAAATCTTTCTCAGAAACTCGGATAAAGTCGAGGTCATTAACAGCATTCTCTATAGAAGTTTTAGCAGCAGACAAGATATCTGGGCGGTACTTGCTTAATTCCTCTATATAACGGGATGCTTTAAACATAAACATGCCACTATTCCAATAGTAGCTACCATCATCTAGATACGACTTTGCGGTTTCCAGGTTTGGTTTCTCTACAAATGAGTCAACGCTAAAAGCGACCTCTTCGGTACAAACAGAGTTTCCTCGCTTAATATAGCCATAACCAGTCTCAGGAGCGGTAGCCACAATACCAAATGTTACAAGCTTACCTTCGGCTGCAAAGCTTTCGGCATAACTTACTGCTCTACAGAATGCTTCTTCATCTTTAATAAGATGATCGGCGGCTAAAACCAATAAGGTAGGATCATCACCTTGCTCAACAGCTTTCAATGCAGCCAATGCAACAGCAGGGGCAGTATTTCTGCCGACAGGTTCAAGTATAATCCCGCTATGTTTATGCCCAGATGAATGAAGTTGCTCTGCAACTAAAAAGCGATGTTCTTCATTACAAATGACACACGCAGGGCTGTGCTCGATTCCGCTTAGCCTTCCAAGGGTATCTTGCAACATAGTTGTTGTATTGGTAAGAGCCAAAAACTGTTTAGGGAAATGAGTTCTGGACATAGGCCAAAGGCGGGAGCCTGAGCCGCCGGCCATTAGTATAGGGAGGATTATTGTTTTCATAAAAGACCTTAAGGCAGTTTTGTAAAAGTAGCCTTCACTTTAGGGTAAGCTAACACGTACTTTGTTCTACAGTTTTTATTTAAAGTATTGAGCTTGATCCTATTTATAACTTAACATTTTTCATTACATTCACTTTGCACCACATTTCGTAACATCCCTCCATACAGCCAGAATTAATATACACTACAATAGCTATGCAACAATAGATCGCATTAATAAAAGTAAAAAAACCTTATGGTATCAACAGCTTATAACTTATAGGTATTATAATATATGAATAAAATAGCTATTATTACCGGTGCAATTGGTGGAATTGGTTCCGCAATCACTGTTCAACTTATAAAAGAGGGGTACAAGGTTATCGCAACCTACCACTCAGGACACTTGGAAAAAGCTGCTCAGTGGTACCAACAAAACGAGTTTAAAGATCATCAAATAGAGCTTTTAGAGCTAGATGTTACAAATACCGAAGATTGTAAAGATAAGCTAAATAAGGTACTGAGTTCATATGAAAATATTGACGTATTAGTAAATAATGCTGGAATAACAAAAGACGTATTATTTAAAAACATGTCTCTATCAGACTGGAAAAGCGTGATTGACACAAACCTCAACAGCCTCTATAACGTAACCCACCCGCTATTTGGAGCAATGTGCAATCAAAACTCTGGCCGAATAATAAATATATCTTCCGTCAACGGTGTAAAAGGACAGTATGGCCAAACAAACTATTCTGCGGCTAAAGCTGGAATGATCGGGTTTACAAAATCATTAGCTTTAGAAGGAGCACGATATGGTGTGACCGTTAATACCGTAGCTCCTGGCTATACAGCTACTCAAATGGTTAAAAATATGAAAATTGATGTATTAGATAAAATAAAAAAACAAGTTCCTTTAAATAGATTAGCAACTCCTGAAGAAATAGCAATGACAGTTAGTTTCTTGGCTGGAAAGTCTGGTGCTTATATTACTGGTGAAACCATATCCATTAATGGTGGCCTGTATATGCAATAATATAAAAACATATTATTATTTCACTAAATTTTAATAAAAATTCATAATTCCACTTCCGTTAATCACACGGATTAAATATAAGCATAATTTAACTAAGTGTTTGTCGCTATTTAACAATATCTATAAATCTTAAAATAGAATATATTATTATTAAATAGCAACAATTACTTACTTATTATCAAAAATAATCGACTCACTATTTCGCTTCCAAACTAAGTCTCCGATTTCGTCAGTTGGATTGAATTCTGTCGGAGCATCCAGTAATAGTTGCCTAATTTTCTCGTGTTCGAAGTTGTGACAAGCTAAGTCCAACTCGTCTAATAATTTCTTATAGTTCTTAAACGGCAAATAACTTTCATTTGCAGTCATAATTCGTTCGTGTGCTGTTTTTTCGACATTATCTCCAATGAGTAACTCTTCAAATAATTTTTCCCCTGGCCTAAGCCCTGAAAATCTAATTTCAATATCTCCGTATGGGTTTTCTTTACTTTTTACCTCTAAACCCGAAAGATTAATTAAATTTTCAGCTAGATCTACTATCTTGACAGGTTCGCCCATATCCAATACAAAGACATCCCCACCTTTACCCATTGCTCCGGCCTGAATCACTAGCTGAGCAGCTTCAGGGATAGTCATAAAATAACGAATAATATCAGGATGAGTAACCGTTACAGGTCCCCCACTTGCTATCTGTTTCTTGAATAGAGGAATAACAGAGCCAGAAGAGCCTAACACATTTCCAAACCTGACCATTGTAAACCTAGTACTTCGCTCCTTTTGATTTTCTTGTTGAGATAAAGCTTGAAGTCCAAGCTCTGCCAGTCGCTTCGTAGTACCCATAATATTTGTTGGTCTAACAGCTTTATCAGTTGATATAAGAACAAAAGACTCCACATTTGATTCTATCGCGGCTTTTGCTGTGTAATACGTACCAAAGACGTTGTTCCTAACACCTTCTACGACATTATACTCAACTAAAGGAACGTGTTTATAAGCAGCCGCATGATAAACCGTTTGGACGTTAAAGCTTTTCATAACCATTGCCATACGGTTAATTCTCTGTACTGAGCCCAATAATGGGACAATCTTAACGTCGAGTTGCCCTTCATATACCAATGCATTTAATTCTCTATCGATTTGATATAAACCAAATTCTGATATCTCAAACAAAACAATGGTTGATGGTTTTTGTCTTACTATTTGCCTACACAATTCGGATCCAATCGATCCCCCAGCCCCAGTAACCATTACAACTTTATTGAGGATATTACCTTCAAGCAAAGATTGTTGAGGAGACACTGGATCTCTACCTAATAAGTCTTCAATAGGCACGTCTTTTAGTTCGTCGATTTTAGCGACTCCGGAGACTATATCGGTCATATCAGGAACAGTTAACACTTCTGTAGGCAAGTGTACTAATTTATCTAAAATTTCTTTTCTTCTAGCTCTACTTGCACTTGGGACTGCTAGAAAAATTTGGCTAACATTATACTTATTTATTAGGCTCTCTGCCTTAGTGATATTCTCGACTTTTAGACCTAGTATTATCGTGTTCTCCAAAGTACTATCGCCATCAATAAAGGCGACAACTTTATATGATTCAGAAGAGCGTAAAGCGAATGCTAACTGTCGTCCGGCAGCACCAGCACCATAAATTAAAACGTTTTTTTTACCTTTATGGTTAATCTGAGAATACAATGATCTTGCCACAAGTCGAGAACCACCACTCAAAATACACAAAAATGCGCCATATATAATTGGAACCGAACGTGGTACCTCTGCATTAAAATAAAAAGCAAGTAAGCTAATAGATGCAGCTGACACAATAGTACCTAAGGCGATTACGGCTAAAGCATGAAAAGTTAAATAACGGAGGATAGCTCTATAAAGGCCAAGTCTGATAAAAGTAAAAACCGTAATTCCAACCGTTCCAGCTAGAATATACCTAGTTACAGGATCCTCAAGCGACCCTATGTGACCAATTCTTGTCCAATAGGCGCCATAAAACGAAGCAATGATAAACAACGTATCCAGAATCACGCTTATCAAGCGCTTCTTAACTCGGGATAAATTCCAGATAAAATTTAATCTAGCCATAATACTTTTATATTCTAAACAGACGAACGAACATTACACAAAAAGTGATATTATTGAACTTGATACAAAAAAGCACCTTTTGACAGTGTGATACCTTTGTTACATACCACCGAAACTAAAAGATAGTATCATGAGTGCCAGTTGTAAGTAAGTGGTGCTGTCACCTTTACCGCCTAATAGTTGTACAATCAAACCATACTCTCTGTAAGCTAGTGATTGCCAGTTTAGCTAATACTTAAATAACATTCTCCTATCTGGTTTTGATGCACACAATCTAGTACAATTTTCCGAGGTTAAAGAATTGTAGTTCTATAGAACCTGCGACATCACTGGCGAGGTATGCTCATCTAACCCGAAAGGCTCTCAAATCACGGTTGAGCTATAATATCCATTGACTTTTAATGCCCAATAAATAGGAAACAATATTAGGGTGACGATGAATGATAAGAAAAGCAAATATTAATGATCTAGATAGATTGGTTGAGATTCACATGCAGAACTTTGATGGTAACGAACTATCTATCATATTAGGTCGGAATTTTGTTAGAAATTTTTATAAATTAATACTTAGTGACTGCAACTCAAATATAAATGTTGTTGTAATTAACGATGTAATTTCAGCATTCAGTACAGTTTTTTTAAAATACTCCGATTTTGAAAAAAAAATCAAAATAAAAAGCTTTACTTCGATTCTATTTTTTTTAATTAGACACATTTTCAACCTAAAAAAAATACAATCAGTGTACAAATCAGCAAAAACCAAAAAATTTAGTAATTATTTAGACATAGACACTTATGATTTCTATGTTGGCGCTTTCGTTATTGACATATCTTACTCAGAAAAACCAATTGTAGCAATTGAGCTATCAAAGGCTTACGCTAGAAATATAAAGCTGTTAGAAAAGTACTCGAGTACCTATTGGGGAAGTTGTAGAGTCAGTAATAACAAATCACTAAGAATGCTTAAAAGTAAAGGAATGAGTTCTATTCTGGAAATAGAATCATATCCAGAAAATATTTATTTAGCAATTAAGGAAAAGAAAAATGAAGTCAGCACTACAGAACATTATCGTTGAGTTACTTGAAGATATTAATGAGGAGTTAAAAAGTGAAGAATTAAAAAATATTTCTTTACAAACCAAGCTCTATGGGAGAAATGGGGTGTTAGACAGTGTTGCATTAGTTTCTTTTATCACTGATCTAGAAGAAAGATTATCTGACGAACTTGAGGTGGATATAGTGCTAGTTGATGAAAAGGCAATGAGCCAACAAACATCACCTTTTAGAGATATTGATTCATTATTAAACTATATTTATTCCCTTACTAATGAGTAAACCATGAGTAGAGTTATTGTCATAACCGGAACTAGAAAAGGCATAGGTAAAGAACTAAGCGAGTATTACCTTAAAAAAGGAGATATAGTTATAGGATGTAGCAGAGGAAGGCAATCGATAGTCCACGATAATTATAGGCATTATAAGCTTGACGTAATTGACGAAAAAGATGTTGTTAAAATGGTGAGAAGTACAAAAAGAGAGTTTGGCAAAATAGACATACTCCTGAATAATGCTGGAATAGCTTCTATGAACCATTTCCTCACAACACCATTAACTACCGTAAAAAACGTCTTTCAAACTAATTTCTTTGGTACATTTTTGTTTTCTAGAGAAGTATCCAAGGTCATGATGAAACAAAAAAGTGGTCGAATTGTTAACTACTCCACAGTAGCTAGTGCCTTAGACCTAGAAGGTGAGTCTATATACGCAGCTAGCAAATGTGCTATTGAGAGCTTTACTAGAACAGCAGCCAAGGAAGTTGCGCCATATGGAATAACGGTAAATGCTATAGGACCAACTCCTACAATGACAGATCTAATTAAGGCCGTCCCAAAAGATAAAATTAATGAGCTTATCGATAAACAGTCCATAAAGAGGCTTGGTAATACTGAAGATATTATAAATGTTATAGATTTTTTCGTAGATAAAAAGAGTAAATTTATCACTGGGCAAGTAATATACTTAGGAGGCGTTAGCTAGTGAAAAAAGAAATATCAAAATCAGATGTTGTTAATGCAAATAAAGAGTTCTACAACTTAGAAGCAAAAGAATATCTTGAAAATGAATATTATGCATATACTAATAACATTCAAGCTGACGTATTGAATAATTTGCACTATAGTGTAAGCAATAGTGAGGGCAATGAACAATTTCTCGATTTGGCCTGTGGTTCAGGTTTCTTAAGTAAGTTAGTTTCTAGAAATGACTTACTCCAAAAGGGAACCGGTATAGACATATCAGAAGAACAGGTGGCTTTATTTAATTCCGAAGTGAAATCCCCTAAATTTATCGCTAAAGTGGGTGATGTTACAAAACTTGATTTCGAAGATAATAGTATAGATGTCGTTGCTGGTTATTCTGTGTTACATCACTTTTTTGATTACTATGAAGTATTAAAAGAAGTTACTAGAGTAGTAAAAAAAGGTGGAGTAATCTACTTTGACTTTGAACCAAACCGAAAGTTTCAAAACAAACTAAGCAAACTTATTAAATTAAGGCGAAAGCTGTTTGACACTAAGACAGAAAAAAACTCATTACATGAACTTGAAGATATAGCAGAGTACCACAATAATTTTGAACCTGGAATTGATGTAGAGGAGTTATCAAAGTTCTTGCAAAAAGACTATGAAATACTAAAGATATCAAAAAGAATACCTGAACATAATTGGGTTATGAGCAAAACTCTTGATATTTTATCAAACTTTTCTTTTACCTACAGCCCTAATTTTTACATAATTGCGAAGAAAAAATAGCATGAACCAGTTCATAAGCAACTTTGAGAATTATGATGATAAAGTCGCCATTGTATTTAATCAGAGAAAATATTCTTATCGAGAACTACTATCAGAAATAAATTACATTAGCGAAAATATTATCCATAAAATAAAGCCAAGTGAAGTAGTATCTATAATATCTGATTACAGTTTCGAAGCAATTGCTTTGTTTTTTGCACTTTATAAGAACAAAAACATAATAGCTCCGATTGCAACAAAGATTGAATCTGAACAAGAGGAAAAAATATCCGAGTCTTATTCGGATAAATCAATAACAATTATTGATGGGAGATACGTTGTCGAGCCAAGACAGGCTGCAGACAAGCATCATATTATCAAATGTCTTCAAAGAGACTTATGTTCTGGTTTGATTTTGTTTTCAAGTGGAAGCACCGGAAAGCCTAAAGCTATGATACATAATTTTGATGATCTAGTTGATCATTACAAATTAAAAAAGCCAAAAACAGTGAACATTATTTTATTTTTAATGTTCGATCACATTGGTGGTATCAACACCATGCTAAACGCACTGTCAATCGGCTCTACTCTAGTCATTCCCATGAATAGGAATGCTGACGATGTTTGTCAATTGCTTCAAGAGTATAGTATTAAGGTTCTTCCTTCGAGCCCTACTTTCCTTAACCTTATGCTAATTAGCAAAGCCTATGAAAAATATGACTTAACAAGTTTAAGAATGATAACTTATGGCACAGAAACAATGCCAGAAAGTTTACTTACAAAACTCAAGTCAATATTTCCGCGTGTTAAGTTTTTACAAACTTTTGGGACAAGTGAAACTGGTATCGCTAATACATTTTCGAAATCCTCAAGCTCAACTTTTATGAAAATTGATGACCCTGACCTCAAATATAAGGTTGTTAATCAAGAACTATGGCTTAAAAGCAAAACTCAAATTTTGGGTTACCTTAATTCTCCGATGGATAGTTTTACAGAAGATGGTTGGTTTAAAACAGGTGATCTAGTCGAAGAAACAACAGATGGTTTTATAAAGATTATAGGTAGAAATAAAGAAGTAATAAATGTTGGAGGGGAAAAAGTACTACCGAATGAAGTTGAATCAGTTATTATTGAGATGGACCAAATTGATGACGTTATGGTTTATGGAAAAAACAATCCTATTACGGGGCAAACAGTAGTATGTGATGTAGTATCTAGCCTAAATAAAAGCATACTTAAAAGAACCATCAGAAAATACTGTATTGATAGGCTAGACAGTTACAAAATTCCAACCAAAGTAAACTTGGTAGAAAAAACAAACTTTACAGATAGGTTTAAAAAAATCAGAAGGTAGTCATTATAATTTAACAGAATCACTCGATATTGGGCGCGTTTAACCCTATATTATGCCGAATCTGAACAGGTTCGGCTGTACTATAGTTGTGCTTAATCCTGAGCATTTTTAATACTATCCTTCCGTTATGATTTTTTCTATTATATCGCATAATTTAATCGCATCTTTAACCGTAGTAGAGCTATGGACAGGTAGATTAATCATATTACCAGGATATTTTTCTGACACTCCAATACTATAATACTTATATTCACGGTATGCATTCATAGATGGTATATGATAATCTATTAGTTCACCTAGTTGATATCCTTCCTTAGCACATTGCTTTATAATTTCATCAGCTAAATGGGTGTTAATTGGAAAATGAGAGTATGTTGCACCTCGGTTTTCTTCTAAAATACGAAGTATGTTATTTTTTGATAGTCTACTTTTATAAATAGCAGCGACCTTTCTTCTATGCTCAACAATATTTTCGTATTCAATACACTGTGACAAACCTATCTCCGCTTGAAATGGTGACATTTGTACCAAATAATCATCAGGCATATCAATTTTTGACTCATCAAAATACTTAACAAACTTATTGAGCAAATCGGCATTCTCTAATATATTCACAATTTTGTACACCCATCGATTAAATGATAGGTATATAGCACAGGCATAGGCGAAACTATATATATCTTTCTTGAGGTTTCTTTCATCCAGATCGCTTATTTGATATGCTCTTAATTTATGGGCTATTTTATCTGAATCCGTAGTGACAACTCCACCAAATATCGATGTCATAATTTTACTGATATTCAGTCCATAAATTGCAGCATCCCCTGTTTTATGTACAAGTTTACCTTCCCAACTACAAAAAAAACTATGGGCACAATCCTGAATAAAAATGATATCTTTATGCCGCTCTCGCATGCGATTAACTTTGTCCAAGTTTAAAGGTTTACCAAAAATACTAGTTAGAACAACTGCAACTGTATTTTTAGTTATAGCATTCTCAACTAAGTCTAAATCCATGTTATAGGCTGACTTAGATGAATCTACAAATACAGGACTAAATCCAGAAGTCACGATTGCATGAGGAACCACAACGCACGTATATGCAGGACAGATAACTTCACCTTCCTCTTTGTCAATTAGTACTTTAAGTAAAGCATACAATCCTGTTCTGCCATATGGCATTGCTATCGCGTGTTTGCTACTTGCTAGATTAGCAAACTTCCTTTCAAAACGCTCAAGGGAATCTGTGCGGAATCTAGATCTTAAAACAGCTCCCAATATAGCTATGATTCTCAATTTTGGTTTAAGTCTAGGTATCATCATCTTAGTTTTTAACTATTATAGGTAATGTATATATACTTTCGTCGCTTTTTTGCCAGTATCCCATACTAGCCATATGAATTTGCTTAAAGTTGTTAACATGGAGCCGAGTCGCATTCTCAACTGACTCGTAAACTTGAATATCACCACCTAATATTACTTGCCTTTCTACCTTAATTTTAGCTCTTCGCTTTCTAGATATTAATAAGTTAGCTAGTAATATTTTTACCATATTTCCTAACTTCAAAGATCTAAATATCGTTAAACTCATCCCCCTTAGGACAATAAATTTAAATGCAGAAGGAAGGGGTCTATCTACATAAAAAGTTTCACTTTTGAGTGTAACTTTACCATCGTCAATATACCAGGTTGCGTTGTCATCTAATAATTGATTAGAAATAATAGAGCCGTTCTTGGTTTTACCAACAAATGCAGGTATTTCAAATAAACCAGATGAACTTGAAGAATGAATGCCAACTCCTCCCTTTTTGAGGTTTATCAGTGTATAGTGATCTTCACCGCTATCAATTAGCAATCCTGATTCTGAAAATACTCTTCGATATTCAATTCTTTCACAAGGCAAAAGGTATTCTTGTTTGAGCGTGCACACCTCTTTAATCGTCGAAATTCGGTTGAACTCTACTGCACAAGTGACATAGTCATTAAACATCGGGACGAAATTTCCCATATCAATAACATCTAAAGTAACTGATTGTTGATCCAAAATAGATTTGTAGAAAAATTTTGATAACTTGTTTGCAACAACACTCTTGTTTGATAAGCGGTAAACACCAGAGGGAAAAACAAATCGTGTCATACGACTGCCATAAACCCCCCCCCACAAACCACCGGGAATAGCCCCGTGAGCCAGGAAAGTTATAGATTTATCGATTGGATCCCCTAACTGCCACTTCTTTCTTCGAATAAAAATTTCTACTAAGCTCGACGTACACCACGTTTGATAACCGAAGTCTGCTCCACCATACTCGCTGAACCAACCCTCTTCAGACTGGTGCTGCAAGATACGATTTACCCAAATTTTTGCTCGAACATCTCTATTTTCGCCAGTAAAGTCAGACCATCTCACCAACGCCAAAGCATTAGTTGCTAAGTGGTTAGAGATAACTCCATGGTGTTCATCTTGTTTTTCGAGAAAATCAATCATAGGGGAAATAATCGATACCCAACGTTGTAATACCGTAGGGTCAACGCGATCTTTTAGATTTTCTGCTGCAAGTATTAGTTCACCCGCTACTAAGCCCGTAACACAAAAAGAATACTCGTTGGGTAACGCTTCATCAAGGCTACCGTTCTTGTTAAGAATAAACCGAGTACCCGAAAACAACGAGTCAATACGTTCAATAAGTCGCTCTTCGTTAATATAATCAGGGAGCATATTATGTTTAATTAAAGAAGACAGCCCACCAACTGCAGCTTGAAATGTACCATTAGGGAAATCAATAAGTTTCCATCCCCAATAATATCGGTCTCCAACACCATAGGTTGCACTAGATGTATCGTTGTTGAACAAAGCCAAAAGCCTCGGTAGATTACGGTGCACCTGATCCAAAAACACATTCATTATAGCATTCCCCTGATTGTAGCTTGTCTGAGTAAATACTCGTAACTTTCACACCATCCATAGTTTTTATGAAATACCCTTTGATGCCAAACAACAGAGGCCTGTCCACAAACAGATTCGAGCTCGTCTAAGTAATGATCTATTAGGCTATACCTTTGTTCTTGGGTAAGCTGCTCATAGTCATATAGATGTGAGTCCATCAGAATTAAAGGTAGACATTTCAAAGAAGCAGAAAACCTATTCTCTACGTCTATAAATGCTGGAAACTTAAACGCAGTGAAGTTTCTGAATCCGGGTTTGTCGTTAAAGCCCAGCGTTGTATCTAACGTAAAGCCACAACGTTCCTGCGTGTGCCAAGTGTCTTTAAACGAAAACCTTAACCAATGCTGCCTACATGTAACTATCTGTGATTTAGCAATATATTCTAAGGTATCTTTTTCCTCTTGCATACGCTGTTTATCGTTCCAAGAGCCATAACTTTGATGAAGGCCGACACTATGACCTTTAAGGATCAGTTTTTTAATTATGTTACTGATTTTATTACTATTGATATCGTAGGATGGATCAAACAGCCATAGACTGAGCTTATTATTATATTTAGTTTTGCTGTAAAAATTCCATTGACTAGTCACATTATATTTTTCTTCTAAGGTTAGAATACTTTCAAACTGCCAATAATCGGGTTTATCAAAGATACCTTTAATTAAGGATGAAATTGTTTTAAAAAAACCCAAAATATCAAGCCTTTTAAGAAATCGAATAGAATTAAAAATATTAAACGCACTCGACTTTATTGTTAAAGGTAAAGTCTTTCTTACATAGTCTACATCGTGTGTTAAATATATTTTAGGCTTGGGCAATTTAGGAAAAACATCATCTTCATTAACTAAATATAAATGGCAATACCACTTTCTAAGGAACAAAAATATTCGGTTTACCCATGCATAAGAACAATCTAACTTAACATTAAGCTTATGGCTAAAAGAGTGTATACTTCCGACTTCATTTTCATATAGTCTTTCCATTGTATTTGTAGACATTAAATAAGCAGTAGTAAACCAATCCACATTATTCCATACGATATCTTTCCCTTCAGGAATCATACATTTAGGAACCGGTATATAAGATACCCCCCCAGGACAAGAGTACCAATCAGGGAGATCAACGTTTACAACGTTATTATCTATCGGCTTATCATCAAAGCAATCTGGTATAGGTAGTCTCTGAACTAACTCAATTGATTTTTCACAATAAAAACCGCTACTTAAAAATAGTTCTTGGGAAAGCAAAATAGTTTACCTTTTTCTTAAGTTTATTGATTGCATCAGCAACCTAAAAAAACTTGGGCCTTCAAAAATTGTAACGAGTAAAGTAACGAAAAAAACTGGTAAAAAAAGAGCGACTCTAAGACCTAATACAGAAATTAAAGCATCATCTAGTTCATAGCCAAAAGACACAAGTAACGATGAAACAATAGCTTCAAAACTCCCAACTCCGCCTGGTGTAACCGAAATAGATAAACCTAAAGTAGCCACTATAAATACAATTATTATTTGAGTAGTATCTAATACCATAGTATTATCAAACTGAAAATATACCCAATATACAAACATTGAACCAGACCAGGCACACGTGACCAACAAAACCTGATAGATACTCAAGCCACTTTTAAAATTGTTCTTTATATGTGAGAGAGCTGATAAAATATAGCTTTTATAGATGAAATTAGGTAATTTTTTATCTAGTTTTTCTAATTCAAAAGGTAAACATAAAAACAAAATAAATATAGCAAAAACAAAAATGGAAGAGGTGATCAAAAACCATCTTAATGATTGATATCCTCCTTCGGGGAGAGGTAAAAAAAACAGTACCGCTAATGAAATCAAAAACAATGCTACAATGTCAAAAAACCGCTCCAAGAATACCACTGATACTCCCATTGAATAGGGAATTTTTAGTTTACTTTTAAAGTAAACCGGCTTAATTAGCTCTGACACCCTAGCAGGTAAAACTATCGAAAACAATAATGATATAGAGTTGCCTTTAAAGGCATTCCACATTCCAATTTTCCCAGAGGAGTAAGCATTCATTCTTTGAGAGTTAATGAGATTGACAAATATTAACGGAATAAATGTTGCGACAATAGCATCAAAAATTTGTGGAAAGTTATATATCAACCCCACAGAGGAAAGTAGAACAAGAAGAATTATTATAATATACTTCATATCTTCTTATATCTAAACTTTATAACCAAGTTCATATCAATTACATGTAATTTTAATGGCCAGTATTTAGTATTGCCATTACCAAATACTTTCTTGCACTCATTTAGTATCTTATTTGCAAAATTTGGGTGTTCCCAGCAGATAATTTTATCCGGGTTTATAGTAGTATTTTTTAACAGCCAACGTCGTGACGTTAAGTATCTACCTAATCCCCAAGCAAATCCACCTTCACTAGGTATAGCTCCAACTAACTCACCTTCATTTTTAAGAACTCTATAAAACTCACTTAAATAACTTTCTATTGGATATAAGTGTTCAAGAGAAAAAAATGAAATTATTATGTCAAATTCCTGCTCTTTAAAAGGCAATTTGAATCCATCATCTCGAGAGACTAATACTTTATTATATTTGATATCAGATTCGGACAATACGTTAGCAGCTTTGGATAAAAAATCATCATCAATGTCAACTAACACATACTCTTTAGGTATCGTACTCCAGTAATGTTTATGTGCTAAAGCTCCAGGCCCTATTTCCAGAACTCTTTTCCCTTCAAGATCTATATCCTTCAGTATTTGATATCCTGCATCATTTACTACCTTTCCCACACCATTTTTTTGAGTACTCTCGTAAAATTTATGGTGGTTTTTCTGCCACTCGACCCAGCAAGAGTCCCCTTCAACTGGCACATATCCATACTTGTCCCTTTCCCCAAACAATTTTGTTTTAATAAATTTAGGGAGTAATCTCTCTATTGTGTATTTTGCCATAGTTACCATTTATCACAATTTCGTTAGTCAGGAATTGAAAACATACACCTCTAATGGAGGCAAATCTTATAGTTCCCAGTAATGCTAGGTATTGACATTAATGTTTTGTCTAATCCAGCTTTCTATACAAAGCAATTGCCACATACGATGAGATTGTATTTCATCCAATGGCCTTATATGTTGTTTTGGAGAGTTTAAATAACTACTACAAACTTTGATAAGCCACTCTTCATTAAATAGCAACCTTAGTCCACTATCGGCCCCTGTTAATCTCGTCTCGAACCATTTTTTTAGCGGTCCTCTTAACCAAAACCTTAAAGGGGTTGGGAAGCCTCGTTTAGGTTGTTGATAGATTTCTGGTAGAAGTCTTCCAACAGCTCCAGCTTTAATAACTGATTTTAAAGTTCCTCCATTCAGCTTCAAACTCCATGGTACTTGAAGGCTAAGATCAAGCATCTCATTATCAAGTAATGGCGTTCTGGATTCTAGTGAATGAGCCATTGATATTTTGTCTTCAACCGTTAACAATCCATTTAGATAGTGATTCAAATAGTTTGTATACAACAACTCCTGTTTATTTCGAGCTCCAATGGTCCAAGAATCAGACTTATAAGCAGATACATTTTCTAATGAGTTTTTGTTTAAAGCTTGTTCCATAATACTTGGATCATTTAAGACAGGAAAAAATTGTCGATACTCATTACTTCTAAACTGTTGAAGAATGAAAAAAACTATATGTGGCAACTCTGAAGCCCTAACTCCAAGCCCTTTTAATCCTCTACCGTAATTATATTTAAGGCTATCTAAGATATAGGCAAGCTTAAATACCGGATACCCAGAAAATAACTCATCACCACCATGTCCTGTTAGAATAACCTTATGAGTTTCAGCCACTTTCTCTGCGACACAATATTGAGAAAATGCCCCCATTCCCATCATCGGATCATCTAATTGGTAAACTAACTTGTCAAAAACTCTAGGCAAATCATGGTAGGATATATCCACTGCTACATGTTTAGCCCCATCAGAATCAGCTTGCTTCTTCGCAAATGAAGTTTCGTCATACCATCCCGACTCACTAAACCGACCAGTAAAACAAGTTGGTCTAGAGCCTATTTTTCCAGCTCTATTTGCTACACTTGCACTATCAAACCCTGCACTCAAATAACTAGCTACAGGTACATCACTTAAGAGATGTCTTTCAACGGCGTTGTCTAGACATTCCCTATATTTTTCGACAACATCATCAAATGATAATGTCGTATCATATGAGAAATTGAGCTTATAGTATTCGGCTTCTTCTATATCTCCATTTCTATCAATAACCATGAAAGAACCTGGTTTAAGGCTTGAAATTCCTTCATTTAATGTCCTACCATCAAAGTAGTTTTGGTAGGTAAAGTATTGCCTAAACCCTTCAAAATCCACACTATTAGAGTAGTTTAAGCTTCTTAGCGCCTTAATTTCACTTGCAAAGCTAAACTGACGATTAGATGAAGTTGAGTAATAAAGGGGCTTTATACCTAATCGGTCTCTTGCTAAGATGAGTGATTTTATTGATTTGTCATATATAGCGATCGCGAACATACCATTGAACTTGACAAAACAATCTTCCTTCCACTCATTCCAAGCATATAATACAACTTCACTATCGCTAGTTGATTTAAACTTATAACCTATCTCTTCTAACTCACTTTTTAACTGAAGATAATTATATATTTCTCCATTTACAGATATGACAATACCATTATGAGAATCTACCATCGGCTGACGACCGGTATCAGAAAGGTCGTTAATTGCCAATCTACAGTGCCCTATTGCCGCAAACTCATCTTCCCATATATCTGAACCATCAGGCCCTCGATGAGACATCAAAGAAAGCATTGATTGAATACGAGTTTTACTCAAATTATCACTAGGGATAATTCCAGCGATTCCACACACTATTTTTTATCCTCTAATTTTTTTATTCGTGAGTTCATGCGCATCATCAAAGTATACGACTCATCAAAATACCTTTTATTTTGAGAAGACAAGAAGTAAAACATCATGAAAATCATCAACATGACTGTAGAAAAGAGAAAAATCAATAAAGAAAGCTGACCATCAACAAAAGTGGTTCTTAAAGCTACATATAGACTCAGGCCATCGCCTAACTTTAGGAAAAATGAACTAACCAACATTAACAAGCTGGATAAAACAACCAATATCAAACTTATAATCGGAACAAATAGTAACATCCCAGGGCTAGTGATAAAATTGAAAATCAAATGAGACACAACCGTTTTACGCATCTTAAATAGCGCGATCTCAGGCATTATCCCCTTATCTTCGCGCTTTCCTCGACTTTTGTCTCGCCAATTTAGTATGGCAGGAACTTCCTTTACATGAAGCCCTAGCAGCTCGGCCTTTTGAATTACTTCTAAGTGAAGGTCTTTTCCATCGCTAACTAATTCTAGTGACTCTACAGCTTGCTTAGTATAACCACGCACAACGCACGTTACGGTATAGTATTTTTTATCAAACCCAGCTCCTAACATTCGGTTGCCCCATTTTGAAAGGGCAGCACGTTGCGCTGGAACATTAATCATCTCACCTTCTGGGTGATGTGTAGATGCCAAGGTAATGTCTGCTTTGCCTGATACTAAGTCTTCTAGAAGGTCTGGTATTACTTCTGGTGAATACGATAAATCAGCATCCATACATACAATGTAATCTCCATCTGAGCAACTTAAGCCAGTTCTAATTGCCTTCCCTCTGCCTGAATTATGTTTATGATGTGCTACTTTTAGCCAGGGCCTATTTTCTAAATTGTTTTCAAGTAGTTCTCCCATACCATCAGTAGAACCATCATTGACAACCACGATTTGAAATTCAGAGGTGACGTGTCTTTCAAGCCAGTTCGATAGCTCATCCATATGACTTAAAATAATTTTTGATTCGTTGTATGCTGGAACAACAACACTTAGATTTACCATATCTAATACCTATTAATTAGTAATCTATTTTATAAACAAAGTATGCGTCATTTTTGTATACTAATTGTCCGGCTGTACTATTGTTAATAGGCTTAGAGGAGACAATATAGTCAACACTATACTCTTTATTCAGCTTCTCAAAATTAAAGCTATCTTTGTAAAATGTTTTTTCAGCTAAACCGCAATACTTATCTGTCGAAGTAGAGCTTAACTCATCTTTATATTCGTTTATAATTTCTTTATTAATCCCAAATATCTTAGCACGACTAAGTCCCTCATCTAGCCAATGACGACTCCCGGTATACAACCAAGCAGTTTTCAACCACTCGTTCACAGTTCCAAATGAACTTCTTTCTGAAAAATCTCTCCATCCTAATGAACATGGCTCAAGTATAAATAAACTAGTAGGGTGAGTATTAGTTTTTGACCACAATTGTACATCTAAAAAACTCTGTGCTTTACTTTTAAACTTTGGCTTTAAAATCCGATTTCGCTCAGACCATGAATAACTTAGATTCGCTATCACTAGAAACAGAGCACACATATTAAAATAATCAAAATATTTACTTTCAGTTATCTTGACAAATTCGAGCTTAGACAGAACCAATATTAACATAGCAAAAATAAAATAAGGAAACGCTTTATATAAATAAGAAAGCTGAACATCATATAACCAAGTCGCACTATTGAATTTATAGTTAAAATATTGGTCTATAGCAAACAAGAAAACTGCCAAAAATAATACGATTACTTTTCCATACAAATTACCTTTATTTGAGTCAAGTACGTAAAACAGTGTATAACTTAGGCATAAAAGTATAGGCCATGATGTCTTTTCTAAAAAAATTACAGATATAATTAAAACTTCAAAAACAAGTTTTATATACTTTTTTCTAGCTAAACTTGCAACGACTTCATTAACAAAAACAACTGTAATGATTGATAACACCAATACAGATGACCTCTGAATTGAAGCCTTTGTCAAAAAAGTGCTAAACTCTAAGTATGAGTTAAGTAACCCAATTAATGCCATTACGTTTAAAGTTACAATTATAATAAAAAGTTCAGACTTAACTCTCTTAACTAGAGAATCACTAAATGCACATATTGAAATAAAAACCAAATTAGCAGATAGATAGGGAACAAAGTATCTATAATACATATCACTAAACATTGCTACTTTCTCAGGAAACCAATGAAAATTAAGAAGCTTAGTGTAAAAGAAAAAGTCTGCTTGACTCATCTGCTCTTCATTTCCAGACCATATAAAAACAAAGAACCATAATATAGATATTGTTGATGACAAGAATAAAGCAATAAAGCCTTTCCACTCAATACTATTATTTTGTATACTCTTAGATAACAATAAAATAGTCGTAGCAACATAACCAAATAAAGACTTTATTGGATGAATAATGAACGATAATGTCAGAGGGATAAAGAACTTATTTGTATAACTAAGAGCATATGCAATAGCTATCAATACTAACCCATCAGAAAAACCGTAAAACTGACCATGAAAATATGGATTATTGAACTTAGCTAAATTGGGTAGTCTACTCCAACTAAAAATAAATAGCAGTACAGATAAAATAAATACAAGCTTATACTCTTTTTTATTTATAGATTTACTAAAAAGATACACACCCAAAGATAAAACGGCAATCTCTAATGAGATCATTAAATACATAGATATCATCGGATCAACACCTAAACCATTTAAAGCAGGGTGCATCCAAGATAATAATGATTTTCCTGTAGACCAAGCCCCACCTGGAAAGTCATCAATAAAATTATCAGAAAGATTTATAGAGTTAGAGAAATCTATTGCTGAAACACCATAATAAGCAATATATAAGTCTAAATCTCCCCAAAACGCATGCACGTATACCGCAAATAGTAACATCGTTGATAAAAAAAATACTAATACCAGTTTTTTTGTAATTTCCACTTATCTATGCCTTAACAATCTCATTGAGAGAATTACTCACTTTGTGGCTTTTATAAGAACATTTCTTATTTCTTTACACATTTTGTCCAGCTCAGACTCGATCAATGTAGGATGAACTAAAAACATTAGACTTGTCTCACCGAGTAACTTTGCATTAGGCAAACGCTCAGCTGGTCTCCATTTGGTATGATCAAAGGCTTTCTCAAGATATACTTCAGAACAACTACCTTGGTATGCTGGAACCCCACAAGCTTGTATTTCATCGACTATTCGATCTCTTGACCAACCATCTTTGAGCACGTCAGGATTAATAAACAAGTAATGTTTATAGCCTGCATGGCAGATATACTCAGGAACGCTGACACGACGAACTAACGGTAGATCTTTTACAGCATCATTAATCAAACTCATATTCTGCTGACGTTTCAATGTCCAATCAGCCATTCTGCGCAGTTGAATTCTTCCGATAGCGCCTTGTATCTCGGTCATGCGCCAATTTGTACCAAAGCTTTCGTGTAACCATCTAAAACCAGGAGGATGAGGTCTATTGTATACTGCATCATAACTTTTCCCATGATCCTTATATGACCACATATCGGACCAAAGTTGCTTGTCATTAGTTGTTACCATTCCACCTTCACCACCAGTTGTCATAATTTTATCCTGACAAAATGACCAAGCTCCGATATGACCTATTGAACCAACAGGCCTACCTTTATATTTAGCTCCATGTGCCTGTGCACAATCTTCTATTACGTAAAACCCGTACTCTTTTGATAGCTCCATTATGCTATCCATCTCTGCTGGCATACCAGCTAGGTGAACAACTATTACAGCTTTAGTCTGAGGAGTAATTACTGCTTTAATCGTTTCCGCTGATATATTTTGAGTATTAAGGTCAACATCAGCAAAAACCGGGGTTGCTCCCGCAGTAACAATGGAAGAAGCGCTAGCCAAAAAAGTACGAGGAGTAGTGATAACATCATCTCCCTCACCAACCTTCAAGGCTTTTAATGCTAAATCTAATGCTAAAGTTCCGTTCGCGACCGCTATTGCATGCTCACAACCAATCCAAGCTGCAAACTCTTTTTCAAATTCTCGACACTCTTTGCCAGTCCAATAATTCACTTTATTAGATAATAATACTTGGCTTACAGCACCTGCTTCTTCCTTTGTATAGGAAGGCCAGGGAGAAAATGGGGTATTTAACACTATATATTCCTCAACTTAAAAAATTGGTCTAGCAGGTGTACCTATCACCGTTGTATTTGATGGAACGTCCTCTACTACGGTAGCTCCCGCTCCGACAATAACATTCTCCCCAATGTTTATACATTGCTTGACTTGTGAACCTATACCGATCCAACTTTCCATATTTACTCTTACATTTCCCGCTAAGCTACTAGAAGGACAAACATGTACCGCATGGTCAATATCACATTCGTGCTCAATAACAGCGCTGGTATTTATAATGCAACAATTACCTATCTTGGCGAATGGGTTAATGACTGCATTGGCCATTACAACACTTCCTTCACCAATAGAGCAGTATTTACTTACAATTGCTTTCGGGTGTACTAGTTTACAAAAAACGCCACCAGCTTCTTTTAAGCTTTGTTGTATTCTATGTCTGGTAGCATTATTACCTATAGCAACTACGATATTGCCATAGCCGTGGATATTCTCTTTCAGACTCTGCAGCTTACCAACCACTTCCCAATGTTCTAATGCATTGGTTTCCGGCCACTTTTCATCAAAGAAATGAATCTCGGTATAGCCACATAATTCAGCTAACTCTGCAACAACCTTTCCATGCCCTCCAGCCCCTACAATCGCACATTTACTCACTAGAGTTACCTTTAAATGGTTCTGTCGTCACATGCCCTTCAGACGACACACCATCTTTTATGAGTACTTTTTTAACCGTTAACAATAGTATTTTAATGTCTGTCCAAAGGGTTGCATTATCGACATACCACACATCAAGTTTAAATTTATCCTCCCAACTAATGGTATTTCGCCCATTCACTTGAGCCCAGCCTGTTACTCCTGGTCTAACTTCGTGTCGCCTAGCTTGAAATGCATTATAAAGTGGCAGATACTCAATCAATAATGGGCGAGGACCAACTAAACTCATATCTCCCTTTAATACATTCCATAATTCAGGCAACTCATCCAAGCTTGTACTTCTGAGCCTTTTTCCAAAAGGAGTAAGGCGCTCCGAATCAGGTAACATCACACCATTTTTATCCAGAGCATCTTTCATTGTTCGAAATTTAATCATCTCAAACACTTTGCCGTTTTTGCCTGGGCGCTTCTGCCTAAATAGGACAGGAGAGCCTAAATTTGAACTAACTTTCCATGTAACAAAAGCCAGTAAGGGAGCAAGAACAATAAGCAAAGTTAATGATACCAGTATGTCAAATAATCTTTTCATCAATAACTACTTATAAATTAAGATAACCGCGTTAGTAACTTTTGAGCCAGTACATCAAAATCATGGTTATTAATCAGGTAATCATAACCAGACAGCCCTTTAGAGCGCAGTACCGGTTCAGCTTCATCTGCAATATCACTGATAATATGATGCAATTGTTGGTGCTGAGATGGGGAAAAGCAATATCCCGCATTTGCTACTTCGACTGGATTATTTGGAGAATCAATTCCTAGCAAAATCATTTTTTTTGCAAACATATAGTCGAACACTTTATTTGGGCTGATACCAAATTTATACAGTTCACTTAAGTCCTGAGAGCCACAATAACAGATGTCTGAATACGATAATGCGGACATAACTTCATCTTTATCTATAGGATCAAAATGAAAAATATTTGGCGACTTACTTTTAAGTACTAACTCATCCTTTAAAGAACCACTTCCGATAAATACAAAAGCTATATCCTTCCGTTCAGCCAGCTCATTAGCAGCATCAATCAGCATCTCCAATCCATTGGGTTTACCCATACTTCCGGTATGCATAATCACCCTAGAATATTTCGATCTTATTACTGCAAGCTCCTTTTTATATTTGTTAGTTTTTTTCCAAGGAAAGTCAGAAATAAAGCCATTTGGTAGGTAAAGGAACCTTTCAGGTTCAACTCCTTTCGGTTCCATGTGCTTTAAAGCATTAGGTAAAACAGATACCACAAGATCCGCGTTTCTATAACCAAACTTCTCCATAAATGCTAATAACAAATATAGTGGATGCCATTTCTTCAACCCCAACAGTAGGTTCAGCGAGAGAGGCCAAATGTCTCGCACCTCAAATACAAGCTTGGCATCGAAATACTTTGCCCATCGATACCCTGAAAAAATATGAAATGGGTGTACTGATGTAACGATGATCACATTAGGTTTTTCCAAAAAACCTGAACTAACAAAGTTTGTTTTCCAACAAGCGTAAGAATACGCGAGCATGTTTTTTATTCTCGAAAAACCATTTCCAACATATTTTGGAGTTTTCAACCACAAGAAAGGTATACCCTCTACGTTCTCCTTTTCGATTCCTAAACTCTGTTCATGATGAACACCTTTCTGCAAATGGTGATAAGACGCAGCAATAACAGAGCATGTAGCACCAGCTTTAAGTAGACCTCTTGCCAAAAAATAAGAGCGCCCCTCTTTAGGGAAGCTCTTAGAACCGGCATAATGATTCATATACCAAATGTGCACTTTATCTCTTCCTATTGACCTTGTTGGCCGTCCAAATACCGTACACTTAATGTTCCATCATCATTAACAATTGCAGAGTCCGGTAGTTGGTAATATGGATTCCACTTTAATCTCTCTTCCAGAGTAAATGCGGTTTTAATAATCAAATGTGGCCCCTCCCTTCCAATGATACTATCATGATAAAGAGTTACCTTCCCGATATCTGTCATTAAAGCATATTGCGGTTTAGCACGGCCACTCAGGTGACCCATCGCCGTAAGCTGCTTAATTAGTTCCAAACCTTCCAAGACCGTTGTCCTAAAGTTATCAGTTCCTTTCATAGGGACCGCATGGAAAAAATAATGTGGTGTTATCCCCAAATATCTGAGCTCGTCGTAAAGCTCAACTAAAGTATCGATGTTATTATTAACATCTTTTAGCAATACGTTTTGGCTATATATGCGACACCCTGACTTTTGAAGGCGCGTTAAAATATCTCTTGTCATTGGCTGAAGCTCAAACGGGTGGTTGATCTGACAAGCGACTTCAAAAGTGAAACGATCTTTTAAGCCTTCAAAAAACTCATAAAGGGATTCATCAAACTTATTGGGAGCTTGAACAGGTAAACGGGTCCCTATTCTCACAAACTGTATATTAGGAGCATGATCTGCGAGTTCAGTAATTAGATATTTTAGTTTTCTGGGAGAAATAAATGGATCTCCACCGGTAATCAACACTTCTTTTAAGTGTGGGTCTTTACCACAAAATACCGCTATCTTCTGAATATCTTCATCTGACAACGCAAACTTCTGATAATAGCCTCGTAAACAGTATACACACTCACTTGCACAAGTAGATAGTAAGTCTATTACGGTAACCCGTTTGTACAACCTTTCTAAACCTTTAGGAAGATCATCACCAACCATTTCTGCTTCATAATGCCTTCTGTTGACTAAACCTGTTTTTTCTTGCACGGGCATCTTAAAGTATTGGTTATAAATGCCTTTATAAGCAGAAGAGTTTACACCGAACTCATCAATCGCTTTCTGAAGAAGTTGGTCTACGTACGAACTAACTTTAGGCTTTTGCTCTTCAGTGATTTTTATTAATAAACCTGCCATGCTTTCCTCACTTACGCATTATTAACTTTGGGAGTACCCAAGAGGTTATCTAGCTTAGTTTTATCTTGTTCTACAACTAATTCCACTTTGTTGTATGCTACGGAGTGATCATTTAATGGTTTTGTAATAATTGCTCCCGCACCAATCAAACAATTATCACCAATCGTAACGTTTTTAGAGGTAATTACAGCCCCGATACCAATAAAGCAGTTTGCACCAATTGTACAACCACCCACTGCTTTGAAGCCGGTTGCGATCATAGTGTTTTCGCCAATAAATTGGTTGTGGCCAATTTGGACAAGATCATCAATTTTTACATTATCGGAAATAGTAGTCGCTCCAAGAGCCGGACGCTCTACTGTACAACAAGACCCTATAACCACATTATTACTAATGTTAATACAACCTAGTTGTGGTACATGAATAACTTTATTTTCTTTCTTGGTATACCCGAAGCCTTCTGAACCTATCACAGTATTATCTTTTATAATGCACCCGTTACCAACAGATACGCTATCTCGAATAACCACATTACAACCGATAACAGTATTAGAACCAATTTTCGTTCCTGGGGCAATTATAGTATTTTTGCCAACCTTAACGTTATATCCGAACTCCACTCCAGGATAAAACTCACTATGATTTGAAATTGTTTGTGCAATCCAGTTAGTAGTTTCTGTTATCAGATAATTATTAATAAAGTCAAAGAAATCGAATTTAGGGGTATTTGTTACAATATAAGACACGAATTCATTTTCAATAACAGTTTCACTTGTACAAAATACCAAGCAAGGTTTATCTATATCCTTTAATAGATCTTTATTTTTAGGATAACACATCATCAGTGCGCCCGAACTTGGCTCACTAATATTTTTTATTTCAGTAACTGATACATCCTTTCCAACTAGCTCAGCTTCAACTATTGACGCAATCTCAGATGCGAGAAATTCAAACGATTTTATTTTGTACATGTGTCCTCCTCGATGACATCCAGTACTTTAACTTTATTTCCTACTAATGGTATCTCATAAACAAAGTTGACTTCCATAGATACAGTTAGTTCATCACGAATGGCTTTGATAATTCTTCTTTTCAAATCATCATTATTACTACTCTGATTAGCATTTATTTCGCACAGAAGATTTAAATGCGTAATCAAATTATCTTTTTTCGTTGCTTGTATTTTATAGGCACCAGTTAACTCTACAAACTTTGTTATTATAGCTCTAACTTGCTCTGGGAAAAAATTAATCCCTTTTACAACGATCATGTCATCTTTTCGACCGACGATTTCAAAGAAAATTTCGCCATCAGAAATATTTACAATTCTGATATTTTCTTTCGTTTCGTATCGTATTACTGGTTGGCACTGTTTTCGAAGAGAACTAACTACCAACTCACCCTCTTCACCCACCTTTAAAGTTTCAAGTAAGCAAACTTCGCCAGATGGGAGCTTAACTTCATTAACATAATTAATTAAATACAAAGGTGAAAATCTAAGTATATTATTTTCATTAGCTGAAGCCATGATGGAGCAAACTTCGCTCATACCATAATTGGCATTAAGAACTATGCAGCCCCATTCTGATTGTAACTTATTTCTAAACTCGTTATTCTGCAATCCACCTTCAGCACCCAAATAGAACTTCCATATATTCAGCTCGTCAGGACCCATATTAAACTCTTTCTCTAACCTTGCTTTTATGGCTGGCAAGTACGATGGTGTACAATGCACAGACACCTTATAGGTTTGAGACATTTTGATAACTAGCTTAATTAATTCTGTTGTGTTACCAGTACCAAAATTAATAACTTGCGCACCAGTTTTCAACATTGATTGAGAGTCTAAAAAACCTCCAGCCCACATTGATAAGTTTAGACAGTTTATCACAACTTCTTGGTTGCCAACTTCCCCCATGCCGCTATAACTATAGCAATCTGCACCAACATCAGTGATAAACTCGATATCTTCTTCGCTAAAAGCCAACAATAACGGCTCTGCAGTCGTGCCACTTGTTCTATATATTTGCTTTATGCTATAGGCAGAGTCAGTAAAATCTCCATAGGGCGGATATTTTAGCTGTGACTTCAATAAATCCTTTTTGCTAGTAAAAGGAATGTCAACAAAGGACTTCTTGTCCTTTGCTTTTTGGACATAATAAGGAATTGCTCTCTGGTTGAGCTCACTTAAAATATTGTTTAAAGTATCCAACGAATCACCTCAAAACACTCTGCATACTTAGCTCCAACCTGAACACCACGAGTTCGAGCCAAAGAATAAATAAAATCTTCACATAGATAATCTCTATTACCTTGAGATTTATACTCAATTAAAGACTTAGATTTAAGAGCGACATGTTGCTCTTCAAGCTTAACAAAACACTTTGTATCAAACGAAAGGTTATTCCATATCAGCTCATATCCAAGAACCGTTGTGTTTTTAAAAGCCCTCAAAGACTCTTGGGCAATTGTCGCATGGTCTTGATGAATATCTTGAAGAGAAGGAGTCAATATTAGGTCAAATGAATTTTCATTTCTTAACTTAATCAGATCTTCTAATATTTCTTGCCTAACATAGTTCAGCTTCCGCACTTGAAAATTATGTATTAACAAGTTATCTTTATCAATTCCAAGAACTGATGTTGCCCTCTGAACCTCTGTTTTCAACACATCTTTAGGAAAGCCTTCTGGGACAGACTCTTCTGCAGTTGAAAAGGCTACATAGGTAACCTTTGAGCCAGCCTCTATTAACTTTGAAATAGTTGCACCAGCCCCCAGTTCTCCATCATCAGTATGGGGAGCTAATACAAGAACATTCCTAAAATTACTTAGCATATTTCTAACCTCAGTTGCATTACCTTTGATTACAAAAGTAATCAACTATTGCCTTTGACGCGTTTCCGCCTCCATATAGATGTTCATCATCTGTCACTTCGACATTTTTCATCTTTTCGTAAGCAGAAGTTATCTTCTCAAAGCTTGCTCCAACGATAACATTTGCATTTACTTCAACTAATTCCACCCATTCAGTCTCATCTCTCATTGTGATGCATGGTTTTCCAAAGAAGTAAGCCTCTTTTTGTAGACCACCACTATCACACATTACCATTGAACAGTTATCCAACAAGTACAACATTTCAAGATATCCAACCGGCTCTATCACATGGACTTCCAAATCAAGTCCTAAAGCTGCAATTTTATTTCTCGTTCTAGGATGTAAAGGAAGGACAACAGGTGTTGATTCATGTACTTTATTTAGTGCACTCACTATAAATCTTAATCTATCAGGATCGTCTGTATTTTCAGCCCGATGAACTGTTGATAAGATAAAGCCATTGTCAAATTTATCTACATCAATATCATCTGGTGACTTGGAATAGTTCTTATAAAATAGTACTGAATCCTGCATTACATCACCAACTTTTAGGATATCAATATTTAGTGATTCATACCCTTCAGAGTCAAGGTTAATTAACGATGATTTTGTTGGACAAAACAATACTGAACTAATGCGGTCTGTTAAGATTCTATTTTGCTCTTCCGGCATACTCATATTAAAACTTCTTAATCCAGCTTCTACATGAGCAACTTTGATATTGAGTTTAGAAGCAGCTAACGCTCCTGCTAAAGTTGAATTAGTATCGCCATATACCATCACATAATCTGGCTGCTCTTTTAACAATATCTTTTCGATTTCTTCTAACATACGTCCCGTCATAGCACCATGAGTTAGTCCTGAAATCTCAAGCTGATAATTGGGCTTTGGTATTCCCATCTGCTCAAAAAAAATGTCACTCATGTTACTATCAAAATGCTGCCCTGTGTGTACAATCACTTCATTGATTTTTTTATTATTTTTTATTTCTTTACTAACTACTGCTGCCTTAATAAATTGGGGCCTTGCTCCAATAATAGTTACTATCTTCATCTTTTAACCTTATTAACAAAAACATCAACCGCTTTACGCACTATGTAAAAAGGAAGCTCTTGTATGTTAAAAAGCCATGTAGCTCTACAAGTTATACATAAAGGGTCATCACACATAAACGCTTTCTTGTTCTCAGAAATTTTTTTAAAATCGACATCATATGCATCATTAGCATTTATCAATATTGAGTTAGCATCTCCAATACTTCCTACTTTTAAAATACCCTCTTTAATGTAGTCAGCATAAAACTTCCCAAATCCCCCACTACATCCACCCACATCAGGTCTCTTAAATAGTATTTTCTTGCCTTCTTTCAAGTAATAAGATTTAAAAAGACCACTCATCAAATTTAGCTTAGTTAAGCCAAGAACCTGTTGTGCATAGTGTACAGTAGTAAAACCTGGACTGTCTTTTACGCATCCAATAAGGAGCATTTTTCCATCTAACTCCATTAGCTTCGAAATAGGCGTATATGACAGAGAAGACTCATCATGCCCATTAACTACAAATTCTGCATTTTTACCAATTGCGACAAATGAGTTAGTGGGATGTTTGCTGCGTTTACATTGAGGATGTTTCAACATTAGATTAGCTAAAGCCCCTGTGTTAGGCTTGGTATCTTTTGTAAATATTATATTTTGAGAATCATTCGATTTTCGAACGAAAGTCTCAGTAAATGCAAGGCCAACAATAGTTCCTTCACAACCAACAGACTCAAGTAATGCATCAATAATCACTTTTTTTGAAGGTCGCTCGATTCTTCCGATGTTACTTAACGAAGCTCTAACAAGTACGGTGTCTCCTTTCTCAACACCCAAGTTTTTTAGATGTCTAACCAAATCCTCTTTACTATACATCTATTTAGCCTCCCTAAGTAAATCACTGACATTTTCGCATAAACTATCTACTAAAGCTCTAAGGCTGGATTCGCTAATAGGAGAGTCCCAGCCATAGTTGATAGAGGAAGTAACCTCATACCCCCCCTCGAGATACTGCCTAGGAGATGGCAAGTAGCCTATCATATCATCAGCAAAACCTAATGGTAAAAACTCAAACTCGGGAAATTTTTCTTTTAGTATCAACAGGTATGGTGAAAGAACTTCAGCTGGAATAGAAATTAATATAACGGAATCAAGTCTTACTAATTTAATTTTAATGAGTTTCTTATACGCGCCGGTGTCGCTAACTAAAGTTAACTCGAATACCTTGGCTTTAAATTCTGAGGTTAGTTCAACCCCACTCTTTGCAACCTCTTGAACTTTATCAGCTACTCTTTCTGAAAAGCATTCTAGATCGTTAGTAGTTGGCACCCCAAACACATCGCCATAGAGAAAAGACTTAACACGTTGCCTAAGAGTTCCTTTAAAGAATCCCTTCGTTACAACCTTAGGTCTAACATCTCCACAAAAGCCTTGAAGAAAAAGTGAAAAAACAGCCCCTGATCTTTCCAAATTTTTAGATACAACCCCCGGAAAATCTGAAGATATTTTCGTGTTCGAGGCAAAAACAGGGTGGCAAGATAAATTAAAAATCGTTGAAACAACTCTCCCCGATTCATCAGTTACGGATAACACCCTCAAACCATTATCTATGACTTGATGTTCGTTTGGGAGAAACAAAGCTTTTTTTTTGAATGTAAAATTAAAGTAATCTGGAACGCACTTTCTCCGACCTATAAGTAAGTCTTTTCCCAGATCACAAGACGAATATATAAGTCTAGATTTGATAAAGTTAGAACCCAATTTTGGCATCTTATCTTTTATAGTATTTAAAATATGATTTTTAAACACAGTGTCTACATTACCAAACAACTCAATAGTTAAATTAGGAGAAGAGTGAGTATGAGTGGCATTACAAATAATAAACCTAGAATCAATACCATAAGCTTCTTCAAAATAACGATAAATCTCATCAGCTAACCAAGTTGGAAAATATAATGTATCGAGGCTAACAACAATCAAATCGTCTGAGCTATGAGTTTTAAACCAAACCAACCTCATTCTAACTTCTCTAACACCAAACTGAACTTCTGACAAGTCCCTTTTGCCGAATCCTGCTAGATCATACTTATCATCTGACGGAGTTAAGTCTATATTTAAAAAATCAAATTTAATCAAAACTCAAAGTCCTTCATAAACCTTTATTAGATTCTGCTTCTCTACATCCCAATTCAAAGATTTTCTTGACTTGGCACTAGCTCGTTTATATTCAATAATTCGATCAGGGTACTCAATGCAGTACGTTATCTGCTGAGACAAAGCTTTTGCATTCCCGGTTTCATATAAACTACCAACGTCTTCTTTGGTTATAAAACGTTTTAGTTCTGTTAAATTCGGGCAAATAACTCCAATTCCAGCATTTACATACTCAAAAATTTTATTAGGCAAACAATAATCATGATTAAGGCATGAATTATCTAAGGCATGTACTCCTATATCCGCACTACTCGTATATTTAAGTAAATCATCTTGTGAAACTGCATCTAACACATGAACATAGTGGCTTAATTTTTTTTGAACAATTTTTTTCTTCAAATTTTCTTGATCCGGACCATCTCCTAAGTAAATAAACTGAAATTTACTATCTTTAGGAATTAAGTCTAAAGCATCTAAAATAAGAAAAACCCCCCTACTTTCAGATATTAAACCTTGATATAAAAATATAGGTGCTCCTTTCTCGATATCGAGCATCTCTCTAAATAAATCAAATGATCCTTCGTGAGTATAAGAGGGAACATTTCGTAACACTGTTACTTTTTCATTAGAAAACAACTTGACCAAGTGTTTTTTGATAGAATCTGATACAGTTATTATATGATCTGCCCTTTTAGCAAAGTATACCTCTATATTCTTTACTAATTTTAATAGCCAGTTTGGGTAGTTTCCGTGCTTGGATTCGGACCATAACTCATGAGAATCATATACAAGTTCTGCCCTTTTAATTCTAGATATGATATAACCAACCAACAATGCATTCAAATCATGAGCATGGACAATATCTATTTTATTACTAAAAGAGTGAACCATCATACCTAAATAAGAACTAATAAAGCTTATATATTTGTTATTTGTCCTAATTCCAAATCGTTTAAGAGTAATTCCTGCGCGATTTTCTAAGAAGTTGCCAGATTCATCTTTCAAACAATAAACTTCTACATTCATAATTTCATTTAGAGTTTCTGTTTCATTTCTAACCCGAGAGTCAACTTTATACTCACTCATAAGAATATGAATAGACTTTTTATTTATTTTCATTTTTTAACCTAATATTGAACTTCATAACGCCTAGCCTTTAATACTATAAGAACTAAGAATAAGATGACTAACCCATGAGTAAGAATAACTGTCAACAAATCACTTGATGTAATCATAGAGAAAACCAAAGGTAATGATGCTGCCGTCACTAGTTTTTTACCTAATTTCTTATCCAATGAGTTTAGAATAGAAAAAATCAACCCGACTAATGATGCATACAATATCATACCAACGTATCCTGCGTTAGCATATCCTGCTCCAATCCAGCCTGTATTTGCAGCCATATCAACTTCTCCAAACTGATTATATGCAATTAAATATGGAATACTCATTGAGTAAGGAGAATCTAACAAGTTAAATGTAATTCTGCTATCAGACCAATACATAAATTGATTATTACTAAAAAAATTATAATACTCTAAGTTTAAGTTAGCTGGTACAAAGAACACTCGCCTCAACACAAATGAATTGAACAAATTTGATAGTTCCCCAAAAACATTTAAGTTGTACGTAATAAGAGGAAATAGTATTAAAGAAAGCATGCCTATTTGTAGTATCCTAATATTTTCTTTGACACTTAAAATAATGTACATCACTAATACAAAAAAAGGCATAATCAATATTGACTTATGATGTGTTAGAGCAAACATAGATACACTGAAAAGAATCGAAATTATTGCAAAAAAATATTGTTTGTTTCTAATAGCTATAACTAAACAAATAGGTATGATTATTTTTGATACCCAAGGGTTTATATAGCCGAATATATTTGGCAAGTTATTAGCAGCAACGGCCCTATACTGGTATACTTTAGTAATATCAAAATTAATATACCTATACCCTCCCATAGCTACTATTACAAAAATTATAAGCATAGAGAAAGTTAACAATAACCACAACATTTTGTTTTCATTAAGCTTTTTTACTTTTACATTTCTAATTTTAACCCTAGATAAAAAAACGATATAAACAAAACAAAGAGACAAAAATGAAACAAACCAAACATTTCCTTTGCCAACACTAAACAATACAAACATTGGGATAACAGGCATTATAAAGTGAATATTCAATAAGAAATCAGATGTTTTCTTGTACTTTACTGGCAATAAAAAAGAAATAGTTGATATTAGTAAAATGCTAAAAAATGAGCGAAAAATATTATATTCATAAGAAAATCCAGCATAGGAGAAATTTTCATGCACATATATTTCGTAGCCATATAACATTATTGCATAGAGAAATATATAAAGAAATGCTGTAGAAACCTTCGATAGGAGTTTATTCAAAATTTACCCTCTGTAGCGGCGTAAGCATACAAGCATTAAGACAAACTGGATAGTATAACCTACGAACGCAGCTCTAGTAATATCAATTGTTATATTCCGCAAGTTAACCGTTGAAGAATCGATGTTATAAAACACAAATAAAACCAAAGCCAATTTGATACACTCAGATATGAAAAGTAGTTTCTGTCCGTTAACCAAATTAAAAACTTGTGAAACTGAAGAAACCGCCAGTATCGCCACTGAATACAAAACAACCAAATCCGCGATATCTAAAATACTCCTCCATTCTATCGGAACTAAAAAAGAAAAATGTTTTATTATTGGTATAGACGCAAAGTAATACAAACCACCCAATATTAATAATGATAGAAAGGTCTTATAAAAGAGTCTTATTGAGTTTGTCGATGAGTGCTTGATAAACTCTACCGAAAATACTTTGGATATCGACTGCACAATCATACTAACAGGTGTTATTATGATTTGAATGGTAAAGAAATATATACCGCTATCTTGAACAGATAAATTTTGAGGAATTAAAATAACAGGTATATACGTTGAGAGAGTAACGACTAAACTTGATAAAAAGGTAAATGTAACAAATGGCTTTGACTCTCTTAGAAAAGTACCCTTGTCGTACTTTTCAGTATTCAAACCATCAAAGACATTCTCTTTACGAACAAGGTAAAAGACTTGAAATATTCTAGAAAGAAATTGTGGATACCAGAGCCCCTTCAATATAGAAAAAATGCCAAATAAAACTTGGCATAATGAAAGCACTATAGAGCGTATAACATTTGCAGCTGCAACCTTATTAAATTTTTCCAACCTACATAAAAGACTATTATATACGAAAGTTATAGACGTAAGTATAGCGCATATCAACATAAACACATACTCACCATAACTAAACGTATAGCTAAGCTGGTTATTAATATAGTCGCCACATAATAATAGAATACAACTTAAAATAATAGACTGAATAAGAATAACTTGAATCACATACTTAACAGCGGGTTTTAGCACTCTATTGTTAACCGCCAACAAGTAAGTGTCGAGTCTCAATGTAATAATAATACTTAGTATCGATATTACTGATACTATAATTCCTAACTCGCCAACTTGTTCTGGAGTATAATATAACGGTATAACAATAGAGCCCAAAAAAGCTATAAGTTGTGCAATAACATTTCCAGTTAATAACCGTGCTATATTTTTAAAATAGTTACTCACACTAGTAACTAGCCTTGATAACTAATGCCAAATCATGTTCATTAATATACCCGCTAATCGGTAAACTAAGCACTTGCTTACTTAAAGTCTCAGCGACTGGAAAATCTCCTTTCTTGTAGCCCAGATGTTGGAAAGCTGTTTGCTCATGCATACATTTGTTATAGTAAACCATAACAGGAACCCCTTCCAACTTAAATTTTTCAATATATATGTCTCGCATAGTCGAGCGCACCGTATATTGAGCCCAAGAACTATAATAATTGTTTGGTACTGTTGGAATAAGCAGTTCTTTATTTAATTTGCTGGAATATGACTCAGCAACAGCATTCCTTCTTTCAAGTTCAGCCGGAAAAGCTGTAAGTTTCTCTAATAATATAGCCGCTTGTATTGTATCTAATCTACTATTAAGCCCAACCCTAACATTATCATACTTATTGCTTCCTTTGCCATGGACTCTGTATGATCGAATAAGCTCAGCATACTCATCGTTATTAGTAAATATTGCCCCTCCATCACCATAGCAACCCAAAGGCTTAGCAGGAAAAAAACTTGTGGTAGCTATATCACCAAAGCTACCTGCTTTTTTATCTTTTATGGCTCCACCAAACCCTTGAGCTGCATCTTCTATTATCTTTAAATCGTACTTATCTGCTATTTGAGTAATCTCATCATAATTAGCAGGGAGACCAAATAAATCCACGGACACTATGGCCTTGGGATTCAGTTTTCCCTCATCTATTATGGATAGAATTCTATTTTCCAAATCGACAGAACAAATATTAAAAGTAAACTCATCTGAATCAACAAAAACAGGTGTAGCACCAGAAAAGGCTATTGTCTCTGCAGAGGCAAAAAAAGTAAATGTAGGACAAAAAACTGCATCCCCTGGACCTATATCAAGCGCCATCATTGCCAATGTCAGCGCATCTGTACCATTAGCACATGTTATTACATGTTTGACTCCAGTGAACTCACCCAGTTTCTCTTCAAGCTCAAAAACTTCAGGCCCCATTATATATTTTCCATGAGACAAAACATCATTAATTCGAGAATCAATTTTTGTTTTAAGTTGCTTATATTGAGCCTCTAAGTCTATAAAGTTCAATTATATTACTCCTAAGAATTCGTGTTACAAGAAAGATTTTCACCTTGAAGAGTGTAAATATCACCAGTGTGAGGGCATTTAGTTGAGATTGAACCCTCACTAGTTAAAGGCAAGTCTAACTTTTCACCGAAAGCACTCATCCAGCCAATTTGCTTTGCAGGAACACCAACCATCAGTGCATAAGGTTTTACATCTTTATTAACGACTGTCCCAGCCCCTATAAAAGCAAATTCCCCTATTGACACCCCACAAACTACTGTACAATTAGCTCCTAAAGTAGCGCCTTTTTTGACCAAAGTATCTAGGTATTGATCTTTTCTCTCTATTAAGGAACGAGGATTGTATACATTCGTAAAAACCATACTTGGCCCACAAAATACCCCTTCTTCCAGAACAACATTATCGTAAACTGATACGTTATTCTGTATTTTGCACCGCTCTCCTATAGAAACTCTATTGCCTACAAACACATTTTGCCCAAGAGAAACCTTGCTGCCGATAAGAGCACCGGCACATACGTGTGCCCAATGCCAAATTCTAGTATCTTCACCAATTTGGGCCCCGTCATCAACGATTGCAGTCTCATGCTTAAAATAAGACATTTCTTACTCCAGATTTAGTTTGTGTTAGGCATATTGCCTAACACCTAGTTAGCTAAGCAATTTGTAAACCAACGGATGATAATTATGTTCATTTGAAACCATAGGCTGCTCTCTAAGCTTTTCTACCGTTTCAATTGCGGTACGATTTTCTTCAAGTCCATAACCATTCCCGGCAAGAACTTTTTCGTAACTTTGAGTATGGAGATCTGTGAAACCACCTGAGAACTCAAGTTGCTCACCTTCAATATCAATGCTTCTAAAGGTTTTTTTCTCTCCTTCAACAGCGTTATCAGGCAAATTGTTCTCATCAATTGACAGGAACCATTTTACCTTTGCTCGCTCATACACTAAATAGCCGGCAGTAGTTTTGTCGTCACGATAATGCACTTCATTTTCTATTATATCCCCAAATATAAAGTGCAACATATCAAAGAAGTGAACACCAATATTGGTCGCCACACCACCTGACTTTTGATCAAACCCTTTCCAAGATTTAAGATACCACTTACCTCGCGAAGTCATATACGTAAGCTCTACATCAAAAACTTTATCTTTAGGTGCTTTTTCAACTTTTTCTTTCAGAGTAATGATGGAAGGGTGGAGTCTCAGTTGCAGTATTGAGTTTACTTTTGAGTTATATTCTTCTTCATACTGACTTAATGTATCAATTTCTGATGATTTAAGAACTAATGGTTTCTCGCAGATTACATCAATGCCGTTTTTAAGTGCAAACTTCATTTGCGGGGCATGTAGATAGTTAGGGGTGCATATAGAAATATAGTCGAGTTTATTTCCTTTTAGGGCTTCGTCTTCTACATATGCTGCAAAGTCTTCAAACTCGGTGAAAAACTCTGCGTTGGGAAAATGCATATCCATAATTCCAACAGAGTCATTTATGTCCATTGCAGCGACTAGCTCATTTCCAGTTTCTTTTATAGCTTTGAGGTGTCTTGGCGCTATATAGCCCCCTGCGCCTATAAGTGCAAATCTTTTCATCTAAAGCCTCCTAAAGTCTGATATCTGCATCTTCGTGATGCAAAATGTGCTTAACATCATATAAAACGTGTTGCTTTTTACCTAACGCACGTAACGCTGTTACACCCATTTCTTTGATCTCACTATGATCTACAGCTAACACAATCCCGTCATAACTCCCTTTTTCCAGGGTGTCAATTAATTCAATTCCGTATTCTTCTTTAACTTCAGCCTTGGATGCCCAGTTGTCATAAACATCCACTTCCATATTAAAATCTTTTAGCTCTTTAATTATCTCAACTATCTTAGTATTACGAACATCTGGGCAATCCCCCTTAAATGTAATACCCATAATAAGAACTCTAGCCTCATCAACATGTATCTTTTTGTTGGACAACTTTTTTACTAGCTGTGTTGCCACATATTCACCCATGCCGTCATTGATACGGCGTCCAGCAAGAATCACCTCAGGCCTATATCCTACTTCTTGGGCCTTGTGAGTAAGATAGTAAGGATCGACACTGATACAATGTCCTCCTACTAGGCCTGGTTTAAAAGGCAAGAAGTTCCATTTTGTTCCTGCCGCTTTTAATACCTCTTCTGTATCAATACCTAATTTATTAAATATTTTGGCAAACTCATTGATAATCGCAATATTCAAATCTCGTTGCGTATTTTCAATTACTTTCGCAGCTTCAGCAACTCTAATACTTGTCGCTTTATGAGTACCAGCCTTGACTATTGAACCGTATACTTCATCAACAAAATCTGCTATCAACTCGCTAGAACCCGACGTTATTTTAACGATTGTCGTCAGTCTGTTTTCCTTATCACCTGGATTAATTCGTTCTGGGCTATAACCAGCAAAAAAATCCACATTAAATTTTAGACCAGAAACCTTTTCTATAATCGGAATACAAACCTCTTCTGTAGCTCCTGGGTATACTGTTGATTCAAAAACAACTATATCTCCTTTCGAGATAACACTCGCGATAGATTCAGAAGCTCTTCTTAGAGGAGTTAAGTCTGGTGTTTTTTCTTCTGTAATTGGAGTCGGTACCGTAACAATATAAAAGTTACAGTCTTTTATATTGTTAAGATCTGAAGTATATTTAAGAAACTCTGCTTGAGATAGCTCTTCGGAAGTACACTCTAAAGTTGAGTCACTACCCAAAATTAATTCCTCTACACGTTCTTTGTTAATATCAAAACCTACTGTTGGATATTTTTTGCCGAACTCCACTGCGAGAGGCAAACCTACATAACCCAATCCAATAATGCCTATATTTAAATTTTTTAACATCATATTATTTTCTCAATTTTCCAAAGCACATAAATACATCAACTCGTTAAATATTTAGTTGATTCTGTTTTTTTCTGTTAAAGCAGCTTGTACAATAACGAATAGCATACCCAAAAAGACTCCCAAGAATACACCTAAAAATATTATTACTAAACGTTTAGGCTTATCCTTTGAAGTCGGTTGTGAAACATCTTCTAAGAAACCAAATGGTTTAAAATCTACATTTTCTTTTATGCTAAATTTATCTAAGGCTTCAATTTTTGCATTTACTTTAACTAAACTTGGCTCAATAATTTCCAAATTAGAGATAGAACCCAAAACATCTATCTTTGAAGCCAATGCCTTAGCTCCAAGATTTATTGAAAACAACTCCTTTTCATTTAAAACTAAATTATTAGAGGGTGAGTCAAGAGATGCAGATTTGGCAATCTTTAATGCATACCTAGCTTTTTCAACTTCTATCTTAAGTGTAGACTTTGCTCTAAACTCCAAAGCTTTTTTCTCTTGATGAAGGGCATTCTTTTTGGAACTTATGGCGACTTCAAGATTCTTCAAGAGAATTTTTTGAGTCTTATTAGAAACTCTTTCAATGTACTTATTCAAGAAAAAATAACTTTCTACTTTCTTTTCAGCCTGCAAAGACAAACTTGCAACTCCTCCTTCTTTAACTGGAGTAATAGTAGAATTAATTTTCTGACGCCATACAGAGTATAAATTATTTAGTTCATCTTCACTTAAATCTTTACCGTGCTCACTCTCATACTTGGTAAAAACTCCCATATCATCAAAAAAGCTTATTTTATTACTTGAAGAATTAAACTGTTGAAGAAAAGTTGAATATATTACTTCGGGGTCTATTAAATCATTTAGTTCCTCACTAACCAATAACGTTCCATCAGCCTGATAAACGTCAAAAATTGGTTGGAATTTTGTCACTTGATTTCGGTATTGCTCAAAGTCACTTAATTGAGGTTGAACAACCTTAGCTTTTGCACTCCACCACTCTTGTAATGTAAAACTATATACTGTGGCGCATAACCCAATAATAATTGCAAGAAATACTACAATCCACTTTCCTTTCCAAATTGTAATTAGTATCTCTTTCAAGTCTATTTCATCATCTGAATGCCCTCCATGATTATGTAGCTGTAGTTGGTCTTCTTGTTTTGATAAAGCGAGTTTGCTCACAATATGCCCTTTTGCCAGAGTAATATGTTTTGTTGGACATTACCGCTAGCTCTATTTGAGTCATATAATGGTTTTTCTATTAGACTAAATGAAAACTGCCTTAGTCCTATTGACTGTAAAACTATTACGTAACCAAATACACTAGCGGTTAGGATGTCAAAGTCGGTGGATTGTACAAGTTTTAGAAGAACCCTTCTACCTGAATAAAGTCTAAATTACAATTCCGAGATACCATACAAAACTTGACGTTTCCCCCTAAATTAGCACCATGGCTTTGATGAGATTTCTAGTACGCTAGAAACAACGGAGATCTCAAGATGAAAAAACGGTACACGGAAGAACAGATCATTAAGGCGATAAAGCAGCATGAGGCTGGTGCTAAAGTGGATGATATTTGTCGTGACATAGGGATATCATCAGTCACGTTTTACAATTGGCGAAGCAAATACGCAGGACTGGAAGTGAACGAAGCAACGCGGCTAAAAGAACTCGACTCTGAGAACAACAAGCTCTAGAAACTGCTCGCTGAGAAGCTACTCGAAGTTGAGGCTATGAAGGGCGTAGTCTCAAAAAAGTGGTAACGCCAGCGGCCACAAAGCCCGCAGAACGGCATTTAATTGACAACCATCAGAGAGGTTGCATCGAAGTATCCCCGATACGGTTACCTGATGTTACATAGCTTGCCCAAGAACGACGGGCTGGTTGTGAACAAGAAGTATACTTACCGATTATATTCGGAAGAAGGTTTACAAGTCAAAACCAGAAAACTTAAGAAATGAATACGCCCACGTTCGCCAATGACCGTGCCCAGTACACACCTAACCAAAGTTGGTCTATGGATTTTGTATCAGATCAATTGCGTAGTGGTCGTCGCTTCCGAGTATTGAATGTTGTGGACGATTTTTCACACGACATTGTTGGTCACCTAGTATCAGTTTCAATCAGTGACCAACAAGTCGCTCGCTTCTTATCTCAATTACTTGAAGAACGAAGTAGACCAGAGACGATTATTTGCGATAACGACACAGAATTCACCAGTAACGCAATGTTTTTCTGGTCAAAGCAACCCCACGTCAAGCTTGGATTTGTACAGCCTGGAAAGCCAATTCAAAACGCCTTTGTCGAAAGCCTGAACGGTAAGTTCAGAAACGAATGTTTAAATCAACACTGTTTTAGGAGCTTGGAAATTGCAAGATACGAAGTCGAGTTGTGGTGTAAGTACTATAACAATGTGCGACCACATAGTTCACTCAATTACTTGCCACCCGTTGAGTATGCTAAACAAGCAGCTAGAAAAAACAATTAATAGTACGTATTCCCTACTGGCTGTTAAGCTATTCTAAAAAATAACCAAAATTGGAGGATTCCTTTCCTTCGTATAAACATACTCCGCGCCAGAAAGTTGGTACAACTAAGTAAGCCATGTCGCGATGCTTTCAAATGCAACCTCTACATTCACTCCCCAAAACTGATATACTCTTTTTTTTTAGCACCAAGGAACTCTGAATATGATTATTGTAACCGGTGGCGCTGGTATGATCGGCAGCAACATTGTCAAAACTCTAAATAATAAAGGACATACCGATATACTAGTTGTTGATCATTTAAAAAACGGTAAAAAGTTCAAAAACCTAGTAGATCTGGACATCACTGACTATATGGATCGTGACGATTTCCTGATGCAAGTTATTGCAGGAGAGGACTTCGGTCCTATTGAAGCGGTATTCCACGAAGGTGCATGCTCTGCGACAACAGAGTGGGATGGGAAGTACATGATGCTTAACAACTATGAATATTCAAAAGAACTTCTCCACTACTGTTTAGAGCGTAAAATACCATTCCTATATGCATCTTCTGCCGCCACATATGGTGAAACAAATACGTTTATAGAAGAAAAAGAATATGAAGGTGCTCTGAACGTTTATGGATACTCCAAACAGCAGTTCGATAATTATGTTCGACGCATTTGGCGAGATGCAGAAGAACATGGTGAAGAACTTTCTCAAATTACTGGCTTCCGCTACTTTAATGTATATGGCCCCCGCGAAGAACATAAAGGAAGCATGGCTTCTGTAGCATTTCATCTAAACAACCAAATGAACGCTGGTGAAAACCCTAAGCTGTTTGAAGGTAGCGAACACTTTAAACGTGATTTTGTCTACGTAGGTGATGTAGCTGAGGTTAACCTATGGTTCTGGGAAAATAATAAACCTGGAATTTTCAACCTGGGTACTGGTAACGCTGAATCTTTTAGCGAAGTTGCTAAGGCTGTGATAAAGCATCACGGAAAAGGAGAAGTCGAAACTATCCCTTTCCCTAAACACTTAAAAGGAGCGTATCAGGAGTTTACACAAGCAGACTTAACTAAATTACGTTCTGCAGGATGCGACCATACGTTCAAATCAGTGTCTGAAGGTGTTGCTGAATATATGCAGAGTATCAACAAGTAATATATCTGGGAAGCACAGCAGAATTCGAATGTATTCATAGTCTTGCAACCACTGCAGGGCTATTCTTTATTATCTACGCTTGAAGCCCTATAAGCGTTGGTATTTTCCAACTAATCATGATGTCTGATTTTGATAACTTCAGAGCCTCTTCAGTTCAAAATATTGTGAAATGACTCAAGGCCAAAAGGGTTAAAGTTATAGTTTTTGAACCTGCATTACAGAATAAATACTTTTTTCATTCGGAAGTTGGCAGAAACTTGGATGATTTCAAGCCAATGTCTGACATAATAGTCTCTAATCGAATGACAGATATCCTAGAAGATGTCGCAGACAAAGTGTACACAAGAGACCTTTTGGGGTCTGACTAACTTATGACAAAGAAAGCTATATTACATATCTGCCTTTCCACTGGGTGGGGCGGGTTAGAGATGTACCCTATTAGAGTGGGTAAAGAGTTTATCCAAAGAGGCTATAAAGTTTATGGTTTGTGTGTTTCAGGTACGCAAGTCGCTGAAGGTATGGAAAAAGTAGGCATAGAAACCTTTCAGGTCAAAAGCAAAAAAAACCTTATTGCGTTTCAGATAATAAAACTAAATCAATGGCTAAAAAAAAATAACATAGACGTAGTACATTGTCACAAGTCTGGTGACATACTTGTATCTGCGTTATTGAGTTTACTTAAAAAACGTCAAACGCTCTTCACGGAACACATGGGAGTAACAAGGCCTAAAAAAGACATTTACCACAAATTAGTTTACTCCCATATTGAACAAGTGCTCTCTATAAGTAATGAAACACTCAAAAGAAACCTTAATGCGTTACCTGTAAGTAATAAGAAAATTGCTCGGTTATGGCTTGGCACTGACATACCTGAAGCACCTATAAAATCAAATAGCCAACTAATACAAACCAAAACTAAGTTAGGTATTCCAGAGAGTTCGTTAGTAGTAGGTACAGTAGGTAGAATCTGCAGTGGTAAAGGGCAGCTAGAATTGATTAAAGCATTCGAATTAGTTGCTAAATCTTTTCCTAGCACTCATTTATTGGTAGTTGGAGGTTTAGATATTGCTGAAGGCTCTGATAATTCTTATGTTGAACTGGTAAAATCAAAAGTCTCATCATCATTGTTCTCGGATAGAATTCATCTAGCCGGATTTCAGAAAGACACACAGGCTATGTACTCGATTATGGATGTTGTGAGCCTTCCATACCACAATGAAGCTTTTGGTCTGACTGCTATTGAAGCTATGGCAGCAAAAAAGGCTATCGTAGGAGCTAACACTGGGGCGCTTCCTGAGATTTTAGATGGTGTATCCCTACTGTGCTCACCTAACGACCCAAAGGCGATTGCTAAAAAGCTAGAAACATATTTAAATAATGCATCACTTAGACACGAAAATGCAAAAAAAGCCTACCTCAGAGCCAAAAAGCACTTTTCGATGGAAAAACATATAAATTCACTAGAAAGTTATCTTACATAAGCATCACAGATATGACATTAACAATGGAGCGCCTTTGGGGCTCAACCCTTTTCTTAACTCCTTTGCTACTATTAACAACCAAAAACGGTTCTGTTGCAGCTATAGCTCTTGCGCTCATTATCTCGCTATATTTGTTATTTACTGATAGGGGAAATATCAAGTTATCTCAACTTGATTGGTTGTTTACTATATGTTTTTGCGCCTATTTTATTTCTGTTATCCCTATCACTATTATTGATGGTGATAACTTTAGATACTTTAGAGGAGGATCAAGAATACTCCCCTTAGCACTAGTATATTTAGCTCTACGTAATATTCACTTAGACACTAAAAGAATGCGTCCCCTTGTAGAGTGGGGGACAATTTTAGGCTTATTTGGTGCCTTTCTATTAGCAGTATTCCAGTACTATGTAGAGGGTCGCCCCAGAGTAGATGGTTTCCTATATAGTATTAATTTTGGTTATTTGAACTGTGCCTTGTCGTTTATAGCGTTTTGCCTTGCAAAACGTTCTAAATATAAAGCTCTATTGTATTCCTGCTTTGTGCTTGGATGTGCCACCACACTGATGACACTTACACGTGGTGCAATTTTTGCAATCCCTATACTAATAGCCTTAGCCACACTACTAAGAACATACAAGTTCAAACCTAAAAAATTATTAGTTGCTATCATAGTATTGATTACAATAAGTATTGCCTTATATGAGTATGCCCCTGCTGTCAAAAATCGCTTGGACTACACAAGTCACGAGCTATCTGAGATTCTTAGTGGTGATATAAATAAATCTACTTCCACAGGAGCTAGAATTCAACTTTGGATTGCGTCAATCGAGGCTATTAAGAACAGGCCTTCAATTGGTTCAACTTATGCAGAAAGAGAGCAGCAAATTCAAAAAATGTATGAGATGGAAATTATTAATAGATGGACAACAACCGTAAATCGAGGCCACGCTCACAGCCAATACTTCGAGATGATGGCAAGTGGTGGTTTATTGGGTATAGCGGCATTTATTCTAATGCTTTTTGTTCCGCTCGGTTATTTTTTGCGCCACTCAAGGCAATCTGATTACGCTTACATAGGAGCCGTTTTTGTCGCTGGCTTTTGTATATATTGCTTAACTGAAGCTGCTTTACAACAAAACTTAATCAGTACATTTTATGGATTTATGCTCGCAGTGTTTCTTGCATTTACCCAGCAAGAGTTGGCTGATAAAAAGGATAGCAGCCCATGAATACCTTACAAAAACTAGTACTATCTTTGCGAAATAAATTGAGGCTTAAGGGTTCCCATTCGGTTAATATTGATTCAACAGCCAAATTGCGTGACTGCAAGGTTAGCATTTTGGGAAATAACAACTCTTTAAGAGTTGGAAAGAATGTAAAGCTACGAAATGTCTCCATAGAGGTTGATGGTGATAGCTGTCAGCTCATAATTGAAGATAATTGTGTTATCGGAGAAAGCTGTTACCTGTCTGTAAGGGAGAAGGGAACTACGTTAACACTGGGTAAAGGTTGCATGTTGTCTCGGAATGTAAAGGTGATGACTAGCGATGGCCACGACATATTGAAAGAAGGAAAACGGATTAACCCTGCAAAGTCAATTTCCATTGGTGACAAAGTTTGGCTGGCCGACAACGTTACAATTTTAAAAGGAGTTGCTGTTGGTGCAGGCAGCGTAGTTGGCATCAATTCAACTTTGACTAAAAGCATATCTTCCCAACAAATTGCTGTTGGTAACCCTGCGAAAGTAGTTGCTAGTGGTATTGAATGGCGTGAAGAGCTAACATATTAGCTGGTTAAATGTCAGGAATACTATCTTAGTAAATGAACATCCTAATAATAGGCCCATCTTGGGTTGGTGACATGGTTATGTCACAAAGCTTATATACAACTCTCAAGCAGCAGTACCCAAATGCTCTTATCGATGTTCTTGCACCAGCATGGTGTAAACCTATATTGGAAAGAATGCCTGAGGTTAATAGAGCTATTGAAATGCCTATTGGTCACGGCTCTTTTGATCTACCCGGACGTTGGAAGTTAGGCCGCAGCGTTGCAAGTAGTAATTACGACCAAGCGTACGTTTTACCAAACTCAGCTAAGTCGGCTCTGATACCTCTTTTCGCTGGCATCACCAATCGTATAGGTTGGAAAGGCGAAATGCGTTATGGCCTTTTAAACGATTTAAGGCCAGACAAACGGGTTTTCCAGTATATGGTCGAGCGCTATGTCGCATTAGCGTACTCAAAAAACGAAATGAAAAGCCAGGTTTCACTCGATAACTGCCCTAAACCAAGCTTGTACATAGACCATAAAGATCAGATAAATGCGATAAATCGACTAGGTTTAAATCAAGACAAAGTGACTATCGGCTTATGCCCCGGAGCTGAGTTTGGACCAGCAAAAAGATGGCCTGATGAACACTATGCAGAAGTAGCTAAGCAATTAATTGCTGATGGTAAACAGGTTTGGTTATTTGGTTCGGCTAAAGATCGCGAAGTAACGCAAAGAATACGTAACGCCCTGCCAGATGAATACAAAGCATCTTGCTTTGACCTGGCTGGGAAAACTAGTCTGATTGAGGCCGTCGACTTACTTGCTGCATGCCATACGGTTATTAGTAATGATTCGGGGCTTATGCATGTATCAGCAGCTGTAGGATGCAATGTAGTTGCGCTTTATGGCTCTAGCTCTCCAGAGTATACTCCCCCGTTAACCGATAAATTAGAAGTAATACATACCGATATCGAGTGTCGCCCTTGCTTTAAGCGAGAGTGCCCATTAGGACATTTGAACTGCCTTAAAAAATTATCACCCGAAACTGTTATGACAGCAGTAAATAAAGTGACTCAGTAATATGTATAACATGAAACATCTGTGGTTTGAGAAAGGTGCTTATGCCTCGAAACAAGCTAAACACTACCTGAATGATGAGTTCTCACCAGAAAAGGTGAAGAAGATTGCTGTAATTCGCCATGCCGCTTTAGGTGATCAGGTTATCGTACGTCCCTTTTTGATAGAAGCCAGGAAATTTTTTCCAAATGCAGAGATAACACTTATCGGTGTTTCAAACTATCAATATGGTATGCCATCTGACCTAGTTGATCGCGTAATCGTTCAGCCTGGTCGAGAGCAGAAGAATCAAGTCACCTTCAAAGACAAAATTAAGAACACTAAAGAACTTGGTGAACAAGATATCATCTTTGATCTTGCATGTACCAATCGCTCATATTGGATGGTGGGCCTAAATAAAGCTAAGTTGAAGTTTGGCTTCCCATACCGCAGTTACCTTTGTGGCACCTTATATAACATTGCTGTCCACCGTTCTGACTTTGTACCAGAAGTAGAAAGCATGCTGCATATGTTAAAAATGCTTGGTCACAATCCGACTTACCCTCTTGAGTTTGCTTACCCAGATCATAGAGATCTATGTAACAAGCGTGAGCCTTATATTCTCTACTTTAATGGTGCTTCTCAATTACGCAAGATCTTGACTAAAGAGCAAATGAAGCAGCTGGTTGAAGATGCAACTACAGCATACCCTGATGTAAAGCATATTTATCTTGAAGGGAAAAATGACTTTGAAAAAGGTGCCTACCTCCAAGACCTCACAAAAAAGGACAATTTCGAAATTCAGGAGTGCTTGCCCTTAGACGAAGTCATTGAGTTGATTGCTAAAGCAAGAATGGTCGTTGCTCCAGATACTGGAATCAGAAATATCGCAATATCAACTCACACTCCAACTATAGGGTTATTCTTCGCTACGGTTCCATATCGTTATACACCAAGGTACGAACGCCATCACATTGTGATGAATGCTAATGCCGATGCACCAAGCTCACAACAAATCGTAGATGCTATTGGTGTAGAGCTAAGTAACGAATAGAATACGCTACAGTCGTACAGTTTTTAAGGTATTAGCAAATGGACAAAATCCTAATCGTGATTTCAAACCGATTGATCCGACTCACAGGCAACCTATTTAAGGTACTGGCCTATCCCGTTCATTGGTTGATGCCGAAGAAACGATTCGTTATTCCGGAGTACTCTCAGGCAAAGGTTGTAGCTTCAAAACCTTCTCGTATACCAAGAACAATCTGGCAGACAAACTATTCAAACAAAGTGACCTTTCCAGTCTATATGAACTATCTGTTTAATCGACTGATGTCACTAGAATATGATTATCGATATGTAGGCGATGACGAAGCAGCTGCATATATCAAAGAGCATACCTCTGAACAAGCTTATCAAGCCTATCTAAAGCTTAATGATGGTGCAGCGAAAGCTGACTTTTGGCGTTTAGTGACCCTAAACACTGATGGCGGAATCTATCTTGATATGGATGCAAGCCTAGTCAGGCCTCTCAAGAAGTTAATCGAAACCGAAGATGACGCTCTCTATGTTTCATTGAAGAAAAACAATCATGTAACCAACTTCTTTTTAGCTTCAGCCCCGAACAATGCTGACTATGCAATCGCCATCGATAAGATGGTTGATAACATCGAGAATAAAAGAGTGGAAGAAGGTGTTTACTTCCTTACCGGTCCAGGTGTTTTAACAGAAATTCTTGAAGGTAAAGAGTACAAGTCCGTAGAGCGTAAGTTTGTTTGTATACAAGGAGCATTTACTAACGAACACTTCCAATATCTGGATAAACCAAATAGTAAATGGACTCACAAAAAGCCCAAAGAGCTTCTTAAATAAGCATGTTGCTTAGGATTATATACACATTACTCCTTATCATAGTCTCCCCTTTCTTTTTATACAGCTTGCTAAAAAAAAGAGAGGGGAAACCACATATTGGTAAACGTTGGAAAGAATATTTTGGTGTCACACCAAAGTTGGATACTGTAAGCCCCCCACTTTGGATTCATGCTGTTTCTGTTGGAGAAATTATTGCAGCTATTCCTGTAATTAAGGCGATAAAAAAACAAGATCCAGAGCTAACTATTCTTCTTACCACAACTACAACCACTGGTGCAGAGCAAGCTGCCAAGCTAGGTAACCTAGTCGAGCATCGCTATATGCCTCTCGACTTTCCCTTCGCTTTAAAGGGATTTCTGAAATCAGTATCTCCTAGCAAACTTTTAATCATGGAGACCGAACTTTGGCCAAACACCTTAAATATTGTTACAAAGGTTGGTATTCCAATTACTGTTATCAATGCCCGTCTATCTGAACGTTCATGCAAAAGGTACAAAAAAGTCCAACCAATTTTCGACCTCTTGGCAAAGAACCTATCGACAGTTTTGTGCCAGCATAAGGATGATGCTGACCGATTCGTATCACTTGGAATTCCAGAAAACAAGGTTCACATTACCGGTTCGGTGAAGTTTGATATTGAAGTCAACGATGAGGTAATCAATAAAGGACAGCAACTTCGCGAGATACTTGGTCAAGATCGCCCTGTTTGGATTGCAGCCAGCACTCATGAAGGAGAAGATGAACAGGTTTTAGAAGCGCATAAAACGATAACCTCGGCTTACCCCGACTGCCTGTTAATCCTAGTGCCTCGCCATCCAGAGAGATTCTCAACTGTAGAGCAACTCTCTATAAAAATGGGATTTGATACTGTTAAACGCTCTAGCCAACGAGTTGTATCTGATAGTACCAATGTCTACTTAGCTGATACTATGGGGGAAATGCTCGTGCTTATGGGTGCTGCGGATATTTGCTTTATGGGTGGAAGCCTTATAGGCGATAAGGTTGGTGGACATAACCTGTTAGAGCCTGCCGCTCTGGGTAAGGCCATTATTAATGGTCCTAGCTACTTCAACTTTACAGATATAACACACCAGCTCAAAAAAGAGCAAGCGCTACTTTTTTGTAATACTAGTAGCGAGTTAGCGTCTCAGGTTCACCAATTAATTGATAACGTTCAGCTTCGAAACAGCATGGCAGCATCAGCAATAGCAGTTGTTGACAAAAATAAGGGAGCGATTGCCAAAACAATAGCAATGATTAACTAATGAAGACATAGTTACTCATCCTTAGCAGACGAACCGAGTTGATTAATGACCTTGTAAAGGTTGTATGAGCTCCAAAATTTTTTCCATTCGTCGATTACCGCCTCTTTACCTTTAAAAAAATCCAAATAAACTATAGATTGAAAGTTTTCGTAGGGTTTCGCTGTAAAGCAAACCTTATTCTTATATGGTAGGTTTTCAAACTGCTTAGCCATACCATCATCAAATAAATTACTATCAGAGAACTTAACTATTAACTTCTCGTAATTAATTTTATTGCAGCGCTTAAGCCATTTTGAACGAGCTTCATCTTCATTGTCATAATGTAAAAAATGAATTTCATATTTACCATCGAGTAGCCCAATCGGGTATGACAACTGGTAATAGCCCGCTTTTATTAGCTCTTCTTTATACTTAGACTCTTCTTTACTTATAAACGTTAACTTCTGAAGCAGCTCAGGTGACAGTTTTTCTAAGAGCGCTATATAGTCAGGACCATAGATAAGTAGATTGATGAAGGGAGACTGATAGGGTAAATCAAACTGTTTATAAACAAACGTTCCCCAGCAGTTATTTGAAATTATTGAGAACTCTATATTCGTAAGCTTTAGCCTCATTATTCTGGACTTAACATACTTTTCTAAGCGTCTTCCTAACTTGTCACTCACTTAATAATCTCAACTGTAACAGCCCCAAAATTAGGCTCAATGATATGTTTAGCATGAAACTAATAATAATATTAGTAGCCTGATAATATCAGAGTATCGTTATGAAAATGAGAGATTCACCAGATAAGTTACTCAGAGTTCATACGTATCACTTAAGCACTGCCAATCTTGTTCTTCCCAACATATCCCTCGCTTACCCACCTCTTTAGCAAACGAGCGCTTGAGCCTCTCAAGATTGCTAGCTTTCCAACTATCTCCTTGTTGAACACAACACTTATCAAAATCGATAATCCAGACCTTTTCATTGTCATCTATCAGGATGTTGTGAATATTCAGGTCTGTGTGATTCACCTGAGCATCGTGCATTTTACGAATCTCTTTGCCGATTTTCTGGTAAATCTTTGCTGATACAGGTGCTTCTTGCAGAATGGAAACCAGATCGCGAGCACTAGGAATTTTTTCACTCAACAGGTCCGCCTGATAACAAAAGTTTCGCTTTGTCGCTCGGGCAGCAATTGGTCGAGGAACATTAACTCCTGCTTCAATTAACTTAAGTAGTAGCTGGAACTCCTGATAGCTTCGAGTCTTCTCCCAGCCAGAAAAAATATAGTGATCTTTGACTAATTTGCCAAAAAGCCCACCACGACGATAGTGCCTTAGTGCAGCTGGAATGGTTTGTGTTTGGACAAACCAGGTCGTTCCCCGGCCTTCGGCGCTTCCAATAACAGCATCTTTCTCTTGCCAGAATACTGGTTCAAAACATGATTCTGGTGGCTCTTTCAACAAAGATTCATCGAACCATATTCTTTGTTTGCTGCTTTCGATCGTTTTCAAACTCAATTCCTTATACATACTGACTGCATGAAGCCTAAACATTTTACATTTATCTGCACCCACTGCATAATTCTTAGCAATCAAATAACTAGCGATATTATCTCATGCCTCTTTTTTCTTCGGCTCCAGAATCACTCTGTATTCTAAGGCTCTCAGCCATTGGTGATGTATGCAATACGGTAGCCGCTGTTCAATCTATCCAAAGACAATGGCCCAACACGCACATAACCTGGATAACTGGAAAACTAGAGGCACATCTGATAGAAGGTTTAGATGGTATTGAAGTTGTCGTATTTGATAAAAAACAAGGCTGGAATGGTTATAAGTCTTTGTGGAAATCACTTAAGGGTCGTAAGTTTGATGCTTTACTGCACATGCAATATGCGTTTAGAGCCAGTATCGCTACCTTAGGGATAAAAGCGAATTACAAGCTGGGGTTCGATTCCGTTAGAAGTCAGGATTTTCAGACTCTGTTTACAAATATAAAAGTACCCTCGCCAAATGAACCACATGTCTTAGATGGCTTACTCTCTTTTTGTAAGACTTTGGGAATTGAAGACACATTACCATCCTGGTCTATTCCTTATTCCGAATCTGATTGTCGTTGGGCGAAGCAACATATAAAACCTGACGGCAAAAACCTGGTCATTGTTCCTGCGGCCAGTAAAGCTTATAAAAACTGGAATGCTCAGGGTTATGCTGACGTTATCCATCATGCCCAATTTTCAGGCTGGAATATCATACTGGCCGGCAGCCCAGCTCAAATTGAGCTAGATCTTGCCGAAGATGTTGAAGGATTGTTGAAAAAGCCTGTGCTTAACCTAGTAGGAAAAAGCAGTTTAAAAGAGATGCTCGCCTTGTTGGATCTGGCTGATATGGTTATTGCTCCTGATACTGGTCCCGCTCATATGGCCAATGCCTTAAACACACCAGTACTAGGTCTTTATGCGCATCACAACCCGCAACGCACTGGTCCTTACCAGTATAGAGATTATGTCGTCTCTGCTTACGAAGAAGCCATTAAGCTCGAGACAGGAAAGCATCCGGAGCAGCTTAGCTGGAGGGCTCGCGTAAAAGACAAGCAAGCGATGAACCTAATTAAGTCAGAAGCCGTTGTAAAGATGTTTGATAGAATCGTTGCTGACTATTCACTTAATAACCAAAACACCAATGCAGAGGTATCTCAGTGAGCAAACCAACTTTAGCTGTCGCCTTAATCGTTAAAAATGAATCGCAGCACCTGAAAGCTTGCCTGGATACTGTAAAAGGTTGGGTAGATGAGATAGTCGTTCTGGATTCCGGAAGCACTGATGATACAGAAGAAGTTGCGCGTCAGTACACCGAAAAGTTTTTTGTCAACGAGGAATGGCCAGGGTTCGGTCCACAGAGACGTTTGGCACAATCTTACGTTAAGTCAGATTATGTGCTCTGGTTAGATGCGGATGAACGCGTTACAGAAGAGCTTAAAGAAAGTATTTTGAAGGCTGTAAAAGCAAATAAGCCTGACACCTTATATAGGTTTGCTCGTTTAAGCTGGGTGTTTGGTCGATATATCCGCCACTGTGGCTGGTACCCGGATAGAGTACTTCGTTTATACCCAACAAAGCTCACGCAATATAACGACGCGCTAGTTCATGAAAAAGTAGAAGTATCTGGAAATATGAAAGTGGAAAATCTCAAAGGTGATGCTATCCACTTTACCTACAACGACATGAACCACTATCTGGTTAAGTCAGCTGGCTACGCTAAAGCATGGGCAGAGCAGAGAGAGAAGAAAGGGAAAAAAAGCAGCATTAGTCAGGGGCTCATTCACGCCTTTACCTGCTTCCTAAAAATGTATGTGTTGAAAGCTGGCTTTCTGGATGGAAAGCAAGGATTCCTACTTTCCATACTTTCCGCGCACTCTACCTTTGTGAAATACGCAGATCTCTGGATTAGGACAAGTACCGAGAAGCCCAAGGGTTAACCTCTTTTAGAGCCGTGTTGATATCGATACGGCTCATGTTTTCCTGATTTGCTTTGTCGTCAGCTTCTGGTGGGCAAAATGCAATGTGTCGACCTTCCGAGTTTATTGGTTTCCAACGCAACGGGGTTGCTGAACGCTTTCTTGGGAAAAAGCCGATCGTCGGTACATCTATCGCAGCAGCGATATGTAAAGGGCCTGTCGAACCAGCCACAAAAAGATCTGCACACGCAATGGAACAGGAAAAGTCCACAAGCCCATCATTTTTGTCATAAACCACTGAGCGATGGCCTCTGTTATTGATAAGCCCTGAAAGCTCTCGGGCTTTTTCCTCTTCACCCGGACCAGCAGTTAGAATAACCTCTTTCTCCGCTTCTATGCCTATTATTAAGTCTGCATACTGCTCAAGAGACAGGTTATTGGCAGAACCGCCACTTCCTGCATGAACAAACAACCACTTTTTGTCTAAAGCAATATTGAGCTGTTCAGCTAATTTCTCTCTCTGCATCAAAATATCGTGTTTATCAATAGATAAGTAAGGAGCCTTAGGTTCAACAACATCAATCTTATTGTCCTGCAAAAACTCCCGAACTAAATCCAGATTGTATTCATACTCCGGCTTAGCCGATTGAGAGCGTTTTTGTTTGATTCTTTTATTGTAAAAAATCTGAGCTAGTTTAGTTGCCGGTGCCAGGCGATATGGGATCTTCGCTTTCCAAACTAGTTTTGCATTGTAGGTAGTGGAAAATAAATTAATGGAGGCATCAAACTTTTCAGCCTTCATCTCATTCATTAACTTACTTATATCGCCTTTGCCTGCGTTCTTAGTTGGATCAATCAACACTGAATCTATCCATGGGCAAAGGTTGGCAAGAGCAACGGTATACTTAGGAACGAGAGCCGTTATATGACAGTCTGGTAGCGATTGCTTCAGCATTGCAAAGCTAGGCCATGCAAGCATAAAGTCACCTATCTTATCATTACGTACTACCAGAATTTTCTTCATTTGATACTTACCAGTTCCTAAAGCGATAAACCCTAATCATACAGAGTTAAATAGGTAATTTTGAGTATTTTTGTTAGTATTTAACGAGATAAAAGATTCAATGTAGAGATGAGCTTGTGACTGAGAAAAAAATAACTAAGGTCCTTTACCCTGGAACATTCGACCCAATTACTAATGGCCACTTAGACCTTGTAGAGCGCGCTGCTCAAATGTTTGATGAAGTACTAATCGCAGTTGCTGCAAGCCCATCTAAAAAAACCATGTTTACTTTGGATGAGCGCGTCTCTCTTGCCCAAGAGGTTACCTCTCACCTATCAAATGTATCTGCTAAAGGATTCTCTGGTCTACTCGTTGGTTTTGTAAAAGAAGAAGATGCTCACCTGTTAATTCGTGGTTTAAGAACGACTGTGGATTTTGAATACGAATTTGGATTAACCAATATGTATCGTCGACTTTCTCCTGGACTAGAGAGCGTGTTCTTAACTCCAGCAGAAGAGCATGCCTTTATCTCTTCAACTATCGTGCGTGAGACCGCTATTCATGGCGGAGATGTTGCTCAATTTGTACCCGAAGCGGTCAACAAAGCTCTACTAGAAAAAACTAAATAGGCTGACAATCAGGGCAGATAAAGCTGTTTCTCTGCCCTATTTTTAACTGCTCAATCTCAGCACCACACACAGGGCAAGGTTCACCAGCCTTGCCATAGACTAGCAACTCCTGAGCAAAATATCCTGGTTTCCCATCAGCCTGACTAAAATCCTTAAGTGTTGTTCCACCTTGATTTATAGCCGTAGCAAGCACTTGCTTAATCTCTGCGACCAAAACTCGCCATTGCTTTGTCGTTAGCTTACCCGATGGGGTCTTTGGATGAATATGTGACGAAAACAGGGACTCATTGGCATAAATATTACCGACACCGACAACAACCTTGTTATCCATAATGAACTGCTTGATTACCGTTCTTTTATTCTTCGCCTTTTCCTGCATGTATTCTGGAGTAAAGCAACCTTCTAAAGGTTCTGGGCCTAGATGATCCAAAAGCTCATGAAGCTGATCATGCTCTTGCCACAACCATGCACCAAAACGTCGGGGATCGTTATATCTAAGTAACTTTCCATTTTCTAATACAAGATCCACATGATCATGCTTTTCAGAAGCATAGCTTTCATCAAGCACTCTTAAAGAGCCAGACATACCCAGGTGAATAATAATTGAGCCTGTATCCAGGCGAATCAGAAGATACTTTGCTCGACGTTCGATATCCAGGATGACTTTTCCTGATAGCTGAGACAGCTCATCGGGAATCATCCAACGCAACTGAGGCTGCCTGATTACGATCTCTTTGATTGTCTGATCTTTTAGATGGGGAGTTATTCCCATCCTGCTGACTTCTACTTCAGGTAACTCTGGCATTTAACCTTCTCACATCGCTCACTTCAACGGAAACAAGTACTCACTATCAACAGATACAGCAATCCATTTACCTTGCCAGTTCTGCATTAACCAGAACTGTGGCGTCTCGTAGTAAGTAATTCGTTGCGGCTCCTCAATATCCTGATACCACACTTCTATCGTATTAGCGCTATTAAGTTTCTCTTTCAGCTTGTCGAAGGTTGAAGCCAATACTTCCGTACCGACAAGCTTCTTCCACCTTTGGACCAACTCAGAAGCGCTGATAGATAACTCTTCTGTTGCCGACCATTCTGCTTCCGTTTTAATTATGGACCAGTCAGAAAAGTGTACTTGAACGGGGTGAGAATTGGGGTCCATAAGATATGGATACTCAGAAACTTGCTCAGAGTCTTCCATGGCACCTTTGAGGATATTTGGCAGGTTAAGAGCCATCATAAAAACGATAACCCCAAGCATCAATACATTGTTCCATCCACGCCTAGAAAGTTTCATTAGTTTCCAATCTCTCTAATAAGTCTCATCATCAATCACGACAACTGTTGTTTTATCATATTGAATGAGCACTATTGTTGCTTTGTGAAACCTAAATGGCTAGCGTTTTTTAATCTGCCTTTGAGTCAAAACATGAAAACTCGTTATAGAAACGTACAAAACCATCAATAAGTCATAGTTCTAAGACAAACTGAACTATCTGAACTGATTAATAGATCTGCAATCTTTGTAGGACTATATTTATCTTACTGATTAAAGGAATAAAAGATTGAGGAAGTCACATTGAAGATAGCAGTTTCAGGGACAGGCTACGTTGGTTTATCAAACGCGCTGCTACTGGCTCAAAATCATGAAGTTGTAGCTGTCGATATTATCGACGAGAAAGTCTCTCTTCTAAACAATAAAAAATCACCTATCGTAGATAAAGAAGTTGAAGAGTTTCTCACCAGAGAGAATCTCAATTTTACCGCAACATTAGACAAAGAAGCGGCTTATAAAGATGCCGAGTATGTCATCATAGCTACGCCCACAGACTACGACCCACATACGAACTTCTTCGACACTTCATCAGTAGAGTCAGTTATTCGTGACGTTATTGGTATTAACTCAAAAGCTGTAATGATAATTAAGTCAACAGTGCCTGTTGGTTATACGGAAAAGATAAAAGACCACTTTGAATGTGACAATATCATTTTCTCTCCGGAGTTTCTTCGTGAAGGTAAAGCCCTATACGATAACCTCTACCCTTCTCGGATTATTATTGGAGAGCGAAGCGAACGTGCACAACTATTCGCTGAAATGCTAGTCCAAGGAGCTGAGAAAACCGATATTCCGGTCTTGTTTACAAACTCCACTGAAGCAGAAGCTGTAAAACTTTTCTCAAACACTTACTTAGCGATGAGAGTCGCTTACTTTAATGAGCTGGATTCATATGCCGAGGCCTATGGGCTAGATACAAGACAGATTATTGAAGGGGTAGGTCTAGATCCACGAATTGGAAATCATTATAACAATCCTTCCTTTGGTTACGGCGGATACTGCCTGCCAAAAGATACAAAACAACTGCTCGCTAATTATCGTAAGGTGCCGAACAATATTATTGGTGCCATTGTGGATGCAAATAGAACCCGAAAAGATTTTATTGCTGACTCTATCTATAGCCAAAGACCCAAAGTCGTTGGTATTTATCGACTGATCATGAAATCCGGTTCCGATAATTTCAGAGCATCGTCCGTTCAAGGCATAATGAAGAGGTTAAAAGCCAAAGGTATAGAAGTTGTTGTATATGAGCCTGTTTTGCAGGAAGAGCACTTTTTCTACTCGAAAGTTGTGAGAGACTTGGATGAGTTTAAAAATATGTCTGACGTCATCGTTGCTAATCGAATGACCGACGTCTTAGAGGATGTCGCTGATAAAGTATACACAAGGGATCTTTTTGGATCTGACTGATGCCCCTCCTCAAGTCTAATACCATGTCTTCACATAATAAAAAACCCAGCTATTAAGCTGGGTTTTTAGAGAAACTGTAAAACCAATTACTTGATTTTTGCTTCTTTGTACATAACGTGCTTGCGAACTACTGGATCAAATTTCTTGATCTCGAATTTGCCTGGCATGTTACGCTTGTTCTTGTCAGTTGTGTAGAAGTGACCAGTACCAGCAGAAGATACTAGACGAATTTTCTCACGAATGCCTTTAGCCATTGTTCAATTCCTCTTATACGTTCTCGCCACGAGCACGGATATCAGCAAGAACAGCATCAATGCCTTTCTTGTCGATGATACGCATACCCTTAGCAGTTAGACGTAGTTTAACGAAGCGCTTTTCGCTCTCTACCCAGAAACGATGAGTTTGTAGGTTCGGCAGAAAACGACGCTTTGTAGCATTTCGTGCGTGTGAACGGTTGTTACCCGTTACTGGACGCTTACCAGTTACTTGGCATACTCGGGACATTTAAGTCTTCTCCAAATCGTTTCAGCTCGATATCAACCTTGGTGGCCGAACCTCTTATTTGTTCAAAAGAACGGAGGTAAAAACCGTTATGGAAACCCATACAAGGCTATCAAAGGTCGCGCATTATACTAACTTGACGTGCATAGCTCAAGAGCCGAACAGATCCTTTTTGCAGGATTTCGTGATCTTTTTTTGAGCAGAGCTGAATTTGTGTTCAAAAATAGTGCGCGGATTGTAGCAGATTTCACGTTTTGAACAACCAGTAATTAAGATTTTTATACTAATCCACGTTCAGCAAACGAGACCACCTCTCCATCCCCAATAACAAAGTGATCCAGTACTTTGATATCAACCAAAGCCAATGCATCTGAAAGTCTGGTAGTTATACGCCTGTCAGCCTGACTAGGTTCAGCAATTCCGGAAGGATGATTATGCGCAAAAATCAATGAAGACGCATTGTTTGCTATAGCTCTCTTGACCACTTCTCTGGGATAAACACTTGCACTATCTATCGTTCCTTCGAAAAGTATCTCATCGCAGATGACCCTATTCTGGTTATCAAGAAATAAGGCCATAAACACCTCCCTCTGCCTATCCCTCAATTTATTGGAAAGATACATACGTGTTTGTTGAGGACTACACAGAGCATCACTGCGCTGCAAGGTTTCAGCTAAGTATCTTTGAGTCATTTCAATAACAGCCTGAAGTTGGACATACTTGGCTTCCCCCAATCCTTTATGTTTACAAAATTCCTCTTTCTTACAGCTAAACAATGCCCGCAAAGAGCCAAAATCCTCTATGAGATAGTCTGCAAGCTCTATGACGTTCATTCCTTTAACCCCTGTTCGCAAAAATATCGCCAACAATTCTGCATCGGAGAGAGATTGTGCTCCACGTAGCAAAAGCTTTTCTCTCGGCTGTGACTCTTTGGGTAATGATTTAATGGACATACGCCCTCCTCTTACGTTAGTAAGCTGAGGAATCGGCTGTCATGCAATCGATAATGAGTAGTTTGCGGGGTAGTTAAAACAAGAACAACTTATCGGCAATAAAAAATGGCAAAGTAATAAAATCACTTTGCCATTTTTGCTAACTCTTTTTGAAGAACAATTAAACCTTAAAGTGTCCAACCAGATCATTCATTTTGGAACCAGAATTCGCGAGCGAAGAGCTAATAAGCTCAGACTGCTGAAGATCGTTACTCAACCCCATCACCATCTGCTGAATCGCAACAAGATTCTGATTTATCTCTTCGGATACCACGCTCTGCTCCTCCGCAGCAGAGGCTGTTTGTATACCCATCTCGTGAATAATGCTAACCGCTTCCAGAATTCCCGTCAGCCGCTCCTGAATCATAGATGAGTCTTGAATCGTCTTCTCTCCACGCTGCTGGCTTTCTGTCATCGTGGTCACGGCTGTTTTCACACCAGACTGAAGCGCAGTAAGCATATCGTTAATCTCTTCAGTGCTGGATTGGGTTCTACTTGCCAGATTACGTACTTCATCTGCTACCACAGCAAAACCACGTCCCTGCTCTCCAGCTCGCGCCGCTTCGATAGCCGCATTCAGAGCCAACAAGTTAGTTTGTTCCGCAATACCACCAATCACCTCAATGACACTGGTAATCTGGTTTGTTTGGTCACTTAATGACTCAATTGCTCCAGAAGTTACGTTAACTTCTGCCACCAATTCGTTGATACTATTGATCGCTTGTGATACTTCCAGCTGCGCATCCTGAATTTGCTGATTTGCTGAACTAATTGCATCTGAAGTAGCATTTGTATTGTTTGCCACTTCTCTGGAAGTAGCTGCCATCTCTGTCACTGCAGTTACTACTTTTTCTGTTTCTACACTATGACTCTGCATTGTCTGACTAGCGATTGATGTTTGACCATCCAAATCTTTGGACGCCTGAAGTACATCTGTAGAGCTGGACTGAACATCACGCATGATAGGCTGAAGTTTATCCATAAACTTGTTAAAGGCTCGACCTAACTCAGCAACTTCGTCACTGCCTTTTGCTTCAAGACGCTCTGTCAGATCACCATCACCTTCTGCTATATCGTTAAGCTTCTGAGACATGCTATGAAGCGGTGCGAGGCCTTTATTCACCAGTAAACTCACAACGAGTGCAGTTAAAGCCAAGCCAACCAAAGAAATAAGTATGGCAAATTGCGTGTCTGAAAGAATTTCAGATTCACGTTGCTGGCGGTATTCGCTCACAGCCGCATCAATATCGTCTATATAGACTCCAGTCCCCAGAACCCAATCCCATTTAGGCAGATGCTCTGCGTAACCCAACTTAGGTGCAAGTGCATCGATTGAAGGCTTATGCCAAGAGAAGTTTAAAAAACCATCGCCTTTAGTTGACGCATCAATCAGACCTGCGATCACAGGTACACCATTTTCATCTTTAAAGCCGTATAAATTTTTTCCGACCAATTGCGGCTTGATGGCGTGCATGGTATTAACGCCCTTTGAGTCATAAGCAAAAAAGTAACCATCATCAGCAAAGCGCATGTTGCTAAGTATTACTTTTGCAGCTTCAATGTTCTCACCATTCTGATCCTCATCATACAAAGATTTAATAGCGGTCCGCCCCATACGGAGATGAGCCGTCAATTCTGTTTTCTTATTATTGATGAGCTCAGTTTGATAACGTTCTAGCTGCTCTTCGAGATCATTTAATCCGTTCCAATAAAAAACCCCTGTTACCAGAAACGTGATTAATAGCAGGGGAATGATAGTAATTGAAAGTAACTTCCCACGACTTTTTAAGCTCATACACTCTCTCCACAATATTGTCGGCTGATTTTTATTGTTAAGTTGCCGATCCAGTTAAATATTAGCCTTTTCGATTATATCGACTGAAAAATTGCAAAGATGAGCCTGAAATCACAGAGGCTTTATGAGTTTTGAATTTAGCTCACAAATATCAATGCAAGGTGTAAACGTCCTAACAGCTCCCAAACCTATAGATAGTAGTCAGAAATCAAATATTAGAACTCAGAAAGTTCAATAAGCCCTTTAAGCAATTTATGGTATGGTTTGCACAGAATTTTGGAGAACCTGAAAATGCAAACATTAGAAGGAAAGAAAATCCTGCTCGGAATCAGTGGTGGGATTGCTGCATATAAATGTGCTGAATTAACCCGCAGACTGTCTGAAAGAGGTGCAACTGTACAAGTCGTAATGACGAAAGCTGCAAAAGAATTTATAACTCCTCTTACAATGCAAGCAGTATCTGGACGTCCGGTATCTGATAGCTTGTTAGATCCGGCAGCAGAAGCTTCAATGGGCCATATCGAACTAGGTAAGTGGGCTGACTTAGTCCTTCTGGCACCAGCAACAGCAGATCTAATCGCTCGTGTAACTGCAGGTATGGGTAATGATCTGCTCTCTACATTAGTTTTGGCGACAGACGCACCTGTTGCTGTAGCCCCTGCCATGAACCAGCAAATGTACCAGAACATTGCAACTCAGGAGAACATTGCGACTCTGAAACGTCGTGGTATGCATATCTGGGGGCCTGGAGCTGGCGAGCAAGCTTGTGGTGATGTGGGTATGGGTAGAATGCTCGAACCTATGCAACTAGTAGGGTTATGTGAAAATTTCCTCCAACCAAAACTTCTGGAAGGTAAATCAGTGGTTATCACTGCGGGCCCCACCAGAGAAGCAATAGACCCTGTTCGTTATATATCTAATCATAGCTCTGGAAAAATGGGCTTTGCTTTAGCTCAGGCAGCAGCTCAGCTTGGTGCAGATGTAACACTGATAAGTGGCCCAGTGAGTTTAGAAACACCTGTTAATGTTACCCGTATCGATGTGGAAAGCGCTCAGAATATGTATGACTCAGTCATGCAGACTGCGCCGGGTAAAGACATATTTATTGCCTGCGCTGCGGTTGCGGATTACCGCCCGGAAAATATTGCTGAGCAGAAGATTAAAAAAACGGACGACAATGATGCCATGTCTATTGCAATGGTGAAAAACCCTGATATTGTCGCGTCCGTTGCAGCACTTGCGGAAAAACGACCATTTACTGTTGGTTTTGCCGCAGAAACACAAGATGTGGAACAGTACGCCAGAGGCAAGCTGGAGAAAAAGAATCTGAACCTTATCTGTGCTAATGATGTATCGGTAGAAGGACAAGGTTTTAATAGCAGTAACAATGCTATTCACTTGTACTGGAATGGTGGAGAAAAAGCTCTTCCACTTGATACAAAAGCCGGCATCGCTTCAGATATCTTGATTAAGATTTCAGAATTAATTTAATTGTTAGCCCTGTAGCCACAGGGCTTATCCAAGAATTTCAGGACCCTTGTTCATGAAACAAATCGACTTAAAAATTCTGGATTCTCGTATTGGTAACGAGTTTCCATTACCCACTTATGCTACGGAAGGTTCTGCCGGAATTGACCTGCGAGCATGCCTTGATGAGGCATTAACTGTAGAGCCCGGTGAAACACACCTGGTGCCAACAGGTATGGCAATCCATATTGCCGATCATAACCTAGCCGCTACTATTCTTCCTCGTTCTGGTCTGGGCCATAAACATGGGATCGTGCTGGGGAACCTTGTCGGACTTATCGATTCAGACTATCAGGGACAACTCATGGTATCAGTCTGGAACCGTGGACAAACTACATTCACAATTGAGCCGGGCGATCGTATTGCACAACTGGTATTTGTGCCCGTTGTACAGGCTGAGTTCAATATTGTTGATGACTTTGACGCAACTAAACGCGGAGAAGGTGGCTTCGGTCACTCTGGCAAACAGTAAAGTAAACAAAAAGCTACGCACTATTCTATCTCTTAGTTAGAATGATGCTTCGAGAAAAGATACGTTCTCTCTGTTGTAGAAAATAAAAAGGAATTGATAGATGTCCGGCACGAGAAAATCCAATCGTCGTGAAGAGATCCTTCAGGCTCTCGCTCATATGTTAGAGACCAGTGAAGGCGCATCGCGAATCACGACGGCAAAACTTGCGAAACAAGTCGGTGTTTCAGAAGCAGCTCTATATCGCCACTTTCCAAGCAAAGCCAGAATGTTTGAAGGTCTGATTGAGTTTATTGAAGATGCCATCATGACTCGAATCAACCGAATTCTGGATGAAGAGAAAGATACGCTTCAACGCTTGAGACTGGTTCTACAGCTATTATTAGCTTTCGCAGAGAGAAACCCTGGCCTTAGCCGGATTATGTCTGGCCATGCTCTGATGTTTGAAAATGAAAGACTAAGAGATCGTATTAACCAGCTGTTTGAGCGTATCGAAACACAACTTAGACAAATTCTTCGTGAGCGTATGCTCAGAGAGGGCAAGTCATTCCCAGTCGACGAGAAGATACTGGCAGCACAACTGCTTGGTCAGGTCGAAGGGAGCCTGAATCGATTTGTTCGATCTGACTTTAAGTATCAACCCACTGAAAATTTTGAGGAATACTGGGCGCTTCTAAGTGCGCAGATTCAGTAACAAGTATGAGTAATAGCATAAAACCAACATTCTCCACTGCCCTACTTCATCCCAAATACTGGGGTGTATGGCTTGGATTTGGCTTTTTAGCACTGTTTGTCAATATTATGCCGTACAAGGTTCTTTTGTACATTGGCAGAAAGATTGGTGAAATAGGTATGCGTTATGGAAAAAAACGCGTACATGTTGCTACCCGAAATCTAGAGCTCTCATTTCCGGATATGAGTAAAGAAGAAATCGATACTATTGTGGTCGAAAACTTTAAAAACACCGGAATGGCTTTGATGGAAACAGGCATCACCTGGTTTTGGCCAACGTGGAGATTTAAGCGAATTCTCAATGTTGGCGATATGACCGAGCTGAACCACTTTAATGAAAATAAAAAAGGGGTTTTGCTCTGCTGTGTTCATGCACTTAATCTTGAGATTACAGCTCGTGCATTTACTACATTTGGCCTCGCGGGATACGGTGTATATAGACCTCATGCCAACCCTGCATATAACTTAATCCAGTACTGGGGCCGAACTCATGGTGGAAACCGTTTGATAGACCGTCGTGACGTAAAAGGAATGATTAGAGTGCTTAGAAAAGGGGAACGTCTATTCTACCTACCGGATCATGACTATGGTCACAACAAATCAGTATTTGTGCCATTCTTTGGTGTTGAAGAAGCTTGTACAACAACAGGTCCTAGCATTCTTGCCTACCCAAGTAAGTGTGAAATCGTGTCAGGCTCTGGATTCCGTAACAAAGATGGCAAATACGATATCCTCGTCGATGAGGCAATAAAAGACTATCCTCAAAAGGATATGACTGCCGGTGCAGCTCTACTAAACAAATCAATGGAGAAAGTAATTCTTCGTGGGTTGGATCAGTGGATGTGGTTACACAAACGCTTTAAATCGATGCCAGACAAGAACAAATCTAACGAACGCTATCTATAGAAGGTGTACAGCCGAATGGCGAACGACAATAGTAAAAATAGTGCAAAAAGCAGCATAGACAGTTACCTTTACAAACCTACTTTCCAGTGGGCGTTTTTGCACCCGAAGCACTGGCCTACATGGTTGGGTATTCTGTTCTCGGTCATATTGGCGTTTATCCCGCCAAGAATCAGAGACTCTATAGCAACTTCACTATCAAAGCAGATCGTTAAAAGAAATGGTCGCGTAGTAAAACGGGCCCGAATCAATCTAACTAAGTGTTTCCCAGAAAAAAGCGAAACAGAAATTCAGCAAATTATTGATAACTGCTTCGCCAAAGCAGCGCAGTTTATGCTGGGCTACTCTGAACTACTGGTTCGTTCAACAAAACACAACCAGAATCGAGGTGTAATGATTGGCGAAGAGAACATTATTCCTCACCTTGATAAAGGCGAAAAAGTTATTGTTCTCGCACCACATGCCTGGGCTGTTGATTACCCGGCAATCATGCTGGCTGCCCGAGGCTATAAGATAGCAACGATAATGAAGCCACAGAACAACCCTATCGGTGACTGGCTGATGCACGTGCAGCGTATGCAATATGGTGGACGAATCTTTGCTCGCAGTGCTGGAATAAAACCATTTATTCGTTCAATTAAGGATGGGTATGTTGGTTACTGGCTTCCAGATGAAGATCATGGCCCGCAGAACTCTGTTTTTGTACCGTTCTTCGGCACTGAGAAGGCCACTCTTAAAGGCTTTGGTAAGATGGCAAAACTTTCAAGAGCAAAAGTAGTTCCGATCCTTCCGGCCTATAATGACAAAACGGGTAAGTATGAGGTTCACATCCTTCCTGCACTAGAAGACTTCCCAACGGGTGATGAAGAGCTGGATGCAAGAAGAATGAATCAGGCAATTGAAGAGTTGCTTATGGAAAGGCCTGAGCAGTATATGTGGAATCTTTACTTGTTAGAGACTCAGAGGGACGGTAAAGATATCTACCGTTCTTAGTGAGATGCTTTAAAGTAATAAAGGCGAGCACCATGCTCGCCTTTATGGTATCTAATCGAGTAATCAGCTCTTAGATACCGTATTCAGCACGATAAGCTTTTACCGCCTCAAGGTGTTTAGCGCTATTACCTTTCTCTTCAAGATAAGTAATCAGATCTGTCAGACTAACAATTGAGATAACTGCACAACCAAAGTCTCGCTCAACCTCCTGAATCGCAGACAATTCACCTTTACCTTTTTCCTGACGGTCAATAGCAACAAGAACACCAGCTAAATCTGCACCGTTTGCTTTAATGATTTCCATGGACTCTCGAATCGCTGTACCCGCAGTGATTACGTCATCCACTAGCATGATGCGGCCTTCAAGCGGGCTACCTACCAGATTACCACCCTCACCATGATCTTTCGCCTCTTTACGGTTGAAACAGTAAGGCGTATCAGTGTCATGATGATCAGCTAAAGCGACTGCTGTCGTTGTAGCAATTGGAATCCCTTTATATGCAGGGCCAAACAGTACATCGTAATTGATACCAGAATCAGCAAGCGCTGCTGCATAAAAGCGCCCTAAGCGTGCCAGATCACGGCCGGTATTAAACAGACCAGCGTTGAAGAAATAAGGGCTCTTACGGCCAGACTTCAAAGTAAACTCGCCAAACTTCAACACTTCTTTCTCTAAGGCAAATTCAATAAACTCACGCTGATAAGCTTTCATGCTATTCCTCTAATTAATATCTATCTTCAATTACTCACGCAGATCTATCTTTAGTCCGCACAAAAAAATAGCTCCTTAAAAGGAGCTATTTATCAATCAATTTTCTAACGACGACTTCTGAATCTCAACAATGTCGGCAATGCCTTTCTTAGCCAGAGCCAGTAAATCCATCAACTCTTCATGACTAAACGGTTCGCCTTCTGCCGTTCCCTGAACCTCAATCATCTTGCCTTCTTCAGTCATCACAACGTTCATGTCTGTATCAGCTGCTGAGTCCTCAACATACTCAAGGTCACAAAGCGCCTCGCCTTCGACAATACCAACAGAAACTGCGGCAACATGCCCTTTCATTGGGTTCGCTTTTAGCTTACCTTCTTTAACCAGATGCTGGAATGCGTCAGCCATTGCCACGCTTGCACCACTGATAGAAGCCGTACGAGTGCCGCCATCTGCCTGAATCACGTCACAATCTACAGTAACCATGATTTCGCCCATCGCTTCCAGATCAACAACCGCACGAAGGCTGCGCGCGATAAGGCGTTGGATTTCCATTGTGCGTCCACCTTGCTTACCACTTGCTGCTTCACGACGGTTACGAGAGTGTGTTGCTCTTGGTAGCATGCCATATTCAGCCGTTACCCAACCTTTCCCCTGACCTTTAAGCCAGCGAGGTACATTTTCCTCAACAGTAGCGTTACAAAGGACTTTTGTATTACCAAATTCTACAAGCACAGAACCTTCAGCATAAGCTGTGTAGTTTCGGGTCATTTTGATGGGACGAACTTGTTCAGGGCTTCTGTCATTTGGACGCATGGAAATTTCCTAGTATGGGGTCACATAATTGGCGACGAATTATATAGGAAATCAAATTTTGTTCATAGAGCCAGTATTGATTTCAAGCCATATGAAGTCATTTGTGTGCTAACATTATGGCAATTCTAAACTTATTATCTCCCACCGATTTATCTAATCGGTTTCCATAAAGGTATTGTAATGATTTACAGCATGACCGCCTACGCGCGTAAAGAAGTAAAGGGTGATTGGGGTACAGCAGTGTGGGAAATCCGTTCTGTAAACCAACGTTATCTTGAAACCTACTTCCGTCTACCGGAGCAATTCCGTGGACTAGAGCCGATACTACGAGAGCGCTTCCGTAAACGTCTGGCACGAGGAAAGGTTGAGTGCCACCTGCGCTTTGAGGCAAACCCATCCGCAACAGGTAAGCTGACAATCAACGAAACCTTAGCGAACCAGGTTATTGATGCAGCCAATCAAATCATGCATATGACTGGTGAACTAAGCCGCGTAAATCCATTCCAGGTTATGAACTGGCCAGGTGTTATGGAAACACCAGAGCAAGATATGGATGCTGTAAATAAAGATCTTCTAAGTGCTTTTGATGAAGCCGTACAAGACTTTATCGATGCTCGTGGTCGTGAAGGTGAAAACATGAAGTCTCTGATTGAACAGCGTCTTTCTGCTATCACTGATGAAGTTGTAAAGGTTCGTGCTCGCATGCCAGAAATCCTGGAGTGGCAACGCGAACGAATCATTACCAAATTTGAAGAAGCAAAAATTGAACTTGAAGTGAGCCGTGTAGAGCAGGAGCTGATCCTTTTAGCGCAAAAGGTTGATGTTGCGGAAGAGTTGGATCGCTTAGACTCTCATGTTAAAGAAGCAACGAACATCATGAAAAAAGGTGGGGCATGTGGACGTCGCCTCGACTTTATGATGCAAGAGTTTAACCGTGAATCGAACACACTAGCTTCTAAATCTATCAGCACAGATATCACTGCTTCCGGTGTCGAGCTAAAAGTTCTAATCGAGCAGATGAGAGAGCAAATTCAGAATATTGAGTAAAATATCACTCATTAGTTTATTGCAATTTAGCCTCGAATTAACGAGGCTATTTTTTTATTTTGATTTCCCTCAGCTAATGGCTAAGTCTGACATTTCGATGACATAAAATACGGCATGCGAATGAAAAATAGATAAAACAGTGGTCAAAACTATAAAACAAGCAATAAATAATGAACAACAATGTGCTAATTAACGAACTTAAGAATAGCTATATAAAAAACGACCGGGCAGAATGTCGAGAGTTATATTTTGAACTTTGTATGAGATGCGGGTTGCACAGAAGCCTAAAACCAGAAGAGTACAAATGGCCCTGGATCTACGAAAGTAATTTAGGTGTTTTGCAGCATGCGCCAGAAAAGCGTTACACAAGAGAAAAGAAATTGCTGACTTTTTCTGCCCTTCTAAATCTTGAAAGTTTATTAGAAATGGCTGCTTAAATATTTATTTGGCCCTATAATAGGGCCAAAAAATGTTAAAGCGGATACCAGAAAAGTTCCTCTTCAATAATGCGTTTAGCTATCGCTAGAATAGTAATCAGCATAATCCCCAGTATACAGACAACATCCACTCTTTTAATCGGTTTTAAACTATACCAAGTACGACTTTGATGACGCCCGAACCCTCTGAGCGTCATTGCATTAGATATGTCATCAGCTTTATCTAAACTAGAGAAAATCAACGGACCAAGAATTCTTACAATATTTTTTACTCGCTCAAAGAAAGGTGCTTTTTTTGAAAGCTCTATCCCTCGAGCTTGCTGAGCATGCATGATATTCACAAAATCTTTTTTAATCTCTGGCAAATACCTCAGTGTAAGACTAACTGCATAAGCGATTTTATAGGGGACTTTTAGTTTGTTAAGGCTAGCAGCAAACTCTGTCGGGTGAGTAGTAAATACAAACACCAGAGCAATTGGGAACATACTGAAATACTTCAGTGTCACCGTCACTAAATAAAATACCGTTTCTTTAGTGATCGAGTACCCATAAGGTAGTGATAACCAAATCGTTTCACTTCCTAAGATCTCTGTACCTTGGTTTGGTGCCAACAAGAAGATGAAAAGTGCATTAAGCGTTAACACACTAGCTGTCGCTATCAGTAACGGTTTGTATATCCTAAGTGGAATAGCGGAAACTTTAAGTAATACAAGGCCAATGACTAAAAGAGACACAATCATTCTCAAGTCAAACGTTGTCAAGACAACCGTTGTCCACGCAATAAATAGAGCAAATTTGGTAATGCCATTGAGCTGATGTAACGGTGAGTTGGTATCGATGTAGTTGATGCCAAATGTTATTTTTGAATCCTTCACGCTGCCCTCTCTTGCTCAATAAAGTGTTGCATGAAGGTGTTGGTATCCTGTATTCCCATATCAATGGCAAGCTGATATAGACTCGTCGTCGCTAAGTTGGCTTTATCCAGTAAATCTGGTTGTGAAAACACTTCAGTCATTGGAGCATCTGCTATCAGAAAACTATCGGATATCACGATTGAGCGAGTCGTGTACTCAAGCACTAAATGCATATCGTGGGAGATGATTATTACTGTAATGCCAAGCTCTCGATTTAACTTCTGAACAAAGCGCATCATCGAAGTGTAATTCAGATAGTCCTGACCCGCTGTAGGCTCATCCAGAATCAGTATTTCTGGCTCTAAAACCAAAATAGAGGCTATGGTAACCCTCTTCTTCTGACCATAACTTAATGCGTCTATTGGCCAGTTTCGATACTTCTTAAGTCCGCAAAGCTCCAGTATATGACCAACTTTTTCCGTCACTGTAGATTCATCAACTCCACGATTGCGCAACCCAAAAGCAATTTCGTCAAATATCATATGGTGCGAAATCATATGATTAGGGTTTTGCATTACCACGCCTACTTTTTGGCTTCGTTCAAAGATAGAAAGTTCAGAAAGGTCTTCTCCACCTATTTTTATAGCTCCGGAGTCTGGATTGATGACTCCCATAATGAGCTTAGTCAGCGTTGATTTTCCTGAACCGTTTTTACCGAGAACAGAGATGACTTCGCCCTTATGGACATTAAAACCAATATCACTCAAAGCTTTTGCATCACCATCGTATGAGTAAGAAAGTGCTTCAATACTTAACAGAGGATCCTTTTTTTCAAGTTCGATTGGACTAGGCTTTTTCTCGAACCAACAATTTACCCTCTCCTTGTAATCAGTTATCGGCATGTCAGAAAGTTTGCTAGGCGATTTTTCAACTTCAATTTTGCATCCAGCAACCTTCAACGCAGAAAGATAAAGTGGCTCTCTTATACCGTGCTTTTTAAGAAGAGTAGAAGCCAAAATCTCATCTGGAGTCATGTCAGCAACAATTGTACCCTTATCAATCAAGACCACTCTGTCGACGTTTCGGTATAAGACATCTTCTAATCGATGCTCAATGATAATGACTGTTTTTCCACTTTCTGAATGAAGCTTATCTATAATATCAATCGTTTTCTGACTAGTTTTCGGATCTAAGGCTGCTAAAGGCTCATCAAAAAGTAGAACATCAACATCATCAACCAGAATTCCAGCAAGTGAAACACGTTGTTTCTGTCCACCAGATAATTCATGTGGTGAGTGATCCAGCATACCCTCTAAATCCACCATACCAGCGGTAGCTTTCACAATTGGGTACATATCGATACTCTTAACTAGCTGGTTTTCTAAAGCAAAGGCAATATCTTCTCCTATGCTCAAGCCAACAAACTGGTTATCCGCATCTTGAAGTACGGTGCCAACCTTCTCGGTATAGTCATTCATAGCAAACTTTAGTGCGTCATGACCATCTATTGTAAGTGAGCCAGAAATTTTACCCTTCCGAGCATGTGGTATGAGGCCATTGAGGCATTGCCCAAGAGTAGATTTTCCACTTCCGCTAGGGCCCACAATAACAACCTTCTCACCCTTCTTAATTTGAAGGTTGATATTTGATAATGTGGGCTTATCTAGCGAGTCATACTGGAAAGAAAAGTCAGAAAACTCGATAGTCATTAATATTTATTCTTCTTTAAGATTTAGGCTTTGCTGGTTTCTTTTAGCCACAGATTTCAGGATAAAGAAGCCAACAATAGCAATAAGTACAGTATTGCCAGCAGCGATGATAACTAGCTGCGTAAAGACTTTTGCGAAAGGTTCCGCGTACAAGATGGTGTCAAGGAATGCAGAGCATCCGTAACCAACAACATTGCCTACAATTGTTAACACAACAAAAATCACAAAGTCCTTTCCTTCAAACAATCCCTGAGAGATTCTTCCTTTGGTGATTGAAGGAAATAACCCGATAACCAAGCCGACAATGCCCGATCCAAGCACCCATGTGAGCCAAACTCCCCAACCCGCAAATAGATCTGTAACCCAGTGGCCGATAAAACCAACTAAGAAACCGACAATTGGCCCGTAAAGAACAGAGAAAAGCGCAAGAATTGCCATTGCAGGTTTTAGAGTAGTGTTGGCAAATACCGGAATACCAAACATTGGTAAACCACCGATACCATAAAGTGCAGCGCCAATTGCTATAACAACAACTGTTTTTGCAGTTAAGTTCATATACAAATCCTTTTATAAAATAAAAATATTTTTCAGAGTGATAATTTAAACGGGATTATAGCGCACTTGTGATGCGTTAAAAATACAAACGTCTGGATGGCTAATTAATTCATTGCAAAGCATTCATAGATTCACCATTACTAATAGATCTGTTGTGTATTGCCGTCACATCATGCTACCCTTCGCCTCCATTTTTCTATGCTGGTTTCTTAATCTGGATGCCAGTAAACTCATCCTTAACTTCGAATCAAAGTGGAGTAAACGAGATGGCTACAGGCACTCTTTACATCGTATCTGCACCAAGTGGCGCTGGTAAATCTAGCTTGATCAATGCGTTGCTGGAAAAGAATCCTACATACGCCATGAAAGTTTCCGTCTCTCACACTACTCGCGGTATGCGTCCGGGTGAAGAGGACGGTGTACACTACCACTTTATACAGAAAGAGAAGTTTGAAGAGCTGATCGAAAAAGGCGAATTTCTTGAGCATGCAGAAGTGTTTGGTAATTACTATGGTACTTCTCGTGTATGGATTGAAGAGACGTTGAACAAAGGTATCGACGTATTCTTAGATATTGACTGGCAAGGCGCCCGTCAGATCCGTGAACAAATGCCACTGGCTAAAAGTGTCTTTATCCTGCCACCATCAAATGGTGAACTGGAGCGCAGACTAACAACCCGTGGTCAGGATAGCGAAGCGGTAATTGCAAAGCGCATGAGTGAAGCAAAATCAGAAATGTCACACTACGATGAATATGATTATGTTATCGTGAACGACGATTTTGATGTTTCCATTATGGACTTTAAAGCAATTATTCGTGCTGAGCGTCTGAAGCAAGATAAGCAAACCTCTAAATATAGTGGCATGCTTACAGCACTACTTTCTGAGTAACCCTTTATATTCAAGTAACAACTTGAGGTTGTTTGGGTATAGAGTGTATAATTTCTCGTCATATTAAATTTTTTGTAACTATTGGGAGTCCTCATGGCACGCGTAACTGTACAAGACGCAGTTGAAAAAGTTGGCAACCGTTTCGACCTAGTTCTTATTGCGGCTCGCCGCGCACGTCAGATGCAAACTGGCGGTAAAGATTCATTAGTGCCTGAAGAGAACGATAAGCCAACGGTTATCGCTCTTCGTGAAATCGAAGAAGGTTTGATCACTAAGGAAGTTCTTGATGCACGTGAGCGTCAGGAGCAGCAAGAGCAGGAAGCAGCAGAACTAGCAGCAGTGAGCAGCATCGCTCACAACCGTTAATTCTGTATTTGAATTTACGAAACCTTTCGGGCCTATAATTTGTATCTATTCGATAGTCTCAAAGACGTTGCCCAGGAATACCTAACAGAGCCTCAATTAGAGGCTCTGCGTCAATCTTATGTGGTAGCAAAAGACGCTCACGAGGGACAAACTCGTTCCAGTGGCGAACCTTATATCATTCACCCTGTTGCTGTAGCTCGAATCCTAGCAGAAATGCGTCTGGATCATGAGACTCTGATGGCGGCAATTCTGCACGATGTCATTGAAGATACAGAAGTATCAAAAGAAGAACTGGCAGAACAATTTGGCGATACTGTTGCCGAACTGGTGGATGGTGTTTCTAAGCTGGACAAGCTTAAGTTCCGTGACAGAAAAGAAGCTCAGGCTGAAAACTTCCGCAAGATGGTTCTTGCGATGGTTCAGGATATTCGAGTCATTCTGATTAAGCTTTCTGACCGTACTCACAACATGCGTACTCTCGGTGCATTACGTCCGGACAAAAGACGCCGCATAGCTCGTGAGACATTAGAAATCTACGCACCACTTGCACACCGCCTTGGTATTCACAACATTAAAACCGAGCTGGAAGAGCTTGGTTTTGAGGCTCTGTATCCAAACCGATACAAGGTTCTTAAAGAAGTTGTGAGAGCGGCTCGCGGCAACCGTAAAGAGATGATTCAACGCATCCATACGGAGTTAGAAGGCCGTCTTGATGAAGTTGGTCTGAATGCCCGTGTTATTGGTCGAGAAAAGAACCTCTATTCCATCTACAACAAGATGAAAACCAAAGAGCAACGATTCCATACGATTATGGATATCTACGCTTTTCGTGTGATCGTAGATGATGCGGATACTTGTTATCGAGTACTAGGTCAGGTTCACAATTTGTACAAGCCTCGTCCGGGCCGGATGAAGGATTATATCGCAGTACCAAAAGCAAACGGCTATCAGTCATTGCATACTTCTATGGTAGGTCCTCATGGTGTACCAGTAGAGGTGCAAATCCGTACTGAAGATATGGATCAGATGGCTGACAAAGGTGTCGCTGCTCACTGGTCTTATAAAGCCGGTGGAGACAGAAAAGGCACAACGGCGCAGGTTAAAGCACAACGCTGGATGCAGAGTCTGGTAGAACTTCAGCAAAGCGCAGGTAACTCGTTTGAGTTTATCGAGAACGTTAAATCTGATCTCTTCCCGGATGAAATCTTTGTATTCACTCCGAAAGGACGAATTGTAGAACTGCCTGCTGGTGCTACTGCCGTAGACTTCGCTTATGCAGTACACACTGATGTGGGTAACACTTGTGTCGGTGCTAGGGTTGATCGTCAGCCTTACCCGTTAAGTAAGTCACTCAAAAACGGACAAACCATCGAAATCATTAGTGCCCCAGGCGCTCGTCCAAACGCAGCATGGCTAAACTACGTAGTTACTTCACGCGCACGAACTAAGATTCGACAGGTATTAAAAACCATGCGTCGCGAAGAGTCTGTAGCACTTGGACGTCGACTTCTGAACCACGCACTTGGTCGCCACTCTATCGACACGATTTACCCAGAAAATATTGAGCACGTGCTCACGGATCTGAAGATCGAGTCTGTTGATGACTTACTTGCAGCAATAGGTCTCGGTGAGTTGATGAGTATTGTAATCGCTCGCCGCCTGCTTGGTGATGCCGATGAGTTGACAGAAACAAGTTCGGTACCATCTAAGTCGAGTAAGAAATTATCGATTAAAGGCGCTGATGGCATTCTTCTCAACTACGCAAAATGTTGTCACCCTATTCCAGGTGATCACATTATCGCCCACGTATCGCCGGGTCGTGGCCTGGTTGTACATCGTGAAGTATGTTCAAACGTTCGTGGTTATCAGAAAGAACCTGATAAGTACATGAGTGTTGAGTGGGAAGATGAGCATGAACAAGAGTTCATCTCTGAACTTCAAATCGATATGCATAACAGGCAAGGTGCTTTGGCGGAGCTGACTAATGTTATCTCCAGAACTGGCTCCAATATCCATGGCATCTCTACCGAGGAAAAAGATGGGCGTTTATACACCATCACTCTTGCGCTAACGACTAAAGATCGTGTGCACCTTGCGGGTATCATGAAGAAAATCCGTGTTATGCCTAACGCACTGAAAGTACGCCGCCGCAGACCATAGAATCTAATCACGCCTTCTGAGCCAAATCAGAAGGCGTTTTTTTATCGCCAAAAGAAACTATCTCCAGAGCAACATCCATGAATCTTGAACGCTACAACCGCATCCAAACGGTACTCAAAGCTCGCCAGCCTGACCTGACTCTGTGTCTGGAAGAAGTACATAAGCCTAATAATGTCTCAGCAGTCATCAGAACGGCAGATGCTGTTGGCTTACATAAAATCCATGCTGTCTGGCCAGATGAAAAGATGAGAACCTTGAGTCATACCTCTGCAGGTGCAAGAAACTGGGTGGAAGTAGATACACATGATTCAGTTTGCGATGCTATCAGCACTCTGAAAAGTCAGGGAATGCAGGTACTTGCCACAAACTTGTCGGATACCGCTGTCGATTTCCGAAAAATTGATTACACCAAACCAACTGCGATAGTTCTTGGTGGTGAAAAGCACGGCATTTCAAAGCAAGCCCTCGAACTGGCCGATCAAGATATCATTATTCCCATGGTTGGAATGGTACAGTCTTTGAATGTTTCAGTAGCCAGCGCGTTAATACTATTTGAAGCTCAACGTCAAAGAGAACTAGCGGGTATGTATGAACGTGAGAAGTCTGCACTGCCTGAAGAGGTGATTCATCGAACTCTGTTTGAACGTGGTCATCCGGTTTTGGCAAAAGTCGCTAAGCGTAAAAAACTACCCTATCCTCCGCTGGATGATGAAGGCCAGATAGTCGCAGACAAGGAGTGGTGGGCCGAGATGCAACGTAAATAACCATCAAAACCACCTGTACAAAAAGACAGTAAAATGATTGAATGTAGCTGATTACATTCAATTCCTGAGATTTGCTTATGTCCCAGTTACTTTCTGCTGTTCCTATTACTTCACTTTCTGGTGTTGGTGCCAAGGTTGCAGAAAAGCTGGCTAAGGTTGGCTTATCGACTATTCAGGATCTCCTTTTTCACCTTCCTCTCCGTTACGAAGACAGAACTCGTGTTTACCCTATGGCGAAGCTCCACCCGGGACTTTGGGGGGCCGTTCAGGGCAAGGTGATGAGTTGCGATACCATCTTTGGCCGCCGAAAAATGCTGACAGTAAAGATCAGCGATGGTAATGGCAGTGTTACTCTCCGCTTCTTTAACTTTACTGCTGGAATGAAGAACAATTTCGCCAAAGGTAAGTTAGTACATGCTTATGGTGAAATTAAAAGAGGCAGCTATGGGCTGGAGATTGTCCACCCTGACTTTAAGTTTTTCTCACCTGCGCAGAAACCTGATACAGAAAACAATCTCACTCCGGTATACCCAACAACAGAAGGTCTAAGACAGGTAACATTAAGAAACCTCACCGATCAAGCCCTTGAGTTGTTGGATAAGTCCGCAATAGAGGAACTCCTACCTAATGGGCTGTACGACCACCAGCTCACCATGGGGCAAGCGCTTCATACAATCCACAGACCACCACCAGATATTAATATCGAAGAGTTTGATGAAGGCAAACACCCAGCACAGAAACGGCTAATACTGGAAGAACTACTGGCTCAGAACCTCTCTATGTTGGCGGTTCGAAGCAAAGGACAACTGGATTCTGCACTTCCGTTAAAGCCCATTAATAAACTCAAATCTCAGCTGCTGGATCAACTTCCTTTTTCTCCAACCAATGCACAGGCAAGAGTGGTTAATGAGATAGAAGAGGATTTATCTAAACCACACCCTATGATGCGATTAGTGCAAGGAGATGTAGGCTCAGGTAAAACTTTGGTGGCGGCACTTGCCGCAGTCAGAGCAATAGAGAATGAGTATCAGGTTGCATTGATGGCACCAACGGAACTTCTGGCAGAACAGCATGCGATTAACTTTGCCAACTGGCTTGAGCCTATGGGTATTAAAGTCGGCTGGTTAGCGGGGAAACTAAAGGGGAAAACCAAGGAGGCTGAGTTATCTCGCATTGCCAGCGGAGAAGCTCAGATGGTAGTAGGTACTCACGCACTGTTTCAGGAACATGTTCAGTTTAACCACCTTTCTCTGGTTATCATCGATGAGCAACATCGGTTTGGAGTCCACCAGCGCCTTAAACTTCGTGAGAAAGGTGAAGCTCAGGGTGCTTTTCCGCATCAACTAATTATGACAGCAACACCAATTCCCAGAACATTGGCTATGACAGCCTATGCAGATCTTGAAACGTCTGTGATAGATGAACTGCCTCCGGGAAGAACGCCAATCACGACGGTGGCCATTCCCGATACCAAACGTAATGATATTGTCGAGCGAGTAAGAAATGCCTGCCTTAATGAGGGCAAACAAGCTTACTGGGTATGTACACTAATTGATGAGTCTGAGGTACTAGAAGCTCAAGCCGCAGCAGACACAGCAGATGAACTACAAAGACAACTTCCTGAACTGAAAATCGGCCTTGTCCACGGTCGGATGAAACCAGCAGAAAAACAGGAAGTCATGCAGCAATTCAAAAACAATGAGCTACACCTGTTAGTTGCGACTACGGTTATTGAAGTGGGTGTTGACGTACCTAACGCTAGCCTGATGATAATAGAAAACCCTGAGCGCCTTGGCTTAGCACAGCTTCATCAGCTACGAGGAAGAGTTGGTCGAGGTTCTGTGGCTAGTCACTGTGTTTTGCTCTACCACGCCCCTTTATCTAAAACAGCGCAAAAACGCCTGGGAGTCTTGAGAGAAAGCAATGATGGTTTTGTTATTGCTCAACGAGATTTAGAGATTCGTGGTCCTGGTGAGTTACTTGGAACGAAACAAACCGGTGTCGCTGAGTTTAAAATTGCTGATCTGGTCAGAGACCAAAAAATGATTCCTGAAGTACAGCGTATCGCCCGTCACATCCATGAGCGTTACCCACAGAATGCACAGGCGATCATTAACCGATGGCTGGAAAATCGCGATATCTACTCAAATGCTTAAGTTCTTCCTTTCATTACGACGGGAAAGCTCAACTGCACTTTTAAACCACCCTCTAAACGGTTATTTACAGCGATAGTGCCGTTGTGCTGACTCACTATTCTCTGAACAATGGCGAGCCCTAGCCCTGTACCTTCGCTTCCTCTTGCGGTATCTCCTCTGGTAAAGGGTTCAAACAACTTACCAAGCTGACTCTCCTCAATACCAGGGCCATTATCTTCAATACATACCCAGGCCAACTGATTATCAGCTGTCATACCTGTCGACATTCTTATCCAACCATTCCCGTATCTTCTGGCGTTCACAATTAAATTACTAATTGAACGTTTAATCGCAATAGGATTTCCGTTGACACTTTTTAACTGAACATCCGTCTTAAGCTCTATATCTAAATCCGACGTTGATTCTGCATTGGCAAGGCTTGATGCAATTCCGTTTAAGCTAACCTCTTCAAAGCTATCCGCTTTTACTGGCTTAAGGTAATCCATAAACTGACTGATTATTTCGTTACACTCTTCCGTATCTTCTATCATACTCTCAGCCAGATAGCTATCCTGCTCAGACATCATCTCTGTAGCTAAACGTATGCGAGTTAATGGTGTTCTGAGATCGTGGCTAATACCGGCCATGAGAAGTGCCCTGTCTTCCTCCAGTCTCTGAATACCTTTCGACATCTTGTTGAACGCTTGAGTCACAGCTTTGATCTCTGTTGCCCCTTGCTCTTTAAGCGGTGGCGGAATTTCACCTTTTCCGACTTTTAAAGCGGCTTTTTCCAAAGCCATAAGTGGGCGATTCTGGATTCTTATAAAAATCCATCCTCCCAAAATAATAAGCAAAGCCATGATTAAGCTATTGCGAAACAGAGGAATAAAATCCTCTTCCTGCAGCTCGGACAATGGAATTCTCAGCAAGTAGTTAGGCAGCTCATCGAGCCGTATCCAAAGAATGTAACTTTCAGACCCTAGTAAAAGCCTCACTTCCGCAGAAGTATCAAGCTCTTCACTAATATCAGAACCAAGGAAATCCATAACAGAAGCACTTTCAAATTCTTTCACCAATGGGTCATCCAATGGATGGAGTGTCACCCCCAGACGCTCCAGAAGCCTATCTCGAACATTATCTTCCAGGTGAAGGGTGCCATTCTCAAGTTCGACGTCTTGATCCAGCATTAAGTTGACTTCATACGCCAAAATTTTATTGAATTGTTGAAGACTCGGAAGAAGTGCGTAGTTGAAAACTGCGTAATATGAGAAGACTTGGCTACCAATTAAAACAACAGCAAAGAGTAGAATTGCCTGAGTACGAGAGCTGCGAATTCGCATATGCGCCTCAAATTTTATACAAGATAATCAATCTTAATCCCCCGCACTGGGCGGGGAAATAGCTACATTAAAAAATAGACTTATGCCTCTTTTCCATCCGGAACAAAAACATAACCTAAACCCCATACGGTTTGGATATACCTAGGCTTGCTTGGGTCTTCTTCCAGCATTCTGCGAAGACGTGAAATCTGAACGTCTATTGAGCGCTCCATAGCTGAGTACTCACGTCCTCTGGCCATGTTCATTAACTTATCTCGGGACATAGGCTCTCGGGCATTCGTTACTAGCGCTTTCAATACCGCAAATTCACCAGAAGTTAGTGTTAAAGCTTCTTCTCCCTGGAACATTTCCCGAGTACCAAGGTTCAACCTGAACTCACCAAATTCAACGATAGATTCCTCGGAACTCGGTGCTCCCGGTGCTTCAATAACCTGTCGTCTCAAAACTGCTTTGATTCGGGCAAGTAACTCTCGTGGGTTAAATGGCTTAGGCAGGTAGTCATCAGCACCTACTTCCAGGCCTACTATTCGGTCTACTTCATCACCTTTGGCTGTTAACATCAGGATTGGAATCATATTTTCAGCACTTCGAAGACGACGGCAAATGGATAGACCATCCTCTCCTGGTAACATTAGATCCAATACCATCAGGTGGAAATTTTCCCTGGTAAGTAGTCGGTCCATCTGTTCACTATTGGCAACACTTCGAACTTGAAAGCCTTGTTCAGAAAGATAACGCTCCAGCAAAGAACGTAATCGCGCATCATCATCGACAACTAAAATTTTATAATTCTCTTGCATTCTTTTACATCCGTCAGTAACTATTTACTTTTTATAAGCATAGGAAACTGTATCATTGCCAGAGTAAAATTTGCGCAAATAATTGTTAATGTTTATTACGTACCCAAATATTTTGTCTGCAAATATAAATAGAAATCAGCCCTAACCTGTTGCTGAAACTAGCTTATTTACCAGACTACGGTAAACAAGAGATAGAACAAACTTATTTTCCTTTAAAAATTAATTGCCTTTGATTACCTCAAAACTCACATTACGAACACTAAACAATCTAGGACTTACTATAACTGATTGAGTTGACGAACCACTCTTTGTCACCTTCAGGCGTACGAACGACGACTTCATCATCGACCTCTTTTTTCAACAGTGCACGCGCCATAGGTGAGTCGATAGAAATATAATCCTTAGCATCACCGTAGATTTCTTCCGGTCCAACTATTCTAAACTTCTTAATGTCACCCGCTTCATTTTCGATTTCTACCCAGGCACCAAAGAACACTTTGCCTTCCTGCTGTGGTGAGTAATCAACAATGGTCACTTCCGGTAAGAACTTACGCAAAAAACGAACGCGACGATCGATTTGGCGTAGTAAGCGCTTGTTGAACGTATAATCTGCGTTTTCTGAACGGTCTCCTAAGCTAGCCGCCCAAGTCACTATCTTGGTTATTTCTGGTCGTTTCTCATTCCACAGATGATCATGTTCAGCTTTAAGCTTATTGTAGCCTTCTCTGGTTATTAGTTTGGTTTTCACTTCTACAATCCAAGTTATCGATAAATGCTGCCATGCCTTTTTAGTGCACTAAATATCACTTTAGGCAAAAAGCTTATGTGTATAGGGAAAGACTATACTGCCATATTCACCAACAACCAACTGATGAGAATGCAAATACTATGTTGAAAAAGAAGTTCACGTTAAGAGTGGTGACGTACTTACAATTCGGTTCGTGAGGCCGAATGGAGTCACAGAAGACGCAAAGGGATACATCTCTATAAACTCCCCATTGCTCAGAGCTCTTTTGGGGAAGAGGTAGGCAATGGGTTTTTAGTACGTGCACCAAAGGGGAAAAGAGTAGTACCAAAGGTCCAACTACTCTTTAAAATTTTTAGTTAAACCAGCCAGCGACCACTGCTTCTTTAGGCACACTACCCTTGTGAACCACTTTCTCGTCAATAACGACTGCCGGTGTTTTCATCACGTTATAAGCCATAATGTCCTGTGGTTGAGTTACCTTTATTAGCTCAATCTCAGCACCAGCCACACTCGCTGCCTTTTCAATAAGATCAGCCGTCACCTGACAGTTTTTACAACCAGAACCTAATACTTTTACTGTTTTCATATTATTACCTATCAATTTAGATTAAAGGGATATAGTTAAAGAACCAGCCAACCAGAGTGAATGCGGTTAGTAGCACGACAAATAGTGTTGCTAGCAATTTCCACTGCATGACTTGTTTAAGAAGAATAAATTCAGGAAAGCTCGCGGCAACGGTACTCATACAGAATGCGAGTGTGGTGCCAATTGGCAGACCGTTTACAATCAAGCTCTCCATTACCGGAATAACACCTGTGGCATTTGAGTAGAGAGGAATACCGAGTAGAACAGCGGCAGGAACAGACCACCACTGACGGTCACCCAGATGTGCTTCGATCCAACCATCGGGAACAAAGCCATGAAGAGCAGCACCCAGACCTACACCGATAAAAACCCACTTCCAAACACGGCCAAATATCTCTGTCGTTTCATCCTTAGCAAACTCATGTCTCTCTTTCAGAGTTAGTTTCGTTTCATCCTGCACTTCGAGAGATTCATCTTCCTGACTTTCACGGCCTCTTTTGAGCGCATCGGCAGCAAATGATTGCAACCATCGCTCGGCTCCTATGGCATCAAGGAACATACCACCAAGAATACCGACAGCAATCCCGATCAGGATGTACATTGCCGTGAATTTCCAACCTAGCAACCCTACTAAAAGCAGTACCGCGACTTCATTGATCAGAGGAGAGGTGATAAGAAATGCCATTGTTATACCAAGCGGTATTCCAGCAGAGGTGAAACCAAGAAATACAGGAATGCTGGAACAAGAGCAGAAAGGAGTGATAGAACCAAACACTGCGCCCATTACATATCCAAACATACGGTGTTTTCCAGCCAGATAGTCTCTGACTCGTTCGACATTCAGGGACGCACGAAGCAGTGCGATGACATAAATCATCACGATAAGAAGCGCAAATATTTTGGTGGTATCTTCGACAAAGAAATGCAGTGCTTCACCGAATTTTGTATCCGGTGACAGATCAAGCAGACCGTAAACGAGCCAGGTAGCGAGATCGCTAAAAACTTGAAACATGTGAATCCTTTAGGAGTAATAATTCGTCTATCTGATACATAGACGTACTACCTTCTAAAAGGATCCTCAAAAAGTTTAAAAATTATGTTCTGGCAGTAAAACAACAGACATTCTGATTCTCATCCAGCTTCACTTTGCATGAAACTTCTATCTGCTGTTTAAGCTTTTCTCTGGCTCTTCTTAATCGAGATTTGACAGCGGGGAGAGAAAGACCATGCTGGATTGCATAGTCTTGCTGATTCATTCCCTGTAAGTCACAGGCGGTTATCACCTCTCTGCTCGACTGCTCCAGCTCGGAGATGACTCTTGGCAGGCAACTCAGTGCCAGTAGATCAATAGCATCATACTGAGGTTCTTCATCCTCACTGTCTGATTGCTCGTCCAATGGGTGATATCTGTCTTTTCTGATCTGGTCGATTAACAAGTTCTGTGCAACACGAAACATCCAGGCTTTGGTATTTTCAACACTGCAAAAGCTTTCTCTTTGCTGCATTACTTTCACAAACACTTCCTGCAACAAGTCCTGAGAAAGCTCTTTATCGTGTGTTTCTTTTAGCAACCAATGCAGTAAGGCTTGCTCATGTTGACTCCATGCCCGCATTGCACATGGAAAAGCACCTTCCTGCATTAAAAATTCCGTATCACTCATTTGCCCTACTTCCCAAGCATAAACGTGGTGTCACTACTCACCACAACCCCATGCCGAAGAAAGTTTTCACCCAAAATCATGCTGTACTCGAATCGAGAACGGTCCTGTAAGTTAACTTTAACCTTTTCTCTAATATCTCCGATCTGAACATCCATCTTAACAACAGGTCGGTGGTTTGGCTTCTCACCCTCCTTTGCCTTGATAGTCATCATACGAACAACTTTTCTAGTGAACTCCTTCTTTTGCCCCTCACTATTTTCATACACAAAACGTACCATATCTACACCGTTTTCTTTAAACAGTTCGATGTTTTGCGCGTTGATGGAGCTAACGTCCGCACCGGTATCCAGCTTAACTGGGAAGCTCATGCCTTCGACCGTTGCATTCTCTATATAACCGGCTTTAACCAGGTCGTGCGACTGCAACAGAAGTTCTGTTCTGGTATTTACAAGCACACCGTTCTTTGAAGCTTTTCTGCCGATAAGGAAAACAGGTTTAGGATCATCGTTTTTGTCCAGAGCCTCTAACGCCACATCATAGGTTTTAAACTCACCACCAGCTTCCAGCTTAACCTCAACCACAGGGCGTACTGAATCTCCAACACGGAGCTTCTTAATAATCGGTTTAATATATTTCTTAGATTTTCCGTCTTCATCCTCAAGGAAGTAAGTCACCTGCTCCCCTTTGTCTGCGCTTGTAATTTCAAAGCTAGGAACCTTCAACAAAGGTGTTTGTACACTAAAGTCTGGTTTAGCTTCTACTTCAATACCGTCGACAGAAATCAACTCTTCTGGAGAGACAATAAGCGGATTCTTTTTAGCTACTCGGGTTTTAAATAACTCTGCGGGCTTATCTAACAAGTATTTATCTGTCGCACTGACGACAAAATGCTTACTAAGCACCTCTTTACCCAATCGCAACTGAGTTGAGCTTTTTGAGCGATCTTTTAAATAAACCTGTAGCTTCTCATCGAAGCTCTCTTTGCCTTTCGCCTGAATGTAGACTTCTGGTCTTTTTGTCTTACCAAAAGAAACATATCCAGCCAACGGCATTGTCATGTTCTTTTCGTTGCCGTCTTTATCTTCAGTGGTAAAACTGACCTGATGCTTCTTCTCATCAACCTTGATGTTCGTCGCGTGCATCGATGAGTACTTGCTGGTCATCGAGAAACTCACATCCATCGCGAGATCATCGATCATCATGGTTTCAGAGCGCCCGATAACCTGTGCTTTTGGTTGCTCCTGCAGATAATCGTAGCCCGCAAATACCCAGGCATTTTCTTTGAGGAAAGTTTTACCTATCAGCACAGGTGTACTGAAGTTCTCCCGATTGGTTAAGCTTGTTTCAGACTCAATCTCAATATCGCCAATTCTCATCTGTACTTTGATTACAGGTCGGTAGAGCGGCTCTTTACTCGTGCGGCTTCTTACTACACTAATTCGGTGGAGTGGTGTTTCAAAAGAAAGAAGGTCGCCCGTATCTGGGTTACGGAGATCAAATGTCACTATGATCTGCTTTTCTTCGTTGTCATAGTCATCTCTCCAGCGGAAACTCTTGGTACCACCATACTCTTCTACAATCTGTTTTAGCAGTTCCGTGTCTACCTTGCCTGAGTAATCAGGATTAAGACTGTGCAGATGAATATTTTCTGCATGCGTAGACGTTGTATCAGCTCCCGTATCTATTTTGGCATCGAAAGGAATATGAGCATATTCAGGATTACGGGTAAAATAGATCTGCTCTAACCGACCAAGGACAGTTTTATCATCTAAATGATAAGCAGGGTTTTGAGTTGTGTAGTTTGCAGTATCTTTTGCCTGAGCCACAAAAGGTAAAATACTGGATGCAATCAAAGTTAGCACAAGAGGGATTTTTTTCATTCTTATCGCCTGTAATCTGAATAATAACGACATCTAATCTATTGATATCGCTTTATCTTCTAGCCAAATATAGTATGCAATTTTTATTCTAGCTCATAATAGAGAAACAAAATGCAGCATTACGTCATTCTTTGTTACTGACCTAGAAAATACGATATTTATCCCCATTTATAGCCAAGAAAATAAAATTTTTTTAAAGAGAAGAAAGATGAGTCAACTTAACTCAGCTCAACAGAACATTTGCAATCAGATAGCACAAGAACTGAATGTACGTGTCGATCAGGTTACCGCTACCGTAAAACTGATTGATGAAGGCAGTACGATTCCATTTATCGCACGTTACCGTAAAGAAGTGACCGGAGCTCTGGACGATGGACAGTTACGTACTCTGGATACCCGATTGTCATACCTTCGCGAACTGAATGATAGACGCCAAACTATTCTTAAGTCGATTTCTGAACAAGGTAAACTGAACCCTGAGTTGGAAAAAGCCATCAACGATGCTGACAGCAAAACTCGCCTTGAAGATCTCTACCTTCCATACAAGCCAAAGAGAAGAACAAAAGGACAAATCGCGAAAGAAGCAGGGTTAGAGCCTCTGGCGGACAAGCTATGGGATGACCCAGAAACAGAACCAGAAACAGAAGCAGCGAAATTTGTTGATACAGACAAAGGCATTGCAGATTCTAAAGCCGCGCTTGATGGAGCTCGCGCAATTGTGATGGAAAGAATTGCAGAAGACGCTGACCTTCTGGAGAAAATTCGTCATCACTTGCAACGACAAGCTCAGATCAACTCTCGTGTAGTCGCAGGGAAAGAGCGTGAAGGCGAGAAGTTCAAAGATTACTTTGAGCATGACGAGCCCATAAGCAAGGCTCCTTCTCACCGGGCACTTGCAATGCTTCGCGGTCGCAATGAAGGCTTCCTGCAACTGACCATGAACGCAGACCCAGACCAAGATGAATCGGTTCGCGGTTCATACTGTGAGTCCATCATTGCCAACCACTACAACATCCACTTAAGCGATGCTCCTGCTGACAACTGGCGTAAACAGGTTATCAGTTGGGCATGGCGCATCAAAGTTTCTATGCATATGGAAACGGAACTGATGGCCGCAATGAAAGAGCGTGCAGAAGTCGATGCTATTGAAGTGTTTGCTACCAACCTGAAAGATCTGCTTATGGCAGCACCTGCTGGACCTCGTGCGACATTGGGTCTGGATCCTGGCTTAAGAACAGGTTCAAAGATCGCTGTTGTTGACTCTACAGGTAAAGTTCTGGCTACAGAAACCATCTACCCTAACCCGCCACAAAAGCAGATAGAGAAATCAGCTCAGGTGGTTGAACAACTTATCCGTAAACACAATGTAGACCTTATCGCTATTGGTAACGGTACGGCTTCTCGCGAGACAGATGCCTTTGTCGCGCATACCCTAAAGAAAGCGAACCTGAGTGTACAGACCATTATTGTGAGTGAAGCTGGGGCTTCGGTTTACTCAGCTTCCGAGCTGGCTGCGAAAGAGTTTCCGCAGCTTGATGTATCGCTGCGTGGTGCCGTTTCTATTGCCAGACGCCTTCAGGATCCACTGGCCGAGCTAGTAAAAATCGACCCTAAGTCTATCGGTGTTGGCCAATACCAGCATGACGTAAGCCAGAGCTTACTGGCGAAACGTCTTGATGCTGTGGTTGAAGATTGTGTAAACGCAGTAGGTGTTGATGTGAATACCGCATCTCCGGCATTATTGACACGCGTAGCTGGCCTGTCTGCCACCATTGCTCAGAACATCGTTGATTACCGTGACACTAATGGTCGCTTTGAAGCCAGAACCACACTGAAAAAAGTAGCTCGCCTTGGACCTAAAGCGTTCGAACAGTGTGCTGGATTCTTAAGAATTATGGATGGCAAAAATCCGCTGGACGCCTCTGCCGTTCACCCGGAAGCTTATCCTGTGGTTAAAGCCATCTCAGAGAAGAACAGCAAAAACACTAAGGCAATTATTGGTGACAGCGACTTCCTGAAAAAGCTTAAAGCTTCAGATTACACAGATGATACCTTCGGTGTTCCTACTGTCACCGATATCATTAAAGAACTGGATAAACCGGGCCGAGATCCTCGCCCTGAGTTTAAAACCGCAACTTTTGCAGAAGGCATTAACGAAGTATCGGATTTAGAGCCAGGTATGGTACTAGAAGGTGTGGTATCTAACGTGGCTAACTTTGGTGCTTTTGTTGATATCGGTGTTCATCAGGATGGACTCGTTCATATTTCAGCACTAACCGATAAGTTTGTGTCTGACCCACGCGAAGTCGTGAAAGCAGGTGATATCGTTAAAGTAAAAGTGATGGAAGTGGATGTACAGCGTAAGCGCATCTCTCTTTCAATGAGACTGAAAGACGAACCGGGACAAAATAATCGTTCTAAAGATGCACCATCAAATCGCGGAGCTAACCAGCAAAGAGGAAACTGTCAGCGAAATGACTCTCGTGGTAATCAGTCTGGGAATAACGCTATGGGTGGCGCTTTCGCAGCAGCGTTTGCAAAGGCAAAGAAGTAACTCTTAAATACAGATAAAGCAAAGGCTCTGATGTATCAACACCAGAGCCTTTTTTATAGCACCGCTATAACCTCTGAAGGTGAGTTAGGTGCAACAGCATGACCATAGTGATACTTAATCACAGTACGGCGTTGCTCCATTTTCCCCTGAACAATCGCTGCCTCTAGAAGCTTTTTTGGCAATCGAAAGCGAATAGTGTATCCCATACCTTGCTTTTCTGAGTAGGTTTGCAATGCAATTAACCTAAACAGTCTGGCTAACGTATCTTGTGGTTCTTCACTTTGTGCTGTCGACGCACTTGCCTCATTGTCCAAATCATACTCAGGGTGGTCAGATGGCTCCCACGCAGGACGCTTGCGACGTTTATCTTCCGCTTTCACGCGTCTTTCAGCATTGGTTTTTGCCAATTCAACCGGAGGGGTAACGGGTTCTCGAACTTTGTTCTCCCGCGCAGCCTGCTCCGTCTGAACATTGACCGAAGGGGCAATCAGTGGCACGCTCACGTTGGTCGGCGACACAATCATGACAAACCTCCTTCTACTCTCGCATCGCGTTATCAGTTTCTACTACTGATAAAACAACGCTAACCAGAAAAGCATGACCGATAAATAATCTCGTTCCTGCCTGGTTAGACTACTTATCGGCCAGTTTGCTCAATTATTTACCAATAATTTGAGTAATCTTAGTACAAAACTCGTCCAGCTCTGTCATAAAAGGCGCGTGAGATGACGAATTAAAAGTGAAATACTCTGAATTTTCTGTGTACTCCTGCAGATCTTCAGCAACTTTCACTGGAACAAGCCCATCCAGCCGACCATACAGTCGATAAAATGGCATCGTCAAATTTTTGAGCTGCGTCCGAAAATCAACATCTGCCAGTAGTCCTAAACCGACAAGTAAAGAGTCGGGATTCGGAGAAGGACGTGATAAGACCGCTTTTTTCAAAGCTTTCACATCTTGCCTTGCTGTCGGGCTACCCATCGCCTGAAGCGCCATAAAGCGCTCAATAGTCACCTGAAAATCTTCAACAAGCTGTTGAGTAAACGCTGAGAGAACTTTTGGCTGAATACCTTTCCAAGGCTTATCTGCGGCAAACTTAGGAGAACTGGCAACTGTAATTAACTTGCTTACCCGTTCAGGGTGATTAAGAGCGACTTGTGTTGCAACCAATCCTCCTAGTGACCAACCTATCCAGATAGCCTTTTCGGGAGCATCTTTAAGAACCTGAGTGGCAATATCTTCAAGATCGATTGCGTGCAAATCCGCACTGTGCCCGTAGCCGGGAAGATCAACAATATGAACCCGAAAGTTCTGAGACAGCACTTCTGCTGTTTGGGTCCAAACTGCGCCATTCATGCCCCAACCATGTACCAGGACAACATCTTCTCCGCTGCCAAGTACTTGCCAGTGTAAAGTTGTGCTCATGCTCTCTTTTTCTCCCACTAAAGCCACACTGTGGTTATTCGGTTCTTAATTACCATCTTGATATCAGCTCAATGTAACACCAGGGTGCTATGCTCTCAAACTGGATCAGAAACAAAATACATAGCCATTGTACCTCTCAATGCGATTTATGTGGTCTCACCATTAACCAGCCCGATAGCCACCTTATTTGGTGTGAACACTGCATTCGTTACTTCTCACCTCTACCTCGGTGTCAGTGTTGTGGATTAACAACCATTACGCAGGTTGAGAAATGCGATCGTTGCATCAAAGAACCACCAGCATGGCGACGACTTTATTGTGTTGATGATCATCAGCCACCGCTATCCAACTACATATCGCAACTAAAATACTCAAACAACTATAAAATAGCTTATGACCTAACCGCATTGCTTGCACAGCAGATTGGGAATCCGGCACCAACACTACTCCCGGTTCCGCTTCACTGGAAAAGGCTAGCCCAGCGCGGATACAACCAAAGTGAGGTTCTGGCAAACTTTCTAGCTCAACATCTTCCAAACTCCCCTACCGTTGAGCGGGATATTTTTCTCCGAAGCAAATCTACACCGCCTCAGCAGGGATTACGTTACGAAGACAGACAACGAAATCTTGAAGGCGCGTTTAAGCTTAATCGGCTACCAAAAAGCAATCATGTTGCAATCATTGACGATGTGGTCACAACAGGCAGTACGGTACGACATTTATGCAACTTACTGCTTGAATTTGAAATAGAAAAAATTGATATTTACTGTATATCCCGTACTCCTGAACCCGATGGTTAAGCAAAGAAATAAAAAAAGGTGGCATCCTTTTATGACAGGAGTACAATAAATCTGAAATAACCTACAAAATTACTCAGGTATTAGTCGTGTCAAATATAATTACTATCACAGAAAATGCTCAGGCTCACTTTGCTAAACTTCTCGAGCAACAGCCTGAAGGAACCAATATTCGTGTATTTGTTGTAAACCCAGGAACGCCAAATGCGGAGTGCGGTGTATCTTACTGTCCACCAGAAGCTGTTGAAGCAGCAGATACTGAAATGCCATTTGAAGGCTTTTCTGCATTTGTTGATGAGCTAAGCATGCCATTTTTGGAAGATGCTGAGATTGACTTTGTAACAGACAAAATGGGCTCTCAGCTAACACTTAAAGCGCCAAACGCTAAAATGCGTAAAGTATCTGATGATGCGTCTTTGATGGAAAGAGTAGATTACGCGATTCAAACTCAGGTAAACCCTCAACTTGCTGGCCACGGTGGTCACGTTAGCCTGAATGAAATTACTGAAGATGGTGTTGCTCTGGTTACCTTTGGTGGTGGTTGTAATGGCTGCTCAATGGTAGATGTGACACTTAAAGAAGGCATCGAAAAAGAGTTACTACAACAGTTTGAAGGTGAACTAACAGCGGTTCGCGACTCAACTGAGCACGCTCGTGGTGAACACTCTTACTACTAGGCTGTAGGCTGTAGGCTGTAGGCTGTAGGCTGTAGGCTGTAGGCTGTAGGCTGTAGGCTGTAGGCTGTAGGCTGTAGGCTGTAGGCTGTAGGCTGTACAAAATTTAAAAAGAAAGCGCGATGGTTCAACCCAATCGCGCTTTTTATTTTTCTACTATCACCAGGTATCTTGACCTAATGCCTATCGCCTATAGCCCATCGCCTATCAGACTAATCCTTCACCTTAAGAATCTGATCCCACGGCAACCTTTCATCCCCAAGAACAATAAAATTCGGGTTCTCTAGCGTATCTCGCTCATTGTATGAAAGCGCCTTAAGCTGGGTACTTAGAATTCTTCCCCCGGCCTCCTGAACAATACATTGTGTCGCAGCGGTATCCCATTCTCCTGTTGGACCAAGGCGCAGATAACAGTCAACTGCACCTTCCGCAACCAAGCAAGCCTTCAGAGCAGCAGAACCCAATGGCACCAAATCATAGTTCCAGGAAGGACACATTCGGTTAGTGATATTGTTGATATCCTGACGACGACTTATCGCTATAGCCAGCGAATTGCTCTTCTCTTCGTGCAGGTGAGTCTGAATTTGTACAGATTCACCCAACTGAGGAATTTTCCAGGCACCTTGTCCATCGCAGGCATAGTAAGTCACACCTGATACTGGTGCATAAACAACGCCCATTATCGGTTTGTTGTTTTCTACTAAAGCAATAATTGTGGCGAAATCACCACTACGTGCGATAAATTCCTGAGTGCCATCAAGAGGGTCAATCAGCCAGTAGCGGTCCCATTGAGAACGCTTTTCAAGACTTATATCTGCATCTTCTTCCGACAAAACGGGGATATCAGGAGTTAGCTCACTTAACTGTTCACTAATGAACTTATGTGCCGCTAAATCTGCACTGGTCACAGGTGTAGAGTCAGACTTAGTGAACGCCTCGTACTCTTTATTTTCGTATATATCCAGAATGAGCTGGCCTGCTGCTCTTGCAACTTCAATTACTGAAGGCAAAAGATTTGAGAGATCTTTAGCCATTTTTTAATCCTTACTCAGATTCCTGAGAGAGTAGTCGTAACGCGAGCATAAGTGCAGCGATACTTCTCGCTTCACTAAAGTCCATATGCGTTAACAGCTCTTCAGCCTGCTGAAGCGGCCACCTCACAACTTCCAACGGCTCTGGCTCGTCACCTTCCAGTTTCTCTGGATAAAGATCTCTAGCCACAAATAGCGTCATCTTGCTGGAGAAATAAGATGGAGCAAGCACCACATCTTTTAGTGGTGTCAGCTTTCTGGCCCCCAAGCCGATTTCTTCCTTTAACTCTCTATCGGCAGCTTGCTCAGGAGTTTCACCTAAATCTACTAACCCTTTTGGAAAACCAAGCTCATACTCTTCGGTACCAGCTCCGTATTCCCTTATTAATAACAGGTCGCCATCTTCAGTAATTGGCACCATTAGTACCGCCTGACGACCACTGCGCTTCATTCGCTCATAGGTTCTCTGAACACCATTTGAAAACTCAAGCTCAAGAGATTCAATTGAAAAAAGCTTAGACTTCGCAACGAGTTCAACCGACTTGATCACTGGCTTCTTTTTGCTTGGCATAGCTTTCTCCTAACGTTTTAATAATTTGTTAACAATGAATCTATCACAGCTAGAGCTTACCTGACAGCTCAAATATATACCTGCCATCATTCTCAGGATTCCCTAACCATTTAAGCTGTGATTGCATCGCCTCTGGAAGTTCCGCTCCTGGTTTGAACCAGGCGGATAGTTTGTACCTCATATCCGGTGTAAGCTCTGTATCCATAGCACCAGATGCCTGTGCTGCTTCATGATTACCAGATAGTGTGAGTTTATTGTCGCTACAGGTAAAATCGGTGAACACTGTACCAAGTTCTAAAGTACCTAAAGGTGAGTCAATCTCACTACCATTCCATACCAATGCGCCTTTCGCTTCGCCACACCATGGTTGAACGTACTGGAAACTATTGAGAGTCAGCTCTACCGTTCCTTTCGCATCAATAGGGAACGGAATAGCAGCACGCTCCATAATTGCATTCACTGGAATTGAAGCGAGCACCCTTTCAGCATAAAGCCCTTGCAGACCATAACCCATGTTGCCTGTACCAGTTAACTGTATATCGCTACCACGTCCAAACCTTAACGCGTATTCAGCCTTTCCCTGTAATAACTTCATCGCAGAGAAGTTCCAACGAAACTGCCCCGCATTCGTCCCCTGCCATCGAACTTCATTTGCCTGACCATGCCAAATCGTTCCAGAGATACCAGTAACATCTAAGCCCCTGATTTTAGGAATCTGATTAAAGACAAATGAAGCAGGAAGATGAGCAATGACACTAGCCGTCAGAACAAATAAAAACAGAAGAGAGAAATAAATTATCCGCTTCAACTCAGATTCCCCTCTTAAGCTGCAATCTTTTTACCTCTACGACACCTGAAGCGTCAGATGCAGAAAGGTCCATAAACTCTACACCTATATCTTGCGTTTCCTTTAAAAACGTCAGCCAGTCAATGAACTGATTAAATGGCACCGGCTGAACCCAAACCTGCAAAGAATCGTCTCTTGGCTGTATTCTTACCAGCTCAATGCGATACCTCTTTGTAGAGGATGAAACGACCTGATTTAATGGTGTGTTCGAATAAGCACGTCCACCACTGCGCCTTAGAGCTGCAATATTATCCGCTTTGCCTTCCACCCAGCTAAGCAGTTGCTTCTCACTGTTTATCCTTGCTTGAGCCAGCTCAGAACGTTCACTAATAGGCTGAACAATACCCCAGTAGAGGCTTGCCAGTGCAATTAAGGAGACACACACAATCACGAGCCTCTGCTCTCTTTGAGTGATTCCAGACCACCAGGCATAAATTGAATGTTTCAATTGACTCATCCCTGTCTCCTTAAAGTAAAGCTACCGGTCACCTTCTTGCCATCGCGGTCTAGCGGACCTTGCGTTACAGCAAAAGACTTTGCCAGCTCAGTTCTAACGACTTCAAAGGTTTGGAAATCTGCCATTTCAGCCTCAATACGCATTTCACCTCGGTTGGCATCATATCGAATTGCAGTAATTTTTATGTCGTCCTGATCTTTCAGAACATCAGGCAGCTTGGATAACCAGTGCAATACACTACCTTCTGAACTTGATCCTGAAAGGCGACTTTCTTCATCGTTCATTTGCCTTTTCAAATAGCTCACGGTAGGGATGCGTTTCTTATCTGGGAAGATAGACCTGAAGATACGCTCGCTTTCTGCCCGGTACGCTGCCCCCTGAACTTCAGCACGCTCTACTTCGATATAGCTTTTGGCTGATAGCACCAACAAAAACAGACAAGCGGCAAACGCTGCGCTTTTCCAGACTTTAAGGTTCTTAAAAATGGCAGACTGAGGTTTAAACGGACCTGACAGAATGTTGATTGAGGAAAAAATAGCGCCTTTAGCCAGCAATTGCATCACTAGCTCTGGTTCTTCTTCGATCCATTCAATTTGTTGGTCACCCAGTTCTGGGGCTGGTGTATAACACGCTATCTGTTTCTCTTTGTCGTGCTCAGTAAACCAGTCAGAACTAACAAAATACGGCAGCCATTCGGCATCAATAATTGCCCCTTTGTGCTCCTCTTTTCTTAGTAACCATTGCCCATCCAACTGTGCCGCAGAGATTGCGTCGTCAGAAACTGGTAGTGCAAGCACATCTGGAAGGACTTTTTTAACCTCAATTCCCTGTTTCTTAAATCTTTCCAGAGTATGTTTAAGGTAATCACTTTCAATCGCAGCAACATAGGCAGTGGATGCTGTTTTCCTAAGTACATGGAAGTGCAGCTTCTCAACGTCTTGTGCGATGTCTTCTTCCATGATGTAAGGCAGCATCTTGTCTAACTGTCTTGATGCCCCCGCTGGTATCTCTACTTCAGATAAAACAATATCGCTGCTATCAAGTAACAGTATCGTTGTTCTCTGTCGGGCATATGTTGTCAGTTCATCCAATTGCTCCCGACTGGCCAACTCTCCACTGGCAATTATTTCATTCTGCGAAGATGACCAAACCAGCCAATTAACTGGCTTGTCTTCCTGTCTGCTCAATCGAACAGTTAAGAACTCACTCACTAAATCCTCCAAAGCGACGACGTATTACTGTGACGTCGCCACCTTCTGCACTGTAGAGTAAGCTTCTGATTCTTACTCTTGAATCTTCAACCATAACCTGCGCATCAAGTTCAAAGTAGTTACTATCGATGGTTAGGTAACCTTTAGCGCGATCTTTTATACTGCCTTCGACACTGGCGATACTGCTTTCGGCCATAAAGTCATTCAGACTAAGCCAGCCGTCAAATGGGCGATTTTTTACCAGAGCTTGAGCATCACTCAAACTCAGATGAGGCGAAAACAATGCCGTTAATATATAGGCTCCGCGCTCGTCAATAGTGTTCACATTTAATCGCCAGTCATCTGAAGGGATTGCACAAATCACTGGGTCGACAAGCTTCATAATAACCGGATCCGTCTGGTAAATAGCCCTAAACTCAGAACTATCTGCAACAGTATTACCCGGAGTCAGATAGGATGGCTGCATCCCTTCATAAGTGCTGTCTTCAACACCGAATGCCGTTGTTACGCCATTATTGCTATCCAGAAATTCGAACGCTGAGTCGGCTATTACCTCTGCTTTATAGTTTTCTACCCCTAGCTCTTCTAGCAGTAACTGTAATACAGACGCCAAATACGGTTTAGTATCATTACCTGAGATCTTCAGATTCCCAGACAATGAATTGATATTAAAACATGACTGCATATCTCTGATATGCCCCGCAGCCTTACCATAGTCCAATGGATACACTTGCTTTTCCAGAGCCCAGGGCTGACTCATGTTTACCGTATCACCATCTTCTTTGCTCTCTTTAATGGCATATTTAGCCAGAGCTTCCACACCGACAGCATACCAGTATGCCTGTTGATGGCTTTTTTGGTTTTCAGCTCGTTTAAAATTGGTGAACAGTCGATCTGACATAGTCGCAGCCAATGAAACCATGACAGCAAGAATCAGCAAAACAACGATGAGAGCCACACCCCGTTGGGATGACTGCAAGTTATACCTGCCTGTCATTGCTTAGTTCTCACTAGTTGTCTTCCTCATTGGCAGCAGACACATCGAGCTTTGTTCCCGATGTTAAGTAAACTCTTGGGATCTCACCGTATTCTTCGAGAGTCAGTGTCAGCTCCACAGCTTCAGGTAATGAATATGCTTCGTCCCAACCCTGTTGCCAACCTTCATCGTAAAAACGCATATCAATTTTTTCCACCCCAGAAAGCAGGGGTGTAACTAATCCATCTTGTCCGGCAGGTGTATCCGGGTATCGCCACCAGATTCTTTCCAGCACATCATCGCGAACTCGGTAACCAACCTTTGTAACTTCACCGCGAGGAAACATTTGCTGAGGGTTATGCCATCCTAGCCGAGTAAACAAAGCTCCGTAACCATCGGAACCCAAAAGGCCACTCTCCCACCAAAACAACCTGGAAGATGCCTCTTCTCCGTTATTGCGAAATTGTCTCAAAGCTATCTGGTTAAAATCATTGTCGATCACGACCATCGCGCGCTGAATCTCTTTGAGCCGCTCAGTTTTCTCTATCGATTGATAGTTACTCTGCTGAGTTTGATCTAATACCTGATAAGCAGAGAAACTCAGCATAGTGAAAATCGCTATTGCGACCAGCACTTCTATTAGTGTGAATCCAGCTTCCCGGCTAAAAACTCTGCTACTTTGACGCATAACTTCGCACCGTAACAATAGGGTCTTTACCATCTTTATCACTGGAGACACTAACGTCAAAACCCTGAACAAAATTAGCTTCTGTTTTTACTGGTGTGACTTTCCAGTACCACTCGCGGCCAGCTAATTCTGTTTTTCCTTTTTTGGTTGAGTTTGGCGCACCATCAAGCAGCACAAGAGCCATCTGATTATCAACCACCATTGAAGCAAACATTCTCTCTTCGAGGTAACTTAGTGTATCCGTATGCTGACTCACCGCTTTCATAATACTGAGAGATGCCGTAGCGAAAATTGCTAATGCAACTAACACTTCAATTAGAGTCATGCCTCTGTTGATATACTTCACTGAGGAGCCTCCAAACCAGCATCACCCGGAGCAAGAAGTTCGATAACGCCAGACTCAAGCGTTTTTACCCGCCATTTTTGCTCAATATCTTTCTTATCATCAAAACCAAAACCCAAACTAAATGGGGTAATTTCGCCACTGGAGAGAACAAATACCTGAGGAGGCTTTTGCTGTTTTTTCTCTTTTTCTAACTCAGCAAACATTTCATCGTCAAACAGCGTTGTACCGTCGAACAGGCTATCGTTATTGTTCCAGGCATTACTACCCAGAGTGAACTCAAACTTACCCCCGTCTTCCAGCTTCCTCTCCGTAAAATACTTGGATTCTGATAACTGCCAACCGTCCTGCGTTAGCTCCAGAAACCGATACCGCCCAGCAGACTCTTCAAATCGAATACCAAAATCTTTGCCATTCAGGATAGCTTCTTCATTTAGCAACTGTAGTCGATGATAAAAACGTCTGGCTTCTTCTTTCGCTATATCTTCCTCGCTATCAGGAAGGTTTATAACTACAGCCGCAGCCCCCAGAGACAACAAAACCAGCACAAGCATGATCTCTAAAAGCGTAAAGCCTGCGCTGGTTCTAATTCGGTTCATCTGCCTATCCGGTACAGCTAATTTCAGTGATTACTGAAAGTCCTGAATGTTCCAGTTACCAATATCTGCGTTGATACCTTCACCGCCTTCCTGACCGTCTGCGCCATAGCTAAAGATGTCAATTGTGCCGTTATCGCCTGGGCTCAAGTACTGATAGTCGTAACCCCATGGGTCTTTTGGCAGACGCTTGATATAACCTTCCTCCGGATAACGACGAGGCTCTGGGTTTCCACTTGGCTTAGTTACCAAGGCTTCCAAACCTTGATCCGTTGTTGGATATACATTGTTATCCAGCCTATAACGGCCCAAAGCACTTTCTAATGAAGTAATATCAGCAACTGCTTTCTGAACCTTCGCCGTATCTACGTTACCAAACATGCTCTGAGCAACAAAACCAGCCAAAATACCTAAAATAACCACAACAACCATCACCTCTAATAAGGTGAAACCAGATTGCTTTTTGTTCCGTTTTTTCATTTATCCTCCCAGCTAAATCACTGGTATTATTAATACTTAATTTCTGTATGAGTAGATTGCTGCCAAGTAAGAAAACAATAACTTAGGAAACCAGATTGTTCATTTCAAGAATTGGCATTAGGGTTGCCATTACAATAAACAACACCATACCTGCCATCATTAAGACTACTGCTGGTGTAAACAACCCAAGTGCAATGTTTACTGTTGATTCGAAATCCCGATCCTGATTATCAGCTGCTCGCGTCAACATCTGCTCTAACTCACCACTTTGCTCTCCGCTGGCGATCATGTGTAGCATCATTGGTGGAAAAAGTCTGGTTTGTTCCAGAGATTTTCTCAAGCTACCACCTTCTCTCACCTTTTCAGCAGCCACCAGTACTTGTTCTTTAACATACTGATTGCCCATAACATCGACCGCAACCTTCATGCCGTCGAGTAACGGAATCGCGCTGGATGTACAAATAGACAAAGTCCTGGCAAATCTGGAAGTATTGATTCCCCGCGCAATCTTGCCTATTACTGGCATGTTAAGAATTTTTCGATCCCACGCCAGTCTGATTGAGGGTTTCTTAAGCAGTGTTTTGATGACAAAGGTAAGCGCAATGATAATCAACAGAACATAGACACCCCAGTTCTGCACAAATTCACTTAAATTCAGCAGTATCTGAGTTGGGCCAGGTAATTCCTGTCCCATTTCAACGAACTGATCCACAATTTTCGGAACAACTGTTGCCAAAAGAAAAGCAACGACAGAGATAGCGATAACAGTCAGTACTGTTGGATAAATCAGTGCCTGTTGAAGCTTTGAACGCATTTGCTGCCTGTTCTCTACATAATCAGCAATACGATTGAGCACAACATCAAGGTGACCTGACTTCTCCCCCGCAGCGACCATCGACCGGAACAGCTCATCAAAGATGTGGGGATAATCGCCTAAGCTATCAGCCAAAGGATATCCTTCGACAACCTTAGAGCGAACACCCATTAACATATTGCGAATTCTTGGTTTCTCAGACTGTTCCGCGACCGCCTTCAGACACTCTTCTAAAGGCATTGCTGCCTGCACCAAAGTAGCAAGCTGTCGAGTCAGAAGAGACAAATCGCTGACGCTGATTCCCCGTTGAAAAACACCACCAGCGTTGGTCCCTGAAGCATTGCTTTTTGCCTTGGTTTCGATAACTTCTACCGGAACCATGCCCTGCTCTTTTAAGCGCTGCCGAACCTGGCGAGCATTGTCGCCTTCGAGAACACCTTTCTTTTGCTTGCCTCTGGCATCCAGAGCTTTATATTCAAAAGCCGCCATCAGCTTTCCTTGGTCACTCGCATAATTTCTTCAATCGTTGTGATGCCCTGAAGCACTTTCGATAAACCATCATCACGAATACTTGGTGTATATCGACGAATCTCTTTCTCGATGGCCTGTTCGCCCTGCTCACTATGAATCAGCTCCTGAACATCGTCATTAATCAACAACAGTTCGTGAATACCGGTTCGACCCCGATACCCTTTTCCATTACAAGCTTCACAACCTACAGCGCGATACAAAATCATAGATTCAGACTCAGCGACACCGAGCTGTTCTTTCTGAACCTTATCTGCCTCATAAGGTAGCTTACAACTGGTACATAACGTCCTGACCAAACGCTGAGCAAGCACGCCCAGAAGAGAAGATGAAATCAGAAATGGTTCAATGCCCATATCCCTTAGTCGGGTAATCGCACCCACCGCTGTATTTGTGTGCAGTGTCGACATTACCAGGTGGCCCGTAAGAGAAGCCTGAACTGCGATCTGAGCAGTTTCTAAATCACGTATCTCCCCTACCATTACGACATCTGGGTCCTGACGAAGAATAGCTCTTAGACCACGTGCAAAGGTCATATCTACTTTTGGATTTACCTGAGTCTGGCCGATACCATCGATATCAAATTCGATCGGATCTTCAACCGTCAGAATATTTCGCTCTGTGCTGTTCAGTTCTTGCAAACCTGCATACAGGGTGGTTGATTTACCTGAACCAGTAGGACCGGTCACCAGAATAATACCGTGAGGACGCTCAATTAATTTGGCAAACTCATCATGGTTAGAGTCCGTCATACCAAGACTGTGTAGGTCCAGACGCGTAGCATTTTTATCAAGAAGTCGCATAACCACACGCTCACCATGAGATGAAGGCATTGTAGAAACACGAACATCAACCGCGCGACCACCGATTCTTAGTGAAATACGGCCATCTTGCGGGACACGCTTCTCTGCGATATCCAGCTTCGCCATAACTTTCACACGAGAAACAAGAAGAGGAGCCAGTTTACGGCTTGGAGCAAGCACTTCGCGCATCACTCCATCAATACGGAATCGGATGGAAAGTGACATTTCGAAAGTCTCGATATGAATATCGGAAGCCCCTTCTTTGATGGCCTCTCCAAGCATCGCATTTATCAGCTTGATGATGGGTGCATCATCTTCAGACTCAAGCAGATCTTCATTCTCTGGCAGTTCTTCAGCAAGTGAGAAGAAATCGTCGTCCGCGCCAATATCTTCCATTAGCTGTCTGGCTTCGGAAGAGTCTCTTTGGTAGGCCTCAGTTAACTTTTCTTCAAAGGCATCCTTGTCCACTTCAACAGGTGTAAAGGAGCGTCTCAGCACTCTTTTCGTCTCTGCCAATGCACTCATTCGCAGTGGAGCAACAAAGTACAGCACGGGCTCATCAGCACCTTCAGGATACTCAAGAACAACCTGATGACGCTTTGCGAAGCTAAATGGCAAACGTAACTGGAAGCCAACCATGTCACCCATTACTTAATCTCCACCTGCTCGAAGAAAGCTTGAATTTCAGCCGGGTAGTTCATATCAGCACCAAAGACTGGAAGCACTGGTAACTCATTGGGTAGTAATGCCATTCCGTCCTGAGACTTGTATAACTGCTCTGCACGCATGTAGTTGTACTTGCGCTGTGTCACACCATCAGCCGTCACACCATCGCGGATAATAGTTGGCTTAATAAATACCATCAGGTTACGTTTTTCTACGGAGTTGGATGTAGAACTAAACAGGTACCCTAGAATAGGAATATCGCCCAGGAAAGGTACTTTAGACTCACTCTCCTGTGTATGCTCGTCAATCAGACCACCAATAACCAGCATCTCACCATCCTGCACCATGACAGATGTGTTTAGCTGACGCTTGGCAAATCGCACATCAACAGCACCATCTGCTGCAAGCACACTAGAAACTTCTTGTTCGATCTTTAACTGAACCGAGTCGCCTTCGTTAATCTGAGGTGTTACTTTTAGCTTAATACCCACTTCCTGACGCTCAACGGTCTGGAAAGGATTGTCATTGTTGGAGCTTGTTGTAGAACCAGAAATAACCGGTACTTCCTCACCAACGATAAAGGACGCTTCACCATTGTCCATTACGGTAATACTTGGTGACGACAGAATATTGGAGTTGGCATCTGAATTAACTGCACTGATTAAAGCAGTCCAGTCACCCATAACAATACTGGCGGCCATTCCGTTTACACCAGATAAAGCAGAAGCCAGTGTGGAGTAGTCACCTTCTTCTGTGGTCGTTTCGTTACGAAGAAACTTACCATCGCTGTCATATACCGCTGTGGTTTTACTGGTGTCTTTCGCCTCTTCAAGGCCAACCATAACCTTGCCAATAGGACTTCCGGTATTTCCGTACTGGATCACTGAGCCTGACTCAAGAGAGCCCCACTGAACACCAAAGTTGGCGCCATCGCCTTCTGTCATTTCTACAATCAGCGCTTCAATCAAAACTTGTGCACGACGTATATCGAGCTGAGCTATAACATCTTGCAGTGCATTCATCACATCCGGCTGAGCAGAAATAACCAGTGAGTTGGTATCGGGGTGTGCAGATATCATCACTTCACTATTTTTAGTTGAAGTTTGCTTAGCAGCTCCCTGCTTCTCTTTCTGAATGTTCTCAGAGACGCCTTTCAGTACATCGACCATGTCTTCTGCTTTGGCGTACTTCAGATAAACAACCCGGTTATTACCTTTGGTTGCCATCTCTACATCAAGCTGTTGTATCAACTTACGCAGACGCTTTCTGACGGTAGGGTCACCAGAGATCAACACAGAGTTCGTCCTGTCATCAGCAACGAGTTTAGGCTGAAGAAACGCTGGAGTGTTCTTAGTATCTGTTGTTTTGTTCAGCGCTTCGACAATACGCACCATCTCGGATGCAGAAGCATTGCGTAAATCAACAACTTCAATTTCTTTATCACCAGCGCGATCAACTTTCTCAATGATTTCAGCCAGTCTGTTAACAACCGCTGCACGCCCGGTAATTAAAATAATATTTGCCGGATCATAATGAACAACGTTACCTGCACCAGCATTATCGTTTAGCTGTCTTAAAAGAGGGGATAACTCACGAACAGAGACATTACGTACAGCAACAACACGCGTGACAACAGCGTCACCAGCAACATTTCTGCTGCTATCGACAACTGGAACAGCAGATGTTTTTGCATCTTTCGCTTTGATGACCTTAAGAACATTGTTCTCCATTTCAACAACAGCGAAACCATAAACTTCAAGTACGTTTAAAAAGAAGTGATAGTACTGCTCTTCATTCAGTACATCATAGCTGCGTACGTCAATTTTACCTCGTACAGCCGGATCCACGATGATGGTTTTTTCCAGATTTCGCCCAACAATATTGATGAACTCCTGGATATCCGTACCCTTAAAGCTAGCACTGAACTCATTTGCTATCGACGGTGCGCACATTAGGCTACCCATCAATAGCCAAGCGCTTTTGCTCAACCACCTTTTCACACAAAACTCCTAAAATTGAATATATATCTCTTCCGTCTGGCCTTTTCGGTCTACCGTCAGGCTCAGCTCAGTTAATTCAGAAAGAGATGTCCAGATTCTACCCATGGTGGCTGAATCTGCTAAATCTTCACCATTAATATGTGTAGCAATATCACCACTTTTTAGTCCTACACTATCAAACAGCGCTTTGTTTTTTCCCGGTCTTACCCGATAACCAATCAACTTCCCATCTTTTCCTCGCATTTGAGACAACTGGATGTATTGAAGTAATCGTTGTGGGTCTTGAGTAATCTCTCGTTTGATCGCCTCCAAGGCGTTGGTTGGATTGTTACCTGATGTTCTGACGTTCGGGCTACTGCTCGTTGTTGTTTGGGATGTCGATAACTTCTTGTAATCGATACCCTGCAACATCAAGGTCTCATCTCGGCCTGCATTATCAATAATGACGCGATCAACAAAAACAGCCTTGAGTTTTGCTCGCGTACCTTCTATGTCTTCATTTATGCCGTAGGTAGACTGAACACCTCTATTGGCAATGACAGCAAGGCTATTGCCCTGGTTAGAGCTGGCAACAACGCCTACCAAAGTAAGATTCAGCTTTGTTTTCGGTGCATCTTTCACGACTTCGACCGGTTTTACCACCTCAGCCTTCTCAGAGTAGGAACCAAACAAGTTCGCACTCTTTAGCTCTCTTGTATCCAGGGAAGCATTTTCCTGTTCAGCGAGAGCCACATTACTAGCGTTCCATTCACTCACTGACTGCTTATCTAAGCCATACCAAATGAGCTCTCCGACAATCCAGGCAGAAAGAGAGATAAACACAGCGGTAATCAATAGGCTTATTTTAACCTGGGAATTCATAAGTCCTTGCAGAATAAGAGAAATAAAGTTACCTACCTTCCCTGCAGAACTCAGCGATAACGACATGAGTTGTAACCTTGATATTTAGTCATACAGATTTATATGCAACGCATAAAAGTAACATACACGCTTAGCAATAGGGTGATTTTAGGCTCATTATTTGATCACCCTTGAAAAGGTGGACTTATATCACCATTTTTAGTTCCAAGAAATAGCAAAAACATAAGTAATTAATATGAGTGTTACATCAGAAGCAGTAAGGCTGGATAAGTGGCTCTGGGCTGCACGGTTTTACCGAACACGTTCAATTGCTCGAAATATGATCGATGGTGGCAAAGTCCATTATAATGATCAAAGAACAAAACCAAGCAAGATTGTTGAACTCGGAGCTCAGATAAAGCTTCGACAAGGTAATGAAGAAAAGACTGTCGTCATCGAAAAGATTTCCGATAAAAGACGCGGTGCTCCTGAAGCACAAACGCTTTATCGCGAAACTGAAGACAGTATCGCAAGGCGTGAAGAAAATAGCATGAAGCGTAAAATGAACGCTTTTCACAGCCCAAGCCCGGATCGCAGGCCAGATAAAAAGCAACGCCGCGATCTTATTAAATTTAAACATCAATAAAAGCTGGAGTTTCCTGCAATGGCAAACAATGTGTTAAACCGCTACTTATTTGAAAACCTATCAGTACGTGGCGAGTTGGTTCAACTGGACGAGACATACCAACAAATTATTTCCAGCAAGGAATATCCGCAGCCGGTACAAAACCTGCTCGGTGAGCTATTAGTTGCAACCACTCTTTTAACAGCAACTCTTAAGTTTGAAGGTTCGATTACTCTTCAGTTGCAAGGAGATGGCCCTGTGTCACTTGCTGTAATTAATGGTGACCACAATCAGAAAGTAAGAGGTGTTGCGCGCTGGGAAGGCGATATCGATGATGATGCAGACCTGCATACACTGATGGGTAAAGGTCACTTGGTGATGACTATTACTCCTAGTAAAGGTGAACGTTATCAGGGTGTGGTAGGGCTAGAAGGCGATACTTTGTCTGAAGTCTTGGAGAACTACTTTATCCGTTCAGAGCAATTAAAAACCCGCATCTGGATTCGTCTTGGTGAACATGACGGAAAACCACACGCTGCTGGGATGCTATTGCAGGTTGTTCCAGATGGTACAGGTAAACCTGAAGACTTCGAACACCTTGAGCAATTAACCAGCACAATTAAAAACGAAGAACTATTTTCTCTTGAAGCAAATGATCTGCTTTATCGATTGTATAACCAGGAAACAGTACAACTATTTACGCCACAAAACGTTGAGTTTTACTGTGGTTGCTCTCGCGAAAGGAGCGCTGGTGCAATTTTGAGCATTGAAAAAGAGGAAGTTTATGACATCTTAACAAAAGAAGGTACAATTTCTTTACATTGCGATTATTGCGGCACGCAATACACGTTCGACGAGAATCAGGTATCCGAGCTGTTTATGGGTTCAGACAAAGACAATCATGTTGTGCATTAATATCGTTTAAAACCCACCAAAACGAACATTATCGAAACACCACGTAAGAGCCAGTTTTTACTGGCTTTTATTTTATATTTCACTCTTCAAACAAAATCCCCACACCGCACAAACGAAAACAAAATGCTCGAACTCGAAAGTTTTTTGAATATTTTTTGATCTAACGCAAACCTATACTTTGGTGGCAATCCAATCGCTAAAAAGTGTGAACCAAAGACAGAAACAGCATTTTATTCTTGAGTATTTTTTGACTTGTCTCCCTGTTTTCTAGCTTTCACGTTGCTAGCATGGTCAACAGACATAAAAACAAATTTTTACAAAATCCCTACAAAAATCTCAATAAGGAGCACCTATGACCGTTATGGAACATACTAAGGCTGCACAACTAGACCTAACCCAGTACGGACTAACTGACGTTAAAGAGATTGTTCGCAATCCAAGTTACGAAATGTTGTTCGAAGAGGAAACACGAGACGATCTCGAAGGTTTTGAGAGAGGCATCGTTACTGAGCTAGGCGCTGTTGCCGTTGACACTGGTATCTTTACTGGTCGTTCACCAAAAGATAAGTTCATCGTTAGAGATGAAACTACTGAAGAAAACATGTGGTGGACATCAGAAAAAGCGAAGAACGATAACAAGGCAATAAGCAAGGAAACGTGGGACGACTTAAAAGTTCTAACTACTAACCAGCTTTCAGGCAAACGTTTGTTTGTACTGGACTGCTTCTGTGGTGCAAACGAAGATACTCGTATTAAGATTCGTTTCATTACTGAAGTAGCGTGGCAGGTACACTTCGTTAAGAACATGTTCCTTCGCCCAACTGAAGAAGAACTAAAAACATTTGAACCTGATTTCGTAGTTATGAACGCTGCGAAAACTGAAAACCCAGATTGGGAAAAACATGGCATGAACTCTGAAGTTTATACTGTGTTCAACCTAACAGAGAAAATGCAGCTTATCGGTGGTACTTGGTACGGTGGTGAGATGAAGAAAGGTATGTTCGCGATGATGAACTACTTCCTTCCTCTGAAAGGCATCGCATCTATGCACTGTTCTGCAAACGTTGGTGAGGAGGGTGACGTAGCTATCTTCTTCGGTCTATCTGGTACTGGTAAAACAACACTATCAACCGATCCAAAACGTCAGCTAATCGGTGATGACGAACACGGCTGGGATGATGATGGTATCTTCAACTATGAAGGTGGCTGTTACGCTAAGACGATTCGTCTTTCTAAAGAAGCTGAGCCAGACATCTACAATGCAATCCGTCGCGATGCACTGTTAGAAAACGTTGTAGTACGTAACGATGGTTCTATCGACTTTGATGATGCATCGAAGACTGAGAACTCTCGCGTATCTTACCCAATCTACCATATCGACAACATTGTTAAGCCAGTGTCGAAAGCAGGTCACGCTCAGAAAGTTATCTTCCTGACTGCAGATGCATTCGGTGTTCTACCTCCAGTCGCTAAGCTAACTGCAGAGCAGACTAAGTACCACTTCCTGTCTGGATTTACAGCGAAGCTAGCTGGTACTGAGCGTGGTATTACAGAACCTGTACCTACATTCTCAGCTTGTTTCGGTGCTGCATTCCTGACCCTGCACCCAACTAAGTACGCAGAAGTTCTGGTTAAACGTATGGAAGCTGCTGGTGCAGAAGCATACCTTGTTAACACTGGTTGGAATGGTTCTGGTAAGCGTATCTCAATTCAAGATACTCGCGGTATCATCGATGCAATCCTTGATGGCTCTATCGATGAAGCAGAAACTAAGCAAGTTCCTGTGTTCAACCTTGAAGTTCCACTAGCACTTCCAGGTGTTGACCCTGCAATTCTGGACCCTCGTGATACTTATGTAGATCCTCTACAGTGGGAAAGCAAAGCAGAAGATCTAGCTGGTCGCTTTATCAAGAACTTCGAGAAGTACACTGATAATGCAGAAGGTGCAGCACTTGTAGCAGCTGGTCCTCAGTTAGACTAATCACTGATACATAGTCAATTGTTATTCAAGTCCCTCATTTGAGGGGCTTTTTTATTGAATCCAGAACTTTTTTGCGTCACTCTGTAGACAACAGATTAAACGGGCTCCAATAAATGAAACGGACTTTTGTAATCACCACTGCTTCGATACTGCTCATCATCACCCTGGCTGTGGGTGCATTGTATTGGGCTTTGCAGGGTCAATACGCAAGTGCCGTTGTGAACAGAATCTCACAACAACTGTCATTACCAGTCACCGTTTATGATGCTCAGTTTAACTTCCCTAATCACGTTTCGCTTTCTGGTGTTGATATCGAAGGATTACAAGAAGAACCAATCTCCGTAAGCAAACTGGATGTATGGATAACACCTTCTTCTCTTTTCAGTACCTCTCCGACAATAGACAGTATTCTTATAGATGGCATTAGCCTTCAGCATGGTGTTCCTAAACTACTGAATAACCTGACCGTTACCCTCAAACAACTGGCTATCAAGAATCTGGATTACTCCAATGGAGAGATCGTCGGTCGAGATATTAACCTTCAGATTAAAGATCCTAAATTTGAAGAGAGTAAACTCCCTTTGCCATATGGCTCGATTCAGTTTTCTGCCGAACAGCTCTACTGGCGGGGAGAAGCACTAGACTCTGTTTTAATCGATGCGGATTACAAGCCAGGCAATAGCACCATTTACGGTTTATCCTTTGACTGGCGAGATGGCCAATTTTCTGGTCAGGCGGAACAATATGATTCCGGTTGGTCACTTGTTAACTTCACCATTGATGGATTAAGACTCAGCGCAGAAGATTGGAAAGAATTGAACCGTCTAGGCTTAGGGGATGTCCGTGCTCATGTAAACCATATAAACAGCTTAGACATCTTAAAAAGCTCAATAGAAACTCAAGATTTATCAATAAGTAATTTTGACCTGTCGTTGGAAAACGTAAATCTCAAGCTCAATGTCTGGCAACAGGATAAAGCGTACGCATCACTCGATGCAGACAGCTTTTCTGTAGGAGAGCAAAACTTTGTAGAACCTGCATTTCAGGTTTATCTCTACTCTAATCAAATAAAAGTAGAGGAGTTCAATACTGAGTTTCAGCAAGGCAGTATTAATACCAAAGGTGTGCTGACACCGGAGAGCATGGATTTAGACCTGTTAACCATAAACAGGTTAAAGTGGATTCCTGAACAGGCCAATGAAACCAAGTTTATTACTGACGCACTTTCTAGGCTCAAAACTCTGAACATCAATAAGCTGGAAGTGAAACATAGCCAATTTATCCAACTAACAGGTAAACATAAGTGGCAAGTCAGTGGCCTCAACATCGAAGGCGATGACCTGTCGGTTATCCAAAGCGGACGTTGGGGGCTATGGAAAGGGAAGCTGGATATCAGTGCAAATAGTGCCAGCTTTGAAGAGCTTGTTTCAAATCAGATGTTTATAAGAACAACCAGTAACAAGGGTATCTGGTCACTCGATGAAGCGTTTATCCCTCTGGAAAATGGCTTAGTTGAGGCGACAGGCACCTACGACCTCAATACTTTAAGTCAGCCCTGGAGGCTTGAAGTTGCAGCGGATGGGATTCCTTTAGAGTTTGCCTCCCATTGGTATAAATTCCCGATAACTGTACAAGGGATAACAGAATTTCAGCTAAGTGCAGCAGGGTTGGGTGGTGATGAGTTGATGTTACGTCATTCATTCAGTGCAGAGGTTGCCGGATCAGTCAGAGAGGCCGAACTCATAGAAGAAATGAGTGATGAATCGGAGTTCGCCCAGTACCCTCTTCAACTAACAGAGATCGAACTTACTTCATCCAGGGGCATAATAGATATGAAGCCTTTGATGATATCTGGAGAATCAGTACAAGGAACATTAGAAGCCAACGTCGATTTACTGGATCTCGAAGAAAGCTTATTAAAGCTCTGCGTTGAGCGTGAATGCCAGAAAAAAGAGTGGGATCTGCTTTCTGGCTCTGAATCATTAAACATTCATTGCAGCGTCGATTAAGACTTCTTGTTGCTCCTGAACATCATTGTTTTTTTCGGGAAGCAGCACGTAAGTTCCTACAAACTCCACGGCCGGTTGATCATCGCTGTAAATAGTGACATTAATAATAATTCGGGCTTTTCGTCCCTTACCCAATCGATCCAGATCGCCACTTATGCCATCCAATGATGTTTTAGCCACTGGGTTGTTTTCTACCGGGTGGCGAAACCGGATGTTACTATCCGCCAATACAATATCAGCCGCCAGGTTGCGCTCTTTCATTAACAGCCAGGTCATACCCCAGCCCGTTAACGTTGCAAGGGTAAAGGCCGAGCCGGCAAACATGGAGTTTCGAGGGTTAAGGTTAGGGTTTAGCTGAGCACAACACTCGAACTGATAGCCAGTATATTGGTTAATCTTGATACCCATCTTGTCACTGATCGGGATTTGCTGCTCCCAACGCTCCTGAAGCTCACTGCACCATTGTGGCTTTCGAAGTACATTCGCCATAGGGTCGAGCTCTTTCACTAATTGCTGGTGACGGTTAGGGCCTTGTTGTTCACTAAGCTCACCATGACTCTCAAAGCCATTCTTCTTATAGAAGCCAAGTGCATCTTCTCTGGCATTACAAACCAGACGCTTGACACCTTCCTGACGAGCAAAAGATTCTAATGCCACAAGTATAAGTGAACCAACTCCTCTCTTACGTCGGTTCGCCTTTACTGCCATGTAGCGAATCTGGCCTTCATTATCTGGAGTAATATAGAGCCTGCCAACAGCCATAGGTCTTCCACGGCTATCAACAATCATCCTGTGATGACTCATTTCGTCAAACTCATCACGCTCTGATCCTTTCGGCATACGAAGAGGTTCGCGCAACATCTGCCAGCGAAACTGATAATACTTAGCTATCTGATTTTCGGTCTTGGGCGTGATTAGCTTAAACATAGAAATCCTTTTCTAAAAACATCAAGTTGCTTCAAAGGCTAAACCTGAAGCCAGAACGTAACCGGGCCATCGTTCACTAGCGAAACTTTCATATCGGCCGCAAAGCGTCCTCGTTCTGTTGGCAACACTTCTTTACAGCGGTCAGAGAAATACTCGTAGAGGCGTTCTGCATCAGCCGGATGCGCTCCACGGGAAAAGCCTGCACGAGTTCCCTTCTTAGTATCTGCTGGTAATGTAAATTGAGACACAACTAAAACACTTCCGTTCACTTGCTGAACGTTTAAATTCATTTTGCCTTCATCGTCACCGAAGACACGATAGGTTGTCACCTTCTCCATCAACCTTTTGGCTTTAGCTTCGTCGTCATCACGTTCAACACCTAGTAAAACTAAAAGCCCTTTATCAATTTCACCTACAACTTCGCCATCGACTTTAACCGCAGCTTCACTCACTCTCTGGATTAGCGCTATCACTACTTTTTCCTAACTCTCTATTGGTTGAACGACTTATATCAACATCCGAGTTTAACATGACTTCTGCGCTACACCACTCTTCGCTCTCACCGAGTGAAGCGGTTATTTCAGCACCAATAAGTACAATCATCCAGCAAAGATAAATCCAGAGTATGGTTATTGGGATAGTTGCAAGTGTGCCGTAAATGACCTGATACGACGGGAACTGGGTTATATAAAACGCGAATCCCTTCTTAGCCAGCTCAAACAGTATAGCACTTGCAGCCGCACCAAGGAGCGCGTCTCTGAACTTAACTTGCTTGTTAGGCACCAAGATATACAAGCTAAGAAACGCAACGACCGACAACAAGAAAGGCAGCCAGCTTAAGAAAAGTTGATAAGCCCCGGTAAACGCCTCGTACTCTAGCACTTTCAGTGAAGTAATATATGAGGTTAACGCTATGCTGCTACCGACTAAAATTGGGCCAGAAGTGAGCACCAGCCAGTACATAGAGAAAGAGTAAATCGCTTTACGTTTTTGGTTCACTCTCCAGATATAGTTTAGATTTTTATCTATGTTGGATATCAGCATCAGTGCAGCAATAAAAAGGAACAATCCCCCCATCGCAGTTCCTTTCCCCGCATTAGAAACAAATCCATTTAATGCGTGATTAATTACATCGCCAGCGGTGGGAACAAAATTAGTAATGATGTAGGTCTGAATTGTCTGCCCAGCATTTTCAAAAAATGAGAAAAAAGAGAGGACCGAAACCAACACTGTCAGCATGGGAACAAAAGAAAGAAGAGTGATGTAGGTAAGATACCCTGCATTCACATTAATCCTGTCGTGTTTCATTCGCTGATAAAGATAGCGAAAAAAATACAATGTGAATTTCACAGAATCACTTAACTTCAACTTGTTTCTCCGTTACAGGTAGTACATCCTAGGTGCATATATTCAATATATTATAGTCACCTAAGGCAAAAACTAATTCTAATAAAAAGGAATTCATCATGCGCTTAATTCTAGCGACACTACTAACACTTACCGCGCTCACGGGTTGCCAGTCGACCTATTACTCGGCTATGGAGAAAGTAGGCATCCATAAGCGAGACATTATGGTTGACCGGGTTGAAGATGCCAAGGTTTCTCAGCAAGAAGCACAGGAAGAATTTACCAGTGCTTTAGATGCCCTATCGAACCTGACTCAGTTTGATGGTGGCGATCTTGAAGCCATGTACAATCAGGTAAATGAGAATTACGAAGACAGCGAAGCAGCAGCTGAAACCGTTCGTTCCAGAATCGCAGCGATTGAGGATGTCTCTGAGGCTTTGTTTGAAGAGTGGGAAGAAGAGCTGGAGCTATACACAAGTAGCAAACTCCGTCGAAACAGCGAACAAAAGCTAAGAGAAACCAAATCTTCGTATCAAACCATGCTCAAAGCGATGAAAAAAGCGGAAGCGAAAATGACCCCGGTTCTGAATACATTGCGTGATAACACTTTGTATTTAAAACATAACCTGAACGCCAGCGCAATTGGCTCTCTACAGGGAGAATTTATGAGCCTTGAAAAAGATATCGGCCATGCCATTAAAGATATGGAAGCGGCAATTGCGGAATCGGACAAGTTTCTTAGTAAGTTAAGTGCTAAATAACCCCAGAACAACCTAGCACTTCAGGCACTAGCGATATCATCCTGGTGTTTACCGGGTGTGCTCGATGTAACGAACATGCCCGCTCAAAGAAACTACAGTGACAACACCAGAGTAACTATGCGGTTCGTGGAAACGAGCATTCCGGTAAATACCGTTCAGAGAATGAAAAAGGGCAGGAAATCACTTCCTGCCCTTCTAATATCTAGAAACTTAATTCAGATTACTTTGCCGCACGACCCGCACGCTTACGCTCGTTCTCAGAAAGGAACTTCTTACGAATACGGATGCTTTCAGGAGTTACTTCCACCAGCTCATCATCATCGATAAACTCAAGCGCCTGCTCTAGAGTCATAAGGATCGGCGGAGTAAGAACCTGAGCATCATCCGTACCAGATGCACGAACGTTAGTTAACTGCTTACCTTTAAGCGGGTTAACCGTCAGGTCATTGTCACGGCTGTGAATACCAATAACCATACCTTCGTAAACTTCCACACCGTGTCCGATAAACAGACGACCACGCTCCTGAAGGTTAAACAGGGCGTTTGTCAGTGCTTTACCAGCGCCGTTTGAAATTAGAACACCGTTATTACGCTGACCAATCACACCACCTTTGTGTGGACCGTAGTGGTCGAACGTATGGTACATAAGACCAGAACCTGAAGTCAGGGTCATAAACTCTGTCTGGAAGCCGATAAGGCCACGAGAAGGCATCATAAAGTCCATACGGACACGGCCTTTACCATCCGGAGACATATCCGTTAGTTCACCTTTACGCAGACCGATGTTCTCCATGATACCGCCTTGATGCTCTTCTAGAACATCGATAGTTACGGTTTCATACGGTTCCATAAGCTGACCATCTTCTTCTTTGATGATTACTTCCGGACGAGATACAGCAAGTTCAAAACCTTCACGACGCATGTTTTCAATCAGGATTGAAAGGTGAAGTTCACCACGGCCAGATACACGGAACTTATCTGGATCGTCAGTTTGCTCTACACGAAGTGCAACGTTATGAACCAATTCTTTCTCTAGACGCTCAAGGATATTACGTGAAGTTACGAATTTACCCTCTTTACCAGCAAATGGAGAGGTGTTTACCTGGAAAGTCATGGTAACAGTAGGCTCATCAACAGAAAGCGCTGGAAGCGCTTCTACAGCGTTCTGGTCACAAATAGTGTCAGAGATTTTAAGCTCACCAAGGCCAGTGATTGCAACGATATCACCCGCAGTTGCCTGCTCTGTTTCATGACGCTCAAGACCAAGATAACCAAGAACAGTACCAACACGACCGTTACGAGTTTTACCATCAGCACCAACAACCGTTACCTGCTGGTTTGGCTTAATTGTACCGCGCGTAACACGGCCAACACCGATAACACCAACATAAGAACTGTAGTCCAGCTGAGAGATCTGCATTTGTAGTGAGCCATCAAGGTCAACTTCTGGTGCAGCTACGTTATCGACGATAGCTTCGAACAGCGGTTCCATGTTCTCACCTTGTTCGCCTTCTTCCAGCGTTGCCCAACCATTTAGTGCCGAAGCGTAAACAACCTGAAAATCTAGCTGCTCATCTGTCGCACCAAGGTTATCAAACAGGTCGAATACCTGATCCATTACCCAGTCAGGGCGTGCACCCGGACGGTCAATCTTGTTGATAACAACGATAGGCTTAAGACCGTGAGCAAATGCTTTTTGCGTTACGAAGCGAGTCTGAGGCATAGGACCATCAACAGCATCAACAATCAGAAGCACTGAATCAACCATAGACATGATACGCTCTACTTCACCACCGAAGTCTGCGTGTCCCGGAGTATCTACGATATTGATACGGTAGTCGCTCCAGTTGATTGCTGTGTTTTTAGCAAGAATAGTAATGCCGCGCTCTTTCTCGATGTCATTCGAGTCCATCACACGCTCTTCTGCTTCTCCACGAGATTCTAACGTACCTGATTGCTGAAGAAGCTTATCTACAAGTGTTGTTTTACCGTGGTCAACGTGCGCGATGATCGCGATATTTCTTAATTTATCGATCTGTGGAGTAGCCATGAAATTTGATTCACTCAAAGTAAAAGTGACGTTTATTCGCCACTTGGTTTAAAAATCGGCGCTTAATGTACCAGAAAATTCGCAAAACGCCTAAGAAATGTGATCTATCTCAGCACTTATATACTAATGCTGCATGCCCTAACTCTAGTTTTGATTTAAAACAATTCAATTATGTTCAGATAAAAAGTTCATTGACAACTGAATGAGTAACGTGCGAAATAGTTTTTGTTTTGAACAGTTCCTGAACATTTGGTTGCACCAATATCGTGCATAACAGGATCATTTTGGTGCAAACGCTGCACCAAAACAAAACATCAAAATACCAAGCCCTTGAAATTGAAGGATTAATTTTTTTGGCACGGTTCTAGCTATAAGTAAATCACTATCGAATTTATCGACTTGAAGTTGTTCAATAACGATTTGTTATACAGAACTGTACCGCTTTAATAACACTGGAGGTTATCCAAGATGTCAGTAGAAAATGTTCTATCGCTGATCCAAGAAAACGAAGTTAAGTTTGTTGACCTACGCTTTACTGATACTAAAGGTAAAGAACAACACGTATCTATTCCTGCACACCAAGTAGACGCTGACTTCTTCGAAGACGGCAAAATGTTTGATGGCTCTTCAGTTGCTGGCTGGAAAGGCATTAACGAATCAGACATGGTGATGATGCCTGACGCAGCAAGTGCTGTTCTTGACCCATTCACAGAAGATGCAACACTAAACATCCGTTGTGACATCCTAGAACCTTCTACAATGCAAGGTTACGACCGTGACCCACGCTCAGTTGCTAAACGCGCTGAAGATTACATGCGTTCAACTGGTATCGCAGATACCGTTCTTATCGGTCCAGAGCCAGAATTCTTCCTATTTGACGATGTTAAGTTCAACACGGACATGTCTGGTTCTTTCTACAAGATTGATGATGTAGAAGCGAGCTGGAACACAGGTGCTGACTTCGAAGAAGGTAACAAAGGTCACCGTCCTGGCGTTAAAGGTGGTTACTTCCCAGTAGCACCAGTTGACTCATCTCAGGACATCCGTTCTGCAATGTGTCTTGTACTTGAAGAAATGGGCCAGGTAGTAGAAGCGCACCACCACGAGGTTGCAACTGCAGGTCAGAACGAAATCGCTACTCGTTTCAACACGCTAACGGCTAAAGCTGATGAAATTCAGGTTTACAAGTATGTTGTACACAACGTTGCTCACGCATACGGTAAAACAGCGACATTCATGCCTAAGCCACTAGTTGGTGACAACGGTTCTGGTATGCACGTTCACCAGTCTCTAAACAAAGATGGTGTTAACCTGTTTGCTGGTGACAAGTACGGCGGTCTATCTGAAACTGCACTTTACTACATCGGTGGTATTATCAAGCACGCTCGCGCAATCAACGCATTCGCGAACGCATCAACTAACTCGTACAAGCGTCTTGTACCAGGCTTCGAAGCACCAGTTATGCTTGCTTACTCTGCACGTAACCGTTCTGCTTCTATCCGTATCCCTGTGGTACCAAGCCCTAAAGCACGTCGTATCGAGCTACGCTTCGGTGACCCATCTGCTAACCCGTACCTATGCTTCGCAGCAATGCTAATGGCTGGTCTTGACGGAATTAAGAACAAGATCCACCCAGGTGAAGCAATGGATAAAGACCTTTACGACCTACCAGCAGAAGAAGCAGCAGAAATCCCAACAGTTGCTTACTCTCTGAAAGAAGCTCTAGAGTGTCTGGACGCAGACCGTGAGTTCCTGACAGCTGGCGGTGTATTCTCTGATGACTTCATCGATTCTTACATCGACCTTAAGTCTCAGGACGTAGAGAAAGTGAACATGACAACTCACCCACTTGAGTTTGAACTGTACTACTCTGTATAAGAGTTATTTCTCCGGAAATTCAGAAAGGCTTACCTTCGGGTAAGCCTTTTTTATTTATTTAACAAACAACTATCTCCAAAACTAATCCGGCAAGATAATTGCATTACTATGTTCTATAACGGTGCATGAGTACTCAGAGATGCATAGAAGAACCAAGAAATATCGCAGACAGCCCGCTCTATAAGGCTTTCCCATCAATAATTTTCTTGAGTTCTCCCTATCTTGGCTCATACTCATAAATTACCACGCACCATTATGGTGCAAAGCTCAATTTTGGCGCAGATTAAGGGGAGAGTTGTGAGCACAAATAATCTTTCAACCGCAATTCTGGAAAACATAGTAACCGCGACCATCATGCTGGATGAGAGTCTGCTTATTCGCTATGCCAATCCCGCAGCCGAACAACTGTTTTCACAAAGTAGAAAAAGGCTGATCGATACACACCTGTCTCACGTGATTCAGCATGCATCAATGGACTTAGCCTTGCTGACTCAGCCTTTGCAAAGTGGTCAAAGCATTACCGATAGTGATGTTACCTTTGTTGTCGACGGTAAGCCTTTGATGCTGGAAGTCACGGTAAGCCCACTGTCTTGGGAAAAGAACCTGTTTTTGCTCGTTGAAATGAGAAAAATAGGACAACAGAGAAGATTAACTCAAGAGCTAAATCAACATGCTCAGCAACAAGCAGCCAAGTTATTAGTTCGCGGACTTGCACATGAAATCAAAAACCCACTGGGTGGATTACGTGGTGCAGCGCAACTACTGCAAAAGATGTTGCCAGACCCTTCACTTGGTGAATACACCCAAATCATCATTGAGCAGGCTGATCGCCTTCGGGCTCTAGTTGACCGACTACTTGGGCCACAAAAGCCGGGCAAGAAACAGGAAGAGAACCTCCATGTTGTGCTTGAAAAGGTACGTCAGTTAGTTGAACTCGAAGCGCCTAAGATTGAGATTGTCCGGGACTATGACCCTAGTTTGCCAGACATCCTCATGGATCCCGATCAGGTTGAACAGGCGCTGCTAAACATTGTGAGTAATGCCGCTCAGATTCTGACAAATCAAGATGACGGGCAAATCATCTTAAAAACCAGAACGGTGCATCAGGCCAATATTCATGGCCATCGTTACAAGCTTGCAGCCCGAATAGAAATTATTGATAACGGGCCGGGCATCCCGTCTAAGCTTCAGGACACGCTTTTCTATCCAATGGTAAGTGGAAGAGAGGGAGGGACTGGGCTTGGATTATCAATCTCACAGAATTTAATCGACCAGCATAAAGGCAAGATCGATGTTGAAAGCTGGCCGGGTAGGACCACATTTACTATTTATCTGCCTATTTAAGTAGCTCGATAACTTTAATGGTTAATGTAACGGGCAGAAAAAGAAAGGAAGTTTCGTATGAGTAAAGGATATGTCTGGGTTGTTGATGATGATAGCTCCATCCGCTGGGTAATGGAGAAGACACTTTCATCTGCAAACATTCAGTGTGAAACATTTGCAGATGCAGAAAGTGTGCTCATGGCGCTGGAAAGAGAAACCCCGGATGTACTGGTTTCTGATATACGGATGCCTGGCATTGATGGTTTGGACCTGCTCAATCAGGTTCATAGCCGACACCCTGACCTGCCAGTTATTATTATGACAGCACACTCTGACCTTGATGCAGCGGTTAACGCATATCAAAAGGGGGCGTTTGAATATCTGCCGAAGCCTTTTGATATTGATGAAACGCTACTTCTTGTTGAGCGAGCAATTACTCACAGCCATGAGCAAAAAAGGGAAGCTATCTCTGACGATGTCTTTGATACAGATGCACCCGAGATCATCGGTGAAGCCCCGGCAATGCAGGAAGTTTTCCGTGCGATAGGTCGGCTATCCCGTTCATCCATATCGGTACTGATTAATGGTGAATCAGGTACAGGTAAAGAGTTGGTGGCTCATGCACTTCACCGTCATAGCCCAAGAGCGAAGAATCCGTTTATTGCTCTAAATATGGCTGCAATACCAAAAGATTTGATTGAGTCAGAACTATTCGGGCATGAAAAAGGCGCATTTACCGGGGCAAACAATGTTCGTCAGGGCCGCTTCGAACAGGCCAATGGAGGCACATTGTTCCTGGATGAAATCGGTGATATGCCTCTGGATATTCAAACCCGTTTGTTGAGGGTACTGGCTGACGGTCAATTTTATCGTGTAGGTGGACACTCTGGCATCAAAGTTGACGTGCGAATTGTGGCAGCAACGCACCAGAACCTTGAAAAGCTGGTTCACGAAGGTAAGTTCCGTGAAGATTTGTTCCACCGCCTGAACGTTATACGAGTCCAAATTCCAGCCCTAAGAGACAGAAAGCAGGATATTGAAAAGCTAACACTACACTTCCTTGCAAGAGCCGCAGAAGAACTTGGTGTTGAGATTAAAACGCTTCACTCGTCAACTGTTGACTCGTTGAAGCGCCTTTCATGGCCGGGGAACGTGCGTCAGTTGGAAAACATTTGTCGCTGGCTGACTGTAATGGCCAGCGGTAGTGAAGTGCTACCTTCTGACCTACCTGCAGAGTTATTAGAAGAGAAATCCGCTGCAGCTGCCGGAGGCAGTGGTAGTTGGCAGGCTGAATTAGAATCATGGGCTAATGCTGCACTTGCATCCGGGGAGACAGAGCTTCTTTCTTATGCACTGCCAGAGTTTGAGCGAATACTGCTAAAAACGGCTCTAAGCCACACCAACGGCCATAAGCAAGAAGCGGCTAAAGTACTTGGCTGGGGGCGAAACACGTTAACTCGTAAGCTTAAAGAGCTGGATATTAGCTAATTCGCTAAAAGTCCCAGATCATAGATAAGCAAAAGCGCGAAGTTTTACCTTCGCGCTTTTTGATTTTATCTGTTAGTTATCTGTCGTTAGATAACTCTTGAGAACTGTTGCTGTCTCGCTCTGTCGCGCAGATACTTATCAAAACACATACAGATGTTTCGAATCAGCAAACGACCTCGCGGGGTAACCTTGATGGCCGTCTCTGTGTCTTCAACTAACTCATCATTAATAAAGGTCTGAAGAAGCTTCAGATCTTCGTCAAAGTACTGGCTGAAAGTCAGATCAAACTTCTTCTCTATTTTTGTCTTGTCTAAAGAGAAGTTACAGATAAGTTCTTTAATCACTTCACGACGAATCAGGTCATCACCATCAAGAGAAACACCTTTCCATAGTGCATGGCGCATTTCATCAACCTGGGCATAGTAGTGCTTAAGCTCTTTTTGGTTCTGCGCATAGCAATCACCAACCATAGAAATAGCCGAAACACCAAATCCGATAAGATCACAATTACCCTGAGTTGTGTAACCCTGGAAGTTTCTATGCAAAACACCTTCTCTTTGCGCTACTGCGAGCTCATCATCAGGCTTAGCAAAGTGATCCATACCGATAAACTGATAGCCTGCATCAGTCAACGTCGCAATGGTATCCTGAAGAATCGCCATTTTTTCTTCTGCTTTCGGTAGTTGCTCATCTTTAATTTTGCGCTGGGCTGCAAACAGCTTAGGCATGTGCGCATAATTAAATACAGATAAACGCCCTGGTTGCATTTTCAGCACCTGAGCCAAGGTTTCAGCAAAGCTTTCTTTGGTTTGTAATGGCAGGCCATAAATCAGGTCGAGGTTCGTTGAGCGGTAGCCCAGCTCTTTTGCTCTCTCTACCATTGCAAAGATAAACTCTTCATCCTGCTCACGGTTTACTACAACCTGAACTTCTTTGTTGAAGTCCTGAACCCCGATACTCAGTCGATTGAAGCCTTCAGCACGAAGGTGATCCAACATATCCAGTTCAATTTCACGTGGATCAACTTCAATACTGATTTCCGCTTCGTCCTCAAAAACAAATTCCGTTTTTATAAGTGTCATCAAACGAGTGATTTGAGCTTTCGTCAGAAACGTTGGCGTACCTCCACCAAAGTGAAGCTGGGTAACACTTCTTTCATTAAGAAGGTATGCGCGCTGGCGAATTTCGTGTTCAAGAGCATCCAAGTACTCGTCAGCTTTGTGAGAATGCCTAGTAATTACTTTGTTACAGCCGCAGTAATAGCAAAGCTTGTGACAGAAAGGGATATGAATATACAGTGATAGAGGGCGATCAGGGTACTGATGACAAGCCATATCAAACTCTGCAATCGTGAATGCTTCATGAAATTCAAGAGCAGTTGGATAGGAGGTATACCTTGGACCGGAATAATTATATTTTTCCAGGATGGACTGATCCCATACGATTTGTTCACTAGACATTGCTTTATTCCACTTTACGACTTTAGGTTTAGCTGTGACCGTTTATTTTGCCATATCACAGCGTTAGGCATGTGTAATTACAGATAGAATACGGGATAAATGTTCAGAAGTGCTAGTTTGATCACTAGCACTTTTGAGGTATGCGGATGAGATACTCAAATAAACCGCTCACGCCCCAAAGTGGTGCATGAGCTGTGACCTTTATGCCTGAGTAACTGTAATCTCGTCTTTTGGCGCCTCACTTAATGGGGCGATTCGAGACTGAAGTTGTTTAAGCTCTTCGATAATTGCACCGGTTAAGCGGGATTCTGCCTTATGTCGTTCAAGGTCCTGTTTCATTCGCTCACGCTTTTCAAGCTTTTGTCGGTCCTCTCCACGAGCAAAGTCTTTCACAACACTAAACAGTTCAAACAGTGCTGGATATTCCTTCTCCACATCTACTCGATGTTCTCCCTGAACATAATCAAGAATGTGATAGACACGAATGCTCACTTCCGCTAAATCACATTGTCCCTGAATACCAGCCAGACAAAGCGTATTTACGCTATCAAAGATATTTGCATTTCGCTTCGCCACAGAGATATCAATGAACTCCTGGCGTAACTTACTTTGCTTGCGAACTTTAAGCAGTAACATAAGCGCATAGCTTGCGAGAGCTAAAATTACTATCGCGCCAAGTATCATTAGCACTGTTAGGTTCATCCGCTACTCCTTAGCTTTTGAAGTCATTCAGATCCAGATCTTCAAACTGAGAAAGAAGATCATCATCCGATGAAGCCTTCTTCGCTTTCGCTGGTTTTACTGGCGCTACTTCTTCGATCTCTTCTGCTGGATCTTCTGGCTCGATCAATCCAAGCTGATTCATCAGAACTTCAATGCGGTCCAGCTTCTCATCAACGTATTTCTGCAGACCTGCGCCCAGCTTTTCACCGTTGTCGATGCGATCCAGTAGCACGTTTAATTGTGCATCGTTCTCAAGCATCTCCAGCTCTTTTTCAGCAGAAGCAAGACGCTCTTTCTTCGTTGACTTAGGCTTAGCTTCAACAATCAGAGGGATCTTTTTCTTGCTACCAATACGAGGATCTTTTTTCTGGGAAGCTTTTCTTTCTTTAGCCTCAACAGCTTCTGAGTTTCTGTTACCTGTTTTAAGCCCCTTACGCTTTTTCATTTTTTTGCGCAAGCGACCTTCAACATCAGCCTCACTTCTGTTTCTTGTTACAATCAGGTCTACGTCACCGAAAGAACCTGGCTTTCTCGATTTCTTATTTCGACTCATTACTGGGGTTTCCTCAGTAAAATTACATCATTACCAATAAATTCTAGTTGGAGATTGTCTCTCGCGGCCAGATATTGAAACGTCTCTCTGCTATAAAAGCAGACATGAGTAAGGTCATTTTTATAATGCCAGTTTACGAACGCATCTTTATCTATAACCAGCTTAGTCATCACACCAAGCCAGCCTCCGGCCTTAACCAGACTTAACCATTGTTGCCACACTTGTTTAGGGTGATGCAAATGCTCAATCACCTCCGTGGCTGTCATAAAGTCATACTCACGATCCAAAACACGCTTATCTGTATGATAAAAAATATCATACAGCGAAACTTTATGACCTTGTTCTTCCAGAAGCAGGGAAAGCGTAGGACCAGGCCCACAACCAAAATCTAACCCTTTTGAACCTTCAGACAGTCTCTCTGCCATCGGAACAGACATTCTGGATAAAAATCTGCGATATCCTTCATCCTGAGGATCGTTATTGTGCAGATCATAGAAGGCTTTTTCCCTTTTTGCATCCAACCTGTTTTCCTCTGGAACAAACACCAGCATGCAGTTAGAGCATCGATAATACGGTCGATGCTTATCCTGATAAAAAAACTGGGAATCTGTCTGTTCACACAAAGGACAAGTGCACATAGATACATCCTTCAATTAAGGGATGCGAAACATAGCAGAAAAGAGAGAATAAGTGGAGTAAAAAAGCAGCAAGAAGCCAGAGTTAACAGGCATCAAAATAAAAAAAGCGATAGATAACTATCGCTTACTAAGCTGCCGAAATGAAAAGTGGCAAATAAACTGTGTGTGCAAACTGCGAACAAACACAACATTCCGTATGTTTTTAGTGCGTTCCCTGCGAATTCTCGTTTGCCATCATCCTGATGCGTTTTACAACTCCATACAACATCCTGTTGCAGGGCTCATCCTGAACCTGATCCATTACTTGTTCCATCCCGGAAACGAATCAACCATCCATGTTCTAATGACTCCTAGTCATTAGTCTTCTTCATCCTGAAGAGTAAGAGCTCCTTGCTTGAGGTTTAATTTACTCTAATCACCTCCCCAAACAAGCAAGGAAACTAAAAAAACCACAACTATTTGTTATCAAATATCTTAAGCAGCGACTTTTCAGATAGTTACAAAGTATATATTTCGAGTGAATGGCAGATCTCTTACAAGGAACAAAGATATTTACCACTGAGTAGACGATGGTTATCAGTGAATTTAGTCACAAAAAAAGCCACTACAGAATAATATCCATAATGGCTCTTTATTTTTCAGAACTAAATTCTGTTAGTGCAGGCCACCAACATATTTAGATAGAATTTCGATATCTTCGTCAGTCAGAAGTTTGGCAACGTCTTGCATCATGCCGTTCAGGTCATTGTTTCTTTCACCTTTACGGAACTTTTCAAGCTGCAACTTAACGTAATCTGCATGTTGTCCTGAGATTTTAGGGAACCCTGATAACTCAGTACCATTGCCTCTTGGACCATGACAAGCAATACATGCAGTTAAGCCACGTTCTTTGTCTCCAGCGAGGTAAAGTACTTTACCCTGTTCGACTACATTTTCAGGTGTTGAGTTGTCTGAGATAGGAAGAGATGCATAGTATGCAGCCAAATCAGCCATATCTTGTTCAGATAATGGCATAGCCATCGGGCTCATAACCGGATCATAGCGACCTTTTTCACCAGCCGTTTCACCACCAAGCTTTAGTTCTTCAAGTTGCTTCTTAATATAAGTTTCGTGCTGACCTGCCAGTTTAGGATAGTTAGTAATGAGGCTATTGCCATCAGTACCATGACATGCGACACAAGTTGTAGTTTTTGCTTTGCCAGCCTCGATATTACCTTGAGCCCAAACAGTAAAGCTGGCAAACAGGCCCAAGATTAGCGCTAATTTTTTCATGACATTCCATTATAATTATTGAGCTTCCAGTACCACCTATAAATTATTGTCGTGATACAATAGGCGACCTTTCGTGTGTATTTTACACAAATTAACAAAAAATCAATCAACTGACTACATAAAGTCGGATGGAGTTAACATTGAGCGTTAAAATTCATTATCAAAATACGCATTTCATCACTAGTGCACCTGATATTCGTCACTTACCAGAAGACGAAGGGGTTGAAATTGCTTTTGCAGGACGCTCAAATGCTGGTAAATCAAGTGCTTTAAACCGCCTTACCAATCAACGTAGCTTAGCTAAAACCAGTAAAACACCTGGTCGAACTCAGCTAATTAACCTTTTTAAAGTTCAGGACAACTGCCACATTGTCGATCTTCCAGGATATGGCTTCGCTCAGGTTCCTCTGGAAATGAAGAAGAAATGGCAAAAATCATTAGGCGAATACTTGCAAAAACGCGAGTGCCTGAAAGGTTTAGTTGTACTTATGGATATCCGTCATCCGATGAAAGATCTGGATCAGCAACTTATTTATTGGGCTATTGAGTCTGATATCCCTGTTCAGGTTCTGTTGACCAAGGCAGATAAACTAAAAAGCGGAGCAAGAAAAGCGACACTATTAAAAATTCGCGAAGCTTCGTTAGCATTTGGCGGTGATGTAAAAGTAGACGTATTTTCCTCTCTTAAAGGAATTGGTGTTGATCAGCTTCGCTCTACTCTGGACGGATGGTTTGCTCCAGCCACTGAACTAACCGATGTTGAATCAGAAGATGACATCGATGATCTGGAAACAGAATAAGGTACTACCTATAAAAATCCCCACCTTATTAGGTGGGGCAACGGGAGAGAATTAGGAGGTATTTATTATTATCCCGACATAATTCAATAAATCGAAATAAATCGCAACAATCTCAACAGCTAAATCCATCATTGGTCTCGTTTTGCCTCAAACTCTCTATAGATAACCCATTCCCATTGCATCCAAGTAATATCTAACCAGTCCTTTACCACTTTTTTTTTATCTATAAATATCTTTAGTAACAAGAACTAAAATTACAACATATTCAACCATGTTCATTTAGTGAAAATAACTCTAACTTTCACAAGGTTATTGCCGGTTACATTAATGACAAAAATATCACCACATGTTTATTAAGCAGAATTGAGGTTGGAACAAGCAGAAATGGTGGGAAAGTTGATAACGAATTTAATACACTGATTTTAAAGAATTAATTAATCATTGAAATTTTGTTTCACCCAATAAAAAACGCCCCGGTCAAAAACTGACCGGGGCGGCTGAATCAGCCTAATCCAATAACGTGAAACAAAAGGTCTGAAAGATAGAACATCTTACCTCTGTACCCTACGAGAGTTAATGTACAACAATTGAGCGCAATTGCAAACCCTTTTTGTAATTTTTTTTCATTAAACTTTTATTTAACTACATTCTTGAGCTCTTACGAAAAAACTTTATTTAAAAACAAAATAAGCCAGCGTTGTGCGCTGGCTCATGCTATTTACCGAACTTTAACTAAAAAGTGTCTAGTGTGCCTGATCCCAATTATCACCGTGACCAGCCTCAGCAACTAGAGGAACATTGATAGATGCTGCCGACTCCATCAAATTCTGTACTTTACTTTCAATTTCAGCCAGAGCGCTCTCTTCAACTTCAAAAACCAATTCATCGTGCACTTGCATTAATAGCCTTACACGATCATTACCTTCTTTTTGAATCCACTCGTCTACCAATAACATTGCCTTCTTAATAATATCAGCAGCAGTACCTTGCATCGGTGCGTTAATGGCAGCACGTTCAGCCGCTTTACGACGCATACCGTTACGAGATTTGATTTCTGGTAGATGTAGTCGACGACCAAACAAAGTCTCAACAAAGCCTTGCTCAGAAGCTTGTGCTCGGGTGTCTTCCATGTACTGCATAACTCCAGGATAGCGTTCAAAGTAGGTATCCATATAACCTTGCGCTTCACCACGAGGAATACCCAACTGTTTAGCCAGACCAAATGCGCTCATTCCGTAGATCAATCCAAAGTTGATCGCTTTAGCTCTGCGACGCTGTTCACTGCTTACCTGATCAATTTCAATGCCAAGCACTTCTGCTGCGGTTGCCGCATGGATGTCTTTGCCGTGCTTAAACGCATCCAGCAAAGCCTGATCACCTGATAGGTGAGCCATAATTCTCAGTTCAATCTGAGAGTAATCCACCGCAAGAATCTTCCAGCCGTGAGGAGCAACAAATGCCTGACGAATACGGCGTCCTTCTTCATTACGGATTGGTATATTTTGTAGGTTAGGATCGGTTGAAGATAATCGGCCAGTTGCCGTTACCGCCTGATGGTATGACGTATGCACCCGACCAGTTTCTGGGTTAATCATCTTAGGCAGCTTGTCCGTGTATGTGGATTTCAGCTTAGCCAATCCACGATATTCCAGAATACGCTTTGGTAATGGGTAATCTAAAGCAAGCTCCTGCAATACTTCTTCATTAGTAGAAGGTGCTCCTGAAGGTGTTTTCTTAACGACTGGCAAACCCATTTTTTCAAACAAAATCGCCTGCAACTGCTTTGGAGAGCTTAAGTTAAACTCTTCACCTGCTATTTCATAGGCTTCCTTCTCAAGTTGCTCTAAGCGAACTGCGATTTCCTGAGACTGAGCACCAAGCAACATATCGTCAATAAATACGCCCGTTCTTTCCATGCGAGAAAGTACAGGTACCAAAGGAACTTCTATCTCTTCATACACAGACTTAAGCTTGTCATCCTGCTCAATATTTTCTACAAGACGATTGTGCAGACGTAAGGTTACATCCGCGTCTTCTGCGGCATAAGATGCAGCTTGTTCAAGGTCGATTTGATTGAAGGTAAGCTGATTCTTACCTTTGCCAGCAATACTTTCAAAGGAGATACAGCTATGTTGCAAGAAACGAAGAGCAAGGCTATCCATATCATGCTTTCCACCTACGCTATTGTAAACGTAAGAAGCAAGCATGGTATCGTGCCTGATGCCTTTCATTTCAATATCGTAACGAGCCAAAACACTCGCGTCATACTTTAGATTCTGTCCAACCTTAGCCTGACTTTCATCTTCAAGGATAGGCTTCAGTTGCTCAAGGACCCAATCTCTGTCCAGCTGTTCAGGTGCATCAAGATAGTCATGCGCAACCGGTACATAGGCTGCAACACCTTCTTCCACTGCGAAGGATAAACCAACAAGGTTCGCTACCATGTAGTCCAGGCTGTCAGTTTCGGTATCGAATGCAAACACTTCTGCAGCTTTTAGCTTATCTAGCCAGTTAGCAAAGCTCTCTTTATCCAATATGGTTTCATACTTACTACGATCAATAGTAACGGCTGAAGAGTCTATTGTTGAGGCAGTAGCCGGAGCTCGGCCAGATTTATCATCTGCTTCAACAGCACCAGAACCACCATCCAAAAGCTCATTTAACCACGACTTAAAAGTTAGCTTTCCGTAAAGCTGAATAAGCTCATCTTTGCTTGGTTCCGCTTTAACCAGAGATTCTATGGTTTCTTCTAACTCAACATCCAACTTGATGGTTGCTAACTCGTAAGAAAGGTACGCATTCTCTTTGTTGTCTATTAGCTTCTTCGACATTGTTTTTGAACCACGGAAGCCCAAAGCAGCAATATCATCCAGCTGCTCATATAGCTTATCGAGGCCGCCAATACCTTGTAGCAAGGCTGTCGCAGTCTTGTCTCCCACCCCTGGAACACCTGGGATGTTATCGACCTTATCTCCCATCAGGGCCAGATAATCGATAATAAGCTCCGGTGGTATACCGAACTTCTCAATAACCCCTTCACGATCCATCACTACATTCGTCATGGTGTTAATTAGAGTAACGTTGTCATCAACCAACTGAGCCATATCCTTATCGCCAGTACTGATTAAGACAGGCATGCCAGCCTTCGAAGCTTGAGAGGCCAATGTACCAATAACATCGTCCGCTTCAACTCCAGGAATTGAAATAAGAGGTAAGCCCATCGCTTTAATTACATTGTGCAGAGGCTCAATCTGACACCGAAGATCATCTGGCATTGGTGGGCGATTTGCCTTGTACTCTGGGTACATGTCATCCCTGAAAGTTTTACCTTTCGCATCAAAAATAACGGCAATCTTATCTGATGGGAACTGCCTCATCATACTTCTCAGCATATTTACAACACCGTAAACAGCATTCGTAGGTATCTCACCGTTGCTCATTGTGCCCGGATAGGCGTGAAAAGCTCGATAAAGATAGGAGGAGCCATCTATAAGGATAAGTGGGTTTTCAGGGATGCTTGCCATGCGTTTCTGTATCCAAGAGTAGAGAAAGATGCGCTAAGGATGCCATGAAGTTGTTCACTATTCTATGGTAGGGGTAAGAGATTCGAAGTAAAACGTATACACATCTGTGGATAAGTCTGTTTGTATTTTATGATCACTTTTTTTTACTTTTTACAAACAGAGTGCAACACTCAGAACAAATACTTAAATTACAACAACTTAAACCAAAATCATCAATTCTAAGTAAGATCCTAAAATGATCCATCAATGTGGAAAAGTTATCTGATGGTTAATAGCTAGATAAACAATTGGAAGGGGAACTGAACAAGATATTTTGCTGTTTAGCAGATAAAAGAAAGCGACATCTTTCGATGTCGCCTAGCATAAGCGGTAAAGCGAAAACTTCGGAGAATGTTATCTATTTACCCTGTAAGCTTAAATTACACTGGAAGCAATGTGAGCAATGTCGTGTCATTCGAGAATTCAGTGCAAGTTCGTTTCCAAACTGTCCTTAACTCCCCAAGACAGGATTAATAATAATCATTCTCATTTAATAGTCAACAACTAATTGAGAATTTTTCTCATTTATTTTCCAGTGTCTTTATAAAATGAATTCTGGATTCCAGGTTATTTTCTTTTTTCTCAAACTTTTCAATAAGATAATTATTTCTGGAAAGAAGCCTTATCATTGAAGGAAATTGATTCCGGGTTTTAACCTTTATCTCCTTATATCCCGAAGCTCTGCCCCACTGTTCCTGAGCCACCAGCAACACCTGCGCCACACCTTTTCCTCTTGCCCGCGGTAACACTCCACCTAACCAGCTATAGAACTGAGATGCGTTCAGTTCATAACCAATTTTTACTCCGAGCAACTCTTCGTTTTCTTCGGCGATCAGGATTAGAGACTTTCGTCCATCCAACCTTTCAGCTAGTGACTCTACAGTTTCAGCGCGAGAAAACTCTGATATCTCACCGATAACTGCAATGCACTCTTCCAACGAGCCTTCACGTACTTTTACGCTCATATTTTCTCCCAAACATAAAAAAGCCAGACATCAAGGCTTTTTACCACGACATCTGGCTTTTACTAGAATCTGATTTTACTCGCTGATACTCTCTTTCGCTTTGGCATTATCTTCTGCAAGCCACAACGCGACATCTTTCGCAAAGTAGGTGAGAATACCGTCCGCACCCGCGCGCTTAAAGCAAAGCAGAGATTCCAGAACTATTTCTTTCTCTTTTAACCAACCGTTCTGAATTGCCGCTTTGTGCATCGCATACTCTCCAGACACCTGATAAGCGTATGTAGGAACTTGCAGTTCTGATTTCACACGGCGAACCACATCCAAATATGGCATACCTGGCTTAACCATTACCATATCTGCACCTTCATTGATGTCCATCGCCACCTCATGAAGAGCTTCATCGCTGTTAGCCGGGTCCATCTGGTAGTTCTTCTTGTTACCACCTTTCAGGTTTGAAGCCGATCCAACTGCATCACGGAAAGGACCGTAGTAGTTTGATGCATACTTAGCAGAATAAGCCATTATCTGAGTATAAATATGGCCAGCTTCTTCTAGCGCTTCACGGATTTTTCCGATACGGCCATCCATCATATCTGAAGGCGCAACAACATCCGCACCCGCTTCAGCATGAGACAATGCCTGCTTGATCAAAACCTCTGTTGTTTCGTCATTCAAAACATATCCAGTTTCGTCAATTATGCCGTCCTGGCCATGTGTCGTGAACGGATCCAGAGCAACATCAGTGATAACGCCCATGTCTGGCACATGCTCTTTAAGTGCTCTTACCGCTCTTTGTACAAGCCCTTCCGGATTGTAGGCCTCTTCAGCATTAAGACTTTTCACGTCCTGGTTCACGACGGGAAACAGCGCAATAGCCGGCACACCCAGATTTGCTAACAACTGTGCTTCTTCAATCAGAAGATCGATCGAAACACGCTCAACACCCGGCATAGACTCAACAGCTTCACGTCTGTTTTTACCCATAAGAATAAACATTGGGTAAATTAAGTCATTTACTGATAACTGATTCTCAGCCATCAAACGACGGCTAAAGTCATGTTTACGCATACGACGCATTCTGCGTCCCGGAAATTGTCCTTGAATAGAAACGCTCACAAGAGTCTCCTGACTACTATAAAAAATCTGTTCAACATCATATCACTACAAGGATTGCAGGCCAGATGGAAGGATGAAAAATCACTATCCGGAATACAAATTTGAGATATCACCGTATAATCTACCCATTAAAGATTAGGGGAAACACCGGACATGATTGACACTCACGCTCATATTTATGCTCAAGAGTTTGATAACGATAGAAGCGAAGTTGTAAACAGAGCCCTCGAACAAGGCATTAACCAGATTCTTATGCCGAATATCGATCTAGAGTCTATTGAGCCTATGCTGGCAACTGAAAAAGCGTTCCCTGATATCTGTAAGTCCATGATGGGTCTTCACCCATGTTATGTCGATGCAGATGTAAAACAAACTCTGGCAAAGATTCATTCTTGGTTTGAGAAGCATAACTTTATTGCCGTGGGTGAAATCGGAATTGACCTATATTGGGATAAAACATACCGAAAAGAACAGGAATACGCTCTGATTACGCAGCTAAGTTGGGCAAAAGAGATGGGTCTTCCTGTTGTCATTCATACAAGGGACTCGATTCAGGAAACATTGGCATTGCTAAGAACCGTTCAGGATGGTTCCCTTAGTGGAGTATTCCACTGCTTTGGTGGCTCCGTAGATGAAGCAAAAGCGATTACCGATTTGGGTTTTCATCTTGGGCTTGGTGGCGTATCAACATTTAAAAATGGAGGAATGGATAAAGTCATTCCACATTTAGATATGAAAGACATAATTCTGGAAACAGATTGCCCTTACCTAGCTCCTGTGCCTCATCGCGGTAAACGGAATGAACCTTCATATACTGAGCTTGTAGCAACACGCATCTCTGAGCTCAGAGGGTTAACTCTCAATGAAGTGGACAAGTTAACGACTGACAACGCAACCAAGCTGTTCAGCCTATAAATGCAAAAAGAGGAGCAAAACGCTCCTCTTTTGATAACTCAGCCCAGGTAAACCTTAGGACTCTTCAGTTTCTTCCGATTCTTCTGCGTCATCACGCTTTGTGTAGAAACGAGCAAAGAATAGCCCCACCTCAAAGAGTAAACACATAGGTATTGCGAGTAAGGTCTGCGAAATCATATCTGGTGGGGTCAGCATCATACCGACAATGAACGCACCCACTACAATATATGGACGTTTCTCAGACAAACTCTTCACATCTGTCGCGCCAGTCCAGCACAGCAGGATAATTGCTACCGGCACTTCGAAAGCGATACCAAAAGCGATGAAGAGTGCCAAAACAAAATCCAGATAGCTGGAAATATCGGTCGCAAACTCTACCCCCCCAAGGGAGATAGCGGTGAAGAAACCAAATACCAGCGGGAATACTACATAATACGCAAACGCCACACCACAGTAGAAGAGCATTGAGCTCGAAAACATCAGCGGCATAATCAACTTACGTTCATGCTTGTACAAGCCCGGAGCAACAAAGGCCCAAACTTGATAAAGGATAAACGGTACTGCAACAAACACCGATGCTATTAAAGTTAGCTTCAAAGGCGTAAAGAAAGGTGACGCAACATCGGTTGCAATCATGGTCGCGCCTTCAGGCAAACGCTCAATTAAAGGTGCTGAAATGAACTCATAAATATGGTTCGCAAAATAAATAAGCCCAAGAAAAACGACGAGTACCGCAAGCATTGCTCTTAGCAGGCGGTTTCTCAACTCGAGTAAATGGCTAATTAGTGGTTGTGTCTGCTGATCAACCGAAGACATATAAACCTCGCTCAAATACAAAAAGAGCTGCATTTCGGCAGCTCTGTCTATATTGCCGAATAGTAGAACCTTTTATTATTCGGCTTTTTTTTCTGTCTGAGATTCAGAACTTTGCGCCTTCTCTTCTGGAGCATCATTTGCAAACGGCCTTTGAACATCTTTGGCTGCTTGCTTTAGCTCCTCCACTGAAGCTTTGAGATCCGGAGATAACTCCTCCATGCTCATCTGCTCAGCTTTTTTGAGGTTCTGCTGCATTTCTTGAATCTTGAGTTCATGGGAAAGCTCATCTTTCACACCGTTAGCCATCGCCTTTGCACCGTTAACAAACTTAGCAACACTACGAATGGCTGCAGGCAAACGCTCTGGTCCTAATACGACCAGACCAACGACAGAAATTAGTATCAGTTCCCAAAAACCGATATCGAACACGGTTTATGCCTGCTCTTTGTCTTTTTTAACTTCTTCAGAAGAAGCTTCTTCTTTCTTCTGCTCAATATTCTGAGGCTCAAAGTCTGCATCTTTCTCTACCGACTTAGAAGCTGGTTCATCATCGTTCATTGCTTTTTTGAAGCCTTTCACCGCGGAACCTAAGTCACCGCCCATATTACGAAGCTTTTTAGTTCCAAACAGCAAAACAACGATTACAGCAATAATAAGTAATTGCCAAATACTAATACCACCCATTCTCAATACCTCGGGGAACATTATTGAACAAAAAAATTAATCCGCTAAGTGTACTATTATTTATTGTATGTACGCCAACTTAGCAACCAAAATGTGAAGCCCGTTATACCGCTACCCCAAGCGAGGTAACTATATGGCCCCATCATCAGTATCGTAGAGCATACGATGAGAGTTGATCCAACACCAAGCATTAATTTGCCTTTTGCATGATTTCGCTTGGTTTGTTGATACCCCTGATAGATTCTTTCCATCTTCAGGTCTATTTCACGGCCTCTTTTCAGGCCGTCATAAATGAGCTCAGGAAGCTCCGGTATTCTTTCCACCCAAAATGGTGCTTTTTCTTGGATTGCATCAATCACAGCTTGCGGCCCAACCTGATGCGCCATCCAATTTTCAAGGAAAGGTTTCGCTGTTGCCCACAAGTCAAGTTGTGGATAAAGCTGACGTCCTAACCCTTCAACATAAAGCAGTGTTTTCTGAAGCAACACTAACTGAGGCTGAACTTCCATGTTAAATCGGCGAGCCGTATTAAACAGGTTTAGAAGTACATGACCAAATGAGATTTCACATAAAGGTTTGGCAAATATCGGCTCACATACCATACGAATCGCAAATTCAAATTCCTGTACGTTCGTATCTGCCGGAACCCAACCAGAATCCACATGGAGTTGGGCTACTTTATGGTAATCCCGATTAAAAAAGGCTAAGAAATTTTCGGCAAGATAGCGCTTATCTTCACTATTTAACGTGCCAACAATACCGCAATCGAGTCCTATCCACTGAGGATTATCAGGGTGATCATATTGTACAAACACATTGCCTGGGTGCATGTCTGCGTGGAAGAAGCTATCTCGAAAAACCTGAGTAAAGAAGACACTTACACCACGCTCAGCCAACAACTTCATATTTGTGCCATTAGCTTCCAACCCTGCAATATCCGATACCTGAATGCCATAGATTCGCTCTGAAACCATCAGAGTTTCATTGCTGAAGTCAGGAAAGACTTCTGGGACGTATAGCTCTTCACTTCCTTCAAAGTTTCGACGTAGCTGAATAGCATTTGCCGCTTCGCGTCTTAGATCAAGCTCATCAAGAAGCGTCTTTTCGTATTCACGAACCACTTCAACGGGTTTCAATCGATAAGCATCAGGGACGGCTTTAGCGACGATTCGAGCCATTCTGTACATTAGCTTGATATCCGCATCGATAACCGGACGGATATCGGGACGAATAACTTTGAGGACAATCTCTTGTCCTGTATCTTTAATTTTAGCGGTATGAACCTGAGCAATAGATGCTGACGCCAAAGGCTCGATATCAAAATCGGTAAACCAGTTTTCAAGTGGGCCGCCCAGCGCTTCTTCCATCTGGGCTTTTGCTAATGCACCATCAAATGGTTCAACCTGATCCTGAAGCAAAGCCAATTGATCGGCCAAATGGGGAGGAAACAGATCTCGACGAGTCGACATCATCTGCCCAAACTTAATCCAGACCGGGCCTAGCTCCTGTAACGCCAACCTAAGCCTTACACCTAACGCTTTATCAGTATGTTTGTTCTTAAGCCAGAATAGTGCCTTTCTGGCTAACAATGGCGTCTTAGTTAGCTGGTGATCCGGAACGAGCTCATCTAACCCGTACTCCAGTTGAACTTTAGTTATCGTGTAAAGCCTTTTGAGTTCTGCTGGTGTCATACTCTCTCCAACAACTTAGCAAGACGAGATTCTAACTTTTCAGCCTGATTCTTTACATCATCAACCTGATCACAGAAAAATGCGACTTCAAGTGGTGGTGGTGCAATTCTCCACTCTTCCGTCAAAACCTGAGCTAAGTGGCTTTCGTGCTTTCTGGCCTGTTTTTTGACCCAACAGCCAATCTCTTTTGCGCCCTGAACAACAGTATGAGCAACAATATCTCCGGTATACCGAGACATTCGTTCTTCAATATCAGGCTTAATATCTTTGAGCAACTGAGAGAAACTCTGTACAAGTTTGATATCACCTTCCAGTTCGATCTTTTCTTGTTTAATCAAGCGAGTGATATTGGATTCATCTCTTAGTTCAGGCAAAGCAGAAAGGTGAAGAGAAAGGTAACTATCAGGTTTACCCTCATAATTAGCCAACACGTCGATTTGCTGACTAAAAATAAAGGTAAGCGTCTTATCTACTTCGATAAGATGAATTTGCAATACTTGCCCTTTCAAGCGAAGTAGTTGCTTACTCTGCTCATGGCTCTCTTTAATAAGCGAGTTGAGTGCTGTTTCAATCGCAGCTGTCGCCATTGGATCCAAAGACATTAACTCAGGCATAACTTCCTCAGAACTTGTAGCCACGATGAAGAGCAACAATACCACCAGTCAGGTTGTAGTAACTGGTTTGCTCAAAACCGGCATCATTCATCATGCCTTTAAGCGTGTCCTGATTCGGGTGCATACGAATTGATTCTGCAAGATAGCGATAACTTTCTGAATCATTCGCGATAATTTCACCCATCTTAGGCAATAAATGGAATGAGTAGGTATCGTAAATCTTAGACAGTGGTTCAAGGATTGGCTTAGAAAACTCCAGTACCAACAGACGACCACCTGGCTTTAGTACCCGGAACATCGAACGAAGGGCTTTGTCTTTATCCGTTACGTTTCGAAGACAAAAGCTAATCGTAATACAGTCAAAATAATCATCTGGGAAAGGCAGCTCTTCCGCATTCGCCTGTACATAATGAACGTTGCCAACAACACCTGAGTCTCTCAGTTTGTCACGGCCTACGTTCAGCATAGAATTGTTGATATCAGCAAGGATCACATGACCTTTTTCACCAACAATTCGTGAAAATTTTGCAGTTAAGTCACCAGTACCACCACCCAGATCCAGAATTTTCTGTCCCGGTCGAGCACCACTACAGTCGATAGTGAATCGCTTCCAGATACGATGAATACCACCAGACATCAGGTCATTCATGATGTCGTATTTTGTTGCTACCGAGTGGAAAACTTCGGCAACCTTGGCAACTTTTTCTTCTTTGGCAACGGTTTGAAAACCAAAATGTGTCGTTTCTTCAGTTTGAGCGGCTGAATTTGCGTCTAAGCTTATATCTGTCATTATTTCCCTCACTGGCATCCACTAATTCCTCATGTGGATGCGAACGCTCAGTTTACTTTATCCTCATCGGGATGTCTTTCTACCAAAGCCTCATTTTGGTTAATTTCTAACAGGCTGGTAGAAATCGGCTTTTTAATCTCAACACCCAGCTCTTTGAAGCTTTCAGCCTGTCGGAGCACATTGCCTCTTCCTGTTGCCAACTTGTTCATCGCTCCCTGATAATTCTGACTGGCCTTATCAAGAGAAGAACCTATAGACTCCATATCGTCCAGAAACAGTCTTAGCTTGTCATAAAGTTTGCTTGCTCGGTCAGCTATCACCTGAGCATTCTGGTTCTGACGCTCGTTTCGCCATAAGTTATCTATGGTGCGGAGTGCAACCAATAAAGTCGTCGGGCTAACAAGGATAATATTGTTTTCCATCGCATCTTTTATCAGAGATGGATCGGCTTCAATTGCGACCTGAAAAGCGGGCTCTACCGGGATAAACATCAGTACATAATCTAGTGACTGAATACCTTTTAGCTTATGGTAATCCTTTTGGCTCAAACCCCGTACATGTGCTCTTAAAGCAGTAAGGTGTTCACTTAGCGCGCGGTCTTTTTCTTCATTTGACTCTGCATTGAAATATCTTTCATAAGCGACCAGAGCCATTTTAGAATCCACAACAACTTGCTTGTCATGAGGTAAGTGAACAATCACATCTGGCTGATAGCGCTTACCTGCCTCATCTTGCAAACTAACCTGTGTCTGATATTCATGCCCCTCTCTGAGTCCAGATTCTGCCAGCACCCGAGCAAGAACAACCTCTCCCCAGTTCCCCTGCTGCTTGTTGTCTCCTTTAAGTGCCTGAGTCAGGTTTACTGCTTCCCTGGTCATCTGTTCATTCAACTTTTGCAGGCTCTTGATTTCATGGACCAGAGTGTGACGCTCTTTGGCTTCGTTGCCAAAACTGTCCGTTACCTGCTTTTTAAAGCCTTCCAGCTGCTCTTTTAGGGGAGACAGCAAACCTTCTAAGCTTTGGCGGTTCTGTTGATCTACCTTGGCTGTTTTAGTTTCAAACAATTGGTTAGCCAAGTGCTCGAATTGCTGTTTCAGGCGTTCCTCAGCCTGCTCCAGCAAATGCAGTTTTTCATGATTGGCTTTGCTCTCTTCCTGATGCCTTGCTTCTTGTTCACGTAAGTCCGCATTGAGCCTGGCGATATTATCTCTGGCCTGAACCAAAGATTCCGCATGCTTTTGTCTTTCATGATTCACGCTATCAAAATGACGCAGCTTCTCCATGGCTGCCATCAGCTTGCCATGGGACTGTTTTAGCTCATAAGCCGCTTTGTCTCTTTCAACATCCAGCTCATTAAGCTCATTCTGACTTTCTGACAAAGCTTTTTCAGCCTCAGCCAATCGACTTAATATCAGCTGTTGTTCAGAGTCTGCTTTCTGCTTCTGAAGCTCCAGACTAAAAGACATCTTCTGTTTCATCCACCAGCCGGAAAGAAATGCAGCTACACCTCCGCTTAGTAAAACTGAAATAACCACTGTTTGATTTTCAATAATCCACTGCATACGCCGATAACCAAGCTATTTTTTGAAAATCTTATGTAGATACTGGATAAATGTCCAGCCATGAATAAGTTTCTACTCTTCTGTACACTGTGCGTTCATAAAATGATTGCTGCCAGAAAACACCAATACAAGAAACAAAATATAAGATGAAAAACGAAAAACACGCCTTGGCTTTTGGGCTTTCAGCGGTACTGCTATGGTCAACCGTTGCTACCGCATTTAAGCTGACACTTCAGGAATTCACTCCGATACAGATGCTTGCCGTGGCCAGTCTGGTTTCTGCACTAACACTGATCGGTATTTGTTTCTTTCAAGGGAAGCTTGGTCAGCTATTTACGACCTTTTTTTCAAATCCGATTTACTATCTGATCTTAGGGCTTATAAACCCTCTGGCTTACTATCTAATTCTTTTTAAGGCCTACGACCTGTTGCCTGCTTCTCAGGCTCAGCCACTCAACTACAGCTGGGCAATTACTTTAACGTTAATGGCAGCGGTTTTTCTTGGTCAGAAGATAAGAAAACAGGACTGGATAGCTTGCGCGCTTGGCTACGCTGGCGTGGTCGTTATTGCCACTAAAGGTGATATTCTGTCACTAAACTTTGACAGTCCGTTAGGTGTTGGCTTGGCTTTACTATCAACTCTACTCTGGGCTGGCTATTGGATCTTAAACACCAAAAATAAGGCCGATCCTGTTGTTGGTGTGTTGCTTGGTTTTCTTGTCGCCCTACCTCTTGCCTTTGGCTTGGCAATTTATGAAGGAGCCAGCTGGAATATCAGTTTCAGTGGTTGGGTAGCTGTGACTTATGTTGGTCTGTTTGAGATGGGGGTGACTTTTGTACTGTGGTTATCAGCTCTTAAAGCGACGGAAAATACGGCAAGAATCAGTAACCTGATATTTATTTCCCCATTTATCTCCCTAATCTTACTTGCGTATATTATCGGTGAATCGATCCCAGCCTCCACACTGGTTGGGCTGGTAATGATTGTTTTAGGCTTAGTTGTTCAGCAAAAAAAAACTAAGGCAAAGAAAGTCGCTAGCTAAACATTTGGTAAGCCAACTCGTAACCTTCTCCTCTTATTTCACTGATAAGCTCAGCAATATCAGGGGAGAAACCTAAAACCTTGCTACATGGATGCATGGTTACAAATGTTATTTTGTCTCTATCAAGTAGAGAATCCCATGCTTTATGCACATCAATAGCGAACCGGAGTAAGTAGGCTAGCTTGGGACAAACCTCGGCTTTAGCTGGCGCGTGAGAATGGGCGATAGCATCGACCATTTGTGGCGGAAACTCCCAGGCTTGTGCCAACTTAGCACCTATCGCTGGTACATCAGTGCCCAAAACATCTCTCTGAACGGCATAGGGCTTTTCACCACCTTCAATTCTTTGAGTGATTATCTTTGCCTGCTCCGGGGCATTGGTATGTATCATCAAAAGACCGATGTTATGTAACGTACCGGTTGTAAACACTTCATCAGGATCCAGATTAGCTCTCGGAGCTAACTGACCTGCAATCATAGAGACTTCAAACGTGTTGGCCCAGTAATCTTTTAGACTAATGGTTTTTAACTTAGGGAATGCCTGAGAAAGCACAGATGAGCGAACCATAGAGCGAACAGAATCGCTACCGACACGTACAATGGCTTCGTTTATCGAGGATACTTCGCGGCGACCACCAAACTGTGCTGAGTTGGCAATCCTTAACATTCTGGTACTGAGAACCTGATCCATAGAAACTTTCAACGCGAGCTCATTGAAATCGAAGTCCAACTGATTGACCATATCTAATATTTCATGGAGAACCTTTTCTAACCTTGGAAGTTCTTCGACTTTCTCTAGCAGTTCTTCTTGATTCATTAGCTCACCCTCTAACCAGCTTCCCTATAAAATATAGTTCAAAACCTTAATTGTCGATGGCTATTTTTTACGCAATAAGCATATTCGAAATTCACATTATCTCTTACTACTAACGTATTCTATAACTGTGGCGCTATCAAAAATGTATTTACTCTGACATGGTAAGCCAATGATTTAGTTAAGGTTTGACCAAGCTCTTCATTTACCACTTTAAACCTATGAAACGTATAATCCTCTCTTGTCTAAGCCTACTTACGTGCGTCACTCTCTCTGCCGAAGCGAGTATTATTAAACCTAATCGAGACTTTAGAAAAAGTGTTTACAACTCGATGGCCCTTCCAAATGATGCGCCACTCTACAAAGCTCCAAGCAAATCAATGTGGTCCCATCAGGGAATTGTTGCCCAAGGTGTTCCCAGAGGAGACTCCACACCTAGTTTTTGGGTAGAAGATATACAAAATAAATCACTTGCAACCAGTAAGCCATGGAATGCAATTACAGCATGGTTCACCATCTTTGAAAGCAAGCACAATAACGCCCGCAATGTTCGGGTTGCCTTAAAAGATATGGATGTATGGGTGTTAAGAGCTTCCCAACCAAATGGTAATCCTCGAAAGGCCAAATGGGAAAACATCACCCCGTCGGGACAAAAGGTGACTTGGGCTGGCTACTTTGACCACAAAGTCATTTACTCAAGCTCTAGTGCGAAAAGAGGAACAACAGAAAACGGAGTAGTTACCTACTCTTTAAATAATGATCGGCAACCAATCCACGGTGGCACATCAAGGATGTCCATGGATGGAAAGAACGTGCTTGCATGCTTTGTGAGAGTAAAAGCCTGGCTGATGCCAGATGATATCAACAAGCCACATGATGTGGATGAAGCAAAGATCTTAATGAGCATCGGTGCTGACTATTATCCTTCGCTTGAAACATCGGTACAGAATGGTTCATTTGCAAACGCAAACTATCTGCCAGGTGTTGGTGGAAGTCGTTTCCAGTATTTAACAACCAAACCTAGATGGTTCTACATGGCCACCGTTGCAGCAGACGATTTATCGAATGTGGAAAAAAGCAGTGAATACTATCAGTCTGGTGGCAAGACTTACTTAACCAAAGAGGAGTGGTTCGCGAATCATCCTGATTTAACAAGACGTAGATAAGTTACACTTCAGAGCGAATCAGAATGTCGGGTATAACGACGTTATACCCACTGACCAGCGACAAACCCGCTACTCCAGCACCACTGGAAGTTAAACCCACCCAGGTGGCCGCTGACATCTAGCACTTCACCAATAAAGTACAGACCCTTAACGTCTTTCACTTCCATTGTTTTAGATGATACCTGGTCTGTATTTACTCCACCAAGTGTGACTTCAGCTGTTCTGTACCCTTCTGTTCCGTTGGGCTTTATTTCCCAATGCTCAAGCAGATGGACGACAGCATCCAATTTCTTCTGGTTAAACTGCTTAAGTGGCTTGTCCTGAAGCTCTTTACGATCAATGAGTAGTTCAACTAATCGCTTAGGAAGGACCTTGGCAAGAGTATTTTTCAGACTTTGATTCGGGTGCTTTTCTCTGGATTTAGACAATAGTTCTTCAACATCTGCTTCTGGTACCAAATTAATAGAGACCTTTTGACCTGCTTTCCAGTAAGACGAAATTTGCAGTACTGCTGGCCCTGACAGACCTCGGTGAGTAAACAGGAGCGCTTCTTTAAAAACGGTTCCATCTTCAGCTGTAATCTCAGAAGGAACAGCAATACCAGAGAGCTCTGACAGCAGGTCTTTATCTTCTTTGTGCAAAGTAAATGGAACAAGTCCCGCTGTAGTGGGAACCATCGACAATCCAAACTGCTCAGCGACTTTATAACCAAATGGAGTGGCACCCAGTTTTGGCATCGACAAGCCACCAGTTGCAATCACCAAAGACTCGCACTCTACAAGATCGGCATTCGCATGCAGTTGAAAGCCAGTATCTTTTTTCTCAATCGAATGAGCATCAACCTGATAAAGAAACTCGATATCTAGCCCATTACACTCCTGAAGTAGCATCGAAACAATTTCTTTTGCGGAGTCTAAACAGAACAGCTGGCCATGGTCCCGTTCCTCAAACTCAATACCATATTTGGAAACAAGAGAAATAAAATCCCAGTTGGTGTACTGAGACAATGCTGACTTAACAAAGTGCGGATTTTGGCAAAGGTAATTGGCAGCACTCACATCATAGTTAGTGAAGTTACATTTACCGCCACCAGAGATGAGAATTTTTCTACCGGGCTTCTTGGCATGATCGAGTACGAGCACTTTTCGTCCGCGCTTACCAGCCTCAACTGCACACATCAGCCCGGCAGCACCTGCCCCAATAATTACGACATCGACTTTTTTACTCATACTCTTCCAGCCAAAACAAAAAGGATGCACGAACACCGTACATCCTTACTTAAAGAATGAGCATTTTAACGCCTCTAAGCACCAAATCCAATTAGCTAGCTAAAAGGAATGGTCTTTGTTCTTACAAGAGCACCGATGCCAGCAAAGTCACACCAAGAAGTGACACAAAGAGAATGAATAACTCTCTCACTTTTTCACACTTCTTCAAAAACACAGGATCATGGTGATGCAAGTACTCTCTGTCTCTGATGTAGCTGAAAAGACGTACTTGCTTGGTGACATTGCCATGCGCGGTAAAGAATCCACCACCATCAACTTGCTGATAAAGCAATGGGTGAGCTTCACGCATAACATAAATTAACGAGCGCAGTGCACTTAAATAACGAGCCAGGTTGACACACAAGACAACCATCAATGCAAAAAGAACAGTATCTCCACTGATCATCCTTTCCTCCCTACATCTTCTAGGATGCTCAAGGAAAAGACGATCGCGGTATCTTTCCTTACGCTGAATTACTCAGCTGAAGCAGCATCCATGATAGAAGACGAACCTTCTTTTGCCATTGCTGCCAGATCCTTATCAATAAAGAATAGAGCTTTGCCATCTTCACCAACAAGTTCCAGCTTATCTAATATCCCTTTAAACAATTTCTCTTCCTCGTGCTGTTCTGCGACGTACCACTGTAAGAAATTGAACGTAGAGTAGTCCTGGCTAGAAAACGCGACATGAGCAAGCTTGTTGATTTTTTCAGTAATCATCTTTTCATGCTCATATGTTTCGCGGAAAACTTCTCCCAAAGTTTCGAAGTCAAAACGAGGTGCCTCAATTGCGCCTAAAATAGGCATAGCTCCTGTTTCGCTGACATAAGTAAACAGACGCTGCATGTGCTCCATTTCCTCAGTCGCATGAGCTCTTAAAAACTCTGCTGCCCCTTCAAAACCTTTGTCTTCACACCAAGCACTCATTTGTAAGTATAGATTGGATGAGAAAAATTCTAGGTTAATTTGCTCATTTAATTGATCGACCATAGCTTGAGACAACATAATTTCTCCTTTTTTACACCTTTTTTCAGGCTTTATTAGTCTTTAGTCTTATCCAATTATATCACGAAGTTATATTGGAATTGGTGGCAATTTATACTGTCTGGAGTTTAATGGGATCATAACTACAAAAATAATCTCATTTAGATGCTAATCTTTAATTGTATTAGGGATTTAAATGGAGAAGGCACTATGAGTTACAAACATATTCTGGTTGCAATAGATCTGACTGATGAAAGCAAAGTGCTCATCGATAAAGCCGTTGCTCTGGCTAAACCGCTTGATGCTGAAATTTCGTTTATTCATATTGATGTGAACTATGCTGAAATCTACACAGGCCTGATAGATATTAATCTGGCCGAAACTCAGAACCACGCAATGGAAGCTTCAATGAATCAGCTCAACGAGTTGGCTGATCATGCGAGTTATCCTATCAAACATACTTTAGTCGGTAGTGGCGATTTAGGTTATGAGTTGAAAGACGCAATAAACCAAAGAAACGTGGATTTGGTGATTTGTGGACACCATCAGGATTTCTGGAGTGTTCTTCTGTCATCTACAAAACAGCTATTGAACAGTGTCCCTGTCGATATGCTAGTGGTTCCGCTAAAAGATAACTAATAAAAACAACTCAGGCCGCTGATGCGGCCTGAGTTGTTTTTAGTGAATTGCCTGGGCAGATAGGGAGTCATTCAGGCTAAGCAGAGTCATGTTTATACTAGAGAACTCTTTCTCTAACTCCTGATGTTTCTTAACCATCTTCTTTTGCTTCTTAAGAACTTTCTTCAGTTTTTTCTGATACTTTTCTTGCTTCTTCGCTTCTTTTTTGGCTTTTTTGAGCACCTTCTTAGAAAGCATTACACCATCTGTAACTTCTGCTTGAACCTCTGGTACTACAGATGGCTCTGGTTGATGTGACAAAGCTAGTGGCTTACATAACGAAGATTTTTCAGAAGAAGAACGAGCACAAGAGCGACACATATATTTAGATTCAGAAACCAAGCTGGTTATCTCACCTAAGCTTTCAGCAATATCATGCCGTCTTAATTTACATAAACGCTTCGCCATAATACAGCTCCAAGCAAAGTTGAATGATAATAATTATTGCTTAGATATAGCGTTTTCTATGATGAATTTCAAGAGAATATTTGACTGAAAAATATGCTATTCGGTTAACTCATTGACGCCAAAACATAAACATCGAAGCGATTTTTTTTCGTTTCTATCGCCATTGTTGGCTTTTCTTCATCCAGCCAGTTTGCATAGTCCGGTCTTTTAACAACGACTCTTTTTTTGGCTAGTTTTTTGGCAGGCTCAAGAAGTGAGTCAGCGTCTTTATCCGACCCAACCAGAGACTGAAAAACACGCATCTCTTTTTTAACCAGTGCGCTTTTCTTTTTGTTCTCAGGATGCGGATACATAGGGTCAAGATAGACAACATCAGGTTTTTCAAACTCGGGATCAGCAGAAAGAGCCTCCAGAGCATCATGGCTAGAGGCATGCACCATAGACATTCTCTCAGAAACCCAGGCACCTATATCAGGATCTTGCTTAGCTCTCTCTAGCCCGTCGTTAAGAAGCGCAGCTACAACCGGGTTTCTCTCTACCATTTTGACCTTACAGCCTAAAGAGGCCAAAACGAAAGCATCGCGACCTAAACCTGCGGTACCATCAAGTACTGTCGGAGTCGCTCCCTTATTAAGACCCGCTGCTTTCGCAATTGCTTGTCCCTTGCCACCACCGAACTTGCGTCTGTGCCCAACAGCTCCACCAACCAGATCAACGTAAATGGCACCTAATTTCGGCTCATCCAGTTTACGCAGCTCTAATCTTTCTGGCGTCAGTACCAAAGCAAACTCACTGTTTTCATCATGCGTTAGCTGCCAGTCTGAAGCGATTTTATTCAACGCAGACTGCTGTGCTGGCTCTTCACATATTAACTGTAGTTGCAAGGTATTCTCCGGTGTACTGGTTTTTGAAGCGCGCTATTCTAACTCAACTCAGGCATTAACTCACCGATGAGTTCTGCAAGTGGTTTTGGACGAGCAATTACATACCCTTGAGCAAAGTCAACATCCAGTTCAATAAGCCTTTCTAGGATTTGTTCATTCTCAACAAACTCTGCAACCGTCTTCTTGCCCATCTGCTTCGCCAGGTCATTGATAGAGCGCACCATAATATAGTCCGTTTCGTTCTTATCCATGTCCTGAACAAACAATCCATCTATTTTAACCGTATCAACCGGTAGTTGTTTTAGATAGCCAAAAGAGGAGAGTCCCGAGCCAAAGTCATCCAGCGCAATTTTACATCCACACTTTTTCAGCATAGAGAAATGTTCAATCGCTTGACTAATGTTCCCCATCGCTGCTGTTTCAGTTATCTCGATAGCAAGCTTCTCTCCAGGTACAGAGCTATGCTGAATAGCATCAACCAGATAAGTAATAAACTCCCTATTGCCGAATGACTGGCCTGACAAATTAATAGCACACGCTCCAAGACGTTCAACAACCTCAGGATGAGCCTCTAACCAGACCAGAGTTTTAGTAACAACCGCTTTATCGATTTGGTGAGCAACATTGTATTTTTCAGACGCGGGCATAAAAATACCCGGTGAAATAAAGTCGCCATTGGTATCCCGGATTCTGACTAATATCTCGAACCCAAAGTACTCTTTCTCTTGATCTTCATTAAGACTCAATATTCTCTGGGCAAACAGTTCAACCCTGTCTTTTGCCAAAGCATCATGCACTAAGTTAACACTTTCCATCTCTAACTGACGACGACGAAGATCTTCATCATCAACATGATAGAGGTGTAGACGGTTGCGCCCTTCTTCTTTTGCAGCGTGGCAAGCAGTGTCAGCCTGAGCGTGTACCATTTGGGTAGACGTTGCTGTTTCATCGATAAGACGAATACCGATTGAGCACGTAATATTAAGAACGATATCGTCCCACTTAAATGGATTAGCGGCGAGTGAAGTAATAATGCCCTTAGCTATTTTCTTAGCATCCGTTTCCGTACAGTCACGAAGAAGAACCGCAAATTCATCTCCCCCCATACGTGCCAATACTGATTTGTAAGGCAGGAGTGATTCTATGATTGTTGCTGAGAACTTAATTGCAGAATCCCCTGCTTCATGTCCGGCAGTATCATTCAGAACTTTAAGCTGGTCCAAATCGATATAAAGCATGGCGTGAGTTCTGAACTGATTGTGAACCTCTGCAAGAGCATCCTCGAGCTCAGCTTCAAAGTGGTTCCGGTTGAAAGCTTCGGTTAAAACATCATAGCGAGCCTGATACTCTAATTGCTCCGTAAGACTATGAATCTCCGTTATATCCTCACCAACAATCAACAGTTGCCCGGTATCATCAAGAGGTCGGATATTCTCGCGAATCCAAAGGGCATTACCGCTTTTATGTCTGTAGCGAATCTCCCTTCGCCATACGTCTTTCATCGCACGTTTAGGCTGTAGCAGCATTTTTCTGGCGGGAAGAGAGCCTTCATCAACATAAAAGTCTGTCAGATAGTGGCCGAGAATCGCCATATCTTCATAACCCAACAGTTCTTCGGTAAAACGGTTAGCGGCTTGAATACGATTACGCTCATCCAATGTCAGCATCATAACTGGCTGTTGCTCGTAGTAAGCTCGCATGTTGGATTCACGCTCTACCAGCTTCTGTTCCGCTAGCTTCTCTGCAGTGATATCTGTACCTTCAAACAGGAACTGGCGCTCATTATCATCTACCGAAGGCAGTGGATTGATGACGACATCAAGCAAACGGCTTCCAACTTCCTGGCAAAGCACCTCTGCTTCCAGGCGAATCGACATGTAACTTTTTCCACTCTCAAAGTACTCAAGTATTTTTGAGCGACTCTTTTCACCCCATCCTTTATGCTGCCAGACAGGTCGTTCCAAATTTAAACCCTGTTCAAACAAAAGCTTATGCAGCTTGTTGTTACAGGAAATCAAGCGACCATACTCATCAAGAATGCCAATATATTGGTGGCTCTGATCAAAAATGGACTCCAGAAGCAACTGGCTCTGCTTGGCTCTCATTTCACTCGTCCTCAGCCTTTGCATATAGTAGAGGAGCGCTAAAATGATGGCGATAAGAACTAAAAGCGCAACAGCAACATATTTAAGCTGAGCCGTTAAACTCTCTTTTGTCGATTTTGGCGAATTAAAAAACTTGTCGCTGCGGCTAAAGTTTAAGTTCCACTTCTTCACAGCTTCATAGTCAAGCTTGAGCTCTGGCGTCGCATTTCTTATCTCTGGGAGGAGAGCATCTGGATGAGCAAGTATCTCCAGTAGAAGCTTACTTACCGATTTACCCTGAGAAACACCACTATGGATATATCCACCAACAGCGCCATAGCCAAACCCGCTGTCATGGAACAGATATACCGGAGCATTTGCATAATCATCGATGCGCAACCTTAACTTCATCACTTGATCGGTTGGTTTACCAGGCTCGCGATATCCCCAAAAAAGGATGGCTGAATTTTCAGGCGTGTTAGAGGCGAACTCTTTGAGCACTTCGTAACTCGTCGGAATAAAGTGTTTTACCCGCTCTTTATCGTCTGGATGCTCCGCCAGATATTGATTCACGGTATTTCTTACAGCCTGACCGGTCACGGTATCTTCGGTAATGACAAATATTTTCTCTGACTTAGGTTGGAGTCTCTTAATTAAGGCAATGTTCGATGCAATCTCTACTCTGGAACTAACACCTGTAGCATTTAGATCAGAGTGCATATCTTTAGTGTATCCGTTGATGCCACTAAAAATAACAGGAGTGTCACCAATGACTGGTGCGAGCCTTTGCAACAGGTTCAATCCGTTATTGTCACTAACAACAATGGCTGAGAATCGCTCCTGGGTAAATTTGAATTTGTATAGGGAATAGAGCTCGTTCAGATATTCCGGGCTCTGGAAGCGCTTGGTATCAAGATAAACCGTACGATATGAGACTTCACTACTATCTAATTCCGATTCGATACCCAGCTGAAATTCATCAGTCCAATAGTAGCCTTTGTGATAGGAGTGCATAACAAGAACATCATTTTCTGCTGCCTGTATCAGGCTACTCCAGAACAGTACTACAAAGCATATGAACCTGTGCACAGTTGCCAATTCCCTAGAAAAAGTTAACGACGTATAGTATCACCATAGACAATAAAATATACTTTTACGATTCAACAAGTTTGACAAAAGCTGGTACCAATATATGGATTCTACTATTCGTCTGGATGATCTGGACCGAGCAATTCTGAAGACACTGTTAGAAGATGCACGCAGACCCTATGCGGAAATGGCTAAACAGTTTGATGTGAGCCCCGCAACTATTCACGTACGCATAGAGAAGATGAAAGCGGCAGAAATTATTGAAGGAACGGAAGTCATCGTTAACCCGAAGAAACTTGGTTACGATGTTTGCTGTTTTATTGGCATCAACCTGAACGCAGCAAGAGATTACCACTCGGCTCTGGAAAAACTAAATGCTCTCGATGAAGTGGTGGAAGCATACTACACCACAGGTGCCTACAATATTTTCGTAAAGTTGATGTGTAAATCCATCGAAGAGCTACAACACGTGCTTATTGATAAGCTTCAGGCGATTGATGAGGTTCAGTCAACAGAAACTCTAATCTCCCTTCAGAACCCGATTAACAGAAACGTGAATCCATAAAAAAGGCCCGATTTCCGGGCCTTATAATTCACTTTTTAAGCGCTAATTCCTGCATGCCTTAGCAGAGCGTCAATTTCAGGCTCACGTCCTCGGAAGCGTTTGAACAGTTCCATAGGTTCTTCGCTACCACCCATTTCAAGAATGTTGCTCAGGAAACTCTTGCCAGTCTCAGTGTTAAAGATACCTTCCTCTTCAAAGCGAGAGAACGCATCAGCGGAAAGCACTTCTGCCCATAAGTAGCTGTAGTAACCCGCACTGTAGCCACCAGCAAAAATATGACTGAATGCATGGGAGAAACGGTTCCACTCAAGGCTTGGCAGAACCGCAACTTTCTTCTTAACCTCTTCTAGAGTTTCCAGAACACGTGCACCAACTTCTGGGTCGTATTCAGTGTGAAGAGTAAAGTCGAACAATCCAAACTCTAGCTGACGAAGGATAAACATCGCAGACTGAAAGTTCTTCGCTGCCAGCATTTTTTCCAGCATCTCTTTAGGAAGCGCTTCACCCGTTTCGTAGTGACCAGAGATGAAGTTCAGCGCTTCTTCTTCCCAACACCAGTTCTCCAGGAACTGACTTGGTAACTCAACCGCATCCCAAGGAACACCGTTGATACCAGAAACGGAAGAAACATCAACTTTGGTTAGCATATGGTGAATACCGTGGCCAAACTCGTGGAATAACGTTACCACTTCATCATGAGTAAACAGCGCAGGCTTATCACCTACTGGTTTGTTGAAGTTACAGGTCAGGTAAGCAACCGGTGTATTCAATTCACCACTGTCTGTAGTACGACGGACACGACATTCGTCCATCCATGCTCCACCGCGTTTGTGTTCACGTGCATACAAGTCCAGATAGAAGCTACCACGAAGTGTGTTCTCAGAATCAAAGATATCGAAGAAGCGTACTGACTCATGCCAGGTATCAACTCCTTCTTTTTCCACAACCTTCATTCCAAATACTCTGCTCAGTACCTCAAACAAACCATTGACCGCTTTTGACTCTGGGAAGTATGGACGAAGTTCTTCATCAGAAATCTGGAAAAGGTGCTGCTTTTGTTTTTCACTGTAATAAGCAATATCCCAAAGATTTAAGTCTGTAACACCAAACTCTTTCTCAGCGAAGGCTTTTAATTCTTGAACTTCTCTTTCACCCTGAGGCTTAGCTTTTGCAGCCAGATCATTCAGGAAGCCAAGAACTTGTTCTGGAGTTTCCGCCATCTTCGTTGCTAATGATTTTTCGCTGTAAGTACCAAAACCAAGCATACGAGCGATCTCGTTCCTTAGTTTTAGCTGTTCAACCATGATCTCGCTATTGTCCCACTCTCCGGCATTTGGACCACGATCAGACGCACGGGTGACATACGCTTCGTACATCTCTTTGCGCAGTTCCTGATTGTCACAGTAAGTTAGGACCGGAAGGTATGAAGGAATATCAAGAGTCAGCAACCAACCTTCAAGCTCTTTTGACTGGGCTGCTGCTTTTGCTGCATCTAACGCTGATTCTGGCATGCCTGCAAGTTGAGCTTCATCAGTAACATGCTTCGTCCAACCCATGGTTGCATCAAGCACGTTATTAGAGAACTGAGAGCCCAGCTCAGACATACGCTTGCTGATCTCACCATATCGGTGCTGCTCGTCAGCAGGAAGACCGATACCAGATAGTTCAAAATCACGAAGTGCATCTGTAATAGTTTTCTTCTGAGGCTGACTCAGGCTATCAAATTCATCACTCGCTTTAATAGCCTTATAAGCCTCATAAAGGCCTTTATGCTGCCCGACCCAGGTTCCATACTCAGATAGAAGAGGAAGGCAGCTCTCGTATGCATCACGCAACTCTTGGCTGTTTACCACAGAGTTCATATGACTCACTGGAGACCAAATACGACTCAGGCGATCATCCACTTCTGCTAAAGGTGTGCAGATACTCTCCCAGCTTGGGTCACTGTTACCTTGCAATACCTCTTCAACTTTTAATCGACAGTCAGCAATCGCTTTTTCTACTGCTGGCTTTACATGTTCAGGCTTGATTTGAGAAAACGGAGGAAGATCCGTAAAAGTAAGAAGTGGGTTGGACATAGAAAATTCCTTGTTTAATTGTTCTTATTTATGCTCAATTGACCTAGGGTATAAGTGTAGGCCGCTTATAGTATTTTCAATAGTGGCGTATAATTCTATGAATTCAAAATTCATTATTAATCACACTCAGCAGGTAAAAACCTTTCAACTGACTTAGTTCAGTATAAATCTGAAAGTGAGCCATTGCATAGAAGTGTTTCGCGAGTAAAAATTGTTAAGTTACCGACACAGCTTTCACGCCGGCAACCACGCTGACGTAATAAAACATATCGTACAGAGCCTGATACTGGACGCGCTGAAGCAAAAAGATAAACCTTTTGTTTACCATGACACTCACTCTGGTGTGGGAAGGTATGATCTAACCCATGAGTGGTCTGAGAAAACGGGTGAATACAAACAAGGTATCGAAAGAGTCTGGCAAAGTGCTTCGATTCCTGAAGAGGTTCAGAGTTACCTATCAGCGGTTAAAAGCTTAAATGAGGATTCGGAGCTACGCTATTACCCAGGATCGCCTAGAGTTGCCAGAGCTCAGATTCGTCAACAAGATCGCATGATATTAACTGAACTGCATCCTAGCGATTACCCTTTGCTCCAGCAGGAGTTTCATCGCGACAGACAAGTAAAAATTTTCAAAGAAGATGGCTTTCAACGCCTTAAAGCAAGCCTTCCTCCAGCAGAACGCCGTGGGCTGGTATTGATCGATCCTCCATACGAACTGGCGAAAGAGTACCGTGATGTGGTGAGAGCAATAGCACAAAGCCATAAACGCTGGGCAACTGGTATCTACGCTATCTGGTATCCGGTCGTAAACCGTGCAGATATTGACGGCATGATAGAAGGGCTGGAAGGTCTGGGTATTCGGAAGATTCTACAAATTGAATTGGGGGTTTCACCCGATACCAATGAACGAGGCATGACTGCGTCGGGCATGATAGTTATCAACCCTCCATGGAAACTAGAAGAGCAGATGAAACAGGTTCTGCCATTTCTAAAAGATGCGATAGCTCCAGTAACTGGCAGCTATAAGTTAGATTGGATTGTTCCTGAGTAAGAATTGAACTTTAATCAGTTCAACCCAATATGAAAATTATACCCAAGTAAAAATAATAAATTGGAGAAAGTAATGGCAACGCATTTTGATTATATCTGTATTGGTGGCGGTAGTGGCGGTATCGCATCGGCAAACCGAGCTGCGATGTATGGCGCTAAAGTCGCTCTGATTGAAGCGAAAGATCTGGGTGGTACTTGTGTAAACGTTGGTTGTGTTCCCAAGAAAGTCATGTGGCACGGTGCCCAGGTTGCAGAAGCGATCAACCTATACTCTGAAGATTATGGCTTTGATGTAGATGTAAAAAGCTTCAACTGGGAGAAACTGGTTGAAAATCGTCAGGCGTACATTGGCCGCATTCACCAATCTTATGACCGTGTACTTGGAAACAACAAAGTAGAAGTCATCAAAGGCTTTGCTAAGTTTGTTGATGAAAAAACCGTTGAAGTTAACGGTGAACACTACACAGCCGATCATATCCTTATTGCTGTAGGTGGTCGCCCAAGCATTCCTAATGTACCGGGTGCTGAGTACGGTATTGATTCTAATGGTTTCTTCGAGCTTGACGCCCTACCAAAACGTACTGCTGTAATCGGTGCTGGCTACATTGCGGTTGAAATAGCAGGTGTACTAAACGCACTTGGAAGTGAAACTCACCTATTTGTGCGTAAACAATCTCCGATTCGCAGCTTCGATCCTATGGTTATTGACACGCTGGTTGAGGTAATGGAAGCAGAAGGCCCGACTCTTCATACTCACTCAATCCCGAAAGAGATTGTGAAAGAAGAAGATGGCAGCCTGACTCTGCATCTTGAAAACGGCAAAACTCAAAACGTGGACACTCTGATTTGGGCTATTGGTCGTCATCCTGCGACAGATGCTATTAATCTGGGTGTTACTGGTGTGGAATTAAATAATCGCGGCTACATCAAAGTAGATGAGTATCAGGAAACCAACGTAAAAGGCATCTACTGTGTAGGTGACATCATGGAAGGCGGTATTGAGTTAACACCTGTTGCAGTTAAAGCAGGACGCCAACTATCAGAGCGTCTGTTTAACAACAAACCTGAAGCAAAAATGGATTACGATCTGGTTCCGACTGTAGTATTCAGCCACCCACCAATCGGTACTATCGGTCTGACTGAGCCTGAAGCAATTGAGCAATATGGTGAAGAGAACGTAAAAGTCTATTCTTCAAGCTTCACCGCTATGTACACCGCAGTTACCAAGCATCGTCAGCCTTGTAAGATGAAGTTGGTATGTGCTGGTGACGATGAGAAAGTTGTTGGCCTGCACGGTATCGGGTTTACTGTCGATGAAATGATTCAGGGCTTTGGTGTGGCAATGAAGATGGGTGCAACTAAAGCTGATTTCGACAGTGTGGTTGCGATACACCCAACTGGTTCCGAGGAATTCGTGACGATGCGCTGAGCATCTAACAAATAATATCTCTATAGAACACAAAGCCCGGTGATAAAACACCGGGCTTCTTTTATTCTCATCGAAATAAGTTCACTAATTCACACAAACTACGTTCAATAATGAAGTGCCTGTCAGTTGTGTCACCTTCCCGCTGGTGAACAGGCCTCTTTTTCCTTCACCCCAGTATGGTAAATGAATCGGCCAGCCTTTTTTCCTCATCACTTTCGAATCAATCAGCTGTTGCCAGCTTACTTCGTCGACCAGATTCATCCCTATCTTACTGCAAACCTGACTTGCTCTTGTATAGCTCAAACGGTTCCAGGCGATACCATGTTCCATATAGAACTGTTCGTTGCCTTCCATAAGGAATGGGATCACAAATTTCTTAGAACCGACCTTACCTTCTCTGCGAACAACGATTGACTCATTTCCAACTGCTGCTGACGTTTTTTTGGCAGGTTGCTTTGTCTGAGTAATGACATCTGCTTTTTTAGGCTCTGGCTTTGAGGTCACTTTTACTGGTACAGGTTTTGGCTTCGCTTTTGGAGCAGGCTTAGGTGCTTTCTTGGGTTCAGGTTTTGCCTTTGTGTTTACTGTACGGATAAAGGCTTCTTTGTAAGCAGGTAGTTTTCTGACCGACGCGGCTTCTGTGCTCGCCTGATTAAAGTTGTCATAAGGCCCTATCAAACAGCGGAAACCATTTCCTTCAGGCTTCAGCCATACATCTGTGCTGATACGTTGATAAATTGGCTTGGCATCATCCAGTGTCAATGCTTCTGGAAAAATACCACACTGGATCCAAAATAGATCGTCGTTTGGAGAAGGCTTTCTGCCCCACAGTCCTTTACCTACCGGGCACGCCTTCGAAAGTGTAGGTAGCTCATCAGTAGAGTTTTGCTTTGCCTCACAAACATATTCGTCTTCTGCTAAAGCTGTACCAGACATAAACAATTGGCTGGTTAAAAACAGAGCTACTGCAGCTAAAGACTTACTTGTCAGAAAGTTTTTCATACGTCCTTCTTTAAACCTTACTTTTTCGTCTAATTTTTGACACCAGAAACATCTAGAATGTTCAATGCAAAAAAAGAGCCGTAATGAATACGACTCTTCTAGTTTAGGTAGCTTTAAGGTTAAAGATCAATCGGTTCGGTCACCCTTTGTAGATTTTCGGGTTAAATACATCCCTTAACCAGTCACCTAGAAGGTTAATCACCAATACCAGCGTTACCAGAACAATTCCTGGGAAGGCTGTGATCCACCACGCACCAGAGAAAATATAGTTAAATCCGATACTAATCAGAGCACCAAGCGATGGCTGGTCAACCGGAAGACCAAGGCCAAGGAAAGAAAGTGCCGCTTCAGACATGATAGCGTTCGCCACCTGTACGGTCGAAATAACCAGAATCGGTGACAGACAGTTCGGCAAAATATGACGGAACATGATACGCGGAGATTTAAAGCCCATCACGCGAGCCGCTTCGACGTACTCTTTCTTCTTCTCTGCAAGAACAGAAGCTCGAATAGTACGCGCATACTGTGGCCACTCAGCCACACCGATAATCACCACCAGCATAACAACCGCATACTGACTGTAGAACTCACTACCGAAACTTGCTTTAAAGATTGCCGATACAATAATCGCAACCATCATGGTTGAGAACGATAGCTGCACGTCTGCAAAACGCATCAGGAAGCTATCAATACGGCCACCAAAGTAACCCGCAGACAGACCAATTACGATACCAAGGAATAGCTGAAGGCCAACAGCCAGGAAACCGATAGTCAGAGACAGACGAGAACCATACAGAATAGTCGAAAGGATATCCCTTCCCTGCTCATCAGTTCCCAGAACGAATCGCTCATCACCATCTTCCATCCATGATGGAGGTAGCTCTGAGTCCATAATATCGATAGAGGACAAGTCATATGGGTCTGACGGAGCGATCAGCGGTGCCGCAATCGACATAACCAGGAATAACATAAATACGGTAAAACTAGCCATCGCCACTTTGTCGCGAAGGAAGTAGTACAGAAAATCAGACTCTTTGAAACGCTCCCAACGACCAGGAGCTGCATTTGCTTGACTCATTTTTACGCTCCTTTACCAGTTAGGTTAACAGTTGGGTTAATCAGGCCATACATCAGGTCAACAATGGTATTAGTTACCACAAATACAAGACCAACAAAGATGACATATGCCGTGATTAGCGGAGTATCAACACGGTTAATCGCTTCCAGGAACAGGAAGCCTGTACCCGGCCACTGGAATACTGTTTCCGTAAGAATGGTATAAGCAACCATAGTACCAATCTGAACACCACCTACGGTTAGCACTGGCAGCATGGTGTTTTTCAAAGCGTGCTGATAGTAAATTTTGTTCATTGCCAGGCCTTTTGCCTTAGCAAACTTAATGTATTCCGAGCTTAGAACTTCCAGCATTTCTGAACGTACAAGACGAATAAATAGCGGTAGCATAATTGAAGCCAGCGCAATACTTGGAAGAATAAGGTGCGCAAGGCCATCCAGCGTAAAGAAGCCAGATTCCCAGCCCAAAACATTTGAGGTTTCACCTCGACCATAGGATGGTAACCACTGTAGTTCTATTGAGAAGACATACATCAACATGATCGCGGTAAGGAATACCGGGATAGAAATACCAATACTACTAAAGGCCATTACCACCTTGGTAAAGAAGCTTTTCGGGTGTATTGCGGAATAAACCCCAAGTGGTATCGATAAGCAAACAATGATTAAAGACGCCCCGAATACCAGTTCGAGTGTCGCCACCAGCTTATCCAGAATCACCTCTGTCGCTGGTTTTTTAAAGAAATAAGATGTACCAAGATCGCCCTGAAGCGCATTGGAGACAAATCGCGTGTACTTGGTGACAAACGGGTCATTCAGCCCCAACTCATCACGAAGAGCCTGACGCTCAGCTTCCGAAACCGACTGACCAACCAGCTCTCGCAATGGGTCACCCAGGTTATCTTGAATCGCAAACGCCACCAGGCTGATTACAAACATCACTATCACTGCCTGATACAGGCGTTTGACCAGAAACGAAAACATTCCTTGTCCCTCTGTAAATCAATATTCAGTCTTAACTTTCAGTCTAAAAATGGCACCCAACCCGACTGAAATAAGGTAAGGCACCAAAAATTTTGTAGTAACAACCTGAATGGGTACGGTTCCGCAAACCGCTCGAGACATCCTGTGCGCTTAAACTAGGGCATCCATGCCCTAGTATGTTTGCTCCACCGCACCCACTCAGGTGATCAACGATTTATTCGTTGTTATTACTTAACTTCCAGGTCACCAAAGTACGGGAAGTTCATTGCGTTCACGATAGGTGCGATATCAACGTTAGATTTTGCGCCCCACGCAAGGTTCTGCCAATGTAGAGGTACAAACGCAGCTTCGTTATAAAGCGTTGCTTCAACCTGCTGTAGCATCTTCGCACGCTTAGCTGGATCAGTTTCTACGTTAGATTCTTCAACCAGACGGTCAACATCAGCATTTGAGTAGTGACCACAGTTGTACTGACCACGACCTGTATCTTCGTTACGAGTCATTGTCAGGAACTCAGAGAAGTTCGCAGAATCTTCTGTATCTGAGTGCCAACCGATCATCATCATGTCTGCAGCACAAACATCGAACTCAGGCCAGTACTGTGCTTTTGGAAGCGTCTTCAGATCAACCTTAATACCGATCTTAGAAAGCATTGCTGCCGCTGCCTGAGCGATTTTCGCATCGTTCACGTAACGGTTGTTAGGAGCCATCATAGTTAGAGAGAAGCCATCAGCGTAGCCAGCTTCTTTCATTAGCTCTTTAGCTTTCTTAAGGTCGTAACGAGGAACTAGGTTCGCATCGTAACCAGCGTAGCCTTCAGGGCCCTGCTGACCAGCAACAGTTGCGAAGCCTTTCATGATCTTCTTAACGATACCTTCGTTGTTTATCGCGTGAACAATCGCCTGACGAACACGAACGTCTTTAAGTGCTTCATTGCTGTTCTGGTTCATTTGGAAAGTGATGATACGAGTACCAGGTAGCGTTACCAGATCAACACCATCAGCGCTCTTAACACGCTTGTGATCGTTTGGAGCTACTGGTGCAATCATATCTACGTCACCAGAAAGAAGTGCAGCAACACGAGTTGCATCTTCTTTGATTGGCACAAGAGTTAACTTGTCTACGTTACCTTTAGATGCAGTATCCCAGTAGCCGTCAAAACGAGCGAACTCAACTTTTACACCTTGCTCACGAGAAGTAACGGTGAAAGGACCAGTGCCTGAAACGTTTGTAGATGCGAAAGAGTTACCGTGCTTAACAACTTCAGCTTTATCTTTACCCTCAGCAGTTGAACCAGTGTAGAACTTGCTGTCCATTGGGAAGATGTATGTTGCAGTCTGAAGAACTAGCGGGTAAGCACCTGTAGAAACGATATCTACAGTGTAATCGTCCACTTTAACCATCTTCTCATAAGGTGCGAAGATAGCTTTGAAGTCTGGGGATGCTTTCAGACGATCGAATGTCCAAACAACATCGTCAGCAGTCATCATGTTACCAGAGTGGAATTTTACGCCTTCACGTAGTTTGAAACGGAATGTTTTGTCGTCAACACGTTCCCAGCTTGATGCCAAGCGAGGTTCAAAATCCAGTTTTTGTGTGTAACGAACAAGAGGGTCAAATACCATGTGAGACATTTGCAGCGTACCACCAGAAAGCTGCTCATGCGGGTCCAGTGATACTGGGTCAGCATCGTAAGCAACGGTGATATCTGCAGCAGCAGCGCTAAAAGATAGGCCAGCAGCCATTAGAGCCACTGCTAGTTTGGTCTTAATGGTTTTCATTGCATAACTCCTTATGCGGGAATCCGAATCCCTGTTTGTTTTGTTGTATTTGCTTCTGTTACTTTGTGGTTCCAGAGCTTATTGGCTCAAGAAGTCTTTCTGCTTGCTGAGTAAAACGGCACCCCGGCAAGCAAAAAAATCTGACAGCTTATAGTTCCTCACGAAGTCCGGTAAATTCCGGCATCAGTGAGATAAGTTGTTTGCTGTATTCGTGTTGTGGTTCTTTAAATAGTTGTTCTGTTGGTGCCACTTCCAGCAGCGTACCCATCTTCATCACACCAATGCGGTCACACATCTGGCGGATAACTGGTAAGTCGTGGCTGATAAACAGCATTGTTAGATTCAGCTCATCCTGTAGGTCTTTCAACAGGTTAAGAATCTGTGCCTGCACAGATACATCGAGAGCTGAAGTTGGCTCGTCACAGATAAGAAGGCGAGGACGAGTTGCCAGTGCACGAGCGATAGAGATACGCTGACGCTGACCACCAGAAAATTCGTGTGGGTACTTCACACCTGCCATTGTTCCCAGACCAACGTGCTCTAGCAGATCGTTTACAATTTGACGAGTCTCTGCTTCATTGCGGGTTAGCTTATGGAAGCGAATTGGCTCCGCAATGATGTCAAAAATCTTCATTCGCGGGTTCATTGAAGTATATGGGTTCTGGAAAACCATCTGCATCTGACGACGCATAGGGCGACGCTCTTTCTCTGATTTAAGAGAAGTTAGGTCAACACCTTCAAAAGTTACCTTACCTGCATTTGGCTCATACAAACCTGCAATCACTCGGGCAATCGTCGATTTGCCTGATCCAGACTCACCTACTAGGCCAAATGTCTCACCTTCAAATACTTCAAAGCTTACGTCGTTAGATGCCTGCACATACTCACGGCGGCTTTCAAATAGCGAGTCTTTCGTCACAAAGCGCAGGCTTACGTTCTCTACGTTTAGAAGAGGCCCAGTATAAGTACGGTGATCCTGACTCTGACCAAGCCAGTGGTTCTTAACATCAAGAGGCTCCATTTCATGAGCTTCTTCGATATAGCTAACCAGAGGGAAACGATCCAGCTTTCTGTCTGAGCGAGGTACTGCTGAAATAAGGCTACGTGTGTATGAATGGTCCGGATCGCCTAGTACTTTGTCTGTTTTACCAAACTCAACCAGATCACCACGGTACATTACTGCGACTTTATCAGTAACGTTGGATACCACACCCATATCGTGGGTAACCAGCATACAGCCTACGTTGTTCTTTACACATAGCTCGCGGATTAGGTTTAGAATCTGGTCCTGAATAGAAACGTCCAGAGCAGTAGTCGGTTCATCCGCAATAATAAGATCTGGCTCACCAGCCAAAGCAATCGCGATAACTACACGCTGACGCATACCACCAGAGAACTGATGGGGAAATTGTTTTAAACGGTTTTCTGGCTGAGGAATACCAACCTGCTTCATCAGGTTTAGTGCTCTTTCATAAGCTTCTTCATCAGAAACATTCATATTTGTATGAATGGTCTCTTTTAACTGATGCTCTACCGTAAATAGCGGGTTAAGAGAGGTCATTGGATCCTGAAAGATAAAACCAATTTTAGAGCCGCGCACTTTACGCATCTCTTCAGGCTTGAGGCCTGAGATTATTTCGCCATCCAGATAAACATCACCACTTGCGATAAGTCCTGGAGGGCTTAATAGATCAATAACCGCATTACCAACGGTTGACTTACCTGCTCCGGATTCACCTACAACACCTACTATTTCTCCTCGTTCGATCGAGAAGGACAACTCTTTTACCGCCGCATGAACACCATGACGTGACGGATACTCGATACGCAGGTTCTTAACTTCTAAAAGGGACATTACCAGACCTCTAAACTGCTTGGGCATCTAGCCCAGTCTGCAAAATTGATTCCATTCATTACCAGAATAAAGTACTGGCAAAACACTAGCTGATAAATTTGGCAAAAAATTCACAGAAAAGCAACAATAATAGGATAAAAGACGGCAAAAAAGTGAATTTAAAGCATGGTAGATCAATATTTATGCACGAATGACGGTTTTTATGCACAAACCCACTAGAACAAATAAATCCATATTCCGTTAACATATCAGCATTTTTCACTATTTTTGACACTTTCATCACTACCAAGAGCCAATAAAACCATCATTGGCAAGTGAATTATTATTCCAGTTACTTTTTAACAAAACCAAAACAAACTCTAATATTAGAACAATAGGCAACAAATAAATCTACACTATAAAGAATAGATAGCACATAACACTAAAAACCAACACAGATCACATAATCTATATCTATTGTTAAATTAGGCTAATTACACTATCTGAATGGGTGGCACACCCAATAGTGCCTAGAAAAGTTTAAAGAATAGACGAAGTTGCACCACTTTGAGTGAGTAATTGCACAATTATGAGGAAAATGAGAGGTAAAAGTGTTTGAGAGATGAAGATCAAAAAAGCCCCGCTATTCCTAGCGAGGCTTCTGATGGTGGTCGGTGAAGAGGGATTCGAACCCCCGACCCTCTGGTCCCAAACCAGATGCGCTACCAAACTGCGCTATTCACCGACTTGTTTTCGTTTAGAGACTCTAAACAGGAAGCTAAGCTACCTAGATAATGGGGTGGCTAACGAGACTTGAACTCGCGACAACCGGAATCACAATCCGGGGCTCTACCAACTGAGCTATAGCCACCACTGAAAGAAGTAAAAGCCCCAGCATCTGCTGAGGCTTCCTTGTAGTGGTCGGTGAAGAGGGATTCGAACCCCCGACCCTCTGGTCCCAAACCAGATGCGCTACCAAACTGCGCTATTCACCGACTAAGATTTCGCTTCGAATCAATTCAAAGCAGGAAGCAAAGCTACCTAAATAATGGGGTGGCTAACGAGACTTGAACTCGCGACAACCGGAATCACAATCCGGGGCTCTACCAACTGAGCTATAGCCACCACTAATTTTACCGATATAAACACCTTCCGGGATAAATGGCGCGCCCGAAAGGATTCGAACCTTCGACCTTTGGCTCCGGAGGCCAACGCTCTATCCAGCTGAGCTACGGGCGCATGCCCTATCGGCGGAGTGGAATAATACGTATATCACCATGCCTCGTCTAGCTTTTTTTGAAGTTTTTTTATTATTTGTTGTCTTTTTCGACAGTTAGGATGTGATAAACCGCTAATCATTAGGAACTTGCTGTTTATCGCAACATATTTACAGGATATAATCACGCGACATTTACAATGATTTAACAAAGAATTATCAACGGATTTATCTAATACAAACACTCTAACAATATTAGTAAATGCGTCGATCTTATAAAAACGAAAACAGTAAAGTGAGCTAAATGGATATGTCTCGAAAACTAATTTGCGTATTATTTGCTGCAATTACGACCTTTTCTACCGCAACTTTAGCCTCTAAAGTGAGCGATGAAGAGTATCAGGCAATTGCAGATCGTATTAAGCCCGTTGGCGATGTTTACCTTGCTGGTGCAGAGCCTGTTGTTGAAGAACCTACTGGCCCTCGTGATGCAGCCACCGTTTATAACACCTTCTGTACTGCATGCCATTCTACAGGTGTTTCAGGCGCTCCAATTAAAGGGGACGCTGGACAATGGGCACCTCGTATAGCACAAGGCAAAGATATCATGAATGACCATGCTATTAATGGCTTCAACGCTATGCCAGCAAAAGGCTCATGTATGGATTGTTCGGATGATGAAATCATTGCAACAATCGAGTACATGATTGAAGGCCTATAAATAACACATCAAAACAGACAGGTACGAAAAAAGGATTGAGCTTTTTGCTCAATCCTTTTTTATTTGTGGCTAAAAAGTTATTTCTTAAACATCGATTTAAGATTAGCTATATGCGCTTGCCCCTTTGCCATTCTCTCTTCTTGAGAAACTGGCTTTTTCACGGTTTCCCATTCCACATCATCAAATGGCAATTCATCAAGAAAACGACTGTGTTGAGGTTTGATCAACTCACCAAACTGGCGACGTTCTTTACATAGCGTAAATGTTAGCTCTTTCTGGGCTCGGGTAATTCCCACATAAGCCAGGCGGCGTTCTTCCTCTACATTTTCTTCATCGATACTGGTTTGGTGCGGCAGTATTCCCTCTTCAGAACCCATGAGATAAACATAAGGGAACTCCAGACCTTTTGAGGCATGAAGTGTCATCAGTTGCACCTGATCAGCATCTTCATCATCTTCACCACGTTCCATCATATCTCTAAGGGTCAAACGCTGAACGACTTCTTTCAGTGTTTTCTCTTCTTTATCATAGTTATCGCCTTCAAGGTCAGCGACAATCCAGCTATAGAGATCTGACACGTTCTTCATTCTCATCTCTGCTGCCTTGGCACTAGAAGATGTTTCATAAAGCCAGTCTTCGTAGTTGATATCACGAACTAGGGAGCGTACCGCTTCAACCGTATTTCCTCTTTCCGCATTATCTGATATTGCGACTACCCACTGAGTAAACTTACGTAGGTTTTCTAGCCCCCGACCAGAAAGGTGCTGTTCTAACCCTAGTTCAAAGCTTGATTCAAACAAGCTCTTACCTCGCATGTTGGCGTAGCTTCCAAGCTTTTCTAATGTAACCGGACCTATTTCCCTGCGAGGTGTATTCACGATTCTCAAGAACGCATTGTCATCATCTGGGTTCACCAAAACCTTCAGATAGGCCATGATATCTTTAATCTCAGCTCTGGCGAAAAATGATGTTCCTCCGGAGATTTTGTAAGGAATACGGTTCTGCATCAGTGCTTTTTCAATCAGGCGGGATTGATGGTTACCACGATAAAGAACAGCATAATCTTTGTAATTGGTGCGGTTTAAAAACCTGTGTGCAATTAGTTCACCAGTGACTCTTTCAGCTTCATGGTCTTCATTTTTAGCTGTAAGTACTTTTATCTTTTCACCTTCAGGGATCTCCGAGAATAGAGTCTTTTCGAACACATGAGGGTTGTTGGCGATAAGTATGTTTGCAGCCCGCAGAATACGGCTGGTAGAACGATAGTTTTGCTCAAGCTTAATTACACGTAGATTCGGGTAGTCCTGGCTTAGTAATACAAGGTTCTGAGGCTTAGCTCCGCGCCAAGAGTAGATAGACTGATCATCATCACCTACAACGGTGAGTCTTCCTCGTTCACCAACTATCAGTTTCACCATCTCGTACTGACTGGTATTGGTATCCTGATACTCATCAACCAGAAGATAGCGAATTCTGGACTGCCAACGCTGACGTACTTCTTCATTAGATTTCAAAAGCAGTACTGGCATTAATATCAGGTCATCGAAGTCCAGTGCATTATAAGCTTTCATCTGTTTCTGATACATTTCAAAACAGAACGCAAATAACTGCTCCTGCTCTGAACGCGCCTGTGCTTTCGCCTGCTGTGGTGAAAGCATGTCATTCTTCCAGTTAGAAATGGTACTCAGAAGCATACGAAGCAAATCTTTATCACCATCCAACTGCTTTTCAGTCAGCTCTTTTAGAAGCGCTAACTGATCCTGATCATCAAACAGAGAGAATCCTGCTTTCAAGCCCAGAGCTTTGTATTCACGACGAATAATATTCAATCCAAGGGTATGGAATGTAGAAACCATCAATCCGCGAGACTCTTTCTTACCGAGCGTCTGTGCGACTCGCTCAGTCATCTCCCTCGCGGCTTTATTGGTAAATGTTACCGCAGCAATATTTCTGGCGTTGTAATCGCATTGCTGAACCAGATACGCAATCTTGTTGGTAATAACACGAGTTTTACCTGAACCAGCACCAGCCAGAACCAGACAAGGTCCTGAGACATATTTAACCGCTTCATCCTGTCTGGGGTTTAACTTCATCGTGATACCTGAACCATGTGGGGAAATGGGTGCCTATAATAATCCTCAATCATCTTTTTTACTACGAAGATATCAAAATCGAACTACTCTTTATATTGACCTGAAAAACAGTCACTCCTTATCAATTCACAATTGAAATAACATACCGTAATGTGATTAAATGAATGAACGTTCATTCATTTTTGGTGGATATATGACCTCAGAGATAACAGACAAAAGAATTCTAATTCTCAACGCTGTTGAAAAACTTGTTGCGGAAGAAGGATTTGAAGGCTTGTCGATGCAAAAACTAGCCAAAAGAGCTGGTGTTGCTGCGGGGACTATCTATCGCTACTTTGATGATAAAACACACCTGTTACGAGAAGCTCGCCTGCATGCCACAGCAAAAGCTGCGGATATCATTCAAGCCGGTGTCTCCGATGATTTACCGCTAAAAGAAAGATATCGACTTTTTTGGCTCAACATATGGAACTACGCACAAACAAGAAGTGCAGTTCAAACTCATCTGCTTTACGAGCAATTCGTGCCTGATGATATTGAACAGGTTCATCAACTCGAAAAAGAGATGTTTCGTAAAGTTGACCGCATGTTCGATGAGGGTAAAACAACAGGTTTATTTAAAGAATTGGATAACAACGTGCTTTCTGGAGTCAGCCTGGAAACAAGTACAACAATGGCAAGAAAGCAAAGAAAAAGCTGCTCACAGCTAACTGACGATCAAATAGAACAAGCGATCGAAGCTAGCTGGGATGCCTTAATAAAACACTGATTTGGGGATCAGAAAACAATGAAAATGAGAACTGTTGGGTGGATGCTAGGTGCAATCGCCATCGCCGGTGCTTTGTTCGGTACGGTGATTTACAAAAAAATCACTGGCTTTCAACAAATGCAGGAAGCAATGGCAAATCAGCCTGAACCAGAGTTTCCAATTACTACTGTAGACGTTAAAACTGTCGACTGGATACCAACTATTCAGGCTATCGGTTTTATTGAGCCAAACCAGGGTGTCACTCTTACAACAGAATCAAACGGTGTTATTAAGAAAATACAGTTTGAGTCTGGCGAAACAGTTAGCAAAGGTAAAAAACTGGTTATCCTTGATACAGAAGTAGAAAGAGCCAACCTAGAAAGTGCAAAAGCTCGTTTTCCAGCAGCCGAAGCTAAATACAAACGATATAAAGGTCTATATAAGAAGGGCTCTGTATCTAAAGAATCATATGATAGCGCTGAAGCTGATTACTTCTCTCTGAGAGCTGATATCAAAGCGCTTGAAGCTGCCATCGATCGTCGCGAAATTTCCGCTCCTTTTGACGGTGTTGTTGGTATCAGAAATGTATTCCTGGGTCAGTACCTTCAGCCGGGTACGGACATCGTTCGCCTTGAAGACACTAGCGTTATGCGCCTTCGTTTTACTGTTCCACAAACAGATATCTCTCGCATCTACATTGGTCAGGAAGTGGATATTAGTGTTGAGTCTTACCCTGAAGATACATTTAAAGGCTCAATCTCTGCAATTGAACCAGCAGTAGACAACCAGACAGGTCTGGTTCAGGTTCAAGCTGACATTCCTAACAATGGTGGAAAACTGCGTAGCGGTATGTTCGCCCGTGCCGAAGTAATTCTGCCGACTATTAAAGACCAGATCGTTCTTCCTCAGACTGCGATTACTTATACGCTGTACGGCGACAATGTATACGTAGCATCTGAAGTAGAAGGCGTACTGCGTGTACAGCAACACGTCGTTAAGATCGGTGAGCGAAAAGAAGATATTGCTCATATTCTGGACGGCGTAAAAGCTGGCGACAAGGTAGTGACTTCCGGACAAATTCGTCTAAGAAACGGTGCAAAAGTAAAAGTGGTTGAGAGCGATGCACTAAATACTCCTGCTGAAACACCAATGCTTTAATCAGGGAATCCACTATGCGCTTTACAGACATATTTATAAAACGCCCGGTTCTCGCAATATCTATCAGTTTTCTGATAGCACTGCTTGGCTTGCAGGCGATATTCAAAATGCAGGTTCGGGAATACCCGGAAATGACAAATACCGTAGTAACCGTTACAACAAGTTACTACGGTGCTAGTGCCGATTTGATTCAGGGCTTTATTACTCAGCCCCTGGAACAGGCGATTGCACAGGCAGACAACATTGATTACATGACTTCACAATCTGTTCTGGGTAGTTCCACTATCACGGTAACGATGAAGTTAAACACGGATCCAAACGCTGCACTATCGGACATTCTTGCAAAAACAAACTCGGTTCGTTCTCAACTTCCTAGTGAAGCTGAAGATCCGACGGTAACCATGTCTACCGGTTCAACAACCGCGGTTCTATACATCGGTTTCACCAGTGACGAGCTGGCATCTAGTCAGGTAACTGACTATCTGGAACGTGTTATTGACCCTCAACTGTTTTCTGTAAATGGTGTTTCTAGTGTGGATCACTACGGTGGTTCTAAATACGCAATGCGTATCTGGCTGGATCCGGCGAAGATGGGTGCATTTGATCTGACCGCGACTGAAGTTATGAGCATCCTGAGTGCAAACAACTATCAGTCTGCAACAGGTCAGTCTATTGGTGAGTTTGTTCTTTATAATGGTAGTGCAGACACTCAGATCTCTAGTGTTGCTGAGCTAGAGCGTTTGGTTATCAAACAGGACAACGGTGAACTTATTCGCCTGAGTGACATTGCTAAGGTGACTCGTGAGAAAAGCCACGACGTTGTTAGGGCAAACGCCAATGGTCGCGAAGCGGTTGTTGTTGCAATCAACGCAGCACCAAGTGCTAACCCGATTAACATTGCGAAAGATGTTCTTGAAATTCTTCCAACTCTGGAGAAGAACATGCCTAGCAATATCGAGATGAACGTTCTGTACGACTCGACTGTGGCCATCAACGAATCGATTAACGAAGTTATTAAAACCATTGCGGAAGCAGCGCTGATCGTACTGGTGGTAATTACGCTATTCCTTGGTTCATTCCGTGCTGTAATCATTCCAATCGTTACCATCCCGCTTTCACTCATTGGTGTGGCAATGGTAATGCAAGCTATTGGTTTCTCATGGAACCTGATGACGCTGCTGGCAATGGTATTGGCTATCGGTCTGGTAGTTGATGATGCGATTGTTGTACTTGAGAACGTTGACCGTCACCTTAAGCTTGGCGAATCACCTTTCCGCGCTGCCATTATTGGTACCCGCGAAATAGCCGTTCCTGTTATCGCAATGACCCTGACACTTGGTGCTGTATATGCTCCAATCGCAATGATGGGTGGTATTACTGGTTCCCTATTTAAAGAGTTTGCTTTAACTCTAGCTGGTGCCGTATTCGTATCAGGAATCATCGCTCTGACGCTGTCTCCGATGATGTGTTCTAAGATGCTGAAAGCGAATGAAAAACCAAGTTGGTTTGAAAGCCGCGTGCACAGCTTCCTTGACAGTATGACTGAAGGTTATTCAAAAGTTCTTGGTAAGGTAATGCAGAACCGTGCGGCGATTATTCTTTTCGCTGTTATCGTGATGGGTGTTCTACCTGTTCTGTTCAAACTTATTCCAAGTGAACTAGCACCAGCTGAAGATAAAGGTTTGGTTGTACTAATGGGTACAGGGCCATCAAACGCAAACCTGGATTATCTGCAAAACACCATGGCAGGTGTAAACCAGATGCTAGCAGACCAGCCAGAAGTTGCTTACTCACAGGTATTTGTGGGTGTTCCTCAATCTAACCAGGCATTTGGTATCGCTTCTATGGTTCCGTGGAGTCAACGTGAAGCAAGTCAGGCTGAGGTAACTGGTCGTGTGGGTCAGCTAATCAAGGAAGTACCTGGAATGGCAGTGACTGCATTCCAGATGCCAGAACTTCCAGGTGCAGGTTCAGGCTTGCCAGTTCAGTTTGTTATCACTACACCAAACAACTTCGAAAGCTTATTCCAAATTGCAACCGATATACTGGTTGAGACCATGAGTAGCCCTAGCTTTGTGTTTGCCAATATCGACCTTAACTACGACTCTGCGACGATGAAAATCAACATCGACAAAGATAAAGCGGGTGCGTATGGCGTAACCATGCAGGACATTGGTATGACGCTAAGTACCATGATGGCAGATGGTTACGTAAACCGTATCGATCTGGATGGTCGCTCTTATGAAGTGATACCTCAGGTAGAACGTAAGTATCGCCTGAACCCTGAAACGATGAAGAATTACTATGTTAAGTCTTCAAGTGGTTCGGCTATCCCACTAAGCAGCCTTATCAGCATTGAAGTTGTCGCAGAGCCACGAGCGCTACCTCACTTCAACCAGCTAAACTCGGCTACCATTGGTGCTGTACCTATGGTACCTATGGGTGATGCGATTGCATGGTTTGAAAACATTGCTGAAACCAAACTGCCTGCTGGTTACACACATGACTATATGGGTGAAGCAAGACAGTTTGTTACCGAAGGTAGCTCTCTGGTAACCACGTTTGGATTAGCACTGGCGATTATCTTCCTGGTTCTGGCGATTCAGTTTGAGTCGATTAAAGATCCGATTGTAATCATGGTTTCGGTTCCGCTAGCAATATCTGGTGCACTTGTTGCTCTGGCATGGGGTTTCTCAACCATGAATATCTACTCACAGGTTGGGCTTATCACGCTGGTTGGTCTGATTACTAAGCACGGTATTCTTATCTGTGAGGTAGCCAAAGAAGAGCAGCTTAACCATAAGAAGAATCGTATGGAAGCGGTTATGGAGGCTGCGAAAGTTCGTCTTCGTCCAATCCTGATGACAACGGCTGCGATGATTGCGGGTCTTATCCCACTAATGTACGCAACGGGTGCGGGTGCTGCACAGCGCTTTAGTATCGGTATCGTAATCGTAGCGGGTCTGGCTATTGGTACGCTGTTTACTCTGTTTGTTCTGCCGGTAATCTACACTTTCCTGGCAGAGAAACATAAGCCTCTTCCTGTTTTTGTTGAAGACAAAGATTTGGAAAAACTAGCAAGAATCGATGAGGCAAAAGCCGCTCAGAGAGAAGTTTCTACTCATAGCTAATCGCATCTATTTACGTAAAAGGTCACTTCGGTGGCCTTTTTTATTGGGCATTGGTTCGCAAATTTAATAAAATGAACGCATACCAAAAGGAGTTTTATAAGTTATGTTTGACCCAAAGAAATTAGAGCAAGTTGCTAAGCAAATTCATGAGTCTATGCCGGCACCAGTAAAAGAGTTGGGTGCGGATGTAGATGCAAAAGTCCGTCAGGTAATTCAGGGCCAACTAAACAAGTTGGATGTGGTAAGCCGAGAAGAGTTTGATGTACAAACTCAGGTTCTGCTTCGCACTCGCCAAAAGTTAACTGAAATGGAACAAAAACTAGCTGATCTTGAAACTAAGTTAACTGACAAAGAGTAGTTGGTTGAACCAAACACGAGTGGGAGCAGCGGAAGTTCATCTTTAGTTTTAAAGAGTAGGAGCATTGAGTTTATGTTTCTCAGGACGCTGTAAATACATCCTTGTAGGCTTGAACACAGCATCCATGCTGTGAACACCTGATAAATATCAAACCAACCACCTCGCAGCATCACCAAAATGAGTAAAGGGCCTGATTTTTCAATCAGGCCCTTTCTATATAAATGTATTAAGGTGTTGAGGCTAAGCTGGTCAGTTCAAGTTCAAGGAAGAAGCGCGGAGTTTACGATAGTAAATGAGCACCTTTGACGCAGAAATCAGCCTATAGAACCAGTAAGTTAACCACCAACAGCGATACGCTTCATATCAGTCATGTAACCACGTAGCTCTTCACCAATGTACTCTACAGGGTGGTTACGGATAGCTTCGTTAACTTCAATCAGAGTTGCGTTATCAACCTGATTTGATGTCTCACCAAGGCCTTTACCGATTACATCAGTACCAACTTTCGGCATAAACTTCTCACGTAGAAGTGGAGTAGCAACGTTAGCGAACAGGTAGTTACCGTATTCAGCAGTATCAGAGATTACTACGTTCATTTCGTACAGGCGCTTACGTGCAACTGTGTTAGCAATTAGCGGAAGCTCGTGTAGAGATTCGTAGTAAGCAGACTCATCAATGATGCCAGAAGCCGTCATTGCTTCGAACGCTAGCTCAACACCCGCGCGAACCATAGCGATCATCAGGATGCCGTTGTCGAAGTACTCTTGCTCAGAGATTTCTACATCAGTTTCTGGGTAGTTTTCGAATGCTGTTTCGCCAGTCTCTGCACGCCAGCCAAGAAGGTTAACATCATCGTTAGCCCAGTCAGCCATCATAGTGCTTGAGAACTCTCCCTGGATGATGTCATCCATGTGCTTGTTGTAAAGCGGGCGCATTAGATCTTTCAGCTCTTCAGAAAGCTCAAATGCTTTGATTTTAGCTGGGTTAGACAGGCGATCCATCATGTGTGTGATACCACCAAACTTCAGTGCTTCAGTGATAGTTTCCCAACCGTACTGTAGAAGTTTACCAGCGTAACCAGCGTCAATACCGTCAGCGATCATCTTCTCGTAACATACGATAGAACCAGCCTGTAGCATGCCACAAAGGATAGTCTGCTCACCCATAAGGTCAGATTTAACTTCTGCAACGAATGAAGACTCAAGACAACCAGCGCGGTGACCACCTGTAGCTGCTGCCCAAGCTTTAGCGATATCCCAGCCTTCGCCTTTAGGGTCGTTTTCTGGGTGAACAGCGATTAATGTTGGAACACCGAAGCCACGCTTGTACTCTTCACGTACTTCAGTACCAGGACACTTAGGTGCAACCATCACTACAGTAAGGTCTTCACGAATCTGCATACCTTCTTCAACAACGTTGAAACCGTGAGAGTAACCTAGCGCTGCACCTTCTTTCATTAGAGGCATTACAGTTTCAACAACGTTTGTGTGTTGCTTGTCCGGAGTCAGGTTAACTACTAGGTCAGCCTGAGGGATAAGGTTTTCGTAGCTATCTACCACAAAGCCATTTTCGCTCGCATTTTTGAACGACTGACGCTTCTCATCGATTGCAGCCTGGCGAAGCGCATAAGAAACATCAAGACCAGAATCACGCATGTTTAGACCCTGGTTAAGGCCCTGAGCACCACAACCTACGATTACTACTTTTTTACCTTTCAGGTAATCCGCTTCATCTGCGAACTCTTCGCGATCCATGAAACGACAACGACCTAGCTGGTCTAATTGCTGACGTAGGTTTAGTGTATTGAAATAGTTAGCCATCTTTAAAGACTCCTTTGAGAAACTTTCCGTTGGTCGACTTTCTTTGTCGAATGTCCACATACTAATGCAGGATTTAAATTGCTTAAAGTGATATATTCACAAGTTGTTATTGCAATTGTTGCAATCACCAGTAAATCTATCTAAATAGATAAATGACTGCTTATTGGAAGTAATTATTATGAATATCAAAAGCCTTCAGCTCTTTATTCACCTTTGTGACAGCAAAAGTTTTAGTAAAACTTCTGCTGCAATGCATATAAGTCCTTCAGCACTAAGTCGTCAGATTCAAAAGCTTGAAGAAGAGATTGGACAAAGCCTCTTTATCCGCGACAACAGAAGTGTAGACCTAACTAACGCAGGTAGAAAACTTTTACCTGTCGCTTTATCAATTACTGGAGATTGGCACTCATACTGCACCGATCTTTCAGAACAATCTAAAGAACTGGAGGGAGAGATTCGACTATTCTGCTCTGTGACTGCTAGTTACAGTCATTTACCCGATCTTCTTAATGACTTCCGCTTAAATTACCCTCAAATCGAACTCAAGCTTTCAACAGGTGATCCGGCACAAGCGATCGATAAGATACTGGAAGATGAAGCAGATATTGCTATTTCAGCAAAGCCAGAGCAGCTACCAGCAAGACTTGCGTTTGAAACTATCAGTACCATTCCTTTATCAGTGATAGCTCCCAGCGGCGTAAGTAGCTTTTCATCTGAATTACAGAAAGAGGAGCCAGACTGGAACCAGATACCATTTATACTTCCTGAAGCTGGTACTGCCAGAGATAGAGCAAACAGCTGGTTTAAAAAGATGAAAATTAAACCAAATATCTACGCTCAGGTTTCCGGTCATGAAGCGATAGCAAGCATGGTTGCCTTGGGGTGTGGAATAGGAATAGCGCCAGATGTAGTAATTAATAACAGCCCGGTAAAGGACAAGATACAGCGGCTCAAAGTAGATTCAATTAAACCGTTTGACCTTGGTATCTGCTGTAATCGCTCTAGGCTTAATGATCCGCTTGTTAAGGCTCTGTGGGAACTAGCTGAAGGCAAATTTATTGCCCCTTAGTTTTTACTCGTCCTGATACGAAAAAAGCCTTCCGAATGGAAGGCCTTCTATATAAACAAAGTCTTACGTCTCTTAGCTTTGTTATTTGAAATTAAAACCTGGCAATGTCCTACTCTCACATGGGGAAGCCCCACACTACCATCGGCGCTATTGCGTTTCACTTCTGAGTTCGGCATGGAATCAGGTGGGTCCACAATGCTATGGTTGCCAAGTAAAATTCTGTTATTTGCTCTATCGCTATAAGAAACTGGTGCTGATACCCAGACTCGAACTGGGGACCTCATCCTTACCAAGGATGCGCTCTACCACCTGAGCTATATCAGCAAATTTGCAGTTGCTTCAAGAGCAAAAAACCCGTTCATCGAACGGGTTCTTTTAAATCAAAGCCTGGCGATGTCCTACTCTCACATGGGGAAGCCCCACACTACCATCGGCGCTATTGCGTTTCACTTCTGAGTTCGGCATGGAATCAGGTGGGTCCACAACGCTATGGTCGCCAAGCAAATTCTTTAATTCGGAAAACTGATGTTAATTAACTGTTCTATACACATTCAACGTTCTTATTCGAGTCCACAAAACCCTTTGGGTGTTGTATGGTTAAGCCTCACGGGCAATTAGTACAGGTTAGCTCAACGCCTCACAACGCTTACACACCCTGCCTATCAACGTCGTAGTCTACGACAACCCTTTAGGACACTTAAAGTGCCAGGGAGAACTCATCTCAAGGCTCGCTTCCCGCTTAGATGCTTTCAGCGGTTATCGATTCCGAACTTAGCTACCGGGCAATGCCATTGGCATGACAACCCGAACACCAGAGGTTCGTCCACTCCGGTCCTCTCGTACTAGGAGCAGCCCCTTTCAATTCTCCAACGCCCACGGCAGATAGGGACCGAACTGTCTCACGACGTTCTAAACCCAGCTCGCGTACCACTTTAAATGGCGAACAGCCATACCCTTGGGACCGACTTCAGCCCCAGGATGTGATGAGCCGACATCGAGGTGCCAAACACCGCCGTCGATATGAACTCTTGGGCGGTATCAGCCTGTTATCCCCGGAGTACCTTTTATCCGTTGAGCGATGGCCCTTCCATTCAGAACCACCGGATCACTATGACCTGCTTTCGCACCTGCTCGAATTGTCATTCTCGCAGTCAAGCGGGCTTATGCCATTGCACTAACCACACGATGTCCAACCGTGTTTAGCCCACCTTCGTGCTCCTCCGTTACTCTTTGGGAGGAGACCGCCCCAGTCAAACTACCCACCAGGCACTGTCCTCACCCCAGATAATGGGGCTAAGTTAGAACATCAAACATACAAGGGTGGTATTTCAAGGATGGCTCCATGCATACTGGCGTACACACTTCAAAGCCTCCCACCTATCCTACACATGTAGGCTCAATGTTCAGTGCCAAGCTGTAGTAAAGGTTCACGGGGTCTTTCCGTCTAGCCGCGGGTACACTGCATCTTCACAGCGATTTCAATTTCACTGAGTCTCGGGTGGAGACAGCGTGGCCATCATTACGCCATTCGTGCAGGTCGGAACTTACCCGACAAGGAATTTCGCTACCTTAGGACCGTTATAGTTACGGCCGCCGTTTACCGGGGCTTCGATCAAGAGCTTCGACCTAAGTCTAACCCCATCAATTAACCTTCCGGCACCGGGCAGGCGTCACACCGTATACGTCATCTTACGATTTTGCACAGTGCTGTGTTTTTAATAAACAGTTGCAGCCACCTGGTATCTGCGACTCTCGTCAGCTCCATCCGCAAGGGACTTCACCAATAAGAGCGTACCTTCTCCCGAAGTTACGGTACCATTTTGCCTAGTTCCTTCACCCGAGTTCTCTCAAGCGCCTTGGTATTCTCTACCCGACCACCTGTGTCGGTTTGGGGTACGATTCCTTACAATCTGAAGCTTAGAGGCTTTTCCTGGAAGCATGGCATCAATGACTTCACTACCGTAGTAGCTCGACATCGTGTCTCAGCCTTAAAAAGAGCCGGATTTACCTAACTCTTAAGCCTACGCACTTGAACCTGGACAACCGTCGCCAGGCCCACCTAGCCTTCTCCGTCCCCCCATCGCAATTGTAAGAAGTACGGGAATATTAACCCGTTTCCCATCGACTACGCCTTTCGGCCTCGCCTTAGGGGTCGACTTACCCTGCCCCGATTAACGTTGGACAGGAACCCTTGGTCTTCCGGCGTGGAGGTTTTTCACCCCCATTATCGTTACTCATGTCAGCATTCGCACTTCTGATACCTCCAGCAAACCTTACGATTCACCTTCAACGGCTTACAGAACGCTCCCCTACCCCGCAATCAAAGATTGCAGCCGCAGCTTCGGTTTATTACTTAGCCCCGTTACATCTTCCGCGCAGGCCGACTCGACTAGTGAGCTATTACGCTTTCTTTAAATGATGGCTGCTTCTAAGCCAACATCCTAGCTGTTTTAGCCTTCCCACATCGTTTCCCACTTAGTAATAATTTGGGACCTTAGCTGGCGGTCTGGGTTGTTTCCCTCTCCACGACGGACGTTAGCACCCGCCGTGTGTCTCCCGGATAGTACTTACTGGTATTCGGAGTTTGCAAAGGGTTGGTAAGTCGGGATGACCCCCTAGCCTTAACAGTGCTCTACCCCCAGTAGTATTCGTCCGAGGCGCTACCTAAATAGCTTTCGGGGAGAACCAGCTATCTCCAGGTTTGATTGGCCTTTCACCCCTAGCCACAAGTCATCCGCTAATTTTTCAACATTAGTCGGTTCGGTCCTCCAGTTGATGTTACTCAACCTTCAACCTGCCCATGGCTAGATCACCTGGTTTCGGGTCTATATCCAGAGACTGAACGCCCAGTTAAGACTCGGTTTCCCTACGGCTCCCCTAAACGGTTAACCTTGCCACTGAATATAAGTCGCTGACCCATTATACAAAAGGTACGCAGTCACCCCACAAAGGAGGCTCCTACTGCTTGTACGTACACGGTTTCAGGTTCTATTTCACTCCCCTCACAGGGGTTCTTTTCGCCTTTCCCTCACGGTACTGGTTCACTATCGGTCAGTCAGGAGTATTTAGCCTTGGAGGATGGTCCCCCCATATTCAGACAGGATATCACGTGTCCCGCCTTACTCGATTTCACTGAAAATGGTTTGTCGGTTACGGGGCTATCACCCTTTATTGCCATGCTTTCCAGCATGTTCACCTGAACCATTAAAAGCTTAAGGGCTAATCCAATTTCGCTCGCCGCTACTTTCGGAATCTCGGTTGATTTCTTTTCCTCGGGGTACTTAGATGTTTCAGTTCCCCCGGTTCGCCTCATTAACCTATGTATTCAGTTAATGATAATTGCTTATGCAATTGGGTTTCCCCATTCGGAAATCGTAGACTCAAGTGGCTTTTACTGCCTTATCTACGCTTATCGCAAGTTAATACGTCCTTCATCGCCTCTGACTGCCAAGGCATCCACCGTGTACGCTTAGTCACTTAACCATACAACCCCAAAGAGTTTCCAAGAAACCTTTAAGATTGTTTAATCAAACAACCAAAGTTGTCTGCAATTTTTATACATGTGCAGACACGATTTTGCCGGACTCAAATTCCAAGAACACTTGAATGTGTGTTGGTACCTATATCTTTAAAAGACATAGGATTTGAGAACTTTTAATTGAATAACAACGCATATCTAAAAGATATGGGGATTGTTGTTATTCGTCAGCTTTCCAAATTGTTAAAGAGCAAAGATTCACTTTCTATTTAAAGAAAGAAACCATTTTTAAAGATTCTTAAGGAAAAACCCTTAAAGATGGTATCCCGTAGGGGAGTCGAACCCCTGTTACCGCCGTGAAAGGGCGGTGTCCTAGGCCTCTAGACGAACGGGACACTAAAACTTGAAGGTGTTGGGCACCTTCTACTCTAAACTTTCTAAACCTAATCAATCTGTGTGAACACTCATCAATGCACAATCTATATCGTTAAGGAGGTGATCCAGCCCCAGGTTCCCCTAGGGCTACCTTGTTACGACTTCACCCCAGTCATGAACCACAAAGTGGTAAGCGTCCCCCCGAAGGTTAAACTACCTACTTCTTTTGCAGCCCACTCCCATGGTGTGACGGGCGGTGTGTACAAGGCCCGGGAACGTATTCACCGTAGCATTCTGATCTACGATTACTAGCGATTCCGACTTCATGGAGTCGAGTTGCAGACTCCAATCCGGACTACGACGCACTTTTTGGGATTCGCTGACTCTCGCAAGCTAGCAGCCCTCTGTATGCGCCATTGTAGCACGTGTGTAGCCCTACTCGTAAGGGCCATGATGACTTGACGTCGTCCCCACCTTCCTCCGGTTTATCACCGGCAGTCTCCCCAAAGTTCCCACCCGAAGTGCTGGCAATTAAGGATAAGGGTTGCGCTCGTTGCGGGACTTAACCCAACATTTCACAACACGAGCTGACGACAGCCATGCAGCACCTGTCTTACAGTTCCCGAAGGCACACCTGCGTCTCCGCTGGCTTCTGTAGATGTCAAGAGTAGGTAAGGTTCTTCGCGTTGCATCGAATTAAACCACATGCTCCACCGCTTGTGCGGGCCCCCGTCAATTCATTTGAGTTTTAATCTTGCGACCGTACTCCCCAGGCGGTCTACTTAACGCGTTAGCTCCGAAAGCCACTCCTCAAGGGAACAACCTCCAAGTAGACATCGTTTACGGCGTGGACTACCAGGGTATCTAATCCTGTTTGCTCCCCACGCTTTCGCATCTGAGTGTCAGTATCTGTCCAGGGGGCCGCCTTCGCCACCGGTATTCCTTCAGATCTCTACGCATTTCACCGCTACACCTGAAATTCTACCCCCCTCTACAGTACTCTAGTTAACCAGTTTCAAATGGCCTTCCGAGGTTGAGCCCCGGGCTTTCACATCTGACTTAATTAACCACCTGCATGCGCTTTACGCCCAGTAATTCCGATTAACGCTCGCACCCTCCGTATTACCGCGGCTGCTGGCACGGAGTTAGCCGGTGCTTCTTCTGCAGCTAACGTCAAATGATGAGCGTATTAAACTCACCACCTTCCTCACTGCTGAAAGTGCTTTACAACCCGAAGGCCTTCTTCACACACGCGGCATGGCTGCATCAGGCTTGCGCCCATTGTGCAATATTCCCCACTGCTGCCTCCCGTAGGAGTCTGGACCGTGTCTCAGTTCCAGTGTGGCTGATCATCCTCTCAGACCAGCTAGAGATCGTCGCCTTGGTGAGCTCTTACCTCACCAACTAGCTAATCTCACTTAGGCGTATCCGATAGCGTGAGGCCCGAAGGTCCCCCACTTTGCTCCGAAGAGAGTATGCGGTATTAGCCATCGTTTCCAATGGTTATCCCCCTCTACCGGGCAACTTCCTAAGCATTACTCACCCGTCCGCCGCTCGACGCCCTTAACGTTCCCCGAAGGTTCAGTTAAGTCGTTTCCGCTCGACTTGCATGTGTTAGGCCTGCCGCCAGCGTTCAATCTGAGCCATGATCAAACTCTTCAATTAAAGTTTTTTTGCATCTAAGATGCGGCTCAATGAATACTGATAACATTACATGTAATGTTGAATTGACTGTGCCGAATAACATAAGTTATTTCGTTTGGTCACTCAGTTCATTGATAAATCTTTTTAGATTATCATCAACGAGTGCCCACACAGATTGATAGGTTTAAATTGTTAAAGAGCTTTCTCACTTCGAAAAGTAAGGCTTTAAGAGGCTTTCTCTCAAAGCGGACGTGCATTCTAGCGAGATAATCGTCAGTGTCAAACACTTTTTAAAATCTTTTTTGCCAGCCCCTCTTTCGAGTGGTTCGTCCAACTGATATCAGCGTTTCCGTTTGGTGTCCGCCGTGTCAGTGAGGGCGCATTATAGAGACCTTCGTCACATTGGCAAGCCCTTTTTTAACTTTTTTTGAATTTATTTTCCTTTCGCAGAAAAATTGCTCAAAAAGGGCTAAAAAGACAGGTTTTGTTTACATTTCCTTAAAGGAATGGGCAAATTTAGTAACCTTTTCCCAGTTGGTATACTCAATTTCTTTGGTTGGGTCTGTCTCGCCACCGGTAATTTTCATAATTAACTGGATGCAGAGACGATCAAACAACTTATATTGAGGATATCTAAGCGCACCAGCGAAAACACCAATCTTAGATGGTACCCAAGGGGATTTCTTCTGGAAGGTTTTCACATAAGCACTTCCTTCCGGAGTGTCTTTACCTTGATCTTCTTTTCTTGCCGTCAGGTTAACTAAAAAGAAAGCAGCGTTAATCTCTTCAAGCTTTGCCTTATTCTTGGCCACAAAGCGATAGAAATACTTACTTAGGTGGCCATATCTGATAGATGCTCCGATAAGCACTTTATCAAATCCCCCAAAGTCAGCTTCCTCTATAGTGTGCAAATCACTAATCTCGCATTCAAAGCCTTCCATCTGCTCTGCTATAAAGTTACAAATCTTTATTGTTTGACCATCTGTGCTCGAGTAGAGCAAAAGTGCTTTTTTCACGTTATATCCTTTTTAGCTTCGCCAGAACGTAGGCGTAAGCAAAATTAGTAAAGTAAATATCTCAAGGCGACCAAATAGCATGGAGACAACCAACACCCACTTAGCCTTATCATTTATATCACCGTAGTGAAGAGCAACATCCCCTAGACCAGGACCCAGGTTGTTCAAAGTAGACGCTACGGCTGAGAATGCGCTTAGTTCATCTATACCTGTAGCAATAAGAGCTAGCATGCAGACAACAAATACCAATGCATAAGCGGAGAAAAATCCCCAAACAGCATCAACAACTCTCTGTGGAAGTGCTTTATCGCCAAGTTTAATGGTAAAAACCGCCCTTGGATGAATAAGGCGTTTTATTTCACGTGCCCCCTGAAGAGAAAGTAGCAATATTCGAATGACCTTCATTCCGCCACCAGTAGAACCGGCACACCCTCCAATAAAAGAAGAGAACAGAAGCAGTACAGGCAAGAACAGTGGCCACTCTGCAAATCCGGTAGTAGTAAAGCCCGCTGTTGTAGAAATAGATACGGTCTGAAACAGTGCCTGATCAAAAGCATTATATATAGAATCGTAAGAGTGGTGGTTTAAAAGCAACAAAAAGCAAACCACAAACAGAATAAACTGTATAAAGAAGAAGGCTCTGAATTCTGGATCTTTAAAATAGTATTGAGGATGGACACCACCAGATGCAAAAGCGGCGAAGTGCAGAGAGAAGTTACAGCCAGAAATCAGAAGGAATACGACGGTTATCATGTTGATCGCATGGCTATCAAAATATCCCATGCTTGCGTCATGGGTAGAGAACCCTCCAATAGCAATTGTAGAAAAGCTATGGCATATCGCATCAAACGGTGTCATCCCTGCCAGCCAGAACGCTGCTGCACAAGCTAAGGTAAGACTCAGATAGATGTACCAAAGCACCTTCGCTGTCTCAGCTATTCGCGGTGTCATCTTACTGTCTTTAACAGGACCTGGTATTTCTGCCCTATAAAGCTGCATACCACCGATACCAAGCACAGGTAAAATCGCCACAGCTAATACGATGATACCCATACCACCGAACCATTGTAGAAACTGACGATAGAAGAGTATCGCTTTTGGAAGCTCATCCAGCCCAACAATTACTGTCGCACCAGTTGTTGTTAGTGCCGAGAATGACTCAAAGAAAGCATCAGTAACGGATATGTTGGGGTCTTCAGATATTAGAAATGGTATTGCACCCGCGCTGCCAATTACCGTCCAAAAAAGAACAACGATAAGAAAGCCATCACGGGCTTTGAGATCCCTTTTGTGATAGCGATTGGGAAACCAGCAAATCCCTCCACAAAGAAGAAGGACAAAGAAGGTGGTAACAAAAGGAACACCCGCACCATCTCTATATACAAGTGCGACAAAAGCAGGAGCTAGCATAGATACGCTAAACAACGCAAGAAGCAACCCAACGATGCGGATTATTGAACGAAATTGCATGATTTATAAATTGAAGCGTTAGCTTCCGACTTCCTAGTTCTTTTCTTCGGTGACAATAACCTTCGCACCGCTTTTATTCACAACTGCCAGCGTAAATTCTTCGGCAACTAACTTCTCAAGCTCAATCACCAAAATAACTTTTTCGCTATAATCGGAGCTGATTTGTGTCGCACCATACTGTCCCATGAGAGACTGAAGTATCGGCATAAAACCGTAGTCTAACGTCAGAGTCAATTTAGTGGTTATTTTTTTCTCAATAGTTTGAAGCAGCTTAAGTGCCTGTTGAACGCCACCGCCATATGCTTTTACCAGACCACCTGTACCCAGCTTAATACCACCCGAGTATCGGGTAACAACCGCTGTAATCTCACCGACACCAGAACCACTTAGCTGTGCAAGGATAGGTTTACCCGCGGTGCCAGAAGGTTCACCGTCATCGCTGAATCCCCACTTCATAGAGTCTTCAGGTCTTCCTGCTACAAATCCCCAGCAATTATGGCGAGCATCCGAATGTTTCTGCTTAATCTGCTCAACAAAGGCTTTAGCCTCATCGACTGAAGGGGTATGAGCAAGATATGTGATAAACACGCTCTTCTTTATTTCTTCTTCAAAGACAGCAGGTTCAGATGGTATTAAATAGGGTTGATCGTTCATTCTAGTACTAGTTACTTCAAATCTAATTACAGTGTATCACGCTATAAAATTAAATAGATAGCCGCATCAATCTCACAAATGTTAAACACTTGTTTGAATTTTGTTGCAATTAAATCTTCTCTGGTACAAAATCTAGCCACTGGTCATACCATCTAAACTAATCGGTATTCCAGACAATAATTAATAGATGGAGTCAGTTCTGCACAAAAAGAACAAACAGAGCTGATAAGCGCTCGATAGCAATCTTTGATTGTTCATCACGGAGAAAGATAATGATTTATCAAGCCACTACCCTACAAGTAAAGGAATTACGAGACGGTATTGCAGAGCTCTGCTTTTGCGCCCCCGCTTCCGTAAATAAACTCGATTTAGCCACTTTAGAATCTTTAGATCAGGCCCTCGATGCGATCAAAGAGAATGGCAGCATTAAAGGCCTTATCCTGACATCAGATAAAGATGCTTTTATCGTTGGTGCTGATATTACCGAGTTTTTAGGCCTGTTTGCCAAGCCCGAAGATGAGCTAGATAAATGGCTGCAATTTGCTAACGCCATCTTTAACAAGCTCGAAGACCTACCTTTCCCTACTCTATCCGCTTTAAAGGGCCATACACTTGGCGGTGGTTGTGAGTGTGTACTTGCTACCGATTTCCGTATCGGAGACAAAACCACCAGCATCGGTCTGCCGGAAACTCAACTAGGCATCATGCCGGGCTTTGGTGGCACCGTTCGTATGCCAAGACTGGTTGGTGCAGATACGGCTATGGAGCTTATTACTACAGGTAGACCACAGCGCGCTAACGATGCATTGAAGATTGGCCTGCTAGATGCAGTAGTAGACTCTGAAGCATTAACTGAGTCAGCGATTGAAACAATCTCTCAGGCGATTAATGAAAAAATCGACTGGCAAGGCAGACGTAAGCAAAAGACATCAGCACTCAACCTTAGCAAGATAGAAGCAATGATGAGCTTCACTATGGCTAAAGGTCTGGTCGCTCAGAAAGCAGGTCCTCACTACCCTGCCCCAATCACTTCAGTTAAGACTATTGAAGAAGCAGCAACTCTATCTCGCAATGCTGCATTAGATGTCGAGCGTAAGCACTTTGTTAAGTTAGCTAAATCTGAAGAAGCTAAATCTCTTGTGGGCATTTTCTTGAATGACCAGTACATCAAAGGACTGGCGAAGAAATCGGCTAAATCAGCAAGCAAAGATACCGAAAGAGCTGCTGTTCTTGGTGCAGGCATTATGGGTGGTGGTATCGCCTACCAGTCAGCGCTAAAAGGCGTTCCTGTCATGATGAAGGATATCGCACAAGCTTCTCTTGATCTTGGTATGACAGAAGCATCCAAATTACTGAATAAAAGGCTGGAGCGTGGAAGGTTAGATGGATTCAAAATGGCGGGAATCCTCTCTTCCATCACTCCAAGCCTTCACTATGCAGGCGTTGAACAATCAGATGTGATTGTTGAAGCCGTTGTAGAAAACCCGAAAATCAAAGCAGCTGTGCTGGCTGAAGTTGAAGAAAATGTAAATGAAGAGACTGTCATTACGTCCAATACTTCAACCATACCTATTAACCTGCTGGCAAAATCACTTAAACGCCCAGAAAACTTCTGTGGTATGCACTTCTTCAACCCGGTACACAGAATGCCGTTGGTAGAAATTATCCGTGGTGAACACACCTCAGAGGATACTATCAATCGCGTTGTGGCCTACGCTGCCAAGATGGGTAAATCACCAATAGTCGTTAATGACTGCCCAGGGTTCTTTGTAAACCGTGTTCTATTCCCTTACTTCGGTGGCTTCAGTGCGCTAATGAATGATGGTGCTGATTTTACGAAAGTCGATAAGGTGATGGAAAAACGCTTTGGCTGGCCAATGGGTCCAGCATATCTGTTGGATGTGGTTGGTATTGACACTGCCCACCATGCACAAGAAGTGATGTCTCAAGGCTTCCCACAGCGTATGGCGAAAGAGGGCAAAGATGTTATCGATGCTCTGTTTGAAGCCAGCAAATATGGTCAGAAGAACGGTAGTGGCTTCTACGCTTACACAGTTGACAAGAAAGGACGTCCGAAGAAATCCTTTAGCGAAGAAGTTATCCCTGTTCTTCAGAGTGTCTGCCCAGAGCAAAAAGAGTTTGATGATGAAACCATTATCAACCGAATGATGATTCCTATGATCAACGAAGTGGTTCTTTGTCTTGAAGAAGGCATCATCGCTTCGCCACAGGAAGCCGATATGGCACTGGTTTATGGCCTAGGCTTCCCTCCATTCAGAGGTGGTGTATTCCGTTATCTGGATAGTATTGGTGTTAAGCAGTATGTCGAGTCTGCAGCACAATTTAAGGATCTTGGTCCGCTGTATCAGGTTCCACAGATGCTTCTGGATATGGCTGAATCTGGCGAGACTTTCTATCAGTCTCAACAAGCCAGTTCGCTTTAACTTCACTTTTGGATAAGGAGTATCAAAATGAATAACGTTGTTATTGTTGATTGCCTTCGTACACCAATGGGTCGTTCCAAAGGTGGGGCATTTAGAAATGTACGAGCTGAAGATCTATCAGCTCATCTTATGAAAGGTATCCTAGCACGCAACCCTGAGGTTGACCCGAATCAGATAGAAGATATCTACTGGGGTTGTGTTCAGCAAACGCTTGAGCAAGGTTTTAACGTTGCACGTAACGCTGCGCTTCTTGCTGACCTGCCTAAACAAATTGGTGCGGTAACAGTAAACCGCCTTTGTGGTTCCTCAATGCAAGCTCTGCATGACGCATCCCGCGCTATTATGGTTGGTGACGCAGAGATCTGCCTGATTGGCGGTGTTGAGCATATGGGCCATGTACCGATGAACCATGGTGTCGACTTCCACCCTGGACTCTCAAAGAACGTAGCTAAAGCCGCTGGCATGATGGGGCTCACGGCTGAAATGCTAGGTAAACTCCATGGCATCAGCCGTTCTCAACAAGACGAGTTTGCAGCAAGGTCCCACGCAAGAGCCCAGGCAGCAACGGTTGAGGGTAGATTTAAGAATGAAATTCTACCAACCGAGGGACATGCTGCTGACGGTTCACTAATCCAACTGGATTATGATGAAGTTATCCGCCCGGAGACAACTGTAGAAGGTCTGTCTCAGCTCCGTCCGGTATTTGACCCTGCGAACGGAACAGTTACCGCAGGCTCTTCTTCTGCTCTGTCTGATGGCGCTTCAGCAATGCTATTAATGAGCGAAGAAAAAGCAAAAGAGCTAGGTGTTAAGATTCGCGCCCGAGTTAAGTCGATGGCTATTTCTGGTTGTGATCCTTCTATCATGGGCTACGGGCCGGTACCTGCTACCCAAAAGGCACTGAAGCGCGCTGGACTATCTATCGAAGATATGGGCGTTATAGAGCTTAATGAAGCATTTGCTGCTCAGTCACTTCCATGTGCTAAAGACCTTGGTCTTCTGGATGTAATGGACGAGAAAGTGAACCTTAATGGTGGCGCTATCGCTCTTGGTCACCCTCTTGGTTGCTCAGGCTCTAGAATCTCTACAACGCTTATCAATCTAATGGAAGCGAAGGACGCCAAATATGGTCTCGCGACCATGTGCATCGGACTTGGGCAAGGTATCGCAACCATCTTCGAGCGAGACTAAACCTAGTTAAATTTTAAAGCGGCTTCGGCCGCTTTTTTATTGCGCTCAGGAATATATGCACAACCTACATAGATAAAATGACTAAGATTCATTTTGTACATGAGGTATGAAGGTCTACACTTAACCACACCAAATTTAAGTGCCCCCGTATAACTTTGTGGAGATCACCATGTTTAAGGCTTTAGTTCTAAACCAAGAAGAAAAACGTACTCTTTCTGCAATTGAGCAAATTGACGAATCACAACTTCCAGAAGGTGAAGTGTTAGTTGCTGTTGATTACTCATCCCTTAACTACAAAGACGGCCTTGCTATCACAGGTAAAGGTAAAATTATCCGCAACTTCCCCATGGTTCCTGGTATTGATATGGCTGGTAAAGTTATCAGTTCAGAAGATGGCCGTTACAAAGAAGGTGCTGAAGTTGTTCTTACCGGCTGGGGTGTTGGTGAAAACCACTGGGGTGGTATGGCTGAAAAAGCAAAACTAAAAGCAGACTGGCTGGTTCCTTTACCAAAAGGACTAACAAGCAAGAAAGCGATGATGATTGGTACTGCTGGTTTCACTGCAATGCTATGTGTTCAGGCTATTTTGGACAGTGGCGCTAAACCAGAAGATGGTGAAATTCTTGTAACTGGCGCAAGTGGTGGTGTAGGTTCTGTTTCTGTTACTCTTCTTGCTCAGCTTGGCTATAAAGTTGCAGCTGTAACTGGCCGAGTAGAAACCAATGGTCCACTACTAGAAAAGCTTGGTGCAAGCCGTATTATCGACCGAACTGTATTTGAAGAGCCTGCTCGTCCACTTGAAAAACAAATCTGGGCTGGCGCTATCGATACTGTAGGTAGCAAGGTTCTGGCTAAGGTTCTTACACAAATGGATTACAACCGCACTGTTGCCGCTTGTGGCCTCGCTGGCGGCTTTGACCTGCCAACAACGGTAATGCCTTTTATTCTGCGCAATGTACGCCTTCAGGGTGTTGATTCTGTATCTTGTCCTGCTGAGAAGCGTATCGCAGCATGGGAGAAACTTTCTGAGTTACTACCTGAAAGCTACTATGAGCAGGCATGTACTGAAATTACACTGGAAGAAGCACCACAGTACGCAGAAGACATCACGAATGGTCAGGTAACTGGTCGAGTGGTTATTAAGCTTTAATCGTCGAACGTATCGATTTAAAAGTGGGTTGGTGGTGTTTGTACGGCAGGTATTCGCAGCATGGATGCTACCACCCAGAATTCACGCCATACGTGCAGAAGTATTATGTACTCGATGGAACAAACATACTTGGGCATGGATGCCCAAGTTTAAGCGCGCAGGATGCCTTGAGCGGTTTGTGGAATCGAGTTCATATTACTTTTAGCCTTCACCCCTCAAGCCCCAAATCCTCAACTCGCTTAGCAATCAACTTCCCACACTCTTCTTTAAGCAGGTTTCTCAACCATTCTTGAGATGGTGAGCGATCACAGCGCGAGTGCCAAATCATTGAGTAGTCAAATGGTGTGAACTGAAATGGTAATGGTTTTATTACCAGGTTATATCTGTCTGCCACCAAGTAGGCCAGATCCGCAGGTACGGTAATAATCAGAGGTATAGTGTCAATTACCGCCAAAGCTGATTCTAAATGATACCCTCGAATTAATACTTTTCTTGGCGGTTTATCAGCGAGCGCCTCATCAAGCAAAGCCTTTACGCCATCACTGATAGCGATAGTCGCATGAGGAAAGCTCAAAAAGTCATCGAGCTTCATCTCTTTATCAGCTAACGGGTGTTTTTTGGAAACCATACAAAACACGCCAACTTTACCAAGAATATCCCTGTGTAAAGGCTCAACCGATGTTGTCGGGCGACAGATAGCCAAGTCAGCTCCCTGAGTCGTTAACTGGTCGGCCAATTGATCATGCTGAAGCGGCAAGAAGTTCAAAGAAACATTGGGAGCTTCTTTATACAGTCTAGGTAATGCAAAAGGAAGAATCGTCTGCATCGCATAATCGGTAGTCGCAATAGTAAATGTTTGTTCACAAGAGTAGGCATCAAACTCTTTATCTGACAATAGTGATCGTATTGCTTCCAGAGGCTCTCCAAGAGAACTGTCGAACTCTAGTGCTTTTTCAGTAGGAAGTAGTTTTTGGCCCTGACGGGTAAATAGAGGATCATCAAGTAATTCTCGTAAACGCCCCAAAACCCGACTCATCGCCGATTGACTCAGATTAAGACGCAGAGCAGCCTTACTCACACTCTGTTCCTCAATCATAACCCTTAAAGCCACCAGCAAATTCAGATCACGTCGGTAAATATCTTCCAGTTCCACAACAGCAAGCTCTTTTAATTCTTAAAGATGGACATATACTAAGCGATATCTCTGGATTTTGGGCAAAAAAAATCCCGCCTTTCGACGGGGAAGCCCAAGAAAACTGGGGATAGTGCTGGAACACATTCGATAATGTTGCGCATTTGTTAATTAAATGTATACATAAAATTTACATTTGCCAAGTATTAATTGCACTTTTTTTCGTGCTACTTGGAAAAATCGCTATAAGGCAATGTTTTTCATAGAGTTAAACTGAGTAAATAATTGAGAGCCACACCCATGACCTTTAATCCTGAATTGGCAAACAAAATCTTAGAGGCAGAAGGATTGCGCTGCCCGGAGCCAGTAATGATGGTCAGGAAGACAATTCGTAACATGCAGGACGGTGAAATTTTGCTTATAAAAGCGGATGACCCATCTACAACACGAGATATTCCAAGTTTCTGTCGTTTTATGGATCACGAACTAATAGGTTCGCAGACTGAAGACCTTCCTTATCAGTACCTCATAAAGAAAGGGCTGAGTTAATTCTAAGTAACCAGAATGGTGACTGTATACAATTTCAAAAACGCATAAACCCCTCCATGGGGCTCTAACTTGCCATCCCTGGCAAGTAAGTTCTGAAATTGCACACAGCCACCATTTCACCCTCATCAGCATCAATAATTATTAAAAAAACCAAATATCTCACCCTTAAACTAGTAAATAAGCACTATTAGCCCTACTCCCTCGTGCAATATCCCGTTATACTTTATCGTTATTTTTTAATCATTCAGACAGAAGAATCGCGCGAACCTGACTATGCAAAAATACGATATCAAAACCTTTCAAGGTATGATCCTCGCGCTGCAGGATTATTGGGCACAACAGGGCTGTACTATTGTTCAGCCACTAGATATGGAAGTGGGTGCAGGTACTTCTCACCCTATGACGTGCTTAAGAGCACTTGGCCCGGAGCCAATCGCTACTGCTTACGTACAGCCATCACGTCGTCCTACTGACGGACGCTACGGTGAGAACCCGAACCGCCTGCAACACTACTACCAGTTCCAGGTAATTATTAAACCTTCTCCAGACAACATTCAGGAGCTTTACCTTGGCTCTCTTGAAGCTCTGGGTATTGACCCACAAGTACACGACATCCGTTTCGTGGAAGATAACTGGGAAAACCCGACTCTTGGTGCATGGGGTCTAGGCTGGGAAGTTTGGCTAAACGGCATGGAAGTAACTCAGTTTACTTACTTCCAGCAGGTTGGCGGCCTTGAGTGTAAGCCTGTTACCGGCGAAATCACTTACGGTATCGAGCGTCTTGCTATGTATATCCAGGGTGTTGACTCTGTTTATGACCTTGTTTGGGCCGATGGCCCTCTGGGTAAAACGACTTACGGTGATATCTTCCACCAGAACGAAGTTGAGCAATCAACGTACAACTTCGAGCACGCAGATGTAGACTTCCTGTTTACTTTCTTCGACCAGTGCGAGAAAGAGTGTAAAGAGCTACTAGAGCTTGAAACACCGCTTTCACTGCCTGCATATGAACGCATTCTTAAAGCAGGGCACGCATTTAACCTGCTTGATGCACGCAAAGCTATCTCTGTAACAGAACGCCAGCGTTACATCCTTCGTATTCGCAACCTGACTAAAGCAGTTGCAGAAGCATACTACGCATCACGTGAAGCTCTTGGCTTCCCAATGTGTAAAAAAGAAGGCGAGGAGAAGTAAGATGGCTAAGAATTTTCTAATTGAACTGGGTACGGAAGAGCTGCCACCAACACAACTTCGTACTCTTGCTGAAGCATTTGCTACTAACTTCGAAGCAGCACTTAAAGATGCTGACTTAGCACACGAAGGTGTTAAGTGGTATGCAGCTCCTCGTCGCCTTGCGCTTAAAGTTGCTGAGCTAGCTGAAGGCCAGCCAGACAAAGTAGTAGAAAAGCGTGGTCCTGCGGTTTCTGTTGCTTTTGATGCTGACGGCAACCCAACTAAAGCAGCTCAAGGCTGGGCTCGCGGTAACGGTATTACCGTTGATCAGGCAGAGCGTCTGAAAACAGATAAAGGCGAATGGCTTCTGTTTAAACAGGAAGTGAAAGGTAAGCCAGTAAACGAGCTTGTTGTGGACCTTGCAGCTAAAGCCCTGGGTAACCTGCCTATCGCAAAACCAATGCGCTGGGGTGACAAAGAGACTCAGTTTATCCGCCCGGTTAAGACTCTGACTATCCTTCTGGGTGAAGAGCTAATCGAAGGCGAAATCCTTGGTGTTGCTTCAGATCGTACTATCCGTGGTCACCGCTTTATGGGTGAGCAAGAATTCACAATCGACAGTGCTGACCAGTACCCTGCAATCCTTGCTGAACGCGGTAAGGTAATGGCGGATTACGAAGAACGTAAAGCGATTATCGTTGCGGATTCTCAGAAAGCTGCAGCCGCTGTAGGTGGTGTTGCTGACCTTGAAGATGACCTGGTTGAAGAAGTAACTTCTCTGGTTGAGTGGCCAGTTGTGCTAACCGCTAAGTTTGAAGAAGAATTCCTGAAGGTTCCTTCTGAAGCGCTGGTTTACACCATGAAGGGTGACCAGAAGTACTTCCCAGTTTACGATGACAACAAGAAACTGCTTCCTAACTTTATATTCGTATCTAACATCGAGTCTAAAGAGCCTCGCCATGTAATCGAAGGTAACGAGAAAGTAGTTCGTCCACGTCTTGCTGACGCAGAGTTCTTCTTTAACACAGACCGTAAGCGTCCTCTGATAGACCGTCTTCCTGAGCTGGAAAACGCAATCTTCCAGAAGCAACTTGGTACTATCAAAGATAAGACTGACCGTATCGCGGTTCTTGCTGGCTTTATCGCTAAGAAAATCGATGCAGACGTTGAAAAATCAACTCGCGCAGGACTTCTTGCTAAATGTGACCTAATGACCTCAATGGTATTCGAATTTACCGATACTCAGGGTGTTATGGGTATGCACTACGCTCGTCACGATGGTGAAGATGAAGAAGTAGCAGTAGCACTAAACGAGCAGTACATGCCTCGTTTCGCTGGTGATGACCTTCCAAGCTCTGGTGTTTCATCTGCTGTAGCAATGGCAGACAAGCTGGATACTATAGTAGGTATCTTCGGTATCGGACAGGCTCCAAAAGGTTCTGATCCATTTGCACTTCGTCGTGCATCTCTGGGTGTTCTGCGTATTATCGTTGAGAACGGCTACAAGTTAGACCTTGTTGAACTAATTGCTGAAGCTAAGGTTCTGTTCGGTGATAGACTAACTAACGAAAACGTTGAAACAGACGTACTTGAGTTTATGCTTGGCCGTTTCCGTGCATGGTATCAGGACGAAGGTTTCTCAGTTGATATCATTCAGGCTGTTCTTGCTCGTCGTCCAACTAAGCCTGCTGACTTCGATCAGCGCGTTAAAGCGGTATCTCACTTCCGCGGCCTTGATGCTGCAGAATCACTTGCTGCTGCGAACAAGCGTGTAGGTAACATCCTTGCTAAGTTCGACGGTGAGCTAGCTGAAGAGATCGACCTATCTCTACTTCAGGAAGATGCTGAAAAAGCACTGGCTGAAAACGTAGAAGTAATGACAGAAGCACTTGAGCCAGCATTCGCTACTGGTAACTACCAGGAAGCACTAAGCAAGCTGGCTGATCTGCGTGAGCCTGTTGATACTTTCTTCGACTCAGTAATGGTTATGGCTGATGATGAAGCGCTGAAGAAGAACCGTCTGACGCTTCTCAACAACCTGCGTAACCTCTTCCTGCAGATCGCGGATATCTCGCTCCTGCAAAAGTAATGGGGTAAACCCTTTGAGCTAAGCCCCGTTCAAAATAACGGGGCTTTTTTATACTTATAACAAAACTTTAAGGGCTGCTGGTTTCAATGGAACAAACATACAAGGGCATGGATGCCCTTGTTTAAACGACCATGGAAGGCTTGAGTGGTTTGTGGAATTGAATCCAGCGGTCCTTGCAACATATGTAGTCAGGAAAGCAAACATGCAATTTTCTAAATTTGGTGAAAAATTTAATCAGCACTCTGGAATAACTCAGTTAATGGATGATCTGAATGATGGTCTGCGCACACCGGGAGCCATTATGCTCGGTGGAGGCAACCCGGCAGCTATTCCAGCCATGCTCGATTACTTTCATCAGGCCAGCAGCGATATGCTGAACAATGGAAAGTTGGTTGAAGCCATGGCTAACTATGATGGGCCACAAGGTAAAGATGCATTTGTAAAAGCACTTGCTAGATTACTGAGAGAAACTTACGGTTGGGACATCTCAGAGAAAAATATCAGCCTGACTAATGGTAGCCAGAGCGCATTCTTTTATCTGTTTAACCTCTTTGCCGGTGAACAACCAAACGGTTCACATAAGAAAATCCTACTTCCGTTAGCACCTGAGTACATTGGATATAGCGATTCTGGTGTTGATGAAGATATCTTTGTTTCCTATCGACCAGAAATCTCTCTTTTAGATAATGGCATGTTTAAGTACCACGTAGACTTTGAAAACATCAAAGTGGACGAAACCGTTGCTGCAATTTGTGCTTCACGACCAACAAACCCTACCGGCAACGTACTTACCGATGAAGAGATAGAGAAACTGGATAAGCTTGCAAGAGAAAACAATGTTCCACTAATTATCGATAATGCTTACGGTACACCTTTCCCGAACATCATCTTTGAGGAAGTTAAACCGTTCTGGAATGACAACACGATTCTATGCATGAGCTTATCTAAGCTTGGTTTACCAGGTGTTCGATGCGGTATTGTTATTGCGAATGAAGAAGTCACCACAGCAATTTCCAATATGAATGGTATTGTAAGCCTTGCTCCTGGTGGTATTGGTCCTGCAATCGGTACTCATATGATTGAGTCTGGCGACCTGCTACAACTTAGCCAAATGATTGTGAAACCTTTCTATCAGCAGAAAGCACAACACGCAGTAGAACTGCTAAAAGAGCATATTGACGATCCACGCTTTAGAATCCATAAACCAGAGGGGGCGATCTTCCTATGGCTTTGGTTTGATGAGTTGCCAATAGCGACAATGGAACTCTACAAGCGACTTAAAGCTCGCGGTGTATTGATTGTACCTGGTGAGTATTTCTTCTTTGGTCAAGATACTAGCTGGCAGCACACTAAGCAGTGTCTGCGTATGAACTATGTTCAGGATGAAAAAGCTATGCGCGATGGCATTAAGGTCATTGCTGAAGAAGTATTGAAAGCCTATCAAGAAAACTAATCACTCTTAAATGCCGGATATCATGTCCGGCATTTTTCCTTTTCATACATTTCACTCTTTTCTTTAACTCAATCACAAAACGTACAAAAACCACTCAATTGTGATCTCCTTCGTAGATTTATTAATCACGTTACCGGTAACATTAACTATGTTACCGGGAACATTTAACCGGAATTAATCCAAAAACGAAAGGACTACCCCATGAAGCACACAATGAAAACTCTTACTACCGCTGTTGCTGCTGCTCTATTATCTACCTCTGCACTTGCTGCTGAGTTTAACTTCAAGTTTCAATCCAGTGACCCTTCTGGCGATAAAAACTTTCAGGTTCAAAAAGAATGGACTGAAACCGTAGAAAAAATGTCAGGTGGCCGAATCGAAATCGACCTGTTGCCAGTAGGTGCTGTGGTTAAACATACGGAAACATTAGACGCAATTAAAATGGGCGTTCTGGATGGTCATATTACGGCTACAGGTTACTTCTCTGGTAAAGATCCAGCATTTGGTCTGATTGGTAACATGGTTGGTGCATGGTCTGACACACGTCAGCTACTGCAATACATCAACTATGGTGGTGGTTATGAACTGATGACAGAGCTTTATGCACCATATGGTGTTAAGTACATTGGTGGTTCAACTACGGGCGTAGAATCATTTGTTTCTAAAGTGCCACTAAATGGTGTGGATGACCTGAAAGGCCTGAAACTACGTGCGCCTGAAGGCTTGGTTCAGCAGGTGTTTGCTGCAGCAGGCGCGGCTCCGGTTAACCTACCTGGCTCTGAAGTATTTACGGGTTTGAGCAAGGGCGTTATTGATGCGGCTGACTACACCGTATTCTCAACCAACCAGAAAGCAGGTATGAACGATATCGCGACTCACCCGGTACAACCTGGCTTCCACTCACTACCAACTATCGATATTTCCATGAGCCAGAAGAAGTGGGATAAGCTTCCTGTAGAGCTTCAGGAAATTATGACAGTTTCTGTACGCGACTTTGCTCAGGACATCACGACTCAGCTTCGTATTGCAGATGAAAATGCCGTGAAAGAAGCGCAGGCAAATCCAAATATCACAATTCATGACTGGCCTGCAGAAGAACGTAAGAAGTTCCGTAACATTGCAATGGGTGAATGGAAGAAGTTCGCAACTCGCTCGCCAAATGCGCAGAAAGTGTATGACTCAATTACGTCTTACCTGAAAGACGCAGGTCTTCTGTAATTCGTTCTGCCTCGGGAGGCGACAACGCCTCCCTAACTTCCCGGATATATTTTTATGAAAGACTCAGACACGCCAGTGGCTGAAATGCCTCATAACATTTTAGATAAAGTGATAGCAAAGATAAGTGAGCTATTAAGCCTGCTCTTTGTCTTTACCGTCATCATCTCCTTTTATGAGGTCGTCAGTCGTTATCTCTTTAACGCACCCACAATTTGGGTTCACGAAACTGCATCATTTATTGGTGGTTCTCTCTTTGTTGTTGGTGGCGCATACGCTCTGGCAACAGACAAACATGTTCGGGTTGTACTGATATATGACGCGGTATCACAACGCACCAAGCACTATCTGAATATCTTCCATCATCTTGCGGGAATGTTATTTAGCGGACTGCTGTCATATGCCGCTTACCAGATGGTAGAAAGCTCATGGTTTGCACCATGGGGGGAACTAAGACTCGAAACCTCCGGTACTGCCTGGAACCCTCCATTTCCAGCGCTTCTGAAAGGACTCATTCTGCTTATTGTAAGCCTGATGTTTATCCAGTTTGTGCTGCACCTGATAAATGAAATTAAGCAGCTAAGGGAAGAAAAAGATGTTTGATTTATCTTCTATTGGAATAGCCTACGGCAGCCTTTTGATGCTGGTGCTAATGATCGGGTTACTTCTGACTGGCATGCAACTAGCATTCGTAACTGGTCTGGTCGCACTTATTTTTACCCTTGGTTGGTTCGGTGTGGATGCACTTCCTTTGGTAACCAGCCGAATATTCAGCTTTGTTAACGGTTACGTATTCCTCGCTGTACCTATGTTTGTACTAATGGCAGCCCTACTCGACCGTTCAGGGATTGCCAGAGATCTCTTTGATGCAATGAAGAGTGTCGGCAGACGAGTACGTGGTGGCGTAGCGGTTCAAACTCTTATTGTTGCGGTTATTCTGGCTTCTATGTCTGGTGTTATCGGGGGGGAAACCGTTCTTCTCGGTATCCTCGCTCTGCCTCAGATGCTTCGTCTTGGTTATGATCGCAAACTGGCTATCGGGACAACGTGTGCTGGTGGTGCGTTAGGCACCATGTTACCACCAAGTATCGTACTGATTATTTATGGTCTTTCTGCTTCAGTATCTATCGGTGATTTGTTTAAAGCCGCATTCCTGCCTGCATTTATTCTGGCCATGTTTTACGTCACCTATGTACTTGTCCGTTGTAAGCTGAACCCTGCACTTGCTCCACTCCCCTCTGAAGAGGAGTTGGCTAAGGATGCACAAGAGCACCCAAGTTATTTTAAAGCTCTATTCTTCCCACTTCTTTCTGTTGCAACTGTTCTCGGCAGTATTTATACCGGGGTTGCATCAGTTACCGAAGCATCCGCACTCGGTGTTGTTGGTATAGCTATCAGTGCTGCAATTCGTAAAGAGTTGAACTGGAAGATGGTCAAAGAATCTGCCGTCGCGACCATGCGTACCTGCGGTATGATCATGTGGATAGGTATTGGTGCTTCTGCGCTTGTTGGTGTCTATAACCTGATGGGTGGCATCGACTTTGTAGAGCAGACAATTCTTACTCTGAGTGGTGGCAACGCCATGACGACCCTATTGATTATGATGGCAATCCTTTTTGTTCTGGGCATGTTCCTGGACTGGGTTGGCGTAGCGCTGCTTACTATGCCTATCTTCGTACCAATCATCACTGGTCTTGGTATGGATCCTGTCTGGTTTGGCGTCGTGTTCTGCCTGAATATGCAGGTCGCCTTCCTGTCACCACCATTTGGCCCGGCTGCGTTCTACTTAAAATCTGTCGCACCAAAAGATATTAGTTTAGGTGAGATATTCACTTCCCTACTTCCATTTATTGCCCTGCAGATCTCTGTACTGGCATTGGTTATCGCATTCCCTGAACTGGCAATGTGGTGGAAATAACCCCTACATAATAAAGAGGTAAAACTATGAAAAATAAATATGTAGTGATGGGGGTTTCAGGATGCGGAAAAACGTCAATTGGTATAGGTCTTTCTGAAGCTTTACAGATTCCGTTCTTTGATGGTGATGATTACCACTCAGAAGAGAACATCAGCAAAATGCAGAGTGGCATTCCACTGACAGACAATGACCGCCAATCCTGGTTAGAAACACTCAATGAGCTGATTCTTGATAAAGAAAGTCTTGTGGTGGCGTGCTCTGCGTTGAAGCCCGAGTACAGGAATATATTGAAGAGAGACTGTAACGAGCTGAAATTTGTCTTTCTTAAAGGAGATTTCGATACTATCTGGTCAAGACACAAAGCAAGAGAAGGCCACTACTTTCAGGGCTCTGCGATGCTGGAAAGCCAATTCTCAACATTAGTAGAGCCATCTGAAGATGAAGCAATTCATATCGATATCAGACAATCACCAGAAGAGATTGTTCAGAATATCCTGAACAGAATCTGAATCAATTTTGGAGCCCGTTTTGGGCTCCGGTCAATAACATTGGGTAAGTACAATGGACATTCATCCTACGGTAGCGCAGGTTGCCAGAAACATTGTTTCCAGAAGCAAAGAAAGTCGTAATAGATACCTGAAAACAGTCGAACAACAGCAGGTAAAGGGGAAAGCGAGAGCTTCATTAGCTTGCGGAAACCTAGCTCACACTATTGCTGCTTCAGAAGATCATGAGAAAACATCTATTCTGGATTTCACTAAAGTAAATCTTGCAATCGTGACCGCCTACAATGATATGGTCAGTGCCCACCAGCCTTACTTTTTCTATCCAGAGATGATAAAAAAAACATTATCTGAACTAGGTAATAGTGCTCAGGTTGCAGGAGGTATTCCTGCAATGTGCGATGGCATTACGCAAGGCAATGATGGTATGGAGCTTTCTCTGTTCTCCAGAGACCTTATTGCTCAGGCTACCGCCCTGTCTCTCAGTCACAATACTTACGATGGAACTTTATTGTTGGGTGTCTGCGATAAAATTGCACCCGGCCAGCTTATAGGTGCTCTTTCTTTCGGCCACTTGCCTACAGCATTTGTGCCATCAGGCCCAATGGCAACTGGAATCAGCAATGATCAGAAGACTTCCGTAAGGCAAAAGTTCGTTGCTGGTGAAGCTGACCGAACAGAGCTACAGGCAATGGAATGTCAGGCTTATCATTCATCAGGTACCTGTACCTTCTTCGGCACCGCTAATACTAATCAACTGGTACTTGAAGCTATGGGGTTAATGCTTCCAGGTTCGGCATTTGTTCCACCAGATAGTTTATTAAGAGAAAAGCTCACCGAGAAAGTCACACAACATATTGCCGCTGTAAGTAACACCAACAACAGCAGTAAATCACTGGCGAAAGTTGTTGATGAAAAGTCTGTAGTGAATGGCTTAGTTGCTTTGATGGCAGCTGGAGGCAGCACCAACCACACTATTCACCTTATCGCTGTCGCGAAAGCAGCAGGATGGATTATTAACTGGGATGATCTGGACGCTCTTTCAGAAGTCGTTCCACTTCTTGTGAAAATGTACCCCAATGGCAGTGCAGATATTAATGACTTCCAGCGTGCTGGTGGCGTTCCTGCATTAATGAATAACCTGCACCAGAGAAGACTAATCTTTATGGATGCAAATCCGGTATATGGTTCTATGGAGAATTATCTGACAACTCCGGTTATCGGTGAAAATCAGAGTTTAACGTTCCAAGAAACAGAATGTTCTCTCGATCTCAATGTAATCTCAGACAGCAAAAACAGCTTTAGGGCTACTGGTGGTCTAAAGCTCCTTAAAGGTAACCTTGGCAAAGGGATAATGAAGGTTAGTGCAGTCGCAAAGGAGCATCAGAGAGTGAGTGCTCCAGCCAGAGTCTTTGACTCTCAGCATGATGTAGAAACGGCATACAAGATGGGAAAGTTTACCGAAGATGCAGTCATTGTTGTTAGATATAATGGCCCTGCCGCAAATGGTATGCCCGAGCTTCATAAGCTGATGCCCATTATGGGGAATCTTATGAAACAAGGGCTGAATGTCGCTCTGGTCACCGATGGCAGGCTATCAGGTGCATCTGGTAAGGTACCTGCTGTTATCCATATAACGCCTGAAGCTAAACGAGGTGGTTTGTTGGCAAAAATAGCAGATGGCGATTTGATACAGGTGGATGGCATATCCGGCACAATAGATGTCCTACAAGATATCTCGCAGAGAAGTGAGTCTATCCCTGCTCTGAAAGACTCTTATTATGGCAGTGGAAGAGAACTATTTAACGTTTTTAGACAGGCAGTTTCCAGTGCAGACACTGGTGCGACTATACTCTAAAACGTATTAAACCATACAAAATCAATTTACTAATCAGGAAAGAATATGAACTGGTCACTATCTCCGGATAAAGTTTTTTCAGCATCACCTATCGTGCCAGTAATGGTCATCAAAGATGAAAATGACGCAGTGCCACTTGCGAAGGCACTTGCTGAAGGTGGTATTAATGTATTCGAGATAACTCTTAGAACAGAAGCAGCATTAAATGCGATAAAGCTTATCTCTGAGGCAATGCCAGAAGCGCTGGTTGGTGCTGGTACTGTACTTACTCCTCAACAATATGATGCTGCCGTTCTTGCGGGTTCAAAGTTTATTATCTCTCCGGGAGCACCTGTAAGATTGTTAGCCCATGCCGTGACTGGTACAGCTCCACTTATTCCGGGAGTCGCTACAGCAACCGAAATTATGACCGCGATGGATTTGGGATATGACCATATGAAATTCTTCCCGGCAGAAGCTAATGGTGGAGCGAAGGCACTGAAAGCAATTTCGGCACCTCTACCTCAGGTAAGCTTTTGCCCTACCGGTGGAATAAGCGTTACGAACCTGAAAGAGTATCAGGCTCTTTCCTGCGTTAAGACCGTTGGTGGTACCTGGATGATTCCGACAGACGCAATAGAATCAAAAGATTGGGCACGTATCACTAAATTAACAAGAGAGGCTATTGAGGCCGCTACTCAGTAAAAGCTTTAGCGCAGCAACAAATATTGTATAGGTTTGTAGTAAACATTTAACTCATTCTTACTTATACAATATTATGTTGGTAAACACCGATAATAACTAAAGAGACGTTTCAATATCTATGACAGCGAAAAAGCAGCGCCCCACTTTACAGAATATTGCTGATCAGGTTGGTGTAACGAAAATGACCGTCAGCCGTTATCTTCGCGATCCGGAAAAAGTGTCGGAAGCTGTGGGAGCTAAGATTGCTCAAGCTGTTGAAGAGCTCGGTTACGTACCAAACCGGGCTCCGGACATTTTATCCAAGGCCAAAAGTTATTCTATTGGTGTTCTGGTTCCCTCTCTGACCAACCAGGTGTTCGATGAAGTACTGCGCGGAATAGAGAGCGTTATAGAGCCCCATGGCTATCAGGCCATGCTGGCGCACTATGGTTACAGCAAACGTGCAGAAGAAAAGCGGATAGAAACGCTACTCTCCTACAATGTTGATGGCATGATTCTATCTGAAAGCTACCATACTGAGCGCGCAAAAAGGATGCTTAATGCAACAGGCATCCCGGTTGTAGAGATTATGGATTCGGCTTCAGAGCCGCTACAGCAGGCGGTTGGATTTGATAACACTAAAGCCAGTTCAGAAATTACTAATCTGCTTATTTCTAAAGGTAGAAAAAACATCGTTTATCTGGCCGCCCGAATGGATGAACGAACCAAGCAGAAAATCAAAGGGTTTGAACAAGCAGTCAAAGAGGCTGGATTAGAACCTAAAGTTGTCAGCACAAAAAAAGCGTCTAGTTATACTATTGGTGCAGAACTCACTCAGATTGCCAGAGAAAAGTATTCGCAAATAGATGCTATCTACTGTACTAATGACGACCTTGCTATCGGTGCCATGTTTGAATGTCTTAGGCAGGGGCTTAAGATACCAGAGGATATATCTATCGTTGGATTCCACGGGCACAATATTACTTCGGTTGTTAGCCCGACTCTTGCTACTGTTATTACGCCCCGTGAAGAGATGGGAAAAATCGCAGCAGAGCAACTGTTGAAAAGAATCATGCTGCCGAACGAACCCATTTCCGAGAAAATTATCGAGCTCGACACAACCATATCTATTGGTGAAAGCTTATAAGATCAAAAAAGAGCGCCCAACTGGACGCTCTTACTATATTAATTGGGGTTTAGTTAACTACTTTCCCTCAATTAAGTTACTTCCGTTAATAGCGATCTTACGTGGTTTCATCGCTTCAGGGATTTCTCTTTCGAGATCGACGTGTAGCAGACCATTTTCCATTGTTGCGCCAACGACTTTTACATAATCAGCTAGCTGGAATTTGCGCTCAAAATCGCGCTCTGCAATTCCCTGATAAACGTACTTTTTCTCTTCTTCGGACTTACGCTCTCCGCGAACAATCAGAACATTCTCTTTCTGAGTAATATCTAACTGATCTTCAGCAAAACCTGCTACCGCCATAGTAATGCGATATTTGTTTTCATCTTGCTGTTCGATGTTATATGGAGGGTAACCGTTAGAGGTATTTTTAGCTGCACTCGCTTCCATCAGATCAAACAGACGATCGAAGCCAATAGCATTGCGGTATAGTGGTGTGAAATCTACAGTTCTCATGATTCTATCCTCATAAATAAGCAATAGCCTTAAAATCACCAAACTCTTTTGTGGTGTCTAAGGTAGTTAGCCCAGCTCACTCCATAGGACGTGGCTGTCTAATTGCGGTATTAAATTGTGTGCTTTCCTTTTTTGCCATTCGCTTTCTGCTCTATTAGCTGCGACATGACTGGACAAGCGTTTCAGAGGTCCATTTGGCATCCCCTGTACTTTAAATATAGGTCCGAAAAATTGGGATTCAAGGGGTAGCAATGAAAATAGTTTAATTTTTTTGCTATTTAATTGAGACTCTGCAACTGGCTGAATTTATTATAAAGTACGCTGTAAATACATCCTTGTACGCTTGAATCGCAGCATCCATGCTGCAAACAACTTTTTAATAAACACAGCCAATTACAAGAGATTACTTCCATAAAAAACACCGCCCAAAGGCGGTGTTCTAAAACTACTATCTATATAGTTAGTTGCTCTAGTTGAAGCTGTATGGGCTGAGTTCAAGGAAAAGGCGCGGAGTTTACAAGTGTAAATGAGCACCTTTGACGCAGAAATCAGTTCATACAGCGTAAAATAGAGCGGCTAAACGTCCAGGTTAGCAACTTTCAATGCATTCTCTTCGATGAAGTTACGACGCGGTTCTACCTGATCACCCATCAGCGTAGTAAACAACTGATCCGCACCTACTGCATCTTCAATCGTTACCTGCATCATACGACGAGTTTCTGGGTCCATAGTGGTTTCCCAAAGCTGATCAGGGTTCATCTCACCCAGACCTTTGTATCGCTGTAGGCTTAGACCACGACGAGACTCTTTAACCAACCAGTTAAGTGCATCAGCGAAGTTAGATACTGCATGAGTGCGCTCACCACGTTTCACGTAAGCGCCCTCTTCAATCAGGCCATCCAGAGCTTCAGAAAGCGCGGCTAGTTTGCCGTATTCTTTCGTTGCAAGAAGATCCAGACCGATAACATGCTCATGAGTCACACCGTGAGTACGCACAACAATCTTAGCTAGGTTCACGTTTAGCTCTTCGTGCTTCTCAACTTCAAGGCTGTACTGGCTTGCACCAACTTCTTTGGCATTTAGCTGTTCCACAAGCTGTTTGCCCCAGGCTTCAACCTGATCAGCATCCTGACACATTTCTGCTGTCAGACGTGGAACATAAACCAACTCATGAACAAGAGCGCGTGGGAAACGACGAGACATACGATCCACCAGCTTCATACCGCTGTTGTACTGCTGTACAAGTTGCTCAAGCGCTTCACCGGCAATCGCTGGTACATTTTCGTTCACATGCAGTCCAGCGTTATCAAGAGCTAGTGAAACCTGATACTGGTCCATTGCATCTTCATCTTTGATGTACTGCTCTTGCTTACCTTTCTTCACTTTGTAAAGTGGTGGCTGAGCAATGTACACATAGCCGCGCTCAATCAGCTCAGGCATTTGACGGTAGAAGAATGTCAGAAGCAGAGTACGGATGTGAGAACCATCGACATCGGCATCGGTCATGATGATGATGTTGTGGTAACGCAGTTTATCCGGGTTGTATTCGTCACGACCGATACCACAGCCAAGTGCAGTGATTAGTGTTGCTACTTCCTGAGAAGAAAGCATCTTGTCGAAACGAGCTTTTTCTACGTTAAGAATTTTACCTTTCAGAGGAAGGATTGCCTGATTCTTACGGTTACGACCCTGCTTAGCACTACCGCCCGCAGAGTCACCCTCCACAATGTATAGTTCAGACAGTGCAGGATCTTTTTCCTGACAGTCCGCTAGTTTGCCTGGTAGGCCAGCAAGATCCAGAGCACCTTTACGACGAGTCATTTCACGAGCTTTACGTGCTGCATCACGAGCTCGTGCTGCATCAATAATCTTCGTACATACAATCTTAGCTTCGCCTGGGTTTTCAATCAGGAACTCAGACAGCTTTTCACCCATCGCAGATTCAACTGCTGATTTTACTTCAGAAGAAACTAGCTTATCTTTTGTCTGGCTTGAGAACTTAGGATCTGGCACTTTCACTGAAACGATAGCAGTCAGGCCTTCACGAGCATCATCACCCGATGTTGCTGTTTTCGCTTTCTTAGAGAAGCCTTCCTTATCCATAAAGCTGTTCAACGTACGAGTTAGCGCAGCACGGAAACCAGCAAGGTGAGTACCACCATCTTTCTGTGGAATATTATTGGTAAAGCAGTAAATATTCTCCTGGTAGCCGTCATTCCATTGCATCGCAACTTCTACAGCAATACCATCTTCACGCTCGAACTCGAAGTGGAATACTTTCTGAATGATTGGTGTTTTGTTTTTGTTCAGGTAATCAACAAACGCCTGAGTACCACCTTCATACATAAAGTGGTCCATTTTGTCTTCTTCGCGCTCATCGATCAGTTTGATTGATACACCTGAGTTAAGGAAAGAAAGCTCACGCAGACGCTTAGCAAGAATATCGTAGTGGAACTCAATGTTGCTAAAAGTCTCTTCACTTGGCCAGAAGCGGATAGTTGTACCAGATGCTTCAGTGTTACCTACAACCGTAAGTGGCGCTTTTGGTTCACCATGAGCATAAGATTGCTCAAAAATTTCACCAGCACGATGAATGGTCAAATCGACCTGCTTTGAAAGCGCGTTTACAACTGAAACACCAACACCGTGAAGACCACCAGATACCTTGTAAGAGTTATCATCAAACTTACCACCAGCGTGAAGTACTGTCATGATAACTTCCGCTGCAGACACGCCTTCCTCAGGGTGCATTTCTGTCGGAATACCACGACCATCATCGCTAACAGATACAGAGTTGTCGTCATGTATCGTCACAATGATATCGTTACAGTGACCAGCCAACGCTTCATCGATAGAGTTATCCACTACCTCGAATACCATATGGTGAAGACCAGTACCATCGTCGGTATCACCAATGTACATTCCCGGACGTTTTCTTACTGCATCCAATCCTTTTAGTACTTTAATACTCGATGAATCGTAATTTTCTGCCATGAGTTACTCTCTTCTTGGAACCTGTAAAACATTAACAGGCCGTTAATTTAGTTGCCCTATTTTGCCATGTTCCACATGGAACATCCTGCAGTTGTCATCCTGCATGTCACTAACCTGACTAGCGGTGATAGAGCTTACAAAAACCTGAGCGCCCGTTTGCTTTAAGCAATCGGCTAAGCGTTCTCGACGCAAGCTGTCTAGTTCGGAAGCAAAGTCATCAATTAAATAGATACTCTGCTTGCCGGTCATCTGAGTCAGATGTTGCCCCTGAGCTAATCGCAGTGCACACACCATCAACTTCAGTTGGCCTCGTGATAAAACATCCTCTACCGGAGTTCCATTCACTTTAATTTTTAAATCAGCCTTATTTGGTCCACTAAAGGTGTACCCGAGCTGCTGATCTCGCTCAAAATGCTTTTCAAGGATAGTTTTGTAATCTGTATCCTTTTCCCAGCCACGGTAATACTTAAGCTGGATATCAAACTCCGGAAGAAACGCTTTGCAGATTTCTTCTGCCACTTCCTTAAGCTGATTCACATAAACAGAACGCCACTCACTAATCGTCTCAGCTAACTGTGCCAGCTCCTGATCCCAGTAGCTCAGCTCTCTGTAACTGGTTGCGGTTTTTAGTAGCGCGTTTCTTTGCTTGGTTAACCGTTTAAGCCTTCCCCAGGAATCATAAAAACCGGGTTCGGTATGAAACACCCCCCAGTCAATAAATGCTCTGCGAAACTTCGGCCCATCGGTTAGTAAATCGAAACCTTCCGGATGAATTAGCTGAAGTGGTAAAACCTGAGCTAATTGTGCCAGCTTTTGTCCAGACTGACCGCCTATTTTAACCTCTGTTGAGCCATCGCGCTGCTTATTTATTCCAATTGGCAGCTCAAATTGATCCGGATTCAAAAAACGACCATGAACAAACAGCTCACTGCACTCATTTTGTATCACTCTACTGGTAAGAGAGCTCTTAAACGAGCGACCATGACCGAGCATATAAATCGCTTCCAGGACACTGGTTTTACCGCTTCCGTTAGGACCTATAAGAAAATTAAAGCCTGGCGACAATTCTATATCGCAGGCTTCAATGTTTCTAAACTGTTTGATAATGAGGCGTTTTAAAGGCATCTGAACTTAAAATGTCGTTACAGACGAATCGGCATCACTACGTACAGAGCGCTATCATCTTCAGCGTTTTCAACTAAAGCACTGGCATTAGCATCTGACATCGAAAGTCTTACCTGATCGCACTTAAGAGTATTCAGGACATCAAGTACGTAGCTTACGTTAAAACCAATCTCAATCGCTTCCCCCTGGAAGCTAACATCTAGAATCTCTTCCGCTTCTTCCTGCTCTGGGTTATTAGCGGTAATACGCATTTCGCTGCCATCAAGATTAACTCGAACTCCACGGAATTTTTCGTTCGACAGAATTGCAGCACGAGAAAATGCCTGCTTCAGCTCGTCACAACCCGCTTCTAGCGTCTTATTACTACTTTGTGGCATTACGCGGCGATAATCTGGGAAACGGCCATCAACTAGCTTAGATGTGTAAGTAAAGTTATTCACATCAGCACGAACATTTGACTGACCAATCTGCAGTGTGACCGGATTTTCCGGTGCATCAAGAAGCTTAACCAACTCCTGAATGCCTTTACGCGGAACAATCACCTGCTGTTTTTCAAAAGCAGCTTCTAGTGCTGTTTGCGCCACAGCCATACGGTGACCATCGGTAGCAACTGCTCGAAGAGTTGAGTCTTCAATTTCAAACAGCATACCATTCAGGTAGTAACGAACGTCCTGGTTCGCCATTGAAAACTGAGTTTTCTCAATAATAGAGCGAAGCTCTGCCTGAGAAAGCGTGATTTCAACTTCACTCTGCCAGTCTTCAATATTTGGAAAATCCGCTGCTGGTAAAGTCACAAGTGTAAATCGGCTTCGGCCAGAACGAACGATCACTCGCTCGCCTTCTAACGCAACAGTAATCACCGACTCATCTGGCAGACCACGGCAAATATCTAAGAACTTACGGGATGGAACGGTAATACTTCCCGTTTCAAAATCACCTTCCAGTGCAATACGTGCAACTAGTTCAACTTCTAAGTCCGTTGCCGTTAGCGATAATGTACCTTCTTCTACTTTAAGTAACAGGTTACCAAGAATAGGAAGCGTTGGACGCCCACCTAAAGCACCAGACACTTGTTGCAGAGGTTTAATAAGATGATTACGTTCAATGGTAAATTTCATACTGGTCTCTTTGTTTCCAACAAGTATTTCTGATTAAGAAGAAAGTGTGCGGATCAGGTTTGAATAATCTTCTTTAATGTCGTGACTCTCTTCACGAAGCTGTTCGATTTTACGACAAGCATGAAGAACTGTTGTATGGTCACGGCCACCAAATGCATCACCAATCTCTGGGAGACTGTGGTTCGTAAGCTCTTTAGCAAGTGCCATAGCCAACTGTCGTGGACGGGCAACGGATCGTGAACGTCGCTTAGAAAGCAGATCAGCGACTTTAATTTTGTAGTATTCGGCAACTGTCTTCTGGATATTGTCAATAGTTACCAACTTCTCCTGAAGCGCCAGCAGATCACGCAGAGCTTCACGAACAAAGTCGATAGTAATTGGACGACCAGTGAAGTTTGCATTCGCGATTACGCGGTTTAATGCACCTTCAAGTTCACGAACGTTAGAACGAAGTCTCTTCGCGATAAAGAATGCAACCTCATCCGCCAGATGAATCTGGTGGTCTTCTGCCTTTTTCATCAGAATCGCTACGCGAGTTTCCAGTTCTGGTGGCTCAATCGCAACCGTCAAACCCCAACCGAAACGTGATTTAAGGCGATCCTCTACCCCATTAATCTCTTTTGGATAACGGTCAGAAGTAAGAATAATTTGCTGGTTGCCTTCTAGCAGCGCATTAAAGGTATGGAAGAACTCTTCCTGTGAACGCTCTTTATTTGCGAAAAATTGGATATCATCGATAAGCAGTGCATCAACACTACGGTAATAACGCTTGAACTCTTCAATTGCGTTGTTCTGAAGGGCTTTAACCATATCCTGAACAAAGCGCTCGGAGTGCATATATACAACCTTCGCATTCGGGTTGTTATCCACAATCGCATTACCCACCGCATGGAGTAAGTGCGTTTTACCTAAGCCAGTACCGCCATATAAAAACAGAGGGTTATAAGAGACACCAGGATTATCAGACACCTGCCTCGCAGCTGCTAAACCTAACTGGTTAGATTTACCCTCAACAAAGTTATTAAACTTGTGTTTAAAGTTAACATTTGAACGGTGTGTGATATTGCTTGGTTCAGACTCATCATCCCAGGTTTTATGAACTGGTTTTGCTGCTTGTAACTGAGCAGGCGCAGATGACTCTGCAGCAACATCTGCTTTAGTCTTTTGTGGTGCTGGTTTTGGTGGCGGTGCTGAAATCGGCTTACTGCCAATCTCAAACCTCAGACTAGGGATATCGTTACCACAGAACTCCTGCAAAAGACGATTAATACTGTTCAAGTATTTGTCACGTACCCAATCCAAAACAAAACGGTTTGGTGCAAATAAGGTCAAAGTATTGTCACTGAGCTCCGCTTGTAACGGTCTTAACCACATACTAAATTCTGTAGCTGGTAGCTCTTCTTGAAGCTGTTGCAAACACTGCAACCAAAGCGAAGATGACAC